>NZ_CM182091.1:4800000-7792474 GCF_059428125.1 Frankia sp. BMG5.60 | reverse complement strand
GATCACGCGGAGTCACCTTCCGTACACCACGCCGCTGGACGTGACCTTGGTCGAACTCGCCTTCCGCCGCATCCACCAGCTCCTGGTCAATTGACCCAATGCCTTCTCAACCGGTCCGAGTCTCACGGCCACCAGCGTTGAGCATTCGACAACAGCCTCGCCAGTCGGCCCGGCGATATCCAGTCGCGACCAGCCAGCAGGACGTTGTTTAGGACCTCTACAACGCTCGGCCTGCCAAGTACAGCCATGGCTGCCAGAGCCTCTCCTACGGCGACAGCGCCTCGCTCGGCATCGAGATGCGGGGCGAGCTCAGTCAGGGCCCGCGCATGGCCGTCAGGCTGGCCGATGTGGGTGGCAGCATCAAGAGCCTGATCCAGCACGTCGCGGCGTTGCTCGCCGTCGAAGTGGGCCGCAAGCTCGGTCAGTGTCCGTGCACGGACGGGTAGCTTCGTGATGTCGGTGGCAGAATCGAGAGCCCGGTCCAACACAGCGCGGCGTTCCTCGCCGTCAAGGTGAGCCGCGAGCTCGGCCAAGGCTCGGGCGCGGGCAGCCGGGTAGCTGATGTGGGTGGCAGCGTCGAGAGCCTGGCCCAGTAGGTCGCGGCGTTGCTCGCCATCGAAGTGGGCCGCAAGCTCGGCCAGTGTCCGTGCACGGACGTCTGACTTCGTGATGTTGGACGCGGCCTCGCGGGCTTGGCTCAGTATGTCGCGGCGTTGCTCGCCATCGAAGTAGGCCGCAAGCTCGGCCAGTGTCCGTGCACGGACGTCTGACCTCGTGATGTTGGACGCGGCCTCGCGGGCCCGACCCAGCACGATCTGACGCCGTTCGCCGACGAATTGGGCTACCAGCTTAACCAACACCTGCGCGTGGGCATCTGGCTGACCAGAATTCGTTGACGGGTCGAGCGCCCGGATGAGCTGCGCAGTATCAAGGTGGTCTGCGAGCTCCGTCAATGCGCGGGCGCGGTCGGCTGAGCGGTCAATCTGAATGGCGGCGGCGAGGGCCTGCTCCAGCACCACACGACGCCGATCGCCCTCAAAATGGGCTATCAGCCCGGCCAGCGCATGCGCACGAGCGTCCGGACGGTCAATTCCAACAGCCGCAGCGAGGGCCTGCTCCAGCACCACACCACGCCGATCGCCCTCAAAATGGGCGACCAGGACGACCAGCAGCCGCGCGCGGTCGACTGGGCGGTCAATCTGAATGGCAGCGGCGAGGGCCTGCTCCAGCACCACACCACGCCGATCGCCCTCAAAATGGGCTATCAGCCCGGCCAGCGCATGCGCACGAGCATCCGGACGGTCAATTCCAACAGCCGCAGCGAGAACCTGCTCCAGCACCACACGACGTTTCTCGCCCTCGAAATGGGCGACCAGCCCGACCAGCACTCGTGCCCGGTCGCCCGGCCAGTCGAAGCGGGTGACCGCCTCAAGGACTCGGGCCATCTGGTCGGCGTCGAGGTGGGCGACCAGCCCGGTCAACGCCCGTGCGCGGTCTTCCGACCTGCTGATTCGGGTGGCTGCATCAAGGGCTCGGGCCAGTGCCCATGCGCGGTCTTCCGACTTGCTGATCCGGGTGGCTGCATCAAGGGCTCGGGCCGGCTGGTCGGTGCCGAGGAGGGTTATCAGACCGGCAAGCGCCCGCGCCCGGGCGACGGGGTGGTCGATACGGGTGATGGCCTCGAGAGCCTGATCCAGCACCGCGCCACGCTGCTCAGGGTCGAGATGGGCTGCCAGGCCACCCATCGCCTGGAGCCGAGAGTCGGGATGGTCGATGCGGACGGCGGTGTCGAGCGCCCGGGCAAGCTGGTCAGCGTCGAGATGCACGGCCAGCAGGGCCAATTCCCGAGCGCGGTCGACCGGGCGGCTGATGTGGTTGGCAGCCTCCAGAGCCCGATCCAGCACCGCGCGACGCCGCGCGGCGTCGAAGTGGACTGCTAGCCCGGCCATCGCCCGCGCACGGTCGCCTGGGCGATTGATGTGCATGGCGGCGTCGAGAGCCTGATCGAGCACCATGCCACGCTGCTCGACATCGAGGTGCGGTGCCAGCCCGATGAGCGCACGAGTACGAGCTTCCGGCCGGTCGATGGAGATGGCGGTGTCGAGCGCCCGGGCAACCTGGTCGCCGGCGAGATGCGCGGCCAGCCCGGCCAGCACCCGCGCTCGGTCGTCCGGATGGTTGATGCGTGCTGCGGCGTCGAGAGCCCGGTTCATCACGGTATGACGCTGCACGGCGTCGAGGCGCGGTGCCAGCCCGATGAGCGCCCGCGCGCGGGCATCCGGCCCGTCAATGCGGATGGCGGCATCCAGCGCCCGGGCGAGCTGATCGGCGTTGAGCTGCCCTGCCAGCCCGGCCAGTGCATGCGCGCGGGCGGTCGGCCAGACAACGCGCACTGCCGCATCAAGCGCCCGGCTGAGCTGGTCTTCGTCGAGGTGTGCGGCCAGCAGGGCCAGGGCGCGCGCCCGGGTGAGTGGTTGGACGACACGGGTGGTGGAGTCGAGGGCCTGGTCCAGCACCGTGCGGCGTTGAGCCGCGTCCAGGTAAGCCGCCAGCCCGGCCAATGCCCGCACCCGGGCATCCAACGCGTCGATGCGCGCCGCAGCGTCGAGAGCCCGGATGACTTGATCGGCATCGAGGTCCGCGGCCAAGCCGGCCAGCACGCGCGCTCGGTCATCCGGATGGTCGATGTGGTCCGCGGCGTCGAGTGCCTGGTCCAGCACCGCCCGCCGCCGATCCACGTCGAGATGGGTGACCAGCCTGGCCAGTGCCCGCGCCCGCGACTGTGGCTCGCTGATGTGGATCGCGGCATCGAGGGCTTGGTCCAACACCGTGCGACGCTTCTCTGCGTCGAGGTGGATGATCAGTCCGGTCAGCGCCTGAGCGCGGCCTTCTGGCATCGGGATGGCCAACGCGTAGGCCAGCGCCCGCGGCAGCGGCCAGACGCGCAGAGCGACGGCGCGGACGAGCAGATCGGGGTGCATGCGCGCGGCAATGCTGCTGATCGATCCGATGATGAGTGCATAGAATGCCTGCCGATTCAGACCGTCGAGGCGGGAATGATCCGCGGCATGCCGCCACGCCGCGCGTACGTCCGAGAGATAGGTGTCTGTTTGGCCAAGGTTTTCGTGGACGGTATACCAGGCGTTGTGGGCCCGCCCGGGTTCGGCGTCCCATTCCACCGTCAGAAGTTCATCGACCAGATCGGCGCGATCGGCTGAGAGCAGATGGTTCACGAGGGCATCGGTTCCGTACTGGTCGAAGTCGTCGAGCCGTGCCGGGTCGCGTAGCCGGGGCAGTCCCTTGCCGAGCCCACCCCAACGGGTGAGGAGATCGTCGGCGAGGAGGAGGTGAATCCTGCCGAGATTGCTGGTGGGCATGGCGGCGCGTGCGTAGTCGAGTAGAAGGTCATGCACGGTGACCTGGTCGGTGCGTGGGTCGATCTGGACGAGGGAGCGGCGGCCGAGGAGCCGGAGAAGGTCATCGGCGTCGAGGTCATCCAAGCCGGCGGTGATCTGCCACAGCCGTATCACCACGGCAGCGGGAACGGGTCCGTGGAAGATCGCAAGCTCGGTGAACCGGTCCCGGCCGTTGTCGTCGAGGGTGGACACGGAGATGTCCATAGCGGCGAGGAGGTCGGTAGACGGGTAGTCCGGGAATCGGCCCGTCAGCCGGCTTAGATCCGCTCGACGTAGGCGTTCGAGAACGTTTACCCAGGGCCGGCCCTCGCCGACCATGCCGCCAACCAGGGCCAATGCAAGAACCAGCCCGCCACAACGCGTCAAGATTTCCTCGGTGACGGCCGGAAGTTCGTCGAGCTGGCAGCCCGCGTAGCGGGCTAACAGCTGCCGGCCCGCGCCATTGTCCACGCCGCCCACCAGGTAGACCGCGCTGGAGGTGAACAGGCTGTCTCGGCTCCGGGTGGTCACGAGCAGTCGGGCAGGCGCGATCAGGGGGAGGGCGCGGAGCACCTCCACGGACCACACATTGTCGACCACAATCAGGCACGCCGCCCCGGCCAGCAGCCGCCGAGCCCGTGCGATCCCGTCACTGAGGCCAACCAACGGCGCGGGATCTCCGAATGCGGAGAGCACGGTAGCCACCAGTGTGGTCAGGTCGATGTCCGGGCTGGCATCCACCCACAGGATCCCGTCCGTGAAGGCAGCCTTCACCTGCTCCTGGTGGATCAGGGCGCGGGCGAGTGTCGACTTGCCCGCCCCTCCCATCCCGACGATCCCGACCGTGGTTTCCCCTGCAGGATCGGTCAGTAGCCGGCACACCGCGGCCACCTCGCCGTCCCGCGGCACGTAGCGAGCCGGGAGCCCCGGGAGCAGCTCGGCCGAGGGACGCCGCCGGGCCAGCGTTCCCCCAGCGGCTTGCGGCACCGCCGCGACGCCAGGCCTCGGAGACATTCCAGGAAACGGCGGCTCCTCCGACGGTTTCAACCTCAGGTCGTGCACGGCCGCGTCAATCGACCGCAGCAGCCGGTCGCGGGCCTCTTCGTGCCCGAGTCCCACCAGATCGATGTACACGACCTGCTCAAGGACGTCCGGTGGTCGGCAGTCCTCTACTCGTACAACCAGTACCTTCCGCCGATCGCCAGCCGGATCATGCAGCCATGCCTGCCGCCACTCCGCCGCCCCGTACCGGGAACCCGGGTAGCGATGGGAGAGCACCACCACCGTCCGGTCCGCACGCACACCGCGGCGCATCTGCTCCACCCAGTTCGACCCTGGCGGGAAGTCCCATGCCTGCACCAGAACTCGGAATTGCACCTCCTCCAGCACCCAGGAAATCCACTCCGCCCACGGCTGGTCAGGCTGCGTGTAGGAAACGAAGAAATCCCAGCTGTCACCGCCGCGCGCGGCGCCCCCGACGCCCATCCCCTCAGTGTGACACCACGCATCCAGCCCAGAGTGGACGGAGCGGGGAGTGTCAGTTTGACGGTGCTTACCTCCACGCCGACCTGGTGGGCAAGGCGGACTGTGCGGCGCTGATAGCGGTCAAGGACCCCGAGCAGTGCCTCGCGGAAGGTCTGCAGGCAGCCCCGGCCGCCGCCCACTGGCCTTTCCGGCCGGAGACGCTCTCATGGTCGGCGGGCGGGCAGCGGTTGCAGTGAGGGCCAGCGGATGAGCATGCTGTCGCGCATGGCCGCGGCGAGCTGCCCCAGTCCTTCCAGCTCGCCACCGTCAGTGGTCATCCGGCTCAGGATTTCGAGGCGATGGGCGAGCCGCTGGCGCGCCGTCGCCGTGCCCAGCGCCAGTCACGGCGAGGAATCCTGGCCAGATGGTCAACGGCCCCACGCTGGGCCCGCTCGACCAGCGCATCGCCTCGCAGCAGCCAGCCCGCACACGCGTCGGTGAAATCGTCTGAGAGCCTGTCCTGAATCTTGATGGGTTATCGGTCGGTCGTCGGTCTGGGTGTCCAGCGTTGGACCAGGGTGCCGCGGGCGAGGCGGCGTGCCATGGTGCGGATCATCGCCCAGTGGATGAAGGTGGCGGAGCTTGCAGGGTCGCGTTCGTAGTCGCGGGCGAGGCGGCGGTGGGCGGTGATCCAGGCGAGGGTGCGTTCCACGACCCAGCGTCGTGGGAGAGCCTGGAAGCCTTTCTGGCCGTCTTTCTTCCGGACGATCTCAACCGTGGTCTTCACGAAGCGGGCGGCCCAGTCGACGAACTTTCCGGCGAAGCCGCCGTCGGCGAACAGGTGCCGGCAGCTGGGGGTGGCGAAGTAGTGATCGATGAGCAGCTGGCGGGCGCCGTCCCGGTCTTGCCGGCTGGCCGGGACGATCAGCACCCCCAGCAGCAGGCCGAGGGTGTCGACGACGATGAACCGCTTGCGGCCGTTGATCTTCTTCCCCGCGTCGTAGCCGCGAGAGGCGGCGGTAACGACCTGGGAGCCTTTGACCGACTGGGAGTCGATCACACCGGCGGTCGGCTCGGCCGCTCTGTGCTCGGTCTGGCGGACCGTGTCGCGTAACCCGTCGTGGACACTGATCGTCACCCCTTTCTTCTTCCACCGGTCGAAGAAGCCGTAGACCGTCTTCCACGGTGGGAAATCCACCGGCAGCGCCCGCCACACGATGCCGTTGTGGGTCACGTAGAGGATCGCGTCCACGATGTCGCGCCGGTCGTGGCTCTCGGGCCGGCCGTCCTTCGGGACCGGGGGCAGCAACGGCTCGACGTAGGCCCACTCCGCGTCGGACATATCGGAGGGATAGCGGCGAGATCGACCCATGCCCCGACCGTGGCCAGCCCGACCCGTCCGATCACGCCACCACACCGCGAAGATCAGAAACAGATCACGCGCAGGCCACACAACCAAGATCTAAGACAAAGACATCCAGACCGGTCTCCTGGCACCATGCCGCGCGGTAGGCGGCCTCCGCCGCTTCCAGCAGCGGCCGCGGTGGGGTGGTGACGCACCAGCAGGTCGGGAACCCGATGCGCAGGTAGGCGAGTTCGGTGAGCCCGCCGCCCAGCGCCGCCTGTTCGAAATCGATGAACCTGACACCGCCGTCGGTGTGCAGATCGTTACCCGGGCACGGATCGCCGTGCAGCAGGGCACTGTCCGATGAGCGGGCCAGGCGGCTCACGAGGTCGTCCAGTTCGGCGCCTACTCCGCGAGGCGCGGCGACGCCGAGTGCGTAGGCCAGCCGGAGGAAGGAGTCGACGTCGTTCTGGGTCGGGCCGGACCAGGCAGGTAGGACACCCGTGTCCTCGACTCCTGTGGAACCGTGGAGCCGAGCCAGCGCCTCGGCGTAGGCGACCACCCAGTCTTCACGCGGCCGCTGATGCTCCAGATATTCCAGAACCAGGACCCGTTGGTCCGGATCGGTACCGAGGAGCAACGGCACCACGGGCGGGTCAACGCGGGACGCGAGCGTCAACGCGGCCACCTCGCGGGCATACCTCTCGGTGGCCCCCGGCCCGTCGATGAGCTGCTTGACCACCGCGGGAGTGCCGGACAGCTCCACCCGCCATACCCGTGACCGCGGACTACTACCCAGCCGGCGAGGCCGCTGAGGTGAACCCAACTCGGCCCGCAACCTCTCCCCCATCGGCAACGGCAACCACATGGTCCCCATCCTGACGAGTCGGCGTAGCGCCGTCCGGTGAGAAGGCGCAGTGGAAGACGATCTCAGTGTGGCCCGCCAGCACCGTGCGCACCGCGCGCTCAGCCACGGCCCACGAGAGACGAGTTGAACGTTTTGATCCGAGAAAGGCGCGCCGGCGTGGTTCGATGCGGAGGGCGATCGTCGGGTCACGCTGACGACCGGGGGCGGTCGGACTGCCGGAGGTTGGGGTATGGCGATCAGGCCGCGGTTTCGTCGGGTTGCGGCGTTGCAGCGGGAGTTCGTGGATCGGGAACCGCTGCTGCGGGCGTTCGCGGAGGAGATCGGCCGGGTTCGGGACGCACTCGCCGGCAGAGCCTCGTCCCCGCGGGTGTTGAACGTGACGGGCGTCGGAGGGATTGGGAAGTCGCGGCTGCTGCGGGAGTTGCGGGTTCGGGCGCCGGAAGGTTGGCGGACGGCGTCGTTGGATCTTCAGGTGCCGGCGATGCGGCAGCAGGAGGACGCTCTCGCGGTGCTGCGCGCCGAGTTGGGCGGACAGGGTGTGCGGTTCGACCGGTTCGACCTTGCCTACGCGGTGTTGTGGCAGCGAATTCACCCGCACCTGCGGATCAGTCGGGAGACGTTGCCGTTCGTCGAGGAGAGCGGGATCCTCACGGAGATCGTCGACTCGGTGGCCGGGCTACCGGTGTTCGGCACGGCGCTCGGTCTTCTCAAGGCCGCTGAGAAGGTGGCGACCGATGCCCGCCGCCGGTCCCGCATCCGCCATGACGAAACCTTGTCATCGCTGGACGACCTTCCGAATGCCGAGGTCGTCGACGCCGTGACCTTCCTGTTCGCCGAGGATCTGCGGGCCGCCTCGCAGACCCGTCCCTATGTGCTGACGATCGACACCTACGAGGCGTTGGTCCCGGAACCGACGCGCTCGGGGCGCACCCAGCTCGCGGACGTCTGGCTGCGGGACCTGATCGCTCAGCTCGACCGCGGGCTGGTCGTGATCGCGGGAAGGGAGCCGCTGCGCTGGGACGTGTACGACGCCGACTGGCGCGGACTCATCCGTACCCGTTCCATCGACGGGCTGCCGATGGAGGCGCGCCTGGCGCTCCTCGGCTCATCCGGGATCGCCGAGGAAGGCGAACGGCAGCGGCTGGCGGCGGCGAGCGCTGGGCTTCCGTTCTATCTGCACCTCGCGGTCGACACCGGCGGCGCTGGCGCTGAAGACGACTCTGGCTCTGACGGCGACGCCGCCGGGCCGCGCCTGGCACGGGCCGCGGCAACCCAGCGGGAAATCCTGCAACGCTTCCTCCAGCACGTCGGTCCCGACGAGGTCCGGACACTCGAGATTCTCGGGGTGGCGAGGATCTTCGATCTGGAGATCTTCCGGGCGTTGACGGCCGCGCTGCAGTTACCAGGTCATGTGACGGCCTGGGAGTCGATCTCGTCGTACTCGTTCGTCTACCCGGCGGGCGCGCAGTTGCGTTTCCATCAGCTCATGGCGGAGGCGCTGCGCGACCGGCTGTCGGAACCGGCCCGGCTGGAGCTGCACCGGCTCCTGCGCGACGCCTGGACACGGCGGGCCTTCGAGGATCCCGAGGACGGCGGCATCACCGGCCAGGAGGCTTCCCGGACAGTGTACGGGCGGATGTTGGCAGACCCGATCGCGTTCCGGGAGATGGTCTTCCACGCGCTTCCCATCGGAGAGGTGACCGGGACGGAACTGCTCGACCTGGTCGAAGTCGCGGTCCGCGGCGGTTCCGAGAGCGCAGCCGACGGGGTACTGGCCGACCTGCGCGAGTTCCTGCGCAACAACCCGGCCAAAGCCACACCCGAGCTGACGCAGACCGCCCGGGTGCTCGGCGTCGAGGCGGTGCTGCGCAGCGGCGAGGCCACCAAGGCGCTGGAGCTGACGCCCGACCAGACATGGAACACCAGCACCCCGGTCAGCGCCCGACTCGCCGTCGCGGCCGGCCAGGCACGCCGCATCGCCGGACACACGTCCGAGGCACTGACGCTCTACCACCAGGTCTGGAGCGGCCGCGACGACACCGCCCGGATGGGCGCGGGCCTATGGGCCGCCGACCTGCACATGTGCCAGGGGCGTTTCGTCGACGCCGAACGGTTCGCGACCGAACTCGACGCCATCGCCGCGCGGCGCCACCCCGAGGCCTGCGGGGACGTCGCCCGGCTACGCCACCTCGCCCACCGGTTCGCCTTCGACTTCGCCACGTCTGGGCGCCTCCTCGACGAGGCCGCGACCTATTATCAGACGGCCCGGTCCTACCTCGGCAACGCCAACATCAAAACCAACCGGGCCGAGTTGCTCGCCTTCACCGACGCAGAGGCGGCACTCACCGAGGCGAGGGCTGCCATCGAGGTCCAGACCGAGATCGGCGCCCAGCACGAACTCGGCAAGTGCCACACGGCCATCGCCGTCGCATCACTGCGGCTCGGCCGCCTTGACCACGCCGAGGTCGCCTTCAGCGACGCGGTCGAAGCGTTGACCCGGGCCAGCTACCGTTCCGGACTTGCCCGCGCCAGACTGTACGGGGCGGCACTGGAAGCCCGACGCGGCCAGCTCGACCTCGCCCGGACATCCGTGAAGTGGGCGGTGAGCGAGTTGGAGGCCGCCGAGGTGTACCCGACGCTGATACTGGCTGCCGGCATCGCGCTGCGGGAACTGGGAATCGAGGACGGAGACGTGACGCAGGCCTGCCAGCACGCCCAGCGCGCCATCCAGCCACTCACGACACTGGACGACGTGAAGGGCCGTATCGACGTGTTCGTCCGTGACCTGCTCGACCTCGGCGAGGCAGCCCGATGACCCTCCCCGAGCCCGCGAACCCGTCAGCCGACGAGGCCCCCGCGGCCACGAGCAGCAATCCCGACGAGCTCTACCGAGTGGCTCTGGCCCGGACCGACCGAAGCGCCGGCTTCTACAACCACAACGTGCGGGTCGAGACCCCGGACGGCCCGGTCGTCGTCCGGATCCCGATCCCCGGCGCGGACACCATGGATCTGACGATCTGGCCCGAGGCCGCCGTCGTCCAAGCGATCAATCCCATGGTCGGTCGGGTCCCGCGGCTGCTCCGCGCCAACGCAGACCCCGCCTACCAGGTGGTCGAGTTCATCACCGGAGACGTACTCGACGCGGTAGCGCCACGGGGGAAGCGGGTGCCAGACCATGTGATCCGCGATGTCGGTGAACTGTTCCGCCAGCTCGGCCAGGTTCCCCTCGAGCAGCTACCAACGCTGCCAGCAGGCTGGCCCGCCGACGGCGGCACGGCGACGTTCGCTCATCGGCTCTCCGCCATCACCATCGACGTGCATACCCGGTTCCGCGACGAGTTCGGCGACCTGTTCGACTCCCTCGGCTTCCCCGCGGACCCGTTCGAGCCCATCCTCGAACGCTGGCAGACCCTCTCCCCCAGGCCGTTCCGGCTCCTCCACACCGACATCCACCGCAAAAACATGATCATCGATGCGGCGGTGACCTACTTCCTCGACTGGGAACTCGCCCTCTGGGGCGACCCCGTCTACGACCTCGCCGTCCACCTCCACAAGATGGCCTACCAACCCCACGAAGAAGGCGCCGCCCGCGTTGCCTGGCACGCCGCCGTCCCCGCCGACGCCGCCCTCGAGTGGACCGCCGACCTCGCGACGTATCTGGCCCACGAGCGGGTCAAGTCAGCGATCGTCGACACCGTCCGCTACACCAAACTGATCACCAACCACACCGAATCCCCCGCCGCCGAGGCCGCGCTCCTCGACAAGCTCACCACCAAACTGACCGCCGCCCACACCGTCTGGCAGACCGGCCACACCCCCGATCGGCACGGGGTTGAACAGCGGGTACGCGCCGCTCGGTGAACCGAACCACCAGCGAAGATCAGACGCCCCCGGCTTGACCCGTGCAGGAGCGCACCCACTGCCGGATCGTCCGACGAAGCCGTGGGGCCCGCATCCGAACAGAAAGCACTGGCTGGCGTCGCTGGAACCTGGCAAGTTCATCGCATGCAGGATTTCGATGTGTGGCCCCGGTCGGTGGAGTGGCCCCGGTCGGTGGACGACCTACGCAGGCTCCAGGAGACGGACGATCTGCCGAAGTTCCTGTTCTTCTGGGGTCACCGACCGGCCTCTGATGGCGGCATAGGGAAGGGCTGCCTCAGCCAGTGGTGGCCGATTGAGTTCACCGTCGATGGCACTGTCTACCGCAGCGCGGAGCATTTCATGATGGAGCAGAAGGCACGATTGTTCGGCGATGAGACCGTCGCCGAGCGCGTGCTTGTCGCTGCGAGCCCGGGTGAGGCGAAGGCGCTGGGACGCCACGTTCGCGACTTCGACGAGGAGACCTGGTCCGACACCCGCTACAACATCGTCGTGCGCGGCAACATCGCTAAGTTCGGTCAGCATCCCGCATTGCGGGACTTCCTTGTGAACACCGGTCAACGGACGCTGGTTGAGGCGAGCCCGGTGGACCGGATCTGGGGAATCGGTGTGGCGGCCGACGACGAACGATCAGGCCGGCCGAACGCCTGGCCGGGCCTGAATCTTCTCGGTTTCGCGCTGATGGAGGTGCGGGCCCGCGTCGCGAAGCTATGACCTGACCGACAGACGTGTTCAACAGCACCGCCGCGCGTCTCTGGGCCGGTTGTCGGTCTCCGTAGCGGGCCGGACGGTTCCCGGACATCAGGACCGAGCGGGCCCCACGGGGCAGCGCGAGGCGGTGCGGTCGGCAAGCCGCTCGAGCTCGTGGGCGTCCCGGGGCTGCCCGCAGCTCCGGCAGATGTCCACCCGCGGGGGCACGGGGCGCGGCGGCGCCTCGAGCGAACCGAGCTGCGCCGGCCCCATGACACTCAACAGGAAACGGTAGAAGCGGCTGGGCCGGCCCGCCGTCCCGCCCGCCGCGCAGCCTGCCGCGCCGACGGTGCTGTCCTGACGCTTCATCCGTCGCCCTCCCTCATCGGCCGCCGCGCGTGTCGCGTCGCCGGCCGACCCCTGGTGCCCGATTATTTCGTGCACATATGAATCGTACGCGATCGCTTCGTCGACGTGCCGGGTATCCTGGAGCATGACGCACGCCACGAAGGGAGGGACCGGCACGTGATCGAGGACGACGCGAGTATCGGCGAGGACCCCGGGGAGGACCCCCTCGCGCTGGACCGGCAGGTGTGCTTCGCCCTGTCGGTCGCGTCCCGGCTGGTGATCGGGGTGTACCGGCCGCTGCTGGAGCCCCTCGGCCTCACCCATCCCCAGTACCTGGTGATGCTGGCCCTCTGGGAACGCTCGCCACGCTCGGTGAAGGACCTCGGCGCCGCCCTCCTCCTCGACTCGGCCACGCTCTCCCCACTACTCAAACGGCTGGAGTCGGCCGGCTACGTGTCCCGGCGCCGGGCCGCCACCGACGAGCGCCTGCTGACGCTCGAACTCACCCCGGCCGGCAGCGCGTTGCGACAGGAAGCACTGAAGATCCCCCACGCCGTCGTCGATCGGCTGGGCGTCGAGGTCACCGATCTACAGGACCTGCACGGCGCACTCACCCGGATCATCGAGGCCGCCCGCCAGGTACCGGCCCGCTGACGCCCACAGCATGGTGACCCACGTGATCGTCGGCGGTCTCGGCGGAGCGGAGCCTACGCGTCGCGGCGGACCCGCCATGCGAACATAATCTGTCGCTTACATGGCGTGAATACTGGCTTGTGACGATCGACAGATGGTATGCCTCGAGTTCCGGCTGCTCGGCCGCGTCGAGGTGTACCGGGACGGTCAGCCGGTGGACGTCGGCGGGCCCAAGCAGCGCGCCGTCCTGGCCTCGCTCCTGCTCCGCGTCCGCCGAGTGGTTTCGGTCGATCAGCTCATCGACGACCTGTGGCCGCAGCAGCCCCCGGCCCGGGCGGCGGCCACGGTGCAGGTCTTCGTCTCCCAGCTACGCCGGGCCCTCGAACCCGAGCGTTCCCGTGGTGAGGCGGCGACCGTCCTGGTCACGGCGTCGCCCGGCTACCTGCTCGACATCGAACCCGATGCCGTGGACGCGCACGCCTTCGCCGACCTGGTCGTGCGCGGCCGGCAGGCTCTCGACGCCGGGGACCCCGAGCGGGCGGCGCGGGTGCTGCTGCGCGCCGAGGGGATGCTGCGCGGCCCGGCACTGGCCGACGTCCCGGTCACCCCGTTCGTCGGGGCCGCGGTGGCCCGGCTGACCGAACTGCACCTCGGCGCGGCCGAGGACCGGATCGACGCCGAACTCGCCCTGGGCCGGCACGCCGCGCTGGTTGCCGAGCTGGAACAGCGGGTGCGCCGGCACCCGCTGCGAGAGCGGCTCCGGGCGCAGTTGATGCTCGGGCTGTACCGGTGCGGGCGGCAGGTGGAGGCGCTGGCCACCTATCGCGAGACCCGCCGGGTGCTGGACGACGAGCTGGGGCTCGAGCCGGGCGTCCGGCTGCGCGAACTGGAACAGGCGGTCCTGCGGCAGGACCCTGGCCTGGCCTGGCAGCCGCCCGCGCCGCTGACGCGGCCCGCCGCCCCGGCCCAGGTGGCGATGCCGGGCCCCACGGCCCGGATGGCGACGCCGGGCCCCACGGCCCAGGTGGCGACGCCGGGCCACCAGCCACCGTCCGCGGATCGGCCAGGCAGGGTCCTGGTGGTCGATGACACCGCCATCAATCGCACGCTCCTGGCGGCCGCGGTGACCGAACTCGGTCACGAGGTGGAGACGGCCGAGAACGGCCACCGGGCTCTCGAGGTGCTGCGGGCCGCCGATGACGGTCCGCGCGGGTTCGACATCGTCCTGCTGGATCTGCTCATGCCGGTGCTGGACGGCTACGCGACTCTAACCGAGATCAAGGCAGATCCCGCCCTGGCCGCCGTCGGTGTGATCATGGTGTCGGCGGTGCCGGAGCTGGAGAGCGTGGTGCGCTGCATCGAGCTGGGTGCGATCGACTACCTGCCGAAGCCGTACAGCTCGACGATGCTCCGGGCCCGGCTGCGCGCCTCCCTCCAGGCCAGACGCTCGACCGCTGAGCGGGAGACCGCCCTGCGGACCGAGATCGCCGCGCTTCGCGCCGAGGTCTCCCAGGCGCGGATCGGCACCGGGCCAGAACACCCGTGAACTCCTCGCCGATGTCGCTGCGCGGTCTGGTCCGTAGCGGCGTCGGCATCGGCGTGGTCCTGCTGGCCGCGCTGTTGCTGGTCAGCCTGAAGGCCGAGCACAGCACCCGGCAGGCCGCCGCGGCCGAGGCCCGGCGGTCGCAGTCGCTACGTCTGGCCTACGAACTACGGCAGACCTCCGACGACCTGACCCGGATGGCGCGGACGTACGTGGTCACCGGTCAGCCGCGCTACCGCGCCTGGTTCCAGGAGATCCTGGAGATCCGGGACGGTACGGCGCCGAGACCGGAGAACTACGGCAACATCTACTGGGACGTCGTGACCGACACCGGCCGGCGGCCCACGCCGCCCGGGCCCCCGGCCGCCTTCGCCACGCTGGCCGCGCAGGCCGGGTTCACCCGCCCGGAGCTGGACCTGCTCGCCACGGCCAAGGCGCGTTCGGACGCCCTGGCCACCGTGGAGGAGCACGCGTTCGCCCTGGCCGCCCAGGGGGGTGCGGCCCATCGGCAGCGGGCGACGGACATCCTGTTCGACTCGTCCTACCTGCGGGCCAAGGACGAGATCATGCAGCCGATCGGGCGGGTGCTCACGCTCGTCGACACCCGCACGGCCCGGGAGACCGCGCGGGCGACGGACCAGGCCCGGGACTGGTCCGCGGCCGCCATCGCGGCGGCGCTGCTGCTTCTCGCGGGGATGGCGGTGTTCGCCGCCGTGACCCGCCGGGCGGTGCTCCGGCCGGTCGCGGAGCTCGACGCCGCCACCGCCCGGATCGCCGCCGGCGAGGCCGACGTCCGGGCGCGGGTCGTCGGAGTCGGCGAACTGCGTGCCCTGGCCAGGCGATACAACGAGATGACCGAACGGGTCTTCCGCACCGCCGACGCCCTGCGCGACGCCGCTTGCACCGCCCAGACCGCCAACGCCGCCAAGAGCGCCTTCCTGGCCACCATCAGCCACGAGATCCGAACCCCGATGAACGCGGTCATCGGCATGTCGGGGCTGCTGCTGGACAGCCGTCTTGACGCCGACCAGCGGCACCTCACCGAGGTCGTCCACGACGGCGCCCACGCACTGCTCCTGTTGATCAACGACATCCTCGACTTCTCCAAGATCGAGGCTGGCCACCTCGGCCTGGAACAGGTTCCGTTCCACGTCGCCGAATGCGTGCAGGCCGCCATCGATCTCGTCTCGGCCGATGCCGGAGCCAAGGACGTCGAACTGGCCTGCACCCTCGAACCCGGCACCCCGCAGGCCATGGTCGGCGACCCGACGCGGGTCCGGCAGATCCTGCTCAACCTGCTGAGCAACGCGGTGAAGTTCACCGAACGAGGCGAGGTGACCGTCACCGTCGGGGCGGCGCCGAGCGGCGCCGAAGGCACCTACGAGTGGCGCTTCACGGTGCGCGACACCGGCATCGGCATCCCACCCGAGCACCTGGAGTCGATCTTCGATCCGTTCACCCAGGTCGACACCTCCACCTCGCGGCGCTACGGCGGGACCGGGCTGGGCCTGGCCATCTGCCGCCGGCTGACCACCCTCATGGGCGGGACGATCACTGCTGCCTCCCCACCCGGATCCGGCACCACCATGACCGTCACCGTGCCCGCGGCGGCGGCAACGGTGGCGCGGCCGATCCGCCCAGCCCCACAGCGGCGCGCGATGACCACGGCCCTGCGGCTCCTGGTGGCTGACGATCACGCCGTGAACCAGCGACTCGTGCTCCTTCAGCTCCGCGGACTCGGCCACCGTGCCGATCTGGTGAGCAGCGGCGCCGAGGCGGTGGCGGTGGTCCGGCGCAGGCACTACGACGTCGTGCTCATGGACGTCCAGATGCCCGACATCGACGGCCTGGAGGCCACCCGCCAGATCCGGGCTCACTGTGGCGGCCGCGGGCCCTGGATCATCGCGCTCACCGCCAACGCGCAGGCCGGCGCGCGGGAGGCATGCCTGGCGGCAGGCATGGACGACTACGTCACCAAACCACTGGTAACCCCCGACCTCGTCGCCGCGCTGGCTCGGGCCCGGCCGCCGGGCGGCCGGCCCGTCCTGGACCCGGGCGCGCTGGAGCGGCTGCGTGACCTTCTCGGTGGGAACGCGGCAACCCTGTCCGGCCTGATCACCGACTTCCTCACCGACGCGCCGAGGCTGGTGGACACGCTGTCCGCGGCCAGCTCCGACCCCGGCGCGGTGCACCGCGCCGCGCATGACCTGAAGAGCCTCGGCGCCACCTTCGGGGCCACCGACCTGGCCCGGTTGTGCCAGCGGGTCGAGACCCACACCAGTGCCGCCGGCGAGGTGGGCCCACTGGTGCGGGAGATCGTCGCCGAGCACGAACGCGTCGCCCTCGCCCTGCGCGCGCTCGGCTGAGGCCGCCCGCGCCCGGCGGTGGCCGGGACGCTTGGCCGTTGCTTAACGGTTGCTTAGCGGCCGGATGTTGGCTGGTCGGCAGGGGTCAGCGTCGCTCCCGTCGCCCGTTTGTCCGGCGTCCTCGCCACCCGCGACCGCAGAAAGGCCAGCCTGCGATGAGCACCGTCAGTCCCCCGCACGAACCCGCAGCCCACCAACTCGACCCAGGGACCCACCAGCTTGATAGCGGGTCCGCGAAGGAGACCCTGGAGGACTACACGCTCCGGTTCGCGCCGCGCAGTTACCGGCGCTGGGGCACGGGCATGGTCGCGATCTCGGCCCTCGGTGGCATCGCCTACCTCGCGGACTTCGCCATCGGGGCCAACATCGGCATCTCCTACGGAACGACGAACGCCCTGTGGGGCATCGGCGTCTTCGCCGTCGTGATCTTCCTGACCGGCTTCCCCCTGGCCTACTACGCCGCCCGCTACAACCTGGACCTCGATCTGATCACCCGGGGCAGCGGTTTCGGCTACTACGGCTCGGTCGTCTCGAACGTGATCTTCGCATCCTTCACGTTCATCTTCTTCGCCCTCGAGGGCTCGATCATGGCCCAGGGCCTGAAACTGGGCCTGCACATCCCGCTGTGGGCCGGCTACGCGACCTCCACGATCGTCATCTTCCCGCTCGTGGTCTACGGCATGAAACTGCTCTCCACGCTGCAGCTCTGGACGACACCGCTGTGGCTGGTGCTGATGGTGCTGCCGTTCGCCTACCTGCTGATCAGCCACCCCGACTCGATCAGCGGGTTCTTCGACTACGGGGGGCAGGACGGCAGGGGCGGCTTCGACCTCGGCTCGGTCTTCCTGGCCGCCGGCGTCTGCCTCTCCCTGATCGCCCAGATCGCCGAGCAGATCGACTACCTGCGCTTCATGCCGCCACGCACGCCGGAGAACTCGCGCCGCTGGTGGACCGCGATGGTGCTGGCCGGCCCGGGCTGGGTCGTCTTCGGCGCCGTCAAGCAGATCATCGGCATGTTCCTCGCCGTCTACATCATCGCGGGCGTCGCGGACGGCGCGGGCGTGGCCAACCAGCCGGTGCACCAGTTCCTGGAGATCTACCAGGACATCCTGCCGCACTGGGCCGCGCTGGCCCTCGCCGTCGCGCTCGTCGTGATCAGCCAGGTGAAGATCAACGTCACCAACGCCTACTCCGGCTCGCTGGCCTGGACCAACTCGTTCACCCGGATCACCAGGACCTACCCCGGCCGGCTGGTCTTTCTCGGCTTCAATCTGCTCGTGGCGCTGATCCTGATGGAGGCCGACATGTTCAGCTTCCTGAACACGATCCTCGCCTTCTATGCCAACTGCGGCATGGCCTGGGTGGTCGCGGTCGCCTCCGACATCACGTTCAACAAGTACCTGCTCAAGATCTCGCCGCTGCAGCCCGAGTTCCGCCGCGGCATGCTCTACGCCGTCAACCCGGTCGGGTTCGGCTCGATGCTGCTGGCCGCCGGTATCTCGATCATCGACTTCTACGGGGGCCTCGGCTCCGGTCTCAAGCCCTACTCCCCACTCGTGGCGATCGTGCTCGCGCTCGTCCTGCCGCCGGTCCTGGCCGTGGCCACGAAGGGCAGGTACTACCTGCGCCGCACGGACGACGGCATCGACCTGCCGATGTACGACGAGTACGGCAACCCCTCAGGGGAGACCCTCACCTGCCACGTCTGCCAGCAGGAGTACGAGCGGCCGGACATGCTCAGGTGCCAGACGCACGACGCCTACGTCTGCTCGCTCGACCTCTCGACCGACAGGGTCGGCGACCACGTGCTCCCGGCCCAGGCCTGACCCGTCCGGCCAACTGATCACCCGGCGGGGGTCGGGCTGGGAGTCGACCCGTCTCAGGAGTGGTGGGCCAGTTCCCGTTCGTCGTCGGGTCGGTCGTCGTCCACGGAGCCGGAGCCTGCCCCGGTGCCCGCGGGGTGGGCGACGGCCTCGTCGGCCGGTTCGACCGAGACGTGCGGGGTGATCCGTTCCAGCCACGTCGGAAGGTACCAGTTGGCCTTGCCGACAATGTGCATCACCGACGGTACGAGCATCGTCCTGAGGACGAACGCGTCGAGGAACACGGCGGCGGCGAGGCCGGTGCCGAAGATCTTGATCGGGCGGCCCGGGCTGACCAGGAAGCCGAGGAAGACGGCAATCATGATGAGGGCGGCGGCGGTGATGATGCCGCCGGTCTCGGCCTGCCCGATGGTCACCGACCGCCTGTTGTCACGGGTGTGCACCCATTCCTCATGCATGCGACTGACCAGGAACACCTGGTAGTCCATCGACAGGCCGAAAAGGATGGCGAACAGCATGACCGGGATCCAGGCGTCGATCGGTCCGCCGGGACCGGCGCCCATGCTGTCCGACAGCCAGCCGTACTGGAAGATCGCCACGACCAGACCGAACGAACCACCCGCGGCCAGCAGGTTCATGACCGCGGCGGTCAACGGGATGACCAGGCTCCGGAACGCGATGAGCAGCAGGATGAACGACAGACCGACCACGACCGCGATGAACAGCGGCATCTTCCGGGCCAGCACCGAGGCGAAGTCGACGTTGATCGCCGTGTCACCGAAGGTGTAGATGTGGTTGGCGGTGCCGTCGTACAGCGGCGGCAGGGTGGTCGAGCGCAGGTGCCGGACCAGCGTGTAGGTCTTCTCCGACTGCGGTGACGTGGTCGTCTTGAACGTCACGAAGGCGATGTTCCTGGCCAGCGGAACCGTGCTCAGGCTGGCCGGGTCGACGCCCGGGACGGCGGACAGCGTCTTCGTCACGCGTTGCAGGTAGGCCTGGTCCGCAGCGCCGGGCCCGCTCACCACGGCTTCCAGCCCGGAGTTGTAGCCGACACCGAAGTCGGAGGCGATCAGGTCGTAGCCGGCGCGGGTGGTGGAGCTCTTCGGATCGCTGCCCTGGTCGCTGGCGCCCAGCTCCAGGGAGAAGAACGGCAGGGCGATGGCGACCATCACCGCGCCGGAGACGACCGCGACGGCGATGCGGCGCCGGGCGACGAACTGCGACCAGCGGGCCCAGAACCCCACCGGACGGTCATCGATGAACTCGCCGGCCCGCACCGCCGCCCGCTGGCGGCGGGGCAGCACCTTCAGCCCGAACAGGCTGAGCAACGCGGGCAGCAGCGTGAGTGAGGCGATCATGGTGAAACCGACCGCGAGCGCGGTCGCCACCGCCATGCCGTTGAAGAAGCTCACCCCGAGCGCGAGGAGGCCGAGGATGGCGATGCACACGGTCGTACCGGCGAACAGCACCGCCCGGCCGGAGGTGTTGATCGCGTTCACGATCGACTCCCCGACGGGCATGCCGCGCCGCAGATTGCGGCGATGTCGCGTGACGATGAACAGCGCGTAGTCGACGCCGACCCCGATCACCATCAGCTCGGCCAGGTACGGGGTGATGTTGGAGACGTTGATGGCGTGACTGAGGATGTAGATCACGCCGAGGCCGCTGACGAGCGCGACCACCGCGCTGGCCAGCGGCAGCACCGTGGCGGCGACGGTGCGGAACACCAGGGCCAGGATGATCAGCGCGGCCCCGAACCCGATGAACACCGACGAGCCCGAACCGTCGCTCTGCCCGATGCCGGTGAAGGCGTTACCGGTGAACTCCACCTGCAGCGCGTCGCTGCGCAGGGTCCTGAGCTGGTCGTAGACGTTCTTGAACAGCTCGGCGTCGTAGTGGTCGTTCTCCCAGGTGATGGCGACCAGCGCCGTGGTGGAGCCGTGCGCCCTGTTGAGCAGCCCCGGGTTTCCCCGCGCGGCGGCGGTGGTCTTCGAACAGTCGATCGACTCCCACGGCGTCGCGATCAGCGCCACATGGTTACCGGAGGTGCACACCTTGGCGAGGGTCGGCTTGAGCTGCGGGGGCGGGGCCGTGAACGCCCCGGTCCTGTTCTTGAGAACGACCGTGCCCGGGGCACCGTTCTGGTTGTTCAGGCCGGCGTTCTCGAGCAGCTTCGCCACGGACGCGGTCTCGGTGTGCGGGAGGCTGAACGTGTCCTTGTACGAGGCCCCACCCATCGCCCCGGCGATCCCCTGCGCCGCGACGACGAAGACGACCCAGCCGACGACGACGAGCCATCGGCGACGGACGGCGAGTTCAGCGATCCGCTTCATCACTTCTCCTGCTCGGCGGCTGGCGGCTGGCGGCTGGCGGCGTCCTGGCACCGGCGGCCGAATCCAGGTCGCCTCAGCTTCGCACATGCTCCCGAGCAGCCCAGTACCCGGTTGGATCATCTTAATTGCGGGTCCTCGTCGACGCCCTGTCCAAAACCCGACGTGACAGAACCCGACAGCGCCCCCTCGACGGCAGGCTGTCGCGATTTGGTCACGACGCACGTGGCCGCCGTGCGCCGTGGCAGAGTCCAGCCATGCGCGAACCCCGCGACGTCGTCGACGACCTCGAACGCCGGACGGAAGATCGGCCAGACCGGACGAACACGGTGGGTCAGCAGGATCCGCGGCCTCCGGCGGGCGAGGATCGGTTCGCGGGCTACGGGGTCATGGGCCTTCCGTTCCGTTCCGGGCACGTCCTCGGTCTGCGCCGGTTTCCGGAGTCCTCGGTCGGCCCCGGCTATCGGTCGGTCTGGCATCGCGACCCCGACGGCCGCTGGACCTTCTACCAGGACCAGCCCGCCGAGCTGGCCTGTACCCGCTACTTCGGCTCGGCCGTCGACGATGTGCGCGAGGGCCCGATCCACCTCGACTGGGCGGGTCCGCGGACGTTGCGCGTCACCGCCGGCGACGGCGATCTCGACTGGACGGTGACGGTCGCGGCGACACCGGTGACCCGGCTGTTCAGCACCCTCGGTTCCGCCCTGCCGGATCGCGCCTGGCGTTCCCGCCCGCTGCTCGAGGTCATGTCGCGGCTCGCCGGCGCCGCGCTCGGGCCGGGCCAGGTACGGCTGACCGGTCTCGCACCGGACGGGCAGCGATTCGCGGCCAACCCGTTGCGCCTGTGGGTCGTGACCGACAGCACCGCGACGGTCCGCGGTGTACACCTCGGCGAACCGGGACCGATTCCCGCCCAGGCATTCCTTCGCGATTTCGCCATTCCGCAGCGCGGACTGTTCGTCGTCGGGCGGGCGGTGTTCAGCGACCCGGCCGCCAGTGTCCTGAGTCGCTGATTCGCTGGCCATAAGCGGCGGGCCCATCCGAGACAGACACGGGCGATCGGCGGCGAGCGGGGACGACGGCACTTCGTCGTGCGTGGCGGGCGATCCGCCCGGCGATGGTGAACAGCCTGTGCCGTAGCCGTTTGGGCTCCCCGCGTCGGGCGGTGTGGTCCGCCAGGGCCGACCACCCTGAGTGAGCCAGCGCCGGATCCCGGAGAATACAGTGACACGCAGGCCCGTCCGGTGGCATTTGAGCACAATCCATTGGTCCATCGTGGCTAAAAATCGGTTCGACGCACTGGTTGCCTGCGTTCTCGGCGCCTGCGAACATGGCCCGTGACTGATCGTCGCTTTTCGAGGAACGGCCACCGGCGAATAACGGGAGCGTCCGAAGTGGACACGATCGGAACAGTCAATGACATTCACGCCGCCGCCACGGCCCTGACCGGGTTCACCGATTTCGGCCCACCCGACTATCACGAGGGGCTTGACGTCATCCTGGCCGCCTACCAGGACGAGGCCGACCTCACTCCGCTCGGCGTCACGATGGCCCGCGACGAGTTGCGCGACATTCTGGTGGCCCGGCTGTTCAGCGAGGCTGGCTGGCGGCGCTATCCGGAGTACGCCGAGGTTGCGGTCGTGCGGCCGGTGTTCATCGTCGGCATGCCCCGCACCGGCACGACCACGTTGCACCGGCTATTGACCGCCGATCCGGCCCACCAGGGCCTGGAACTGTGGCTGGGCGCGGCCCCGCAGCCCCGCCCGCCGCTTCCGAACTGGGCGAACGACCCGATCTTCCAGCGCGTCCAGGGGGCGATCCACGGATTCCTGGAGCGGAATCCGGGCTATCTCGGTATCCACAACCGGGACGCGGCGAAGGTCGAGGAATGCTGGCTGCTGACCCGCCAGTCGATGCTGTCGGCCTTCTTCGAGTTCACCGGGCACGTGCCGACCTACTCGAACTGGCTGGCCGAGCAGGACTGGACCGCCGCCTACGAGCGCCACCTGCGCAACCTGCAGCTGATCGGGCTGTCCACGCCCGGTCGGACCTGGGTGCTCAAGTACTCCGGCCACATGCTGTGCCTGGACGCCCTGCTGGCCACCTATCCGGACGCGCTGATCGTGCACACCCACCGCCGCCCGGCCAGCACCGTGCTCGGCTCGGCCTGCAGCATGGTCAGCAGGCTTGCGGCGGGCAAGTCCACCAGTTTCCACGGTGACGCCATCGGCCCGGCCCTGCTGGAGCTGGCCGAGCGCGCCCTGACCCGCTTCGCGGCGGACCGCGCCCGCCACGACCAGGCCCACTTCCACGACGTGGAGTTCGACGAGTTCACCGCCGATCCCCACGGTGTCGTAGCCGGGATCTACGCCCGGCTCGGCCGCCCGGTGCCCGAGCCCGCCCGCGCCGCCATGGCCGAGGTGCTCGCCGAGGACGACCGGCTGCGGTCGCACCGTTACGACCTGGCCGAGTTCGGTGTCACCGCCGAACAGGCCGACGCCCGCCTCGCGACTCTGGTCTGACCGCCCACCACACCGAACCGAGGAGATCATGACCACGACGGCACCCTCGGGGACGACAGACGCGGCACTGTCTCGCTGGGGCTTCTCCGAATGGATCACGCGAACCCGACAGACCGGCGAGTTCATCGACACCCCTGAGCTGGACGGGGTCAACGACGCGGTCATCAGCGTCGACGGCCGCCCTATGGTCAACTTCGCCGGCATCGGCATCCTGGGCTGGCAGCACGACCCGGAGGTCCGCCGGGTCTTCGCCACCGCGGCGGCCGAGTACGGCCTGGTCGTCGGCGGTTCGCGGCTGGTCCAGGGCCTCTCCCGGCCGCACCTGGAGCTCGAGACGCTCGTGGCCGAGATCACCGGCCAGGACAAGGCGCTCACCTTCGCCACCGGCCTGTTGGCCAACCTCGGTTTCGTCCACGCGATGAAGGCCCGGTTCTCGTTCGCCGGCGAACCCGGGGTGAACAACGCCGACATGGTCCTGGTGCTCGACTGGGACAGCCACTGGAGCATGTGGAAGGCCGCCGACGGGTTCAAGTACGGACGCAACCTGTTTGCCTTCCCGCACAACGACATCGCGGCGCTGCGAACGCTGCTGGCCGAGCTTGGCGACCGGCGGGTCGTGGTCGGTTTCGAGACGGTCTACTCGGCCGACGGCTCGATGGCGCCGGTGGGTGCGATCCTGGACGCCTGCGAGGAGTTCGGGGCGATCAGTTTCGTCGACGACGCCAACGGGTTCATGGCCTACGGAAACGGAGGCCACCGGTTCGCAGCAGAATACGAGGCGCTGCGCCGCGCCACCTTCCGGATGGTGTCGTTCGGAAAGGCCGTCGGTCTTTCCGGTGGTGCCATCGCCGGGCCGGCGGACGCCATTGACGCCTTCCGTTTCCTGTCGGGCACGTCGATTTTCACGACGAACATCCAGCCGCCGACCGCCCGGGCCATCACGCACGTGCTCGAGCGGATGCGACGCGACCCGTCGGTGATGGAGCGCTATCTCGACCGGATCGACCGCCTGCGCGGACGTCTGGCCGCGATCGGGTGCTCCATCAATCCCACGCCGACCTTCGTCACCTCGATCGCCGTCGGTTCCAACGAGACGGCTGTACGGGTGCGTCGGGACTTTCTTGAGCGCGGCTACCTGGTGCCGATGTTCGCCTATCCGGCGGTCCGGAAGAACGAGGCGGTGATCCGCCTGCTCGTGAACGATCGGCTGTCCGACGAGCAGCTCGACGGTTTCGTCGACGCGCTGGCCGAACTCCGGACGATCCACGGCTTCTGACACCGCCCGGCCCGCCGCGGGCCGGTCCGAGCGAGGGGCACCATGGATTCCCAGTCACCGGATTCCCCGTCTCTGCCCGCGACGGTCGCCCGGCCCGTCGCCCGGCCGGCATCTCGGCCGGTGGCCCTGGTCACCGGGTGTTCGAGCGGCATCGGCGTGCGCTGCGTCCCGGCGCTGGTCCGGCGGGGGTTCCACGTCGTCGCCACCCTGCGCGACCTGGGCCGCCGCGCCGCGCTCGACGAGGTCACCGACGAGCACGTCACGGTGCTTCGGCTGGACGTGACCGACCAGCGGACGATCGACGAGGCCGTCGCCGCCGTCCTGGCCGCGACCGGCCGCATCGACGTGCTGGTCAACAACGCGGGGACGGCGCCGCCGAACTTCGTCGAGGAGGCACCGCTGGCGCAGTGGCGATCGGTGTTCGAGACCAACCTGTTCGGCCAGGTCGCGGTGACCAACGCCGTCCTGCCCACGATGCGGGCACAGGGCCGGGGCCGGGTGGTGATGGTCTCCAGCGTCGGCGGGCGGGCGCCGACGCCACTGCTCGGCGTCTACTGCGCCTCGAAGTTCGCCCTCGAGGGGTACGCCGAGACCCTGCGACTGGAACTGCGACATTCGGGCATCGACGTCGCGCTGGTCGAACCGGGCTCCTACCGGACGCGCATCTACGACACGCCGCTGCTGCACGCGCCCGTCCCCGTCGAGTCGCCCTATGCGGACGACTTCGTCCGGCTGCGCGCGTTCTACAGCGAGTACATCGCCCATCACCTGCGCGACCCCGACGAGGTCGCGGACCTGGTCGCGACCCTGGCCGCCCGGCAGCGCCGGCGCCTGCGCCATCCGGTCGGCACCGACGCCTGGATCAAGCTCGCGCTGCACGCCCTGCTCCCCTGGCCGGCCTACGAGCGGCTGACCCGGCGACTGATCGGCCTGCGACCGTAGCCGCCGCCGGGCCAGCCAGCGTGCGGGGCACAGGTGCCGTCGGTTCGGCGCCGACCCGAGGGACGCCAGATCTGCCCAGCCTGGGGCGCAGCGGTGCTGACGCCGCCCGCCGCGATGCATGAGGAGCGCCGATGACATCGACTTCGAAGCTACCCGGCATGGAAACCACACGTGGTCCTGACCATGTGACGTCGAGTGGGCTGCCGGCCCGCCGGCGGCAGGTGGTGCTGGCGACTTGCTGTCTGAGCGTCTTCGTCGTCGCGATGGATGCGACGATCCTCAACGTCGGCCTGCCGTCGATCAGAAGCGACCTGCACGCCACCGACGCCAGGCTGCAGTGGACGGTCGACGCCTACAGCCTGGTGCTGGCAAGCCTGTTACTCCTTGCCGGCTCGATGGGCGACCGGTTCGGGCGACGGCGCGTCTTCCGGACCGGTCTGACGCTGTTCTCCGTGGGATCCCTGCTGTGCAGCCTCGCGCCTGGGCTCGGCTGGCTGATCGCCTTCCGGATGATCCAGGCGGTCGGCGGGTCAATGCTCAACCCCGTCGCCCTGGCAATCATCACGAACACCTTCACCGACCGTCGGGAGCGGGCCCGCGCAATCGGCCTGTGGGCCGCGGTGGTCGGGCTCAGCCTCGCGCTGGGGCCGGTGCTCGGCGGACTACTGATCGACACGGTCGGCTGGCGGTCGATCTTCTGGATCAACGTACCGGTCGGAGTCCTCGCGGTGGTCCTCAGCGGCCGGTATGTGCCCGAGTCGAGGGCGCCGCGGGCCCGCCGGTTCGATCCCGCGGGTCAGGCTCTCGTTGCCATCACCTTCGTCACCCTCGTGTTCGCGATCATCGAGGCGCCGGGCGCCGGCTGGACCGCCCCGCGGACGGCCGCCGCGTTCCTCGTCGCCGCGCTGGCCCTGGCCGGGCTGGTCTGGTGCGAAAAGCGGCGTGCGGACCCGCTGCTCGATCTGCGGTTCTTTCGCAGCGCACCGTTCTCCGGGGCCACCGCCATCGCGGTCTGCGGCTACGCGGCGATGGGCGGATTCCTCTTTCTGAACACTCTTTATCTCCAGGCGGTGCGGGGCTACTCAGCCATCCACGCCGGCCTGCTCACCCTCCCGATGGCAGCGATCGCCGCAGCGACGTCGCCGATCTCCGGGCGACTGGTGGCCCGCCACGGCCCCCGCCCCGCCCTTGTCCTCGCCGGGATCGCGATACCAGCCAGCGGCGTCATCCTTCTTTCCTTCCTGGGCACCAACCCGGGCCTCGCACCGGTCATCTGCGCGTACGTGCTGTTCGGCGCCGGATTCGGGATGGTCAGTGCCCCAACCACGAACATCGCCGTCTCCGGGCTGCCGCTCACCCAGGCCGGCGTCGCGGGGGCCCTCGCCGGTACCAGCCGACAGCTCGGCCTGTCGCTTGGCGTCGCCGTCTTCGGTTCGGTGGCCGCGAACCACGTCGCGGGTGGTCCAGGGACGGCGACCATCGACCCGACCAGCGCCGCCCCCTGGTGGATCATGATCTGCCTCGGGTTGGCCATCGCGGCACTTGGCGTTCTCACCACCGGCCGCTGGGCTCACGACACCGCTGCCCGCACCGCGGCGCTCCTCACCGCCCATCCGGCGTCGACGCAGCAACCACCAGGGCTGGCATGATGACGACGGCCCCGGATGTCCGGGACGGCTCGGACGGGCGCTTGCGCGGTCTACGTAGGCCGACGCACGGGATCGATGTGACGGTCAACTCGTCACACCGCACTCCGTGGCCGAGCCCGCACCGGGCTCAATGAGCATCTCGCGCCAGCAGGCGATCTGTTCGGTGTGCGCGCCGTTGGCGAGGAGGAATCCCGCGGCGCCCCCGGCGGTGTCGTCAAGGAGATCCAACACGGTGCCGATGGCCCGCGGGTCCAGGGCGGGAGCGCCCCCGAATCCGCGGTCAGGCGAGCCCGCGACACGCAGGTGCGCGTATTCAGGGCGGCGGTCCAGCGCCGCCCTGACCAAATTGATCCGCTGCTCGGTAGCCAGATAGTCGGCGAGGATCGCGGCCCTCTCGACGCCGGCGGCAGCGAGCAGAACCGCCGCGATGACACCGGTGCGGTCCTTACCGGCCGCGCAGTGCACCAGCGCGGGAGTGCGCCCGCTCGAGACCAGGAACCGCAGAATGCGGACCAGGCCGGTGCCGGCCGACTCAAGCATCGAGGCGTACAACGCAGCGAGCTTGTCGCCGACCCGGTAGCGCAACGCCGCCGGATCGGTCAGAGCGGAGAGGTCAATCAGAGGTTCGTGCAGCCAGGCGATGCCGACCTCCGGGAACCATGCGGCCGCGCGGGGATTCTCGAACGGCGCGCGCAGATCCACGACACCGCGCAGGCCGACGTCGTCCCGCAGCAGCGCGATGTCCTCGGCGGTCAGCGCGTCGAGGTTGTCGCCGCGCAGCAGCACCCGCGGACGTACGGTGCCCCCGGCCGCAGGCAACCCGCCCAGATCTCGGACGTTGTGCGCGCCGACGAGATTGATCCAACGAGGTTCTTTCTCTATGGCGGTCATATCAGAACATTAAGACAGCCCGACGCGCCAATCTCATTCATCTGGTTCTTCTATCCTCGGGTCGGTGGCGTAGCTGGTCACGTGTACAGGGCCATGCCGTGAGGCCGGCTCACGCCCTGCCCGGCGGCTCCCGACGGGCAAGGACCGGTCGAGAGGCTATCGGTCCATCCAGGAAACGCCAGCGGTCCGGCGGAATCCCGGAGCTGTCCACGCCGGCCGGCCGCTGGTCGTACGGGGGTTCGGCCCGCGCGTGCGGCAGTAGCGGAGCACCACCAACAGGGCGGCGATGTCACTCGCGTCCGGATCACCCCGGACGATTCGCAGCGCCGTCACCTCGGGACCATTCACTGGGGCTGGTTTCCGTGCTTGCGTACCGGCAGCGGCTGATGCTTGTGCCGCAGCATGGCGAGCGATCTGATCAGGGCCTGTCGGGTTTCCGCGGGACTGATGATGTCGTCGACCAGGCCCCGCTCGGCCGCGTAGTACGGATGCATCAGCTCCTCGCGGTACTCGGTGATGCGTTGGGCCCTCCGTGCGTCGGGATCGTCGGCGGACGCGATGTCCCGCCGGAAGATGATGTTGGCGGCACCTTCGGCACCCATCACCGCGATCTCGTTTGTCGGCCATGCCAGCGACAGATCGGCGCCCACCGAACGCGAGTCCATCACGATGTAGGCCCCGCCGTAGGCCTTGCGCAGGATCACCTGGACCCGAGGCACCGTCGCGTTGCAGTAGGCGTACAGCAGCTTGGCTCCGTGTCGGATGATCCCCTGATGCTCCTGCGCGATACCGGGCAGGAAGCCCGGGACGTCGACCAGGGTGACCAGCGGAATATTGAAGGCGTCGCAGGTCTGTACGAACCGGGCGGCTTTCTCGCTCGCGTGGATGTCCAACGCTCCCGCGAACGCCGCCGGCTGGTTCGCGACAATTCCGACCGTGGATCCGTCCAGCCGGGCCAGGGCGCACACGACGTTCGGCGCCCAGGTCTCGTGGATTTCGAAGTAGTCGCCGTCATCGACGACTTCCTGGACCACCGTCCGCATGTCGTAGGAGCGATATCCCTCGGCGGGCACCACGTCCAGCAGGCGGGTGGTCTGGCGGTCGGCGGGATCGGCGGTGGCCACGGTCGGCGGCAGTTCATGATTGTTCGCCGGTAGCAGGGACATCAGATGCCGGACGTTGTCGAGGCACGTGGGCTCGTCGTCGTAGGCGCCGGCCGCCACCCCGGACAGGGTGGCGTGGACGTCGGCGCCGCCGAGCCCCTCGTGGCTGACGGTCTCCCCGGTAACCGCCTGCACGACGTCCGGGCCGGTGATGAACATCTGCGATATCCCGCGCACCATGAAGACGAAGTCCGTCAGCGCCGGCGAGTACGCCGCGCCGCCGGCGCACGGACCAAGAATGACGCTGATCTGTGGGATGACACCGGAGTTCCGGGTGATCCGCTGAAATATACCGCCGTACCCGGCGAGCGCCGTGACGCCCTCCTGGATCCGCGCGCCGGCGCCGTCGCACAGTCCGATGATCGGGACACCGGCGGCCGCGGCCATGTCCATCACCTTGCCGATCTTCTCGGCGTGCGCCTCGCCGAGCGCGCCACCAAAGACCTGGAAGTCGTGGGCGTAGACGAAGACGGTGCGGCCGCCGATCGCCCCCCAACCAGTGATCACACCGTCGGTGTGCGGCCTTCTGCGCTCGATTCCGAACCCGCTGGCCCGGTGCCGGCGCAACATTTCCACCTCGTTGAAGGTGCCGTCGTCGAAGAGATAGTCGATGCGTTCCCGCGCCGTCCACTTGCCTTTCTTCCGCTGCGCGGCCGCGGCTTCGTGGTCCATGCCGCCGCGTATTACGCCGCGCAATGCGGTGAGCTCGCCGGTCGCTTCTCGCAGCCGGTTCACCGGCACTCCGGCCCCGCGAACCAGTTCGTCCTCGCGGGAATCGTGAACTGCTCGATCGGATACGACGGTCACGCCAGCCTCCTCTCATTACTCGGTCGGTCAGTCCGGACCGATCGCCTGGTGATGCCTTCCGCGATTACCTGCCACTGTCTCTGCCGCCGCTGGTCACTGCGCGGACGCGCTGGTCGTCCACCGCTCGCGGTCGGCGGACGACCGGCGCGCCAACGCCATCGTGAGGTGCGCCGGCTTGAGGGTCAGCGTCTGGCGCACATCGAGCGAGTAGTCGGCCTGATCAAGCAGGCGGTACCGGTGGACGAGCAGGGCCAGCATCAACGCGCCTTCGTGCAGGGCGAACTGCTGCCCGATGCAGGACCGCTGCCCGGTACCGAACGGCTTGTACGAGTGCGGCGGGCGCAGGGCCGTCTGCTCGCGGCTGAACCGGCTGGGGTCGAACAGCTCGACGTTGTCACCCCACACCGGGTCGCGGTGCAGCATGGCGGTCACCACGCTGATCGTCTCGCCGGCCCGTACCGGGTACCGGCCGACCAGCAGGGTGTCGCGTAGCGGGCGCCGGTCGAACGACGGGGCCGTCGGCCACAGCCGCAGCGCCTCCTGGAGGATCTGCCGAATGTAGGTCAGCTTCCGGACCTCGGCGAACGTCGGTTCGGGATTCGGGTCGTCGCCGAAGGCACCGTCGACCTCTCGCTGGGCCAGATGCAGCGTCTCCGGATTCTTCATCAGATAGTAGAGCGCGAACGACAGCAGCCCGGACGTCGTCTCGTGGCCGGCGATGAGAAAACTGATCACCTGGTAACGGACGTTCAGACTGTCGAGCAGCTCCCCGGTCTGCGAGTACGGCGAGGTCAGCATGAGGTCGAGCAGGTCCTTCGGGCCGGTGGACGGCGCGGCCTTCCGCGTCTCGATCACGTCATCGACGATCCGGGCCATGGTCGCGCAGTCCGCCTCGTACTGCCTGGTCAGGACCGGGTCCTCCTCGCCCGGACCCCAGCCCACCTGCAGACGGCTGTAGGTCAGAGCACCGTTCATCGCGCTGACGAACGGATGCGGCTCATCGCGGGTGAACGAGTCGAGGTCGTAGCCGAATCCCGCCAGGCCGATGGTGTCCAGCGTCATCCTGGTCAGATCGCCCGGGACATCGACCGGGGTCGCGCCGGCCGTACCCGCGCCAGCCGACTGATCCCACCGGTCGAGCAGCCTGCGGGCCGCGCGGAGCATGAACGCGTGGTAGCTGCGGAGGCCGTCGACCGCGAACGCGGGCCGCAGGATGGTGTGGGCTTTCCGCCAGTTCTCCTCCTCCGTGTAGGCGGTGAACAGTCCGTCCCCGATGTAGTCCCGCGCGAAGCGCAGCCCCGCGCCCAGGTCCTTACCGAAGCGCGTGTCGTCGCAGACGTCGGCGGCCAGTTCCTGGGAGGAGATGAGCAGCGGGGCGTAGTCGTCTCTGATACGCCAGCGGTAGATCGGGCCCAGCCGGCGGGCCACTCGGATGCAGGCCAGGCTGTACCCGTCATCACCGAACTCCTCCGGTGTGACGGTCGCCTCTGGTATTTCGTCGGGACCCACCGGTGAGAAAGGGGCGTTGGAGACTCCGACTGCCATGATGACGTCCTCCTTGACGCGGATGTGGCGGCCGCGATGTCGCTCCGCCGCGGCGAGACGGGCGGTCGAGACGGCGCGGTCAGCGAGACGGCGCGGTCAGCGATACAGACCGGTCAGCGATACAGAGAGTCGATCTCGGTGGCGAGGTCGAGCAGAACCTTGGTTCGGATGAGCTTTCCCGAGCTGGTGAGGTGGCCGGTGGAAACGCCGAGTTCGCCGGGGAGGAGCCGCCACCGGCGGATCGATTCGGCCCTGGACACCAGGGTGTTCGCGGCGTCGACGGCACGCTGGACCCAGGCCTCGACGTCGGTGGGCGACAGTCGCCGCCGGACCGCCTCGGCGGCGTCCACGGCGATCAGCGCGGTCACGTACGGCCGCTGGTCGCCGACGACGATGCACTGGGTGATCAACGGGTCGGCACGCAGCCGATCCTCGAGCGGCGCGGGCGCGACGTTCTTGCCCGACGACGTGACCAGGATGTCCTTGCGGCGGCCGGTGATCCGGATGAAGCCGTCGTCGTCGACGACCCCGAGATCGCCGGTACGGACCGAGAACGGTCCGGGCCCGCACCGGGCAGGATCCGTCTCACCCCAGTAGCCGGGCGACACGTTGCCGCCCGTTATGATCAACTCGCCTGCGTCGTCAACGACGATGGACGTCCCCGGGTTCGGGCGGCCGACCGTGCCGATCCGGTTGTCGGTCGCCCGGTTGATCGCGGCGGCGGATGCTGACTCCGTCATCCCGTAGGCGCCGAGGACGGCGATCCCGCGACTGCGGAACGACTCCTGCTGCTCGGGCGCCAGCGACGCCCCGCCGCAGATGACGTAGGCCAGCGCGCCCATCGCCCAGGCCGCGTCGCCGTGGCCCTCCCGCTCGTCGTCCAGCACCGCACGATCGAGCTTCTCCAGCAGGTAGGGGGTGAGCGCGAGGAAGGTCGGCGGCCGGTGGCCCATCGCGTCGAGCATTTCGGCCGGCTGTCGGACCACCACCGCCTCGCCGCCGGCGAGCAGGGTCGCCAGCAGCGTCGAGCGGCCGTACATGTGGGACAGCGGCAGGGCGATGACCGTGCGGGGGGCTGTTCCGTCCAGCGGCGAGAAGAGCTCGGGCAGCGCCGCGGCGACATTCGCCGTCCCGCAGTAGACATTGCGGTGGGTGAGCACACAGCCCTTGGGTTCTCCGGTGGTGCCGCTGGTGAAGACGATGGTGGCCACGTCCCCGGCGGTCACCGGACGGCCGGGGCCGTCGTCGCCGGCGGCGGCTTCGGGCAGCGCACCGGAGCGCGTCGGTGCCGGCCGTGGCGCCGCCGTCGGGTCGACGATGACCATGCCCACGCCGGCATCGCGCAGCAGGGCGTACCGCTGCGGGTTGTCGGCGACGCCCACGGCCGGCGTGGTGGTCCGCACGATGTGCTCGACCTGGTTGGCCGAGCTGGTCGGGTAGATCGGCACCACGACGGCACCGATGCTCAGGGCCGCGAAGTCAGCGACGATCCAGTCCAGGCTGCTGTCGCCCATCAGCGCCAGCCGGTCGCCATGCCCGATGCCGTGGCCTCGTAGCCGCGCGGCGAACCGGTCGACCAACTCGGCGAGCCCCCGGTGGCTCACGGCCTCCCAGCCCCGGTCGGCCCGGTAGCGGATGGCGGGCCGATCGCCGTGGTGGACGCGGCCCCGGTCGAGGAAGGGCCAGATGCTCCCCGCCTCGGCGAGGTCGACCGCCTCGGGCTCGGGCTCGGCCTCCGGGGCGGAACCCTGCTCAGCGCTGGACATGGCCCGCCGGACCCTCGTCCTCGGCACCGACGGCGTCGAAGGCGCAGGCGAACTCGAGGTACGCCTTCCCGATCAGGCTCCCCTCGCTGTCGCGCAGGTAGGCCTTGGCGTCACAGGTGATTCGCAGCGCGCCGGGATCGGTCAGCGCGGCGGACAGGATCCGCTCGTCCATCACGACCGCCACCGACACGTCGCCGGCGCCGGGCTTCAGGAAGTCGATCCGGCAGTTCCTGAGGAAGAACATGGTCAGCCCCCGCAGCCGGTGAGCGGTTGCGCCGACGAAGGCCGCCGAGCCCGCCATGTCGGCCGCCAGGAACAGCACACCCGCGTGCAGGGTGCCGACGGAGTTGGTCAGGTCCCTCCGGTAGACGATCTCGACCCGGCCGGCGGTCGGACTGACCTCGGCGATGGTCAGGTCGACGAGGCTGTTGAAGGGGACGGAACTCTGGAGAACCCCGCGCAGGCGGTCGTAGTCGGGGTTCTCGCCCGCGAACGGGTGGAACGCGGAGAACGGTGTGGACACGGTTGCGGCCAGCGCCGGCGTGCTCGTCACAGCCTCACTCCTGTCTGCGTGTCGAAATGGTGCAGGGACTGCGCGGGCACCAGTACGCGCATACGTTGGCCGACCGCGGCCGGGGTGGCCGCCGGGAACTCGACGCACCACGGCCCGCGGTCGCTCACGCAGTGGGCGACCCGTCGGTCCCCGACGAATTCGATGACATCGACCGTGCCCTCGAACACCTCGCCCGGCCCCACCGGGGCGGGCGCGGCGGGCGAGGCGGTGCCGTCCAGGGCGATCCCGTCGGCCGGGCGCCAGCCCAGCAGCCGGCCCTGGTCGTCCAGGCCCGCGCCCGGGGAATCCGGCAGGATGTTCATGGCGGGGCTGCCGAGGAACCGGGCGACGAACCGGTTCGCCGGGCGGCTCCAGATCTCCTCCGGCGTGCCGACCTGTTCCAGCCGGCCCGCGTTGAGGATCACCACCCGAGTTCCCAGGGACAGCGCCTCAACCTGGTCGTGGGTGACCAGGACGAAGGTTCCCGCCACCTCGCGGTGCAGCCGGATGAGCTCGGCCCGCGCCTGCGCCCGCAGGCCGGCGTCGAGGTTGGACAGCGGTTCGTCGAGCAGCAGTACGGGCTTGCGGCGGACCAGGGCTCGCGCCAGGGCCACCCGCTGTCGTTCTCCGCCGGAGAGCTCGCGGGGCCTGCGGCCGAGTTTGTCACCCAACCCGAGAAGGTCACACATCTCGCCCACCCGCCGGGAGATCTCCGCTCGCGGCAGCGCGTTGCGGCCGGCGTGCTTCGCCTCGAGCGTCAGCCCGAAGCCGATGTTGCGGGCCACCGTCATGTGCGGGTACAGGGCGAAGTCCTGGAACACGATCGCCACGCCCCGCTCGCCGGGCCCGACGGAGGTGACGTCCTGCCCGTCGATGTGGATCTGCCCGGCCTCCGGCGTCTCAAGGCCGGCGATCATCCGCAGCAGCGTCGACTTGCCGCAGCCGGACGGGCCGACGAGCACCGTGAAGGAGCCCGCCGGGATGGACAGAGCGGGCAGGTCTGCCGCCAGCTGGGAACCGTACGACTTGCGCACCGAGCGCAGCTCGATGCCGCCAGAGGCGGCGACCGCGGCCGTGGCGGCCGCAGCCGTGGCGGCCGTGGCGGCCGGTTCCGCCTGGGCAGGCGCGGGGACCGATGCCCGCCCAGGCACCGCGGGCTCGGATGTCTTCACTGCGTTCATCATTTGATCCCCGATTGGAGGAAGGCGTCGGTGATGCGCCGCGAGGCAAACGCGTAGACCGCGACGACGGGAACAGTCGTGACCATCGCGGCCGCGAGCAGTGCTCCGGAGGTCGGTCCCTCCTGGTTCCCGAGTAGCTGAAGCCCGGCCTGGATGGTCGTTCTGTTCGCCTTGGGCGCGATCAGCGTCGGCCACAGGTACTCGTTCCAGGTGTTGATGAAGACCAGGATCGACACGGCGGCGAGCGCCGGTCTCAGCAGCGGCAGAACGACCAGGCGCAGCGTCTCCGCGGGCCGGGCGCCCTCCACCACCGAAGCCTCGATCAGGCTGGTGGGGATGGCGGCCAGGTACTCCCGCAGCAACAGGATCGGCAGGCCGCACGCCGCGAGCTGCGGGACGATCAGCCCGACGTAGCTGTTGCGCCAACCGAGGTGACTGGCGGCCAGAAACTGGGGGATGATCAACGCCTGTGGCGGGATGACCACCGCCGCGCCCGCCAGCAGCACCACGGCGCTGGCCCAGCGCGGCCGGAAGCGCACCAGCGCGTACGCCGCGCCGATGGCCACCGCCAGCTGTAGCAGGGTGGCACCGACCGCCATGATCACTGTATTCAGCAGCATCATCCCGATCGGAAACCGGAACAGCGCGTCCCGGTAGTTCTCCGTCGACATCGGCCACGGGATCGGGCGGGTGGAGAACAGGTCGTTCGCCGGCCGCAGCGACGTGATCGCCACCCAGAACAGCGGGAACAACAGCCCCGCGATGACGATCAGCACAGCCCCGTGCCGGGCGAGCGTGGTGGCCCCGCCCCGCAGGCGGGTACCGGAGCGCCGCATCGCGCTCACCCGGCCGCCGGCGCGCCGGCGCGCCGGATCCGTCCGGTCACCAACCGCACCATCACGTAGCCGGCGGCGACACCCACAGTGATCACTACCGCGGCCGCCGCCGCGATACCAGTGTCGAAGAACGTGAACGCGTAGGTGTAGAGCTGGTAGAAGACGTTGTTGGTGGAGCCGTTTGGACCGCCCTGGGTCACAAGGGCGACGTTGGTGAAGACCCACTGGCCGGCCAGCAGCACGCACAGCAGCCCGAGCAGGGCGACGGGCCGGATGAGCTGGGGCACGACGACGTAGCGGACGATCTCCCAGCTCGTGGCGCCCTCGACCCGGGCCACCTCGATGGAGGACTGGTCGATCGTCGACAGAGATGCGGAGAAGAGCAGCGTGTTGAGGCCGATGATCTTTCCTGCGGTGATGGCCACGATGACCAGAGGTGCCCACGACGGGTCGTTCAACCAGCCCGGACCGGGCAGCCCGAGGCCGGTGAGAGCGGCGTTCGTGACCCCCTGCAGCGGGTTGAGGATGAACTGCCAGGAGACCGCGTTGGCTGCGGGCGCCAGCACCACCGGCAGGAACAGCAGCGCGCGGTAGACGCGCGACACCCTTCCGGGCCGCAGCCACAGGGTGATGGCCAGGGCGAGCGGCACCACCGTGGCCAGCGGCAGCATCACGATCACATACCATCCGGTCTGCCAGACCGCGCTGCGGAAGTCGTGGTCGGCGAACAGGTGACGGTAGTTGGCCAGGCCGACGAAGCGGGCCGGCGTGGTGAGGTCCCAGTCGAGCAGGCTCGCGACGCCGGTGGCGACCATGGGCAGGTATACCCAGGCGACCAGCGAGAGGATGGCCGGCGCCGAGTAGAGCCAGGGCCCCGAACGCCACCTGACGCTCGGCACGCCGTGTCCTGCCCGAGCGGGCGGGGCGGGCGGGGCGGGCGGGGCGGACACGTGTCCGGGAACGGCCCCGGCCATCGTCGCTTCGGTCACTGTGCCAAAGACCGGATCTTGTCCGCGGCCGCGCTGAGCACCGGTGCCGCGTCCGCACCCTGCAGGACGACCGGCGTCACGGCCTCGTCCTGGAGAACGACCACCGCCTGATTCGCGCGGCGGCCCCGAAAGTAGGTGTACGGCGTTACGTCCTCGATCTGGTCCAGCGACGGCAGGAGGCGCCCGTCCTCCTTGAAGTAGTCGCCGAGGTAGGCCGGATCGGACACGATGGCCGGCCGCAGTGGCAGGTATCCGATGGTCTTCGTGAGGATCGTGAAGCCGTCCGCGCTGGTGAGGAACCGGATGAACTTCCAGGCCGCCTGTTGCCTGCGCTTGTCCTTGCCGAGGACCGCCAGACCGGCCCCCGAGTAGGTGGGCCTGGCCTTCGAGTCGTTGAACGCGGGGAACGCGGCGGTGCGAAGGTCAAACTTGCCCGCTGCCGATTTCTCGAACGTCGACATTGCCGCCGTCGTGAAGATCATCATGCCGATCTTTCCGCCGGCGAACGCGGCCTGGGCGTCGGTCGCCGCCACCTTCGGTTGCAGTCCGCTGGTGACGAGATCCCGGATCGCGCTGAGGCCGGCGACGGACCGGGGCGAATCGACGGTGACGGCGCCGCTGTCGTCGACCTCGCCGCCGCCCATGCTGTTCATCACCGACTGCGTCATGTAGTCGGACTTACCCGGGTCGGCGATGGCGAAGTAGACGCCCTGCTTACCGATCCTGGTGATGGCGGCCGCGGCGGTCTTCACCTCGGCCAGCGTCGTCGGTGGCTTGTCCGGATCCAGGCCGGCCGCGGCGAAGATGCCCGCGTTGTAGTACAGGACCGGCACCGAGATGGAGAACGGGAAGATGTCGTTCCTTCCGGTCTCCGGGTTGCTGACCGCCTTCAGGATGTTCGGGTAGATCCCGTCGGTGCCGGCCTTCCACTCGGCCGCCGTCGGAATGTCCTGGACCGGGACCAGCGGAAGGGTCGAACGAGCCTCGCCGGCCTTGCTCCAGCCGAGCTGGACCACGTCGGGCGGGCTTCCCGCCGCGGTGTCGGTGCGCAGTTTGGTCAACACGTCCGCGGCCGCCACCCCCTCCGGCTCGATCCTGATGCCCGGGTTGGCCTTCTCGAACTCGTCGATCAGCTGCTGCGTGCCGGCGCCGCAGCAGGGAGTTCCGTAGTTGTAGGACATGAAGCGGAGCGTCACCGGGCCGCCGCCGCCTGTCCCACCGTCGTCAGACCCCGAGCAGGCGGTCATCGTCAGCCCCAGGGCCGCGGCGGTGGTGGCCGCCACCAGCCCGAGGCGAAACCTGTTTCTCCTCGTTCGCATCGTCATCGCTCACTTTTCGCGAGCGTGGAGAACGTCATGCCGGGCTCGCCGACGTGGATGGGTCCGGTGAATTCGGCGGCGGCATCCGCCCGCCGCGCCTGCTTCCATTCCGACTGGGGCGCGGTGAAGTGGGTCAGCACCAGCTCCCGCACCCCGGCCCGGGCCGCCACCCGACCGACATCGGTTCCCGAGAGGTGACCGTGGTTGGTGTGGTCGGACTCCCGCAGCGATGCTTCGGCGAGGAAGATGTCGGTGTCCTTGGCCAACCTCACCAGGTTCTCGTTGTAGCCGGTGTCTCCGGTGAATCCGAGGCTGCCGGAGGGACCGTCGATCCGGATTCCGCAGTCGGGCGATGAATGCCTCATCGGGATCATGCTGACGGCGCAGTCGGCGATCTCGTACGACCCACCCCGCTCGTATTCAATGACCTCGTAGGCCAGTTCGAAGGCCTTGTTCAGGTGGGGTATGGTATTGACCGGGAAGAGCTCGGCGAGCCGGTCGAGCGTCGCCCGCGCGCCGCGCGGTACGAGCAGCTTTATCCGGCTCCCGGTGTCGTCGCCGTGAAAATCGCCCTTGCCGTCGGTGTCGACGAGCCAGGTCTTTCCGTACGGCAGCATCGCCTGCTTTCCGATGGGCAGCACGTCGTAGCAGTGGTCGAGGTGCATGTGGCTGATGACCACCGCGTCCAACTGACTGGCATGCGTGTACTTCGTCAGCATCACCGCGATCCCCGGCCCGCAGTCCATGAGTATCCTGGATCGCTCGGTCCGCACCAGGTAACCCGAGCTGGCGGCACCATCCGCGGGCATGCCAGCTCGGTTTCCTATTATTGTCAGCTCCATGCGCGCCTCATTCTGGGTTTGTTCGGTGGCGGAGCTCAGCCTAGACCTCGAGAAAGGGCGATCCCGTGAAACATTTGGACTGCAAATAGTTCTATGTGGCCGGCGATTTGATCGGTGTTTTCGGCCAGCAACTCCCCGCCGAAACTTCCGAATCAGCTCGGATGTTTGCCTGCTGTTTTCCCTGGATTCCACCGGGGCTTTCCGGATGTCCGGCGTCATCTGTACCGGTCACGACCAGGACGGGAGGCCGAGACGGGAGGCCGAGACGGGAGGCCGAGCAGCCACGATGGCGGGCGTTGCCCCTCGTCCAGTCGGGGCGGCAGTCCTGCCTCACCCTGTCGGGGGCAGTGGCCGATAGCGGCTGGCCCGCAGCGGCGGAGTTACTCCGTGACAACGCAGCGCGGCCACCCGGTGATGAAAGGCGGCGCCCCGCATGATGTGGTGGGCGAGCTCCGGCGCTCGGCGGGCGCCGACCAACTCCAGATAGGTTCCGCGCAACCAGGTGTTGCACGCTCCCATCGCCGGGCCGCACCAGATCTGGTAGTCCGCCACCCGGTCGGCGGCACCGGCCGTGGCCCACCGCGAGGACTGCCCGAGATACCAGCGAAAGACCAGTGCCATCCTTCGTTTCTCGTTCCCCTCCGCCCGCTGGAGCTGCATGGGATCGCGCTCGGCGAAGTACCGGCGCGTGTCCGCCCAGACCTCCTCGAGCGGCAGCCGGAAGACGTTCCGCTCCAGCGCGGCACGCTCCGGCCCCGGGATGTCCGCGATGCCGTCGTAGCGCCGGTAGAGCTCGAAGAGCTGGCGAGCCCGGGCCGCGAACATCGACCCACGCCGCAGCACCTGGACGTCGGCACCGAGCTCGAACATGTCCGCCGAGGGTGCCATCTCGCAGTCGGTCATCCCGGCGGCGCCCAGCAGGGCCTTCGCCGCAGCGGATTGAGCGGACTCGACGCACGCCTGGTTGATCGACCCGGTGACGACGTAGTCGGCGCCCATCGTGAACGCCGCGGCCGCGGCCGTCGGGGTCCCGATGCCGCCGGCCGCGCCGACCCGTGCCATGCCGCCGTCGTAGCTCGGTCCGATCTCCTCGCGCAGGGCGATGATCTCGCTCAGCAGGACGGTGAGTGGGCGCCCGTCGGTGTGGCCGCCGGAGTCGGACTCCGCGGTGATGTCGTCGGCCATCGGCACGGTGGCAGCGAGGCGCGCCTGCTCCGCGCTGATCCGGTCGCTACGCAGCAGGGCGTCGAGGAGCCCTGGCGGCGCCGGCCGCAGGAACAACTCGGCGATCTCCCGACGGGACACCTTCGCGATGATCTGGTTGGCGATCTCGACTCGCCCGTCCCGGGCCATGCTCAGGCCGCGCGCGCGGTAACGCACGATGTCCTGGGTCAGGTCGAGGAATGCCGATGCCTCGACGCACCGCACGCCGTGGCGCAGGCAGGCGTCGACCGCGTCGCGTTCCATGGCCGGCTCACTAGGGCTGTGGATGACGTTGCAGGCGTACGGGCGCCCGGCCAACCGGCGGCTCAACAGCTCCAGCGCACCGTCGAGCCGTTCCACCGGCAGGCCGGCGGCACCGAACGAAGCGAGCAGCCCGCGCTCGGCCAGACTGACGACCAGGTCCGTCGACGCGATACCGCCGGCCATCGCGCCGGCGTGGTAGCACTGCCGAACGCCGTGGGCACGCAGGAAGGCCCGGGATCCGAGACGCTCGGGCGGCAGCGGCCCAAGGGTGAGCAGCCGTCGCGCGGGTGCCCCGCCCGGGCCAGTCCCGTCGTTGGACAGCCAGTAGCCGCCAGCGTGCCGGACAACGTGGACGGGTTCCTCCAGTCGACTCAGGACCGTGTAGACGTCGGCCGCCGGCTGGGTCCGGGCTCCGGCGTCGAGAACATGCGCCATGGGAGTCCCCTCGTGGTAAGTGGCGTGGTCGTGCAGGCCATGTCGGACGCATTCGCCCGGGGCTGTTCCCGAGCCGCTGTTGGCCGCTCGGCCGACCCGCCCGCAGGAGACAGCGGGTCGCACGCGGGTGCGCAGAAAGAGGTGAAGAGATGGCGGCCGTCGCTCATGGCGTCTGTCCGGATGCCGACCACGGCCGGGCCCAACGATTGCGGCGACGTCTGAACTGGCCGTAAACAAGGCGCCACGAGAGTGTCAAAAACGTCTTAATTGCAGACGGCGGAATTGATCCAGACGGTACCGCATTGTGAATCATCACGAAGGCCGATCCTTCTGGTTCACCGGACCGGCTCGTGCTGAAATAGGTTGACCAGCTCGACAGGCCGGCGCTCTGGGCTGCCGGCGGTGCGGGCGCCCAGCGCGGGTGTCGACAGTTGTGTGCGCCGGCGCCGATGGACGGATCACGGTCGCACGGTTCTTCCCCATCCGGTCCGGCCTGGCGGAGATGCCCTCACCTGCAATCATAAGGAAACACGATGATGCCGCGGACAATGCATGGTCGGACGGCTATGGTGATCGGAGCGTCCGGCGGAATCGGTCGGGCGGTGGCGCTGGCTTTCGCGCGTGAAGGCGCCGATGTGGCGCTGGCGGGTCGTGACACCGCGGCGCTCGAGCAGGTGGCGGCTAACTGCCGGGACCAGGATGTGGCGGTGGTCACATCGACGTTCGACGTGACCGACGAGGGTGCTTGTCTCGACGCGGTCGCGGCGGTCGCCACGCGGCTGGCCGCACCGAATGTGCTGGTCAACGCGGCCGGCGTCCCGGACAGTCGGCGGTTCACGGACATCACGGTCGATCTCTGGCGGAGCATCATGCGGGTGCACGTGGAGGGCCCGCTCGTGCTCATGCGGGCGGTCCTACCCCAGATGATTTCCACCGGCTGCGGCACGATAATAAACATCGGGTCGACCGCCTCCGTCGTTGGTCTCCCCAACGCCGCTCCGTACACCGCCGCGAAACACGCGCTGCTCGGGTTGACCAGGTCCGTCGCCGCCGAGTACGCCGATCGCGGAATAACCGTGAACTGCGTCTGCCCCTACTATGTGGACACCCCCATGACCCGCCGCGTCATTGACGAGCGGATGCAGGCAAAGGGATGCGACTACGAAGCGGCGGTCCGGCCGTTACTCAACCCGCAGAGACGGCTTGTCGCGGCCGAGGAGGTCGCGGCCGTCTGTGTACTTCTCGCCTCCGACGGAGGGGCGGCGATCACCGGCCAGGCGTTGCACGTCGACGGTGGAAAGGTCCAGGGCTGAATCCGGTGCCCGCACCAGCGAGCAAGGAGGAATCGCGATGCCTGAGGTCGAGCGCAGTCGCGACAGTAAACCTCGGGGACATGTGTACGTTCTCGGCGCGAGCATTGCGGGGCTGCTGGCCGCGCGCGTCCTCGCGGATCATTTCGACCGGGTGACCGTGCTCGAGCGTGACCCGTTCACCGCCGAGGGATACCGGGACGGTGCCCCGCAGGCCCGGCACATCCACGCCCTCATGCACGGCGGCAGTCAGATCATGGCGGAGCTCTTTCCCGGCCTGCTGGAGGAGATGGAGTCGCTGGGCGCGCCCCACACCCGATGGCTGGAGCGGTCCCGCTGGTATCTGGGCGGGACGCCGATGCGCGCACCGCACCACACCGAGACCACCCTGGCCACCCCCAGTCGACCGCTGCTGGAGCACCTGCTGCGGACCAGGGTGGCCGCCTACCCGAACGTGACGTTGCGTGATCAGGTCAGGGTGGTCGGCCTGGCCCACAGTCCGGGCCGGATCACCGGGGTTCGAGTTGTGGCCGGCCGATCCGGCAGCGAGGAGATCCTCCCCAGCGACCTGGTGGTCGACACGACCGGTCGCAACTCCGCGGCCGGGCGCTGGCTGGCCGAACTCGGCTACCAGACCCCCGCGGAGTCGCGGGTCGAGGTCGACCTCGGTTACTGCTCGCGGCGCTACCGCCGCCGGCCCGGCGACCTCGGCGGCGATGTCGCGCTGACGGCATCGACAGTGCCAGGGATGCCGGGCGCCGCCGTGCTGGCCATCGAGGGCCACGCCTGGCACGTCACCCTGTCGGGCACGCTCGGCCGACGGGCGCCGACGGACCCGGACGGCTATCTCGCCTACGCCGCCGGGCTGCCGATCCCGGACGTGTTCGAACTGATCCGGGACGCCGAGGCCCTGGACGCCCCGGTCCAGCACCGGGTGCGCGACTCCATCCGCCGCCGCTACGAGGATCTGCCGAACCCGCCCGCTGGCCTCATCTCCATGGGCGACGCCGTGACGAGCTTCAACCCCATCTACGCCCAGGGCATGACCGTCGCCGCGCAGGAGGCGCTGGTTCTGCGGGCCGTGCTGCGCGAGCCGGGCCCGGTTCGACCGCGGCGGTGGTACCGGGGTATCGCGCCCCTCATCGACTCCGCGTGGGGGATGTCCACAGCTATCGACCTGCGTTCCCCGCTGGTCAAAGGGGAGCGAACCCGGCTCGGGACGCTTTTCGGGCGGTACCTGAAGCACGTTCAGATGGCCACCGCGACCTCCCCGTACGTCACCGCCCGCCTGCTCGAGGTCATCAACCTGACCCGGCGGCCCCGGATCCTCCTGCGCCCGGGTGTCGCCCTGCGCCTGGGGACGGTCGCCGTGTCGCGCCGCCTGGCCGCCCGGCGGGCGCACCGCCACAGCGCAGTGCCGCCGGCCGTCACGGCCCCGGACAGCACCCCCGAGGTGGGCATGCTGGTCGTGCGCGACCGGATTGACGAGTCCGACGGGGTGATCTCGCTGACACTCGCCCGTCCGGACGGCGCGCCACTGCCGCCCTGGACGCCAGGTGCGCACATCGACGTCCGGGTCGGCGACGGCGAGGTCCGCCAGTACTCGCTGTGCGGCGACCCGGCGCACGTCACGCAGTGGCGGATCGCGGTGCTGCGGGAGCCGGCAGGCCGGGGCGGCTCGGCCTATCTGCACGAGCGGGCAGTCAAGGGCGCACGGCTGGCGGTCGGAGCCCTGCGCAACAACTTCTCGCTCATCCCGGGCGCCCACACGGTGCTGATCGCCGGCGGCATCGGCATCACCCCGTTGCTGCCGATGATGGACCGGCTACGGGCGACGGGCCGGTCGTGGTCGCTGCACTACGGCGGGCGCGACCGGGCGGCCATGGCCTTCGCCGCCGCGCTGGCCGGCGATCCGCGCTGCACGCTGCATCCGCAGGACGAGGTCGGTCCGCTGCCGCTGGAGACCATCCTCGACGCCCAGCCGGTGGAGGGGACGACGGTGTACTGCTGCGGGCCGGAAGGCCTGCTCACCGCTGTCGAACAGCTCTGCGGCGACCGGGAGGCCCTCACCCTGCGCGTGGAGCGGTTCCGTCCCCGCCCGGCGCAGGACGCCGGAACCGGTGCGGCCGCTGCCCGGTCCTACGAGGTGGAACTGCGCCGTTCCGGGGTCACGCTGACGATCGAGCCCGGCCAGTCGATCATCGACAGGCTGTGCGCGGCCGGCATCGAGGTCTCGTTCTCCTGCCGGGAAGGCACGTGCGCGAGCTGCGAGACGCGGGTGCTGGCAGGCGAGATCGTCCACCGGGACTCGGTGCTGACCGATGAGGAGCGGCTGGCCGGAAACACCATGATGCTCTGCGTCTCGACCACCCGCTCCGAGCGCCTCGTCCTCGATCTCTGATCCAGCGTCTCCACCCGCCGGTCCGCGTCGCCATCCCTGGCACGGCGCGGTCTGTCCTGCCTGCCCGCGCCGCGGTGCGGTGCGGTGCGGTGGATCCCGTCCGCCTGCAGCGCGAGCGGACACCCTCTCTCGGAAGGAAAGAAACCCGCCATGTACGACGTGATCATCGTCGGCGCCCGCTGCGCCGGATCGCCACTCGCGATGCTGCTGGCCCGCAGCGGGAGAAGGGTCCTGTTGGTGGATCGGGCGACGTTCCCGAGTGACACGGTGTCGACCCACTTCATCCAGCAGACCGGCATCGCGCTGCTGCGTGACTGGGGGGTGCTGGCGGCCGCGGTGGGCAACGCCGCGCCCATCCAGTACATGACCATGTCCTTCAAGGACGTCAACATCAGCGGATTCTCCGATCCGATCGACGGCATCGACGCGGTGTACGCGCCGCGGCGGACGGTCCTGGACGCCGCGCTCGTCGAGGCGGCGCAGAGCGCCGGAGCGGAGGTCCGTCAGGGTTACACGGTCGAGGAGCTCGTCTTCGACGACGAGGGCCGGGTCGTGGGCCTCCGGGGACGGTCGGCCTCCGGAGCGGTCAGCGAGGAGCGCGCCCGGGTCGTCGTGGGCGCGGACGGCGCGAACTCCACGATCGCCCGACTGGCCGGCGCCACCACCTACAAGCACGTCCCGGCGTCGTGCTTCATCTACTACAGCTACTTCGCCGGCCTGCCCTGGACCTCCTTCCATCACCGCACCGCTCACGACGAGCAGCAGATGGGAGCCTGGCCGACCAACGACGGGCTGTACCTGGTCGCCACCATGCGCAAGCGCTCCCGGTTCCGGGAGTTCCGCGCCACCGCCGAGGCCAGCTTCCAGGAGGTCGTTGACCAGGTGACCCCCGATCTCGGGGACGACCTCCGCCAGGCCGAGCGGGTCGCGCCGTTGCAGCCCATGCTCTATCCGGACAACTACTACCGGCAGGCCAGCGGACCGGGATGGGCGCTGGTCGGCGACGCCGGGTACCACAAGGATCCATACACGGGAAACGGCATCGCCGACGCGTTCCGGCATGCCGGCGCGCTGTCCAGCGCGCTGTTGTCCGGCCTGGCCGCGAGTAACGAGGTTCTCGACGGGTCGTTGCGTGCATACGGCCAGCATCGCGACGAGGAATCCGCGGAGACCTACGACTTCACGTGCACAATCTCCGAGCTCGACCTGCCTCAGGACGTCTACGACGCCTTTGACGCGTCCAGCCGCGACCAGCGCTACCGAACGGAGTTCTTCCGACTGCTGGCCGGTGCGATGCCCGGTCACGAGTTCTTCGCCCCCGAGCGGCTTGCCCGCATGTACCGCGAGGTCGGATTCCAGCCGACCGTCGAGGTCTGACTCGTAGCCGTCTGCGTACACGGAGGGACCGCTATGCCTGTCCGACTGGTGGTCATCGGCGACAGCTTTGTCGAGGGCCGCGGCGACCCCGACCCGCAGGGAGCCGGCTACCGCGGCTGGCTACCGACCTTCGCGGGCCTTCTCGGCCTCCGCGACGACGAGTGCCGCAACCACGGCGAGCACCTGGCGACCACGGCTACGGTCCTGGACCGGCAGCTCGACGAGGTCCGCTCCGCGCGCCCCCCGCTCACCGGAATGATCGCCGGCTTCAACGACATCGTCGGCGAATACCGGCCGGCCGAGTTCCGGCGCAATCTCACGACGATATTCGACGCCATGACCCGTCACGCGTCACTGGCCTTCACCACCACCTATCCGGACCTGACGCGGCGCATGGCCCTGACCGCCCCGGTGCGGGCCGGGATCAGGTCCCGGATCCAGGACGCGAATGCCGCGCTGCGCGGCATCGCGGCGGAATTCGACATGGTCTGTCTCGACCTGGCTCGCGCGGGAAAGGGGTGGGATGACGACGGCCTCTGGTCCGACGACGGTATCCATCCCAGCCGCGCGGGCCACCTCCGCTTCGCCGGAGAGCTGGCCGACGCCGTCGCCGACAGCCTCGGGGTCGTCCTGACCGGGACGGCACCGAATTCGACTCCATCGCCCCCGGCGCTCGCGCTCCGCTGATCCGCCGCCCGCGCGCCGGGCTGCGTGCGGGAACCATGAGAAAGGGAAATCATGGATTCGACCTCCTCGTTCGACGACCGACGGTTGGAGAACACTCCGATCGCCATCGTGGGAATGGCCGGCCTTTTCCCACAGGCCCGGAACAGCGGCGAGTACTGGCGCAACATCGTTGACGGCGTCGACTGTTCGTCCGAGGTCCCCCCGGACCGCTGGCGGGTCGCGGACTACTACGACCCGGACCCCGCCGTGCCGGACAAGGCCTACGCCAAGCGCGGCGGGTTCCTCCCCGACATCGACTTCAGCCCCATCGAGTTCGGCCTGCCACCGAACCTGCTCGGCGTCACCAGCAGCCTCCAGACGTTGAGCCTGCTGGTGGCCCGGGACCTCCTCGTGGACGCGGGTGCGGTCGGCTCACACTGGTACGACCCCGCCCGCACCGGTGTCGTCCTCGGGGTCGTCGGCTGCGTCGGCCTGATGCACCCGTTGGCCATGCGGCTGTCGGCCCCGGTCCTGCGGGAGGTCGTGCGCAGCTGCGGGCTGACCGAGGCCGACGCCGAGGAGATCGCCGACCGGTTCACCAAGGCGTTCGCGCCCTGGGAGGAGAACAGCTTCCCCGGGCTGCTGGCCAACGTCACCGCCGGGCGGATAGCCAACCGGTTCAACCTCGGCGGGATGAACTGCACGGTCGACGCCGCCTGCGCCGCGTCCCTGTCGGCCGTGCGGATGGCGGTCAACGAGCTGGTCGACGGGCGCGCCGACATGATGATCACCGGTGGTTGCGACACCGAGAACTCGATCTTCACGTACATGTGCTTCAGCAAGACCGGCGCGCTGGCCCACTCCGACCGGGTCCGGCCGTTCGACCAGTCCGCCGACGGCACCCTCCTCGGCGAGGGCGTCGGTCTGCTGGCACTCAAGCGCCTGGCCGACGCCGAGCGCGACCACGACCGGATCTACGCGGTGATCCGCGGGATCGGTGCGTCCAGCGACGGGCGGGCCAAGAGCATCTACGCGCCGCGGGCCGAGGGGCAGCACCTCGCGCTGCGGCGTGCCTACCAGGACGCCGGCTTCCCCATCTCGTCGGTGGAACTGTTCGAGGCGCACGCGACGGGCACCGCGGTGGGCGACCGGACCGAGATCGGCGCGCTCGTCACGGTCCTCGACGAGTCCACCACCGACCGCGGGTACGCCGCGATCGGCAGCGTGAAATCGCAGATCGGGCACACCAAGGGAGCCGCCGGCGCGGCGAGCCTCATGAAGACCGCACTGGCGCTGTACCACAAGGTCCTGCCGCCGACAATCGGCGTCGACAGCCCGAACGAGGCGCTCGCCGACGGTCCGCTGTACCTCAACACCACCGCCCGCCCCTGGATCCTCGACCCCGACCGGCCCCAGCGCCGGGCCGGCGTGTCCGCGATGGGCTTCGGCGGCACGAACTTCCATGTCGTACTGCAGGAACATGGTGAGGCCCCGGCCGTCGCCCTCCACCGGCGCGCGCGGGTCCACCTCTGGTATGCCGAGGACGCCGCCGCACTGGCCCGGGCGGTCCGGGCGGGCACGGCGGCGACGTCCGAGGGCCCGGTCCCCGCCGAGGCTCCGCGCCTGGCCCTGATCACCACCGGCGACGACCGGCTGGCCGAGCTGTGCGAGCAGGCGGCCGGCCTGATCGAGGCCCGACCCGACGCGGTCGTCTGGTCCACCCCGGCCGGGATCTACTTCCGGTCGCGCGCGCTGCCGCGGCCCCGGGTGGGCGCGTTGTTCGCCGGCCAGGGCAGCCAGTACGTCAACATGGGGCTTGAGCTGGCCCTGAACGATCCCGAGGTCAGGCGGGCATTCGACGAGGCCGAGAGCGCCTTCGTGGACGCCGGGACGCGCCTGGGACCGGTTGTCTTTCCGCCGCACGGCTTCCGGGAGGAGGACGCCGGCCAGGCTGAGGAGACGCTGCGGCGGACGGAGTTCGCCCAGCCCACGATCGGCGCCCTGGCGGTCGGCCAGTTCCGGGCGCTGCGCGAGCTGGGTCTGACCTGCGACGCCTACCTGGGGCACAGCTTCGGCGAGCTCACCGCGCTCTGGGCCGCCGGCGCGCTGGACGACGGTGACTTCTTCCGGCTGGCCTGCGCACGCGGGCGGGCGATGGCCCCGCGCCGCGCGGGGGACGAGGCCGGGGCGATGGCCGCGTTGCAGTGCTCGGCCGCCGACGCTCATCCCCTCCTGGCGCCCGCGGCGGAGGTCACGATCTGCAACTACAACACGCCCGACCAGGTCGTCGTCGGCGGTCCGACGGCACAGGTCGACGCGGTCGTCGCCGCCTGCCAGGACGCTGGGATCAAGGCCCGGCGACTGCCGGTGTCGGCCGCGTTCCACACCTCGCTCGTCGCCCACGCGGTCGAGGAGTTCCGGGCGAGCGTCGCCGAGGTCGACCTGCGCGTCCCGGACGGTCCCGTCCACGCCAACACCGCTGGCTGCGCCTACGGGCCGGACATTGCGGCGAACCGGGAGGTGCTTGTCAACCAGCTCCTGAACGCCGTCGACTTCGTCGGCGGACTGCGGGCCATCACCGAGGAGTCCGACTGCAACATCCTCGTGGAGTTCGGGCCCAAGCAGGTGCTCACCCAGCTTGCCCGGCGGACGGTCGCCGAGGACGTGTTCACCGTCTCCGTCGACGCGGGGCCACTCGGTGACAGCGACGTCGCCTTCCACCGCGCTGTCGGGCAGTTGCTCGTGCTCGGTGTCCCGCTGCGCGTGCCGCCCGCGGCGCCCGCCGCCGCCGGCGGCGCCCGGGACGCGGTCGCGACTTCGGCCGCCGGGACGGTCGCCTTGACCGGCGCCGAATACGTGCCACCGGCGCGCCGCCAGGCCTACGCCGACGCGATCGGGGCCGAGTACCGCCTCGAGGCGGCCTCGTCGGCGTCGCTGCCGGCTCCGGTGACGCAGGACGTGGCGCTCGTCGAGCCCGACGAGCCCGAAGGGCCCGACGTCGCGGCGCCGCGGCGCACCGAGACCCACGGCAACGGTCACGTCCCGGCGGCCGGGTGGGAGGGAGACGACCCCCTCGAGCGGTTCACCGACGTGCTGAACCGCCAGACCGACCTGCATACCCGGTACCTCGACGGTCAACTGAAGGTCGCCGACGAGCTGCTGGCCGTCCTGCGCGGTCCGCAGGCCAGCGAACGGTCCGGTCTGATCGGGAGCATCGCGGCGGTCAGCGAGGCGATCAGCAGCGGACACTCGGCGGCGAACAACGTCCTGGCCCGGCTGGCGCACGCCGGCCTGCCCGAGCTGGAAGATGCCCCGGGCGACCTCGCCGCGGGCGGCGACCGGGGTGCCGATGCGCGTACGGCGCTGCCACCGCCGCCGGCCGCCGCGTCGGACCTGCCGATCGTGCTGCCGGCACCGCCAACCAACGGCGCCGTGCTCGTCACCGACTCCGAGCTCGCACCGCCCGGCAGCGGGAGGACGCCACCGGCGACGGACCACGGAACCACTGCGGGCAGCGGTCCGGACGGGGAGGCGTTGCGGGTGGCGGTCGCGGCGATGGTGGCCGACCGGACGGGCTACACCATCGAGATGATCGATCCAGGGATGGATCTGGAAGCGGATCTGGGAGTGGACTCGATCAAACGGGTACAGATCGCCAGCCAGCTCCGCGAGCAGTACCCACTGCTGCCCCCACTGGGCCCGGAGACGATGGCCGAGCTCCGCACGATCGACCAGCTCGTGGGCCACCTGACCACCACCGGGCCGGCAACGACCGACCGGCCGGCGCCCACCGGCGGCGAGGGCAGCGGCAACACGATCGGCCCGCTCACCACCATCCCGCGCCACCGGCTCCTGGCGGTGCCGCTGCCTCCGGTCGACCAGGCGCCGGACCCGTTCTCGAAGGATCCGGTGGCGGCGATCGTCCGGCTGGGATCAGGCACCGCCGACGCCCGCGCTCTGGCGGACCACCTCGCCGCGGCGGGCTGGACGGTCGATGAGCTGGTCCTCGGCGACGAGCCGGCAGGGGGCTGGATCGGTGCGGACTGGGACGATGCCGGTCTGGAGCGGCGGCTGGTCGACTTCTTCGCGGCACAGACCCGGCTCGACGCCTGCGTGGTGTGCGTGGAGGCTTCAAGCGACCTCGGCCGCAACGTCCGCCACCTCGCCGACACCGTGCTTGTGGCGAAGCACGCGACCACGCGCCTGCGCGGCCTCGTCGCTGGCGACCGGGCCGCCTTTGTCACGCTGACCCGGATCGACGGGCGCACGGGCGAGCAGAGCACCGAGACGAACCCCGACGAGGACCCCGGCCAGGACCCCGGCCAGGACCCCGGTGCGGCGAGCCGGATCCTCGGCGGTCTGGCCGGCCTGACCAGGACGATCGCCACCGAGACGCCCGAGCTGTTCGCCCGGGCCCTGGACGTCCATCCCGACCTCCCGGCGCAACGGCTCGGTCGCCACGTGCTGGCGGAGCTGTGCGATGCCGCCGTCGCCACCCCCGTCGTCGGGCTCGACGCCGCGGGGAACCGGTGCACGGTCGTTCCGGTTCCCACCGTGAGCGTCGGCCGACCCGACCGGGACGGGGGGCCCGACCGGGACGGGGGGCCCGACCGGGACGGGGGGCCCGACCCGACTGTGCGTGCCGACGACGTCGTGCTTGTCACCGGTGGCGGACGAGGCATCACCGCCCGCTGTGTCGTCGCGCTGGCCGCGGCGGTCCCGGCCGAGTTCATCCTGCTCGGACGGACCGACATCGCGCGGCCCTTGCCCGTCTGGTCCGTCGGGGTGGACGACGCGGACCTGGCCCCCGAGATGATCGCCGCCCACGCGGGCGAGGGCGCCCCGCCGCATCCGCGGGCCGTGGCGGCCGCGGTCGCCCAGGTGCGGGCGCAACGGGAGATCACCAGGACTCTTCAGGCGGTGGAGGCCGCCGGGGCTCGGGCCCGTTACGTCAACGTCGACATCAGCGATCCGGACGCGGTCGCCCGGGCGCTGGAAGCCGACCGGGACCGGATCACCGTGCTCGTGCACGGCGCCGGCGCCCTGGCCGACGGCCTGCTCACCCGCAAGCAAGGCGAGGACCTGCGTCGCGTGTTCGGCCCCAAGCTGATCGGCATGGCCGGGATTCTCCGGACGATCGCGGGCGGGCCGCTGCGGCAGGTCGCGCTGTTCTGCTCGGTGGCCGGGGTCTTCGGTAACAGCGGCCAGTCCGACTATGCCGTCGCGAACGAGGCACTGAGCCGCTGGCCCGTCCCAGCGTCCGGCGGTTCGCGCCCACGCGCCGTGGCGATCGCCTGGGGCGCATGGGACGGCGGCATGGTGACCGCCGACCTGCGGGCGCTGTTCGAGTCGCGGGGCGTGCCGCTCCTCGACGCCGACGCCGCCGCCGACGCCTTCGTCGCCGAGATGATCGAGCACCGGGACGGCGGCAGCGTCCTGCTCGCACCGCCGATGCCGTTGCACGGCAGCCTGCCGGTCCCGGGCGGCACGGACCACATCGCCTGCCGCGACATCGGAAACCTGGCGACCGACGGCGTCCTCGATGCGCACCGGATCGACGCCACGATCGTGCTGCCCGCGGTCCACGCGATCGGCTGGATGATCGCGGTGGCCGAGGCGGCCCAGCCGGGCCGGCAGGTCACCTCGGTCGAGGGCTTCGAGGTGCTGCGGGGGATCACGTTCGATGCGGACGGGGAACGTCCCCACCACGTCCGGCTCACGACCCGGCCCGGGGACGGGGACGGTGACGGTGACGGTGTGATCGTCGCCGCCGCGATCGGAGACGGCCATCCGGCCCGGGACCAGGGACACGGCGCCGCCCGCTATCGCGCGGCCCTCACCCTCACCACCGGACAGCGGGCCGCGCCGGGGGCCGAGCACCCGGTGGTGGACGGGAACGGCCTGGTCGCGCCGGAGGACGGGACACGTCTCTACGAGGACGGCGTCCTGTTCCACGGCCCGGCGCTGCAGGGCATCAGGTCGGTCCTGCGCCGCGGCGTCGACGAACTGGTGGTCCGCTGCCGGATGCCCCATCCGGACGCCGAGCTGCCCGGCTACGGTGGGCAACGCTACCGTGCCGTGCCCACCGACCTGATGTTGCAGGCGGCGCTGGTGCTGGCCGCCGAATCCGGCACGGTCGGCTGGCTGCCGCTGGGGGTCGACCACATCGAGCTCTGGGAACCGCTTCCGTTCGCGGAGGCATTCACCATCCGGGCGCGGAAGGTCGGGCAGGACCTGAACCGGATGCGCGTGGACGCCGAGGCGTTCTCGGCATCCGGGCTCCTCCTGCAGCGGCTGACCGGCATCGCCCTGGTCACCTCGCCCGGCCTGGACGAGAAGTTCAGGGCCGGCGTGCGGAGCTGGAAGCTGTCCGACGTGCCGGCAGGAGGAAGCCATGTCGACTCCTGACCCCGTTCGCCACGGGCCCACCGCCGACGGTGAGATCCTCGTCGTCGAGGTCGACGAGCTGGACTGGTCCGACTTCTCGCACAACGGTGTGGATGGGCACGCCGGGCGGGAAGGCGGTACGGACGGCAACGGCGCGAGCGTCCCGGCCGATTTCGAGACGGCGGGGCAGACCGGCGGTTCGACGGCGACGGCGACGGCCCGTCCCGGGCCGAACGGCGAGGTGCGTGCGATGGACGGGATCGCCGATCGCCTCCACCGCAGCGTGTCGGACGCGCACGGTCATGCTCTGGCCGCACATCAGGCGCTGCAGATGGTCCTGGTGCGGCGGTGGGCGAACGGCCGCACCGGCCGCACCGGCCGTCCCGGTGCCGGGTCGCGGCCGGGTCCCGCGGCCGGCACGGTCGGCGCCCCGGTGCTGTCCGCGCCGCAGGGCCCGGAGGTGGGAGCCTGGCGCTTCTACGAGATCCGCGACAACCGACTCGTCGAACAGTCCGGCCCGCCCGCGGCGTCTCGGCCATGGCCTTCCCTCCGATCCTCGCCCAAGCCGCTGGCACGCTCGGCTCGGACAGCCCTCGCCGAGCAGGACCTGGTGGCGCTCGCCCGCGGCGAGATCGCCCCCGTCTTCGGAGCCGCCTACGCCCAGCCCGGTCTCAACCGGCGGGTGGCGCTCGGGGCGGGCCGGTCGCTGGAGCTGACGGCAGTCGACCAGCTCGACCATCGAGGCGGGACGGCGGGCCGTGGTGCCCTCGAGGCGCACCGCCGGCGGGTCGCAGTGGCGGGGGGCCTTGCGCAGCGCCACCTCACCGCGGCCCAGCAGGCGGTGGAGATCATGGCGCTCTACCTCGGCCTTCACCTGTGTTTCGCCGACTGCGAGCTGGCCGGTGGGCTCCCCGCCGATGCCGTTCCCGACGGGTGGCCGGTGTCCGTCCTGTCTATGCCGGCAGATCCCGACGTCCACACGATGCGGGTCGAGGTGGCAGCGGTCGAGCTGGTCCCGCTGCCATGGCTGGCGGCCGACGTCACGTTCCACGATCCGCGGGGCACGATCACCGGCCGGATCAGCGGGCTCGGCGTTCACGCCCGGCCCCGGCCAGGCGCGCCGCTGGGGCCAGGGCTCGGGGGGATCGTGCCCGAGTTTCTCGGGCGGTTCAACGGCCAGGGTGAACGGGCACTGCTCAGCGAGTTCAACATCACCCACATCGCGGACGGCGATCAGGCCCTCGCGATGGGCCCGGAGTTCGCCGACTTCTCGGACGTGGCGGCCGTCCGGCTGCCCAGCGGCGACCTGCTGCTGGTCGACCGCGTCATGTCCCTGACCGGTCGGCGGGGCGACATCCGTTCCGAATCCCGTTGGCGGACCGAGTACGACTCGCCGGCCGACGCCTGGTACTACCGGGACAGCGCGAACGCCGGGATGCCCAACTGCGTCCACATGGAGTCCTCGCTGCAGGCGGCGGCGTTCATCGGCCCCTACCTGGGCGGCACGCTGCTCGGTGGGGATGCGGAACCGCTGCGCCTGCGCAATCTGGAGGGCCAGGCGACGCTCCTGCGGGAGGTCGAGCTCCGAGACCAGACCATCAGCCAGGAAAGCTCGATCATCTCGACCTCGATAACACCGGGCGCGTTGCTGCAGGAGTTCGCCTACGAGTGCTCGCTGGCCGACGGGCCCTTCTACCGGGGCACGTCGCTGTTCGGGTACTTCAGCAACGAAGCCCTGAACAGCCAGATCGGCCTGGACGGCGGACGACTGGCGCCGACCTGGCTCGACCTCAACCAGACCGCATCCACCCGGACCGTCGACGTGTCCAGGCGCCGGGCCGGCTCGGGACGGACGGCCTGCTCGGTGGGCCGACTGGCGCTCCTCGAGGAGTTCGACGTCGTTGACGGGGGCGGGAGCGCCGGCCTGGGGTACCTGCACTGGGTACAGCCCGTCGATCCGACGGCCTGGTATTTCGAGCAGCATTTCCGCCTCGACCCGGTGATCCCCGGATCGTTCGGGGTCGAAACGCTGATCCAGGCAGTCCAGGAATGGTCACTGGACGCCGGTCTCGATCAGGGTCTCGATGGTGTCGAGTTCGTCGTCCCGGTCGGCTCCGCGCTACGATGGAAATACCGCGGACAGTTTCTCCGGTCCGACACTCCGATGACCTTCGAGGTCCACATCACCGGGGTCGAACGCCGGCCGGGCCGGGTGCGTGTCTCAGCTGAGGGGAATGTCTGGAAGCCGGGGATGCGTATCTACCGCGTCGATCAGATGTCCATCGAGCTGCGTGCGGCGGGTGCGCCGGCCTGGTGAGACGGAGTGCCACTCAGCTTCCCGGCGGGGCCGCTACAGCGGCCCCGCCGGGCTTCGTCATGACGGTCGCGGCTGCGTGGAGGGCATTGATGAATCGGACGAGCAGAGGTGACTCGTTGGATTTCCGCCACGTGGCGTGCAGGTCCAGCCGGGGAGTCGGATCGACCAGCGGAATGTACGCCATCGGACGGCTCACGTGCAGACCCGCCTGGCGGCGTTCGCGCTCCACGCCCGTGGTGAAGCCGACCATCGCGCGGGCGGCCACCAGCGCATTGGCATGCCAGGGGTCAGAAACGACGTCCGCGACATTCAGTTCCACGCCCGCCTGCAGCGCACCGTTCGCGATGGCGTCGTACATCATCGGGCTCTGCGCGCGTTCGAACAGGATGCAGGGACGGTCCGCAAGGTCACGGAAACGAACCGCGCTGCGACCCGCGAACCGGTCGGACGGACCGACGACCACCTGGACCTGGATCGGGTGCAGCAAACGGGCCGACAGGTCGGACGCGGACGGCTTGCCGGACATGATCGCCATATCGATCTCGCCGGCCGCGAGGGCGGCCAGTTGCGGGCCCGTCCGTAGCTGCTGCAGGTGGACGTGGACCCGCGGCGATTCACCCTGGAAAGCGCTCACCGCACCCGGCAATACCGTCCGACTGGCGACGACACTGTAGCCGATCTTGATGGACCCGATACGCCCGACAGCGGCCAGCAGCGCGTTCTCGCGAGCCTGCTCGAATTCAGCCATGGCGTTGCGGGCCTTCATCAGGAATGCTTCGCCGCTTGGCGTCAGCTCAACCTTCCTGGAGGTGCGGTTGACGAGCTGTACCGCAAGATCGCGCTCCAGGATCTGGATATGTTGACTGAGAGTCGGCTGCGTGACGTGAACGCGTCTTGCGGCACGGCTGAAGTGCAGTTCCTCAGCCACCGCGAGAAATGACCTGATGTGCTTGATCTCCATGATTATCTCACCTTGCAGCAGCTGGTCAGGAGTCGGCCCCGCGATGGACGGACACCCGGCAGGGATCATGGTCGGTCCGGGATGAGACTTGCCACCAGACGGTGTCCGCCCCGCTGGCTCGGGGTATTCCGGTTCGGTTCGGCTGCGGCGCCGGCTTCCCGTCGCCGCACTCGCCTCCGAGCAGCAATTCTTGTCCCACCAGCTCCTGGAAGTCCGTCCAGAGGTGCCGGCCTTCTCTACTTCAGGTGACGATGTACCGCGGTGCGGTAAGCTGATTCTCCGTCGCCGGAGCGGATCCGTACAATCCAACGTCGGCCGCCTGCTGCAAACATACCCAAAAATTCCGGTTGACTTCTGGACCAGATCTGGCTCGTTGCGACGACACCAGGCGACGCAAATCAATTCTATAGGCCGAATCTGAACCATGGGTGACAACGGGTCGAAATGTTGGCGACTCCGGTAACCGTACGTATTGAGGATGCTTGAGGCACCGCGCTTTTGTTGATCAGTATCGCCAGAACGTGCCCGCACAGCACGGTAGATCTTGTTGACCGGACGACGGGAGTCGGCGGGCGGGCAGGTGCCGGCACGCCAGGCCGCGATCGTCGCCTTCGTCGTCGCGGCCAGCGGCATCACCCTCGCCGGCATCGGCGCCCTCTTCTGGGCACTCGCCGGCGGCCTCCTCGTCCGCGCCACCCTGCGCCGCCGGCCCTCGGCCCGGCCGCCGGCCGGCATCCCGGCGCTGCCGCAACGCCGACCGGCCGGGTGACGGCCGGGCCCAGTCCTCCGGGTGGGGACCCGCGCCGGGTGTCGGGGGCCCCGCGCCGGGGCCGAGCGCGGCCCGTCAGCCGCGCCGGGTGGCGTTGAGCCGGGCGGCCTGGCGGGTCAGGTGGTCGCGCTCGGCGAGGTTGGGGGCCTTGTGGGCCGCCTCGGCGTACAGCCGCGCCGCCGTCGCCAGGTCGCCGTCGCGCTCGTGGAGGTAAGCCGCCACCGCGGTGTGGCGGGGCAGCGACTCGTCCAGCGCCGCGAGCGCCGCCAGGCCGGCGCGCGGTCCGTCGGCCTCACCGACGGCCACCGCGCGGTTGAGCCGGACGACCGGGCTGTCCGTCAGGTGCGCGAGCTCGTCGTACCACTCGACGATCTGCACCCAGTCGGTCTCCTCGGCGGTGGGCGCGTCGGCGTGCAGTGCCGCGATGGCCGCCTGGGCCTGGAACTCGCCCAGCCGGCCACGGGCGAGGGCCGCCTGCAGGATCTCGACGCCCTCGGCGATCGCCCCGGTGTCCCACCGGCCGCGATCCTGCTCCGCGAGCGGCACCAGACTGCCGTCGGGCGCGGTCCGGGCCGCGCGCCGGGCGTGGTGGAGCAGCATGAGGGCTTCCAGCCCCGCCACCTCCGGGTGGTCGATCGCGGCGGCGAGCTGCCGGGTGAGCCGGATGGCCTCGACGGCGAGGTCGACGTCACCGGAATAGCCCTCGTTGAAGACCAGGTAGAGGACTCGCAGCACGGTGGCGACGTCACCAGGCCGGTCGAACCGCACACCGGACACGGTGCGCTTGGCCCGGCTGATGCGCTGCGCCATGGTCGCCTCGGGCACCAGGTACGCCCGGGCGATCTGGCGGGTGGTCAACCCCCCGACGGCGCGCAGCGTGAGCGCGACCGCGGACGACGGCGTCAGCGACGGGTGGGCGCACAGGAAGTAGAGCTGGAGCGTGTCGTCCACCGCGGACGCGGGCCCGGGCGCCGGCTCCTCGTCGACGAGGTCCTCCCGCCGGCGGCGGGCGGCATCCGCGCGGGTCGCGTCGAGGAACCGGCGCCAGGCCACAGTGACCAGCCAGCCCTTGGGGTCCCGCGGCGGGTCGGCCGGCCAGACCCGGACCGCCTCGACCAGCGCGTCCTGCACGGCGTCCTCGGCCGCCACGAAGTCCGCTCCGCGGCGGACGAGGATCCCCAGCACGCCCGGCGTGAGGCTCCGGAGCAGAACCTCGTCCACCCGCAGCGGTCCGGTCACCACAGACGTCCGTTCACCACAGCGGTCCCTTCACCACAGCGGTCCGTTCACCGCGGAGGGCCGTTCACCGCGGAGGTCAGTGCGTGATGGTGGGTGACGCGGCCAGGAACGGGCGCACCTCGAGCCACTCGTGGATCGGCTTCCCGCCCGCCCCGGGGGCGGCCGACAGCTCCCCGGCCAGCTCGACGGCGCGCTCGTGGCTGTCGACGTCGATCACCATCCAGCCTGCGATGAGGTCCTTGGTCTCCGCGAACGGGCCGTCGGTGACCGGTGGGCGACCCTCGCCGTCGTACCGGACGAACGTCCCCTCGGGGGCGAGCGCCTGACTGTCGACGAACTCGCCGGTCCCCTCGAGCCGGGCCGCGAAGTCGTTCATGTACTGCATGTGGGCCGAGATCTCCGCCGGCGTCCACCGGTCCATCGGCACGTCGTTGACCGCCGCCGGAGCGCCGCGGTAGTGCTTGAGCAGCAGGTACCTGGCCATCGTGGTTCTCCTCGGTGCTGGCGCGACCCATTCTGGTCGCGTTCACTGCGGGGACGGAACCAGCCACCGGTTCTCGACATCGCCGTGCGAAATATTCTCCCTCTCGTAGCTGAACCCGGGTGCGCCGACTCGCGGTGCCCGGGTCCACGACGTGGCACGAGAGCGAGTCCGCCGTAGGGACCTCGGGGCCGGCGCTGGTCCTCGACGCCGTCGTCCGCGCGTCATGGCGTACCCGCTGCCGTTCGACGTCGCGCCGGCGCTGAGCGGCGCGCAGCGGGGTGCTGTACACGGGCCTTGCACCTGTTCGGGCACTACTAGGGCACCCACGAGGGCCTGATCGGCGCGCGGAATCAGGCCCTCGACGCTCCCGCATGCGCGCACAGGACCAGGTGACGGCGCGGGCGGCGCGTCCTGTCCCCGGCCCGACCGACGGCGCCCGCTCACGGACGGCCCGGCGTGAGCGGCTGCGCCGGAACATCCGCGGCGGCGCCGGGATTGAACGCGACATGACTGTGTCTTCGAGCGATACGGCGTCTTCGAGCGGTGCGGCGTCTCTGAATGGTGCTGCATCTTCGGGTGTTGCGGCGACTTCGGGTGTCGTGGTGGCTGCGTCCCCGCTGAGCAGCGAGCGCCTGCTGGACGGCACGGACGCGGCGCCGCTGTTCACGCCGTTCTCCCTGTCCGGCGTCGAGCTTGCCAACCGCTTCGTGATGGCGCCGATGACCCGCCAGTTCTCCCCTGACGGCGTCCCGGGCGAGGACGTGGCCGGCTACTACGCGCGGCGGGCGGCGCACGTCGGCCTGATCGTGACCGAGGGCACCTACGTGGATCACCCGTCGGCCGGGGCCAGCGACCGGGTTCCCCGGTTCTACGGCGAGGAGCCGCTCGCCGGCTGGCGCCGGGTCGTCGACGCCGTGCACGCGGTGGGCGGGCGGATCGTGCCGCAGCTCTGGCATCTCGGCGCCGGCCGGGCGGCGGGTGCTCCGCCGCACCCGGAGGCGGCGGTGTTCTCCCCGTCGGGCCGGCGGGGCGACGGAACGGTGGTCGGCGACGAGGCCAGCACCAGGGAGATCGACGAGGTGGTCGCCTCCTTCGCGCGCGCCGCGGCCGACGCGCGCCGAGCCGGGTTCGACGGCGTCGAGCTGCACGGGGCGCACGGCTACCTGCTCGACCAGTTCTTCTGGCTGGAGACCAACCGGCGCGCCGACGGCTATGGCGGAAGCCTGGCCAACCGGGCCCGGCTCGGGGCCGAGGTCGTCGCCGCGGTCCGTGGCGAGGTGGGGCCCGACCTCCCGGTGATCTACCGGTTCTCCCAGTGGAAGGGCGGCGACTACGACGCCCGGATCGCCGAGACCCCCGATGAGCTCGAGGCGCTGCTCACCCCGCTCGTGGACGCCGGCGTCACCGTGCTGCACGCCTCCACCCGCCGCTACTGGCTGCCGGCGTTCGACGGCTCCCCGCGCACCCTGGCCGGCTGGGCCAGGAACCTCACCGGCCTGCCCACCATCGCAATCGGCTCGATCGGCGTGCCGACGGCCTTCCGCGGCGACGACGAGGGTGCGGCAGCGACGCTGAGCCTCGCCCCGCTGCTGGAGCTGTTCGACCGCGGCGAGTTCGACCTCGTCGGCCTCGGCCGCGCCCTGCTCTCCGAACCCGCCTGGACGACCAAGCTGCGCGACCGCCGCCTGTCCGAGATCCGGCCCTACGACCAAGCCGACAACTCCCGCCTGATCTGACGATCGGCGAAGTGCCGAAGTGCCGAAGTGCCGGGGTGCCGAGGGTGCCGAGGGTGCCGCCGTCCGCGAACTCGCGCTCGCCCGACGGCGGCGGGATGGCGTGACCTCTACCGCGAAAGTGTTACACATTCATGGCAGAGAAATGTCCGCGGAGCCGGCGAGGATTGCGGTTTTCGGACGCCAGGGCTAATGTCCGACTGTGCCATGACGGCTCGTACGCGGGAGGTACGCCGGGTGGCATTTCCTGCCCGATCGGCGCACCGACCGCCCGCCGCGCCCCCTTTAAAACGCGCTCCAGAAAGGCCCGCGAGGCGGCAGCGTCACATGCGATTGTGAGGGAGTCACCGTGACCGCTACCCGCACCGCGCCATACGACATCCGCCCGGCCAGCCCCGTCCTCGGCGCCGAGGTCGTCGGTGTCGATCTGGCCGGTGGCGTCGACGACGCCACCGCCGAAGCCCTGCGCGAGGCATTCTGGCAGCACAAGGTCCTCGTGTTCCGCGACCAGGACCTCTCGCCCGACGCGCACGTGCAGGCGGTACGGATCTTCGACGAGCCCTTCGACCACCCCAGGTGGCTGTACCGCCACGAGGACAACCGGCTGGTGTACACCTTCAACCTGGAAAAGGCCGGGAGCGCGTCGACGTGGCACATCGGCGGCACGTGGCGGACCCCGCCGTTCCACCTCGAGTCGCTCACCTACCAGGTGGTGCCGGAAATCGGCGGGCGCACGCTGTGGGCCGATCTGCAGGCGGCCTATGACGGCCTGTCCGAGCCGTTCAAGCACCTGCTGGAGTCCGTCAGCGCCGTGTACAACGCCGACCCGGGCGACGGGAGCTACAACCGGCCGCCGCTGACCGAGACCGTCGAGCACCCGGTCGTGCGCACCCACCGTCACACCGGTCGCAAGGGGCTCTTCCTCAGCTCGTCGGCGCTGCGGCTGACCGGCGTCGGCGCGGCTGAGGGTGAGGCCCTGCTGCCGTTCCTGCTTGCGCATGCATCCTCGCCCAACTACTCCGTCAGCTTCGGCTGGAAGCCCGGGGACTTCGTCATCTGGGACAACCTGGCCACCTGGCACTTCGCGGTCAACGACTACGACGGCCCGCGCGTCTATCGCAAGGTCATCGGCGGCTGACCCACGACGAGGCCCGTCCGCCCCGTCAGCTCCGACACCGCGCGTGTCGGCGCGTCGCTCCCCTATCCGAGACTCGAAGAGTGATTGCCTGACTTCTCAGAGTGTCCGACGGCATGACGACGGTCGGCCACCTTTGGGGAGGCGTCGATGGGTGCGGTGCGGGCGATGAGGGTGGCGGCGGCAACGACGGTGATGACGGCGGTGATGACGGCGGTGACCGTGACCGGTGCCGTCCTGTCGACCGGGGTGGCGGTGGCGGCATCACCCGCCGGGCCCGTGCAGCCGGTCGACCTCGGTGCCCTGCCGGGCATCGCCCACAACAGTGCCACCTCGATCAACGACCGCGGGGACGTCGTCGGCTCCGGCTACAGCCATCCGTACGACAGCCACGGCTTCCGCTGGTCGCGGGGGGTCTTCACCGCCCTGCCCGACACCGCGCGAGCGCCCTTCCTGATCAACAACGCCGGGCAGATCGCCGGTGACCTTCCGGGGCGCTTCTCCTCGCCCGGCTTCGTGATCCGTCCCGACGGGACCGTGGTCGACCCGGGATTCACCCCGGTCGACCAGAACGAGCGCGGCCAGGTGGTCGGGACGGGTCCGGTCGCCGGTGGGACGCACGCGATGACCTGGCGCGACGGCCGGACCGTCGATCTCGGTGCTCCCGCGGGCTACACCAGCGCGGTCATCGCGGTGAGCGACAACGGGTGGGTCCTGGGTGAGGTGCAGCGCAACGACCACCTCGACGACCACTTCGCCCGCTGGGTGCATGGCCGCTGGGTGCCGCTGCCCGGCCCGAACGGTCGCGCTGTCGACATCAACGACCGCGGGGACGTCGTCGGCTGGGCCACGACGCCGGCGGGGATCACCCACGCCATGCTGTGGCAGCGGGACCGTGCCATCGACCTGGGCCCCGAGGACGCCACCCTCAGCGAGGCACTGGCCATCAACAACGCCGGCCAGATCGTCGGCTCGACGTTCGATCCGGTGACCGACGCCGGGCACATCCTGTTCTGGGAGCAGGGCCGCCGGACCGATCTGGGAACCTTCGGCGGCTCCTTCACCCGACCGCTCGCCCTCAACGACCGTGGTGACATCGTCGTGGAGACCAGCACCGGATCCTTCCGCCGGCGCCACGGCCGGACCGTGCAGCTCGGCGGCTCCGCCGAACCGGTGGCGATCAACAACCTCGGCCAGGTCGTGGGCTCCGTGCTCCTGCCCGACGGCTCCAGCCACGCCGCCCTGTGGAACTGACCCGCCCGGCCCCGATCCCGCCCCGCCCCACCCCTAGATCGCCGACGCCACGCACGATCTTCGCGATCGGTGACCGGATCCAGTGCTGCAGCCGGTGATGGTGGGGATGGGCGGCCACCCGGCCTGATGGGGTGCGCGCGCCGATGTCGCACGTAGAACCTGACCGGGCCCGAGAATGCGGTGATCTGACAGTGGGTCCGGATCGGTCCGATCCTGCGCCGATTTCCTATTGCTCCCAGTACATTCCTGCCGCCTCATTCAGGGTTTACTAAGAATCACAGGAGAGCCTTAGGGAAGTCACAGGGCAATCACAGAGAACCTGCCGCTCCATCTTTCCGGCCGGCGTTGACGCGAACACGCCGACCACAATCCGTCCGGTCGGAGCTACGCACGGCTAACCTTCCCGCTGCAGGTAGCCGATCGATAGTCTCGATGACGGGAGAATCATGGGAAGATCCCTGAAAGGGAAAGCAGCGGTCGCCAGCCTTTCCGCCATGGCGGCGGTCTGCGTGACGGTGGGCCCGCTGGCTTCAGGCGCCTGGGCCGCCGACCGTGTTCCGCCGCGGCCCGTAAACCAGTGGCACGCTACGGACGGTTGGGAGCGGAACAACCAGGACAGGGCGGGTGCGGAGAGGGCTCGTCAGGATACGTCTCGCCAGGGCTGGGATCGTCAGGCCAGGGATCGTCAGGCCAGGTGGCGCCAGAACCAGGGCCGCCAGAACCAGGGCCGCCAAATCCAGACCCCCAGGGGCGGGTGGCGCCAGGACTGGTGGCGCCAGAACCAGAGTGCTGGTCGCCAGGACCCGGAGCGGCGGAACCAGGGTTACCAACCGGGCGGGATAGTTCGATAGAAAGGTGCGTCGGCCGGCCGGTCCGGCGCCTTTGCGCCGGACCGGCCGGAGCGGGTCGCGGGCTTTCGCCTGACCGCGGAACTGGACCGGGATCAGAGTGTCCCCAGCAGATCCCGGGGCGGCTCAGACGAGACTGCCCACCTCGGCGGCGGCCCGCGCGGCGAGCAGGGTGTTGCGCAGCAGCATGGCGATGGTCATCGGCCCGACGCCGCCGGGGACCGGGGTGAGCCGGCCGGCGACCTCGCGCACGGCGTCGAAGTCGACGTCGCCGCGCAGGCCCTGCTCGGTGCGGTGCATGCCGACGTCGATGACGGTCGCTCCGGGCTTCACCGCGTCCGGGCCAATGATCGACTGCTTCCCGGCGGCGACGACCAGCACGTCCGCGCCACGGCAGACGGCGGCGAGGTCCCGGGTACGGGAGTGGCAGATCGTGACGGTCGCGTTGCGCCCGACCAGGAGCTGGGCGACCGGGCGGCCGACCAGCTCGGAGCGGCCGACGACGACGGTGGGGGCACCGCTGAGCTCCACGTCGTACGCGTCGAGCAGCTCGATGATCCCCGACGGGGTGCAGGGCCGCAGGCCGGGCAGGCCGCGGGCGAGCAGGCCGACGCTGGCCGTCGTCAGGCCGTCGACGTCCTTCTCCGGCGGAATCCGGCCGACCAGGGCCGCGCCGTCGAGCCCCTCGGGGACGGGAAGCTGCAGCAGGATCCCGGACACGGCGGGGTCCGCGGCGAGGGAGTCCAGCAAAGCGGCGATCTCGTCCTGGGGGGTGTCGGCGGGCAGGTGCTGGTGCAGGTCGGCCATGCCCGCCTCGACGCAGGACCGGCGCTTGCCGCCGATGTAGACCGCGGACGCCGGGTCGTCGCCCACCAGGACCGTCGCGAGACCCGGCTGGCGACCCGTGGCCGCACGGAACTCGGCGACGTCGCGGGCCACGTCCGCCCGCACCCGGGCGGCAACGGCCTTACCATCGATGATCACTGCGCTCATGTCGGCCTTTCGCCCTCACGATGTCCGGTCGGATCCGCCGTCGCGACCCCGCGCGCCGCCCTGCACCGCGTCACGCGGCCGGCGTCGGCGACGGCCCGACCGAGCACGCTACGCCATTGCGCCCCGGCGTGACCTGCGGGCGTCGCCGGCCGTCCGTCGGAAGGCCTAGCCTCGACGGGTGGCGGATTCCGTGAGCTTCGACCGCATCGCCGACCGGTACGACGCAACCCGGGGCGGTGAGGAGCGGGGCCGGCTCGTCGCCGAGGCGGTCGCCCCGCGCCTGCCCGGGCAGCGGTTGCTCGAGATCGGTGTGGGCACGGGGCTGATCTCGCACGCCTTCGCCGGGCGGGGCCGGTCGGTGCTCGGCGTCGACCTGTCGGCCCGCATGCTCGCACAGGCCCGCGGGCGCCTGCCCGGTCGGATCGTCCGCGCGGATGCGGCGGCCCTGCCGTTGCGCACCGCGACCGTGGATGCCTGCCTCGCCGTGCATGTTCTGCATCTCGTCGGGGATCCCGATCGGGTCCTCGCCGAGGTCGCCCGGGTGCTGCGGCCCGGTGGTCGGCTCGCGGTCGTCGGCGCGGGGCCGCACGAGGGGCGCGGCGACGTGACCGCCGTGCTGCGGGACCTCGACGAGGCGCTGCGAGCCGAACGACCCCGCCGGGACCGGCCGGAGCTCCTGCTGCCGGCCGCGGAGCGCAGCGGGCTGCGGCTGGTCGAGGAGTTCTCCTTCGCCCGGGAGAAGCGCGAGACGCTCACCCCGGCCGAGGCCCGCGCGCAGATCGAGAGCCGGGTGTGGTCGACCCTGTGGGACCTCTCGGATCGGCAGTGGGCGACGATCGTCGAGCCGGCCGTGGCCGCGCTGCGCCGGCTGCCCGACCCCGACCGGCCCCGGCCGGGCGGCCGGAGTTTCCACGCGATGATCCTTCGGCTGGTGGACGACGCCGGCGCGCCGCCACCGCGCTGAGCACGCCTCGGCCGGCCACGGCCATCTGCCGCAGGAAGACACCTGCCGCAGGACAGCCGCTGCCGGACGGCGGATCAGGTGCCGAGCGGGCCCGCGGACAGCGACCGCACCATCGGCAGGCTTGGGGCAGCCACCGCCCCGAGCCACAGCCGCACCTCCCGGGCGGTGCACAGCCGCACCACCCGAGCGGCGGCGCCGTGCGTGTCGAGGGCCCGCAACAGGCGGACCCGGCTGTCCCGCGGGTAGTTCCACAGCCAGCGCAGGAACGCCAGGTCCAGCTTCTCCGGGCACCCGGGGGCGGCGTCGGGACGGTTGCGGCCACGCCACCGGGCCCAACGGCGCAAGACCCGGGTGATGGTGATCCGCCGCGGCAGGTCGAGGAAGACGATGAGCTCGGCGGAGGGGATGCGCAGGTCCAGCGTGCCGCTGTAGTTGCCGTCCATCACCCAGGCGGGCTTCGCGACGAGGCTGGCGACAATCGCGCGCCACTCGTCCACCGGCGTCGCGACCCAGCCGGGCCGCCAGAAGTGCCGGTCGAGGTGCACCGCCGGCAAGCCCGCCTGCCGCGCGAGCTCGCGGGCGAGGGTGCTCTTGCCGGCGCCGCCGCTGCCGACGACGAGGACCCGTTGGACGTCGGAGGTCATCGACGGCGGGCCCTGCGGGCCCGTCCCGAGCGCATTCACGACGCCAGTGTCCCACCGGGACGATCGTTCCGCGTGCGGAACGTGCCGCTTCGACCCACCCGTGCCCACCCGGAGCGGGCACGCCCGGCGGCTGCCCTCAGCCGGCGAGGGTGTGCTGGGTGAAGAACTCCCACATGACGGCGGAGGCGTTCGGTGCCGGCGGCGGCGGATCGGCCTGCTCGCGCAGTCTGCTGCCCCCCGGCCAGGCGTGCCCGGCGCCGGTGACGCTGTACAGCTCGAGCGCGCCGCCGGGCGCGCACGGGCCGTAGACGTCGTGGACGACGGCGCCCTGCCGGGAGCGGGCCGGGGTGTCCGGGCAGCCGTCGCGGCGGGCCCAGAAGGTCATCGCCTCGGCCACCGACCGGTCGATGCGCTCGTCGCCCTGGCGCAGTCCGAGGGACGACTCGCCACCGTCGTAGCGGACCTTGTCGTCGGCGGTGCCGTGGAAGGCGATGACCGGCACGGGCCGGCTCGGCGTGCAGGAGGTCGTGTTCAGGGCGCCGGAGACGGGGGCGATCGCGGCGATGCGCCCGGCGAGTTCGCAGCCCAGCCGGTAGGACATCATGGCGCCGTTGGACATCCCCGTGACGTAGATCCGCGCCGGATCCACCGGGTAGTCCCGCGGCAGCCGGTCGAGAAGGGCGGCGATGAACCCGACGTCGTCGACGCCGTTGCCGTGGGCGTAACCGCAGCAGGTGCCCGCGTTCCAGGTCAGCAACGCCGACTGGCGCCGGCCGGTGCCGTCTGGGTAGACGGCGAGAAAGCCCGCCCGGTCGGCGACGGCGCTCATCCCGGTCTGCTGCTCGGCCTGGCGGGCCGATCCGCCGCCACCGTGCAGGACGAGCACGACCGGCAGCCCGTGTCCGACCGCGGTCGCCGTTGCCGTGGCGGTCACCGACGCCGTGGCGGCCAGCGACGCCGTGGCGGCCAGCGACGCCGTGGCGGCCAGAGTCGTGGTGGCGGGAGAGCTCGGCGTGCCGGCCGCGGTGGCGGCCGAGGGCGGCACGTGGACGAGATAGGTACGCTGCCGGCCGTCGGGGGTGGTCAGCGTGTGGCCCGTGGTGCCGGCGCGCAGTGCCGGCCCGCCGGCGCTCCCAGCAGCCCCCGGCGAAGTCGACCGCGGCGCGGCGCCGAGTACGGTCGGCCCCGAGCGGTCCCCGGCCTCGCCCGCGCCGGCCGACGCGCTGCCCCCGCACGCGACGAGGGCCGCAAGCAGCACGGCGCCGACGGCGAGTCCGGCCGCAGCAGTCGGTGTGGGCCCCGGTGGCCGCCGACACCACCGCCGGCCACGCGTCGTCCCGACCGGTCTCTCGCGGTACGTCCCGGACCAGTTCCCCGGACAACCCCGCCTGACTGCGCCAGCGGTGTCCCGCCGCATCGACGACCTCACGAAGCGACCGTAGGGTCGCCGGATGTGAAGGAGATGAGACCAGATGTGAGCGAGGTGAGCGGTCGCCCGGACGGCCTCAGCCGAGGCCGCGGGAGTCCTGCTTGAGCGCCGTGTCGATGGTGAGGGCGGCGGCGACGACCATGCTGTGCAGCGGCTGCGGCAGCGGCCGGTGGAGCTGGACGACGTAGTTGTCGGCCGTGGTGAACATCGTCCGCATGAGGCCCTCCCAGGTCTTGGTGACCCGGGCGACCTCGACGTCGGTGTGGTCGACGATCGAGAAGTTCCACGCCCGCCAGTTCTCGGCCTTGATCGCGCCGATCGTCGTGCCGCCCGCCTGCAGGTCGAACCGGATCCGGCCGAAGACGTTCTGCTGCGCGATGACGCCGAGTTCGGACCCGTCCGGCAGTGAGACGATCACCTTGGACTTGAACACCTTCGCCGGTCGGTGCAGGAGCAGCTGAACGGTACCGGCGGCGTCGCGGACCTCCAGGCGGTGGGAGAAGAACTGGTCCCACGAGGTGAGCACCCGCGCGGCCTTCTTCAGCGCGCTCTGGCCGACCTCGACGACCGAGCCGATCTGGTTGCCGCCCTGGTCGAAGACGGCGTACTCGTTCGTCACCTCGATGATCTTGGACTTCTGGTTGACCACGAGCACGGGCTCGCTGAACAGCGTCCCGCCACCCGGCCCCGTCGGTTGCACCCCGGCCTGCTCATGGACCTGCCGCTGCACCTGCTCGGCGCTGTGGTTCGTGTACACCGCGCCCTGCTGCACCCCCAGCGGCGCGCCCCACGCCTGGCCCGGCACGACCGCGGCCTGGCCCGGCACGCCCTGGCCGGGCGGCGGCTGGGTGTGCTCGGTCCACTGGTTTCCGTCCCACCATCGGGAACCGTGCTGCCCGCTCGGATCGGCGTACCAGCCGGACGGGATGGTCTGCGTCATGGGATCACTCTGGCATCCTTGGCCGGTGCCGGGCCAGACCGGTGCCGATGTCGGCGTCCCGACTGCTCGCCGCGCAGGTGCTCCTCGTGCCGTGCCGCGAGGCGGCGGCGGTAGACGTCGCTGCGGAACTTCCAGAGCGCCCCCTCCCGCCGCAGGACCTCGTACCGGTGCAGGAGGTCGAGGTAGCGGATCAGCCGCGGCGGCGCGCCGGTGGTCACCATGAACCAGACAGCGCAGACCAGGAACGTCGGCCAGGCCGTGTTGTAGGAGGCGAGGATCAGCCCGACGGTCAGCGCGAAGAACACGCCGTCCCAGGGATGCAGATCCATCGTTCCCGGACGGACGCTGTCCACCAGCGGAGAGAGAGGGCCGAGGACGAGCGCGACGGCCCCGGTGGTGATCAGGCCGACCAGCGCGACGCAGCCGAGGGCGATGACCATGTCCGCGCGGAACGTCGAGCGGGGGGTGGCCGCGATGGACCCGCCGCCAGGAGGCGGTTGGTTGAGCCAGGTCACGCCCCCGGCGACGAGCCCGACCGGGAAGCCGACGATGGTGCTGAACAGCACGGCCACGCCGATCCCGTGGGTGACTCCGTAACGCACACCGCCGACGAACCCGCCGGCCGTTCCCACCAACATGCAGGTCGCCACGCCGGTGAGCAGGAACCGCCAGATCGGGGGCCGGTCCTCGAAGCGCCGCAGCAGGTCGACCCGCGCCGGGGTCACCGGGGCGGCGGCATCGGTCATCGATCGGGCGACGGCGACCGCGACGCCGATGCCGAGAAACACCGACAGGCTGGTCTTCGCCGCCTCGCCGAGCCCCGCCGTGCCACCGGCGGCGACCGCGACGAGTTCGGTCGTGGCCGCGGTCGCGAGCCCCACCCCCGCCGCGGCGCCGAGCACCTGCGCGGGCGACCCGAACATGCGGCCCCACACCAGCAGGGTCAGCAGCAGCGCCGTGCCGAACTGTGCCGCGTCGGCCGACGCCTCCCAGGGGGCCTTCACCGCCATTCCCATCGTGAGCACCACCGCCGCGCTGGTCGCGGCGCCGACGACGGCCGCGGTCCGGTCCATCCGGCGCCCGCGCGTCAGTCCGAACACCAGCGACAGCAGGATTCCGATGGCGAACCCGCGGGTGAGCCCGGGCGGCAGGACGAGTGCGATCCGGTAGGCGGGCGCCGCGAGCAGGCCCACCGCGGCGGTGAACGCGGCCGTCGCGACGCTGTCCTGCAGGCGCCACCAGGCCAGCATCTCCTGGTCGAGCTCCACCATGCGCCCGGCCATGTACTCGGCAACACGCTGCGCGCGGGTCGGGGTGGGCGAGGTGAACCGCGCCAGCGCGTCGTCGAGGAACCGGTCGACGAGGAGCTGGGTGAGCCCCGCCGGCTCGCGCTCGGCTGCCAGCTCGACGAGCTGGGCTGGCTCGAGACCGCCGGCGCAGCACCGGTAGGCCAGCGCGATCATGAACGGCGTGCCGAGCACGGCCGCGAGCGGCCCCTGGGGACGGTCGTCCAACTCGCGCAGCACCGGCTGCCAGTCCGCGGCGCCTGCGGTCTGCCGCCCCGGCGGTGGCAGGTGGGCGATGACGGCGAGGTAGGCGCGCACCTGCTCCCCCGTCGACCGCGCCAGTGCCAGCACCCCACTCGCAGGCAGGTCGGCCAGGCCCGGCGTCCCGTCCCGGGCCAGCAGGAGCACCGGCTGGTCCTGGACCTTCGCGGCGATCAGCCGGACGGCAGAGACGCCGGGGAGCGCTGTGCGCACCTCGTCGATGCCGTCCAGGATGAGCAGGACCCGGTCGGCGGCGAGCAGGGCGGTGAGCAGAGTGCCGTCGCGGGCCGGGCGCAGGGCGGCGGTACTCGGATAGGTCGTGCGTAGCTGCCGGTCGCACCAGACGGCGAAGTCCTCGTGGGTGTCCCACGAGGACACGGAAAGCAGCAGCGGGATCCACCCTCGTCCGTCGGCCCCACCGGCGGCCGTGGCCGGGACCTCGTCGGCGGCGTCGACGTCGAGGAGGCCGAGGGTCAGCAGCAGGCCGAACGTCGACTTCCCGCCGCCCGCGGTGCCGGTGACGGTCGCCCGCCGGACCAGACCGTCGCGCACCAGTGCGGCCGCGAACGCCCGGTAGTGCGACGGCTCCCAGGCGGCGCCGGCGCCGGCCAGCAGGATCGACCGCGCGATCCCCGCCTCGCCGTGGCCGGCTGCTGCCCCACCGCGGACCTCCAGGGTGACCGGGAGCAGGGGGTCGTGCAGCAACCCGCGCTGGTGGGCTTCCGAGCGCCACTCCTCCCGGATCTGCGCCCGCAGGCTCTCCCGGAGCTCGTCGACGGTCTTCGCCGGCTCCTTCGGCCTCTCGACAAGGACCGTGATGATCGCGCCGAAGCCGCCGATGAGCCCGGCGACCTTGAGCGCGACGTCGAGATCGGCCAGGACGAGCACCATCAGCAGGACGCCGAGCAGCGCGGCACCCAACCTGGCCGCCCCGCGCTGCCGCGCCGTGAGCACCACCATCTCGCAGCTCCCCCGAGCGCCCGTGACGAGGTGTTGATCAGTTCGCCCGGGATGGTAGCCGATGGAGATGAACACCCCGGCGACGATCACACCAGAGTGCCGGTCTTCGCTGCGGGTGGTATCCGGTGAGGACTGGAGCGCTGCGGGTCACGCCGGCCAGGTTCACGGTGGCGCGTCACAGTCCCGCGCCTACCGGGTCACAGCGGCTTCTCGGTCACGAGACCGCCGTCGACTTGCAGACGGCGGTTGACCGCGACGGTGTCGAGCATGCGGCGGTCGTGGGTGACGAGCAGCAGCGTGCCGGTGTAGCCGGCGAGTGCCTGTTCGAGCTGTTCGATGGCGGGCAGGTCGAGGTGGTTGGTGGGCTCGTCGAGGACCAGGCAGTTCACTCCGACGGCCTGCAGCAGCGCGAGACCGGCCCGGGTCCGCTCCCCCGGCGACAGCGAGGCGGCCGGGCGGGTCACCTGGTCCGGGCCAAGGCCGAACTTGGCGAACAGGGTGCGGACCTCGGCCGCGGGCCATGTGGTCGCCCGCTCGGCGACGACGAGGGCGGTGGCCTCGCCGCGGAACAGGCCCCGGACCTGGTCGATCTCGCCGAGCCGCACACCGGCACCGAGGGACTGGCTCCCCGCGTCGAGCGGGAGGCGGCCGAGCAGGGCTGAGAGCAGGGTCGTCTTGCCGCCACCGTTCGGCCCGGTGATGACGATCCGGTCGGCCCAGGCGACGGTGAGGTCGACCGGGCCGAAAGTGAAGGCGGGCCGGCGCACGACCGCACCGGTGAGGGTCGCGACGACGTCGCCGGAGCGGGGGGCGGCCGCGATCGACATGCGTAGCTGCCACTCCTTGCGTGGCTCCTCGACCTCCTCCAACCGGTCGAGGCGGGACTCGATCGACCGGACCCGCGCGGCGCTCTTCGTCGCCGCCTCGATGCGCGCGCCCCGCGCGGCCCGGTCGTTGTCGGACATCCGCCGCTTGGCTCGCACCGAGCCACGTACGGACTGCTCCCGCTGGCGCTGCGCCTGCGCGGTGAGACCGTCACGCTGGTCGGCATAGTCCTCGTAGCGATCGCGGGCCTGCCGCCGGGCGACCTCGCGGGCCTGCAGGTAGGCCGCCCACCCACCGGCGAAGAGGGTGAGGCCGTGCTTGTGCGGGTCGATCTCGGCGACGGTGTCGATGGTGCGGTCGAGGAACTCGCGGTCGTGGCTGACGACGACGAGCGCGCCGGACACGCCGCGGACGAAGCGTTCGAGCCGGTCCAGCCCATCGAAGTCAAGATCGTTGGTGGGCTCGTCGAGCAGGGTGATGTCGAACCGGGACAACAGGACGCTCGCGAGCGAGCCGCGGGCGGCCTGCCCACCGGACAGGGCGGTCGTGGGGCTGTCGAGGGCGTCGGCGGGCAGGCCCAGCTCGGCGCAGACCTCCTCGGCGCGAACGTCGAGGTCGGCGGCGCCGAGGGCGAGCCAGCGCTCCAAGGCGACGCTGTACCGGTCGTCGGCGCCGGGGACGCCCGCCGACAGCGCCTCCCCGGCGTCGTCGAGTTCCCGCTGCGCGGCGCCGACCCCGGTGCGGCGGGCGAGGAACGCCCGCAGGGTCTCGCCGGGCAGCCGGTCGGGTTCCTGGGGCAGCAGGCCGACGCCCGCGGTCGGCGGCGCGAGATCGACCCGACCCTCGTCGAGGGGGACCAGGCCGGCGAGGGCCCGCAGCAACGTCGACTTACCGACGCCGTTCGGCCCCACCACCCCGAGCCGGTCACCGGGGGCGACGGTGAGCGAGATGCCGTCGAGAACGGTCGCCCCACCGCGGGTGACGGTGAGGCCGGAGGCGACGAGAGTTGCGGACACCTGGCCAGTCTCGCGCATAACCGGCGCGCGTCGGCCGCCCGCCCGCGCACCGCGGCCACGAGGGCAGCCAGGCCGCGCATGGTCACCCCCCGAACCCGGGCAGGGTGAGCTGCTCGTCGCGGCAGCCCGGCCCGGCAGGCTCGGCCGGCGCCGCCGGCTCGGCCGCTCCGTCGGGCTGCGGCGCGGACGCCGCGAAGCGCCGAACCGGACGCGGCACCGCGGCTCCGATGCGCGCCCGCTCGGCGAGCTCCCGCACCTGCGCCGCGATCCGCTCCCGGTAGGCGCGCGGCGCGTACGCCCCGGACCCGTAGAGCCGGCGGTACGGGCCGACCAGCGCGGGATGGTGCTCGGCAAGCCAGGCCAGGTACCACTCCCGGGCGCCGGGCCGCAGGTGCAGCACCAGCGGCGTGACCGACGACGCCCCGGCCTGCGCGATCTGCTCCACCGCCCGGGCGAGCGCCGCAGGGGAGTCCGTGAGATACGGCAGGATCGGCGCCATGAGGACCCCGGTGAAGATCCCGCGCTCGCCCAACGCCGCGCACGCCTCCAGCCGCCGCCGGGGATGCGGGGTTCCGGGCTCGACGAGCCGCCACAACTCGTCGTCGACGAAGCCGACGGACAGTGCGACGCCGACCTGCGTCACCTCCGCGGCCGAGGCGAGCAGATCGAGATCACGCACGATGAGCGAGCCCTTCGTGAGCACCGAGAAGGGGTTACGGGCGTCGCGCAGGGCGGCGAGGACACCCGGCATGAGCCGGTAACGACCTTCGGCCCGCTGGTAGGGATCGACGTTGGTGCCCATCGCGACGTGCTCACCGCGCCAGCGGGGCGCGGCGAGCTCCGCGCGCAGCCGCTCGGCGACGTTGACCTTGACGACGATCTGGGTGTCGAAGTCGCGCCCGGTGTCGAGATCGAGATAGGCGTGGGTGCCCCGGGCGAAGCAGTACCGGCAGGCGTGGGAGCAGCCCCGGTAAGGGTTCACCGTCCGGCGGAACGCCATCCGCGACGCCGGCGGAACCCGGTTGAGCACGGACCGGGCGTGGATCTCGCAGAAGGTGAGGCCGGCGAACCCGGGGGTGTCGAACGTGCGGGTGACAGCGCCCCGGGCAAGCAGCGACGGCGCACTCGCGCCGGCCGCGACGGGCTGCTCGGTGGCGGCGAGCCGGAGGTTGTCCCAACGCATGCCTCATGGGAACATGTGTTCGACAGATTGTCCAGTCCGGGCGACGAGCCGCGGACCGGGCCGGCTGCGGCCGGCGAGGCCACCGCCCGCGGCGGGTGCTGGCCTCGGGCGGGCGGACGTGGGGAAGGCGGACTCGGTGAGGCTGCGGGGATAGTGAAGGGATGCGGCTCAGTGGCGTCGAGGCCCGGAAGCGGTTCGCGGCGGCCCGGGTGGCCCGGCTGGCCACCGCCGACGCGGACGGTCAGCCGCTCGTGGTGCCCGTGACCTTCGCCGTCGAAGCGGCGGGCACGCCTGCCGAAGCGGGAGGCACGCCTGCCGAAGCGGAGGGCACGCCTGCCGAAGCGGGCGACGCGCCCGGCGAGCCCCGCGAGGTGGGGGGCGCCGGCGGCGACGCTCACGGCGGTGCGGACCCGCCCGCGACGATCGTGACCGTCGTCGACCACAAACCGAAGAGCACCCGCACCGAGCTGCGACGCCTGCGCGACATCCGCGCCAACCCGCGGGTCAGCCTGCTGGTCGACCACTATGACGACGACTGGGCGGGGCTGTGGTGGGCCCGGGCCGACGGGCTGGCCCGCATCGTCGAGGCCGATGATCCTCTGCACGCCGCAGCCGTCGCGGCCCTGACCGCGCGCTACCGCCAGTACCGGCAGGTCCCGCCGACCGGTCCGGCCATCATCGTGGCCGTGACCCACTGGTCCGGCTGGGCCTATTCGGAATCCCCCCCGGCCGCGTGAGCCGCGCCGGGTCCGTCCGCCCAGCCCCGCGGCCAAGCCCCGGACCAGCACCCGGGACCTGGACCCGTGCATCAGGCGCGGGGGCGGTCCCAGCCGGCGGGCAGCGCGTCGGGGGTCTGCCAGGACGGATCCGGGCAGAAGTCGGTCCAGGTGCCGTCGAAGGGGAACACGCCGGCCTCCACCAGCCGCAGCAGCCGCTCCCCCTCGGCCCGCACCGCGTCCGGGTCGGGCACCCAGTAGTGCTCGGGGAAGGCGAGGCGCTCCTCCAGTTCGTGCTCGTCCTTCCACTCCCAGGTCCGCTCCGGCGTGACCCACAGGTCGAGGTCATGATCGGTGGTGTCGACGCCGACGACGCCGTCGTGGCGCCAGGCGACGGCGGGCTCCTCCAGGTTGATGTACCAGCGGACGAACCGGCCCTGCCAGTCCCAGAACCACCACACCGAGTTGGCTCCCTGCGGCGGGACCAGCATGAAGATGTTCGGCCCGCGCCAGACGGTCGTCGTCATCACCGTCGGCTGGCGGATCCACTCGGCGAAGGGCATGTCCCGCAGCCCGCGGCCGTCCGCGCTGAGCTCGACGGCCATCGGGCAGCCGTGCGGAATCCACAGCCGCAGGCCGCGCTCGTCATGCCCGACGACGTGGCCGGTACGGACGAACACCAGCCGCTTCGTGGTGAACGACCGGTGCACGACGACCTCACCGGGCGTGTAGGGCGCGGCCGCCGTCAGGCTCCTGGCGGCTCCCTGCACCGCCGCGTCGGCGGCGAGGCGGGAGACCGGGTCGGTCGGGGACCTCCCCGCGGACGAGACCCCCGCCGGCAGGGGCGGCGGCGAGGCGGGACCGGGACCGTTGACCGCTGGACTCTCCGGCATCGTCACCGCCTGACTGTACGGCGAAGGCCCGTGCGGGCCGAGACTTGCGGCCCACCCGCCCCGACCGAACGCGCGAACCGTCCGGGCCGGACGGCCTGGGAAGCCTCGGAAGCCTCGGAAGCCCGATCGGAACCCACCCGAAACCGTGCCGCCACGCGACCTCGCTTTGCTGGACGAGCGTCCCCGTGGGCAGCCGGCGGTCCGGTTCCGCCTCCACGCGGGCCCTCGGAGGAGCGTTCACCGCGTGACCCCCGCCGCATCGCCAGCACCGTCGCAGTCGTACGCCCCGTTCCACGCGCACATCCACATCACCTATCCCGACGGCCTGCGCCACCTGATGATCAAGGCGATTACCCCGGTCGACGACGACCGCTGCGTACTGGCCCAGATCGTGCTGCGCACCGACACGGAGACCGACCGGCCCGCCGCCGACATCCTGGCGTTCGACGTGGAGGTCGAGAACGAGGACCGGGAGCTGCTGAACCTGCTGCCCACGCCGTTTCCGCTGGCGCCCCGCCTCAACGCCCACGCCCGCGCCGACCGCAACAGCCTGGCGATCCGCCGCTTGTGGACCGACCTCGTCACCGGCCGCTGGCTGCCCACCTGGTAGCCGACCCGCCTGCGGCCGGCGCGCCGTTGACGAGGAGGTCGGCCCGGCCGGCGACGTCCTCGGCGACGAAGTACCGATCCTCGTGACGAGCCCAGCGATCCCAGTGCGGGGCGAAGGTGTCCCCGTCCCGGGCAAGCGCGCGCCGCCGCCGAACCCGCACCGGCGCCGCGACGCACACCAGCCCGCTGAGCAGCGGTGTCGCGGCCCGCGCACCGGCGCCGACGCCTTCGACGACGAGGATCGCGGTCGCCGGGTCCAGCGTCTGTCGGGGGCCGTAGCGCCCCTGGTGCCAGTCGTAACGGCGCCAGCACGCCCGCTCCCCGCGGTCCAGCGGCCGCAGGATCCTCGCGACGAGCTGGTCGACGCCGGCGGCGAGCCCGTCCCAACCGTCATACAGGTCGTCCATCCGCAGCACGGGCGCGTCAAGTCGCTCGGCGACGGCCTGCGCGAGCGTCGACTTACCCGCGCCGGAGCGCCCGTCGACGGCGAGCACCCGAGTGCCGCCCGCCCGCGGCCGTCGGCCAGCAACCCACAGCGCGATCTCCACCGCCGGACTCATCCCGACACCGCTGTCCGCGCCGCCATCCGACACGCCGCCGCTCCCCTCCCGGATCGCCGCCCGGCCGACCCGGGTTCCGCCAGAGAAGGAAAGGCTCGCCGGCCGATCGGGTGTCATACCCGGCAACCCGCCCGCTTCCATCGCAACGTGCACGGATCGCCGCTATGTCGCCATCTTCGGCCTGCCCGCGTGACCGTGCCAGCCGACCGGGTCACGAGCCGGCTCCGGGCCGGCTGAACCAGTCGTCGCGGCTGACGGCATAGATCGCGTGCGTCTCCTCGTGCAGGTACTCGGCGCCCGTCCGGTGCATCCCGAGGCGCAGCGCGACCCGGACCGATCGGATGTTCGCCGGGACGATGGCCGCACACACCCGGTCGAGTTCGGGCCGCAGCCGGAGCACCCAGGTGATCGCCGCGGCGGCCGCCTCCGCCGCATATCCACGTCCCCACCAGGGCCGACCGATGTACCAGAGCGCCTCCACGCCCGGCCAGCCCGGCTCGTCCCACAACCCCGACCGCCCGACGAGCGTCCCGCTCTCCCGCTCCACCACGGACCAGGGCCCGACCCCGGTGAGCGACCAGCACCCGATGCACCCGGCCATCTGGTGCCACACGGCATCCGGCGACGTGACCGGCCCGCCGACATGGCGGGCGAACTCGGGGTCGGCCCAGATCCGGGTGAAGCCGTCGACGTCAGCATTCTCGATCGGCCGCAGGATCAGCCGCGACGTCGTCAGCGTGGGAACGGTCATCTCCACAACACTGCCATCCATCGTCGCCGCCAAGCGCCTGAACTATCCAGGACGCCCGTGGAGCGAGGGACTCACGCTGCTCATGGATCGACCGCACACCTGGTTGATCGATCAAATTGTGGAGCATGCCGGGGGAGCAGGAGTTCAGCCCCCGTCGCCCGCAGGACTGACCGGGCCTTCCGGCCGCGCCGCGGCAGACTGACCGTGAAAGCAGTCGCCGCAGCGCGGCTCGGTAGTTGCTCGCCCCCTCGGGCGCCACTCCGTGCCCTGAGGGCGGATCCAAACGCCGCCGGGAGAGCAATGGCGCCCGGCAGGTCAGCGGGCGGGCTCCAGGGCCCAGCCGCGGTCCTCGCCGAAAACGGGCGAGAGGGCGACCATCGGCGGGAAGATCAGTGCCGGGTGCAGACCGAGGGTGAGTTCGTTCTCCACGACACCGATGGTGACCGTGCCCGGCCGCGGGCCGTCGCTGATCCGCCATTCGCGGGGCTCGGGGAGGGGACGGACCCGCTCGAACACGTCCGGGGAGCCGTCGAAGCCAACGAACAGCGGCGCGGAGGTCTGGCGGATCGTGTAGGTGCTGTCGCCGTTCTGCCCGTTTCCGGACTGCCTGATCTCCCATTCCTGCCCGGGGCCCTCGCCCGGCAGCAGGAAGATGTTGTTGCGGTCAGGCGAACTGAGGGTCAGATTGTCCCGGCCGTCGATGCGGATCCGGTAGACGCCGTCAGCGATTTTTCCCACGGTCAACCCCGTTTCTGGTCGTGAAACAAGCCGACCGTGACACGGCCGGCTCCGGACGGGAGGATGCCACGCCGCGGCGGGACGTCCCCTTCCGCGGCCGATGCCGGCATGTTGCCGGTGCGGCGGTGCTGCGACGGCGCACGGGCACAGTGCATGCGCGGTGGACGTGGGGTTCGGAGCTGAGGTGCGCTGCCCGTGGCGCCGGGCACCATCATGCCCGCGCACGGTCCGGCGGGCCATGAACGCCACACCCGGATTCCGCGGGGCAGCGTATTGACCACAACTGGGATTTCTCGTCGCTCTCGTACTCTCACGTCCCGCGAGCCCGCCGACGCCCCATTCTTGTGGGAACGATCGGTAATGCTGTCGGGGGTGTTTATCCGAGATCACGCTGAGACGAATCGCGCCGTGGACGACCCGGGTGGGTCGTCCACGGCGCAGGGCGGCCGGTCCCCGCCGGCCGGCCCGGGTTCCCGGCCGGCCCCGCATGGGAGGGTCGTGGCTAGCCGATGCTCTCGAAGCTCCAGCCCTTGTCCTCGCTGAAGACCGGCGAGAGCGCGATCAGCGGCGGGAAGACGAGCGCCGGGTGCAGCCCCAGAGTCAGCCCGCTGTCCGGCACACCGATGGTGAAGGTTCCGGCCTGCGGACCGTCGCTGATCCGCCATTCCCGCGGCTGGCCGAATACCCGCACCCGCTCGAAGGTGTCCGGCTCGCCGTCAAAGCCGAGAAACTGCGACGAGTCCGCCGGACGGATCACCCAGGTCCCTTTGTCCGCCTGCTGAACCTGCCATACCTGCCGGTCGGTGCGCTCCGACAGGAGGACGGCATTACCCCCGCCGGCGGCGGTCAGGATCTGCCGCCCGTCGAGCGTGATGCGATAAACACCCTCGTTGACACCTGCCATGCTCCACCCCGTTTCCTGGCGCGCGGCCGACCCAGCCGAGAAGCGTCGGCGTTCCGCGCGAGAATCAGCATCGATGCCAAATCGATTGTTCGTGGGTGGGGTCGTGCCGTCAACCTGAATACGGATTTCAGGTCGGATCCGTGACGACATGCGCAGATCTTTCACGAGCATCAGGGATAACCCGGACGAGAAATCCTCACACTTCCCGCCCGAAAGTTGCAGAACATAGCAGGTTGGCCGAGCAGGCGACGAAACGTCCCAAACGGGACCGCCTGCCATGATCCGTGGATGCGAGCCCAACTCGTCCATCCCGCCGGACCTCAAAGGTCGGGTACGGGGTAGACCTCGCGTAACCGCCGGTCGAACTCGCCGGAGGGGTTCCAGCGCTGCAGGAAGGTCCCGAGCTCCCGGGCGAGCAGGCTCCGGCGATCGTCACCCGGCGTCGGTAGCACGCAGGCGACGAGCGCCCGGGCATGATCGGCGAAGTCCAGCACGGGAGCAGGCACCGCGGCGGGCGGGGGCTGCCAGGGTGAGTTGCCTGCCTGTCGTGGCCCGTCGGCGACGACGGACACCAAATATTCGAGCTTCTCGAGGGTCAGTCCGGTCCGATCGACGTCCACGCCGGGGTGCAGGAGGTGCCACAGGACAGCCGACCTGGTGGAACCGAACACCCGCCCGGCAAACCGCAGCGTCTGCCATTCCTGCGCAAGGTCGCCGGGCAGGTCCGCGGGTGGCTCCGACGCGAAGGGCCATTCCGAGGCCGACCGCCGGTCCGCCGCGCCGCGCTGGCGCGCCAGGGCTGTCCCCGAGGTCGGGAGCACCGCGGATCGGCCGGACGGCGCCGTGGCGTGACGAAACTGCGGGACAGTGGTGACGATCGCGAGCGCGGCGGCAAGCAGCAGCCAGACCGGCGTGGGTCCGCCGACGAGATGTCCGAGCAGCAGCGGGGTCGCGATCGCGCACGATAGACTCACCGCGGCCGCAATCCGACGATCCAGGCCGCTCATCGCACCTCCTCGTCACCAGTGAGGACTTCCGCGCGGTGCAGCGCCTCGGCGTTCCTGATGGGGTCCGGCGATTCCCCGCCTCCGAGCAGATGGTCGATGCGGGCGACGATGCCGCCTCGCGTCGCGTTCACAACTCGGCGTTGAGCTCCGCCGACCGATGCACCAGCCGGCCGACCGACGGACGTCGACCCGGTGGACGTCGACCCGGTGATCGGGGATGCATTGAACGGAGACGCAACGACCGGGGACGCGCTGGCCGGGGGCCGCGTCAGGTTTCCGCTCTCCGCCGAGGCACCTGTGTCGGGGTTCTCCGGGTAGGCATGGCAGCAGACCAGACGGACGGTGGCGAGCAGATCGAAGCGCTCCCGCAGCCCGTCGACGAGCAGGTCAGCCAACCCGGTAGGAGGCGGTCCGGCGCCGTCAGCCGGGCCGTCCAGCCACTCGACGATGCGCTGCTCGACCGCGGGCGACAGGTTGGACGGCACGCGCCGATCAGAGCCGGTGGCGCCGAGATCCTGTTCGATCACGTCGGCCCAGCCGGCGCGAAGCAGGTCGCGGACCTCGGCGTCATCGAGCGCGCGCCAGCCGCCGTGGTGCTTGCACAGCCGGGAGACGGCGGCCAACCGCAGGAACACCTCGCGGTTGCCCGCGCTGCCGACGACCGGCTGTGGGGCGCGGATCACCCGGTCCAGCAGGTGGCGATAGCCGTCCGGGTCGGCGGTGGCCACTCGTTCGGCGGCGAGGAGTGCCTGGTCGGCTACCTGTGGGTCCTCATGGGCAGTGAAGTTGTGCAGGCGGGTCAGCGCCTGAAGCGGGTAGGTGAGGGCGACGAAATTCTCGCAGAGCTGGACGCAGAGCAGGGCGAGGTGGCGGTTGAGGTGACGATTGCGCGACCAGGAGAGGATCGCCCGCCGGAACACCAGGCCGCCCGTGCCCTCGTCGCCCACCGCGAGGCCCGTTTCCAGCAGGCGGGCGCAGCCCGCCATCGCCGCGGCGCCGCGGCGCTCCAGCCATCGGCGGGCGAGGGTGAGGGCGTCCCCGGGCTGGTTGACCCGCAGCGACTGGGTAGCGAAGCGCACGCCGAACTCGCCGAGGTCGCGAGCCGTGAGATGCCGGTCGGCGCCGACGACCACCGCCACCGCCCAGCCGAGGAAGTCCGCGCGCAGCGACGGATAGTTGTCCCAGGCGTAGCCGCGGACGGCCTCGGCGCGCCGCGGCGGGTCGAACTCGACCCGGCGGCGGTCGTTCCAGTCGATGCCGAGGTCCCGCAGCCGCAGACGGTATCCGCGGCCGGCGAGTGTGTGCGTGTCGACCGGCGGGAGTCCGCAGATCGCGGCGAGGCGATGTTCGGCGGTCAGGACGGCGTCGCGGTCCGCGCCCGCCAGCATCGCGGCGGCGACGAGCAGCGAGGCCCGCCGTCCGGTCGCATCTTCGGCGAGCATCTTGTCGATCTCCTCGCCGACCCCGGCTTCGAGTCGACCGAATGCCTCCCAGGCGTGTCGCAGGCAGGTCGCCGGCCGGTCGCTGGGATGGTCGGTCTGCCGTCGGGCCGCCTCGCGGGCGACCCGGCTGACCTGATCGATGGTGGCGTCGGCGAGTCCGGCGACTACCGGAGTCAGGAGTGCCGCGTCGGTGGATACGGGGTTGGTGAGGAGCGACGCGAGTCCGGCCGGCGGCCGCGGCAGCACGGCCTCCCAGTGCCGGGTCAGCACCTCCCGCCAGTCGGGCCGGCCCAACGGCTCCGCCAGGCTATGCAACCCGACGGGCAGCCACGTCCGCGCGTCAGGGGGGAGCAGCACCACGAGATGCCGCTCGGCTCCGGCGCGCTGGACCCGGGAGCACAACGCCTCAAGCCGGCTGGTCTGCTCCGCGGCGGGCGGCAGGTCGGGGCCGCACAGGTCGAGCAGCAGCCCGGCCCGCGGCGGGAGGTCGCGGGGCAGCGCGCCCGCGTCGGCCTCGTCGCCTTCGAGGGGAAGGCGCCACACCTCGGACAGGCCGGCGCCAGCCTCACCGGCCTGCGCGGCCAGCAGGCCGCCGGCGGCACGGCGGCCGTTACCCGCCGCCGCTAGCAGCAGGACCATCCCCTCCCGGTCCAGGACCGCCCGCGCCCGAGCCCAACCGTCGGGACGCACGAAGACGTCGGCGAGGTCGCGCAGCGTCGTGGCCGCCAGCCGCGCCGGCCGCCCGCTGCGGCGGCCGGCCTCCCGGACCTGGTCACCAAGGATCGTGACGAGATCACCGCCGACGGCGATCGCGTCCCCGTATCCCCTGGACTGGGCGGAGAGCAGATCGCCCCTGCCCGTGTGGGTAAGACCGTCGGGATTGATGGCGAGGCCGCCGCCGAGGGCGTCAAATCGCCAGCCTGCGGAAGCCTCAGTCGAGTCCCCCGCCGTGTCTGCGGGGAACATGTGCGCGGCCGGATCGTCACCGTCCCAGCGGCCGACGAGATCGGCGGACCGCGGGTCCGCCGCGTCGGATCGCGGCACGCCCGGGCGGTCCGCCGCCGGGTCGTCGGCGGGTGGGGAGTCCCCTGGGAAAGATCCCGTCCCCGTGGGCCGTTCTGGGAGGTCTCCGTTCGGCGCGAGCGGCGGGTGGTCGCGGTCGCGGTCGCGGTCGCGGTCAGTCATCGTCGGCCCCGTCGGAACCGTGGTCGTCGCCGTTGTGATGGCCGGGCCGGTCCTGCCGGTCGGGTGGGAGTGACGCCTCCTGGGTGAAGGTGTGGCCGTCGAAGGAGGAGCGGTCGATCGGACCGGTGAACTGGTGGCCGGCGCCGTGATGCTCGGTGTGGTGCTCCGCACGCGGCCCGAGGTACTGGTCTGCACCGGCGGAGTAGCTGTCGCCGCGGGTCGTGTGGACACCGCCCGAGATGTTGTCCCCGACGCCCGTGTGCCTCTGGCCATGGCCGTTGACCTCTACGCCGCCGCCCATGCTGTCGACGTCGATGGCGATGGACGATCCGGAGTGGCCGGGTCCCGTGGCGGGCTTCCTCACGCGCGAGGGGACGCGTCGGCGGGCAGCGGCGCGCCCGGCCGGGTTGGACGGGTCGGCCGGGTCAGGCGGGGCCTGCGGCGGCCGGAAGCCCCGGTCCAGCAGGCCGCCGGATGGCCGTGGGACCCGGACGTAGGCCTCGCCGCGGTAGGTCTTCTCCGCGACGGTCACGGGGACGAAGTCGGCGGGACGCAACCCGCAGAAGCCGCCGGTCACGACGTCCCCGAAGGCCCGCGATGACAGGATCGCGCCGACGAGGGTCGCTTGCGGGTCCGAGTCGTCCAGCAGGTGACGCACCGCACCGGCGTCGAGCAACCGGTGCAGGGCGATCCGCGCGTCGCCGCTGCCGTCACCGAGCCGGTTCGTCCCCGAGTCCGTCACCGGGCCGACGTTCAGGCTGACGCGCATCCGCAACGGCCGGTCGCCCCCGGCGCCCGTCGACGCGACCCGGTTGCGGTCCTCGAGCTCCCGCTGCAGGTTCTCCAAGAACGGATGCACGAGGAATGGCAGGCTCCACGGTTCGAGGGCGAGGACGTGCCCGTCCCCGGTGCTGATGTCATAGCGCTTCGCCTGCGTCCAATCCGACCAACCGCTTCGGCGGAATGTCTGGTCCAGCAGTGTCGGCACCTCGCGGGTGAGGCTCTCGTGCCAGCGGCCGGGCATGCCGCTGAAGTCCTTGATGTCGACGACCAGCAGGGCTCGGTAGGGCGGGAGCTCCACGGCCGGAGCGGGAAGACGGTTGGTGTTCGGCGGGGACGTCATCGTCAGTCCTCCAAGTTGGGGGGCGATCCGTCGGCGGTGACGGACGAACACGGACCGGATGTCCGCGTCTACAGGGTCGTGACCGGCGCGGGCGGAAACCGTCCAGCGATGGATGGTCCGACGGTTACCCACGTCACATCCGCCACGGCCATGGGTGCGCGCTCAGCTCGCCGGCAGCCCCGCCTCCAGGCGCAGCAGACGCAGATCGGCGACGGTAAGGCGGGGACCCGGGCGCAGCACGCCGGCCGCCCGAAGCGCCCCCACGTGGGCAGCCACCGTGCTGCGGCCAAGCCCCAGCGATCCGGCGACCAGGTCCAGCGAGAACGGCACCCGCATCGGGTCTGCGAGCTCCGGCCCGGCGTGGGCAACCACCTCCAGCATCAGCCGCGCGATCTTCTGCCGGGGCGGGAGATGCACGAGTCGATGCTGGTAGGGCACGGTCTCGGACAACTTGCCGACCAGGTAGTCTGCGAGGGCGCCTTGGGCGCCGTGCCGGACCAGCAGCGCCTCGAAGGACGTCGCGGTGATCCGGTACGCCGTGCACCGGTCGATCGCCTGCACGGTGGCGGTGCGGCCGCCGCCGATCCGAGCCATCTCACCGATCACGTCACCGGTTGTGCGCAGTGCCAGCAGCAGCTCGGCGCCGTCGGCGTCGGAACGCACGACCCGCACCCGGCCGCGGGCGAGCAGAAGCAGGAAGTCGCCGGGATCCCCCTGACGCAACAGCCGCTCCCGCGGCCGGAACTGACAACGGGTGCCGGCGTTGATGAGAAGCTGCCAGAGTTCGTCACCGAGCAGGGCCCGCATTCCCCGCCGGACAGGTCGGATGACATCGGACATTCCGCAGGGTTATCGCACCCGGGAATACCGACGCCGCGACGAGGACGGCTTCAGGTGACCGCCGTGACCAATCGCCCCTAATTATCCAGACAATCCCATTCGACGTCGCTGCCGCGCCGGCTCGACGCCATCACGGCTGGCGGGCGCCCAGGAATTGCCGGAGCTCAGTGGCGGTTCGCCGGCCTTGGAACAGCCGTCAACCTCCAGCAATGCGCCGCGCGACCGCGAGCCATCCAGCGCTTCGAACGCAGTCGCGACAGGGACGGGGGCAGGTACGCGGCCGGGGTCGGGGCCTCAGACGGGGCCGGGGTCGGGGACAACGCCGGAGCAGGTGCCGGTGCCGGGCAGGCGGCGCGGCGGCGAAGGGCGGGAATGGTGGCGGCGAGCGCGCCGAGGGCGAGGGCGGCGGTGTGGCCGATCCCGTCGAGCTCGCCGTCGGTCACCCCGTACATCATCGCCGGGGCGACGACGACGAGGGCGGCGCCGGCGACGGTGCGCAGCCGGCGCGGGGTGGGTAGCGCGACCAGGGCGGCCAGGGCCGCACCGGCGGCGTAGCTCGGCCCGACGTCGAGCACGTGCAGCGCGCTGGACGGCAGGTCGCCGGTCACGACCCGAAGCCCCAGGATTCCCTCGGAGATCAGCGTCGCGGCGGTGTGGCCGCCGAACGCGACCGCGAGCGCCGCCACGCTCCCGATCGTGGCCTCCAACCCGCCGACGGCCAGGGCGGCGAACGCCAGCCATGGCGCCACCGGCCCGTCGGTCACCCAGGGGATGCTGCCGACGAGGACGCCGAGGGGATGGTGCAGCATCTGGTGCAGCGTCGTGCTCGTCGCCCACTGCCAGCGGGTGGCGCGATCCGGGTCAACCCCGCGTAGCACCCGCGCCGCGAGGAGCACTGCGAGCAGGACGGTCGTCACCGGGAAGCGCCGCAGCGCCGAATGCAGCCACCACGTAGCCCTCGCCGCGGTCCGGCGGGCGGCCGACCCCTGGCGCGGCGACGATGCCCGGCGCGGTGGCGATGCCGGTCGCAGCAGCGATGCCGGTCTCGGTGGCGATGCCGGTCTCGGTGGCGATGCCGGTCTCGGTGGCAGGGCAGCGCTGCGCAGCGAAGCGACTCTCAGGTACTGAGCGTCGCGACGTCCACCCGGCAGCATCACGGAACACCCCCGCCCCACGAGGATCACTGTCACCGTCATGACATCGTGACCTGCCAAGGCATTCCCCGCCACCCGTCGCGGCAGCGTGGATGTGGCCACCGCCACATCTCACGCGCGACAGACGGCGGGTGACAGACCGCGCCGTCCGCCTGGCCGATGCGCGCTGACGACGCCCGCGCGCCGGTCCAGTCCGCCGGGCGCGTCCGAGGTCAGGCCGCCGCGGCGACCCGGGTGGCCGGCCGGAGGGCCGGACGCGCTGCCGGCAGCCCGATGGGGACGCCGGACGCCGGCGCGAGCGCCCAGGCCAGGCCCTCGCGCAGCGCCGGGCGCCACACGCCGAAGTCGTGCGCGCCAGGGCGAAGCCGCAGCCGGACGGTGAACCCCGGCCGCCGGCCCAGGATCGACGCCATCGCCCGGGTGTCCCCCAGCGCCTCGTGGTCACCGAGGCCGCAGTCGAACCAGATGCGCATCGGCGGGTCCGGCATCAGTGTGGCGGCGTAGCGGGCAGGGGTGTTCGCCTCGACGACCCGGGCGAGGTCGGGACGGCGGCCGAACAGTCCGACCATGCCCCCGTCGTGGGTGGGCCGGTCCATGCCGGACATGTCGACGATCGTCCCGACCAGGTCGCGATGGCGCAGGCCGAGGTTCAACGCGCAGAAGCCGCCGGCGGACATGCCGGCGAAGACCCGATCGGCGCGGTCGGGTAGGACGCGCAGCCGGGCGTCGACCGTCGGGATCACATCGTCGACGACGTAGGTCTCGATGTGCTCGCCGGGCCGGTCGACGCATTCGCTGTCGTCGAGCCAGCCGTGGCTCAGCCGTGGGGCGACGAAGATCGCCGGCCGATGATCGTCGGCGAGCCAGGCGCCGGTCTGCGCGGCCCGGTTCGCCCGGTACCAGTCGACCGGCACCCCCGGGGAACCGTGCAGCAGGTAGACCACCGGGAAGCGGGCATGCGGCTCGGTGAAGTACTGCGGTGGCAGATAGACCAGCGCCTGCTGGACACCGAAGCCGCTACGGACCCCGGGCACCGGCAGGTCGACGACCGAACCGTGCGGGTGGGTCCGCACCGGCGCGGCGGCGACAGCCTCATGGGTCGACGCGGTCGGCCAGGACCTGACCCCGATGACGTCGTCGACCCGCGGCAGGTAGCCGTAGTGGGCGTTGACGAGGTCGGCGGCGGTGGCGAGGGTGAGCACGACGGCGACCCCCGCCATCCCGGCCGTGACGGCCCGACGTCCGCGCCGTGCGAACCGCAGGCAGCCCACCCACGCCGCCAGCGTGGCGCCCGCGAACGCCAGCAGGAACCACTTCCCGATGATGACCAAGGAGCCCACACCACACCCCCGCAGCGCCGTCCGAGTCCGCCCGCAGTCCGTATCCGAGTCTCGACCGCAGTCCGGGTTCGACCGCCCCCGGGGTTCGACCGCCGTCCGAGTCTGCTCGCCGTCCGAGTCTGCTCGCCAGCCGCGGTCAGGGCGCGCCCGGCGCCTGCGTCCGGTCCTCCTCGGGCAGGTGGCACTCGCGGCGGGGGCGGCGGGCGGCGGCGAGCAGCGCGCCGGGGCGGGGAAGGTGGTCACGCCAGCGGGGCCAGACGAGGAACGCCTCGGCCTCGAGCATCGCCAGGGCGATCCGCGGCAGTTCGGCGGTCGCCGGATAGCAGACGAAGCGGGGCTGCCAGGTGGGCTGGAACTTGGCGTTGAACCGGTAGAGGCTGTCGATCTGGAACCAGCGCGACAGGAACAGCAGCATGCCGCGCCAGGAGCGGATCACCGGCCCCGCGCCCAGGCGCTCGCCGCGTTCGAGGGCGGAGCGGAAGAACGCGAAGTTCAGCGACACGCGCGCCACGCCGAGCTGCGACGCCTGGCGCAGGGTGCTGACGATGAGGAACTCGTTGAGTCCGTTGTCGGCCGAACGGTCGCGCCGCATGGCGTCGAGGGACAGCCCGTCGCGCCCCCACGGCACGAAGTGCAGCAGCGCGCGCAGCCGCGGCTCGGCGTCGGACGGCAGCGGCCCGCCGGACGTCGCCGACCCGTCGGGCCGAGCCGCGGCGCAGGTGTCCGGCGCCATGTTCTCGTAGGCGAGGACGACGACGCAGTCGCCGTCCTCGGCGTCGCCCAGCCGGCCGAGTGCCATCGAGAAGCCACGTTCGGTCTCGCTGCCCCGCCACGCCGCCGCCTGCGCCTTCAGCCGCGCGATGTCGGGCGGGGCGAGATCGCGGACCCGGCGGGCGACGGCCGTGTAGCCGGCGCGTTCCACCCGCGCGACGGCCTGCCGGACGTTGCGCATCGCCCGGCCGTCCAGGGTGAAGGTGGCAGCGTCGACCACAGCCTCGTCGCCGAACTCCAGCGCGCTCAGTCCGGCGCGGGTCCACGCCGTGCCGCCGGCCTCCGAGCAGCCGATCACCGCCGGGGTCCAGGCGTGATCGGCGGCCTCGCGCAGGAACTCGCGGATCGCCCCCGGCCAGGCCTCCCGGTCCCCGAGCGGATCGCCGCTGGCCAGCATCACGCCGGAGACCACCCGGTAGGCCACGCACGCCTTGCCGGACGGTGACCAGATCACCGACTTGTCAGAACGCAGCACGAAGTAGCCGAGCGAGTCGGCGTCGCCGTGCCGGGCGAGCAGCGCCCGCACCCGCAACCGGTCCTCCTCGGTCAGCCGCGGCCGCGGCTGGGGTGGACGCAGCGCCAGGTAGCCGGTGGTGCCGATGGTCACCACGCCCAGGGTGAGCAAAACCCGGTCGGCGAGGTCGGCGAACCGGTCGGAGGTGAAGTGCAACGGGCCGGGGACGCCGACGAGCCCCAGCACGATCTGTTCGAGCTGGGCCGACCAGGCGTGCGGGCCGGCGATGCGGTGCTCGCGCAGATGCAGCAGCAGGAAGCCGATCGCGATCGAGACGGCGGTGAGCAGCAGGCCGGCGCCGAGTGCCCGCCAGCGGGTCGTCGGGTCGCCCTTGGCCCGGAACTCCCCGCGCACCAGCACGAGCGCGCCGAGCAGGGCCGCCGACGCCGCCGCCTCGTCGTAGTCGAGCCCCTTGGCGACGTGCAGCAGGACGCCCAGCCCGAGCAGAACGACGACGGCCCGCCACGCCCGCCGCTTGCGCCGACGCAGTCCGGCGGCGAGCAGGACCAGCAGCATGCCGACGACGACGGTGAAGGCCGCCGCCTGCCGGGAGGCCGCCGCTGGCAGCAGGACCCGCAGATCCGCCAGTCGGCTCCGCCATTCGGGGGTCAGCGCGGACACCACGTCGCCCAGCCCGACGGTCAGGGTGAGCAGCGCCGCGACCCGCGGCACCCACGGCCGACCCCACGCCGGCAGACCCGGACGCCGTCGCCCGCGGGCGTCCTGCGGACCCGGCCGGCCGACGCCGGGCCCGCCGGCGTCGCCGGCGGCGTCCGGGCCCGGAGTGACCGCACGGACCACGGCCGATCCGGGCACCCGGGCGGTGAACGGCGTGCGCCCCCGCGCACGCCGCCGGCCGAGTTCCGTGCCGGGTCCGGCCCCGCTGGAGCTACTCATGTATGGCATCGTCCCCCGAGGTGTTGACAGCGACGGCACATGGTCCGCCGAGACGATAAACCGCCGCTCGATCGCTCCCGCGACGAACCACCCGAACGTGACCGTCCGGTGCCGGAAAGCCGGCGGGACGGCGCTGGAGACCCGCGACTCCCGCGACGGTGGTAGCACCAACATCACCCACCGTGCCCCCAATACGGGGTGGAACGCACCACTACCGGTCAAGGTGTACGCATGGCGGCCACCCGGCACGGATCCGCACTCATGCCGCCCGGGCATCTCGTGATGTGCTGTCCGGCACCCCGCCGGAACGGGTCACGCAGGGCGCGGGAACGGGTGGCACCGCAGCGACGGGGGAGACGGATGGCCCGGTCAACGACGGAGCACGGGAGCGGATCGCCGTGCGGGTGATCTCGGTCGTGAACTACAAGGGCGGCGTCGGGAAGACCACGCTGACCGCGAACATCGGCGCCCAGATCGCCGCCTGGGGGAAGCGGGTCCTGCTCCTCGACCTGGATCCGCAGGCCAGCCTGACCCTCTCGTTCTACCGACCCGAGCAGTGGCGGGCGGGGCTCGCGGACAATCGGACGATCAAGCAGTGGTTCGAGGCGTGGCGGATGGACGGCCCGGTGCCGCCGCTCGCCCCGCTGATCACGTCACCGGCGGTGGTGAACTCCCGGATCGCGCAGGGCAGCGGGGCGCTCGACCTGATCGCCTCCCACCTCTCCCTCGGCGACGTCGAGATGAACCTCGCCGCGCGCCTCGGCGGCGCGGAGGTGCACCGCTCGACCCGCCACTACTTCGACGTCTACCTGCGGCTCGCCGCCGGGCTGGCGACCCTCCCCCCGACCGCCTACGATCTGGTCCTGCTGGACTGCCCGCCGAACTTCGGCGTCATCACCCGCGCGGCGGTCGCGGCCAGCGACCAGTTGCTGATCCCCGCCCGCCCGGACGAGCTGTCGACCCTGGGCATCGAGCACCTGCAGTCCCGGCTGCGCCGGTTCATCTGGGAGTTCAACCGGATCGTCGACCTGCAGTCGGATCTGCATCCGGCGGTGAAGAAGCTGGAGCCGATCATCCTCGGGGTCGTCTTCACGATGGTGCAGTACTACTCGGGCAAGCCGATCGCGGCCCTGCGCCCCTACATCGCGCAGACCCGGCAGCTCGGGCTGCCGGTCTTCGAGGCGATGGTCCGCGAGAGCAATCACCACTTCGCCGGCGCGGCGCGCACCCAGCTTCCCGTCATCCTCTCCGACCAGGTCACCCCCGCTCTCGCCTGGGAGCTGCACCGCCTCGTCGAGGAGTTCCTCAAGCGAATCAGGACGCCTCACCCTTGACCAACGCCCGCAGCGCCCCCGACGCGCCCGATGCGCCCGATGCGCCCGATGCGCCCGGAGCCTCCAGAACCCCGGAGGCTCCCGATACCGCCCGCCTGAGCACGCTGCTCCTGCGCCAGCTCGCCGACCTGGTGGCCGGACTTGACGAGCAGCAGGTCGGTGACCTGTTGGCCGGGCGCGCGCGGCTGACCGTCACAGCCGCGCCCGGCCGACGGGCGGCGGATCCCGCCGCCGACCCGGCCGCCCCCTCCCCCGCGTCGCTCCGCGACACCGCAACGCACCCCGCCGCACAGACCCCGGCGGGACAGACCCCGGCGCCGAAAGCAGCGTCGACGACGCGGCGGCCGGCGAACCGGTCAAACGCCCGCTCGAAGACGGAAGCCGCCTCGAAGACGGAGGCCGGACCGATGACGGAGGCGGCGGCGGCGGCCTCAGTGGACGTCGAGGCGCTGCGGGCGGCGCTGCTCGGCGCGGCGAGCCGGGAGGAGGCTGCCGACCACCTGGCAGCCCTCGGCCGGGTGTCGGTGCCGCAGCTTCGGGCGCTGGCCGGCGCCCTCGGAGTCGACGGGGTCGGCGGGAAGGACCCGAAGGCGACCGTCATCCGCAAGATCGTCGATGGCACCGTCGGCTTCCGGCTCAGCTCACGGGCGATGCAGAGCGAGGAGACCGACCTCTGAACACGGCGGCCGACCCATGAGCGAGGGGCCCGGCCCATGAGCGAGGGGGCCGACTCCTGCAAGGGGGCACCGGCCTCAGCGGTCACGCCGGGCCGGTGCGAACCCCGTTCGGGGCCCGCACCGGCGACCGGCGGGATCAGCCGACGTGCGCCGGGGCACCCTCCACGTTCGCCGCGGACTCCCGCCCAGCGCGGATGAACACGAAGATCACCACCGCGGCGATCGCGATGAGGATCGCGCCCCAGAGGAACGCCGTGGTGTATCCCTCGATCTGCGACTGCGCGAGGGCGGCCGGACCGTGGCCGTGGCCGTCGAGGTAGCTGCCGACGGCGGTCGCGTAGACCGTGTTGAGCAGGGCGGTGCCCAGCGAGCCGCCGATCTGCTGGGTGGTGTTGACCAGGGCGCTCGCGACCCCGGCGTCGTGCGCGGCGACGCCGACGAGGGCCAGGCTCGACAGCGGGACGAACGAGAAACCCATGCCGATGCTGATGAGCAGCTCCGACGGCAGCACGTGGGCGACGTAGCTGGAGTCGACCCCGATGGACATGAGCAGCGCCATGCCGACCGCGGCCATCGTCGTCCCGACGCCGGCGAGCAACCGCGGACCCACTTTCGGCAGGAGCTGGCTGGCCGCGCCCGCGGAGAAGATGATCCCGGCGCTGAACGGCAGGAAGGCGAACCCGGTCTTCAACGCGCTGTAACGCAGGGTCTGCTGAAAGTAGTAGGTCAGGAACAGGAACATCGCGAACAGCCCGGCGCCGATCAGCAGCGAGGCAAGGAACGACCCACCGCGGTTACGTTCCCACGCGACCCGCAGCGGCAGCAGCGGCGCGGCGGAGCGCGCCTCGATGACGACGAACGCGGCGAGCAGCGCCACCGAGCCGATGAGCAGCCCGAGGGTGCGGGCGTCGCTCCAGCCGTCGTCGGCGGCCACCGTGAAGCCGTAGACGAGCGCGACGAGGCCGGCGGTGACCGTCACCGCGCCGGGCAGGTCGTAGCGGGCCTCGCCCTGCGCGCGGCTCTCCCGCACCACGGGCACCGCGAAGAACGCCGTGACGAGCGCGATCGGCACGTTCACCAGCAGGCACCACCGCCAGGAGGCGTACTCGGTGAGCAGACCGCCGACGATGAGCCCGATCGCGGCGCCACCGCCGGAGATCGCGCCATACACCCCGAACGCCTTGGCCCGCTCCCGGCTCTCCGTGAACGCGACGGTGATCAGCGACAGCGCCGCCGGGGCGAGCAACGCCGCGAACGCGCCCTGCAGGGCCCGGGCCGCGAACAGCAGGGCGGCGTTGGGCGCCAGGCCGCCGAGCGCCGAGGCAAGCGCGAAGCCGATCAGGCCCCAGACGAACGCCCGCTTGCGGCCCAGGTAGTCGGCGATGCGCCCGCCCAGCAGTAGCAGGCCACCGAAGGCGAGGGTGTACGCGGTGACCATCCATTGCCGGTTGGCGGTGGAGATACCCAGGTCGGCCTGGGCGTGCGGCATCGCGATGTTCACGATCGAGGCGTCGAGCACGACCATGAGCTGCGCGACGGCGATGATGCACAGCGCCAGCCACCGCCGGGGATCGGGCTCGCCGTCGGCCACGCCCACCGGGGGATCCCCAGCCTTGCGGTCGACAGTTGTGGTCACAGGAGGCTCCTTGCCGGAGAAGACGAGCTGCCGGGACATCGAGCGGGACGTTCACAACAAGGGGGCGTTCACAACAAGGGGGCGTTCGCATCAAGCGGGTGGTTCACAACAAGCGGGCGTTGACATCGAGCGGGACGTTGTCCTGCGCGGGCAGGGGCGACCGGCGCGCGGGGCAGGGACGCGGCGACGGACCGAAGCGGATGCTGGCCGCCCACGTCGGGCTGGCAGCAGGTGGTGGAACCCGCACAGGGTGGGACGCGGCGGGGTGGGGCAGGTGTGACTCGCGGGCTGGGTCGGCGCTATCTTCGCCGCCCCTGGTCGACCTCTCCACTCGTTTTCAGGTCCGCTGGGCGGCACGCCCAGGCCACTCCGCCTTCGCGCGGGTGTTCGAGAAGATATTAGCTCAGGTGTTCGATCCCCATCGCGGGCGGGGTCGATCGGCCGGCGAGCAGCGGAAGCACCACGTCATCGACGACGTGGCCGGCGAACGCCTCGTCCAGCGGCTCTCCCGTGACGAGCAGACGGGTGAAGATCATGGCAAGGATGACCTCGACAAGCACCTCGGGTTCGGTCTTCGCGAGCAGTTCCCCCCGCTGCGCTGCCCGCTCGAGCAGGCAGCGGCCGAGCTCCACCTTGCGTTGCAGGATGTTGGTCTGGATCACCGCGGCCAGCCGAGAGGACTCGCTGGCCGCCCGCAGGACGCCGACGAGCAGCGCCCCGTCCGGGCCCGAAACGGTATCGATCAGGAGGCGGACCTCGGCGGCCACGTCGTCTCGCAGGCAGCCGGTGTCCGCGGGGACATGATCGGCGGGACCGTGCCGACGCAGCGCCTCCACAACCATCTCGTCCTTGCAGGACCACCGACGATAGATCGTCGCCTTACTGGCCCGGGCCCGGGCCGCGACGGCGACCATGCTCATCCGCTCGTAGCCAACCTCGACGAGCAGCTCCAGCGCCGCGTCCAGGATCGCCTGCTCGCGGGACTCGTCTCGGGGCCGACCCCGACCGGTGGCGGCCGGCGGCGAAATGGCTCGCCACCCCCTTCCTTCTGATCAACGCCCGGCGGACACTCCGGGGAGGGTCGCAGGCCCCCGCGAGGGGTGCTGCGCGACCATGAAAACAGTACCGTACTGTACCGATAAAGTCGTCCCGCGAACCCGCATGGCGTCGCTCACATCCCGCCGACGCCTCGACCTCTCATCCGGGCCGGACTGGCGGCAATCGTGCGTATCCGGGCAGGCATGATGGCACGCGACCACAAGTCGCCCGGACCGCCAGTCGCCGCCCGGCCCCCGAGAGGACCGCCGCCATCCATCACGTCCCGCACCGACTCATGGCCGCGGCCACGGGCGGCCTGCTCGCCCTGGGCCTCGCCGTCGCCGCCTGCTCCCGGCACGACGCCGCCCAACCCGGAACGTCGACGTCGACCAGCGGCCCCGGCCGGGTGGGCGTCCCGGCCGGGACGCCCGGCGAGGTCGACGGGATGTGGGTGCTGCGGGACGTGCCCTACGCGCCGGTGTCGCCAGCCCAGCGCCTGGATCTCTACCAGCCGAAGGAACCGCCCGCCGCCGACGCACCCCGCACCGGGACGGGGCGGCCGGTGGTCATCACCATCCACGGCGGCGCGTTCGCGCTCGGCGACAAGCACGACGACCTGCCCGTGGTCCGCGCTCTGGTTCGCGCCGGGTATGCCGTCGCCAGCCTGAACTACCGGCTCTCCGGTGAGGCCCGTTTCCCCGCCGCGGTGCAGGACGTCAAGGCCGCGGTGCGCTGGGTGCGCGCACACGCCGCCGACCACGGTCTCGACCCGGACCGGATCGCGGCGAGCGGGGCGTCGGCCGGGGCGTACCTCGCGGTCATGCTGGGAACGACGCCGGGGGTCGCGATGTACGACGACCCGACGCTGGGTAATCCGGGCGTCTCCAGCGCCGTGCAGGCCGTCGTCGACTTCTACGGCCCGGTCAACTTCGGCTCCATGGACGACCAGGTCCGCGCGAACGAGCGCTGCGCCGCGTCCGACGCCGGGCACGGCCGCCCCGACTCGCCGGAGTCCCGTTTCCTCGGCCGCACGGTGGCCGCCGTGCCCCAGCTCGTCCGGGTCGCGAGCCCCCTGAACTACCTCGGCCGCGCCCCCCTGCCGCCGTTCCTCATCGAGCACGGCGATGCCGACTGCACCGTGCCGCACCGCCAGTCCCTCGAGCTCGCCGACGCGCTGCGGGCCGCCGGCGCGCCGGCCGTCGAGATCACGATCGTGCCCGGCGCCGGCCACGGCGGCGCGTTCCCGACCGCCGAGCGGATGCCCGCCGTCCTCGCGTTCCTCTCCCGGACCCTCGGTCACTGACCACCCCTGCTCACCGCCTCACACCCTCGGTCACCGGCCAGCACCGTTGGTCACCGCCCCCCTCCCTCGCCAGGCAAGGACCGAGAGCGGGATCAAGGGTCCTCCGGCCCTGTCCGGCCCGGCCACCCGGCCACCCCACGGGTGGCGTTCGGCGCGTCGCCGCAGGTCACCGCACGGGCATGGTGGACGGTGTCGGGGATCACGGTGGCGAGAAGGGTGACAACGATGGCGCGGACCACAGGACGCACGGACGGGGCAGGCCAGTCGAACGTCGCCGGCCAGTCGAACGTCGCCGGCCAGTCGAACGTCGCCGGCCAGTCGAACGTCGCCGGCCAGTCGAACGTCGCCGGCCAGTCGAACGTCGCCGGCCAGTCGAACGTCGCCGGCCAGTCGGAGGCTGCGGGCCAGTCGGAGGCTGCGGGCCAGTCGGAGGCTGCGGGCCAGTCGGAGGCTGCGGGCCAGTCGGAGGCTGCGGGCCAGTCCGACACCGCCGGGGCTCAGCCGGACGCGGGCGGCACGGGCGGCACGGGCGGCATTGTGGTGGGGATCGACGGCTCCCCGGGGTCGGCCGCCGCCCTGCGCTGGGCCGTCGACGAGGGTGCGCGGCGCCGGCTGCCGGTGACGGCGGCGCTGGTCTGGGACGCCGTCGGGGAACCGCGCGCGGTCTTCGACAGGGCGGGCGGTGCCGACCGCGCGGGGTTGGAGCAGGCGGCACGGCGGGTCCTGGCGGACACGGTGGCGGCGGTGCGCGTCCACGACCCGGCGGTCACGGTGACCGAACGCGTCGCCGAGGGCAGCCCGGTGCCCGAGCTGCTCGGGATCGCGACCGGCGCGCGGCTCGTCGTCGTCGGCGAGCGCGGGCCCGGCGCGCTGCACCGGCTGGTGGCCGGGTCGGTGTGCCAGGGGGTCGTCCACCACGCGCCGCTGTCCGTCGTCGTGGTACGCGGCGGCGCCGACCGGTCCGGCGAGGCAGCGGGGGCGGCCGACGCGGTGGGCGCGGCGACGACGTCAATGGACGAACGCCCGGTTGTCGTCGGCGTCGACGGGTCGGCCGGCTCGCTGCGGGCACTGCGCTGGGCGGTGGAGGCCGCCGCCGTGCGCAAGACCGCCCTGCGCGCCGTGCATGCCTGGCATCTCGACGTGCCGGTGTACCTGGGGATCTACGCGGACTTCGGCTCCACGCTCGCCGAGCAGGCGCAGCGCACCCTCGACGACGCCGTGAGCACGGTCATCGCCGAACACGGCGGCGGGCTGCCGACCCAGGTGGTCAAGGAGGCCGTCGCCGACGGCGCCGCCCGGGCCCTGCTGCGCAGCGCCGCGGACGCGCAGTTGCTCGTCGTCGGCAGCCGCGGCCACGGCGGGTTCGCCGAGCTGTTGCTGGGCTCGGTCAGCCACCAGTGCGTGGCGCACGCCCCCTGCCCGGTGGCCGTGATCCGCTAGCAGCCGGTCACGTCACTCGCGCCAGCAGGATGGTTCTGGTACAGATATTCTCTGTACCAGAACTAATCTTCTGACCTGGTGAGGCGCCGTGAGCCCGTTGGCCGAGATCGTCGCCATCACCGCCGTCTGCGTGGCGTCCGGCTGCCTGGGCAGCCTGCTGGGCCTTGGCGGCGGCACCTTCGTCGTGCCGATCCTGACGCTGGCCTTCGGCCTGGACGTGCGGCTGGCGATCGGCGCCTCGGTGATCTCGGTGGTCGCCGGCAGCGCCGCGGCGTCACCGCGCTACCTCGACGAGGGCTTCGCGAACCTGCGCGTCGCGGTCACCCTGGAGGTGGCGACGGTGAGCGGCGCCGTCGCCGGGGCGCTGCTCGCCGGGCACCTCAGCGCCCGCACGCTGTACACGGTGTTCGGTGTCGTGCTGGCGTTCAGCGCGGTGCAGATGCTGCGCAACCGGCAGGACCGCGCCGGCACGGCCGTGCCGGACGACCGCATCGCCGACGCCCTGAGCCTGCACGGCACCGGCACCGGCACAGCCGCCGGCACGGTCGTCCGCGACGTCCGTCCCTACCGGGTCACCCGCACCGCGACCGGCCTGACCATGATGACCGCCGCCGGGGCGGTCAGCGGCCTGCTCGGCATCGGCTCGGGGGCGATGAAGGTGCCGGCCATGGACCTCGCGATGCGGCTACCGCTCAAGGTGTCGACGGCGACGAGCAACCTCATGATCGGGGTGACCGGCGCGGCGAGCGCCGTCGTCTACCTGCAGCGAGGCGACGTCGTGCCGGCCCTGGCCGGCGCGGTGGCGCTCGGGACCGTCGTGGGCGCGCGCCTCGGGTCGCGGCTGCTGGCCGTGGTTCCCGTGGGAGCGCTGCGGGTGATCTTCCTGCTCGTCCTGCTCGTCATCAGCGTCCAGATGCTGCTGCGGGGCCTCGCGTGAGGGCGGTCCGGCGGTCGGGCCGGCGGTCCGCCGCCACCGGGCCCCACCCCCCACGCCGCGGCCCCTCGCCGACAGTTCCCGGAAAGGCGGGTCCCGTCATGGTCCCGACGCCGACATCCCCGACGCCGACATCCCCGACGCCGACGTCCCCGGCGCCGACGTCCCCGGCGCCGACGTCCACGGTGGGGGCGCCCGAGACGGGTGCCCGCCAGGTCGCGCTGGTGCTGCGGATCGGTGGGGCGCTCGGTGCCGCCCTGGTGCTCGCCGGGCTCGCGTTCGCCGTCGCCCAGGGCGGCGCGGGCTGGCGGCACGGCGCGGGCGGGAATCCGCTCGGCGGCGGCGCGGCGATGCGGCTGTCCGACCTGGGTGGCGGGCTGCGCCACGGGCGGGCCGGCGCCGTCATCCTGCTCGGCACGATCGTCCTGGCGGCGACGCCGGCTGCCGGCGTCGCCGCGGCCGGATACGCCTGGCTGCGGGCGCGCCGGGCGTGGCTGGCGGGAGTGGCCGTCGTCGTGCTGCTGCTGCTCGTCCTCGCCAGCGCCCTCGGCGCCGCCGAGTAGCGCGACATCACCGAGCACCCCGACCCGACCGAGCACCCCGACCCTACGGAGCACCCTGACCCGACCGAGCACCCTGACCCGACCGAGCACCGTGACCCGACGGGGGACGCAGGGCACGTAGCAGATCGAGGGCACGCTCGGTGAACTCCTCGGAGCCCCACGTCGACCCGCCGCCCGCCCCGGCCCGCGTCGTCCCCCGGACGAAGGACGGCTCCAGCCGGACGTAGAGCTGGACCGCGGTGACACCCGGCTGGACGAAGGCGGCGATCTGGTCGCGGCACTGCTGGGGCGTGCCGTGGATGAACAGCCGATCGATGACGTCGTCGGGCAGGCCGGCAGCCGCGCCGTGCTGGTCGCCGGCACGCCAGCGCTCGTGGGAGGCGGCGAGCAGGTCGCCGTTGCCGAGCCATGCGTGGAAGGCGCGGTACGGCGTCTGGTTGAGGATCCAGGTGAGGAACGGGCGGCTGCCGCGGCGGGCCGCATCGGCGTCCTCGGTCGGGCTGACGAACACCTTGACGACCAGTTCCCTGCCGGCCGGCTGCGGGCCCACGGTGGCGCGCACCGTGGCCAGGTCCTCGGCGGACAGGAGATTGGTGACCGCGCCGTCTCCCTCGGTGAAGGCGAGGCGCAGCATGCCCGGCCGCAGCGCGCCGAGGATGACCTTGGGGGTTTCGGCCGGCGGTTCGGGCAGCGCGAAGCCGCGAACGGTGAACGTGTCGAATGCGCCCGACACCACCTCCCCACGCAGGGCCCTGGTGAGGAAACGCAGCGTGTCCCGGGTCCGGCGGAACGGCTCGTCGAACGGGATGCCGTTGAGGTCGGTCACGTGCGCGGGCACGGACGAGCCGATACCGAGGACCAGCCCGCCGGCGGTGAGATCGGCCAGCGTCGCCGCGGTCTGGGCGAGCACCGCCGGCCCGCGGGTGTGCACAGGCACGATGGCGCTGGCCAGGCGCAGCCGAGGATCCCACGCCGCGGCGGCCGCGAGCGGGGTGAAGGCGTCCCCTCCCCCGCCTTCGGCCGTCCACACGTCGCTGTAGCCGGCGTCGACGAGTCCACTGACGATGCTGCGGTGCTCCCGCAACGGAACGCCGGGCAACGGCAGGGTGACGCCGAAACGGACCTCGCTCATGGAGACACCTCATGGATGCTGGTCGGAACCCGGCGGCACCGCCGGGGTGGGTGGATGAGTTCTTTCTCGCCGCATTCCAGCCGGGGCCGCCGACCGGGCCGGACGAGCCGAACACACCCTCGGCGGCCGCGACGTTCCCGAACTCACCCGGATGTTCCTGGCCGCGAGCCGACGGCGCAGGCGGATCGGCGGCGACCGGTCGCCCACCCGGCTGGGACTGCGCCCTGCGCGACGGGCAGTGGCAGCCGACCCCGGACGATCGGCGTCTTCCGGACTGGGCCGAGGAGTACGCGGCCGCAGCCGCCCACGACCTCCCGGCCGCTCCCTGCGGGACCTGACGACGCCGGGCGCGGGCGGGCGCTCCCGAGCGGCCGCCCCCGTCCGCCGGGTCACGCCGAGGCCGGGACTCCCGGCTCGTGCTCCTGGGCAACCGCCACCAGCAGCTCCTCGGCGCTGGACGGGGCAAGTCCGTCCGACCTGCCGGCGAAGTAGCGGCGGGCAAGGCTGGCGGCCGATACGTGCCGTGCCTGGTCGAGACCGGCGTCGCGGGCCAGCGCCAGCATCTCCTGGGGGGTGTAGAAGCTGGTGAAGGGCGTGCCGGCGGCCCGCGCGGCGCGCTCGGTCGCCTCCCGCAGCGGACGCTCCGCCGGATCGACGAGCTCCAGCGGCAGCATGAACGTCATGGCCAGGGTGGAGCCGGGGGCAAGGGCCGCGACCTGGCGCAGCGTGGCCGCCGTCGCGTCCCTGGTGAGGTACATGGAGACGCCGGCGGAGGCGACGAGCGCCGGGCGGCCCGCGTCGAAACCGGCGCCCGCCAACCCCTGCCGCCACGAACCGCCCGCCTCGAAGTCCACGGGCACGAACCGCAGCCAGGGCGGGGCGCCGAGACCGAGCTCGGTCAGGCGCAGCCGCTTCCACTCCTGCGGACCCGGCTGATCGACCTCGAACACCCGCATGCCGGCGGCGAGCTGCGGCCGACGCTGGGCGAAGGTGTCCAGGCCGGCGCCGAGGATGACGTACTGGTCGACGCCGAGGCCGGCCTGTTCGACGACCAGATCCTCGATGAGGCGTGCCCGCGCCACGATGGACGCCCGGGTGCGGCTCGTGGTGGACGGGTCCATGTCCGGGCGGCGCAGCCATCCGTCGTCCGGGGCCGCCAGCCGCAGCCCGATCTCGTCCTCGAACACGTGCGGCGGCGGGTCGACCTGGACGTGGACGACCCGCCACAGCGCGACCCGCACCGCCGTGCTGTCCGGCTCCGCGGTTCGCAACCTGTTGATCATCTTGCCGCTCCTCTCGACGATTCCGTCTGCGGCGACGCGCGGTGCAGCGCTTCACCGAGCGGATGGGCATCGGCGTGCGGGCGCACGTCGATCGGCTCGGGCTGCCGTTCGGTAGGATGCTAGCATCCTAGAATGAGAGCGAGCCCTTTCCGAGACGAAAAGGCGACCGACCACCAGAGGGGGCGCCTTGGGGGCGCGCGCGGATCACCCCAGCGTGGGGTGATCCGCCGACGACGGGACGCATGAGGCACCGGCGCCACACGCCCGATCACGACCAAGAGTCACAGCGTAACGCACATATGGTCACCATGGCCGAAACTCATCTTTTATCGACCGGAAACCGCCCGTCGACCGCCGGGCTGGACAGTGTTGGCGTGATGAACATCGGAGCGGCTGCGGACGCCACCTGGCGTGGCGCGGTCGCCCGGTGCCCCAAGAAGATGGATCATGGCCCCTGCGGAGGAGTCCAGGCCGACGGTCGCTGCGAGGTCCCGGAACTCGGCCGGTGCTCCTTCCTGGACGCCCTCGACGCCTGGCCCTACCCCGACCCGCCCGCCATCGCCCCGCCCCTCGTCGACCCGCCCGCCATCGCCCCGCCCCTCGTCGCGCCGCCTGTGGCCGCCCGACCCGTCGCCGCCCGACCCGTAGCCGCCTTGCCCCCGGCCGTTCCTGCTTCCGACGCCCCGGACAACGCAGGCCGATCGGCCCGGCCAGCACCGGCCCGCTCCGCGGCGGCCGCGGCGTTCCTCGCGGCCGCCGCGGAGCGGCCGGTGATCGTGGCCGACCTGCCGGCGGCGGCGATGTCCGCCGACAGCCTGCGCGCCTGCGGCGCGGAACTCGCACCGGTGACCGACGCCTGCCTCATCGGCGATCACGGCGGCGCCCGCGTCCAGTTCCCACCGTCCTACCGGGCCAGGCTGCTGGCCGACGCCGGCGTGTCCGTCTGGGCCGGGGTCAACTGCCGGGACCGCAACCGGGTGGCGATCGAGGGCGAGATCGCCGCCTGCGTCGAGGCCGGCGTGACCGGACTGCACTGCGTGACCGGCGATCATCCGGCGCTCGGTCACCGCGCCGACGCGGCCGGCGTGTTCGAGCTGGACTGCGTGGACGTCGTCGACCTGGCCCGGGACCGCGGGACGCTGGTCTCGGTGGCACACGCGCCGGCCGCGCCGCCCGTCTCCCGCCGGACCTCCCGCCTGCTCGCCAAGGTCGACGCCGGGGCCGAGGTGGTCTTCGTCGACCACTGCGGCGGCCCGGCGGCGGTCGGCGACGCGGTCGCCGAGCTGCGCGCGGCCGGCTTCGGCGGCCTCGTGCTGGCCTGCGTGCCCGTCGTGACGAGCGTCGCGACCGCCACCGTCGTCGCGTCCTTCGCCGGCGGCCGCCTGCCGGCCGGCTACCTGGAGGAGATCATGGCCGCGGACGATCCGCACACCACGGGTACGCGCGCCGCGGCGGAGCTCGCCGGTCGGCTGCTCGACCTGCCCGGAGTCGACGGGATCAACCTCTCCGGCGGCGCGCAGCCGGGCCACGAACCGGTGGCGGCCCGCGCGACCGCCGAGATCGCCCACCTGATCCTCGGCACGCGGGCACGGACGTCATGAGCTGGCTTCGGGGCGCGATGACCGCGCACGGCGACGTGGTGGACGTGGAGCTGTCGGACGGTGTCATCGGGCGGGTCGTCCCGAGCGGCGCGGGCGCCGACGTCGCCCGGGTCGGCCCGGGTGACGTCGACCTGACCGGCCAGGTGCTGCTGGCGTCGTTCGTGGAGCCGCACGCGCACCTGGACAAGGCGCTCACCGCGTCCCTGGCCCGCAATGTCACCGGCGATCTCGCCGGCGCGATCGAGGCGATCCAGACCCTGCTGCCCGACTCGACGGTCGAGGACTTCACGACCCGGGCCGAGGCGGCGCTGCGCATCCAGCTCGCGATGGGCACCACGCACATCCGTACGCACGTCAACGTCGGGGTGCAGTCGGGCATGCGGGCGCTGGAGGCGCTCGTCGACGTGCGGGAACGCTGGCGCGGCCTGGTCGACCTGCAGCTCGTCGCTCTCGTGTCGAACCCGCTGGACGGCCAGCCCGGCCGCGACCTGCGCCGCGCGCTGGCCGAGGGAGCCGACGTGGCCGGCGGTTGCCCCCATCTCGACCCCGAGCCGCACCGCGCGGTCGCGATCTGCCTGGACGCGGCCGGCGAGGCCGGCCGCCCGCTGGACCTGCACACCGACGAGACCCTCGACCCGCGGCTGCTCACCCTCGCCACCCTCGCCGACCTGGTCGGCCGCACCGGTTTCCCGCACGGCGTGACGGCCAGCCACTGCGTCAGCCTCGCGATGCAGCCCCCGGACGTGCAGGACAGGGTCAGCGAGCAGGTCGCCGCCGCCGGCATCGCCGTCGTCGCGCTGCCCCAGACCAACCTGTTCCTCCAGGGGCGCAACCATGCGGTCGGCACCCCGCGCGGGCTGACCGCCGTCGCGCCGCTGCGCCGCGCCGGGGTGACCGTGGCGGCGGGCGGCGACAACCTGCGCGACCCGTTCAACCTCGTCGGCCGCGGCGACGCGCTGGAGACCGCGTCGCTGATGGTCACCTGCGGGCACCTCGCCCCGGACGAGGCGCTGGCGGCGGTGAGCGACGCGCCGCGGCGCGCCCTCGGACTGCCGGCCGTCTCGATCACGCCGGGCAGCCCGGCCGACCTTGTCGCGCTGCCGGCGGCGAACGCCCTCGAGGCGCTGGCCGCGGCCGGCGAGCAGCGGACCGTGTGGCGGGCCGGCCGGGTCGTGGCCCGCACCACGGTGCACTCGGAGCTCGCCGAACCGCACCGACCGGCCCCGCGCGCCGAGCCGGTCCGGCGCCCCGGGACCGAGCCGTACGACGCCCAACCGGACCAGTGGGAGGCCGCCTCATGACGATCGCCGACACCACCGCCGCCGACACCACCGCCGCCGACGCACCGGCCCTGCACTTCGCGGGGGTACGCAAGCGGTTCCGGGACGGCACCGTCGCGCTCACCGACACCGACCTGACGATCCGCCCCGGCGAGTTCGTCTCGATCGTCGGACCGTCGGGGTGCGGCAAGAGCACCCTGCTGCGCATCGCCAGCGGGCTGGACGAGGCCACCGACGGAACCGTCGACGTGGCCTCGACGAACGTCGGCTACGTCTTCCAGGACGCCACCTTGCTGCCCTGGCGCAACGTCCGCGACAACGTGCGGCTGTTCGCGGAGCTGGAACACCTCGACTCCGCCGAACGGGGGCGACGCGTCGCCGACGCGATCAGCCTCGTCGGACTCACCGGCTTCGAGAAACATCTGCCTCACGAGCTGTCCGGCGGCATGCGGATGCGCACGTCGCTGGCCCGCTCGCTCGTGCTCGACCCCTCGATCTTCCTGTTCGACGAGCCGTTCGGCGCGCTGGACGAAATCACCCGCGAACGGCTCAACGACGAGCTGCTGCGGATGTTCATGCTGCGCCGTTTCGCCGCGCTGTTCATCACCCACTCGGTGGCGGAGGCGGTGTTCCTGTCCACCCGGGTGGTGGTGATGAGCGGTCGACCGGGACGGGTGAAAGCGGATCTCGCCGTCCCGTTCGGCTACCCGCGCTCGCCGCGACTGCGCTACAGCGCCGAGTTCGCCGCCCTGTGCGGCGAGGTGTCGCAACATCTCAGGAGCGAGTGATCAGCATGACGGTACCTTCCGTGGCCGAGACGGACGCGACCGGCGCCGCGGCCGCGGCGACGCCGGCGACCGGCGCGCCACCCCCCCGCCCCCGGTCTCGCCGGCGCGGCGGCGGCCTGGTCAGCTTCGTGCTGCTGCCCGGGGCGGTGTTCGCCGTCTTCGTCGGCATCTGGTACGCGGTGTCCGACGGAGTGCTCAACGACCAGCAGCGGTTCATGCTGCCGCCTCCGCACGAGGTCGTCCGGGTCGGCTTCCTGGACTGGTCGAACTTCACGACGATGATGAGCGCGCTGCGGTTGACCTGTGAGGTCACCTTCGCCGGCCTGGCCATCTCGATTGTCATCGGGGTCACCGTCGCGGTGGCGATGAGCCAGGCCAAGTGGATCGAGAACTCGCTGTACCCGTGGGCCGTCGTGATCCAGACGGTACCGATCCTGGCGCTCACCCCGGTGCTGAGCTTCTTCTTCGGGTTCGCGCTGACCAGCCGGATCATCGTCTGCGTCATCATCGCGTTCTTCCCCATCGTGTCGAACACGCTGTTCGGGCTGCAGTCGGTCGACCGGGGGATGCACGAGTTGTTCAGCCTGCACCATCCCAGCCGGCTGACCCGGCTGTGGAAGCTGCAGGTGCCGGCGGCGCTGCCGTCGATGTTCACCGGGTTCCGCAACGCGGCCGGTCTGTCGGTCATCGGCGCGATCGTCGGCGAGTTCTTCTTCAAGCAGGGCGAGCCGGGGCTCGGCACGAACCTGTCGGTGTTCACCTCCCGGTTGGAGGGCGAGCGCCTGTGGGCGACCACGCTCACCGCGAGCCTGCTCGGCGTCGCGGTCTTCGTCTTCTTCGGCTGGCTGGCGCGGCGCGTGGTCGGCCGCTGGTACCAGCCGAAGCGCGGCTGACCCATCCGGCGCGACCCACGCGACGGCGGCGCACCCTGCACGCCGTCGCCCCCCGCCGCCGCGCCCCCACCGCACCACACCCACCGGCCAGAACGGCCTAGGAACTCGGGGAGACATAGTTGACCAGATCTCGGCGACGGCCCGCGCGGCTCGTCGCGCTGACGGCGACCGCGACCGCGCTCGCCCTCACCGCCGCCGCGTGCGGCAGCAGCGGCGGCGACGGCGGGTCCACCGGCGCCGCGGCGCCGTCCGCGGCGGGTGCCGCGCCCGCGGCGCTCGACCTCAAGGCCGCCGGCTGCCCGTCGACGATCGTGCTGCAGACCGACTGGAACCCGGAGTCCGAGCACGGCGGCCAGTACGGGCTGCTCGGGCCGAACCCGAAGATCGACGCGGGTAAGAAGTCGGTCACCGGTGAGCTGACGGCCCACGGCGGCGTCGATACCGGGGTGAAGCTGGAGATCCGCGCCGGTGGCCCGGCGATCGGCTTCCAGACGGTGACCTCCCAGCTCTACAAGGATTCCGGGATCACGCTGGGCTACCTGGGCACCGACGAGCAGATCGCCCTGTCCAAGACGCAGCCGACCGTGGCGGTGCTGGCGGGTCTGGAGAAGAGCCCGCAGGTCATCCAGTGGTCGCCGGACAAGCACCCGGACTGGAAGACGATCGCCGACATCGGCAAGACCGACACGAAGGTCCTGTACTTCCAGGGCGCGTCCTACATGGACTACTTCACCGGCTCCGGCATCCTGAAGAAGGGTCAGGTCGACGGCAGCTACGACGGCACGCCGACCAACTTCGTGGCCTCCGGCGGCGCCGACGCGGTGCAGGGCTTCGCGACGTCGGAGCCCTACACCTGGTCCCACGAGGTGCGCTCCTGGGACAAGCCGCTGAAGTACCAGCTCATCGCGGATGCGGGTTTCAACTTCTACCAGCAGGCGATCGGCGTCCGCAAGGACAAGCTCGACGCGCTCAAGCCCTGCCTGAGCAAGCTCGTCCCGATCATGCAGCAGGGCATCGTCGACTTCATGGCCGCCCCGGCAGCGACGAACAAGCTGATCCTCGGCCTTGTCGACAAGTACAACAACGGCTGGGTCTACTCCCAGGGCGTCGCGGACTACGCGGTGCAGACGATGAAGTCGCTGGGCATCGTCGGCAACGGGGCCAACAGCACCCTCGGCGACTTCGACGACGCGCGACTGCAGAAGCTCATCGAGATTCTCGACCCGATCTACCAGTCGCAGGGCAAGCCGATTCTGTCCGGGCTCAAGCCGGCGAACCTCGTCGACAACAGCTTCCTCGACACCAAGATCGGACTTGGTACCTGAGCGATGTCGGATTCGACCCTCGCGGCGTCGCGCGGCCGGGCCGGGGAGCGCGCGCTCCCCGGCTTCGGCCGGGCGGCGCTGCCCGCCGTGACCCCCCTCGACCCCGATGTGCTCGACGCGCTGGCCACCGAGCTCGCCACCCTGCTCGGCGCCGACGCCGTGCTGCGCGACGAACCGGCCCGCCTGTCGGCCTCCACGGACTGGGCACACATGAGCCCGGTGCTGGCGCCACTGTTGCCCGGCGGTGTCGCCGACGTGGTGGTCCGCCCGCCCGACGCCGCCGGGATCGCGGCGGCGGTCGGGGCCGCGCACCGCCACCGGGTGCCGGTGACCGTGCGCGGCCAGGGCACCGGCAACTACGGGCAGGGCATCCCCCTGTTCGGCGGGCTCGTCATCGACACCACGGCGGCCGCCCGGATCCTCGCGGTGGAGGACGGCTGGCTGACCGCGGAGGCCGGCGCGTCGTTCGTGCTGATGGAGAAGGCGGCCCTGGCCACCGGGCAGGAACTGGCGATCCTGCCGTCGACCGTGGGCAGCACGGTCGCCGGATTCATCGCCGGCGGCTCCGGCGGCACCGGCTCGATCGCCAACGGCGCGATCTGGGACGGCTACCTGCGCTCGCTGCTCGTCGTGCCGTGCACCGACGATGCCATCCCGGTGGAGGTGCCCTTCCCGGCCAACACCGCGATGGCGCACGCGTTCGGCGTCAACGGGGTGATCGCGCAGGCGACCGTGGCCCTGCGCCCCGCGCGCCGCTGGGCCGGGCTGTTCGCGTCCTTCCCGGAGCTGGCCGGCGCGGTCGCCGCGGGCGAGGAGCTGTTCGACCTGGAGCCCACCCCGCGGCTGCTCTCCCTCGACGAGGCCGGGATCATCGCGACCTACCGGCCGGTCGATCCGGCGATGCCCGCCGACCGGGTCAGCGTGCGCGGGATCGTGACCGAGGACAGCGTCGCCGCGGCGAGGGCCGTCGTCGAGCGGCACGGCGGGCGGGTCGACGCCGTGCGCCCCAAGGGGCCGGCGCACATCGCCTCGCTGTCGTACAACCACACCACCTACCGCGTCCGCAAGGTCCGCCCGGAACTCACCCACCTGCAGTGCATGGGCCCCGGGCTCACCCGGCGCCGCGTCGAGGTCGCCGCGCTCGCCCCCGAGTCGCTCATCCACCTCGAGGGCTTCCTCACCGCGAACGGCCGCGACTGGGTCTCGATGCTGTTCCTGCGCTACGACGGGCCCGACGACCTGTACGAACGGATGGCCCGGCTGGCCGACGTCGAGGTGTACGTCGACGACCCGCACACCTGGGAGCTGCACCACGGCCGCCTGGACCTGGTCCGCGAGGCCGCCGCCCGGTTCGACCCGGACGGACTGCTCAACCCCGGCAAGCTCCCCGCCCCCGCCCCCGCCACACCGTCCTGAGCCGTCGCGTCGACCCATGGCGACGAGCGCGAGGGCGAACAGCCACCGTACGAGGAGCGGCCGAGGACGGGTGGCGAAGGTCATGCGGCAACGCTAGTTCCGGCACGGCCCACATGTCGAACACATGTTCGGTTCCGTGACCGGCGAGCCGCAGGATCAGCCGAAAGTATTGATCTTCTTCGGGGTCACCGCGATGCAGTAGCGGTGCTCGCCGGGCGGGGTGAGCTTGCGGATGTCGTCGGCCGTGCGGCCGCGGCTCTCGGCGATCTTCGCGGCCCAGGTGTAGTCGTCGTCGAGGATGACCTCGGCGCTGCCGCGGACCTCCACCGTGCGGTACACGTTGGTGATGTCCAGAAGGAACAGCGAGCACTGCGGCGTGCGCTGCAGGTTCTTCAGCTTCTGCTTGTCCGAGCTGACGGAGATGCGGAAGACGCCGTCGTCGAGCAGGTAGCCCACGGCCGTGGTCTGCGGAGCGCCGTCGGGACCGAGGGTGGTGAGGATCGCGACCTCGGCGTTCTGGGCGAGGTCGCGATGGGTCTCTGGGATGAGGGTCACCGGAAAATCGTACGCACACCGCGCTTTAACGGGATGACGGCGGTCCGGGCATGAATGTCGGGACCACTGGAGCGGTCTCGGTCGCCGGTCGGCCGGTCGCGCCGCTCGGCTCAACGGTCCCGGCGCCGGGAGGCGAGAACGATCTCGGCGGTGTTGCGGCCGCTGGCGCCCCACACCCCGGCGCCTGGGAAGGTCCCGGCGCCGGTGACGTAGAGCCCGGCCACCGGCGTGCGGTAGCGGCTGAGCTCGCGCCGGCGACCGAGCAGCGCGGCGACGACGCCGCCCGGGAAGGACGGGGCGTACCCGCGGGGCATGGAGAACTCGCGCTCGTAGTCCGGTGGGGTCATGACGCGCCAGTCCCGCACGGACGCGACCAGCCCCGGGTCACCCAACGAGGCCAGCCGGCGCAGCCAGGACCACGGCTGGGTCGAGTCGGTCCAGCCGCCGCGCAGCGCATACGGCGTCCACAGGACCTCCAGGCTCAGCAGGTGCGCGTCGGCGGCCGGCCGCATCGACGGGTCGAGCACCGACGGCGTGTTGACGAGGAACATGGGCGGGTCGCTGACGAGCCCGCGCCGGCGCGCCGCCGCGGCGGCGACCTGCTGGGAGACGGTGGGGCTGACGATCGTCGTCGGCACGTGCCGGGCCTCGGCGGGCAGCACGTCCGCACCGATCCGCGCCACCGCGCGCAGCGCCGGCAGTGCGGCGACGACCGCGTCCACCTTGGACTCGTAGCCGTCGACCGCGGGCGCAGCGGCCCAGCGGGCATGCAGCCGGGCGGCGGCCGGCACGCCGTCGAGCCAGTCGACGAGCAGCGTGCGCGGGTCGGTCGCCGTGACCACCGTCGGGGCGCCGACCTCGCGGCCGTCGACGAGACGCACGCCGCGCACCCGCCCGTCGCGGACCAGGACACCGCCCACCCGGGCCCCGGTGACCAGCAGGCCGCCGTGGGCACGCACGCAGGCGGCGAGCGCCGCCGGCAGGGCGCCGCTGCCGCCCACCGGGCGGCCGACGCCGATGAGGTGGCGCATCGCGAAGCCGAGGGCACCCAGCCCGCTGCCGGGCGCGTCCGGCGCCAGGCCCCACACGGCCGGCCCGTTCGTGCCGGCCGCGGCGATGAGCCACGACGGCAGGCCGAACGAGGTCAGCACGTCGAGCAGGCTGCGCCGGGCCCAGTTCAGCACCACGGCGCTGCCACGCAGGCGGCGCCGCGCGGCGGTCGCCGCGATCGCCGCGGTGCTCGGGCGGGTGCCCTGCACGGACTGCACGAGCCGGGCGGCGGGCAGGGCGACGTCCAGGTAGCGCCGGTAGGCGGCCGCCGCCGCGGGGTCCGTGCGGGCCAGCCCGTCGATGGTCCGTTCGACGGAGCGCCAGTGGACGAACGCCGGCTCGTCGCCCCAGCCGACGGCGATGCCCATCGGATCGACGTCGAGGTAGCGCAGCTCGTGCGCGCCGAGCTCGAGGTCGTCGACGATCCCGCTGGCCAGGACCATCGTGTGGTCACAGTTGCAGATGTTCACCCGGGCGCCGATCGCGTCGACGGTCGCGGCGCAGCCGCCGAGCTCCGCGCGGGCCTCGACGACGACGACCGACCGGCCCGCCCGGGCCAGGTAGGCGGCGCAGGTCAGCCCGTTGTGACCACCCCCGACGACGACCACGTCCGCCTGCGCGGGCAGGTCGTCGGCGGAGGACAGCCCGGACGGGGGGCGCTGGGCGGTGTGGGTCACCGCGTCGGTCGCGGGTCGAACCGGGCGATCTCGGCGAGCGACTGGCCCGCCGCGACCACCATCGCCTCGTAGAGCCGTTTGCCGCGCTCCACGGTGGCCCCGGTCGGGTCGCCGATCGTTCCATCGGTGCCGAAGTCGTCGCTGAGCCACCCGAACGAGACCGCACCGCCGAAACGGACCCGGTCGAACGACGCGAGCTGCCCGGGGACGCTGCGCACCCCCAGATCGAGGCGGACCAGGTCGGGACGCAGGTGCAGCAGCAGCGAGGTCTCGTCGATGCCGGCGTGGATGCCCATGCCGAGCTCGGCGGCCGGCGAGGTGCCGCCGTGGTCCGCCGGCAGGGACGGGTGCATGACGAACGTGCGCAACCCGTGCGCGAGGCGGACGTCGCGGCTGGCGACCTGCAGCAGCGCGCTGTTGCCGCCGTGGCCGTTGAGGAACACGAGCCGGCGCACCGGGGTGGTCGCGAGGCAGCGGGCCAGGTCGTCGAGGACCGCGAGCAACGTCGTCGCCGACAACCACATCGTGCCCGGCGACCAGGCGTGCTCGTTGGACTTCGAGTAGGCCAGCGCCGGCAGCAGCCACAGGTCACAGGCATCACCGAAAGCGTCGACGGCATCCCGGGCGAGCGACTCGGCGACGACGAGATCGGTCGACAGCGGCAGGTGGGGGCCGTGCTGCTCGATCGACCCGATGGGCAGCACGGCGACCGCGTCTGGCGAGAGCCCGGCGGCCTCGGGTGCACGTAGATCGGCGAAGTACCGGGTCATCCTGGCTCCTCAGAGGTCCGGGCCGCAGCCGGCAGCAGGGGCACCACGTCGCGGACGAAACGCTCCATCTGCTCGCGAGCCCGGTCGTAGGGGTCCCCGGGCATGGCCGGGAAGATCACCAGGTCGGTCAGGCCGAGCAGATCGTCGAGGGCGACGATGTGCGCGGCGACGTCGTCGGGGGTGCCGACCGCCCACGGCCCCTGCGCCATCGAGTCCTCCAGGGTGGGGACGAACGAGCCGTCGGCGGGCCGACCGTCCGGGCCCACATAGCCCCGACCCCAGCCGTAGGGGGCCAGAAAGCGCCAGAACTCGTCATGGCCCGCGCGGACGGTGGCCATCGCCTGCGCGCGGGTGTCGCCGACGGCGATGTTGAGCACGAGCATCCGGCGTTCTCCGCGTTCCAGCGGCCGACCGTGGACCTGCTCGAAGGTTTCGGCGAACGCCCGCCAGTCGGCGGCGAGCCGGTGGCGTTCGCGCAACCAGAAGACGCCGCCGAAGCCGCGGGTCGGCGCGGCGCGCAGCGTCGGCGGGCTGGTCACCGCCTGCCAGGTCTGGAACGGATAGCGCGGACGGGGCACCAGGGTGAGCTCGCGGACCTCCCCGCCGCGGTCCGGGATCCCCGGCGGCGGCACGCAGAAGTGCTTGCCCGAGTAGCTGAACCGCTCGTGGGTGAACGCGGCGTGCAGGACGTCGAGGCTTTCCTCGGTGATCTCCCGGTTGAGCCGGTCGGCCGCCGCCGCCGACGGGTTGTCGTAGGAGCCGACGGACACCGCTCCCGCCGTCAGCGGCAGCATCTCGCGGGGCACGGTCCCGCGGCCGACGCCGAGGATGCCGCGCCCGCCGCTGAGGTTGTGCAGCAGCGCGAAGTCCTCGGCCAGGCGCAACGGGTGCCACTGGCCGACCACGTTGAACATCGTCCCGATCCGGATCCGGCCGGTGCGGGCGGCGAGGAAGGCGGCGAACATCAGGCCGTTCGGCACGACCTCGTAGCCCTCGTGCTGGAAGTGATGCTCGGTCAGCCAGAAGCTGTCGTAGCCGAGCCGGTCGGCCAGCTCCCCGCAGGACAGCAGCTCCCGGTGGGCGTGCTCGATCGCCGCCTGGTCGTAGCGGCGCTCGGTGGGCTCGGTGCCACCGAGCCCGGCGTCGGCCATCTCGACGCCGCCGAAGAGGAACACGCCGATCCGCACGCTGCCTCCGAATGTTGACGGGATCAACATCGTCGCGCGGGTGCGTGACGGGGCCGTCAGCTCCGAATTTCGGCGGCGCTAAACATATGGCCACCCAGGTGGGGGGTCAGGCGTTCTGCTGGACGACGACGAGGCGCACCTGCTCGCCGTCCAGGCCGCGCCAGCGGTGGCGCACTCCCCCGGCGTAGTAGACGCTCTCGCCCGCGGCCACGGTGTGCAGCACGCCGTCGACGTCGACCTCGATGCAACCGGAGACGACGTAGACGAACTCCTCGCCGTCGTGCTGGAAGTAGTCGTGGAACGACGCCGGGGCGCCGGTGTACTCCGAGGGCAGCATCGCCCGGGCGCCGCGCACGAGGCTGCGGACCGACCCGCCGGGCGAGTCGACGGCGACGGTGTCGTGGCGCACCACGCTGACCGCTTCGACGAGGGGGACGGCTGCCTCCGCCGCGGCCATCAGGGCCTGGGCGCTGGTCCCGAGCGCGGAGGCGATCGCCGTCAGCGACCGCATGCTCGGCCGGGCCAGGCCGCGCTCGAGCTGGCTGAGGAACGGATGGCTGAGCCCCGCCCGGCCCGCCACGTCGACGAGGGTGAGGCCGAGCGCGTGCCGCTGCGCGCGGACCGCCCCGCCGAGCCGGACGCCGACATCCTCCGCGAAGGCGGTCATGACGCGACCGGGCCGGCGGCGGCCACCGCCGCGTCGAGCAGCGCACGGTCCGCCCCGGGCGAGCCGACCAGGGCTAGTCCCACCGGGCCGCCCTGGGTCCTGGGAGTCGGCACGACGCAGCTCGGCAGGCCGTACGCACTAGCCACAACGGTGCAGCCTAGCGTCGCCTGGCGCCAGGCATCCCGATCACGCGCGCCGCTGCCGCGAAGGTGGCCCGGGCCGCCGGCGGCGGGCACCACGAGCCAGGTGTCCACGCCGAGCCGGTCCAGCAGCCGCTGCCGCCCGGCGGCGATCTGGCGTCGGGCCGCGCGTTCGGCGTCGGCGTCGACCCCGGCGCCGAACCGGAAACGCTCCTCGACGGCGGCGCCCAGCGCACGGGGGTGCGCGGTGATCCAGGCACCGTGCAGCCGCCACGCCTCAGCGGCCTGCACCACGCGGAACGCCGCGACCAGTCCCGAGACGTCGCCGAGTTCGCGGACCGGCCCGGTGTGGACGTCCGCTCCCAGCGCGTCGGTGAGCGTGCGAACGGCCGCGGCCGGCAGAGGCCCCGCGACGAACAGACGCGCCGCCGGCCCCGAGGCCGACGCCGGCGGCAGCAGGACGTCTCCGACGGCGCGCAGCAGGCCCGGATCGGCGGTGAGCCAGCCGACCGTGTCGAAGGACGGGGCGAGCCCCAGCACGCCGCCTGCCCCGACCGTGCCATGCGTCGGCCGCAGCCCGTACAGCCCGCAGACGGAGGCGGGCACCCGGATCGACCCGGCCGTGTCGGTCCCCAGCCCGACATCGGCCTGCCCGGCGGCGACCGCCGAGGCGGGCCCGCTGGTCGACCCGCCGGGCACCCGGTCGGGGGCCGCCGGATTGGGCGGGGTGCCGTAGTGCACGTTCGCGCCGGACAGGGAGAAGGCGAGCTCGTCGGTCTGCGCGATCCCGGCGATCGCGGCGCCGGCGGCTCGCAGCGCCCGGACGGCCTCGGCGTCGACCGGCTCCACCGGCGCCTCGGCGAGCCAGCGGGGGTTGCCAGCGCCGATCCGGTACCCGCCGACGGCGAAGAGGTCCTTCACCGCGACCCGCAGCCCGTCGAGCGGGCCGCCGCCGGTCGGCGCCAGCAGCGGGTCGCCGTGTTCCCGCCACACAGCCCGCGGCCACCGGTCGTCCAGGCTCACCGGCCACCCTCCGGCGGCTCCATGCCCAGCAGGTCCGCCGCCGGCGCACCGCCCGACGGGGCACCGCCCGACGGCGCACCGACAGACGGCGCACCGACAGACGGGGCCGCGACCGACGGCGCACCGGCGGGGTTCCCGTCGCTCATCGGCGCGACGCAGGCGGCGATCACCCGCCAGCCGTCGTCGGTGCGGGCCCACACCTGGGTCTGGGTGCTCAGACCGACGATCCGGCCGTCAGGTCCCAGTCGCTCGTTCGTCGACACGGTCACGACGGTCTCCCCGGGGCTGCGCACCGTGTGCAGCGCGCGCAGTCGCCGCGGGCCGGGGGTGGGCCGGGCGGCCCGATAGGCCGCGAGCGCCGACGGCCCGACCAGCGGCCCGTCTCCGTCGACGCGCACCACGTCCGCACCGGCGGAGAAGGACGCCTGCTGGGTCGCCACGTCCCCGGCCATGAGGGCCCGTTCGTAGGCCGCGAAGGCGGCGCCGAGCGCCGGGTCGATGCCCACCAACGCCGCCGCCTCGTCGCCGCCCACCCCGACCCCCGCCGGCATGGGCACTGCGGAGGGGACGGCGGCGTCCGCCGGGATGGGCGCATCGGCGGGGACGGGCGGACCGGACGGGACGGTGGCGGTGGCGGTGGCGGGCGGACGCAGAATGCTGAAGTCGGCGAAGTCGTGCCGCAGCGCCGGGCGGCGCAACAGGTCGGTGCCCGGTCGGCCGGGCGCCTCGCCGGCGGCGACCGCCTCGAACGCGTCCGCGGCCCGGCGCAGGAAGTCCGGGCCGACCCGGTACCGCAGGGTGTGCGCGGGATAGATCTCCCGCACCGAGCCGGCCAGCCGCGACACGAGGCCGCGCAGGGTCGCCGCGAACACGTCGACCTCGGCGTCGGGCATGTGCACCCAGAAGTCGCCGGTGATGAGCGTGTCGCCGGCGAACAGCAGGCCGGCCCGCTCGTCGAACAGGCACAGCGAGTCCGGCGAATGGCCGGGTGTGTGCAGCACGGTCAGCTCCCGGCCGCCCAGGTCGATGCGCTCGCCGTCGGCCAGCGCGGCCGGCGCCGGCCCCGCGGGCACGGTCCAGGCGTCGGCGGACGGCGGCAGCGCCCGGGGCGTCGTGTCCTCGGTGAGCAGGTGGAAGAATCGCTCGTCGTCGGCGCGCAGCCGCTCGTAGGCGGCGTACTGCTCGCGGGCGACGGCGAGGTAGGCGGCCAGCCGCTCGGCGGGCACCGGTGCCGTCAGCGACGACGCCGCCAGCGGGTGCGCCGCGACGTCGCGGAACAGCCAGTTGCCGCCGCGGTGGTCGTCATGCCCGTGGGAGTTGACGGCGAGGATCGGCCGGGCGGTCAGCGAGCGGGCCGCCGCGTGCACGTCGGCGAGGCCCAGCCCGGTGTCGACGAGCACCGCGCGCTCGTCGCCCTCGACGAGGAAGCAGTTGACGTGGCCGGGCTCGGCGACCAGCCAGGTCCGGGCCGCGACGGGCCGCAGCGCGAACCAGTCCGCCGCCGCCACGGCCGCCGCTCCCGTCGGCCCGCCGCCGCCCACGGCAGAACCGGAGACCACCGCGTCGACGCCGGTCATGGCGCGGCGGACGGCGCGGCGGCCAGGACGGCGCGGTCCTCGTCGTCGGTCCCGGCGAGGGGCCCGCGGCGCACCATCGCCGCGAACCCGTCGTCCGGGCTCATCAGGGTCAGCGCGTACATCCGGCCCGGTCCCGTGTTGGTGATGTGGTGCAGGGACGTGGGCGGAAGCACCAGCGTGGCGCCGGCGGCGACGGCGACCTCGGTGCCGTCGCAGACGGCCACCCCGCGCCCGCGCAGGAACACGAACAGCTCGGTGGACGCCGGATGGCTGTTGGGTGGCTGGGCCCCGCCGACGTCCCAGGACTCCAGGATGACGGTGACCGGCGAGACCTCGGGGCCGGCGAGCACGCCGAGGCGCACGGTGTCCCCGGCGCTGATGTGGTGCATCTCCAGGGCGTCCGGGGTGATCAGGATCGGCGTCGTCGGCACGGCGTCACCCCTGCCCGGCGGAGTTGGCGGCGTCGGTGACACCGGCCGCGGCCGCCGGGTGGCGCGCATCGGCGGTCTCGGCGAGGCCGTCGATGAGCGCCGCCGAGGAGGCGACGAACCCGAAACACTGGGCGACGTTGTAGACGGTGGCGTCGTGGCAGAACGGCGGGGACGTCGTCGCCGCGCAGTCCTCGAGCAGCACGACGTCGTAGCCGAGGCAGGCCGCGTCGGTCAGCGTGGCCAGTACACACTGGTCGGAGTTCACCCCGGCGAACAGCAGCGTCGTCACCATGAGGTTGCGCAGCACGGCGTCCAGCGGCGTGTCGAAGAAGCCGCTCATCCGGTACTTGTCGACGCGCACGTCGCCCGGCGGCGCCCGCAGCTCGTCAACGATCGCCGCCGACCAGCTCCCGGCCTGCAGCGTCGGGCTGCCGCCGGGGCGGGCCGGCGCGCCGATGCCGCCGCTGACCCCGTCCGGGTTGTAGACGTGCAGCACGCCGGGGGGGAGGTTCGCCGCGTCCGGCCGGTTGCCCCAGTTCAGCCAGACGACGGCGACGCCGGCGGCGCGCAGCATCGGCAGGGCTCGGCGCAGCGGTGCGATGGGGCGGCGCGCCGGGGTGATGTCGACGCCGATCGAGGCGAGCCAGCCGTCGGGATGGCAGAAGTCGTTCTGCATATCGACGACGACCACGGCGGTGCGGGCCAGATCGAGGGTGAGCCGCTGCGGGCGGGCGTCGACGGTGACCGGCAGCGGCGCGACCGGGGCGCGGCGCAGATCGACGTGTTCGGACGACACCGCCCACGAGTTCCGGGCCCCGCCCAGCCGGATGTTGACCACGCGAACATCCTGCGGGCGGTCGTTTGCCACGGCATTACCGCGCCGTTGCGTCGCAGTGGCGACCGCGCAAGGTGCGCCGCTCCGCCCGAGATGCCCGCCCGAGATGCCCGCCCGCAATGCCCGCCCTCGATGCCCGCCCTCGATGCCGGTGGGCGCCGCGGGTGCCCGTTCCGGCACGGATGCGCTGGTCACGTCGGTAACGACGCCGACATCGGGGTGTGGCAGGGTCCCGGGCCGTGACTGTCTTGCACAGCGGGATCGGGGTCCCGGCGGGCGAGCCGTACCTGCCGTCCCGGCCGGACGAGGTCTGGTGGGGGCTGCTGCCGAACGCGGCCAGCCGACCGGTGCTGACCGTGCCGTCCGGACGGGCCATCCGCATCGACACGATCAGCCACGAGGGACTGCTCGCCGACCAGGGCGGCGACCCGGTCGCCTTCTTCGGCGCCGCGGGCATCCCGGCCGACGGACTGCTCGATGACGTGCTGGCGCTGGCAGGCAGCGACCGGCGCCACCAGCCCGACGTCGCCGGCCCGCATGTCGTCACCGGCCCGGTGGCCGTGGCCGGGGCCCGGCCGGGGGACGTCCTGGAGGTCGAGGTGCTCGACCTGGTCCGCCGGGCGCCCTACGGGGTGATCAGCAACCGGCACGGGCGGGGGGCGCTGCCCGGCGAGATGCCGATCGCGCCGCCGGGTCTGCCGGCCGGGGCCGCGGTGCCGCCGGTGTGCCTGGTCGCGCACACCCGCGGCGAGTCCGGCGTGCTGCCCGTCGGCGACGGCCGCGAGATTCGTTTCCCGCTACGCCCCTTCCTCGGGATCATGGGGGTGGCCGTGGCGACGACCGGGCCGGTCCACTCGGTGCCGCCCGGGCCGCACGGCGGCAACCTCGACATCCGCCATCTAGGCGTCGGCGCCCGCCTCTACCTGCCCGTCCAGGTCCCGGACGCGCTGTTCTACGCCGGGGACCCGCACTTCGCCCAGGGCGACGGCGAGGTCGCACTCACCGCGTTCGAGGCACCGCTGCGCGCGCTGCTGCGCCTGACCGTGCACTCCGACGCCACGGTGCGCCGCACCGCCCGCGCCCTGAGCGCGCCCTGGGCGCAGACCGACGCGCTGCACATCGTCGCCGGGCTCGACCCGGAGCTCGGCGCGGCGATGCGCGCGGCCACCCGCAACGCCGTGGCGTTCCTGCGCGAACGGTTCGCGCTGCCGCCGCAGGTCGCCCTGGCCTACCTGTCCGCCGCCGCCGACTTCGCGGTGAGCCAGGTGGTCGACCAGGTCGTCGGCGTGCACTGCTGCATCCGCCGCGACGACCTGCGCGGGCTGGATGCGCCGGACGGGCTGGGCGGACCGGACGGGCTGGGCGGACCGGACGGACCGGACGGCGACATCGGCGGATGAGACGGCGCCGCAGCGGATACCCTCGGCTTCTGAGCGGTTCCGCGGGCGTCGGAGGGTGGTCCGGGTGGCGATGGCCGAGCAGGTCGAGGTCCCGCTGCTGCGCGGGCTGATCGGGCGGGCGCTGCGCCGGCGCCGGCTTGCCCAGCAGCGCACCCTGCGCGACGTCGCCGCGGCGGCGCTGGTGTCGATGCCCTACCTGTCCGAGATCGAGCGGGGTCGCAAGGAGGCCTCCTCGGAGATCCTCGCGGCGATCTGCCGCGCGCTCGGCGTGCGCCTGACGGACCTGCTCGACGAGGTGCGCCTCGAACTCGCCCGCATCGAGCCCGAGATCACCCCCGCCGTGCCGGCCGCGCCGACGTCCGAGCTCGCCGGGCCGGTCACGGCCCATCTCGGCGTCCCGGCCCCGACGGGGCTGGTGCGAGCGTTCGAGCCCCGTGCCGCCACCGGCGGCCCCCTCGGAATTCGCGGCCCCATGGCAGTCGGCGGCCCCCTCGGAATTCGCGGCCCCATGGCAGTCGGCGGCGCTATGGGGGTGAGCGGCCCTATCGCGATGGGCGTCTCGGCGGCCTGGGACGGCGACGGCACCGGCGCGCGCCCGGTGCTCGACTCCCCAGCGCACCAGCACGGCGTGTCCCCGAACCTGGGATTCTCGGCGGGGTTCGAGGCCGTCCTCGGCGCCGGCCGGATCGTGGTCCCTGCGGGCGCGCGGTTCGCCCGCCGAGCCTTCCACTGGCCCGCCGCCGGAGAGATCCGCGCTTCCCGACGCGGTCGCCCCGCGCTGGCCGGCCGGGCCTGCCCTACCGCGAGTCCGCGGCACCCCGCTGGACGGGTCGGGCGGACCACCCGCCGATCAGCCTCGGTCGCCTCCACCCGCTGACCGTCGACCACTCCCCGGGGGGACATCATGCGGTTCCTGGTCATCACCCTGATCGTCCATCGGCCAGATCCGGTCACCGGCGCCACGCCGTCGACCCGTGATCGGCTGCGCGAGGTGGTCGACAGCGCGGTGCTCGCCGAGGAGCTGGGCTTCGACGGGTTCGGCGTCGGTGAGCGGCACGAGCGGCCGTTCATCTCCTCCTCGCCGCCGGTCGTGCTCAGCCACCTCGCGGCGCGTACCTCACGCATCCGACTGTTCACCGCGGTGACGACCCTGAGCCTGCTGGATCCGGTGCGCGCCTACGAGGACTACGCCACCCTCGACAATCTCTCCGACGGCCGCCTCGAACTGATCATCGGCAAGGGCAACGGCACGGCGCAGCGGGAGCTGTTCGACGTCACCCCCGAGGACCAGTGGGATCGCAACGCCGAGTCCTACGAGCTGTTCCGGCAGATCTGGCGGCAGGACACGATCACCGCGCAGCCACGCTACCGGCCCGCGTTGCACGAGGCCGAGGTCTGGCCGCGGCCATTCCAACAGCCGATCCGGGTCTGGCACGGCAGCGCCACCAGTCGGGAATCGGTGGACCTCGCCGCCCGCTACGGCGACCCGCTATTTTCCGCCAACGTCACCAACCCGATCGAGCCCTACGCCGAATTGGTCCACTACTACCGGCAGCGCTGGGCGGAGTACGGCCACGACCCGGCGCTGGCCGCGGTCGGCGCCGGCACCGCCGGTTTCCACGTGGCCCCCCGCTCCCAGGACGCCGTCGCCGCCTTCGCGCCGGTCTTCGCCGGGCAGCTCGCCTTCCAGCGTTCCATGGGGATGGAGCCGGTGTTCCCGACCCTCGAGGACTTCATCGAACGCAGCTCCGCGTTGATCGGCAGCCCCCAGCAGATCGTCGACAAGGTGCACCGCTACCACGAGCAGTTCGGCCACAGCGTGCTGCACCTGCACGCCGAGGCCGGCGGCCTGCCCGCCGCCGAGCACCGGGCGAGCCTGGAGCTGTTCCAGGCCGAGGTCGCCCCGGCCCTGCGACAGACCATCCCCGACCCGCCGTGGCCCTGGGCGCCGGTCCTGCCCAAGGCCGCCGAACCCGTGTCCGCGGACGCCGAGCCCGTGCCCGCAGATGCCGACTGACCTGACGTCGCGCCCGCCCGTGCAGCACACCGGCGCGTGCGCCTCGTCGCCGGTGAACGCTGACGCCGATCGCGCATCCGTGGCCACGCCCGCGTTTTCGCTGGTCCGGGCGATGGCGTGGGCACTACGCCGAAGCGTTCGGGCGCCCGTTACCCGTATCGGTGGAAAGCGGGTTCGCTCGGCGATACCGTAAAACGGTCGCCGGCCGGCCCGAATCGCCCGCACGCGCGGCGAGGAATCGCACCACGGCATGACATTGTTGCGCCGCCGTGCGGTGGTGTCGTCATGGATGGGCGGAACATGGTCGAACTACAGGTCAGGCCCTGGAAACGATTCGGGCAGGATCGCCTTTACGTGAATCTGCACGACGGCCGCAGCGCCGCCAGTTTCGACCGCCGGACCAGTGAGCTCACCCTGCTGCTCGATGTGGACCGGGACGCCGTGCTCGCCGCTCTGGCACCCCACCTACCCGCAGCACCGACGCCGGAGACCCGGATGGACCCGCCGCCCGCGGCCGCGCCGGACGCCGGGCCGGCCGGCGGCGGGCAGGCCGGCAGCGGGCAGGCCGATCTGGCGACGTATCCGGACGACCTCGCGGGCAATCCGCCCGGGCTCGCCCTCCAGGCGAAAATCGCGGAGCTGACCCCGGGATTCTGGCGCAGGCTGACCAACCGCCTGCTCCGGCGCCCTCGGCCGGAAGTGGAAAGCTGGCGTAAGGGCCTGGCCGGCGAACAGCTCGTGGCCGCGGAACTGGAATCGCTGACGGCGGGCGGCTGGCGGGTGCTGCATTCGATCCCGTTGCCCCGGAATGTGGACATCGATCACCTGCTGATCGGCCCGGGTGGCGTCTTCACCCTCAACACCAAGAATCACCGCGGCGCCCGGATCTGGGTCGGCGACCGGGCGGCCACCGTGAACGGCCAGCCCTATCGGTACGTCGACCGGTCCCGCGCCGAGGCGAAACGCGCATCCGCGGCGCTGAGCGACGCCTGTGGCTTTCCCGTCGCCGTCGCCGGGGTGCTGGTCTTCGTCGAAGCGGACACACTCACCATGGAACCCTCGCTCAAGGACGTCTACGCGACGCACCACAATCTGATCGCCGACGCCTTCGGCGCGCTGGCCGGAGTCTGGCATCCGGCGGACGTCGAGACAATCTACGCCTCGGCGCGCCGCCGGCACACCTGGCACCACGCCTGACGCCGCCGCCGCGCGAAGTCAGCCACCAGGCCGCGTGTCGACTTGTGATCGCTGGGTGGGTGGTTGAAGCGCACCCGAACCTTCCACGACCGCGACCCGCGGCCGCGCCGGCGGCGCTCCGCGTGCCCTGACCCGGTCTGCTCCTCGAGATCGCCGCCGCCGCGCTCCGTCCCGATTTCCGGTCAGAACACGGCCAGATCGTGCCGAGGCTCCGGTACGTTTTTTCGGCCGAAAAGTGGCTTGAACCCTCGGCTCGACTCCGTGTGCAGACAGCCACACAAAGACACGGGGGTCGGAGTGGCCAGATGCCGGTGATCGGCGGTGCGCCGGGCGCCGGCCCTGCGCGGGCACCGAGGTGGCACTACCTGTCGCATGATCCGATCTCACGCCACGGAGACCTACGATCATGCCCTCACCTGCGCACCACGACGGTCAAGATGGAAGGACCACGACAGGCCCCCACGGCCACAACCACCTACGCGGCCTGGCGTCGCGGCGCCAGGAGCACCCGCTGGTCCGGCCGGGTCCTTCGCCGGCCGGACCAGCGGGTGGGGTCAGGCGGCGCCGGTCACCGGCCGGGCCGTCGTCGACTTGCGGCTGGTGATGACGTCGTCGATGAGGCCGTAGGCGCGGGCCTCGGCGGCACTGAAGATCTTGTCGCGTTCCGTGTCGCGGCGGATCTCCGTCTCGCTGCGGCCGGTGTGCCGGGCGAGCAGGGTCTCCTGCAGGGCGCGGACGCGGAGGATCTCGCGGGCCTGGATCTCCAGGTCGCTGGACTGGCCCTCCCCCTGCGCCGAGGGCTGGTGGATCAGGATCCGGCTGTTGGCCAGCGCGAACCGCTTACCCGGCGTCCCCGCCGCCAGCAGCACGGCCGCCGCCGACGCCGCCTGCCCCATGCAGATCGTCGAGATGTCCGGCCGCACGAACTGCATCGTGTCGTAGATCGCCGTCAACGACGTGAACGACCCACCCGGCGAGTTGATGTAGATCGAGATGTCCCGGTCCGGATCCTCCGACTCCAGGAACAGCAACTGCGCCATCACGTCGTTCGCCGACACATCGTCGATCTGCACGCCGAGGAAGACGATCCGCTCCTTGAGCAGCTTCGAGTACGGGTCCATCGAGTACTCGCCGCGCGACGTCCGCTCCACGATGTTGGGCAGGACGTGGCGGGCGGACGGCGCGCCACCGCCCGCGTGGAGCGGCCGGGCGGCGCTCATCGGGCGCTTCCCGCCGGGCCGAAGCCGGTGCGGCCGGCCGCGCGGCGCGGGCCGATCCCGGCGCCGCCGACGCCGCTGGGCACCTGGTCGACCCGTTCGACGACGTGGTCGACCAGCCCGTAGTCGCGGGCCTCCTCGGCGGTGAACCACCGGTCGCGGTCGGAGTCGGCCTCGATCTGCTCGACGGTCTGCCCGCTGTGGAAGGCGATGCGCTGCTGCAGCGTCCGCTTCGTGTACAGCATCTGCTCGGCCTGGATGGAGATGTCCGCGGCCGTGCCGCCGATGCCGCCGTGCGGCTGGTGCATCATGATCCGCGCGTGCGGGAGGGCGTACCGCTTGCCCGCGGCACCGGCGCAGAGCAGGAACTGGCCCATGGACCCGGCGAAGCCGAGCGCGACGGTGGCCACGTCGTTGCCGACGTACTGCATCGTGTCGTAGATAGCCATGCCGGCGCTCACCGAACCGCCCGGCGAGTTGATGTAGAGATGGATGTCGGAGGTCGGGTCCTCCGCGGCGAGCAGCAGCAGCTTCGCGCTGATCGCGTTGGCGACGGTGTCCTCCACCACGGCGCCGAGGAAGACGATGCGGTTTTCCAGCAGCCGGCCGAACACCTGGTCGTCGGCGGTGGCGGCGCCGGCGGCCTGGGCTACCGGGCCTCGCGGCCGGCCGATGCCGGGCCCCGCGTGCGCCGTCGATGTTTCGATCATGAGACGTGTCCTCCCGCCGGCCGGGTCGGGACTCGTCGCGCACGACGAGGGGCCGGCCCTTCCAGGGTCACCTGGAAAGCCGCCGCCGGGCCTGCGGTCTGCCTGCGGCAGATCTGCTCATGGCAGACGGGCCGCGGCGCCGGCCCCCACCACGGCCGGCGCGCCCCTCACCCAGCGCCCGGCGCCCAGCGCCTCAGCGGTCGTCGCCTCAGCGGTCGTCGCCGCCGAGCGGGTCCTCGAGGAAGTCCAGGAACGAGTCGTCGAGGTCCCCCCGACCGCCGGCGAGTCCCGGGGCCGCACCGCCGCGGTCGGACCCGCCCTCGTCGCCGTCGGTCCGCAGCGACCGGGCCGTGTCGTCGCGCAGACCGATCATGAAGTCCTCGGCGAGGCGAACCTGCTCCTGCAGCGAGGCGAGCTTCTCCTCGGCCAGGGTGACCCAGGTCTGCAGCCGGTCGTGCAGCTCGGCGCGAAGCTGAGGAGACAACCCCGGCTGCGCCATCCGCTCACGCAGGGTAAGCAGCGAGCGCATCTCCTCCACCGTGAAACCCAGCGGCTTCATCTTCTTGATCAGAAAGAACCGGTCGAGGGCATCCTCGTCATAGAGCGGAAAACCGCCCTCCGAGCGGCCCACGGCGACAAGAAGGCCGGCCTCCTCGTAGAACCTGGCGGTACGCAGGGACAAGGTCACCAGGGTGGCGACGTCGCCGATCTCGTAGCGCCCGTCGCGGGCGTCGGCGGAAGACCTGGCGCTGCTGGTTGTGGACAATTCAACCCTTATCAGGTGAGCTTGGCGGCTGGTGTTCAGATATCTAGCGTCTACGCGTGGGCAATCCGCGGCTACACACAAGCGGTAAAGATCTGGTAATCCCTGGCCGAGATCGCGTTCCCCGCGGATGCGGCTCCCCGAGGCCCCCACGCACGGCCCTCCCCACCGGGACCGGGGCGGCACCGCGGCGAGCGTCGGCGGACTCTCCGAACCCTCGGAACCGGGGCCGGGCGGCAGACGCCGGAGCCTGCTCCGTCACCTCGCGTAGCCGGCAGGCCCGGCGGGCCGATGTGCCCCACCGGCCTACCGTAGCCGGTGACCTGGCACGACACGCCCAGGCGCAGCCGCCGGCCGGAGGGACGCCTAGCGCCGGGTCAGGCTGATCGGTCGGCGTCGCCGTGCAGGCCGATGACGAAGTCCTCGGCGACGCCGGCCTGCTGGCGCAGGGTGGCGAGCTTCTCCTCGGCCAGCACGACCCAGGTGCGCAGCAGCTCGCGCAGCTCGGCCCGACGGGCATCGGAGATCTTCGGGTCGGACAGCTCGTCGCGAACGGACAGCAGCGAGCGCATCTCCTCGAGGGTGAACCCGAGGGATTTCATCTTCTTGATGACCAACAGCCGGTCGACGGCCTCGTCGCCGTAAAGGCGGAATCCGCCGGGGGTGCGGCCGGCGGTCGTGAGCAGCCCGGCCTCCTCGTAGTACCGGACCGTGCGCAACGAGAGCCCGACCCGCTCGGCCACCTCACCTATCTGATACGTGGTTCCGCGGGCCGCACGGAGCGCGGATGGATCGCGACGCGTCGTGGACAAGGTGACCCTCACGTTAGTGGCTCGACGCCGGGAGCAAGGCTGATAACAGACGACTCTACGACCTTCCGGACAGCGGGCCGATACGGGTCGCTTCGGCCCACCGTGCGCCCCCGAACGATCCGTCCGACCCGGTGCGGAAGGTGCCGTCCCGGCCGGCGCCGGCGGTCCGGGCGGGCGTCCGCGGGCCCGGCGCGACCGCCGTCACCTGCGCCACCTACCCGGATCGGTCGACGCGGGGATCGCGAACGGGCAATCTCTTCCTCGAGGCCCAGGTCTGCGGCGGGGCGGAACTCGCCGGCGGGGCCGAGCCCGGACGCCGCTCGTCTCGGGCACCATCATCGGCAGGATCCGGCCGCCGGGCCGGCGGAGCAGGGAGAGCGTTGTGCTGACCAGGATCGACCATGTCGGGATCGCGGTGGTTTCACTGGCCGAGGCGATTCCGCGCTACGAGGAGGCGTTCGGCCTCAAGGTCGTGCACCAGGAGGACAACGACCGCCAGGGCGTGCGCGAGGCGATGCTGCTGGTGCACAGCGGCGAGGCCGGCAACTCCTACGTCCAGCTCCTCGAGCCGCTGCGCGAGGACAGCCCGGTGGGCAAGTTCCTGGCCAAGCGGGGCCCCGGCATCCACCACATCGCCTACGGCGTCGCCGACATCGACAGCGCCCTGGCCGCGCTGACCACCACCGGCTTCGACCTGGTCAACTCCACGCCGGTGCACGGCACCGCCGGCAGCCGGATCGCCTTCGTCCATCCCAAGGGGCTCGGCGGGGTGCTCACCGAACTGGTCGAGGCCGCAGAGGGACACTGAGCCGACGCACTCCGCGGGAGTCGACCCATCCCGCGGAGTGTCGACCCATCCCGCGGAGTGCGGACGCATCCCGCGAGGTATCGTCCCGGGCCGGGCGGCGAGAGTCGGCGGAGGCGGGCGCGGGGCGGTCGGGAGGAGCATCGGTGCGGATCGTGATCGCGGGGGCGCACGGCCAGATCGCCCGGCTGCTGAGCCGTCGGCTGCGCGGGCAGGACGCGACGGTGATCGGACTGATCCGCAACCCCGACCAGCGCGACGACGTGCGCGCGGCGGGCGCCGAGCCCGTCGTCGCCGACCTGGAGTCGATCGACGCCGCGGCGCTGGCGCAGCACGTGCGCGGCGCGGACGCCGTCGTCTTCGCGGCCGGCGCGGGACCGGGTAGCGGCGCGGCCCGCAAGGACAGCGTCGACCGGGCTGCGGCGGTACTGCTCGCCGACGCGGCGCAGCGCGCCGGGGTCCGTCGCTACCTGCTGGTCTCCTCGGTCGGGGTCGACGGACCGCCCCCACCGGGCACGGACGCGGTGTTCGCGGCCTACCTGCGGGCCAAGGCCGCGGCCGAGGAGGCGATCCGCGGCCGCGATCTGGACTGGACCATCGTCCGCCCGGGCCGGCTGACCGACGACGACCCGACCGGCCGGGTGCGGCTCGCCGCCGGGGTGGACCGCGGGGCGATCTCCCGCGCGGACGTGGCCACGGTGCTCGCCGCCCTGCTCACCACTGCCGGCACGGCCGGGATCACCGCCGGGCTGGTCAGCGGCGAGACGCCGGTGGCGCGGGCAGTCGCCGAGCTCACCTCCGCCTGATCCGGGCGCCACGCCTGAAGCACAGGCGCCGGCACCACCTTGCGTCCGGCCTCGCCGCCACCTGCCTTGCCCTTCCAGAGGGCTCCGTGTCCGATTCGTCCCCCTGGAAGGGCAAGGCACCCACGGGCTGGCGCGCCGCGGGTGGCGGAGCACGGTCAGCGGCGGCCCGCCGAGGCGGCGAAGTCGGCGCTCGGGATCGGGTCGAGCGGCGTCACCGAGGAGCCGTTCCACTGGTAGCGCACGGTGGCCCCGCCGGCGGTCGGGCAGCACATCGGATCGCCCGGCTTGTACAGGTCGTACTGCAGGGCCACCACCCGGTCGGTGGACCAGATCCAGCGGATCGTCGCGCTCGACTGCTGCGAGTCGTTGCCGATGTACGCCCCGCGGTGGAAGAAGAACGCCCGCTGCGGGTGCCCGTCCGCGGAGGTCGAGCGCAGCCCGACGATCACGCTGAGGTCGCTGTTTTGGTCGAAGCCACCCAGAGATATCGGCGTGTAACCGGCAGCGCGCACGACCGACGACGCCTTCGCGACGCTGAGCGCGGGCGCTCCCGCCGCACTTGGCGTGGCCGAGGCGCTGCCGGCGAGTCCGCCTACCAGTATGAGTGCACCGATCATCACTGAAACGGCAAGTCCGCGACGTAGAGTCATGAGACCCCCCAGGTTCCGTGTTGACCCGACCACGCTAGATGCCCTCTTCGACGGCCGCCGCCCCAGCAGGGCCTATGGGCGGTATGTCGCCCGGTTCGACCGCAATCGCCTGGCAGGCGGCCTGTCCGGCTTCGCGGGACGGGCTGTCTCGGGGCACGGGGCACGGGCCTCGGGGCGCGGGCCTCGGGGCGCGGGCCTCGGGTCAATGCCTCGGGTCAAGGCCTCGGGTCAGCGGTCGCGGCGGGCGGACGGGCCGCCGCCGTGGCGGCGGCGGGCGACCCAGTTGACCGCTGCCAGCAGCCCGGGCGGGCGCTGGAAGGTGGTCAGCGTCGTGCCGGGCAGCGGCAGACGCAGCGTGGCCACCGAGCGGGGGCGGGCGAACTCGCGCAGCCCCTCGGCGCCGTGCACCCGGCCGAAGCCGCTCTCGCCGCTGCCGCCGAAGGGCAGGGCGGGAATCCCGGCGAAGGAGAGCACGGCGTTGACGGACACCATGCCGGCGTCGAGTCGGCGGGCGATCTCGTCGCCGCGGCGACGGGAGAACACCGTCGCCCCCAGCGCGTACGGGGTGCCGTTGGCCAGGGCGACGGCCTCGTCGACGTCGGCGACGGTGCGGACGGTGACGACGGGACCGAAGGTCTCCTCCTGCACGGCGGGGCTGTCCTCGGGGACGTCGACGAGGACGATCGGGGAGATGAACGTCTCGCCCACCGCGTCGACGCCGCCGATCAGGGCCGTCGCGCCGCGGGCCAGCGCGTCGGAAACGTGGCGGCGCACGACGGCAGCCTGGCCGGGCATCGTCATCGGGCCGTAGGAGGCGTCGGGACCGCCACCCGGGCGCACCGCGGCCAGAGCCCGGCGGACCTCGGCGAGGAACTGCTCGGCGACGGCCGCGGTGACGTAGATCCGTTCGACGCCGGCGCAGGTCTGCCCGGCGTTCGCCAACGCCCCCCAGACGGCCGCCCGGGCGGCGGCGACCACGTCGGCGTCGTCCGCGACGATGCACGGATCCTTGCCGCCGCATTCGATGACGACCGGGGTCAGCGACTGCGCGCAGGTCGCCATGACCGTGCGGCCGCTGGCCGCGGAACCAGTGAAAGCAATCTTGTCGACACCCGCGGCGCAGAGCGCGGCGCCGGTGTCGGCGAACCCGGTGACCACGCCCAGCACTCCGGCGGGGGCGGCCGGGTTCGCCGCGGCGAAGGACTGCGCCAGCCGGCTGCCCAGCGCCGGGGTGTACTCGCTGGGCTTGAACACCACCGGGTTGCCGGCGGCGAGGGCGTAGGCGATCGAGCCGACCGGGGTCAGCAGCGGGTAGTTCCAGGGGCCGATCACCCCGACGACCCCGAGCGGGCGGTACTCCACCCGGGCGGTGTAGTTGGCCAGGAACGGGCCGGGCAGGACCCGACGCGTCCGCAGCACCCGCCCGGCGTGGCGGGCCGCCCAGCGGATGTGCTCCAGGGTGAGCAGCAGCTCGATGCGGGCGTCGGCGGCGGTCTTGCCGTTCTCCGCGTGCAGCAGCTCGACGAGCTCCCGGTCGTGGAGGGCGAGATGAGCGGCCCAGCGCAGCAGGTGATCGCGGCGCCCGGCGGCGCCGAGCCCGGCCCACCAGGGGGCGGCGACGCGGGCCGCCGCAACCGCGGCCGAGACCTGCCGCGGGGAGAACACCGGGAAGTGGCCGACGATCGCGCCGGTGACCGGGTTCGTGGAGGCGAACGTCGAGTCGGGAGCGACGGCCGGATCAGCCGCGGCGCCTGGGGACGCACCGACGCCGACGAGAAGGGTCGGGGCGCCGCTCGCGGCCGGCTGATCGGGCACCTCCGCCGCCTCCGGCCGGCGGCCAGCCACCTCACCCGGCGAGGTCGCCGCAGACTGTCGCACCGCACGCCCCTCGGTGGTCGTCCCGGACCCTCCCTGATGGGAAGCCCGTCCGCAGCAAGGATAGGTCGCGCGCGAGCCGAGGTCGACTACAGGAAGGAGTCCCGGTAGGCGGTGAACCATTCCCGTTGGGCCCGCTGGTCGGCCGTCTCGTCCGCGTAGACGTTGCCGAACATGGTCACCGGGGCCGGCGGGTCCATGGCGAGGCATGCACGGCGCAGGTCGGCGGCGGCGTCGTCGGCGTGCTCGCGGACCCCGTCGAACCAGTCGGCGGCCACGTCGGCGGCCAGCAGCAGCCGCAGTCGCTCGATGGGGTCCCGCGCCCGCCAGACGGCGAGCTCCTCGGCCGGCTGGTACCGGGTCGCGTCGTCCGACGTGGTGTGCGGCGCCATCCGGTAGGTGTTGGCCTCGATGAGCACCGGGCCATCGCCGCCGCGGGCGTGCTCGAGCGCCCAGGTGGTGACGGCGTGCATGGCGAGCACGTCGTTGCCGTCGACGCGCACGCCCGGGAAGCCGAACCCGTCGGCGCGCCGGGCCAGCTGCATCGTCGACTGCCGCCGGGTCGGCGTGGAGATCGCCCACTGGTTGTTCTGGCAGAGGAACACCACCGGGGCGCCGAAGCTCGCCGCCCACACGAACGCCTCGTTGGCGTCGCCCTGGCTCATCGCGCCGTCGCCGAGGTAGACCAGCACGGCGCCGTCGCGGTCCGGATCGCCGCTGCCGACCGTGCCGTCGAGCACCATGCCCATGCCGTAGCCGACGGCATGCAGGGTCTGCGACGCGAGGACGATCGTGTAGTTGGCCATGTTGTGCTCCGCCGCGTCCCAGCCGTCGTGGCTCACCCCGCGCAGCAGGCGGATGACCTCGGCGGCCGGCACTCCCCGGTGCCAGGCGACGGCGTGCTCGCGGTAGCTGGGGAAGATGAAGTCGCGCGGCCGGACCGCCGCCGCGGAACCGACCTGCGCCGCCTCCTGCCCGCGCAGCGGAATCCAGAGCACCAGCTCACCCTGGCGTTGCAGGGCTGTGGCCTCCTCGTCCAGGCGGCGTGCCAGCACCATCGACGAGTAGAACTCCCGGCACAGGTCGTGGTCGGCGAGGACGGCGAAGCGCGGGTCGGTGACCCGGGTGCCGTCCGGCGCGAGCAGCCGCACGCCGGAATCGGCCGGCTCCTGCGGTGGCGACGGCACTGCCGGGGGTACGGCGACGGCCGGAGCCGGTTCCGGTGGCCGTGCCGGCCGTGCCGGCCGCTCCGCGATCAGCCCCGGCCCGCGTACGACATTCATACCGAGTACCTCTCCCCCACCGGAAGATCGCAGGACGTCCTACGATCGGAAACCATCGAAAAAAGACCGGTATACCGGTAAGACAGTACGCGGTCCGGGTTCGACGAGAACGTCGGATCCCCTTCCTTCATTCACGTCGTACTCCTACCCAGCCGGCCGCCCGGGATTCCGAGGACGTCCAACGATCGGAAACCATCGAGAGGAAACGGTCACAGTTGTGAACTCGCCCGAAACTCGAGTGGGCCTTATGGCGGCCGCAGGTAAGGAGAACATTTCGGCCGCCGCCTTGAGCTCCGCCCGCCGGCGATCCGCCAAGTGCCGTCAAGGGCCGTCCGACCGACCGGAAAGGGGCCCGCCGGTCGGCCCGATCGGCCCGCCGGACCGGACCGGTGGACACCCGACGCGGGGTGGTCGCCGGCCTCCGCCGGCGCACAATGGCCCCATGGCTGGCAGGGCGGGACGTGTCCGGGTGGTGTTGGAACGGTCCGGCGGGCTGCTGGGACGGCCGATCCGGCGGGGGCTCGACAGCGCCGATCTGCCCGAGCCGGAGGCCGCCCGGCTGCGCGAGCTGGTGCGCGGAGCGCTCTCACCGGTCGGCGCGCCCGCGCGGCGGGCCGGCGGCGCGGGAGGGGCAGGAGGGGCAGGAGACGCAGGCGGCGCGGGAGGGGCCGCGCCGCGGGGCGTGCCGGTCGACGGCGGGCAGGGCGGGGGCGCGGACCGCTTTGTCTACACCCTGGAAATCGACTACACCCCTGAGACCGACCAGACCCCCGAGACCGACCACACCCCCAAGACCGACCACACCCCGCGGGTCGACCAGCAGGGCGGACGCACCGTGCGGACCTTTTCCGAGCCGGTCCCCGAGGCCCTGCGGCCGCTGCTGGCCCTGCTGCGGGCCGCCCCCCTCCTGCCGGCCGGCGGCCGCGACACGCCGCGCTGACCCGCCGATGTGTCGACCCGCCGACCCCACCGGCCGGACTGCCGAGCTGGGGGCGGAAAATCATTCGCCGGGCGGCCGTGAACCGGGCATCCTGATCAGGCGGAGCGGAACGGCTTCGATTCGAACTTCCGGACCGGGCCGGCACCTTCACTGAAGGCGGTGGCAGCGACAGGGCGGGAACTGACATGAATACACAAAGCCGGGGTTGCCGTGGCCGGTGGAATCCACCCGCCGGTGTGTTCCAGCGCCTCCGGCGGCAGGCGGGACGGGGAACTTCCGGCGCGGGGCCCTGATTCCGGACCGCCCACCGGCATTCTGAGCGACCGTGGTGAATGCGTTCGCTCGACCAGAGGTGAACTGCACGGAGCCACCCCCGTCGAGAGGAGGAACCACCAGATGAGTCCCGTCGCGACGCTCGGCGCAGCGGCGCATCCGATCTGGCTGTGGACCCGACCCGAGGAGGTCGAGAGCGCCGCGCTGGACCAGTTGCGCAATGTCGCGTCCCTGCCCTACATCCATCACCACGTCGCGGTGATGCCCGACGTGCACCTCGGCTACGGCGCGACGGTCGGCTCCGTCATCGCCCTGCGCGACGCCGTCTCCCCCGCCGCCGTCGGGGTCGACATCGGCTGCGGGATGGCCGCGGCGCGGACCAACCTCACCGCGGCCGACCTGCCCGACGACCTCGGTCCGCTGCGGGCCGCGCTGGAGGCGGCCGTCCCGGTCGGGATGACCAGCCACCGGGAGCCGACCGCGCGGGCCCGGCGCCAGGACGACCTGTGGAGCACGTTCGGCGCGCTGCACCCGCGCGTGGCCGGGCGGCTGGCGAGGGCCATGAACCAGCTCGGCACCCTCGGCTCGGGCAACCATTTCCTCGAGGTGTGCCTGGACACCGACGACGCGGTCTGGATCATGCTGCACTCCGGTTCGCGCAACGTCGGCAAGGAGCTCGCCGAGGGCCACATCCGCGTCGCCAAGCAGCTCGAGCACAACGCCGGCCTGGCCGACCGCGACCTCGCCGTGTTCCTGGCCGGCACCCCCGAGATGGCCGCCTACCGCCACGACCTGGACTGGGCGCAGACGTACGCCCGGCGCAACCGGGACCTGATGCTCGCCGCCGCCGTCGAGGCGCTACGCGGCCCGCTGCCCGGGCTGCGCGTGCCCACCCCGCCGGCCGACGGCCCGCATGCCGGCGACCGCGACTTCGCCCTCGTGAACTGCCACCACAACTACGTGGCCGAGGAGCACCACTTCGGCGCCGACGTACTCGTCACCCGCAAGGGCGCCATCTCGGCCCGGGAAGGGGAATACGGCATCATCCCGGGTTCGATGGGAACCCGGTCCTACCTGGTCCGCGGGCGGGGAAACCCCGACTCGTTCCATTCCGCCAGCCACGGCGCCGGCCGCACGATGAGCCGCAACCGGGCCCGCCGGACGTTCACCGTCGACGACCTCGCCGCCCAGACCCGCGGGGTGGAATGCCGCAAGGACGCCGGCGTCCTCGACGAGATCCCCGCGGCGTACAAGGACATCGACACCGTCCTGGCCCGCCAGAGCGACCTCGTCGAGATCGTCGCTCAGCTTCACGCCGTGCTCTGCGTGAAGGGCTGACTCCACACCATGCGCGCGGCGGCCGGTCGCATCGGACGACGGCCCCCGCGACCTCAGCGGACGCTCCCCTGGGGCTCCCGACCAGCTCGCCCCCGTCCGGCCGGCTCGTCGGCGCCGCCGTCACCACCCGTCACGGCCCGCGGCGGTTTCAACCGCCGTTTCAACCGCCGGCTCCGCGCCTGGGGGTGTCCGACGAACGATGGACGTGCCTCGGCGGTCTCGCCCGACCGATGTGGGAGGAACAGCTCGCATCGGCGCCCATGTCGGTCTTTCGCCCCCTCCGCACGCACGGGTGATTCGACTGCCCCGTCCATCCCGGATTATTGGTGGCTGACGCAGGGTAAAAATAATCCGGCCGATCCCGACGACTTCTGACCGGGGCGGTGGCGTCCGCGCACGTTGCTGGGGGGCGTGATGCTTTTTCGATACCGAGCCGCACGACTCACGGTTGCGGCATTGATCGGTGCCATTGTGATGGTCGGCGCCAACCAGCCGGGCATGTCCGCGCCGACGGCGGCGCCCACACCGCCGCAGGGACAGCCGCTTCGGGACCCGCCGCAATACGTGAGTCAGGACGGCGTCCTGCGGGTCCGTATCGTCGTGGAGCGCCGCCAGGTCGAGTTGGCCGGCCACCGGCTGTGGGCGCTTACCTACAACGGCCTGTACATGCCGCCGACGCTGCGATTCCGGCCGGGTGACCGGCTGGATCTGACGATGGTGAACCGCGTCCGTCCTTACACGAACCTGCATATCCACGGGCTGCACGTGTCGCCAGCCGGAAACTCCGACAACGTCTTCATCCACATCCATCCGGGCGAGACATATCATTACGTATACCAGTTCCCTCGGACCCTGACACCGGGGACCTACTGGTACCATTCCCATGGGCATCCGCATGCCGCGTCGCAGGTCGCCGGAGGGATGTCGGGAATCATCATCGTCGACGGCCTGCAGCGGTACCTGCCGCCGGATCTCCGTCACATCACCGAGCACGTCGTCGCCCTGAAGGACTTCCAGGTCCAGGGCGACGCGATCCGGACCGAGGACCTGCACATCGGAGCGGCGACGAACCGCACGGTCAACGGCCAGCGGAACCCGACCATCCAGATCAGGCCGGGCGAGACCCAGCTGTGGCGGCTGGCCAACATCAGCGCCAACATCTACTACCGACTGCGGCTGCCGGGGCAGCGGTTCCACGTGATCACGCAGGATGCGAGCCCCGTCACCCGGGTCTGGTCCGCGGACTCTCTCGTCATTCCGGCCGGCGCCCGCTATGACGTGCTCGTGCAGGGCGGCCCGGCCGGCCGCACCGCACTGGAAACCCTCGCCTACAACACCGGACCGGCAGGCAACAGTTTTCCCCGGCAGGCCCTCGCCACCGTCGTCTCCAGCGGTCCGGCGATGCGACCGGCGGTGTTGCCCACCACCTTCGACCCGAGACCGCGGACGGACCTGAGCCGCGATCCCATCGCCGCGCGCCACACCATCGTCTTCTCGGAGAACAGCGCCGGAACCCAGTTCTACATCAACGGTCGGACCTTCGACGAAAACCGGGTCGACATTCGGTCCAGGCTCGACACGGTCGAAGAATGGACCGTCCGCAACGAATCCGACGAGCAGCACTCCTTCCACGTGCACACCAACCGCTTCCAGGTGATGAGCATCGACGGCGTACCGCATCACGCACTGAGCCTGCAGGACACCGTGAACCTCCCCGCGCGGGGAGAGGTGGTCGTGCGAATCCATTTCACCGACTTCACCGGAAAGACGGTCCTGCACTGCCACATCCTCAACCACGAGGACATGGGCATGATGGCCGTCCTCCAGATCGTGAGATAGGCCGCCGCATGATGATCGTCATGGCGAAGGACCGCAGGAATGCGCCCGACGACGCGGTTCGATCAGGCGGCATCGTGGAAGATCAGACCGAGGGTGTGGCTCGACGGCGCAGGGCGGCCTGCGGCTCTGGGACGAGGCCATCCATCTGGGGGCGGCGTTTCACCTGGCCGGCTTCCGGCAGGTCATCGCCACCCTGGGTCCGGTGGAGGACCAGACCCTCCGAATGGGCCACCTGCATCCACATCGGTCCTTGAGCTACGGTGCGGCGGCGGTGTTGGGGGGCGGGGCGGGCCGCCTTGGGGACTCGTCAGACGAACGCCTCGTCGACGTAACACCAGCGCCAGTCCTCGCCCGGTTCGAACGAGCGGACGATGGGGTGGCCGTGGTGGGCGGCGTGGGCGCTGGCGTGCCGCGCCGGCGAGGAGTCGCAGCAGCCGACGTTGCCGCAGGTCAGGCAGAGCCGCAGGTGTACCCAGCGGCCGCCGGTGCGCAGACATTCGCCGCAGCCCTGGGGCGTCGCCGGCTCGACGTCGCGGATCGCCGACAGGTGAGGGTCCTGGATGGTGGTCATCGGCCGCTCCGATCGTCGTCTGGCCGGCACGCACGAGGGGTGCACGCCGATGTCGACTATGCCCGGCTGGGAGCCCTGACACATCCTGGCCCGGGTGGTCGGCGTGCCCCGGGTGGTCGGCGTGCCCCGGGTGGTCGGCGTGCCCCGGGTGGTCGGCCGCGGCCCCGCGCTCGTCGCGGACTGCACCCGGGGGTCCGATCAGGCGGCATCATGGAAGATCAGGCCGAGGGCGTGACGCCGGCCCGATCGGACGGTGCTGACTCCGTGCCGCATGGGCGAGGCGGACCAGCCGCGCGCGGAGGGGACCGGCCGATCCCGGGTGGTGAAGATCAGGGCATGCCCTCGCCGGAGGGTGAGAGCGGTGCCCCGGGACTGGGCCCGCATGCGCTGCTCGACGAGCAGGAACTCGCCACCGGTGTAGTCCGCGCCGGGGGTGTCGAGGCCGATGACGACCTGCAGGGGGAAGACCAGCTCGCCGTACAGGTCGCGGTGCAGCGCGTTCCAGTCGCCCGCCCGGTAGCGCAGCAGCAGCGGCGTGGGCAGGCACTGCCCGCCGCGGTGGCAGTCGGCCAGCCAGGCGTCGAGGGTGTCCGGCCACGGGGCGGACCGGCCCAGCCGGGCGGCCCACCGCCGGGCGACGGGCAGCAGGAACGGGTAGAACGCCGCGCGCAGGGCCCGGACCGGCGGGGGAAGTGGCTGATCGAAGTAGCGGTATTCCCCCGACCCGAACCGGTGGCGTCCCATGTCCACGGTGGACCGAAAGCGGGCGGGCTCCTCGTACAGACGCACGAGGTCGCGGCACTGCGTCCCGGTGAGCACCGCGCCGGCGAGGGCACAGCCGGTGGCATCCAGCTCCGCGCCGATCGCCGCCCAGTCCATGGCCCGTACGCGCTCCTCGGCTCCGGCGACCGGCTGCGGTGCCGTCATCCGAACCCCACGGCTGGGCCGGCCGGCGCGCTCGCCGCGGTGGCCTCGCCGGCGAGGTCCAGCGTCGGTGCGAGCGCGCCCTCGTGGCGCAGCAGGAACTCCTTGCGGTCCAGCCCGGCGGCGAAGCCGCGCAGCGTGCCGTCCGCGCCGATCACCCGGTGGCAGGGTCGTACCAGCAGCAGCGGATTCGCACCAACCGCCGCGCCGACCGCGCGCACCTCGCCGCGCCCGACTCCGACGCGGGCGGCGAGCTGGCCGTAGCTGATCGTCGTGCCGTAGGGGATCGCCTCCAACGCCCGCCAGACCCGCTCCTGGAACACGGTGCCGCCGGTCCGCAGGGTGAGGGTGAACGTGTGCCGTTCGCCGACGAAGTACTCCTCGATCTCGCCGGCGGCAGCGGCGAGGAGTTCGGGGGCGCGGCGCCAGTGCGGCGCGGGTACCGCTGCGCCGCGCTGCCCCGGCATGGACAGCGAGGCCAGGGCCAGCCCGCCGGGCGCCTGGTCCGTTGCGGCCCCCACCAGCAGCAGCTCGCCCACCGGGCTCGCCAGCGTCGTGTAGAACATCACCGCTCCCCTTCCGATCCGGTCCCGTCCGTCGGGACTGCCCCGCCCACCGGGACTGCCCCGCCCACCGGGACTGCTTCGCCCACCGGGACTGCGTCGACGTGCGTGGTCGACCCGGCCCGGGAACCGGGCCCGCGGCCAGCTTCCGCCGCGTGCCGGCTCGGACGGGCACGGCCCGCGCGCAGACCCGCGCGGGTCATCCTGGGTGGGTCGCCGCGGGTGGCTGCGGCAGCCCACACGTGGTGCGCCGCATAGCTGCGCCAAGGCGCCCAGGCGGCGGCGCGACCCAGGTCGACGTCGCCGCGGCGGTCCGCGGCGCGCAGGGCCGCATCGCCCGGCGGGAGCACATCCGGGTCGCCCAGGGCTCGCATCCGGAGGTAACCCGCCGTCCAGGGCCCGATGCCGCGTAGCGCCAGCAGCGCCCGTCGCGCCTCGTCGCGGTCCACGCCGGCGTCGAGGACCACGGAGCCGTCCGCAAGCGCGCCGGCAAGCGTCCGCACGGCGTCCCGTCGCGCCGCCGGCATCCCCAGCTCCGCCAGACCGGCCGAGGCGAGGGTGTCGACCCGGGGGAACAGCAGGGTCAGGCCGCCGCTCGGCGTGGGCAGCGGATCGCCGTAGGCAGCCAGCAACACCGCGCCCAGGCGCCGCCCGGCGGCCACCGACACCTGCTGCCCCAGCACGGCCCGCACGGCGAGCTCATGCGGGTCGGCGGCACCGGGGGCGCGTAGTCCGGGTAGGCGGCCCACCTGCGCGGCCAGGGCGGGATCACCGGCGAGCCGGTCGGCGACGGCGAGCGGATCGGCGTCGAGGTCGAACAGCCGACGGAGCCGGCTGACGGCGCTGCCGAGGTCCCGCAGATCGCTCAGGATCAGCCGGCAGTCCAGCCAGCCGGCGTCGTCGCCGGTCGGGCGCTCGGCCACCTCTGCGACGCCGTGGCCACGGGCCAGGCGCAGGGTGCGCCGGTAGGTTCGCCGTCCTCGCTCGCCCACGACCTCCTCCGCCCCGGGCAGGGCCCGCTCGGCGAGGTAGTCGAACAGGTGACCCGCCTCGTAGGGCCGGCGGTAGCCCAACCGGAGGGTGAGGCCACCCTCTTCGGGTCGGCCGCCCGGACCCACCCGATCGCCGCGGCTCGGGCCGGGCGGGACGGTCCGTGGCGGCCGTGGACCGCGCAGCTCGAGGGGTGTCGCCGCATAGACCGTTCGGATGGTGTCGTTGAACTGGCGAACGCTCGCGAAGCCGGCGGCGAAGGCCACCTCGGTGGCGGGCAAGGCGGTGGTCTGCAGCAGCAGCCGCGCGATGTGCGCGCGCCGCGCTCGGGCCAGGGCTAGCGGCCCGGCGCCCACCTCGGCGGTCAGGTGCCGGTGGAGCTGGCGCGCGCTGTAGCCCAGCCGGGCGGCGAGGCCGGCCACGCCTTCCCGATCGACGACACCGTCGCCGATCAGGCGCATCGCCCGGCCGACCACGTCAGCGCGGATGTCCCACTCGGCGGAGCCGGGCACCGCGTCCGGCCGGCACCGGCGGCAGGCCCGGAAGCCGGCACCGTGCGCCGCCGCGGCCGTCGGGAAGAACCGGACGTTCGTCCGCTTCGGCGTCACCGCCGGGCAACTCGGACGGCAGTAGATGCCCGTGCTGGTCACGGCGAAGTAGAAGGCGCCGTCGAATCGGGCATCCCGGCTGGCCACCGCCTCGTAGCGGCCCTCGTCGGTCCTCATGCCCCCACTCTCGGCGCGATCGCCTCCGGATGCTGGCGGGAATCGGACGTCGTGCCCGCTCGCCGGATCGGCGACGTCAGGCGAGCGGCTTGCGCAGGACGATGAAGTAGAGGTCGGGCCGCAGCGGCCGACCGAACCGCTCGTCGGCGTACGGAAACGGTCGGGTGGCGGTGGTCGGGAGGTATCCCTTGCCGCGGTACCAGCCGATGAGTTCGCTTCGCTGAGCGATGACCTGCATCTCCATCCACGACGCCGACCACGCGGTGACGGCGTGCCGCTCGGCGAGCCGCAGCAGCGCCCCGCCCACTCCGGCCCCCTGCCGGGTGGGGCTGACGGCGAACATGCCGAAGTAGGCCCCCGTCACCGCGCTGATCCCCGCTGCGATGGTCCCCTTGTCCTCGCCCGGCCGGGCTACCAGCTCATCCGTCCGGACCACACCAGCTCCGCCGTGCGCCGGGGGCTCGATCCGACGCTCCACGTGGCAGCAGCCCACGAGGAGACCCGAGGGCTCCTCCGCGAGCAGAACTGTCCCGTCCGGAGCGGTCAGGGCGGCACGCACCTCCTCGACATCCGTGCGCTGGCCCCCGATCAGGTCCGCCTCGGTGGTCCACCCCGCCCGGCTGGGCTCCCCTCGGTACGCGGATTCGACGAGAGCGACGATCGCCGCCGCCTCGGCGGCGCTGTCGGTGGCATGACGGAACGCCACGTTCGCGGGCTGGGAGCGGGAGACCGATCGCATCTCCCCATCCTCACAGCTCAGCGGGCGAATCCCCCGACAGGGCCAGGGACGGCACGGTCCGTGACGGCGCGAGCGTTTGTTCGCCGCTGGTGACGGCGGCAGCCAGCCGGGGCAGCAGCGTCCCGAGGGGAGCGTCGACACGGACCGTCGCCCGGCTGTCTCCACGGGTGGACCCCTGGTTGACAATCGCGACCGGAATGTCAAGCTCGGCCGCCCGCAGGACGAACCGGTATCCGGACATCACCGTCAGTGACGATCCCAGGATCAGCACCGCACGCGCGCTCTCGACCAGATCGAACGCCTGCGCCACGCGGGGTCGCGGCACGGTGGCGCCGAAGAACACCACGTCCGGTTCCAGCCGCTCACCGCCGCAGCCACGGCAGTCGACCATGACGAAGCGGGCGACCGTCTCCGCCGAGAGGGTGACGTCACCGTCCGGGTTGGTGGGGGCTCCGGAGATGCGGAAGCCCGGGTTCGCCGCGCTCAGCCGCTCGTCGAGGTCGAGGCGCGGGCTCACCTGCCCGCAGTCGCCGCACACCACGCGGGAGAGGCTTCCATGCAGATCGATGACATGCCGGGAGCCGGCGCGCTGGTGCAACTCGTCGACGTTCTGGGTGATGATGCCGTTGACCAGGCCCGCCTGCTCCAGGCGGGCCACCGCACGGTGGCCCGCGTTGGGCTCGGCCCGGGCGACCTGCCGCCAGCCGGCGTGGCTGCGCGCCCAGTAGCGGTGACGAGCCCCCGGTTCCTTGGTGAACTGCTGGTAGGTCATCGGGGTGTGGCGGCGCAGCGCCCCGTTCGGGCCCCGATAGTCCGGGATACCGGAATCGGTCGAGATCCCCGCCCCGCTCACCACGGCGACGCCGCCTGCCGCGACGAGGGCGCACAGCCGGTCGAACGCCTCGCCGTCGTTGGTCGTCTTTACTCCCACCGCTCCCATGCTGCCCGATCGCACGGCCGCGGACCCGTCCGAGCCGACTGGTGACCTCCGAGCGCGGGTCGTACCGTTGCGCCGGGTAGACCTGTATCGAGGTGATGACCGATGAACGAGCAGGTCAGAAGCGCCAGCAGACCACCACGCCGGCGGCGGGACACTCCCGGCCCCACCGTGGCGTCCCCCGAACGGCGTACGCCGCGCGTCACCGGTGCGGGAGACGAAGCCGCACGTACGGGAGCTGAACGGCTGTCAGCGTGGGAGGCCGCGCAAGCAGCCGCCCGTCCGGGCCCTGAGGCGCCCGTGTGTGGCGCGGCGGGGCAGCTCGCCGGACCGGAGGAGACGATCGAGGCCGAGATCGTCCGGTGCCTGCCGGGCGCGGTAGCACTTGTCCGGACACCGGCCGGCACCGAGGAGATCGGTCTCGCCCTCGTCCGAGCCCAGACAGGCGACGCGGTGCTGGTCCACGCCGGGGAGGCGATCAGCGTCCTCTGACCAGTCGTGCCGTCGGACCGTGGGGTCCGTTCGGCGTGGGGTCCGCTCGGACGGTGAGGTCCGCTCGGACGGTGAGGGTCCATTTTGGCGGTGGCCGGACAGGGTCCGGGCGGTGACAGCACGCGGGGTGGGCGGTGCGGAGACCAGTCCGCCTGCTCGGCCGATCGTGTGGCGCAGCGGCACGCCGGTGCAGCCGAGCGTGAAGGGGGCTTGCGATGAGGACGGTTCAGGCGCGGCTAGACCGGGCGGCGGCGATCGCCGACGCGACGATCTACCGGCACGATCCGGGCCGTCGCGTGCGGCCCGGTGGGGGCGCGTCGGGCGGGCTCGTCGGGGTGCTGACCCCGGCTGCCTACGCCGCACGCCATCCGGCTGACCGGGCCTACGTCCACGCGGAGTGCCTGTTGGAGGCGGGCCCCGACGCCATGCTGACCGCGCAGGTCCGTTGGCTGCAGATCACGACGCGAGAGCAGCAGGTCCTCCGATCGGGCGGTAGCAGCGTCGGGCGGGAGGTGGCCGTCGACGCCGACCCCGACGACCAGGCGGAGTTTCTGCCCCACGAGGTCGATGAGGACGTGACGATCGCGGACCTGCTCGCGGCGCGCCCCGGCCCGATCACTCATCCCTCGACTCCGTCGACCGGAACATGGCCTCGCGGCTGGCTACCTCATCTCAGTGCCCCTCGCCCGGCCCCCTGGGAGCCGGCGGGCGGGCGGGGTGTGGCCCGATCGGGGGCGCACACGGTACGGCTCAGTGCGCCGTCCGGCCGCCAGGTCCGGACAGTGGATCACGGTGGGACGAGGCCGACCAGGATCACCTGGGACGCCTGGTTCGCCCAGGCGGAACTGCGACTGAGCGCTGGGCTGTATCCCGGTCCGCGCCCGCTGCTGCGGCTGCGCGCGGAGCTGGTCAACACCTCCGGCTGGCCGCCCCGCGCAGACGAGGCCGGCGGATGGACTCCGGTGGGGTGGGCCGCCCGGACCCCGCGCGGGCAGGCATTGCGCCATGCGCTGATCGGGGCACACGTGATCCTTGGCACGGACCAGGGTCGGTTCGTCTCCCTGAGCGCGCCCCCCGACTGGGCTGCCGATGTCGCACAGGACTGCGTCAACGACGGCCTGTGGCCTGCGGTGGTCGGCGGGCCGGGCGGTGACCCGACCGCCGTGCTGCTCGCGCCGGTCCGGATCCCCGACGATCCGGGACCGCGGCCGGCGCCCTCCCCGGCGTGACGGGGCCGTCCGGGCGGCGTCGTGGCGGCGACCGGATTCCCTGGCCGAGATCCGCTATGGTCGGCGGCCGCGATCCACGTCGGCCGACGGACCGGGAACCCTCTCGGCCGACGGACCGGGAACAGCCTCGGCCGGCGGACCGGGGACGGCCTCGACGGATGGACCGGGGACCGCGGCGGCGGTCGGGTCACGACCCACGCCCGGGGCCGCCGACGACGGGTCGCTCGCCGGGCGCTGCTGGTCCGGCAGATCGGTGAAGGTGACGTCCACCTGCTGGAAGCTCTTGAACTGCTCCGCCTTGGCGTATGAGGTGTAGGCCCGCCGGTCGGAATCGGTCAGCTCGACGTCGTCGGTGAACGGGGTCAACAGCGCCCGCGGGTAGAGCCGGCCCGCCCGCACCGCGTTGATCTCCATGGCGAGAACCACGACGACGGCGAGGAAGTACAGCCAGGTCATCAGCCCGAGAACGAGCCCGAACAGCCCGTAGACCTGGGTGGAGCCCTTGAGCTGGTGGGCGATGTAGTAGCTGCCCAGCGTCTGCACGAGCTGCCAGCCGAGCGCCGCGAACACCGCCCCGGGCAGGATCTCGCGCACCCGGACGGACCGGGCGGTGAGGACCTTGAAGGCGACGAGGACCAGGCCGGCGTTGCCCGCCGTGGAGATCGCGACCGCGAGCACCTGGAACCCGGCGGCCAACCGGCCGAACGCCGAGGCCCCGGTTGTGACGCTGGAGAGCACCGTCGTCATGAGCACACCGAGGCCGAGCAGGCCGATGAGGCTGAGGCTGCGCAGCCGGGCGAAGAACGGGTTCGGTCGGGCCCGGCGCGGCACCGCCCAGACGGTGTCGAGGGCGTTGCCGATCGCCCGGGCGACGCCGAGGCTGCCGGAGATGGCGCCGAGGACGCCGACGGCGACGGCGATCCCGCTGCCCTTGAGCGCCTGCACGTCGTCGCGGAGCTGATCACCGATGATCGGGAACTGGCTCAGTGTAGAGGTCACGACCTGTTCCTGCAGGTCGGGATGGCCGTGCAGGACGAAGCCCAGCCCGGTCGTGAGCAGCAGCAACAACGGGAACAGCGACAGGAAGGCGTAGAAGGTGATCAGGGCCGCGAGGTAGCCGCCCTGATCGTCGGCGAACTTGTAGATGACGGCGATGACGAAGCCGACCCCCCGGTTGCGTTGCTGGGCCCGGTCGATGCGGCCACCGAGCGCCATCCCGCGCCTCCCAAGGCCGTCCGTCGTCATGAGGCTGTCCCCCGTCCGGGTGGGCCGAATACCCGCTGACCTGCCGATAAAGCGTCTCGACCGGCTACCAACGGACCTCCCACCACAACGCGCCCAAATCGCCGCCTCGGCTGGCCCGATCGGGTGATGTGCCGACTGCGCGACCGGCCCCCACCCGTATCCCCCGATCCGGGCGGCGCCGCGGCGGGCTCCTTCTGCCGGCTCATCATCGCGTTGACGGATAGGCGCTCATGGCCTTGGCTGATGCCGCCACCCTACGCACCCGATCGATCACGAGGCAGCCACGGTTCACCGCCCGAAAGGAGTCCGCGGATGCGACGAGGTCTCAGGGGGATCGTCCCGGGAATCGGCGTGGGCCTGCTTCCCCTCGCCGTCCTCCCGGTCCTGGCCGTGTCCGCCCCCGATGGGGCAGCCACGGTCGGCGCGGACAGGATCGGCGCGGACGCCGGCCATCCGCTCGCGCCGCCCGCCGACGCGGCCTCGACGCCGCCCGGACGAGGTGACACGCCCGGCGGCGAGCCGACCTACCTGATCGCCGAGCTCGGTCCGGTGAACCGATCCGGTGCGAGCGGCACGGTCACCGCGACCCTGCGGGGCAACCTGCTGAGCCTCCGGATCGTGACCCACGGTCTGGCGCCGGGACTGCCGCACCCCCATCACATCCACATCGGCGGCAGCCATTCCTGCCCAAGCCCGGACGCGACGGGCACCGGCGCGAGGGGCCAGGTCCGTTCGGGCGACGCGAAGAAGTCGATCGGCCCCATCGCGGTGTCGCTCACCACGACCGGGGACACCGGCCCAGACAGCTCCTACGCGCTGGACCGCTTCCCCGTCGGCGACGCCGGCTACGAGCGCACCATCACCGTCTCCCCGAAGGTCGCCGCGGAACTGCGCGGCGGCGAGGGCGTGATCGAGCAGCACGGCGTCGACGCGAACCACAGCGGCCGCTACGACGGGGCGGCCCGCAGCGACGTGAAACCCGAGCTGCCCGAGGAGGTCTCCAACTCGGCCGCCTGCGGCCGGCTCGTCACGAGCCCGACCGCCATCCCGGTGGGCGGGGTGGCGGCCGGTGGCGGCGGGACCGCCTGATCCGATCGGGCCGGGGGCCGTGCCTCATCCGATCGGACCGGATGCCGTGGCTCATCCGATCGGACCGGGTATCGGGGCTCATCCGATCGGACCGGGTATCGGGGCTCATCCGATCGGACCGGGTATCGGGGCAGCGGGGCGGAACGCCGGGCCCGGTTCATCGTCCCGCGACGCCACCCACCGCACGGCCCGGGTGCGCCTGGGAGTCACTGGGGTCGGCGTCGACGCCCGCCCGTCCCGGCGCCGCGGCGGGGTAGATCCCGGTCTGCTCGGTGGCGTCGATCGTGGGTGGCCGCCCGTCGGCGAAGCCTAGCTGCACGATCTGGTGCGGGATGACCAGGTCCAGGGCCCAATCCGTGAGCACCCTGACCCGATTGGACCCGTTGTTCAACGCGTACGCGTGGTACGCCCGGGTGACCACGGCCGCGGGCAGGCCGTGCAGGGTGACCCCCAGCGGGTTGGCCACCGCGTCCCGGCCGCCCAGATCGACCACGAACCCGAGATCGCGGTGCCGGTACGGCCGGGCGGTGCCGTGACCGAGGGACGCCGCCACGTTGCGGGCGGCGGCCGCGGCCTGGCGCACGGCATGCTGGGCGGTCTGACCGGCGGGGGCGCCCGAACGGGTCACGTCCGGCACGGCGGCGGCGTCGCCCAGTGCGAACAGGCCATCCACCTCAGGGACGCGGAACCAGTCGTCGACGACGAGGCGCCCGTGCGTGGTGGGCAGGCCCAGCTTGGCCACGAGCGGGCTCGGGGACACCCCCGCGCACCAGACCACCGTGTGGGTGTCGATCGTCTCGTGCTGGTCGGGGGCTTCCGCCTGGCCCAACCGGACGGTGCACTCGGTGACCTCGTTCACCGCCGTCCGCAGCCGTAGCTCGACGCCGCGGGCGGTGAGCACGTCGGCGGCCCGGCGGCCTAGCGACGGCGCCAGCTCGTGCAGCAGGCGCGGCGCGTGGTCGACAAGCACCCAGCGGACATCCTCGGCCCGCACCCGCGGGTAGTTCGCCACCGCGCGCCGGCTGAAGCGGGTCATCTGCGCGGCGAGCTCCGTGCCCGTGTACCCACCGCCGACGATCACGAAGGTGCACAGGGCGCGGCGGCGGGCGTCGTCGGTGGTGGCGTCCGCCCGCTCGAACTGCCGCAGCACGTGATCGCGCAGGTGCACGGCCTCGGCGAGGTTCTTCAGGCCGATCGCGTGCTCGCGCACGCCCGGGATGTCGAAGGTCCGCGTGACGGACCCGGGGGCCAGCACGAGCCGATCCCAGCCCAGCTCCTCGACCGTGCCGTCGCTGCCGAGCACGGTCACCGTGCGGGCCCGGGTGTCGACCGCCGCCGCATGGCCCAGGCGCAGCACGGTGCGGCGCAGCGCCCCCCGGGTGGCCACCGCCAGGTGCCGCGGCTCGACCGAGCTCGCGCAGACCTGCGGCATCAGAGAGGTGTAGAGCAGGTGGTCCACCGGCGAGACGACGGTGAGCTCCGCCGCGGACGCCGGCAGCAGACCCTCCAGCCGCCGCAGCAGCCGCAGGCCGGCGAACCCGCTGCCCACCACGACCACGCGGGACGCCCCCGGAGCCGCGGCGGACCCGGTGGCGCCGGATACGGGGGCCACCCGATCGGACGCCCTGCCAGCGCGCAGGAATCGACGCAGGGGCGCCGGCAACGACGTTGCTGCGGGCACGTTCCACCTCCGGAAGGGCCGCCCACGGCGGTAGCGAGTCGGGCGGCGGCGGGCGCGGGCGCGCAGCCGCACGGGGATGCGGACCGCGCCAGCCACCTTCCCCTGCGTGCCCGGGTATGCGGTCGGGCAACCGTTCGGCGCCGTGACCCCGCCCCCACGCCTGGCCGCTTCTGATGGGCGCGGCGGCGGGAGGCTGTCAACAGCGTTGATTATCTTGTCGTCGTCCACATATCGGAGATCAGCCGACCGGCAGGGCACGAAAACAGGCTCGCGAGGATGCCCGCGACCGGTTGGAAACGTAGTGAATGGCGACGCGAATGACGTGACTGCCATGGATGGAGCAGAGACGAGCTACCGACAGCGATCACGGTGCGGATGGGGTAGGGACCCGAAGCCGATCGCGCTCCACCACTGCTGACACGTCATTCCGCGCTGCGGACCAGGTCCACCATCTGTGGCGCAACCTCCAGTGCGGCCCTGACTTCCAGGGCATCGACCACGACGGTCGAGACGGGAATACCCAGGCGCTCCGCTCTGGAGGTCGCCCATTCCAGAACCCCAGCAGGTAGGCGTAGACATACGTCGCTGATGTCGGACTCATCTTCCAGCAGAGCGTCCAGAAACGTGTAATCATCCGCACTGTCAGGGCGGGAGCCCCACTGTCTACGTTCACGGTGACGGCCACGACTTTGCCCCTGCGAGGGCGTGAGCTCATCGGCTCTCGGGCCGCGGGAGATCCTCACAGCGTCACCACCGCCATGATCGCGATCCCCGACCCCGGCCGGCGATCCATTACGTCGAACCGGTCCGTGTAAATGCCATACGAACGGTGCTCCGCCACACTTCTATCCGTACCCATGGAAGTAATTCCTTAACTATCTGGCCTTGTACCAAAAACGTACCGACCGACCGTTGTCGAATGCTGATTCCGCGCCGACAGGAGCGTCTTCCCTGGCTGACCTCAATACTTCCACCACGAGCGTGCACCCGCTGCGCCCGCGACCGCCGAAGCCGGCTTCAGCGCATTCGGACGCCATACGGCGGGGCGGCAACATCCATGGTCGCCCGAGGCCGTGATCAGCCGAGGGTCATGCCGTCCTCTTTCTGGGCCCAGCCCCAGCCAGCCCTCACACCCCAACTCCACCAGAAATCCACACCGGGACCTACGAGCAGCTACTCGTCGAACTTGCCGGTGTCCTGGTGCCATCGGGGTGCTGGTTCAGGTCTGGACGAATCGGGTGCCGCTTGCGGAGAGCAGGAAGCCTCGGCCGCGGCCTGGTCCGCTCGGCGGGTAGGTGAGGTACCGGCCGCTGACGGGATCCGACTCGCCGGGTTCCGGCTCGAGCACGAGGCGGGTCGGCGCCGACTTGAGCCGGCTCGCGGTCCAGGTGTAGTCGGCCGTGCGCAGCTCGCCGACGCGGGCCGTCGCCACCAGGCGGACACGGGGGTGACGTTCCTGCAGGAAGGCGTTCAGGCTGTCGCCGAGCCGGGTCACGTCGTCGATGAGCAGCAGGGCGGGCCGCTGCTCGCTCGCGGCCCGCTGGGCGAGGGTCACCGCCGTGTCGAGCCCACGCACCCGGTCCGCGGCCGGGCAGCCGGCGAGCGGCGAGTCGGGGGCAGCCGCCGCGTAGATCGCCACGGCGTCACCCAGGCTCGCCCGTGTCAGCTCCGCGAGTCGGCGCAGCAGCGTGCTCTTGCCGCAGCGAGGTGGCCCGTACACCAGGGCCGGGCTGTCTTCCGCGAGGTCAAGGCACACCTGCACGACCGCGCCGTCCTGGGTGGTGAGGCCCACCGGGATCACCAGCACGTCGTCGTCCAGACGGGCGCCCCCGTCCGCGGTGAGTTCGTCCGGCTCGATCGTTGCCGGCAGGGCCCGGATGCGTCTGGGTAGGGACGCGGCGCCGGCGCCGTCCGCGCGGACGCCGTCCGTCCAGGCCCACCGCGGCGACTGACCCGGCCCGCCGGCGCCGCCGAGCAGGGTTGCGGGCACACCGGTGGGCAACGCTCCGGGCGCGGACTCGCGCGTGGTCCCGGCGGGGGAGACGGCGTCGGGGGTGGCGACCTGGACCTCCATCACCAGGTCGTTGCCGGTGGTCCACAGGCCCCGGCCGGGCACACCGCGTGGGATCGAGCGCCGTTCGATGTTGAGGTCGGCGTAGGCGTTGCGGTCCGGTAGGCGCAGGATGAGCCGCTGCGGCGCGCGAGCGGCGACCTCGTTGCGCACCCGGGTGCCGACGACGGACGCGGCCACGGCCACCTTCGACCCGGGCCCCGCGCCGATCACCGCGGCGAAGTCCTCCAGCACCGCGATCCCCTGTTTGGAGCTGACGGCCTCGTGCGCGTTCATGAAGCCACCCAGGTTGTCGATCAGGAGGATCGACTGGGCCTCGGCCGCTCGGCCCGCCGCGTCCAGCGCCCCCAGGCGGGCGATCCGGGCCCGCAGGTAGGCCAGCAGGTTCACCTGCCGCTCCCGCTCGTCACCGAGGATGACGTTGCCGGCACAGTGCGGCAGCCCGGCCAGCCCCTGCAGGTCGCCTCCGGCGAAGTCCAGCGCGTACAGGTGCAGCTCGGCCGGGGACAGCGAGGCGGTGAGACCGGTGGCGAGAACGGTCAGCGCGGTGGTGGCGCCGGCGCCCGGAGCGCCGAAGACGAGCAGGTTGCCCGCGTCGAGATGCCAGGCGACCGCGGGCTGGCGAGCGTGCTCGGACTCGTCCGGACGGTCTGCGCGAGCGAAGTACGCCGCGAGCCCGGCGGGACGCCCGGGGATCACCTCCCCCGCCCGGGCCTGGGCCACGACCTCGCCCCGTGCCAGCGACGTGGGCAGTGCCGGTGGCCAGACGTCCGCGACGGGCCGCAGCTGGCGCCGGTGCAGCGCCGACCGGTAGGCGCGCCGGACTCCGGCGATCAACGCGCCCAGCTCGGTCCGCTCCCCGGTCGCGACATTCTCGTCGTCCTCGGCACTGGTGCCGGTGCCGTCTGCGGCACCCGCGCCGCCCTTGATGGCAGTGCCGGCCCCGAGAACGGTGCCAGAGCGGCCGGTGCCGTTCGGCAGGTTGTCCACCTGCCACCAGGGCTCGTCCAGAGCGGCGGCGCCCGCCAGGTCCGCGCCGCCGGACATCGACGTGACGACGCCTGCGACATCCGCGGTAGCGATGACGGCCGCGCCGGGTGGGACGGCTGAGGCGGCGGTGGCGACCGCACTGGGCGTGGCGGTCCACATGTCGTCGTCGGGGGTGGCGGGAGCGGCGGCGGGGAGCAGCGTGAACGGTTCGAGGCGGACCGCGTCGTCCTCGGACGCGTCGACGGAGCCGGACGGGTAGCCGGCCTGGAAGGCGAGCACCTGGTTGTCGACCCGGGCCAGCCCTCGGCCGGGCACGGTGAACCGGGCGGCGTCCGGCAGGTCGATGAGGCGCAGCGAGTCCTCGACGTCGAGGAGCTTGAGGGTCATCCGCAGCTGGGTGTTGCGCTTGATCTCGTCATAGTTACGCACCGAGGCGGGGCTCTGCGTCGCGAACAGCAGGTGCACGCCGAGGGAGCGGCCCCGCTTCGTCAGGTCGATGACGGTCTGCAGCTCGTCGGGGAGCTCGTCGGCGAGGATCTGGAACTCGTCGATGATGACGATCAGTCGGGGCAGCTCACCGGCGATCTGCTCGATCTTCGCCGCGCCGCGGGCGAACAGCAGCCGTTCGCGGCGCAGCAGCTCGGTGCGCAGGTAGCGCAGTGCCCGCTCGGCCTCGTGCAGGTCGGTGTCGCTGACCAGGCCGACGCAGTGCGGCAGCCGGGTGAGCTCCTGCAGGGACGTGCCGCCCTTGAAGTCGAACAGCCCGATGATCACCTCGTCGGGCGAGTACCGCGCGGCGAGCCCGGCCACGATCATCTTCAGCAGCTCGCTCTTGCCGGATCCGGTCGCGCCGCCGAGTAGTCCGTGCGGGCCATGGCGGACGATGTCGAGCTCGAACGGCCCGTCCTCGCCGACGCCCACCGGGATCGTGAGGCTCCCCGGGTCGTGGCGGGCGGACCAGTGCGCGCGGATGGCGTCGGCAAGCCGGTCGGACGGCTGCGCCAGGTCGAACGGGACGAGGTCGGACAGCCGGACCCCGGCGGGCAGCGGCGCGTCCCGGTCGGCTACGAGCGGATCGTCGAGCCGCGCGAGCATCCGCGCGCAGCGGTGGGCGTCGTCGGCGTCGAGCGCCGCCGGGCTCGCGCCGGGTACGACCCGGCCGGTCCTGGCGTCGGCCTGCGTGACCATGCCGTCGGGGCCGAACTCGACCAGGGTGGTGGTCAGGTTGGGGGGTGGGCCGTCGACGACGATCGCCGACGCGTCGGCGGCGAGCGCGCGACGGAAGGCGAGGCTGGACCCGGGCCGCAGCCGCGGGCCGTCGACGATCAGCAGGGTACGGACCGCCTGCACCCGTTCGGGGGACGCGGCGGCCGGCAGGCTGACCGCGGGACCCCCGCCGGCGGCCCGGCCACCGGAGCCACCGCTGCCGCCGAGGCCGCCCGATCCGCCCGCCCTGCCTGGTCCTCCTGGTCCGGCGCTGCCGGCGGCGGCGAGCGAGTCCACGGCCGTCAGCCAGGCGGCGGCCTCGTCGACGGCGCGCTGCGGGTCGGCGGCGGCGTCGATGCGCCGCACCCGGAGTTCCCCGCTGGCCTCGTCCCGCAGGTGCGGGAGCCACTTGAGCCACTCCCAGTCGGCGGTGTCCTCGACCAGCAGGCCGATCCGCAGATGGGCGGGCCCCTGCGCGCAGCAGGCCTGGCAGATCGCCGCGCGGACCAGGCCCAGCACCTCCGGCCGCGGGCCGCGCAGCGTCACGAGCTCGCCGCGGTCCAGGCTGAAGGTGAGCGGGACGGGTGAGAGGCCCCCCGAACGGGCCACCCGTTCCCTGATCTCGGCGCCGGCCTGGTCCGCCCGCTCGACCGCCGGACGCCACGGCAGGTGCCCGACGGCGACGAAGACGTCCAGGAAGTCGCTGTCGGTCGGACCGCGTTCCCACAGGGTGGCGCCCAGCTGGTCGGCGGCGCGCACCCAGTCGGCGGCCGTCGGCGTGACGTCCCAGCGGCGCCGCAGCTCCTGGCGCCGGGCTTCGGCCAGCCTGGTGTCGAACGCGGCGAGGTCCGCCGCCCGCTCGGCGGCGCCGCGGCGCACCTCCCGGCGGCGGCGCAGGCGGCTTTCCACGAACGAGAACACCACGATGATCGCGCCCATCGCGGACAGGAGCGCGTACGTGAGCTGCCTGGTCATCGTGAACAGCAGGCCGGCGAGGACCAGCGGAGCGCCGAGGGACGCCCAGTTGAACGGGCTCGCCCGGCCCGGCTCCCGTGGCGTCGGCGGCAGCGTGACCACGTCCGGCCCCGGCGGTGGCACCGGACGGGCGGTGCGGTGGAATGGCACGGTCGGGCGATGCTCGGCCGGCAGGCCCAGTGCCTGGCCCGGTTGAGCCAGCCCGCCGCCCGCGCGGGCCAGGCGTACGGTGCTGCTCCCGGCGGTGAGCACCGCTCCGGGGCGCAGCACCTGGTAGTCCGCGGGGGCCTCGCCGTCCACGGTGAACCCGGCCGCCGCCCACCGGCAGGTGACCGCGTCGTCGGCCACGGTGAACTCGGCCGCCGCCTCCTGGACGCCGCCGCGTTCGAGCAGCGGCCCGTCGAACGGGTCGACGAGCAGCGAGACCTCCTGCCCCACCGGCACGGGCAGCCGCCACCCGGCGCCTGGGCCGGCGACGACCACCAGCTCCCACCCGCCGGGGTAGGACCCCGCCAGCGACCAGGGCAGCGCGTCGGACGATGCAGCACGCAGCGACGGCGCGGGGGTCCACCAGTCCGCATCCGCATCCGCATCCGACGCGACCGCATCCGACGCGGCCGCCTCGAAGCCGCCGGCTCCCGGCCCGGCCGTGGGCTCCCACCATGCATCGGCGTCGTCGCCCTGCCAGACGAACGCGCCCGCCGCGGTGAACCCGCTGCCGTACCCGGACCGGTACCCGTCCACGGGTTCGGCCGGGGCCACCTCGACGCCGTCGACGATCCCGCAGATCGCCACCGGCACCTCAGGCCCGAACGACTCCCCCGCCACCACCAGACCGAATTCGCCGAGCGGCCCGAACAGACGAAAGCCCAGCTCCCGCACAGTCGCGTCCGCCCCGACCTCCACCGACCAGTCCCGCACCCCGCCGCCCCCGGCGACCGCGCGCACCCTGACAATCATGAGGTCCGAGACCGCGGACTGCGCCCGACTGGACCGGTCGGAGGTGTCATGAGGCCGTCCAGGCCACCGCATCTTGCAGCGTGTTCACCACTCCCTGCCTCGAGGTGACCTCCCGGTTCTCCTCGCACACAGCAGCTCCGCGTGCGACGTCCAGCACCGTGAGGTCCACCTCACCAGAGTCCCAGAAGATCACGGGAGCCAGACGTGTATCCGACTCCAGATCAACCCAGGCGGCCTTCTTGGCCCGCTCCGCCGGACCAACAACCAGTTCCGCCCGGACGCCCATCCCAGCGAGCGCCTCCGATTCCCCGTCGACCCATTCGCGTACACAATCGAAACTCCACGTCACAGTCCTGCGCCCAGCCATCGTCCCACCCTGGTGAAGCTCCGCGCCGGTCCGGCGTCCAGCGCCGGCGGCAACGGGCCGAAACCGAACCCGTCTCCCCGCCTGAGCAGGCTACCCGTCCTGGTGCCGAGGCCGCCGGTGACAAACGAAAGCCCAGCTCCCGGACGGGTTGCGTCCGCCCCAGTCAACGACCCACGAAGTCATGGGACCGCGCGGGCCTCACACGTTCTCCGGGAACACCTCGAGCCGCGGGGAACGCACGGACATCAGTAGTCCGTCCGTCCGCGTGGGCGCCTCCCCCATGGTACTGATCATCAAGAGACCTCCGAGTACCGAGAGGATCAGGACGTCGTAATAGGTAAGCTCCAGGCAGCGGCCGACCAGAATGCAACCGTCCCCCTGCGGACCGCCCGGCCAGATTCCTTCTGTCAGCCCCTCCGGCTCAACCTGGATGTCCAGCCCCCACCGACAGTCATCCGGAACATCGAGCTCGACGTACACGGGCCCGGGCCGGGGAGCCTCGTCACCGCGCCACCGTCCGACCAGCGGGCCGCCACCGTACCTGAAGTTGACCAGACCGGCTGAAGGGTCGAAGCCCACCACGTCGATCTGCACCACTTTCCTTTCAGTGCGGCGCGCCGGACGACATCATCCCAGGTCGGTGAGAGCTCTGGGCTCCGACTCGGGCGGCGGCCCCCACGGGCACGGAAGTAGGCCGTGCCGTTGAAGGCTGCGGGTCTCCGGGCTGTTGTGGTATTCGAGTGGGATCTCCACCAGCGGCACCTCGCACCCGGTCGATGATCGCCTCGCCGCGACGATGCCGACATAGGGCCGCGGCCCCGGGCCAGTCCGTATCCAGGCATCCAAAGACACCTCCACGTCACCCCAGGGGTGGGCGACGGTAACCAGGACATCCGGGTACTCCTCGAGAGACAGCATCATCACCCTCCGCGGCGATGGCCAAGTTCTGAAGCCTCGCGTACTTTCGGTCCCGTGTCACCGTGATATTGGCCCGAAGACTGCCTTGACGGCCCCCGCGCCTCGGTCGATGTCCACTCGGACGTTGCCGCCACGGTGATCGGCGTAAGTCCATACTTCCCAGTCCCCGAAGTCGCGGCGCACCATCACCGGCTCCCACCACGGGAGGCCTCGCCTGGCACACTCCGCCCGCGCGATTTCCCTGGCATCCTCCTTGCTGATGTGGCCCTTCGACAGGAACAGGCATCGCGCAAGTCGGCTCATCGCAAACCCTCGTAGATTCCGTTTCTGGTAGCGCCGCCCGCCGCGCCGACTCCCGCCAGCTCCAGTACTCGGTGATCTCGTCGGATGTGTAGACGCTATACGCCAGCTCTCCTCTCGCCGACCATCCGCTCTGTACTCCAGCCTCGCTCCCCCAGGTCGCGATCCCGCCGGCGCGCCTTTCGGCGGTTGCCAGTTCGACACTGAGACCACTCGGCCCTGCACCACCCGTCACAGAACCGCCCACAATGAGGTTCTCATCAGTAAATTAATGGTAACGTTCAAAGATTTCTTCCGCTTTGGCAAGAACATCACGCACGGCCGGCATCTAGCTCTCGGGTAGAAGTGTGAATCGAATTCTTTCAATGTCATTGACCATGTCATGGAGGGCATGCTCGTCCGACCGGGCCACATTCATGAGAGAATAAGTCAGGGGCTCAAATGTGTCGTAAGCATCATCGATGCTGATTTGACCAGAAGAAACGCTAGCGCGGAGCATCCGCAACTTCCGGAGAACTTCTGAATTGCTCACTTCGTCATCACTGTCACCACTCGACCCTCCGGGCTTAGAACGACCTCTAGACTGCCACTATAGTGTATGATATTGCCGTCCTGCTGCAATACACCGTCGATGCCTCTTATGGCATCCTCGATATATTGTGGAGCGACACTGCGGCCGTAACCGCCACCAGCTTGGAATATCTGCGGAGTTCCACCGGTACTGCCCCTTCGTGCGGCCCAGGCTTGGCCGAATACCGGAGTCCGCTTGGCTGCATTCTGTCCACCGCATGTCTCGAGTACAGCCGGTTCCCGATCTGAGCGTATTGCCTGCCATCAACAGAGACCTTTGGATAGTTCTGCCAGGTCCACAGTATTTTACCTTCGGCGGCCGGGGCCAGGCTCCTGGTCGCAGCGGATCTGCGGGCCACGGCCAGGCCACCAGCACCGCCCACGCCCACATTCTCCCAGCAATACTCACTACTCCGACGTGACTGCGACTGGCGGCCAAAAAGCTATTCGCCCCATTCAATAAAATCCTCGACAGCCCGCCGGAACCAGGCGTAGAAATTGACATCAGGTAGTAGATCGGCGCACGCCCGAAGAACCGGGCCGTGACACGCCGCACGTTCTCCCGGGCGGCCCAGTACGGATCCTCCCAGCGAAAGTAGTTGCGCACCTCGTCAGCACTCTCGAACGGAACACCTGCCGGCCAGTAGTCGACTTCGTAGTTCACGATCTCGGCTTTTATTGCAGCCAACGCGCCACCCCGATCATCTGCCGTATCAAGATTTCGGAATCCGGCGAATCTTCCCGCCCGGAACCGGAAGGCGCCGCCCGGCGCCCGGCCCGGTCACGACGACCAGCGCCCACCCGCTGGGACGCGGCCCCGCCGGGGGCGTTCGCGGCCCCGACCGGGTGACCACGGCACTCGACGCCGCCGTCCCCTTCGACGTCGGGGTGTGGGCTGGCGCGGGGGTCCACCAGTCCTCGTCCGGCAGGGCCGCCGTGGGCCCACTATCGCGCGACGCCGCAGCGGGCTCCCACCAGGCCTCGCCGGTGCCGGGCCACCCATCGGGCGGGCCCGCCGCGGTGTACCCGCCCCCGTTGCCGGAGCGATTGTCGACCGCAGCCACGGCGACGCCGTCGAGGATGCCGCAGCGCGCCATCACGATCTCGGGACCGAACGACTCTTCGTCCACCAGCGGACCGGCCTCGCCCGGCCGGACGAACAGATGAAGGCCCAGTTCCCCACGGTGGCGTCGGCCCCGATGTCGACCGACCAGTCCCCCGTCGCGCCGTCCTCGGCGACCGCGCACACCCAAATGATCATCGTCTGAGCACGGCGTCCGATACCGCTCTACCCGTCATACGCGATCATGTCCTCGACAGCCTGCCGGAACCAGGCCCAGAAGGTCTCGTAGTTCCGATTGCCGTACCAGAGCTTGTCCGGGGGATCGACGGTGACAATCTTCCTCGTAGCCGGGTGCCAGCAGACGACGTCATCATTCTCCAAAAACCCGGCGAAGGGCACGAGTTGCTCGTTCGGGAACGTGTGGGCGAGGTTGGCGTAGATGACGAGTAGCGCGCGTCCCTCGATGATCTGCCAGGGCTGGAGATCGGTCAGGCCGAGTTCGACGACCCGGAGATACTCCGGCGGATAGGTGAATCCCGGCGGCAGCTCGGTCGGCGGAATCAGCTCGACCACGTCATCCTCAATCCCGTTCCGTGAAATCGGACCCATAACCAGGAGAGCCGACAAGTCAAAGCCTCACCACCGCACCCGACGGTCCCGCACCAGCCACCATCCCCCGCCCTATACGTCGAACTCGATCAGGTCTTGGATCGCCTGCCTGAACCAGGCATAAAAGTCTTTGAATTCTCCCCGCCGATGCCGACTCGAGCTCGTATAGTCATGCACTACGACGATGTTCCTTCTGGCCAGGCGCCAGCAGGCGACATCGTCATTGTCCTCCCTTTTCGCAAAGGGTACGAAACTGTCGCCAGGATAACGCTCGGCAAGTCCGTTGTATATATTGAAGAGGATGGCGCCGTCCATGAGCCACCATGGTTCGAGGTTGGTCAGCCCAAGTTCCATGATGCGCAGATATTCCTTGGGGTAAAAAAAACCCGTCGGGAGCTCCGCCATCGGTATCAGCACCGCCATATAAGCCTCCATCCAAGCCAATTATCGCAAAGCCCGAGGGATACCTGCTCAGGCCCGCCGTCCTATGCGGTGTGCTACACATCTCCCCAGTTCTTGGGAGGCTTGCAATCTCGAGCCGCGAGCCGGCCAGCCGTCGAGGTCGCTCCAGCAAGAACCCCGCGCACAGCCGCCACCTGATTCTCGGGAATCTTTCATCAGCAATACGACTCGAAAAGCGTCTCCGCCTTGTCGAGAACATCACACAGCAGACGGCTGGTTCTCGGGCAGGAGAGTGAAGCGAATTCTTTCGACATCATTGACCAGGCCATGAAGAGTGCACTCGTCCGACTTGGTCACATTTTCAAGTAAATTAGTCAGACCCTCAAAGGTGTCGTCAACCTCATCAATACTGGCCTGACCGGAAGAAATGCTCCCGCGGAGCACGCGCAACCTCTGGAGAAGATGAAGGTTCCTCACTTCGTGACCACTGTCACCACTCGACCCTCCGGATTCAGGGCGACCTCGACTGCCAATCACCTGGCCGCCGGGGACGAACATCACGCTGACGCCGGCTCCGATGACGGCGGCGGCACGGAATTAGGCCTTGCCCTTGTCACCACGGCGTTGGCCCGAAGACACCCATGACGGCCCCCGTGCCTCTGTCAACGAACACTTGGATGTTTCCGCCGCGGAAATTGGCATGAGTCCATACGTGCCAGTTTCCGAAGTGGCGATACACCTTCACGGGCTCCTCCCAGATGAGGTCTCGCCTGGCGCACTCAGCTCGCGCGAGCTCCATGGCATCGTCCTTGCTGATGTTGCCCTTCGACAGGAACAGGCATCGCGTAAATCGGCTCATCGCACACCCCCGTAGATTTCGCAGCCGGCAGCACCGACTCCCGTCAGCTCCGCGCCCAGTCAGGGGATCCGTACGTAGTTGTTGGTGATCGGGAACTTGAGGCCCTGCCACAGGCTGCCCGTACCATAGGTCTCGGCGGCGACCTCCTCGGCATATCGGTTCTTTACATCAGCGGTAACGCTCGAAAATTAATTCTGCTTTAGCGAGAACATCACACACCGCCTGCGGTTGATTCTCAGGTAGACGACCAAATTGAATTAGTTCGATATCGTTGACCATCTCGTGGAGAGCCCGCGCGTCCGACCGAGTAACATCACGGATAGCATAAGTGAGCCCCTCAAAGGCCGCATGAGCATCACCGATATCAATTTGACCGGAAGAAACGCTCATGCGGAGCGCCTGCAGTTCTTCAAAAATTCCCGGATCAATCATTCGCCATCACAGTTACCACTCTACCCTCCGGGCTTAGGACGACCTTGAGACTGCCGCTACAGTGTACGATATTACCGTTCTCCTGGACAATAACGTCGGTGCTTTTTATGACATCCTCGACGTACTGCGGGGCGACACTGCGCCCATAGACGCCGCCAGCTTGGACGATCTGGGGGGTATTGCCAGTCCTGCCACCTTCGTACGGCCCGGGGTTGGCCGAATACCGGAGTCCACTCGGCTGCATTCTGTCCACCGCGTGCCTCGAGTAAAGACGGCTCCCGACCTGGGCATATTCCCGGCCGTCGACGAGGACCTTCGGATAGTTCTGCCAGGTCGTCCAGAGAATTTTATCCTCGGCGACCGTCGGTGCTGCTGGCCGTACCAGGCGTCGGCTGCCGATACCGCCGAGGCCGCCGGTTGCAGTGCTGAAGGCCAGCTCGCCGATATCAAGGTGGCCGGGATGGGTGAGTTCCTGCGCGACGAGGTCTCCGGATGCTCCGGCCAGTGCACCCGACCCGCCCGCTGCCAGATATCCGGCCTGCGGGGCAAGTCTGGCGGTGGCCCCGCCGACGCCGCCGCCGACTCCGCCGGCGATTCCGGCGATGGCAATGGACTTGGGATCGACGTTGCCGGTGACGAGTCCGAGGCCGCCCGAGGTGGCGGCGCCGATGAGGATGCCGGCGCCGATTGCCTGGCCGCCGGGGACGAACATCAGGCCGACGCCGGCGGTGATGACTCCGGCGGCGGCCAGGCTTCCCCAGGGGTCTTCCCTGATGTTGTCCCAGACTTTCCCGAACGTGTTCTTGCTTTCGTGGGACCGATACTTGTCGTAGTCCTTGTCGGACAGTGGGCGCAGACCGGTCGGGTCCAGCATTCCGACCGGGTCGTTCCACGCCTGGTGGTACGGGTTCGCCGCGCCCGGCATCCCGGGAACATGCTCGAGCGGATCCGGCGACAGGAAAGACCGTGTCTGCGGGTCGAGGATCCGGGCGCGCTGCCAGAGCAGGCCGTCGAAGGCGAGTTCGCCGCGGTAACCCAGCCCGACCGGGTCACCGCCGACCGGTGACGGCCCGCGCGCGGCCTGCCCGGTGTCGCGCCCGGGAAGCAGGTCTCCCCAGGGGTCATGGCTGCCGACCGAGCCCTGCCAGTCGGTGTCGTGCCAGCGGCCACGTCCGGCGCTGTTCCCCGACGGGGGCGTGCGTGCTGCGGACGACTCCCGGTCGATCACACCGATGGCTGACCCGGCGCGGACGAACGTGCGCTCACCGAGGCTGTGGACCTGCCCCGGCCAGGTCACCGGGTCCCAGCGGACCGTCGTGGCGTCGATCTGCAGCAGCTCGCCGAGGGCGTCGGTGACCAGGCGAGTCGTCCGCTCCCTCGGCGCTCCGCCGCCGACGGCGCCCGACGGGGTGTGGCTGACCTCGGCGAGCCCACCCAGGGCGTCCCAGCCGTACCGGGTCGCACCCGACGGACCGTCCGCCGCCACCCGCCGGCCGCCCGCGTCATACCGGTAGCGGGTCACCTCGGCCGCACCCAGGCGGCGTTCGACCAGCTGGCCGGCAGCATCGTAAGTGGACCGGAGGACGCCTGCCGGGTCGCCGCGGTCCTCGGCGACGAGACGTCCGCCCAGGTCCCAGGTCAGGGTCTGGGTCCCCCACGGCCCCTCGGCGGTGACCAGCTGGCCGGCTGCGTCGTAGCCGAAGCGCATCTCGCGGCCACCCTCGACGACCCGGGTGATCCGACCCGCGGCGTCGCGTTCCACTGTTCTGTCCGATGCGCTGATCCGCCCGTCGGCGTCCCGATCGATCCGCCGCACGCCGAGCGCCGGGTGCCCGACGGAGCGCAGGTAGCCGTCGTCGTCGTAGTCATGGCGCACCGGCGGCGCGCCCGCCTGGCCCAGCCGGACGCAGCGGTCGTCCGCGTCGTACTCCCAGGTGAGCCGGCCCGCCGCGGTCGTGCGAGAGACCAGCCGACCGGCCGCGTCGTAGGTCAGGGAGACGCCCCGGTCGGATCCCGTCGCATCAGCCCGTGCCGTGGCCCTGATCAGGCGGCCGGCGGCATCGTGGTCGAAACGAGTCCGGGGCTCGGCGTCGTCGAGGAGACCTTCGCCCACCAGCCGGCCGGCCGCGTCCCGCCACCACCGTTGGCCGACGCCGTCCGCACCACGCCAGGTCTGGACCGCACCGTCGCTGGTCCGGGTGACGGTGGTGGTCCGGCCGAGGGGGTCGGTCGTGGCGGTCAGGCGGCCGACGGAGTCGTGGCGCAGTTCGTGGCGGCCGCCGAGGGGGTCGGTCCAGGCGGACAGCTGGCCGCGGGTGTCGTAGGTGTAGCGGGTGACAGCGCCGAGCGGGTCGGTGGCGCTGGTCAGGGCGCCGCGGGCGTCGTAGGTGTAGCGGCGGGAGGCGCCGGTGCCGTCGGTGACGACCACGGGCAGGCCGAGCGGGTTGTGCTCGATCGTCGTGCGCCGCTGGCCCGGGCGGGTCACCGCGACGACCCGGCCGTACGCGTCGTACTCCCAGGTCGTCTCGCGGCCCGCGGGAGTGACGAGCGCGGTCAACCGGCCCGCGGCATCCCGCCGGTAGCGGGTGCGTGCTCCGGACGGGCTGGTGGTCTGGATCCAGCGGCCGGCCCGGTCGTAGCCGTAGGTCTCGCGCCGGCCGAGCGGGGTGGTGACGGCGGCGAGGCGGCCGCCGGGAGTCCATTCGAGCGTGCGCCGCCCGCCGAGCGGGTCGGTGACGGCCACCACCCGTCCGCGCGGGTCATGCCCGTAGCGGGTGGCGGCACCCGCCGGGTCCGTTTCGGCGACGACCGCGCCGGCCGGGTCGTACGCGCGCTGCCAGACCCGCCCGTCCGGACTGGTCCGGCGCACCGGACGGCCGGCCTCGTCGTACTCGACCCGCCACTCGTGGCCCTCGGCGTCGGACTCGACGGTCGGGCGGCCGTCCGGGTCGTAGCCCCGGCGGAACGTCGCACCAGCCGGATCGCTCAACGCGACCAGCCGGCCGAGGCCGTCGTGGTCGAAGTGGAACTTCTCCCCGTCGGGGGCGACGATCAGCGCGGTGTTGCCGAACAGGTCGTACTCGAAGCCGAGCATCGAGCCCAGCGGGTCGGTGACCTGCTCGACCCGCCCGTGCGGACCGTACGTCGAACCCCACCGGCCCCCGGCCGGGTCGACGTAGCCATCGGGACGGCCCGCGGCGGTGTAGTGGTACTCGCTGCCTGCCCCGTCCGGGCCATGCTCGCGCACCACCCGCCCGGCGTCGTCGTTCTCCCACACCCGGGTCTGCCCCGCCGGCCCGGTGATCCCCACCAGCCGGCCGGCCGCGTCGTAGCGCAGCCGGGTCCTCCCACCACCCGCGACCCGCACATCAATGAGCTGGGCGTCGTCGTCCCAGCGGAACCGCGTCGTGACGCCGTCCGGATCAATGACACAGGTCGGCAGATCATCATCGCTGACCGTGATCCGGGTCAACGCACCCGCCGCATCAACGATCTCCACCGGAGTACGGCCGGTGCCGGCATAGACCCACCGGGTCAGATGGCCACGCGGATCGGTGTAGCCGGTCAGCCGGCCCAGGGCATCCCACGACCAGCGTTCGGTGATGCCGCACGGACCCGCGCGATGGACAAGGTTGCCCTCATCGTCGTAGTCCATCGACCACCGGGCACCGGAACGTTCCTCCACACCGCGCAGCCGACCGGCGTCGTCGAACACCCGGTGAAACGGACGATCCGCATCGTCGACGACGCTCACCAACCGACCGGCCGAGTCGTGCCGATACTCGTTGATCGCCCCACCCGCAGCGTCCGTCACCAGAGTGCGACGGCCCTCGCGATAGGCGAACTGGACGAGGCGGCCCTCGGGGGTCAGCTGGGTCAACACCCGGCCGGCGTCGTCGTAGGTGTTACGCACCAACGTCACACCATCGGCGTCGACGACCTCAACGAGCGGGCCGGTACCGCCCCCACCGGCGCTGTGGTCCGCACCAGTACCAACCCCGACCCCGACGCCGGCATCGTCGGCACCGGCATCGTCGGCACCGGCATAGCGATAACGCCGAGAACCCTGCGGACCACCATCAACCCCGACCAGACAGGCATGCTCGTCGTAGCTGTAACGCACCACCCGGCCATCACTGGCCCGCACCGACGTGACCAGCCCGGCCGCGTCATCCCAGCCAAGCTCGACCCACCGGCCCGAACGGGGGTGCGAAAGCCTGGTCAGCCGCAGGTCAGCCCAGGTCAGCAACAGCTCCGACCGGTCGGCACGGACCCGCACCGGCCGACCCGCCGCGTCATACCACCAGGTCTCCCCGGAACCGCGGGTGAAACGGAAACCAGTACCGTCGGCGTGCAGCGTCGCGCCCAGCAGCGGCAGTTCGGTCGGCCGGTCCACCCTGGGGCGCGCCAGCAGACAGTGCGCGCCGTCCGGGGCGCGCCACTCGATCTGCTCGGCGCCCTCGACCCGCTCGTCACCCTCGACTCGCTCGTCACCGAGGTCCAGCGCGGTGTCGGCCCAGCTGGACCACCCGCGCCCGTGCGCGCCGAGCCGCTCATGAGCACGGGAGTTGTAGGTCCGCTGCCAGCTGGCCGGCGCCACCCGGCCGGGTAGCGGCAGGTCGAGTTCCTGCTCGACGAGGTTGCCGTTGGCGGTGCACACCGGGTCGTCGACGAAGCCGCTGTCCGGTGTGTGGCCCAGCAGCGTCGGGTCGTCGATGGTCAGCGAGGCCGTCGGCAGCGCACCGATGCCGGCCGCCCTCAGACCGGCGGCGATCCGGCTGTCGTCGACCGTGACCGGACCGGCGGCCGTGCCCGCGGAACCACTGTCCGCGGCGACGAACGCGTCCCTCACCGTGGCGACGAAACGGTCCCGCTCCTCGGCGTCGCTCAGGTGCGAACTTAATTTCGCCCACAGATCCGGATGCGAAAGACTGTACTGCGCCCCGAACCGGGCGAGCACGTCGTCGTAATAGGCCCGCACACCGCTCGCCGCCGCCGCCAGCGTCGTACGAGCCGCGGTGGCATCCGTCACATAGGTGCCCAGGTCCTCAGGATCCGCGGAACTGGTCGCCACGACGCTCTTCCTCTCTCCCCGCTCCTTCGCGAGGCCGGGTCCCCATCCACCGACCGAGGACCCCGCGGATCCGAACAAAGTTTTCCGCGGTCGTCCGTGCCCGTCCTAGTGCCGGAGCCCTACAATGCCCCGAGCGTTCCGCTGATTCCCGGGGGAGGCCCAGGATGGATGTTCATGGCGGCCAGCACGTGGTCTTCGACTTCGACGGCGCGCTTGAGCTGGCCAGACGGCTGTGGGGCCTGGCCGACGGCGTCGACACCTTCCGCGGAAAGCGGGACACCGCCGCGACCACGGCCCTGCGCCACTGGCAGGGCCGTTATGCCACGGAGTTCCGCGGCAGTGTGACCACCGAACAGGGCGGTGACACACATCTCAGTACCGCGATGCGAGGTGACGCCCGCGCCCTGGCCGTTCTGTGGAGCCAGGCGATGACGGAGGAGGCGAGAGTCCGATACGCCGACAACGTCACCGAGAAAAAGCAGCACCGGAGCTTCTTCCATCGCGTCGAGGACGCGGTGTTCGGTTCCGACGAGGACTACGGACCCGAGCCCGAGCCGTTCGCCGTGCCGCAGCCGCCCGCCTTCACCGCGACGGGCTGCCTCCCGGTCTACGGCTAGGAACCGCACCCCGTGCCGGCGGCCGTCGGCGGCAGTACCTCCCAGGAGCGCCTGCCGCGCAGGGTGCCACCGGCACCGGCACCGGCTCGTCGCCTGGCGGCGGGGCGGGCGGGCGTCGGCACGTCGCTCAGTTGCCGCCCGCATTCATGATGTCCGTGTTGATCTGGCTGACCTTCTGCTGCAGCGCGCCAAGCTGGGTGACCGCGTTGTCCAGCGCCGTCTTGGTCTGCGGCCAGATGTCAGCCCGGAACTGAACGGCGAGGCCGCCGTCCCAGTTGTTCGGGTCACTCAGCAGCTGACCTTCGCGTTCCAGGTTCTGGATCTCCTGGCTGAGCCCGGAGTTGATGATCTGCTGCATACGCCCGATCGCATCGCGCGCCGTGTCAGTGGAGACAACCCGAGCCATCGATCCTGCTCCCCCTGCGAGACGATTCCGTCGCCGACGCCATCATCATAACCACACTCATCTCCTCGGCCGGCGCCTCGTCCTGGCGGCGCCATATCTTTCCTGTTGAACGGCATCGCAGCCCGGACGGACGCCCGCGCCGGCCACCCGAGCAGGCGATTGCGAGTGGACAAACGGCGGTAACGGGTTGGCCGTCCAGATGACCTTGGCGGCCGGTTCCAAGATTCGTGCGCGTTCGAACGGTGGACGCTCTCGCCGGCGCCCGGCTATAGTCGGCCAGCAATGGTGTTGGCCGTTCCCGCGCTGGCCCGGTAGCGCGGTCCCGGCCCGGGTGAATGTGTATACGGGCAGCTCCGGCCGCCGACCGCCACGAGGCCGGGAATTCCGATGACGTTGCTTCCGGGGTCGGCGCGCATTCGGGTGTCGCCGCTGTCCGCTGTCCGCCGGAGACAATGGTGAGTGGTGTGCGTATCTGGCCAGATGACGGGCAGTTCGAGGCGGCGGTCGCGCGCGGCTCGTACTGGCATCCGCGCCTGACCGGCGTCACCTTCGATCGGGAGGGCCCTGCCGGGCTGGGCCGGGCCGATGCCGGCGGCGACGGGTCCGGGCCGCTGCTGCACGCGCTCGGCGCGTCGGCGGTCGTCTTCTTCGGCCGTCGCGGCCCGCAGGGCGTGGCGCTGCGCTGCCCGACCCGTGACCTGGGCGCCGGTGCGACCCGTCGCTACGAGAAGCTCGCTGCCCGGCGAGCCGCCCAACCGCTGCTGGCCGCCGCGATCGCCGAGGCGGAGTGGATCGACCAGGGCGTCGAGATCGACGGCACCTGGTGGCCGGTGATCGTCATGGAGCGGGTGGAGGGCCGGTCGCTGGCCGGCGAGGTGGAACACGTGCTCGAGAAGGACCCGGCCGGGCTGCGCGGCCTGGCCTGGAACTGGGCCGAGTTCGTCGCCGCGCTCGGGGCGGCCGACGTGGCGCACGGCGACCTGCAGCAGAACAACATCTTCGTCACCGGGGACGGGCAGCTGAAGGCGGTCGACCTGGACGGCGTCTGGCTGCCGGCCGTCGCCCACCTGCCGCCGGACGAGACCGGTCATCGGCACTACCAGCATCCCCGGCGGCGGCGCGGCGACTGGGGCCGTACCGTCGACACGTTCTCCGCCCTGGTCATCTACCTTTCCCTGCGCGCGCTGGCCGTCGAGCCGGACCTCTGGGGGCTTTACCACAACGGCGAGAACCTGGTGTTCACCGACGACGATCTCGCGCATCCCGACCAGACCCCGCTGTGGGACCGGCTGAACAGCAGTCCCGGCCAGGACGTCCGTCGGCTCGTGCCGCTGCTGCGGGAGCTCTGCCACGGCCCGGCCGACTCCGGCCGGGACCTGGCCGGCCTGCTGGACGGGTATCGCCAGGTCCGGTCGGAGGGGCTCCTGCGGCCGGCATCGTTCCTCCGTCCCGCCGGGCACGACGACGTCAAACGCTGGTGGGACGAGCCCGAGGCGGCCCCGCCGGATCCCGACGCCACCTGGTCCTGGCCCGGCGAGGCGGACGTCGGCGCCGGCCTGGCCGAGTACAGCGACGCGAACGAGGGTGATGGCTCGGCCCGGTCGGGCCCGGCGCGCGCGCTCGCCTACGTCACCGTGTTCCTCACCGTCTTCGGTGTCGTCTTCGTCATCGTGTACCGCACCGGACTGCTGCGGGCGCTGGTCTCTTGACATCCTCCCCCGACTACGCCCTGGGAGTCGCCCTGATGCCGCTGACCCGCCTCGTGACCCGCCTCGTGACCCGCCTCGTCCTGCGGACCGCGCGGGCAGACGCCAGGTCCGGTCAGCCGCGTCCGACCGGCCGGCCGGACACCTCCGCCGGTCAGGAGCCGGCGACCGCACGATCCGACCCCTCGGCCGACCACCCCGGCGGCCACCCCGGCGGCCGGGACGGGGACCGGACCCGGGTCGGCCGCACCGCCGTCGAGGGGAACGGAGAGCGGGCCAGGGCGCGGGCCGGTGGGCCGCCCCGGCCATCGGGCCCGGCGGACCGTGGCTGGCGGCTGCTGGACGACCCGATCTGCCCGCACTGCGGCACCGATCACGCGATCATCGCGGACTACTACTGCGACCACTGCGACCATGCGTGGACGATCGAGCCCGGCGACCCCTGGCCGGACCTCCTGGTCGATCCGACCGCCCCCATCCCCCGACGACCCCTGCCCCTCGACGACCCTCCGTCCCACCGCTAGGAGCCGGTCCGTGCCCTACTCCCAGTCGATCGACCGCACCACCCCGGGTTGCGTGATCTTCCTGTTGGACCAGTCCGACTCGATGAACCTGCCGGTCGGCGGCCGCCCCAACGTGTCGCGGGCCGAGTTGCTGGCCGACATCGTCAACGACACCATCGCCATGATCATGCGGCGGTGCCGGAAGGTGCACACCGAGCCGACTCCGCGGGCCTACTACGACCTGGCCGTGCTCGGCTACTGCGGGCAGGAGGTGCGCTCGCTGCTGGACGGTCCGCTGACCGGCCAGTGGCTCGTGTCGATCCCGGAGCTGTTCTCCTCGGTGCTGCGGCACGAGGAACGGGACGGACGTTCCAAGCCCGTCTGGGTGGAACCCTTCGCGTCCGGTCCCACGCCGATGTGCCTGGCTCTCAACCAGGCCGGTCGGCTGGCCAGCGGCTGGGCCTCGGGGCACCAGCGGTCCCACCCGCCGATCGTCGTCAACATCACCGACGGGATGGCGACCGACGGGGACGGCGACGAGGTGCGCACCTGGGCCGACCGGCTGCGCTCGCTGCGCACCCGGGACGGGGACCTGCTGCTGTTCAACGTGAGCCTCTCCGACGGCCTGTCGGCCTCGGTGCGTTTCCCGGCCAGCCCCGCGGAGCTGCCCGCGGGCGACGAGTTCGTCCGTCTGCTGTTCGACATCTCCAGCGAGATCCCGGAGGAGATGCGCAAACGGGCGGAATCCAGCACCAACGTCAGTCTCTCCGCCGGGTCCCGCGGTTTCGTGGCGAACGCGGCGCCCGACGACCTCGTGCTGGCGCTGCGGGTCGGCACCAGCCTGACCGACGACCGTCGGTGACCGCCGGCCGGCGGGACCTCGCGCGCCCGCAGGCGCCGCTGCGGTGCAGTGCGAGGATCCTGCGGCTACCGAAGAACGAGATCGACCCGATCGAGGACGGCGCGGCCGCGAGCGAACGCGACGGTCGGTTCGCCGTCGCCGACGGCGCGTCGGCCGGACGCGACGTGCACCTGTGGGCGCAGGCGCTGGTCCGCGCCTACGTCCGCCAGCCGCCCGCGGGCCAGGCCAGCGACGCCGACCTGCGGGAATGGTTCCTCGCCGTGGCCAGGCAGCACGCGGTCACCCTTCCCCAGGCGGTCGGGCCCAGCTGGCTCGACGAGGGTCCCGGCGCGGTGACCAGCGCCTACGCCACGTTCCTCGGGCTGCAGCTCATGTTCGACGACCAGGGCCGCGCAGCCTGGAAGGCAATTGCCATCGGTGACTCCTGCCTGCTGCAGGTAACCGCCGCCGGTGTGCTCACGGCCTTCCCGCTGGCCGCCCCGGAACAGTTCTCCGACACCCCGCGACTGGTGCCGGGCCAGCCCGACCTGCTCGCGGCCAGTATGGACTCCGCCGGGGTGGAACGGGCCTCGGGCTCGGTGGCCGCGGGTGACACCCTGCTGCTCGCCACGGATGCCGTCGCCCGCTGGCTGTTCACTCTGGCCCTCCACGACCTCGGCGCGCTACATCGGGTCATCCGCAGCCCGCGCGACGACCTGCGCGACCATCTCGCCGCGCAGCGGGCTATCGGCGCAGTGGACAAGGACGACCTCACCCTCCTCACCGTCCGCCTGCGCGCCAGTCCACGCAGCCGGTGATGGGTGGGTCGGGCCACAGCGCGCGCAAACCCCACGCGGAAGGCCCGGAGAGGCCCGTAGCCCGTCAGGGGTAGGGGGTGGGGGGGTACCAGCAAACCCATTTGACGGCACCAGAACTGACCCCAAAGCGGGTCGAAGCACCTACGACGAGGGCCCGTTGCCGTTGCTGCTGCGCGGGTTCCGCCCGGCAGTGACCACGATGTACGTTCTACGGCGCGTAGAATCCGGCGGGTGCGACGACAGGTGCAGACGGCTTCCGCGCGTCGCGGCGGCGCCCGGCGGAGCAGGGTCGCCGCCGCGGTCGGCGTCGTCGCCGCGATCCTGCCCGCGCTGCTGCTGGCCCTGGCGGCGCCCGCCGCGGCGCATTCCAGGCTCGTGGCCACCACGCCGGCGGCGGACAGCGTGCTGCCCGCCGCCCCGGGTGAGATCACGTTGACCTTCAACGAGTCCGTCTCATCCCGCTACACCCACGTCGCCGTGACCGGCACCGATGGTGCCAGCGTGATCAGCGGCGCCACGATGGTCGAGGGCGCCACGGTCCGCCAACCGCTCATCGCGCTGGCCGGCGGGCGCTACACGGTCTCCTACCAGGCTGTCTCTGAGGATGGTCATCCCGTCGGGGGGACGTTCACGTTCACCGTCGCCGGACGGGCGGGCCCGCAGGGCGGCGGCGCCGGCTCCGCGTCGCCGGCCGGAAGGGGTGTTCCCGCTCCCGGCGTCGGCGCGGCCACCGCGGCGGTCCCCGGCGGGGCCGCCTCGACCGCGCCCGCCGCCGGCGCGCACGATGGGGACGGCGGGGGTGTCGGCGGGGCCCTCTTCGTGGTGATCGCCGCCGTCGTCGTGGTCGTCGTCGGCGGCCTGCTCGTCTTCCTGATCCTGCGCCGTCGTCAACCCGGAGCGCACTGACCATGGACAAATCCGCCTCGACGGGCACGCCCACCTCGACCGGCGGTCCCGTCGCCCCGGAGATCCTCCCGTCGGGGGGCGTCTCCCCGGCGTCGCTGTCCGCCCGGCCCGCGGGCGCCGCCCGCGCGCTGCCCGTCGCCGTGCTGGCCGGCTGTGCCGTGCTGGCTCTGGTGGTCGGCTTCGGTCCGGGTCCGCTGCGGCTACCCGGGCTGCCCTCGTCCGGCGAGGGCACCTACTGGGCGTTGCCGTTCGCCCGGCTGGTGGGTCGGATCGCCTCGGTCGCCACGCTCGGCTGGCTGCTCACCGCCGCGGTCCTGCTGCCGGCCCGGCGCGCCCCCGCGCGCCGCGACCGAGAGCCGTCCGCCGCGGACGCGCCGGCAGCGCGGGCAGGCGACGCGGCGACACGCGCAGGTGATGGGGCGGCGGCTCGCGCGGGTGACGCGCGGGCGGGCGCGCGGGCGGTCGCCCTGCCGGAACGTGCGGCCGGGTCCCGTCAGCGGCCGTTGACGTCGACCGCGCGCCGCTGCGGGCGGTACGCGGCCGACGCCGCGGTGGTGTGGTTGATCGCCACGCTGGCGGAGCTGGTGTTCACCCTGTCCGACGTCTCCGCGCAGCCGGCCGGGGACGTGCTCGACCTGCACGCGCTGCGCTCGTTCGTCGCCTCGACCGAGCAGGGCCGCGCCCTGCTCACCGTCGCCGCGCTCGCCGCCGTGGTGGCGATCGTGGGCCGCACGGTGACGACGACGACCGCGGCCGGCACGCTGCTCGCCCTCGCCGCCATCGGGCTGCTGCCGCCGGTCCTCGCCGGGCACGCCGCCACGTCCGGTGACCATGCGATCGCGGTGGTGGCGCTCGCCGTGCACATCCTCGCCGCGTCGGCGTGGGTGGGCGGGCTGCTGGGCCTGCTGTCCGCCGTGCGGCTGCCCGCCGGCTCCTTCGGGCCTGCGCTGCGGCGGCACAGCCGGTTCGCGGCCGGCGCAGCGGCCGTCACCGCGGTCAGCGGAATCGGCGGGGCCGCGCTGCGGCTCGGCGGGTTCGCGCCGCTGTGGGAGACCCGCTACGGCCTGCTCGTCACACTCAAGGCGGTGGGCCTGATCGCCGCGGTCGTGCTGGGCGGCCTGCTGCGCCGCCAGGTCGTCGCCCGCCTTGCCCCGGCCACGCCGCCGACCACGCTGGCGGGTCGGACTGCGACGGGGGCCGGGACCACGGCAGTGGCTGGGACCACGGCAAAAGCTGGAACCACGGCAAAAGCTGGAACCACGGCAGAAGCTGGAACCACGGCGGGGGCTGGGACCACGGCGGGGGCGGTCGGCCGGTTCGTCCGCCTGGCGGGCGTGGAGCTGACCGTGCTGACGGCGACGCTGGGGCTGGCCGTGGGGCTGTCCCGCACGGCGCCGCCGGTGGACGACGCCCTCGTCCCCGCCGACCCGACCCGGGCGCTGCTCGGCTACCCGATGCCGCCGCCGGTGTCGGCCGTCCGGCTGGTCGCCGACTGGCGGATCGACTGGGTGTTCCTCAGCGCCTCCGTGATCGCCGCGGGGCTGTACGTCGCCGGGGTGCTGCGGCTGCGCGCCCGGGGCGTCCGCTGGCCGGTCGGGCGCACCATCGCCTGGCTGTGCGGGCTGGCCGTCGTCGTCTTCGCCACCTCCAGCGGGCTGGGGCGCTACGGGCCCGTCCTGCTCAGCGTGCACATGACCCAGCACATGCTGCTGAGCATGCTCGCCCCGATCCCCCTCGTCCTCGGCGCGCCGGTCACCCTGGCGCTGCGGGCGATGCGGCCCGTCCGGGCCCCGCACCGCAGCGGGCCTCGGGAGTGGCTGGTGGCGTTGCTGCACTCCTGGCCGGTGCGGGTGCTGACCCATCCGGCGCTGGTGACGGTGAACTTCATCGGCAGCCTGTACGTGCTGTACCTGACGTCGCTGCTGACCACGCTCATGCACAACCACCTCGGCCACCTGTACATGAACGTGCACTTCCTCGCGGTCGGCGTGTTGTTCTTCGAGCTGCTCATCGGGATCGACCCGTTGCCGCGGCGGCTGCCGCACCCGGGGCGGATCATCATGCTGCTCAGCGCCGTTCCGTTCCACACCTTCCTCGGAATAGCGATCATGAGTGAGTCGTCGCTGCTCGCGGCCGGCTGGTACGGCCGGCTGGTACGGCCGTGGGGCGTCAGCGCGCTCAGCGACCAGCACACCGCCGGCGCCATCGTCTGGGCGTTCGGCGAGCTGCCGACGTTCGCCGTGCTCATCGTGCTGGTCATTCAGTGGTCGCGGATGGACGACCGACGCACCCGGGCCCGCGAGCGCCGCATCGCCGCCGCCGGCGACGTCGACGCGGAACTCGACGCGTACAACGCCTACCTCGCCCGGCTCGCCGACGGCCCGACCCGCCGCCGCACCGCGGCGACGATCAGCCCGGGGCTCACGGCCGGCGTGGCGAGCGGCGGCGGGCCGGCGGGACCTGCCACCACGGGACCTGCCACCACGGGATCGGCCGCGCCCACGGTCGCCGCGGGGCCGGCCACGGCTACGGCTCCCGCGCCCCGGGACGCCGCAGACGACGAGGGTGGCGGCGGGCGCGCTTCGGCCGGGGGCGGCGGCTGACGGCGCCCGCGACGGCGTCTCGCCAGCCGGGCCGGCGACGACCCCTGCGCGCCGCCGTCACGTCCGCGTGACGGCGGTCGACCGCCGCCCGATTCTCGCCGTACGCCATGCTGGGCAGACATTCGTCTCCACCCGTCGCCCCGGCACCCGCTTTCCACCGAAAGTAGTGCGTGACGGCACGGGCGCGTAAGCCTGAACGGAATAGAACATCGCCGGTTCCCGCCGTATTGGCAGCCCATTTCCCGGCAAATCCCGGGCCGTGGCAGGCCACCGGCGGAATGTCGGCGGGGCCGACGGCCCGTCGCATGGGTGGTACGCCCGGCCTCGCCGCGACCCCCGGAAAAGCCCGCGACAACGGGTCCGGACGTGGCGTCTTCGCCATCGACACCGCAGGAGAAGGCATTCCTCGTTACGATCTACAAGGCGGCCGGGAATCCGCCGCCGATCCGCAGACGCCGTCGCGGGGCGGCCGCGACGGAGGAGCAGTCACGTGTCGCAACCGCCCCGTGAACCGGGCCCGGTCCGCCGCCGAACCGCGCAGAAGCAGGCAATTGTCCCGGGCCAGGGAAAAGGTCCGGCCCGGTGGCCGCGCCGACCGTACGGCGACGCACGAGGGGCATATCGCGACCGGTTCGCCGTGTTCCTGCGGGCGGAGACCACCGGCGGGCTGTTCCTCGTCGGCGCGACGGTGGCCGCCCTGGTCTGGGCGAACGTCGCACCCGGCGGCTACAACGCGGTCTGGTCCACCCCGGCCGGCCTCGGCCCGGCCTGGCTGCACCTGGCCGACATGCACGTCACCGACTGGGTCGCCGACGCCCTGCTGGCCGTCTTCTTCTTCACCGTCGGCCTGGAACTGCGCCGCGAACTGACCGTCGGCGCCCTGGCCGACCGCCGCAGCGCGGCGCTGCCCGTCGCCGCCGCGGCCGGCGGCATGATCGCACCCGCGCTGATCTGCCTGGCCCTCACCCACCGCACCCCGGGCGCCGGGCACGCCTGGGCCATCCCCGTGGCCACCGACATCGCCTTCGCCCTCGGGGTGCTGTCGCTGGCGGGCCGCCGGGCCCCGGCGGGACTGCGCACCGTCCTGCTCGGCCTGGCCGTCGCCGACGACCTCGGCGGCATCCTGCTCATCGCCGTCGGGTTCAGCAACCGGATCTCCCCCGGCTGGCTGGCCGCCGCCGCCGCCCTGCTCGCCGCCGCCGCCCTCGCCCACCGCCGGCGCTGGGCCTCACCGCTGCTGCACGTCCCGCTCGCCGTCGCCACCTGGGTCTGCGTGCACGCCGCCGGCATCCACGCCACCGTCGCCGGCGTCGCCCTCGGCCTGCTGGTCCGGGTCCGGCCCGACCCCGGCGAACCCGAGGCGCCCGCCGCCCGGCTCGAACGGCACCTGGGCCCCATCAGCGCCGCCGTGGTCCTCCCCGCGTTCGCGCTGTCCGCCACCGGAGTGTCCCTCGCCCCGTCGGCCCTGCTGCACGTCGCCACCGACCCGATCAGCCGGGGAGTCGCCGTCGGCCTGTTCGCCGGCAAACTCCTCGGCGTCCCCGCCGGGGCGTGGCTCGCCGTACGCCTCGGGATCGCCCGCCTGCCCGACGGCGTCCACTGGCGCCACCTCGTCCCCCTCGGCCTGCTCGCCGGTGTCGGCTACACCGTCAGCCTGCTCATCGCCCGCCTCGCCCTGCCCGACCCGACCGCGGTCGAAGGCGCCTCCACCGCGATCCTCACCGCGTCCGTCGCGGCCAGCGCCCTCGCCCTCACCGCGCTGCGCACCCCGCTCGCGACCGTCGGCGTCCCGGGCGCCCGTGGGTCGAGCAGGCCGGTCGAGCAGGCCGGCGGCCTGGCCGGACCGATCCCGCATACCCGGCGGGAGTCGGACGGCGGCCCGGCCGGCGGGCAGGAGCCGCCCCCGGCGAGCCGGCCGTCGGCGCAGGCGGGGAAGCCCTCGGCGGGGAAGGCTGTCCCCGGGAGGTCCGCTGCCCGCGCCGCCCGCCCCGCATCCTGACCGGCACCGTGGCGCCCTCGGGCCGCGCGTCCCGTCCCGTCCTCCCCTCGCGGCCCGGGTCAGGCGCGAGCCCCCGGCGTCCCCCCACCCGCGGCGGGCTGGGCACCGGGCAACGGCTGCGCCGGCAGCGCCGGCAGCGTCCGCACGTTGCTCTGCGTCGTCGAGGGGCGCCGCGCCGCGGCCAGCTCATTCCTGGAGGCCGCGACCGACAGGTGCCGGCGGGTCAGCAGCCAGACGAGTTCGAGCAGGACCGCCGCGCCCGCGGCGATGCCCACCCCCGTCCACGGACCGGTCGTTCCCACCAGCGACAACTGGAAGAACTCCTGGCCGAACGGGATCACCAGGACCAGCACGAAGGCGACCGCCATGGTCAGGACCAGGGCGATGCGCCACCACGTGTAGGGGCGGGCGACGATCGCCAGCGCCCACAGCGCGATGAGGAACAGCGTCAGGGTCGCCATCGACGTCTCGGCGTTCAGATCGTCGTAGATCGACCGGGCCACCAGGTAGGACGCCATGGTCGCCGCCGCGGCGAGGATCCCGGCGGGCAGCGCGAAGCGCAGCACCCGGCCGACGAAGTCCGGGCGGGCCCGCTCGGCGTTCGGGGCGAGCGCGAGGAAGAACGCCGGGATGCCGATCGTCAGCGAGCCGAGCAGCGTGAGATGCCGCGGCAGGAACGGGTAGGGCACCCGGGTGACGACGACCAGGATGGCGAGCAGCACCGAGTAGACGGTCTTCGTCAGGAACAGGTTCGCGACACGTTCGATGTTGCCGATGACGCGGCGTCCCTCAGCGACGACGGACGGCAGCGTCGCGAAGCTGTTGTCGAGCAGGACGATCTGCGCGACGCCGCGGGCCGCCTGGCTGCCCGAGCCCATCGCGACGCCGATGTCGGCGTCCTTGAGGGCGAGGACGTCGTTGACGCCGTCGCCGGTCATCGCGACCGTGTGCCCGCGTGACTGCAGCGCGGCGACCATCGCCCGCTTCTGCTGCGGGGTCACCCGCCCGAAGATCGAATGGGTTTCCAGGGCGTCGGCGAGGCCGACGGGATCGGTCGGCAGCGTCCTCGCGTCCACCGGCGAGTCGGCACCGGGCAGGCCCAGGGAACGGGCGACCGCGCCGACGGACAGCGCGTTGTCCCCGGAGATCACCTTCGCCGCGACGTTCTGCTCGGCGAAGTAGCGCAGCGTGTCCGGCGCGTCCGCCCGCAGCCGCTGGGCGATCACGACCAGCGCGACCGGGACGACGGCCGCCGGGACGCTCGCCGGGTCGGCCAGCGCGCCGTCGAGCGGGGCGGAGAACCGGCCGAGCAGCAGCACCCGCAGCCCGCGCGCGCCGTAACCGTCAACCTCGGTGAGCACCGGGTGGCCGGCGGGCAGCAGCACGTCCGGCGCGCCGAGCAGCCAGGTGGTGACGGTGCCGGCCGGGTCGGCCAGGGTGGCACCGCTCCACTTGCGGGCCGAGGAGAACGGAGCGTCCGCGCGCACCGTCCAGCCCACCGGCGCCGGGTAGGCGTCGATGATCGCCTGCATGCTGGGGTTCGGTCGGGTGTCGGCCGCGCCGAGCACGCCGAGCACCTGACGGGCCGCCTCCGTCGCGGGGCCGCCGTCCGTGTCGGTTGCGGCCGTTGCGGCCGTTGCGGCCGTTGCGGGGGTTGCGGCGGGTGCGGCCGTTGCGGAGGGTGCGGCCGTTGCGGAGGTTGCGGCGGGTGCGGCGGGTGCGGGGGTTGCCGCGGTCGCCGCGGTCGCGTCGACGATGCGCAGCTCGGCGACGTCCATCGCCGCCTCGGTCAGGGTGCCGGTCTTGTCGAGGCAGACGACGTCGACGCGGGCCAGCCCCTCGATCGCCGGCAGCTCCTGGACGAGGCACTGGCGGCGCCCCAGCCGCACCACCCCGACCGCGAAGGCGACCGAGGTGAGCAGCACGAGCCCCTCGGGCACCATCGGCACCAGGCCCGCGACCATCCGACGGATCGCCTCGGGCAAGTCGTCATCGTTGACGAAGATCTGGCTGATGATCAGCGCGACGCCGGTCGGAATGATCATCCAGGTCACGACCCGCAGGATCGTGCTGACGCCGGCGCGCAGCTCGGAGTGCACCAGGGTGAACCGGCTGGCCTCCTCCGCGAGCTGCGCGGCGTAGGCCTCGCGGCCCACCCGGGTCGCCCGGAACGCACCCCCGCCCGCGACCACGAAGCTGCCGGACATGACCTGGTCGCCGGGCAGCTTGTGCACCGGGTCGGCCTCGCCGGTCAGCAGCGACTCGTCGACCTCCAGGTGTTCGGCCTCGGCGACGACGCCGTCGACGGGAATCCGGTCGCCCGGCCCGAGCTCGATGACGTCGTCGAGGACGATCTCGGACGCGGCGAGCTGCGCCGCGACCCCGTCGCGGCGCACCAGCGGCCGGGACTCCCCGACCACCGCCAGGCGGTCCAGGGTGCGCTTGGCGCGCAGCTCCTGGAACAGCCCCACCAGGGTGTTCGCGACGATCACCCCGCCGAACAGGGCGTCCTGCAACGGGCCGACGACGAGCACGAACGCCAGCAGGACGCCGATGATCGCGTTGATCCGGGTGAACACGTTGGCGCGGACGATCTGCCCGAGGGTCCGGCTGGAGCGCAGCGGCACGTCGTTGACGTGGCCGTCGGCGATCCGCTCGGCGACCTCGGCGGCCGTCAGCCCGGCGGCGGCTGCGCCGGCTGCGACGGATCCCGCGGACCTCACGGACCCCACGGTCGGGGCGGCTGCGCCGGCCGGATCACCTGCCTCGACGGCCTCGGCAGGGTCCGCCGGGTCACCGCCCGACGCGACCCCGCCGCCCGACGCAATCTCGCCGCCCGACGCAACCCCGCCGCCCGCCGTGTCCGGGTCGTCGTGCCGCCCCGGGGACGGCCGCGTTCCCGCGACCCCTGGCCGATTCATGGCGTTCCTCCACGCTCCGTCGCGGCCGCCACCAGGAGCTCGGCGGCGGCGTCGGGCATCGCCTGCTGGGCCCGGGTCCGGCAGGCGGCCGGCGCGCGCACGCGGATCCATGCGCGTGCCCGGGGACGGCCACGTCCCGGCATGCCGCGTCCCCTCGGCGCCGTGTTCCCCGCCACCGCGCCGAGCAGGTACCCCGCACCCCCGCCCACCGCGCGTCGCGTTCCGTACGCCGCATGGGCTGCGAGCCCACCGTAGTTGACGCGACCGCGGCGGGTCCGTCCGCGGGTCGTCAGTCGGTCGCGGCACCCGCGTCCGCGCTGATCGCGCCCCCTGCGAGCAGCGCCAGCAACAGCAGCCCCAGCGCGACCCGGTACAGCACGAACGGCGCGAAACTGCGGGTCGAGATGTAGCGCAGGAACCAGGCGATGGCCGCATAGCCGGTGGCGAACGCCACGATCGTGGCGACGATCGTCGGCCCCCAGGACACCTCTTCGCCGTCACCGCCGATCGACTTCAGCTCGAACACGCCGGAGGCGAGCACCGCGGGCATCGCGAGCAGGAACGAGTAGCGCGCGGCCGCCTCCCGGGTGTATCCGAGCAGCAGCCCGCCGCTGATCGTCGCCCCCGACCGGGACACGCCCGGGATGAGCGCGGCCGACTGCGCCAGCCCGTAGAGCAGGCCGTCGCGCACCGACAGGTCGGGGAGGGTCTTGCGCGGCCGCGGCAGCGAGTGCCGCCCGCGCGGGCGGCCCTTCGAGGCATACCAGTCCGCGCCGCCGAGGATGAGACCGAGCACGATCAGCGTCGTCGCGATCAGGCGAAGGTCCCGGAACGGGCCCTCGATGGCGTCCTGCAACGTGACGCCGAGCAGACCGATCGGGATCGTGCCGAGGATGACCAGCCAGCCGATGCGGGCGTCGGTGTCCTTGCGCATCTCGCGGCGGGTCCACGACAGCGCCCAGGCCCGCACGATCCGCGCGATGTCCCGACGGAAGTAGATCAGCACCGCGGTCTCGGTGCCGATCTGGGTGACCGCGGTGAACGCCGCGCCGGGATCCTCCCAGCCGGCCAGCGCGGCGGTGATCCGCAGGTGGGCGCTGGAGGAGACGGGAAGGAACTCGGTCAGCCCCTGGACCAGCCCGAGAACCGTGCCCTCGAAATAGTTCATGGGCGCCGGCTGGAGCCCGCGGGCCCACAGCGCCCGGACTGCAAGCCGTGCCCGGAGCGCCTGCAGCGGCCGGAGTGCCTGCAGCGGCCGGACTGCATGCCGGTCGGCGGGTCACCCGCCCGTCGGGTCCGGTCTGGTCGCGTCATCCGTCTGCACCCCTCCACGCGCCTCACGCTAGCGGAGCGCGAAGCACGCCTTCAGGGCGGGGACGACGGCCGCCATCGGGCCCGCGGTCGCGGCGACGCGCCCGAATCGTCAGCATCGTGCCTGGTAGGGTGCGTTGCAACTCGTCGTCCGGTTTCCCGCCGTCGTGGCCGGTATGGGCGGCGGTCGTCGACGCGTTCGCCGCGCGTCGGCAGCCCGGACGGTCGCCGCGTCGGCGTCCACGCCCCGGGCCGGACGTTGCCGGGCTTCGTCACCCCGCCGGATTCGCGCCCGCTGCGCGCTGTGGCCCGCGGACGCATCCATGAACCTTTCCCACGACGACGCCGCCGTCCCCCCGGACGTGCCCCACCCCCTCACCGCGCCATCCCGCCGCTCCCCGCGTCTGACGCCGGGCACCGGCGCCGGCCACCGGCGCGCGACCGCCCTCCCCCGCCTGGTCCGCCCCGGCCGGCGAAGCCACGCCGGTGCGGCGCACCGCCCCTCCTCCCCCAACGTGACCTCCCCCAGGCCGACCTCCCCCAGGCCGGCCGAGCCGCCCATCCCGGCGGGCTCCTCGCCCGTTCGGACCACACCTGCACTGCCAGGGCCGGCCGTGTCGCCCGCTGCTCCCGACAGCCTGGCGACCCACGGTTACGGCATGTTGTTGGACCAGCCGGGCGGGTGGGTGCGCGTCGCGGCCGGACTCGTGGGGCGGCTACCCGTCTCGATGCTGGGTCTGGGCAGCCTGCTGCTCGTGGCGGACGTCACCGGCTCCTACGGCCAGGCCGGCGCCGTCAGCGCGACCCTGGCCCTGGCCGGTGCCCTCACGGGTCCCGTGATCAGCCGACTCATCGACCGAGCCGGCGCCCGCCGGGTGCTGCTCGTGCTCGCCGGCCTCCACGTCCTCGTGGGCGTCGTGTTCGGACTGGTGGTGCTGGTCCGGGCGCCGACCGTGGTGATGCTGGCCGCGGCCGCGCTGACCGGCGCGACACTGCCCCAGGTCGGCGCGGTGGCCCGGGAACGCTGGGCGAACCTGCTCGCAGGCTCGCCGACCCTGCAGTCCGCCTACGCACTGGAGTCCGTGCTGGACGAGGTGTCGTTCGTCCTCGGGCCCGCCGCGGCCGGCCTGCTCGCCGGTGCTCTGCCCCCCGCCGGGCTGATCGTCGCCCTGGCCTGCGCGGCGACGGCGGTACCGCTGTTCGCGGCCCTCCCGGCCACGGATGTGCCCCGGCCCGTCCGGACCACGCCCGGCACCGGCACCCCGCTTGGCACCAGCAACAGCGCCCCGTCCGACGTCGGAACCTCACCGCGCGTCGGTGAAGTGGCCGGCTCCGTGACCTCGACCTCCGTCGCCGCTGGAACCTCGACCGACACCAGTAACCCGATCGACACCACCACCTTGGCCGACACCACCACCTCGGCCGCCACCACCACCTCGGCCGCCACCAGCACCTCGGCCGCCGCTGGAACCGTTGCCCACAGGGGTACGACAGCCGGCGCCTGCGCAACGACCGCCCGCCGATCCGTGCCGGTGGTCCTGCTGCCCGGCATGCCGGCGGTGATCATGGCATTCGTCGGGCTCGGCGGCTTCTTCGGCGCCGGTGAGGTCGCTCTGATCGCGCTCGGCCGCGAGCATGGCTGGGGAGCCGGCGCCGGGCTGCTACCCGTCCTGATCACCGTGGTGAGCCTGCTCAGCGGGCTGGTCTACGGCGCGCGCCCGGCCGGCGGCGACCCGGTGCGCCGGTTCGCGCTCGCGGGCCTGGCGCTGGCCGTGGCGGCGGTGCTGATCCCGGTCACCGATCGGCTGGTCCTGGTCGTCGTGGGGGCCGGCCTCGCCGGCCTCCCGCTGGCCCCGCTGATGATTCTCGGAAACACCGTCGCCGGGCGGCTGGTCCCCGCCACCCGGCGGACCGAGGGTTTCACCTGGCTCACCGCCGGCACCAGCGTCGGAGCGGCGGTCAGCTCGCCGCTGTGCGGAATGGTCGTGGACGCCGCCGGGGCGCGGCCGGCGACCGTCGCCATCCCGGTCTCGGCCGGCCTGGCCGCCGTCGGCGCGCTGCTCGCGGCACGGTCCGATGCCGCACGGTCCGATGCCGCACGGTCCGACGTCCCGGACCCGACCGGCTGACTCGGTCCATCCGCCGCCGTCCGCGGGCGTTCACCGCGGATGGCTTCACCATCACGTCACACCGCCGAACGGGGAATCTCGCCTTCCGTTCACCTTAGGACCGCATGGTGTCACCGGAGCGCGGGGTCCGTCGACGCATGCCCTGATCCGCGTCGACACGGGCGGCCGAGCCGCTCCGACGGCGTCGGATCCGCGCGTGCAGCACGTCCACGGCAGCTTCGGGAGGTCCGATGATGAACCATCTGCTCGCAGGAGTGATCATCGAGGTGGTCGGGACAGCCGTGATCCTCGTCCTGACCACCCTGGTCCGCCGCTGGCTCGGTGTGCCGGCCGGCCAGCGAGCCTGACCCGGCTCGGTCTGGCTCGGCCCGGCTCGACCCGGTCCGGCCTGACCCGGCCCGGTCGGGCCCGGCCGGAGGTAGGGCGGGCCCGGCCGGGCGACACACCCGCCGCCTCGGCCGGGTCAGCCCAGATCCGACTGGTCAATGCGGGCCGGGCGGCCTCTCGGAACTCTGACGCCTCGCCGCCCGCCAGGCCACGAAGGTGGCCGCGCCGGCGGCGCCCAGCGCGATGCACCAGCCGACCGGCCCGACCGGGCGGGACCCGAACAGCGCGCTGAGCACCGGTGTCTGGACCAGCACGGCGAGCGCGACCACGCTGGCGATCGCCGTCGTGATGACCAGCGGATCCCGGCCCGCGAGGGTCAGGGTCTGGCCCAGTTGGGCCCCGACGAGCGCGAGTAGCGCGACGGTCGAGGCGCGCCGCCGGGTACCGGTCAGCCGGGCGAGCAGCCAGGCGGCGCTCGCTCCGCCCGCGGTCGTCCCGCCCCGGATCAGCAGGATGCGTCGCAGCGGGCCGGTGAGCCAGTCGATCGCCGCCACGCCGCCGCGGCGGACACCCCCCGGACCGGCCGGGCCGGTCCCGGGCAGCGCCCGCTCGACAGCCCCACCCGTCCGGGCGGACTCGGCGCCGCCGACGGCGGAGGGCTGCCCGCCCTGCGGTGCGCGCCCCCGGACGGCGAGCGCCATCGCCGGGGCCATGTCGGTCAGCAGGTTGACGAGCAGCAACTGGCGCGGATTCAACGGCGCCGTCCCCCCGAGTGCCGTGCCGAGAACGGTGAACGCGACCTCCCCGGCGTTGCCGCCGACCAGCACGGACACCGCATCGGTCACCGCCTGCGACATGCCCGCGCCCTCCTCGAGGGCGTCGACCAGGCGGGTGACGTCGGCGTCGGTCAGCAGGAGGTCGGCGGCGCCGGTGGCCGCCGCCGACCCGTGGCCGCGGACGGCGACACCGACGTCGGCGGCGCGAATCGCGGCGGCGTCGTTCGTGCCATCCCCGGTCATGGCCACGACGTGGCCGCGCCGGCGCAGCGCGAGGACGAGGCGCACCTTCTGCTCGGGGGAGATGCGCGCGAACACCGTCGCCTCCTCGACCCGGCGCGCGTACTCCTCGTCGCCGAGCGCCGCGAGCTCCGCGCCGGTGACGACGTGATCGGCCCCCGGGACGCCGAGCTCGGCGGCGATCGTGCCCGCGGTCACCGGGTGATCTCCGGTCACGACGAGCACCCGAATCCCGGCCTCGACCAGCCGGCGCACGGCTGGGGCCGCCGACGGTCGGGGTGTGTCGGCCAGGCCGAGGAAGCCGACGAGTTCCAGACCGCGGAGCTGCTCCGCCCCCACCGAGCTCCCCCGGCCCGATCTCGGGTGCCTGCCCGGGGGCCACGGCCTGTCGGGTGGCATCGGCTCCGGCGGCGTCTCTTCGGGCAGTGTCCGCTCGGACGAGGTCCGCTCGGACGACGGGTGGTCCGCACGGGCGACGGCGAGGACTCGGAGCCCGCGCCGGGCCAGGTCCTCGGCGACCGACGCCGCCGCGCGCCGCCGGACGGACCCCAGCCCGCAGCGGTCGAGCAGCACCTCCGGGGCGCCCTTGACGGCGAGCGCCTCCGTCCCATCCGGGCCACGCAGCAGCGTGGCCGCGTATCCACGCGCGGTCTCGAACGGCGTCTCCGCCAGGCGTTCCCCCAGCGGAGGAAGCCCGTGGGCGGCGTCGAGCACCGCCCGGTCGGTGGCGTGCGGCACCGGCCCACCCGGCGCGGGACTGGCCGCGGCCGCAAGCCGGTGAACCGCCGCCGCGGCCGGGTCCGATGCGGCGACCCGCCGCCATCGGGCGGCTGGCACGCCTGCGGCACCGCCCGACCCTCCTCGCGCCACGCCCGCGCGGACCACGACGTCGCGCAGCACCAGCCGCCCCTCGGTGAGGGTGCCGGTCTTGTCGAAGCACACGGTGTCGACACGGCCGAGGGCCTCGACGGTGCGAGAGGAGCGGACGAGCACTCCGAGCCGGGCCAGGCGGCGCGCCGACGCCATCTGCGCGACGGTGGCGACCAGCGGAAGCCCCTCGGGGACCGCGGCCACCGCCACGGCCACCCCGGCGTTGACGGCGGACCGCAACGATGTGCCGCGCAGCCAGGACAGGCCAGCCACGGCGGCCCCGCTGACCGCGGTGAGCGGCATCGACAGCCGGGTCAGATCAGCGAGCCGGGCCTGCACACCCTGCGGGCGGTCGTGGCCGACCGCGGCCTGCCCCGCCCGACCGGCCTCGGTCGCAGCGCCGACGGCGACCACCACCGCCCGACCGGCCCCCGCAAGCACGGTCGTCCCCTCGTAGAGCATGTTGCGCCGCTCGGCGAGCGCGGCGCCCGGAGTCGGGGCGAGGTCCTTCAGGACGGGCACAGACTCCCCCGTCAGGGAGGACTCGTCGACCTCCAGGGACTCGGCATGGACCAGCCGGGCGTCCGCGGGCACCACGTCGGCGGCACGCACCTCGACGAGGTCGCCCATGCGCAGGTCGCCCGCGTCGACGAGCAGGGTCCCCGCCGTCGTCACCAACCGGGCCAGCGGAGTGTGCCGGGCCACCAGCCGGCGCATCACCGCCTCGGCCCTGGCCCGCTGCGTCCCGCTGACCACCGCGTTGGCGACCGACACGCCCGCCACGAGTGCCGCGTCGACCGTCGACCCGAGCACCGCGCTCGCGGCGGCCCCGACGAAAAGCACCGGGATGAGCGGATCGCGCAGGTCCGAGAGCACGGCGCCGGGGAGCCCGCGGACGCTGGACACCATCGAGCCCAGGGCCCCTCCGGAGGTCGGGGAGTCGAAGTTCCTCGCAGCCGGCTGGCCCGCCGGCGAGGGACCTGCGAATGGCGCGGCCACGGGCATGGTCCCCTCGGGCGGGACCGGCCGTGCGGAGTCCGGTTCGGCGGTGCGGGCGACGGTCAGACCCGCCGGGTCCCGCGGACCAGCGGCCAGGCGGCGTCGCACGGTGTCGGCCGACAGGGCATGCCAGTCGGTGCGCCATACGGGCGCCGGAGGGCTCCGCCGGTCGGCGCGGCTCGCGCTGAGCGCGCCGAGGGCCATCGCGGCAAGCGCGGCGGCGTTGACCGGCCCGCCGCGTAGAAGCTCCGCGGGCCGGAGCAGCGCCGCCCAGCCGTGGCCCGCATCGGCGTCCCCGCGTCCCAGCCCGGCGATGGTGGTGAGGACGGCCAGCGCCGACGCGGAGTGGGCGAGGGTCGCCGACCGGCTGCTGACCGCCGCGGCGACCGGCGGGAGCTGCAGGATCCGCCAGGCATCGGCGAGCCCGTCCGCGCAGATCAGATCCGCGGACCAGGGCGGCCGGGCACCGGGGGCGTCCACCCCGATGGCCACGTCCGCGCAGAACATCGCGTCAGCGTCGTCGGCGATCGCCGGCGCCTCCGGTCGCGCGCCCCCGGCCACGGCGGCGACCACCCGACCGGCCGCCTGCAAACGCCAGACCTCGGTGTCCGCAGGCGTGTCCGCGGACAGCACGGTGTCGACGATCGCGGCGAGCTCGGCCGTGCTGGCGTGGGCGGTGAGCACGACGGTGCCGCAGGACCGGGCCGCGCGCAGGAGCGCCTCGGCGAGACCGTCGAGTTCCGCGCCGACGACGGCACGCGCCCGGCGGCGGCCGGCGCGCAGCTCGACGGGTAGCCCGGCCGGGTGCAGCGCCGACCGCGGCCCGTGGGCGTGCATCGCCACCACCCGGGCGGCCCCCTCCCGCGCCACGACGTCGCCCGGGTGGAAAACCCTCCGCGGATCCACCTCGTCGAGCAGCCGGTCCGCCCGCGACCAGGTGGCCGCATCGGCGGCGGACAGCACCCGCATTCGCTGTCCCAACAGGACCGGTGCGCAGACGACGACGGCGTCGATCCGATCGAGCCGGCGCAGGCTGGCGGCATCGAGGGTCAGCACGTCCCGAGCGGACAGCCGGCGCGCCGCCGTGGCCGCGAAGACCTCCCGGCCCAGTCGGGCCGCCCGCGGCACGGTCGCCAGCACCAGCTCGCCGCCCATACGCGGGGAGCCGTCCGCAAGCAGGCCGGCCGCGCCGACGGCGAGCCCGACGGCGGCCATCCGCTCGGCGCTGCGCTCGATCGGGCCGGCGGGAAGCGGGCGGGGCCGACGTTCCCGCGCGCGGGCGCCGAGCTCGCCGGGTAGTCGGGACGGGCCAGGCAGACCGCCGGGCGGCGGCTGCCCCGACACCGTCGGATCCGCGGCACCCGGCGACGCCGCAGCATTCGGCGACGCCGCGGCACCGGGCCGGTCCACCGGCGGCAGGATGTCCGGGAGGGCTGGCCGGTCAGGGACCGCACGGCCCGGCTCGGACGGAACCGTGGGCGAGGCGAGTACCTGGTCCGCCTGGGCGGTGCGGCGCAGCAGGTCGGACTGCCGGCGGATGAACACCGCCCGTTCGGCAAGCAGCTCGCCGACGGCCGCCGCCCGGTGGGCAACGCCGACGACGAGGGTGTCCGGGCTCTGGGTCACCGCACCCGCGCCCGCGCCGAGCAGGCCGATCATCAGATCGGCGCCATGCTGGCCGAGGCGGCGTTCGACCGCCCGCCGGACCCACGGTTGATGATCCACGAGCGCCACCACGGCTCCCGCGGCGCGGGGCACGGCGGGCACCCGGCAGATTCGGGCGGCCACGGTGACGCCGAGCGCCGCGGTGTCCACGCCGAGTCCGATCACCGCGGCCGCCACCGGCCCCGGATCCCCCGGGTGCGCGGCCCGCCCGCGCGCCCCGTCCGGGTCCGGCTCGCCGGGGGCGCCCTGGCGCAGGGCTGCCTCCGCCGCGGCGACGGCCTCGACCAGCTCCGCCACGTCCACCCGATCGGAGTCGAAGCTGACCAGGACCCGCCCCAGAGCCTCGTCGACCCCGGCCCAGTCGACGCCGTCCAGTCGATGCAGCGCGGCGACGACGGCGCGATGCAGCCGGCGCCGGTGGACGTAGGCGACCGCCGGATCCGGCTGCGTACCCTCGGGCCACGGCGGATGAACCTCGATATGCGCGTCGCCGTCCCTCGTCCACACTCGCCGCGGTCGCCGCTGCGGCCGGGTCAGCTCGGCGCTCAGCGTCCGGACGAGCACCGCCGCCGCAGACCTGGCCGCGGCCGGGCCGGGAAGCCTCACGCGCGGGGGTTATCCCCGAGAGCGAGGCCGAGCGGCGCCGCCGCCGCCGAGACCGTTGTGACCAGGTCGCTCAGGACCAGGTCGGGAAGAACCAGGCACCGTTGAACCACGTCCCCCGGAACCACGCTCGTGGCGGCCGTTCCCGCTGTGGCCGTTGCGGTCGGACAGCCCGCCCGGCCCGTGTTCGGCATGCCGGAACCGACGCCACAGCCCACGCGGGCCAAGGCCGACTGGCAGCTCCGCGCTGATCTCGACCTCGGCCTCCCGCTCCCGCGCAGGAGCAGCCTGCGGTCCCACCGCATGCCCGGCCACGTAGGTGCCGGCGGCGATGGCCAACGCCACCGGCCACTCGATCAGCTCGACCACGGCCAGAGTGCCCAGGCCGAGGTAGTAGGCGGTGCGACCCGGGGTGGGCAGGCTCAACGGCCCCAACCGGACCTGGCCGCCCGGCGCGGGTGGCGGGGAGACCTCGAAGTGGGCAGTGACGAAGGGCAGTCGCAGAGTCGCCGTGCGCAGCTCGGTCGGAGTGTCTCGGCGGCGACGGGTCTGCGCCACACCCCCCGCAGGGGTGGAGCTCACCCGAACGGCGGAGGAGGCCGTGACCCGGCTGCCCCCGGCCTTCCGGACGGTGCCGCGTCCGCTCACGGCCCGGCCCGACGTCGTCGCAGTGACCCGGCCCGACGCCGGCCTGGTCGCGGCGGCCCGCGATGTCCCGGGACGCGTCGCCGCGCCGGCCCGGGTGCTTGCAGCCCGGCTCGTGGTGCTCCGGCCAGCCGCCGTCGACCGGCCGGCGGTGGCCTCGCCCGACGCCGACCTGTCCGTGCCCCGGGGGGCGGCGGCCGCCGAGGCCGCGGTGCCGCGCCCGGACGCCGCCCGGCTCGGCGTCGACCGGCTGGCGGGGCCCGTTCGGGCGGCTCCCGCCCGCGCGGTGGTCGACGGGGTGCCCGCGGCCCGTCCCGCAGTCCCGGTGGTCGTCCCGACGGAGGCCGATCCCGTCGGCGCCGCCGAGGCGGCGGACCGGCGGCCCGAGGCTGCCCGAGTCGTGCTCGCCCGGGTGGAGCTGGCGCGCGTGGCGGCGGACTTCGCGCTCGCCGGCCCCGACTCTCCCACCTTCCCGGAACTGGACTTGGCGGTGCTGGACTTCGCCGCGGTGGATTCTTCGGTGGCGGTCCTGCCGGTGCCGCTCTTCGCGGTGCCGGTCTTGGCGGTGGACGTCCTGGACGCGCCGGAGCCGGATGTGGCGGGCGCGGACGTGGAGGAGCCCGACGTGGCAGATTCGGGCGTGGCAGATTCGGACGTGGCGAAACCGGACGTGGCGGAACCGGACGTGGCGGAACCGGACGTGGCGGAACCGGACGTGGCGAAGCCGACGCCCGTGGTGCCTGTGCCAGTCGCGCCGGGAGACGTGCCGGCCGAACCGGCCTGCGATGCCGATGCCCCCGCAGACGCCGGGCCCAGCCGCAAGCCGCCATCGCCCGACGACGAGGCGCCGCCGGCAGGTGACTCCGAGGGATACAGGGAGGTCGCCGAGGTCCCGGCGATGGTGTTCTCGCGCGTACCAGCGCTGCTCGGCTCGGCGCCGTTCCTGGAGCTCGTGCTTGCCATGGAGCGCTTCCTCCCCGTCAACCAGCCGGCCGTCGACTCCGAAGAGTCATCGGACTGCGTCGATGGATGCACAGCCTCGCAGCTTCCACGCCGAAGCGCCACCGCTCACCGCAATGATGTGACTACTTTTTGTCGCGACGCGCGCGGGCGGAGCGCCGCCGGGCGGTACGGCCCCCCAGCCCTCAGAAGGCCGCGAAACCGGTCGCAAGCAGCCCGAGCGCTTCGCCGAGGATCGCGACCAGGTCCGTGCCCTCCTCCCGCAGCCACTGTTCGTACGCGGTGACCGCGACCCCCAGGTGCGCGGCTGCGACCGCCTGCGGCGTCAGGGCGTCCGCCGGTTGACCGACCCGGCGGGCGACGAACTCGGCGATGACGCCGCGCCAGCTCGCGTAGCGCAACGTCGAGTGCGCCTGCAGGGCCGGGGTGCGCAGGATGAGCGTCATCCGGCGGCGCAGCCAGGCGCCCTCCGCGGGCGGATAGGTGTTGAAGTCGAGAATCGCCCGGCGCAGCACGGCAACCGTCGGTTCGCCCGCCGCGGCGGATGCCAGCGACGCGCGCATGACCTCGAGCTGGCCGTCGAAGTCACCCCAGGGGACGTCGTTCTTGGAGGCGAAGTAGCGGAAGAAGGTGCGCCGCCCGATCCCGGCCGCGCGGGCGATGTCGTCGACGGTGGTCTCCTCGAACCCACGTTCGGTGAAGATCTGTAGGGCGAGGTGTTCGAGCTCCGCCGCGCTGGTGGCGGGCCGGCGGCCGGTGCGTCGACCGTCGGCGCCCATGCTCACAACGGGGGGCATCACTTGCCCCTCACCCCACTTCACTTCACTTTCGGCACCGAGTGCCATTAATGTTCGAGGCGGCGGGCGACGCCCGGTCGGCCCGCGTCGCCGGCACACCGGACCTGCCGCGCCCAGGCCGCACCCCGCCCGCTACCCACCATCACCGTAGAGGAGATCGATGCGGCCCGGGAAACCGGCGGGCGCACCGCCCGTCCGCGCGGTGGACCCACCCACCCGGCTGAGTCAGCCGATCGTCCTGCGCGGCGGGCGGCGCGCGCCCTCCCGGGTCCTGTTCGGACCGCACGAGACCAACCTGGGCCGGGGGCGGGCGCTGTCCGAGCGCCATGTCGCCTACTACGGGCGGCGGGCGGCGGGCGGCGCCGGCGTGATCGTCACCGAGACCGCCTCGGTCACCCCCGACGACTGGCCCTACGAACGGGCCCCGCTTGCCGCCGACTGCGGGTCCGGGTGGGCGGCTGTGGCCCAGGCGGTCCGCCCGCACGGGACCGTGCTGCTGGCCGGCCTGGGCCATGCCGGCGGCCAGGGGTCGAGCGCATGGTCGCAGCAGCCGTTGTGGGCCCCCTCCCCGGTGGCCGATGTGGTGAGCCGCGAGGTACCCGCCGAACTGGACCAGAGCGCGATCGCGGGCATCGTCGCGGGCTTCGCCGCCGGGGCCGACCGGGCGGTGGCGGCCGGGCTCGACGGAGTGGAGATCGACGCCGGGGTGTTCTCCCTGCTTCGGCAGTTCCACTCGGGGTTGACGAACCGGCGTGCCGACGACTACGGCCGGGACCGGCTCCGCCTGACCCGGGAGATCCTCAGGGCGGTCCGCGCGGCCATCGGCGACGCGCGGATCCTCGGCCTCCGGCTGTGCTGCGACGAGTCGGCACCCTGGGCGGGCATCACCCCGGACCTGGCGGCCGACCACGTCGGCGCGCTCGCCGGCCTCGTCGACCTGCTCGTCGTCGTCCGTGGCGGCCCGTTCGCGACGGGCGCGTACCGACCCGACGCGGCCACCCCACCGGCCTTCAACACCGATCTCGCCCGCCGGATGCGCCGCGCCGCCGACGGGCGGGTGCCCATCGTCCTGCAGGGCAGTGTGGTGGACGCCGCCGACGCCCAGCAGTCCCTCGACACCGCGGCCGCCGACGTCGTGGAGATGACGCGCGCCCTCATCGCGGAGCCGGACCTGGTGGCTCTGGTCCGCGCGGGCCACGGCCACCGCATACGTCCCTGCGTGCTGTGCAACCAGGCCTGCCAGGTCCGGGATGTCCGCAACCCGGTCGTGAGCTGCATCGGCGAGCCCGCCAGCGGCCATGAGACCGTCGAACCCCGGCCCCGCGGTCGCGCCGCGGCGCCGGTGGACGTCCTCGTCGTCGGCGGCGGCCCGGCCGGACTGGAGGCCGCGCGCGTGCTGGCCACCCGCGGGCACCAGGTCCGACTCGCCGAACGCGGCGCCCGGCTCGGCGGGACGCTGCGGATCGCCGCGCGTGGCCCTGGGCGCGACCGGCTCGCCGGGCTGGCCGACTGGTGGGCGGCCGAGTGCCGCCGGCTCGGGGTTCGGATCTGCCTGAACACCGATATCGGCATCGAGGAGATCGACCAGCACCGGGCGACCGGCGGCGCCGTGCTGCTCGCCACCGGCTCGGTCCCGGCGCCCCCCGCCGCGCGGACCGACCTGCCCGCCCCCGACGCCGCCGCGACGATCAAGGTCCTCGACGTGGTCCACGTCCTGGCGGCGGGGCCGGCGGTCCTGCCTCCGGGGCCGGTGGTCGTGCATGACCCGCTCGGGGGACCCGTGGGGGTGGCGACCGCGCAATGGCTGGCCGAGTTCGGCCGGCCGGTCACGATCGTGACGCCCGACCCGGTGGTGGGCGCCCGTCTCGCCGCCGGCGATCTCGCGCCCGCGAACGTGCGGCTGGCCCGCGCCGGGGTCCGGCGGCAGGTGCGGTCCCGGGTGCGCGAGATCGGTTCGGGCGGTCTGGTGCTGGAGGACGTGTGGACGTCCGAGCGGCGGATCCTCGGCTGCGCCGCCGTCATCGACTGCGGTCCCCGGCTGCCGCGGGACACCCTGCACACCCACCGCCCGGACCTGCCCCGAGCGGGGGACACGGTCGCGCCACGGACCATCCTGACGGCCGTCCTCGAAGGCCGTCGCCGAGCGCTGGAGATCGACGTCGGTCGGCCCGGCTCCCTCCGGGCGGACCATGGCATCCCCCGCTCTGACCATGATCGGCCCACCCGGACGGATGATGCCGCGGGCGGCCCACAGGGGCCACAGAGGTCGCAGAGGCCGGAGGGACCACAGAGGTCGCAGAGGTACGGGCCCGGCGGGGTTGGGACGGGGGAAACTCCCGGCCTGTTCACCCCTCGGCGAATCGGGCCGTTGACACTGCGCAACCGGATCGTGTTCTGTGCGCACCTGACGAACTACGCCGACGAGGGTCTGCCGAACGCACGCCACGCCGCCTACTACGCGGCCCGGGCGGCCGGCGGAACCGGGATGGTCATCACCGAGGAGCTCACCACCCACCCGGGCGACCGCCCCTACGAGAAGATGATCCGCGGTTTCGACCCGGCGGTGATCCCCGGCCTACGGCGGATCGCCGACGCGGTCCACGCGCACGGGGTTCCGGTCCTCGCCCAGCTCAACCACAACGGTGGGCAGTCCGCCTCGACCTATACCCGGCTGCCCGTCTGGGCGCCGAGCGCGGTGGCGGACCCGATGTTCCGCGAGGTGCCCAAGGCACTGACAGAGTCCGAGATCGCCGACGTGGTCGCCGGTTTCGCCCGCACGGCCGCACACGCCGTGGCAGGCGGGTTCGACGGCGTCGAGGTGCAGGGTTCGCACAGCTCCCTCATCCGTGGGTTCCTGGCCCCGGCGACGAACCGGCGCACCGACCGCTACGGCGGCTCGCTCGCGAACAGGGCTCGACTGCTACTGGAGATCATCGAGGCGACGCGGGCCGCGATCGGCCCCGGCCGGGTCCTCGGCGTACGGCTGTGCGGGGACGACGGGATCGAGGGGGGCATCATCCTCGACGAGGCGGTCGCCGTCACGGCGATGGTCGAGGCCACCGGCGCGGTCGACTACCTCAACACGGCCATCGGTGTGGCCACCTCGACGCTGCCGCTGATCGTGCCGAGCATGCAGGTCCGCCCGGGCTACGCGGCGCACATCGCCGCGGCGATCCGGGCGGCGGTCGACCTGCCGGTCGTCGCCGTCGGCCGGTTCACCGACCCGGCGCAGGCCGAGCAGGTCCTGGCCGCCGGTCACGCCGATCTCGTCGGAGTGGTCCGCGGCCAGATCGCCGACCCCGCCTTCGCCGCGACGGCCCGGGCAGGAGACCGGGGCCGGGGCGGACGCGAGGAGGGCGCAGGCGACGGCCGGGGCGACCGCGACGTCGACGGCCGCCAACGCAAGAGCGAGCGGGACCAGGACGACCGGCGCGAGGACGACCGGCACCAGGGCGAGCGGGACCAGGGCGAGCGGCGCGAGGGCGGTACCTGTGTGGCCTGCAACCAGGAGTGCGTGGGCCGGACGGGCCGCAATCGCTGGCTGGGCTGCCTGGTCAACCCGCGGGCGGGCCGGGAGGCGGTGCCGCTGGCGCCGCCGCGCCGGCGCGGACGGCGGGTGTTCATCGTGGGGGGCGGCCCTGGTGGCCTGCGGGCCGCTGTCACCGCGGCCGGACGCGGGCACCGCGTCACCGTGGTCGAGCGTGGCGACCGGCTCGGCGGCCAGGTGCGCCTCGCCGCGCGGTTGCCGGGCCGGAGCGCGCTACGCGCACTGGTCGACGACCTCGCCGCCCGCCTCGGCGGGCTCGGCGTCGAGGTGCTGCTGGACACCGTCGCCGACGCCGATCTGCTGCACACCGCCGGCCCCGACGCCGTCGTCCTCGCCACCGGATCCCGGCCGGCCCGGCCCGACTGGGCGGGTGACGATCCACGGATCGTCGGCGTGCGAGAGGTGCTGACCGGCGCGGCCCGCCCGCGCGGGCGGGTGCTCGTGGTGGACAGCACGGGGTTCCACCAGGCCCCGTCGGTGGCGGAGCTGCTCGCCGCCCGTGGCGCCGACGTGACGGTGATCAGCGACGCGATGGTCGTCGGCCAGGATCTCGGCCTCACCCTGGACCTGGAGCGGTGGAACCGGCGAGCGGCCGCCCTCGGCGTCCGGCAGGCCGGCGATCTCGTCGTGACGGCCGTCGGCGACACCGACCCGGATCCGCACAGATCCGCTCCGCCCGATCCACCGGATACGTCCGGCCGCTCCGGGCACGCCGGGCATGTGGACGGGCTGACGGTGAGCGTCACGCACCATCCCACCGGGGCGGTGCGGCGACACGCGGTGGACTGGGTGGTCCATACCGAACCCCCCCGAGCAGAGGACACTTTGTGGTCCACGCTGCGGGTGGATGCCCCGTTCGAGCTACACCGGGTCGGTGACTGCCTGGCGCCACGGCGCGCGCACGCCGCCGTCCTCGAGGGTGACCGGGTGGCTCTCCTGCTCTGAGTAGTCCGAGGCGGCGAGGCAGGTCGTCATCGAGCCGCCTGCTCGGGCTGCTCGGCCCGCGACGGCACGGGCTCCCCCCGGCGGCGGGCCAGACACCACCGGCCGCCCGAGTTCAGGCCGCGCATCGCCCGGCGGACCACCGGGACCTGGGTTGCACGGTGCACTCGGTAGCGCCACGGCGGCTGCGGGCCGTGGCGCCCCGCCATCGCATAGGCGAACGACACCGCGCCCCGGTCGCCGTCCCGGCCGCCCTCCTCGTTGCGCTGCTCGTCGCCGTCCCGGTCGCCGGCCCGGTCGAGGTAGCGGTCCGCCTGCTCGAACCAGGTCATGCTGGTCCGCGCCGCCGCCTGCACCGGGCGCAGCGCCAGGCGACCCCGGGCGTCGAAGGACCGCAGCGCGGCGGTCAGATCGTCGTCGTTGTCGTCGAGGATCTGCGCGAGCATGACCGCGTCGACGATCGCCAACGCCGTCCCGGATCCCAGGGTGAAATGGGTCGTGTGGGCGGCGTCCCCGAGCAGCACGACGTTGTCGTGGTACCAGCGCTCGTTGGAGATCTCGGTGAAGCGCTGCCAGCGCGCGGTCCGGCCGCGACACTGGCTGATGAGGCCGTGGCCGTCCAACGGCTCGGCGAAGATCTCCTCCAACTCTCGCAGCGTGTCGGCGTCGCCACGCTCGCCGAAGCCGAGCCCCTCCCAGGTCCGCCGGGTGCATTCCACGATGCACGTGCTCAGGCCCGCGCTGGACGGGTAGGCGTGACACCAGATCCAGCCCGCCGAGGTCCGCTCGAAGTCGAAGGCGAAGGTGTCGAGGAACCTGTCCGTCCCCAGCCAGATGTAGGGGTTGCTCCCGGTCGCGACGCGGGTCCCGAACGGGTTCCCGCCCCCTTGGCGCACCCGGCTGTTGGCGCCGTCAGCGGCCACGATCAGGTCGGCGTCGGCGTACGCACGCGGATCGTCGACCTCGTGGCGGTAGGAGATCCTGACCCCGAGTTCGACGGCGCGCCGCGCGAGGATGTCGAGCAGCACCGCCCGCTGCATGCTGAAGCCGTATCCGGCCAGGTAGGCCGCGCCCGCCCCCGCGACGCTGATGCGCTGCTCCTGCCAGAGGGTGGACTGCGCCCGGATGTGGCGCGCGCTGGGGGGATCGTTGCGGAAGAAGACGTCGAGCAGGTTGTCCCAGTAGACGACCCCCCAGCCGTAGGTGGCTCCCGGCGGGTCGCGTTCGATCACCGTGACCTCGTGTGCGGGATTGCGCAGTTTCGTCGAGATCGCGAAGTACAACCCCGCCGGTCCACCGCCCACGCAGACGACGCGCATACCGAGTCCTCCGGATCCGCACCCCCTGTTCCGCGCCGCCCGCCGCCATCCGAGAACGACGAAATGGCGACGGTCGACCGGATCGGTACGTCGCCACCTCGTCCCCGGATTAGCAGAACAGCACTGAATGGTGGGTGTCGTGACAGTTGGTTGGAACGTTGCCGGACTACCGGCGACGGCCTGGCCGGCCGAGGGACTGCCGCAGGTCGCGGCGAGTCAGCCGAGGGCTACCAGCCCCAACCGCCCCAGCCACCCCAACCGCCCCAGCCGCCTCCGCCGCCTCCGCGGCCCCAGCGGCTCCAACCCCAGCCACCCCAGCCACCCCAGCTGCTCCAGCCGCCGCCCCAGCCGCCGACGAAGAAGCCGACGAAACCGGTCGCCTGCCGGAACGATCCCTGGGCCTGCAGGGCCGGTGCCTCATATGTAGCCTTCATGCCGGGTTTCCCCCCGTCTGCACTCGGATACTTTCTCTCGGGCATGCCCGGCCCTCGGTGTTCCTCGTTCAAGGCCGGATACACGACCTTCGACCGAGCAAATTCCATTGTGCTACTTCCGGGTCCATTGGGGGTTCATCGACGGTTCGTTGCGGCCGGTCGCAATGGCTTCTGCGGATCTCGCCGCGCCGGCCGCCCCGAGGCGCCCGGCGGGCCCGCCGGGCGCCTCGGGGCGGCCGGGAGCCGGGACGGACGGGGCGACGGGTGGGCCGGCGGGGTTGTTACCATGGAGAAGTCCAGTATCTGGGAGATCCAGTCCACATGGTGGGATACCCAGATGGTGGGATACCTAGCGGGAGAGGCCCCCTGAGGGGACACCCCCGTCGGTGTCCCCGGCGGGCCGAGACAGTCGGCCGGCGTCGGGGACCCTGACGGCCCGTCCGCCGCCGCGACCCGGCCTGGCGGGCGGGCCGTCGACCCCGACACCCGCCATCCCGCCGCCCCCGCGACCACCCGCGCAGTCGACCGGGCGGCGGTTCGACCGCACGCCCGCGGTCGGATCACGGCCGACGCCGATGGCAACCCGGCGCAGGCTGGGGCGCCCGCCCCCACCGTCACCCTGCCGCGCCCACCCGTCCGCAGAAGGAATCGAGAAGCCGCCATGACGACCGCCGCCGCCCCGCCGCAGCTCGCCGCCCGAGCCCGCGCGGTGCGCACCTCCCCGGTGCGCGAGATCCTCGCCCTGACCGCCCGGCCGGAGGTGATCTCCTTCGCCGGCGGTCTGCCGGCCCCCAAGCTGATCGACGCCGACGGCATCCGGCGCGCCTACGACCAGGTGCTCACCGACGAGCCGCGGCGGGTGCTGCAGTACTCCACCACCGAGGGGGACCCCGACCTGCGGACGGCGATCGCCGCGCGCCTGGCCCGGCGCGGCCTGCCGACCGAGCCCGACCACCTGCTGGTCACCACCGGTTCCCAGCAGGCCCTGACGCTGCTCGCCGCCGCCCTGCTCGAGCCCGGGGACGCCGTCGTGGTGGAGGACCCGACCTACCTCGCCGTGCTGCAGTGCTTCGGCTTCGCCGGGGCCCGGGTGCTCGCGGCCCCCACCGACGACCAGGGGATCATCCCCGACCGGCTGGCCGACCTCGTCGCCCGGGAGCGCCCCCGGCTGCTGTACCTGGTGCCCACGTTCCAGAACCCCACCGGACGCACCTTGGCCGCGGACCGCCGCCGCGCCGTCGCCGAGGTCGCCGCCCGGCAGGGCCTGTGGATCGTCGAGGACGACCCGTACGGCGAGCTGCGCTACGAGGGGACGGCGCAGCCGTGGATCGCCTCGTACGCCGCCGCGGCCGACCGCACGGTGCTGCTCGGCAGCTTCTCCAAGACCATGGCTCCGGGCATGCGACTGGGCTGGCTGCGCGCGCCGGCGGCGCTGCGGCGCGCCTGCGTGATCGCCAAGCAGGCCGCGGACCTGCACACCTCGACCGTCGACCAGGCGGCCGCCGCCCGCTACCTGGCCGAGGCCGACCCCGACGCCCACATCGCCCGCATGTGCGCGGTGTACCGGGAGCGGCGCGACGCGATGCTCGACGGGCTCGCCGCGGCGCTGCCGGCCGGCAGCTCCTGGAACCGGCCCGAGGGCGGCATGTTCGTCTGGGCTCGGCTGCCCGCCGGTTACGACGCCACCGCCCTGCTGCCCACTGTGGTCGCCCACGACGTGGCCTACGTCCCCGGCGCCCCGTTCTTCGCCGGCGCGCCGGACCCGGCGGCGCTGCGACTGTCGTTCACCACGCACGCGCCCGCGCGGATCGCCGAGGGGATGGCCCGCCTCGCCCGCGCCCTCGGCGGCCAGGCCGCGACCGGGTGAGGACACCCCCGCCCCACCGGGCGCGGGCGGGGCGGGTGGCGGGGCGGGTGCCGGCCAACCGGACACCCGTGCTGCGGCGCGTGCCCGCGCTCAGGCGCGGATCTCCAGGGTGGCGCACTTGATTCCGCCGCCGCCGCGGCGCAGCTCGTCGAACTCGATCCCGATCGGCTCGAACCCTCGGTCGCGCAGCTCGGCGGCGAACCCCTCGGCGGCGGCGGAGAGCACCACGTGCCGCCCGTCGCTGACGGCGTTGAGCCCGAACACCGCCGCGTCGGCCTCGCTCACCCTGATCGCGTCCGGGAACAGGGTGGCGAGCAGCCGGCGGGCGGCCTCGTCGAAGGCCGCCGGCAGGTAGGCGACGAGATCATCGTCGAGGACGCACAGCGCGGTGTCGAGATGGTAGAAACGCGGGTCCACCAGGGTCAGCGAGTGCACCGGGCGGCGCAGGACGCGCGCCGCCTCGACATGCGCGGCCGGCTCCGACCGGAACCCGGTGCCGGCCAGGATCATCTCGCCGACAGGCAGGAAGTCGCCCTCGCCCTCGTTGCAGAACGCCGGGCGGTGCACCCCGTCCGGGGCCAGTCTCACCAGTCGTCGCAGGTAGGGCTCCTGCTCGCCGCGCCGTTCGGGATGGCGGAACCGGACCCCGAGCGCCCGGCCGCCGACGACGAGCCCGCCGTTGGCCGCGTAGACCATGTCGGGCAGGCCCGGCAGCGGATCGATCAGCTCGACGGTGTGCCCGAGGTCGCGGTACAGCGCACGCAGCGTCTCCCACTGCGCGCAGGCCCGCGCGGTGTCGACCGGGCGGTGCGGGTCCATCCACGGGTTGATGGCGTAGCGGACGTCGAAGTAGGTCGGCCGGCACATCAGGTACCGGCGCGCGCGGGCCCGGCGGCCCCCGGCACACGACGACGTCATCGGCGACTCCCGGGACCGACAGGTGCACTGTCCACCGCCCGACTCAACGCGCCATACCCCGGGGCCGTTCCGCCGGCCGGATCGGTTCGCGGGTTGAGTGAGCACGGGGGCCGGAGGAACGGAGCGACCCCCATTCGGGCTAGGCAAGTAGGTTCGTCCGGAGTGGTCGCCGCTGTGCGCGACCGCACGGTCGCCGCGCCGGTCGTGGCGCCGGGGCACGCGGACCCCCGTCCGATCCCCCGCGGTCAGGAAGGCAGGACACGAGGGCGATGTCGACCTCCGAACCGGAACCGTCCGGTCCCGCCACCCCCGGCGCGCCGGGCTCGCGACGCACCCGCCCCGCCCCGCGGCGCCTACAGGTCGTCCGGGTGGCCCCGCTGGCGGACGACATGGTCACCGTGACCCTCGGCGGCCCCGCACTGGCCGGGTTCGCCCTGCCCCGGCCCGCGCATCACCTCAAGATCTTCCTTCCGGTCGACGGGCAGCGGGAGCCGACCGTCCCGGCCTGGGGACCGGACGGGCGGCCGGTCTTCCCGGCGGGGCAGCCCCGCCCGGTGGTCCGGACCTACACTCCGCGACGGTTCGACCCTGACGCCCTTGAGCTGGACGTCGAGATGCTGCTGCACGCGGGGGGCCCGGCCGGGCGGTGGGCGGCCGTGGCCCGGCCCGGGGACCATCTCGCCATCGCCGGTCCGGGGGGTGGCTACGAGGTCCCCACCGGCGCGGCCCATCACCTGCTCGCCGCCGACGAGACCGGCCTGCCGGCGCTGGCGACGATCCTCGAGCGGCTGCCCTCGCCGGAACGCGTCACGGTGCTGGCGGAGGTCCGCGACGCGGGGCGCCGCCGCGACCTGCCGGTCGACGCGGCGGCCACGGTCACCTGGCTGCACCGCGGCACGCGGGTCGCCGGCGAGCTGCTCGCCGAGTCCGTCGCGGCGGCGGCCCTGCCGGCGGGCACGGCGGCCTGGGTCGCCTGTGAGGCCTCGGCGGTGCGCCGGATCCGCCGCCAGCTACTCGGCTCCGGACTGGACCGCAGCCAGATCTCGACCCGCGGCTACTGGCGGCTGGGAGCGGCGGACCATCCCGACCACGACTTCGGTGAGGTGGACCTCGCCGACGTCGCCCGGGGCGGCGGGGGCCGCGGGGACCGGCTGCGTGGCACGCTCGGGCCGCTGAAGAACCGCGCCCGCAACGCCGCCCGGGAGGTGCGTGCCGCGATGCGCGATCGCGGCGACGGTCGGACCCGATGACCACGGCCGACGCACCGCTGAACGGCGGCGTCCCCGCCAGCGGCGCCCTGACCAGCCGCCTCCCGACCAGCCGCCTCCCGACCAGCGGCGCCCTGACCGGCGGCGCCCTGACCGGCGCGGCGCCGGCACCCCGGTCGGCTGTCGACGCCGCGAACGGCCCGAGGTCGGGACCGCCGGTGCTTCGCTGCGCGGGCGTAGCCCTGGTGCGCGAGGGCCGGGAGCTGCTCGCCGACGTCGATCTGACGGTCCGTCCCGGCGAGCACTGGGCCCTGCTCGGCGCGAACGGGGCGGGCAAGAGCACTCTGCTCGGCCTGTGCGCCGCGGTGCGCCACCCCACCCGCGGCAGCGTGGACGTCCTCGGGCACCGGCTGGGCCAGGTCGACGTCCGGACGCTGCGGGGCTGGATCGGGCACGTCGACCCCCGCCATCCGCTGCGTTCGCCACTGTCCGTCGAGGAGGTCGTGCTGACCGGGGCGACCGGCTCGATCGAGCTCGTTCCCCGTTGGCAGCCCACCGAGGCGCAGCGGCGGCGGGTGGCGGAGCTGCTCGGGCTGCTGGGCATCGCCGCGATCCGGCACGCACGCTGGCCGACCCTGTCCCAGGGCGAACGGGGGCGGACGCTGATCGCGCGGGCGCTCGTGCCCCGGCCGCGGCTGCTGCTGCTCGACGAGCCGGCGACGGGCCTCGACGTCGCGGCCCGCGAACGGCTGCTGACCAGCGTCGAGACGCTGGCCGGGGAGTTCGGCGAGCTGGCGAGCGTCCTGGTGACCCACCACCTGGAGGATCTGCCGGTCACGACGACCCATGCCATGCTGCTGCGCGCCGGGCGGGCGCTGGCGACCGGCCGGGCGGACGACGTGCTGACCACCGAGCTGGTCAGCACCTGCTTCGACCATCCGATCGCGGTCCGCCGGCAGGACGGCCGGTGGTCGGCCCGCGCGCCGCGCCGTACGGGGTGACCAAAAGGTTCGACCTCACTTACCCGTGGGCGTCCGGGAACCTTTTGCGAAATCGGCCAGTTTGACGGGAGCCGCACCGGGGATACAACCCGCGATCATCCCGGCGAACAGGAAAGCGGCGCACCCCGGCACCGCCGCCGGCCACGGCAAAATTGCGGAGGCTCTCGTGCTCTGGTTCATCCTCACCATGATTCTGCTTGGGCTCGTCGCTGGCGCGGTCGCCCGCCTGGTGGTTCCGGGTCGCGATGCGATGAGCATTCCGGCGACGATTGTCCTGGGCCTTGTCGGTTCCTTCATCGGTGGTTTCCTCGGTTACCTCCTGTTCGGCCATGACTTCGACGAGGGTGCGTTCCAGCCCTCCGGGCTGATCGGCTCCATCATCGGTGCGATCATCGCGCTGCTGATCTACCGGGCCGTGCACAACCGTCGGCCGGTGCACCACTGACCTCCGCTGAGCCTGCGCCCGGCGACCCGCCCATCAGCGGCGTCGCTCGGGTCCGGGAGCTGCTTCGAGGGCCGACCGGGCAATCCGGTCGGCCCTCGGGCGTGTGCGGGGTCGACGGCGGGCGATTCCCCGCGCCCGGTGCGGCCGTCGCCGTCCTGGCGCAGCGGCCGCCGATTCCGGCCGGCCGGGGCCGCCGCCCGGAAGACGCGCCGCCGGGAAGCCGGGCCCTTGGTCCCGGCGCACGGTTCGTCGGGCGCCCGGCCGGAATCCGGGTGATGCGGTGGGTATCCCACCGGTCCCGGTTTTGTTCACCGCCACACCCCACGCGCGTAACCGTGCAAACACCGGGCGAGCTCCGGCCGACGAAGCGGGACATGCCCGGGTCACAGTCCAGAAGGCCGTCAGCATACGGCCGACCTCTGGGGCACGGTCGGGCCGCCACGGTCGAACCATCCGTGTCAGGAGTAAAGGGAGCTCCACCACGACGGACGGACGGGCCCATGGCAGGCTGACGGCACGGGCACGGCACGGCAGCGCCCCAGCCGGGCCGCGGACGTCGACGGAGAGGCACGCATGGCGGAGGACGACGCGACGCTGCCCGACGGGGACCATCGCGAGGATCGGTCGGACTCGCTGGGGGACGGCCGTACCGGCGGCGCGGCCGGGTCCGCCCGGTGGCTCGAGCCGACCGAGCCCACCCGGGCTCGCTTCACCGGTTCGCCCCGGCCCGGAGACGGCGACGAGGACGGCCGCGAGCGGGCCGTCGACGCCGGTGCGGTGCCGGTCCCACGGACGATCTCCTCCCCCCGCCGGGGCCCCGCGCCCGGTGTTCCTCGCGACCCGCTGCGGCTGCCCCGCCGGATCGGGCCACCGCTCGGTGCCACCCCACCGCTGCTGGAGGCGCCGAGCGTGCCCGTGGGGCTGCGGGAGTGTGCCGGATGCGGCGCGCCGGTGGCCCGTCCGGGCCAGTCGGGAACGGTCGCGCTCGAGGGCACGTGCGGGGGGTGCGGCCACCGCTACTCGTTCACCGTCAAGCTGCGCCCCGGCGAACGCGTCGGCCGGTACACCGTGCACGGTGTGATCGCCCACGGCGGCCTCGGTTGGGTGTACGCGGCCACGGACGACAATCTGGGCGGCGACGACGTACAGGCCTGGGTGGTGCTCAAGGGCCTGCTCGACGCGGCCAACCCGGAGGCCCGGCGGATCGCGGAGGGCGAGCGCCGCATCCTCACCACGGTGTCCCACCCGGCGATCGTGAAGATCCTCGACTACGTCACCCACGAGGGCGAGGACTACATCGTGATGGAGTACGTGCCCGGGGTCTCCCTGACCGGGCTGGCCGACACCGGGCCGCCCGGTCCGGACGGGCGGCCCGCCCCACCACCCCCCGCGGACGTGCTGCGCTATCTGCTGCGGGTGCTGCCCGCGCTGGGCCACCTGCACCGGATGGGCCTGGTCTACTGCGACTTCAAGCCGGACAACGTGATGGTCACCGCGTCCGGGGTGAAGCTCATCGACCTCGGCGGGGCCCGCCGCCTGGACGACATGGTCTCCGGTTACCTGTCCACACCGGGCTATCGCGCGCCCGAGCTCGACGACGACGGCGAACGCCCCGGCGGCGTCGAGCGGGCCGCGCCGTCGGTGACGACGGACACCTTCGCCGTCGCCCGGACCCTGGCCCGGCTCGTCCTCGGCCGCTTCCCCGGGTTCGTCGACGCCTACCGGCACGTGCTGCCCCCGCGACGCGCCCACCTGCCGCTGCGGGAGTTCGAGTCGCTGGACCGGCTGCTGCGCCGGGCCACCGCGACCGACCCGCAGCGGCGCTTCCAGAGCGTCACCGAACTGGCCGACGAGCTGGTCGGCGTGCTCTACGAGATCGTCGCCCGGACGGAGGGGCCGGTTCCACCGCTGGCGAGCCGATGGTTCGACGCGACCGGGCATCCCACCGGGGAGGCCGGCCCGGCCGGACCCCCCGCCGCCTGGGAGGTGCTGCCGGACCTGCGGGTCGATCAGGACGACCCGCGTGCGCCGGCGCTGACCGCCGGCCCGGAGGAGGACCCGGCGGCGCTCGCCGCCCGGCTGGCCGCGATCGTCCCGGTGACCACGGAGGTGCGTCTGGCGCTGGCCCGGGCGAGAATCCGCGCCGGGCAGCTCGGCGAGGCGGCCCGCGCCCTGGACACCGCGGCCGCGGCGGCCCCCCGCGAGTGGCGCATCGACTGGTACCGCGGGCTGGCCGCCCTGGTCGCGCGGCGGCCGGGGCTGGCCGCGGCGGCCTTCGACCGGGTGTACTCGCAGGTTCCCGGGGAGCTCGCCCCCCGTCTCGCCCTTGCGACGGCCCTCGCCGACGTGGCGGCCACCGCCGGCTCCGCACGGGAGCGCCAGGCGGCCCGGGAGCGCGCGGGAGAGCTGTTCGACGTCGTCGGCGCCATCGACCCCGGCGTCACCAGCGCCGCGTTCGGGCTGGCGCGGTGCCGGACCGACCCGACCAGCAAGATCGACGCCTACCAGCGGGTGCCCCGCTCCTCCTCCGCCTACACGGCGTCGCGGGCGCGGATGATCGGCGTCCTGGTCGCCCGCGTCCCCGGGACGGACTCCCCGGCGGCCGGGTCCGCGGCGCTGCTGCGGGCCGCGGCGCTGCTGGCCGACCCCCTGCTCGACCTCGGTGAACGACGCCGCGCCGAGCTGCGCCGCGACATCTTCACCGCCGCCCTGGCCTTGGTCCCCGCGGGCCACCCACCGCCCGACTCGCCGCGGTCCCCGACCCTGCTCGGTCGGGCCATGGTCGAGCGGGAGCTGAGGTTCGGGCTGGCCGAGACCTACCGGGAGATGGCCCGGCTGACCCCCGATCGGGCCAGCCGGGTCCGGCTCGTCGACCGGGCGAACCACGCCCGCCCCCGCACGCTCCTCTGACCCTCCGACCCGCCCGGCCGATCCGGGTGCCCGGCCCGGCGCCCGCCGGGCTCAGGGGGTGTCGGCAACGGCCAGCGGCGGCCGGCCGGGGACGCGCAACCCGGGACGCAGCCACTCATCGTACAGCCGTGACCAGGTGCCGTCAAGCATGATCTGCCGCAGCACCCCGTTGACGAACGCGACGAACCCGTCGTCCCCCGCGCTGTCCCCGGTGATCGGCATCGCGATGCCGTAGGGCTCGTCGAGCCGCCCGCCGGCCGCGAACGCCGCCCCGAACGCCTGCGGGCCGAGCACCGTCGTGTACGGGTCCTGGGCGGCGAGCCCGGCGAGTAGGACGTCGTCGCCGACGATCGCGTCGACGTCGCCGTGCTGGAGGGCGACCAGGCAGTCGGCGATGCGGGAGCGGGTCACCACGCGCGGGGCGGGCGCCGGCAGCCGCACGAGCTTCTCGCTGGCCGTGCTGCCCGCCGACGTGCACACCGGCCGGCCGGCGAGGTCCGCGATGCCGGTGAAGCCCGCCTCCTGGCGGACCAGCAGCCGCAGCGTCGATTCGTAGTAGACGCTGGAGAACCGGACCTGCCGCTTGCGCTCGCAGGTGATGGTCATCGTCGCGACGAGCATGTCGACCATGTTGGATCGCAGCAGGTCCTCCCGCTCCGACGTGGTGACCGCCCGGAACTGGATGTGGTCGTCGACGTCGTCCGATCCGAAGATCGCCGCGGCGACGGCGCGGGCGATGCCGACGTCGAACCCCTCCAGCCGCAGGGTGCGCCAGTTCATCAGCCCCGCGGGCGGTGCGTCGGTGACGATGCCGACCCGCAGGTAGCCCCGGTCCTGGGCGATCGCACGCATCCGGCTGCCGGCCGGCATGCGACCCGGTGCCGGCATCGGGTCCAGCGGCGGCAGTGTCGAGCGCACCGGCCGGCCGTCCTGGCGGCAGGTGCCGTCCGGATTGACCGCCCCGGCCGGCGCCGGCGTCGGCTCGGCCGGCGGCGCCGGGGAACGCGGCAGCGGGCCGGCCTCGATCGGCAGCGGGCTGCGCGCCGTGCTGCAGCCGGCACTGCCCAGCAGGGCCAGGCAGCAGGCGAGCCCCGCGGCGACCAGCCGGGCACCCCGGCGCAGGCGAGCACGGCGGCGCAGGCGGGCGGCGCCGTCGCGGGGGCTCAAAGGAACTCCCGCAGTCGCGGCCACATGCCGGCCGCGGCGGCGACGATGGCGGCGAGCACGAGGGCCGGGCCGGCCAGCCGCAGGGCCCGCAGGGCGTCGGCGGCCCGGCGCACGTCGCCCTCGAACCGACCGCGGGCGGTGTCGACGGCCATGTCCAGCTTGCCGAGGAAACGGGTGAACGCGGCCGTGCTCGGCCCGAGGGTGCGGGTGACGGCCTCGCCGAACGTGTCGGACGAGCGCGCATCCCCACCGGCGGACGAGCCGACGTCCCCGGGTCCGTGGGCGGCGGCCACGACCGAGTCGGGCGAGGAGGCCAGCAGCCGCACCACGGAGTCGCGCACCCGCAGCCAGGAACGCAGGTCCGCCTCCAACCCGGGTGGCAGGTCGGCACCCTGACGGCTGTCGAGAGCCACGACGAGGGACCCGCGGCGGGTGACCGGTTCGGGCGGCAGCCGGTCACCGGCCGAGTCGAAGCCCAGCCCCCGGGTCACCCAGGCGAAGTGCTCGTCGAAGCGGACGCCGTTACCCAACGCGGTCAGCGACAGGTTCTCGTCGACCCGGGCCTCCAGGGCGAGGGTCTTCGACCGCGTGAGCAGCGTCATCTGCCGATAGCCGGCATCGCGCGCGGTGTCCAGACGGGTCTGCTGGGTGCCGAACGCCACCGCCGTCCACACGACCGCCGCCAGCACCGCGCCGGTCGCGACCACCAGGCCCGGGTTGATCAACCGGTTCGTGCGACGTACCAGCAGCAACTGCACGCCGACCAGCGAGCCCAGCGCGAAGCCGGCGGTGATCACGATGGCCCACTCCCCCTGCGAACCGGTCGCCCGCTGGTAGGCGAGGTCGACGGCGGCGGCGTAGCGGGCGACGAGGACCTCGGTCGAGGGGAGGATCTCGGTGCGCATCATCGTCGAGGCGGCCCGCAGGTTGGCCTCGCCCACGGACAGGCCCGCGCGGTTGTTCGCCCGGGCCCGCTCCACCATCCCGTTGTAGACGGGAATGCCCTGGGCCAGCAGGTCCAGGGGGCACGCCGCGGACGCCCCGCCCCCCGACGACCCCCCCGACGAGCCGCCCGCCGCGCCCCCGGCTCCCGCGGCGCCGAGCCCGCCCGCCGGTCGCACACCGCCGGACGCATCCGCACCCCCCGGGTCGGACCAGGGTGGTTCCATCCCGCCGGCCTGGTCCGACCCGTCGACCGGCCCGTCCGGGGCGATCAGAAGGTCGTTGTCGACGTCGCCGTCCCCCGCCGCGGCGACCGGATCGGGAGCGGCCGCATCTGGGACGAGGGGCCCGAGCCGGGGATCGGGATCCGTGGCGCACAGCCTCGGGTCGAGGCGGCGCAGGTCGAGGACGTCGCGGGCCGCCTCGGCCACGCTCGCCTCGAAGGGCTGACCGGCCTTGATCCCGTCGTAGCGGGTCCGCAGCTCCGCCGCCGGCTCACCCTTGTCGACCAGCAGTTCGACGGGGGCGAACAGCTCGGCGGCTGCGGCGGCGTCGGCCTGGGACAGCGCGGCACGCAGCTCCTGGGCCGTGGCCAGCGCTCGCCCCTGCCGGGTGACCAGGTCGTCGGTGGCGTCGAGACGGTGGGCGACGACACCGCGCAGGGTCAGCCCGAACAGGGCCAGTGCGACGACGAGCACGCCGAGCAGCCCGACCAGCCGCACGCCGGCATCGCAGCGCGCGGCGACGGTGCGCGCCAGCCGCGCGGCCCGGAGGAGCAAGCCCGGGCCGGGCGGGACCGGCGCCCCGGACGCCCTACCCTCGCGCCCTCGCCGGACGCCCCCGCGGCGCCCGGAATCCGGCCCTCCGCTGGGAGCAGGCGGCGGCGACGCTACAACCGTCACGGTCACCGAGCGTATACGTATCCCACGGATCCCGTTACCTCACGCGGTGATTTCACCCGACCCGAGCCGGCGAGGCGCCATGCCCGGTCGTCCGTCCCGTCCGTCCCGTCCGTCCCGTCCGTTCCGTACGTCCTGTCCGTCTGGGAGGATCGGTCGAGCCCATGCCCCCCGACCAGGCGGCGCCGCGTCGGGCGGCGGCCGTGGCGGGGCACCGGGGAAGGAGCAGGCAGCGACGTGTCGACGATCCCATCCCCCGTCCGCGACGAGCCCGCGGGTCCGACGGGACGGCCGGTCGAGCCGCCCCCGGGGATCACCGACGCGCGCCTCGCCCGGCAGATCGCCTTCCTGCTGGAGATCGACCAGCTCAAGTCGGTGCTGCGGCAGAGCCACCTGATCGACCGGTCCCGCCGGGAGAACGACGCCGAGCACTCCTGGCATCTGGCGATGCTCGCCGTCGTCCTCGGCGAGTATGCGGCGGCGGAGGTCGACCAGGCGCGCGTCGTCCGGATGCTGCTGATCCACGATCTGGTGGAGGTCTACGCGGGCGACACGTTCCTGTACGACACGCAGGCCGCGGCCGGCCAGGCCGAACGCGAGCGTGCCGCCGCCGATCGGCTGTTCCCGCAGCTTCCCGGTGACCAGGCGAGCGAACTGCGGGCGCTGTGGGACGAGTTCGAGGCGCGGCGCACCCCCGACTCCCGGTTCGCCCGGGCGCTCGACCGGGTGCAGCCGCTGCTGCTGAACTTCTACACCGGCGGGAGCACCTGGCGCCCGCACGGGGTGACCAGGGCGGACGTGCTGACCCACCGGACGACCATCGAGGACGGTTCCCCGGCGCTGTGGGAGTACGTCCGAGTCATGATCGACGAAGCGGTGCGCCGCGGGTACCTGCCTGCCTGAGGGCCCACCCGCGCCGCGGCCGGGCAGCCCGCTCGGAAGCGGCCGTCAGGACAGTCCGCAGTGCTGCTGCGAGGTGTACTCGCGCAGCGCGGACGCGACGGCGGGCAGGACCGGCACCAGGCAGAACACCGGGTTGCGCCAGAGCTGGCGGTACTCGCTGCCGCCCGCGTCGGTGTCGGATTCGAGCGCGTCGCTGTGGGCGTGGGCGACGGCGGCGGGTGCCGCCTGGCCCAGCACGCCCGCGAGCCACGGCCGGTCGGCCATGATCCTCGCCGCGGCGACGGCGAGCCCGGGGTCGACGGAGTCGCGGACCACCAGGCCGTTGGGGGCGCCGATCGTCGCCGTCGGCTGGTTCACCCCGCTGTACGTGCCGGCGGCGATCGTCCGGTCGGCGAAGATGCCCGGCGCGCCGTCGCGACGGACGAACCCGGCGCCGGCGACCTGCCCGTAGTACCGGTCCCAGTGCGTGCCGAAACCCTCGCGGTACCGGTCGATCGGGAGGAGCTGCAGTCCGCTCGCGGCACCGCCGAGCCGGCGGATCCGCTCGTCGAGGATCTCCGAGGGCGCCGCCACCCACACCACCGCCCGCACCGGGTCCGTGGACGACGCCGGATCGGTCAGCGAACCCATCCCCTCGCCGAGCGTCTGGTAGACGACGTGAGGCAGCGGCAGCTTCGGCGGCGTGAGCGCGCACACGTTGTCGAACAGCACGTCGTTCATCTGCAGGGAGCCGGACAGTTCCAGGCCGCCGGAGACGGTCTTGCCGCACAGGTCGCGCAGGCTCGACACCTCGCCCCGGCGGACGATGACATGCACGAGGTCGAAGTAGGCGGGTCCGAGCGTGCGCAGCCGGTTGACCTGGTTCAGGGTGCCGCGGCGGAACCGGGCCGCACTCTGGTAGTCGAACTGGTAGATGCCGAAGGTGGCGTCCACGGCGACGTTGAGCTGGGTCAGCGCGAGGGAGCACGGCGCGGCCCCGTCGTCCTGGAGCCGGTAGAGGTTGTCGGCGCTGCCGTCGGTGGCGACCGGGTCGACGGTCAGCCCCCAGCCGGGATGGCGCCGGACGAGCTCGCGGCCCAGCTCCTGGGCGACGACCCAGTAGGGGGAGTTCGCCTGCCCGGTGTAGATCTTCACGTTTCGGCAGCGCGTCCCCGGATCGTGGGAACTCCCGCGTGCCGGCACGAGCAGGACGACGAGCAGCGACGCTCCGAGCAGGCCGACCGCCAGGGCGGCGGCCGTGCGCGGCCGCCTCCGTGGCAGCGTCGGCGACGATGACGACACCCCGGTACCCCCGCTTCTCCCCGATCCCCGGCCCCCACAGCGGCGACCGCGGCGGCGCACGCGGGCCCGATGTGCGCTCAGTATGCCCGAGATATGCAGGCGCCTTCACGCTGGGAGACCGGCCGGCGCCACCGCGTCGGCGCGACCGGCACGATCACCGCAGCGCCCCGCACGAGGGCGCGGGGCGGGGGCGGGGGCGGGGCGGGGCGGGGGCGGGGCATCGCGGGGCATGGCGGGGGATGGGAGGCCGGGGGCCGGGCTCAGGCGTCCAGCAGGGACTCCAGGAACAGCACGGTGCGCGCCGCGACGCTGCGCCGTCCCGACCCGGTGAGCACGTCGTGGCCGCCGAGGACCACGTCGAGTTCGGCGCGCGGCGCGGTCCGGGTCGTCATCCGCACCAGGGGCAGGGGGCTGATCTCGTCGTCGGCGCCGTGCAGCAGCAGGATCGGCAGGTCGGGCAGGGCGCGCGGCGAGGGCTCCTCGACGGGCAGACCGGCCACGGGCAGGTGCAGCAGCGGCAGGCCGAGCAGAACCAGGCCATCGGGGCGCACGGCGGGCGAGCCCACCATCGCCAGCGCCGCCAGCGCGCCCGTGTCGGAGCCGAGCAACACGAACGGTGTGCCCGGCACCCGTCCCTCGACCAGGGCGGACACCCGGTTACCGCCGTCGGGGACGACGGTGAGCAGGTAGCCGTCGAGCGCCAGCCGGTCGGCGAGTGCGTCGAAGACCGCCGGGTCCTCCCCGCGGCCGGGCAGGGCAGCGATCGTGGCCCGGATGTCCCGGCGGGCGAGGGTGGCGCGGGCGGCCGGCCGCACGGGTGTCGCGACGGGGCTGCGCGGAGCGGGGGTCGCGGTGGAAGCCACGAGCGGGCGCGCGGAGCGTGGCGCCGCGACGGCGGGATAGGTGCCCGCCTGCCGATCGGCGAGGGACAGGGGCTGGAACGGCGACATCATCGGCGCCTGGTCTCCTTCGAAGGAAACGGATCGCCGCGGCCTGATCACCGGGCGTGCCGCGGACGCGGCAGGAGCATGGTCGTGCGTGGGGTGGCCGGTCCGGGCGGGTCACGCGAGTGGGCGTCCGGGCGGTGGCCTGGTCCCCCGCCTGTCCCAACGCCGAACGCGACGATGCCGGTTCCCGGGATACGGCCGGCTCGCCGGCCGAAGGACGAAGCGGCGCCGGCAAGCCAGCGGGAGCGGGGGCTTCAGGGATGGCGGGGAGGTCTCTCGGCGGCGGCCCACCCTCGTCTGACGGACGAGGTTTGGCGACCGACCGAAGGTCGGTCGCTCCCGGCGGATCAGCTCAGCGACAGCGCCAGGAGGAGGAGGACGGCGACAGGGAGACCCCGTGCCCGAGTCGAACGGACTGACGTGCGTCCACAGACATGACTACTACTCTGGGTAGTCGTGCCGTCATCCGTCAACTGGTTCTTGCTGTGCGCTACATCACTTTCGTGGATCACAGAACGGCGGAGCGCGTAACGACGGCAAGGGCACCACCCAAGCGGGTGATGCCCTCGCCGTGACTCGCCCACGACGCCGCGACGGGGCTCACCCCCGCCGCGCGCCTCGGCCCGTGCCCCCACCAGCCCGGGTCCGGTGGACCGGACTCGAGCGGGCGTGGACCCCGGGCGGCGGTGCTGCGATCAGACTCAGACGGCCGCCGCGGCCTTCGCCTTCGCGAGACGCTCGGCGACGTCGGCCCAGTTGACGATGTTCCACAGGGCCGCCGCGTAGTCCGCCTTGACGTTCTTGTACTGCAGGTACCAGGCGTGCTCCCACGCGTCGAACACCAGCAGCGGGGTGTTGCCGACACCGACGTTGCTCTGGTGGTCGTACACCTGCTCGATGAGCAGCCGCTGGCCGGTGGCGTCGTAGGCCAGCACCCCCCAGCCGGAGCCCTGCACCGTCGTGGTCGCCGCGTTGAGCTGCGCCTTGAAGGCGTCGAAGGACCCGAAGTCGGCGGTGATGGCCTCGCCGAGCGCGCCGTCCGGCTTGTCGCCGCCGTCCGGGGAGAGGTTCTCCCAGTAGATCGAGTGGAGAATGTGCCCGGAGAGGTTGAACGCGAGCGTCTTCTCCAGGCCGACGATGGCGCCGAAGTCGCCCTTGTCGCGCGCCTCCGCGATCTTCTCAAGGGTGTCGTTCGCACCCTTGACGTAGGTCGCGTGGTGCTTGTCGTGGTGCAGCTCGACTATCTGTCCGATGATGGACGGTTCAAGTGCGCCATAGTCGTACTTCAGGTCAGGCAGCGTGTACGTCGCCACTAGAGCACGATCCTTTCCATTCGCAAGGGATTTTTCGGGGGCACCCACGCGGGGGCTCCCGGCGGTTCAGGTGGGCGGTTCCGGCGACGTCGGCGGCCACCGGCCGGGCAGCCGGGGTCGGCGGGGCCTGGCGATGCCCATCGACCCTCTCCTCCTCCGGTGAGCCGCCGAGACGGCACCCTGTGGACGTCGACGTCAGGTGCTGCGAACGCCCGACTGGACACTATCGCCAGGAGGATCGGTCCTGCATAGCGAGACCGGACATCGTCCCGCGAGAAGGATCGCCCATAGCTCCGACCAATAACAGCCGGTGACGGCGACGAGGAGGCGGACGGGATTCGGTGACCCAGGGAACAGCCGAGCGGGCCGGCCGGGGTACCACCCCGTACGAACGTCCCCGACAATCCTCGGCGCCGCCCGTTCGGCCCCGCCCGCACGTGCGCGACGGGGCCGAACGGGCCGCAATAGGAGCCGCCGGGCCGCCAGCGGACCGCCCCAGCCGACCGGATCGGTCGGCGTGAGCCGCACCCGCTCGGACCGGTGACGCGCCCGGCCGCCGCACCGCGGTGCCCACGCGGCGGCGACGCCCCGCATGCCGGGGGCGTGGCGGGGCGCGCGCGTTCGGCGTCGCGGGCGGGGGTGGCCCGCGGAGGTGTCAGTCGTCCTCGTGGATCTGCTGGCTGAGGTAGTTGGCCGCACCGAGCTGGGAGATCAGCTCGAGCTGCGCGTCGAGCCAGTCGATGTGCTCCTCCTCGGAGACGAGGATCTGCTCCAGGAGGACCGCCGAGCCGATGTCGCCGCGCTCGCGGCTCAGCGCGATGCCGCCACGCAGCACGTCGACGGCCTCGAATTCACCGGACCGGTCGATCTCGAGCTGCTCGGGGACCGTCTCGCCGATGCGCAGCGTGTGCAGCCGCTGCAGGTTCGGCAGGCCGCCGAGGTAGAGGACACGCTCGATGAGCAGATCGGCGTGCTTCATCTCGTCGATGGACTCGTGGTAGTAGTGCTCCGCGATCCGCCGATAACCCCAGTTGCGCTGCATCCGGCTGTGCAGGAAATACTGGTTGATGGTTGTGAGCTCGTTCGTCAGCACACTGTTGAGCAGTTCTATGATTTCCGTGTCACCACGCGTCGCCATCGGTCCACACCTTTCCGTCGACTGTTTCCAGCCGGACGTCCCACACCGCGCCGGGGCGGGGCGGCCGGCTGCTCCGCTCACCCCGGCGGCCCGCGACCGGACACCGACCATCTGCGACGACGGGGACACAGATCGACCGGACCGGGCAGGCTTACGACCCTCGAGGCACCAGCAAATCACAAGGATGCGTAATTCGCAGCGAGCCGACACTCCCGACCCGTCACAACGATCCGAACATCGGTACAGGTAAGGCTGCCCGAAGCTAGGAGAGGCTACCCGTAGGTGGTATGCACGACGGGGACGATCCGCCGCAATCACAGCCGGGTTCACCACCGGGCGACCCCCGGGAATCGGCGTGCGATGCCCCGCCGCGCCCACTAATACGGCGGATGGGACGAGCTCAGCTTCCGGGCAGACGGACCAGGCCGAGATAGAAGTCGTCGATCCGATGAAGGGCCTGGATGAAGGCGTCGAAGTCGACGGGCTTGGTGACGTACGCGCTCGCGTGCAGACTGTAGCTGCGCAGCACGTCGGTCGGGGCGTCCGAGGTCGTCAGGACGACCACCGGGATGGTCAGCAGGACCGGATCCTCCTTGACCGACATGAGGACCTCCCGGCCGTCCATCCGGGGCATGTTGAGGTCGAGCAGGACCAGGTCCGGCCGGGGCGCCGCGGCGTCGCGCAGGAAGCGCATCGCCTCGACGCCGTCGGCGGCCACGTGCAGCTCGTGGTCGAACCCCCGGTCCGTCAGCGCCTCGGTGACCATGAGCGTGTCACCGGGGTCGTCCTCGACGAGCAGGATCCGGAACGAACGGACGGCGGTGGCGGACACTGATTCGCCTCTCCTGGCAGTCGTCGGCGTCCCGGGTGAACCGGCGCGGGGTCGGCGCTCACGCGCACTCGGCCACGATATCGCCGGGTGCCCGGTTCGTCCGGGCCTGTCCGCGGGCCGCGGCCGGCCTGGCCCGGGCGGGCGGCGGGCCACCCGTCCCCCGCAGGTCACGCGGTGTAACAATCCCGCCACGACCTCCGCCGCGCGGAGGGGGCTGGTTCGCGCGGTGGGTGCCTGCCCGGCCGCCACCCCGCCAGCTCGGGTCGGTCGGGAGGAGTCGCGTTCGATGTCCACGGGCCAGCGCGCCACCGCCGCCCTGTTGCTGGTCTGCGCGGTGTGCGGCGCGGTCGGCCTCACCGAGTTGCGCCATGCGCTCGACTACCCCGAGGTGCTCAGCGCACCTCCGGCCGACACCCTCGCGGTGGTGCGAGAGCACCGGCTGGCGATCGGCATCGGTGTCGTGCTCGCCGGCATCGCCGCGGGTCTGCTGCTGCCGATCACCGTGGGAATCGTCCGTCTGCTGCCGCGCGGTCCGCATCGCCCCCTGCTGACCGTGCTGGGCGCGGCGACCGCCGGCGCGCACCTCACCGGACTGCTGTTCTGGCTGATCACCGTGCCGGCGCTGGCCCGGCGCGCGGCGATCCCCGCCCAGGCGGACCATGCGTCCGCCGTCTTCGACACCGCACGCACACTGTTCGGGGTGATGATCGGTGAGGTCCTCGCCTGCCTGCTGACGGCGAGCTGGACGGTCGTCCTGCTGACCCGCGCGGCGCGGGCCGGCATGACCCGGCGGCCGGCAGCCCGACCCGCGTTGCCGAGAGCGGCCGCCATCGCTCTCACCGGCTGGGGCGGCCTCGCCGCGGGGGGTGTGCTCGGCGGGGTCCTGCTGCCGTTCGGGGTGGATGCCGCGGTCACCGGGCGCGTCGTCGGGGAGCTGCTGTGGTACCTGTGGCTCGTCGGGCTGGCGGTCGCCGTCGGGCATCTGGATCCCCGGTCGCTCTCGGCGGACCCGACCGCGGCGGCAGCGGCCGGCGGCCCCGCGTTGCCCACCGAACGGGTGGGCAACGACGCAGCCCATTCGGGCGGGGGCAGCCCGGGCCTGCCCGTCGGCAGCATGCCCGCCCGGGCCGCCCATGCCCCCGGAGGCGTCCCCTCGCCCCCGATTGCCCTCCCCACCGGGACCCTCCCCGCCGCGGCCCTCCCCGCCGGAGCCGTTCCCACCGGGGCCGGTCCCACCGGGGGCCCGACCTCCGACGGGGACCCGAGCCCCGCCGCGGCCGTCGCCGGGCGCGACGCTCGACTCTGCGAGCCGAGGTCGACCGTCGACGCCTTCTTCGACGCGGCCACCGAGATCTCCTGGAAGGACCCGCCCGCCGTCGACGGCGGGGCCCTGGACCGGACGGACCATGAGGGCACCCATCGGGAGGATCCCGGCGGCTCCGGCCCGGCTGATCGCGTGCATGCCGGCGACATCGTCGATCCCGACCGCCGACCGCTGCGTGCCGCCACCCAGCCGGCGGGTCGGCTGCTCGGCGACGACGCGCCCACCGACCCGGCGGTCGACGCGCCCACCGGCGAGGACCCCGGCCGGGCCACTCGATCAGCACCGCAGGAAGGTCTGACTCGAACGGGCGAGAAGGGCGGATCCGGTGAGACGGGCGTTGGCGAGGCGAGCGAGGCGGGTGGGAGGGACAAGACGGGCGAGGCGGCTGGGACGGACAAGGCAACCGAGGCGGGTGGGGCGAGCGAGGCGGGTGGGGCGAGCGAGGCGGGCCGAGAGGTCACCGGATGAGGCGTTTCGTCGGCGCGACCGGTCAGGGAGTGTGCCCGCGATCGGCCGGCAGCGTCACAGGGCCGCGAGAGGGCTGGACAACCGGGGCGGCGGCCGTGGCGGACCCCGTGGCCGTCACCCCGGGCACAGCGCGTCGACGACGGCGCGAGTGTCCGCCCCCGAGGCGGCGGCCCGCGCCCGGCCGGCCTCCCTCGCGCCGGTCCCCCCCTGCGGGGGACGCGGCGGCAGGACCCGCTGCGTCTGCCCCGCCTGGTGCACGGTCCAGCCGTCCCGATCGCCACCGGTGACCCTCCACGGCACCGACCCGGTCGGCTCCACCTCGCCGGGCGGGCCCATCCCCTGATCGGGCGGTGCGGCCACCCAGGCGGCCACCTCCCGCATGGCGACGTCGAGCAGATGGCCGCCGCCGCCGAGCACGGAGGCAGCCACGGCGAGCGCGGCGAACAGGCCGGTGAGCGGGTCGGCGATGGCGTCGCCGCAGAACACCGGGCTCGCGGTGCCACCGCCGCCGGAGCGGTCCCACGCGACGAGACCACCCGCCACCGCGGCATCGTCGCCGAACGCGACGGGGTCGGGGCCCGGATGGGCGCTGGCGTAGGCCCGCCCGTAGCCGGTGACGCTCACCCAGGTGCGCCCGGCTCGGGCGGCGACGAGCTCCGCGGCGTCGAGCCCGAGCTGGGCCAGGGCACGCGGCCGCGACGACTCGATGACGACGTCGGCCCGATCCACCAGGCGACGCAGCATGGCCCGGTCGCCCGGGGTCGTGAAGTCCAGGGCCACGCTTTCGTGGCCGGCGTGCAGCCAGTCGTAGAACTCGGGGTCGCCGCGGCGTGCCCCGTCCGGTCTGTGCACGCTTTCGACCTTCACCACCCGCATCCCGGCCTCGCCGAGCAGGTGCGCGCACAGCGGACCCGCCCACATGGCGGACAGGTCGACGACCAGCGGTCGTTCGGCGCTGACGCCTGGCGCGGCCCCCACGGCCCCGATCAGGGGCGACGCCGGCGCAGACGCCGTAGGCCGGGTGGCTCGAGTCGGCCGGGAAACCTGTGTCGGCAGGGTCCGAACCGGCCTGGGCCGGCGGGGCCCGTCCAGCTCGCCGGCTGGGATGGCGAGCAGCCGTGCGATGTCGACCACATCGGCGGCCGGCCGGGCGGCCACCGCCGCGCTCAGTACCGTCCACGCCTGCTCTACGGGATGCAGGCACGGGTCGGCCGACACGAGTCCGATCTGATCCCCAAGAGCGCCGACAAGGGCGTCCACGGCGTCCACGTCGTGCGGCCGCGCGAGGTTCACGGCGATCCAGCCGTCCGCGGCCGGCAGCAGGCGGCAGCTCCCGTTCGCCGACCAGGTGCCCCGGCGGTGCAATCCCAGCAGCGCGGCCCGACCGCCCAACAGCGTGGCCACATCGGGCCGGACGGCCCGGCCGAGTTGCCGGGACAACTCCGTGAACAACCGGGCCGCCGCCTCGGCTCGGCCGAGCACCGGGCCGTCGGGAACCAGCGGGGCCCGTCCGGGCGGGCCCGTGAGCCACATCAGCCCGCTGGCGGCCCAGCCCAGCGCGGCTGGCAACCCGGCTGTCCCCCCGGTGCGGGCGGTGTCCGGCGCCGGCGGGTCGACGGCGACCGGCAACCCCTGGCCGGCGAGCATCGATCGCAGCTCGTCGAGCAGCACGTCGGGTCCGGGCTCGACGGAGCCCTCCGTGCGAGTCCCCCGTGCGGGCCATCCGGCTCGTCCGGCCAGGGCGGCGCCCGCCGGAGGCGTTGCTGGCGACGACATCTCGGCTCCCTGCACGATCACGATTCCTGCGCCGCGGTCCCTACTCTGCGTTGCATGCGCGACGTTGCGGAGGCAACGTACTTCCGCGACGTTGCGTCCGCGACGTTGCGTCCGCGACGTTGCGTCCGCGACGTTGCGTCCGCGACGTTGCGTCCGTGGCGGTACGGCAGGCGGGTCAGTGCCTTTCCTGGGCCGTGCCGGCGGCCGGAGTCTCGCCGCACTGGACGACGACGAAGCCCCCCCGACCGGAGTACTCGATCTGCGCGAGCTCCCCGGAGCTGCGCCCCACGAGGTTGCCCATCTTGAAGGTGGACACGACCCGGGTGCGCACGCCCGCGGTCCAGGCGACGGCCGCGTCCCGGTCGACGCACACCGGCTCGTCCGTCGGAAGTACCAGCGGGGAGCCCAGGCAGAGCACGGCCACTCCGCCGGTGCCCGAGACCTCGGTGTTGAACACCCCACCGGCGATCATCGCCCCGAGCCCACCCGAGGTCGTGGTCACCTTGTAGCGCACCCCGGACTCGAGCGCGAGCAGGCTGCGGCCGTTGACCGTCAGGCTGTCGTGGTCGAGGGTGAAGATCGAGATGTGGCTGCCCGACTCGGCGAACCAGACGGTCCCGCGGCCGGTGACCTTCATCAGGTCCTGGCCCTCGCCGGTCACCGCCCGCCGCAGGAACCCACCCACGCCCTGGCCCTTGTAGGCGAAGTCGAGCCGCCCCCGGTAGGCCACCATCGACCCCTGCTTGGCGTACGTCTGCCCACCGTCGAGGCGGACCCGCAACATCCGGTCGCCCTCCTCGAGAGCGAACGGTGGGCCCGCGGGCTGGCCGTTCGCGAAGTGTCCCAGCGGGTGTGTCATGCCTCCATTGAACGCCCCGCCACCCATCCGTTCGGGCGGTACGTCCCGATGCCGGACGCCTTTCCCTTCGCGGCCGGCCGGAGTGCGGCGTCAGCCCGAGGACCCCGACCAGGGCCACGGCCATGACCCCGCGCAACGGACGGGACGGCAGACACCTGATGTGCCCACAGCCGCCGATGGCCGGAGCGGGCGCGGCTCGGCCGACACAGGACTGTACCCACCCCGCCCGTGGCCGGCTGCGGTGCCATACAGGCCGGTTTACCGAGCCCGGACCGAATGCAAGGCACCGCAACGAGCAATCCGCACCGCAACCGCCGACTCCATTGCAGTGGACACAGCACTTTGTTTTCCTTCCGGGAGGCACCGAATGCGCCGGAAACAGCGCCGGCAGGGCGATCCGGGCAAGACCGGCACGCACGACGCCAACCGTGCGCAGACGATTGGTGAACCAGCACGGACTCGTGCCCGACGAGGCAGGCGGCGACGGGTCGATCGGCGGCGCACCGACCACACAGCGGCGATGCCTTCGCGCATGACTCCCTCGGGCGACGTCACCGATCGCTGCCCGCGCGCGGCGCCCACCGGGCTCAGGCCACGACGGCTCAGGCCACGACGAAATCAGTCGCGTCGGTGGTGTGCGCATCCCGGAACGAGGGGAGAAACGGGATATCAGGTTCCTTCGATGAAACGGTGTGCTATGCGAGCTCTGGGTGCGGTGACCGCGTTCTGTACCGTCCTGCTCGTCGGGGCCGGCGTCGTCGGCCGGCAGACCTCCGCGGACGGTCGGTGGGGATACGTGGTGGTGGTCGTCCTCGCCGCGCTGGCGGCCGGACTCGCCGCCCGCCTGATTCCTGGCCGCCATCATGGTGCCGTCGAGCTGGACTGCCCGCGCTGCCGTGGCGAGGGGCAGGCCTTCTACGGCGTGGGTCGCGAGACCTACCGGCGCCGCTGCCGTGCCTGCCATGGGCGGGGCTCAGTGCGGGGTGGCCAGGCGGGTTCGGCCCGTTGGCCGGTGCCGGAGACGGCCGGGGACCCGCCTACCCTGCCGATGGCGGAGCCGGAGATGAGCACGACCTCGGCGCGATGAGCGCGGACCTCACCCTCAGACCAGCATGAGCAGCATCCCGCCAGCCATGATCAGCCGGGACGCGGCGGGGGTGATGGGGGCAGGGGCGGCGTCCCAGGCCGGCCGGGCCCGGCGCAGCAGCGGCCCGCCGACGGCCGCGACCGCGGCGACGGCGAAGACGACGGCGAACCAGCCGGACAGATCGCCGGGGTCACCGAGGTCACCGAGGTCACCCACCGGCCACCGGCCCGAGCGGGCCATGCACGCCATCGCCAACGCCTCGACGACCAGCATCGAACAGCACGACCAGCGGGCCGGCTCGCAGCAGGCGGGGTTCGTCAGGACGAGGACGAGAAACACCCCGGCGAGGGCGAGATAGGTCAGCGCGAACGCCCCCGAGGACGCCACCCCGGACGGACCGACGAACATGACCGCCATGCCCACCGCGACGATCGTGTGACCGATCTCCACCGGCACGAACGCGGCCACCCGGCCCCGCAGCACCTGGCGGACGAACGCCGGGACGTGGTGCGCCCGGCCGTCGTCGGTGACGATGCGGGTGGCGTGGAACAACGCGACGATGCCCATCGCGGCGGCGGCGACGAGCGCCACGGCCGTCGGAAGCTGCTGCGAGGACAGCGCCGCGGAGTGATGGTGCGTCACCGCGGCGGGCGGCAGGTGCCGGACACCCGGCCGCATGCCCGGACGGCGCCCCGGACCGCGACCCACCCGCTCCCCCGGCGGGGCAGGCCGCCGGGCATCTCAGCCCACGCCCAGGGCGAGTTCCGCGTCGACGAGCTCGGTGATGCGGCCGGCGCGCGCCTCGTCGACGATGACCTGGAGCTGCTCGACGCTCATCTGGATCCGCTGCCCGAAGTCGTCGGTCAGCACGATGCGGCGCTCCGCGGACGCGGTGTGGTCGACGAACAGCTCCGGACAGCCGCAACTGCACTTTCCGCAGAAGGTCAGGACGTGGCGGGAGTTCTCGGCTGCGGGCATGTCGACTCCTGGATCGGAGGAGGGAGCGATGGCGCCAGTTTAGAGATCCACAGATCCAGTTGTCCTTACGTTCATCAGGTTTCCGGCAGTTGTCGTTTTGTTCACTAACGTTTGCTCATGGACGGCCGCCGCGCCTGTCGGCGGGCGGATCCGCGCCGTTCGGGCCGGACGAGCGGTCCGCGACGCCGCCACCACCCCCGCCCGCTCCGCCGCCCGCCGCCCCGCCGCCCGCCGCCCGGCCGGCCGCCCGGGCCGTCACCGCGAGACCGGAGGCGACGCCACCGCCGCCCATGTGCGGATGGCCGTGCACGACCGGCGGACACAGGTTTTCCTTGACCACCCGGGAGCTGACCCAGCGCAGGAGGTTCTGGGCGGAGCCGGCCTTGTCGTCGGTCCCCGACCGGCGCGCCCCGCCGAACGGCTGGCGCCCGACGACCGCCCCGGTCGGCTTGTCGTTGATGTAGAAGTTGCCGGCGGCGAAGCGCAGCACGTCCTCGGCGCGGGCGATCGCCGCGCGGTCGGTGGCGACGACCGCGCCGGTCAGCGCGTAGGGGGACGTGCGGTCGACCAGGCGCAGGACGTCGTCCCAGGCGTCCGGCCGGGAGTCGTCGTAGACGTGGACGGACAGGATCGGGCCGAACAGCTCGCGGGTGAACCACTCCCGGCCCGGGTCGGTGCCGACGAGGATCGTCGGGCGCACGAACCAGCCGATCGCGTCGTCGCACTGGGCGCCCGCGAGCACGGTGACGGTGGAGTCGCTGGCGGCGCGGGTGCAGGCGGCGGCGAGCCGGGCGTACGCCCGCGCGTCGATGACGGCGCCGGTGAAGTGGTCGAAGTCGTTGACGTCGCCGACGGACAGGGCCTCGGTGGCCGCGGCGAGCTCGGCGTCCATCCGCCGCCACAGGCTCGCCGGGACGTACGCCCGCGACGCCGCCGAGCACTTCTGCCCGCTGTACTCGAACGCGCCGCGCACCAGCGCCGTGCGCAGCACGTCGACGTCGGCCGAGGGATGCGCGACGACGAAGTCCTTGCCCCCGGTCTCCCCGACGATCCGCGGGTAGGACCGGTAGCCGTCGAGGTTGTCCGCGACGGCCCGCCACAGCCGGGTGAACACCGCGGCGGAGCCGGTGAAGTGCACGCCGGCGAGGTCGGGGTCGGAGAACACGACGTCGCTGACCGGCTCCCCCGAGCCGCCGACGAGGTTGATGACCCCGGGCGGCAGGCCGGCCGCCTCCAGCAGCCGCATGAGGAAGTGCGCGGCGAACGCCTGGGTCGGCGCCGGCTTCCAGACGACCGTGTTGCCCATGAGAGCGGGCGCGGTCGGCAGGTTCCCGGCGATGGCGGTGAAGTTGAACGGCGTGACCGCGTAGACGAACCCCTCCAGCGGGCGCAGGTCGAGACGGTTCCACTCGCCGGCGGCGCTGCGCGGCTGGGCGGCGTGCAGCTCGGCGGCGAACATCACGTTGAACCGCCAGAAGTCGATCAGTTCGCAGGCGGCGTCGATCTCGGCCTGCTGGCAGGTCTTCGACTGGCCGAGCATGGTGGCGGCGTTCAGGGTGTCGCGCCAGGGTCCGGCGAGCGCGTCGGCCGCACGCAGGAACACCGCGGCCCGGCCGGTGAAGCCGAGGTCGCGCCAGGGACCCGCGGCCTGTTTCGCCGCGGCGACCGCCGCGGCCGCGTCGGCGTGGGTGCTCTCCCGCAGCGTGCCGAGTACACGGCGGTGCGCGTGCGGCTGGACGACGTCGCGCGGCGGCCCGCCACCCGGGCGGCTGTGCCCCCCGATCGTGTTGGTCAGCTCGAGATGCTCACCGCCCAACCGGAGCAGGGCCCGGCGCAGCCCGGCGCGCTGCGCCGAACCCGGGGCGTAGGTGTGGACCGGTTCGTTGTCGGCCACGGGCACCGACCCCGCGCTCACGCCTGCCGGCACGGCTGCCTCCCTTCCCGCGCCCGCCCGGCGCGGCCCGTCAGGAACCGTGCCGGCTGCCCAGCGCCCGCACGGCCAGCAGCAGGTTGGCGGGTTTCTCCACCAGCCGCCGCGTCAGGTAGGGCACGCTGTCCGGCCCGTACGGCAGGTACACCCGCACCGTCGCCCCGGTTGCCGCGAGCCGCCGCTGCTCGCCGGGACGCACCCCGTGCAGGAGCTGGTACTCGTAGGTCGCCGGCGCCCGCCGCAGTTCTGCGGCCAGCCGGCCGGCGACGCCGATCAGCGCCGGGTCATGGGTGGCGATCATCGGATATCCCGGCCCGGCGAGCAGGATGCCCAGGCAGCGTGCGTAGGCGGCGCGGACGGCCGGCCGCCCGCGGTGCACGGTGCCGGCCGGCTCCCGGTAGGCCCCCTTGCACAGCCGCACCCGCGAACCGGCCCGGGCCTGGTCGCGGCAGTCGCCCTCGGTGCGCAGGAGCTGGGCCTGCAGCACCGCGCCGACCGACGGGAAGTCCCGGCGCAGCTCGACCACCGTGTCCAGCGTCGCGTCGGTGGTGGTGTGGTCCTCCATGTCGACGGTGACGGTGGCGTTCACCGCCGCCGCCCGGGCGCAGATCTCCGCGGCGTTCTCGTAGGACAGCTTGCGGCCGTCGCGTGGCACGGCCTGGCCGAGCGCGGACAGCTTGACCGACAGGTCGAGCCCCGCGGCGATGCCCGCCCGGTCGGCCAGGTCGAGCAGCCGCAGGTAGGCCAGGACCGTGGCGAGCGCGTCGTCCGGCCGGGTGACCCCCTCGCCGAGCAGGTCGACCGACGCCAGCAGGCCGCGATCGGCCAGCCGCGCGGTGGCGGCGACGGCGTCGGCATCCGTGGGACCGGCGACGAACCGGTCGACGACCCCGGCCGCGAGCGGCCCCCGGGCGAGCACGGCGCGCGCCGGCGGGCTGGCGACCAGCCGGGGAACGACACGGCGGATCACTCCAACCCTCCGACCTCAACAACAGGCGACGAGACAGGCACAACCAGTAGCCTTGCCCAGGCGGTGTGTCCTGTCCAACCGGGGGGCAGCGGCCTCAGAGCCGGCGCAGGTTCGTCAGGACGCGGTCGAGCAGCGCCATCTCGGGCGCGCCGGTGGGCATGGTGAGCTGGGAGATGTCGACGAGGCGGTCGGCCGCCGCGTCGGCGACGAGGACCCGCACGACGCCCACCGGCAGGCGCAGCGCCGCGGCGATCTCGATCACCGACTGCGGCTGGACGCACATCGCGACGATCGACTTCTGTTCCAACAGCAGCGCGGGCAGCCGCGCCAGGCCGAACGGCGTCGTGGTCACCATGGCCTCGAGCGCCAGCAGGCGGGACGGCCGCGCCCGGCCGCGGGTCGCCGTGTACGGCCGGACGAGTTCCCCCGACGGCTCCGCCGCGTCCCCGTTCATCCGTTCACCCGCTTCCCCGAGGCCATGGCTGTCACCGGCGGCCGGTCGGCGTCAGACGCTCTCGCGCGTGTCGGCGCGCCGCGCCGGGGTCAGCGCCTCCCGGGTGCGGGCGACAAGCACCGTCATCTCGTACCCGACCAGTCCGATGTCGCAGGTGCTCGTGGCGAGCACCGCCAGGCAGGACCCCTCACCGACGGCCATGAGCAGCAGCGACCCCTGCACCATCTCGACGACCGTCTGGGTCACCGAGCCGCCCTCGACGAAGTCCGCGGCCGCCAGGGTCAGGCTGAACAGCCCCGAGGCGATGGAACCGAGCTGCACCGCCCGCTCGCGGGGGAAGCCGCTGCACACCGCGAGCAGGTGACCGTCCGAGGACGCGACGATCGCGTTCGCCACACCGGGGACGAAGTCGACGAAGTTGTTGATGAGCCAGTCGAGTGAGGGGATGTCCGGATCTGCGTCGGTCACGGCTGTCCTCCAGGCTGCGGGGTCGGGGTGGACGGGGAATCGGGGTCAGGGTTCGTACGGACGGGGCTCGGCCGGGCTCAGCCGTCCCCGTTGCCGTCCTCCGCGGCGGCTGGTGCAGTCCCTCGGGCGTGGTGGATGCCTTCGTAGAGCCGGCTCAGCCGCCCGCGGATCCGCTCGGGTGCGACGCCCGGGTCGGGCGTCGCCGACGACGAGGCGGCGGAGCCGAGGAACACGCTCGGACCGGCCGCGCCGCCCGACTGCCCCGTCGGCGGACCGATCGGGATCTGCCCGGGGATGGGCACGGTCTTCGGGGTGCGGATCGGCAGCCCGGACGCGGTGGAGGTCCGCCGCGGCCCCGTGGTCGACCCCGCACCCGGTCCGGTGCCGGGGCGGGGCGACGAAGGCCCAGGCTTCGACGCGACGAACGGCCCCGTCCCGGCAGCCTGCTCGGGCGCCGGAACGGCGAACCGCCCCGGGTTCGGTGCCGGCGCCGCGATCGGCTCGGACACCAAGACCGGCTCAGGCGCCGCCGGCGGCTCGGGCATCGCCACCAGCCCGGGCCCCGCGAACCGATCGGCGGCCACGGCCGGGCCGGCCAGCGGCCCAGCGGCGGCCAGCGGCCCGGAGCCGGCCAGCGGTAGGGCTGCGTCGAATGTGCGGGGCGCAGCGAACGGCTCTGGGGCCCACCGCTCGACTCCGTACACCCGGCCGGCGGCAGGGATCGCCCGGCCGGGCGCCACGGCCAGCTCATCGCGCACGAACCAGTTGAACGGCTCAGCCGACTCGTCGAGGGCCGGCGGCTGTAACCCGGTGGCATCGGCGAGCCGCGCCCACGGCCCGGCGGTTGGCGATCCTGCGGCCGACGTGGCGGCGCGCGACCTGGCCGCGGGCGACGTGGCGGGTGCGGCGACGGCCCAGGCCGGATGGAGCGCCGGGGCCGACACCGCCGGGAACGCCGGCAGGGAGGTGGTGGGCAGCGCGAGGTCGACGTCCACGTCGGACGCGTCTGGGGCTGGCGGAGGGGTGGGCACGGCGGCGGTCGACACGTCGGCGGCTGTGGCGGCGGTGGTCGGGGGCGGCTCCGCGGCGGTCGATACGTCGGCGGGTGCGGTGGTGGTGGTGGCCGGGGCCGGCTTCTCGACCGCGGGCGCCGCGTCCTCGGCGGCGCTCGGGTCGGGCTGCGCTCCCCCGGCACGCGCGCGATCGAGGGCAGCCCGTTCGCGTCGCCGGTCGAGCGCGGCGACGGCCTGGGCAATCGAGGGCAGCCCCACCCCGGCCCCGTCCCCGGCCGGCGCCGTTGCGGCAGGCCCCGCCGCCGGGTTGCCGGTGGGCCGGTCGACGCCGCCGCGGCCGGCGAGATCCGTGAGGTCGGCGAGGTCGTCGTCGGTGAGATCGATGCCGCGCGGCCGGAACCATTCGGCGGTCGGCGTGTACGGGGCGAAGGCGCCCGAGGTGTGCCCCGCGCCGGACGCGGGGACCTGGCCGAAGCCGGGGCTCCCACCGAACGAGGACGTGTCGCCGGGCGGGGACGTGTCGCCGGGCGGGGACGTGTCGCCGGGCGGGGACGTGTCACCGAGCGATGGCGCGTCGGCAAGGGATGGCGCGTCGGCGAGGAAGGACGTGTCGCCGACGCCGGCGGAGCCGTCACCGAAGGCGGGGCTGTGTCCGTTGTGGCCGTTGCGGACGGCGCGCCGCGGCAGCGGATCGGCGGAGCCGTTCGTGATCGTGCCGTCGATCAGGGGGGCGCCCGGATGGGGCGCCGGCGCGGCGAGGGGAGCGCGCAGGGACGTGCCGGGCGGGAGGTCTGCGAGCGGTGCCGGCGGCGCGCCGGGCAGGCCGGTGCGGGTCGGCTCCGCGTCGGACAGCGCCGTCCCGGGTAGCTGCTCACGCCGCGCCGGCGCGGGCGGGCGGGCCTCGGCGGCGGAGCCGGGCGCCACGAGCAGCGGCGCGGGCAGCCGCACGGATGCCCGCACCCCGCCGGCGTCCGAGCGGCTCAGCCGCACCTCGATGTCGTGACGGTCGGCGAGGCGGGCGACGACGAACAGGCCGAGGCGCTGGGCGATGGAGAAGTCGAACAGCGGCGGGTGGGCGAGGCGCTGGTTGACCGCGGTGAGCTCGCGCTCGGACATCCCGAGCCCGCCGTCGTCGATGGTGATGAGCACCCCGCCGTCGTCGAGGACGGCCGCGAGGTCGACGGACAGGTAGGGCGGCGAGAACTGCGCGGCGTTCTCCAGCAGTTCGGCCACCAGGTGGACGACGTGGTTGACGGAGTCCGCGGCGATCCGCGCGTCCGGCACGTCGATGATCTGGATCCGCTCGTACTGCTCGATCTCGCCGAGGGCGGCCTGCAGCACGTCGCCGAGCGGCACCGGCCCGGCGCGGCGCCGCCCCGGCCCGGTGCCGGCGAGGACCAGCAGGTTCTCGCTGTTGCGGCGCATCCGGGTCGCGAGATGGTCGAGCCTGAACAGGTTCTCGAGCTGCAGCGGGTTCTCCTCTGCGGCCTCCAGCCGGTCGATGAGGGCGATCTGCCGCTCGATGAGGCTCTGGCTGCGCCGGGAGAGGCTGAGGAACAGGGTGTTGACGTTGCGGCGGAGGCCGGCCTGCTCCGCGGCGAGGCGCACCGCCTCCCGCTGCAGTTCGTCGAAGGTGCGCGCGACCTCCCCGATCTCGTCGCGGGAGTCGACACCGATCGACCGGATCGTCGTGTCGACCTGCTCCGGGTTCGCCGTCTGCAGCTCGGAGATCAGGCGCGGCAGGCGCACCTGGGCGACGTCGAGGGCGCCGCTGCGCAGGCGGCGCAGCGGGACGGTCATCGTCCGCGCGATCAGCAACGTCCACACGATCGCGCCGACGGTGATCACGAGGATGAGCGCACCGATCATGGCGGTGCGCCGCCAGGCGTCGGAGCGCAGGTGCCGTGCGGAGTGGGTGACGTTGTCGAGCAGGTCGGACTCGACGGTGCGCAGCAGCTCGATGTGGGTCGTGCTGGCCGCGAACCACTGGTCGGGATCGATGTCGAGGTCGGTCAGCCGCTGGCGCTGGACGGCCCGTTCGGAGATGCGCTTGACCGTCAGCACCGCCTGACCGTTGACGATCTGGTCGAAGCGGGCACGGTCGTCGGGGCGGGCGGCGGCGCGGAAGCCGTCCTGCGTCGCCTGCTCCTGGGCGAGCAGCCCGGCCAGCCGGTCGGAGGCGCCGAAGGCGAACCGCTGCGCGAAGCTCGTGGCGAACAACTCGCCGCGGATCTCGGAGTCGATCTCCTTCAGCGTCGACACGTCGTTGAGGACGGTCGCGGCGTAGCGCAGGTCCTCGTCGTCGCGGTCCTGCCCGATGCGGTCGTCGAGGCCGAGCAGGTCGGTGATCGTGGTGGAGTACTGACGGAAGATCGCGTCCGTGGACAGGCCGCCGGTCTGCACGGACCGGCGCAGCGCGGGCAGCCCGGCGAGGTCGCCCTCGACCCGGTCGGTCACCCGCCCGGTGCCGGCGCCGAGGTCGCCGACGGAGGAGCGCAGGGTGCCGCGGAACCTGCCCACGGCCGCGTCGACGGCCCGCTGCTGGCCGTCAAGCCGGCCGGTGAGCGAGGTCTCCGGGTCCGCGCCGCGGCCGCTGCCGATGAACCCGACCGCGAGGTCACGTTCCAACTGGAGCTCGTGCACCGTCGCCGTGACGTCACGGCCGAGCTTCGCCGCGGTCACGTCGCGGCCGTAGCTGGCGGCGTTGGACAGCCAGGTCGTGCCCGCGAGGATCCCGAGCGCCAGGAACGCCGCCGTGGGCACGGCCAGCGCGGCGAAAAGCTTCCCGCGCACGGGCAGGTCGCGCAGACTCACCCGCCGGCGCCGCCGCGGCCGGGCGCGCCGGCCACCCACCCCCGGACCGCCGGAGGCGGCCGGCGGCGCGGAGCGAGCCGGGCCGGGGCCGGGGCCGGGGCTGGGGCCTGGGGCCAGCGGGCCGGTGGCGGCGGTCATCGCGCCCGCCGCGGCACCCGGGCGGGCAGCGAGGGGCCGCGCGCGCGCGCCGGCGCCATCCCGGCCCCGGCCGAGGCTCTGACCACCGTCGAGGCCCTGACCACCGTCGAGATCCCGGCCCCCGTCGGGGACTCCGCGGGAGGTGTCCGGCGGCTCGCCCGTCACGTCCCGCCCCTTTCTGGCTCGATCACGCGCCCCGTACCTCTCCGCCTCTCGAACGCCCGAATACCGACCCCGGAACCCCGGGCGGCGCCTGGTGAGCGCCGCCGCCGCTCGGGGCCCTGCGCACCCGCCCGCGCGACGTTCGGCGTCGCCGCGGTTGGCGAACCAAAAGGCTATTTGCGCACCGGACGCGACTGCCAGCGGGGTCACTTGACGAACGGGCTCGCAATCGTCCGGGATGAGCCAACCCCGCTGCGCTTGACCGGCGTCAAACCACTAGTGTCGTCGCGGTCGCTGTAGCTTTCACCCCTCACTCCAGGCGGGCGCACGGGGAGCGTGATGATCCACGGTTTTCGAAGGGCGGGCGCGGCGGGTGTTGCGCTGCTCTGCATCGCCGCACTCGCCGGCTGCGGCGGTGGCGACAATCCCGGGCCGCCCGCGGTTTCCGGCGAGGTCAAGATCGGTCTTCTCGCCCCGTTGACGGGCGGGAACGTGGAAGCCGGCCGCGACGCCCAACGGGGAGCGGAACTCGCCAGCCGGCTCATCAACACCGGAGAAGACTGGTCCGGATACCCGGCCGGGCGAATCTGGGGACCCGCCGGTCACGCCCGGCTGTCGATTGTGACGTTGGACACGAAAAGCGACCGGCAACGCGCGGCGGACGGTACGGCGACCCTGGTGAACGGCGACGGCGTGGCCGGCGTCATCGGTGCGTTCGGCGCCGAGGCCACCCTGGACGCCAGCCAGCGGGCCGAGCGGCTACAGACCCCGTTCATCAGCGGCGATGCCCCGTTCACGGCACTCACCGAGCGCGGGTTGAGCTGGTTCTTCCGGGCCGGACCCGACGCCGCGGACTACGGCGGCGCCTTCCTGTCCCTGCTGCGCAACGCCGAACAGCCTGGTCAGGCGCGTCGACGGGTGGCCGTGCTCTACAGCAACGACGCGACCGGCACCGACCTGAACTCCACCATCGCCGAGTACGGCGAGGAGGCCGGCTACCAGATCGTGGCAAGCGCCCCCTACGAACCCGGCGACGCCGATCCCGCCGCCGCGGTGGAGACGGTCCGGGCCGCCGCGCCCGACGTCGTCCTCCTGGCGACGGCCTCCGGCGCGACGGAAAGGCTCGGAAGCGCGTTCCAGGCCGCCGGGTATACACCGCCCGCCGTCGTCGTTTACGGCGCCCCCGCGGACGCCGCCCGGCTCGCCGCAATCCCCGGGTTCGCGGGCCGGGTGAGCAGGCAGGTCTCGTGGTCGCTGCCCATCACCCGTGCCAACCCACTCGCCGCGGCAGTCACCGAACGTTATCAGCATGACTTCGGGACGACGATGACGGCGGAGGCGGCGACCGCCTTCACCGCGGTGACAATCTATGCCCGGGCAATCGAGGACGCCGACAGTTCCGCACGGGAGCGGATACGCTCCGCACTTGTCGCGATCGATCTCCCGGGGGCCGCGACCATCATGCCGTGGAACGGTGTCCGTTTCGACGGAACCCACCAGAACACACTTTCCGCAACGGCCATCGAACAGGACACCGACGGAACCTTCGCCACCGTCTATCCGCGCGACCTGGCCACAACATCGGTCAATTGGCCGCCGCCGGGAAGCCCGGTCCCGACCGCCCTCGCCGCGGCCGGATCGGGAACACGGGCGGCATCGACCGAGGCACGGAACGGTTAGGCCCACGGGTCATGCGCCATCCTATTTGGACATACAGCAACGAATCGTGCGGGGTCGGCTCCGCCGCGGGGGTCGACTCTGCCGCGGAGGCCGCGGAGGTCGGCTCTGCCGCGGAGGTCGGGGAGGTCGGCTCTGCCGCGGAGGCCGGGGAGGTCGGGGAGGCGACCGGACCGGCGGACGACCCCCCGCCGACGCTGGTGACGTTCACCGGGGTCGAGAAGCGCTACCCGGACGGCACCCAGGCCCTCGCCCCGGTCGAGCTCACGGTCCGTGACGGCGAGTTCGTGAGCATCGTCGGCGCCTCCGGCTGCGGCAAGAGCACCCTGCTGCGGCTGGCGTCCGGCCTGACCGAGGCCACCGCCGGCACGGTGTCGCCGTCAACCGGCCGGATCAGCTACGTCTTCCAGGATCCGACCCTGCTGCCCTGGCGCAGCGTGCGGCGCAACGTGGAGACGCTGGCCGAGCTGACCGGCGTGCCCCGCGCCGAGTACCGGCCGCGGGCCGCCGAGGTCATCGACCTGGTGGGGCTCGGCGGGTTCGAGCGGCACCGGCCCCGCTCGCTGTCCGGCGGGATGCGGATGCGGGTGTCCCTCGCCCGCTCGCTGGTGCTCTCCCCCGACCTGTTCCTGCTGGACGAGCCGTTCGGCGCCCTCGACGAGATGTCCCGGGAGCGGCTGGGCGGCGAGCTGCTGCGGCTGTTCGAGCTGCGCCGCTTCGGCGCCGCCATGTTCGTCACCCACTCGGTCGCCGAGGCGGTGTTCCTGTCGACCCGGGTCCTGGTGATGTCACCGCGCCCCGGCCGCGTGGTCGCCGAGTTCACCGTCCCGTTCGGCTTCCCACGACCGGCGGAGCTGCGCTTTCGGGACGACTTCACCCGCCTGACCGCCGCGGTCTCGCGCCGCCTGCGCGCCGGGGAGCCCGCGTGAGTGCGCCGGGGGTCGTCGGCGGGCCGACGACGCCCGGTCAGGGAGGCGGACCCGCGCCCGCGCCCGGGGGGCGACGCGCCGCGGGCCGGATGGCGGCCCTGGTCCGCGGTGGGAGCCGGGCGCTGCGCACCGGGCGGCCGCGGGCGACCTGGCGCGACCGCGTCGCCCCGCTCGTCCTGTTCGCGGTCATCATCGGCGTCTGGTACTTCGTCAGCCTGGTGGTCCTCGACCGGGACCGCCGGTTCCTGCTGCCCAGTCCCGACTCGGTCGTCCGCGTCGCCTTCCTCGACGGCCACAACCTCGCGCAGCTCCTGCGGGCGCTGTGGCTGTCGACGTCGGTGGCGCTCATCGGCCTGGGGGTGTCGGTCGCGCTGGGCATGGCCGTGGCGATCGCGATGAGCCAGGCCCGGTGGATCGAGAGGTCGGTGTACCCGTACGCGGTGATCCTGCAGACCATCCCCACCCTGGCGATGGTGCCGCTGATCGGCTTCTGGTTCGGCTACGGCTTCCTCAGCCGGGTGATCGTCTGCGTCCTCATCGCCCTGTTCCCGGTGATCAGCAGCACGCTGTTCGGCCTGCAGTCGGTCGACCAGGCCATGCTCGACCTGTTCCGGCTGCACCGGATCCCCCGCTGGCGCCGGCTGGTGTCGTTGCAGCTCCCGGCCGCGATGCCGGCGACGTTCGCCGGCTTCCAGGTCTCCGCCGGGCTGTCCGTCGTGGGGGCGGTCGTCGGCGACTTCTTCTTCAAGCAGGGCAGGCCCGGCATCGGCGTCCTGATCGATCTCTACCGGGCGCGACTGCTCTCCCAGCAGCTTTTCGGCGCGGTCATCCTCGCCTCGCTGCTGGGAGTCGTCGTGTTCACGTTCTTCGGCTGGCTGAGCCGGCTGGTCACCGGTCGCTGGTACGGCGCCGAGACACCCTGACGCCGCGGGTGGTCGCGCCCGCCGATCCCGGCGGCGCCGACGGCCCGCGGAGCTGTGTCACACCCGGCCCGCGGGGGGTTCCACGAGCCCGGGGTCTTCACGAGAGGGAGCAACATGGGACGTTTCCGACGAGGAGCCGCCGTCGCCTTCGGCACGGCGCTCGCCCTGACCCTGGCGGCGTGCAGCGGGGACTCCGGCGGCGGGTCCGCCGCCGGGTCCACCGGCGGAGGGTCCACCTCCGCGGCGCCGGCCGTCGCGTCCGGCGGCGCACTCGACCTGACCGGCGCCTGCCCCGCCACCGTCGTGGTCCAGACCGACTGGTTCGCCGAGTCCGAATACGGATTCCTGTACAACCTGATCGGACCGGATGCGAAGGTCGACACCGGCAAGAAGCGGATCACCGGCTCCCTCGTCTCCGGCGGCAAGGACACCGGGGTGAACATCGAGGTCCGATTCGGCGGCCCGGCCATCGGGTCCGAGCAGGTCAGCGCCCAGATGTACGTCGACAAGTCGATCAATCTGGGGATCGTCTCCACGGACGAGGCGATCCAGAACTCGGCCGCCCAGCCGACCAAGGCCGTGTTCGCGCCGTTCGAGATCGCCCCCATGATGATCATGTGGGACAAGAGCAAGCACCCGAACTTCACGACGCTGGTCGACATCGGGCAGACCGACACCAAGGTCCTCTACTACGAGACCGACGCCTACATGCAGTACCTGCTCGGCGCCGGCATCCTGCGCCAGGGCCAGGTCGACGGCAGCTACGACGGCTCGCCGTCGCGCTGGGTCGCCGAGGACGGCAAGATCGCCGAGGCCGGGTTCGCGACCTCCGAGCCCTACATCTACAAGAACGAGCTCGGTGACGGGCACAGCTACGACGTCAACCTCCAGCTCGTCAACGACACCGGCTACCCGGTGTACGGCCAGGCGCTGTCGGTCCGCAGCGGCGACGAGGCGAAGCTCGCCCCGTGCCTGAAGAAGCTGGTGCCGATCGTGCAGCGTTCGCAGGTCGACTTCCTGGCGCATCCGCAGACGGCGAACGGGCTCATCATCAAGGCCGTCAAGGCGGACGCCGCGTCGGTGTGGAACTACTCACCGGGACTCGCCGCGTACGCCGTGCAGACGATGAAGAACCGCGCGCTGGTCTCCAACGGGTCGAACGCGACGATCGGCGACATGGAGCAGAGCCGGGTCAACCGGATGATCCAGATCCTGACCCCGATCTACGCCGGCCAGAAGAAGCCGGTGAAGAACGGACTCACCCCCGCCAACCTGTTCACCAACCAGTACATCGACAAGACCATAGGACTGAAGTGACTGATCCCGCCGCCGTCGCCGCACCCGCTCCCGGCGTCACCGGCACCGCCACCACCGCCACCACCGCCGATCCGGCGAACGCCGGGGGTCCGGCGAGCTTCGTGCTGCGGGCCCGGCATGTGCTGACCATGGGCGCGGCCGGGCATGTGCGCGACGGCGCGGTCGCGGTGGTCGACGGGCGCATCGCCGCGGTGGACGGGTACGCCGCGATCGCGGCGCGGTTCCCGGACCTGCCGGTCCTCGGCGACGGCGGCGGGATCATCACCCCCGGCTTCGTGAGCTGCCACGGGCACTTCTCGGAGGGCCTGGTCACCGGCATCGGGGAGACCCACACGCTGTGGGAGTGGTTCGTCCACGTGGTCGAGCCGATCGAGGCGCACCTGACCCGCGACATGGCCTACGTCGGCACGCTGCTGAAGGCGACCGAGATGGCCCTGTCGGGGGTGACGACGGTCGGCGACATGTTCTGCTCGGCGCCGGGCCGGTCGCCGGTCACTCCCGGCATCGTCGACGCGCTCGACGTCGTCGGGCTGCGCGGGGACGTCTCGTTCGGCCCCGCGGACGTCCCACACGACCGCTCGATCGACGCGATCGTCGCCGAACATCACGCGCTCGCCCACGCCGCGGCGACCTCCCGGCGCACCCGGTTCCGGGTCGGCCTGGCCACCATCCCGTCCAGCAGCGACGCGCTGCTCGCGGCCACCCGGTCGCTGCTGGCCGAGACCGGCCGGCTGCACGTCCACCTGCACGAGGTCCGGGAGGAGGTGACGGCGTCGCGGACGACTCGCGGGGCCAGCTCGATCGAGGTCGCCGCCCGGGCCGGCCTGCTCGACGCGCAGACGGTCGCCGCACACTGCGTCTGGCTCTCCGACGACGACGTGGCGTTGCTGCGCCGGCACGCGGTCGCCGTGGCGCACTGCCCGGTGTCGAACATGATCCTGGCCAGCGGGGTCTGCCAGGTGCCGCGGCTGCTGCGGGACGCGGTGCCGGTGGGCCTCGGGGTCGACGGCGCCGCCAGCAACGACAGCCAGAACATGCTCGAGACCGTCAAGGCCGCGGCGCTGCTGCAGAAGGTGCACCACCAGCAGGCCGACGTCCTGACCGCGCCGGCGGTGCTGCGGATGGCGACCCTCGGCGGCGCCCGCGCCCTCGGCCTCGACGACACCGTCGGCAGCCTGGACGTGGGCAAGGCCGCCGACCTGGTGCTCTTCGCCGAGGCGAGCCCGTCGATGGCGTTCGTGCACGACCCCTACCAGGCCGTCGTCTACTGCGCCGGGACCCGGGACGTCGCCGGGGTCTGGGTCGACGGCGAGCGGATCGTCGCCGACGCCCGGATCCTCACCGCCGACCTCCCGGCGATCCTGCCCCGGGCCCGCGAACTCGCCGTCGAACTCGCCACCCGCGCCGGCCTCGCCTCGGAACTGGCCATCACCTAGATCGTGTATCCGATTGTGATCTGACGGCCTGTCTGCCACGAGATCCGGGCCCGTCGAGGCGTGGATGCGGGAACACGTCGTGATCATGAAAACCATGATTACCGGAGTTGAGGCTCGTACGGAAGCATTCCCCGCACCCCACCGATCACGCACAGATACGAACATCGGTCACGGTCGTCTCCGTCACCCGCAGCCAGCAGATGCAGGAGGTTTTGGGCGCCGGCGGCGGCGAAGACCGTCACCAACCTCCTGCAATTGCCCACGCAACCACGACCGGCACCAGTCACGGCGCCTGCCACACGCCACCCCATGATCGAAAGTGGGTACGCGCCCTGGTGCTGCGAGGGGTCTCGGAGACGGTCGATCAGGGGATGGGACCTGCAGGCAGATCCTCTCCAGTTGCCACCTTCGCCGTGAAGGCGTTGATGGCATCGATCCGGTTGGTAACACCGAGCTTGCCGTAGATCGACTCCAGATGCTTTTCCACCGTGCGGTGCGACCTATTCAGCCGGATGCCTATCTGACGACTGGTCAAGCCATCCCGGACCAGGTTCATGATCCTTCCCTCGGTGATTGTCAGTGGGGTTGGCCGCTGCTGCTGGAGTCGCCTCGCCTTGCCATCCATGGCGATCAGAAGCGGGTGGAGAGCGAGTATCAACTCCCGCTCCTGGTCCGTGAACGGGCCATCGTCCCGCCCCAGGGCGAAAGAACGCATCGTACCCGGAGGCGAGTCCAGGGGGATGGCGATGTGATCATAGAAGTTGACCGCGGCGTAGATATCCGAGCCGGCCTCCGATGATTTCCATTCCCGTAGGGAGATCCTGTCCGTCACCGTCAGCGGCCGACGGTCGGAGGTTTTCACGTAGTGTCGGATCAGCGGGTGCCGTCGCATATTGCGCAAGGTTACCGCAGTGATCTCGGATGCATCGATTCGGGTTGTCGGCCAGCCAACACCAAGCGCGCCATCTTTCGACATACCCACCTCGGAGAATACGCACACAGGGCACTCCAGAACGTCCTGCAGGACCTGCGCCATCACCCCGTAGTCGATCTCCGCCGGATGGCGACTGTAGAGCTCGCGAGCAAGATCGAGAACCTGGTGGTACCTGCGAGGACTGATCATCGTGCATCCCCGATCGCTACGTAGTTCTACTAATTCCGTTTTAGCTGGCCGGGACCTAGTGTCGCACCTGAGGCCATGCCTCGCGGCCAGTTTTCCCGGGCCGCTCTCGACTGCGCGCAGTGGTGAACCAACGGACCGGAGCGTCCGAGGGACCACGACGGAGTGCGACCTCGCGCAGGACTAGGTCCGCTTCTGACGCCGATCAACCGCTGCGCCGACTCCACCAGGCACTCGACGAACCCAGGAGTGAGAGTTGACAAGACTCGGAAGACAGGCGGGGGCCGCGGCAATGCCTCGTCGACCACGGAAACGGATTCCGACCGCATTCGGCCAGGCGGGGTCAGCGGCTCCCCGTCGGTTTCGGGCTACGTCCGGTCCCGCTTCAAGGCTGATAGCTGTCGCCGGGGTCCTGACGGTCGCCCTGCTTGGCGTCGCGGCGGTACCGGCCGGCGCGGCCACCTCGTCTCCCCCTCAGCGACTGCCTGGCAATGCGGACAGCTTCGAGCGGACCTTCCAGCCGGCATACGACTATGACAGCGACGGCTGCTATCCCACCCCTGCGATCGGCCCCACCGGAGTGCTGAACAGCGGGCTCAAGCCAACAGGCTCGCTCGGTGGCAGCTGCCACGACCGCAGTGACCTCGACAACACCAACGGATACTCCCGCCATTACTGCAGCAATGGCTGGTGCGCAATCCTCTACGGGCTCTACTTCGAAAAAGACCAGTTCACCTTTGCCGGAGGCGGCCACTGGCACGACTGGGAACACGTCGTCGTCTGGGTACAGAACAACCAGGCGAAATATGTCGCAACCTCGGCACATGGAGAATTCGACACCTACCCGGCCAGCGCGATCCGCTGGACCGGCACCCATCCGAAGATTGTTTACCACAAGGACGGCGCGTCAACCCACAGCTTCCGTCCCGCAAGATCTGGTGACGAGCCGCCGGAGAACGCCTATCACACGTGGCGCTTCCCGGACCTCGTCGGCTGGAACGGATATCCCGCCGGAATACGCGAGAGACTGTCCGCAGCCGACTGGGGAAAAGCTACCTTCGGCCTGAAGAACGGCGAGTTCTTGAAGAATATCCTGACAGCCAAGCCGAAAGCCGTCACCTTCAACCCCTTCGACTCCTGCTCCATATATCAAAATTTTGCCACTATTCTGAAATGCCTGGCGGCAACTGAAGCGCGGTCCTGATTCTCCTGGCGATGACCGTCGATGTCAGTGATAGTGGGTCGATCTCAGCCTCGGGGGGTGAGATCGGCGACGAGGACGGGGTCCAGGCCGCCGGGGGTGCCGTCCGGCTCCGTCTTCGACACGGTCAGCCGCGCGGCGCGGCCGTCGAGCTCCAGCACGGCGAGCTGGCTGTCGAACCAGGGGCCGTCGGTCACCTTCCAGCGCAGCGCCCGTCGCGGCACGCCGGCCAGTCGCGCGACCGCGCCCGACGCGACGGCGAACGGGGCCCGGCGGGACAACGCGTCGATCCGACGGATCCCGGGGCCGAGCGGGTTGCGGAACGGCGAGCAGACCGCCTGCCAGACCGGCACGCCCGCGCCGCCCGCGCCGCCCGGACTACGTGGACCGGCCGGACCGGCCGGACCGGCCGGACCGGCCGGACCGACCTTCGACAGGTCCGCGCGGGCGAGGTAGGCGTGGTGAACGTCGCCGGACAGCACGACGACGCTGGCCGGAGCGGGACCGTGCTCGCCGGCGCTGACGGCGCGCAGCAGCTCCGTCATCGCGTCGAAGGACGCGCCGAACGCCGCCCAGTGTTCGAGGTCCAGCGCCTGGCGCAGCTTCTCGGCCGCGGCGGCCGCGCGGCGGCCCCACCGACCCGCCGCGATCTGCTCGTTGGCCGCCTCGACGTTGTGGATCAGTGGGCTGAGCAGGTACGGCACCGACGTGCCGAGCAGCAGGTGGTCGACCTGGCCGGTGTGCTCGGTCTGCCGGCGCACCCAGGCCCACTCGGCGGCGTCGACCATCGCCCGCGTGCCGTCCGCCGCGACGACCCGCGTCGCCCGCGAATCGATCACGACCAGCCGGGTGCGGCCCAGGTCCCAGCGGAAACTCCACCGCACCGCCCGGTCGGCGTCGACGTCCGCCTGGTCGGGGCGGGGCCGGTCGGCGTCGGCGTCCGACCGCCGGGCGAAGGCGCGCAGCAGGTCCTCCGCGGACGGCCCGGGACCGCCCGGGCCGCCCGGGCCGCCAGGGCCGGTTGTGCCCGGTGTGCCGGCGGCGACGACGGCGCGGTGGACCGGATCCCCGTCACGCTCCCGCGGGCTCAGGTTGCCCAGGTGCTGGTACAGCCAATAGGCCATGATCCCGCCGGTGATCCGCGCGTCCCACCAGGGCTCGGACCTGATCCGGGCGCGCCACGCCGCGGAGATGTTCCAGTCGTCGCGCACATCGTGATCGTCGAAGATCATGGCCGTGGGGATCGTGGACAGCAACCAGCGGATCTCCGGCTGTGACCAGGCCTCCTGGTAGAGCCAGGTGTACTCCTCGAAGTCGGCGATCTCCTCCCCCGGGGGAACGGCGACGTCGCGTCGCCGCCGGATCCGCGCGGCGGTCCGCGGGGAGACGTGGTCGGCGTAGACCTGGTCGCCGAGCAGCAGCAGGGCGCCCGGCCAGGTGTCGGGGTCACGCGTGGGCAACTCCAGCGCGAGGGCGTGTAGCGCGTCCGTGCCCAGACCCTGGCTGTCGTCGTCGGCCTTGAGGGTGAACGGCGGTTCCTGCGGCGCGGTGACCCGGCACGAGCCGAAGACGATCCGCACCGGCGCGTCGCCGCCGACGGGCCGCAGCAGGCTCGGCGGCGCCCCGGGCTCGGGCCAGACCCGCACGGGCGCCGGCTGCGCGGTCCCGGTCAGCCACACCTCGTACGCGACCGGCTCCCCGGGCACGAGCCCCTCGGCGACGACCAGGCCGTAGTGGTGCCCGGCCACCTCGAACGTCGACGCGCGGCCTGCGACCCGTCCCGCGAGGGTTCCGCCCGCGGCGTCGTCGACGGTCTCGCTCCCGACCTGCGGTGGGATGGCGAGCAGGATCTCGCAGGCGGCATCGGTCTCCACCCAGACGGTGACGCGGGAGCCGTCCGGGTGGCGCTGGATGGGACCGAGGACGAGACGAGTCATTCGTCTACTCTCACCCTTCCCGCCCCCCGTCCGTCACTCGCGTCGACCGCACGACCGCCCGCATCCGTCCTGATCATGCGTGCGCCGCGTATCGCTGGAGGTTGACGGCGGTGCGGGGGCCGGCGGCCGGCGGCCGCGACCACCCTCCTGCGACTGCCGCCCGGGGAAGCCGGAGGACGGGGCGGGTGAATGCGGTCGGGCAGGCATGTTTCACCGATGCGACCGGAGGGCGGCTGGGCACAGACAACGGCGCGTCGCGCTGCTAGCGTCGTCAACCGTGAGGCTACACGTCGGACATCCGCGACGGTTTCGCGCCGCCGTGCGATGTTCCGTGGGATGCCCGGACTCCGGCGTCCAGGCCGTCCGACGGCCACCCGGCGCCGCCCGCCTCGTGGCGTTCTCCGGTCGCTGACCGGGCTGTTTCGCCGCGATCGTTCGTCGGCATCCCGCCCACCGACCCTGGCCGCGTCGGCTGCGCTGACCGACACGTCCACATCCCGCCACGGGCCGCGGCACACCCAGGTCACGTCCGCGTCACAACCACGTCACGTCCCTCATGGTGGACGGCGGCCCGCCGGGCCCGGCATCATGCCGCCCGCACCCGACGCCCCGCCGCAGGCGACGTTCCACCACAGGCGACGTTCCACCACAGCCGACGCAACGCGGCCACAGCGCAGCGCAGCCACACCACACCGACACGGAGAGAGTCACCCAATGAGTGCCGAGAGCTGGTCGTTCGAAACCCAGCAGATCCACGCGGGCGCGCAGCCCGACCCGGCGACCGGCGCCAGGGCGGTGCCGATCTACCAGACGACGAGCTACGTCTTCCGCGACACCGACCACGCGGCCGCCCTGTTCGCGCTCGGCGAGCCCGGCAACATCTACACCCGGATCGGGAACCCGACACAGGACGTGTTCGAGCAGCGCATCTCCACGCTGGAGGGCGGCGTCGGGGCGCTGGCGCTCGCGTCCGGGCAGGCCGCCGAGACGCTGGCGATCCTCAACCTCGCCGAGTCCGGCGACCACGTGGTGTCGTCGTCCAGCCTGTACGGCGGGACGTACAACCTGTTCCACTACACGCTGCCGAAGCTCGGCATCGAGGTCACCTTCGTCGCGGACCCGGACGACCTGGAGGAGTGGCGCGACGCCGTCCGCCCGAACACGAAGGCGTTCTACGGCGAGACGATCGGCAACCCGCGCGGCGACGTCCTCGACACCGCCGGGGTGTCCGAGGTCGCCCACGCCCACGGCATCCCGCTCATCATCGACAACACGCTGGCCACCCCGTACCTGTACCGGCCGCTCGAGCACGGCGCGGACATCGTCGTGCACTCGGCGACGAAGTTCATCGGCGGCCACGGCACGGCGATCGGCGGTGTCATCGTCGACGGCGGCCGGTTCGACTTCGGCGCGTCCGGCCGGTTCGCGAACTTCACCACGCCCGACCCGAGCTACCACGGGCTGGTCTACTGGGAGGCACTCGGCCACGGCTCCTACATCGCCAAGGCCCGCGTGCAGCTCCTGCGCGACATCGGCGCCTCGATCTCCCCGTTCAACTCGTTCCTGCTGCTGCAGGGGCTGGAGACGCTGTCGCTGCGGGTCGAGCGGCACACCGCGAACGCCCAGCGGGTAGCCGAGTGGCTCGAGGCGCGCGACGAGGTGAGCTGGGTGACCTACCCCGGGCTGCCGTCGTCGAAGTGGTACTCCCGGGCGCAGCAGGTGCTGCCCCGCGGTGCGGGGGCGATCCTGTCGTTCGGCATCGCCGGCGGGGCCGCGGCCGGACGCAAGTTCGTCGAGGGGGTCGAGCTGTTCAGCCACCTGGCCAACGTCGGCGACGCGCGCTCGCTGATCATCCACCCGGCGACGACGACGCACTCCCAGCTCACCGAGGCCGAGCAGGCCGCGGCCGGGGTCACCCCCGACCTGATCCGGCTGTCGGTCGGCATCGAGGGGATCGACGACATCCTCGCCGACCTCGACGCGGGGTTCCGTGCCGCCAAGGGCTGAGCCGGGGGGCGCCGGTCCGGCCCCGCCGACCGGACCGCCGCCGGCGGCCTCCCCCGACCCGGCCACACCCGACCCGGCCTCCCCCGACCCGGCCGCGCCCGATCCGGCCACACCCGACCCGGCCGCGCCCGATCCCCGTGGCGAGGTGGAGGTGGACGACCGGGCAGCGGCCGTCTCCGGCGCGTGGCGGGCGGGCGTCGATCCGATCGGGCGGCGCCGGTTCGCCGAGCTGCCCGGCCCGCTGCGCCTGGAGCGCGGCGGGGTGCTGCCGGGGGTGCGGGTGGCGTACGAGACCTGGGGGCGCCTGGACGCCGCGGCCGGCAACGCGGTGCTGGTCCTGCACGCGCTCACCGGGGACAGCCACGCCGCCGGCCCCGCCGGACCGGGCCACCCGAGCGCGGGCTGGTGGGATGGGCTGATCGGGCCGGGCCGGGCGCTCGACACCGACCGGCTGTTCGTCGTCAGCCCCAACGTCCTCGGTGGCTGCCAGGGCACGACCGGTCCCGCCACCACCGCGCCGGACGGCCGCCGGTGGGGCGGTCGCTGGCCCGAGATCACCATCGCCGATCAGGTCGCCGCCGAGGTGGCGGTCGCCGACGCCCTGGGCGTGCGGCGCTGGGCGGCGGTGGTCGGCGGGTCGATGGGCGGGATGCGGGCGTTGGAGTGGGCCGTCGGCCATCCGGAGCGGGTCGGGCGGGTCGTGGTGCTGGCCTGCGGCGCCACCGCGACGGCGGAGCAGATCGGGCTGTACGCGGTGCAGGTGCGCGCGATCACCGACGACCCGGGCTGGCACGGCGGCGACTACCACCGCCCGCCGGCAGGGCAGGGGCCGGCCGCGGGGATGGGGCCCGCCGCGGGGATGGGCCTGGCCCGCCGGATGGCCCAGATCAGCTACCGCAGCGAGGAGGAGCTGGAGGACCGCTTCGCCGCCCGGACCCGCGCGGACGGCCAGTTCGAGGTGGCCTCCTACCTCGACCACCACGCCGGCAAGCTGGCCCGTCGATTCGACGCCGGCACCTACGTCACCCTGACCCGGGCGATGATGACGCAGGACGTCGGGCGGGGCCGCGGCGGGTTCGCCGCGGCGCTGCGCGCCTGCCCGGTGCCGTTCACCGTTGCGGGCGTCGACTCCGACCGGCTCTACCCGCTGCGGCTACAGGAGGACATCGCCACGCTCACCGGCGCGCCGCTGCACGTGATCCGCTCCCGCAGCGGCCACGACGGCTTCCTCACCGAGAACGACCAGGTCGGCGCGCTCGTCCGGGAGGCTCTCGGGGCGCTCGGGTCGCTGCGCGGCGGCGACTCCCCGACCGGGTCACCCGGCTCGTCACCTTAGGCGTGTATGACGTCCATCATGGTGACTCCCTCCACCGGACTGGCCGGAGCCGTCCGTCCGGGCGGGCTGTTCGCGGCCATCCGCGCGACCCTGCCGAGTCTCGTGCCGAGCGAGCAACGGGTGGCCGAGGTGTGCCTGGCCCGTCCGGGGGAGGTGGTGGAGTGGTCCGCGGCCCAGCTCGCGGAGGCGGCGGGGACGTCGGCGGCCACCGTCGTGCGGGCCTGCCAGTCGCTGGGCTTCCGCGGGTTCCAGCACTTCCGGGTGGAGCTGGCCCGCGAGGCCGGGGCGGCGGCGCTGCGCGGCGAGGTCGGCCGCGCCGGCGCCGGGGACCCGGTCGAGCGGCTGGTCGACACCGTGTTCGAGGCGGCGGCGAAGGTGCTCGCCGACGCGTTGGGACCGTTGGACCGCGCCTGCCTCACCCCGGCGGTCGACCTGCTGGACTCCGCCGGGCGGCTGCTCATCGTCGGCAACGGCGGTTCGGGGCCCGTCGCCCAGGATGCGGCGCTGCGCTTCCTGAGCATCGGCCGTCCGGCGGAGGCGCCGGGTGATTCGATCATCCAGGAGATCGCGGCCCGGCTGCTCGCCCCCACCGACGTCTGCCTGGTCATCACCTCCTCCGGCGCGAACGAGCCGACGCTGCGCGCCGCCGAGGCCGCCCGCACCGCCGGGGCCACGGTCATCGGGATCACCAGCTACACGTCGGGCCCGCTGGCCGAGATCGCCGACATCACCCTCGTCGTCGGGACGCCCGACTGGCCGGTCGGCACGGACACGATCGCCAGCCGGCTGGCGTCGCTGCTGCTGCTCAACGCGCTGCAGCTCGCCGTCGGGCTGCGCCGGGAGAACGACCCGCAACGAGCGTCGTCCCTGGTCCCGGACGTCCTCGGGCACTCCGTGCGGGCCGAGCCGGCAAGTCCGCCGGAGCCGGCGGGGACCGAGCACGGCGACGGGCCTCCGGGGCGGTAGGCACCCGGCGGTCGGTCCCCGAGGGTGGGGATCCGACGGTGGGGATCCGACTGCAGGTACACAGCCCACAGATCTTCTCACTTTCGGTAATAGGTGACGACGGCACAGTCGACGCCTTGACCAGGTCAAATGGCACCCCCCGCCGCCAGAAGCCAGAGAGAACCGTTGCGATAAGTGACCACCGTCCGTTTCCCGTCCGTCGAAGACCGTTCATCTCGGTATTCGACGCTGCCCAGGTAACAGGAAACCGGGAGCAGCCCTGCTCCCGGAATGGACGTTACCTGGAGTGCTGGTGGCAGAGATCCGGATCGAGGGCCTGACGAGGACCTTCGGCGATGTCCGCGCCGTCGACGACATCTCCCTCGAGGTGGCCGACGGCGACTTCCTCGTGCTGCTGGGCCCGAGCGGATGCGGGAAGACGACGCTGCTGCGGATGATCGCGGGCCTGCTGGAGCCGAGCGAGGGCCGCATCCTGCTCGGCGAGCGCGACATCACCCACCTGCCGGCCCGCCAGCGTGACCTCGCGATGGTGTTCCAGAGCTACGCGCTCTACCCGCACCTGTCCGTCGAACGCAACATCGGTTTCCCGCTGCGGGCCGCCCGCGTGCCCCGGGCCGAGATCCGCCGCCGGGTCCGCGAGGTCGCCGGGCAGCTCGAACTCGACCACCTGCTCGCCCGGCGGCCCCGAGAGCTGTCCGGCGGTCAGCGCCAGCGGGTCGCCCTCGGCCGCGCGCTGGTCCGCGACCCGCAGGCGTTCCTCATGGACGAGCCGCTGTCCAACCTCGACGCCAAGCTGCGCACCGCGACCCGCACCGAGCTCACCGCCCTGCACCGCCGGCTCGGACGCACCTTCGTCTACGTCACCCACGACCAGGTCGAGGCGATGTCGATGGCCACCCGCGTGGCACTGCTCAACGGCGGCCGGGTGGAGCAGGTCGGCACGCCGACGGAGGTGTACGACACCCCGGCGTCGGTGTTCGTCGCGGGCTTCCTCGGCGCACCGCCGATGAACCTGCTGTCGGCCCGCATCTCCGCGGACGGCCCGATGCTGACGGTGCAGGCCCCGGGGCTGCGCCTCCCCCTGTGGCCGGGCACCGCGCCGGACCGCGAGGTGACTCTCGGCATCCGGCCGGAGAGCCTGCATCGGATCTCGGCCGGCGACGTCACCGCGGAGCACCACCCGGAGGTGGAGATCGACGGGGTCGTCACCGCGATCGAGAACCTGGGCAGCGAAGAGGTCGCCTGGTGCGACGTGCACGGGCAGGCGGTGGCGCTGCGCGGGCCGCGGCCGATCGGACTCGCGGTCGGTGACCGGACCCGGCTCGGCGTCGACCCGGCCCGCGTCCACCTGTTCGACCGGGCCAGCGGGCGCCGCCTGACCTGGCAGCAGCCGGCCGGCCGGCCCGCGGTGACGGTCGCCATCGCCGCCGGGACGCCGGTACCCCCCGATCCGACCAACGCCACTCCGGCCGCCGCCGGCGTCTGATCCGGCGAGCCAAGTACCGCCACACCCGCCACACCCGCCACACCCGCCACACCCTTCACACCCTTCACACCCGCGGCACCCACAACGCCCGCGACACCCGCCGCACCGCCCTCGCGGGCCGGGCCCGCGAGACCCGGTCGACGCCCCGGGCGAACCACAACCCCGAACCAGCACCCACTCGATCCCCCAGGGAGCATGCCCGTGGCCCGACCACGCCTGCTGCGCGCCGCGGCCGGCCTCGTGCTGATCGCCGCGCTGGCCTCCGCCTGCGCGACGACCTCGTCCACCCCGTCCAGCGCGGCCGCCGGTGCCGGTGGCGGCACGACCGCGACGATCCCCGAACTCGCCCCGGACCAGAAGGTCTCGATCGTCTTCGAGAGCTACAACCTCACCAGCACGGGCACCTGGAAGCCGGTCATCGAGGGGCTGCTGCACGACTTCGAGGCCGCGCATCCCAACATCACCGTCAAGGGCCAGCCGCCGCAGGGCGTCACGAACGGCGACTACGCCACCAGTGTCAAGAACCAGGTGCTCGCCGGCAACCCGCCGGACGTCGCCCAGGTCACGTTCGACGCGCTGCGGTTCGCCGCCAGCGGCCTCGGCGCCCAGCCGCTGGACACCCTGGTCGGCCGGGACGCCGTGCAGGCCAACTTCGGCGGCACCCACCCGTTCGCCCCGACGGCTCGCACCCTCGGCGACGTCGACGGGAAGACCTACGCGATGCCCTACGTCTTCTCCACCCCGGTGCTCTGGGTGAACAGGACACTGTTCACCCAGGCCGGGCTCGACCCGGCCAATCCGCCGAAGACCTGGGCCGACGTCAAAGCCGCCTCGCTGGCCATCAAGGCCAGGACCGGCAAGGACGGCATCGTCGTCGACTGCCTGACGAAGGCCGCCGTCTGGTGCTTCCAGAGCCTGGTCCGATCCTCCGGGGGTCGGGTGATGTCCGCGGACGGCCGGACTCTGTCGTTCGGCGACGCGCCGGCCGTCTCGGCGGTCTCGACCGCGGCCGACCTGGCCCACAGCGGCGCCATGCCCAACCTGGACCAGCAGCAGGCGTTCAAGGCGTTCAGCAGCGGACAGCTCGGGATGATCCTGGAGACCAGCGCCGTGCAGGGGCTGTTCATGGCCGGGGCCAAGGCGAACAACTGGGAGCTCGGCGCCTCGCAGGAGCCGTCGTTCGGGTCGAAGCCGGTCGTCCCCACCAACTCGGGCTCCGGCCTGGCCGTCTTCAGTAAGGACCCGGCCAAGCAGCGCGCCGCCTGGGAACTGATCAAGTTCCTCACCAGCGACCACGCCTACACCCAGATCTCCTCGAAGATCGGCTACCTGCCGCTGCGCACCGGGCTCATCGACGACCCGAACGGCCTGCAGGCGTGGGCGAAGGCGAACCCGCTCATCAAGCCCAACCTCGACCAGCTCACCCGGCTCCAGCCGTGGGAGTCCTTCCTCGGCGACAACTACCTGCAGATCAGCGACACGATGATGTCCGCGGTCGAGGGCGCCGTCTTCGGCGACAAGGACCCCGCAGCCACGATGGCCGCCGCGCAGAAGCAGGCCACCACCCTCCTGCCGCCCAAGTGACCCCGACGGACAAGTGACCCCGACGGACATGCCCGCCACGTCCGCGGAAGGGACGCCCGTGCTCCCCCTGCCCGCCTCGAACGCCCACACGCCCACCCACACCCTGATCCAGATCAGCGACACCCACATCGTCCGACCGGGCGAGCTGCTGTACGACAAGGTCGACACCCACGCCGTGCTCTCGGCCGTCCTCGCCCAAATCGAGGCGTCCCCGCTGGACGTCGGCGTCCTGCTGCTCACCGGCGACCTGGCCGACAGCGGCGATCCGCTGGCCTACCGGCGGCTGCGGGAACTCGTGGAGCCGGTCGCCGCCCGGATGGGGGTGCCGGTCCTCTACGGGATGGGCAACCACGACGCGCGTGGCCCGTTCCGGGCGGGGCTGCTCGGCGTCGAGCCGACCACCGAGCCGCACGACTACACGCACTGGGTCGGCGACCTGCGGGTCATCGTTCTCGACAGCACCGAGCCGGGCCAGCACGGCGGTTTCCTCAGCGCCGCCCAACTGGGCTGGCTCGCCGACGAGCTGGCCACGCCGGCGCCCGCCGGGACGGTGCTGGCCCTGCACCACCCGCCCGTGCCCTCCCCGATCACCGCGGTCAACACGCTGCTGCTCGCCGAGCCGGAACGCCTCGCGGCCGTCCTCGCCGGCAGCGACGTGAAGATCGTGCTGACCGGGCATGCCCACCACGCGTCGGCGGGCGTGCTCGGCGGGGTCCCGGTGTGGGTGGCGGGTGCCACCGCCTACCGGGCCCAGGTGGTCGGGCCCGCCGACCGGATGACCGGGTTGGTGGGCGGCGAGTACACCCGGGTCGACGTCTACCCGGCCGGCGCGGTGGCCACCACGGTGCCGATCGGCACCGCCGACGTGGTCTACGACATGAGCCTGGACGACCTCAGCCGCCACGCCGCCGAGTACACCGACCACGCCGCCCACGCCGCCCTCTGACGGCCCACCCGAGCGCACGGGAACGCACCGCCCCCGTGCGGGACCCGACCGGGCCCCGCACGGGGGCGGCGTCCGCCTGCCGGAGAGGAAGTTCCAAACCGTGTTTGTCGAAGTCGCGCCGTCCGGCGCCGCGAGGATCTCCGGCGGCGGTGGGGCCGCGGTGGCGATCCCGGCCCAGCGGATCCAGGCGGCCCGCCCGCCGCTCGCCCGGCGCGCGTTGGGCGCCCTTCCGCCGTATCTCTATCTGCTGCCCGGCCTGGCCTGCCTGGTGCTGTGGACCTACAAACCGATCGTCGAGGCCGTCCAGCTCTCCTTCTACCACTGGAACCTGCTGCCGACCTCGCCGCGGACCTACGTCGGGCTCGAGAACTACCGGCGGGTGTTCACCCTCCCCCAGTTGCGCGGCGCCGCCGAGAACACGCTCTGGTACATGCTCGGCCTGATCCCCTTTTCGATCATCCTGCCCACCGCCATCGCCTTGGGAATCCGGAACCTGGGCGGTCGCTCGCGGTCGACGTACCGTGCACTGATCTTCCTGCCGATGCTCATGGCGCCGGTCGCCACGGCCGCGGTGTGGCGCTGGCTGCTGGACCCCAAGGGAATCGTCAACCACACTCTCGGGCTCGGCTCCTACAACTGGCTGCGGGAGGAGCGGACAGCGCTGCTCGCCATCCTCGCCATCTGCGCCTGGCAGATCATCGGTTTCGCCACCCTCGTCATCTCCGCCGGCCTGACCGGCATCAGCGCCGACTACGCCGAGGCGGCCGAGATGGACGGCGCCTCCCGCTGGCAGGTGACCCGCTGGGTGACGCTGCCGCTGCTGCGCTCGACGCTGCTGTTCATGCTGCTCATGACGGTGCTGCTGTCCGGCCAGTGGACGTTTCCGCTCCTCGACGTGCTCACCCAGGGCGGGCCGGCGGACTCCTCCACGAACATCTACTACCTGCTCTGGGAGTACGGCTTCCGCAGCCTCGACTCCGGTCTCGCCTCGGCCGCCGGCATCGCGTTCTTCGCCGCCTTCGCCGTCGTCGCGGCGTTCCTGGTGAAACTCGCCGACCGATACAGCTTCGCCGACAACTGACCGGTGCCGCGCCGCCCCGACCGACGCCCGTCTGCCCCGCCGACCCGAGGACACGAACACGATGAGCAGCGTGCGGACATCCCGCCTGCGGGCCGCGACCAGCCACTCCATGCTCGCCCTGTTGAGCCTGATCAGCCTTTTCCCGGTGTACTGGATGTTCGCGAGCTCGTTCCGCCGGCGCGGTGACACCTTCGACCAGTCGTTGCTGCCCTGGCCGCTGAGCCTCGGCAACTACCGGCAGGTCTTCGACAGCCTGGACGTCGCGGGCCTGCTCGGCAACACCCTCGTCATCGCCGTCGTCACCGCCGCCGGCCAGCTCGTCGTCTGTCTGCTCGCCGGGTACGCCTTCGCCGCCTGGGAGTTCCGCGGCCGGACCGTGCTGTTCATGGCGTTCGTGGCGACCTGGCTCATTCCGTTCCAGGTGACGATGATCTCCAACTATCTGGTGCTGTCGAACCTGGGCCTGCTGAACACGCTCGCGGGCGTCATCGTGCCGAACCTGTGCTCGGCGCTGGCCGTGCTCATGCTCCGCCAGCACATGCAGGCGTTTCCGCGTGAGCTGCTCGACGCGGCCCGGATCGACGGCCGGGGGTCGTGGACGACGCTGTGGACGGTGGTCGTGCCGAACCTACGCCCGGCGTTGGCGTCGCTGTCGATCCTGCTGTTCATCTCCGCCTGGAACGAGTACTTCTGGCCCGCGCTCGTGCTTCAGCGCGCGAACTCGGTGATCCAGCTCGGTATCCGCGGCTTCCTCACCGACGAGGGCGACGACTGGGGTGCGGTGATGGCCGCCTCGGGCCTGGCCTGCCTGCCGGTGTTCGCGCTGTACCTCGCCATGCAGCGCCAGGTCATCGACGCCTTCGTCCGCTCCGGCCTGCGCTGAGAACGCCAGAAAACCGGTGGTGGGCCCGGACCGACTACCGCCATGCTGGCACCATGCCTGGGACACCCCCCGCCTGGACCACGCCGATACTCGCCGGCAGCCGTGTGCGGCTGGAGCCGATGGACGCCGGCCACGTCGACGGCCTGGTCCGCGCCGCCACCGAAAACCGGCGGACCTACGGCCTCACCCACGTCCCGGCGACCCAGGAGGCGATGGCCCGGTACGTGGCGGCGGCCATCGCGGAACGCGAGCGCGGCCTGGCGGTCCCGTTCGTGCTCCGGGAGCGGCCCGCTGGTCCCGGCAGCGCTGATTCCGGCAGCGCTGATTCCGGCAGCGCCGGCCGGATCGTGGGCACCACCCGCTTCCTCGACCTAGGCTTCTGGCGGCCGACGGCGAACCCGGCCGGTGCAGACCCGGCCGGCGGGGCGGGCCGAACGACCTCGTTCCACTGGGCGACGGCGTCGGGCGGATCCACGGCCGCCCACACCTCGACAACCACGACGACCACCGTCACGTGGACGACCTCGGCCGGCGGCGCGGCCGCGGCCAGCCCCGCCGAGACGTCGGCGTCGACGGGCGAGCTGCCGTCGGTGGCGGAGATCGGCTGGACGTGGCTGGCGGCGTCGGCCCAACGCACCGCGGTCAACACCGAGGCGAAGCTGCTGCTTCTCGGCCACGCCTTCGACATCTGGGCGGCGCTGCGGGTGTGTCTGAAGACCGACGCGCGCAACGCCCGCTCCCGCGCGGCGATCGAACGACTCGGCGCTCGCTTCGAGGGCCTCCGCCGCGCCCACGTACTCGCCTCCGACGGCACGGCTCGCGACTCTGCCTACTACTCGATCGTCGGCGCCGAATGGCCCGTCGTGCGGGCCACCCTCATCGCCCGGCTGGCGCGCCCCTGATCCTCCGCCTGGACATCCCCCACCTTCCAGGAACTACTAAAGGTAGCCAGAATCCCACAGAAGGACCGATCCCCTCCTCCGAACGGGCGCCGATCGACCGGCACTGTCAGCAGCTCGACACCGACCGGACGCACGATCGCCGTCCGACCGGCAACGGGTATCGCGGAGATCGATTATGCCGCCGAGCAGGAGTTTCCGCGATGCCCGAGCCTCGGGGCGCCCGTCGAATCTCGGTATTCCTCCCGCAGGTCCTAGTAACTGGACGACGCCCGACCCGACGGCTGTGAATGCTTCGCGTCCAATGCCGACCGGAGTCACGCAACGGAGTCGCCGTCGGATTTTCGAAGATCGACGACTACGGAGATGACGGTATCGGTTTCTCCGCGCCGCGAAAAGGGTTACGGTCTCCCGGTTGCGTCAATGGGCTGATGCTTGCCCCGGGGGAAATGCATGACCACACTTCCATACTCGGCCAGAGCGCCGCGATGACTCCCGCTGAGATCCACCGCGCCGAAAACGCGTCCGAACAGGTCGAGACAGGCGACGCGCCACGCACCCGCGACCAGGACAGGCGCCAGCAGCTCGACCGGAAACTCAGCCTCCTCGATCCGGACCGCGCGGCAGCTCACCCAGCCGGTGACGGTGAGCCCGGCCAGACCGCCGCACCGGAGAACACAGCGGATCGCAGGGATCGAACGCCCGGAGGCGAAAAGCGGCCGCCCGGCAAATATACGACCGGCGAGAATGCGGACATCGAATCACGCGGCGGGGCGCCCCCCATCCGGAGAGACTCGTCCGACCGCGGAGAATACGCCGAGACCGCCGCACAGACCCACACCGATGCCCGCGCCGACACCACACCCCGGGCGCCGACCGAAAGACCAGCGGACCCGGATGCCCGCTCGGCGGTGCGATGGGCGGCACGAGGGGTACTACCGACATTAGATCGCGGCGATTCGCGCCTGACGCCAAGGGACAGCGACAACAGTCCGGAACGCCTCGCACTGCGACAGAAGATCGTGACGGATCTGATGGGGGACGTCCAGCCCCAGGAGCGGGGTCAGCCCGCCCTCTACCTGCTGGGTGGCGGCGGGGGATCCGGCAAGAGCCGGTTGGCCGTGGGACTCACCGAGAAGACCATCCTGCCGGCGGAGAACGTGGTGCGCCTGGACCCCGACGACGTCAAGAGGCGGATTCCGGAGTTCGAGGAGATCAGGAAGCTGCGTGATCCGCGCGCCGCGGACGTCGTCCACGAGGAGAGCAGCGCGCTCACCAAGCAGGCATACGCCGAGGCACTGGACCGTGGGGTCGACATCATCTTCGACAGCGTTCTCGCCGACGCGGAGAAGGGCATCGCCCGTATCGACGCCGCGAAGGCGCGCGGATACCAGGTTCACCTCTACGGCGCGATCGCGGACGTGGAGATCGCCATCGAACGCGCGATGACCCGAGGCGAGGAGACCGGCCGGTACGTACCGGTCGACCGACTCCTCGCGGCGCACCGCGGATTCGCGGAGGCATTCAGCCAGTACATCGACCGCGTGGACACCGCCGTCCTCTTCGACACGAACGGCGAAGAGAAGGTCATCGCGGCGAAGGAACTCGGCGGCGAGTTGGAGATCGTCGATCAGGCCGGCTGGCAGAGCTTTCTTCGCAAGCGGGACATCAACCCGGCCGCCACCGGTCCAGCGACGTTGTATGGCGACGCCGGTCCGCACTCCTCAGCAGCTCATGACCAGCTGCCCCTGGACATCGCAAGCGCAGAACCGAAGACCGTGGCGAGAGGAGATGACCATGCCTGACGAGGAGACTGACGAGGAGTACCAGGCCCGCCTGGACCGTGAGCACAACGAGAAGATTCGGGGATTCACGAAGTTCTCGCCGGAGACCGTCGAGAAGATCCGGGAGCAGGAACGCCAGCAGGACGAGGAGGAGCGGCGGCGGCTGTTCGGCGACGACGAACCGGCGGTGTGGATCGACCGCTACATCGACCCGTGACGGGCTGCGCCGGGCGCGGGCCCGGCTGCCGCCGCCTGCGGGGATGCGCGCCAGCACGGTGATACAGCATTCCGTTCGGCGACCACCCGCGGTTCGAACCAGATCCCCGCATCGCCCGGCGTGCCCGTGAGGCGCCGGTGGTGCAAGGTGGAGATGCCGCGCGAGCGGGGACGTTCAGGGTGAACGCGTCGAAGGGATGTGCAGGTGCGCAAGGCGTCGATCAATGATGACACGATCGCGGGACCGTCGACGGTGGCCGCATGACCGCCCAGGGATCCACGGGTCGGCTGCTGGCCAAGCTCGTGTCGTCGGTACCGGCCACCATCAGCCCGGCGGACGTCCGCGCACGGGTCGCCGCGTACTACGCCAGCTACGCGGCGGGTGACGTCGCGGGCCGCGAGGCGCTGTTCAGCGACGACTGCCTCGTGGAGGATCCGGCCGGGTACGTCGTCGCCCGCGGCGCCGAAGCCCTGCACCGGTTCTTCGTCGAGGGGATTCCCCCGGACTGGTCGGTCACGTTCCGGCTCGACCGCGTCGCGGTGGTGGGCAACGAGGCGGTGGCCACGACGCTGTCGGTCATCGACGCCGGCGCCCGGGGCGGGCTCGAGAACGTCGTCACCACGCACTTCGTGTTCGACGACGCCGGTCTCATCCGCAGCCTGCGCACCTTCTTCGACGCCGACTCGATGAACGATCCCCCGACGAGCGACCCCTCGGCGAACTGACCCGGCACGCAGCGAGGCCGGGCCCGCGGTGCGGACCCGGCCTCGATGTCGGACGGTTCAGGCCACGCCGACGGGCGCCCGGCTGTGGGCGACCTGCTCGCCGGCCACGTAGGCCATGGTCATGCCCGTCCACAGCGTGGTGCCGCCGCCGGGGTAGCCCCAGCCCAGCGGGCTCGCCGCGGCGTTGCCCGCCGCGTACAGGCCCTCGATGACCCCGCCGCGCGCGCGGCGCACCTGGCCGTTGACGTCCGTGCGCAGGCCGCCGTTGGTGCCCAGCGTTCCCGGGTAGATGCGCACGGCGTAGTACGGGGCGCGGTCGACGGGACGGATCTTGGAGCCGGTCATGCCGCGCGGCCGGTCGAAGCGCGGGTCGACGCCGTCGGCCGCGTACTTGTTGAACTCGGCGACGGTCTCGGTGAGGTGGTCGGCGTCGATGCCCAGCTTCTCGCCGAGTTCGGCGATGGTCTCGCCGGTCACGACCCAGTCGGGGATGGGGTCGCCGGGCTTGAACGACAGGATCTGCTTGCGCGAGCGGACGCCCTCGTCGAAGACCATCCACGCGATCTCGTTCGGGAAGTCGATGGTCGTCGCGTCGAACTCGCCGAAGGCGTGGGCGAAGTCGTGGTACGGCTGGGCCTCGTTGACGAACCGGTCGCCGTGGGAGTTGACGATGATGGTGCCGCCGGCCGCCCGGGCGTCGTCGAAGGTCGGCAGCGGGACGCCCAGGGTGAGGTCGGTCGGGTCCATCATCGCGCCGGAACCCCAGAACGAGTGCATGTTGCCGAGCAGCGCCCCGGCCTCCATGCCCATGATCTGCCCGTCACCGGTCGCGTGCTGGGGGCTGATCGGGTAGAGCTCGAAGCCGATGAACGCGGACACGAGCTCGCGGTTCCACTCGAACCCGCCGCTGGCGAGCACGACACCGCGCCTGGTCTCGATGGTGGACGTCGTACCGTCCGCGGCGGTGACCCGGATCCCGCGCACGACGCCGTCCTCGCCGAGGAGCTGCTCGGCGCGGGTCTGCATGCGCACCTCGATGCCGCGGTCGAGCACCCCGCGCAGCAGACCCGCCACGATGGCGCTGCCCTTCGTGCGGACGTCCTCGCGGTTGCGCCGCTCCAGCTCCTCCGGGGTGCGCTCGCGCTGCCCGATGTCCTCGGCGAGCATGTTGCGGGCCACCTGACCGCGCACGGCCACCTTCGTCTGGATGCGGGCGGCCCAGTCCGGGAGCAGCTCGCCGACGGGGAAGGGAAGCGGCTCGCACGAACGCCCGCCGTACTTCTTCCCCGGGATGTCGTAGGCGGCGTAGTAGTCCGGGTACTTCGCCATGGTCGTCATCTTCAGCGGGGTGTGCGTCTCGATGTACTCGAGCATCTCGGCGCCCCGGTCCACGCACAGCTCGAGCAGCTCGGGGTCGGCCACCCGGCCGGAGAGCCGCCGGATGTAGGCGAGCGCCTCCTCCCGGGTGTCGGAGATGTCGAACTCGGCCTGGTGGGAGTTCAGCGGCACCCACACGATCCCCGCCGAGACTGAGGTGCTGCCCCCGACGACGGCGGTCTTCTCCAGCACCAGCACGCGCGCCCCGGCGTCGGCGGCGCGGACCGCCGCGGTGAGCCCGGCGGCGCCGGTGCCCACCACGACGACATCGGTGGTCTCGTCCCAGGAGGCGGGGGTCGTGTCCATGTAGCTCCTCGTCATCGCGGCTCTGCAGCAAGTCCTCGTACGGCGACGGCGCCGTCGCCGCCCCGTGGCACGCGGATCGTCAGAGCCCGCGGCTCGGGACCGGCCGGCGGGGTGCACCCCCGTCGGGGAGAGGAATAGAGCATCCTGAACATAACCGCGCTGTCAGAAGCGGGCAACCGGCGCCAACCCGGGGGCGTTCGGCCGGAGCCGGCGGCGTCGGGGACACGGGCGATCAGCCGCGGCCGCGGCTCCCCGAACGTGGCTTCGATGTCAGAAACAGGTGACTGGCCTGGCCCAGGCCGGCTCGGGTGGAGCCGGCGGGGTCCGGCGGGGTCCGGCGGGGTGTCGGGTGAAGTCGGCCGGCTCGGGCGGGATCGGGGGTACCCACCGCCTCGACCTCGAATGCGATCGTGGCCCCCGGAGAGCGACACTCTCCTCAGGCAGGCGCCGACGGGCGAGCCGGGTGACCGCACGCCATGACACACGGCAATCGACAGCCACAGTCCGCCATCACCGACAGGTCGATCACAGGGTCGCCCCCGGCCATGGACGGGAACCTTGCCCTCCAGAGGGTTTCGGGTCCGATTCGTCCCTCTGGAAAGGCAAGGCAAGGCGGTGGGGGCTACTCGAAGTGGAGGGGCTGGCCGGTGGCTTCGAGGACGGACATCCACAGGTCGCCGGCGGGGTCGACCTGGTTGCGCTGGCTGACGGCGAGGCCGATCGGGATGTGGATGAAGCGGCGGCGCCAGCGGCCGACGACCATCTCGGTGCGCCCGGACATCGCGGCGTGCACGGCGGCGTGGGCGAGCCGGATCGTGTAGACGTTGTCGTACGGGTTGGCCGGGACGCTGCGGATCAAGTAGCTGGGGTCGATGTACTTCAGGTTCAGTTCGACGCCCTCGTTGGCGAAGTGTTCGGTGATCCGGCGGGACAGCACCGGACCGACGTCGTGCAGCTTGCGGTTGCCCGACGCGTCGGAGCCCTCCGGCTGGTCGGTGATGAGCTCCTGGCCGGCGCCCTCGGCGACGACGACGACCGCGTGCCCGCGCTCGACCACGCGGCGGCGCAGGTAGTTCAGCAGGCCGCCCTCGCCCTCCAGCTTGAACGGCAGCTCCGGGATGAGCACGACGTCGGCGTTGCTCTTCGCCAGGGTCGCGTAACAGGCGATGAAGCCGGAATGCCGACCCATCAGCCGGACCACGCCCATGCCACCGGGGGCGGACGTCGCCTCGGCATGCGCAACACGGATCGACTCTGCCGCCTTGCCGAAGGCGGTCTGGAAGCCAAAGCTCTGATCGATGTAGGGGATATCGTTATCGATCGTCTTCGGGATGCCGACGACGGCGATCTTCTCGCCGCGTTCGGTGGCCACCCGGGAAATCTCCTTGGCGCCCCGCAGCGTGCCGTCCCCGCCGATGACGAACAGAATGTTGATGTTCATCCGGGAGAGGCAGTCGACGATCTCACCGGGGTCCTGCTGGCCACGGGAGCTGCCGAGAATCGTCCCGCCGTCGTCGTCGATGTTCGCGACGCTCTCCGGGGTCAGGTCGACGACGTCGTGCCCGTAGCGGGCGATGAAGCCCTGGTAGCCGTTGCGGAAGCCGAAGATCCGCCGGACCCGGTAGTGCGAGGTCAGCTCCAGCACCAGGCCCCGGATGACGTTGTTCAGCCCGGGGCACAGGCCTCCGCAGGTGACGATGCCGACCCGGGTCTTGGACGGGTCGAAGTAGATCTTCCGGCGCGGGCCGGCCGGTTCGAACCCCGGTAGGTCGGCGAGATCGACCTCCCGGGCGGCGATCATCGACGTGGTGTCGTCGTAAAGGACCTTGTCCGCCTCGTCGATGTAATGCTGCGTCGTCGGCCGTTCCCCCAACAGCGGCATAAGAGGGGAATCTATCCGGCAGGCCCCCAGGGTCTTCACCGACAGATCGGCATTATCCACAAGCAGTGGCGCACCCACCGTTGCCCGGCCCTCACGTCTCACTCGGCGCTTCGTCTCTTGGTGACTTCGCTCCATACATACCCCGGGCGAGCCGGCGACGGACGCCGCCGATCATCCCAGTTCTTCCAGACCGAGACTACCGGGCCAAACCAGCCGTCACGGGGGCATCGCCGGGTCAACCCGGCCACCAGCGCACCGAAACATGCGCTTCACCACCCGGAAACCGGCGAAACGCCCGTCGAACTCACCCTGAACCTGTCCCCGGCGGACACCTCGGTGCCCGCTCGAGGCCCGGGCCGCCCGCCACGTCACCGACCGCCGTCGCCGCGCGGTCGAAGACCGCCCAACCGGCCGGACCTGCATAAACCCGGCCCGACGCTGCGCAGGCGGGTGGGCGCCCGACCGCTCCACCCACGGCGCCACCGCACAACCTGGCTCAGCTCCACCACCTCCGCAGGGGGCAGCCAGCGCCCGCAGCCTGTGCTGTTCCGCGACCGTCCTGTCCACCGAACGCCCTGTACTCCAGCCGCCCCGCGCGCGGGCCGTCCTGCCCGTGGGCCGTCCTGTCCGCGAATCGTTCTGCACTCGGAGCACCCGCCCCACCACAATTCGGCACAGAATAGTCCTGATTCGCGGTGCGATTCGTGGTCCGCCGACTGTCACCGAGGCATGTCAGGAACATGACGGGGGCGCCGTGACGCGATCCGGCTGGCATCTGCCGGACATGGATGGTCCCTCCCGGTCGGACGGGAACCCGACTCGACCGCCCCACCCAGATCACACCCCACAGTGCCGGCCGTCCACCGCCCGGACGGGCGGTGCCGACAACGCCGGCCACCGGCATTCAGGGCCACGAATCCCGATCGTCGGGGATGCCGCCCGTCGGCCGGCCGATCCTTCCCGGCAACGCCGGCGATCCCGCTGGGCAGCGGGACGTCGGACCCCTTGCCCGGGGGCCGATAGGACCGGTGCGGCGGTGGCCCTTCGGCGCCCCGGATACGGTCCGCTCGCCCCTGCCCCGTCGCCGCCCGATCCAGGAAGCTCAAACCACGCTCACGCCGACCACGGCAGCGGACGGGGAGGTCACGGTGCACGTCATCGGGCACGGCCGGATCGGCGGGCCACGCCCACCGCAGTGGCCCACTCGGACGGTCGCCGCCGGGTCCACGCCGCCTGCTGGTCGGCACCCGGACGGGGGCACGACAGGCTGACACCGGGCTCGGGATCGTCGCACCGCCGGGGTCCGACACGGACCCGCGGTCAAGGATGCGGCGTCACCCGACGCAGACGGCTGCGACCCGTGGAGGGATCGGGTCGGAGCCAACCAGGCACGGCGCGGCGGCCACCGACGCGATGGCGAGCGTGTCGGTGGGGACCGACCGCCGCGCCGTGCCCGGACCTCCGGCATCCCCCAGCCCCGTCCGGACACATAAGCCGGCCCCATCCGGAGGCCCGCCGGACCAGCTCGGACCAGCCGCGACCGCGCACGCTCAGCCCGGGACGTCGAGGCGCCACAGCCGCAATCCGCCCCGCCCGAACGTCCATACGCTGCGTGACCCACGCCTCGCCAAGCCAGCCGCAGGTGTCAACCCGCCCGCGAACTCGCAGGGCGGCCACCCGCTCGGCCGAACGCAGGTCGAACACCCGCAGCACGTTCGCCTCGTCCACCGACGCGAGCATCGCCTGATCGCCGCTGACCGAGAACGCCGTCACCCCGCCCACATGCCCGTCGAACGACCACGTCCGCGTCCCGCCACGAAGATCCCAGACCGCGATGGACGCTGGCGGGTCGTTCACTCTCCCGGTGCCGTCCACAACGATCAACCCCGCACCGTCGGGGAGGTACTGGACGCCTTGGGTCGGACCGAGTCCAGGCGGATTCGCCTTGACTTCGAGCGAGTCCAGATCGAGGCGGGTCGGCGTGGCGCTGTCGTCCAGCACGAGGATCTCCCGCCCGGCGGCGTTGAGCGCGAGGTGATGGACTCCGCCGTCGAACGTGCGGACGACCCCGAAGGCCTTCCCATCGGCCGCCGTCCACAGCGATATCCGCCAGCGCTCGCTCAGGTGACTCGGGGCGCTGGCGACGAGGAGCATCGCGGCGTCCGTCGGTCCAGCCGGGAGCGACGATACGGCGATCTTCACTGCGTGGCCCTCGGTCGCCAGCTCGTCGATCAGCCCGCCGGAGATCGGGTTCCAGACCCGGACCCGCTCGAACTCCCGGACAGCGAGCCAGCTCCCGTCGGGCGCCGCGCCCCAGTCCACCCGGCTGGAGGCCTCTGCCGGGAACCGTGACAACAGCTCCCCGGTCTCGGTAGCCCACACACTCAGGTCACGACCCTTTGAGCGCTCGCGAGCCGGCGCGGACGCGCACCATCGGCCGTCCGGGGAGTTCAGAACGACCCGCACCGCGTCGTCGGTGGCAGCCTGCGCCACGACCTCGCCGGCCGGAGACCAGACACGCACCGATCCGTTGCCATGCCCCGACACCAGCCTGCGGCCAAGCGGGTCGCCTGCCACATCGATCGCGTCATCAATGTCGCGCTCTGCGACGGTCGTCGCCGTCCGGAGCCGGGCATCCCAGATGCGCACTACCGGACTGTGCCGTTCCCTGCTGGCCAGCCAGGAGCCGTCCGGCGCCGGCATCAGACCCGCGATCTTGTTCTGATGCCCCGTCAGGACGCTACTCAGACTCCAGTCGGCCGCATCCCACAGGCAAATCCTCCCCCGGCGTCCCGCTCGGTGCGGATCAACGGCCTCGGCGGAGGCGACCCACTGCCCGCCGGGAGCGGCCGCGACCGGCCCGACCCCACCGGCGTGTCCGGCCAACCGGGCGACAAGCGATCCATCGAGAATGTTCCAGACGTACAGCCGTCCGCCCGCCTCGTCCGAGGATGCATCGGACGTTTCCGATTCGCCGGTGACCAGTCTGATGCCGTCCGGAAGAAAGGCGACGGCCGACACTGCACCCTCGTGTCCGGTGAGGCTTACCCGCAGCGAGCGCGTCGCGACCTCCCAGACGAACACCGCCCGTCCGGACGCGACCGCGAGAAGCAGCCCGTCGGAGGAGACCGCCAGAGAGGTTCCGGGCCCCTGGTACCTCGCACCCGGCAAAACGCCGAAGACCGTGTCCTCGGCGATGCTCCACAGCCGGACGAGACCGTCGGTCGAATGTGAAGCCAGCCAGGAGCCGTCGGGGGCGACGGCCAGCTCATCCTGAGGTCCCGGCAGACTGCGGTACAGGTCCCCCGTGCGGCTGGCGAAGACCTCGACGGCGGGCGGCGGCATGCCGTTACCGGAATCGTCATCGGCGGGGACAGCGCGATCGGAACGGCCCACCAACAGCCAGCGACCGTCCCCGATGAAGTCGAGGTGACCGACTCTGCCGCCGGACCCGTCGAGCCAGTACAGGCGCGTGCCGGAACTCATGTCCCAGACGTTGACCCGGCCTAGGCCATCCGCGATCGCGAGCAGCCCTCGGGTGGTATCTCGGACCGCCACCGCGGACACCCCGCGGGAGTGTCCGCGCACGCCGCCCTCTAGACGACCACTCGCGACATCCCAGAACCGGACCTCCCCCGGCCGCACCCCCCAGAAGTCCGACCGCTCACCGACGAACAGCCGTTGACCGTCACGGGAGGCGGCCAGGGTGGAGGCGTCGCCGTCGCCGCCGGAGAGGATCCGTCTCAGTGCATCGTGGGGGCGGTCGAGATGCGGCCATACCGGGGTGAGTCGGACGCCACCGACGGTCGCGGTGAACGTCGCCGCAAGGTCGTGCAGACGCTCGTCCGAGGCCATCCGGGCGAGCAGGGTCGCGGCGAGGACATCCGCGGCGGGGGCCGGGGTGAGCACGTCGAGAGAACGTGCGATCACCTCGGCCAGCAGGCCGAGGTGCGGGTCGGCGGAGCGGGCCAGCTCCGTCTCCACGGCCATCGGGCCCGAGCGTTCGAACTGGGCGACGATCCAGCGCAGGTCGTGCACCAGCGCCTCGGCCTCGCCACCGGCCCGGGGCTTGCCATCGGTCCGAGGCTCGGCGTCCAGTTGAGGCTCAGCGTCGGGACGAGGCTCGGCCGAGCGATCGGGGCCGGGGCCGGTGGCCTGACGCAGGTGCGTGATCAGGTGGCGCCACAGGTAGGTCTCGGACTCCGCCAGTAGCCACCAGGCGGTGCGGCCGTCGATGGCGGGCAGGTCGCGGCGGTAGGCGTCGAGCAGACGGGCGTGGCACGCGGGCAGCTCGTCACCCAGCGCGAGGCGCAGGTGCTCGCGGATGACCTGGTGCACAGTGAGACCGGGCGGGTCCTGGCCGAGGCGGGCCAGGGCGAGCTCGTCAAGGAGCTCGCAGAACCGGCCGGTCTGCCAGGCTGTCCAGCCGGCGCCCGCGGCCCAGAACCGCTCGAGCACCGGCAGCGGGATGACCGCCTCCTCTGCGAAGATCGCCAGCTCGTGGTAGCGGGTGACCCGGTCGGGGCCGCTGCCGGCAGCCAGGATGTCGATGCTGGCCGTGATGGCGGCGGCGACCGAGCGGGCGCGGTTGCGTTCGTCGTCGAAGGCGACGGGTCCGGCGGCGGCGAATCCTTCGAGGGTCGCGGTGACGGCGTCAGCGATGGGGACGCCGCGGCCGACGCGGGTCCGGATCGCCCCGGCGGCCAGGCCCAGCAGCAGCGGCCAGTCGCCGCAGCGGGCAGCGAGGGAGTCAGCGGAGGCGGCGTCGAGGTCGGGCTCGGCGGCGGTCAGGATGCCGATCGACTGTTCCCGGGCCATCGCGTCGACCGCGACGACGGACGCCTCCGGCGGGAACACGGATCGGTCGCGCCCGGTGACGAGCCGCCCGCAGCGGCGTCCCCCGTGCAGGAACGGCGCAAGTTGGTCGGCAGTCCACACGTCGTCGACGATGAGCAGCATCCGCCGCTCGGCCAGCAGCTCGCCGAGGCGCATCCCGGCCTGCGCCGGATCGGAGGAGCCAGCCGAGCGGTCACCGAGGCGGCGCGACAGACCGTTGACGGTCTCGGCAAGGGGCACCCCGGCCAGTTCGGGGCCGACGCCGACCCAGAGCACCCCGTCGGGGTAGCGGGCGCGGAGGTCGTCGCGATGGCCGATCATTCGGGCGAGGGTGGTCTTGCCGAAGCCGCCGGCGCCGTGCAGGGCGACGGCCGGCGCGGGGACCGCCTCGTCACCCGGTTGGACGAGTCTGCGGGCCACGTCCTGTGCCAGCTCCCCGCGGTCGACCTCCCGGCCCGTGAGATCCGGCAACCAGCGGATCTCCTCCTCGATGGGCGGTTCCGCGGGGCCGGACGAGTCGACCGCTCGCGGAGCGAGGGCAGCGAGCGCACGCAGGAGCTGGGACTCCAGGTCGGCGGGGCTGGTGACCTTGCCGGCAGTAACGCCGCTGTCGAGGATCCGGCTGCGAAACGCCTCCTGCCGGTCGCCGTAGGACGGGTCGATGAACAGCTCATACCCGCCCAGGACACGGTCCGGGTCGAGCAGGAACAACAGGCGCGGCTTGTCCAGCCGGGTCGCGGTGTCGAACTCCAGCTCCGTGTAGGAGACCGCTGGCCGGTCGCGGACCGGGGAGCCGTACCGGAACCCGATGATGCCCACGTAGACGTCGCACTCGGCGACCTCCCGTTCGCACACCTCGGCGGGCGGCACGTCGGCCGCGGCGAAGTAGGCCATGTCCCGCGGCGTGAACCCCATCCCCAGCACAGCGTCGGTCGCTGCCCGCACCCAGGACCGCTCGGCGGGAAGCCGGCCCAGCTCGCCGGTGTGGCTCAGGAAGACCCGCACCCGAACCGCCTCACTGCGGATGTCCATCCGATCGCTGGAACGCGGTGGCGGCGTCGGCCGCATTCGATGCCTGGATGCACGACGAGTACACCGATCAATGTGACTCTTCGTCCCCCTACACTCACAGTGCATCAAATTATCACCGGATGTGGCGCTCCGGCTGCGGCCCGGACCGGGCGCACCAGGTCGCCCACAGCGCCGGCCGTGATGCTGGACGTCGACGCGTGGCCGGTGGCGGTCGGGAACAGTACCTGCTGATCATCGACTCGGCACGGGGATCCACCCGGCCGCGGGCGCGGTTCCGCGGAACACCAAGATCATCGGGGTCGAGACCGATATGCGGTTCCGCGGAACCCATGGTCGACAAGGGCGGGGCCAAGTGCGGTACGCAATGCACGGTCTGAGCCCGCGGACCGTGCACATCTCGCCGCAACACCTCCCGCACACCGCAACCGGCCGTTGCCGGTGATCGTCCACGACACTGGTGGATGAGAGTCTCCCGTCCAGGGCGGCCATCCTCCCGGGCACCGGTCCCCTCGGCGAAGACGGAGGTCGGCCTGGGGATCGGGACGGTGCTGGGGCCCGATGCCTCTCGGCGGTCGGGAAACCGGCGATGTTGTCGGACGTAGGCCGTAGTGTCGCCTCAAGCGGAGGCGCGGACCACAACCGGCCGCGGCCGCCGCGCCCTGACCCCGCCGTCCGTCCGAGGAGCCGATGTCCGTTGTCCGCCCGTGACCTGGTGCGCAGCCGGTCGCTTCGGCTGTTGGACTACCTCGCCGCGCTCGCCGCAGAGCGGCGCGGCGCCCCCCGCCGTCAGCTCGCCGACTACTCCCCCGCCCCGATCGTCCCGGCCGCCGTGCCCGCCCACGCCGACGTCCGCCTCGGCCCGTCGAACCGCCGCGACTCGTGGCTGGAGATCGACCGGACGGCGCCGCCGCGGCCACCCGCCTGGCCCCGAGCCCTCGACACGATCCTCGGCCCGACCGGGGTGAACCCCGACACGCCACCCACGATCCCCTCCCCCACGCCCTCGGGCGGGCCCGGCGGCATGGCAGGCGGCGGCATCGTCGGCGTCGGCGCGAACGTCGCCGTCGGCGATGGTGCGACGGTGGCCGTCCCGGCGCAGGCAGTCTTCCCCGCGGACACGGCCTCGTCGTCGGGCGGACTCGCGGCGGCGGGCGGACTCGCGGCGGCGGAGACGGAAGCGGCGGCGGCCCGGCCCGGCGAACCGGCCGACGCCGGCCGGCACTCGACGCCGGCCCCGCTGGACGAGCCCGACCCCCGGGCGGAGCTGCTGGCTGCCTGGGTGCGTGACGTCTGGCGGCCCTGGGCGCCGGCGGCACGCGCGGCGCGCGACGCCCGCGCGCTCTACCAGCGCCTGTTCGACCTGCGGCTGGCCCTGCAGCGCGACGACGCCACCACCGAGCTCGTGTGGGGGCATGGCGTGCTGTGCTGGCGGGTCGGCGACGCCGTGATCAGCCATCCGCTGCTCGTCACCCGGGTGGTGACGACGCTCGATCCCGAGTCCGGCGTCATCCGCCTGCATCCCGACGGGCCGACGAGCCTGGAGACCGAGCCGCTGCACGGCCTCGGGCTGCCCGGCCTCGACGAGCTCTCCGCCCTGCGCGACCGGCTGCGCGCCGCGCCGGTGGACCCGTGGGACGCGCCTGGCCGCGCGGAGGTGTTCCGCCAGGTCATCGCACCGCTCGGGCTGGACGCCCGGCTGGTCGCGGGGCCGGGGCTGCCGTCGCCCGGGGCGGCACCGGTCCTCGTCGACACCTGGGCGCTGTACGCGCGGCCGCGGCCCGCTCTGCAGGCGCAGTTCTACGCCGACCTGCGCACCGCCCTCGCCGAACGCGACGTCGTTCCCGAGGCGATCGCGGCCGTCGTCGCCGACGAGGCCCTCGTCGCCGACGCGCTGGCCGGCGACGCACTGGCCGACAGCGGCGCCGGGCCGGCATCGGGCCCGGGACGCCGGGATCATGACGATCCGGGCGCGCGGCCGGAGCCGTGGCCGGGCGTCGGCGCGCCGGTCGGCCTGGGTGAGCGGCTGCTCATGCCGCTGGCGACCAACGCCGACCAGGAGCGGATCGCCCGCCAGCTCGCCGGCTCCCGTGGGGTGACCGTGCAGGGGCCGCCGGGCACCGGCAAGAGCCACACCATCGCGAACCTGATCTGCCATCTCGTCGCCCACGGGCAGCGCGTGCTCGTCACCGCGCAGGACGAGCAGGCGCTCGGCGTGCTGCGCGACAAGATCCCCCCGGAGCTGCGGGATCTGAGCGTCGCCGTGCTGGGATCGAGCCGCGCGGACCTCGACGAGCTGCGCGCCGCCGTGGTGGAGATCTCCGGGGCGCTCAGCGACGTCGACCCCGCGCGGGAGACGGCGGCCGTCAAGGCGCTCGCCGAGGAGCTCGACGCGGCCCGCGCCCACGCCCGCACCCTCGAACTGCGCATGGTCGATCTGCTGGCGGCCCAGGCCCGCGAGTTCGAGCTGCCGCACGGGCGGGAACGAGCCCCGGCGGTGGCGGCGTGGCTCGCCGAGCGGGCGGGCGAGCTGTCGTTCATCCCCGACCGGCTCGACCCGACCCGGGCGCTGCCGCTGGACCCGGCGGAACTCGCGTCGCTGTACCGCACGGCGCGTCAGATCAGTCCCGCCGACGCGCGGGCGCTCGACCAGGAGCAGCCGGACGCCGCCGCCCTGCCGGACGCGGTCGCCCTGGCGCGGCTGCACGCCGAGCTCGACGAGGTCCGAGACGGCCTCGCCGACCTCGAGCAGGCGGGGCTGTCGGTGACCGCGCTCGACGCCCTCGGCGAGGCCGCGGTGCGCGCGCTGGTCGACGACACGCGGGTCGGCGCCGAGCGGGCGGTGCGGCTGTCGGCAGGCTGGCTCGCCGCCGCCCGTGGGCAGTGTGCCGCCTCCGGCGCGCAGGCCGAGTTCTGGGCCGGGCAGGCGTCGGCGCTGGCCGCCGAGGTCACGGAGCTGCGCGGGCTCACCGCGCGCACCTTCGGCCATCCCGTCCAGGTGCCGGACGGCGACCCGCGGGTGCACCTGCGCCTGCTCGGGGAGCTGCGCGAGCGCTACGCCGCCGGCCGTGGCATCCCGCGGCTCGGCGGGCGGGAGCTGCGGGAGCTGCGCGACGCGGTGCGCGTCGACGAGCTCGTCCCGCACACGGTGGACGACGTGGCCGTGGCCGAGGCCGAGGTGCGCCGCCGCCAGGCGCTGGCCGCGGCGGTGTCCCGCCACGACGCGATCGCCGCCGCGCTCGGTGGCCAGCCCGTCGACGCGGGTGCGTCCGACATCCTCAGCCGGCTCGACGCGGCCGCCCGAGACCTCGCCGACGCCGTCGACTGGGAACGTCGGGCCCGACCGGAGCTCGCCGCCCGGCTGCGCGCCGTCGCTCCCGGCACCGTCGACGGCGATGATCCGGCCACGCTGTCCCGGCTTGCCGACCTGCTTGCCACGGCGGCCGGACGGCGCCGCGAACAGGAGGTCACCGACCGGCTCGCGGCCCTGGCGCGGACCCTCGACGAGGGCCGCCGCGGCCGGCGGTCCGGACGGCTGTGGGGCGAGCTGCACGAGGCACTGACCCGACGCGACCTCGCCGGCTGGGATGCCCTGCTCGACGAGGCCGCCCGGCTGGCGGCGCTGCGTCCCGACGCCGTCGCGCGCACGCGACTGTCCGAGCGCCTCGCTGCGGTGGCGCCGCTGTGGGCCGACGTCATCCTCGATCGGCCCGACGACGTCGCCGCCTGCGGCGACCCGGCGCGAGCCGCGGCGGCGTGGCGCTGGCGGCAGGCGCAGACCTGGCTCGACGACCTGCACGCCGACGGCGACCTGGCGGTGCTCGGCCGTCAGCTCGGCGACGCTTCGGAGCAGGCCCGCCGGCTCGTGCTCGACACCGCGCGGCGGGCCGCCCGCCTCGGGCTCGCCACCCGGCTCGGCGACCCGCAGCGCCGCGCGCTCACCGGCTGGGTGCAGGCCCTCGACCGACTGGGGAAGGGCACCGGGAAGTACGCCCCGCACTGGCGGGCGCAGGCCCGCGCGCACATGCGCGCCGCGATGGGCGCCGTGCCCGTGTGGATCATGCCGACGTACCGGGTGATGGAGAGCTTCGACCCGGGTTCCGACGACCTGTTCGACGTCGTGATCGTCGACGAGTCCAGCCAGTGCGACATCCTCTCCCTCGGCGTGCTGAGCCTGGGTCGGCGCGCCGTGGTCGTCGGCGACGACGCCCAGACGAGCCCGGAGGCCGTCGGGATCGACCGGGCCCGGGTCGGGGCGCTGATCGACGCCCACCTGCCCGACGTGGCCCAGCGCTCGCTGCTCGACGTGGAGGCGAGCCTCTACGACACCGCCACCCGGGTGTTCCCGCGGACCGTGGTGCTCAAGGAGCACTTCCGCTGCCTGCCCGACATCATCGGGTTCTCCAACCGCTTCTACGACCATCAGATCCTGCCGCTGCGGGAGGATCCGGAGCTCGCGATCGGCGCCGCGCTGCGCCCGGTGCGCGTCGCCGACGGCGCCCGGACGCAGACCCGGTTCGGCGACGCCAACCCGGCGGAGGCGCGGGCGATCGTCGATCAGATCGTCGCCTGCTGTGCCGACGCCGCGTACGACGGGATGACGATGGGCGTGGTGACCCTGCTCGGCGCCGGGCAGCCCAGGCTCATCGAGCACGCCCTGATCGAGCGGCTCGGCGAGCGCGAGTTCTCCCGGCGGGCGCTGCGGGTCGGCGACCCGTACCAGTTCCAGGGCGACGAGCGTGACGTCGTGTTCGTCTCCATCGTCGCCGACGACAACCGCTCGGCGGCCACCCGCCGCCGCGACCTGCAACGCGTCAACGTCGCCGCCAGCCGCGCCCGCAACCAGATGTGGGTGTTCCACACCGTCGACCCGGCGACGCTGCGCGACGACGACATCCGCCGCCAGCTCATCGAATACGCCTACGCCGGTGCGACCCCGCAGGCCGAGGGCCGGCTCGCCGACCGCTGCGAGAGCGAGTTCGAGCGGGCCGTCCTGCGCGAGATCCTCGCCCGTGGCTACCGGGTCCGCCCCCAGCATCCCGTCGGCCGCTACCGCATCGACCTCGTCGTCGAAGGCGCATCCCGCCAGACGGCGTCCAGCGCCGGCGGGATCGGGACGGATGGGACGGACGGCGCGAGGGGTGGTTCGGCCGGCGGGCGCGTGCGCGGCCCCCGGCTCGCCGTCGAATGCGACGGCGACCGGTTCCACGGCCCGGACCAGTGGGAGGCGGACCTGCGCCGCCAACGGATCCTGGAGCGGCTCGGCTGGACGTTCCTCCGCATCCGCGGCTCGGAGTTCTACCGCCATCCCACCCGCACGCTCGACGGCCTGTGGCGCCGGCTGGACGAGCTCGGCATCCACCCGGACGTCGGCGGCTGACCCCTGCTCCCGCCACGGCGCGCACGCCCGGGGGCGGTCGGATCGGGTCGGGTCGGGTCGGTCAGCGGCTCGCGCCGGGCATGACCGCCCGCGGGGCGATCTCGTCGACGAGCCCCCAGGCCAACGCCTGCTCGGCGTCGATGGGAAGGCCGCTGAGGATCAGGTAGGCGGCCCGCTGCGGGCCGATCCGCCGCGGGATGCTCGCGGTCCCCCCGGCGCCGGGGACCAGCCCCATCGCCACCTCCGGCAGCCGGAACGTGGTGTCGGGGGCGGCGACGACCCGGCCGCAGAACGCGGGCAGCTCCGCACCCGCGCCGATGCAGAGCCCGTGGACGTAGGCGGTCACCGGCAGCCCGGTGGCCAGCAGGCCCAACGGGATGCTGCGGGTGGTTCGCACGGCGTGGGCGCCGACCGGATCGAGCATCGTGCCGAACTCGGTCAGGTCGCCACCGCTGGAGAACGACGGCCCCGTGCCGGCCAGCCGGATCTCGGCGAGCTCGCTGTCGGCGGCGGCAAGCCCGAAGGCGGAGACCAACCCGTCACGCAGGCTGATGCTCACGGCGTTGTGCACCCGCGGCCGGTTGAGGATCACTGTGAGAACCGCACCGTCCCGCTCGATCAGGACGGCCGGTCCGGCCTCGGCTCTGGCCGCCGCCGCCGTCGCCGTCGCGGTCGCGGTCGCGGTCGGATCCGTCGCCACGTCGGCCGCAAGCGCACTGTCGGCGGGCGGGACGGCGGCCGCGGAGGCTGCGGCCGCCGGGTCCAGGCCGGGCCGGGCCGCCGCGCGCGCACTCTGCCGGGCCCGTCGGCGGGCCAGCCAGCCGGCGAACTCCGGGCCGGCCTGCAACGCCGAGTAGGCGAACGACTCGGCGACGACCGCATCGCGCACGTCGATGCCGGTACTCACGCGCAGCAACTGCACGAGTGCGACGGCGGCGTAGGGGTTCGCCGCGGTCGCGGCGGCCAGCGCGTCCACCGCGGAGTCGATCCCGTCCGGGGCGGTCACCCACGGCTGCGGCGCGCCCGGCTCGTCGGTAAGCAGGATGTCGAAGCCGCAGGTGGCGACGCCGTCAGGGACCCACCGCAGATCCTCGGCCACGGCGGCGCAGACGCAGGGCAGCCGGCGGCCGAGTTCACCGACCCTGATCGCGGCCGGGGAGGCGGCGTCAACGATCAGGATGGGCCGGCCCCCGAGTGGGCTGAAGGCCTCCGGATCGGCATGCAGGTCCGCGAGCACCGCTTCGGGGTCGGTGACCCGCCGTCCACCCACGCCGTCCAGACCGGCGAGCAGATCCCCCCCGACCGGGCTGGGGGTGACGGCGAGCGGGTCGGAGCCGACCGGTTGCGCGGCCGGCCCGGGCACAGAAGTGTTCACGGACGATGACGCTAGTGCCCCGGCGCCGCGGAATCGCGCGGTCCTCCTCGCCGGACCGCCGACGGCGGGGCACCGCGGCGGTCTGCCCGCGGCGCGGGCCCGCGTTCGGCGTCGGCCGAAGCCGTCAGGCCGGATGGCCCGGCTGCATGTCCCGGACCTGTTGGAAGCCGAGCTGGGTGAACGGCCCGCCGGCCGCGCCGTCGACGGGTTCGAGGACGAACGCCGTATGGTCACCGACGCCGAACCGGGTGTGAACGGGGCCGGCGAACCAGGCGAGTGGCTGCGCGAGGACGGGCAGTCCGAACGGGCCCTCCCGCCAGGCGCAGCGCGCGAACTTGTCGATCTCGTCGCCGGTCTGCTCGCCGAACAGCGTCGCGAGCTCCTCGTCGGCCTCGTCGAGAAGGTGGACCGCGAGATGGCTGGCCGCCAGGGCAACCCGGTGGGTGTGGTTGGCCCGCGAGATACACAGCAGGTACCGTGCCGGCTCGATGCTGCACTGGGTGTGGAAGCCGACGAGGCAGCCGCTGCGTTCCCCGTCGGGCACCGCCGCGGTCACGATCACCATCGGGTAGCTGATCGCACTCACGGCCTCGTGGAACGCGGTGGGCTCGGTCATCGCCCGCCACGCTCCTCCGATCGGGCGGCCCGGTCAACGCCCAGCGACACGGGGCCACCGGCAGCGCGAGACCGCAGCCCCACGCGGTCAGCCGCTGGTGGCCGACCGCGGCTTCGGCCCGGCGGCGCGCATGTTGACCAGCCGTCCCAGCAGCTCGAACCAGAAGGGGGCTCCGGCGGTCAGGGCAAAGCAGGCGATGGCCAGTCCGGCGATCTTCAGCAACCAGCCGCCGACCGTGTGCGGGACCTCCCTCGGGTCATCGCGGTCGTCGCTCGTCCGAACCCACCCGATCGGCAGGGCGAGGCCGGAGGCGTCCCGCACCGACCTGATCGCGCTCTCGACGGCGTCGCCCACACCGGCGTCGCCCACACCGGCGTCGGAGGCATCGCCGTTCTCCTGGTCGCCGGACTGCGCAGCGTCCTTCGTGTCACCGGCCCCGGCGCCACCGGACCCCGCGTCGCCCGAACCCGCCTCGCCCGAACCCGCGGTGGAGTGGCCGACATCAGCGGGCTGGCCGATCTGGCTCTGGCTTGCGGTCACCGCCGCGTCGCGCACGGTCCCGTCCTGCCACAGTGCGCGGGAGATGGCGACCGCGTCGAGGTTGAACACGGCGGCCAGCACGATCGCGTAGACGAGCAGGAACACCGCGACCCGCCGCTTGTACCACCCGGACAGGCGGTCCATCGCCTCGTCATACCACCGCGCCACCTCGGTGATGATCTTCTCTCGGTCACCGCCCGTCCGGACCACCGCCGCGGTCAGCGCGTCCTTCGCGAGGGACGGCGGCAACGCGGCCAGCCCGTCCTCCAGCGTGCCGACCGTCCCGCCGCCGACGGCGGACACCAGCGCGGCGGCCACGACCCGCCCAGTCGGGTGGTCCGCCGGCATCGCGGCGTACAGCGCCAGGGCGGACCCCTCGTCCAGCGAGCGCCGCGCGGCCTCGTACGCGGCCTGGTAGGCCTCTCGGGTCTCATCGGGGATGTGCGAGGGCAGCCCGTCCGGGCGTAGCTGGGCCAGCATGGCCCGGGCGGGTGGGTCGACCCGATCGAGCAGCGCCCGGGCGAATGCGGTGGAGGGCACGTAGGAGGGCAACCGCAGCCGACGGGCCCGGCTCACCGCGGCCCAGGTTCGCTGCTCGGGCGGATGATCGGCCATGTCCGCGGAGACCTCGTCCCGGCCGGCGGTACGCATGGCCCGCAGGGGTCCGTCGAGCAACTCCGCAGCGACGTCCGCGGGCGGCGGGCCCCCCGGATCGGACGGTGCGCCGCCCGGCGGGCGGCCGCCGAGCAGCCGGCGCAGCTCCGACTCGAGGCGGCGGCCCCGGTAGCGCACGAGGCCCAGCACGGCCTCGTTGATCCGCGACACGGCGAGGCTGAACGCGGCGAACAGCAGCGCGAGGCCGATCAGAACGTCCAGCGCGGACGAGTCAGGCATCCGATTCCCCCGATCCCCACCGCGCCGACGACGGCCGGTTCACCACCCGCCACCACTCACACCGCCCCGGAGCTGCCCGGATTCCAGCGGGCGGCGGGACGCGTCCGGACACCGCGGGCGCATCCAGGCCGGACCGGGCATTTGTACACCGAGCGGCAGGATCGCCACCCAGCGACGCCGACCAACCCCACTGCCGACACGGACAGTCACAGCAGGGGAAGTTTGAGCCCAGCTTCGGGGCCACAGTCCGGGCACGGGGCCACAGCCTCGAGGTGACCTGGGGGGCGCTGTGCGGGAGGCGGAGACGTCCGGAAGCAGAGACGTTCGGAAGCCGTGACATCGCCGAGCGGTGGCGTCGGGGAGCGGTGGCGTCGCGGAACCTGCTTCGAGAGGGTCTCCGTCCTGCGCAATGCGGCTGCGGGCGGGTACACCGCCCCGATGGGTAGTGGCGGCGCCGGCAGTGACCACACGAGAGGGACTCGGCTGGCCGAGTACCGGTCACGCCGGCACAGCGGACGCACCCCCGAACCGGACGTGTCACCCTCCGCCGTTGCGGGAGACGACGGCGGCCGGCGTACCCCCGTTCGCAGGAGTGGCCGACCACCGCTCCGCCCGCGCCCGCGGACCACACGGGAGACGACCAGAACGGCCGCGGCGACCGGTTCGTGATCCACGAGCACCATGCCCGACGCCTGCACTGGGACGTCCGGCTGGAACGGGACGGAGTCCTGGTCAGTTGGGCGGTGCCCCGCGGGTTGCCGACGGATCCCCGGAAGAACCATCTCGCCGTCCGCACCGAGGATCATCCCCTCGCCTATGCCGACTTCGCCGGGACCATCCCGAAGGGGGAGTACGGCGCCGGCGAGGTGAGCATCTGGGACCGTGGCCAGTACCGGCTGGAGTCCTGGTCCGCGGGGAAGGTCAAGGTGACGCTGCACGGCGACCGGGTGCACGGGCGCTACGCCTTCTTCTCCACCGGCCGCACCGGGGGGACCCGACCGGACCAGGCTTCGGCCCGGGAGGACCAGGAGAACCGCAACTGGATGGTGCACCGCATGGACCCGCCGGGCGGAATGGACCCTCAGGACGTCCCCGAACGCGAGCCGATGCCGGGCCGGATGGCGCCGATGCTCGCCGTCCCCGCCGCCGCACCGCCGGACGGGGACGACTGGGCCTACGAGGTCAAATGGGACGGGATCCGGGCGCTGACCTTCGTCGACGGCGGCCGGGCCCGGCTGCGCAGCCGCTCGGGCCACGACGTCACCGACGCCCCGAGCTGCACGCGCTCGGCCCGGCGTTCGGCGCGACCCAGGTGATCCTCGACGGGGAGATCGCCGCCTTCGGCCCGGCGGGCACGCCCGACTTCGAGCTGCTCAGCCACCGGATCCACATCGCGACGCAGGCCCTCGCGCGCCGCGCCGCGGCGACGATTCCCGCCCGGTATCTGGTGTTCGATCTGCTGTTCCTCGACGGGCACTCGCTCGTCGCACGGCCCTACTCCGAGCGGCGGGCGCTGCTGACCGCTCTCGCCGACCGGGCGCGGCTGCGCATCTCCGAGGAACTGGTCGGAACGGGCGACGAGGTCATGGCGGCAAGCGCCGCCGGTCGGCGGGTGGGAGCCGGGCACCGGTCGGCGCGCCGACCGGATAGGGGCACTGCTCGTCGGCGTCGCCACGCCGGCCGGCCCCCGCTACGCCGGGCAGGTCGGCACCGGCTTCAGCGAGGCGACGCTCGACCGGCTGGCCGCGCTGCTGGCGCCATTGCGCCGCCCGGACCCCCCGCTTGGGGACGTCCCCGCCGAGGTTGCCCGCGGCGCCGTCTGGGTGGACCCCGAGTTGATCGCCGAGGTCGAGTTCACCTCGTGGACAGCGGACGACCGGCTGCGCCACCCCTCCTTCCAGGGGCTGCGCGTCGACATCTCCCCGGCCGACACCGCCCGCACGGAGGAGCCCTGACCAGCCGACCCACGATTGAGACGGGGTGGGTGCTGGTGACTCGTGGTGGCCGCAGCTCGCTGATTCCCCTCCCGATTCACCTCGCGAAACCGCCAGCAAGGCCGGCGCCGTCGGTCGGCGGCACCGCGGAGGGTGCACGTCATCGGGATTGTCAACCCCTCGGGCATACCGCGCCTGTGCAGTCGGTGGTGTTCTCCCCGACGGGCACACACTTGCCGCCGGCTTCGGCGACCACACGGTGCGGTTCTGGAAGGCGGGGTAAGTGGTCCAAAGAGGGCATGGCGCCGGCCGCGCCGCCTGCCCCAGACGGTGCGACCGACGCCATGCGACTGTGGCGCCCGCGGGCGGTGGGTCCGGCCCGCGGGCGGCCGGATCAGCCCACGGGCGCCTCGCTGAACGGACCCCGCGGGCCGTACGCGGCGACCTCGGCGTAGATCGCCGGGCGGCGCTCTGGATCCTGCAACGGCCGCAGCGGGGAGGTCGTCCCGCGGTGGTTCGCCCCCTGCTCCCAGGCACTGAACTCGGTCATGCCCGACCAGACGCTCACCACGACGTACCGTGACGGGTCCGCCGCCGAACGCTGCAGCGTGTTGCCGAGCAGCCCCGGGGTGTCGACCAGCTTGGAGCTGATCGCGTGGTAGGCGCGTTCCACCGCCCCGGGATCATCGGGCGGATCGACCGCCCAGAGCATCACCCGGACCGCCGCCTCGCCGCCGGCTCCCACGGCTAGCCGGCCGCCGGCACCGGCAGGGACGCCGCGCCGGCCAGGTGCGTCAGGACGCTGCCGGTGGCCATCGAGCCGCTGGCGCGCAGCGGGTGCAGCTCCTTGCGGTGCTCCAGGTGCCGCTCGCTGGTCTCGAACTCGCGGAACTGCGCCTCGTCGACCCAGTCGCTGGTGATGAAGTACGTGCTCGGCTCGTCCTCCGAACGGATCAGCCACTGGCCCAGGTTGGCGGGGTGAGAGGTCACCGCGTCGCCGATGCGCAGCCAGGTCTGCTCGAACTCGGCCTCGCGGCCCGGGTGGATCCGCATGGTCAGCATGATCCGGAAGGGCGGGGTCGATGCCATCAGATTCCTCCGTCGACCGTGAAGGTGGCGCCGTTGACGTAGGACGACACGTCGCTGGCCAGGAACAGGACGACCGCGGCGACCTCGCCGGCCTCGCCGAGACGACCGAGCGGGATGCGGTTGGTGTAGGCCGTCCGGGCGGCCTCGGGCATGCCGGCGGCCTGGTCGGTCTCGATGACGCCCGGCGAGACCAGGTTGACCCGGATGCCGCGGGAGCCGAGCTCCTTGGACAGCGAACGGGTCAGCCCGATCAGGCCGGTCTTCGCCGCGGTGTAGTGCGCCCGCAGCGGCACGCCGACGACCCCGGCGCCCGACCCGATGTTGACCACCGAGCCGGACTCGCCGAGCAGCGCCAGCGCGCCCTGGGTGACCAGGTGGGTGGCGGTGAGGTTGGTGGCGAGCACCTGCGTCCAGGCGTCCAGCGGCAGGTCCGCGTAGGGGATGTGGCTGATCGTCCCGACGCTGTTGACCACGATGTCGAGGCCGCCGAGGTGCGTGCCGGTGGCCTCGATGAGCTCGGTGATCTGGGCCGGGTCGGCCACGTCCGCCTGGACGAGCAGGTGGTCGCCGCCGGTGTCCTTCAGTTCGCGGCGCAGGCTCTCGGCTTCCTCGGTCTGGCGCTGGTGGCCGACGACGACCGTCGCTCCGGCGCGGGCCAGGCCGAGCACGACGGCCCGGCCGATGCCGCGGGTGCCACCGGTGACCAGGGCGCGTCGCCCGGCCAGGTCTGGGAACATCGCTGACTGTCTCCTAGGTAGAAAGATCGGGCAGGTCACGCGGGTCGAGCAGGTTGGAGCGGGTCGGGCCGGTTGAGGCGGGGCCCGGTCAGGTGGGGTCGACGGCGCGGACGACGAGGCTGCTGTTGAAGCCGCCGTAGCCGCGGGCGTTGATCAGGGCCACCCGGACGGGGGCCCGGCGGGGGGCCTGCACCAGGTCAAGGCCGTAGCCCGGATCGGGGGTGTCGAGGTTGCCCACCGCGGGGATGACACCGTCCCGGATCGACAGCAGCGCCGTCGCCACCGACAGCGCCGAGCCGCCGGCGCACAACCGGCCGACGAGGCCCTGCGGCGCCGTCACCGGCACCGCGCGGTCGCCGAACACGGCCCGGATCGCCGCCGCCTCCTGGGCGTCGAGGTCCGGGGAGCCGGCGCCGTCGGCGAACACCACGTCCACGTCGTCCGGGGTGAGACTCGCGTCGGCCAGGGCCCGGCGCATGGCGGTGGCCAGCCAGCGGCCGTCCGGCGCCGGGCGGGCGTGGTCGGCGGCGTCGTGCGTCGCGGCGTATCCCGCGATCTCCCCGTAGACGCGCGGGACGCCGCGGGCGGCGGCCGCCGCCGGATCCTCGACGAGCAGGGTCGCGCCGCCCTCCCCCGGCAGGTAGCCGTTCGCCCGAATGTCGAACGGCTTGTAGCCGTCCGCCGCCGCGGCGGCGGTGCTGACCCGGCCGCTGCTGAGATGGCAGGTGAGCCCGTACGGCGTCAGGCCCGATTCGGCGCCCCCCGCGAGCACCGTCGACGTGCCACGACGGATGACCCGTCTGGCCTGGGCGAGGCTGTCCAGCCCGCCGGCGCCGTCGCTGACCACGACCCCGGATGGCCCCTTCAGACCATGACGGATCGACGTCTGACCGGTCGTCGCCGCGTAGAACCAGGCGATCGACTGGTAGACGCTCACCGCGGTCCGCCCGCGGGTCCACAGCCGCTGCAGCTCCCGCTGGCCGAAGTCGTTGCCGCCGGAGCCGCTGCCGAACACGACCGCGGTGGCGTACGGATCGTGGTCGGCCGGGTCGTAGGCGGCGTCGGCCAGGGCCAGCCGGGAGGCGGCCATCCCGAACCAGGTCCACCGGTCGGTCTGGACGATGTACCGCTTGTCGACGTGCTCCTCCGGCTCGAACCCGGCGACCTCGCCGGCGAGCCTGGCGGAGTAACGAGCCGGGTCGAACCGGCTGATCGGGGCGACGCGCAGCTCCCCGCGCAAGGTCGACGCCCAGTACTGTTCGACCCCCAGACCGCTGGGGGCGATGACCCCCAGGCCGGTGACGACCGGCCGGACGGCGGCGCCCGCGGCCGCGGTGGCGGCGGTGGCGGTGGCGGTGGCAGTCGCGGTGTCCACTGCGGCGCTCACCGGTTCGGCGCCGACAGGACGATCGCGGACTGGAACCCGCCGAACCCGCTGCCCACCGACAGTGCCACGTCGACGGCGTGATCACGGGCGATGTTCGGCACGTAGTCGAGGTCGCACGCCGGATCGCGGGTGGCCCAGTTGGCGGTGGGCGGGACGACGTCGTTCTCGATGGCCAGGGCGCAGGCGGCGATCTCCAGGGAGCCGATCGCTCCCAGGGAGTGACCGACCATCGACTTGATCGAGCTGACCGGGACCTCGTACGCGCGCTGGCCGAGAGAGCGCTTGAAGGCCGCCGTCTCGTGCCGGTCGTTCTGCTTGGTGCCCGAGCCGTGCGCGTTGATGTAGTCGATGTCGTCCGCACCGACCCGCGCCGCGTCCATCGCGACCCGGATCGCCTCGGCCATCTCGACGCCGTCGGGACGCAGACCGGTCATGTGGAAGGCGTTGGACCGCGACGCGTAGCCGCCGACCTCGCAGTAGATGTGCGCCCCACGGGCCCGCGCGGACGACAGCTCCTCGAGGATGAGCACGGCCGAGCCCTCCCCCATCACGAAGCCGTCGCGGCTGGCGTCGAACGGGCGGGAGGCGTGTTCGGGGTCGTCGTTACGCGCCGACGTCGCCCGGATCGCGTCGAAGCAGGCCACCGAGATCGGCGACAGCGGCGCGTCGGAGGCGCCGGCGATCACGATGTCCGCCTCACCGTCGGCGATGAGCTGCGCGCCGTAGCCGACCGCGTCGATGCCGGAGGTGCAGCCGGTGGACACCACCGACGCCGGGCCGTGCGTGCCGAAGCGGCAGGCGATCTCCGTGGCCAGGCAGCTCGGGACCAGCGCGTGGTACAGGAAGGAGCTGGCGTAGTGCGGGTCGACCTCCCAGTGGCGGCCCGAGTCGGAGACGACGACGTACTCGTTCTCCAGCCGGGTCGTCGCGCCGACCGCGCTGCCCATGCTGACGCCGACGATCGGGCCGTCCCCGCCCTCGTCGCCGAGGCCCCCGGTGCCGGCGGGGCGCAGGTCGAGGCCGCTGTCCTCGACCGCCTCCAGCGCCGCGGCGAGCGCGAACTGCACGAAGCGGTCGTTACGGGCGATCTGCCGGGCGGTCAGCCCGGCCGCCGCCGGGTCGAAGTCGCATTCGGCGGCGACCTGGGAACGGAACTGCGACGGGTCGAAGAACGACAGCCGCCGGGTCGCCGTGCGCCCGTCGGTCAGCAGCGTCCAGAACTCCTTGCGGTTCACCCCGCCCGGAGCGACCACCCCGATCCCGGTGACCGCGGTCCTCCTCGGTTCGCTCACCGTCTGGCCCCGGCGGGCAGGGCGTCGGCGGGCACGGTGTGGGCATGGGGGCCCGAACGGATGATGGGGGCGTGCGGCGCGTCCGGGTTCAGCACCGCCTCGGTGTCGACGTGGCCGAGGTCGGGGCGCGGCGCCAGCGGGCTGAGGTGGAACACGAGGAACGCGGTCTCCTCGCCCGTGTTGACGATGCGGTGGCGCATGCCGATCGGGATGCACACGCCGTGGTCGGCGGCCAGGACCTGGTGCTCACCGTCCAGCCGGGCGGTCACGATGCCGCGCACGCAGTAGAGGAACTCCTCCGAGTAGGGGTGCCAGTGCTCGGTGACGACCTCGCCGGGCTCGAGGGTGAGCGTGCCGAGGAAGCCGGTGGTCGAGCCGACCGTCGCAGGGGAGAGCAGAGCGCGGATGTCCCCGCCGCGGCGCCGGTTGGGCGCGATGTCGTGGATGCAGAGAACCTTGGGGGTCGTCGTCACTGGAGCTGCCATCGGTCGCGTCCTCCTCAGACCTGTTCCGGCACGGCCACTGCGAGCGGGGCGGGGCGCGCGGCCGCGGCGGCCCGCTCGACCTTCTCCCGGATCACGGCCATCTCCCGGGCGGTGTTGGTGTTGATCCGGGCGGTCATCTGCTCGTCGTTGAGCGGCGCCGCCGGGCGCATGTGGAAGTCCTGCACCCAGCGCATCCGGGTACCGGCGCCCTCCGGGGTGTAGGTCCAGTGGATGTGCATGTACTCGAACGGCCCGGTCTCGACGCGGTAGGCGCGGACCTGTCGGTTCACCGGGTCGAGCGTCCGTTCCGATACCCAGCTCCACGCGGTGCCGTTCTCGTCCGGATGCATGGTGAGCCGGAACTTGAAGGTGTTCCCGTTGCTCTCGATGATGTCCACCGACGCGTATTCCGTAAACAGGTCGGGCCACGCGGGCAGATCGTTGGTGATGGTCCAGACCGTGTCTATGTCGGCGTCGATGAGAATCGAGTTGTCGGTATGCCCACTCACGGCTACTCCCCGGTTTGTGAAGGAAATCCGGATGCGGATCGGGAATCGGCGGCCGGCGAATCCGGGCGCCCGGCGGGAATCAGACGGGTTCGCGCTCGCCGAGCGCGGCGTTCACGGTGTCGAGAATCTCGGCGAGGGTGTAGCCGTCGGGCATCTCGCCCGGCAGGTCCACGCCGAAGGCACCGACCACCTCCGCCGAGAGCTGGAGGTAGGCCAGCGAGTCCAGGCCGATGTCCAGGAACGTCACGGCCAGGTCGGTGGGGCGGTCCTCCGGGGGCAGCCCGGCCTGCTCGACGAGGAAGTCGAGCAGGGCGTCGGCCGTCCACTGCTGGGGCATGTCACGATCTCCTCGGATTGGTGCAGATGGCGGGTTGGTGCAGATGGGATCGGCGGGAAGGTTGTCGTCAGGTTTGTGCCGGATTCCGCCGCGGGCAGGGAGCTGCCCGTCGCGGCGGGCGACGGCGGGCGACGGCCGGCGACAGACCGCACGCCGGGGCAGAACCCCGACGGAGCAGGCGGTCGCGCGCAGTCGGGTGGCCGGCGTGGCGCCCGCCGCGCCTGCGTCACCGGGGCAGGTCGAGGCGGCCCTGAGCACCGCGGCGATCGCGAGCCCGGACCGGGACGTCGCGGCGGCGCGGGTCGGGACGGGTCGGCGAGACCGGTCGGTGCGGATCCCGCGGCGCCGGCCGGGCGGGCATCCTGATCAGGGCACGACGGCGCGCGCCCCTCGCGGGGGGCGGGCCGGGGCCGCGGGTGACCGATGCCCGCGGCGGCGTGGACCCGGGCCGGTCAGCCGGCCGACCAGTGGTAGAAGCTGCGCGCCATCGCGTCCCGCGGCCCCCGCCAGGTCGCCGGGTCGTAGGCGGTGATGAACTTCTCCAGCTTCGTGTTCACGTCCACGAACAGCGGATGCCCGCGCACATCCGAGACGGTCGGCGCGATGTCCGCCGGCGCGTCGATGAGGTGAAAGTAAAGCCCGTGGAACTCGAACAGCTCGCGGCGGGTGACGCCGACGATGCCGGGGAGTTCCCCCGCGTCGGACTCGGCGAAGGTCTCAGCGACGGCGTCGGCGTCGGCGGGGTTCATTCTCGCCACGATCAGCGTGCGGTGCGTCGGCTTTCCCGACGATGTGGCGGCGGGCTGCGATCCGGCAACTGCGGGCACGGAAGGACTCCTCGGGCGTTTTCCAGGAGAGGCGAGCGGCGTGCATGGCGACCTGCGGGCCGGCGGGTCGACGGCACGGTGGACTGCGGACGGACGGGCCCGCCGCGTGCCGCGCGTGCGCCCGCGCGGCCTGCGGGGCCCGTCGACGACGGGCGGGCAGGCGGACGCCGACCGACTCGCGACCGCCGGTCGTGCCCGCCGACCCCCTGACATGGTCAGTGTTCGGCTCATCGAGAGCATGCGGCCGGGCGCGGCCGGTGTCCTGGAATTGGCGTGGCATCAAGCTGCCCTGGCAATGACGTGCCAACTGACGCGCACGGACTCCACAACACCGCTACAACGGTTCGGCTGCCAGGCCCGTGACCAGCGGCGATGCACCTCAACGCCAGGCCGTCCACGCCCACCTGGAGCACCACCGACCGGATGGCCAGCGGGGCGTACGGCCGCCCGAGTGAGAGCTGTCACGTCCGGCCGGCGGCCTCGACGAGGCCATCACCACCGGCGGAATGTCGTTATTCCCCGCCCGACCCGCACTATTCCGCTACCTTCCGTGACACCGCCAGGCCACGATGGCCACGATGGCCGCGAACGCCGCCAGCCCGCGCTCGGCGCCGAGGGCCCCAGGGCGGGCGCAGGCCACCGACGACGGGATCAGAGCCAGCCGCGGCGGGAGGCGAGGGTGCCGGCCTGAAAGCGGCTGCGGGCGTTGAGGCGGGCCATCAGATCCGCGATCATGCGACGCACGGTGCGCACGGAGACACCGAGGTGGCGGGCAGCCGCCTCGTCCTTGACGCCGAGACTGAGCAGGCGCAGCAACAGCCGCTCGGTGTCGGAGGGGTCGTCGGCCGACTCCTCGCCGCCGGTCTGCGCCGCCCCTCCGCCGAGCGGCTCCGCGATCTCCCAGACCTGCTCGAACAGGGTGAGCAGGACGGCGGTGAGCTCGGGCGTCCGCACGAGCAGCGTGTGGCCGCCCGCGCCGACGCCGCCGCGGGCCAACCGAACGAGCCCGACGCGGCCGTCGACGGTGGTGGCGTCCAGCCGCGGGTCGTCGGTGACGCGCGCGTCGAGGCCGTGGGCGGCGACGGTGCGCACGTAGCCGGCGCCCCGTTCGTCGAGGCGCAGCGACCGCGGCAGCACGCTGCGCATCACGACCCCGCGCCGCAGGGCCCGCAGCTCGACCGGCAGGACGTCGGCGGACAGCGCCGCCGACCAGCCCCGGCGCGTGCGTAGGGTGAGCACCTCCCGCTCGGCCCGGCCGACGAGGGTGAGCAGCTCGGCGCGGGCCTGGTCGACGCCGTCGATGCGCTGCACCTCGACCGTGTCCGGACCGGGACGGCCCTCCAGGTAGTCCGAGACGAAGACGCTCACCTGCGCCCGAGCCCGCACGAGCCGCTCGTGGCGCCGGATGAGCTGCTCGTGCTGGGCCTGGAGCAGATGATCCAGGCCGGCCTCGGGATGGACGGCGACGAAGCGTCCGGGCCGGTCCCGGGAGGCCAGCAGCAGGCCGAGTTCGACCAGCCGGTCACGGACCCGACCGACGCCGATCGTCGGTTCCCCGAGCATCTGCGCCGCCTCGGAGACACTCAGCGACCCGTGGCGCAACCAGAGCCGGTAGGCGGACAGGGCGTCGTCGTCCAGACCGAGAATGTCGAGCACCTTGCCCTTCCCGGGAGCGGGATCGGGAACCGGATCGTGACCTCCCCGGCGGGCCGGGGGCGTGGCGATCGGCCCCGCCGCGGGCGGTGCGCTCGTGCTGGTCAGGTCCGAACAGTCGTCCGTGGCGTTCACCCGGACCGCTGCGGCAGGCTCGGCCGGGCGGCCGACTCGGCGGAGACCACGTCGAGCGCATGACGGACCAGCGAGACCAGCGACTGGCGGACCGACTCGCGCTGGCGGGCGTCGCAGAACACCACCGGCCGGCGCGGGTCGAGGTCGAGCGCCGCGCGGACGTCCTCGACGCGGTACTCGCGGGCGCCGTCGAACCGGTTCAGCGCGATGAGGAACGGGATGTCGCGCTCCTCGAAGTAGTCGATCGCGGGGAAGGAGTCCGCCAGCCGTCGGGTGTCGACGAGCACCACCGCGCCGATCGCGCCGAGGACCAGCTCGTCCCACATGAACCAGAACCGGTCCTGCCCGGGGGTGCCGAACAGGTAGAGGATGACGCTGTCGACGAGCGTGATCCGCCCGAAGTCCATCGCGACGGTCGTCGTCGTCTTCGAGCTGACCGAACTGGTGTCGTCGATGCCGATGCTGGCGGCCGTCATCGCGGCCTCCGTGGTCAGCGGCGGGATCTCGCTGACCGCGCCGACGAACGTCGTCTTTCCGACGCCGAACCCGCCGGCGATGATGATTTTGACCGGATGCGGCGCCGTCGTCTCCGGCGTCCGCGTCCTGTCGGGCCGGTAATCCGTATCCGGCCGGTAGTCCTTAGAGTGCCTGTAGTCCATCGAGCACCTTTTCGATGAGGGCGGCGGAAGGACGATCGGACGAACGGGCCGGTCGGTTCACCGTGACCAGTCCGGCGTCGAGCATGTCGCCGACGAGGACCCGCACGACGCCGACCGGCAGATCCAGCCGCGCCGAGATCTCGACGATCGACTGCACCCGCTGGCAGAGCATCGCGATCGAGCGCTGCTCCACTTCCAGCGTCGCGCCCATCAGCCGTCCGTTGGGCGTGGTGGTCACCAGCGCCACCAGTTCCAGCGTCCGGTTGGTGGGCCGGGTCCGACCGCCGGTGACGGCGTAGGGCCGGACGACCGGACCCGCATCATCGTCGAACCATTCCTCGTCGTGCGACATACCGGTCCTCCTGCCTGAAAGAGCTCCGCTGCCATGACGGTGAGCGTTGCGGTCCGGTCGGTACGCCGCAGGGGTCGACCGGTGGGCCAGATTCGCGGTCGCCCCCCGTCGACCGCCGCGGCGCCGCCTACAGCGGCAGCGCGGACTGCATCTGGGCGCGCAGCTCCGGGGTGAGGAACTCCCCGACCCTCGTCACCAGTAGGGCCATCTCGTAGGCGATGAGCCCGATGTCGGCCCCGGTGCTGGACAGGATCGCCAGGCACGAGCCGTCGCCGACCGCCGTGACGAACAGGAAGCCCTGGTCCATCTCGACGATGGTCTGGCGGACGTTGCCACCGCCGAAGAACCGGCCCGCGCCGCGGGCGAGGCTGTTGAACCCGGAGGCGACCGCCGCGAGCTGGTCGGCGGTCGCCCGGTCCATCCCGTAGGAGGTCGCGAGCAGCAGACCGTCCGAGGACAGGGCGATCACGTAGGTGACTTCCGGAACCTTCTTGACGAGGTTGTTGAGCAACCAGCTCATGTTCTCGGACGGCCCCAGCGGACGCATCTCAGGTCACCTTTCCCACATCGTCGCCGTCGTTGGAAACCTGGCCGTCCGCCAGCCCGCGACCGAAGTTGCTCTGGAAGGACGACATCATGCTGCGGATCTCTTCCGGGCTGCGCTGCGCGGCGAGCTTGCTCGGCTGGTCGTCCGGGCCGTCCCGGCGGAGCTGGGGCGCGAGGCTCGCCCGTCGGGTGCGCCGCGGCAGGCCCACCTCGGTGTGCTCCTCGGGCGCCTGGCCGCCACGCTCCGGCAGGTCCGTCCCGCCCGCCCCACCGATACCGCCGGCACCGCCGGCACGGGCGGGCGGTGCCGGGCGGTGCAGTGGAACGATCTCGTGGCCCGCGCCGGGGGTGTCGCCGCGGCGGGGCCCGGTCGGGCGGTTCAGCGGCGAGGTGAACGGGTCGTTGCGGGCCAGGGGACCGTCGGGCCGGTCACGCGCCTCCGGGGGCGGCCCGAACAGGGAGGTGCGGCGCCCGGCGTCCCGCGCCGGCGGCTCCGGCGGCCCGAACCGATCGGCCTCGGTCGGCGGGAACGGCTCCGGGGCACCCCTGTTACCGCGCGAACGGCGGGTCGGCAGGTCGGGCAGGTCACCGTCGCCCTGGCCGGGGTCGCCGCCCGGCGTGGGCTCGGGGCGCGGCCCGGCCGGTCGCGGCGGGCCGTCCGGGCGGCGGCCGTTGGAGCGGTGCCGGGGGCGGTCCGCGACGAACCAGCTCGACCGGACCGTGGCGAAGACCGGCAGATCGTCGATCAACGGCTCGTCCTGGCCGCGCGGCGCCTCGTCGGGCCGCTCCGGGGCGGGGGCGGCGGTCAGATTGCCGTCCGCGTCGACGAACGGTCCGCCGAACCCGTCCTCGTCGACCGCCGGGCCGTCGAGCGCGGGCACGGCGGCGACGGGCAGCGCCCGCACCGTCGCGGTGCTCTCCGAACGGGTGTCGCCGTCGCCCTCGGGCTGGCGCAGCAGGGTGGCCGGCACCAGGACGATGGCCATCGTGCCGCCGTAGGGCGAGGGACGGAGCTCCACCGAGATGGCGTGCCGCTCGGCGAGACGGCCGACGACGAACAGGCCGAGCCGCTCGCTGGTCGACAGGTCGAAGGGAGGCGGGTTGGCCAGCCGATCGTTGAGGGAGTGGAACTCCTCCGGGCTCATCCCCAGCCCGCGGTCCTCGACCTCGATGACGAAGCCGTTGGACACCTCGTGCCCGTTGACCTGGACCGGGGTGTGCGGCGGGGAGAAGGAGGTGGCGTTCTCGATGAGCTCGGCGAGCATGTGGATGACGTCACCGACGGCGTGCCCGCTGATGGCCCCGCCGTCGATGGGCATCACCTTCACCCGGGTGTAGTCCTCGACCTCGGCGACGGCGCCGCGCACCACGTCCTTGACGGCGACCGGTCGACGCCAGCCTCGCGCGGGCTTGGAGCCCGACAGGACGATGAGGTCCTCGGCGTGGCGCCGCATGCGGGTGGCCAGGTGGTCGAGCCGGAACAGCTCCTCGAGCTCGTCCGGGTCGGTCTCCTTGCGCTCCAGCGCGTCGATCACCTTGAGCTGGCGGTGGATGAGGGCCTGGCTGCGGCGGGCCAGGTTGAGGAAGGTGTCGCCGATGCTCTTGCGCATCGCGGCCTGTTCGACCGCGGTGCGCACCGCGACGGAGTGCACGATGGAGAACGCCTCGGCGAGCTGGCCGATCTCGTCGGTACTTTGCACATCGACCGGGAATTGCTCGGCGGACATGTCGACCTGTTCGCCTCGGTGCAGCCTCTCGACGACCCCGGGCAGCCGCTCGTTGGCGACTTCGAGGGCACCGCGCCGCAGCGTCCGCAGATGCCGGATCATCGGGCTTGCGACCAGCAGCGAAATCACCACCGACACGACCAGGACCAACGCGACCCCGATACTGCCGAACAGTGCGTCACGAGTGGCTGAACTGGCGATGTCCTGGCTGGTGGAGCCCAGGTCGGTCGCGATCCTCCGCTCGACCTGCCGCATCGCCGCGATCTTCTGATCGACGGTGTCCAGCCAGATCTGCTGCGTAATCGTCAGCGGCTGACCATTCTGAACAGCGTTGACCGTGTCGTCGCGCATTGCGGTGGCGGCGGAGATGGTTCGGCCTACCGTGACGTTGTAAAACGCCTGCTCATCCGCGGTGGCGGTGGTCCGGAACTGCTGCAGCCAGGCGTCCTCGGCGCCGGCCGAGCTCTCGATCTGGCGCAGGGTCACGGAATCCGTCTGGCCGAGAATGATCACGCGGGCGATCGAGCCGCGCTGCTGGGCCGCCTCCTCCTTCGCCCGGGAGATACCGACGAGCGTGGTGGCGCCGTTGACCAGCGACGCGTTATCGCTGCCGGCGGTGACGCTGGCGTTGAGCGAAAGGAGGTCGCGCACCAGGTCGTTGTAGAAAGTGTTGTTCTGGTCGACCTGCGCCTGCCGGGCGTCGATCGCCTTGCGCTGCGCGGGCAGCCGGTCCAGGCGCGTCGAGATCGACGCCAGCGTGGCCGCCAGGGTGTCCCGGGCGCCCGAGGGCAGCCCGGCCTCGCCGGCGCTGTAGGTCCCCAACGCCTGGTCCACCGGGCCACGGGCGGCCACGGCGGCCTGCCCCGGGCCGGCGGCCAGGTAGTTGGAACCCACATAGGCGTTCGTCGCGTACCGCTCGGCCTGGAGCGCGGCGACGAGGTCGTTGCCTTTGATCGAGAAGGCTGCCAGCGCCTTGATGCGGTTCGCGGCCCGTACGTTGTCGACGTTCCCCCGCACCTGTATCGCGCTCAGTACCGCCAACGCGGCCAGGGGGACGACGAGAATCACCACGAGCTTCGAGCGGATGGGCCAATTCTGGAGCATCCGGTCCTCTCGTCCGGCACCCGGGAGTTGGGCGCCTCATGTGCGGGGTGAGTGTTCGAGTTCAACGGGTCTTGTCCCCGAAGGACCACGCGCGACAACACCCGGACCGGGGTATTGGAGGCGAGGCCCCAACGCCGGGGGAATGTTCCTGGGGCGCCGACGACTCTAGCGGGCGAATGAAGCGGCCGCGTTAGGGGAGGGCCCCTATAACGGAAGAGCATGACGGTGTTGCACCCCGTGACGGGAATTCGTTCCGACCTGCGATGAGCGATAGGACAGCTACGCATAATGAAATCGACGCAGCCCGGACCAAGTGACATCCATGCACCGGAACTAGCACTGATCGGCAGCATCTGGCAGGAGCCGGCACGGGGACGTCGGCTGGTGGCGCCGGTCCGATAACCGGACTCCCGACGATGGCAACACAAACAGACGAAGTGTTGCCCGAAACACATCCGAACATCCCGGGACGCCCAGCCGGGGCCGGGTCGCCCCATGACCCGGCAATGCCCAGCCGCACAGCATCCGCTGTGCTGCTCGCATACCCCGGCCACCGTGGTTTCAATCCAGCGTCCGCAACGGATCCCGTCATGCGCGGGCAGCGCGGGCGCGGGCAGGCCGCAGGAAGGGTTCGGCAGCCGGTTCACCTGGCCGAAGGGCGCACCGGCCAGCCCGTTCGGGCGGCCAGCCCGTTCGGCCGGCCAGCCCGTTCAGCCAGTTCAGCCCGCCAGGCCGTTTCAGCAGGACAGCACGTTTCAGCAGGCCGACCGTTCAGCAGGCGGCCCGTTCGGCAGGCCGCCCCGTTCGGCAGGCTGTCGGTCAGCCGACCGTCGGGGCCGGTGACGGTTGATCGCCCCGGCTCGCCGGGGACGGCGGACGCACCCGGTGGACCAGCGTCGTCTGACTCACGGTGGCGACCAGCGCACCCGTGCGGTCGTACATCCGCCCGCGCACCTGCGCAACGTTGCGGACGATCGCCTCGACCCGCACGTCCAGCAGTACCCACTCGCCGGTCGGGGGCGCGACGATACGCAGGCTGTTGTCCAGGCTCGTGCCGGCGGCCATGTCCCCCGTGGCCTCGATGAGTCCGACCGGGGCGAAGTCGCCGAGCAGCGCGAGCACCGCCGCGTGCAGGGGCAACCGAGGTCGCAGGCGCAGCCACAGCGCGCTGCTCCCGCCGCCCGGCCGGCCGTCGAGGTCGGTCCGGGCCGGGCGGGCCCACCGCTGCTCGACCAGGGAGATCACGCCGTCGCGGGGGAAGTCCAGCCAGTTCGGGTACTCCCGCGGGGGGCAACCGTCGGGGTCCGGCGCCCAGTCACCGGCCGGCCCGAACCGGCTGACGACGCCGCTCACCCGGCTGAACGTGCCCCCCGCGAGGAACACCAGCCGCCCGGCCGCGGTGGCGCGCACGACGACCTGCGACAGACCGCCGGCGCCCGGGTCGACGCTCAGCTCCACCTCTTCACCGGCGTGCACGGGGGCGAGAAACTGGGTGTGCGCCCACACGCAGTCCCGCCCGCCACAGGCCTGGACGAAGGCGATGGCGGCGGCGAGACCGCATCCGCCCCACAGGGTGCCCCGCGTGTTGAGAAGGTGAGCGTCGGCCACGAAGCTGCCGCGGCACTCCCCCGGGTCGACCGTCAGCCCGAGCAACCCGGCGAGGGAGGTGGCGTCGCGGCGGAGCTCACCGCGGGACCGCTCTGCCCGCCGCGGACCGTCCCCCTGGCCGAGCTGAGTCGGCAGGTCGGCCGCGGGTCTTGGCAGGATGCCGGGTTCGCACGGGTGTGTCACATTCTCATCCTGGCAGGCCCGGTCGGGCCATGCGCCAGGGTCGCCCGACGGGACCCCCCGGGTCTGCTTTCGCGCGGACCCCGCACGGTGACACAGTGTGAGTCAGCCCGCTGCCCGTTCCCAGCACCGCCCGTCGGCACCAGGAGGCCGGTTTGAGCAGCCAGATCGAGACCGAGGTCGCCGACGGCGTGCTCACGGTGCGCATCGCGCGCCCGGACAAGCGCAACGCCCTCACCCAGGCGATGTACGCGGCGCTCGCCGAGGCGTTCGCGGCGGCCGAGGCCGATACCGGGGTGCGGATCGTCCGGATCAGCGGCAGTGGCGGTTCCTTCACTGCCGGCAACGACCTCGCCGACTTCCTGGCCACGGCCGACCTGGCCCCGGACGGTCCGACGATGACCTTCATCCGGACGGTCGCCCGCGGCACGAAGCTGCTCGTCGCCGAGGTCGACGGGCCGGCGGTGGGCATCGGCACGACGCTGCTGCTGCACTGCGATCTGGTGTACGCCACCGCACGCAGCACCCTGGGCATCCCGTTCGTCAACCTCGGCGTGGTGCCCGAGTTCGGCTCGTCCCTGCTGCTGCCGCGCCGGGTCGGGCCCGCGGCGGCGGCGAGGCTTGCGTACTTCGGCGAACCGTTCGGTGCCGCGCAGGCCGCGGAGCTGGGGATCGTCACCGAGGTGCTGCCCGACGCCGACGCGCTGCGCGCCCGGGTCGACGACCGGGTCGCGGCGCTGCTGGCGCAGCCGCCGCAGGCCCTGGCCGCCGCCCGCGCCCTGCTCCACGACGGCGGGACGCCGCCGGTGCTCGAACGCATCGACGTCGAGGGTGCGCTCTTCGCCGAGCGGCTGGCCTCCGCGGAGGCGAAGGCGGCGATGACCGCGCGGCTGCCCGGCCGCGGGGCGTCCCCTCGGTCGGGCTGAGCCCCGCGGTCGGGCGGCACCGCCGAGGTGGGGCCAGGGCCGCCATCCGCGACCCGTACGGTCCCCCGCACGAGCACCCACTGGCCCGAAGCGGTCACGATCCCCGGTTCACCCTGGGCGTGGCCGGGCATACCGGGGATCGTGACCAGTTCCCTGCCGCGCCAGCGCGATCAGGGGGACGTCCTGCCGCGTCGGCACTGGTGGCATCGGCTCTCCCCCGGTCCGGGGGGTGCACCGCCGGCCCGCAGTGCGCTCGGGTTGCGGTTGGCGCTCGCCGTGTTCGGTCTGGTCTTCTGCGGCGTCTCCGCGGGACTGTTCGCCTCGCGCGACCAGCCTGCCGCCGCGGGGGTGCTCGCGCTGCTCGCGCTGGTGGCCGTCGTCGACCTCGCCGTCATCCAGCGCCGGTTTCACCAGCGTTCTCACCCTCGCCGGCCGCCACCTCCGCGACCGTGACCGCCGACCGCCCGTGCCCGCCGATGTCCGCTCCGGCCGCGGGCTGTCCCGCTCCGGCCGCATAAGGTGTCCGAGGATCGGCTGATCAGATCCGACGGGCCCGGGTGGGCGTCGAGGTGGCACGGGAGAGGGACGGCGGCCCATGAGCGAGCCGGTGGGCGGCGGGCGGCCGGTACCGGCCGGGCTGCCCCGGGGCACCGCGGACGAACCTGGGTTGCGCCAGGCGCTGCGCCGGATGCGACTGATCGCCACCGGGCTGCTCGCCGCCGTCGTGACCGTCTATCTGCTCGCGCAGGGCTGGCACAGCCACGGCGGCCCCGGCTGGGTGGCGTACGTGGCCGCCGCCGCGGAGGCCGGCGTCGTCGGCGCGCTGGCCGACTGGTTTGCGGTGACGGCCCTGTTCCGCCACCCGCTCGGCCTGCCGATCCCCCACACGGCGATCATCCCGGAACGCAAGGACGCCCTGGGCCGGGGCCTGGAGAACTTCGTCAGCACGCACTTCCTCGCCGAGGACGTGATCCGGGAGAAGGTCGACGGCATCGGCGTCTCGGTGCGCGTGGGGTCGTGGCTGCGCCAACCGCGCCACGCCGAGCGGGTGACGACCGAGATCGCCGGGCGGCTCACCTCGGCCATCTCCGGGATGAGCGACGACCTGGTCCGCGAGGTCGTGGAGAAGGCGGTGCTGCCCCGGGTGGTCGAGCGCCCCTGGGCGGGGGTGCTGGGCGCGGCGTTGCAGCGGGTGCTCGACGACCGGCTGCACGTCCGGCTCGTCGACGTGATCGTCGCCGAGGTCCAGGAGTGGCTGACCCGCAACCCGGAGGTCTTCACCCGGCTCGTGGTCGACCAGGCGCCGAGCTGGACGCCGCAGTGGTTGGACGAGGCGGTCGCGATCAAGGCCTACGACAAGGCGCTGGAGGCGATCGCGGAGCTGCGCGCCGACCCGGAGCATCGGGTGCGCCTGGCGCTGGACCGGTTCCTCGGCGACTTCGCCGGCCGCCTGCGCGCGGATCCGGGCCTCGGCGAGCAGGTCGAGCAGATCAAGCAGCGGCTGCTGGGGCACGCGGAGGTCGGCCGGGCCGTCGCCGCGATCTGGGCGACGACGCGGACGATCCTGCTCGACCTCACCACCGATCCCACCAGCACCGCCCGGATTCGGGCCACCGACGAGCTGGCCGCGTTCGGGGCGCGGCTGGCCACCGACCCGGAGCTCGGCCGCACCGTCGACCGGGCCGCGTCCGATCTGGCCGCCCGGGCGGTCCACCGCTACCAGGGGGACATCGCCGCGATCATCGGGGACACCGTCGCGAGCTGGGAGCCCGAGGAGACCTCGCGGCGCATCGAGCTGCACGTCGGCCGGGACCTGCAGTTCATCCGCATCAACGGCACGGTCGTCGGCGCCCTCGTCGGGTTGATCATCCACACCCTCACCGAGCTGGTCTTCTGACCGGCGTGGCCGCGACCTCCCGGCCCGTGCACGCGGCCATGCACCTGTACCGAGATCCGCACGGCCAGGCGCACGGGAAAGCGGGCGTGCGTCCAGACGAGCCGCCGGGTGGGCGCGACCCGCACCTGCGCCCGAACGGGCAGGGGCAGTCGGCGGCCGCCACCCACGCCGCACGTGCACACCGACCGGCCGTCCGGCCCGGGTCCGCAGGGCCCCCCGGATCGGGGGGCCGGCCGACCGACCCTCCCCCGGCGGGCCGTCGGACCGGTCACACCGCCCCGCCCGACCCGGGGTACCGCCTCGACGTGGGCCGGGGGGCCGCGCCGACCGGGCCACCCGGAAGGACGGTATCCCCGGTGATCCCGGTGACAGGCTGCGTCACCTCACCTCTTCATCCCTTTGTCCGCTTCATCCCCTTGTCCGCATTCGTCCGCTCGGCCGCACGGCACGGCGCGGACGAGCGCCCCTGCCGTCCGCGGCTGCGCTCCGCGACCGGGTCCGGCCCGGCCGACGACGACGTCGCGCCGCGTGCGGTCGCCGTCTCGTGCACCCGCCCGTTCGGACCCCCACGGCGCCGGCGGTGGCCGCCTCACCCCAAGGTCCCGTCCACCCCGTGCCGGTCGCCACGTTCACGGTGGTCTTCTGGCTCCTCCGGCCGCTGCGGCACCGCACCGGACTCGAACCGGCCGTGACCGCCGTCATCCCGCCGCCGCTGACGGTGTTCGGCCTGCTCGGCGGGCATACGGCCGGGCCCTTCGCCGGTCGGCGCAGGCCGACGTTCCCGATGGTGACCCTCATCGCGTCCCCGGCCGCCACGCCCCTCACTTCCGGTGACGGCCCGCCGATTGTTGCTGCTGCGCAAGCGGCGGGCGCACACGTCATCCGCCGATGCCGCCCACGTCGGGGTGTTCGCCCAGGTCACAGGGGCAGTACGGAGGAGCCCGACACGCTGCGCAACCATCGCCGCCGCGGGTCGGCGCCGACCCGCGGGCCCGGCCGGGACGAGGCGGACGACCGTGCGGACGCGCACCAGCACACCGCCGTTCCGTGACCGCCCGAACCGGCACAGAGGGGTATGCAACGGCTCGTTGCGTGCCGCGGCCCTATCCCGAAGCACGGATCGTCGATGTACCGTGAAGGAGACGACGGCCCGAGCGGCTGTCCGCGCCCGGCTGAATGGTCGGGTGTGCGAGGTCGGTGCGAGCGCCATAGCGGGAATCACCCGCCGTTGGGTCTGGTCGCGGAGCCGGCCGTACCCCGGCCGCCGGACGATGCAACGGGCTGGTGTGGACCTCCTCACCCGTCCAATTGATCTCATGGTGGCCCTGACCTGATCGGCGGATCCCTCTGTCTCAGCACGGAAACTCCCAGTCCCATGCTGCCCATCGCCAGCCCCGCCCGGCCCGTGGCCGCGGCGTCGCAGGCGGTGCCGGACGCGGCGGCGCCCGCACCGCGGGCCGCGGTCCGCGGCCCGGCGGCTCCCGCTTCGGCGGCCCGGCGCGCCCGGCCGCTCCCCTCATCACGACGCGTGAACCCCGACCCCCGGCCGAGTCGTTCGAGGCAGCCGGCCTGCCCAAGCGCCTGATCAAGGCGCTCGCCGACCGCAACATCGCCGCGCCGTTCCCGGTGCAGGCCTCGACCCTGCCCGACGTCCTCGCCGGGGAGAACGTCCTCGGCCGGGCGAAGACCGGATCGGGCAAGACGCTCGCCTTCGGGCTGCCCATCCTCGCCCGGCTCGCCAGCGGTGGTCCGGCGCAGCCGCGCCGTCCCCGCGCCCTGGTCCTCGTCCCGACCCGTGAGCTGGCCCAGCAGGTCAGCGACGCGCTCGAGCCGCTGACCCGGGCGTTGAACCTGCGCCTGGCGCCGGTGTACGGCGGGACGTCCATCAGCCGACAGATCTCGGCGCTGCGCCGCGGCGTGCACCTCGTCGTGGCCACCCCGGGCCGGCTGACCGACCTCGTCGAGCGCAGCGCCTGCGAGCTCGGTGACATCGAGATGACGGTGCTGGACGAGGCCGACTTCATGTGCGACCTCGGCTTCCTGCCCGCCGTGCGGGCGCTGCTCGACGCCACCCCGTCCACCGGGCAGCGGCTGCTGTTCAGCGCGACGCTCGACCGTGAGGTCGAGGTCCTGGTCCGCGACTACCTGCCCGACCCGGTCCTCGTCGCGATCGACTCGGAGACCTCCCAGGTCACCACGCTGGTCCGGCACGCCCTCGAGGCGCCCGACCGCGCCGCCCAGGTCGCGCTGGTCACCGCGCTGGCCGGCGGCTCGGGCCGCACCCTGGTCTTCGTCCGGACCCAGCGGGACGCCGACCGTGTGGCCGAGTCGCTCAGCCGCGCGGGCGTGCCGGCCGAGCCGCTGCACGGCGGGATGCCGCAGGGCGCCAGGACCCGGGCGCTGGCCGGCTTCACCGACGGCTTCTACCGGGTGCTCGTCGCCACCGACGTCGCCGCCCGCGGCATCCACGTCGACGGCATCCGGCTGGTCATCCACCTCGGTCCGCCGGAGGACGCCAAGACCTACCAGCACCGCGGCGGGCGGACCGCGCGCGCCGGCGCCGACGGCGCCGACGTGCTGGTCACCCTGCCCGCCGAGCGGGGCAAGGTGCGCGGGCTGCTGCGCGCGGTCGGCATCGAGGCGCGCCCCGAGCCGACCACGCCGGACGACCCGATCGTCCTGGAGCTCGCCGGCCCGCCGGCCCCCCGGGTCAGCAAGGACGAGATCCCGCAGGCGCGCATGGCCGGCGCGACCGGTGGGCGCGGACCGCGCGTCGGCGCACCCCGGACCGGCGGCGGCCGTGACGGTGAACTCCGGCACGCCCGCCGCGACGGCGGTCACCGCTTCGGCCGATCCGGGACCGCCCACGGCCGGCCGCAGCGTCGCCCCGGCGCCCCGGCGGCGGCCCCGGCCCCCGCCGCCCCGGCCTCGACGGCCTGACCCATCGACGGCCTGATGGCTGACGGCCTGATGGCTGACGGTACCAACCACCGCCGGCCTGACCGGCCAACGGCCTGAACCACCGCCGTTCACCCGCTCCCGACGCCGGCGCCGCCGCCCTGACCTGTCAGGGCGGCGGCGCCGGCCGGGACGGGGCGCCGGGACGGCAGGGTCCGCGCACCCATCCGGACCGCAACACCCGCATGGGCCGCCCCGCCGACCACCCGTGACGGGCCCGCCACCAGCCACCTGGCACGGACACGTGACGAGACAGTCCGGATCTGTGGTGTGAGCAGGGCCACCCGAGGTCTTTGTGTGCCCCGTCCGCTCGATACCGTTTTAGGGACAGGTGTCGGCATCGATGGAAGGAGCGTGCACATGGAGCATGACCAGTCGACCTATCTGACCTCGGGTCTTTCCGGGCCCGGTCCGCGGGACAGCGTCCCCGGCGCCGTTGACGCGGTAGAGGTCGCAGAGATCACGACCGAGAAGATCGCGTTCGGTCCCGTCGCGAACCCGAAGCGGCTGCGGCTCGGAGCCTCCCGCGCGCTGTGACCCCCGACGGGTCAGAATTTCTCCAGGTCGGCCGCCATCGGGCGGCCGACCTTGCGTTTCATCTCACCGATCCCGGCTTCCGGTCGGGGGCGGGGTGGTCCTACCGTCGAGGGATGAGCAGCCCCGAGACGACGCCGCGCGCAGCCGGATCGACCGCATCCACCGGCTCCACCGGTCCGGAGCCGGCCGGCGCGGGGCACGAACGCGTCACGCCGCCGGCCGGCGGTGACGGCTTCCGGTCGTCCTGGGCCCAGCTCGACGGCCCGGTGCATGTCGTCGACTTCGGCGGCCCGGCCGACGGTCCGCTGCTGCTGTGCGTGCACGGCCTCGGCGGTTCCTATCTGAACTGGCTGCCCCTCGCCCCGCTGCTCACCACCACCCACCGGGTGATGGCCGTCGACCTGGCCGGTCACGGCCGCACCCCGGCCGCGGGCCGGCGCACCGACGTCGTGGCCAACCAGGGTCTACTCGACCGCTTCCTGGCCGAGGTCCTCGACACCCCGCCCATCCTCGTCGGCAACTCGATGGGCGGCATGATCAGCGTGATGCAGGCCGCCCGGCGACCCGACTCGGTCGCCGGCCTGATCCTCGTCGACCCGGCGCTGCCCCGCCCGCGCGGCGTGCGCCCGGATCCGGAGATCGCCCGCATCTTCGCCGGCCTGTTCGTCCCCCGCCTCGGCGCCGCGGTCCTCGCCCGCCGGCGGACCCGCTTCACCCCGCGTGAACTCGTCGACCAGAGCCTGCTGCGGCTCACGGCCGACCCGAGCGCGATCCCCGAGGCGGCGCTGGCGTCGATGGAACGCGCCCAGCGGGAGCGCGGCGGGCTGCCCGACGCCGACCAGGCGTTCGTGGGCGCGGCCCGCTCGGTGGTCTGGTCGCTGCTGCGCCCGGCGCCGTTGGCCCACATGGTCCGCACCGTGCCGCAGCCGACGCTGCTGCTGCACGGCTCCGCCGACCGGCTGATCCCGGTGGCGGTGGCCCGCAACGTCGCCGCGCAGCGGCCCGACTGGCGGGTGGAGATCCTCGACGGTCTCGGCCACGTGCCGATGCTCGAGGCCGCGGAGCTGACCGCGGAGCTCATGGCGGACTGGCTGGGTCGCGAGGGCCGCGCGGCGGCCGAACGCGCCCGCGGTCCCGTCGGCCCGGCACTCCCGACCCTGGCCTCGCTGCCGGCGGTGGGGAGCTGACCGGGGCGACCGATCCCGGCGAGGCGCTGCGGTCCGCGCTGCGTGCCGCCGCCGGGCACGCCGACGCCTGGCTCGCCGGCCTCGCCGAGCGCCCGGTGCGCCCGGCGCACAGCGCCGCCGAGGTCCTGGCCCGGCTCGACGGCCGGCTGCCGGCCGGCCCCAGCGACCCGGTGGCCGTCGTCGACGCGCTCGTCGAGGCGGTGGGGGGCGGGCTGACCGCCACCGGCTCGCCCCGGTTCTTCGGCTACGTCGTCGGCGGCACGCTGCCCGCCGCGCTCGCCGCGGACCTGCTCGCCGTCGTCTGGGACCAGAACGCGGCGCTGGCGTCGCTGTCGCCCGCGGCCAGCGCCGCCGAGACCGTCGCCGGACGGTGGGTCGCCGAGCTGCTGGGCCTGCCGGCGGACGTGTCGGTGGGCTTCACCACCGGTACCCAGATGGCGCACGTGACCGCGCTCGGCGCCGCCCGCCAGCGGGTGCTCGCCGACGCGGGCTGGGACGTCGCCGCCGACGGCCTGACCGGAGCGCCGCCGGTGCGCGTGCTCGCCGGCGCGGACCGGCACGCCACCGTCGACGCCGCGCTGCGCCTGCTCGGCTTCGGCACCCGCGCGATCGTCGAGGTGGCCACCGACCGGCTCGGCCGGATGCGCCCCGACGCCCTGCGCGCCGCCCTCGCACCGACCGCGACCTCGACCTCGACCGCGCGCCCGATCGGACAGGCCGGCGCCGAGCCGCCGACGCCGACGCCGACGCCGACGCCGACGATCGTCATCGCCCAGGCGGGGGAGGTCAACACCGGCGCCGTCGACCCGCTCGCCGAGATCTGCGCGATCGCGCACGCCCACGGCGCCTGGGTGCACGTCGACGGCGCCTTCGGCCTCTGGGCGGCGGTGTCGGGGTCACCGGCGCGGCGCGACCTCGTCGCCGGCGCCGAGCTCGCCGATTCGTGGGCCACCGACGGGCACAAGTGGCTCAACGTCCCCTACGACTGCGGGATCGCACTGGTCGCCGACCGGGTGGCCCACCGGCGGGCGATGTCGACCTCGGCGGACTACTTCGTGCTCGACGCGGCGGGGCAGCTCGACCCGGTGGACTGGACGCCGGAGTTCAGCCGGCGGGCCCGCGCCCTCGCCGTCTACGCGGCGCTGCGCTCGCTGGGCCGCGCGGGCCTGCGTGACCTCGTCGACCGGTGCTGCGCCCTCGCCGACCACGCCGCCACCCGACTCGCCGCGCTGCCAGGGGTGACCATTCTGAACGCGACCGGCGCCCCCGCCGGCCCGGGGCCCCTCGTCGCCCTCAACCAGGTGCTGATCCGGGTGGACGACCCACGCCCGGTGGCCGGCCGGACGCACGGCTCCCGGCCAGCGAGGCTGTCCGAGGCAACGGGGTCAGCGGGGGCGGCAGGGTCAGCGGGGGCGGCGGCGCGGGGCGACCGGCTGACCCGGCAGGTCACCGCGGCGGTGACGGCGGGCGGCGAGGCGTACGTGACCGGCACGGTGTGGCGGGGCCGCGCGGCGATGCGGCTGTCGGTGAGCAACTGGGCGACCACGCGACGGGAGGCCGACCGGGCGGTCTCGGTGATCACCGCGGCGATCACCAGCGCGATCGCCGACGCCCGGCGTGAGCCGTTCCAGCCGGACGCCGCGCCGGCGGCGGCCGGGCCGCCCACCCGCCCCCGTGATGCCGATCCGCACCGTGGCGGTGTCCCTTCGTGATGCTCGGGCCGACACGGCGGTGGAGGTGCCGGCGGGCTCGGGCGGGCCGCTAGGCTGCCGGGTAAAGCCCCGTCCATACCGGCCGATCCCCGTGGCGAGCGCACCCGGCGCGCCGGCGTGCCGTCCGCCCGTGACGGGGTGATCGGCCCCGCTTCGACCGGCGTGCCCAGCGCGCGGGAGGGTCCGACGTGTCAAACTCCTTCGTCCACCTGCACGTCCACACCGAGTACTCGATGTTGGACGGGGCGGCTCGACTGAAGGACATGTTCAGCGAGGTGTCACGCCAGCAGATGCCGGCGGTCGCGATCACCGACCACGGCTACATGTACGGGGCGTACGACTTCCACAAGCAGGCCACCGCGGCGGGCGTGAAGCCGATCATCGGCTGCGAGGCGTACGTCGCCCCCGAGTCGCGCCTGCTCAAGCAGCGGGTGCGCTGGGGGGAGCCGCACCAGAAGAGCGACGACGTCTCCGGCGGCGGCTCCTACACCCACATGACGATGTGGGCGCGCAACGCCGACGGGCTGAAGAACCTGTTCAGGCTGAACTCGCGGGCGTCGATCGAGGGCCACTACATCAAGTGGCCGCGGATGGACCAGGAGATCATCGCCGAGCACGCCGACGGGCTGATGGCGACGACCGGCTGCCCGTCCGGCATCGTGCAGACCCGGCTGCGCCTGGGCCAGTACGACGCCGCCCTGCAGGCCGCCGCCACCTACCAGGAGATCTTCGGCAAGGAGAACTTCTTCTGCGAGATCATGGACCACGGGCTCGACATCGAGCGCCGGGTCCGCGACGGCCTCGTCGACATCGCCCGCGCGCTGGACATGCGCTTCGTCGTCACCAACGACTCGCACTACACCTACGAGCACGAGCGCGACGCCCACGCCGCCCTGCTGTGCGTGCAGACGGCCTCGACGGTGGCCAACCCGTCGTTCCAGTTCGAGGGCTCGGGCTACTTCCTCAAGAGCGCCGAGGAGATGTACGGGATCGACTCCTCGGACATCTGGCAGGAGGGCTGCGAGACCACGCTGCTGATCGCTGAGCGGGTCGACCCGGCCGGCATGTTCGGCAAGCGCAACCTCATGCCGCGCTTCCCGGTGCCCGACGGCGAGACCGAGGAGAGCTGGTTTCGCAAGGAGACCTGGGCGGGCATGGCCCGGCGCTTCCCCGACGGCTACGACGACGAGCACCGCGAGCGGGTCGAGTACGAGATCCGGATCATCCTCCAGATGGGGTTCCCGTCGTACTTCCTCGTCGTCGCGGACTTCATCATGTGGGCGAAGGCCCAGGGCATCCCGGTCGGGCCGGGCCGCGGCAGCGCCGCCGGGTCGATGGTCGCCTTCGCCCTCGGCATCACCGACCTCGACCCGATCCCCCACTCGCTGCTGTTCGAGCGCTTCCTCAACCCCGAGCGCGTGTCCATGCCCGACATCGACATCGACTTCGACGAACGTCGTCGCGGTGACGTGATCCGGTATGTGACCGAGCGGTGGGGCGACGACCGCATCGCCCAGATCGTCACCTTCGGCACCATCAAGGCCAAGGCCGCGATCAAGGACTCCTCGCGGGTGCTCGGCTACCCGTACGCCGTCGGCGACCGGATCACCAAGGCGATGCCGCCGGCCGTCATGGGCAAGGACATCCCGCTGGGCGGCATCTTCGACCCGAAGCACCCGCGCTTCAGCGAGGCCGGGGAGATCCGCGGGCTGTACGAGTCCGACGCGGACGTCAAGAAGGTCATCGAGACGGCGAAGGGCCTCGAGGGGCTGATCCGCCAGGCCGGGGTGCACGCGGCCGGCGTCATCATGTCCGCCGAGCCGATCATCGACCACATCCCGGTATGGCGCCGCGACGCCGACGGCGCGATCATCACCCAGTTCGACTACCCGACGTGCGAGACTCTCGGCCTGCTCAAGATGGACTTCCTGGGCCTGCGCAACCTCACCGTCATGGACGACGCGGTGCGCAACGTCGAGGCCAACCGGGGCATCACGATCGACCTGCTGGGGCTCACCCTCGACGATCCCGCCGCCTACGAGCTGCTCGGCCGCGGCGACACCCTCGGGGTGTTCCAGCTCGACGGCGGGCCGATGCGCTCGCTGCTGCGGATGATGCGCCCGGACAACTTCGAGGACATCTCCGCCGTGCTCGCCCTCTACCGGCCGGGGCCGATGGGCGCGAACTCGCACATCAACTACGCGCTGCGCAAGAACGGCCAGCAGGAGATCACCCCGATCCACCCGGAGCTGTCCGACGCGCTCGCCGACATCCTCGACACGACCTACGGCCTGATCGTCTATCAGGAGCAGGTCATGGCGATCGCGCAGAAGGTCGCCGGCTACTCCCTCGGCGGCGCCGACCTGCTGCGCCGGGCGATGGGCAAGAAGAAGAAGGAGATCCTCGACAAGGAGTTCGTCCCCTTCTCGGAGGGGATGAAGACCAGCGGGTACTCCGAGGCGGCGATCAAGACGCTGTGGGACATCCTCGTCCCGTTCTCCGACTACGCGTTCAACAAGGCGCACACCGCCGGCTACGGGCTGGTCTCCTACTGGACGGCGTACCTCAAGGCGAACTACCCGGCCGAGTACATGGCCGCGCTGCTGACGTCGGTGCGTGACGACAAGGACAAGAGCGCGATCTACCTCAACGAGTGCCGTCGGATGGGCATCCGGGTGCTCCCGCCGGACGTCAACAGCTCCAACGCCGACTACACCGCGCACGGCGAGGCCGAGATCCGGGTGGGCCTGGCCGCGATCCGCAACGTCGGGACGAACGTCGTCGAGTCGATCGTCCGGACCAGGAAGGCGAAGAGCCGCTTCGTCTCCTTCCCGGACTTCCTCGACAAGGTCGACGCGGTGGTCTGCAACAAGCGCACCATCGAGTCGCTGATCAAGGCCGGCGCGTTCGACGCGCTCGGGCACACCCGCCGTGGCCTGGTCGAACGGCACGAGCAGGCCGTCGACGCGGTGATGGGCGTGAAGAAGAAGAACGCCGAGGGCCAGTTCGACCTGTTCGCCCTCGACGCCGACGACGACCCGGGCGCCGCGCCCGTCTTCGGCGTGCAGGAGTTCTCCGACCAGGAGTGGGACAAGGCGGTCAAGCTGTCCCACGAGCGGGAGATGCTCGGGCTCTACGTCTCCGACCATCCCCTGCGCGAGGTCGAACACATCCTCACCGCGAAGGCGGACTGCAGCATCGCCGCCCTGACCGGCGGGGAGTACGCGGACGGGTCCACCGTGACCATCGCCGGGATCATCTCCAGCCTGCAGCGCAAGGTGACCAAGCAGGGCAAGCTGTGGGCGCTGACCACCGTCGAGGACCTCGCCGGCGGCCTGGAGGTGATGTTCTTCCCGCAGACCTACGAGGTGTGCTCCACCCAGCTCGCCGAGGACGCCGTCGTCATCGTCCGGGGCCGCCTGGACAAGCGGGAGGACACCCCGCGCCTGATCGCCGCCGAGCTGACCGTGCCGGATCTCAGCGACGCGGCGCTCAGCCCCCCGGTGGTGATCACCATGTCCGCGGCCCGGGTGAACCCGCCGACGGTGGAACGGCTGCGCGAGGTCCTCGGCACCCACCCGGGGACGACCGAGGTGCACCTGCGGCTGCAGACCCCCGGGCAGATCACCCTGCTGCGCCTCGACGACGCCTACAAGGTCCAGCGCACCCCCGCGCTGATGGGCGATCTCAAGGCCCTGCTCGGCGCCGCCGCGGTCGCCTGAGCCCGCCGGCTCCCGGCCCCTCCCGACCCCTCCCGACCCCTCCCGACCCACCGCCACCTGCGGTTTTCCCTACGTCAACCGGACGAATTATTCCCGCCGACGGGATACCGCCATGCGACACCGGACACCGTTCGGACACGGCGTTTCTGGGGGACGATGGGAGCCAGGTAACCAGGTGCGACCGCGCCCCGCGGGGCTGGGCCGACCACGGGCCTTCCGCTGATTGACCGGGGCCACCGGCGTGGGCGAAGGTCCTGGTCGGGCGGGTGCCGACCGGGCAGTCTCCGGCGACGTCCCAGCCGAAGGGACCGCGCACACGACCCGGAGGATGCGCCTTGACGATCAGTCGAGAACTGGAGGAGCACGAGCCCGCCGCCCAGCCGACCCCTGTTCCGGACCCACGGTGGTCACCGGAGCTGGCACGGGCGACCCGCACCCTGCTCGAGACCTTCATCGGGACCGCGCCGCCGGTGCGGATCGTCCTGTGGGACGGCTCCGCGCTCGGCCCGGACACCCCCACGCAGGTCGTGGTGCGCTCGCCGGAGGCGATGCGCCGCGCCCTGTTCCGCCCCGGCGAGCTGGGTTTCGCCCGCGCCTTCGTCAGCGGCGATCTCGACGTCGAGGGCGACATCTTCGCCGCCCTGGAGCTGCGCAACCACCTGTCCGCCATCCCGCACCGCCCCACCGCCGCCACGGCACCCGCCCTGCTGACCCTGCTGCGCGAGCTCGGCGCCCGACCGCCCGCCCCGCCGCCGGAGGAGGCCCGGCTGCACGGGCGCCGCCACAGCCGCCACCGCGACGCCGCGGCGATCTCCCATCACTACGACGTGTCCAACGCGTTCTACCGGCTGTTCCTCGGCCCGACGATGACCTACTCGTGCGGAGTGTGGGAGTCGCCGACCAGTGGGCTCGACGCCGCGCAGACCGCCAAGCACGAGCTGGTCTGCCGCAAGCTCGGGCTGCGCCCCGGCGAGCGGCTGCTCGACGTCGGCTGCGGGTGGGGCAGCATGCTCATCCACGCCGCCCGTCACCACGGCGTCCGCGGCGTCGGGGTGACGATCTCCGTGGAACAGGCCGCCGAGGCCCGCCGGCGGATCGCCGAGGCCGGGCTCACCGACGCCATCGAGATCCGCCTGCAGGACTACCGGGAGATCCCCGACGGTCCGTTCGACGCGATCAGCTCGGTCGGCATGGTCGAGCACGTCGGGCGGGCGATGCTGCCGACGTACTTCGCCAGCCTCTACGGGCTGCTGCGCCCCGGCGGCCGGCTGCTCAACCACGGCATCTCCTCCCCCGGCGACCCGGCCGGGGCGTACCGGTACCAGCCCCATCTCGGTCCCATCCCGCTGCCGAAGGGCCGCGACTTCCTGCGCCGCTACGTCTTCCCGGACGGGGAGCTGCACGAGATCGGCCTGATGACGTCGCTGACGCAGGCCGCCGGCTTCGAGGTCCGTCACGTCGAGAACCTGCGCGAGCACTACGGCCTGACCCTGCGGGCCTGGGTGCGGGCGGTGGAGGAGAACTGGGACGCCGCCGTCGCCCAGGTCGGCGCCGGGCGGGCGCGGGTGTGGCGGCTGTATATGGCCGGCTCCGCGCTGAGCTTCGAGGGCGGCCAGACCCAGATCCACCAGACCCTCGCCGTGCGCCCCGACGCCGGCCGCTCCGGCCAGCCGCTGCGCCCCCGCTACGACTCCCCCGCCCCCCTGCCCACCCAACCCACCACCGGCTGACCGCCGACGACCCCGGACGCCGGCCCGGCATCCGCCCGGCCGGGCTGGCGTGCTGGGGCGGCCTCCGCGCAAGCTCACCCAATTCATGGAGACGTTCGCCTCGCCCGCCTCGGCAAGGAATTCCGATGCGTTCTCGGTGCTGGATCAGCCCATCGGGCCATGGTGGCAGCCCGGCCAGATGCGGGCATCACAATTATCCGGCAGGCGAGGGCGGTCAGAGCGCGAGCACCTGACGTAGTCCTCGGTCCAGGTCTCGCATGAGGCCCTCCGGTATGGCGCCTACAGCGTGCCCGAGTTCGTCCTTGTTGAGAGTGACGATGGCCGTCACGTTGGCGACGGAGTCGCGCGGAAGGCCGGTCACCGCGGCGGGGAGGAAGATGTTGCCAGGCATGGTGGCAAGCGCGGTGTTCGAGGTGATGACGACCGCGACGACCGTGGCCAACCGGCTCGCGTTGTAGGGCGCGGACTGGACGACCACCACCGGGCGGCGCTTCGCGGGGCGACTGCCCTCCGCCTCACCGAGGTCGACCCAGTGAATGTCGCCCCGGCTGATCACCAGTCCTCGCTGTCGCCCAGTGCTCGCTGGCCGGCGCGCGCCGCAGCCTCGAACGAGTCGTCGGGACCCGCGAGCTCCAGTGCGGCGTCGATGCGCTCGGTAAGGGACTGCGCGTCAAGCTCCTCGATGTAGCGGCGCGCGGCTGTCGTGAAGAACTCGGAGCGACTCACGCCAAGTGCGGCCGCGCGACGCTCAGCCTCGTTGAACGTCTCGTCCGGGATTGAGATCGCAGTTTTCACACCCTCAGTATAACCGGGTATGACGATCATCCAAGCGCGTTCCCCTTCTGGGCGGCGGGTCCGGGCCTGTCCGCGAGGGCGTTGAGGACCGCGACGACCGTCGTGCCGGGCGGGAAGGCGGCGGCGGCGAGGGCGAGGGCGAACAGGGCGTAGAGCAGCTTCGCCTCGTAGACCGGTTCCAGGGCGAGGCCGTAGCGGTCGTGGAAGTCGGTGATGAACCGGGCCAGCTCCGGGGTCGACCTCGCATAGCCGCCGAGGTGGAAGTCGTAGGCCATGGTCCAGTTGCCGGAGTTCGCGCCGAACGCCGCGCGCTGGAGGGCGTCGACGTCGTCGGCGAGGAACCGGGCGCCCCGCAGCACCGGGACGCCGAGGGCGCGCTGGCCGGGCGCGAGGCCCGCGGCGATGCCGGCGAGGGTGCCACCGGTGCCGCACGAGCAGCAGATCACGTCGAAGGGGCGGTCGATCTCGGCGGGCAACCCGGCGCAGCCACGCACCCCGAGGGCGTTGCTGCCGCCCTCGGGGAGCAGGTAGAACGCGCCGAACTCGGCGCGCAGCCGATCGACAACCCCCGGTGACGACTTCGCCCGGTACGAGGTGCGGTCGAGGTAGGTGATCCGCATCCCGGCGTCGACGGCGAAGCGCAACGTCGGGTTGAGCGGCAGGTGCTCCTCGCCGCGGATCACCCCGACCGTCCGGAAGCCGAACAGCCGGCCGGCCGCCGCCACCGCCCGGATGTGGTTCGAGTAGGCGCCGCCGAAGGTCAGCAACGTGTCGTGCCCGAGTCGGTGCGCCTCGTCCAGGTTGCCCCGCAGCTTGCGCCACTTGTTGCCGGGAATGTCCGGATGGATCAGGTCGTCCCGCTTCAGCAGCAGGCGGACACCCCGCGCACCCAGCCGCGCGTCCGCGATCTCCTCGAGCGGCGACGGCAACGCCGGCAGCAGCCGCCCCGCCGCCGGACCGCCCGGCTCGCGCTCGCCGTCCACCTTGCCCTTCCACAGGGACGAAACGGACAGCAACCCCCTACAACGGCAAGGTATCCGAGCCCGCGGCGCCGGGCCGGCTCAGTGCAGCGAGGGGAAGGTGCGGTCGGCCTTCTCGCCGGTCTCCAGCAGGTTCACCGCGGGGCCGACGATGAGCGGATCGGGGGTGCCGACGATGTCGGTGTCCTTGCCGGCGTAGGGCAGCTCGTGCAGCACGTGGCGCATGGTCTCCAGCCGGGCCCGCTTCTTGTCGTTGCTCTTCACCACCGTCCACGGCGCCTCGACCGTGTCGGTGTAGAAGAACATCGCCTCCTTGGCGTCGGTGTAGTCGTCCCAGCGGTCCAGCGCGGCGAGGTCGATCGGGCTGAGCTTCCACTGCCGGACCGGGTCGATCTGGCGGACGATGAACCGGGTCTGCTGCTCGCGGCGCGACACCGAGAACCACAGCTTGATCACTCTGATCCCGCTGCGGGTCCACATCCGCTCCAGCTCCGGGGCCTGGCGCAGGAACTCGCGGTACTGGTCCGGGGAGCAGAAGCCCATGACCCGCTCGACGCCGGCCCGGTTGTACCAGGACCGGTCGAACATGACGATCTCGCCGGCGGCGGGGAGGTGCTCGATGTAGCGCTGGAAGTACCAGGACTGCTGCTCGCGCGGCGACGGCTTCTCCAGGGCGACGACCCGGGCGCCGCGCGGGTTGAGGTGCTCGGTGAACCGCTTGATCGTCCCGCCCTTGCCGGCGGCGTCGCGGCCCTCGAAGACGAGCACGATGCGCTGCCCGGTCTCCTTGACCCAGTACTGCATCTTCAGCAGCTCGATCTGCAGCAGCCGCTTGTCCCGCTCGTAGTCGGCGCGCTCCAGCCGGGTCTCGTAGGGGTAGTTCTCGCGCCAGGTGTCGACGGGGGTGCCGTCGGGCCGCAGCAGCGTCGCCTCGTCGTCGTCCTCGTCGAGGACCCGCAGGCCGGCGAGGTTCTCCGCCTGGACGCCGACCCGCTCGGCGAGGCCGGCCGCGCCGAGCCATCCGCCGATGCCGTCGGCGATGCCGCGCACCAGCGGCTCCACCCGGCCGTCGGCCCCCTTGGGGATCACCCGTTCGACATGCGTCACGCTGATTTCCTCCCGTACGGACAACGAAGCTGCACCGGGTGGCTGTTCCCACCCGGCGGCACCGGCCACCAGGGCGGATCCGCAGGGCCGGGGGCAGCCGGCCGGCCAACGGTACGGAAGCCGGCCAGCCCATGGTTGACGCGCACCCGAACACCGGGTAACAGAACAGTCCGCATCCGACACAAGCGACACATCGGACGCCCATCGAGCGCCATCTCGGAGCGAGCGGATACAGGGGAGAGCGCCCACCTGTCTCTTCCACAGGGTTCGGCGCCCGATTTGTCCCTGTGGAAGAGACAGCGGGCGCCGTTCCCAGGCACGCGGCAGGTCGGGCTCGGCGGGTGGGAGGTCAGCCGGGCAGGCGGAAGGACAGGTCGGCGGCGGGGACCGCGGTGTCGAGCTGGGCGCGCTGCAACCGGCCGGAGTAGTCCCAGCTCAGTGACTGCCAGCGGGTGACCTGGTCGAGCATCCAGATCCCGGACTGGCGGCTGCCGTTGCCGGACCGGCCGTTGCCGCCGAAGGGCAGGTGCGCCTCGGCGCCGGTCGTCGACCCGTTGACACTGACCATCCCGGCGCGCACCCCGCGGCGGAACCGGAACGCGCTCGCCGCGTCCGCGGTGTAGATCGACGACGACAGGCCGTAGCCGGGCAGGTTCGCCAGCTCGATCGCCTCGTCGAGGTCGCGGTAGGTGGTGACGCCGACGATCGGGCCGAAGGTCTCCTCGCGGAACAGCTCGTCGTCGGGGCGGACCCCGTCGACGATCAGCGGATGGTAGTAGAGCCCGCGGTCCGGGTCGCCGACGAAGCCGCGCCGCGGGCCGTTGCGGGGCAGGCCGCCGGCGCCCCGCGGTTCCGCGGAACCGCCGGCTCCGCTGGCTCGGCCGGTCCAGCCGGTCCGGCCGGTTCCGCTGGCGCCGCCGGTTCCGCTGGCGCCGCCGGTTCCGGTGATGCGGCCGGTTCCGGTGATGCGGCCGAGCGCGGTGGAGCCCGCCAGGCGGTGGTGGTCGCGCAGGAGGGTGAGGTGACGCTCGAAACCGGCGGCGAAGCGGGCGTCGAGCAGCGGCCCGTAGAGCACGTCGCCGGTGGGGTCGCCGATGACCGCGGCGGACACGGCGGCGTCGAGTCGGCGGACGAACGCGGCGTGCACCGACTCGTGCACGATCGCCGTGCCGAGCGAGGTGCAGCGCTGCCCGGCGGTGCCGAAGCCGCCGAACACGGCGGCGGAGACGACGGCGTCGAGGTCGGCGTCGGGCGCGACCACCATGGGGTTCTTGCCGCCGAGCTCCAGGCACGGCGACTGCAGGTGCCGCCCGCACAGGGCGCCGATGAACCGGCCGACCTCGGTGGACCCGGTGAAGCCGACCTTGTCCACGGCGCCGGCGGCCAGCGCCCGTTCCAGCCCCAGCGACGTCGCCCGGCCGTCGGCGGGGACGAGGTTCACCGCGCCCGCAGGCACCCCGGCGGCGGTCAGCAGGTCCAGCATCGCCTGCGCGCAGGCGGCGGCGTACTCGGCCGGCTTCCACACCACCGTGTTCCCGGCGAGCAGGGCCGGCATGAGGTACCAGGACGGGACCGCCACCGGGAAGTTCCCGGCCGTGATCACCATCATCACCCCGAGGGGCTCACGGAACGTGAACAGCTGGCGGTCCGGCATCTCGGACGGCACGGTCTGCCCGTAGAGCCGCCGGCCCTCCCCGCGGAAGAACTCGCAGGTGTCGATGATCTCCTGGACCTCGCCGCGGGCCTCCGCGGCGGGTTTGCCGACCTCGCGGGTCACCAGCCGGGCGAGGGCGTCGGCGTTGTCCGCGACGAGCCGGCCGAAGCTGCCGATCACCGAGCCGCGCACGGGGGCCGGCACCGCGGCCCACTCGCGCGCGGCCGCCCGGGCGGCGACGGCCGCGGCGAGGATGGTCTCGGGGCCGCCGAGCTCGACCTCCGCGACGACCTCGTCGAGGCGGGCCGGGTCGGTGGAGGCGACGACGCGGACCGCCGCCGCCTCGACCTCGGCGCCGCCGGCCGGTCCCCCGACGGTCGCGCACAGGTCGTGGGCGCGTCCGGCGATACGCGCGCCGACGCGCCGCGGGCGGACCAGGGTCATGCCAGGTTCCCCTCTTCCAAGTCGGCGACGACGCGGGCGAGCGCGGTGACGCCGGTGCTGAGCTGGTCGGCGCTGACGGTCAACGCCGGACGAAACCGCAGGGTGCGGACGCCCGCGGGCAGCGCGAGGACATGTTCGCGCACCCGCAGCCGGCGCAGCACCTCGTCGCGGGTGGTCCGATCGGGCAGGTCCACCGCGCAGAGCAGGCCCCGCCCGCGCGGGTTGGCCAGCAGCCCCGGATGGGCCGCCGCGAGCGCGGACAGCTCGGTCAGCAGGCCGGCACCGAGCTCACCGGCCCGCGCGATGAGCCCCCGGGCCTCGATGACCTCCAGGATCCGGGTCGCGCGGACCATGTCGACCAGGCCGCCGCCCCAGGTGGAGCTGATCCGGCCGGGGACGGCGAGGACGTTGGCGGCGACCTCGTCCACCCGCCGCCCGGCCATGATCCCACCGAGCTGGACCTTCTTGCCGAACGCCACGATGTCGGGACGCAGGCCGAGCTGCTGGTAGGCCCAGGCCGACCCGGTCGCGCCGACCCCGGTCTGGACCTCGTCAAGCACGAACAGCGCGTCGTGGCGCCGGCACAGCGCGGCCATGGCGGCGAGGAACTCGGCACGCAGGTGGTTGTCACCGCCCTCGCCCTGGATCGGTTCGGCGAGGAAGCAGGCGATGTCGTGCGGGTGGGCGGCGAAGGCCGCCTCGGCCTGCGCCAGCGCGGCGCGCTCGGCGGCGACGACGGCGTCGAGGGCGGCTCCGGTGCAGGGGAAGGTCATCGCCGGGCAGTCGATGCGCGGCCAGTCGAACACGGGAAACCGGTCGGTCTTGACCGGATCGGTGTTGGTGACCGACAGCGTGTAGCCGCTGCGCCCGTGGAAGGCGTGGCGCAGGTGCAGCACGCGGCGGCCGAGTCGGGCCGGGCGGCCGTGCGCGGCGTTGTGCCGGCTCTTCCAGTCGAAGGCGCACTTGAGCGCGTTCTCCACCGCCAGCGCGCCGCCCTCGACGAAGAACAGGTGCGGCAGCTCCGGGTCGCCGAGGACCCGGGCGAAGGTGCGCACGAACTCGGCGTAGGCGGCGGTGGCGACGTCCGGGTTCGCCGGCTTGTTGACCGCGATGCGGCCCAGCCGGTCGAGGAAGCCCGGGTCGCCGGCCAGCTCTGGCGGGTTCACCCCGAGCGGCGCCGAGGCGAAGAAACTGTAGAGATCGAGGTAGCGCCGGCCGTCGCGGGCGTCGACCAGGACGCTGCCGGCGCTCTCGGCCAGGTCGCAGACCAGGTCCAGGCCGTCGACGAGCACGTGGCGGCGCAGGACGGCCAGCACGTCGCGCGCCGCGACGCCCGGCCCGACCGGCACCTCCTCCACCGCCCGAAGCGCCTCCACCGCCCGAAGCGCCTCCACCGGCTGCCCCGCGGCCGGCATCACCTGCGCTGCGGCCGGCATCACCTCCGCCGCGGCCGGCCCCGTGGGATGGATGGTGAATCCGGCCGCGGCGCCGGAACCGGGCGGCGGGACCGAGCGCCCCGTGGCCCGTGGAACGCGGACGACCATCCAGGCTCCCTCCGTCACCGGCCGCGGCGAGCGCAGCCCGCTCGCGACCTCCACTCCTGCGAATATCTTCCCTCGAAAGCTGCATTGAATCTTCAATATTCTCGCATTACCTCAGATCCTCCTCCGATCATCCCGTCAAGACGGAACCGACCGATGATTCATCGGATCGGCGATCGCAGGCCAGATCGGAACGGAGAGCGATCGATACGAAGCGTCCCGTGACGATTCGGCCGGCAGATGAGCACGACCACCGCACTGAGAGACAATTGGCTCATTCCCCGCGTTGCCCCGGGGTGCGCTCCACCAAGGCGTGATCGGATAGCCTCCCCCGACCCTGTCGATCCCCGCACCACCCGCCCGCCGGCGGAGAGCTCGGAGAATAGGAAGCGGTGTGCTGACGCCCCTGACCTCGGACGACCCACGCCGCATCGGACACTTCCGGCTGGCGAACCGCATCGGCGCCGGTGGCATGGGCGTCGTCTACCTCGGCTTCGGCGACGACGGCAAGCCGGTCGCCGTCAAGGTCCCCTCTGCCGGCCTCGCCGACAACCCCGAGTTCCGCTCCCGGTTCCGGCACGAGGTCGACGCCGCGCGGCGCGTGCGGGGCAGCTCCGTGGCGACGGTGCTCGACGCCGACCTGACCGGCGAACGCCCCTGGATGGCCACCGAGTACGTCGAGGGCCGCAGCCTCGCCGACGCCGTCGCCACCCGCGGTGAGCTCGACGACCGCCTGGTCCACGGGCTGGCGATCGGGCTCGCCGACGCCCTCGTCGCCATCCACGCGGCGGGTGTGGTGCACCGCGACCTCAAGCCGGCGAACATCCTGCTGGCCTGGGACGGTCCGAAGGTCATCGACTTCGGCATCGCCCGCGCGGGGGACAGCACCAGCCACACCCGCACCGGAATGCTGATCGGCACGCTGGTCTGGATGGCCCCCGAGCAGTTGCGCGGCGAGCGCGCCGGGCCGCCCGCGGACATCTTCGCCTGGGGGGCCTGCGTGGCGTTCGCCGCCGCCGGGCGCCCCCCGTTCCGGGGAGAGCGCGCCGAGGCGGTCGGCATGCAGATCCTCACCGCCGAGCCCGACCTCGACGACCTGCCGCCCGACCTGCTCGGCGTCGTGCGGGCCGCGCTGGAGAAGGAGCCCACCCGCCGGCCCACGGCGACCGAGCTGCTCGCCCGGCTGGTCGGCCGCGACGTGCGCTCCCCCGCCGACTCCGACGAGGCCAGCGAGACCGCCCTGGCCCAGGTGTGGTCGCTGCCGCCCACCCCGCCGCAGGGCGCCGGTCCACTCAGGGGAGCGCGCAACGCCGGGTATGACCCGGCCGGGGGGCAACCCCAGCGCGCCGCCGGCGGCTACCCGGATCCGACGCTGCGCGACCCCCGATCGGCCTACGACGCCCCGCCCGCCTACGGCAGCCGTGGCGGGTACGACAGCCGCGCCGGATACGACCAGGCCCGATATGACCAGGCCGGATATGACAGCCGCGCCGGATACGACAACCAGGCCGGCTACGGCGCGGCGTCCCCGCGCGCCGGCGGTCCGGGCTACGACGACCGCGACTCGGGTCCGGGTGGCCGCCGGGGCACCGCCCCCTACGCGGACCAGCACGCCGCGGGCCACGGCGGCGCCGGTCGCCGGGCCGACGGCTGGGACGGCTCCCCCGGGGGTGGGCGCGGTTCGGGCGGTGGGCGGCGCGGCCCGGTCATCGCGGTCGCCGTCCTGATCGCGCTGCTGCTCGGCGGCGGGATCGCGGCGGCAGTCGCGCTCAGCAGCGGTGGTGGCGGCGGGGACGACAACGTCGCCACCCCGCCCGTCGGGACCACGCAGGATGCCGGTGGCACGGCGGGCGCGACTGCGACGGGCGGCCCGGCGCCGGCCACGGGCGTCGCCACCCCGCCGAGTACCTCGCCGTCGCCCAGCGCGACGCCGTCGGCCTCCCCGAGCCCCGCGACGCTGTCCACCGACGACGCGGCCGCCCTCGTGCGAGGGAAGGGCTACGAGCCGGACATGAGCACCTACCAGGAGGACCGCCAGCTCAGCGTCGTCATCGGTACCGCGCCGGCGACCGGGGACACGCCGCGCCAGCTCGCCTACGTCTTCGCCGACGGCAAGTTCCGCGGCACCGACACCTCGGCGCCGAGCGCGCACATCACCGTCAAAAGCCAGCGCAACGACCACGAGGTGGTGCTGCGCTACGACACCTTCAACCCGCAGGACCCGATCGGCTCCCCGTCCGGCCACGCCGACGTACGCTTCCGCTGGAACGGGACTGCCTTCTCCACCCTCGACCCGATTCCATCGAACGATCCCAACGCCACCGGTAGCCGCCGGTAGCCGGACCATGGCGGCTGCCGGGGACGACGCGCCCACCCCCGCAACCGGCGGCATACGGACGGCTGGAAGCATTACGGTTCAGACAGCGCGATCCCGCGGCGGATGGGGCGGCCTCGACGGGTGGCCCACAGCCCGGCGGGGGCGGCGGGCCGGCCGGGGCCCATGATGATCGAAGGAGTGACCATTTCGGCGCAGGTCGGGCGGTCCGGTTGGCGTCACCGGACTCGGCGGCGGACACGGTGCCGGTCGGGACGGCCGGTCGGGACGGCGTCGGTCGGGGTGGCGTCGGTCGGGGTGGCGTCGGTCGGGGTGGCGTCGCGATGTTGACACCGCTTGTCGAGGACGACCCGCGCCGGGTCGGCCCCTTCGCCATCCACAACCGGATCGGCGCGGGCGGCATGGGCACCGTCTACCTGGGGTTCAACGCGGATGGACGGGCCGCGGCGGTGAAGGTGCCCGACGCCAGGTTCGCCGACGACCCCGAGTTTCGGGAACGCTTCCGCCGCGAGGTCGCCGCCGCCCGGCGCGTGCACGGCCGCGCGGTCGCCGCGGTGCTCGACGCCGACCCGGAGGCCGTCGCGCCCTGGCTTGCGACCGAGTACGTGGAGGGAACCAGCCTCGCGGACGCGGTGCTGCGCCACGGGCGGATGGAGGAGCGGCTGCTGCACGGCTTCAGCGTCGGACTGGCCGACGCCCTGATCGCCATCCACGCCGCCGGGGTCGTTCACCGCGACCTCAAGCCGTCGAACATCCTGCTGGCCTGGGACGGCCCGAAGGTCATCGACTTCGGCATCGCCCGGGCCTCCGGGGTGCCCAGCCACACCCGGACCGGGATCCTCATCGGGACGCTGGCCTGGATGGCCCCCGAGCAGCTACGCGGCGAACGGGCCGGGCCGCCCGCGGACATCTTCGCCTGGGGTGCCTGCGTGACCTACGCGGCCACCGGCCACCCGCCGTTCGCCTCGGAGCAGGCCGACGTGCTGACCCGGATGCGCGAGGACCGCCCACCGGACATCGCCGGGGTGCCCGACGGGCTCGCCCCCCTGGTACGAGCCGCGCTCGCCCGCCGCCCGGAGGACCGACCGAGCGCGGCCGAGCTCGTCCGCCTGCTGGTCGCCGACCCGCGGGTCGCCACGCCCGCGGACGCCGACCGGGCAGCGGCACTCGCCCTCACCCCCTGGCAGGCCCGTCCGCCGCTCGCCGCCCCCGACGACGCCCCCGCCGCCCCCGCCGTCGGGCCCGCCCGGGCCGTCGGGGTTGCCGGCGTCGCCGCGGCGCCCGCGGCGCTCGATCCCGACAAGCCCGATCAGCCCACCCACCCGCTGGCGCTGCGTCCCACCCCGCCGCCGGGCGGTGACCGCTCCATCGGCACCTTCCCCGTGCCACGCTGGACCGACGCCAACGCGGGCGGCGACGGGCCGCCGGTCGGCGGCGGCCTGGACCCGGCCGGACGCGAGGTCGTCGGTGTGTCACACCCGACCGGCCCCCGTCCGTTCCCCGGGCGCCCCGTGCCTGCCGCCACGGGAGGTCCGGGCGCCCAGCGCTCCCCCGCGCCGGGGCCGGGCGTGCTGCGGGCCGGCGCGGGAGGGTCGGGAGCCCTGCGCGTCGGCTCCGGGGGCACGGGCGGAGGTGGGGTGATCCGCCGCAGCAGTCCGCTGGACGCCGCCTTCGGCTGGTTGCCGCCGCCGTGGCGGCGGTCGGGCCCGCTGGCCGGCGGTGCGCTGCTGGTCGTCCTGCTGGTCGGCATCCTCGCGGTCCTCGTCGCGGCCGGCGGCTCGGATTCGCAGGTGGAGCCGCCGGGGGTGCCGCCGCTGGACCGCACGGCTCCCGGCGCGCGCTCCGATCCGGCAGTGCCCGGCGGCCCGCGGTGGACGTCCGACGGCGGTGCCCGCGATCGGTTGCCGCCGCCGCGGACCGCCGCGCCCCCGTCCGGCGGTGCGCAGCCCTACGCGACGTCCGATCCGCGGACCCCGGCGACGGCGACCGTCTCGCCGAGCACCGAACCGAGTGCGCCGCCGACCGAGCGGTCGACACCGACGTCGGGTGCCTCCCCGAGCGGCGAGCCGTCGCCGTCGGCGACCGCGTCGGCCCCGGCGTCGCCCACGAGCTGCCCGACGGGGTCGGGCGGCACGGCCACGTCCCCGCCGCCCGCCTGTTAGCCGAGCGCGGCCGAGGTCCAGGCCGACAGACGGCGGGCGGCGGGATCTCCGGCCGCCGCGTGGTCGCGGCCGCCGTCCGTGGATGTCCGCGTACCGAGAGGTGCTGGAGGCTGATGGCCGTTCCGAGGCCCGGGGACCGTCACCAGCCTCCAGCACTTCGACCCCGCCCGGGCCGGATCGCGTCCGGGCCGCCGAGGGATCGGGGGGATGCGCGCGAGCCGCTACCCGACGTGGTGGGTCACGGCGCGGCGCTGGTGTAGAGGCGCAAGCCGCTCGCCGAGGGCTGCCCGGTCGGGGAGCTGCCGCAGGTGCGCTTGCTGCCTGCACGTCCGCCGGAGCTCTGGCAGGTCTTGGTCGGCTTGGGCGTTGGCTTGGGCGTTGGTTTGGGCGTTGGTTTGGGCGTCGGCGGGCTGGACGAGGGCTCCGCCGTCGGCGGCGGTGGCGTGGCGATCGGCGAGCGCGTCGCGGGAGGAGCCGGCGGCGGCGTCGTGACGGTGCCGCCACTGGGCGACGCCCCACCCGGGGCTGGCGGCGGTGGACCGGCGGCGCCCGAGGCCGGGGCGGGCCCGGCTGCGCCGGGAACCGGCGAGCCGGGAACACCGGCGCCGGGGGCGGCCGGATCGCCCGCGACGCCCGCGCCCGGCGCCATCGCGGAGCCGTACCAGGCGCCTTGCCCGCCACCGCGGGCTCCGTCCTGCCCCGGCGCGGTGAGGCCGGCCCTCGGGGATGCGCCGGCACTGGCGCTCACCCGGAAGGCCGGCGAGGGGGCCGGGTCCGAGCCGTCGGAGGGGATCGCCGCGGCGGCGACCGCCGCGGTGGCAAGGCCGAGCAGCAGGGCGACGCCGCCGGCCAGGACGCGGGACCGCCGTCGGCCGGCCGCATCGGCGCTCCCGTCGCCCGGCTCGCCGGATCGCCCCCCGGTCGGCCCGGCCGTCCCCGTCCGATCGGGCCGCCCCGACGACGCCGGGCCGCTCTCACCCGACCGGGCCGTACCCGCCGAACGGGACGGTGGTGGCTCTCCCGCGCCGGCCAGGCCCGTACCCACCTGGGCCGACGTCGGAGCGGACGCAGGCGCCGACGCCCTGTGCGCCGCAGCGGCCGGCTGGGCCTGGATCTGCGTCATGGCCAGGTCGGGCGCCTTCGCCGGATCGGGCGTCCCCGCGAGACCGGCCGCCCTCCCGGGATCGACCGCCTTCCCCGGATCTGCCGCCTTCCCCGGATCGACCGCCGTCCCCGGATCGACCGCCGTCCCCGAACCGGCCGACTTCCCCGGATCGACCGCCGTCCCCGAACCGGCCGACTTCCCCGGATCGACCGACTTCCCCGGGCGGGCGTCGCGTTGGACCGGCAGAGCAGGCGGGGCCACCCCGGCGGCATTCGGCGACACCGACCCACCGGGCAGGTACACGGGAGCCGGTGTCGTCACCGGATCGTCGAACTCCTCGTCCGTCAGTCCGACCGGGCCCGTCCCCGGCGCCACCCCCTGACCGGGCAGGTACAGCGGGACCGGCGTGGTCACCGCATCGTCGAACTCCTCGTCCCCCGGGACGAGCGGGGCCGCCCGGACGGCGGGTTCGCCCGGGGAGGGTGGCCCGGACGGGGTGAACCATCCCACCGGCCCGGGGGAACCCGCGGAGGCGGCGGATCCCGCGTCGGATGGTCCGGCCGGGCCACTCGGACGCCCTACGGACACCCCCTGGATCGTCGTCGGAACCACCGAGGGCGGCGGGGTGCGCATCGGCGGCAGTGCGGGCAGCCCCGTCAGGCCCGGCAGCAGCGCCTGCAGCCGGTCCACGCCGGGCCGTTCATCCGGGTCCTTGGCGAGCATCGCGGCCACCACGGCCCACAGCTCGTCGGGAATGCCCGTGGGCCGGCCCGGGGCCAGATCGGCGTGGGCCCGCAGGATGGACAGCATCTCCCGGCCGGCGAACGGTGCGACGCCGCAGAGCATCTCGTACAGCATGGTGCCGGCGGCGTAGATGTCCGCGGCCGGCCCGACGGCGCCGCCGTCGACGCTTTCGGGGGCCATGTAGAGGGGGGTGCCAAGCATGCCGCCGGGAATGGTCAGCCTCGTCGCCGCGGACGCCATCAGGCCGGCGACACCGAAGTCCGAGATCTTCGGCCGGAACCGTTCCCCGCCGCGGTCGAGCAGCACGTTCTCCGGTTTGAGGTCACGGTGGACGATGCCGAGCCGATGGGCCGTCCCGAGTCCGGCGAGGATGTCGACCACCAGGCCGACCGCCTCCGCGGGCGGCATCGTGCGGCGCCGCTGCAGCTCCCGACGCAGATCCGAACCCTCGACGAATTCCATCACGATGGCCAGGTCGCCGCGTTCGGCCACCAGGTCGTGAATCGCCACCACAAAGGGCGACTGGACCCGGATGAGAATGGCACGCTCGCGCATGAACCGGGCGACCACTCCCGGATCCGACGTGAAGTGGGGCAACAGGAGTTTGAAGGCGAGAACATTGCCCGCCTCGTCATGGCCGCGCCACACCTCGCCCATGCCACCCCGGCCGATGCGGTCTTCCAGGGTGTAGGAACTTCCCAGCTTTCTAACCACTCCGCGCCATCACCACTTCACTGTGGGTTCCAGGTGGACCCGCGGACCCGCACATTCCGCGGGTTCCGGGATTGCCACGGCCGACGGACGGGCGACGGAACGCAGCACGTCCATCATCACGGCGCGGCATTCATGTCGCGGTCCACTGCCCGACGGTGTTACCCCGCGTTCCGCGCACACGTCGTCCTCTCCGCGCCGGCATCGGCGGGCCGCCCTCATTCCCGGTAAAGGCGTGCCCGCCGGCCGAAGCTGGTACCCGCGGTCCCAGGGTGCGCTGTCCCTGGTCAGGATGCAGGACGTCGGAGAGCATGGGGAACATGGCAGATATGGCTTTCATCACCGGGGGAAACAAGGGACTCGGGTAGTCGGCGGCGCGGCGGCTCGTCCGCCGGGGCGCGACGGCCCTGCTCGGGTTCGCGCCACGCCCGGCGGGCGACGGGGTCATCACCCAGCCCATCCGGGCGGGGCGAGCACCGCCCACCCGGCTGGGATCAGCAGGCCGCCCGCGACCGGCAGGGCGATCAGCGGTCCGATCGAGCGCGGCAGGACGCACAACCCGGAGATGACGGTGAAAGCCGCCAGGGGACCACAGTCACGGCCATCCGATGCCGTCACGGCGGCCCATGCCAGCCGCGCACAGCGGCAACGCCGCCGGCAGTCCGAGCAGGTAGCCACAGGCGATCCACCGGGCCGGCACGTGAGGGAGGCACCGAGTCGCGGCTGAATCGTGTCCAGACCGACATTGACGAGCGCGGCGTCCAGGTTGGCGAGAGAGGCGCCGAGCACGACGACACCGACCACCCGCCAGACCTCGGCGGAGATCCCGAGCGACCCGGCGGTCGGGGCCGTCGCGGACCCCGCGGCGACAGCGGTGACCGCTGCCCGGCCCTGCTCCGGCACAGGCGAGATGGCCTGATCGGGGGCCCCACCCTAGGGGCTCGGCGCGCCCGCGGGTGGCCCGTTCGGGCGGCGCAGTCCAGGACGCCGTGGCGACAAGGCAAGGGTGCCGATAGGACGTCCTCCTCGGCAGGACGCGGTCAGCCGGCCGAGCGCAGGGCGGCGGCGACCTGGAGGGTGTGCGCTCGCTCCTGTGGGTCGCCGACCAGACTCACCAGCACCTCGGTCGCGCCGGCGTCGGCGTAACGACGCAGGGCGCGCGCGACGGCCTCCTCCGTGCCGGCGATGACCGTCTCGTGCACCCCGAACCAGCCCTCGCGATCCAGGACCGCGCGGTAGGCGGGAAGGTCCGAGGCGAAGCCGAGCCGCGCCGCCACCTCGTCGCGGACCCGGTCCGGATGGGCGGTGACGCACACCCCCACCCCGGCCACGACCCGCGGCGCCGGCCGGCCGGCGGCCGCCGCGGCCCGGGTGATCGTCGGCACGATGTGGTCGCCGACGGTTCGCGGCCCCGTCCACACCGTGACCGTACCGTCGGCCAGTTCCCCGGCGGTTCGCAGCATCACCGGTCCCAACGCGGAGACGAGCACGGACGGCGGGGTCGCCACCGGGGCGTCGAGCCGGCCGACCACGGTGACGGTCTCCCCGTGAACGTCGACCGCCGCGCCGTGCAGCAGCGGGCGCAGCGCGGTCAGGTACTCGCGGATGTGGCGGGCCGGGCGGTCGTAGCGGTAGCCGAACGACCCCTCGATGTACTGCTGGTGACTCGGCCCGATCCCGAGGGTGAGGCCGGCGGTGGCGACGGCCTGCACCGTGAGTGCCTGCCCGGCCAGGGCGAGCGGGTGACGGGGATAGGTCGGCACCACGGCCGTCCCCAGCTCGATCCCGGGCACCGCCGCCGCGCCGATCGCGATCAGGGTGAGCGCGTCCCACGACGGGAGCTGGCTGAGGAAGGCGCTGTCGAGGCCCGCCCGGGCCGCGGTCAGGAGCTCGTCGACCACGGTGTGTGGTCCCGAACCGCCGCCGAGGTACAGCCCAATCTTCATGATCACTCCAATCTGAACCGGATGTTCCCCTTCCGGTGGAAGGCTACATTAAACTGAGCGTCTGCTTCCGGTTGACGCCGTCCGCCGTCCGCTCGGCCCGCCGGGACGCCGGGCCCTGCTGGGCCGACGAGGCCGACGAGGCCGAGGGAGCCGACGACGATCCAGAGACGACGATCCAGAGACGACGATCCAGAGACGACGACCGAGAGACGACGACCGAGAGCGGAGGGAGTCGACCATGCGAGCCGACGCGCAGCGCAACCGCGAGCTCATCGCGTCCACCGCGCTCGATCTACTGGCCCGCCGCGGGGCGGCCGTCTCGATGGAGGAGATCGCCCGCGCCGCGGGACTCGGCGTCGGCACCCTCTACCGCCACTTCCCCGACCGGCGGTCGCTGCTGGACTCCATCGCCGCCGACGCGCTGCACACGCTGCTCGCCGCGGGCCGGTCCGAGCTGTCCTCCCCCGCGCCGCGCTGGCAGGTGCTGGTCCGGATCGTGGCGCGGTGCACCGGCCTGCCCCTCGCCCTGATCAAGTCGCTGACCGACACCTCGCCGGTCGACCCGACCGTGGCAGACCTGGTCGAGGAGTTGAACGCCCTGCTCGCGGGCCTGGTCGAGGACGCTCAGCGCGAGGGGTCGCTGCGCGCTGACCTCACCGGCACGCAGGTCGTCGACCTGCTCAACGTCGCGGTCTGCCGGCCCGGGGCACGCGCCGACGATCCGCTGACGACCGTCCTGCTCGACGGCCTGCGCGCCCGCCCCTGACGCCCATCCCCGCCGGGACGGCCTACGCGGGGCGCCGCTCGGGACGTCCATGCCAGCGTTCGGCGTGGATGGCGTCGGCCAGGGGACGCCGCCGCGCCCAGCCGTGACGTTCCAGGTCGGGGGTGGCCTCGAGGTGGGTCACGGGGCCGACGCACAGCCAGGCGACCGGCCGTATCCCGGTCGGGATGCCGAGCAGCTCCTGGACGAACGGCTCCCGGTAGAACGACACCCAGCCGACCCCGAGGCCCTCGGCGGTCGCGGCGAGCCACAGGTTCTCGATGGCCAGGCACACCGAGTACAGGCCCGCATCGGCGATGGCATGCCGTCCGAGAACCGCCGGTTCCCCGCGCGCCGGATCGTAGGTGACGACCAGCGACATCGACGCGGCGAGGATGCCATCGATCCGGATCCCGGCGAATCGTTCGGCCCGTTCCCCGGCCAGGGTCGCGGCGAACACCGCCCGTTCGTGCTGGACGTGCGCGTGGAAGGCCCGACGCGTCCCGTCGTCGGTGACGCGGATGAAGTCCCAGGGCTGGCTGAGCCCGACACTCGGCGCGGCGTGGGCGGCGGCGAGGACGCGCCCGAGGGCGTCGGCGGGGATCGGCGCTCCGGTGAACTGGCCGCGCACGTCGCGCCGACGGTGGATCGCGTCGTACAAGGCGTCGGCACCCGAGCCGATCGCGGGGCCCGAGCGGGCCATCGGGTCGCGCCGGGCCGTCGAGTCGGGCCGGGCCGTCGAGTCGGGCCGGGCCGAGTCGGGCGAGCTCACGGCGTCCGGCCGGGGGGTGGTCCCGGCGTCGCGGTGGTGTGGCAAGGCAGGCTCCCGCTGTCGGCCGCCCGGGTGGGCGGCGTGGCGGCGGGGCCGGTCTTCGGACTCCCGGATCGACGCCGGACCGTCCGCCTTCCCAGGCCGGTGGCCCAGTGGCTGCGTGGCACGCGTGGACGGCGACTTCCCGGTTACCGCGGCGGGCCCGTGCCGGATTCGCACCGGCTTCCCGATTCTCCCCGGTCGTTCGGGGCACCCCGCAATTGTTGCCATCGCGGACGCTACCAGCCCGGCGCGGGCATACCCCACCATCGCCGAGCGCGGGCGCCACCGGGATCGCCCCGCGATCCGGCTCCAGCGCAGCGGGCGCATCCCGGGCCGAGGCCCCGGTGCGGCGCCGCACCCGCCACGAGCCACCAGGTCGTGAGGGTCGTCAGGTCGTGAGGGTCGTCAGGTCGTCGGCTGCCGGATCTGGGCCAGGGTCTGGTCCAACTCGGCCCGCAGGATCTCGCCGGCCCGCGCGCCGTCCCCGGCGGCCACCGCGTCGACGAGGGCGGCGTGCGCGGCGTCGCCGTGATTCACCTCCGCCGCCCGCAGCCCGAGCAGGTCCACCAGCTCGACAAGGCCCCGGCGTAGCACGGGCACGAACTCGGCGAACAGACCGTCGAGCACCGGGTTGTGCGCCGCCGCGACGACGGCCACGTGCAGGGTGACGTCCGCGTCGACGAAGGCCACATCGTCCCCGCCGGCCGCGGCGGCGCGGCGACCCGCGAGCGCCGCGCGCAGGGCGGCCACGTCGGCGTCGGTGCGCCGCTGTGCGGCCAGCCACACCGCCTGCACCTCCATGAGCATCCGGACCTCGTACACATCCCCGACGGCGGCACGGCGCAACGTGTCCGGCCAGTCCCGCGGGGACTCGGCGGCGATGACGAACACGCCGGCCCCCTGCCGCGACTGCACCATCCCCGCGCCCGCCAGCGCACGCAGCGCCTCACGCACCGTCGAGCGGCCCACCCCGAGCGTCGCCGCCAGCGTCGTCTCACCCGGCAGCCGGGTTCCGACCGGCCACTCGCCGCTGGTGATCTGCTCACGAAGGCGACGGGTCGCCTGCTCGACCAGAGGCGTCGGACGCAGCGCTCCGAGCGGCACAGTCATCCCCCAGTTATCAGAGAAGTAGAGAAGCCGCTTACCAGGGAAGCCGATGGATCTGCGGAGTATGGTACGTCGCGTGACGCCGGGCGGGCGGCCGTTCCTTCCCCGCCGCGGCAGGGCCTGACCAGCGGCGGGCACCCCGCTGCGGTCAGCTCCCGCCTCCGGTCGACCCCCTTTCATCCGAGCATGGGAAGGCACTGCCACAACATGTCTGACAACCTGAAGAGTCGACGGGCCGACGCTCGGTTGCGGAGCCGTGAGCCGATCATCGATGCCGGCTCGTCCGGCTTCCCCACCGTGATCAGGCCTCGCGGCCCGATGCCCGCCGACGCCCCCGGGTGGAACCCGCAGCGCCCCAGCGCGATGCCCCACCAGCGATACCGGGCGGCCCACGAGCGGGCCGGGCTGCCCGCGTTCGATCCCGCCGCGCGAGTCTGGCCGACCCGACGCCTCGAGTCGGCGCCGCTGTGGGTGCCGGTGGACCTGCGCGACGGCAACCAGGCGCTGCGCGAGCCGATGGACACCCCCCGCAAGCGGGCGATGTTCGACCTGCTGGTCGCGATGGGGTTCAAGGAGATCGAGGTCGGCTACCCCTCGGCCAGTCAGACCGACTTCGACTTCGTCCGACATCTGGTCGACGACGACGCCATCCCGCCGGACGTGACCGTGGTGGTGTTCACCCCGGCGCGGCGCGACCTCGTCGAGCGGACCTTCGCCTCGATCGAGGGGATGCCTCGCACCGAAGGGAGGGTGCCCCGCACGGTCGTGCATCTCTACGTCGCCACGGCCCCGGTGTGGCGACAGGTCGTCCTCGGCCGTGACCGCGCGGACCTGCTGGCCCTGCTGCACAACGTCGCCGGGCACATGGTCCGGCTCGCCGACTCCCCACGCTGCCCCGACGTCCGCTTCCAGTTCTCCCCGGAGGTCTTCAACGCGACCGAACCGGACTTCGCGCTGGAGGTCTGCAACCGCCTCACCGCCCGGTGGGACGCCTGCCCCGAGCGGCCGGTCATCCACAACCTGCCGGCCACCGTCGAGATCGCCACCCCCAACGTGTACGCCGACCAGATCGAGTACATGCACCGCAACCTGGATCGCCGCGACTCGGTGATCCTGTCCGTCCATCCCCACAACGACCGGGGCACCGGGGTGGCGTGCGCGGAGCTGGCGCTGCTCGCCGGGGCGCAGCGGGTCGAGGGCTGCCTGTTCGGCAACGGTGAGCGCACCGGCAACGTCGACCTGGTCACCCTCGCGCTCAACCTGTACTCCCAGGGCGTCAACCCGATGATCGACTTTTCGGACATCGACGTCGTCCGCGACACGGTCGAGCACTGCAACCGGATGCCGGTCCACCCACGACACCCCTACGGCGGCGAACTGGCCTACACCGCCTTCTCCGGCACCCACCAGGACGCGATCAGCAAGGGCCTGGCGTGGCACGCGGCCCGCGCCGCGGAGCAGGACATAGCGGCGACCGAGGCGCTGTGGGACGTGCCCTACCTGCCGATCGACCCGGCGGATGTCGGCCGCAGCTACGAGGCGCTGATCCGGGTGAACAGCCAGTCCGGCAAGGGCGGCATCGCGCACCTGCTGAACCTGCACCACGGGCTGGAGCTGCCGAAGGGGCTACAGGCCGACTTCTCCCGGGCCATCCAGGTCGCCGCGGACCGCGACGGCCGGGAGCTGACCCCCAAGGACCTGTGGGAGATGTTCCGCGCCCGCTACCTGGCGCCGCTGCGCGACGGGCCGATCATCCTGACGGCCTGGCGGACCGTCGAGACCGCGTCCGGCGAGCACGAGTTCACCGCCGAGCTGTCGATCGCCGGCCGCGAGCACCACGCCCGGGGCCTGGGCAACGGCCCGCGGGCCGCGTTGACGGCGCTGCTCGCGGACGTCGGCGTCGACGTCGAGATCCGCGGCTACGGCGAGCACGCGATGGACCGCGGTGACACCAGCCCCGCCACGGCCTACGTCCTGATCCGCCACCGGGACGCGGACTACTGGGGCGTCGGCCAGGACACCTCCGTGCTCACCGCCTCGGTCCACGCCGTCCTCGCCGCGGTCAACCGCCTCCCGTTGTAGCCCCTCGCCCCCACCCGGCGGGTCCCGGAGCCGCGCCCGCTCACGCGGCTGCCTCCGGGCGACGGCGGACCGCCGGTTCCCACCGTGGTCGCCGGCCGTCTGTCTCAGCCGCACCCGCCACCCCGACGGGTGCGCGGCCGGGTCCACGACCAGTTCGACGCCGCGTCGGGTCTGCCGAGCTACCGCGCCGTCTTCGACCGCGAAGGCGTCGAAACGGCGCCCTGCCCCTGTCTGCACTTCCGGTCACTTCCCCAGCCCCGGACAGGAGGTCCTACTGGCCGAAGGAAAATCGGAGCTGCGCGTTGATGAGTTCGTTCAGGCGCTTTCGCCGCGGGACGACGACGTCGGGCGGTGCCTCCTGCGGGGCCAGCAGGGTCCACCGCAGGTCGGTCTCGTGCCCGATGGACTCGATGTCGAAACGGATGAGGTCGTCGGGGTGGGCCTCCCAGATCGACGACCAGACGACCAACCCGGGTCGGGTCGACTCCATCACCCGCGGCGCGGCTTCACCCCGACGCAGGGTCAACCATTGCCGCTGCGGGTCCCGGTTCGGCTTCATCAGCGCCTCCCAGACCACCCAGGACGGAGGCGGCTGGCTTCTTCGCCGGGTCGCGATCGCGTACATGTCGCGTCACGTTAGCGACCGAACCCGGCCCCGTCACCGGCCCCGGCTCCGGCCGGGCCGCCGTCCCCGACGGCCAGGCGGACGGCACGCGCGCAGGCCTGGACGAGCGGACGGCGGTCATCGGTATGCCAGGCCACCGCCAACCGGCTGGGTGAGACGCCGACGACGGGACGGGTGACGACACCTCCGCGGGTGACCAGCGGGGCGTTCCCCATCGCCAACAGGCAGACGCCGTAGCCACCGACAAGGGCCTCGTACTTCTCGTCCGCGCCCGCGATCTCGGCACCGATCACCGGTGGGCGTCCGCCGCGGGCGTCGAGCGCGAGCCAGTAGTCCCGCAGCCGTCCCGCGCTGCGCGGCTAGGCGAGGAACGGCTCGTCGAGCAGGTCTGCGAAGTCGACGGTCTCCCTGGACGCCAACCGATGCGTCCGGGGCAGGGCGACGTGGCGCGGTTCCGCGGCGACGACGATCCACGTGTAGCGCTCGGCGTCGCCGAGCGGCAGCCAGACGAAGGCCACGTCGCTGGACCCGCCTGCCAGTCCGGCGGTCGGGTCGTTCCAACTGACCTGGCGCAGCCTGAGCCCGACGCCGAGCTTCGATCCCTTTTCGACGTCCACGAGTTCGGCCCGGCGGCGCTGGTCCGAGCCGTCCTGCCGCACATGCGCGCCGCGGGATCCGGCGCGATCGACGCGATCATCAACCACCTCGACGGCGTCCGCGCGGACATCACCGCCTGGGAGAAGGTCGCCCGGGACACCGCGATCGACGCCTGACCCGCGCTCTCCGTCACCGGCTCCCGCGGCTGCCCGCCAACGCCGGCAGGCGGCGCGGCGGGCTCGCACGGGGCGGCCGGGGCCGCGGCCCCGCGGGGCGGCGCCGCTGGACGGGCTGTTCGAGCAGGTAGTACGACGCGGCCGCCAGGGCCACCGAGATGAGGCCGACCACCACGATCGCCGGCCACCGGCCGAGCGCACCGGTCAGGTCGCGGCCCCAGTACGCGACCACGGGAAAGTGCCAGAGGTAGAAGCCGTAGGAGATCCGGCCGAGCCAGGCCAGCGGGCGGGCGGCGAGGGCGCGGAACAGCCAGCTCGTCGTCGCGCCCTGCTCCAGGGTGAGGATGAGGGCGCCGGCGAGCAGCGCGACCACCGTGTAACCGCCGCGGGACAGCAGGGCCGACCCCTCACCCCAGCCGCTCGGCGCGGTCACCGTCGCCACCGCCAGCAGCCCGAGCGCGACCGGTCCGGCCACCGGCAGGACGGCCCTGACACGGTCGAGACGGCGCCGCCAGCACAGCGCCGCCAGCCCCCCGCCGGCCGCCACACCCTCGCCAGCCGTCCCAGTCCCGCTCGCCGTCCCAGTCCCGCTCACCGTCCCAGTCCCACCAGCCGTCCCGGTCCCACCAGCCGCGCCGTCCTCGCCGGCCGCTCCCAGGCGCGCCGCCCGCAGCCAGGCGGCGAGCGCGCAGCCGACCAGCAGCGCGTCGGCGCGGGTGTCCAGGGCGAAGTAGGTCCGCGTCCCCGGAGCCCCGGACGTGACCAGCGCGTTGCGCCACAGCGCGACCCCGGCCACCCCACCCAGCAGGACCACGGGCAGCCGGCGGGCCGGCCACGGCCGGCGGCACAGGGCCACCAGCACCAGCGGCCACAGCAGGTAGAACTGTTCTTCCAGCGACAGCGACCAGGTGTGCCCCAGCCAGCCGGCCCCCGTGCTCTGCCGCACCACCTGGAAGTAGTTGTTCACATACAGCGCCGACGCGGCCAGGCTGTCCAGGAACTCGCTGCGCTCGCCGGCCGTGCCGATCCCCAGCAGGACGACCGCCGTGAGGCCGACGAGGGCCAGCAGCCAGAAGGCGGGCAGCAGCCGGTAGGCCCGTCGGAGGTAGAACCGCGTGAGGGACACCCCGCCGGTCCGGTCCCATTCGGCCAGCAACTGTCCGGTGATCAGGAAACCGCTGAGCACGAAGAACACGTCGACACCGAGGTAGCCGCCGGGCAGCGAGTCCATGTGGAACACGAGCACGCAGAGCACGGCGAGCGCCCGGACGCCGTCCAGCGCGGGGTTGCGGCCGCCGCGCCTGGCGACGCTCCGCTCCGGCGCCCCGGTCACCCAAGCAGCCCGCTCCTGGGCGGTGGCCGACCCGGTTGGCCCGATCGGACCGGACGGCCGGTCCTCCGGCCGTGGCTGGCCGGGCGAGCGCGGCTGGCCGAGCGTTCGTGGCTGATCGAGCGTTCGTGGCCGATCGGACGTTCGTGGCTGATCGGACGTTCGTGGCTGATCGGACGTTCGTGGCTGGCCGGGCAGCCCCGACGGTGGGTCGGCCAGCAGGGTGCCCGCCCGGCGGTCCGCCGCTGCCGAGCGTCTGGGCGACACTCCTGCGGCGCGGCGCGCTTCGCGTTCCGGGTCGTGTCCGTACTCAGCCATCCACGCTCCCCTCAGAACTGCCGGTCTGCCCGTCTCCTGTCCGTTCGCCCCCTTCGTATCCCGGCAACCTGGGCATTTCCTGTCAGGCGGACCTGGCGACCGCGACGACGAGGCCGACTTTCGGCATCCAGAGAACTACGCAGCGAAGTCATTCCCCGCAGGTGCGGGTTGAGCCGTCGGCGCCCGGCCGAGTCCGCCGGCAGCCGAGGGCGCGCCGGTCGACAGGTCGACAGATAGGTTGTCCGCGTGCACGACCAGGGCACGACCTCCACGGACGTCCGGGCGGCCGTCCTGTCCGCCGCCGTCATCGGGGGCATGGCCGGAGCAGCCCTCGGCGCTCATCGAGGACGACGCGGGGTCGGCGTGGGCGGCCTCACGGGAGCGGTCGCGCTGGCGGCCTCCGAGGCGGTGGCCCGTGCTCGGCAGCGGCCGGGCGAACTACCCGCCCTGTGGCAGCGGATAGCGACCAGCGCGGCGCTCGTCGCCCCCGCCGGGTGGGCGGCCGGGCTGTTGGCCGGCGCCGGCCCCGTCACGGTGGGCGCGGCGACCGGAGGCGTCGGCGGCCTGCTGGGGCTGCGGCCGCAGAAGGTGCTGCTCGGGCCGCTGTTCGGAGCGGCGGTGGGCACGGCGCTCGCGGCACGCGGGCGCCCGGTACCGCCGGCGGCGGCAGCCAGCATCACGATGGCGGCCTACCGGAGTGTCTCGCCGCTGGTCTTCCGCGATCCGCAGGTGAGTCTGCTCGCCGAACGGGTCCCCGCGCAGCGGCTGCCCTTCGTCGTGCCCCGGCAGTCGCGCTCCCGCCGGGTCGGCACCGGCTACGTCCGGGAGCTGGCCGAGGAGCTCGGCGGCCACTACGTCGCCGATGCCGTCGACGTGGGGATCGTCGCCTCCCTGGACGACCTGGCCGGCCCGGATCTCGACCCCGCCGACGTGGATCCGCTGGTCCGCGAGTTCTACGAGCACACCACCCGGTTCACCCTCGACATCGTGCCGCGGTGGCGGCTGTGGGTGCGCCCCGGCTACCTGTTGTATCGAACCGCGCTGGCGCGCCCGCTCGGGCAGGCGAACGTGCCCATGAACCAGCGTGACACCCAGCGCGGCATCCGCAGCCGCATCGACACCATCACCACGCCGGGCACCACGCCGGGCACCACACCGGGCACCACACCGGGCACCGAGGCGGTGGCGGTCCGCGGCTGGATCCGCTCGTTCGCCGATACCGACGAGCCCATCTACGTCGGCATCTACACCACCTACCGGCACCGCGACCGCGGTTACGTCAGCGTCGGCTTTCCACTGCCCCAGGCGAGTTTCACGGCGACGCTCCTGCCCCGCGGCCGGGCCGACGGCGGGCTGACCCTGACCAGCCGGAGCGATCAGGAGCACCCCGGCCACTACCTTGCCTATCGCGACCCGACGGACGGCAGCCTCACTGCCCTGGCGGTCCACGGGTTCGCCGAGGAACTCGACGTCCACCGGGACGAGGACGAGCTATGCGCGGAACACTCGTTCTTTCTTTTCGGCATCCCCTTCCTCGTCCTCCATTACCGCATCACCCGCAAACAGCCGACCCCGAGGTGAGGGCCGCAGTACCAGTCGCGGTCCGCCAGGACGACGCACAGCCGATCGGCAGTCTGCTGGACGTCGGCGATCCCCTGCGCCGCGTCCATGACGAGCTCGAACGCCTCGTCGTCGACGAGGTCGGTGGTGGAGCCGATGCCATCCTGATACCAAACCGGGGCCCGGGCCGTGAGAACCCGAGCCCCGGTGCCGTGCGAGCTACCCGGCCGCGATCTGCGTGACGGTCTTCAGGTCCGCGCTGACGAGGTACTTCACCGTGACGCCGGCCTTGGTTCCGACCACCAGGTAGGACCCGTCGGAGTTCTTCACCACGCTGGTGACCGCGACCGACGAGTCCTTGGCCTTGAGCGCCGCGGTCACGTTCGCCAGCTCACCCGCCGACAACGACGTGTTGACCGCCGTGGCCAGGCCGGGCGCGGAGTTCCCGCCCGTTCCCGCCTGGACGCCGGCGGACAGTCCCGTGGTTGCGCTCGCCATCGTCGCACCACCGAAAACAAGCCCCGCGGTGGCGGCGATGGTCGTGAAGGCGAGGCCGATCTTCTTAGCGGACATGTTCCTGGCTCTCCTTCGCGCGAGGCGGGCCGACAGCCGGCCCGCCCAGTTCTCCACACATTCCTTCGACGACCCGCCCGTTTACCTCTGGTCGACCCCGCGCATGGTTCCGGGAATTCCCGCCCACATTCACGAGCTTTTCCGACTTCCGGCGAGACGTTGCGAGTGCGTCGAGATGAAAGCTACCCACGGGCCGGCCGGTCCCAGCTCCGGAACGCCTGTCGTCAGGCCGATAGTTTGTGGATTACCCGGCTTCCGGCCAGGTCGAGGAGGGTGCCGTTGCCAGGCTCACACTCCGGCGGGCATCGCGACATTCAGGCATTCCCGGGCGGCGACGGCGAAAAGGTGTCGTGCGTCCCACGCGGCGTGCCGCGGCTACTCCGGTGAGGTGGCCGGCGGTGGGGTCTGGCCGCCGGGCCGCAGCTTGGTGATCAACCGGGCGCGTTCCGCGAGCAGGGCCCGCTCGCGTGCACGCATCGCGGTCGCGGCGGCGAAGTCACCCTCGTCGATGGCGGCGTCCTTCGCCGCCTGGGCCTGGCCGAGCTGCTCGGCGAGCTCACGAGCCCGCGCGTTGGCGCCGGTGACGGCGTCCCGGCGCGGCGAGTACATCACCTCGGACAGCGGGACTTCCCCCCTGGCGGCGATGGCGGCGAGCACTCGGTGGCCGGCTTCCTCGGGGTCGACGCCGTGACGAGCGAGGATGTCGGCGGCGACGCCCTGGTCCTCGCCCAGCAGCCCGAGCAGAAGATGGCCAGGGCCGATGAACGTGTGCTGGAGCCGCTGAGCCGCCTGCAGCGACTTCTCCAGGACCAGCTTCGCGCGCGGGGTGAACGGGATCTGCCGTGCTGACGTGTGCTCGCTCGCACCCACGGCCGCCGCGACCGCCGACCGGCCCGCCGCCAGCGTGAGTCCGAACGCACCCAGGACGGCGTCCGCCGGCGCGGTGTCCTCGTGAAGCAGGCCGAGCAGGACATGCTCCACGCCGATCCGGTCGTGGCCGAGCGACCTGGACTCCTCCTGCGCGTGGACGACGGCCCGCCGGGCACCGTCGCTGAATCTCTCGAACATCGGACCCTCCTCGGGTTCCCGTCCGCTCGACACCGCTGCAGCCGACCCCATCATCGATCACGTCGGGCAGCAGCCGCAGGCGATTCAGCACGAACGTCGCGCCGTGGGCCGGGCCCTCGACTCCGTCGACCGCTACTCGATGATCTCCTTAACCGTGGGCAGGACGGCCACCTGGGTCTGGTGCAGGGTCGGGGTCTCGGCCTGATCCGCCACAGCCCGCGCGAGCTGGCCGTAGCCGAGTGCGCCCCCGGCGAGGCGGCGGTCGAGCGGCAGTTCGGCGAGCACGTAGCCCGCCGCATCCGCCACGCCGTCGACCTGCAACCCGGCCGGTGGGGTGATGATCAACCAGTCGAGGCCGGACGCGCGGCGGCGCAGCGCGGGCAGCTCACGCGCGTGCGCGCGCGCGAAAGGCAACAGCCACGGCGGAAAGACGCCGGGATCGTCCATCACCGTTGCGCCGTCGTCCAGGGTCAGCGTGGCGAACAACCCAATCGTGATCAACCGGGTGGCCGGCGACGTCCGCGCGGCGCCGACGACACCGGCGACGATGTGTTCGTAGAACGCCTCGTCAAAGCCGTCGAACGAGGGCGGCGGCGCCGAGAAGGGCGTCACCGCGACCACGATGATGTCGGCGTCACGCAGAACGTCGACGAGGTCGGCGCCGCGGGTCGCATCCCCCTCGGCCACCTCGACACCGAGATCTCCCAACGACCGGTGCCGCCCGGCGTCACGTACCACGCCGGTCACCCGATGCCCCCGGGTGACGAACTCCCGGCTGACGGCGCGTCCCGCGCGACCACCGGCACCGAGCACGACGACCCGCGCCGGTGTTTCCGATCGAGATACCGCCTGGGCGGCTCGTGCTCCTGGGCTGTTTTCCGTCATGGCGGCCAAGCTAGAACGCGGTAGGCCGGTTACCGCAACGTGACCGGTTACCGTTGGCGGTGTGGAGAAAGCGGCCGACGCCCCGACCTTCGACCCGGCCTGCCCGATGAGCGCCTTCCCGGTGCAGATCGGCGACAAGTGGACCGCGATGGTCGTCCTGTGCCTCGAGGCCCGGCCGCGGCGGTTCTCCGAGCTCAGGCAGCTCCTCGGCGCGGTGAGCGCGAAGGTCCTGACCGACACCCTGCGCGCGATGGAACGCGACGGCCTGCTGACCAGAAGCGTCTTCAACGAGAATCCGCCCCGGGTGGAGTACCAGCTGACCGCCCTCGGCCGGACGTTGCTGCACCTGGTCGAGGCGGCCCGGAACTGGGCCCGGGACAACCTCGACGACCTGCTCTCGGCCCGCCGGCGGCACGACGAAATACCTTTCCTGGATGGGACGCCCTCACCCTTCCGCGTAGAGATCCGGGGGGCCGACAGGCATGATGTCCGGTGACTTCGCGGCGGTCGTCGCAAGCGCGCGCTGATGCCCGCGACACTGAAGCAGACGAGTCGAGCGGTCGCTGCGCCAGGGCGGTCCTGGGCGCTGAACAAATCCCGGGTCCTTCTGACCAAGCCGACCTGACGGCACGATGGGAGACGCGCCACGGGCCGGCGGATCAGTAACCTCGCGGGATGAGCCGCCCCCGCACGACGGTCACGCTCACCGCGGATCTCGTGATCGTGACGATCCGAGCCGGACGACTCTGCGTGCTGACAGTCGAGCGGGGAAACGAGCCGTTCGCCGGCATGCCGGCGTTGCCTGGCGGTTTTCTGCGAGGCCGCGAGAGTCTGGATGAGACCGCGCCGCAGCCGGCCCAGCCGGCCGGCCGTGCCACCGTGGTCTGCCGTCAGTCGGTCGTCGGCGACGCCGCAGCCGGGTCACCCGGGCGTCCTGAGCAGGGGCAACAGCTGGTTGCCCTGACGCTCGATCTCCTGTAGGTAGGGCGTGTCCGACAGGACGAAGTGGGTGATCCCCAGGTCGGCGTACCGGCTCAGGGACTTCGCGACGTCCGCCGCCGAGCCGACCAGCCAGGTCGTGCCGGCGCCCTCGCCGCCGATCCGACCCGGCGCGGTGTAGAGGTTGTCGTCCAGGACCTCACCGCGCGTCTGCAGGTCGAGCAGGCGCCGCTGGCCGACGGCGTGGAAGCGGCCGCGGCCTTCGGGGAGGTCATCCTGGCGGGCAGCCAGGTCGGCGACCTTGGCCTCGGCATCGGCCCAGGCCTGCGCGGTGGTGTCGCGGACGACCGTGGTGACGCGCAGCCCGAACTCCAGCGGCGGGTGCTCGCGGCCCAGCTTCTCGCTCAGCTCCCGCAGGCGCGCGACGCGTTCGGCGATGCCGTCGAGCGGCTCACCCCAGAAGAGCTGCACGTCCGCCTCCGCGGCCGCGACCCGTTCCGCCGCGTCGGAGGCCCCGCCGAAGTAGAGCTTCGGGTGAGGCCGGCCCGGGCGCGCCTGGACCCGGAGACCGAGGGTCGAGTCGGTCACCTGGAAGTGCTCGCCACGGTGGGTGACGTCCTGTTCGGTCCACAGCCGGCGGACCAGTCGCATGAACTCGCCGGTGCGGGCGTAGCGCTGCGCCTGGCCCGCGTCGCTGTCGCCGTACGCCGCGAGCTCGTCCCGGCCCGAGACGATGTTGACCCGCACCCGCCCGCCCGACAGATGGTCGAGGGTGGCCGCGGCGGCGGCGAAGTGCGCCGGGCCCCAGTAGCCGGGACGCACGGCGATGAGCGGCTCGAAGCTGGCCGTACGCGCCACCAGGGCCGTGGCGACGGTGAAGGTGTCCGGCCGGCTCCATCCGGCGCCGAGCAGCGCTCCCCGCCAGCCGTGCCGCTCGATCGCGACGGCCTGCCGGGTCAGCGTGTCGAGACTGTTGTGGCCCGCCGCCGTGTCGTCGCCGCGGTGCCCGGGCCGGACCTCGTTCGGGATGTACCAGAGGAACTCCGCCGCGGTCATCCGCGGTCTCCCGCCTTCACCTCGGCGGACGGCTCGGGCGCCGGTCGGCCGCTCGCGGTGTGCACCAGCGAACCGGTAATCGTCTGGGGGTTCGTGAACAGGGCAAGCAGCGGGTACTCCGCCTCGACGGACTGCGCCCGCAGCACCGCCGGACCCGAGAAGGTGCCCGCGGCGATCGCGCCCTCGCGGGCCAGCACGGCCGCGCGCTTGTGGACGAGAAACTCCCGCAGGCCGGGGCGCGCGGCACCCGAGGTGGACCCGTCCCGCGCAGTGCCGTGACTGCCGCCGGTGACATGGCTGTCGCGGTTGCCGTCGCCCGGCGCCGTGCTGACCGTGGCGGGCTGCCCGGCGGCAGGGCCGGGCTCGCCGGCCGTCGAGGTATCGGTCGTCGGCATGACGTTTCCCTCCAGGAACAGTGGTGCCCTCATGCCACACCACGCGGCCGCGCGTACGCAACATCACGCCATGCGTCCGTAACACATGAACAACAATCTGGGCGCGTTCTCGGCAGCGGTTTCAGGGCGCATGCGCTGTCCTGCGGACAACCGCCACGTCCGCCGGCGGGTGATCGCCGGTTGGACCGCTGGTGGAGGTAAAGCCGGTCGTCGAGCCGCAGCACCGGGCCACGATCACCCGGGCAGGCGCAGCGTTCCGGAATGCCGCGCGGCGAATACCGGGAAAGCCTGTCCTATCTGGCAGGCCGGTCGTGATGGTCCTGGCGCCGCGGGGCCGTCAGTCCGGGGAGCCGAAATCGCGGACGGCGCGGCCGATGCGGCGGTCGGGGACGACCCAGATCAGCGCGACGATGGTGTAGCAGGCGCTTGCGATGATCACGCCGAGCCTGCCGTCGGTGTCGACGAACTGCGCGGACAGCATGCCGAAGAGATAGAACAGCGGCGAGATCTTGCCCTTGAGATCCCATCCGACGGCCTGTCTGAGCGGGGAGTCGGGGCCGTGCGCCCGGATGACCACCCATTGGAGCACGACGTAGGCAAAGGCCGCCGCCAGCAGGTTCAGCCCGAACAGGACGACCGGGAAGCGTGCGTAGTCCGACTCGTCGGTCCAGGTGGTCGTGAACGGGAGCAGCGACAGGCAGAACAGCAGGCCGAGGTTCGCCCAGAGCACGCCACCGGTCACCCGGCGGGCCAACTGGAACATGTGATGGTGGTTGTTCCAGTAGATCCCGACGTACACGAAGCTGAGAAGGTAGCTGAGCAGGCCCTTCCCGGTGGTGTGCCGCAGGTCCGCGAACGTGTGCCCCTCGGGGACCTTCAGCTCGAGCACCATGATCGTGATGATGATGGCCAGCACACCGTCACTGAACGCCTCCAGGCGACTGGTCCTCACCGGACTGTCCCGTCAGCGCCCTGACGGACCATCCTCGTGGGCGCGGCTGCCCTCGTTACCCCTGTCCACATACCGCTATAAGAGCATCTCCCCTGGCCAGGACCACCACGGCGATCCGCAGACCGCGGCCGAAGTCGTCGCCGGTCCCGGTCGACCGACCCGACCGACCCGACCGACCGTGCATTGGGCAGGGCGGACGGGTGAGCGCGGTCGGACAGGCATCAGCGCAACCGGTGGGACAGGAGGCCGCCGTCCAGCGCGTGGACCGTCAGGATGACGATGACGCCGGCCAACACAGGCACCACCACCAGGCGTTCGGCCCTCCCGTCGGTGCGGGGGACCAGGACGATCTCCATCCGCCAGTTCACCGGCCAGAGCAGGAGGCAGCCTCGGGGGGTCAGGCAGTCACCGATCAGGTGCGCGAGGCACCCCAGGACAACCGGGTAGGCGACGAAGCTCATGTCCAGGCCGTGCATCAGATAGACGGCGACCCCGGCCGTCACGCAGTCCTTCAGACCCGACCAGAACTCGTGCCCCTCGAAGTCCAGGCCAAGGCCGCGCAGCCCGAAGCCGACGAGGACGAACAGTGCCGCCCACCAGCCATACCGTGAATGGTCCGCCAACAGGCTCATCGCAACGCCCATGGCGAGCGCGAAAAGCAGGGAGTGGGTGGCGTGCCGATGGCCGCCGCTGGCCCGGCTCACCCATCGGCACATCGTCCGGGTGACCGGGCCGAGGGTGTTCGCGATCCGGCCGTTGGGATGGTCGACGTCGGGCAGCAGGCCCGCACCCGCGGCCACCACCCCGCCGGCGATCACCTGATGGGACGACAACGACAGCGCGTAGGTCCCCAGCCAGTCCTCCCGGCCCAGGAAGGGCACGACGGCCAGCCAGAGCGCCGCACCGCTCAGCGCGTGTGTCCGCCCCATCACCGCTGACAAACCTCATTGATCGGCATTCGGCGGACTCTAGCGTGACGATCCACCGGGCCACGCCGGGCGTGCCCGACCGGTCACTCGGGCAGCAGGCTGGCCGCGACCGTCACCCCGAACTCCCAGCCGACCTCTGGCCTTCACCCCGGGGGATCGCTCCAATGTGGCAGGGACCAGATCGGCGGTTGACGCAGAGGGCGGTCTTCGCTACCAGGCGAAGTGCTCGGGGGCCGTCCGATAGCCCGGGAAAATCTCGTCCAGCCGGGCGAGCGACTTCTCGTCCAGGTGGACGTCGAGGGCCCGGACGGCGTCGTCAAGATGCTGCTGGATGCGCGGACCGACGATCGGCGCGGTGACGGCCGGCTGGTGCAGCAGCCAGGCGAGCGCGATGTCGCCGGGCTCGTGGCCGAGCTCGGCGGCGAAGTCCTCGTAGGCCTCGATCTGGGGGCGTCTGGCCTCCAGGGTCTGCGCGGCACGCCCTTCGAGACGCCGCCTGCTCTCGCGCTCCTTGCGCAGCACGCCACCGAGCAGCCCGCTCTGCAGCGGCGACCACGGCAGCAGGCCCACGCCGTAGTGCTGCGCGGCGGGCAGCACCTCCAGCTCGACCTCGCGGGTGAGGAGGTTGTAGATCGGCTGCTCGCTGACCAGGCCGAACGTCCCGCGCTGGGCCGCGGCGGCCTGCGCCTGGGCGATGTGCCAGCCCGCGAAGTTGCTGCTGCCGACGTAGAGGATCTTTCCGGCCGCGATGGCGACGTCGACGGCCTGCCAGATCTCATCCCACGGGGTGGCGCGGTCGACGTGGTGGAACTGGTAAAGATCGATGTAGTCGGTCTGCAGGCGGGTCAGGCTCGCGTCCAGGGCACGGCGGATGTTGAGCGCCGACAGCCTGCCCTCGTTGGGCCACTCCCCCATGGCGCCGTAGACCTTGGTGGCCAGCACCGTGCGCTCCCGGCGCCCGCCGCCCTGCGCGAACCAGCGACCGATGATCGACTCGGTGTAGCCCGTGCCCTCGCCCAGGCCCGACACGCCTGCCGAACGCAGGCCATAGACGTTGGCCGTGTCGAAGAAGTTGATGCCGTACCCGTGCGCCGAATCCATGATCTTATGGGAGTCGTCCTCGCTGGTCAGGGGGCCGAAGTTCATCGTGCCGAGGCACAGACGCGAGACGGACAGACCGGAACGACCGAGGTGGGTGAACTGCATTTCGGGCGACGTCCTCTCCGATTAGGGATGAGCCGGCGCCGCGCTCAGGTGGGGCGATGGACCGGCATCATCGAGTCTGCGTCTTCGAGCGTGCTCCAGGTCAAGCCGGCCGAGCACCACCCATGACGCAGCCAGACCCCACCTCGGTCAGAACCAGGGTCGGAACGATCAATGGACCCGAATGTGGGCGGTTCACCAGGGAACCTTGCCTGCTTCTGCTACCGGGTGACGACGACCGTCGCGCGGTGTCCGGCAGCGTTCTTGAGCTTGGTGTCGCCTGTGAGCAGGTCGCAGCCGAGTGCTTCGGCGAGCGCGATGTAGGCGGCGTCGTAGGCGCCGAGGTTGTGCCGCAGCTGCCACATCCGGGGGTGGTAGGGCCAGACCGGATGACGGGTGATCCGCAGGCGCGCGTAGTCAGCCAGCATCTGCTCGCCGCGATGAGCAGTGATCTTCTTTCCGGCGGCAAGCCCGCGGACTGTTGACGCGACCTCGACGTCGAGATGGTGCGGGGCGTGCAGTGTCCGCGGGGCGGACAGGCGCTGCCGGAGCACCTCGTCGCCATCGCGGACCGACAGCACATCGATGACGAGCGAGCAGTCGACCACGTACGTGACGGTCAACGCCGCCCCTCGTCGCGCGCCGCGAGGATGTCGTCCATGGTGAGCCCCACCGGTTCCCTGTCGCGGGCCATGCGGGCGATGACCTCGGCGTTGGTCTCCGTGGCCGCGTCGGCATCCATCAGGTCCCGCAAGTACCCGGACAACGACTGACCAAGCGATCGGGCACGCTCGCGGAGGACCGCGAGCGTGGTCGGATCGACATCGCGCACCTGGATGATGCCCCCGTCGACAGACTCGCTCATATGTCCACGCTACCACGATTCATGCATCACGCATGAATCGTCGCGTCAGCCTCGCCAGGAGCGTTCGTGGGCACCTCACGACACCTCCGCCGCTCGCGCGCTGTCCCGCCAGATCCGCCGCACCCCGAGGCGGTCCGAGCGGCTAGCCATTGGACCTGGACACGCGGGTGGAGCCCCGAGTCCTGCCCCGTCCAGATCACGTGAGCATCAGGCTTGCCGCGGCCGTCGCCCCGAGCTCCCAGCAAGCTTCGCGCGCAGCGGCGTCCATCTCGCCGACGATCGACAGCGGCTCTCGCAGTCGCTTCCACTTCAGGCCGGTGGCGATGGTCTCGACCCCCCGGATCGCACCGGTCGTGTCGCTGCCACCGTGCACGTACAGCGCGTACGGCCGTCCTACAGAGGCTTCGAGCACGGGATAGTAGATCTGGTCGCAGAAATGCGCCGAACCCTGGTCAGGAAGAAGTCACTTTCGGCGACGGCTGGTCCGGCTCGAAGCGTTCAGTGTGGTGACGCGCTGTCGTAGCTCATCGAAGAACACGACCTCGTAAGAAGGCCCCAGCTCCCGCGCTACGCGGATTGCCAGAGCGTAGCCTCGCTTGTTCCAGTCGGCCCGGACCTGTTCGCTCGGCCAGCTGTAGCCGTTGGCGATCAGTACGCGGGTGTAGTCGGCCGACCACAGGTCGAGCTCGTCACGCAGCACATCGGTCAGCGGCAGCTCCTCGGGCGACGGCATCCCGCCTTCCTCGCTGACCCACAACGGAAAAGCGTAGTAGTCGGCCATCACCTTCACCCGCCGCACAGCCATGGTTGATCATAACGCCGAGATCAGTTCTGAGCCCGGGAGACGCACACCGCCGAACGCTGCGGCGTCAGCGGCAGTCCGCCCGTCAGAAACATCTGCCATCCGCCGCCCCGAGTCGCCGCTGCGGGCACCTACATCACAAGACTCGCCGCCGCTGTCGCGCCGAGCTCCCAGCAGGCTTCCCGGGCGGCCGGGTCCAGGGCTCCGATGACGGTGACCGGATCACGCAGCCGCTTCCAGCGCAGGCCGGTCGCGATCGACTCCACAGCATGCACGGCTCCTGTCGTGTCGTTATTCCCGTGGACATACAAGGCGTACGGATGACCAACCGTAGCGCTAAGACACGGATAGTAGACAGTGTCGAAGAAGTGTTTCAGAGCCCCTGACATGTAGCCGATGTTGGCGGGCGTCCCCAGCAGGTAGCCGTCGGCGGCGAGCACGTCGGCCGGCGTCGCGGCCAGCGCCGGCCGAACCTGGACGTCCACTCCCTCGATCATCTCGTTCCTGGCGCCGGCCAGCACTGCTTCCAACATCGCTTGCAGGGACGGCGAGGGCGTGTGGTGGACGATCAAGAGGGTCGGCATCGCGGCCATGCTACGGCCCTCGGCGGCCACCCGGCCCTGACAGCCCGTCGCGACCAGGGAATACCCAACCTTTTGTCTAGACAAAGTCGACTTGACGGGCTACGTTCGTCCGGGTCAGCCACTGACTGAAGATCACAACTGTCACGAGTGCCGACGTCCAGCCCCGGCTTGTTGGCCGGCAACCCTCCACCGCGAAGGGGTGCCCCGGGTGAGGACACGGCCGCATCCAGTGGATGCGGCAAAACGCGGGCCCGGTCTCCTGGCCCTCGGCCGAGGGAGCGACGACATGCTGGGAGCGACTCGCCACGCGGGTGGCCGCTCCACGACCGCCGGTCGCGTCCCGGGTACGACCCCCGTGCCCGGCCCGCGGATTCACCGGTCACCACAGGTACGGCTTACCCGCCGCCTGTCGATCGACCTGCGTCGTTCATCCAGCTGTCTCTGTTCGCCGGCCTGACGCCCCCCGCCGGCCGGCTCCTGGCGGCCCCGCCGCCCCACCCGCCCGAGTTCACCCGACTGTCGCCGTCCGTCGGCTGAGTGCCCGGACGGGGCTGCTCGGCTGCCCTGGTTCGGTCGGGCGGCGGCCTCGCTCAGGTCGCGCTCCGGGTTGACCGCCCCCGGGCGCGCGCGGCGGGCCGGGCGCGTGCGGCCGGTCGGCTCATCCGGCGGGCCGGCCGTCCGGAATCCCGATACCGATCGCGGCAGGAGACGCCGCCGGGTCGTCGTGTCGGTTCCGATCGCCGCGACCAACGCGGCTCCGTCCATCGACGCGGCTCCACGACCAACCAACCCCGTCGACCACTCGATCAGGAGAACGGAAACCCGATGTCCAGCAACGTCTTCGGCGTCAGAAAGCGAGCCGCGCTGACGCTCGCCGCCGGGTCCGCAGCGCTCGCCCTCGCGGCCTGCGGCTCCAGTGGCGGCTCCACAGGCGGCTCTGCCGGCGCGGCCGGCGCCCCGGTTCGTGGCGGGACGTTGACGTTCGCGATCAACTCCGACGGCACCTGCCTCGACCCGCACCAGAGCCCGGCCGACGTCGACGGGTTCTTCGCCCGGTCGATCGTCGACTCGCTCGTGGCCCTGAGCGACGACGGGACGATCTCCCCCTGGCTCGCCACGAGCTGGACCGTCTCGCCGGACCAGAAGACGTACTCCTTCGTCCTGCGGGACGACGTCACCTTCAGCAACGGCGAGAAGTTCGACGGCGCGGCCGTCAAGGCCAACCTCGACCACATCGTCGCCCCGGCGACCAAGTCGCAGCTGGCGGCCGGCACCATCGCGACCTACACCGGCACCACGGTGCAGGACCCGACCCACGTCGAGGTCCACTTCAGCACGCCGAACTCGGCGTTCCTGCCCTCGCTGGCCACGGCCTACCTGGGCATCGAGGCGCCGAGCACGTTGACGAAGCCGCCGTCCGAACTCTGCTCGAAGATCGTCGGCAGCGGTCCCTTCATCAGCTCGGGCGGCTACGTCAAGGGCAAGGGCATCGACTACGTCCGGAACGCGAAGTACAACTGGGCGCCGAAGAACGCCAAGCACACTGGCCCGGCCTACCTCGACGCGTTGTCGATCCGCAGCCTCCCCGAGGACTCCTCCCGCTACGGCGCGCTGACCAGCGGGCAGATCGACGCGATCGCGAGCGTCCCGCCGGTGAACGTGGCGCAGCTCAAGTCGACGCCGGGATTCCGGATCCAGACCGCGTCCGCGCCGGGCGGCAACTACAACTACTACCCGAACACCGTCAAGGGGCCCTTCGCGGACGTCAAGGTCCGGGAGGCGTTCCGGGCGGGCATCGACTGGGCGACGATCGTCGACAAGCTGTACTTCGGCGTCTTCCCGCCCGGTAAGGGCCCGCTGTCCCCGTCGACCGTCGGCCACGACACGTCGATCGAATCCGCCTACCGCTACGACGCCGCCAAGGCGAACCAGCTGCTCGACCAGGCCGGCTGGACGGGTCGGGACGCGCAGGGCTACCGCACCAAGGACGGCAGGCGGCTCACCGTCGTCCATCCCTTCCTCAAGCAGTTCGCCCGGGAACAGCGCGACGTCGTCGCCGACCAGGTCCAGGCCGCAGCGAAGCAGATCGGCATCGAGGTCAAGACCACGAACCCCGAGTACACCTCGTACATCAAGGACGTCGCGGCCGGCAACTACGACCTCATCGACTTCAGCTGGCAGCGTGCCTCGCCCGACGCGCTGCGCACCCTGTTCGGCAGCGCGGCCATCCCGAAGGACGGCTTCGGCACCAACGGCTCGCGGCTGTCCGACCCGGCCCTCGACAAGGACTTCACCGACGCCCTGGGCACCACCGACCTGGCCAAGCAGGCCGCGCTCTACGGCGACGCGCAGCAGCGGATCACCTCGGCCGCCGCGGTGTTCCCGATCTACGTGTTCAACTACGTCCTCGGGTCGAGCACGAAGGTGCAGGGGCTGCGGTTCGAGCCGCAGGCGTTCCCGCTCTTCTACGACGCCTGGACCAGCAGGTGACCATCGCCCTCGCGGCGGACGAGCGGCGCGGAGGGGGCCGTGCGGCCTCCTCCGCCCGCTCGATCGGACTCGCCGTCCTGCGGCGGGTCGGGTACGCGGTGCTCGTGCTCTGGGGTGCGGTCACCGTCACCTTCGCGGCTCTGCACCTGAAGTCCGGCGGCATCATCGACGCGATCATCGGGCAGGCGACGGTCTCCCCCGAGGTCAGGGCACAGATCATCTCCGACTACGCCCTGGACAGGCCCTGGCTGGTCCAGTATTTCGACTACCTCGGGCACCTGCTGCGGGGCGATCTCGGCCATTCCTACAACCAGGGGATGGACGTCACGACCGCCATCGGCGACCAGCTTGCGCCGTCGTTCGAGCTGATGGCCGCCGGCGTCGTGCTCGCGCTGGTCGGGGCGATCGTGGTGGCGTTGCTGACCGCCAACCGACCCCGCTGGATCCGCGGCCCGTTCGCCTTCCTGGAGATCGTCGGCGTCTCCGTGCCGGCGTTCTGGTTCGCCATCCTGCTGCTCACCGTCTTCTCCTTCCAGCTCCACTGGTTCCCGGCCATCGGATCGAACAGCGTCCGGGGACTGGTGCTGCCGGCGATCGCCCTGGCCGTGGCCCCGGGCGGAACCCTCGCTCAGGTGCTGCGGGACGGTCTGGAACGCGCGCTCGACGAGCCGTTCGTGACGACCGCCCGCAGCCGCGGCATCCGTGAGACAGCCGTGCTGGTCCGCCACGCCCTGCGGCACGCCCTGATGCCGGCCATCACCATCGCCGGCTGGCTCGCGGGCGCGTTCCTCGGCGGCGCGATCGTGATCGAGAACGTGTTCTCCCGGCAGGGGCTCGGGACGCTGACGGTCGGCGGACTCGGCCGCCGGGACTTCCCGCTCGTCTCCGGGGTCGTGCTCATCGCGGCGGCTTTCTACGTCGTCATCAACCTGCTCATCGACGCCGTCTACCCGCTGCTGGACCCCCGGCTTCGTCCCGCCGCCCCGACCACAGCCGGGCCCGCGAACGCGGCCGCCGCCGGCATCACCTCGACAACGAGCCCGTCCGTGTCCGGGACCGGGGCCGACCAGAAAGGCGAAGGATGACCGTCACGCCGGTCGATCCGACCGGGCTTCCGCCCGGCGGCGCAACACCGGACACGCCGGTCGGGACCGCGACCGCGACCCGCGGACGCTGGTCCGGGCTGCGCGTGTCGCGGCCGGGGGTGATCCTGAGCTTCGCCTTTCTTCTGGTGTTGGTTCTGGCCTCGTTCTGGCCGCACCTGTTCACCGGCACCGATCCGAACGCCGCCGACATCTCGCAGACGTTGCGGGGCCCGGGCTCCGGTCACCTGCTGGGCACGGATCAGAACGGCCGGGACATCTTCGCCCGGATCGTCCACGGCACCCGGCTCTCCCTCTGGATCGGTCTGAGCGCGTCGGCGCTCGCGCTCGTGGTGGGAGCGGCCGTCGGGGTCGCGGCGGCGCAGGGCGGACGCGTACTCGGAGCGGTGACAGACTGGCTGCTGAACGTGTTCCTCAGCATTCCGGGGCTGTTGCTCGCGCTCCTGGTCATCGCCATGCTCGGCCCCGGCACCCGCAACTCGATCATCGGTCTGAGCCTCATCTTCACCCCGGGCTTCGCACGGGTGGTCCGCGGCGAGGTGATGCGCATCCGCGCCTCGGTCTACCTGGAGGCCGCGCGGGCGCTCGGCTGGCCGAAGCGGCAGGTGATCATCCGACACCTGGTTCCGAACGCGTTGGGTCCGGTCCTGATCCTGGCGACGATCAACGTGGGCGGGGCGATCAGCCTCGGCTCCACCCTGAGCTTCCTCGGGCTCGGCCCGCAGCCGCCCACCGCCGAGTGGGGCGCGATGCTGTCCAGCAGCCGCACCTACTTCTCGGTCGCCTGGTGGCCCGCGATCTTCCCCGGGATCGCGATCACGCTCGCCGTCCTGGCCATCACGGTCGCTGGACAGTTCCTACAGGCACGACTCGAAGGCCGGAACGCGCGATGACGTCCGACAGCGACCCGACGACCGGCGACCCGACGACGCCGGACCCGGCGACGCGGCCCGGCGATCCCCGAACCCTCGTCGACGTGGCGAACCTGCGCGTGCGGTTTCGGCTGGGTCGACACTCGGTGGACGCCGTGCGCGGCGTGTCGTTCCGGATCGACGCCGGTCAGAGCATCGCCGTCGTCGGAGAGTCCGGCTCGGGGAAGAGCGTCACCGCGCGCAGCCTCGTCGGGCTGGCGGGACGCGGGGCCGAGGTGCGGGCCGACCGCCTGGTCATCGACGGCACGGATACCCGGGCGCTGCCGGAACGCCGATGGCGGACCCTGCGCGGGCGGCACATCGGCTTCGTCCTGCAGGACGCGCTCGTCTCACTCGACCCAGCCCGCCGGGTCGGCGCCGAGATCGCCGAGACGCTGCGGGCCCATCGGGTGGTTCCTCGGGCGGAGGTCGACGCCCGGGTGGTCGAGCTGTTGCGGGAGGTCGGCGTGCCGGAGCCGGCGGCCCGCGCGGGCCAGTACCCGCATCAGCTCTCCGGCGGGCTGCGGCAGCGGGCCCTGATCGCTTCGGCGATCGCGGCCGACCCGGCGCTGCTCATCGCCGACGAGCCGACCACCGCGCTGGACGTCACGGTGCAGGCCCAGATCCTCGAGATGCTCGCCGCTCGCAGGCGGGCCGGGACGGCGCTGCTGCTCATCAGCCACGACCTGGCGGTCGTGTCCCAGGTCGCCGACCACGTCTTCGTCATGAAGGACGGGATCTTCGTCGAGCACGGCCCGACCCGGCAGGTGCTCGACGACCCGCGGCACCCCTACACCCGCCAGCTCCTCGCCGCCGTGCCGGTCGCGCACGCCCGCGGCACCCGACTGTCACCGCAGCCCGGTGGCCCGGTCGCGCAGCCTCGGGCGGTCGTCGGCGACGGGGTCGTGCTGGCGGCAAGGAACCTGGTCAAGACGTTCGCCCTGGACGGGCGCCGCATCCTGACCGCCGTGGACGACGTGTCGTTGGAGCTGCGGGCCGGCGAGACGCTCGGCATCGTCGGCGAGTCCGGTTCCGGCAAGACCACGACCGCCCGGCTGCTGCTGGACCTGGAGCGGGCGGACTCCGGCACGGTCGAGGTCGACGGCACGGCCTGGGGCGAGATCGACGCCCGGACGGGTGCGCGGCTGCGCCAGCACATCCAGGTGATCTACCAGGACCCGCTCAGCTCGTTCGATCCGCGATACCCGGTTTGGAAGATCATCGCTGAGCCGCTGGCCGTGGCCCGGGTCTCCCGCGCCGAGCGCCGGACCCGGGTGCTGGAGCTGCTCGACCAGGTCGGGCTGGCGCGCGACGTGCTGGACCGGCGACCGCGCCAGCTCTCCGGCGGGCAGCGTCAGCGGGTGGCGATCGCCCGGGCGCTGGCCCCCCGGCCTCGCGTCATCGTCTGCGACGAGCCGGTCTCGGCCCTCGACGTCTCCATCCAGGCCCAGATCCTCGACCTGCTCGCCGATCTCCAGGCCCGGCTCGGCATCGCCTACGTGTTCATCTCCCACCACCTCGGCGTGATCTACCACGTCAGCGACCGTGTGCTGGTCATGAAGGACGGCCGGATCGTCGAGTCCGGCGATGTCGAGCGGGTCTTCCGGGAGCCGCGGCACGACTACACCCGCGGTCTGCTCGCCGCGGTGCCGACGCTGGACGGCGCGGCGCTGCGCCCCCGCGTCGAGCCACCATCGGCAACGGTGAAGGACAGCGAAGGAGCGGTGGCATGACCGTCCACAAGGTCGACGTCGTCGTGCTCGGCGGCGGGGCGATGGGGTCGGCGGCGACCTGGCATCTGGCCCGCCGCGGCGTCGACGTCGTGCTGCTCGAACGGTTCGCGGCCGGACACGTCCGGGGGGCCTCCCACGGCGCGTCCCGGATCTTCCGGCTCGCCTACCCGGACCTCGGCTACATCCGTCTCGCCCAGCAGGCTCGGGTGCTGTGGCGGGAGCTGGAGGATCTCACCGGCACCGAGCTGCTCACCGTCACCGGGGGGGTGGAGCACGGCGGCGACCCCGTGTTGGACCAGGTCGCCGACGCCACCGCCGCGGCCGGCGTGGCGTCGGAGTGGTTGACGCCGCGCCAGGCCGCGCGGCGCTGGCCCGGCCTGCGCTTCGACACCCGGGTGCTGGTCCACCCGGACTCCGGCCGGCTGCACGCCGACAACGCCGTCACCGCGTTGCAGGAGAGCACGGTCAAGCACGGCGGCGTGGTCCGGCACGAGGTGCCCGTGCGCTCCCTCGCGGTGCGGGGGGACGACGCCGTCGAGATCCACACCGATGACGACCGCTACCTCGCCCGCCGCGTCGTCGTCGCCGCCGGGGCCTGGACGGAGAAGCTGCTCGGCGGCCTCGTGCCACTGCCGGCCCTGCGGGTCACCCAGGAGCAGCCGGCGCACTTCGCCCCGGTCGGCCCGCCCACCGAGGCGAATCAGGACCGCTGGCCCAGCTTCGTGCACCTGCTGACAGCCGGGACCCAGGAGGCCATCGCCTTCCACGGCGGGGTCTACGGGCTGGCGACCCCCGGCGAGGGCGTCAAGGTCGGCTTCCACGGAGTCGGGCCGGTGGTCGACCCGGACAGGCGGGACTTCGCTGCGGTGCCGGCCCAGCTCGCGGCGTTGCGGGAGTACGTGCGGCGCTGGATCCCCGGCGTGGACCCGGACCGCTTCGCCCCGATCAGCTGCACCTACACCACGACCCCGGACTGGCACTTCGTCCTGGACCGGCACGGCCCGGTGGTCGTGGCGGCGGGATTCTCCGGCCACGGCTTCAAGTTCGTGCCCGCCATCGGCCGCATCCTCGCGGACCTGGCCGTCGACGGCACCCGCCCCGATCCCCGCTTCGCCTCCACCCGCTGACCTGTCGCCCGACGGACCCCCCTTTCACCGCTGAGACCACCGCCGCTCCCGACGCCCGCTCCCGACGCCCGCTGCCGACGCGCGGCGGCCGACCAGAAAGCGATGATCACCATGCCTGAGCCCGATCCGCTGCATCTTGCCGTCGCCCTGGATGGTGCGGGGTGGCATCCGGCGGCGTGGCGCGAGCCGTCGGCCCGGCCGCGCGAGCTGTTCTCCGCGGGCTACTGGGTGGACCTGGTCACCGAGGCCGAACGCGGCCTGCTGGACTTCGTGACCTTCGAGGACTCCCTGACGTTGCAGTCCTCGCTGCTGGGCGGCCCGGACGGCCGCACCGACCAGGTCCGTGGCCGGTTGGACGCGGTGCTGGTCGCCGCCCGGGTCGCCCCGGTGACCTCGCGCATCGGCCTGGTGCCGACCACCTCGGTCCTCAACACCGAGCCGTTCCACATCTCCAAGGCCATCGCGACCCTGGACTACACCAGCGGCGGCCGGGCCGGCTGGCGGGTGCAGGCCGGCCGGCCCGGGGAGAACCCGCACTTCGGTCGGCGCGCCTCCCCCGAGGTCACCGTCGACAATCTCGACACCCCCGAGATCCAGGCATTCGTCTCCGAATCGTTCGACGAGGCCGCCGACCACGTCGAGGTCGTCCGCCGCCTGTGGGACAGCTGGGAGGACGACGCCGAGATCCGCGACGCCGCCACCGGCCGGTTCATCGACCGCGACAAGCTGCACTACATCGACTTCGAGGGCCGCTGGTTCACGGTCCGCGGGCCCTCCATCACCCCCCGCCCGCCGCAGGGCCAGCCGCTGGTCACCGCGCTGGCCCACGCCACCGTCCCGTACCGGCTCGCGGCCCGCGCCGCCGACGTCGTCTACGTCACCCCCCGCGACATCGACCAGGCCCGCGCCATCGTCGCCGAGGTCCGCGACGAGCAGGACCGCGCGGGGCGCGCCGGCGAGACCCTGCACGTCTTCGCCGATCTGGTGGTTGTCCTCGACGACACCGCCGAGGCGGCCGCGGACCGCCTCGGTCGGCTCGACGGGCGCCTCGACGCGCCGGCCGGCTCCGACGCGAAGATCTTCGCCGGTACCCCCGCCGGCCTCGCCGACCATCTCCTCGACTGGCAGGCCGCGGGCATCACCGGCTACCGGCTGCGCCCCGCCGTCCTCCCCGACGACCTGACCGCCATCACCCGCCGGCTCGCCCCCGAGCTCGCCCGCCGCGGCCGGTTCCGCACCGAATACCAGACCACCACCCTGCGCGGACACCTCGGCCTGCCCCGACCGGCCAGCCGCTACGCCGCCGCCAAGCAGCGAATCGAGGTCACCTCCGCATGACCGGACCACGCAAGCAGATCATCCTGGGTCACTACATCGGCGGGGTCAATCACCACACGGTGTGGTCGGACCCGGCCGCCGGCAGCCAGATCGCGTTCTCGTCGTTCCAGCACGCCGCTCAGGCCGCCGAGCGCGGGAAGTTCGACTTCTTCTTCCTCGCCGAGGGGCTGATCCTGCGCGAGCGGCTCGGGCAGATCTTCGACCAGGACATCGTCGGGCGCCCGGACACCCTGCCGGTGCTCGCCTCGCTGGCCGCCGTCACCGAGCATCTCGGGCTCGTCGGCACCCTCAACGCCACCTTCAACGAGCCGTACGAGCTCGCCCGTCAGCTCGCCTCGCTGGACCATCTCTCCGGCGGCCGGGCCGGCTGGAACGTGGTGACCTCGTTCGACGCCTTCACCGGGCAGAACTTCCGCCGGGGCGGCTTCCTGCACCGTGACGACCGGTACGTGCGGGCCGAGGAGTTCGTCGCCCTCGCCCGCCAGTTGTGGGACTCCTGGGCCGCCGACGCGATCGTCGCCGACGCCGAGCAGGGCCGGTTCCTGCGCGACGCCGCGGCCGGGACGTTCCGCCACTCCGGTCGCCAGTTCGACGTGGCCGGCCAGTTCAACGTGCCGCGCAGCCCGCAGGGGCGGCCGGTGGTGCTGCAGGCCGGGGTCTCCCCGCAGGGGCGTGACTTCGCCGCCGCCACCGCGGACGCGATCTTCTCGCCCTACCATGAGCTCGGGCCGGCCCGGGAGTACTACCGCGACATCCAGGCCCGGGTCGTCCGGGCGGGCCGGCCGCCGGGCTCGGTGAAGCTGCTGCCCGGCGGGGCGTTCATCCTCGGCGACACCGAGGCCGACGCCGTCGAGCGGCAGCGGGAGGTCGCCCGCGCCCAGGTCAGCGGACGGACCGCGCAGATCCTGCTGGAGACCGTCTGGAACCGGGACCTGTCCGGCTACGATCCGGACGGCCCGCTGCCCGACGTCGACCCGGACCCGACCGGCCCGCCGGTGATCCAGGGCCGCGCCCGGCTCGGCGAGGACCCGTTCGAGACCGTGCGGACGTGGCGGGCGTTGGCCGAGGCCAACCGTTACTCGCTGCGGGACCTCGCGATCCGCGTGTTCAGCCACACCGAGTTCGTGGGCACGCCGACCCAGATCGCCGACCGGCTCGACGACTTCGTCCAGAACGACGGCTCGGACGGCTTCATCCTGGGCTCGCACGTGACCCCCGGGGGGATCGACGAGTTCGTCGACAAGGTCGTCCCGTTGCTGCAGGAGCGCGGCTCGCTGCGCGCCGAGTACAGCGGGACGACACTGCGGGAGAACCTCGGCCTCCCACTGGTCCCGGCCACCCCGGACCGGACGCCCCAGGGTGCGCCGGCGTGACCGAACGCCATCCGCTGGACAACCCGGCGCTGGCCGACGGCGTCGCCGCGGTGCCCGACGAGCCGGCGGGCGGTGTGCCGGCCCCGAACCCGTTCGCCGTCGTGCGCGACGCGGGCGCCCCGAACACCGCCGTCCCGAACACCGGTGACCCGAACACCGGTGACCCGAGAAGGACCAGCCTGCTGCAGACGTAGTCCGCGTTCGGCCGCTCATCCCGCGCGAGCGTCACCGGGTCGGGATAGCGTAGGAAATCGGCCGTCGCTGCGACGGTCCTGGACGCCGGGCCGATGCCTGTCGCCCAACCCGAGGTGAGGAGCGCACAGATGCTGCGTGTCGGCGACACCGCGCCGGACTTCGAGCTGCCGGACGAGGCCAACACCACTCGCAAGCTCTCCACTCTCCTGGCGGACGGTCCGGTCGTCCTGTTCTTCTACCCGGCGGCGTTGACCAAGGGCTGCACCGCGGAGAGCTGTCATTTTCGGGACCTCGCGGCGGAGTTCGCCGAGGTCGGCGCCCAGCGCGTCGGTATCAGCACGGACACCGTGGCCAAGCAGAAGAAGTTCTCCGACAAACACTCCTTCGACTATCCGCTGCTTTCCGACGCCGACGGCAGCGTGTCGCGCGCCTTCGGCGTGAAGCGGCCGATCGACCTGCTGCGGGTCCGGCGCGCCACCTTCGTGATCGGTACGGACCGGGTCATCATCGAGGTCATCAGCAGTGAGCTGAACATGAACACCCACGCCGACAGGGCACTGGTCGCGCTGGGCAGATAGGACGCCGGCACGTCGCCTCGCCGTGAGTTCCGTAGAAGTAGACATGCGCTCCAGTCAGGAATCGACCGACGGCACCCGGCTGGAGAGGCCCCTGCCTACCCGACCTTGATAGTAGATCTGCTCGCGGCGCCCTTGCTAACGTATGGGTAGGAAAAACAAGCGAACAGCGCCCTGTCGGGACGCTAACCGGGCGGCGGCAGGAGAGCGGATGTGGGCTGGCGAAGTTTGGTGGGTGGATTTCGGCGAACGACGGCCGGTGGTTCTCCTCTCAGCTGAGGGCGAGTCCGGATTCCTGGCTATGCAAGTGGTCCCCCCAGCCGGCACCGACCTCGATGGCGTGGCCGCGGAGGTTGCGATTGGAACTCCCGAAGGACTTCCCTTCGAGGGCGTCCTGCGCGTCGCGTTTCCGCGTCCAGGCGTAGTCCCCTGCACCTGGCTCCTTTCGGTGACCAGAGAGGACCTGGTCGAACGGGTCAGCACCCTGCCGCCAGCGAAGCTCGCCGAAATCGAGAACCTGGTCCGCCTCGGTAATCCAGCGTAGGCAGCGTCAACGGCTTCACAGGTTTCTCCGGCGACGGTACGCACAGCAGCGGCGGCGCCCAGCGCCTGGTCGATCAGACCGGCATCAGGCTTGCGGCGGTAGTGGCGCCGAGATCCCAGCAGGCTTCGCGGTCGGCGGCGGATATTTCGCCGAGGACGGTGAGCGGGTCGCGCAGGCGCCTCCACCTCAGGCCAGTGGTGATCGTCTCAACGCCGCGGACCGCGCCGGTCGTGTCACTGTTGCCGTGGACATAGAGGGTGTATGGCCGGCCGACGGTGAACTCGAGGACTGGGTAGTAAATCTGGTCGCAGAACTTGCAGAAAGTCGCATGCGTCGCGCGGTCACACTACGTGTCGCACCGGTTCGACGACACTTCTGGTCCTCTCGACTTGACATAGAGTTAGTTATGCCCCATAACGTTATGCACATAACTAGTTCGTCGAGGAGGGTCCGTGGACTTCGAGCGAGCCGACGCCATCAACCAGGCCATCCGCCTCCTGAGCTTGCGCCACCGGGCCAGGGCCGCGGCCCTGCTGACCCCACTCGGCCTGTACCCCGGGCAGGAGGCGCTCCTGCTCGAGCTCGCCAGGACCGGCCCGATGATCCAGGCCAAACTCAGCGAGGCCCTCGGCTGCGAGCCACCCAGCGTCACGCTCATGACCCGCAAGCTCGAGGCCTCCGGCCACATCCGCCGCACGCCCGCCCCATCCGACAAGCGCGCCAGCGTCGTCGAACTCACCGGCCGCGGCAAGGCGGTAGCCGACCAGGTCAAGAGCCTGTGGTGCGCTCTCGCGCAGGAGACCGTGACCGGCCTGCCCGCCGAAACGGTGACGGAACTACCCGCCATCCTCAACACCTTGACCGGCAACGTGGACACCAGGCGCCCCGACCACCCACACGGCCGCCGGCCCGGTCTGGTCGCGGAATCGCGACGGGCCGGGCGCATTGATCAGGGTAATCCGATAGCGGGTGACTACGAACCGAGCGCATTGGGGTTTGTGCGCGAGCATGTCGAGCAGATCGTGCGCACCGGCACGACCGACGGCGTCACGATGAAAGACCGGCCCATGGTGCTGATGACCTACCGGGGCGCCAGGACCGGCAAGGTTCGCAAGACACCTGTGATGCGTGTCGAGCACAAGAGCCGCTACGCGGCCGTCGCGTCCAACGGCGCCCAACCGACCAACCCGCAGTGGTACCCGAGCCTGCTCGCCGAGCCGATCATCGAGCTCCAGGATCGCACAGTGACGCGCCAGTACCGGGCCCGCGAAGTGTTCGGGGAGGAGAAGGCCCTCTGGTGGCGCCGGGCGGTGGACGCGTTCCCGGACTACGCCGACTACCAGCGCAAGACCGACCGCAGGATCCCGGTCTTCGTACTCGAGCCACTCGACGGGAGCACACCGGACGATGACGATACTGAGGGATAGCGGCACAATCTGATTGGCCCGTCCAGGTCACGCGGGCATCAGGCTGGCGGCCCTACCTGCCAAGATGAGTTGAGACAGGTGAACTTCCCATTAACCCAGCGAACAAGCGGCCGGTGCTGCTCGTACCGGAGCGGTTTCTGCGCGACCTGCCATCGCTGAACGCAGAAGACTGGTGGGAGGACTATGAAGCTACCCAGCTGCGGAATGACGTGAACTACGATCTCCTCGGAAGGGTCAACAAAACGGCGATCGTGGAAGCCGCCCGCCGTGATCCCGAGGCGGTGCATGCCTGGGCAAGAACAACGCGAAGCGACTCCGTATAATCTGGCGGGCGACCGTCGCGGCGTCTACCAATGGGATGCCGCGTCCACGAGCTATGTAGCGCTCAACCCCTTGGTAATCAACCCGCCTACCGACGAGGAGGGATTCTTCTCGGTCATCGACCAGGTGATCGACGAGTTTACCCGCTTCGTCGAAGAGCAAGCTGGTTGGCGGCTTCTCTGGAACGATGACGGCACGGAGAAGCCCGAAGAGGCGGCCCAGCTTCTGTTCATGGGTATAACCCGTAACTACTGCCGAGCCAACAGGCCTGACACACAGTAGGAGCCAGATTATCGCAGGTGGACCGGGTCACCCGTGCCCGTCCTGGAGATACCGAGCGTTCCCGCTGGCGAGAGCAGCCAAGGCTGCCTCCACTCGGCGCCACACATACGGCCGCAGCAGGCGGTCCGCCTCGTCCGCCGTGCAGAATCGGACAGCGGCCAGCTCTGGATCTACGGAACGCAGTGCTCGGGCCTGGGCCGGGACCGGAGGCAGCGTGTCTCCGTCGATGACGAGGCGCCAGTGGTCATGCTGCGAGGCCGCTGTTGACGGGTTACATGTCGTCTACGACCATGAGTGCGAACGGTTCGCAAGATTTCGAGCAACGGAGGTAGGCCCGTGCGCGCTCGGTTCCTCGGCAAGGACCCGAAGTCCCAGGTTGACAACTCGCCCACCCTGTTCGCCACCGACCGCACCGACCGCGTCACCTACATCGCGCAGGGGTGGAAGGTGACCGACCCCCTGGCGCTCGCGGACATCGGCACCGTCCCCGATCACGAAACCTTGATCGAGATTCCGGACGACGTCCTCAAGTTCTACGCCCGCCGGTACCTGGAGCAGGAGGAGGAGCACTGCGCCAGCTCATCCCGCCCGGACCCGAGTTCCGGCAGCTCTTCCACTCCTTCGAGCACACCGCGTACCGCTTGGAGGCCCGCGACACCTACGACGCGACCTACGAGCAGGAGTCACTGGAACGGTTCCTCGCCGGCGAGCCGGACGATCTTCCGTGGATGCGCAGCTGGCTGGACATGCTCCATGAGGCGACAGCGGCCGGCCGGCGGTTCGCCCGGGTCCGCGTTGTGAGCCTGCCGCTGACCGACTACAGCCGCTTCGGCGTGTACTGCGCGCAGTTCACGAACGGCGCCGGCGAGGACATCCGCTACCTACCACGTGACCAAGCCGAGGCCGCTCGGCTGCCCCACCACGACTACTGGCTGTTTGACTCATCCAAGCTGGTCCGGATGCACTTCGACGAGACCGACCGCTTCCTCGGCGGGCAGATCATCGAGGACCCGGCCGAGATCGTGCAGCACAACGTGTGGCGTGATGCCGCCTGGCACCACGCCGTCAGACGGGACGACTTTGCCACCCAGCAGCACCTCGGACGCGTCTAACGTCCAGGAGGCGCGCAGCGCCCTCGGCAAACGGCTCCGCGAGCTTCGTACCTCGGCCAGCCTCAGCGGCCGGCAGCTCGCGGAGTCCTTGTCATGGCCGCCGTCGAAAGTCTCCAAGCTGGAGAACGGCCGGCAGACCCCGACAGACGGGGACATCCGGGGCTGGACCGAGGCAACCGCCAGCCAGCCAGAGGCCGAGGCCCTGCTGGCTGCCCTCCATACCCTCGAAGTGCAGCACGCCGAGTGGCAACGCATCCTCCGCGCCGGCCTGAAGCCGCGGCAGCAGGAGCTGATCGAGTGGGACGCGCGCACCCGCCTCTTCCGGGCCTTCGAGGCTACAGTGATCCCCGGCCTCCTTCAGACCGCCGAGTATGCCCGCGCCCGCTTCGCCGAGAGCATCCGCCGGTTGAAGCTGCCGAACGACATCAACGACGCCGTAGCTGCCCGGGTGCGGCGGCAGGAGATCTTGTACCGCCCCGACAAGCGCTTCCACTTCGTGCTGACCGAGGCGGCGCTGCGGTTCCGGCTCTGTTCCTCCGAGGTCATGCTCGGCCAGCTCGACCGCCTGATCTCCTTCTCCCAGCTGCCCAACGTCCGGCTTGGGATCATCGGCTTCGAGACGCAGTACGCCACTTCGCCGTGGCACGGCTTTTGGATCTACGACGCCGAGCGGGTGCTCATTGAGACCTTCAGCGCGGCGCTTGACCTCCGGCAGCCGCAGGAGATCGAGCTGTACGCGGGCGCCTTCGAGCAGCTCGCCGCCGTCGCCAGCTACGGCCGGTCCGCGCGGGCGATCATCAATCGCACCATCGACGATCTTGCCGATGAAGCGCCTGCGGATGGCTCGTAGTTTCGCTTGTACCACTTGGCCTCTCATAGATTCGAGAAATCCCTAGCAACTTTCTGGTCAGATGCCGTGGTCGCTTCCTACCCTCCGACTCAGACAGGTCACCGCCCCGACCCAACGGGGCATTGGAGGGCACAGGTGAGCACCTCGTCCCGCTGCTGGCCAGCGGACAGATCGAGCAACTTCCCCCACGGGCGCGCGAGGTCGTGGAGTACCGCAAGAGCGGGCTTTCCCTGAACCACATCCAGGGCTGCCCCCTGGACTGCGCCTACTGCATCCGCCACACCTACGGTCTGTGGGACCAGCGCCGGCCGCAGGCGCTCATGTCCGACGCCGAGGCCGTGGCCCAGCTCGTGGCCCACCCGTACTTTCGGGCGGATGTCACGCCCGTCCAGCTCTTCAACCGGGCCACCGAGCCCTTCCTCCCGGCGGTGAAGCCGCATACCTTCGCCGTGCTGGAGGATCTGGACCGCCGGGGTCTGACCAACCACGTCCTCGTCATCACCCGCCACCAGGTGGGGCCCGAGGACTGCGAGCGGCTGAACCGGCTCGCGCACCTCAAGGTGACGCTCTTGTTCACCTACTCCGGCATCGACGAGGCGCGCATCGAGCCGTACCCCTCGGCCGTGGCCGCCGCCTCCCTGAAGCTGGCGACGAGCGTCCAACCCCGGCGCTACCGCACGGTGCTCTACTGGCGTCCCCTGGTCCCCGGCCTCAACGACACCGACGAGCACCTGGCCCGCGCCGCCGCCCTCAGCCGCCACGCCGACGCCACCGTCTTCACCGGGCTGTTCTACCGGGACCAGATCGCCAGCTACTACCAGGCAGCCGGGTTGCCGGAGCCCTACGCGGGCACCGCTCGCCGCAAGATCGTGCCGGAAACCCTGGAGCAGCGGGTCCTGGAGGCGTTGGACGGCGGCACCGTCTTTCGCAAGACCTCCTGCGCGGTCTCCTACGTGCACGGCCTGCCCGACTACAACGGGCACTACGGCGTGCGGGAGCTGTGCGACATCTGCCCGCTGGCGCAGGTCGGGCGCTGCGCGCAGGCCCACCGCAGACCGACCGCGGAAGCGGTCACCGCTCTGGCCGCCACGGTGCCGGACGCCGAAGAGCTGGAGATCATTGACATCGACGACCGGGCCGTGGTCGTCGCTGGCCTTCCCCATGAGCAGCCCCGCTACTTCCTCCAACATGCCCTGCGCTTCCAGGTTCACGACCTCCGGCATCCTCACTACCTCGGACGGCATGGGCGCGCCGACATCGGATGGCAGCAGGAAGAAGGCAGCTCGTGAGTGACTGGAACAGCCGCGACTTCGTCGTCGTCGACCTCGAGGGCAACGGCCAGCGGCCACCCGACCTGGTGGAGCTGGCAGTCGTCCCCATCACGGCCGGCGTCATCGGGGAGCCGGTCACCTGGCTGGTGCACCCGGAGACGCCCATCAGCGGCTTCGCCCAGCGCATCCATGGCATCACGAGCGAGATGGTGGCCGACGCCCCAAGCTTCGCCGACGTGGAGAAGGAGGTGCGGACGGTTCTGGACGACGCCAAGATCGTCGCCCACAACGCGCCGGTGGACCTGAGCGTGCTTCGTCGCAAACTCGCTGACTGGGAGCCGGCCGAGGCCTTCGACACGCTGCGGTTGGCCCGCCGGCTTCGGCCAGAGCGGGTCAGCTACCGCCTCGGGGCGCTCGTCGAGGCCTTCGGTCTGGCCGAAGGGCTTTCCCCGGAGCTGCGGCCCCACCGCGCCGCCTACGACGCCCTGGTTACCGCCCGGCTCTTCGCACTCCTTGCCACCAGCCCGGAGGGCCGGCCGCGCACGCTGGACGAACTCCGGGGCCAACCCTCAGGAGACGGCGATGCCCCGCCTCCAGCCCTTTTCTGACCACCAGCGCGGCCTGTTCATCAGCGTCGACGGGCCCAGCGGAGCCGGAAAATCCACGCTCGTCAGCCACCTGGCCCAGCTACTCGTCGCCGACGGCGAGGACATCCACCTCACCCTCGAACCCTCCACCGGCCCCATCGGCGCGCTGGCCCGCGAGCTGACCGAAACCGTCACCGGGCATGCCCTGGCAGCCCTCTACGCCGCCGACCGCTACCACCATCTCGAAACGGAGATCCGCCCCCACCTCGAAGCCGACCCCGACATCATCGCCCGTGGTCCGCCGCGGGCCGGGCCCTCAGCGTTCGGCCGACCTAGACTGATCAGCGTGGTCGTGAGTCTCACCCTCCTGGACGGGGTGCGCTGGGAGGGCGCCCCGGTGGCGGGCGACCGGCCGCAGGCGCTGCTCGCGGCGCTGGCGTCCGCGCACGGGCGGTCGGTGCGGGCGGAGCGGCTGGTCGAGATGATCTGGTGCGGGGAGCCGTTGGCCAACCCGACCAAGGGGCTGCAGGTGGTCGTCTCCCGGACCAGGGCGGCCTGCGGCGCCGGCGCGGTGGTGCGCGACGGCGTCGGCTACCGGCTCGGCCTCCCACCGGTGCAGGTCGACAGTTGTCTGCTGGGCCGGCTGGTGGCCGAGGCCGCCGGACTCGTCGCGGCCGATCCGCGGGCCGCCGCCGAACGGGCCCGCGAGGCACTCGAGCTCGGCGCGGCGCTGCCGTCGGTGCCCGCGGACGACCGGGGGACGCTCGCCGACGTCCGCCGGGTCGCCGGCCGCGATCTGGCGGCGGCCCGGCTGCTGCTGGCCCGGGTTGCGAGCCGGGCGGGCCGGCACCCCGAGGCGCTGCCACTGCTGGAGACGGCCCACGCAGGGCGGCCCGACGACGAGGGCCTGCTGGCCGACCTGCTGCGCAGCGAGGCCGCGGTGCGCGGGCCCGGGGCGGCCCTGCACCGCTTCGAGGGCTACCGCCGGGACCTGCGGGAGCGGCTGGGCACCAGCCCCGGGGAGGCGCTCACCCGCATCCAGCGCGAGCTGCTCGCCCTCGACCGGCCCGTTCGCGACGGGATCCGGTACGACGCCACCGCACTGCTGGGCCGCGGGCACGACGTCGACCGGCTGCGGGCGCTGCTGGACCGGTCCCGGGTGGTGTCGATCATCGGGCCGGGTGGTCTCGGCAAGACCCGCCTGGCGTACCTGCTCGCCCGGGACAGCGCGCTGCCGGTGGTGCATGTGGTCCATCTCGTCGGGGTGACGGCACCCGAGGACCTGCTCGGCGAGATCGGTGCCGCGCTCGGGGTCCGCGACTCGATCGGCGAGCGCCGGGTACTGACCCCGGCGCAGCGCGCCGACCTGCGCGCCCGCATCGCCGCGCGGCTCGCCCGGGGGCCGGGCCTGTTGCTGCTGGACAACTGCGAGCACCTCGTCGCCGAGGTCGCCGAGCTGGTCGCCTTCCTCGTTACGGCCACCGCCGACCTGCGGGTACTCACGACGAGTCGGGCCCCGCTGGCGATCAGCGCCGAACGGGTCTACCTGCTCGGGGAACTGGCCCGCGCCGACGCGATCGAGCTGTTCTGCCAGCGCGCCGCCGCCGCCCGCCCCACCGTCCGGCTCGACCGTGAGGTGATCGGCCGGATCGTCGACCGGCTCGACGGGCTTCCGCTGGCGATCGAGCTGGCGGCGGCGCGGGTCCGGGCGATGTCGGTGGAGGACGTCGACCGGCGGCTGGCGGACCGGTTCACCCTGCTGCGCGGCGGGGACCGGGCCGCCCCGGACCGCCACCGCACGCTCCTCGCGGTGATCGACTGGTCGTGGAACCTGCTGGCGGAGCCGGAGCGGCGCTCCCTGCGCCGGCTCGCGCTCTTCGCGGACGGTTTCACCCTCGCTGCGGCGGAGGAGGTCCTCTCCGCCCCCGGTCCCGCCGACCCGGACGCGGGCTCCGATCCCGTCGACAGCTCCGATCCCGTCGACGGCTTCGATCCCGTGGAGGTCGACGGCTTCGAACCCGTGGAAACGGTGCAGAACCTCGTCGACCAGTCGTTGCTGAGCGTGCGCGAGTCGGCCGTCGGGGTGCGCTACCGGATGTTGGAGACGGTCCGGGAGTTCGGTCGGCTAAGGCTGGCCGAGGCCGGCGAGCAGGCATCGGCGCGCCGCGCCCAGCGCGACTGGGCAGTCGGCCACGTGAGCCGACACGGCGGGGGTCTGTCCAGCGAGCGGCAGTTCGCGGCGATCGACGCGATCGCGGCCGAGGAGACGAACCTCGCCGACGAGCTGCGGACCGCGCTGGCCGGCGGCGACGCCGAGACGGTCGTGCGGCTGGTGGCGGTGCTCGAACAGTTCTGGACGATCCGCGGCGAGCACGTCCGGATGATGACGCTGATCGACGCGGTCACCGCGGTGCTGTCCGGCTGGACACCGCCGCCCAGGTTGGTCCCGGCGGCGCTGGCCGCCGGGACCGCCGTGGCGAGAACCGCGATCTTCATGAGTGACGGGGTTCTCCCGCCGCCGGTCCGCGACCTGTTGGCACGGCTGGGCCCCGGAGCGGCGGACGATCCGCCGTTGGACGGTGCGGCGCGGGTGCTGCTCGCCCTCGCTCCGGCGGCGTCGACCGCGGACGCCGACACGCGGCTCACGCGGCTGGCGGACGATCCCGACCGGCACACCCGCCTGCACGCTCTGGTGTGGCTGGCCCATCAGCGGGAGAACGCCGGCGACGCGCAGGCCGCGGCCACGGCCGCAAGCGGGGCGCTGGCACTGGTCGCGCCGCGGGACGGGCCGTGGCTGGCGGCCCTGATGCACACGCGTCTCACCGAACTGACGATGCAGCTCGGGGATCTGCCGGCCGCGCGTTCCCACGCCCGGGCGGCCCTGCCGGTCCTGGAGCGTCTCGGCGCCCACGACGATGTCGCGCAGCTACGGGTGCTGCTGGCGCTCGACGCCATCAACGACGGCCGGCTCGACGCGGCCGAGCGGTACCTTGCCCTGATCGGCTCGCCCCGCGACACGCTGCACGGCGGCGCGATGATGGCGGCGATCGGTCGGGCGGAGCTCGATCTCGCCCGCGGCGACGCCGCCGGCGGCCTGCGCCGCTACCTGGACGCGGCGCAGGGGCTGCGGGCGATGCGGTGGCCCGGCGTCGAACCGACCGGAGTCGAGCCCTGGGCGCTCGTCGGCGACGCGGTGGCCCTGGCCGCGTTCACTTGGCACGCCACCACCGCCGGCGATCTCGCCACCGGCGACGAGCTGTTCCGCTCCGGTCTCCGCCGGTGCGTCGACGTGATGCGGCGTGGCGACGCCGCGATCGACTATCCGGCGTGCGGAACGGTGCTGTTCGCGCTCGGTGCCTGGGGCCTTCGCGACGGCCGGCCGACCGGGACGACGGTGGGCGAGGCGGTGGAGCTGCTCGTGCTGGCGCAACGGTTCTCCTACGTCGCGACGGTCCCGTCGCTGGGGTGGGCGCGGGTCGAGGCGCTCGCCGAGCGCCGGGAGCCCGGGGCGCTCCCGGCGGTCCGGGCGGCCGATGACGATCGGCGCCCGGCGCAGCTGCTCGACGAGGTGCGCCTGCTCGTCGAACGGCTGGCCGGGCGGCTCGACGACGTCCCGCCGGACCACGGACTAGAGCTGCCGCTTGTAGCGGGCGACCGACAACGGCATGAAGATCACGACCACGACGAACCCGGTGAGCAGCGTCCAGCCCACCTGCCCGGTGATCACGCCGTTGTTGGCCAGGTCCCGGGTCGCGGAGACGAGATGTGACACCGGGTTGACCTTGGTGAAGGTCTCCAGCCAGCCCGGCATCGTCTTCGACGGCACGAACGCGTTGGACAGGAAGGTGAGCGGGAAGAGGATCATCATCGAGATGCCCTGCACGCCGCGGGCGGTGCGGGCGACCGTGCCGATCCAGGTGAACGCCCACGCGATCGCCCAGCCGGTGAGGACCGCCAGCACGATCGCGCCGAGCACGCCGAGCACCCCGCCGCCGGGTCGGTAGCCGAGGATCAGGCCCATCAGGTAGGTCAGGCTCGCCGCGATCAGGTACCGGACCAGGTCGGCGATCATCGGGCCGGCCAGTGGTGCGATCCGGGACATCGGCAGCGACCGGAATCGGTCGAAGACTCCCTTGTCCATGTCCTCCCGCAGCTGCGTCCCGGTGGCCATGCAGGTGGTGAGCACGGTCTGGGCGACGATGCCGGGGATCAGCAGCGGCAGGTAGCTGTGGACGTCGCCGGAGATCGCGCCGCCGAACACGTAGGCGAACATCGCGGTGAACAGCAGCGGCTGCAGCGCGACGTCGAAGAACTGTTCCGGGTTGCGGCGCATCTTCTTCAACGCCCGCCACGCCATCGCGAGGGTCTGGGTAAGGGTGTCCCCCACACCGACGCGGGCCCGCGTGCGGGCGACGGCGGCGGCCGGGTCGGCGGCCGGGGCCGGGCGCGGGGGCGCGGCGGTCGGATCGGCGAGAACGGTGTTCATCGGGCCATCTCCGTGGCGGTGTCGTCGAGGCTGGGCGTGTCCTGGTCGGGGACGGCTCCGGCCGGGCCGCCGGCCTCCGTCGGGTCGCCGGCATCGGTCGGGTCGCCGGCATCGGTCGGGTCGCCGGCATCGGTCGGGTCGCCGGCATCGGAACCGGTCGCGGTGCCATGGCCGGTGAGGGCGAAGAAGACCTCGTCGAGGGTCGGCTTGGCGACGCTGACCGAGGCGATCGCGACGGCGGCCTCGCGCAGCGCGATCAGCACGTCGGCGGCCCGGTCGGCGACGTCGAGCGGAACGTTCAGCCGACCGGACTCGGGGGTGGTGACCGGCTCCTCGCCGAGCACGCGGCGCACCACCGCGCGGGCGAGCGCCTGATCGGCTCCGGGGGCGAGCTGAAGTTGCAGGGTCGAGTCGCCAACCTGGGTCTTGAGCTCGTCCGGCGTGCCCTCGGCGACCTTGCGGCCGTGGTCGATCACGCAGATCCGGTCGGCGAGCTGGTCGGCCTCGTCCAGGTACTGGGTGGTGAGCAGGACGGTGCAGCCGTCGTCGACGAGCTCGCGGATGGTGTCCCACATCTGGCCGCGGGTGCGCGGGTCGAGGCCGGTCGTCGGCTCGTCCAGGAAGATCAGCGGCGGCCGGGTGATGAGGGAGGCGGCGAGGTCGAGGCGGCGGCGCATCCCGCCGGAGAACGCCGAGATCCGCCGCTCGGCGGCCTCGCCCAGACCGAACTGCTCCAGCAGTCGGCGCGCGGTGGTACGCGCGTCCGCCGAGCGCAGGCCCTGGAGTCGGCCGAACAGCCACAGGTTCTCGGCGGCGGTGAGGTCCTCGTCCACGGAGGCGTACTGGCCGGTCACGCCGATGAGCTGGCGGACCCGGTGGGGCTCGGCGGCGACGTCGACGCCGAAGATCTCGGCCCGGCCACCGTCGATCGGCAGCAGCGTGGCCAGCATCTTCAGCATCGTCGTCTTCCCGGCGCCGTTGGGCCCGAGCACTCCGAAGATCTCGCCGTGGCGCACCTCGAGATCGATCTCGTCGACGGCCCGAAATTCGCCGAACCTCTTGACCAGGCCGCCGGCCTGGACCGCGGGCGTTGGTGTCACACGACTTCCTTCCACGAGATGCGGGCCTGCTCCCACGGGAGGCAGGCAGGGCAGGGTGGTGCGATGCGGGCAGGGCGGTGCGGATGAAGAAGCGTCGCGGCCCGCAGTGGCGAGCGCGCTGAACATGACGCTAGACAACGGCGGTATCACCGCCCCTACACACCGGTTTCACCCGCCTTCGGCTGTGCCTCCGGTTCGACCGACAGGCAAACCGCTCAGCCGACAGCCGTCCAGCTCAGCCGACAGCCGTCCGACCCGCGCCGTCCGGCGAGCGGGTGCCGGCGAACGTGGCCCGGTAGGCGGCCGGCGCGACACCGAGGATGCGACGGCATGACGCAGCACTGCGTGGACACCACCGCACGGCAGGCCTCGCATGCCGGGTTCGTCGTCGGTTCCATCGTCCACCGGCGTCGCAGCCCCCGGCTGACCCCTCGCCGACCATGGGCAGCGGCAGGAGCGGGGTTTCCGCGCACTCATCTCTTCCCGGGTACGTGCGGGCGGATCAGCCGTCGGCCAACATCCTGCGGACCACCCGTTCGAGCTCTGGGAGCTTCTCCTGTAGCACCTGCCAGACGAGGGCGTCGTCGACGGTGGCGTAGCCGTGGATCAGGATGTTCCGGAAGGCGACTATCCGAGGGAGTTCGGGAATTGCCGAGGCGAGGTCTGGAGCGACTTTACTTGCGCGGGTCAGGCGGCATACAGAGGCTGCCTCGTGCGCAGGACCTGGTCGCGGAAGTAGGGATTGCGGATGCTGGTGACGCTGACGACGCCGACGGCGCGTCCCAGACGTTCGAGCCCCTCCTTGAGGGCGAAGTAGGTGCCGAGGTAGTCGAATCCGGAGCGGTCGGCGTCGAACTCGACCAGAACATCGACGTCGCTCGTGTCGAGGTCGAAGGCGTCGCTGGTCGCGGAGCCGAAGAGGTCGAGGCGCCGGATGCCCAGCCCGCGGCAGGCGGGTCGACGGCGCGGCCAGGCCATGGCCGGGCGCCGTGGCCAGCTCCGCAGGTCGCTCCCCTCCCGTTCCTGACTACCGGGTACGCCGTGTCCGCAGGTGAACTAACGTCCAGGCCATGACGACGGACCACATCGCGGGGCATCTGCGGGCCGGCGGCCACCCGCCCGGTGGCGTGCGGGACAGTGCCGACGTGCGGGTGGAGCAGCATCGCCTGCCGCAGACGTATGCCGCGTTCGCCGCGCTGCGCGACGCGACCGGCGAACAGGCCGCGGCGGTGGTGCAGGTCCTCGCGCTCTACGGCCATGCGGCCGACAACGATGACGCACAGCTGCTGGCGCAGGTGTTCGTCGACCCGCCGGCCCTCGATGGCGCGACGTCCCCCTCGCACCACACCGTCAACACGGAGGTGAAGCTGGTCCCCGGCGGCCTGGCTGCCTGGAGCCGGCTGGTGACGATCGCCGGCGACGGCAGCGTCGCGAGCGCCGACGTCGTCGACGTGCTCACCGAGACCCCCGCCGGCTGGCGCGTCGCCCGACGGACCGTCCACCCCCGCCACGGCGGCCCGGGCGCCGTCGCCGACGGGGAGGGACCGTGGGCGTGAGGATCGCGCCGGTCGACGCGGCCACCTACGCCGAGGTGTGCAGCCTGCTCGCCAAGCATCCGCACCTGTTCGACAACATCGCGCTCGGCGCCGCGCCGACGGCGTACACCGACGACGCGGTGATGGGCGGGGCGCCGCTGGCGCAGGTCACCAGCGGGCTCCCGTACGGGCGGGTGATGTTCCCGCACCACACCACCGACATCGCCGTCCACCGGGTCGACGACGACACGCTGCGGGTCTGGGCGAAGTACTTCGTGATACGCGGCGACGGCACCGCGGGATCGGGCGACTACCAGGACACCGTGGTCCGCACGCCGCAGGGCTGGCGAATCGCCGAGCGGTCCGTCACCCGCGGCAACCGGCCCAACGACGACCCCGACGGCCCCTCCACGCGGACCCTGTCCGCCACCACCTGGCTGCAGACCGACGGTTGACCGGCCGGGAGTCGACCGAGCGAGGTCTCCGCGGATCTGCCGGTGAGCGAGGTGCCCGGTGCCAAACCGGGAGCGCTGGCCCGGCCGCTGGGATCGCTGGCCGTGCGCAATCTGCTCCGCAGCGAGGTCCTGGGCCTGCCGGCCGGGCAGTCGGTCGCCCGGAAGGTCGGGGAAACACCGCTGACCGACCAGCAACTCGACTCCACCGGGCCCGCCTATCTCTGGTACGACCTCCTCCAGGAGGCCGAGCTGCTTGGTGAGTCACGGCATCTCGGACCGGTCGGCACCCGGATCGTGGCCGAGACGCCGGTCGGATTGACAAATGCCGATCCGCTCTCCTACCGGTCGGTCTACCCTGGATGGCAGCCGACGCTCGGCCGGGACGGCTCCTTCGGCATCGTCGACCTGCTCCGCTTCGCGGGCGTCGCGCCAGGCCAGGACACGGCGACGGCTCGCCCAGAACACACAAGGGGACGTTTCCGTGTCACCTAGAAGAACGATTCGCGAGACCGTCAAGAACGGGATCAACAGTGTCCCCGAACTGCAGGCCTCCCTGCTCACCGCCATCCAGCTGGAGTTCTCGACCATTCCGCCGTATCTGTGCGCCCAGTGGTCCGTCCCCGACAGCGGCGCCCCGGGCAGCGTGAGCTATGGCATCGGGAACGTGGCGGTCCAGGAAATGGGGCATTTCGGCCAGGTCTGCAACCTGTACACCGCCACCGGAGCCTCACTCAAGGGCGAGATCGCCACACCGGATCTCGTTCCCGTCTATCCGACCGTTGGACTGCCCGGCGGCGTCCATCCCGGTCTGGTCGTCGCGCTGGCACCGCTGGGAGACCAGGCGCTGCGAACGTTCATGGCCATCGAGTATCCGGAGAAGGGCCCCGTTGTGCCGCCGCCCCCGGACGCGCCGCCGCCGCCCCCGCCGCCGGCAGAGCCGACCATCGGCCAGTTCTACGACGCGATCAGCACTGGATTCGAGACCGTCTTCCCCACAGGTTCGCTGCCACAGTACCCGGTGCCGAACCAGGTGAGTTATGCCGACCTGCTGTCCGCCATCGACACGGTCGAGGATGCCGTGAACGCCATCAGCGAGATCACCGTGCAGGGCGAGGGTACCAGCGCATCGCCCGAGGAGGGCACATTTGATCCAGGCACGCTCGCGCATTACTACACGTTCGCGGAGATCTACTACGGTAGGACGATAATCCAGGTGGGGTCTGGCTTCGAGTACTCGGGCGCCAGCATAGAAAGGCCGGCGGTCTACGATTTCTCGCCCCAACAGTCAGGCGCACCCGATCAGGACGAGTTCATCGACACGTTCACGCAACTCTTGAGGAGCCTGGAAGCCTGCTGGACCGACGGCTCCGACATCAGTGAACAGTTCATCGCGATGAATTCCCTGCAGTCCGCGGGCACCGCTTTGATCAAGAACGGGTTCGCCCCTCAGTTCACGTTCGCGTAGATCACCGCCGACCTGGTGCGCGACGTTCCGGATGTCCATGGCGGCGTCGTTGACGGTGGCGACCGGCGATGGCAGCGCGCAGACGCGACGGTCGCGACACCCCGGACACGCCGGCACTGGTGCCGCGCGGTCGACGTCTGTCAGGCTCCAAGACCCCTCGGGCTATTCGCAGTTTCGCGGTTCGGACTACACTCCGGTCCCCCGGAGATCTTCCGTTTTCGGGAAGAACCATGACGATCCATAGGGGGGTCCGATGACCGAGGCAAACTATCCGACGGGCAGCGAGCAGAGGGCTGCGCCGCGCGCCGACCTGTGGCCGGCTCAGACACCGAATGCGCCGCTGTCACCCCAGCCCGGCTGGGCCGCCGCCTCGACTCAGCCTCCGTTCGGCGCGACTCCCCCCATCCCCCGCAAGCAGGGCGCGTGGGGCCTGTGGTGGCTCTGCATGATCACATTCTCGATCTACTACTTCATCTGGTACGACAGGATCAACAGCGAGCTGTCCACAATCCTCGGCCAGCCGCGCGCGGCGAACAGCCAGTGGTGGAACCAGATCATCCCAATCTGGGGCCTCGTCGGCCTTGGCGCCACAGCCAAACGACTCAACGCCGCGCATGCGCTCGTCGGCTCACCGACCCGGGTCGGTGTCTTCACGTCCTGGTTCTGGGCGCCAGGCTGGTTCGGCTCGCAGACCCGCTATCTGCAGCGACGCGTCAACATTCTGCATGACGTGCTGGCCTCGCGGACCGCCCACCGAGGGTACTGATCCCATGTTGCCCGGCGGCGACAGGCAGCCCGTCTGAACCACGGCGACGGCGCGCACGGGGAAGGTGCCCATGCCGCGCACGGGCGCGGGCAGCACGGTGAGTCGGACCGGCTCGCCGTCGGGCAACTCGTCCAGGGCGGTGAGGTGCTCGACGATCGGGATGCCGGCGCCGAGCAGATCCTGGTGGGCGGGACGGGCCAGGTCGTCGACGTCGTCGATGTTCAGCGAGTCGATGCCGACCAGCAGCGCGCCAGCGGCGACGAGGGCCTCGACGGCCGCCCGGGTCAGGTGCGGCGCCGGGCCGAAGTACGCCTCGCTCCCCCAGTGCCGGGCATGGCCCGTGTGGACGAGCACGGCCCGCCCGGCGAGCTCGGCGGCGGCCGGCAGCCGATCGGCGCCCACGGCCCGTGCCCCGCCCGCTCGGACCACCACGGCCGGCACGTCGACCAGCCGGGCCAGATCGAGCGCCGCGACGTCCGGGCCGTCGGCGTGGAAGTGGAACGGGGCGTCGAGGTAGGTCCCGGTGTTCGCGACGAGGTCGACGGCGGCGATGTGGAAGGACACCCCGGGTGCGAGCCGCTCCCCCGAGGCGGCCCGACTGGTCCATGTGGAGATCCGCGGACCGGGCAGGCCCGGGTAGGTCACCATGCCGTCGACGATGGGGTGGGACAGGTCGACGATGCGGCGGTCCCCGACAGGCATGGCGCGCTCCTTGCGTCCACGGCACGGTTGCAGTGCCGCCACGCTACCGGTGCGGCCACAGCTACCGGGACCGTGCGCGCCGCGGCCGGCGAACCGTCCCTGCCCGGCGCGGGCGGCGGTGGGGTCGCTCGGGGGCGACCCGGTCCGCCCGCCCGCGCCGGGGGGTGCCCAGCGGTCAGCCGTCGGTGCCGGTCACCGGCGCGGGCGGCGGGCCGGCGGGCGACGAGCGCCCGCGCGGGACGAGCGTCGGCCGGGGGCATGGCGGCCGACGCGCGAGGGGTGACCGCTGGGCCGGAACCCGCCTCGGGGCGGCGCCCGGCGGCGTGGACTCCGCCGGAAGCCGCGGAGGCGGAGCGGACGGCGACGCATGCCGCGGCCATCCCGCCGGGGCCGACGGATGGCGCGGCGCCGGCGCTGCCGGCGGGGTCCGTGGTTGCGGGAGCTGCGGGGGCGCCGCCGGCCGAGAGGACGGGGGCACGGTCCTCGGCGCGGGGGTTCTTTCGGGTTCGGCGGCCGGGTTCTCCCGCCCGGCGTCGCCGGGGGCGTCGTCGCCCGTCGGGGCGGGCGCGCCCTCGTCCGGAGCGGGGGTACTCGGCTCGCTCGTTCCCGCGTCGTCTCCGGACGCGGCGACAGCCGGCGCCGCGGAGGCGGCCTTGGTTCCGGCGCTCGCGCTATCCCCCGCGGCGACCGCAGCCGGCGCCGGCTCCGCCGAAGTGCCGGCGGACGGAACGGCGGGAGACGGAACGGCGGCGGACGGGACCCCGGCGGGCGGTGACACGGCCAGGCGGGGTCTCGGAATGAGCGGGAACGTGGGAGTGGCAGGAGTGGCAGGAGTGGCAGTAGGTGCGGAGACGGGCTCGTCGGCGTCGGGAGGACCGACACCGGCGTCCTTGCGGGTCCGCTCGGGCAGCGGTCCCCAGGCGTCGGCGTCGACGGTCGACGTCGCCCACTGCTCGTATGGATCTCGGTCGGGTGGGAACGTCTCGGGGTCGGGCGTGTGGCGGGTCAGTCCCACCGCCGCCGCGAGCACGAGTACTAGTCCCCCCAGAATCAGCACCGGCGTCAGCATCGCCGTCCTTCCCCCCCGAACAGGTCACCGCGGGCCCGCCCCCCTGCCTGAAATCAAGGACGGGAAGGCCCGATCGGTCCCGCATTCCTGTCATGCGCGGGCAAGTGACAACGTACGGGTGACCAGCCCGGACGGGGCCCATATCGATGACACGCAGCGAGGTAGCCGGTTCGGGTGGTAAGGCCGCTCGACCGGCGCCAAGGCCACGGGTCCGGACCAGGCTGGACCGGTACATTACGGGCCATAGACTCCAACGTGCCCGGCCCGGATGATCATCCTCAGCCGGTCGGTCCCGGGCCCAGCCGCGGTCTGGGCACAGGTGCCCGCGACGGCAGCGCGGCCGCGACGCGACCGCTGCCCCGCCCCGCGCCGGCCGCCGCCGGCCGGGACCGCACCCACTGATCGCCCACACCGCCCGTGCCGCTCTTCATCCCGCTCGCGCTGCTCGCCGCGTTCCTGTTGGCGTCGTCGGCTGCTCTCCAACAGCGCGCCGCGGGCCGCAGCCGGTTCGCGGCCCGCGACGACCACGACATGGCCGTGCCCGGGTTCGGGCATCTGCTCGACCTCGTCCGCGAGCCGTTATGGCTGGTGGGCTGGCTGACGAACCTCGCCGGCTTCCTCACCCAGGCCCTGGCGCTGCATCTCGGATCGCTCGCCGAGGTGCAGCCGCTCATGGTCACCCAGCTACTGTTCGCGCTCCCCCTCGGGCTGGTGGGCACCCGCCTGCGGATGGCCCGCACGGCCTGGTGGGCCATTGCGGCGATCTGCGCCGGGCTCGCACTGCTGCTCGGCGTGCAGGATCGGCTACCCACCCGCCCGCCGCTCGACCAGGAACGCCTCGTGTTGGCGATCATTGCCATCGCCACGCTGGCCGCGGCGTTGGTCGCCGCGTCGCGCGGGCGGGGACCGGCGGCACGGGCGGCGCTGTTCGGCGTCGCCGCCGGATTGTTCTTCGCGCTCAGCGCGCTGCTGCTCAAGCAGGCGACCGACGAAACCCTCGACAACGGGTTCGACGCGACAGTGACGCACTGGTTCGCCTATGCCCTGTGCGGGGTGACACTGACGAGCCTGTGTCTAGGTCAGATGGCCTACGCGGTCGGTCCGCTGACCGCGGCGGTCACCGCCATGAACATCACCAACCCGACCGCCGCGTACGCACTCGGCGTCCTGGTGTTCGGGGTCCCCGCTCCGAGGGGGTCCGGGGTCATCGCGGGCGTCGCGGTCTCCGCCATCCTGGTCGTGGGCGGGGTGTTCCTGCTCTCGCGGGCGAGCGCGCTGCCCCGCCCGCGTCGACCACCGGCGACGTAGCGCCGCGCCCGCCCCGGCGCAGTCGGCCGGCCGACCAACCCGAGGGCGTCAGCGGTTGCCGAACAGGCCGCCCATGCCGCCGCCGCCGAAACCACCGAAACCGCCGCCGCCGAAGCCACCGCCCGGCCCGCCCTGGCCGCCCTGGCCGTGGTGGCCGCCGAGCTGGTTGCCGGCGAAGCCGCCCTGGCCGAGACCGAAATGACCGGCCGCGCCGGCGCCGGCCAGCGCGTTGTACGGGGGCAGCAGCTCGCAGGGTTGCACGATGACGAAGCCCTCGCCGCTGAACTGCATCTGCCAGCTTTCCCCGGTGTTGCCGCGCGGCCGCCACACCGCCGAGGACGTCACCGCCGCCTGCATCGACACCTGCAGGTTCGTCGACCAGCCGACGACGGCGTCCGCGTCGGCGAAGTAGTAGTTCTGGTGGGTGACGTGCATGACCAGCGGCGCGCCCGACGTGCAGACCGCGACCTTGCCGTTGCCACGCAGCTCCACCTGGTAGGAGCCGACGCCGGCGATGCCGACCTGGCTGTCGACCCGGACCAGGTCCCAGTTCAGGTCGGAGTTGAACGCGAGGACGTTCTTGCCGTCGACGGTCAGCCCGTCGCCGGCCAGGTCGAGGATGTGGATGTCCTGCGCCTGGTTGGCGAGGAAGACCGAGCCGGAGCCGGAGACCTGCATGAGGTTGAGGCCCTCGCCGCCGCTGAAGAAGCTGCGGAAGTGCCCTCCCCAGCCCTCCCAGTGGGCGTCGAAGTTCGCGGCACCCTGGTAGGCGACCATCGCGCCCTTGCGGGCGTAGAACTCACGCATCCCGCGGGCGCCGAGTGTCGCCCGCAGCATCTTGCTGTTCTGCAGGGAGAACGGCTCGTCGGAGGGCCGTTCTGGATTGTCGAGGAGGCTGCTACGGATCCCGCCGGCCGGCCCACCCGGACCGCCCGGGTAGCCCCCGCCGGGGCCGGGCTGACCGGGCGCGGGCGGATAACCCTGGCCGGGACCGCCCGGGTAGCCACCCTGACCGGGACCGCCGGGACCCGGCGGGTAGCCGCCACCCGGACCCGGATAGCCCGGACCGGGAGGCGGGTAACCGGGGCCGCCCGGACCGCCGTACGCTCCGCCCTGCGTCATGTCGCAGTCCTCTCCGCCGTCCGCAGCGCCCGGCGCGCGCCGCCGCCGTTCATCCCGTCAACGAACCGCCCGCCGTCCAAGTACCGCCCACCGCGAACGAACCGCCCACCGCGAACGATCCGCGCGCCGTCCAGGAGGCGCATGCCGTCACCGGATGCCATGTCGCGTCAGCCCCGCAGCGACATGTTCGGCCGCTCGTCCTCGCTCGGCTGGACGACGACGAAGCCCTGCCCGGAGAACCCGAGCTGGAAGGCCTCGCCGGAGCCGCGCCCGATCAGGCCGCCGAGGCGGGCGGTGCGCCGGGGCTCGACGCGCAGGCCGTCGGTGTAGGCGACGAGGGCGTCGGTGTCGACGAACGTCGGCGCCTCCCGGGTGTCGAGCACGATCGGGTTGCCCTTCGCGGTCAGGGCGACCCAGCCATGGCCGCGCAGCACCACGTTGAACATCCCCATCCCGGACAGCATCGTGACGCCGCGGACGCGTTCGATCTTCCACTCCAGCGCCGCGTCGAAGGCCAGGATGTTCTTGCCGTTGACCGACAGGCCCTCGCCGGCGAGCTGCGCGACGATGACCTCCTTGCCGTAGTCGGCGAGGTAGAGCAACCCCTGGCCGGTCGCCGTCATCAGCGGCACGCCCTCGCCGGTCGCCCAGGACGACGCGATCCGGCCGAGCTGCGGCGGCTGCGGGTTGAAGTCGATCAGCCCCTCATAGGCGATCATGGACCCGACCCGGGCGAACAGATCCTGCCCGGGGTTCATGACCACCTTGGCGATCTTGGAGCCGTGCTTGCTCATCCGCTCGAAGACGGGCGTCGGCCCGTAGTGCTGGATCAGGCTGCCCTGCACGGCCCGCTCCCTCCCGCCGGCGGGCGACCCGCCGGGCACGCTCCCGCGATCGTCGTCACGCTCAGACCTCGTACGGCTGGACGACGACGAAATGACCGGCGAACCCCATGAACTGCAGGGCCAGGGCCTCCCCGCTGCTGCCGGCGTAGATCTGCCGGGAGATCCGCACCTGCGTCGAGACGCTGACCCGCATGCCGGTGGTCCACGCGACCAGCGCGTTCATGTCCGCGAACGTCGGGCCCTGCACGGGCAGGGTCATCGGCGATCCCTTGGTCATGACGACCACCGAGCCCGGCCCGGAGACCTCGAAGTGGAACAGGCCGCCGCCGGGGATGCCGGCGCTCTCGATCCGGCGCACCTCGGTGCGGACGGTGGCGTCCATCGCCAGCAGGTTCTTCGCGTTGATACACAGCGACGAGCTGCCGAGCTCGACGATGTGCAGGTCCGCGGCGTCCTGGGCGAGGAAGACCTCGCCTGATCCCTTGCAGGTCATGAGCTTGAGGCTCTGACCGGTCAGCTTGCCCTCGATGAGGCCGCGCAGCCCGCCGCCTTTGTAGTCGAACTCGACGTTGCCCTGGTAGGCGACCATCGACCCGCGCAGCGCCAGCGCGTCCGGGCCGAGCGTGACCTTGACCAGCTTGCCGTTCTGCTGGGTCCAGCGCCCGGCCGTCGGCACCTCCCGGTACGGGGCGAGGCTGTTCATCGCCCCCGGCGGGGTCGGCTGGACCTGCGACGGCAGCGGCTCGGGACCACCGAACGCGCCCACCGGCGGCTGGGCGCCGGGCATGCCGCCGGGCACCGGCGCGCCGCCGTACCCGGGGCCGGCGGGGGGCGGCCCGCCGGCCGGGGCTGGCTGACCCGGCGCGCCGGGAGGCGGGGTGGGCGCCTTGCGCTGATTGTGGCGGGGCGGCGCGGCCGGCGGGGCGGCGAAGCTCGGCGGCGCCGGTGCGGCGGAGGCGGGGGGCGGCTCCTCCTCGGCGACCTCGCCGCCGTAGGAGCGGATGAGCTCGGCGAGGCCGCCCTGGAAGCCCTGGCCGACCGCGGCGACGCGCCACACGCCCTTGCGGTAGAGGTCGCCGATCATCACCGCGCGTTCGCTGGTGAAGTCGGCGCCGGTGAAGGAGTAGCGCAGCACCTCGGCGCCGCCGACGACGATGCGCAGGTAGCCCGACGTGATCGCCGCGGCGCTGCCCACGCCGTCCAGCGCCGCACAGAACGACAGCCGGCCGATCGAGGCGGGCACCCGGTCGAGGCTGACCCGGAACGCCTGGGTGTCCCCGGCCTGCGGGCCGAGGAGCTCGACGGACTTCTCCGGCGAGGAGGGCTGGTTGAAGAAGACGAAGTACCGGTCGTCGGAGAGGCGGTCGTCGCCGTCCAGGCCGAAGCAGGAGACGTCCCACTCCCCCGGCGCGCTGATCTGGATCCCGACGTACAGGTCGGTGCTCTGGGTGACCGCCGAGAGCTGCGCCTTCTGCCCGCGGCTGAACTGGGTGACCAACGCGCTCCCTCCACTCGCCTGCCGCCGCCCCGACGCCTGCCGGGACGGCCGGCGGCCCGGCCCACCGCCTGCGCCCGCATCCACGCACGAATCGGACTGCGGGCAAGGTAGCAGCTACCCACCTGCCCAGCCGAACACTCCGGGCACGCGGGCGCTGTCACCCACGGGACACCATGCGCGCGTGACCGTAACAGGTCACCAGCGTGACACCTCCTCTCGCGTCCCGTGGGGAGGATGGCGTTCACTGGGCGAATGCGCTACGTGGAGGGCACCGTCACCACCAGTCCGAAGAGGATTTCGAAGATCGGTCTGGGTACCTGGCAGTTCGGGTCCGGGCAGTGGGGCTACGGCAGCCGCTACGCCGACACCGACGCCGCGCTCATCGTCCGCCGGGCGCTCGAGCTCGGGATCACCCTGTTCGACTCGGCGGAGGTCTACGGCCTGGGACGCAGCGAGCGCATCCTCGGCGCGGCGCTGGCCGCGGTTCCCGGCGCGCTCGACCGGGCGTACGTGGCGACCAAGTTCCTGCCGATCGTGCCGGTGGGCCCGGTCGTCGAGCAGCGCGCGGTCGCCAGCGCGCACCGCCTCGGAGTGCGCCACCTCGACCTCTACCAGGTGCACCAGCCCAACCCGGCGATCCGGGACCGCTGGACGATGCGGGGCATGGCCGCGCTGCGGTCCGTGGGCCTCGTCGGGGACGTCGGGGTCAGCAACTACTCGCTGGCCCGCTGGCAGGAGGCCGACGCGGCCCTCGGCGCGCCGGTGCTGTCCAACCAGGTGGAGTACAGCCTGGCCCGGCCGCGCCGTGGCGCCGCGCTGCTCGACTTCGCCGCCCGCGAGTCCCGGATCGTCATCGCCTGGAGCCCGCTTGCCCAGGGCCTGCTGTCGGGCCGCTACGACGTGACCAACCGCCCGAGCGGACGGGTTCGGGGCGCCAACACGCTGTTCGGAACCGAGAACCTCGCCCGGGCGACGCCCCTGCTCGACGTGCTGCGCGAGGTCGCCGCCGCGCACGGGGCGAGCCCCACCCAGATCGCGCTGGCCTGGGCGATCCGCCATCCGCAGGTCGTGGCGATCCCGGGGGCGTCCGGCGTCGCCCAGGTGGAGAGCAACGCCGCGGCGGCCGACCTCGACCTCGCCGCCGACGAGTACGCCGCGCTCAGCGCCGCCGCCGACCGCTTCACCCCGGTCGCCGGCCCCCGCGCGCTCGCCGCACTGGCCGTGGAGCGCCTGCGTCGCTGACCCACCCACGCCCTGCCACACCGACAAGCTGATCCGCACCGACCCGAAGTGGAGCGGCGTCAACCCGACCGGGGTGTACGTGTGGAGCGTGCGCAGCGCCGAGTCCGCGCTGCAGCCGCTGTCTCGATCCGCACATGCCCGCCGGGGCAGGGGCTCGGGTCCGCACGGTGGTGTGTGGCGGTGTTCCGCGGAACATCAAGGTCGTCTCTGGGTGTGGTACTGGTTGCAGCATCGGAGGGCCTTCCCGCACCGCCGCGATCCGACCCGCCCTGGTTGATCCTGTGGTGGGTTTTTGTCGGTGCCGGGTGCGACGATGCCGGTGTCCGTCGACCGATGACACCTCTGGCCCGGTGATCCTGATGAGCACAGCGTCCACGTCCCCTCCTCCCCTGCCGTCCCTCCTGTCGTCGGAGGTGTCCGCGCTGATCGGCGTGGATGTCGAGGCGGTGCCGTTGGAGGAGGTGGAGGAGGTGATCTGCCGGTGGGCGGGGCGGATCGCGGCGGCGACGTGTGGGTGGCTGCTGGCAGTGGCGGCGTTCGATCGGCGTGGGGGCTGGTCGGGGGTCGGGATGGGTTCGTGTGCGCACTGGCTGGCGTGGCGGTGCGGCCTCGGCCTGCGCACCGCCCGCGAACAGGTCGCCACCGCCCGGGCGTTGGAGGGCCTTCCGCTGATCCGCGCGGCGTTCGCGGCGGGCATGCTGTCGTATGCGAAGGTCCGCGCGGTGACCCGGGTCGCCGATTCCGCGACCGAAGGCATGTGGCTGACCCGGGCTCGGCGCTGCTCGGCGGGGCAGATGGAACGTCTCGTCCGTTCCTACCGGCAGGCCAACGGGGACCCGAAGACCCGTCAGGCGGCACGGCGGGTGACGTGGACGTTTGACGGCGACGGGATGCTGCGTCTGCGTGCGGTGTTGTCCGCGGACGAGGGTGCCCGGCTGATCGCGGCGTTGAACGCCGCCCGGACCAGCCTGGAGGACACCGCCCCCCTCGCCCCCGACCACCCCCCAGCCGACGGCGAAGCATCAGACTGCGAAGCCGCCGCGGGCGGCACCGGCACGGGCGATGCGGGTGCGGGTGATGCGGTGGGCGATGGGATGCCGGCGGACGGGGAGAGGGTCGGGGCGGGGCGGGATCGCCAGCGTGACGCCGACGCGCTGGTCGCGTTGGCTGACGGGTTCCTCGACCGGCCCGCTCCGGGCCTGATGAACCCCGGGCACACCCTGACCGTGCAACTCACCACAGACGACGGCACCATGGCCGCCGATGATGCAGGCGGTGGGGACGACGCCGCGGACCTACAGGAAAGCCCCGCAGACAGGGCATGCGACCCGGCCGGGTCGGAAAGCAGCGCCGAGGGGCTGTGGGGGGTGGCGCGGATCGGGACCGGGGCGTGGGCGCAGGTCGACGGGGGCGTCGGGCTGTCGCGGCACGTTCTGGAGCGTCTGGGCTGCGACGGGCTGATCCGCGCTCTGGTCACCGACCCTGACGGCAACCCGCTGCACCTTGGCCGGCGGCACCGTTTCCCCGGACAGCGGCTGCGTGACGCCGTCTACCTGCGCGACCAGGGCCACTGCCAGTACCCGGGCTGCGGGCATACCCGCTGGCTGCACCTGCACCACCTCACCTGGTGGGGCCGCGGAGGCGACACGGACATCGATCGGCTGCTGCTGCTCTGCTCGACCCATCATCGGGCGGTGCACGACGAGAACATCAGCCTCAGCCGGGACACGGATGGCACCGTCACCGCACGCACTGTCGACGGCCGGGTTCTCGTCGGAGCACCACCCATCGTCCCCGGGCCGCAGCCGGCGGGGATCCTCGCCCGCGCCACCCGGCACGTCGAGTCCATCCACGCACTCCGCCAACGCCGGAGGCGGCCCGCCAAGCCGGGGACAACGCCAGAATGACCGCGCACGGCTGATCCCACCGACGGTGGTCAGCCGGCGTTGACGGAGCCGTCGGGGGCGTAGACGTCGTCGGAGGAGATGATGTGGAACGGCGGGCAGACGCCCGTCGAATGGTGGGCGGCGGCCTCCAGCGCGAGCTGCACGCGCTGCTCCGCGTCGAGGCCGCGGGTGCTGTGCAGGGAGCCGCAGGCGTACTCGTCGCCGCTGCCGACGGCGTAGTAGTCGTCGACGCTGCGGCCGATCTGGTAGTCCGAGTCGATGCGGTAGAGGTGCCCGCGGATCCCGACGAGGAACAGCCCGCCGCTTTCGTTGCCGGAGTCGTTGCGCGCGAACCCACCCTCGCGCAGGCAGTCGCGGACGACCGCGATGAAGTCGGTCGCCATGAACCGGTCAAGGTCCCAGTCCTGTGGCACGGGCGGGACGAGGCTGTAGCGGAGTAGCTGGCCCATCCGGAACGAGTCGGTGAAGCCCATGATGAACTCACCGTTACGGAACACCTTGGTGTCCGCGCGCACGGTGATGGACCAACCGGCTACACCGGCGCTGTCCCCACCGATCACGACCCGGCCGTCCTGCTGAACCCCGACGATGCAGGTCACGAAGCGGAATGGTACCGGTTCGCCCCGCAGGCGGATGCCCCGCCCCGTCGGCGTCCTCCGCCTTCGTCACGGACTGTCCCGAGCGTCCCGACCGATGTCACCTTGCCGACCTGCGGCTGTTTCCCTCGGTCGGGCTGTCGTAGAGATGTGAGAGCGTGTCCGGCGGTCGCGCCATCACGCGGCGACGGACGGGCACGCTCCCGGCGACGGCGCCGGGATCAGTCGACGAAGGGGACGGACGCACGATGGGGATGAAGCGGTTCATGTCGCGGCTCGGCGTGGGGGGTGCCGAGGTCGAGACCGTGCTGGACCGTCCGGAGACGCTGCCGGGTCAGGTCGTGACCGGCACGACGACGATCACCGGCGGCAAGGTCGACCAGGAGATCGAGAAGGTCCTCGTCGCGTTGGAGGCGACGGTCGAGGTCGAGCGGGACGACTCGACCTGGTATGAGCAGGTCACCTTCGGCACCCAGCAGGTCGGCGGGGGCTTCACCATCAACCCGGGCCAGCAGATCAGCGGCCGGTTCGAGCTGCCCGTGCCGTGGCAGACGCCGATCACCGACGTCGGCGGCTGGCACCTGCACGGCATGAAGATCGGCGTGCGGACGAAGCTGGCGATTCCCGGCGCGGTCGACCCGGGCGACCTGGATCCGGTGGGCGTGCATCCCCTGCCGGTGCAGGAGGCGGTGCTGGCGGCGCTCGGCGACCTGGGTTTCCACTTCAAGTCCGCGGACGTCGAGAAGGGCCGGCTGCACGGCTCCGAGCTGCCCTTCTACCAGGAGATCGAGCTCAAGCCGGCCGGCGAGTACGCCCGGCGGATCTCCGAGCTGGAGGTGACCTTCCTCGTCGACGGCGCCGGGATGGACGTCGTGCTCGAGGCCGACCGCCGCGGCGGGTTGCTGTCCTCCGGCCGCGACGAGCTCAGCCGCTTCCGCCTCGCCCACCACGACACCGACCGGCACGCCCTCACCGGCCTGCTCCACCAGCAGCTCGAGCACCTCGGCCGCCGCCGCGGCTGGTTCTGATCCCCGCCGGCCACCGCCCGGCGGGGGCTGTCCAGACCCGGGAGCCGGGGCGCCCGGGTCCGGAGGTGCCTGATTCCGGTGGCCCGCGGGTAGATACTGGGTATGCCATACCGCGTATGGTGTCCCAGGAGGGGCGGACCATACCGAGTATGTGAATACCAGGTATGCCGTACCCCGCAGGTACCTGGGAGGCGTGATGTCGATCCGACACGGGCTGCTGGCGTTGCTCGCCGAGCGCCCGATGTACGGCTACCAGCTCAGGGCGGAATTCGAGACACGCACGGGCTCGACCTGGCCGCTCAACATCGGGCAGGTCTACACCACGCTGCAGCGGCTCGAACGTGACGGGCTCGTCGAGCCGGCGGACACCGCCGGGAACGCCGATGACCAGACAGCCGTCTACCAGCTCACTGAGACCGGCCGCGCCGAGACCGAGAAATGGTGGTCGGCGCCGGTCACCCGCCACGCTCCGGCCCGAGACGAGCTGGCCATCAAACTCGCGCTCGCCGTCACGCTGCCCGGCGTCGACGTGCAGGCGGTCGTGCAGCGCCAGCGCACCGAGACGATGCGCGCGGTGCAGCAGTACACCAGGCTTAGCCGCCGGGCCGACGAGTCGAACGACACCGCCTGGCTGCTCGTGCTCGACAGCCTCGTGTTCGCCGCCGAGGCCGAGATCCGCTGGCTCGACCACGTCGAGGCCCGGCTCGAGCGGACGGCCCGCCGAGCTGCCCCCACCGACGCCAGCCCGAGCGGTGCTCCCGCGCCGGCCGCACCGACCACGGCGCTGTCCTCGCCAGGCCGCCCAGGCGCGGCCACGACCGAAAAGAGCGGACGATGACCTCGATCGCGCCCCCCCGCATGCCGGAGCCCGCGCCCCCCGGCGCGGCCCCTCCCACCTCGACCCCGGTACTGCGCATGCGCGGCGTGACCCGGGTCCACGGCGGTGGCGCGACCCAGGTCGTCGCGCTGCGCGGGCTGGACCTCGTCGTCTACCCCGGGGAGCTGGTCGCCGTGATGGGCCCGTCCGGCTCGGGCAAGTCCACCCTGCTGACGTTGGCGGGCGGGCTCGACATCGCGACGTCGGGCGAGGTGTTCGTCGACGGGACGGCGCTGGGACGGCTGTCCACCAAGGCGCTCGCGGCGCTGCGTCGACGCAGCCTCGGCTACGTCTTCCAGGATCTCAACCTCGTTCCGGCGCTGACCGCGGCCGAGAACGTCGCGCTCCCCCGGGAACTCGACGGCGTGGCCACGCGCAAGGCGCACAAGGAGGCCGTGGCCGCCCTGACCGAAGTGGGCGTGGCCGAGCTCGCCGACCGGTTTCCCGACCAGATGTCGGGCGGCCAGCAGCAGCGCGTCGCGATCGCCCGGGCGCTGGTGGGCCCCCGGCGGCTCGTGCTGGCGGACGAGCCGACCGGCGCGCTCGACTCGGCGACCAGCAGCGAGGTGATGCGGGTGCTCCGCGCCCGCTGCGACGCCGGCGCCGCCGGCCTCCTCGTCACCCACGAGGCGCGGCACGCCGGGTGGGCCGACCGGGTGGTGTTCCTGCGGGACGGCATAGTGGTCGACTCCACCGGCGAACCGTCGGCCCCCGAGTCCCTGCTCGACAGCACGTCGACCCGCCCGCACGGGAGCCGATCTGCCGACGGCCCACCGTTCGGCCCCGGACGGACCGACCCCGGACCGAGCGACGGGGACAGCAGCGGCGACAGCGGGAGCACACCGGGCGGAGCCGAGCGGTGACGAAGCTTGGATTCCCCGCCGGCCGGGCCGCCCTGCGGGTCGCCCGACGCGACGCGCTGCGCGCCAAGGGCCGCACGCTGCTGGTCGCCGTGATGATCGGGCTACCGGTCCTCATGGTCTCCGCCGTCGACGTCATCGCCCGATCGGCGGACGACGGCCCTTCGCAGCACGTCTGGCGCAAGCTCGGCACTCACCCCGAACTGCAGGCACGGTTCGCCGGCTGGAATTTCGGACTCCCCATGGCGCAGAGCCCCGACGCGGAGAACACCAGTCCGGTCGACCCCGACGCGAGCTGGCCGGCCCGTCTGCCCGACGTCGAGCAGGCGCGGGCCGACCTCGCCGCGGCGTTGCCGCCCGGGGACCGGCTCGCCACCGTGCGCGACGCCGACGACGCGCGGTTCCGGATCGACGACCCCGGCGCCCACGCCGGCACCCACCCCGGCAGCCGATTCGTTCGGGCGAACCTGCACCAGGCCGCCTGGACTGACCCCCGCCTCGCATGCCTGGTCACCATCACCTCGGGCCGACTGCCGGCAAAGGAGGGCGAGGTCACGGTGACGGCCTCGTTCGCCAGGCACTTCGGCGTCGGGGTCGGCGACACCATGCAGCTCGAGCTTCCGGGCCGTGCGGCCGCCGACTCTCCCACCGCCAGTGCCGACCCTCCCGCCGGCGGTGAGGGGCGCGTACGCGTCGTGGACGTGGTGGGAGTCGCCCGCCTCAACGAGGACCGCAACACCAGGGCGGTGCTCGGCACGCCGGGCCTGCTGCCGGCCACCGGCACCCCGGGCTACGGCGGCGACACGCTGTACGCGGTGGGTCCGAGCCCTGTCACCTGGAACGATGTGCTGCGCCTGAATCAGCTGGGTGCGGTCGTGGTGAGCCGGGCGGTGTTCGCCAATCCGCCCCGCGCAAGCGACGTGCCCGAGGTGCCGGGCAGTTCCGGCACCTCCACCGCTCTCGACGCGGCGGTCGCCGCCACGGCCGTCGGCCTGGTGTTGCTCGAGGTCGCGCTGCTGGCCGGGCCGGCGTTCGCGGTCGGTGCTCGGCGCAACATCCGGCATCTCGCTCTGGTGTCCGCCAGTGGGGGCAACCGCAGGCAGATCGGCAACATCGTGCTCGCAGGCGGCCTCGTCGTCGGTTTCGGGGCCTCCGTGGCCGCCGCCGGGCTCGGCGCCGGCGTCGGCGCGGCGGCCCTGCCCGTCCTCGAGCACTACGAACAAGGCGACTTCGCACACACCGACGTCCGGCTGCTCGACCTGTCACTCATCGTCCTCGTCGGGACGCTCACCGCCGTCGCGGCTGCCGTCGTGCCGGCCTGGCAGGCCAGCAAGGTCGACCTCGTCGCGGCGTTGGCCGGTCGACGAGGTCCGCTCGTCACCCCGAGGCGAGTTCCGGCGCTCGGCGTGGCCGCGGTCGCGGTGGGGGTTGGTCTGGCGGCGCTCGGCGCGGCCACCGCCGAACCGCTGCCGGTGCTTGCCGGTACCGCGGTCGTGACACTCGGCCTGATCGCGACCGCAGGATCGATCGTCGAGCTCATCGCCAGGGCCGCCAGGCGGCTGCCGGTCGCTCCCCGGGTGGCCCTGCGGGACGCGGCTCGCCAGCGTGGTCGCACCGCCCCCGCCGTCGGGGCAGTGGTGGCCGCGGTCTCGGGATCGGTGGCGATCTCGCTCTACGTCGCCGCGCTCGACAACCACGACCGGCTCACCTACCAGCCGTCGGCCGCCCCCGGGGGCGTGGTGCTCGACCTGACGCGGTGGGGACCGAACGGGCCGGAACAGCCGCATCCGGCGGCGCAGGCGGAGGCGTTGCTGCGCGCGAACCTGCCCGTGGACAGGGTCGCGCCGATCTACACCATCGGCAGTTCCGCAGACAGTTCGTCCTCCGCCTACCCCGACCCTCGCAGCGACCTCGTCTGCGACGCGACGTACGGCCCCGGCCTGGCCCCGTGGGACGCGTCGGTCGACGAACGGTGTGGCGAACGGGGGCTCATCCGGGTCCGCAACGACGTCGTGGTGGACGACGGCAGTGCGCTGGACGTCGCCAGCAACGGCGGCTACCCCGGTGTCCGGGCCGTCGTGGCGGCCGGCGTCGCCGCCGTGACGAACCCCCAGTACCTCCAGGCGGACGGGAACGTCGTCGTGAAGGTCAGTCCGCCCTACGATCCCGCGCAGTCCGGTGTCGGGGCGAGCGAACGGACGCTCGTCCTGCCCGCCAGGCTCGTCAGGCGCACCGGCGGTACCCCGATCGACATGGTCGTCGTGCCACCGGCGCTGGTACTGGCGCGGGGGTACGCGGTCATGCCCAACGCGGTGGTCGCCAGCACGACCCGGGTGCCCACGGCATCCGAGGCCAAGCGGGCGGACTCGGCACTGGCGGACGCCGGAATCGACAGCCGCCTCGTCGTCGAACGTGGCTACCAGAGCGCCTACGACATCGGGTTGGTGGCACTGGCGGTCGCGGGCGCCGTGATCACCCTCGGCGCCACCGGCATCGCGGTCGGACTCGCCGCGGCAGACGGTCGCGCCGACCTGGCGACGCTCGCCGCCGTCGGGGCAAGCCCGGGGGTACGCCGCCGGCTGGCCGCCAGCCAGGCCGCAGTGATCGCCGGCACCGGGGCGGTGATGGGGGTCGTAGCCGGCGGGGTGCCCGGCCTCGCGTTGATCTGGATGCAACGCCACGGCTCCGGGACGTTCGACCCGAGCTGGGAGTTCGTCCCACCCTGGCTGAGCCTGACCAGCATCGTCGTGCTCGTGCCGCTCGTGGCCGTGGCGTGCGGCTGGTTGTTCACCCGGTCACGGCTGCCCACCATCCGCCGCGTCACGCTCTGACCCATCGGCCCGCGGACCCGACTTGCTCGTCTACACCCGGCGGGCTGGTTCTGAGCCGGCTACCGGCCGGGGATCACGCCGACGGCGCCGCCCTCCGGGCCGAGCCGGTTGAGGAGGATGGGGATGCGGTGCGCGGCGACATACTCGTCGACGGCCTGCTGCGCACCCTTCCACCAGCCGTAGTCGTCGACGATGAGCACGCCGCTCGGGGTCGTGCGGGGGAAGAGGTGCTCCATCTCGTGCCGGGTGGATTCGTACCAGTCGGTGTCGAGGCGGAGCAGGGCGATGCGGTCGGGCACGTGCTGGGGGATGGTGTCCTCGACCTTCCCCTGGACGAAGTGGATCCGGTCGGCCGGATAGCCGATGCGGGCGACGTTCGCCCTGACCTGGTCGAGGGAGACGATGCACCAGGCGGAGTCGGCCTGTGCCGGGTCCGAACGGGCGAGCAGACCCGCGGCGGTCTGCCCGTCCGGGGCGATGTCGGCGTCGGTGGGCGGCGGCATGCCCTCGAAGGTGTCGAACAGGTAGAGGTCGCGGCTGGTGTCACCGAGCTGCAGCAGGGTGCGGGCCGCCGCCATCGTGGATCCGCCGGCCCACACCCCGCATTCGACCACGTCGCCCGGGATGTCGTTACGGACCAGGTACCGAACCGCCTGGATGAGGCCGAAGACCTTCGCCTGGTCGGTGAGGGTGTACGGGGCGCACTCGCGGATCGTGGCCAGTGCCTCGGCGTCCATGCCGGCGGGAACCTCCCAGCCGGGCCGGCGGACGAGGTCGAAGCCCGACCGCTGCACCACCCTGCGCAGATAGCCCTTCGCCTGGCCCCTGACGGCCATGTGCGTCTCCTCGATGAGCTCCGGTGGCGGCGGGCAGGACGAGCGCGGAGAGCATCCGGTCCGGGCCGCACAGCATCCGCCAAGACCCGCCACATGCTCCCACAGCCCGCACACAATCGACCCACAGTCCGCACCCAAGCCTCCAGCCGGCCTCCCGCCGGTCCCCCGCCAGTCACCCGGCGGCCACCAGAGGTCATGACCGGACGAGGCGGTAGCGACGGAATCGGGGAGATCATTTCTACGCGGGCACTCCGTAGACAGGCGTCCGGTCGGGGAAACCCTGTCACAACGAGTGAAGATTCCGTCGAACAGAGCACCGCCGCCCACTCGCATCCGCATATAGCCGTCTATGCCCCGTCTCGGGTCTCGGGTGATACCAATAGTTGCCGGCCGGACACGGCCGTGACGGGACCGCGCGGACGGGAGGAAGCGGATGGGCATGGCAGGGTTTGTCCGGCGCGGCAAGGCGGCCGCGCGGGCGACGGTGCAGGGGGCGAATCGGCAGAGGCACCCGGTGCGGTGGGGGAATCTGCGCCGGACCAGCCCGTTCTCCGCCTGGTACGGCAGCGAGCGGGGGCGACCAGTCGACCGGCACTACATCGACGGCTTCATGGCCGCCCACCGTGCGGACTACACCGGCAACCGGGTGATGGAGGTGAAGAACCCCCACTACAGCGCCCTCTACGGGGCGCCGGCCGAGCTGACGATCGTCGACATCGACGCGGACAATCCGGACCTCACCCTGCACGCGGACCTGAACAAGGTGGGGAGCCTTCCCCCGGGGGCCTACGACTGCGCGATCGTCACCCAGGTCCTCCAGTACGTCGACCCTCAGCCGGCGCTGGCGAACCTCTGGCAGTCCCTCGCCCCCGGCGGCGTCCTGCTGCTCACCGTCCCCGCTCTCGCCCGGCTCGATCCCCACGACCGGGATTCGGATCTGTACCGATGGACTCCTGCGGGGCTGCGCGCCGAACTCACCGCGGCTGGCCTGCCAGACGACGACGTACGCGGCCACGGCAACGTCCTGGCCGCCATCTGCGCGCTCCAGGGCCTGACCGTCGAGGACGTGACGGAGGCGGAGCTGGACGTCGTCGATCCGGACTTCCCTCTCACCGTGTCCGCCCGCGCGGTGAAACCGTCCTGATCGAACGTGCCTCAAGGCGGTGGAGCGAGGCAGCTGCGGATCCCGCACCGCCTTGCGGCCGGTATTCCTCCCCAGTGGCGTCGGCACCGGTTTCACCGGCCCACCGTCCGGGCCGAGTCCGTACGGCACGCTCACTCGGTCTCCCGTCTCGGCCTTCCCTGACCAGGCCGCCGGTAGGTGTCAAGTCAAATGAGACAGTTGGTCGTTGCTCGGCTGGCTCGGAACTGGCTGGTTGATCCACACGGTCTCGGGTAGCCGGGGTGGCCGTGGCCGGCGGGCGAACCGCTCGGGATGCGTGGCGTGGGCGCGGTCGAGGGTGGCCTGGCGGTGGGCCTGGACATCGTCGGCGGTGCCGAAGTGCACCGAAGCGGGCGTGTGAAACCCGATCCCGGAGTGGCGATGGTCGTGGTTGTAGGCCGTGAAGAACCCCTCACAGAACGCCCGGGCGTCGGCCAGCGACCCGAACCGGTCCGGGAAATCGTAGCTGTACTTGAGCGTCTTGAACTGCGCCTCGGAATAGGGATTGTCATTCGACGTTCGTGGCCGGGAATGCGACCGGTGGACGTTGAGATCGGCGAGGAGTTCGGATACCTGCTTCGAGACCATCGCCCCGCCACGGTCCGCGTGGATCGCCCGGGGCGCGGTACCGTTCCGCGCGATGGCGTCGGCGAGGAAATCCTTCGCGACCACGGCGTCCTCGCCGGCGGCGACGAGCCAGCCGGTCACATATCGGGAGTAGATATCGAGGATCACGTAGAGCTTGTACCAGACGCCTTTCGCGGGTCCTTTCAACGCGGTGATGTCCCACGACCAGATCTCGTCCGGGCCGGTCGCGGTCAGCTCCGGGCGGACCCGGGCCGGGTGGGTCGCCTGGGCGCGGCGTTCCCGGGTCTGCCCGGCCGCCCGGGCGATGCGGTACATCGTCGACAGCGAGCACCGGTACCGGCCGGCGTGGGCGCACTCATGAGGACTGTGTAAGCCGGAGGTGGACCAGGATCGATCTACCTTGATCGGGTAGGTCGGAAAGGGACACCGAATGACACAGAGCACGACGCTTCGGACAAAAGACGAAGCGGCGGCGAAGAGGATCGCCGAGGCTTTCGCGCCGGAGGCGATCGACACGTTGTTGAAGGACGCGAAAGCGACCGGAACACCGATCGACGGGGTCGATGGCCTGTTGAACCAGATGACGAAGGCTGTCCTCGAACGGGCCTTGCAGGTCGAGATGACGGACCATCTCGGCTACGAGGTGGGTGATCCGGCCGGTCAGGGCACGGGAAACTCCCGGAACGGGAAGTCCACGAAGACGGTGTCGACCCGGAACGGGCCGGTCGAGATCGAGGTACCGCGTGACCGGAACGGCTCCTTCGAACCGACGATCGTGCCGAAACGCGCCCGCCGTCTGGGGAATCTTGACGACACGATCCTGTCGTTGTACTCGCGGGGCATGACGACCCGCGACATCGAGGCGCACCTGCGTGAGGTGTACGGGGTCCAGGCGTCCCGGGAGCTGATTTCCAATGTCACCGAGGTCGTCGTCGACGAGATCAAGGCCTGGCAGTCCCGGCCCCTCGACGAGGTCTACCCGATCCTGTACGTCGATGGGATCCGGCTTCGGATCAAGGACAACGGGGTGGTCACGACCAAGGTCGCCTACCTGGCCGTGGGTGTCGACGTCGATGGCCGCAAGCACGCGCTGGGCTGCTGGATCAAGGACACCGAGGGCGCGAAGTTCTGGCAGAAGGTCCTGGCCGATCTCCGCAACCGCGGGGTGCGCGACGTGCTGATCGTGTGCTGCGACGGGCTGTCCGGCCTGCCCGACGCCGCGGTCGCGGTCTTCCCCGAGACCGTCGTGCAGACCTCATCTGTTGACATGGGTAGTGGCGGGACGGTCCCCGCTCCCCTGAGCCGACCCTGTCCTCCCAGGTTCAGCATTCGAACCGCGAAGCGAGCCGTCATGTCACGACCAACCCGCTATCCCCCACGGTTCCGCGCCCACGCCGTCGCCGCCGTCGCGCTCGTGCGGGCGCGGCACAGTTCGGAGTGGGCCGCGATCCAGGCCGTGGCCGCGAGTCTCACGATCAGCGCCGAGACCCTGCGCACCTGGGTACGCCAGACGACGTCGCCCGACAGCGCGACCGGCCCGGCGGACGCATGCCGGCACCAGGCCGAGATCCGCCGCCTGAGAGAGTGTTGGGTATCCGGGTGGCTACTCGTTGGTGAGGTCTTCGGTGAGGCGTCGAGCGGCTTCGGTCTCGATGGGACCGTGGGGCTCGACGTCCTCACCGGCGAGCCGGGCCGCCATGAGCCGGATCATCGCAACCTGGATCATGGCTTCGGCGTGCGCAGTCTTACGTTCGTAGTCGCGTGCCAAGCGTCTGCACCTGCCTAACCAGCCGAACGTTCGTTCCACCACCCACCGGCGGGGCAGCACCTGAAACCCTCGCACGTCGGCGTTACGCGGAACAGCGACGATCTCGATGTTCTCCTGCTCGGCCGCCCAGGCCACCAGAGAGGCATCGACGACGTTCACGTAGCCGCCGTCCACCCACACCAACCCGACCTGCGGGAACAGCTGGTGCAGACCGGTCAGTACCCGGCGGGCACCGGCCCGGTCCTGCACCGACGCGGAGTGCACGACCATCGTCAGCAGCAGCCCGCAGGTGTCGACCAGCAGGTGGCGTTTACGGCCGCGTACCCGCTTGCCCGCGTCGTAGCCGATCGCCTCACCGCCCTCGGCGGACTTCACCGACTGCGAGTCCAGCACCGCAGCCGACGGCTGCGGATCCCGCCCGTCGGCCAGACGGACCCGGTCGCGCAGGGTGTCGTGGACCCGCGCCCACGTCCCGTCCGCGGTCCAGTCCCGAAACCACCGGTAGGCCACGTCCCACGGCGCCAGGTCATGCGGCATCCGCCGCCACGAACAACCCGTTCCCAGCACGTACAGGATCGAGTCGATCACCAGGCGTCGGTCGTACTTCACCGGGGCACCGCCGCGGCGCGGGTCCCGCACAGGCAACAACGGTCCGATCACCGCCCACTGCCCGTCCGTCAACGACGTGTCGTAGGCAGCCTTACACGAACAGACACACACCGGTCCGATCGTGACCGGAAGATCCTCGCGGACACCCCACGACACGCCACCCCACCAGCACCATCACACTTCGAACATCCTCAGTTACCCAACACTCTCTGAGCCGGGAGAACGCCAGCCTGCGGCAGGCCCTCGACCTGCTGCGGGATGCCGAACGCTCCAACCTTCGACGCGGATCCGTGACAATGTCCCCGACCGGGACGCCGACTACAGCCTCGATCGCAGCGCCGACCGCGCCGGTGCCACCGGGACGGCGCACGCCCTCGACAGTGCGCAGGCGGGCCGGTCAGGACGCGTCACGGTAGATCACGGAGACGTCGCCGGAGTAGGTCGTGGCGCGCAGGCGGCGCGACGCCGCAGGGTCCCGCTGGATGTTGACCGTGCGGTCCCCGGAATCGGTGGTCACCTCGGCGGCGTAGCCCTCGCCGTCGACGGGCAGCAGCACCCGCACATCCCCGGACGAGCTGTGGACGTCGAGGTCGTTCGGGGCGAGGAGCTGGTCGACCCGCACGTCCCCGGACGACGTCGAGGCGTGCAGCCGGCCGGTGCGCGCCTCGCGGACCCGGATGTCACCCGAGCCGCTGACGACGTCGAGCTCGCCGCTGGGCCGGCTGACCGTCACGTCCCCGGCGGAGGTCCGCAGCCGCACCTCGCCGCCGAGGCCCTCCGCGGTGACATCGCCGGAGGACGTGTCCACGGCGACGGTCACCCCCGCTGGAAGCTCGAGGTCGTAGTCGGACGAGCAGTCCCAGGTCGTCCCGCAGCGGGTGGTGACGTACGCCGTGTCGCCGTCGACCCGGACGACGAGCTCGGGCACCTCGACGACGCCGGACATCCTGGCGACCAGCCTCACCCCGGCGTCCGCGCCGGCCCCGGCGTCCGCCCCGGTCTCGGTGGGCGTGCGGGTCCGGGTGGGCGTGCGGGTCCGGGTGGGCGTGCGGGTCCCGGTGGGCGTGCGGGTCCCGGTGGGCGTGCGGGTCCCGCCGGTGGGTGCGGCGTTCGGTCCGCGCAGGTGGACGTCGCCGCTCGGGGCGCGGACGACGACGCTGGTGACCGAGGCCGGAAGGGCATGACGCTCGACGCGCTGGCCGCGCCCGGAGGTGGCGCCGACGACGGCGAGCCCCCCGATCGCCGTGAGGACGACGGCCAGGACGCCGCCGAGCGCCAGAGCGAGCGCCCTGCCACCCCGCGGTGACGGGTCGGGCTCGAGCGTCGAGGCGGGCTGGAGTGTCGGGTCAGGCTCGAGCGTCGAGGCGGGTTCGAGTGTCGGGTCAGGCTCGAGTGTCGGGTCAGGCATGGCGGTGCCCCCTCCGGGCGCTGTGCGGCGCTGCGGGTGGGCGGCCGGCGCCGCCGTCGGCCGCGTCCAGGAAACGCAGCACCGCGAGGACGCGGCGGTGGTCGTCCGCGGCCACCGGAAGATCGAACTTGGCGAAGATGCTCGTGACGTGCTTCTCCACGGCCCGTTCGGTGACGACGAGCGCGGCGGCGACGGCCGCGTTCGAACGGCCCTCCGCCATCAGGCGCAGCACCTCGGTCTCCCGCCGGGTGAGGCGGTCCAGCGGGTCGCGGCGCCGCGAGCGGACGAGCAACTGCGCGACGACGTCGGGGTCGAGCACGGTGCCGCCGGCGGCGACCCGGGCCAGCGCCTCGTGGAGGTCCGCCACGTCGGAGACCCGGTCCTTGAGCAGGTAGCCGACGCCGCGGCTGGCCTGCCCGGTGATGAGGTCGACCGCGTAGCGCTCCTCGACGTACTGGGACAGCACGAGCACCCCCACGCCCGGCCACTGCCGGCGCAGGACCAGGGCGGCCCGCACGCCCTCGTCGGTGAACGTCGGGGGCAGGCGCACGTCGACGACGCAGACGTCCGGCGGGTCGGCCGCGACCGCCCGCAGCAGCGTCTCGGCGTCGCCGAGCGCGGCCGTCACCGTCATGCCGAGATCCTCAAGCAGCCTGGTCAGCCCCTCCCGCAGCAGCACCGAATCCTCGGCGATCATGATGCGCACGGCAGCTCCAGACGCACGGTCGTGCCCGCCCCGGGCGGGCTGGTCAGGCTGAACCTGCCGTCGACGGCACGCGCCCGGTCGCGCAGGCCGGTGAGCCCGCTGCCGCCGCTCTCCCGGGCACCGCCGCGGCCGTCGTCGGCGACCTCCACGGTCAGCCGCCCCCCGCCGCGGCGCACGACGACCCGGGCCTGGGAGGCCCGGGCGTGCCGGGCGATGTTGGTCAGCGCCTCGGCCACGAAGAAGTAGGCGACCGCCTCCGCGTCCGGATCACGCGGCCACCGCGGGCCATCTCTCCGCCATGCAGGGTCATCGCCCCGGCCTGCCGGGGAATCGCCGCGCCGCGCCGGGTCGAGGTCCACGTCCACGGTGACCGGGACCGGGCAGCGGGCCGCGAGCCCGGACAGCGCCGCGTCCAGCCCACGGTCGGTCAGCACCGACGGGTGGATGCCGCGGGCGAGGTCACGCAGCTCGACCAGGGCCCGTTTCGTCTCCGCGTGCGCCTCGGCGACCAGGCCGGCGGCGGCGTCCGGATCCTCGGCGAAGCGGGCCTGCGCCCGCCCGAGGGTCATCGCGACGGCGACGAGCCGCTGCTGGGCCCCGTCGTGCAGGTCGCGTTCGATCCGCCGCCGCTCGGCCGCCGCGGCGGCGACCATCCCCGCGCGGCTGGACTCCAGGTCCTCCACCCGCTGGGCGAGCAGCTCCTCGCCGCGCGGGGACAGCAGCCAGCGCGCCGCCAGGTAGTGCGCCGCCGTCAGCCCGCGGGCGAGCCAGGGGGCGGCGAGCAGCGCGGCGACCCCGAGGCCCTCGTGCAGGGCGACCGCGCCGCCGTAGCCGAGGGGCTGCCCGAAGATCCGGTCTCCTCCGGCGAGGGCGTACCCGTAGGCCGGGAAGAACAGGAAGGCCAGCCCGCCGCCCCAGGCGGCGAACAGCAGCCAGCCGCCGAACCAGCCGAACAGCGGCGCCACGACCAGCACGTACAGCGCGTTGAGCCAGCTTCCGCCGGCCCGCAGCCGCCGCAACTCGGCCCCGAACCGGCCGACGAGCCCCGACCGGCGGTCCGGGTCACGCGCGGGTGAACGCCGCAGCGGCAGCCGGCGGCCGAGCATCGCCTCGAACCGCCAGGCGTCGAACCGGGTCGACAGGCTCGCCACGACGAGGCTGAACCAGATCAGCGGCACCCCGACCAGGGCCAGCAGCAGCAGCGGCACGCCCAGCAGGATCGGGATGAGCACCGCGAGGAACACCGGCAGCGCGACGGCGCCGGTCAGGGCGACGAAGGCCGTGCCCGCCCACGCCGGCCCCGCGTACGTCCGCCGCAGCGCGGTCAGCACCCCCCGCCCCGACCCGGCTGACCACCCCGACCCGGCTGACCGCCTCGACCCGGTCGACCGTCCCGATCCGATCGACCGTCCCGATCCGGCCGGCCCGCCGAAGCGACCCGCGCCGTCAGTCGCCTGCACCGGACTCACCGCCACCCCCCTCGCACCGTCTCCGACCGACCCGGGCCGGACTGACCACGGCCGTGGTCCGTCCGACTGAGCCGACGGTAGATCGTCCGGCCACCACCGGGCGACGGAGCTGCCCGGTCAGTTCGCCGTGGGGCTACCCGTACCCACCCGTGTGGCCGGTGGGGCGATGCGATGCGGGTCCCCGCGCGACTCGACCTCGACCTCGACGATCATTGGCTCGCCCGGGCTTCGGACCTGCTCGTACACCTACACGCGGCGGGTCAGGTGGAAGGCGGAGATGGAGTAGCCGGCGCGCAGGGCGAGGCGGTGCGCCTCGTGGCGGTGGGTGTCGGCGTCGAGGTGGATGTGTTCGCAGCCGAGGCGGCGAGCCTCCCGCTCCGCCCAGGCGAGCAGTCGGGTGGCATGGCCCCGTCCGCGTGCGACGAGCAGGGTCGTGAGGTCGTCGACGGCCAGGTACCGCCCGGCGGCCAGCGAGTTCACCTGGCGGAAGCCGAGCGCGGCGGCGACCCGGCCGAGCTCGCCGTCCCAGGACGCGACGAGTCGGTACCCTTCGGGCCGCTGCACCTCGTTGACGAGCCGGACGAACCCCGTCGACGTCAGATGGGGACGCAACTGGCGCATGGGGTCGAATGCCAACCAGGTCCGCTCCGCCTCCAACTCCTCGATTTTCACGGGCCGTATTGTGTCAGTGTCATCAGGTGATGTGTGTGCCGAGGTCCGGCCGGAACCGGTGGAGTCCGTCACCGCGGCCCCGCCGCCGGTCCCGGCGGGCGGGACACGCCCGGCCGCCACGACCTGCGGGCCCGTCCGACGCGATCCCTCGCTGCCACGGAGACGCCCGGAAAACGATTCGCCGCCGCCCGCCGCGGCGGGCTACCCTGCTGCGGCCATCGGTCCGCCCGCCGCCGGTCGACGGCGGGCGGTTGCGGCCTGCGGCACGACGGTGACGCCCCGGTGACGCCGGCACGGGGTGGGAGCCGGAGCGGGGTCCGGGGCGGGGTGAGTGGCATGGAGGACAGCCGGGTGAGGGTGGACGGCGGCGGTCGATCGCCGGCCGGGATCGTCGCCGAGCCGGTGCTGCGCGGCCAGCGGCTGGTCCTGCGGCCGCTGACCGTGACCGGCATCGGCGCGCTGCGGGCCGGGCGGTGCGGCGAGCTGGAGGCGCTCACCGGCACCCGGATCACCGCCGGCATCCAGGCGCCGCCGCTGCTCGACGCCGCCCTCGGCCCGGTCCGCGGTCGGTCGCTGACCGAGTCGGCGGCCGCCGGCTGGTGGACATGGCTGGCCGTCGAACGGGCCACGGGCACGGCCGTCGCCTCACCCGGCCTCGGTGGCCCACCCGACGCCGACGGCTGCGTCACCTTCGGCCAGGCGACGTTCGCCGGGCACACGGGACGCGGCTACGCCATCGAGAGCGGCTGCCTGCTGCTGGACTGGGCCTTCCGCGAACCTCGGGTGCGCCGGGCGCTGATGACCCTGCCACCCCACGCCGGGGTGGCGCTCGCGGTCGCCGCCCGCCTGGGCTTCACGGCCATCGGCCGGGCCGAGGACGACGAGGTGGGAGAACTCGTCCTGCTCGAACGAACCTGCCGGACCACCTGAACCGTGCCCGGCGGGCGGGGCGGACGAGGCGGACGGGGCGCTGCGCGGCTGCGGCAGCCGCGGGGCGAGCAGGTGCGCGGCCAGCCAGTCGACGGCGGTCCGGACGAACCGGACCCGGTTGGCAAGCTCGACCACCTCGTGCCCCTCGCCGGGGAACAGCAGGTAGCGGCAGTCGACGCCACGGGCGGTGGCCGCGGCCACCGTCTGCTCGGCCTCGATCACCGGGACGTTGGTGTCGTTCTCGCCGTGGACGACGAGCAGCGGCGCCGCCAGCGCGCTCATCCGGTGCAGGGGCGACAGCGCCCGCAGCAGCGCGGGCTGCGTGACCGGATCGCCGTACTTGGTCACCGCGGAGGCCGCGATCCACGGCTCGGTGTGCTGGTAGAACGACTCCAGGTCGACCATGCCGCAGACGTCCACGCCGGCACGGAACAACTCCGGGAAGTGCACCAGGGCGGCCAGCGTCAGGTACCCGCCGTAGGAGCGCCCCGCGACCCCGATCCGCTCCGCGTCGGCCAGGCCGGTCTCGACGAGGTCCCGCACGCAGCTCGCCACGTCCTCGATGCCGTCGAACCGACGATGGGTGTGATCGGCCTCCTCGAAGGCCCGGCCGTACCCGGTGGAGCCGCGCACGTTCGGTGCGAACACGGCGATCCCGCGGGCGAGCAGCGCGTGGAACAGGGGGTTGAACGTCGGGCGTTCCTGAGCCTCGGGGCCGCCGTGCAGGTAGACCAGGGTCGGCAGCGGGCCCGGCGGCGCCGGCGGGCGGTACCACCAGCCGGCCAGCTCCCGGCCGTCGTGCGCGGTGAGGGTGTGCGGCACGGGGCGAACCAGCGCCACCGGCCGGGTGGGGGCGTGCGAGACCAGACATCGGTAGCGGGCGGAGTCGGGCGCGGGCTGGCCGGCGGCGGCCGGAACGGCCGGGGCAGCCAGATCGCAGGTCCACAGCTCCCCGGGGGCCGCGGCCCCGTCGAGGGCGAGGACCAGCTCCCGGCCGCCGGGGCGGGCCAGCAGGGCGGTGACGACGTCGCGGGGCGGCGCCGGCAGCGGCTGGCACCGGCCGCCCGGCAGGTCGACGAGCGTGAGCTCGCTACGTCCCGCCACGTTCCAGACGACGACCGCCCGCTCGCCGTCGCCTGCACCGGCACCGGCACCGGCACCGGCCGCAAGGTCGGCGTCGGCCGTCCCATGGTCGGCAGCCGTCTCAGGGTCGGCGGCCGCTGCGGGGTCGGGGTCGGGCCGGCCGAGCAGGGCGAACCGTTCCACGTCGGCGTCGGGACGCTCCGCGATCACCACGGTGGAGCCGGGGGTGTCCACGGGGACGTCGAGCAGGGCGGCCCGCTCCCGGCCGAGGTCGCTCACCAGCAGCACCCGACGCCCGCCCGCGGCGAAGCGGCCGGTGAGGACGGTCGCGGTGCCGCCGGGCAGCTCCCACGACGAGTGGGCCGCACCGCCGCCCGCCGGCGGAGTGAGCCGTACGTCGACGACGATCGCCCGGCGAACCCCGCGCGGCCCCTCCCGCAGCAGCAGCCGGTAGGCACCCGCCAGCGGGTCGCCCCCGCCGGCGCCGACGAGCCCGCCGGAGATCGTGTCTTGCCCGCTCGGGCCGCCCGCACCGGGGACCCCGGCGCCGTCGGAGCCGGCGACGTCCGAGCCGGCGACGTCCGAGCCGGCGACGTCCGAGCCGGCGACGTCCGAGCCGGTGTGGTCGAGGTCGACGAGGTCGCAGACCTGCAGCGCGACGCCCTCGGCGAGCCTGGCCCGCCTGCCGTCGAGACCGACCAGCACGGCGGCGGTGCGCCCGGCCCGGTCGGCCCGGTCGGATTCGGTGACGACGAGGGCGCGTCCGTCGGCGGTCCAGCGGGCCGGCACCGCAGCGCGGCCGTCCCCACCGGCCAGGCGACGCGGGCCGCCGCCGTCGGCGGCGACGACGCGAACCTCGGTGAGCTCCCCGCCGCCGGGCGCCACGTGCACGGCGATCAGGTCGCCCGCCGGCGACCACAGTGCGGCGCGGACATGTCCGAGGCCGGTGTCCACGCGACGTCGCCGGCCACCGGCGTCCCGGATCCACAGCGCGGGCCCGGCCGGCCCGTCCGCGACGTAGGCGAGCCGGCCGTCGGAGGCGAGGGCGGGCGCCCGCACCCCCTCGGCCGCCACCCACTCCCGCGCCAGATCCGACGCCCGCGCCAGATCCGACGCCCCGGCCCGACCGGCATGCCCCGGTCCGGGGAAGCGGATCACGTTCCCCCGGGCCATGCCACTGCCCGGAGCCACGTCGCCATCCAGGGTCCCGTCGCCGCCCACGGGCACGCCGCCGCCCAGGGCCATGGCACCGCCTAGCGTCACGTCACCGCCCAGCGTCACGTCACTGCCTAGCGCCATGTCACCGCCCAGGGTCATGTCACCGCCTAGCGTCATGTCACTCCCTGCGTCTGGAGCCACATCTCGAGCAGCGCGGCCTGCCAGAGGGCGTTCGCGCCGAGGGTCGTGCGGTTGTCGTTCGGGGCGGCCAGCATCGCCTGGATCCACGCCGGGCGGAACAGGCCGCGGGACTTCGCCGCCGGGTCGGTGAGCGCGTCGCGGACCCGGTCGAGGAACGGGCCGTCCAGGTGGCGGATCGCCGGCACCGGGAAGTACCCCTTGGGCCGGTCGATGACGTCGACCGGCATGAGCGGGCGGCCGATGTCCTTGAGCACACCCTTGCCGCCGGAGGCGAGCTTGAGCTCGGGCGGGCAGGCCGCGGCGAGCTCGACCAGCTCGTGGTCGAGGAACGGAGTGCGCGCCTCCAGGCCCGCGGCCATCGTCATGTTGTCGACCCGCTTCACCGGGTCGTCGACGAGCATGACCGTCGAGTCGAGGCGCAGCGCGGCGTCGACGGACGTCTCGGCGCCCGGCCGGGCGAAGTGGGAGGCGACGAAGTGCCGGCTGGCGTCGGCCTCGATGAGGTGGTGCGGCTCGACCATCGCCGGCATGTCGCGGTGCGGCCGGTCGGCGAAGACCCGCAGGTAGGCGTCGACGGTCTGGTCCCGCGCGACGCCGGCCAGCGGCGGGTACCAGGAGTAGCCGGCGAAGACCTCGTCGGCGCCCTGCCCGGACTGCACGACCTTGACGTGCCGGGAGACCTCCTGGGAGAGCAGGTAGAAGGCGACGCAGTCGTGGCTGACCATCGGCTCGCTCATCGCGGCGACGGCGGCGTCGACGGCGGGCAGCAGCCGGCTGCCCGGCACCCGGATCTGGTGGTGGTCGGTCTCGAAGTGCCTGGCGATGATGTCCGAGTAGGCGAACTCGTCGCCGGACTCGCCGCCGGTGGCCTCGAAGCCGACGCTGAAGGTGGCCAGGCCGTGCTGGCCCGCCTCGGCAAGCAGCGCGACGATCAGGCTGGAGTCCAGCCCGCCGGACAGCAGCACCCCGACGGGCACGTCTGCGACCATCCGCCGGCGCACCGCCAGGCGCAGCTTCTCGGCGATGGCGTCCTGCCAGTCGCGGGCGGTCCAGTCGGCGCGTGCGGGATCGCGGGTGAAGCTCGGGCTCCAGTACACCTCGTCGGTCCAGGTGCCGTCCGGTTCGACGACCCGCACGGTGGCGGCGGGCAGCTTGCGCACCCCGGCGAGGATGGTGTGCGGCGCCGGCACCACCGAGTGGAACGACAGGTAGTGGTGGAAGGCGACGAGGTCGATGTCCGAGGAGATGCCGCCCCCGGCGAGCAGCGCGGGCAGGGTGGAGGCGAAGCGCAGCCGCTCGGTGTCGGCGGCGAGGTACAGCGGCTTGATGCCGAGCCGGTCGCGGGCGAGGACGAGGCGGCCGGTGTCGCGCTCGGCGACCGCGAAGGCGAACATGCCGGCGAAGTGGTCCACGCACCGGGTGCCCCAGCGGTGGTAGGCCTTGGCGATCACCTCGGTGTCCGAGGTGGAGAAGAAGCGGTAGCCGGCGGCGGCCAGCTCGTCGCGCAGCTCCTGGTAGTTGTAGATGCACCCGTTGAACGCGGTGGTCAGGCCCAGCTCGCTGTCGACCATCGGCTGGGCGCCGCGCTCGGACAAATCGATGATCTTCAGGCGGCGGTGGCCGAACGCGACCGGCCCCGATGACCACACCCCGGCGCCGTCCGGGCCCCGCGGCACCATGGTGGCCGTCATCCGCACGACCGCGTCGACGTCCGCTCCCCGGCCGTCGAACCTCAGCTCACCACTCAGCCCGCACATGTGCGCTCCCGTCGATCAGTCAGTTCAGGTGAGATCCATTCCCCGGGCAGTCCTGCCCGGCATGAGGGTGCACGATCGTCCGTCCACCTTCGACGCCGGAGATTTCACACTCGTGTCCCCACGGTTGCGACCGAGGACCGCTTCTTCGCCCGCCGGCACTCGCCCGGCGGCACGCCGTCGTGCCCCGCCGAGAGCCTCGGCGGGGCACGACGGCGGTCGTGAGATCCGCTCAGCGGCGCGGGATCCAGGTGTCCTTGGAGCCGCCGCCCTGGGACGAGTTGACGATGAGGCTGCCGGGCGGGGCCACCCGGCTGAGCGCCGCGGGCACGACGACCGGCTCGGCGCCGGCGTAGACGAACACCCGCAGGTCCACCGCGCACGGCTCGAGGTGGCTGTCGTGCCAGGTCGGATGGGTGGACAGGGAGACCACCTCCTGGCCGATCCAGCGCCGAGGGTCGGCCAGGATCCGCTCCCGGGCCGCGGTGAGCTGGTACGGCTCGGCGTGCGGGCCGATCACGACGCCGGAGCCGCCGAAACCGTCGACCGGCTTGACGACGAGCTGGTCGAGGTTGGCCAGCACGTGCTCGCACTGCTCTGGGTCGCCGCAGACGTAGGTCGGCACGTCGTCGAGGACGGGTTGCTCACCCAGGTAATAGGTGACCATCCGGGGCACGTAGGCGTAGACGACCTTGTCGTCGCCGATGCCGTTGCCCGGCGCGTTCGCGACGCTCACCCGCCCGGCGCGGACCGCACGCAGCAGCGCCGGGCCGAGCGGCGCGCCGTCCGCGCCCGGCGCGCCGAACAGCTCGTCCTCGTCGATGCGCCGGTAGAGGACGTCGACGCGGCGGCGGCGACCGTCGTCGACCCGGTAGGCGACGTCGTCGTCGACGAGCAGCGCGCCGGGTTCGACCAGCGGGACGCCCATCTCCTCGGCGAGCATGGCGTGCTCGAAGTAGGCGGAGTCGGACGGCCCGCTGGTCAGAACGGCGACCGCGGGCTCACCGGTCACGGCGGGTGGCGCCGCGGCGACGAGCGCGTCGTGCAGCAGGGCGGGCACGGTGCCCAGCCGCAGGATTCCCGGCGGCGGCCCGAGCTCGGGCAGCACCGACTCGGCGAGCCGGCGGCCCTCGACGGCGTAGGCGATCCCCGACGGCACCCGCAGGTTGTCCTCCAGCACCAGCCAGCCGCCGTCACCGCCGCGGACGAGGTCGATGCCGGCGGTGGTGATCCGGATCGCGTCGCGGCCGGGGGCGCGGCCGCCGTGGCGCAGCCCGGGGGCGTCGTTGACCACCCAGGGCGGGACGATGCCGTCCGCGACGGCGGCCCGCTCGCCGTAGACGTCGTGCAGGAACGCCTCCAGCGCGCGGACCCGCTGCCCGAGCCCCTGGCCGAGCACGGCCCAGTCCTCGGCGGCGACGATGCGCGGCACGATGTCGAAGGGGAACGGCCGGCTCGCCGAGTCCCCGTTGACCCGGAACATGATGCCCCGGTCGGTCTGCTCGGCCTCGCGGGCGCCGACGCGTTCGTCGAGCGTGTCCGGGCCGAGCCGCTCCAGGGTGCGCATCACCGCCCGGTACTGGGGCCGGACGGCGCCACGTTCGTCGACGACCTCGTCGTAGCCGGTCGGCTGGTAGCGCTCCAGCAGGATCGGTGCGATCTGGTCGGGCGCCGACACCGCGGGCGCGGCGCCGAGCGACGCGCCGGCCGGCGGGACGTCGCGGGTCTCGGCGAGGATCAGGTCGGCGACGTCGGTCAGCAGGCCGCGGCGCGCGAACGCCCGGCGCTGGCGCAGTGCCGAGCTGCCCCGCCCGGCCGCCTGCTCGGCGAGGTTGTCGATCAGCTCCCAGTCGTCGTAGCGCTCGAGCTGGGGGCGTACCTCCTCCAGCATCCGGCGCAGCATGGCGCGCGCGGGCACGGGGCCCGCGCCGAGGATGTCGACGAGGTCGCCCTCCAGCCCGGAGCGGGCCGCCCGCCAGGTCGCCGCCCGCAGCAGCTCGGCGCGCGGGGGCGGGGCCTGGCCGCCGGCCTCGATCTCCTCGATCGCCCGGCCCACCAGGGCCCGGAACAGCCCGGCGATGAGAATGACGTTGTCCACGTCCGGGCAGGCGTCGCAGATGCGCAGCTCGACGGTGGGCAGGTGGGCCGACGGGCGAACGTCGAAGTACACCATGCCCGGGTCGCTGATCACTCCAGACTTGATCAGGTCCGCGATGAGCTGGTCGTATTCGGCGGCGGTCCGGAACGACCCGGCGACGCCCGCGGTGGGCCAGCGCTGCCAGACCAGCGTGCGCATGCTCGCGTAGCCGCTGTCGGCGCCGAGCCAGTACGGCGAGCTGGCCGACAGCGCCAGCAGCATCGGCAGCCAGGGGGCGGTCCAGGCGACGACGGCCATGGCCAGGTCGCGGTCGGCGACGTCGACGTGCACCTGGGCGCCGCAGATGAGCTGCTCACGGGCGACGATCTGGTAGTCCTCGGTCATCTGCTCGTAGCGGGCATCCCGGGAGACGTCGAGCAGATCCATGTCGAGGATCGGCACGGTGCCCGACGCCGCCGGCCCGAGCCCCAGCTCGCCCGCCGCCTCGGCCAGCCGGCGGCGCAGGTCCAGCAGGTTCGATCGCAGGGCCAGCAGATCGACCGTCGGCTGACTGTTCGTCTCGACGACGGATTTCAACAGCTCCGGAGAGAAGGAGTCCTTGTCCAGGCGCTGCAGTATTTCCTCGGCCCGGGGAACAAGTTGGCGGGTGGTGAGATCGAGGATGTGAAATTCCTCCTCGACGCCGACGGCCACGTTCCGTGCGTCGCTCATGGCGGCCTACGCTACGGCCGGCCGGTTACACATGCATGACACGGACGTATCTCGCATACCGGCGATCGGGGCATACCTCGGCACGGTCACGTGCACCACCTTTGTCGTGGCCGGCGTCCCGACCCCATCCAGCCGTGGCGCCGCGACCCACCTGGTTGATCGCCTCGGTCCGACCCGTCGGCCGGACGCCGGCGGCAGCCGGTCGCGGACGCTGTCTTGCTATCCCGTCGGCCGTCGATAAAACGTGACGAAGCCCGCAGCATTTCGTCGTGGATGAGGGGGGATGAAGATGTGCGGGCGCTCCCCGAAAGCGCCGCGAGCTGGCCGCGCGTCGGGCCGCGCGTTCACCCGGCACGGGTTACCCCGGATTTCCCGCCGAGACCCGGCTGCGCGCGAAGTTGCCGCGCGGCGTGACCGTTCGGCCGCCGATCGACACCGGGCGGGAAGGCTAAGCCGAAGTGCCGCCGGACGTCCGCGCCGGCGTCTGCGATGAAGGGGCCGGAGCCGCCGGTTGCGGAGCTGGCGCCGCGGTTGTCGCTGGGGCTGTCGCTGCGGCTGGGGTTGGGGCTGCGGCTGGGGTTGGGGTTGGGGTTGGGGTTGTCGTTGGGGCTGGCGCTGGTGCTGGTCCTGGGACCGGGCTGAGGTCCAGGTCCGTCCCGGGCAGCGCGGCGCGGACCTCCGCGGCCAGCAGGCCCCAGTCGGCGACGCGAGCCGAGGTCGACCGGTAGGCCAGGCCGATGCGCCGGTGCGGCGCCGGGCGGCGGAAGGTGGCGACCGCGAGGCCGCGTCCCTCCCCCACCTCGACCCCGACGGCGGCGGCGGGCAGCAACGTCAGCCCCAGCCCGCCGGCTACCATCTGGACGATCGTCGACAGGCTGGCCGCCCGCAGCGTCGCCCGCTCCCGCGCCCCGGCCTCCCGGCAGACGTCCAGCGCCTGCGCACGGAAGCAGTGCCCGTCCTCCAACAGCAGCACGTCCTGGCCGGCGAGGCCGGCGACGGGGACGGCCCTGCCGCCGGCCAGCGGATGCTCGGCGGGCGTCACGAGGACGAAGTCCTCGTCGTAGAGCGGGATCTCGGTGATGCCCGGCTCGTCGTTGGGCAGCGCGAGCAGCGCCAGGTCAAGCGCGCCGCCGCGCAGCTCGGCCAGCAGGGTCGCGGTCTGCGCCTCGCGCAGCCGAAGGCGCGCCTGCGGCCAGCGCGCGCGCAGCGTGGGTAGCAGCCGCGGCAGCAGGTAGGGCGCCACGGTGGGGATGACGCCGAGCCGGAGGTCGCCGGTCAGCGGGGCACGGGCCCGCACCGCGACCTCCGCGATGTCGTCGACCGCGCCGAGCACGCCCCGGGCGCGCGCGACGACCTGCTCGCCCACCGCGGTGAGCAGCACGCGGCGCGTGGTGCGCTCGACGAGCTGGACGCCGAGGGTCCGCTCCAGCGCCGCGACCGCGCTGGACAGGGTCGGCTGGCTCACGTGCAGAGCCGCCGCCGCCCGGCCGAAGTGCCGGTGGTCGGCGACGCCGACGAGCGCACGCAACTGGGTGAGCGTCGGCTGTGGAGTAGCCATAGATCGAGGCTATCAAACTTGCCGAATCTTTCGATTTCCCTTCTGAGTCGATGGTCGCGAGAGTGGGTCCTGCTCGATCACCACCGCAGACCCGAAATCACCGCAGACCCGAACATCACCGCAGAGAGGACCACCTCGACGTGCTTACCGTCGGCGACACTTTCCCCGCCTACGACCTGACCGGAGTCGTCTCCAACGACCCCGACACCGCCTTCGTCCGGGAGACCGCCACCAGCCGCCCCGGCGCGTGGCGCGTCGTGTTCTTCTGGCCGAAGGACTTCACCTTCGTGTGTCCCACCGAGATCGCCGCGTTCGGCCGGCTCAACGGCGAGTTCGCCGATCGGGACGCGCAGGTCCTCGGCGTGTCCACGGACAGCGAGTACGTCCACCTGGCGTGGCGGCAGAACCACCCGGACCTGACCGACCTGCCCTTCCCGATGCTCGCCGACATCCGCAAGGACCTGACCGCCGCCGCCGGGGTGCTCGGCGACGACGGGGTGGCGCAGCGGGCGACCTTCATCGTCGACCCGGACAACGTCATCCAGTTCGTCATGGTCACCGCGGGCAGCGTCGGGCGGAACCCGGCGGAGGTCCTGCGGGTCCTCGACGCGCTGCAGACCGACGAGCTGTGCCCCTGCAACTGGCAGAAGGGCCAGGCGACGCTGGGTGCAGCGGCAGCCGCCCCGGCCGAGGTGGCGGCCTGATGGCCGTCGCCCGCCTGCGGGAGCTGCTTCCCGACTACGCCCGCGACCTGCGCCTCAACCTCGGCTCGGTGACCAGCCAGTCGAACCTGTCCGCCCAGCAGCTCTGGGGCACGGTGCTCGCGGCGGCCATCGCCAGCCGCGGGCGCACCGCGCTGGTCGAGCTGGAGCCCGAGGCGCTCGACCACCTGACCGCCGAGGCGGCCACCGCGGCGCGCACCGCGGCGGCGCTGATGGCGATGAACAACGTCTACTACCGCAGCCTGCACCTGCTGGAGGACGAGGAGTACTCCCGGCTGCGGGCCGGCCTGCGGATGAACGCCCTCGCCAGCCCAGGTGTCGACAAGGTCGACTTCGAGCTCTGGTCGCTGGCGGTCTCGGCGATCAACGGCTGCGGCCGCTGCCTGACCGCCCACGAACACGAGCTGCGCGGCCACGGGGTCACCCGCGAGGTGATCCAGGACGCGATCCGGGTTGCCTCGGTCGTACACGCGGTCGCGGTGACCGTCGAGGCGCTGGAGACCTCAAGCGGTATCGACCGCGTCGGCGCCGCGGTCTGAGACCCGGCGGCGGTCGTGGCGTGGCGCGTCGGACGACGACTGGCTGTAGTCGATGCTGCGATCGGGACCGTCGGGTCCCGGCCGGGCGTCTTGGCGCGCCTTCTCGTCCCGCGTACCACGCTGCGCCGACGGCCGGGACGACATCCCTGGTCAACGGCGTCGCGGCCGTCGCGTTTCAGGTTCCGGCCGCCCCGTCCCAGCCGAAGTGATCAGCTCGGTGTGCGGATGGCATGTCGACAATCTTATGCACCCTGAGTAACAGCATGCGGATCACAGCGTGGTACTCCGCCAGCCCCGCCCACCCCAGGTTCCGGCACGCTGCCACAATGCGACTTTGTAAGCACGGTTCGTAGCCAACTCATCGCAGTGACCACTATCCGTACATCATTAGTCGCAGCCCGAAACGCGGGGCGTACCCGGCCGGGCAGCCGCCACCAGGGGGAGCACAAGATCATGTCGTTAACGCAGCCGACTGACACCTCGACACCCCGCATCGCGCCGCACCCGGTGCGCCTCGCACGCACCGGCGGGGCGGACGGCGCGGCGGGCACCGCCGGGTCGCCCGGGACCCCAGCCCGCGCGCTGTCCGGCCCGCTGCTCGCGACGAGCCGCGTCGGGCAGCATGTCCGCGTTCCGAAGACCGCCGAACTCGTCGCCGCCCACCTACGCCGCCAGATCGTCCGCGGCGAACTCCACGAAGACGACGCCCTCCCCCCCGAAGCCGTCCTCATGGAACAGTTCGGCGTCTCCCGCCCCACCCTGCGCGAAGCCTTCCGCGTCCTCGAATCCGAAGCCCTCATCAGCGTCCGCCGCGGCGCCCACGGCGGCGCCCGCGTCCACACCCCCAACGGCCACGTCGCCGCCCGCTACACCGCCCTCGTCCTCGAACACCAACACACCACCCTCGCCGACATCCACACCGCCCACACCCACCTCGAACCCGCCGCCATCCGCCTACTCGCCACCACCGCCACCGACACCCACCTCACCCACCTCACCACCCACCTCACCACCACCGACCACGCCCTCGCCACCCCCCACCCCAACCCCACCGACATCCACACCCACCACCTCAACTTCCACACCCTCCTGCTCACCACCCCCGCCAACCACACCCTCACCATGATCAGCAGCATGCTCCGCCACATCCTCGACGCCACCACCCCCGACACCCCCACCCCCGACCTCACCACCCTGCGCCACCAACACACCACCCACCACCAACTCCTCACCCACCTCACCAACCACGACCCCGACGCCGCCGAAACCCTCTGGCGCCACCACCTCACCACCACCCCCCACACCCCCCACCACCCCACCACCCCCCTCGACCTCCTCGGCGACTAAGGCGGCTGGGCGAACCACCCCCGACGCCGAACCACCCCCTACGGCGAGCCGAGCCACCCGGCCACCGAGCCACCCGCGGATCACGTGCCGGTCCCGCGGAGCTCGGCCAAGCCCGGGAGACCGTGGCCGGGCCCGGCCGGCCGGGTCGTCGCGACCCGCCCGACATTCCCGGCATTCCCGGCGCACGAAACCGCAGCCGGAAGCCTCGGGAGCCGGCCGGAGTCTCGGGCCGGACCGCAGCGTCAACGCGGACTTTCTCGCAGATTCCGGGAGCAGCCGCCGACGGCTCCGGCCACCTTCCCGTAGCCGTCGGGGGCAATCCCGCGCCGGATCGACCCGGCCCGCCGGGACCCCGACCTGCATGAATGCCGACCGGATCGGTCGAACCAGGCGGCGCCGGGACGTCGAACGCGTATTCGAGAAATAATTCGCCCGCAATGCGACGGTGTTCGCTGTATCGTCGAGAGCGTTCAGACTCGGACCATGCGTCGGCGTTCGGCCGAAAGGGTGCTGATGGTCGATCTTGCCCAGCTCAGCTTCGGCGCGGCCGCCGCAGAAAGAGACATCCGCCGGGGGCTCGACTCCTATTTCATCGAGTCGTCCGCATACAACCAGGTGAACTCGGGGACGAAGACGATCCTGGTCGCGAACCGGGGCGCCGGCAAGAGTGCGATTTTCAAGACCATGGCGCATCGGCAGCGGGACGCGGGCCGCTCGGTGATCGAGCTGGCCCCGGAGGACTACTCCTACGAGTTCCTCAGCTCCGCCATGACCCGGGAGCTGGACGGCGCGTGGGCGAAGCTGGGCGCCTATGCGACGGCCTGGAAGTACCTGATCCTTATACTGATCATGAAGGAGCTGACCCGTCGCCACGGCCGGCTGCGCCGTGGCGCGGAGAGCCAGATCCACACCTACCTGCGGGATCATCACGCGGGCGGCACGACGAGCGCCTTCGACGCCTTCGTCTCCTATCTTCGCCGGATCGAGTCGGTGAAGATAGGCCGGTACGAGGCGGGTGTGCGCACCCGGGAGCTGCAGTATCTATACAAACTCCAGGAGATCGAACATCTGCTGCCCCCGCTGGTCCGCCTGTGCGAACGCAGCCACGTGACGGTGCTCGTCGACGAGCTGGACCGCGGCTGGGACGCCTCCGAGGACGCCCAGGCGTTCGTCGCCGGCCTGTTCCAGGCCTGCATGTCGATCAACGATCTCTCGCCGCAGCTGCGGATCTGCATGTCGCTGCGGCAGGAGCTCTACGACAGCATCCCCGCGATATACGACGACGCCCAGAAGTTCCGGGATCTCATCGAGGTCATCTCCTGGGATGAGGAGGGGCTCTGGAAGATGATAGCCGGCCGCATCCGGCATACGGTCCGCGACATGAGGCACCGCACCGACGATGACTGCTGGGGTGCGGTCTTCACCCGGCCACTGTGGTCCTTCCGGTACATGACGGACCGTTCACTGTGTCGTCCCCGGGAAATCATCCAGTACTGCAGCCACGCGCTCGACCACGCCCGCACCCACAGCTCGCGCAAGTCGGTCAGAATCACCCCGCGGGACATCCAGGCGGTCGAATCAACGTATTCGGCCGAGCGGTCGCGCGACATCGCGGCCGAGTACCGGTTCCAGCACCCCGGGCTGCTCGGCGTCTTCCAGACGTTCCGCGCCGGGCCGCCCGTCTGGAACCGCGAGGACCTGGAACTGTTCCTGTTGGACCTGGCCACCGGGGCGGTCCACACGGCACCGGAGGCCCGCTCCTGGGTCGACAGCCGAGAACCGGAGGTGATCCTCGACGTGCTGTGGAACGTCGGTTTCCTCGTCCCCGCCGGAGACACCGCCGCCGATCCCGAGCGGGTGCCGGTCGGCGCCGCACCCCAGCAGGCGGCCGCGGCCGGCGAGGTCCGCCGGCCCCGGCGTCCACGGCCCGCCCTGCACAGCGTCACCGAGTTCACGATCCACCCGATGTTCCACCGCTACGTGGTCGATCGGTGAGTCGTCGATCGGTGAAAAGCCGGCGTCCGCGAATGGGCGTGCATGACGGCGAGATGACGGCGCCGGGTACCGACGCGAAGAAAGGGAGGGGCGGCCGCACGACCATTTTCACACCGTGCAGCCAACACCCCTGGTTCAGCCTTGATGCTGGGGTTACCGTGGGCCGCATGCCATCGGTGGGTCTGGCCTGGCAGACCCTTTCCGACCCCGGGGCGCTCGCGCTTGTCGACGCCGACTCCGGCCGCGCCGCCGCGCTGGCCCGGCCCCATCCCGCCGACCTGCCGATGGTCCAGATCGTCGACATCGAACGTCTCGCCTGGGGCTGGTTGGCGCCGGCGAGCCGGCCGCAGTCCGAGCGGCACCTGTCCGAGCAGGTCGCCGCCGATCCGCTGAACACGATGCGCGGGCTGTGCTGGCTGATGGCGATGTGGGTCGTGGCCGTGCATCTACGCACCGGCCGCCAGCCGACCGTCCTCGTCGCGGAACTGCGCGTACCGGGGATCTGGCAGGGACCCGAGACGCCGGCCAGCGCGGCGGTCTGGGAGGACCTGGAGGATCGCATCAGGCTCGGCATCCTCGCCGCGCTCACCAGCGACGGCGACACCGACGCGCGGTTCCTGGAGGCTCTTCGCCACCCCGCGGGCATCGCGCCCGTGCTTCTCGGCTACGCGCTGCGCATGCTCACGGATCTACACCGGCAGATGCTGGACCACGGCATCGATCCGCGGGAGATGGCGGGCACCCTGGCGCTCTACACCGTCGATCCTCAGGACCGCGCGACCGCCTGCTTCCGCCCGTTGACCTGACCGCCCGACCGGCCGGCCGGACCACGGGAGTCCGGCGGCGTCGCCCCGGAGCGCTGCGGAGGAGCCTGGTCGGCCGCGTCGATGTAGACGACCCGGGTCGTCCCGCCGTGCCCGTGGATGGCGAGCAGGGTCTCCATCGTCGGATAGATCGCGATGGAGTCGTGCTCGGAGTCCCACCACAGCACGCAGGTGCCGTCCGGCGCCTGCGCCCCGAATGCCACCGCGCCCGTCCCGGACACCCCCGAGACGTCGACCTCGCGCTCCAGCTCGAACCGCCGCACCTGGCGAGCAGACATCGCCACGACCTCCTTGCGGGGCACCGCACCGTACCCGTAGGCATCGCCCGTGATCCGGTTCGGCGGGCGACTCGGGCACCGGGTCCGGGTGAGGCGCCGACGCGACCGGATCAACCAGTCGGCGCCGCGCATCGTGGCGCCCGCCGGCCGGTTGGCCAACGGTAGCCGCTGATGTCGGGGTGGGTCACCTGTATGCCTTCTTAGCACCGTCCGGGTAGCCCGACCGGGGTAGTACCTCCGTGGCGGCCGCCGGCCGGACCTGCACGCGGCGACGCCGGCCGCCTCCCCCGCGCGATGGTCAGGGACGCGAGCGGACGGTCGCCAGCCGTGCGTCCCCCGCGTCCGGGGACGTGAGGTAGCGCGCGTAGCCGGAGTCCCCCCGCAGGTGCAACGCGAGGAAGGCCACGGTGTAGCGGTCCGTGAGCCGGTGGGCGTCGGCGGGGGCGATCTGCGGCGGCCAGCAGGTGGCCGCGGAGGTCAGCGCGACCTGCATGCCCAGCCGGGCCGGGATTCCGGCGGCGCCGAGCAGCCCGGCCTGCCGGCAGATCTCGGTGAACGAGTTGTGCGCGGCACCGGTGATGGCGACGGTCATCCGCGGGTGGGAGTCGACCAGGAGATTGAACGCCCGGTCGATGTTCTCGGGAATCGGCACCGCCCCGTCCCGGGTGCCGGCGATGAGCAGCGTGGGCACGCGCACCTGGGCGAGTGACGTCGCGGGCAGCGGGGAGGTCGTCGCCGCGATCCCCACCGACGCGCGGATGCGCCCGTCCGCCGGCAGGGGCAGGGCGGCGATGCTCGACACGACCGCGGTGAACCCGCCGAAGGAGAAGCCGACGATGCCAATCTCGTCGGGACGGACCCGCACAGCGTCCGGACAGGACTTGGCGGTCAGCGCGTCGATGACCGCGGAGACGTCGCGGGGCCGGTCCGTCGCCAGCTCGAGCTGGCGCTCCTCCCGGCCCACCGCGGCGTCGGCCATCGTGTCGCCGGGATGATCGGGGGCGGCGACGAGGAAGCCGTGGCTGGCCAGCGCCTCCATCAGGTAGGCCGACTGAATCCGGCTGCCGATACTGCCGTGGGAGAACACGACGAGGGGGAACGGGCCTGGGGCCGGGGCGGCGTCGGTCACAGCGCTCGCCGAGGGAAACCCGATGTGTCCGACCAACGGGTAGAACGCCGGCTGTCCGGGCCCGCCGAGACCCGCCGGGCCGGCGGCCGCGATCTCGGGGCAGGCTCCACCGGTCCCGGACTCGGCCGCCGCGCGCGGCCCGCCGCTCGGGCCGTCCACCCCGTCCGTCCCGGTTGCCCCGGTCGTTCCGGCCGTCCTGGTTGCCCCGGTTGCCCCGGCCGTCGCGGTCGTTCCGGTTGCCCCGGGAAGGGACGAGCCGTGGGCGGCGGACGTGTTCGGGCGGGCCGGATACCACAGCGAGGTCACGAGAACACGGCCCGGGCGGACGATCCGCACCGTGCGGTAACCGATCCGCCAGGGCCCCGGCAGGTCCGGGTCGGGCCCGGCAGCGTCGGTGGCAACCGGCGCCGGATCGGGCGGAGCTGCCGCGGCGGCGACGCCGACGAGCGGATCGCGGTCACCGCCGGGCGGTCCGCCGCCCGCGATCGCCGGAGCCGCCGGACCCACCACGCAGCCCAGCAGGGCCAGCAACGCCAGCAGGAAGACGGTCGGGGCCGCCAGGCGCCTCGCCGACGGTGCTGCGGTCCGGCGCGTCACCGCGTACCAGATCACGCTACGCATCATGGCGATGACACTACTGAGCGTGTCGGAAAGTCGCCGAGGCATCGGCTGGGCCGGTGGCCGAATGTCGCTCGACGCGCGGATTTACCGGATCCTCGTCGGGGTCGCCGAGCCGGCGGCCCCGGACGACCAGGAGAACGTCGCGGAACATCGTGATCGCCCGAGTCGGAGCTGGGACGCGGGACCTGGGGCGCGGTTCCGCGGAGCACCACGATCGCCGGCAAGACGGCGATGCGCGGTTCCGACCGCAGCTAGCCTGCCCTCGCGATCAGACGGGCGCAGCGGGGGGCGACGGCGTCCAGCAGGTCCTCGATCTCCTCGACGCAGCCGCCGCAGCCGGTGCCGGCATCGCAGCGCGCGCCGATCTCGTCCACGTCGCGAGCACCGGCGGCGATCACTTTGCGCAGCGTCCGGTCAGACACCGCGAAGCAAGAACAGACGAGCACCGCACCTCACCAGCCCGAGGCGGCCAGCCCACTCGGGGTTGGCCGGCAGTTGGCGGACCCTGCCGGGACGCCGCGGCGCCGGCCCGGACGGACCGATGCCTTAGCTAAGGCTTCCCTAATTGCAGGGTGCCATGCGACCCCCCCTCGGCGCAAGACGGCCGTATCGCCCGTCACGTCCGGGCGTAAATGCCCCCGCGCCACCAGCACGACGGCCCGGCGCCGGCGCGAGACGGGGGGACGGACGGGCCCGTCCCCCCGTCCCACAACCGGCTACGCGCCCCCGGCGGCCGGCACGAGCGCGACGGCCGCGTCGGGCTCGGTCACCCGGAAGGTGAAGCTCTCCTCCAGGTACAGGTCGACGGTGTCCGCCGTGTGGGACGCATACCCGATCGAGAGGTCCTGGCCCGACTCGAGCACGAAGTCGCCGCCACGCAGGCTGAGCACGACCGCGCCGAGGACCCCTGGGGCCTGCACGACGGGCCCGTCGAGGATGTGCTGGAGGTGGGTCAGCAGCAGGTAGCCGCCGTGCTCGGCGGTCTCGATCACCGCGGTGTAGCTGTCCGGCTCGATGGCCAGGGCGTACGGTCCGGCGATGCCGGCGCGGCGCAGCAGGGCGACGGCCTTGGCCACGGTGCGCGGGTAGGTGTCGGTCCCCGCCGCCAGCGGGAGCTGGGGATGTGCCGACGCCTGCGTGATGCCCACCAGGCCGGCCTCCTGGTAGCCGTGGAAGACGACCGAGTTCTCGGTGACGGCGATGCGGCGCACCGCCTCCTCCAGCGGCGCGAGATCGAGGTCGTCGGCGCCGCGGTCGGCGTCGGCGAGCTGGGCGCGATCGAGGGTGAAGCCGACGCGCAGCTCGATGACCGGCTGCACCTTGCGGACCCGGGCCTGCACCCCGGCCGCCGGCGGCGAGGACAACGCCGCCGCCCGACCCAGCGGGGTGGCGGAGTACTCCCAGCCGTGCGGCCCGGCGAAGTCCACCACCTTGCGGGCGGCCAGGTTCGTCGTGAGGCGGGCCTTCGCCTCGTCGTCCACTGCCTTCCAGGCAGCGTCCGTCAGCGGGGCATGGCCGCGCAGCAGATGATTCACTCGCCTACACCTTTCAGACTGCCGATTCCGAGGGAACCGTCACCGGGCCCCGCCGCCTGCCGCTCCGTCACCGCGTCCGGGTCGCCGGAGCCACCCCGATCCATGGTCTCCTCCTCGACCTCGGTCACCGGCCCGGAGGTGAACAGGTAGGTCCGTAGCTGGGTGTCCAGCACGGGATCGTGGCGACGCAACCATTCCAGCGTCATCGCCGCGTGTTCCTTCTCCTCGTCCCGGTTGTGCGCCAGCACCTGGGCCAGTTCCGGGTCCGTCGCGGCGTCGACCCGCTGGTCGTACCAGTCGACCGCCTCCAGCTCCTCCATCAGCGAGACGATCGCCCGGTGCCGGTCGACCGTCTGCGCGGAGAGCTTGTCGGGCTGCTCGTGCAGCCCCATGCTTGAGTCGCCCATGGCGACTTGCCTACCACGCTGACCCGGCGTTACGCCGGCACGGGTGCGGTCTCACACCCACGGTCACCGCGGTCAGCGCGACGGCAACGGGATGATCTCGACCCGGCGGTTGGCGGCGCGGCCCTGCGAGGTGCCGTTGCTCGCGACCGGTTCGCGGGAGCCGAACCCCGCGGCCCGCACGAGGTCGGCGGGGACGCCCCGGCTCGTCAGGTAGTCGGCGGCGGCCTGGGCCCGGTTCAGCGACAGCGCCTGGTTCAACGCGGACGGCCCCGAGGGGTCGGTGTAGCCGCCGACGAGGACGGCGAGATCCCCGCCGCGCAGGGCGGCGGCGACCCTGTCCAGGCGGGCCCGCGCCGACGGGCTCAGCCGCGCTCCGGACACCGGGAAGGTGACGACGTCCCCGTCGAGGGCCGCCCGCAGGGCCGCTAGGGAGCCCGACTGCCGGCTGCCGGCCGCGGCGCGATCCGGCCTGGCGGCGTCCTCGGACCCGGCGCGGGTGACGACCAGGTGGTCCGCCAGCGTGGCGCCGGGGACGGCGGCGGCGGTCGCGGCCAGCGCCGCCGCGCCGAGCCGGCGGCGGGCGGCCTCGTCAGGGGTGCCGCCGGCGAGGGCGACGGTCGAGCCGGACACTGTCGCGGAGTGCTCCCCCGCCACCCCGCGCAGCGCCGTGGCGAGGGCGGCGACGGCCTCCACCGGCGGCTCGGCGACCGCCGGGTCGACGAGCACCTGGCCGCGCACCGTGCCGTCGGCGGCGTCGGCCACGGCGGCCAGCAGCGCGGCGCGGCTCGCCGCGTCCGGCACGGTCGCGGTGACCGACAGACCCCGCCCGGCCACGGCGAGCACCAGCGGCCGGGCCGGCTGGGTGGCGATGACCACGTCGCCGCCGAGGCGGGCCGACGTGGTGCCGGAGACCGCAGCCGAGGCCCGCGCCTGCTCCGCGGCCGCCGCGCTGGGGAAGCGCCCGCTGACGATCGCCTCCCGCCCCTCGACGCGCACCTGGGCGTGCACGCCGCCGGCAGCCCGGACGGCCGCCGTCGCCCGGGCGGCCAGGTCGTCCTGGATGGGCCCGCGACGCAGCGCGAAGGCGATCAGGGCGAGCAGCAGCCAGGCCAGCACCAGCGACACGACGAACGCGACCGGGCGGGGACGGTGCAGCCGCGCGGCCAGGGACGGGGACATCGATCGGACTCCGAGCGGGATCGGACCGGACGCGCAACCCGGGGACGGCGCGGAAGGGCAGGACGTGCATCTTTCGCGACGCTGCCCGGACAGGCGAGGCAGGGAGGTGTGCGGCCGACGCCGGCCGCAGCACAACCTTCGCACATCGCCCACCCAGGCAACACACCGGGGGTCACAAACCGCGCATCCTGGACACCCCGCCGCGGCGTCACCCCACCGGCCGCCGGGGCGGCGCGGCGCTCCCTCGCCCGGACGGGACCCGCCGGATCAGACCGCGCGCGCACCGTCCGGACGGATGGCCCGTTCCGACCGCAGGGAGTGCTCGGGCGAGGCGGGGGCCGGCACGGTGGGCACGGGCGCCGCGGTGGGCGGCCCCTGCCGACCGGTGGCCGGCGCCGCCCGTGCCGAGGAAGCGGGTTCAGCCGGCGGGGTGGAGCGGGCCGCGGTCGGCTCCACCGGCGGCTCGGGCGACTCGGGCAAGGGGGGCGACGCGGCATCCGCGACGGCGCCCGGACCGGCGGCGGGATCGCGGCCGGTGCCGTGGTCGGCCGACGGATCGCGACCAGCCGACGGACCGTGGCCGGCCGACGGCTCGGCGCCGACGGACGGCTTCGCGCCGACGGACGGCTTCGGATCCGCCCGGGGATGCGCCGCCGCGGCCGCCGTCGAGGTGGCGAGTGCGACCGGCGCCGTGCCCGGCCCACCGGCGTTCGCAACGGCGACCGGGGCCGCCGAGCCCGCCGGCCGGGCCGACTCCCGCTGCGGCACCGGCACCGGCGCGGCACCGACCGGGACCGCCGGGACCCGCTGCCGCCAGGCGAACACCAGCGCGACGGAACCGGCGGCGACGCCGAGGACCATCCAGCCGGCCACCGCGTCGAGCAGATAGTGGTTGGCGGTCGACATGACGACGAAGAACGTGGCCGCCGGGTAGAGCACCCCGAGGATCCGGGTCACCGACCGGCGCCCGAAGCGCACGAGCAGGAACCCGCACCACAACGACCAGGCGCAGTGCAGCGACGGCAGCGCGGCGAACTGGTTGGTCAGGCTCTCCAGGCCGTTCGGCGCGGCGCTGGCGGTGCCGGTCCACCAGCCCCAGCCCGCGAAGTGGGACATGGTGTCGGTGTACGAGGTGCCGGTGAGCAGGCGAGGTGGCGCCGTCGGGAAGAGGAAGAACCCGAGCAGGCAGATCAGCGTGGTCACCACGAGCGTCCAGCGCACCTGCGCGTAGTGCCGGGTGTGCCGGCGGTGCGTCCACACCAGCAGTCCCGGCGTGACCACGAAGTGCAGCGTCGCGTAGTAGTAACAGCACACCACCGCCAGCACCGGGACGCTCTGCAGCCACCGGTTGAGGCTGAGCTCGATGTCGAGGTGCAGGAAGGTCTCGAACCGCAGCAGATCGTGACCCATCCGCATCGCCTCGCCGGCCGAGGCGTCGGCGACGGAGCGGGTCCCGGTGTACGAGTAGTACAGGACGGCCAACATCAGCAGCTCGACCCACCAGACCGGCAGACCGGTGGTCTGGTTGCGCAAGCGCCTCACGATGCACCTCTCGAACGTCGCACTCTTCCCAACCGTCGCACTCTTCCCAACCGTCGCACTCGTTCGCGACGCCGTACTTCTCCCGGACGTCGCGGCCATTCCGGATGCCCCGCGCTTCCCGGCTGTCGCGATCTTCCCCGAGCGTCGCGACAGCCGCAGCCGCCGCGGCGGGCACGGCCGCCGCGCGAGCCACGGACGTCGGCCCCACCCGGTCGCGGCCCGCCGGGGCGCCGCGCCAGCGCGCACTTCATGCTTCCACTCAACAGCATGGGCCGGTTGGTGCCGTCACGGGCCGATCCGTGACCGGATTCGGCAGGAAATTCACCGACTTCTTGCGTGCCCGTCGCCACGGCCCGTGCCCTCCCGGCCGGGTCCGCCCGCCTCGACGGGGCACCCCCAGGCCGCCCCGGAGCGGCACGGAACCGGTGGGCCGGCCGGGGCTCGCCGCGACGCCGGCGCGCCCCGCAGACGCCGACGAGCCGGTCACCACCCGCATGGGCGGTGACCGGTCGGCGCGGGGCGGGGCGGGTCAGGCGCCGCCGGCCGCCGCGGCACCGGGCGGACCGGGAACGGCGGTGCTCGCCGCCGGCGGGGTGGTGGGCGCCGTCGTCTCGGGCTGGTCCGACACGGGCAGGGCGCTGCCCGCCTTCCAGACCGACCACGGTACCGACCAGACGTTGCCGAGCTGGCTGGTGTCCGGCGGGCGGCCGGTGTTGACGATGTCGACGATGTCACCAAGCCGGCTGATGCCGTAGAACCACTGGGCGTCGGCCGGGGAGGCGTTCACGCAGCCGTGGGAGACGTTCGTCCGCCCCTGGGAGGCCACGGACCAGGGCGCGGAGTGCACGTACTGCCCGCCGCTGGTGTAGTTCACCGCCCACTGGACCTTTTCGTAGTAGTAATCCGGGTTGCCCTTGGGGATGCCCACCGTCGCCGAATCCATAATCACCTCGGGCGACTTGCCGAGAACGTTGTGAGGGCCGTCCATCGACGGAGATGTGGGCTTGCCGAGGCTCACCGGCATCGTGCGCAGCAACTGACCGTCGCGGAACACCTGCATGGTGTGGGTGGCGGAGTCGACCTTGGAGATCTGCGCCGAGCCGACGACGAAGTCCATCGCCCGGTCCTTCACGCCGAGGCGTCCTCCGCCCGCGTCGTACCCGGCGAGGTTCGCCTCCACATGCACCTTCGTTCCCGGCGTCCAGTACTGCTGCGGGCGCCAGACGACGAGCCGGTTCGAGATCCAGTTCCAGGCGCCGAGGACCGGCGGGTCGGTACGCACGGACAGCATGCGCTGCACGGCGGCGCGGTTCTGCGCGGGGGCGCTGAAGGTCAGGCTGATCGGCGCGCCGACCCCGACCGTCTGCCCGGCGACCGGCTCCCAGGAGACCTTGAACGACTTCTCCGGCACCCCGGTGACGAAACTCGTGCGCACCGACTTCGTCCCGACGATCCCCGTCGCCGGGCTGGTGGTGGCGGCGACCTGGTAGCGGGAGTCGGAGTACAGGCCGCCCGAGGACGTCCACGTCCGCCGGTCGGCCGAGAACGTCCCGAGCAGCACCCCCGGCTCGGTCTTCTCCGACGCGCTCGCCTCCCGGGCGACGCTCACGTCGGCCAGCGGGGCGTTGGCGTGGACGACGACGTGATCGGCGAGGGTGACGCCCCTGGTGTCGTCGCCCGGGAAGACGGTCACACTCGCCGCGGGATCCGGTGCGGCGACGTTCGCCGGCTTCGACGAGCCGCCGCCGGGCGAGCAGGCGGCGACGGTCAGCGCCGTGACGAACGCGAGCGCCCCGCCGATCCAGCGGCCACGCCGGTACCCGAAAGTGCCGGCCGGCCGCCGACCCGGACGGCTCGGGTCCCACCCACGAGAAACACGTGAGGGAATCATTACCGAGCGAGACATGTAATGCCCTCTTCCGAAGAACGCGACCGGCATCGTCGCCGGACGGAAGCCTAGGTCTGAACGGTACCCAGGGGTCGGCACCTCGTCCCGTCGATCACTGAACTGGCGGGTGTCAGCCGCCCGACCATCACTCCGCGTCGAGCAGATAAATACGGAGGGTAGCACCCTCCGGGTATTCCCCATTAACCCCTCCCCTTTCCCCTCTTCCGACGCGCGGACACCGGATGAGGTTGCCCCCCGGGATGACAATTCGCCAACCCGCCGAAAGCGACGACCTAGACCCATCGAGCCACCAAAGACGGCGCAACCGGTCACACGGAGGGATGGTTTTCCGCAACTCGGGGACGACCAGGCGGTACAGCCGACCGACACCAACCCAGGACCATCCCGGATCATTGCGATGTCGATGGAATTCCGGCGGGAACCGCGGATTCGTTGGGCGGTCCGTGATCGACGGCCCGCGGACCCGGGGGCGGTGGGGCCGGCGGCGGCCTGCGCCCACCCCGGCCACCACGGGCCCGCGGGCGGACCGCCGGAGGATCATCGGACGGCCTCGGCGCGGACCGCTCGCGGCCGGCCGGCGGAAACGGCCACGAAACCCACGGGCGGCCCGCGCCGTCACACCGCTGCCGCAGGATGGGCGGGGCCACGGGCGGGGCGTCCGGGAACACCGTCGGACCGCGCGGACCGCGCGGGTCGCGGCGCCACGTGCCGGGCCGCGCCGGGCCCGGCCGGGGACCGGACCAGACTCGTCGCCGGACGACCCTCACCGCGAGGGAACGCACGTCCCCGCGACCAGGGAGGCTCGATGGCGATCGTGCTCGGACCGAACCAGTTCGGCAAGGCGGAGATCCGTCTCGTCCACGTTGACCGCACGGGTCCGGTGCATCACCTCACCGACCTGAACGTGTCCACCGCGCTTCGCGGCGACTTCGCCGCGGCCCATCTGACCGGTGACAACTCGCACGTCCTCACGACCGATGCGCAGAAGAACACCGTCTACGCCTTCGCGCGGGAGCATGGAGTCGGCCAGATCGAAGATTTCGCGATCCGGCTCGGCCGGCATTTTGTCGATTCCTTCCCGTGGATCAACGGCGCTCGGATAGAGATCGAGCAATACCACTGGAATCGGATCCTGGTCGGCGGGACGCCGCACGAACATGCGTTCAGCCGGGTGGGCGGGGAAAGACGGACGACGGTCGTCACGGTGGACGGCGACGCCACGTTCGTCGTTTCCGGACTCGCCGGGCTGGTCGTGCTCAAGTCGACCGGTTCGGAGTTCTGGGGCTTTCCCCGCGACCATTACACGACCCTGCCCGAGACCACCGACCGCATCCTCGCGACCGAGGTGACGGCCCGCTGGCGTTACGTCGGGGCCGGTCATGACTTCGGGCCGCTGTTCGACGGCGTCCGCGAGACCCTGGTCAGCACGTTCGCCGACGTCCACAGCCTGGCGCTGCAGCAGACGCTCTACCGGATGGGCGAGGCGGCCCTGACCGCCTTCCCACAGGTCGCCGAGGTCCGGATGTCGATGCCGAACAAGCATCACTTCCTGGTCGACCTCGAACCGTTCGGGCTGGACAACCCGGACGTCGTCTACCAGGCGCCGGACCGTCCCTACGGGCGGATCGAGGCGACGGTGCTGCGCGACGACGCGCCCGACCCGGGCCCGAGCTGGCAGGCCGTGCCCGGCTTCTGCTGACCCGCGCACGGCCCGGGCGGGCCTGAGCGCTCGGTCGACACCGGGCCCGCCGCCGGCCCACGGCGTCCGCTCAGGCGCCGGCGCCCACCCACGCCCCGGCACCCACCCGACACAGCGCGAGCCGGTCCGCCGGGGCGACGGCCAGGGTGCGAGCCGCATCGCCGTCGCGGACCGCGATCGCGGCCATGCCCGCGGCGTCCACGTAGAGCACCAGCTCGCCGGGCGCCACCGACCCGAACGTCACCCCCACCGCCAGCTCCGTCACGCCCGGAGCCGGCTCCGTCACCCCCACAGGCAGCTCGGTCACCCCCACGGGCAGCTCGGTCGCCCCGACGGCCGGCTCGGTCGCCCCGACAGCCGGCTCGGTCATCCGCGCCGCCGGATCGGTCATCCGCGCCGCCGGATCGGCCTTCCTGCCACCGGCCGCGACACCGGATGCGGCACCGGTCGCGAGACCGGATGCGCCGCCGGGTGTTCCACCGGCCGCGCCGGGCGATGGGCCGCCGGTGCCGGGGGTGGCGGCCCAGACCAGCGCCCGGCCAGGCGGTCGCAGCCCGGCATCGGCGAGCAACGGCCCCTCGGCCGCGAGCTGGACGTTGCCGAAGGTGTCGACGAGCAGCACCTCGGCCTCGAGTACGCCGTCGGATCGCAGCCGGGCGTGCGGGGCGGGCAGGCGGACGAGTGTCGCCGGGTCGAGCGGCGCGCCGAGCGCGGTCAGGTCCGTCCCCCGGGCGAGCTCGGCGGCGGCGGGTGCGAACACGTCGCGACCGTGGAACGTCGCGGGCACTGCGGCCGGCACCGGCAACGTCACCGCGGCCTGGACGCCGCCGAGCCGCTCGGCCGCCGCGATCAGCAGGCCGTTGTCGGGCCCGACGAGGTCCCCGCCGGCCGCGCGCACCGCCACCGCCCGGCGCGCCGTGCCCACCCCCGGGTCCACCACCGCGAGGTGCACCCCGCGCGGCAGCGAGCCAACCGTCTGGGCGAGCACCGCCGCCGCGCGGCGCACGTCGCCCGGCGGCACGAGGTGGGTGACGTCGATGATGCGGGCCGTCGGCACCGCCCGCAGGATCACCCCGTGGCACGCCGCGACGAAACCGTCCGCGAGCCCATAGTCCGTGGTGAAGCTGACGAAGTTGACATCCTCACCTCTCCGACGGGAGGTGATTCCCGCATCTCGCGGTGCGGGTTCCTGCTTCATCGACGGACGCCTCCCCCGAAGGACGGGGCCTGCACGCTACGTTCCCCGGTCACCGCTCCGGGGCGTCGGCCACGGGATCAGCCCGCGCGGAGGTTTCGGCGGGCCCCGGCGGCTCGTCGACGGCGGACGACGAGCCGGGGGTCGCCGAGCCGGCCGGCGGCGCGTCCGCCGGATACTCGGAGGCCGCGTCCGCAGTCGCGGACCACACGCCGCTCGGCGCCGTCGAGGGCTGGCCGTGCACCCAGCCCGCGTCGTCGACCCAGCCCTCGCTGTCGACCACGCGGTGGGGATCGGCGGTCAGCGCCGCCGGCGCGTCCTGCACCGCCCGCACCGGATCGAAGGTGGCGGGTCGGTCCCGCTCGGGAGGCGGGCCACCGTTGGCGACGACGACCGCGACCCAGGGCAGGATGACGGCGATCGCGACGGCGATGAACCGCAGCCAGCCGTGGAAGGCGACCACGGCGAGCACGAAGCAGACGACCCGGAACAGCATCGAGGCCAGGTAACGCCGCTCCCGGCGGTGGATGTCGGACTGCCGCGACCGGCCGGCGGACGTGATGAGCACCGTCTCTCGGCGTTTGAACATCACCTGTACACCTCGATGGTTCTCCCTGTCCGGTTCGTCCCCGCCCCGCCCACCCTCCCCTCCCAATATCCTCCTCAGCGGGTCGCGGGGAAAACGGCCGCGATCGGGCTCCGCACCCCGTCATGGGACCCCGTGACCACCCGGACCACCCGGACCACCCGGACCGCCCGGACCGCCCGGACCGCGGCCACTCGGCCCGGGCGGCGCTTTCCGGCACGAAGCTGTGCGGGAACGTTCACGTATCGGTCGGCTGGCCGTCCGCGGGACGGCTCCGTGCCCTGCCACCGTGCTCGGTGTGCGCGTAGCCGTGATCACCGAGTCGTTCCTCCCCCACGTCGACGGGGTGACGAACACGGTGTGCCGAGTCCTGGAGCATCTACGCGACCGCGGGCACGAGGCGATGGTCGTCGCGCCGGCCCCGGCACCGGCGGCCCGGCGCACCGCCCCCCGCGCGCACGCCGGCGCTCCCGTGCTGTGGGCACCGTCGGCGCCGATGCCCAACTACCCGGCGTTCCGCTTCGCCGTCCCGTGGCCCGCCCTGCCCGCGGCGCTGCGCGAGTTCGACCCGGACATCGTCCATCTCGCGGCCCCGGCCGGGCTCGGCGCGCAGGCGGTGTTCGCGGCCCGACGGCTCGACGTGCCGAGCGTCGCCGTCTACCAGACCGACATCGCGGCGTTCGCGGCCCGCTACGGGCTGGCCACCGCCGAGCGCACGATCTGGCGCTGGCTCGCCACCGTGCACCGGCTGGCGGCGCGCACGCTGGCGCCATCCTGGGACTCGGTCGACGCCCTGCTGCGCCAGGGGGTGCAGCGGGTCGCTCGCTGGAGTCGGGGCGTGGATCTCGAACGGTTCGATCCGAGTCACCGCGATGCCGACCTGCGCCGCCAGCTCGCCCCGGGCGGCGAGCTGCTCGTCGGCTACGTCGGCCGGCTCGCCCGGGAGAAGCGGGTGGACCTGCTGGGTGCGGTCGCCGACCTGCCGGGCACCCGGCTCGTCGTCGTCGGCGACGGCCCGTCCCGACCGGCGCTCACCCGGACGCTGCCGGACGCCGCCTTCCTGGGCTTCCGCAGCGGCCGCGAGCTGTCCGCCGCGGTGGCGAGCCTGGACGTGTTCGTGCACACCGGCGTGCACGAGACCTTCTGCCAGGCCGCTCAGGAGGCCAAGGCCAGCGGGGTACCGGTGGTCGCCCCGGCGGCCGGTGGGCTGCTCGACGTCGTCGAGCACGGCCGCACCGGCCTGCACTACGCCCCCGGGGATCCGGCGGCGCTGCGCGCCCAGGTCGCCGCACTGGTCGGCGACCCGCAGCAGCGCGCCGCCATGGCGCTGGCCGCGCGGGACTCCGTCGCCGGATGCGGCTGGAGCGCGGTCGGCGACGAGCTGCTCGGCCACTACCGCGACGTCCTCGGCACCGGCGGCGGACAGACCGCGCGCCGCGGCGGACCTGCCGGCCATCGCGCCGGGCCAGGCGCGCATAGGGGGCATAGGGGGCACGGAGAGCACGGGGAGCACGGCGCACATCGGGAGATCCTCGCGCGCGGAGGGCCGGACGGCCGGGACGGGACGCCCGGACGGCCCGGCCCGGGCGGGTGGGCGGCCCGGCACCTGCAGGCAGGATCCGGCGGTGGCGCCCGGTGGGGATCGGGGGCGGCCGCGTGGCCGCCGGCAACGGGGGCGGGCAGCCGGGACGCGGCCCGACGAGAAGACAGGCGGTCACCATGAAGATCGTGCAGACGGCGAACTTCGTCGCGCCGGCCTCCGGCGGCATCCGGACGACGCTGCGCCACCTCGCCGCCGGCTACACGGCGGCCGGTCACGAGGTCGTCCAGATCGTGCCCGGGGAGCACGACGAGGTCGAGGAGCGCCCCGACGCGCTGGTGCTGCGGGTTCGGGCCCCCCGCCTGCCCGGCACCGGCTACCGGGTCATCACCCAGCCGTGGCGGGTGGCGGCCCTGCTCGACCGGGAGCAGCCCGACCGGCTGGAGGTCCACGACCGGGCGACCCTGCGCCCGCTGGGCGGCTGGGCGCGCCGACGCGGCGTGCCGTCCCTGGTCGTCAGCCACGAACGGCTCGACCGGCTGCTCGGCACCTGGACGCCGCCGGCGCTGCGGGGTGTGCTGCCGGTGACGGCGGCGGCGGACCGGGCGAACGCCTCCCTCGCCGCCGGGTTCGACACGGTCGTCACGACGACGGCCTGGGCCGCGGCCGAGTTCGTCCGGCTCGGCACGCCGAATCTGCGTCACATCCCGCTCGGCGTGGAACTCGATCGGTTCCACCCCGACCACCGCGACCGCACGCTGCGCCGGGCGTTCGCCCGGGACCGGGAGGCGCTGCTGGTCGTGGCCAGCCGGTTGGCGCCGGAGAAGCGGGTGGACACCGCCGTCGACGCCGTCGCCGAGCTGGTCCGCCGGCGGGTTCCGGTCCGCCTGGTGATCGCCGGCGACGGTGCGCACCGCGGCCGGTTGGAACGGCGGGCCGCCGGGCTGCCCGTGACCTTCCTCGGCTTCGTCGCCGACCGCGAACGGCTCGCCGGCCTGCTCGCCAGCGCCGACCTCGCGCTCGCCCCGGGACCGGTGGAGACGTTCGGGCTGGCCGCCCTGGAGGCCCTCGCCAGCGGCACACCGGTGGTGGTCAACCATGCCAGCGCGCTGGCCGAGCTGGTGGTGCCGGGGGTGGGCACGATCGCCGCCGGCAGCGGGTTCACGTTCGCCGACGCGGTCGTCGACCTGCTGTCGGTGTCGCCGGCAGGGGGCGCCGAGCGCCGTGCGGCGGCGCGGGCCCGGGCCGAGCAGTTCACCTGGTCGGCCACGGTCGCCGGCTTCCTCAGCTGCCACGCCGAGTCGCCGACGGCCAGCCCGACCCTACCGGCCCAAGCGATCCAACCGACCCAACCGGCCCAAGCCACGCAACCGGCCCAAGCCACGCAACCGGCCCAAGCGGCGCAACCGGCTGAGCCCGCCGGCACCGGCGCAGTCGCCGCGCCGGCCCCGGTGCCGCCGGCACCGCCCATCGCCGCCTGAAGGCGGGACCACCGATGGCCGCAGCCCGGTCAGGCCGGTGCCCCCCGCCGGCGACGCGTTTCGTCGCGTTGGGCGACAGCATCACCGTCGGGCTGGGTGACGGAGTCACCATGGGCCGCGAGGACCGCCGCACCGCCACCCACGGCCGAGGCTTCGCCGCCCGGCTCGCCGAACGCCTCGGACCGCCCGGCGCCGTCGACTACACCAACCTCGCCACGACCGGCGCGACGGCCCACGACGTGCGCACCCGCCAACTACCGGTCGCGCTCACCTGCGACCCGCAGGTGGCCACCGTGGTCGCGGGCATGAACGACGTGCTCAAGCGGACGTTCGACCCGCTGCGCGTGCGTCAGGACCTGGTCTGGACGGTGAGCCGGCTGCGCGCGGGTGGGGCGGTCGTGCTCACCGCGACCCTGCCCGACCCCGGCCGGCTGCTGCCGCTGCCGGCGCCACTGGCCCGCGTGCTCGCCTACCGGGTCGGACGCCTCAACGCCGCCGTGCGCGCCACCGCCCGGGCCGATCCCGGGGTGCTCGTCGTCGACCTCGGGCGTCATCCGGCCGTGCGCCACCGGTCCAGCTTCGACGTCGACCGGGTCCATCCGGGGCCGCACGGGCACCGACTGATCGCGCAGGCGTTCGCCCTCCGGCTCGCCCAGGCCGGGGTACCACTTGTCGGTGCGCCGTCCGGGCCAGATGCCGCGGGCGGCCCGGACGCCGAGGTCACGGCCCCGGGCGCGCTCCGGCACTCCTACTGGCTGCTCAGCGTCGGCCTGCCCTGGCTCGCCGGGCGGTGCCTCACCGGCGGCTACCGGCACGCCTATCACACGGAAAATCAGCTCGTGAGCCACCCTCGGCGCGCCTGAGACCCCCTCGATTGCCTACGGTAGGCAATGTGCTTCCCGCCCTGTCAGCCTCGCCCCGGTCCGGCGTCCTCACCGGCTGGGGCAACGCATGGCTTGCCGGGCTCGTCGGACTGGACGACGTCATCACGCAGGTGCATCGCGCGCTCGGCGGCGAGGCGGCGCCGCACACCCTCGGCGACGAGCCGCTCGTCCTCGGTCTGGGCGCGCTGCGCACGGCCGGCGCGCAGCGGCTGCGCCTCGTCCTGCCCGCTCCGGGTGACGTCGCCGGCCTGCCCGGCCCGCCGGAGGTGAACCGCGACGCGATCACCGCGGGTGAGGCCGTCCTCGTCGTCGGGCCGACCCCGCCGCTGCTGCTCGTCCCCAGCGTCGTCGTGCACGGTCCGGCGCTGGAGGGCCGGCTGGAGTCGGTGCACTGGCGGGTGCTGCCGGCGGCCCGGGTGCCGCCGCCCGGCGCCGGGCTGCGCGCCGCCGAGCATGACCTCAGCGACGCGATCCGCACGACGACGGCCGCCCTGGTGCACCTGGACATCGCCAGCGCCCGCCCCGAGGTGCTCGCCCTGCTGCGCGACCGCGGCGAGGAGGAACCGGGGCCGGGGCTCGGTCCGGGCCACCCGTCGGCCGCCCACGCCCTGCTCGCCCGGGCGGAGCGACTGTCGACCCTGCTGGACCTGGCGGCCCGCGACGATGGTGCCGCGGTGACGGCCCATGAGATCGCGCGGCGAACGGCGGCCCTGCGCAGCCTGTCCGCGGCGGTGCGGCGCGCCTACGAGGCAGCCTATGACGCGTTCGACCCGTCCTGCGCGACGGTTCCGCCGCCGCACTGAACCGGCTCTGCCGGAGGCGGACCAGCCCCGATGCGAAACGACCCGAGGTGAAACAGGTCGAGGTCAACCAGCCCGAGATGAAACGGCCTCAGGTGAAACGGCCTCAGTGGACCGGGCCGGACGGCCCGGCACCGGGTGAATCGGCGGGGCCGGTCAGTTCAGCCGGGGGCAGAAGTGGCCCGCGGGGTCGTCGGGGCGACCGCACAGGACGCACGCCGGGCGACCGGCGGCGACGATCGTACGGGCCCGCTCGATGAAGGCCCGGGCCTGCCGGATCGACAGGCCGACCCGCAGCGAGTCGAGCTCGTCCTCGCTCTCGGGCAGCCGGATCTCCCCGGGCGAGATCCCGGCCGCCTCGACGAACACCCGGTGGCCGTCCCAGGAGACGGTGAGCTGCCCCAGGTGGAAGTCCTCCTGAAACGGCGCGTCCAGCGGGGCGAGATCGATCTCGACGTCCGAGGCGGCCGGAAGCGGTATCCCCTGGGTCTGGCCGACCTGGCCGAGCAGCGTGTTCAGCCCTTCGGCGAGCGCTGTGACCTCGGTCTTCTCCAGGCCCACGGTCACGACCTGCCCCCGGCCGGCGGCCTGCAGGAAGAAGACCCTGTCACCGGGCTGGCCCACCGTTCCCACCACGAACCGCTCCGGGGTTTCGAACACGTAGCGCTGCATATCTCCGATCGCTCCGTTACCTTCGTTCGCCTCGTCGTCCGGTGCTGGTTGCGTCGTTCCCCATCAGTATCGCCGCATCCGCACGCCGTCCACCCTCCGCGGCGTCCTGAATGGCGCGATGTGGTCGCCGCGGCGGCACGCAGCAGTGCGCGGCGCACCCCTGCGGCCACGGTCCGAACTCGGTCAGCGCCCGGCGAGGCAGGTCCGGATTCCGGATCTCCTCGACGAGCTCCCCCACCATCGCGACGAACCGCGGGTCGGTGCCCACCGTGCCGGCGCGCGCCACGGGCAGCCCGACCTGCGCCGCCCGCTGCGCGGCGAGCACGTCGAGATCGTAGACGACCTCCATGTGATCGCTGACGAAGCCGAGCGGCACGACGACGGCGCCCACCGCCCCGGCGCCGGCGAGCTCGACCAGCCGATCGCCCACGTCCGGCTCCAGCCAGGGCACCGCCGGCGGTCCGCTGCGGCTGCAGTAGGCCAGCTCGACGGGATGGCGGACCCCGGTGACACGCTCGACCCCGGCGGCGATCACCCCCGCCACGGCGCGTAGCTGGCGCGGGTAGGCGTCGCCGCGAGGACCGCTGGCCTGCGCCTGCGACAGCGGCAGGGAATGCGCGGTGAACAGCAGGTGGGCGTCGGCATGCGCCTTCTCGGGCAGCTCGGCCAGCGCGGCGACGCACCGGTCGACCATCGGCTCCACGAAGCCGGGATGGTCGAAGAACAGGCGCAGCTTGACCAGCTCCGGGGCGACGAGGGTCGGCGGAAGCGCGGCGAGCGCCGCAGCCAGGTTCTCCCGGTACTGGCGGCAGCCCGAGTACGACGAGAACGCCGAGGTGACGAAGCAGGCCGCCCGGCGGATCCCGGCAGCCGCCATCTCGGCGACCGTGTCGGTCAGGTAGGGCGCCCAGTTGCGGTTGCCCCAGTAGACGGGCAGGCCGGGCAGCTCCGCCCGCAGAGCCTCGGCCAGTGCACGGTTCTGGTCGTTGAGCGGGCTGCGTCCGCCGAACATCCGGTACTGCTCGGCGACGACCTCGAGCCGCGACCGCGGCACATCCCGCCCGGCCGTCACGTTACGCAGAAACGGCAGCACGTCGTCGGGGCCCTCGGGGCCGCCGAAGGACACCAGCAGCAACGCGTCGACGTCGCTGGCGGCGGGCGGCACCCCGGGCGTCCCGGGCGTCGTGGTCATCGCGGCACGCGGTTGGCGAGGTCGGCCGGGTAGGTCGGAAAGTAGCGGCCGATGGTCGACAGCTCGAACTCCGGCAGGATCGCTCCCGCCGGTTCCCGAGTCAGCAGGTACTCGAACGACGCGCGGACCAGGGCAATCATCCCCGGCTCGTCGCCGACCCCGGTCCCGCTCGCGGCGAGCACCGCGTCGTCGACGCTGACCCGGAACGAGAAGGAGAGCCCGGGCACGCCCGGCGAGGTCTCCTCGGCGACCTCCACGTCGAAGTCGCGGCCACCGCGCGGTTCCACCCGGATCACGCTCATCGGACCCACCCCTTCGTGGCTGCGGCGGCCTCGGCGCCACCACCCGGGACGAGGGCGGCGGGCCAGGACCGGCGCCGTGTGACGCCGGCCGCCGCGCACGGCCACGGCTCGACGGCGCGCGGCAACGCTCCGCCACCCACGATATCCGTCGGCGACGTCCCTCACCCACCGGCGGGCCCGGCCGGCGTGCGCCGGCGGAGCCCGGCCCGCGCGGGCCGGCGCCGTGGCCTGCGGCCACGCGGGCCGGTGACCGGCTTGACGAGTTGGTCCTATCGGCTGTCGGAACTGTCCGCCTGGGACGAGGGGACGGCCGGCCCTGGCGCCCGGTCGCGGCCAACCAGGCTGGAGATCAGTGCCCCATGCTCAGGCCGCCGTCGACCGGGATCAACGCACCGCTGATGTACCCGGCCTGGGGCGAGGCCAGAAAGGCGACGAGGGCGGCGACGTCCGCCGGCTCACCCATCCGCCCGCCGGGCACCTGGGCGGTGAGCGCCGCCCGCTGGGCCTCGGTCAGTGCGTCGGTCATGTCCGTGCGGATCGGGCCGGGGGCGACGACGTTGGCGGTGATGTTGCGGGGTGCCAGCTCCCGGGCGAGGGACCGGGCGAAACCGATCAGGCCGGCCTTGGAGGCGGCGTAGTTGGACTGCCCGGGCCCGCCGGTGGACGCGACGACGGAGGAGACGAAGATGAGCCGCCCGCGGCGCAGCCGCATCATCGGCCGCGCCGCCCGCTTGGCCACCCGGTAGGCGCCGAGCAGGTTCGTGTCGACGACCTCCTGGAAGGCGTCCTCGCTCATGGTGGCGAGCAGGGTGTCGCGCACGATGCCCGCGTTCGACACGACGATCTCGACCGGGCCGAACTCGGCCTCGACCTCCGCGAACGCCTTGTCGACGCTCTCGGTGTTGGCGACGTCCATCCGGACGCCGAGCATGCCCTCGGGGGCGGAACCGCCGCGGCTGGCGACCGCGACCCGGTCCCCCGCGGCGGCGAGCGCGACCGCGCAGGCGGCGCCGATGCCGCGGTTACCACCCGTCACCAGGGCCACGCGACCCTCGTTTTCGACCATGGCCGGATAGTAGCCGGCCGATACACCGCCTCCGGACCTTCCCGGCCGACGACACACACATCCCGGAGGACCGCGGGGAACCATCACCCCCGCGGTCACCCCTTGGTGGCACTGCGCCCGCGTCGGCGCCGCAGACACGTGGTGTCGGGGTCACCCTCATCGTCACGCCGCGACACGAGTTCGCGCGGTGCGACGGTGCGACGGTGCGACGGTGCGACGGTGCGACGGTGCGACGGTGCGACGGTGCGGGACGATAGCAGCCATGCGGGTGACGATCCGGGTCCAACCGGGCTCCGGACGAGCCGCCGTGGGCGGACGCTGGACGGATCCGCGGGCGGGTTCGATGTTGATCGTCCGGGTGACCGAACGGGCCGTCGACGGCCGGGCGACCGAGGCCGCCCTGCGCGCCCTGGCCGGGGCCCTCGGCCTGCGCCGCACGCAGGTACGGCTCGTCCGCGGGGCCACGAGCCGGGTCAAGACCGTCGAGCTCACCACGCCCCCAGCGGACGAACCGGCCCTCCGCGCCATCCTCGACCGCCTGCTCGCCGCCGGCGACCTCGATGGGACGGCCAGCACCACGACGGGCTGACGGGTCCCGCCCGGCCGGACGGTGGAGCCGGGGCGTCGCCGGTGGGGCGCGCACCGGCGCCGCGGGGTCGGCGGAGTCCGGCCCGCGGCACCGCAACCGCCCACAGATGCTGAAATGGTGCGACCACCATGAAACGGGACGCCGGACGTGGGCCTGCCGCGCGTAGTGGACGTGTGTCGCCGATCCGGCCGGCGGCGCAACCTCCGGCCCGCACCGCACGTCCGGACATTGGGAGGTCGGTGTCGTGGGACGAAGGCCGGTCATGCGCAGGCCGGAAGTCAGACCGGCGGACGCCCTGCGGGCGCATGCGGGTCGGGGGGAGCTGACCATGGGACCAGACATCCCGGATATCCCCGACACCGCACACGTCCACGGCACCACGGACGTCCCGAACACCACAGACGTCCCAGACACCACAGACGTCCCAGACACCACAGCATCCGTCCCTGACACCCCGGACATCCCCGACACCCCGGACATCGCCGCGCCGGACGCCCCCCGACCGGGCCAGGAGGACGGCGCGATTCCCCCGGCCCGCCCGCCCCTGCGATCCGGCGCGGACATCCAGCAAGATCGAGACGAGGACTCCATGGTGATGTCGCCGGCCGCCGCTCGCCGCCCCTGGCCCGCCGACGCCGGGGAGCGCGCGGGACCGCCGGCGGTGCCGGGCGCCGTGGTGCCGGCCGCGCCCCACGGGCCGCCCGGGCACGGCAGACCGGACATGATCGCCGACAGCGCAACGGAACCGGTCACGCCGGGCCCGCCGGGTGGGGTGCTCGATCTCGCCGCGCTGGCCGCAGTGGAGCGTCGGCTGCGTGCCACCGCCACCGCGGCCGTCGAGGACGGCGTGCGCTCCGGGCGGCGCTCCCCGGCCGCCGCTCGCAGCGAGCGGGCGGGGGTGGCCGCGGCCTCGAGCATCGCCACCGTCCTGTGGTTCGACGCACTGCGCGCCGAGGACCGGGTCAGTGTGACGCCCCGGGCCGCCGCGCTGATCCACGCCGTCCATCACGTGCTCGAGGACGCGCGGGTGGCCGGCGACCCGATCGGCGGGCCGGCGGCGGGCGACCCGCCGGCCGGTTGGCTGCCGCCCGGCAGCGCGCCGCCCTCGGCGGACTCCCGCCCCCTACGCGTGCTGGGCGCCGGCAACGTCGGGCCGAGCGGAACGGTGTGGGCGGCGCTGGCCCGCCGGTACGCCGGCGAGCGCTTCGACCGCACCCCGCAGGGGCGCCAGATCTGCCTGATCGACTACGCCGAGCTACGCGACCCGGCCGTCTGGGAGACGATCGCCGACGAGCGGGCCGCCCATCTCGGTGAGCTCCTCTGGGTGGTGATGGTGACCGGGACCGGCGTGTCCGCCGCCACCGGCGGCCCCGGCGGGATCGGCGGGCCGGCCCGCGCGGCGCGGCTGTTCGAGGCGGCCGGCTGGCAGGTCCTGACCGTGCGGTACGGCCGCCGGCTCGAGGCGCTGTTCCGAGCGCCCGGCGGCCACGCACTGCGGTCCCGACTCGACCTGCTCACTCCGGCCGAGTTCCGGGACCTGCTGCACGCCCGCGGGGCGGACCTGCGCCGCCGCCTCGCCGGGCCGGGCACGGCCGGCGCCGGCATCAGCCGACTGCTGGACACCCTCACCGACGAGCAGATCCTCGCCTGCCTGGGCGATCTGGGCGGGCACGACATCCCGCTGCTGATCGACGCCTTCGACGAGGTGGCCGCGGACCGGCCCACCGTGCTGTTCGCCTACACCGGCGACCGGCTCGCGCCGGCGGACGACCCGTACCCGGCTACGGACGCCAGCCGCCGCGACCCGCCCGCGCCGGCGGCCGCGCAGCTCGCCTCCCGCAACGGGGCCGGTCCGGCGGCCGACGTCGACGGGGCGGTCGTCGCCCTGCCGCAGGATCCGGCGGCGCGGCGGCTCGCCCGCCACGTCGCGCGTTACCTCGACCGTGCTCCGGTGCCGCTGCGCGGTCCCGCCCCGGTGCCCGCACACGCCGCCGCCCGCCGCTTCCCGGAACGGATCTCCACCCAGGAGGCGTTCGGGGACCTGCTGCGGGATCTGCCGCGGCTCGCCCCGCAGGCGGCGGCCGCGGTGGTCACGATCAGCACCCGGGCCGCCGATCCCGTGCTCGCCGGCTGGCTGGCCGCCGCCGGAGAGCCTGCCGACGGCGGTATGGCGGCGCCCGGCAGCACCACCGACCCCGCCGGCAGGGCCGAGCGGGCGATCACCGCGTCGGCCGGCGGTGGTGGTGGATCGCCGGCGAATGGGATGCCCGCGGCGGCGAACGGCGCGGCGTCCGGCGGCGTGGGCAGCGGCAGCGGCATGGGCGGCGGCAGCGGCATGGGCCGCGGCATGGGCGGTGCGCACGACGCCGGCGGTGTGGGGGGCGTGACCGACCTGATGCGGCCGGCCGGCGCGGACGACGGCGATGGCGACGGCGACGGCGACGGCGACGGCGGTGCCCCGGCGGGGCGGCATGTGGCCGGCGGCCTGTCGGCGGCGGCCTTCGGCGGGGTTCTCGGCTCGTTGGGGGTGGCCTGGAGCCGGCAGGGCCTGCCGCTGCTGCCCATCGGGGTCGCCGACGAGGTGTCGGCAGGTCGGGTGCTGCCCGGCTGGCTCGCCGGCGGCAGCGCCGACGCCCGCTCCGTGCTGGCGGTGGCCGACACCGGACTCGACCCGGTCACCCGCGCCCTGGCCTGGAACGGCGGCGACGGCGCCCCGGCCGGGATCGCGACGACCTGGGTGCCGGCGTTCGCCCACGATCTCGCGTGGTGCCTGCTGGCGGGGCTCGGCCGGCTGGCCCGGCTCGACGGGGCCTCCAGCCTGATCCAGCTCTCCGCCCGCCCGGTGGACCAGCGGCTCGCCGAGCTCCCGGTGGACGCGGACGGCTGGCGCCGCCGTCGCGCCCTGGTGCTCGCCGGCGGCTACCGGCTGCACGAGGGCGGGCCGGCAGCCGCGATCACCCTGGTCGGTGTCGGCCCGGTCATGCCGGAGGTGCTGCGTGCCGCGGCGGAGTTGCGCTCCGGGCTCGGCCACGAGGTGAGCGTGGTCTGCCTGACCTCGCCGGGAGCAGTCTTCCAGGCCCTGCAGGCCCGCCGCGGGTTGGCCGAGGGGTCGGACGCGCTGCTCGCCGAGCTCTTCCCGGCCGACCGGCGGTGTCCGATGGTCACCGTCGTCGACGGCGATCCGCGGGCGCTGAGCTTCCTGGCGGGCGTGCACGGCGATCCGATCTCGACGCTCGGCTCGGCCGCGCCGCCGCCGGACGCCGCCGGGGCGGCGGTCCGGCCGGGGGCCGCACCCGTCACGGTGGACGTGATCGTCGGAACGGCGTTGGACCTGCTCGACGAGGCGGCCACCGCCGGCTGATCGGCGCCGGGCCGACCTCGGCCACAACGCCCGCCGGTCGGCCCGGCGCGGGCGGCCGCGTCAGACGCCGACCGCGTGGACGCCGCCGTCGACGTGGACGATCTCGCCGGTGGTCGCCGGGAACCAGTCCGACAGCAGCGCCACGCACGCCTGGGCCGCGGGCGTCGTGTCGTGGACGCTCCAGCCCAGCGGCGCCCGTCCGTCCCAGACGTCCTCGAACTGGCTGAACCCCGGGATGCTCTTGGCCGCCATCGTGCGCAGCGGGCCGGCCGCCACCAGGTTCACCCGGACGCCGCGCGGGCCGAGGTCGCGGGCGAGGTAACGGGCCGTGGACGCCAGCCCCGCCTTGGCGACGCCCATCCAGTCGTAGGACGGCCAGGCGACGGAGGCGTCGAAGTCGAGGCCCACCACCGACGCCCGCTCCCCGAACAGCGGCAGGGCCGCCCGGGTCAGGGAGGCCAGCGACCAGGTCGACACCTGCAGGGCAGTGCCGACCTCGGACCAGGCGGCTTCGACGAACGGTTTGCCGCCGAGGACCGACTCGGGGGCGAAACCGATCGCGTGCAGCACCCCGTCCAGACCGTCTACGTGTTCCAGCACCCGCCCGGCGAGTCCGGCCAACTGCTCCTCGTCGGTGACGTCCAGCTCGACGACCGGCGCCTCGCTGGGCAGGCGCTTGGCAATGCGCCGCGTCAGCGACAGGCCACGTCCGAATCCGGAGAGAACCACCTGCGCGCCCTGTTCCTGCGCGATGCGGGCAACGCTGAACGCGATCGATGCTTCCGTGAGAACACCGGTGACGAGAACGCGCTTACCTTCGAGAAGTCCGCTCATGGGCCGCATCCTGCCAAACATGGCCGCCCGAGTGGGCACACCCGGGCCCGGAAGTCTGCCCCCGTTCCGGTCGGACGGCGCCGCGGCCGGCGAACGGCACACGGAGGGCCCCACCCGATATCGCGAGAACGTGGACCAACCGTTGTGGGCTCGTCGAGACGAAGCCGCGGACCGGTGATCAGGAGCGGCTCAGTCGGCGGCGGGCGGTGCGGGTCACCGGCTCGACGAAACGGGCGGCCAGCGGGCCGATAATCGCCATGAGCAGCACATAGCAGGCGGCGAGGGGGCCCAGTTTCGGTTCGATGCCGGCCGCCACGGCGAGACCGGCGATCACGATCGAGAACTCGCCGCGCGCGACCAGGGCCGCGCCCGCCCGGAACCGGCCCATCGTCCCGATCCCGGCGGAGCGGGCCGCCCACCACCCCGTCATGACCTTTGTCACGACTCCGGCAAGCGCCAGCAGCGATCCGGCGAGCAACGCCGGGGGAATGTCGGCGGGGGCCGTCTGCATGCCGAAGAAGACGAAGAAGACGGCCGCGAACAGGTCCCGCAGCGGTCGGAGCACCTCCTGCGCCCCCTCGGCCACGGGACCGGACAGGGCGATGCCGACGAGGAACGCTCCGACGGCGGAGGACACCTGCATCCGCTGGGCGAGCCCGGCCACGAGCAGCGCCAGCCCCAGCGCCCGTAGCAGCAGGACCTCGTCGTCGCGGTCCGCCGACGGGTTGAACACCAGGCGGGTCACCTTGTCGCTGTGCCGCAGCGCGACGTAGAGGACGGCGACGAGCAGGCCGAGGGCGATCGCCACCGTCAGCGACCCGCGGGCGAAGCTGTGGTGGGCCAGCAGCGCGGTCAGGATCGGCAGGTACACGGCCATCGCCAGGTCCTCGAGCACGAGGACGGACAGCACGACCGGCGTCTCCCGGTTACCGAGCCGCCCGAGGTCGCCGAGGACCTTCGCGATGATCCCGGACGAGGAGATCGCCGTCACCCCGCCGAGGACCACCGCCGCCGTCGGACCCCAGCCCAGCACGAACGCGGCCACGACGCCCGGGGTGGCGTTCAGGACGAGGTCGAAGACCCCGGCGCGGGCCTGTTTACGCAGGCCGGACAGCAGCTCGCTGGCGGTGTACTCCAGCCCGAGGGTGAGCAGCAGCAGGACGACGCCGATCTCGGCTCCGACGCTGATGAACTCCTCGCTGGCGCCGAGCGGCAGCAGCCCGCCGTGACCGAACGCCAGGCCACCGACGAGATAGAGCGGGATGGGGGAGATTCCGACGCGCAGCGCCAGATGTCCGAGGATGCCGAGGGAGAACAGAACTCCCCCGAGCTCGAGGAAGGTCGTCGCGGTGGAATGCACTCGATCCGGCCAGCCCGCTCGTCAGCCGGAGTGGAGCAACGCGGCGACGGACGCCGTGTTCTCCGGGGTCCCGACGACGACCACGATGTCCCCGGCCTCGAACCGGAAGTCCGGCCGGGGGGAGGCGTGGACGATCTGGTCGCGGACGACGGCGACGATGGACGCGCCGGTGCGGGTGCGGGCCTGGGTGTCGCCCAGCGGGCGGCCCGCGAAGGGCGAGTCGGGCAGGATCGCGATCTGCTCGCCGACCAGCCCGGCGAACGCGCTGCTGATGTCGGCCAGCTTCTCGACGATGTGCGGCGCGCCCAGCAGCTCCGAGAGCGCGTCGCTCTCCTCCGCCGTGAGCGGAATGGAGTCCCGGGAGGAGTCGGGATCGTCGGGATCGTAGATGACAAGATCACGCCGCCCGTGATGATGGGACACGACCCCAAGCCGACGGCCACTGCGCGTCTGGAAGTCGTGCCGCAACCCGATGCCAGGGAGCGCGGTCTCCTCGATCTCCACAACAACCCTCTCCGCGCCTTGTTGGCCCGCTCGTCCGCAGGAAGCTCCTGGTGAGCCGCCTTATGCCACCCTAACGAACGATCCGGGGACGCTCCTGGTTCGCGGCGCTGGCCCCAAAACGAGAAAGCTTCGGCAACGCGGCGACAGATAATCGTCACGAGATGTCACGTAGGGGTCGGGCGGCCGGCGCGATGCCCGGCGACGTCACGCAGCGCCTCGGGCGGGAACGCGGCTCAGGTCACGGAGCCGGGCTCGGCGATTCGGGCCACGATTGTGGCGCGCGGCGCGTTGCTACGGGGTAGCGACGACGAAGTCGATGACGCCCGGACGGCATCCGCCCGGAGGTCATGGCCGCAACCGGCGCCGGGAACCACCGCCACCGGGAACCACCATGGACCCGTGGAGACCTGCGCGCATCCCGTCCCACCCGTCCCCATCCCATCCCGTCCCACCCGCCCCGTCCCACCCCGTCCAGGGAGAGTCGCCGCCTGTGCTGAACCGAAGCGCCCGACTGCTGCGCAGGATCGCCCTCACCGTGCTGGGGATCGTGGTCCTCGGCGTCGGCATAGCGATGCTCGTCCTGCCCGGTCCGGGCTTCCTCGTGGTCGCCCTCGGGTTCTTCATCCTCAGCCTGGAGTACGAGTGGGCGCGCAGCCGCTTCGAGCGGGCCCGGCGCAAGGCGGCAGACCTCGCCGATCAGGCGGCCGCCAACCGGTTCTCCTCGGCGTTCACGATCCTGTTCGGGCTCGGCATGATCGCAGCGGGCATCGCCTGGATCGTCGTCGACACCCTGCCGGCCTCGTCGCCCTGGACCGGCGGCAGCCTGATCTTCAGCGGACTCGTGGTGCTGGCCACGATGATCGTCAGCCTCTGGCAGGCCAAACAGGCGCGGGACGCCGGCCTGCCCACCCCCGCCGAACTCCTCGAGCAGCGCGAGGACCAGGAGCAGGAGCCGGCGGCCGGCGAGCCCGACGGAGACCGGCAGGAGCGGGACCACGCCGGCGAGGCGGCTCAGGACCCGGCCCGACGTCCCGGCTGATCCCCGGCACGTGACTCCCCGGCACGTGACTCCCCGGCACGCGACTTCCCCGGCACGCCCTACGGCGCGGGCGTCACTGGCCCTGGGTCTCCTGACTCATGCCGTTCACGCCCGGCTGGCTGCTCACGCACCTGTATAGTGCCGCGCGGTCGGCCGTCGACGCCTTCGCGACGTCGTAGCGCAGCGGATACGCCCTGCTGACGGCGAGGCTGTTGCGGTCCTTCGGCAACTGGATCGCGCGGCCCACCGACGGACACGCGGCGCGCACGGCCTCCTTCTGCGCCGTCGTCGCCTCCGGGGTGAAGTAGACCACGGCCTCCTGCTTGGGGGGTGGCCCGCTCACCGTCGCGTAGATCCCGAACGCGATCAGGCCGATGGCCGCCAGGGTGATCGCCACCACCGCCGTGCGGCGCCGCGGGTCGGCCAGATACCGCACGGCGCGGGTGGCGGCGGTGGGCGATGAAGAGACCACGTCGTGAGTCCTGTCACATTGGGGAAGGAAATCTGGTCCGGATTACGGGTGGACCACCACGAAGTCCGGACCCCCAAACTAGCCGGCCGGCGCAGTCCGTAAGGTGAACGCCTTTGTGAGGCTCGGCGACCTTCGCCACGTGTGACCGCTTCCCCCGTCCGGCTCACCTGCCGGGCGGGGGGCGCGAGCCCGCCCAGGGCACGCGCATCGGCGCACCGTCGACCGGCGGCGCCCGCCCACGATCGGGCCCAACGACGGGCCACACGCGATGGGCCACATCCGATGACGCCGACAACGGCGTTCATCCCACATCCGGCGATCATCACCGTCCGATGATCGCGACCAGCGAACCATGGGAGCGAGGAACAGGTCGTGCCATCCCTGATCGAGGACTACGCGCTGATCGGCGACACCCACTCCGCGGCACTCGTGGCGCGCACGGGCTCGATCGACTGGCTGTGCCTGCCCCGGTTCGACTCGCCGTCCTGCTTTGCCGCGTTGCTCGGTGACGCCGACGACGGGCACTGGCAGATCGCCCCGGTCGAGCCGGTCCTCGGCGTCAGCCGCCGCTACCGCGGCGACACCCTGGTGCTGGAGACGGACATGACCACCGCCTCCGGCACCGTGCGCATCGTCGACGCGATGTTCCCGCACGCCGGCACCCACACGGTGCTACGCCTCGTCGAGTGTCTCGAGGGCGCCGTCCACATGCGCTCGGAGACCCGGTTCCGATTCGACTACGGCTCGATCGTGCCGTGGGTGCGCCGCGTCGACGAGCACACCATGTCCGCCGTCGCCGGCCCCGACGCCGTCACCCTGCGCACCACCGCCCCGATGGAGGGGCACGACATGGCCACCTACGCCGACTTCCACGTCGCGGCCGGCCAGTCGGTGCCCTTCTCCCTGACCTGGACGCCGTCGCACCAGACGCCGCCGCCGGTCCACGACGTCCGCCGCATGATCACCCTCACCGAGGCGTGGTGGTCGGACTGGATGGCCGGGTGCACCTACGACGGCCAGTGGCAGCCCGCCGTGCGCCGCTCGCTGATCACCCTCAAGGCACTGACCTACGCCCCGACCGGCGGCATCGTCGCGGCCGTCACCACCTCCCTGCCGGAGCACATCGGCGGGGTGCGCAACTGGGACTACCGGTACTGCTGGCTGCGTGACGCGACCATCACCCTGCTCGCCCTGCTCGACGCAGGGTTCACCAGCGAGGCGACCGCCTGGCGGGAATGGCTGCTGCGCGCGGTCGCGGGCGACCCGTCCCGGGTACAGATCATGTACGGCGTCGGGGGGGAACGCCGGCTGCCCGAGTACGAGGTCCCCTGGCTCGCCGGCTACGAGAACTCCTCCCCCGTCCGGGTCGGCAACGCCGCCGTCGACCAGTTCCAGCTCGACGTCTACGGCGAGGTCCTCGACGCCCTGCACGTCGCGCGGGTCGCGGTGGCCAACCGGCGGCCGTCCGTGCCCGGTCTCGTCCTGCCCGGCGGGCAGGCGCTCGCCGACCAGCACGGCGACGACTCCTGGCCCCTGCAGACCAAGCTGATGGACTTCCTGGAGACCGGCTGGCGCAAGACCGACGAGGGCATCTGGGAGGTCCGCGGGCCGCGCCGGCACTTCGTCCACTCGAAGGTGATGGCCTGGGTCGCGGCCGACCGGGCCGTACGCGGCATCGTCGAGTCCGGCCTGCCCGGCCCCGTGGAACGCTGGTCCGCGCTGCGCGACGAGATCCACACCGAGGTCTGCGCGCGGGGCTTCGACCCGGACCGCAACACCTTCACCCAGTTCTACGGCTCCCGCGAGCTCGACGCGGCGCTGCTGTACATGCCGCTGGTCGGCTTCCTGCCGGCGACCGATCCCCGGGTCGTCGGCACGGTCGCGTCGATCGAACGGGAACTGATGGAGGACGGTTTCGTCCTGCGCTACCCGACCGCCGAGGACGGCGCGGTCGACGGACTGCCCGCCGGCGAGGGCGCCTTCCTCGCCTGCACCTTCTGGCTCGCCGACAACTACGCGCTGTCCGGACGGGTGCACGAGGCCCAGGAGCTGTTCGAACGCCTGCTGTCACTGCGCAACGACGTCGGCCTGCTCGCCGAGGAGTACGACCCCCGGCTCGGGCGGATGACCGGCAACTTCCCGCAGGCGTTCAGCCACGTGCCGCTGGTCAACACGGCGCGCACGCTCACCGACGCGCTGCGCGGGATGCCCCGCTCGCGCACCGACCGCGCGCACCCGCCGGGCCACTTCTTCGGCTGAGCCGCCCGGCGGCGGCGTGGCGGCACGGCGGTGGCGTGGCCCTGTGGGTCGTGCCGCGCCGGGTCCGCCGCGCCGGGTCCGCCGCACGGCCGCCGGCCGGACTATCAGTTGGTCACCCAGCGTGTATGCCGATACTTGTTCCGTACTGTCGGCGTGGCGGGAGACTCCAGCCGATCGACGAGGAGCAGGGGGCGGGGCGTGGCAGGTCGGATCGCGGTGATCGGCGGAGGCATACTCGGACTGGCGGTGGCCCGGCGTCTTGGCCAGGTCGAACCGGGAGCGACGGTGACCGTGTTCGAGAAGGAGCCCGACGTCGCCCGGCATCAGACCGGACGCAACAGCGGTGTCGTCCACGCCGGCCTCTACTACGTCCCGGGCTCGCTGAAGGCCACCCTGTGCCGGCGCGGCGTCGGCCTGCTGCGCGAGTTCTGCGACACCCACGACATCCGCTACGACGAGTGCGGCAAGGTCGTCGTCGCAGTCGACGACAGCGAACTGGAGCGGTTGGCCGCGATCGAGAAGCGCGCGGAGGCCAACGGCGTCCCCCGGATCCGCATGCTCGACACCGCCGAGCTGCGGACGATCGAGCCGCACGCCCGGGGGGTCGCCGCCCTGCACTCCCCCACCACCGCGATCGTCGACTACCCCGGGGTCGCGCAGGCGCTCCGCAAGGAGATCATCGCCGCGGGCGGCGCGGTGCGCACCGGCGCCGAGGTGATCGGCGTGGACGAGAGACCGGATGGAGTGCACCTGCGCCTGACCGTCGCCGGCTCCGCCAGCGCCCGACCCAACGGCAACCACGAGGTGGCCTCCCAGGACGGCGGGCGGGTCTCGGTCGTCTCCGAGCGCGTCGGTCCGTTCGATCTGCTGATCGCCTGCGCGGGGCTGCAGTCCGACCTGGTGGCGACCTTCACCGGCGAGGACCCGTCCCCTCAGATCGTCCCCTTCCGAGGTGACTACTGGCTGCTGCGCCCGCAGCGGCGGGACCTCGTCCGCGGGCTCATCTATCCGGTGCCGGACCCGCGATACCCCTTCCTCGGCATCCACCTCACCAAGCGGATCGACGGGGAGGTTCTCGTCGGGCCCAACGCGGTGCTCGCCACCGCCCGCGAGGGCTACACGGTCGGCACCGTTCAGGGCAGCGATCTGCGTCGGACCCTCACCTGGCCGGGCTTTCACAAGATGGCCAGGACGCACTGGAAGACCGGCGCGAAGGAGATCCTGCACACCGTCAGCAAGCGGGCGTTCGTCGCGGAGGCCCGGCGCTACGTGCCCGAACTGCGGACCACCGACGTGGTGCGCGGTCCGGCAGGGGTTCGTGCCCAGGCCGTGGCCCGGGACGGCAGCCTCGTCGACGACTTCGTCCTGTCGCACACCGGTCGGGTCGTCCACGTGCGCAACGCGCCGTCGCCGGGTGCGACCGCATCGCTCGCCATCGCGGAGCACATCGTCAGCAAGGTCGTCCCCGAACCGGCGAGCTGACACCTGCCACTCGCCGGGACGACACGGCGACATTCCCGTCCGGGATCCCGGGGACCGTATCCCCGGGTCCGGACCGTTCGATGGATGCGATCCTGGTCCGGTGAGTGTGACGCCGAGCCGCCAGGGGCGTGAGGTTCTCGCCGACGCGGTGGATGACGACCGTGCAGGAACCGACCTGGCCCGACGTTGGCGTGCCGCACGGCCGGCCTCAGCGGTGACTCACCTGGACCCGGCCGCCGCCGCCCGGCCCAGCCAGGCGACCCTCGACGCGCAGATCGCCCACCTGCGGCGCGAAGGCGAACGCGGCGCGTACGTCGCCGAGGTGGAGGCCGGCGAGGTGCTGTACTCCGCGCGGACGGCACTCGCCGACCTCCTGGGACCTGGGCTCGGCCCCGACGAGGTCACCTTTCACCATTCGGCCAGCACCGCCTTTGCCGCGCTGCTCACCGCGTGGCCCCTGCCTGCGGGCGCCAGAATCGGAGTTCTCCCGAGCGAGTACGGCTCCAACATGCTCGTGCTCGAGGCCCGGACGCGACAGGTTCCACTCGAGTTGATCGATCTGCCCGTCGACCCGCAGGGCGTGATCGACCTCGACGTCCTCGACAGAGTGGGGATATCCAGCCCCCTGGCAGCCCGTCCGCTCGCGCTCGACGAGCTGGATCTCGTCGTCTTTCCGCATGTCCCCAGCCAACGCGGCATCGTGCAGCCAGCTGTCGAGATCGGCAGGCGCTGCGCCGCCGCCGGGGTGCCGCTCGTCCTCGACGTCGCCCAGTCTCTCGGCCAGATCGGTGTCTCGGACGTCCACGCCAGCGCCTACGTGGGAACGTCACGCAAGTGGCTGTGCGGCCCGCGGGGCACCGGCTTCCTCGCTGTGCGGGGGGACCTGACCGAGCGCATCAACGTCGCAGTCCCGAGTCTGTACAGCATGGGGCGGGGCAAGGATGGCCGGCCGATTCCCCTGCCCGGCCTGGCCCGGCTGGGAATCGGTGAGGCCTCGATAGCCTCCCGGGTCGGTCTCGCCCAAGCGCTTTCCGAGCTGCTCGCCAGCGATCCCCCGCTCGTGTTCGCCCGCATCGCATACCTCGCCTCCCAGGGGCGACGCGTCCTGGACGGTGCCGGCGGTTGGCGGGTGCGCGAGCGGCCGGACTCGCCGACCGGCATCGTCACGCTGGAACCACCACCCGGCGTGGACCCCGTGGCGGTCCGTGATCGTCTCTACCGGCAGGATGCGATCCTCACCAGCGCCATCCCGCTCCAGCGAAGCCGTGATCTCGCGGGGCCGGTGCTGCGAGTGAGCGCCCACGTGTACAACGATCCGGTCGACTTCGAGCGGCTCGCCGCGGCACTCAGCCGCGCCCCTGGAACCTCCCCGTCGCGTACCTGAGACGGACCTGCCCGCCTCAGGCGGCACCCGGCGTGGCCTGCCCGGCGGGGGGCGTAACGTCCAGATAGGGCTCTGGCAGCACTCGGTAGGTCCGTCCCTCCGGACTGGTCCAGAGGAAGACGCCGGGCGTCGGCTGCTCGCACTTCCAGTCGGCGGCGGGGGGCTCGGCACGGCCGCGGGCGGCGGGCTCCGACGGCGGCCGGGCCGGTCCAGCACCGTCGGCGTGCCTGCGCCGGGTCCGGCGTCGACGGCGGCTCTCGGCGTGCTTGAGGTGGTGGTGCCGGGCGCAGACTGGACCGAGGTTCCGTTCCTCCGTACGGCCGCCTTCGGCGTGCGGTTTCGTATGGTCGATCTCGCAGTTGACCGCGGGCTTGCCGCAGCCTGGGAAGATGCAGTGGCGGTTCCTCGCACGCACGACCCGCGCAAGGCCGGGAGAGGGAAAACGCCGGTCCCCGACCTCGACGACCTGGCCGTCCTGCGGATCGGTAAGTATCCGCCGCCAGGTCGACTGCGAGTCGGCGGCGAGCTCACGGGCCAGCTCCGCCGGGATCGGGCCGTATCCGGCGAGCTCGCCCGGCTCGTCCGAGCGCCCCATCAGGGTGGTGATCGGCACCACGACCTGCACCTCGGGGCGAACGCTATGCCGATCAAGCCCCATCAACAGGTCATAGAGGACATCGGCCCGGCGCTCGTCCAGCGTGCGCCTCTCCTCCGGATCGGCACCCGCAAGGCGGGCAAACACATCGATTCGGTGGTACACCGCGACCATTCGCTCAGCGGAGAGCAGTGCCCGCAGCGTGCCCATGCCGTCCTCGCCGTCGGTGATCCGCACGCAGCGCCCCCGCACCGCATGGCGATGACGGCGATTCGCCCCCTGCGGATCGACCTTGAACACCCGGCGCCGCACCGCGGCGCGGAAAGCCGCATGGCTGGCCCGGCCTCCCTGCTCGAGGGCGGCCTGCTCGACCGCTCCGGCCTGCGCGGCGCTCAGCGCCGCGGTCTGGCGGGCGAGGCTCTCCACCCGCAGCAGGTCGACGTCGCCCTCGTGCAGGGCATGCAGACTCGCCGGCAGCCGGGTGCACACCTCGACCGCCAACATGAGCTTGCGGCTGCCGAGAGCGGGTGCGACTCCGAGCTCGGCCGCAAGCTCCTCGCCCGCGAACTCACTGAACCGCCGCTCGTCCGGCTCGCCTTCCAGGCGCGGACGGTGCTCGGCGAACCGTGCCCGCACGGCGAGCTGCTCTGCCTGCAGCCGCGCAATCTGGCGTTCGAGCCGGACATCGAAACGCAGACATTCGTCCGCACTCAGCTCGCCAACGACCCGATCGAACACGCGCATCGCACCGTGGCCGGGCGGGGTCTGCGCCTCGGCCTCCCCTTGACCGACGGCTGGCCGCCCCGCGTCACGGTCACCTGACTGCTCTGCTGGCATCGTCGCACCATCGCTTCCTCGACGACATGTGGACACCGCCCCACCCGGCTTCCGGTGGGATAGGGGAGCTCGCTCCAGTTTCGAACTCTTGTTCGATCGTACGCTATCGTCATCCGCATGAGAACGATCTCTCCGCCGCCGTGCCGACCCCAGGACGGACAACCCGCCTCGCTCCGGAGTCCCGCGCCAGCGGCTGCCCAGTCGCGAAGCAGACACGGCGGCCCTGGCCGCGTGCACGTACCGCCGCCCGCCCTTCTGAGAGGGTGCGACGATGTTCGGAGTGGTTCGCCCCTGCCGGCGCCAGTTGTCCGACGACCTGCACGCGGCGTGGATGTCACATCTCTGCGGGCTGTGCCTGACACTGCGCGACCATCACGGTCAGTGGGCCCGGTTAGCCACGAACGTGGACGCGGTTCTCGTGTCGGTGCTCGTCGCCGCGCAGGCCGGCGCGCCGGCAGAGCGCCGCAGGGCCAGGCCGTGTCCGTTCCGCGCGATGCGCCGGATCGAGGTGGCGGCATCCACCGAGGCGGGCCCGCGGCTGGCGGCCGCAGTGTCCCTCGCCGCCGGCGCGACCGCCGTAGGTGACCACATTGCGGACGGCGACGGTCTCCTGCGCCGCCGCCCTGCGGCCGCGATCGCGCAGCGGGTGGCCGACCGGGCCGTCGCAGCCGCCGGGCGCACCGGCTCCGGGGTCGGGCTCGGTGTCGCCCTGCTGGAACGCGCGGCGGCGGAGCAACGCGCCCGTGAGGGCGCCAGCGCGCGGGGCGGGGCGGCGCTGTTGGAGGCGCTGGCCCCGACCGAGAGCGCGGTTTCCGCCGTCCTGGCGCACACCGCCGTCGTGGCCGGGTGCGACGACAACCGCGCGCCCCTCGCGGCGGTGGGGCGACACTTCGGTCGCGTCGTCCATCTGCTCGACGCCGTCACCGATCAGACCGACGACGCCCGGTCGGGATCGTGGAACCCGCTGACGGCGACGGGAACCAGCCCGGCCGAGGCCCGCCGCCTGTGCGAGGACAGCCGGCGGGACCTGCGGCATGCGTTGGCCGAGGTTCGGTTCACCGACACGGTCGATGCCCGGCTTGCCCGTCTCCTCTTCGGCGACGGGCTCGGCCATGCCGTCGACCGGGCCTTCGCGTCCGCCGGGCCGCCGCCTGGGCCGGGGCGCCCCGGCCAGCGGCCGGACGGTCGTCCCGACGGCCGGCCGCCACACCGCCGGCGGACGGGCTCGGCCTGCCTGGTCACCGCTGGCATGTTCCTGACCTGCCAGATGTGCGGCGATTACACGTCGCCGATGGACGGGCGGCGAAAGGAGGGTCTGTGCAGCCGGTGCTGCGACTGCTGCGACTGCTGCGAGTCCTGCGGCGAGTGCGCGGAGTGCGACTGCGTCGGTTGCGACTGTAACTGCTGAGATATCCCGATGTTTCGACCTGGTTGCGCAAGGCGGAACCTGGTCGTGACGTCCGGTAGGGATCTGCTGAAATGGTGGACGTCGCGCGAGCGGAGTCCCCGACGCTCCTCGCGACCGGGGACGCCCCCACGTCCCCACTGGCGGGCACCGACGCCCGTACGGCCGTGTCGAGGTCTGTCATGGCCGCAAGTCCGGGAGAACGACTGGACCACCATGAACGCAGAGGACGACACGACGGTTTCCGACATCATCACGGTTGCGGCGGTCGACGATCATCCGATCGTGCTGCGCGGCCTCGCAGACCTGCTGCACGACGTCAAGGACTTCGACCTGATCGACACGGCTTGTTCCCTCGACGCGCTGCTCGCTGGGCCCGGGCGACACGCACAGGTGGTCCTGCTCGATCTCGACCTGGGTGACGGCACCGAACCCCCGGACAACCTCCGGCGGCTACTCTCCGACGAACGGGCCGTGGTGGTGTTCAGCGCCGCGGCGGCGCCGGCCACCGTCCGGGACGCGATGCGCGCCGGTGCCTCGGGCTTCGTTCCGAAGACCGACGACGTCGAGGACCTGGCAACCGCGATCCGGGCGGCCGCCGCCGGCACCGGATGGATCTCTCCACAGCTTGCCTTCCTACTCCTCACCGACGACTCTCCCGACAAGCCGGTCCTGTCCCCGAAGGAGATCGAGGCGCTGCGCCTGTATGCCACCGGGATGCCGCTGAAGACGGTGGCACGGAAGATGAACGTCTCCCCGGAGACCGCCAAGCAGTACATCGACCGGGTCCGCCAGAAGTACCGACGGGTCGGCCGAGACGCGGCGACAAAGGTCGACCTGTTCAAGCGAGCGATCGAGGATGGTCATCTCGACCGCCGTGCCGAGGGGATGGCCTGACCGAGGCGTCCGACCGCTGGAACCAGCCAACCGTGGGGCGGCGCTCGCCCGCCACGTCCGAACCCGATCAGACTCCGACCGGCTCGAAAAAGCGCAGCGGGCCTCAAAAAAGCGCAGTGGGCGCCGACACCCCCATGTCAGCGCCCACCACCCCGGCACACACCGAATCCCCGTATCCGGTGCGCGCCCTCGCGCCACCCCCCGCGTGGCGTGAGGGCGCGCAATCCGGTCAAGTACGGAACATCTCCGGCACGTCCCCCGACCGAGCCGCGTTGCTCCCCCCGTGTGCCCTTGACCTCGTTCATCATGTCTGATGGCGCGGTTGCCGTCATGACCCCAAATCCACCGAACCGGGCGTCCCCCCGTTGGGGGTCACACGCCCCACGATCGGGCCACCGCCAGCCCTGAGATCAGGACGAGGCGTCGGCCGCCACTCAACGCCGCGACTCGCCGCCGCGGGCTGCGGGCCGCGGCCCCAATCGCGCAACCATGCCGGCCAAGAAAACAACAAAACCACAACAGGCAATCACCCACAATCCAGGGCCGACCGTGGTCGCCGTGCGCAGCCCGCTGTCGACGAACGGACCTCCCCGGTAAAGCTGGACGAGGTCGACCGACGCGGTCAGCAGGATCATGAGCCCCGTCATGGTGGCGAGCATGCGCCCCCACTCCCTGCGTCCGGCGGCGAGGAGAAGGCCCGCGACCACGGCGAGGATGCCGAGTAGCACCGTCAACCTCCCATGCTGGTCGGGATCGGTCCCCCGCACGGTGAACTCCACGAACCCGTAGGCCCGCACCGTCGCCCACCGCATCCCCGACGCGATGATCACAGCGACGCCGGCGCAGACGGCCAGCGGCCCGGGTAGCCAGGCGCAGTGGGACGCGAACCGGTGCGACCACGAGCGCTCGGCCGGGCCCGCCGTCGGCGTCGACGCCGGCGCAGACGCAGCGACCGCCGAGGGCAGGTCCCAAGGGTGTGCGTGGGACGCTGTGGGCGATGACCGCAGGGTCGGCGCGGCGCCGCCAGCCGCCGCGCCGGTCTGGGGCGCCGCCAGGGAGACCGTGCCGGATCCCGCCCGGGACCAGGCGGGATCAGCCGTCGCCGCAGCCCGTGCCCGCCACGCCCGCAGCTCCGCAGCGACAGTAGCCGCACGGTCGTCATCCCCGGGCGGACGTGGGCCGGCCGCGGGTAGTGGCGTCCCGCCGTCCCCCGCGTCGCCCCGGGTGCCGCCCCCGGCAGCCACAGGTGAACCGCCACCCCCCGGGCGGGCCCACGGACTCTGCTGTTGACCGGTCACCCACGCCACCACCGTCCGACACCCGGGGAGGGGTCTGACGACCGCCCCGCACGGTCGTATCACGCGTGGAAGCCGCCCGCATGGTCACGAGACAGAACCACCCAAACCGGGCGGGTCACCGTCGTGTGCCGTCTCCGGCCGGTGCCGTGCGCCGCTGCAGCAGTACCGCGCCGATCAGGGCGAGGATGCCGGACCCGAGCGTGAACATGATCCCGTTCTGCGGATGGATGGAGATCACGTCCGCCGAGATGGCCCGAAAGGACGCGAGTGTCGGCGGTCCGTAGGCCCGATCGAGCCCGGCGATCACCACGATCAGGATCGCGATCACGCGGGCGACCAGGACATCTGCCGCACCACTGCCGATCGGCCGGCGCACGAGCCGCGTCGCACCCACGACCCCCAGGATGACGGCCAGGACGAGGACCAGCCGGCCGTCTCCGACGACGATGCCGTTGAAGGTGCGAGTCTCGTCCGCGCTGGACATCTTGCTCCAGGGAAGGACGCAGCCGATGACGCAGCCCACCGCGCCGACGACCATGACCAGCGCGGCCGCCGATCGTGTCCGGGCCGGCGCCGTCACGGACCCGGTCGCGGCCTGGCCGGCCGCCCCGAGCCGTTCCGGCGATTCGCCGACGCGCGGCGCCGGGCCCACCGGACTGGGCCGCTGCCCCCGTTCCCGAACGGCGCCGCGGACGGCACCCGCGGATAGCCGGTCCGCGTCGGCGGGTTCGCCAGGCCGGGGCACCTCGTGCTGCGGCATCACGCCCGGCCCAGGCGCCGAGTCGTGATCGTGTAGGTGGGACGGCGCGACGGAGCCGGCGCGGCCGCCATCCAAGACCCCGGACGCGTCAAACGCCTCAATCGCCTCGGACACGTCCGGCTCCGTGTGCTGCCCCGGATCCGCGAGACGCCAGCCGTCGTCGGTCGCCGCGAGCCGCCTCGCGGCCTCGCCGTGATCATTACTCCCGCGATCTCGACGCAGCCCGAAGCGCATGGTCGGCGGGTCGAGCGCCGAGTGTGCGGTCGGCAGCCGGGCCGTGCCGCCGCCGGCACGGCTGCCGGCGGCACTCCCGCCAGCGCTTCCGGCTGCCGGTTCAGTCGCGTCGCCGGTGCCGCGGGCGGGTGCGCGTTGTGGTTCCGGAGTGCCCTGGCGGCCGGGCCGGACGGCGTCGGGGGCGCCGGCACGGGCCGAGACGGCGGGCGGCCGCGCCACGGGCAGCTCACCGCCGCGTTCGCCCTTGCGCCTAGGCAGCGGATCAGGGACCCGGGGAGCGGCCGGGCTCTGATCGGGCCCGCGGCCTCGGGACAGTCCGTCCGCCCGGCCGGCCGACTGGCGATCTGCGACGTCGCGTTCCCCGGACGGCCGGCCCGTCCCCGCGTCGACGGACCGGACGGGCGATCGTGGCGCCTCGCGCTCGAACCACGTGGGCCGAGGTGCGGCGTCCGCCGGTGCGGAGGCGGACTGAGGCGGCGATGACGGGGCTGCGGCGGGCGAAGCGAGATCGGTCCTCGCCGACGGCGCGGGCGGTGCCGGCGGCACGGGCGGTGCCGGCGGCACGGGCGGTGCCGGCGCGACGACGTTCGACCGCCCCGGGTCTCCCCCCACGGCGGCGGCGGGATGCGGCGGCGGGGCGGCAGTGGGGGGCGGGGCGGCCTGCTGGCCGGCGGCCGGTCGGATCTGCGGCGTCCACGGCTGCTGATCGGCGGGGCGCGGCGACTGGTTTCGGCCTGGCGCGGGTGCTGGGCCGAGCCCCGGCCGGCCAGCTCGAGAGCCGGCTGGGGGGGCCGGCGGGGCCGGCGCCCGTGTCCCCGCGGCGGATCCCGGCGACGCGCCCGGAGCGGACCGGCCAGGCGCGGGGGGTGGCGCAGGGAGGTCCCGGTCCACCTCCCGGTCGACCCGGTCGACGCGCGACGGCTTCGGGGCCCGGTCGCCGGCGCCCTGCGGCCGCGGAGCAGCGCCGGCGGCGGACGACGACCTGTCCGGCGCGCGGTTGTCGGCCGAGCCGCCCTGCCCCGTGGTCGCCGACCGCGCCCGAGATCCGTCGACCGCGCTTCCTGCCGGTTCGGCCGCGCCGTTTCCCGCTGGTCCGGCCGCGCCGCCTGCGTCGGCCCGGCCAATACGGGTCGCCGACCCCGGCGACGATGCCCTGCCGGGAGCCCCGGACGACGTGGGCGCGCCGGACAGCCCGGCCGCGACATCGGATGCACCCGACGACGCCCCAGCCGCCCCCGACGGGCGCGCTGGTGGGCGGGATCCGGCACCCGCGTCCTCGCGCCCGCCGCCGAAGGCACTCCCAGCGCCAGCACCCCCAGCGTCGTCGGAGGCACCAGCACCGCCGACAGCACCAGCACCGCCGGCGGCGCCGACGCCACCGGCAGCGCCCTGACGCCCACCGCCGGCGCCACGCCCGTCAGCCCCACCGGCCGCGACCCCGCTCGGCGGGACCGATGACCGCCCGGGCCACGGTCCGGCCGCGGGCGCCACTCGGGTGGTGGGCTGCCCGGAGGCCGGACGCGGCGCGGCGGGCCGAGCGGTCGGGCGCTCACCGGCAGATCCGCCCGGTGGCGTGCCGGCGGCGGCGCTCGGACGTGCGCCGACGCTCCCCGACGGCTGCCCCGCAGCGTCCGGCGGAAGGCCGGCCCGGCCCTGGCCGGGGGGGCCTCCCGCCGGCCGCCCCCCGCGCGCGACGGGGTCGGGTGTCTCGCGGACGGGGCCTCCGCCCGGCCCGCGGTTGTCGCGAACGGAGGACGGATCCTGTCGCGCCGGCGAGGCACCGGTGGGCTGGGACCGGCTTGGGGCGAGCGGCGGACGGATCGGGCCACGGTCGCCCTCGGCGGGTCGCGCGGCCGCCCCCGGGGGACGGGACGCGCCGGGCCCGCCACCAGCGCCGGACCGGCTGCCAGGAGGCCCGGCCGCACCCGACGACGCCGCCGAACCAGACGACCCGGCCGCACCCGACGACCCCGCCGAACCAGGTGAGGCCCCCGAACCAGTTTGTCCGGGCGGAGCGGCGGTCGAGGAGGCGCTTGCCGCGCGCGCGTTGTCCGGCGGATGGGGCAAGCCGCCGGCGGCGGAGGCGCGGGCGCCGGCGGGCGAGGCGGGACGGGCGGGTGATCCGGAGACGGCTCGGCTCGCGGGCGCGGCACGAGGCGGGGTACGGGAAGCCGAGGCGCCGGCGCCCGGGTGGTCGGCGGCCGCAGCGGATCGAGACTGGCCCGCGGACCGAGACTGATCGGCGGACTGCGACTGATCGGCGGAGCGGGGCTGCCCGGCGGACTGGGACTGCCGGGCCTGCCGGGCGGACGGAGACTGGTCAGGGTGGGACTGCGACCCGTGGCCGGGCGGGCCGGGCTCGGCCGCCGGCGTGCCCGCGGGTGCCTGATCGTCCGGCCCGCTCCCCTGCTCGACCATGCAACCACTCCCTGACCTTGCGCCCTTGCCCGACAGGCTGCCGCCCGATCCGATCGGACCCGCATCGGCGGGGCCCGCCGCGATCCCGGTCGGCGGGTTGGGACGCGGCCGGCATCATCATGACAGCCGCCGGGCGTCTGTCGGACGGGCACGGCGGATCGCTGCACGGCGGGGTCGTCGCCCGCAACCGAGGTGACAGGAGCCCGCGCGGGACTCCATCCGGTTACGCGTGGGAGGTCCAAGGACCGCGGACGCGTCTCCTACTCCGTCGCCGTGGGGGCAGGGCGGGCGCGGACGCCGGGCCCACCACCGCATCCGGGCGAGGGAGGTGCGGTGGTCTGGGGGTCGGCGTCCGCTCGAGGTGGCGGGGCGCCCGACCGCCGGTCGGCGCGGGTGGGGCCCCGCGGCAACCGCCCGCCGGTCAGGCGTCAGGTGGGGTCAGGTCAGGTGAAGTCAGGTGAAGTCGGGTGGAGAACGACACGACGCGACGTCGCGTCGTCGCGCCTGCACGGGGCGGCCGTCAGACCGCCTCGCCGATGCGGTGGACCCGCATCGTGTTGGTCATGCCGGCCACGCCGGGCGGGGTTCCGGCGACGACGACCACGAGCTCACCGGGCCGGCAGCGGCCGATCTGGAGCAGGGCGGAGTCGACCTGGCGGACCATCTCGTCGGTGTTCTCCGCGAACGGCACGAGGAAGGTCTCCACCCCCCAGAACAGCGCCATCTGGTTGCGCACGGCGGGGATCGGGGTGAAGGCCAGCACCGGGACCTCGCTGCGGTACCGGGCCAGACGTCGGGCCGTGTCGCCGCTGAGGGTGTGGGCGACGAGGTAGCGGGCGCCGACAGCGTGCCCGACGGAGGCTGCCGCCTGGGCGATCGCCCCGCCGAGGGTCCGTGGCTCGGTGCGCAGCGGCGGGATCCGTCCGAGGTCAGCCTCGGCGGTCTCGATGATCCGCGCCATGGTGGACACCGACTCGATCGGGTACGCCCCGACGCTCGTCTCGGCCGAGAGCATGATCGCGTCGGCACCGTCGAGGACCGCGTTCGCGCAGTCGCTGGCCTCGGCGCGGGTCGGCCTCGGCGCGCTGACCATGGACTCGAGCACCTGGGTGGCGACGATCACGGGCTTCGCCCGCTCCCGGGCCTGGCTGACGGCCCGCTTCTGCACCAGCGGCACGTCCTCGAGGGGCAGCTCGACGCCGAGGTCGCCACGGGCGATCATCAGGCCGTCGAACGCCTCGATGATGCCGTCGAGGGCGGCGACCGCCTGCGGCTTCTCGATCTTGGCGTGGACCGGGACCCGGGTGCCGACCTCGTCCATGATCGCGTGCACGGCCTTGGCGTCGGCGGCGCTGCGCACGAAGGACAGCGCGATCATGTCGACCCCGAGCTCGAGGGCGTAGCGCAGGTCGTCGGCGTCCTTCTCGCTCAGCGCCGGCACGGTGAGCGCGGCCCCGGGGATGTTCATCCCCTTGTGGTCGCTGACCGGACCGCCGATGACGACGGTGGTGTGGACGTCGGTGTCGGTGACGCCGTCGATCTGCAGGACGAGGCGGCCGTCGTCGACCAGGATGCGGTCCCCGGCCGAGACGTCCGCGGGCAGGCCGGAGTAGGTGGTGCCGACCTGGTGCTGGTCTCCGGGCACGTCCCGGATGGTGACGGTGAAGCGCTGGCCCGGCAGCAGGGTGACGCCGCCGTCGGCGAAGGTGCCGAGGCGGATCTTCGGGCCCTGCAGGTCGGCGAGGATGCCGACGCTGCGCTCAGCGGCCTCGGCCGCCTCCCGCACCCGGGCGTAGGTGACGGCGTGCTGTTCGTGTGTTCCGTGGGAGAAGTTTAGGCGGGCAATGTCCATTCCGGCGTCGACGAGGGCCCGGACCTTCTCTGGCGAGCTGGTGGCCGGGCCGAGGGTACAAACAATCTTGGCTCTACGTGGCACAGACAAAGCCTAAGTACTGATCGTCGGTCATTGCACACGGGGGCCGCCGAGAGACGCGCGTCGCGCTCCCGGCAGTAGTCAGATCAGGTCGATCAGGTACATGCTGCGCGTGGTCGCCCGGCGGCGTACCGTCCGTCTCGTCCCCCGCGCCACCCCCGTCCGTCGGCGCGCGTGATACGGGAAAGACGGCAAGGGTGCCGACGTTCCTGGGAGCCGCTCCACCCGGACGCGGAAGTCGGTATGACACGGTCGAGCACCCCCGGAGTCGGGCATGAATCGAAATCCCGCTATTCACCGCCAGCCGTCCGGTGACATCGACATCGCCGTGGTCGAGGTCACCACCGCACCCGAACCCGGCCCCGCCGAGGCGGATCCGCTTCCCGGGCCGGCGCCCGCACGGCCCACCGCGCTCGCCTCAGCACCGCCACGTTCGGTGGAACCCGGTACCTGACCGAACGGGTTACCCCGACGCCTCCCCCGAACGGCGGTGACCGCGTCTGCGGCGCGGCCGGGGCCCCGGGGCGACTCAGGCGGGGACCGCGGCCGCGGGGTCGGCCGCAGGCTCTGTGGGCTCTGTGGGCTCCCCAACCTCCGTGGGCTCTGGGGAGTCCGGGGAGTCCGCGGCGGGGCGGAACTGGGTCCGGTACAGCTCGGCGTACAGGCCGCCGCGCGCCAGCAACTCGTCGTGGGTGCCGCTCTGCACGATGCGGCCGCCGTCGACGACGAGGATGCGGTCGGCCTCCCGCACGGTGGACAGCCGGTGCGCGATCACCAGCGAGGTGCGGCCGGCCAGCGCGGCGCTCAGCGCCTGTTGCACCGCCGCCTCGGACTCACTGTCGAGGTGCGCGGTCGCCTCGTCCAGCACGACGATGCCCGGCGCACGCAGCAGCAGCCGGGCGATCGCCAGCCGCTGCTTCTCCCCGCCGGACAGCCGGTGCCCGCGGTCGCCGACGACGGTGTCCAGCCCGTCCGGCAGCGCGCGCACCAGCTCCCCGATCCGGGCGGCGTCCAGCGCGGACCACATCTGCTCGTCGGTGGCGTCCGGCCGGGCGAAGGTCAGGTTGGCCCGCACCGTGTCGTGAAACAGGTGGGCGTCCTGGGTGACCACGCCTACCGCGGAGCGCAGCGACTGCAGGCTCAGGTCGCGCACGTCATGCCCACCGACCCGGACCACGCCGGACCGGACGTCGTACATCCGCGGGATCAGTTGGCTGATCGTCGTCTTACCGGCACCGGACGGTCCGACCAGCGCGATCATCTGACCGGGATCCGCCCGGAAGGTGAAGTCGTGCAGCACCGGCGCGGGGATCCTGGTGTCGAGGACCGCGACGGATTCCAGGGAGGCCAGGGAAACCTCGTCCGCGGCGGGGTATCGGAATCCGACGTGATCGAACTCGACGGCCGCCGTGCCCGCCGGCAGATCGACGGCATCGGGCCGGTCGACGATCGCCGGTTCGAGGTCGAGAACCTCGAAGACGCGCTCGAACGACACGAGTGCGGTCATGACGTCGACATGCACGTTCGACAACTGGGTGAGCGGCCCGTAGAGCCGGCCGAGATACGCGGTGAGCGCGACCAGGGTGCCGACCTCGAGATCTCCCCGGGCCGCGAGACGGCCGCCGAAACCGTAGACGATCGCGGTCGCCAGCGATGCGACGAGGCTGAGCGAGACGAAGAATATTCGGCCGTACATGGCCTGGGTGACCCCGATGTCTCGTACCCGCCGGGCCTGGCCGCGGAAGTTGACCTCCTCACGTTCCGGAGACCCGTAGAGCTGGGCCAGCATCGCGCCCGACACGTTAAATCGCTCGGTCATGGTGTTGTTCATGTCCGCGTTCAGTCCGTACCGTTCCCTGGTCAACCGGGCGAGCCGCGGCGCGAACGCGCGAGCGGGAAAGATGAAAACCGGTAGTAACACCAGTGACACAATAGTGATCTGCCATGACAGTACGAGCATCGCGGCGAGCACGAACCCGGCCGAGAGCACATTCGACAGCACTGAGGACAGCGTGTTGGTGAACGCTGACTGCGCGCCGAGCACGTCGTTGTTCAACCGGCTGGTGAGCGCCCCGGTCTGGGTACGGGTGAAGAACGCCAGCGGTTGGCGTTGTACGTGCCGGAAGATCTGGCTGCGCATCTCGTAGATCAGGCCCTCGCCGATACGGGCCGAGAACCAGCGCTGGGCGAGGGACAGGCCGGCGTCGAGGAAGGCCAGCGCGGCGACGACCGCCGCCAGCACCTCGACGTAGCCCACCCGGTGACGCCCGATCCCGTCGTCGATGATCTCCTTGAGGATCAGCGGGACGACCGCGCCGAGCGCGGCGCTGACCGCGATGAGTAGGAGAAACCAGACCAGATGGCCACGCCAGGGCCGCGCGAAGGCCGCGATGCGGCGCAGCGTCCCCGGCCGCAGCGAGCTCCTGGCCGCCGCGCGGTCCCGGGTGACGGATCGCATGAAGGCCCCACTGTCCGAACCCGGTCTCATCACGCCTCCTACGCACACTGCTTGCACTGTAAGCAAGTAAGCAGACGTCGTTCGCGGTAATTCCCGCCGACCGGCGGCGAGCTCGGACACCGGTGGGCCCTGACAGCGGTGGGCCCTGACAGCCGCCCTGACACCGGTGGGCCCTGACAGCCGCCCTGACGGCGGTGGGCCCTGACGGCGGCGATCTCGCGGCGGGCCCGCGACCAGGGCGGCCGCGGCCGCGGCCGAGCCGGTGCCGGCCAGGGCGGGCCTCAGGCCGCCTCAGTCGGGGCGCGGCCCACGAGCGGGAGCCGGCCCCGGGCCGGATCAGCCCGCGGCGATGCCCCGCGAGGCGTCCAGCAGGTCGAAAAGCGTACGCGCCCAGGCCTCACCCTCGGCGTCGGGAAGATCGCGATGGTCGGCGGCGGCCGCGGCCCGCGTCGGGACCGCGGATCGGCCGGCCGGCCGGGTGCCGCGCAGGAGCGCCTTGACCTCGGCGGTGACGGTACGGGACGCGGCGAGCAGGCCCGCGACCACCGTGTCGACCTCGTCGTCCAGGCGCGGGCGGGGTACCAGCCGCTGGGCCAGCCCGAGACGGGCCGCCTCGGCCGCACCGAGCGGCTGCCCCCCGGTCAGGCACAGGTCGAGGGCACGAGACCAGCCGATGAGGTCGGCCAGCCGAGTCAGCGCACCCGCCCCGGGCAGCAGGCCGCCGCGCGCCCAGACGGGGCGCAGCCCCGCATCGGCGGCGAAGATCCGTAGGTCGCAGGCGACGGCGAGGGCGGTGCCCACGTCCTCGGTGACTTCCGCCACCGCGGCGATGCTGATGAGGTCGGCTCGCATGGTCAGCCGTTCGAGCGCCTCCCGCCAGACCCGGTACCCCCCGATCAGGGAGGCCGGATCCGCTCGCGCGGGCGACGGTGGGAATGGTGCGCTCCTGGCCCCGCCCGGCGGACCCACCGCGGTGTCCGCGGCCGGCGGAACCTGACCGCCCACGCGGAGGACGGCGACCCGGACGTCGCCGCCCATTCTCCGCTGGGCGTCATCAAGGGCGGAGCCGAGGCCCCCCAGGGACCCGGGATCACCGGATCCGGACAGCCAGATGGTCGCGACGGGCCCGACGACCTCCACCCGCAGTCCGGCCGCCGCCGATACGGCGGCGGCCGGCACCGCCATGATCAGGCGCTCTTCTTCTTGGTGCCCCGGGTCGCACCGCCACGGCCGCGCAGGGTCGTGCCGGACTCCGACAGGATCCGGTGGACGAAACCGTACGAACGGCCAGAGGACTCGGCGAGCAGACGGATGCTCTGCCCACCTTCATACTTCTTCCGAAGTTCGGCAGCGAGCTTGTCCCGCTCGGCGCCGGTGATCCGGGTTCCTTTCCTAAGCTCGGCCAACGTGGCCCCCTCCGTGTTCGATGATCTGCGAACCGATCTTCACTCAGCTCGAGTGAACGCGCCACTCGAAGCAGATGTGATCCATCACACGCGGCGCGCCGGTGCGTGACCGTGCCCTCGCGCTTCCATCTCCACGCCGACGCCAGCGCCGACATGGCCCGGGTCGCACCCGCCCGCACGCACGCCGGGCGTCCACGGCCGACCATGCACGGTGACCAGTGTCCCCAATCCCCTGCGCACGACCTAACAACGGCAACGGCGCGTCGCCGCGAACATCGTCACCAGCATGATCGGCGATCTTCCCTCAACGCAACACCGCAGGTACAACCAACAGTCGATCACTGTACAGAGCCCGCCCACGGACCGCGAACGCCGCAGATCAAACCGACTGATTACTCACACCCCGGCGGCGGTCCGTGCACGGCCGTGGCCGGTTGGAAGACCGCCGCCGCGCGGTGCGTGCCTCCCTCGCGGCGCCGGTCCGGCTGGGCTCGCGCATCCGGAACCCGCGCGCCGATCGGCCCTGGACCTCGGCCGGCGGGAGACTCGTTACCGTGCAGGGGTGGCCCGTGAAGTGGTGATCGCCGGTTCGGCGCCGGGTACGTCCCGGGACGCGGTGGCCGGCGTGCCGCCCGCACCGGCCAGGCCCCGGCACGCGCCGGCCGGGCCCCGCGCACCGGCCGGGCCGCTCCCACCGACCGGGCCGCTCGCACCAGCCGGGCCACTCGCACCGACCCGGCCGCTCGCCGCCGCGGCGACCGGCGGGGCAAGGCCGTGAGCGTCACCGGCAGCGCGTCGGAGCGGACGGGCGTCCCGGCGCCCGCGCGGGGATCGGCGGATCGGCGGGCCGGCGCACCCACCGCGGCGCTCGGGCCGGCGGTGCGCGCGGAGCTTGCCGAGGCCGGGATCTGGCTGGCCCTGGTCGCCTTCGGGCTCACCGGCACCGCCCTGCTGGCAAGCACCGACGTCGATCTCGGCCTGACGCGCCCCCCGTGGCACGACGGCTGGGAGCCGCGGCTGGACCCGCTCGTCGTGGTCCCGCTCGCGGTCGCTGCGGCGGTGATCGCCCTCACAGCCTGGTGGGCCTCGACGATCCGGCCGCCGGCCCGGCCCGGCGGCACAACCTCGACCGCCGACGCCGTTCAGGGAACCGCCACCACCCCGGACACAGCGCCACCGACCGCCCCGACCGGCAGGTCCACCACCCACACGGCGCCACCGACCGCCTCGACCGCGCCGACCGGCGGCGACACCGCCCTGCCGGCCTCACCGGCCTCACCGGCCTCACCGGCCGCCGGGGCGAGCGCGGCTACCCGGGCCGCCCCGGCCGGGCGGTCGATGGCGTTCCGGTTGCCCTGGGGGATTCTGCTGCTGCTGGGCTATCTCGGCTCGCTGGCGTGGAGCCTCGCGCTCGCCCTGGTCGCCCCCGGGGATCTCGCCGCCGGTCTGCGGGCACCGGCGGACCTGCTCGCGGCGGCCGGCGCGGTCGGGAACGACCCGCTCGGCCTGCTCTCCGCCTACACGACGACGACGCCGCACGCGGCCGCCGGCGCGGTCGCCGTGCTGCCGGCGCACCCGCCGGGGCCGGTGCTCGCCACCTGGCTGCTCACCCGGGTGGGGCTGCACGGCGCCGTGGCGATCGGCGTGCTGTTCACCGCGCTCGGCGCGCTGACCGTTCCGGTGGTGTGCGTCGCCGTGCGCTCGCTGTGCCACGAGACCGCGGCCCGCCGCCTGGTTCCCGTCCTCGTCCTGGCGCCGTGGAGCGGCTGGATGGCGGCCTCCCCGGACGCCGTCACCGCCACGCTCGCCGCGCTGGCGGTCGCCGTCGGCGTGGTCGGCTGCGAACCGGAGCGCCGGTCGATCTGGTGGGCGCTGGCGAGCGGGCTGCTGCTGGGCCTGGCGGCGCTGTTCGGCTACGCCCCGGTGTGGTTGGGGGTGGCGGTCGCGGCCGCCTACTTCGTGCGGCGCCGGCCGCTGCTCAACGTCATCACCGGGCTCGGCGCGCTGCTGCCGCTGTGGCTGTTCTACGCCTGGGGCTTCTCCTGGCCGGACGGGCTGACCCTGGCCAGCGCGCCGCGGCCGTCGGCAGGAGCCGCGCTGGCCTGGATCTTCCTGGACCTGACCGTCCTGGTTCTCGCCACCGGTCCCGTCGCCGTCCGGGCCGCGCGCCGGCTGCGCCTGACACCGGGCTGGCCGTTCCTGGTCGGCGCCACCGCCACCATGCTGTTCGCGGTGGCCCTCGGCCTCGCCGAGGGCGGGGCGGAACGGAGCTGGCTGCCGGTGTTCCCCTGGCTGCTGGTCGCGGCGGTGGCGCCCCGGCCCCGACCGGCCCGGCCCGGCGACCGGTTGCAGGCCGGCAGCCTGCCCGTCATCCTCGTGTCACTGGGTGCGATCGGTGCCCTCGCCCTGCGTCTCTGCCTCGGCGGCCCTCCGGCCTGACCCGCGCCCGCAACGGCCCGCGACCGGCTCCGAACCTGGCGGCGGCGTCGGCAGGCAGGCGGCGGGCTGGGCGGGCGGACGGCGTCGGCGTCAGGCAGGCGCGGAGGTCGCCTCGGTGCCGCCCGCGGACGGTCGGGGCAGCGCGTCGCGGGGGATGTCCGGCTCCAGGAAAATCCGCATCGGGACCGTCAGGGACGCCCGCAGCGCCTCCTCGGCGCCGTCGATGGTCGCGGCGACCTCCCGCATCGTCGCCGTCGGCGCGATTCCGATCTTGGCGGCGACGAGCAGCTCGTCCGGGCCCAGGTGCAGGGTCCGCAGGTGGATGACCTTCGTCACCCCGGACGCGGCGGCGAGCGTGGCGCGGATCGTCGCGACGGCCTGCGGGGTCGCCGCCTCCCCGACGAGCATTCCGTACGCCTCGGTCGCGACGAGCACCGCGACGACGAGCAGCAGGATGCCGATGGCCAGGGTGCCGGCGCCGTCCCAGATCGGATCGTCGAGCAGCAGGGTCAACCCGACGCCGAGCAGGGCGAAGATCAGCCCCAGCTCGGCGGCCAGGTCCTCGAGCAGGACGATCGGCAGCTCCGGTGCGCGCGCCTCCCGGATGAACTGCCACCAGGAGCGGTCCCCCCTGGTCTTGCTCGACTCGCGGACCGCGGTGGACAGCGAGTACGACTCCAGCCCGACGGCGATCACCAGGATGACGATGGCGATGAGGCCGCTGTCCAGCTCGTGCGGGTGGCGCAACTTCTCGACGCCCTCGTAGACGGAGAACAGCCCGCCGACGCTGAACAGCACGATGGCGACAAGGAAGGCGGCGATGTACCGCGCGCGGCCGTACCCGAAGGGGTGTTCCTCGTCGGGCGGGCTGGCCGACTTGCGCTGGCCGAGCAGCAGCAGACCCTGGTTGCCGGAGTCGGCGACCGAGTGAATGGATTCGGCGAGCATCGACGACGACTGCGTGAGCAGGAACGCCACGAACTTCGTCACCGCGATGCCCAGGTTGGCGGCCAGCGCCGCCAGAACCGCCTTGGTGCCGCCCTGCGTACTCACAAAGACTCTCCACTTCGGGTCAGGCCGGTGTCCCCTCCGACCTGACGTCCCAGTCTGGCAAGTCGACCCCGCCGGCCGTGCGGCGGGTGCGGGCGCGCCCGGTGCGTGGGCGTCCCGGCGGCGCGACGGTCCACCCGGCGGGCGTCACGCCAGGGTGATGAGCTCCATGAGATCGGGTGACCAGTTGTCCTCGACGCCGTCGGGCAGCATCAGCACCTTCTGCGGGTCGAGCGCCTCGACCGCGCCCGGGTCGTGCGTGACGAGCACCACCGACCCCTTGTAGGTGGTCAGCGCGGCGAGCACCTCGTCCCGGGAGGCGGGGTCGAGGTTGTTCGTCGGCTCGTCGAGCAGCAGCACGTTCGCCGAGCTGCACACCAGCCCGGCCAACGCCAGGCGGGTCTTCTCGCCGCCGGAGAGGGTCTGCGCGCGCTGCTCCACGGTGTCGCCGCTGAACAGGAACGCGCCGAGGATGCGCCGCAGCTCCACGTCGGAGGTGCCCGGCGCCGCGGCCCGCATGTTGTCGAGCACGGAGCGGTCGGTGTCCAGCGTCTCGTGTTCCTGCGCGTAGTAGCCCAGCCGCAGGCCGTGCCCCGGATGCACCTCGCCGGTGTCCGGCCGCTCCTGCCCGGCGAGCATGCGCAGCAACGTCGTCTTGCCGGCGCCGTTGAGCCCGAGGACGACCACCCGGGACCCGCGGTCGATCGCCAGGTCGACGTCGGTGAACACCTCCAGCGAACCGTAGGACTTCGACAGGCCGGTGGCGGTCAGCGGGGTGCGCCCGCAGGGTGCCGGGTCCGGGAAGCGCAGCTTCGCCACCCGGTCGGCGACGCGGACGTCGGCGAGGCCGGCGGCCAGCCGCTCGGCGCGGCGGTCCATCTGGTGGGCGGCGCGGGCCTTGGTCGCCTTGGCCCGCATCTTGTCCGCCTGCGCCTTCAACGAGTCGATCTTCTTCTCGGCGTTGGCGCGCTCCCGCTTGCGGCGCCGCTCGTCGAGTTCCCGCTGGTTGAGGTAGGTCTTCCAGTTGACGTTGTAGACGTCGAGGGCGGCGCGGTTGGCGTCGAGGTGGAAGACCTTGTTGACGCACCGGTCGAGCAGGTCGACGTCGTGGCTGACGACGACGAGGCCGCCGTTGTGCGCGCGCAGGAAGTCGCGCAACCAGACGATGGAGTCGGCGTCGAGGTGGTTCGTCGGCTCGTCGAGCAGCAGCGTCGCATCCGAGCTGCCGGACCCGGCGAACAGGATCCGGGCCAGCTCCACCCGGCGGCGCTGCCCGCCGGACAGCGTGCCGATGGGCTGGGCGAGCACCCGGTCGGCCAGGCCCAGTGACGAGCAGATCCGAGCCGCCTCCGCCTCGGCGGCGTACCCGCCGAGCGTGCCGAAGCGCTCCTCCAGACTGCCGTAGCGGCGGATCGCCGCGTCCCGGGCCTTCGCGTCGACCAGCTCGGCCATCTCGAGCTGCAGCTTCTCCATCTCGCGCAGCAGGACGTCGAGGCCGCGGGCCGACAACACCCGGTCGCGGGCGGTATCGGTCGGGTCGCCGGCGCGCGGGTCCTGCGGCAGGTAGCCCAGCTCGCCGCGGACGTCGACGCCGCCGGCGAACGGAATGCCCTCACGCGCCAGCACCTTCAGCAGCGTCGTCTTACCCGCGCCGTTGCGCCCGACCAGACCGATCCGGTCGCCCTGCTGCACCCGGAAGGAGACGGGCTCGATCAGGGTGCGGGCTCCGGCGCGCAGTTCGAGCTCGGACACGATGATCATTGAGGTTGGGCCTCTTTCAGGGGCGACGCCGAGGTGACGTCAGACGGCTACGGACGGCGGTGGAAACGCCACCGGGGCGGGACATCATCCGATCACGACACGGCGATGCTCATGACGTCCAGACTACGGTGCCGTCCATGCGGGGCGACGTCCCCACGTGGCGACGTCCTCACGCCACGACGTCCTCACGCCACGACACCCTCCACACCGCGACGACCTCCACACCGCGACGAGCTCAGGCCGCGACGTCGCCGCCCGCGGGGTCAGGCCAGGCGGGTCACGGCGACGGTGACGCCGAGGGAGGTCGAGGTGCCGCCGGAGAAGACGCCGCGCACGGGCGGGACGTCGTTGTAGTCACGGCCGCGGGCGACGACCACGTGCTGCTCGCCGGCGGGGACCGCGTTGGTCGGGTCGAAGCCCCACCACTGGCCGAGCCAGCCCTCCACCCAGGCGTGCGACTGCCCCTCGACGGTCTCGCCGACCTCCGCGGCGGCGGAGGGGTGCTGGTAGCCGGAGACGTAGCGCGCCGGCATGCCCGCCGCCCGCATCAGGACCAGCGCGAGGTGGGCGAAGTCCTGGCAGACGCCCTCCCGGCGCCGCCACGCCTCCACCGCGGAGGTGTGCACGCCGGTGGTGCCGCGGCGGTAGGCGAGGCGTTCACGCACCCAGTCGCCGACGGCGGGGATGAACTCCCGCGGCCCGTGGCGGGCGGCGAGGTCGCGGGCGGCGGCGGTGAGCTCGGCGTGCTCCGGGGTGGACGCCGAGGGGCGCAGGTACTCGACGAACTCGTCCGCGACCGGGTCGGCGCCCAGCCGATCCCAGGTGGGGACCTCGGTCGGGGGCTGCGGGGCCGCGGCGGTCTGCACGATCGACCGGCCGGTGACGACGAGCTCGGTGTGCGGGGTGTGCAGGTCGAACGCGGTGACCTGGGTGCCCCAGTAGTCCCAGTAGCGATAGGTGGTCGCCGCCGGCTCGGTGCGGACCGTGGCCTCCAGCGTGAGCTGGGACGCGGCGGTCTGCGGGATGATCCTGACCTCGTTGTAGGAGGACAGCACGGGGCTGGCGTAGCGGTAGCCCGTCGAGTGCTCGATGCGGATCTGCCAGCTCACCAGGAGTCCCCTCGGGTGGGTCGGGTGGGCCGGGTCGGGCCCACCGAGCGGGTCGGGCTCGCCGGCCGCCCCCGACGCGGCGCCGGGGCCCGCCGCGTCCACCGGGCCGCGGCGTCGCCCCGAGCCGGGCGGACCACCCGGGTGGGACTGGCCGGACGGGTCAGCCGCGACGGCCGGCTCATGCCGGCACCTCCATCGCCCAGGACCGCGGCGCCTCCCGGGCGAAGTAGCGGGCCGTCACCTCGCCGCTGACCGACGAGCAGGTGCTCTGCAGGGAGGCGAGCAGGTCCGGCATGTTCTCGACGAGTTCGGCGACGCTGTGGAACTCCAGCTCCGTGCGGGTCCGCCCGACGGTGCGCCGGGCGGCGTCGTCGACGGTGGACCGGGGGCGGCCGCGGCCGCCGTCGAGTTCGGCGAGGATGTCCTCGGCCAGCGCCAGCGACCAGTACACCGAACGCGGGAACAGCCGGTCGAGCAGCAGGAACTCGGCGACCCGGGCGGCGTCGACGGCGCGCCGGTAGGTCCGCAGGTACGCCTCGTGCGCGCCGCAGGAGCGCAACAGGCTGATCCAGCTCTGCGAGTGCGGGTCGTCGCTGATGCTCGACGACAGCAGCCGGGAGGTCATGTCGACGCGTTCCAGGCTGCGGCCGAGCACCAGGAAGCGCCAGCCGTCGTCGCGGGCGAGGGTGGCGTCGACCAGCCCGGCGAGCATCGCGGTGCGCTCGCGGACGTAGCGGAAGAACACGTGCGGGCCGAGGCGGCGGGCCAGCTCCTCGGTGTGCGGCAGGTCGTTCCAGGTGGCGTTGAGGCATTCCCAGACGTCGCTGGAGACGACCACGCGCGCGCTGCGGGCGTTCTCCCGGGCCGCCGACAGCGCCCCGGTGATGCTGAACGGCCGCGCCGGGTCGTAGGCGAGGGTCTCGGTCACCGTGCGGGAGTCGACCTGCTGGTCGAACGTGGCGGGCTGGCCCATGACGGCGAGCAGCTCGCGGCCGGCGGAGCTCGCGTCGAGCCACGGGTCCTCCAGCACCCGGTGGACGTGGACGTCGAGGATGCGGGCGGTGGACTCGGCCCGCTCCACGTAGCGGCCGATCCAGAACAGCGACTCGGCGATCCGGCTCAGCATCCCGAGCTCCCGCCGGCCTGGTTCTGCTGCTGTTGTTGCTGCTGGTCCGAGGAGACCGGGCCGTGGTCCGGGCCGCTGGCGGGGCGGGCGGCGGCACCGGGTGGGCGGGCCATCGGCAGCGCCGGTTCGCGCGGGTTGCGCTCGGCGGCGAGCACCCAGGTGTCCTTGGAGCCGCCGCCCTGGCTGGAGTTGACGACCAGGCTGCCCCGCGGCAGCGCGACCCGGGTGAGCCCCCCGGGCAGCACCCACACCTTGTTGCCGTCGTTGACGGCGAACGGGCGCAGGTCCACGTGCCGGGGGCCGAGGCGGTCGTCGGTCAGCGTCGGCGACGTCGAGAGCTTCACGACCCGCTGGGCGATCCAGCCGCGAGGGTCCTCGCTGACCCGCACCCGCAGCTCGGCGAGTTCGGCGTCGCTCGCCTGGGGCCCGATGACGATGCCCTTGCCGCCGGAGCCGTCGACCGGCTTGACGACGAGGGAGTCCAGGTGCTCGAGGACGTAGGCCCGCTGGTCGGGGTCCTCCAGCCGGTAGGTGTCGACGTTCGGCAGGATCGGCTCCTCGCCGAGGTAGTACCGGATGAGCTCGGGGACGTAGGTGTACATCAGCTTGTCGTCGGCGACCCCGTTGCCGACCGCGTTGGCGATCGTCACGTGCCCGCCGCGGGCGGCGTTGACCAGGCCGGCGCAGCCGACCATCGACTCCGGCCGGAAGTGCAGCGGGTCGAGCCAGTCGTCGTCCACCCGGCGGTAGACGACGTGCACCGGCTGCTCGCCCTCGGTGGTCCGCATGGTGACCTTGTTGTCGCGCACCGACAGGTCGCGGCCCTCGACCAGCTCCACGCCCATCTGCCGGGCCAGCAGCGCGTGCTCGAAGTAGGCGGAGTTGTACACGCCCGGGGTGAGCACGACCACCGTCGGGTCGGCGACCTCCGGCGGGGCGGCGGCGCGCAGCGCGTGCAGCAGATGGGTTGCGTAGTCGGCGACCGGCCGCACCCGGTGGGTGGCGAAGAGCTCCGGGAACACCCGGGTCATCGCCCGGCGGTTCTCGATCACATAGCTGACCCCGGACGGCACCCGGACGTTGTCCTCCAGGACGCGGAAGCCGCCCTGCTCGTCGCGGATGAGGTCGATCCCGGACACGTGCGCCCGCACCCCGTTCGGCGGGTCGATGCCGTGCGCGGCGCGGTGGAAGTGGGCGCTGGTCAGCACGAGCCGGCGCGGCACGATGCCGTCGGCGAGCACCTCGGCCGGCCCGTAGACGTCCGCCAGGAACGCCTCCAACGCCTGGACGCGCTGGGTGACGCCGCGCTCGATGACGTCCCACTCGTCGCCGGCGAGCAGCCGCGGCACGAGGTCCAGGGGAAACGGCCGCTCCTCACCGAAGAGGTTGAAGGTGATGCCCGCGTCCCGGAACGCCCGGTCCAGGGCGACCTTGCGGGCCGCGAGATCTGCGCTGCTGAGGGGTTGCAACGCGTCATAGAGCGCGGCGTACACGTCCCGGGGCGTGTTCGACGCCTCGAACACCTCGTCCCAGGCCGCCGTGGCCGCCGCTTCCGCCGGATAACCCTCGAACAGGTCCGCCACAGGCCGGAGCGTAATTTGCGCGTGTTACCGCCACATGAAGTCACGGACCTGGGCGGGGACGTTCACCGTCACCGGATGGTGTGGGCGGGGGCCCCCGGTCCTCCCTGCCAACCCGGCGCGGACCGCCGCGCCGCGCACCAGGCAGACTTGAGTCCGCTTGGCCCGGGCCGCGAGACCATGGCCGCCGACCGCCCATCCCACCCCGTGCGCCGAAGCACGCGGGCCGACCGAAAGGCCGAACGATGTCGACGCTGCTGGTGACCGGAGCCGCCGGGTTCATCGGGTCGAACTTCGTCCGTTACTGGCGCGAGCGGCACCCCGCGGACGCCGTCGTGGCGTTCGACGCCCTGACCTACGCGGGCTGCCGGGAGAACCTTGACGACCTCGCCGAGCGCATCACCTTCGTCCACGGCGACATCCGCGACCGCGAGCTCGTCGAGTCCACGCTGCGCGAGCACACCGTCGACGTGATCGTGAACTTCGCCGCCGAGTCGCACAACAGCCTGGCGATCATCCGGCCGGGAGACTTCTTCTCGACGAACGTGATGGGCACCCAGACGCTGCTGGAGGCGGCGCGCACGGTCGGGGTCGCCCGCTTCCACCAGATCTCCACCTGCGAGGTCTACGGCGACATGGACCTCAACGACCCGGGCGCCTTCACCGAGGACGCCCCCTACCTGCCGCGTACCCCGTACAACGCGGCGAAGGCCGGCAGCGACCACGCCGTGCGCGCCTACGGCTACACCTACGACCTGCCGGTCACGATCACCAACTGCTCGAACAACTACGGGCCGTACCAGTTCCCGGAGAAGGTCATCCCGCTGTTCGTGACCCGGGCGCTGCAGGGCGAGCAGCTCCCGCTGTACGCGTCGACGACGAACCGACGCGAGTGGCTGCACGTGATGGACCACTGCCGGGCGATCGACGCCGTGCTCGACCGCGGCCGCGTCGGCGAGACCTACCACGTGGGCTCCGGGGTCGAGGCCGACATCGAGACGATCGCCGACACCGTCCTCGCCGAGCTCGGCCTGCCCGCGTCGCTGAAGACGATCGTGCCCGACCGGCCCTCCCACGACCGCCGCTACCTGCTGGACTCCACCAAGCTGCGCACGGAGCTCGGCTGGTCGCCGCTGATCGACTTCAGCGAGGGGATGCGCTCGACGATCGCCTGGTACAAGGAGAACGAGGCCTGGTGGCGCCCGCTGCTCGGCCGGTCGCCGGTCTCCGAGACCGCCTGGAAGAGCTGAGACCCTCGCCGCGAGCCAGCAGCGTCACTGGCAGCACACACATTGCCAGCACAACCCACGGCGACGTGGTCGGCAGTGACGCGACACGCCAGATCTGTCACACCTTCCTGGCATGGTGGCGGCATGCCCACTTCCGCCCACGAGATACCGCTTGAGCTCCTCCGGCTTGATCCCGCCCTGCCCGACTGGGTCCAGACGGAGCTGCTCGGCGGTGAGGACGCGCCCGCGTTCGATCACGCCCGGTTGTATGACCCCCATGTGCGTCCGCAGACGTTCCTCGCCGACGCGATGGTGCTGTACTGCGACTCGGTGGACGCCCCGGTACGGGGCACCGTCTACGAAGTTCAGCGCGGCCGTGACCCGCGCAAGCTGGGGTCGTGGAAGCTGTATGTCGGTCATCTGGAGACCGAGTTCCGCGTGGCGGCTTCGCTGGTGGTGTTCGTGCCGGATCCGGCGGTCGCCCGCTGGTACCGCGACCAGATCGCCGCAGACACCCACAGCGGGGCGCGGCTGTATCCGCGGATGTTCACCGCCGACGATGTTCCGCTGCTCCCGGACGTCGAGCAGGCGACGGCGCGGCCGGCGTCCGCGCTGTTCGCGGCGACGTGCCATCTTGACGACGCCGGCATCGACGTGATGTTCCCGGCACTGCTCGCGGCGCTGGACGCGCTGGAACCCGCCAAGAAGATCTTTTACGATGATGTGACCGTGGGCCGGCTGCCGCAGGCGGCCCGCGCCCGATGGGAGGCATTCCTCATGACAACTGCCGTCGGACGGCGATACCACTACGAGCGCTACAACGAGATCGACGCGCGGGGCGAAGCACGCGGCGAAGCACGCGGCGAAGCGAAGTCGGTGCTGCTCGTGCTGGACAGCCGTGGGGTCCCCGTACCCGACGCGGTTCGCCAGCAGATCCTGGAGTGCGTCGACATCGACCTGCTGGATCTATGGCTACGGCGCGCAGCCACGGCGGACTCCGTCGACGACGTCATCCGCGGCCACACCGGCTAGGTACGAGGATCCGCCGGGCGGCGCAGGCAATCGGCGTCGCCCGATTGGCGGCGGCTAGCGGCCGGCCACGGAGTCATACAGGGCCGCCGTGCGCTCGGCCACCGCGGCCCAGCCGAACTCGCCGACTGCACGGTCCCGGCCAGCACGGCCCATCACGGCCGCCCGGGCCGGGTCGGCGAGGACGGTGTTGACGGCGTCGGCGAGAGCCTTCGGCTCGTCGGGTGGGACGAGCAGGCCGGTGACGCCGTCGGCGACGACCTCCGGGATGCCACCGACGCGGGACGCGACGACGGCGGTGCCGCAGGCCATCGCCTCCAGGTTGACAATGCCCAGCGGCTCGTACACCGACGGGCACACGAACACGGTGGCGTGGCTGAGGAGCTGGATGACCTCGGGCTTGGTCAGCATCCCGTTCAGCCAGACGACGCCGCCGCGCTCGTCGCGCAGCCCGTCGACCAGCGCGGCGGTCTCCGCAAGCAGCTCCGGGGTGTCCGGAGCACCGGCGCAGAGCACGAGCTGCGCCCGCGGGTCGATCGCCGACGCGGCGCGCAGCAGCACCGGCAGCCCCTTCTGCCGGGCGATCCGCCCCACGAAGATCACCGTGGGCCGCTCCGGATCGACCCCGTGCCGTTCCAGCACGTCGGTCGCCGGGTCGGGCTGGTACTCGTCGGTGTCGATGCCGTTGCGGATCACGTGCACCCGGGCCGGGTCGACCGCCGGGTAGGCGTCGAGGATGTCGGCGCGCATCCCGGCACTCACCGCGACCACCGCCGCCGCGGACTCGATGGCGATCCGCTCGGACCACGACGACAGCCGGTAGCCGCCGCCAAGCTGCTCGGCCTTCCACGGCCGGCGCGGCTCCAGCGAGTGCGACGTCATCACGTGCGGGACGCCGCCGAGCAGGGCGGCGAGGTGGCCGCCGAGGTTCGTGTACCAGGTGTGGGAGTGGATCACGTCCGCGCCGACGGCCGCCGCAGCCATCGACAGGTCCATCGACAGGGTGCGCAGCACGTCGTCGGTGCCGGCGAGCGCCGCCCACCTCGGGTGGGCGCTCACCGCGGCCACGCCCGGCCCGCCGGCCGTCTCCACCACGGCCCGGTCGCCGCCGCCAGCCACCTCCCGGTGCCCGCCGGCCTCCCGGTGCACGGTGAGGTCGACCAGCCGGGCGAGCTCACGGGCCAGGTACTCAACGTGCACACCCGCCCCGCCGTAGACGTCCGGAGGAAACTCGCGGGTGAGCAGCGCGACGCGCATGGACGGTCTCTCCATCGACGGGGTGGTGGTGTTACGGGGGCCGGTGGTGCTCGTGCAGGTGCGGTGGTGCGGGTGCGGTGGTGCGGGCTGCCCGCCGGAGCGGGCGGAAGGCATCAGTCGATGACGGTGACGCCCTTGCCGACCACGGTGATGCCCCGTTCGCTGACGGTGTAGCCGCGGGCGCGGTCGCGGTCCTTGTCGACGCCGACCTGGGCGCCCGGCGGGACGTGGACGTTCTTGTCGAGGATCGCGTCGCGGACGACGGCGCCGCGTCCGACGACGGCGTTGTCCAGGACGACCGCGTGGTCGACCTCGGCCCAGGAGTTGATCCGCACGCCCGGCGAGAGCACCGCGGACCGCACCGTGCCGCCGGAGACGATCACCCCGTTGCTGACGATACTGTTGATCGCGGTGCCGGTGCGCCGCGGATCGTCGTGGACGAACTTGGCCGGCGGCAGCGACGGCACGCTGGTCAGGATTGGCCACTCGCGGTTGTACAGGTTGAACACCGGGTCGAGCGCGCACAGATCCATCTGCGCGTCGAAGTAGGAGTCGAGCGTGCCGACGTCGCGCCAGTAGCCGCGGTCGCGGGCGGTCGTTCCGGGCACGACGTTGTCGCTGAAGTCGTACACGGCGGCGGCGCGCTGCGCGACGAGCATCGGGATGATGTCGCCGCCCATGTCGTGCCGGCTGTCCTCGTCGTCGGCGTCCTTGCGCAGCGCGTCGATGAGCACGTCGGTCGAGAAGACGTAGTTCCCCATGGACGCGAACGTCTCCTCCGGGCTGCCCGGCAGGCCGGGCGGGTCGGCGGGCTTCTCCAGGAACGCCTCGATGGTCCGACCGTCCCGGCCGGTCTGGATCACCCCGAACGACCGTCCCTCCGCCCGCGGCACCCGCAGCCCGGCGACGGTCACCCCGGCACCGGAGTCGAGATGCTGGGCGACCATCTGTCGCGGATCCATCCGGTAGACGTGGTCGGCGCCGAAGACGACGACGATGTCCGGGTTGTCGTCGTGGACGAGATTCAGCGACTGGTGGATGGCGTCGGCGCTGCCGGCGAACCACCGCGGGCCGAGGCGCTGCTGCGCCGGCACCGGGGTGACGTAGTTGCCCAGCAGGTTGCTCATCCGCCACGTCGTGGTGATGTGCCGGTCGAGGCTGTGGCTCTTGTACTGGGTGAGCACGGCGATCCGCAGATAGCCGGCGTTGACCAGGTTGGATAACACGAAGTCGATCAGCCGGTACAACCCACCGAAGGGAACGGCGGGCTTGGCCCGGTCCGCCGTCAGCGGCGCCAGCCGCCGTCCGGCCCCCCCGGCCAGCACCAGGCCGAGGACCCGCGGGCTCGGCACAGACTTGCTCCCGTCTCATGGCGTGGTCTGCGGGGCGATCCGCGGGCCGACACGTCTCTGCCCGGCTGGGTACACGTCCACACCCGGCGTCCCGAACGACCCCGAATCCACCCTGAGCCCGAAGGGAAAAGCCGCCGGATGGGGATCACTGCCGGGAATGACCGATGACTCCGCCGATCGCCTGTTGCGACCCTACAAGCTGGCCTTGGAAGCCTCGGAGCCGCCGCCGGACGACTGCCCCGAACGGGGTCGCCCCCAGCCCCGAACCGGCCCGGTCGGGCCACGCCGATCGACCGAGCCACGCGACCGCCCACGTCTCCTACGCGGCGGAGCGAGGGACGACGCTGACGTTGAGGTCGGCATCGAGAGCCTCGGCGAGCCGTTCCAGTACGGGCAGTGTCGGTACGGTGCCACCGGCCTCGAACCGTGCCACCGCCGACTGCGTCATGCCCGCCGCGGCGGCCAGCTCGGCCTGGCTCCAGGCGCGTCGCTGGCGCAGCTCCCGCACCGACCGACCCAGCTCGAACGCCAGCCTGGCCGCCTGGTAAGCCTCCCGCCCACCCGGCTCACCCATCCGCCGTTCCCGCAGCTCCGCCCAGCCCGACCGGTCAGCCATCGCCGCCATCCCTCGCATCCTCGTCTGCCGTGTGCTCGGCAGCCGGGCACACGGCAGCGCACGCCTCGCTCGGGACACCTCGGCGGCCTCTCGCATCCGCGTCTTGGCGAACACCGTCAGCGGCACCATCCGCCTGCCCGACGCTATCCAGTAGGTCACCCGGACAGCCCGACCCTCCAGGTGGAACCGCAGCTCCCGCAGCTTGCCGTCGAGCTGCCGTGTGTACGGCTCACCCAGCAACGGCCCCTGTGCAGCGAGCAGGTCCACGTGGAAGGCGGCCGTCGCAAACTGCGCGGTCGGCAACCGCTCCAGCCAGTCCCGGACCTCCGGTTCCAGCTCGACGGTACCCCGGTTCATAGCGTTGACGCTATATTCGATCGACGGCGATCCAGGCGGCAGGATCGACGCAAGCCCCCCCGGACCACGCACGCCATAGACCGCCAGCGGGAAGGGCGGGATGCCTGCTCGATTGGAGGCGGCCGGGACATCGGCCGCCCGGCCGTCAGCTCAGGACAACCCGACGATCACCAAAGTCAGCGATAATCTCGACTTTCCCGCCGAGCGCTTCCACGTAGGCCCGGATGGTCGACAGCCCGGCGCGATCGAGAGCTCCCCGCTCCAGATCGGATACCGATGGCTGCTTGACATGCATCCGCTCCGCGAGCTCGACCTGCGTGAGTCCCTGTTCCTCGCGGATCTCCCGCAGTCGGCAGGCACGCACCTCGGCATCGATCCGGGCCCGGTGCTCGGCAACCCTGTCCTCGCGAGGCGACCGCTTGGACCGCATCTCGCTCCATGTGGACGCCACAGCCCCGCCTCCTGTCGACTCAGCCGGCATAGTCACCACGCAGCCAGCCATCGTATCGGTCGTCGGCAACTTTGATGTTGCGGACATACCACCCGCTCCAGTCGCCAGACTTGTCGCCACCCACGAGAAGCACCGCCCGACGCACCGGATCAAAAACGAAGAGAACGCGCATCTCACTCGACCACTCCCCCAGGGCATCCGGGGGATGAGATGGCCGCAGTCGCCGATCAGATGGCCGGCGAGCCGGTCGGCCACCGGCTCCAATTGGTGGCCAGAAAAGGTCGGACGCCCGCCCGGTTGGAGGCGGCCGGGACATCGGCCCCCGGTGGCCGCGATTCTGGCTGATCAGAGTTGGAAGTCGGCGATCGATCCCTCGTGGCCTGACGCGACCACCGACCCATACTCCTCGATGATCACATCCGGAGACACACTCGAAGGGAAACTCCGTGGTGGCGCACCTGACCGCGGGCGGCCTGTCCGCCGTGGAGATCGGCCCGGACGGACCGAGGCGGCCTGACGGAGTCCATGTCGGTACCATGCACCGGTTCAAGGGCCTGGAATACCGCCGGATCATCATCGCCGGCGCGACGGCCGGGCTCATCCCCCGGGCCGCAATCGCCCGCTACCAGGACATCGACGCACGGCGCTACCAGCGAGAACGCGCCCGTGACCGTTCCTTGCTCTTCGTGGCCGCAACCCGCGCCCGCGACGACCTGGCCATCTTCTGGCACGGCCAACCAAGCCCGTTCCTGGCCAACGCCCAGAACACCGGGTGACGCGGTGCAGATTCAGAGCTGGGTGAGGTCGATCTTCACGGCAAAGGGTGCCGACACCGCGACGACGCCGGCGTGAATGTCACCGTCCCGGTAGGTCCTGGTGACCGGGTCGAGGACGTGGGTGTAGACGAGCGGGACGCCGCCGGCAGGCTGCTCGATCCGCCAGTAGTACGTGATGCCGGCCCTGGCGTACTCGCCGGCCTTGACGAACCGGTCGGTGGATTCGGAGCCTGGCGAGACGATCTCGACCACGAGCAGCACGTGGTGCGGGCGGGCGGGCACGATGTCGATCGTGTCGGCGCGGTACACGAGCACGTCCGGCCGGCGGCTGGAAAGCGGCACGTCCTGAAGACGGAGATCGCAGTCGATGTCGGCGTTCCAGTCCGGGCCGCCGGCCGAGTCCAGTGCGTTCGCGACGATCCTGGCCAGCCGGTTGTGCCGCCTGGAGGCACTGGGAGCCACGACGACCATCCCGTCCACGATCTCGATCCCCGCGCACTGCTCCTCGGACCACGAGTCGTACTGCTCCGCCGTGATCTGCTCATGCATCCAGGCGGGAGCGATCATCTCGGTGGCGATGACGCACCTCCTCGGCCGACACGACCCGTCCTGTCTCTCCTGCTCAGGGTAACGTCAGGCCGAACTGTCGGGTGTGCCATCGATGCTGTTGTAGACGGCGAGCCAGCCCGTGCAGCGGCAGTCGCCCGGCCGGGTGAACAGTGCGACCCCCCGGCTGGCGGGCAGCGCGGCGGCGCCGGCCGGAACGGGGTAGGCCGCCGGCCCGGCCTCGGGGGCTGCGACGACGTGCCGATGCGAACCCGCCCACACCACGGCCGCGAGCGATCCTGGGCCACTGATCCACACCTGGTGCCCGCGTTCCACCGCTGATGCCTCCGTGGCGCGGTCACGCAGTAGCGCCAGGTAGGCCGCGGCGTCGAGGCGGCAGTCCTTCGGTGGCCGGCCGACCGGCCAGTCCGGGTTGGCCACGTCCCGCCGCCGCGCCGCGGTGAACAGCGCCGGCACGACCCGTTCGGCCTCCAGCGCCGTCGCCATCTGCTCGCAGATCCACAGCAGGCGACCGGCGCCTCGGGGTGCGCCGAGGCGACGCCAGCGGATCCGTCGGCCCAGGTCACCGGCGGTAACCGCAACCCACGGATGCACGGTGGCCAGCGGGCCCTGCGCCGCGAGCCAGGCGAAGTACCGCGGCGCCTCGGTGAGGATGGGCGTCACCACCGAGGACGGTATGCCGGCTACGGTGCGCCCCGGCCTGGTGAACAATGCCGGGCTGGTGGCGACCAGTGCGAACGCGACCTGGGCCAGGTCGCCGGGTTCCACCCCGGTCGCCGGGACCAGGCCGGGCGACCGGTCGGGCTGGTCGACCCGGTCCGGATGGCCGTGGGCACGCAGCAGGCGGGCCACCCACGGGCGAAGGTCGTCATTGACCGGTGCCTCGGCGAACGACGGCACGAGCCGGGCGACGGCGCCGCCGATCAGCCATTCCGCCTGCTCCGGATCGGTGGGATCCGCCGTGTCGGCAAGCTTGTCACGCAGCTCGATCCCGATCTCCACCGGCACCATGAACCGGGTGGTGAGCATCCCGAGTTCCGTCACGGTCAGCATGGCGTCGGCAGGGTGGGGAGCGCCGGCCCGGGTCAGGTAACCGCCGGCGACGAGCAGATCGACGGCGTCGCGCACGGGGCTGTCGCCGTCGGCGTTCTGATGGTGCGCCAGTGTGCGCAGCCACCAGGCCTCGGCGTCGGCGAGGGTGGCGACGCGATCGGCGGCGGCCTCCGCGAGCAGGTGGTCCGCCAGGCCGTCGCCGATGTGGGAGCGCACGGTGTAGCCGTCGACGAGGCGGGACTGCCAGGTCGCCCGCCTGGTCTCGTCGCAGACCAGGAAGGCCCAGCCCTCGGTCTCGCCGGCGCCGACGCGCCCGGCCCGACCGAACATCTGCTGGACGGTTGCGACATCGATCTGGTCGAGTCCGATCAGCGTGTCGCGGACGACCACGCCCCGCGCGGGCAGGTTCACCCCGGCGGCGACGGTCGTCGTCGCGACGAGAACGTCCAGCCGACGGGCGCGGAAGTCACGCTCGGCCTCGTGGCGGTGCTCCCAGTCCTTGTAGTGCAGGCCGACTCGGGCACTGGCGCAGACCCGGTGCACACGGTCGACGTCGTCCTGATCGATTCCGGTGGTAACCGCGCCCCGGTCGGCCGCGATCGCGAGCGCCGTCGCCCGGACATTGCGCCGGCTTCCGCAGAACACCAGGACGCTGCCGCCCCCGTCGGTGATCTGGCGGGTGATGGCGACCGCCGCCCGCGCCCGGGCCCGGTTGTCGGCCCGGCGGTCCCGGCTCGCGGGAATCATCGGAAGCTGCCACGTCAGCCGGGTGGGTCGCCAGGTGGTGCTGACGACCCGTGCGCCGAGCCAGTCCGCGACCTCGTCCGCGTTCGCCACCGTGGCCGACAGCCCGACGACGCGCACCGGCGAGTCCTCGCCGCGCACCCGGGCCAGCAGCGCCTCCAACAGTGGCCCGCGGCCCGCGCTGCCCAGCAGATGAATCTCGTCGACGATCAGGCAGCCGACCTCCGCCAGCGCCGCCCGCAGCGAACTCGCCCGGCACACCGCCTCGAACTTCTCGGTCGTCGTCACCCACAGGTCCGCGCGGCGGGCCCGCTCGATGTCGGTGACGTACTCGCCGGACAGACGCTCGACCCGCAGGCCGAGTGTCCGCCATGCGGCCAGCTCCCGGTCCAGCTCATCGGTCAGCGAACGCTGCGGCACCAGCCATGCCGCCTTACGGCCGTCACCGAGGATGGCCCGTAACGCCGCAAGCATACCGATCATGGTCTTGCCGGCACCGGTGGGTGCGACGACCAGGAGGTGGCCGTCCGCGAGGATGTACGGCGCTGCCGCGGCCTGCGCCGGGTTCAGCGACGGTCGTGGCAGGTAGCGGACCCACTCGGCCGGAACGAGCCGGCTCGCGTCCACCGGCGTCCACTCCGCGACGAACGGCCCGTCGTGGTTGTCCCAGGCCAGCTCGAACGCGTCCCGAGCCGCTAGCGCCGCCAGGCCGGTCAGTGTGGTCGGCATGTGCCGGGCCGGATTCGTCACCGGCAACAGGCCAGGTGTCGCCCAGATCGGCCCCAGCCCACCGTCCGGGCCGAGCGTACTGACCGTCTCCTGCTCGATCAGGTGCCGTATGCGCCGCAACGGCACCCCAGCCGAGGCCAGCAGTACGCTCAGCGCGTCGAACTCCGGCCCGTCAGGCAGCATCACCCGCACGTCGACGCCTTGGGGGCACGGCGGCACCGTCGCCCACGGATCGATGATCTTGTGCCACTGCAGAAGACGACGCTCCGTGATGCGCGGCGCGGCGCTGGCGGCGAACGCACCCGGGCTCTGTCGGGAGTCAAGTAGCGCGGCGGCCAGCGCCCTGGCCTGCGCCTCGCCGGACACGGCAATCCGCCCTACCCTCAGCGACGCACCTGCCGGGGACTGCACGGCCTGCGGCGCCAGCGCCCCCGGGCGGGGGGCGGGGGGCGGAAACCCACTCAGCTGGTCGTAGCGGCGGACACCAAGATCCGCGAGAGTGAAGGTCGCCGGGCATCCTGGGCACAGCAGCGCCACACCGCTGTAGGTCCGGCCCTCGCTCTCATATCGCCGTCGCAGGCAGTGCAACGTTCCCGCGCACCTCGGGCAGCCGCGTGGCGCGACCTCGAGGTAGAACCAGCCAGGCTCACCGAACCGCTCGACGGCGAGCGGCGGATCGACTCCCCAACGGCCTAGAGCGATCTCGCGCACGCTGGGGCCAGGAGGTCCGGACACGGCCCCGACAGTCACTGCCGACGGGGCCGTGATCGCGTCAGGCTGCGGCAGCGATGGGGCCGTGATGGCCGCGGATTGCGGCGCTGACCTCGACGTGATCCCTTCGGGTTCCAGCGCCGGCCGGCCCGACGCCGCGTCGCGTGGTCGCCAGTTCCATCCCACCATCCGAGCACCTCCGCCGCCGGGCACAGCGCCGCCCCCGTGTGTCCCCCCGTCCATGACCGGTAGCAAGTAGCGGAAGGCGATGATAATCGTACACACCGCATCAATACACCCAAGCCAACCGAACACGGTTCCGCGGAACACCTTGATCACGACACGGTTCCGCGGAACACCTTGATCACGACACGGTTCCGCGGAACACCTTGATCACGACACGGTTCCGCGGAACACCTTGATCACGACACGGTTCCGCGGAACACCTTGATCACGACACGGTTCCGCGGAACACCTTGATCACGACACGGTTCCGCGGAACACCTTGATCACGACACGGTTCCGCGGAACACCTGGCCGGGGCCTGGGGCCCCGGCCGGTGCCAAGGGGCCGGCTTGGCGAGATGGGCCAGGTTCCCAGCTTCCGCTTCTCCGGCGCGCTAAACGCGCTGCCTGTCGCCGCCTTGCCCGGCGCCGCCGAAATGATGGCGCGGTCATGCGCCTGGTGCGTGACGGCCCAGCGTCACGGGCTGAGGGTCGCGCCGAGGAATCCCGCTAAATGTCCGTACTCAGTCGGACGAGCGATCGATGATCGGCGGGCGGGTACCGGCACCGTCCGCTGGTAACGCTGCAGGTCGAGACAAGGCCGGCATCGGCGAAGCGGCTCGACGGTCGACATCCCCGAGTCGAACATTCGCCACCAGTTCGGGGTGAACGTCACGGGACCGCTCGACGGCGGCCCGGTCTGGCCGGACGATGATCCCGGCCAGACCGGCGGCGGCTCGCTGGGCGGGTCAGACGTTGAAGCCGAGGGCGCGGAGCTGCTCGCGGCCGTCGTCGGTGATCTTGTCGGGGCCCCACGGGGGCATCCAGACCCAGTTGATCGTCACGCCGGCGACGAGGCCGTCGGGGCCGTCGACGAGCGCGGAGCGGGTCTGGTCCTCGATGACGTCGGTCAGCGGGCAGGCAGCCGAGGTCAGCGTCATGTCGAGGGTGACCGTGTTGTCGTCGGCGACGTGGATGCCGTAGACGAGCCCGAGGTCGACGACGTTGATGCCGAGTTCCGGGTCGACGACGTCGCGCATCGCCTCCTCGATGTCGGCGAACTCGGCGAGCTCGAGGCCCGCGGCCCGCTCGGCGACGGTGCCGGCAGACGGTGCGGCCGCCTCGGTCGCCTCCGGGCGGATGTCGGTCACGGCGTCGGTCACGGCGTCGCTCATGGCTTCTCCTGCTCGGGTACGTCGAGGGGTGCGCCGGCGGGGGCTGGTGCGGCGGCGGAGGCGCCGGCGGCGGAGGCAGCGGCACCGGCCGGGTCGACGGCCTTGGCCGTCGCGTCCTTCCAGGCCATCCAGGACAGCAGGGCGCACTTTACCCGCGCCGGGTACTTGGAGACGCCGGCGAAGGCGACGGCGTCCTCCAGCACGTCCTCGTCCCCGGCGAGCGTGCCCCGCGACTGCATGAGCGCCAGGAACTCGCGTTCGAGCTCCAGGGCCTCGTCGACCTTCTTGCCGATGACCAGGTCGCTCATGACGCTCGCCGAGGCCTGGCTGATCGAGCAGCCCTCGCTCTCGTACGAGACGTCCTCGACGACCCCGCCGGAGACCTTCACCCGGAGGGTGACCTCGTCGCCGCAGGTCGGGTTGACGTGGTGCACCTCGGCGTCGAACGGGTCGCGCAGGCCGCGGTGCAGCGGGTTGCGGTAGTGGTCCAGGATGATCTCCTGGTACATGGAATCGAGCTTCACCTCGAGAAGAACCTCCGAACCCCGTGCAGACCTTCCACCAGCGCGTCGACCTCGCCGGTCGTCGTGTACAGGTGGAACGACGCCCGGGTCGTGGCCGGCACGCCGAAACGCAGGCAGACCGGCCGGGCGCAGTGGTGGCCGACGCGCACGGCGATGCCGCGCTCGTCGAGGAGCTGGCCGACGTCGTGCGGGTGAATCGCCCGGCCGGCGTCGTCGTGCAGGACGAAGGAGATCGCCCCGCCGCGATCACCCACGGTCGGCGGGCCGATGATCCGGGTGCCGGGCACGGTGGCGAGCGCGTCGAGGGCGTACGCGGTGACGGCGTGCTCGTGCGCGGCGATCGCCGGCATGCCCAGCGCCGTCAGGTAGTCGACGGCGGCGCCGAGCCCGACGACCTGACTGATCATCGGGGTGCCGGCCTCGAAGCGGTGCGGCGGGGGCGCGTAGGTCGAGCCCTCCATCGTGACGATCTCGATCATCTCGCCGCCACCGAGGAAGGGCGGCATGACCTCGAGGAGCTCGTGACGCCCCCAGAGCACCCCGACGCCGGTCGGCGCGCACATCTTGTGGCCGGTGAAGGCCAGGAAGTCCACGCCGAGCGCGGCGACGTCCACCGGGTTGTGCGGCACCGACTGGGAGCCGTCGAGCACGATGAGCGCGCCGACCTCGCGGGCCCGGGCGACGATCCGCTCCACCGGGTTGATCGTGCCGAGGATGTTCGACTGGTGGACCATCGAGACGACCTTCGCCCGGTCGGTGATGACCGCGTCGAGGTCGTCGAGGTCCAGCCGGCCGTCGTCGGTCAGCCCGATCCAGCGCAGGGTGGCGCCGGTGCGCCGGGCGAGCATCTGCCAGGGCACCAGGTTGGAGTGGTGCTCCATCTCGGTCACGACGATCTCGTCGCCGGGGCCGATCCGGAACCGCTCAGCCTCCCCGCCGGTGGTCTCGGCGTTGCTCATCGCGTAGGCGACGAGGTTGAGCGCCTCGGTGGAGTTCTTCGTGAAGACGACCTCGCGCCGGTCGGTCGCACCGATGAAGGCGGCGACCTTGTCCCGCGTCGCCTCGTACAGGCCGGTGGCCTCCTCGGCGAGCACGTGGATGCCACGGTGCACGTTGGCGTTGTGCAGCTCGTAGTAGGCGCGCTCGGCGTCCAGGACGGCCAGCGGCTTCTGCGAGGTGGCGGCGCTGTCGAGGTAGACCAGCGGCAGGTCGTCGTGCACCGTGCGGGCGAGGATCGGGAAGTCCTTGCGGACCTGCTCGACGTCGAAGCCCACGGTGCCCGCAGCGCCCGCTGTGCCGCCGGCGATCAGCGACTCGGTGAGCGTCATGACACCGCCCCCGCTCCCGCCGGCGCCGCGGCACCGCCGCCCTTGACGTAGCGGTCGTAGCCGGAGTCCTCCAGCACGGCGGCGAGCTCCGGGCCACCCTCGTCGACGATCCGCCCGGCCGCCATCACGTGCACGAACTCGGGCTTGATGTAGCGCAGGATGCGGGTGTAGTGGGTGATGAGCAGGATGCCCGTCTCCCCCTGGGCCCGCACGGCCTCGATACCGCCGGAGACGATGCGCAGCGCGTCGACGTCGAGGCCGGAGTCGGTCTCGTCGAGCACGGCGATCTTCGGCTTGAGCAGCGCCATCTGGAGGATCTCGTGGCGCTTCTTCTCCCCGCCGGAGAAGCCCTCGTTGACGCCGCGCTCGGCGAACGACGGGTCCATCTCCAGGGCCTCCATGGAGGCCTTGACCTCCTTGACCCAGGTGCGCAGCTTCGGCGCCTCACCGCGCACGGCCGTGGCCGAGGAGCGCAGGAAGTTCGACACCGACACCCCGGGGATCTCCACCGGGTACTGCATCGCCAGGAAGATCCCGGCGCGGGCGCGGGCGTCGACGCCCATCGCGAGGACGTCCTCGCCGTCGAGCGTGATGCTGCCGTCGGTCACGGTGTACTTGGGGTGGCCCGCGATCGAGTACGACAGCGTCGACTTGCCCGAGCCGTTCGGACCCATGATCGCGTGCGTCTCGCCCTTGCGGACGGTGAGGTCGACACCGCGCAGGATCTCGCGCGGGCCCTCCTCCGTCTCGACCGAGACGTGCAGGTTACGAATCTCCAAGGTCGACACCGCTGCCGTCACCCTCGTTCCGGGTTCGAATGTGCGACGTCGACGAGCACGTCGTCGCCGTCGATGGTCACTGCGTAGGTGGGCACCGGGTCGATCGCCGGCAGGGTCAGCGCCTTGCCGCTGGTCAGGTCGAACTGGGACCCGTGCAGCCAGCACTCGATCTTGCCGTCCTCGACCTCGCCCTGGGAGAGCTGCACGTCGGCGTGCGAGCACTCGTCGCGCACCGCGTAGACGCGCTCTCCGGCGCGCACGACGCACACCGGCACGCCCTCGATCTCGGTGCCGAGCGCCGTGTCGTCCTTCAGGTCGGCGAGCGCGCACACCCGGTGCCAGCGGGGCACGGCCGCGGAGTCGGCGGCGGCGGTCATGCGCCCGCCTGCCCGGCCCCGGCCGGCGTGGCGGGCTCGGCCGGCGTCGCGGGCTCGTCCTCGGCCGGCGTCTCGCCCAGCCGGGCCGCGACCGACGCCATGATCCGGTCGCGCAGGTCGGCGACCTCGATGCGGTCGATGACCTCGGCGAAGAAGCCGTGCACGACGAGCCGGCGGGCCTCGGCCGGCGGGATGCCGCGGGACTGCAGGTAGAACAGGGCCTCGTCGTCGAAGCGGCCGGTGGCGCTGGCGTGGCCGGCCCCGACGACCTCCCCGGTGAGGATCTCCAGGTTGGGCACCGAGTCGGCGCGGGCGCCGTCGGTGAGCACCAGGTTGCGGTTGAGCTCGTAGGTGTCGGTGTCGACCGCGTCGGCGTTGATGACGACGTCGCCGATCCACACCGAGTGCGCCCCGTCGCCGCGCAGCGCGCCCTTGTAGGTCACCCGGCTGCGGCACGACCGCGGGGTGTGCGTGACGAGCAGCCGGTGCTCCTGGTGCTGGCCGGCGTCGGTGAAGAACACGCCGTTGAGCTCGGCGTCGCCACCCGGGCCGCGGTAGTCGACGGTCGGGCTGAGCCGGACCAGGTCGCCGCCGAGGGTGACGGTGAACGAGCGCAGCTTCGCGTCGCGGCCGATCGAGTAGGCGTGCGCACCGACGTGCACCGCGCCCGCGTCCCAGTCCTGCAGGGACACGAAGGTCAGCGAGGCACCATGGCCGACGTGGACCTCGACGTTGCCGGCGTAGGTGGCGCTGCCGGTGTGGTCGAGCACGACGGTGGCCGACGCGAACGGGCCGACCTCGACGAGCAGGTGGCCGTAGGCGACCCCGGCCGCGGCGCCGGGCGCGGGCCGGGGGCTCTCACCGTGCAGGTGCACGACCACGGGCTCGGCCGGGGCGGCCTCGGCCGGGACGGTGACGGCCGTGGCACCGCCCGCCCGGGCCAGCGCGAACGCGGCGACCCGGTCGGCGGGCGTGTACGACCGGCCGATCCGCGGGTCGGCGGCGTCGAGCTGCTCCACGGCGATCCCGGCCGGCGCGGAGACGGTCACGGAGACCTTCCCGTCGGCGTCCGGGCCGGTGAGCAGGCCGCGCAGCCGGCGCAGCGGGGTGAACCGCCACGCCTCCTCGCGGCCGGTGGGCACGTCGTGGTCGAGCGGGTTGCGCGATCGCACCGGGCGGGGCACGGCTCCGGAGGCCATCGGGGGGCGCCCGGTGGCATCGATGACGACCATCAGCCGACCGCGCCTTCCATCTGCAGCTCGATGAGCCGGTTCAGTTCGAGCGCGTACTCCATCGGCAGCTCGCGGGCGATGGGCTCGACGAAGCCGCGCACGATCATCGCCATCGCCTCCTCCTCCGACAGGCCGCGGCTCATCAGGTAGAAGAGCTGGTCCGCGCCGACCTTGGAGACGCTGGCCTCGTGGCCGATGGAGGCGTCGTCCTCGCGCACGTCGACGTAGGGGTAGGTGTCCGAGCGGCTGACGGTGTCGACGAGCAGCGCGTCACACTTGACCGTCGACCTCGACGCCGCGGAGCCCTCGTTGATCTGCACGAGGCCGCGGTAGGAGGTGCGGCCGCCGCCGCGGGCCACCGACTTCGAGATGATCGTCGACGACGTGCGGGGCGCGGCGTGCACCATCTTGGCGCCGGCGTCCTGGTGCTGGCCGGCACCGGCGAAGGCGATCGAGAGAACCTCGCCCTTGGCGTGCTCGCCGAGCAGCCACACGGCCGGGTACTTCATCGTCACCTTGGAGCCGATGTTGCCGTCGACCCACTCCATCGTGGCGCCCTCGTGGCAGGCTGCCCGCTTGGTGACCAGGTTGTAGACGTTGTTCGACCAGTTCTGGATGGTCGTGTACCGGCAGCGCGCGTTCTTCTTCACGATGATCTCGACGACCGCCGAGTGCAGCGAGTCCGAGGAGTAGACCGGCGCGGTGCAGCCCTCGACGTAGTGCACGTAGGCACCCTCGTCGACGATGATCAAAGTCCGCTCGAACTGGCCCATGTTCTCGGTGTTGATCCGGAAGTAGGCCTGCAGCGGGATCTCCACCTGCACGCCCGGCGGCACGTAGATGAACGAGCCACCCGACCACACGGACGTGTTCAGCGCGGCGAACTTGTTGTCGCCGACCGGGATCACCGAGCCGAAGTACTCCTGGAACAGCTCCGGGTGCTCGCGCAGGCCGGAGTCGGTGTCCAGGAAGATGACACCCTGCTCCTCGAGATCCTCACGGATCTTGTGGTAGACGACCTCGGACTCGTACTGCGCGGCGACGCCCGAGACGAGGCGCTGCTTCTCCGCCTCCGGGATGCCGAGCTTGTCGTAGGTCGCCTTGATGTCCTCGGGCAGGTCCGCCCACTCGGCGGCCTGCTTCTCCGTCGAGCGGACGAAGTACTTGATGTTGTCGAAGTCGATGCCGGAGAGGTCCGCGCCCCAGGTCGGCATCGGCTTGCGCTCGAACAGGCGCAGGCCCTTCAGGCGCAGGTCGGTCATCCAGGACGGCTCGGACTTCTTCGCCGAGATGTTGCGGACGACCGCCTCGGACAGGCCGCGCTGGACGTCGTCGGCGTAGGCGTCGGTGTCAGCCCAGCCGAACTTGTAGGAACCAAGGCCTTCGAGGGCGGTCTCGGCAGAGGTTGTCATAGGGCGGAACCCTCCGAAGACGGGGACGGTGGACAGGTCGGGGACGCGGGTGCGGGGTCTCGGTCGGACGCGGGCGACTGCGGCCCGCCTGCGCGGAACCCGCTTTCGCGGGGCCCGCCAGCACGGGACCCACCTGCATGGGACCCACCTGCATGGGATACGTCCTGGTCGGACGGACCATGCGGATCCGGTCCCGGCGCCGCGCCCACGGGAATGTGCGTCGTGCAGACGCCGTCGCCGTGAGCGATCGTCGCCAGGCGCTGCACGTGGGTGTCGAGGACCCGGGCGAGCGCCGCGGTCTCGGCGTCGCACAGCGCGGGGAAGCGCTCCGCGACGAACTGGACCGGGCAGTGGTGCTGGCAGATCTGCAGGCCGGTCGGCAGCTCCGAGACGCTGGCCGTGTAGCCGGCGGCCGTCATCGCCTCGGCCAGCGCCGCCGGCCGATCGGCCGGCTCCGCGGCGACGACCGCGGAGCGCACCCGACGCTCCAGGTCGGAGGCCCGGCCCTCGGCGAACTGGCTCACGGCCGAGGGCCCGACGACCTCCGCGAGGAACCTCAGCGCGCCGGCCGCGAGATCGGAGTACGCCGTCGGGCCGGCGCGGTGGCCGGCCTCGGTGAGGGCGTAGCGCTTGGCCGGACGGCCGCGGCCCCGCGGCTCGCGGGACCGGCTCTCGGTCGGGGTGATGATGCCGTCCCCGACCATGGCGTCCAGGTGCCGGCGGATGCCCGCCGGGGACACGCCGAGCTGCCGGGACAGCTCGGCCGCGGTGGCCGACCCGCCCTCCAGCAGCAGACGCACGACCCGGTCGCGGGTGCGGCCGTCGGCCGTCCCGCCCGAGGCATCGTGGTCGTTTTTCACAACGCTAGTGTGCCCTATTTACGGGACGAGGTCGAACCGAGGGCCCCCGATCAGGTCCACCCCGAGGCGATGTCCGTCACAGGCATTCCGTCCCAGCTCCTTCCGTCACGTGCCGTGCCGCGGCCGGTCGCGCTCCGGCTCCGCACAACATCTACCCACGACTGGTGGGCGGTCGGCCACCGCTGGCGGCGTGATGCCAGACTTGCGGCACCACCGGGCGGGTCGTCCCTGCGGACGCCCACCCCCCGGCGGATCTCGGACGGGGAGGCGGCGGACGGATGCGGGCTCGACCACGGCGCGGCGCGATCGGGCGGACCCTGCTCGGGCTCGGCCTGCTGCTCGCGCTCGGCACGGCCGCGGCCTGCGGCGGCGGGGGCGAGAAGACCAACGGCCTGGAGAAGCTGCCGGCCGCCGAGGTCGGCTCCCGCACGCTCACGGCGCTGCGCTCCGCCCCCGGGGTGCACGTGGTGGGCAGCGAGGAGGACCCCAGCTCCGACTCCCCCGCCCGCTACGACCTGGTGATGTCCGCCACGACGACCCGGGGCACCATCGAGGAGTACGGCCAGCGGACCCAGCTCGTCAAAATCAAGAACGACACCTACGTCCGCCGCGGCCGCTCCTTCTACACGGCGACGGGCGACGGCGATGCCGCGGACCTGCTCGCCGACCGGTGGGTCCGGCTCGCGCCCGCCGACGCCGCCAAGTACAGCTTCTTCACCCTCGGCAAGCTCAGCGACTCCCTCGGCACCTACCTCGTCGGGCTCGGCGGCGACGTGCGGCGGGAGAAGGTCGGCGGCGCCCGGGCGGTGCGGGCCGCGGCGCCCGACGGCACGGCCTTCATCGTCGCGAACACCGGCCCCGCCTACCCCCTGCGGATCACCGTCGCGGGCAGCTCCACCAACCAGATGACCTTCGACGACTACGGCCCGGCCGCCGCCGTCACCCCGCCCGGCTCCGCCGTGGACCTGTCCAGCCTGGGCTGACGGCCGCCTCGACCGACCGCCGCCCCGACCGACCGCCGCCTCGACCGACCGCCGCCTCGACTGACGGTCGCCTGGACTGACCGCCGCCTGGACTGACGGCCGCCCGGATCGACGGCCGCCTGGGCATGGCGCCATCCCCGTTCCCGCGGATTGCGGCAAGATCGGCGGGACGGCGGCATACGGCGGGAGGCGGACGATGGGCACACCGGCGCGGGGCAGCATGGTGGCCGCGGTCGACCAGGGCACCACCGGGACCACCGTCTGCCTGCTCGACCGGGACGGGACGGTCGTCGGGCGCGGCCACACCGAGATCCACCCCCGGTTCCCCCGACCCGGCTGGGTCGAGCAGGACCCCGACGAGCTGTGGCGCAGCGTCGTCGACACCGTCGCCGCGGCGCTGGCCGACGCCGGTCGCCGCCCCGCGGACCTGGCCGCGCTGGGCATCACCAACCAGCGGGAGACCACCGTGCTGTGGGAACGGTCCTCCTCCGTCCCGGTCGGTCCGGCGATCGTCTGGCAGGACCGGCGCACGGCCGCGCGCTGCGAGCGCCTGGCCGCCGACGGGCACGCCGACGCGGTCGGCGCCCGCACCGGCCTGGTCCTCGACCCGTACTTCTCCGCCACGAAGATCGGCTGGATCCTGGACCGGGACCCGGTGCTGCGCCGGCGGGCCGGCCGCGGCGAGATCGCCTTCGGCACCGTCGACTCCTGGCTGGTGTGGAAGCTGACCGCCGGCGCCGTCCACGTCACCGACGTCACGAACGCGTCCCGGACGCTGCTGCTCGACCTCGCCGCCGCGGCCTGGGCTCCCGACATGCTGGACCTGTTCGGCGTGCCCGCCGAGCTGCTGCCCGACGTGGTGCCGAGCTCCCGGGTCTACGCCGAGACCGACCCGGACGCCTTCCTCGGCGTGCGGATCCCGGTCGCCGCCGCCGTCGGCGACCAGCAGGCCGCCCTGTTCGCCCAGGGCTGCGTCGAGGCGGGGCAGGCCAAGAACACCTATGGCACCGGCTCGTTCGTCCTGGTCAACACCGGGACGGCGGTGCCGCCGCCGCAGTCGTCGCTGCTGCGGACCATCGCCTACCAGCTTGACGGCGAGCCCGTGCGCTACGCCCTCGAGGGCGCGATCCTGTCGACCGGCGCGGCCGTCGGCTGGCTGCGCGACTCCCTCGGGGTCATCCGCGACGCCACCGAGACGGCGCACCTCGCCGCGTCGCTGTCCGGCAACGACGGCGTCTACTTCGTCCCGGCGCTGACCGGCCTCGGCGCGCCGCACTGGGATCCACGCGCCCGCGGCACCCTGCTCGGGATCACCCGCGGCACCGGCCGGGCGCACCTGGCCCGCGCGGTGCTGGAGGGGATCGCCTACCGGACCCGCGACGTCGTCGAGGCGATGGCCGCCGCCGGCTTCGCCGTGCGGGAGCTGCGCGCGGACGGCGGGGCCGCGCGCAACCCGTGGCTCATGCAGTTCCAGGCCGACATGCTCGGCGTCGACGTCGACGTGCCCGACAACATCGAGACCACGGCGCTCGGTTCGGCGTACCTGGCGGGCCTGGCGACCGGCTTCTTCACCGACCCCGCCGCGCTGGCCGCGCACCGACGCAGCGAGCGGCGCTACCACCCGGCGATGCCGCCCGCCCGGCGCGACCGCGCCTACCGCCGGTGGCTGTCCGCCGTCGACCGCGCTCGCGGCTGGGCCGACGACCTCGACGACCGCGACGACACCGACGACGCCGACGCAACTCGCTGACCTGCTTCGGCGGCCGATGAATGAGCGTGAGCCGGCCGCCGCGCCGCCGATTTCGCCCCCGGCCGCCATCATGACAAGGGGCGCAAGTCGGTCACCTAGCGCCACTTTCACGGCGATGCCGCCCCGAGATCTACTGCACCCCGCATTCATAGGGCCACGCCAGGGCCACATTCCCTCGCGCCTTCTTGGTCGAACGGGCTGTCAGACGCACCGATGCCTGACAGGCTGTCACTGGGGGCGGTTGGCGTCTCCTGTCGACCTGACCCGGACGGAGACCGTGACCGAGGCGGACTACGCCCTGGAGCTCGGGCGCCGGCTTCGCGCGGCGCGCAACCGGCGTGGCATGTCGCTGCTGGATGTCCAGGAGCGCACCCACGGCCGGTGGACCGCGGGAACTCTGGGAGCCTACGAACGAGGCTCCCGCACCCTGCGGGTGCACCGGCTCGTCGAGCTCGCCGAGTTGTACGACGTTCCCGCGACCCTGCTGGTCCCGCCGGCAGCCGACCGCCGTGACGTCGACCACCTTCCCCCGCTCGTCATCGATCTGCGCCGGCTGCGCAAACTGCCGCCGACCCGGACCGGCCCGCTGCGGCGCTGGATCGCGATCGTGCAGGTCCTGCGCTCGGACGGCTCCCGCGACATCCTGCGGCTACGCCGCTCCGACCTGCAGTCCCTGTCGCGCCTGTACAGCACGACGCCGTCGATGCTCTACGAACGGCTCGGCGCCTGGGGCGCGCTGGTGGAGCCGGGCGAACCGGTGGCGGTCGGCGCACGGCGGCGGGTCCTGCCCATCCGGCCGCCGCAGCAGCGAAGCTGAGGGTGTCCGACCGGCGGGTCGGCTCCGAGGTGGCGGGTACCGACCCCCCTTCCCCCCGGTCGGCTCCGTAGGATCGCCAGGTGGCCGAGATCCTGGCAGTCAGCGTCACTGGCCTCGTGAAGACCTATTCCGCGCGGTCTGTTCCCTCCCGGTCCGGGTCCGCGCGCGGCGAGGGTTCCCGGGGCCCCGGTCGACGTGGCCGCCGCGCCTCCGCCGCGCCGACTCTGCGACCCGCGCCGTTCGCCGAGGTGTCGACGACGCCCGCCGCGCTCGCGACGCCGGCGGGGCGGGCCCCCTCCCCCGATGGTCGGATCCGCGCGGTCGACGGCCTGACGCTGAGCGTCCCGGTCGGCTCGGTGACGGCGCTGCTGGGCCCCAACGGCGCCGGCAAGACGACGACAGTGGAGATCTGCGAGGGCTTCCGCCGGGCCGACGCGGGCGAGGTCCGCATCCTGGGCCGCGACCCGATCGCGGACGCGGTCGCCCTGCGTCCCCGCGTCGGCGTGATGCTCCAGGCCGGCGGGATGTACCCGGGCGCCCGGGCCGGGGAGATGCTGCGGCTGGTCGCCGCGCACCACCGCAACCCGCTCGATCCCGCGGCGCTGCTGGACCGGCTCGGCCTGACCGACTCCGCCGGCACCCCGTTCCGCCGGCTGTCCGGCGGCCAGCAGCAGCGGCTGTCGCTGGCGATGGCCGTGGTCGGGCGCCCCGAGCTGGTGTTCCTCGACGAGCCGACCGCCGGGCTGGACGTCGCGGGTCGGCGCACCACCTGGGAACTCATCGAGGAGCTGCGTACGGCCGGCGTCACCGTCGTGCTCACCACCCACGCCATGGACGAGGCCGAGCGCCTCGCCGACCAGGTGATCATCATCAACCACGGTCGGGTCGTGGCCGTCGGCTCGCCCGCGGAGCTCACCCGCGGCGGCGCCGAGGGCCAGTTGCGCTTCCGCGCCCCCACCGGCCTGGAGCTCGGCAAGCTGCTGCTCGCGCTGCCGGACGGCACCACCGCCCACGAGGGGCCGGTCGGGCACTACCTGGTCCAGGGCACGGTCGACCCGCAGCTCCTCGCCGCGGTGACCGCCTGGTGCGCCGGCAACGGCGTGCTCGCGGAGGATCTCCGGGTGGAGCAACGAACGCTGGAGGACGTCTTCGTGGAGCTGACCGGTTCGGAGCTGGGCTCATGACCGCCACCGACGCAGTCGGTCCCGGCACCCGGGGACCCGCTGGCCGCGGCGGCGCCGGCCTGCTCGACCTGCGCCCGGCGCCGGCGGCGGCCACCCGCGCCCGGATGTTCGCCGCGCAGACCCGACTCGAACTGATCCTCACCCTGCGCCGCGGCGAGTCCGTGCTGCTGACGATGATCATCCCGGTCGGCCTGCTCGCCTTCTTCACCGCCGTGGACGTGCTCCCGAGCGACACCGAGAAGTCGGTCGACTTCCTCGTCCCCGGGGTGCTCGCGCTCGCGGTGATGTCGACCGCGTTCACCGGCCAGGCGATCGCCACCGGCTTCGAACGCTCCTACGGGGTACTCAAACGGCTCGGGGCGACGCCGCTGCCCCGCTCGATCCTGCTCGCCGGCAAGACCGCCGCGGTGCTCGCCGTCGAGGTCATCCAGCTCGTCCTACTGCTCGCGGTCGGCTTCGCACTCGGCTGGGATCCCAGCGGCGGGGCGGGCGCCGTGCCGTCGGTGCTGGCGCTGCTCGTGCTCGGCACCGCGGCGTTCTCCGGGCTCGGCCTGCTCATGGCCGGTACCCTGCGCGCCGAGGCGACGCTCGCCGCCGCCAACGGCGTCTACCTGCTGTTGCTGCTGATCGGCGGGGTGGTCTTCCCGCTGTCGGAGCTGCCCGGCTGGCTGCGGGCGATCGCCGAGGTGCTGCCCACGGCGGCCCTGTCCGACGGGCTGCGCGACGTCCTCGCCGACGGTTCCGGCCCCGGGGTTCGCAATCTGATCGTGCTCGCCGTGTGGGCCGTGGTGACGCTGGGCCTGGCCGCCCGCACCTTCCGCTGGGAGTGACTCCGCTGGGAGTGACTCCGCCCGCGCACGACGCGGGCGCTGGAATGACCCGACCGGGCGGCCCGACATCCGACCGGCCAGTCGTGGGCGCACCGGGCGTTACTATGGCACCCGTGCCAGCTTCTACAACGCGTCGGAGATTGCCGCTCGTCAGCCGGCGCGCGTTCCAGGTCGTCACCGCGCTCAACGTCTTCGCGCTGTCCCTCATCGTGGTCAGCGGCGGAGTCGTCCGGCTCAGCGGCTCCGGCCTGGGCTGCCCGACGTGGCCGCAGTGCGGCGACGGTTCGTTCACCCCGCACTCCGAGTACGCCCTGCACGGCGCGATCGAGTTCGGCAACCGGGTCGTCGGGCTGGTCGTCGGGCTGGTGGTGCTCATCACCCCGATCATGGCGCTGCGGCTGCGCGACGGCCGCCGGCGAGACCTGACCATGCTGTCGTTCGGCCTGTGGCTGGGCTACCTCGGCCAGGCGGTGCTGGGCGGCATCACGGTCCTGACGAAGCTGAACCCGGCGACGGTCGCCGGCCACTTCCTGCTGTCCATGGTGCTGCTGTGGAACGCCGTCGTCCTCGACCGGCGGGCCCGCCAGGGCGCCGGCGCGGTGACCCCGGCGGTCGCCCCCGCGCTGCTGTGGCTGGCCCGCCTGCTCGTCGTCGTCTCGGCCGGCGTCCTCGTCCTCGGCACGGTGGTGACCGGGACCGGCCCGCACAGCGGCGACAGCGAGCACCCCGCCCGCTTCGGCTTCGACATCGTCAACGTCTCCCAGCTCCACGCCGACGGCGCGATGCTGCTGACCGGCCTGGTCGCGGCGATGGCGTTCGCGGTGCGGGTCACCGTCGCCCCGGCGGCCGCCCGGCGTGACTCCCTCGTCCTGATCGCCGTGGTCGTCGCGCAGGCCGGCATCGGCTTCGCCCAGTACTTCCTCGGCATCCCCTCCGGCCTCGTCGCCCTGCACATGACCGGCGCCACCATCCTGTGGGTTGTGGCGCTGCGCCTGTGGCTCTCCATGGTCACCCGCCCGGCCCTGGCCCAGACGTCGACCGTCAGTCCGGCGACCGACGTCCCGGCGACCGAGGTCCCGGCGGCGCCCGTCGCCGGGACGGGCAGGCCCGCTCCGGCGGGCTTCCCGCTGACCGTCGGTGCGCCACGCCGCTGACCGCAGTTCCGGCTCCCACCGCGAAGTGGCGCCGCCGAGGCGGCTCGTCCGCCGGGGTCCTGCCCCGCCAGGAATAGGGGACGGACGGGTGTGGGTTGGCCCGGGCATGACCACCACGCCCTTCGATCCGCGGGTGCTGCTCGCGGAGAGTCGACTCGGTGTCCTTGCCACGATCAAGGCGGACGGTCGACCCCAGCTTTCTCCCGTGCAGCCCTTCTTCGACCGGGAGGCCGGGCTCCTCTACGTGTCGATGACCGAGGGACGGGCCAAGACGGCGAATCTGCGCCGGGACCCGCGAGCCGCGCTGGAGGTCACCAGCGCGGACGGCCGGGCCTGGGCCACCGCCGAGGGCACCGCGACCCTGACCGGGCCGGGGACGGACCCGCACGGGCCCGAGGTGCAGGCGCTCGTGGACTACTACCGCAGCGCCGCGGGGGAGCATCCGGACTGGGACGAGTACCGGTCGGTGATGGTGTCCGACCGCCGGGTGCTCATGACGATGACGGTCAACCACGTCTACGGGCAGAAGCTCGGCTGACGGCGCCTCCCCAATGCCTTCTGCGCCCGGCTGCTGGCGGGTGATGACGGTTGCCGGGCGCCGGACCGTCGTCAGCCTCCGGCAATTGCGCGGGAACGCCGGACGCGCCGGCCGCGGGTGTGCGGTCGGCGCGTCCGGCGGGACGGGTTCGGGGTCGAACCGGCAGGTCAGACGACGGCGGTGACCGCGATCGCGATGAACAGCAGGGTCAGGTAGGTGATCGACATGTGGAACAGGCGCATGGGGCGGGGGTCGTCGCCGCGGCGGGTCCGGCGGTCGATGCGGTGCGCCTCGGCGAGGAACCAGGCGCCGACGACCACGGCGGACACCAGGTACACCGGGCCGGTGTGGGCCACCGGGACCAGCGCGAGCGAGGCGGCCACCATCGCGTACGAGTAGCCGAGGATGCGCCGAGTCACCACCTCGACGGGGGCGACGACAGGCAGCATCGGGATGCCGGCCGCGGCGTAGTCGTCGCGGAACTTCATCGCCAGTGCCCAGAAGTGCGGCGGGGTCCAGAAGAACACCACGGCGAACAGCAGCACCGCGGACCAGCCCACGGTGCCGGTGACCGCGGACCAGCCGATGAGGACCGGGAAGCAGCCGGCCGCGCCGCCGATGACGATGTTCGACGGGGTACGGCGCTTGAGCCCGAGCGTGTAGACGAAGACGTAGAAGGCGATCGCGCCGTCCGCCAGCAGCGCCGACGGCCAGTTCACCAGCAGGCCGAACATCAGCGTCGAGACGATGCCGATGACGATGCCGAAGGTCAGCGCCTCGGTCGGGGTGACGGTGGCCCGGACCAGCGGGCGACGCTTGGTGCGGCCCATGACCTGGTCGATGTCCCGGTCGACGTAGCAGTTGATGGTGTTGGCGCTGCCAGCCGCCAGGGTGCCGGCGACGAGGGTGACGGCGATCAGCCAGAGCGAGGGCATCCCCCGGTCCGCGAGCATCATCACCGGCACGGTGGTGATGAGCAGCAACTCGACCACGCGCAGCTTCATGAGCGCGACGTAGGCGCGGATCTTCGCGTTCACCGCGGCCAGCCCACTCGCGACGGGTGGCGCCCCGGCGGCGGGCGCCGCGTGGGCGGCCACCGTGCCGTTCGACGCCGCCGCGGCGGAACCGGAGCCGTGGGTCGCCGTGGGGGAAGCGGTTCCGTTCGAGCCGGACGTGCCGTTCGAACCGGACCCGACGCGTGACAGGGCGGCCGAACCATGGGGGATCACCGTCACGTTCGACATGACGGCGCCGGCCGCAGAGGCCGCCGCGCGCGAGACCGCCGTGCCGTTGGACTTCGCGGTCCCGTTCGACACCGCCACTCCGTTCGACACCGCCACTCCGTTCGACGTGCCGACCCCGTTCGAGCGCCCGGTCGCGGCGGGCTTCGCGACACCGTTCGAGAGTCCGGCCCCCCCGGAGATCGCGATACCGGTGGACGTCGCGGTCGCGACGGACGGCGTGGCGGCCTCGGTCGGTGCGGGCTCGGCCTCGGGGCGCGGGGCGTCCGCGGGGTCGGGGGCGCCCTGGGCAGGGACGTCGGGGGTGCCCTGGGCCGGGACATGGTCCAGGGCGGGCTGAAGCGGGGATGCGGCAATCACCGACGGAGAGGTGCCCGACCGCACCGGTCCGCGTGTGGTGACGTGCCGGCGACGAAGGGCGGCCTCGGTAGACAGAGCGACCTCGCGATCGGCGGGATCGGCGGACGACCCGCACTGTACGGAGCCCCGGGGACGGAGCGGACGGTGTTCTACGACGTGTCGGAGTCTAGCCGGCGGATTGGGACGCACGCGCGGCGCCCGCGCCCGGACCGGGCACCGGACCGTGCGGTCTGGATCACGTCGCCGGCCGCGCGTCCACCCGTCCGACCCGCCGGACGGGTCGTCACGCCCGCGTCCGATGCCCGCCGTGGTGTGTCTCACGGGTGCCGTCCCGCCAGTTCACGCCGGGTGTTCTTCCAACCGCTACCCGCGCGTCACGGAGCTGAACAGATGGGGATCAGACTGGAACCAGACTGGGATGGAGCCGGCGCGACGGGGTAGTGCCCACAGGGGTGCACCCGGCGGGCGTCGGGTCGGTACCGGCCGGCGTCGGCCGGCGCCGGCCGCAGCGCGCCGGTCGGCGGCGCACCGGATCCGATTCCCGGGGACGGGCATCACCGGCACCGAGAACGGCTTGACCTCAAGAACGGCTCGAACTCGAGAACGGCTTGACCTGTTGTGGACGTTCACCGCCCGCGGAGAGGAACCAACGCCCGATGAGCAACCCCCTGTCCGAGCTCTCGGCCGCCGGAGTGGCGGTCTGGTTGGACGACATCAGCCGGGACCGGCTGCGCACCGGCAACCTCGCCGATCTGGTCGCCAACCGCAGCGTCGTCGGTGTCACCAGCAACCCGACGATCTTCCAGAAGGCGATTGCGTCCAGCGACCTGTACAACGAGCAGCTGCACGACCTGAAGGTCCGCGGTGTCGACGTCGGCGAGGCGGTGCGCGCGATCACCGCGGCGGACGTCCGCGACGCCTGCGACGTGCTGCGCGGCGTCTACGACGCCTCCGGCGGGGTCGACGGGCGGGTGTCCCTCGAGGTCGACCCGCGGCTGGCTCACGAGACCGAGCGCACCGTCGCCGAGGCCCGGGCGCTGTGGTGGCTGGTGGACCGCCCCAACCTGTTCATCAAGATCCCGGCCACCCTGGGCGGGCTGCCGGCGATCACCGAGACCCTGGCCCAGGGCATCAGCGTGAACGTCACGCTGATCTTCGGCCTGGACCGCTACGACGCCGTGATCGACGCCTTCATGTCGGGTGTCGAGCAGGCGATCGAGGCGGGCCGGGACGTCAGCGACCTGGCCTCGGTCGCGTCGTTCTTCGTCAGCCGGGTCGACTCCGAGGTCGACGCGCGACTGGACAAGATCGGCACGCCGGAGGCGAAGGCGCTGCACGCGAAGACGGCGATCGCGAATGCCCGACTGGCCTACGAACGATACGAGAAGGCGTTCGCCACCCCACGGTGGCAGGCGCTGGCCGCGAAGGGGGCGAAGCCGCAGCGGCCGCTGTGGGCGTCGACCTCGACGAAGGACCCGTCCCTGCCGGACACGATCTACGTCTCCGAACTGGTCGCGCCCGGCACCGTCAACACCATGCCCGAGGCGACCCTGCAGGCGTTCGCCGACCACGGCCAGGTCAACGGGGACACCATCCGCCCGTACTACGACGACGCCCGTGGAGTGTTCGCCGCGCTGGCCTCCGTCGGCGTGGACCTCGACGACGTGATCGAGACCCTGGAGACCCAGGGGGTACAGAAGTTCGAGGACTCGTGGAACCAGCTGCTCGGCACCATCGCGCAGCAGCTCGGCAGGTCCGGTTCGAGCAGCTAGCCGGCACGTCCCGCGTCGTGAGCATGACCCCGATCGGCCGGGTGACCGGGCCGGTCCGCGGCCGTGGTGATCGTCTCAGCGTCCGTCATGGACAGGCGACCGTCACAGGTGAAACAACCTCGGTTAGACCGAAGCGAGAACGAAGGGGGAACGGGTGGCGCCCACGGTGAGATCCAACCCGCTGCGGGATCCACGTGACCGCAGACTGCCCCGGCTGCCGGACGCGAGTGCCCTCGTGGTGTTCGGTGCGACCGGCGACCTGGCCCGCAAGAAGCTGATTCCCGCCGTCTACGACCTGTTCAGCCGCGGGCTGCTGCCACCCGGCTTCGTGCTGCTCGGTTTCGCGCGCAGGGACTGGTCGGACGGCGATTTCGGCGATTTCGCCCGCGAGTCCGCCGAGAAGGGCGCGCGTACCCCGTTCCGGGACGAGGTCTGGGACCGGCTCGCCGGCTCCATCCGCTTCCTGCAGGGCTCCTTCGACGACGACGCCGCCTTCGACCGGCTCGCCTCGACGCTGGAGGACCTGGAGCGCTCGCACGGCATCGGGGGCAATGCCGCGTTCTACCTGTCCATCCCGCCCTCGGCGTTCCCGGTCGTGCTCAAGCAGATGCAGCGCACCGGCCTGTCCTCGGCGCAGGACACGGGCGGCTGGCGCCGGGTCGTCATCGAGAAGCCGTTCGGGCACGATCTGGCGTCGGCCCGCGAGCTCAACGCCCTGGTCGACGACGTGTTCACCCCGTCGGGGGTGTACCGGATCGACCACTACCTGGGCAAGGAGACGGTGCAGAACCTGTTCGCGCTGAGGTTCGCGAACAACCTGTTCGAGCCGATCTGGAACTCGCAGTTCGTCGACTCGGTGCAGATCACCATGGCCGAGGACGTCGGCATCGGCACCCGCGCCGGCTTCTACGACGAGACCGGCGCCGCCCGCGACGTGCTCCAGAACCACCTGCTCCAGTTGCTCGCCCTCACCGCCATGGAGGAGCCGGTCAGCTTCGGCCCGGAGACGATCCGCACCGAGAAGCTCAAGGTGCTGCGCGCCGTCTCGCTGCCCGGCGACCTCGCCCGCTACGCCGTGCGCGGCCAGTACGAGCAGGGCTGGCTCGCCGGGGAACGGGTTCCCGGCTATCTCGACGAGAAGGACATCCCGCCGGACTCCCGGACCGAGACGTTCGCCGCGGTGCGCCTCGGCATCGAGACCCGCCGCTGGGCCGGGGTGCCGTTCTACCTGCGGACCGGCAAGCGGTTGCCGCGACGGGTCACCGAGATCGCGATCGTGTTCAAGAAGGCGCCGCACCTGCCCTTCGACCAGACCGACACCGCCGAGCTCGGCAACAACCAGCTCGTCATCCGGGTGCAGCCCGACGAGGGCGTCACCATGAAGTTCGGGTCCAAGGTGCCGGGCTCGGCGATGGAGGTCCGCGACGTCGCGATGGACTTCCTGTTCGGCGAGGCGTTCACCGAGGCGCTGCCCGAGGCCTATGAGCGGCTCATCCTCGACGTGCTGCTCGGCGACGCGACGCTGTTCCCGAACAACGCCGAGGTCGAGGAGTCCTGGCGGATCGTCGACCCGCTGGAGGAGTACTGGGCGAGCACGACCCCGCACCGCTACCGCGCGGGAAGCTGGGGGCCTGCGGCGGCCGACGAGATGCTCGCCGCGGACGGCCGCCGGTGGCGGCGGCCGTGAGCGCGCCCGCCCGCCGGCGCCCAGCCGGCCACCACGGCGTGCACCCTCCCGCCGGCCGAGGCTCCACGCCGGCCGGCGGCCCACTCCCGCGGACGGATAGGAGCCCCTCGTGACCACACTGTGGGACACCACCGGTTCTGAGGTGGTCAAGGCCCTCTCCGCCGAGCGGCGGGCGGCCGGGGCGCTGGCCTTCGGGCTGGCGCTCACCCTCGTCGTCGTCGTCGACGAGAAGCACGTCAGCGAGGCGGAGGGGGCGGCGACGCTCGCGGCCTCCGCCCACCCGTGCCGGCTGCTCATCGTGGTGCGCCGCCAGATCGAGTCGCCGCACCCCCGCCTGGACGCCGAGGTCTCGATCGGCGGCCGGCTCGGCCCCGGTGAGGCGGTCGTCATGCGGATGTCGGGGCGCCTGGCGCTGCACGCCGAGTCGGTCGTGCTGCCGCTGCTCGCCCCGGACGCCCCGGTGGTCACCTGGTGGCACGACGAGCCGCCGGCCCGGATCGCCTACGATCCGCTCGGCGTCTTCGCCGATCGCCGCGTCACCGACGTCACCGCCGCCCCCGACCCGATGTCCGCGCTGTTCCAGCGGGCGACGGACTTCGCGCCCGGCGACACGGACCTGTCGTGGACCCGCCTGACGCCGTGGCGGACCCTGCTCGCCGCGGCGTTCGACACCGTCAGCGACCGGCCCGACTCGGCGGTGATCACCTCCGGGCGGGCCAACCCGAGCGCCCAGCTCTTCGCCGGCTGGCTGCAGAACAAGCTCGACATCCCGGTGTCCGTCGAGGAGGTCGGGACCCGTCCCGACATCACGAAGGTGACCGTGTCCTTTGGCGGGTCCGAGCTCGCGATCTCCCGGACCGACTCCCGCACGGCGACGATCTCCCGGTCCGGCTACCCGGACCGGGTCCTCCCGCTGCCGGGCCGCGGCGTCGGCGAACTGCTCGCCGAGGAGTTGCGCCGGCTCGACGACGACGAGGTCTTCGGTGAGGCGCTGGGCACCTGGAGCGGCCTGGCGCACCTCGCCGACCGCTCGCCGCACCGCGAACACATCTGGCGCGACCCGATGGACAAGGCCGTGACGGTCACCGGCACGGTTCCGCCGACCGCCGGCGCCGCCCAGACCGGGGCGACATCCCCTGCCGGGACCGCACCCCAGCCCGGGACCGCACCCCAGCCGGGAACAGCGCCCCAGGCCGGGACCGCGTCCCAGGCGGGAACGGCGTCCTCCGCCGGGAGCTCCCCTCCCCCGCCGTCCCGTCGGGCTCCGCCGCCCGGGCGAAGCGGCCGGCGCCCGGCCCGGCCGCCGGGTCCGCATCCGGATCTGCGGCGGCGGACCAGCCGAAGGCGGGCGGCGCGTGACAGCCGAGCCGCAGCTCGTCCCGCACCGCGACGCCGGCGTCCTCGCCCGCGCCGCCGCCGCCCGCCTGATCACCCGGCTGATCGACGGGCAGGCCGCCCGCGGCGAGGCGTCGGTCGTGCTCACCGGCGGCGGCATCGGTATCGCGCTGCTGCGCGCGGTCCGGACGAACCCGGCGGTCGACGCGGTCGACTGGTCCAGGGTCGACGTCTGGTGGGGCGACGAGCGGTTCGTCCCCGCGGACTCGCCCGACCGCAACGACCGGCAGGCCCGCGAGGCCCTGCTCGACCACGTCCCGGTCGACCCGAAGCGGGTGTTCCCGATGGGCCATCACGCGGCCCAGACGGCCGGCGGGGACGTCGAGGGCAGCACCGCGGCGTCCGGCTATGCCGACCCGGAGTCGGCGGCGGCGGAGTACGCGGCCCTGCTCGCCGGCCGTGCGGCGCCCGGCGCCGCGGTCCCCGTGTTCGACGTCGTGCTGCTCGGTCTCGGCCCGGAGGGGCACGTCGCGTCGCTGTTCCCGAACTCGCCGGCGGTCGTCGCCACGGAGCCGGTGGTGGCCGTGCACGACTGCCCGAAGCCGCCGCCGGAACGCATCTCCCTGACCCTGCCGACGATCCAGTCGGCCCGCGAGGTGTGGGTGATCGTCGCGGGTGAGGAGAAGGCCGGGGCCGTGGCCGCGTCGTTTTCCGGGGCCGGGCCGATCGACGTCCCGGCGACCGGAGCCGTCGGCCGCGAGCGCACCCTCTGGCTGGTCGACCGGGCGGCCGCCTCCCGCCTGCCACCGACCCACGGCTGACACCGACCCACACCGACCCACCCACGGGGGCGGGTGAGGCCGACACCCACTCCTGAGGCGCCGGCGGGTCGGCGAGGTCGGCGGGGCCGGGTTCTCCGGACCCGCCGCCTCCTGTGGTGCTCAGGCGAGAATCCGCGTCTTCCCGCGGTCGAACTCGGCGTCGCTGATGATGCCCTGATCGCGCAGGTCCGCGAGTTTGCCGAGCTCGTCGGCGCTGCTCGCCGGGGCGGCGGCCCCCCACGCCCGCTCGTCCCGGCCCGCGGCGGCACGGCTGCGCTCGTGCATGCTGCCGCCGCGGACGACGAGGTAGGCGATCACACCTATCCAGGGCAGCACGACGATCGCCGCGGTCCAGGCCGCCTTCGCCCAGCCGGACAGGTCCGAGCTGCGGAAAACGTCGGTGATCACCGCGAACAGCAGGAACAGCCACAGGACGAAGGCGAAGAACCAGACCATGTAGAGAAACACACTCAGCAACGGGAAGTCGGGATCCACCGCGGCACCTCCAGTCAGTACCGTCGCCCCGGACCCGGGGCACGGTCACCGGTCCGCGCGGGGCCTGCGGGCCGAGACCCGGGTCATACCCACCCGCAGCCAGGCTGCCGGCGCTCCCGGTCACCCGTCCGGGGTGGAACCCCGAGTCCTCCCGCGCCTCCCCGGCCCCCCTGCCTCCCCTGCCTCCCACGGATACTCGTGGTGATCGCCGCCGGGATGGGCTCACCCGGGCATCCGGCGCAGCACCGCATGCCCACCGGGAGCGAGCAGGGACGCCGGGTAGTCGTAGTCCAAGGTGCCGTCGGCGCGCAGCACGAGGACGTCGACCGCGTTCGCGACGCACGCCACGCCCCCCGCGGTGAGCCGCTCGGCGAACCGGGCCTCGGTGCCGCGGACGGTCAGCAGCTCCAGGTCGGCCGCGCAGCCGTCGCGCGTGTTCCGGTTGCTGCCCAGGGTCTCGCCCACCCGACCGCCGGCCAGGGTGAGCTCGGCCGGATACGAGGCCCGGTCCTGCGCGACCGTGCCCCGCCACCGCCCGATCATGCCGGCGGGCAGGTCGCCGTCGTTCCCCGACCGCGCCGAGCCGTCCCCGTCGACCGCGGCGGCGGGCCCGGCCGATCGGGACGGGCCGATCTTGCCGCCACCGCCGTCCCCGCCACCAACGGCGGAGGTGAGCAGAAGGATCCCGCCAGCCACGGCCACGACCGCCAGCAGCGCGGCGAGCACCAGGCCGACCGGCCGCCCGCCCCACCGCCCCCCGCTCGGCCCCGTCCGCGGCGACCCGCCCGCCACCGGGCGCCGCCCCGGCACCGCGCCGGGCATGGCCCGCAGGGACACCGGCGTCGCGCTCCCCGGGGCCACTGCGGCCACGCCCTCCGGGGCCACCGCTCCGGTCATGCCACCCGAAACCACCCCGGTCATGCCACCCGGGGCCACTCCGGTCGCGCCACCCGAAACCGGTCCGGTCGCGCGACCTGGCAGTCGGCCGCGCGCTGCGGGCGCGGGGCGCGCCGGCGCGGGGTTGGACGACGCTCGGCTGAGCAGGGCGTGCGCGCCGTCGGGGCGCAGCCGGCTCGCCGGGCTCTTGGCCAGCAGGCCGGCGATCGCGGGGGCCAACGGGCCGGCGCGGGTGAACGGGGGCGGGTTGGCGTGCAGCACCGCGCCAACCGTCAGCGGCAGGGTCTCCCGGTGAAACGGGGGGACCCCCTCGACGGCGAGGTAGAGCGTGGCGCCGAGCGCGAACAGGTCGCCGGCCAAGGTCGCCGCACCGCCGAGCAGCCGCTCGGGCGCCATGTAGGCGGGGGTCCCGCCGCTGCCGAGGCCCCCGGTCAGCGTCGGGTCGGAGATGTGCGTCGCGATGCCGAAGTCGGTGAGCAGCACCCGGCCGTCGTGCGCTAACAGGATGTTGGACGGCTTGACGTCCCGGTGCAGCACCCCGAGCCGCTTGCCGGCGACGAGGGCGTCGAGGACGGCGAGGCCCACCCGGGCCGCGCGTTCCACCGGCAGCGGGCCCTGCCGCTCGACGGTGGCGGCGAGGGTGGCCGCGGGCACGTAGTCCATCACGATCCACGGCAGGCCGTCCTGCTCGACGGCGTCGTGGACGGTCACGACGTGCGGGTTGCCCCGCAGCCGGGCGGCATTGCGGGCCTCCCGCATCGCCGTGTCGACCTGGCCGGCCCGCTCGGCGTCGTCGAGGTCGGCCGGGAACCGGATCTCCTTGACTGCGACGTCGACCCGCAGCACCTCGTCGTACGCCCGCCAGACGGTGCCCATCCCGCCGGCGCCCAGCCACTCGACCAGCCGGTAGCGCCCCGCGACGAGCCGACCGGCGCCGACGTTATCAACGGTCACGGCGCATCATCCTCGGCGGCGGGCCCCGCAGGACCCGCCCCGCAGGGCCCCGCCCGAGCCCCTTCCGCGCGCAGAGCCTAAGGGGCGCCCCGCAGCTTGGCGAGCGCTTCCGCGAGGATCGCCTCGCCGTCCTTCTCGTTACGCCGCTCCCGGACGTAGGCGAGATGGGTCTTGTACGGCTCGGTCCGCGGCGGAGCCGGGGTGTTGTCCCGGTCCCGCCCCGCCGGAAAGCCACAGCTCGGACAGTCCCACGTGTCGGGGATGGCCGCGTCTGCGGCGAACGACGGTCTCGTCTCGTGCGCGTTGGCGCACCAGAAGGAGATGCGCTGGCGGGGTGCGGTCTCGCCGCGCTCCGCCTCTCCCATCGGTCCTGCCCCGACCCGGCTCCCCCGGATGGCGTTGCCACCTGCCACGGCCCGCGTGCTCCTTCGTCTCGTCCCATGGGTGGTAGCCCGGAACCCGCTGCGGCGTCCCCGCGGTGTGCACCACCGCGAAGACCGACAGCCGGTTCCGCAAGCATGACGTTCCCGGCCACTCCCCCGGGTTGTCCCTCCGGGTACGTCCTGGGGGGAGTGTAGGCCGCCAGGGCCCAACGTGGATGCACCGACCACCCCAACCCGGCCATGCACAGCCGGGACGATCATGGACGGGTCGGGCGTCATCCGGATCCGAGCGACACGGCGGACGGATCGGCCGTGCCGATGGACGGGACGATCGCGAACGTCGTGACCCCCGCGCTGTGGAACTCCGGGGTGTGCACGACCGCCAGCGGGATCACCGCGGCGCTGCCGACCACCGTCTGCTCCAGTGCGCCCCACGAGGCGGCCGCGGTGGTCTCCGAGGTGGCCCGCAGGGCGGCGTCGAGCTGGCGGGAGGCGTTCGGATCGCGGTAGCCGCCGTCGGCGGGCCGCGGGCCGAGCCACTGCTCGTCCAGCAGCGGCTGGAAGACCGTGCGCCCGGCGTCGCCGAACCACGCCGGGGTGATCGTGGACAGCGCCAGGTCCCAGAACTGGCCGGTGGGGTGGACCGCCGCGGCGGCGTACCGCGCACCGGTGCGGATCCGCACGTCGAGGCGGACGCCGGCGCGGGCGAACGCCGTGCGCAGCGCCTCGGCGACCGCCGCGTCGGTGGCGCTGTCCGTGGTGAGCAGCGACAGCGCCGTGACGGGGCCACCGGGGGTCTGGCTGAGCGCCTCCCGGCAGCGGGCCGGGTCGCCGAGACCGGCGGGGCTCGGGAACGGGTCGGCGTCGTTGTAGCCGGTCATCGGTTCCTGCAGCAGCCCGCCCGTGGTGGCGGCGAACTCGGGGCCGCCGAGGGCGGCGGCCAGGCTCACCCGGTCGATGCAGTAGGGCAGCGCCTGGCGGATGACCGGTTCGCGCAGGGCGGCCGCGGACGGTCCGTCGAGGCCCACCGTGAGCGCCAGGGTGGAACCCACGGGGTCGACGACGAGGCGCGGATCCTTGGCCTTCGCCAGTTCCGCGGCCCGGCCGGCCGGAAGTTCACCGTCGAGCGCCATGTCCGCGTCGCCGCCTTCGAGCTGCTGCTGCATCTGTTCGGGGGACAGCCCGTCGGTGATCGTGATGTGGTCGGGCAGCGCCCGGCGGATGCCGTCCGAGGAGGCGCTCCACGACGGGTTCCGGGCCAGCCGGTAGCCCGGCGTGGCGTCGTCGTCCGGGGCGATGGTGAACCGGTAGGGCCCGTCGGAGACCAGGTTGTGCAGGTACTCCGGCGAGTCGGGCGGGTAGGCGAGCGCCTCCAGCGGCACCGGCGACGCCACCGGCAGAGCCAGCACGTCGACGAAGTCGTTCACCGGGGCGAGCAGGTGGAACGCGACGGTGTCATCGCCGACGATCTCCACTCCCTCGATGGTGTTGCTCTCGACGAAGGCCGCGGCGTCCCCGACCGGGGTCGCCGCGAGCTCGGTGCAGAACTCGCGGAAGCCGACGACCGTCGCGGCGAAGTAGCCGCGCAGCGGGGAGGGGTCCGGCGGCACGCACAGCCGCTTGATGCCGCGGGCGACGTCGTTGGCCGTGATCCGCCGCTGGTTCGGGGTGTCCCAGCGGGCCGCCGACCGCAGCCGGACGGTGTAGACCAGCCCGTCCTCGGTGACGATCGGCGCCCCGGCGGCCAGGTCGGGCCGCGGAACCGTCGACCTCGCCGGATCGGCGTCGGCGGGATAGCTGTAGAGCTGGCGGGTGACGAGCCGGGCGACGGCCAGCTCACCGGGCTGGTCGGCCCAGCCCGGGTCCCCGCTGGGCATCTGCTGGGTGACGATGCGCAGGGTGCCCCCCGGCTTGGCCGCCGGCGGGGTCGTGGCGGTGGCCGTCGGGGTGGGGCTGGGGGCGGCGAGGCGGCCGGAGCCGCCGGAACCGCCGCTGCAGGCCGCGACCGCGACGGCGAGCACGGCGGCGAGCGCCGCGAGTCGAGACGCCGCCGCCCTCCGGGGGCGGCGGCGCGCACGCGGGGCGTTCAATTCTTCAGCAGCAGACCGAGACCGATGATGCAGACGAACCACACGGTCCCGACCAGGACGGTCAGCCGGTCGAGGTTCTTCTCCACGACGGAGGAACCGCCGAGCGACGAGGACACGCCCCCGCCGAACAGGGTGGACAGACCGCCGCCCTTGGCCCGGTGCAACAAGACGAGCAGGATCATCAGAATACTCGCGATGATCAAGGCGATCGACAGACCGACCGTCATTCAGACCAGCTCCTGCTCCTCGGGGAGGCGGCAGGAGACCCGCGCCCGGCTCGCCTCCGCGACAGTGGAGGCTCCACGGCCCTGCACACCTCCTGCGCCCTCCAGCAACCTGCGCCTACCAGGCGACCCGCGCCTGCCAGCAACCTCAATCGATCCGGCAACCGTCAGGGGGCAAGCGGTATCGGCACACGTCGCCAGGTAACAATATCCGCTTGCACCGGCGAGCCCCCGCCGAAACCAGCACCGCAAGGGCCGGGCGCGTGACCAGGTGTACGGCGGGCAGCCGCGTACAGACCGGCCCGCCCGGCCGTTTCTCGACGGTTCCGCCAAGGTACCGCACCCTGCCGCCCGGACCGCGGTGACGCACCCCGCTCCGGCGGGCGATGCGTTGCCGGGTCCGGCCGGCGGGCGGGCGTTGCGCGAGTCGAGATCTGGCACCGCGCCCACAACGGCACTGCGCCCGCAACGGCGAGAGCCCGGCGGGGTTCACCCCCACCGGGCTCTCGGTCCGGCCGCCTCAGGCCGGCGGGCCGCTGCGCACGATGCCGACGAACTCCTCGGCGACGAGGCTTGCCCCGCCGACGAGCCCGCCGTCGACGTCGGGCATGGTGAACAGCTCGCCGGCGTTCGCCGCCTTCACGGAGCCGCCGTAGAGGACGCGGATGCCCGCGGCCACCGCGTCGCCGTAGAGCCGGGCAAGTTGCCCGCGCACGGCGGCGCACATGTCCTGGGCGTCCTGGGCGGACGCCGTGCGGCCGGTGCCGATCGCCCATACCGGCTCGTAGGCGATGACGATCGTCGCGGCCTGCTCGGCGGTGATCCCGGCCAGCGACCCGCTGAGCTGGCCCAGCACGTGCTCGACGTGGGTGCCGGCCGCGCGGATCTCCTCGACCTCGCCGACGCACAGGATCGGCGTGATCCCGGCGGCATAGGCCGCCTTCGCCTTCGCGGCGACCAGGGCGTCGTCCTCGTGGTGGTCGGCGCGGCGTTCGGAATGGCCGACGACGACGTAGGAGCAGCCGAGCTTGGCCAGCATCGACCCGCTGATGTCGCCGGTGTGCGCGCCCGAGCCGTGCGGGGAGAGGTCCTGCCCGCCGTAGCCCAGGGCGAGCTTGTCACCGTCGATGAGCGTCTGGACGCTGCGCAGGTCGGTGAACGGCGGGATGACGACGACCTCGACGGTCTCGAGCTCCGCGGGCTTGAGATCGAAGGCGATCTTCTGCACCAGCGCGATGGCCTCGAGGTGATTGAGGTTCATCTTCCAGTTGCCGGCCACCAGCGTCCGCCGCCCGGTGCCCTTGTCCTTACTCACGCGGTTCTTACCTTTCTCGGTACCCCGTTCGGATCGTCCCCGGCCCAGCGGTGCCATCAACGGCTCCCGGTCTCAGACATCGAGCGCCGCGAGGCCGGGCAGCGTCTTGCCCTCGAGGTACTCCAGGCTGGCCCCGCCGCCGGTGGAGATGTGGCTGAAGGCGTCGTCGGGGATGCCCAGCGTGCGCACGGCGGCGGCGGAGTCCCCGCCGCCCACCACGGAGAAGCCGTCCCCGGCGGCGATCGCCTCGGCGACCCCGCGGGTGCCGGCGGCGAACGGCGCGAGCTCGAACACGCCCATCGGGCCGTTCCAGAACACGGTCGCGGCGCCGGCGAGCCGCTCGGCGAACAGCGCCGTGGACGCAGGGCCGATGTCCAGGCCGAGCCAGCCCGCACTGATCCCGTCGGCGGGGACGACCGCCGTCTGCGCGTCGGCGGCGAAACGGTCGGCGACGACGACGTCGGTCGGCAGCACGATCCGGTCCCCGCCCTCGGCGAGCAGGGCCTTGCAGGTGTCGATCATCTCGGCCTCGAGCAGGGAGCCCCCGACGCCGTGGCCGAGGGCCGCGAGGAAGGTGAAGCACATGCCGCCACCGACGAGCAGCGCGTCGACCTTGGGCAGCAGAGCGCGGATGACCCCGAGCTTGTCCGACACCTTCGAACCACCGAGGACGACCGCGTAGGGGCGGGCCGGGTCGGCGCTGAGCCGGCGCAGCACGTCGAGCTCGGTGAGCACCAGCCGGCCGGCCGCGTGCGGCAGCCGCTTGGGCACGTCGACGACGCTGGCATGGGCCCGGTGGACCGCGCCGAAGGCGTCGCCGACGTAGAACTCCGCCAGGGCGGCCAGGGCGTCCGCGAACGACGCCCGGGTCACGGCATCCTTGCTGGTCTCGCCGGGCGAGAAGCGCAGGTTCTCCAGCAGCGCCACCTCGCCGTCACCGAGGCCCGCGACGACCTCACGCGCGCGGGCGCCGGCGATGTCGCCGGTGCCGTCGCCGGCGAAGGCCACCGGCCGGCCGAGCAGCTCGCCGAGGCGGGCCGCGACCGGTTCCAGCGAGTACTTGGGGTCGGGCTCGCCCTTGGGACGGCCGAGATGGGAGGTCACGATCACCCGCGCGCCGCGGTCCAGCAGCGCGGCGATCGTCGGGACACTGGCGCGGACACGGCCGTCGTCGGTGATGCGCGGGGTGTCGCCCGAACGGTCCAGCGGCACGTTCAGGTCGCTGCGGACCAGGACGCGGTGCCCGGCGACCTGTAGGTCGTCGATCGTCCTCACTCTTGGTTACTCCATTGGGTTCGAGACCGGGGAAGGGAGACGGGCGATGCTGCGAACCGCCTCCGGCGATCCCCACCGGGAACCTGGCCGGACACGCTCCGCGGCGTTGCGGTTGCGATGCGAGATGGAGAGCGCGGGATGCAACCACGACGGCCGGGACCGCGGACGGCGGCCCCGGCCGGAACAGCGCCTAGAACTACAGGGGAACTAGCACTACTAGAGGCGGGCGCCGACCAGGGCGGTCAGGTCGACCAGCCGGTTGGAGTAGCCCCACTCGTTGTCGTACCAGCCGACGATCTTGACCTGATTGCCGGCGGACATCGTCAGCAGCGAGTCGAAGGTGCAGGACGCCGGGGTGTTCACGATGTCGGAGGAGACGATCGGGTCCTCGGTGTAGACCAGGTAGCCCTTGAGCGGGCCGTCGGCCGCCGCCCTGAACGCCGCGTTGACCTCCTCCTTGGTCGCCGGCGTGTTCAGCGTGGCGACCAGGTCGGTAACCGATCCGTCGAGCACCGGCACCCGCATGGCGATGCCGTCGAGCTTGCCCTTGAGGTGCGGCAGCACCAGCGCGGTGGCCTTCGCGGCACCGGTGGTGGTCGGGATGATGTTCTGCGCCGCCGCGCGGGCCCGGCGCAGGTCCTCGTGCGGGAAGTCCAGGATGACCTGGTCGTTGGTGTAGGCGTGGATGGTGGTCATGAGGCCCTGGCTGATGCCGAACGCCTCGTCGAGGACCTTGGCCATCGGCGCCACGCAGTTCGTGGTGCAGGAGGCGTTGGACAGGATGTGGTGCTTCGCCGGGTCGTAGGCGTCGTCGTTCACGCCCACGACGACGGTGATGTCCTCGTCCTTGGCCGGAGCCGAGATGATGACCTTCTTGGCACCCGCCTTGAGGTGCTTGCCCGCGTCGGCGGCCTTGGTGAACCGGCCGGTGGACTCGATGACGATGTCCACGCCCAGCTCGCCCCAGGGCAGTGCGGCCGGGTCGCGCTCGGCGAGAACCTTGATCAGGGTGTCGCCGACCCGGATGCCCTCGTCGACGACGCTGACCGGAGCGGCCAGTGTGCCCAGGGTGGTGTCGTACTTGAGAAGGTGCGCGAGGGTCTTGTTGTTGGTCAGGTCGTTGACGGCGACGATCTCGAGGTCGTCCCGCTTGCTCGCCGCGAGCGCCCGCCAGAAGTTACGGCCGATCCGCCCGAAGCCGTTGACACCCACCCGCGTAGCCACGTCCAGGACTCCCTACCGTCTTGTCTCGTCGTTTCGACGGTCATGACGCCGCTTGCGTCATGACCGGAGTTCGGTATCTCGTTGTCGAGGCAGGAGCCTAACGAGTTCGCACATCATCGGCGGTAATCCGAACCGTGCGGTGTTGGTCTCCTCACACGAGACCACGCGCCCGTCTGGCTACCTGCTCCCACCCGGTCACGACGATGCTCCGTATCCGGAGGTTCCCGCCGCTCCCCTGCCTGGACCCCGGGCCAGGCACGTCTCGCGCTTGCCTGCCACACCGTCCGAGCCGCTCCACCGTTCGGGCGCCCCCGCGGCGCGAGGCCTGCACCGTCCCCTGCGTGCGATCCCGATGGTGCTACCCCGCGATTATTCCACGGACGTTCGGGCATCGTTGCTCCGACCTCGGCACGTTGCACCACCAACGGGCCCTTATCAGGAATAGCGTTGATCCAGCTAGCGAAATGCCCGGAATCAACCAGATGACGCATTGTCAGGGCTCAGGCGTTCTCCAGCAGGTCCGGTGAGACGCTTGCCTCGGTGTTGGGGATGCCGAGTGCATTCGCCCGCTTGTCCGCGAGCGCGAGCAGCCGCCGGATCCGCCCGGCGACGGCGTCCTTGGTCAGCGGCGGGTCGGCGAGCGCGCCGAGTTCCTCCAGGGACGCCTGGGCATGTTCCAGGCGCAGCCGGCCCGCGGCGAGCAGGTGCTCGGGCGCGTCGTCGCCGAGGATGCGCATCGCCGCCTGCACCCGCGCCCCGGCCGCGACCGCGGCGCGGGCCGAGCGGCGCAGGTTGGCGTCGTCGAAGTTCGCCAGCCGGTTCGCCGTCGCCCGGACCTCGCGGCGCATCCGCCGCTCCTCCCAGGCCATCAGACTGTCATGGGCGCCGATCTTGGTCAGCAACGCGCCGATGGCGTCGCCGTCCCGGATGACCACCCGGTCGACCCCGCGCACGTCGCGGCTCTTGGCCTGCACACCGAGCCGCCGCGCCGCCCCGACCAGCGCGAGCGCCGCCTCCGGACCGGGCGAGGTCACCTCGAGCGAGCAGGACCGGCCCGGCTCCGTCAGCGACCCGTGGGCGAGGAACGCGCCCCGCCATGCCGCCGCCGCGTCGCAGGCCGAGCCGGTGACGACCTGCGGGGGCAGCCCGCGGACGGGCCGGCCACGCTGGTCGAGCAGCCCCGTCGAGCGGGCGAGCTGTTCGCCGTCGCGTTCGACCCGCACGATGTAACGCACCGAGCGGCGCAGCCCCCCGGCGGCGAGCACCGCCACCGTGGACGGGAAGCCGAAGACCTCGGCGACCTCCCGGCGCAGCCGGCGCGCGGTCGCACCCGTATCCAGCTCCGCCTCCACCACGATGCGGCCCCCGACGATGTGCAGCCCCCCACCGAAACGCAGCAGGGCTGCCATCTCGGCACGCCGGCAACAGGGCTTCGCGACCCGTAGCCGGCTCAGTTCGTCCTTGACGGTGGCCGTCATCGCCGCCACACCGATCACTCCTTGGCTTCACCGGATGGGGTCCGGCGAACCGCGCCGCCGGACGATGGGTACTTCGTGACCGGCCGCCGGCTGCCCCCCGCGGACGGTGCCCGCGGCACCGACGGGGCAGGCGGCCCGGACGGCCCGGTGCGGACGGCCGGCGACGCCGCCGGGGAGCCGCCGCCGGACGGCCCGGCCTGAACCGGCGCCACGGCAGCCACGGGCCCGGTCTCGTTCTCGACCGCCGCGCCCCGCGAGACCGTCCCGCCCCGCGGGACCGTCCCAGTCGGCGGGACCGTCCCAGTCGGCGGGACTGCCGCAGCTTGCGAGACCGCTCCAGATCGTGCGACCGCTCCGAACTGGTCGACCGCTTCGGGCTGGGCAGCCGCTGCGGACCGGGCGACCGCTCCGGACCGGTTGACCGCTCCGGACCGGGCGACTGCTCCGGACCGGGCGACTGCTCCGGACTGGGCGAATACGGCACGGAAGGCCTCGGCAAGGCGGGCCGGGTCGTGCACGGGTGCGCCGGGCACCCGCACCGGCGCGAGATGCAGCCGGGCACCGAGATCCGCCGCGGCCCGCGCTAGCGGGTCGGGCTCGGGCACGGCGCTCGGATCGGCGATCACGACGTCCAGGCGCAGGCCGGGCACGTGCCGGCGCAGGGCGTCGAGGTGGGCCTGCGGGGTGTACCCGGCGGTCTCCCCCGGCTGGGCGGCCAGGTTGAGGACCATCAGCGTGCGCGCCCGCGAGGTGGTGATCGCCTGCCGCATCCCGGGCACCAGCAGGTGCGGCAGCATGCTCGTGTAGAGCGAGCCCGGGCCGAGGACGAGCCAGTCGGCCGCGTGGGCCGCCGCCACCGCCTCCGCGCAGGCCGCCGGTTCCGCCGGCGCGAGCCGGACGCCGGCCACCCGTCCCGCCGTGGTGGCCACCGCGGCCTGCCCGCGCACCTCGGTCACCGCCCCCGGTGCGGCCGGGTCCAACCCGAGGACGTCGGCGACGATGTCGATGCCCGCGGTGGACAGCGGCAGCACCCGACCCCGCGCGCCGAGCAGGCCGGCGGCGAGATCGAGGGCGGCCACCGGGGAGCCGGTGTGCTCGGCCAGCCCGGTCAGCACCAGGTTCCCCACGGCGTGCCCGGCCAGCGGGCCGGAGCCGGCGAACCGGTGTTGGAAGAGCTCCGCCCAGGTCGCCGGCGGGCCGTCCGGGCCGGCGAGCGCGGCCAGCGCCATCCGCAGGTCGCCCATGGGCAGCGCGCCGAGCTCCGCCCGCAACCGCCCCGACGATCCCCCGTCGTCGCCGACGGTCACCACCGCCGTCAGCGCCGAGGTGAGCTGGCGCAGCGCGGCCAGCGATGCGGCGAGCCCGTGGCCACCGCCGAAGGCGACGACCGCCGGCTCCAGCCCGGCGACGGCGTCGTCGCCGCCACCAGCGGCCCTGGCAGCCTCGACGCCGCCAGTGGCCCCAGCGGCCTCGGTTCCCCCAGCGGCCTCGGCGGCCCGGGGGTCACGGCCGGAGCCGGCGGGGACGACGGGCGTCGGCACGCTCACTCCCGTCCCAGATCGCGGTGCACGACCCGGACCCCGACGCCGTCGGCGGCCAGTCGCGCGCCGAGCTGCTCGGCCATCGCCACGCTGCGGTGCTTGCCACCGGTACAACCGACCGCGAGGGTCAGATACCGCTTGCCCTCCCGTGCGTAGCCGTCCCCGACCAGGCGCAGCAGGGCCGCGTACTGGTCGAGGAACTCCTGCGCCCCCGGTTGGGCGAGGACGTAACTGCGCACCTGCGGATCCCGCCCGGTGTAGGGGCGCAGCTCCTCCACCCAGTGCGGGTTGGGCAGGAACCGGCAGTCGGCGACGAGGTCGGCGTCCAGCGGCAGCCCGTACTTGTACCCGAACGACACCACGGTGGCGTTGAGCCGGTTCGCGCCCGGCTGCCCGAACGCCGCGTCGATCTTCGACCGCAGCTCGTGGACGTTCAGGTCCGTGGTGTCGAGGACGAGGTCGGCCTCGCCGCGCAGCTCGGCGAGCAGCGCCCGTTCCCGGCCGATGCCGTCGACCACGCGCTCGTCGCCCTGCAGCGGATGCGGCCGACGGACGTGGTCGAACCGCCGGATGAGCGCGTCGTCGCTGGCTTCGAGGAAGAGCATCCGGGGATGCATGCCGCGGGCGTCCAGCGCCGCGACCGCTGCCCGCAGGTCCGAGAAGAACGCCCGGCCGCGGACGTCCACGACCACGGCGATCCGGCTGACCGCCCCCCCGGAGCGGTGGCCGAGTTCCGCCATGGTGGACAGCAGGGCGGGCGGCAGGTTGTCGACGACGAACCAGCCGAGGTCCTCCAGGCACTTGGCCGCAGTGCTGCGCCCCGCGCCGGACAGGCCGGTGATGATGGCGAGGTCGAGGGTCGGGGTGGTCATGACGGCCTTCCCGAGTCGGCGTGGTGCAGGGCACGTGCCGCCGCGGCGGGATCGTCCGCCGCGGGCGCCGGCGGCGTCTCGTCGAGGATCTCACCGGTGCGAGGGTCGACGGCGGGGGTGGGGGCGGCGGCGGTGCCCGGCGCGGACCGGCCGAGCGCCGTGAGGATCGCCGCGGCGGTGCGCGGCCCGATCCCGGGCACCTGGGCGATCTCCTCGGCGCTCGCCGCCCGCACCTTCGCCACCGAGCCGAACTGCCGCAACAGCGCCTTGCGCCGGGTCTCCCCGAGGCCGGGCACGTCGTCGAGCGCGGAGGTCACCATCGCGGCGGACCGCTTCTGCCGGTGGTAGGTGATGGCGAAACGATGCGCCTCGTCCCGGACCCGCTGCAACAGGTACAGCGCCTCGGAGGTACGCGGCAGGATCACCGGCTCCGCGATGTCGGGCAGCCAGACCTCCTCCAGCCGCTTCGCGAGCCCGCACAACGCCACCCCGCCGGGCCCGGTGTCGATGCCGAGCTCGTCGAGGGCGCGGGCGGCGGCGGCGACCTGCGGCGGGCCACCGTCGACGACGACGAGGTTCGGCGGGTAGGCGAACTTGCGGGGCCGGCCGGTGTCCGGGTCGATCGGCTGCGCCGCGGCCGTCGGGACGGTCCGGCCCCGCCCGTCCCGCACGCCCGCCTCGGCACCGGCGTCGCCCACGAGGTCGCCGGCCGGATCGGCGGCGGAAGCGGCGGTGGGGACGGCGACGAGATCCTCCGCGGGGTCGACGATGTCGACGAGTTCCCCGGTGCGGGACCGCTCGGCGAGGTACCGGGAGAACCGGCGATGGATGGTCTCGTACATGCTGGCGACGTCGTCCTGCCCGGCGTCCGCCCGCCCGTGCTCGCGGCCGGTGCCACCCGCGCCGCCGCGGATGGAGAACCGGCGGTACTCCGACTTGCGCGCCAGCCCGTCCTCGAAGACGACCATGCTCGCGACGACGTTGGTGCCCTGAATGTTCGACACGTCGTAGCACTCGATGCGCAGCGGCGCGTCCGGCAGCTCCAGGGCCTCCTGGAGCTCGGCGAGCGCCCGGCTGCGCGCGGTCAGGTCGCTGGCCCGCTTCGTGCGGTGCAGCGCCAGCGCCTGGCGGGCGTTGCGCTCCACGGTCTCCAGCAGGGTGCGCTTGTCGCCGCGGCGCGGCACCCGGATCTCGACCCGGCCGCCGCGGGCGACGCCGAGCAGCTCGGCCACGGCGGCCGCATCCGGAGGCAGGGCGGGCACGAGGATCTCGCGCGGGATGCCCGCGCCCTGCGGATCGGTGCGCGGCGACCGGGCCGGCGGCGTCGGCCCGGCGGCCCGACCTGATCCACCCTGCTCGGCCAGCGCGCCACCGGCATCCGCGGCGGCGGCGTCCCCGGCACCGGCGTCCGCGGTCGCGGCATCCGGTGCGCCGGTCTCCCCGGGAGGGGCGGCGCCGGGGGGGACGGCGCCGGCGTTGGTGAACGACGTGCCGTCCAGGTACTCCTGGGTGAGGAACTGTTCGACGAGGTCGGCCATGGTCACCTCGTCGAGCTTGTCGACCACCCAGCCGCGTTGCCCGCGCACGCGCCCGGCACGCACGTAGAAGATCGCGACCGCGGCCTCCAGCTCGTCCTCGGCGAAGGCGATCACATCGGCGTCGGTGCCGTCGGGCAGCACGACGGCCTGCTTCTCGATGGCGCGCCGCAGGGCGCCGGCGTCGTCGCGCAGCCGCGCGGCCCGCTCGTACTCCTGGGCCGAGGCGGCCTGCTGCATCTCCTGCTCGAGCCGGCGCAGGTAACGGCCGGTCTGACCGGACATGAAGTCGCAGAAGTCGTCGACGATCTCCCGGTGGGTCTCGGCGTCCACCCGGCCGACGCAGGGCGCCGAGCAGCGGTCGATGTAGCCGAGCAGGCACGGGCGGCCGACCTGCCCGGCCCGCTTGAACACCCCCGCCGAGCAGGTGCGCGCCGGGAAGACGCGCAGCAACAGGTCGAGGGTCTCCCGGATCGCCCAGGCGTGGGCGTACGGACCGAAGTACCGCACACCCTTGCGCTTCGGTCCCCGCATGACCTGCAGACGCGGGAACTCCTCGTGGAGGGTCACCGCGAGGCTCGGGTAGCTCTTGTCGTCGCGGTACCGGACGTTGAAGCGCGGATCGAACTCCTTGATCCACGTGTACTCGAGCTGGAGGGCCTCGACCTCCGTGGAGACCACGGTCCAGTCGACCGCGCTGGCCGCCTGGACCATGTGCTGGGTACGCGGATGGAGCGTGTGCAGATCGGCGAAGTAGTTGGCCAGCCGGGCCCGCAGGTTCTTGGCCTTGCCCACGTAGAGCACACGGCCGTGCTCGTCGCGGAAGCGGTAGACGCCGGGGGTCTCGGGAATCGAGCCCGGCGCGGGCCGGTAGGACGCCGGATCAGCCATGAACCGAGCCTACGGCGACCATCATCCCGCATGAGCAGCGCCTGCACGTAACCATTTCATCACGCATAGCGCGCGACCTCATCGGCGGGCCCTCTCGATGCGTGGCAGAAGGGTGACAGAAGGCGACAGATCCCGAAGCCGGTCGTGATTAATCCCGGACTTTCCGTTGTTTCCGGTGCCCCCGCTGGCGTCCGGCGCGGGGGGCTGCGACCCTCGACACATCGGGCAAGCGAACCGAGGGAGCCAGCTCGTGCTTGGTGAGGACGTCACGGCGGAGTTCGTCGTGGACGACGCGGCCAGCCGTGGGCGGGTGACGGTGTTCCAGATCTGCTGGCGTGCGTGCGATCCGCTGGCCGTGTCCATGACCCTGGTGTCCAGGCCGGAGCACCCCGCGCTACCGCAGGGGAGCTGGGTGGCCCCCCGCGACGCCCTGCGTGCCGGGCTGGAGGCGGCGGTCGGCGACGGCGATGTGCGGATCGGCCCCGATCCCGGGAAGGGCGGCGTCCGGCTGGACCTGGTCGACGGGGATCGCCACTCCGTCGTGGTCCTCGCGACGGCGTCGCTGCGCAGCTTCCTGGACCGCACCGAACGGCTGGTGCCGACCGGCCAGGAGCACACCGAGCAGGAGCTGGACACAGTCCTGGCGAACCTGCTCCAGACCTGATCTCCCCGGCCCCGGGCCGCCGCACCGCGGACCCGCGCGGTCGGCGGACACCCGCCCGGCGCCGGCCACCGTTCGGCCCGCCTGGCGGCCGGCGCGCCCCTCAGCGGGCCGCCGCCTCGGCGAGCCTGCGCCGCCGAGCGCCTCCCCCACCGCCGGTCTCGGCCGCCGCCCCGCCGGCGGCCGGGACCCGGTCGCCGAGGATCTCCCGAAGGAAGGCCGCGGTGTGGCTCTCCTCGACTGCGGCAACGGTTTCGGGTGAGCCCTGGGCGACGACCCGACCGCCGCCGGTGCCGCCCTCCGGCCCCATGTCGATGATCCAGTCCGCCGTCTTGATGACGTCGAGGTTGTGCTCGATCACGATCACGGTGTTGCCGGCATCGACGAGCCGGCCGAGCACCCCGAGCAGCTTGCGGATGTCCTCGAAGTGCAGCCCGGTCGTCGGCTCGTCGAGGACGTAGACGGTCCGGCCGGTGGAGCGCCGCTGCAGCTCGGAGGCGAGCTTGACCCGCTGCGCCTCGCCGCCGGACAGCGTCGGCGCGGACTGACCGAGGCGGACGTAGCCGAGCCCGACGTCGTTGAGCGTGCGCAGGTGACGGGCGATCGCCGGCACCGCGGCGAAGAACTCGGCCGCCTCCTCGATCGGCATGTCGAGGACCTCGGCGATGTTGCGGCCCTTGTAGTGGACCTCGAGGGTCTCCCGGTTGTACCGGGCACCGTGGCAGACCTCACACGGCACGTACACGTCCGGCAGAAAGTTCATCTCGATCTTGATGGTGCCGTCGCCGGAGCACGCCTCGCAGCGCCCGCCCTTGACGTTGAACGAGAACCGGCCCGGCAGGTACCCGCGGACCTTGGCCTCGGTCGTCTCGGCGAACAGGCGGCGGATGTGGTCGAAGACGCCGGTGTAGGTGGCCGGGTTGGACCGCGGGGTGCGGCCGATCGGCGACTGGTCGACCCTGACGGCCTTGTCGAGGTGGTCGAGGCCGCTGACGGTCCGGTGCCGGCCGGGCACCTCGCGGGCACCGTTGAGCTTGTTGGCCAGCACGGCGGCGAGGATGTCGTTGACGAGGGTGGACTTGCCCGACCCGGACACCCCGGTGACGGCCACGAAGCAGCCCAGTGGGAACGAGACCGTGACGTCGCGCAGGTTGTGCTCGCGGGCGGCGTGCACCGTCAGCACCCGACCCTTCGTCGGCACCCGGCGGATGTCGGGCACCGGGATCTGGCGCCGGCCGGAGAGGTAGGCGCCGGTCATCGACTCCTCGCTGGCGAGCAGTTCCGCCACCGGCCCGGAGACGACGACCCGCCCGCCGTGCTCGCCCGCGCCGGGGCCGATGTCGACCACCCAGTCGGAGGCCCGGATGGTGTCCTCGTCGTGCTCGACGACGATGAGCGTGTTGCCCAGGTCACGCAGCCGCAGCAGGGTCTGGATGAGACGGCGGTTGTCCCGCTGGTGCAGCCCGATCGACGGCTCGTCGAGCACGTAGAGCACCCCGACGAGGCCGGAGCCGATCTGGGTGGCCAGCCGGATGCGCTGTGCCTCCCCGCCGGCCAGGGTGCCGGCGGCCCGGTCGAGGGAGAGGTAGTCGAGCCCGACGTCGAGCAGGAACGTCAGCCGCGCGTCGACCTCCTTGAGCACCCGCCCGGCGATCGTGCGCTCCCGCTCGCTGAGCTCCAGCCCGCGCAGGAACTCGGCGCACTCGCCGATCGCCATCCTGGAGACCTCGGCGATGGACCGGCCGCCGACCGTGACCGCCAGCGACTCGGGCTTGAGCCGGGCTCCGCGGCAGGCCGGGCAGGGCACGTCGCGCATGTAACCCTCGTACCGCTCCCGGCTGCTGTCCGACTCGGCCTCCCGGTGGCGACGGCCGATGAAGCCGATGACCCCCTCGAACGAGGTGAAGTAGGACCGCTTGCGGCCGTAGCGGTTGGTGTAGCCGACGTGGATCTCGGTCTCGCCGCTGCCGTGCAGCACCGCCTTGCGGGCCCGCTCCGGCAGCCCCTCCCAGGGGGTGTCCATCCGGAAGCTGAGGTCCTCGGCCAGGGCGGTGAGCAGCCGCTCGAAGTACTCCTTGTTGTGGCCGCCGGCCCACGGCGCCACGGCGCCCTGGGCCAGGGAGAGGGTCGGGTCGGGCACGACGAGCTCCGGGTCGACCTCCTTGCGGGTGCCGATGCCGGTGCACTCGGGGCAGGCCCCGTAGGGCGAGTTGAAGGAGAACGACCGCGGTTCGAGCTCCTCGAAGGACAGGTCGTCATAGAGGCAGGCGAGGTGCTCGGAGTACATCCGCTCGCGCTCGGGGTCGTCGGCGGGCCGGTCGACGAAGTCGACGAGGACGAGGCCGCCGCCGAGGCGCAGCGCGGTCTCCACCGAGTCGGTCAGGCGCCGCTTGGCCGACTCCTTGGCCGCCAGCCGGTCGACCACGACCTCGATCGTGTGCTTGCGCTGCTTCTCCAGCTTCGGCACGTCGGTGAGCGCGACGACGGTGCCGTCGACGCGGGCCCGGGCGAACCCGGAGCTCTGCAGCTCGGCGAACAGGTCGAGGTACTCGCCCTTGCGCCCGCGGACCACCGGCGCGAGCACCTGGAAGCGGGTGCCCTCGGGCAGCTCCAGCAGCCGGTCGACGATCTGCTGCGGGGTCTGCCGGGAGATCGGCCGCCCGCACTTCGGACAGTGCGGCCGGCCGGCGCGGGCGAACAGCAGACGCAGGTAGTCGTACACCTCGGTGATCGTGCCGACGGTGGAACGGGGGTTGCGCGAGGTGGACTTCTGGTCGATGGAGACCGCCGGGGACAGCCCCTCGATGAAGTCCACGTCGGGCTTGTCCATCTGACCGAGGAACTGACGGGCGTAGGCCGACAGTGACTCCACGTAGCGCCGCTGTCCCTCGGCGAAGATCGTGTCGAACGCGAGGCTGGACTTGCCGGAACCCGACATGCCGGTGAAGACGATCAGCCCGTCGCGGGGCAGGTCGAGATCGACATCGCGGAGGTTGTGCTCACGCGCGCCACGCACGACAAGACGGTCGGCCATCGTCGATCCCTCATGATCTTCCGGAAAATCGGACCTGGGCGAGTGTGGCCATGCTACGGATGGGGACTGACAGTTTTTCCACGGCCGGTCGCCGGCGCCGCCCGCCGGGCACCCGCCCGCGCGCCGGCAGCACGGCCGTCACCCGACGGAAGGTAACGACCTGCCCGAAGTGGGTGTTCCGCACCCGGCGTGGTCTCACGCCGATCCGCGGTGTGGGCGAGCCACCGGGCGTCGACAATCACCTCAGCGGACCCGACCACCGTAGGCGGACGCGACCACCGTAGGCGGACGCGACGCCCGAGCAGACCCAGCCGTCCGCCCGGAGAGGGGACCACCCATGAGCAACGCCCACGGCGACGAGGCCGGCGCGACCACCACCGGCGGCTACACCGGGAAGGTCACCGTCGGCGGCCCGGCGGACACCCGGACCCTGCCCGGCCTGACGGTGACCAAGGTCGCGGTCGGCCCGGCGGACAACAACGCCTACCTGCTGCGCTGCCCCGTCACTGGGGAGCAGCTCCTCATCGACGCCGCGAACGAGGCCGACACGCTGCTGCGGCTCGTCGGCGACGCGGGCCTCGCCACGGTGGTCACCAGCCACCGGCACGCCGACCACGTGCAGGCGCTCGCCGAGGTGGTGGCCGCCACCGGGGCGACCACCGTCGCCCACGCCGACGACGCCCCCCAGATCCCCGTGCCCACCGCCCAGGTCGTGCACGACGGAGACGAGATCACCGTGGGCCGGGCGACCCTGCGGGCGATCCATCTGGTCGGCCACACCCCCGGCTCGATCGCCCTGCTCTACGACGCCGACCCCGCCGCCCCGCACCTCTTCACCGGCGACTGTCTCTTCCCCGGCGGCCCGGGCAACACGTTCGGTAACGCCGACGCCTTCGTCACGCTGATGGACGATCTGGAGCGCAAGGTGTTCGGCCCCCTGCCGGACACCACCTGGATCTACCCGGGCCACGGCTTCGACTCCACCCTCGGCGCCGAACGCCCCCACCTCGCCGAATGGCGCGCCCGCGGCTGGTGACCGTCCCAGGGGTGCCGGACGCGGCGGCCCGCCGATCGTGCCGCCGACGGGCTGGCTCAGAGGGTGTTGCCCACGGGGCGCCACGGCTCGGCGTCGGGAGTCCCGGCTCCGCCCGTGCTGCGGGTGAAGGTGAGATGCGCGGTGCCGCTCTCCGCGGTCTCCGTTCTCACCGAGTAGTTGTGTTCGAGGCCGCGCAACTCGTCCCAGAGGCGGACGCCGCCACCGAGGAGGATCGGGGCGATGGCGACGTGCAGCTCGTCGATGAGGCCGGCCTTGAGGAAGTCGCGGACCACCGTCGGGCCGCCGCCGATCCGGACGTCGAGCCCGCCGGCGGCGTCCGCCGCCAGCCGGAGCGCCTCCTCGGGCGCGGCCGACAGGAAGTGGAAGGTGGTGCCGCCCGCCATCACGAGGTCCGGGCGCCGCTCGTGGGTGAGCACGAAGACCGGCGCGTGGAAGGGCGGGTCCTCGCCCCACCAGCCCCGCCACTCGGGATCGTCCGGATGCACGTGCAGCCCGAACTTGCCGGCTCCCATGATCTCGGCGCCGGTCTCCTGAAAGTAGTTCGCGGCGTACCTGTCGTCGACGCCGGTGGTGCCCGCGCCGCTCGTGTCGCCGAGCACTCGTGCACGGAAGGTACGCGTGGCCGTGTAGGCGTCGACAAGTCGGAACCAGTCCTTGCCGAGTGGGTCTTCGGGGGTTCCGTCGGTCGTCGACCCGAAGCCGTCGAGCGAGATGTTCAGGTCGGCGCGCACCTTCATCAGCGGTCCAATCTCAGTGATTGCTGGAACGACTCGACGCGACGCAGGGGACCATGACTGATCCGGCATCGGCATCGGCATCGCGATGAGCGGCTCACCGCCCGGCATCGCCGTCTCAGCGAGCCAGAGCGAACTCCAGGGTTGCCTGCGCGAGGTCGCCGAGGAACCGGTCCCGGTCGAGGGCGTCGAAGGCGTCGTCGTCGGTCAGGCCTGGCGGCGGTGAGTTCATGAAGCTGAAGTGACCAGCTTTCGGCACGATGCGCAGCTCGACGTCGGCCGGCGCGCTTTTCAGCAGGATGGCCTGGTCGACGGGCGTGACGGTGTCCAGCTCGGCGGCGTAGACGAGCATGGGAACCGTCACCGCGGCCAGGGCGCCGGGAGCGGCGAACCAGCCGGTGGCGGGCGCGTACAGGGCGAGACGGCTGACCCGGGGTTCTCGCGACACATCCAGCGCTTTGCCGTCCCGCTCCCAGGGCGTCGCTCCGGCCAGGCAGAGGGCGGCCCACCCGCCGATGGAGTGGCCCAGCGCCACGACCTGCGCGTCCGGAGCCGCCTCTCGGCGGAGCGCCTCGACCAGCCCGGCCGGACGCGCGAGCAACTCAGCCGAAGCCGCCTCCCGCCCGGCCATGCGCTCGAAGTGGGGCGCGACGACCCGGCAACCATGGGCTGCGAGATGGTCCAGAAGCGGCCGGTAACGCTGCGGGTCGCCGCCTGCTCCGGCAGCGAAGAGCACGACTCGCTCGGGCTCGGCCGGACCAAGCGTCAGGATGTCCATGTCACTCCTCCACCACGAGCGGTGCTCCGACGAGACCTGACACTCCGCCCACCCGGCAGGACCTGGTGCCGCATCAGGCTACTGAGCCGGGTGTCGGTCGCGGTCAGCCCCATCCAGCCGGGCGTCGGCGTCCGCCGGGTCGCGGCGAGGCCTACCCGGTGGCGCGGGGGTCCACGACCGAGGGGACGGGTCCCGGCTCGGGCTCACCGGGTCGGGGTGCCTGCGCCGGGACAGCGGGCGTCGCGCGGCGAACGGCCTCGGCCGGCGGGAGTTGGCCGAGTCGACGGCGGGTCGCGGCGGGGGACGCGTGCCAGCGGGAGTGCACGGCGGGTTCCCAGGTCGGCCGGGCCAGGCCGGCTGCGAGACCGGAGAGGATCCCGGCGGCGCGCCGCGCGTCCTGGAGGCGACCGGTGGCGAGTTTGCGGGCGGTGAGAACGACGAGCTGGCCGGCGTGCACCACGGGCCAGCTCCAGCCCAGGGTGGCGCGGTGGCGGCGGGCGTAGACGGCGGCCGAGCGGCCGAGCTCGGCGTGCAGCAGGCCGGAGCGGCCGACGGTCTCGCCGCCGACGTGGACCACGGGCCATTCGTCGTCGGCCCAGGCAACCCGGCCGCCGGCCGCGTACAGCCGGGCGAACAGATCGGTCTCCTCGTAGTACATCCAGTAGGCGGGGTCGAAGCCGCCGAGGCGCAGGAAGGTCGGAACGCGGATGGCGAAGAAGGCACCGACCGGGTGGCGCAGCTCCGGCCATCTGGCGATGGCCGCCGCCTCGCCGCGCAGCGTGATGAAGGCGTTCGTGCGCGAGGTCGGCAGCACTCCGCGGGACCGTCCGGGGCCGCCGTCGCCGGCGAGGAACGGGAACCCGACGACGTCGACGGACGGCGGGTACCAGGCGAGGAGCTTCGGAAGGACCTCTGCGGTGTCGCGGGGGATCGTCACATCACTGTTGATAACCAGCAGCCAGTCCGGCGCCGGGCCGTCCGCGACGGCGCCTCGCACGGCGAGGTTGACCGCGGTGCCGTAGCCGACGTTGCCGTGGCCCTCGACGACGCGCACCCCGGCGGGCACCGGGCGCCCGGCGAGCGTGCCGTTCTCCACCAGCACCGCCTCGCAGCCGTTCATGGCGACCAGGGCCGAGAGCAACTGGTGCAGATGGGTCGAGCCTCCGTGGGACACGACGACCGCCAACAAACTGTGCATCATCCGCCTTCACTAAAACGTACAACGATAACGAGGAGATGGGGATAACCCGCCGTACGTCCACGGAGCACACCGGCGAACACATCGGGCCAGGTTGATCGACAAGAATTTCTCCGGTGCCGCCGCAATCAGGGCCGTACCCCCGTCCACGGCGACAGTCGTGACCCACCCCACCCCGGACGACCAGCCCGGACACCGGTCGCGACCAGGGTAACTAGCGCATCGTAGTGCTCCACGTCTCCCATCCCGGCGAGTCGCGCACCGCGGCCGGTCCACCCGTCATCCGAAACCGCCGAAATGTGCACCGGAAAGCGCAGCGGATGCGAATCACGGCAACGCCCGAGCAAAATTCCGCCCCCGATCACGGTCACCGTGGCAGCCACCGGGAGACACCGAATCCGGTGCCGAGTCCCAGCCTGTCGCGCCGACCATCCCGACCGGCGCCCCATCCCCACCCGCGCCCCATCCCCACCCGCGGCCCATCCCCACCCGCGTCGCCGGCCGCCCGCACACCCCGGGCCCGCCCTCGCGCCGGCCACCGCCGCCGGCCACCGCCGCCGGCCACCGGCCCGTGCCGCGCGGGTCATCCGCCGCCCCGACCTGCGCCGCCCGGGTCCGCCGCCGTTCGGCGCTCCAGTCATCGCACATCACGGGCATGGGGCAGCGAGATTGCCCAAGTCGCGCCGTTTCGCCACCAGTCGTGACAGGGCCCTGTCAACGTGGAACGCATGCCGCACCCAGATCGACTGACCGCGATCGTCGAGGAGCTGCGCCGGGCCGGACCCGCCGGGCGCACAGCCGCAAGCCTGGCGGCCCGGCTGGACGTCAGCGTGCGAACGATCCGCCGGGACCTGCTGGCCCTCCAGGACGCCGGGGTTCCCGTCGGCGGGATCTCCGGGCCCGGGGGCGGGTACGTGCTCGCCCAGCACGCGATGCTGCCGCCCGTCGCGTTCACCCAGGGCCAGGCGAGCTCGGCAGCCGTGGCGCTGGCCGCCGCCGCGACGGGCCCGCTGACCCGCGACGGCGCGGCGGCGCTCGAGAAGCTGCTCGACATCATGCCCCCGCCACAGCAGCGGCAGGTCGCCGAGCTGGCCTCGCGCGGCTGGGCGGGGCCACCCGTGGTCGCCCGCACGGCGCTCGCCACCACGATCGAGGAGGCGCTGCGGGCCGGCCGGGTGCTCGCGATCGACTACCAGGATGCGGCCGGCAGCCGGACCGTGGGCCGCCGGGTGGAGCCACAGTTGCTGGCCTTCACCGGCGGCCACTGGTACCTGCTGGCCTGGTGCCTGGATCGGGGCGGCCCGCGCTGGTTCCGCTGGGACCGGATCTCCCGCGCCGCCGATACCGGCCAGCCGGCGGACGACCGCGACCCGTTCGCGATCTTCACCGCGCCCCCGCCCGGCCTGCGGCGCATCCGCCGGGCGCCGGCGCCGGCGCCCGGCCCGCGCGGCGAGCCGGCGAGGCCAAGCTGACCGTGCCGGGCGGGCGGGCGGCCGGCGCGGTCGCCGTCACCACGATCGACGAGCCGCCCGCGCCGGGCGGGACGGCCTAGCCCCGTCTTCCGCACATGGGATTTCGATGCGCCAGCCGACCCGGTTATCGATCAAGGTGGTCGGGTTGGGTCGACGCCGAGGATGTCGAGGAGGTGCTGGTGCAGGTGTGGTGGGCGGGGGATGTAGGCGGGTTGGCCGTTCTGGGCGGGCACGAGGCGCAGCCTGCCCAGCGTGCTGAGGATGAGTGCCCCGGTGGGGCGGGCGGGACGACCGGCGTGGAGGCCGGGGATCTTCCCGTCGGGGCCCGCGCCGAGGCGGGCCTGTCGCTCGATGAGCGAGAAGACGAGCAGGGCCAGGCAGATCACGTGGAGGAGAGCGTGGATGCGCTGGTTGGAGTGCAGGAACATCGGCGCGACCGCGAGCGGGCCCTTGAACGCGCCGTAGCGGCGTTCGGAGACCTCCTGGCCCTTGTAACGGGCGAGGACCCCGGCCGGGCCGACGCTGTCGGGCAGGTTGGTCAGCAGGGCGTACCAGCCGTCGGTGGCGGCCTCGGCGTCCAGGACCGTCTGGTCGAACTGCCAGGTCAGGGCTGGTTTCCCGGTCTCCGGGTCGGCGCTGGTCTCCGCGAGCAGGTAGCGGGAGACCCGGTGCTTCGTGGCGAGGAACGCCAGGCGGGCGGTCACCGCGGCCTCGGTGCGGTAGAGGTGGTGGCTGCCCGCGGCGCGGGCGAGGGTGTCCAGGGCCGCGCGGGCGCGGTCCAGCTTCAGCGCGCGGGCCGCCTTCGCGGCCTGGGCGTTCGCCGACGACCAGACGAACACCGTGCGCACGGTGACCGGCGGGTTCTTCTTCTGCGGCCCGCGCAGCACGGTCATGCCCTCGCGGGCGCGGTAGCTGGCCCGCTGGTGGATCGGTCTGTCCCGGTCCCGGGCCGGGACATGCTCGATGATCGTGGCGGTGGCCCAGTCCTGGGCGGCGAGGACCTCGGCGGGCACGACGGTCTTCGGGGCCGGGGCGAGGAACGTGACCCCGGGCGTGGAGGTCAGCGCGGTCAGGTTGGCGTAGGAGACGAGTTTGGTGTCCCCGACCAGCAGGAACGCGCGCGGGCCGGCGAGCTCGACGAGGGCGCGCAGCGCGCCGGTGACCTGGGCGACCTCGCCGGCGCCGCCGTCGTAGGCACGCGGGAGCAGCGGCACCCCGCCGTCGCCGGTGGTGGCCAGGCCCGTCTGGACCTGCTTGAGGTCGGGCCGGCGGTCCTTCGGGTGGCCGTACTTCGGGGTCGCGTAGTCGGCGTCGACCTCGGGGTAGGCGCCGTGCAGCGAGATCGAGGTCATGTCCCAGTGGAAACGGGACACATCGAGGCCGAACGCGGCGATCGCCGCCGCGCCGACCGAACCGGCGACCTGGTCGCAGACCGGGGCGAGTGCGTCGAGCGCCCGGCCGACCCGGTCGTCGTTGAGCGCGTCCGGGGGAATGTCGAACATCTCCTCGACCGCCCATTCCCGGGCCCACGACGCGACGTGCAGCAGCGGGGTCGGCGAGGTCAGCCGGTTGGCAACGAGGGCGGCGATGACCTGCCCGTGGCTGACGCGGCTGACGTCCTGGCGCATCGGGGCGAGCCGGTCGATCGTGCCCGCCAGATCAAGGCGGGCCAGGTAGTCCCGCGCGACGGGGAGCACACCGAGCGGCTTCTCCACGCTCGGTGGCCCGTAACCCGCCACGACCGACACAGCCACGAACAGTCCCAGACCCGTCACCACGGATCCCGATCAACCCGACCCGATCCGAACAATCGATCAAGTAACTGTCTCACCGCACGCACGTGCGGAAGACAGGCCTAGCGCGAGCCTCCACCAGGAAGCCCGCCGCCGGGCGCGGCGACCTCCCGCGATTCGGCCTGGTCGGCCGCCGGAGCCGGCGAGGAACCCGCCTCCGGCGCCGGCTTCTCGGCGGCCTCCTCCGCGGGCGGTTCGGTCCGCAGCGACCAGATCACCGAGACGGCCAACGCGACGGCGATCACGCCGAGCGACAGCGCGATCGGCATGTGCCAGACGTCGGTGAGCAGCATCTTCACGCCGATGAAGGCCAGGATGAACGCCAGCCCCGTCGCCAGGTGGTGGAACCGTTCCAGCAGGCCCGCGAGCAGAAAGAACAGCGACCGCAGACCCAGGATGGCGAGCGCGTTGCTGGTGTAGATGAGGAACGTCTTGTCGGTGACGCCCAGGGCGGCGGGCACCGAGTCGAAGGCGAACAGCACGTCGGCGGTCTCGATCGCGACGAGGACGGCGAGCAGCGGCGTGGCGACGAGCTTGCCCGCACGGCGCAGGACGAAGTGCTGCCCCTGGTACTGATCGGTGACCGGCATGACCCGCCGCAGCAGTTTCACCGCCCGACTCTGCCCCGGATCCATCTCCACCCCGCTGTCGCGCAGCATCTTCACGGCCGTGTAGATCAGGAAAGCACCGAAGATGTAGATGATGAAGCTGAACTGCTCGAGCAGGGCGACCCCGGCGGCGATGAAGACGAACCGCAGCACCAGGGCGCCGAGCACGCCGTAGAACAGCACCCGGTGCTGGTACTCCCGAGGAACCTTGAAATACGAGAAGATCAGCGCGAAGACGAACAGGTTGTCGACGGACAGGCTCTTCTCGAGCAGCCACGCCGCCGTGTATTCACCGGCGGCGCCGGGGCCCTGCCAGGCCCAGATGACCCCGGCGAAGCCGATGCCCAGCGACACCCACAGCAGGCTCCACCAGGCGGCCTCGCGGAAGCCGATGACGTGGGCCTTGCGGTGGGCGAGCAGATCGATGGCGAGAAGCCCGAGCAAAGCGCCGATGAAGGCGGCCCAGGCCCAGAGGGGAACGTGCACGAAGATCTCCAGAGGTGTCGCCGGTCGCGGCCCTGATGCGCCACCCCGGCTCCTCCGGGGCGGTAGGTGTCGCTCTGACCGGCCGGGCGCCGTTGCCAGCGGCCGGTCAGAGCACGTTCACGTGCGCCACGCCATCGGCAAGATGAGCATGAAGCGACGAAGCATTAACTCTCAGTGACAATCGGGAGGTACAGCCGTCCCGGTGTCCCCCGGCCGGATCCCACGCGGGGACCCGGTCCGGGGCATGGCCGGGGCGAACCGGCCGGGCGGGGTGGGCTGCCCGGCGGCGGGATCAGCGCCAGAGGTTGCCGGGCCGCACCGGCCGGGCGCCCCGCCCGCGCAGCGGCGCCGTCTCGATCGCCTGGCTGAGCTCGACCGGGCCGACGGTGCCGACCATCCGGGGATTGCCGTCCGCCGCCGACTCGATCACGACGACGCAGCCGGCGGCCGGCCGTTCGAGCAGCCTCGCGGGCAGGTCGGCCACCGCGTCGTCCGGCGCTGCGGTCGCGACCATGGACAGCGGGATGCAGACCCGGTTGACCCGGGCGAGGCCGCGGTCGTCCATCGGGACGGCGGCGAGGTCGCGCAGCAGCGCCACCCCGGCGAGCGAACCGTCGAAGTCCTCGACCCCGAAGACGGCTCGGCGTGCGGGCAGCACCACGTCGTCGAGGGCGTCGTCCACGGTCGACCAGGCCGACAGCGCCGGCGGCGCCGGGTTCATGACGTCCCGCGCCACCAACCCCTCCAACGCGGCGTGGGTGCGCTGCTGGGACTGGGCCAGCCGGGACGCACCCAGCGCCAGCCAGCCGAGCAGCACCGCCCACAGCCCCACGAAGCCGACGAGGAACACGCCTGCGGCACCCACGGCGATCAACGACCAGCCGCTGACGACGCCGGCCCGGGCGACGGCCTGCTCGGCGCGCTCCCGGCTGCCGGTGCGGCGCAGCACCCGGGCGGCGATCAGCCGCCCACCGGAGCTGCGCGGGCTGGGCAGCGCGTCGATGAAGGCCACCAGCAGCGCGAACGTGCCGACCCAGAGTGCCACCTGGCCGGCCAGGGCCACCGTCCCCGCCGGCGCCAGCGCGCCGAGGGTGACGAGCAGCGCGCCGGCCAGGGCGGTCACGGTGAGCCCCGCGCGGGCGACCTGTGCCTCGGCACGGACGTCGGCACCCGATTCGACGAACCTCGGGCCGGTGGCCGGGTTCCCAGAGCCGCTGGCCGGGTTCCCAGAGCCGCTGGCCGTGTCCCCGGCGCCGGTCGCCGCCGGCAGAACGACGTCGACTCCGCCGCCCGCGCCGAACGTGCCCGGGGAACCGGCTGCGCCGGAACGCCCGGCGGGCGCGGCCGACCCGGCGGCCGGACGGCCCGCGGGGTCCACGCCCGCCCCGGCGCCGCCCCGGTCACGGCCGCCGAGGGCGACAGTCAGGCGGCTGCCGAAGGCGCCAAGGGTGATGCCGACGACGGTCAGCCCGGCCCGGCGGGCGGCCCGCGCCCGCCTCAGGTCCGCGCCCAGCATGATGCCGACGAGCAGGCCGGCGCCGATCAGCCCGCCGCAGAGGTAGGCGAAGCCGGGCCGGTCCGGCACGGTGGCCGGCAGCGTGATCGCGGCGAGCAGGACGGTGACGACCGCCACCGAGACGGCGAGTCCCGGGCGCACCGTGATCGGCGGAAACCCTCCCCTCCTGGTGGCGTCGTGGGTGGTCATGTCCGCTCAGACTCCTTTCCCGTTTCCCGGTTCCCCGGCCGACGTTGGCGGCCGGGTGCTACACATGCTCAACGTCTAGCGTGCCCTTCAACGTCCCGGCAGACACCGCACGGACTCCGCGACTTCGCCTATGATTTTGCTGCCGAGGCTCGGCAATCAGGAGCGGGAGGCGGGTAGATGGACCAAGCCGACGAATCGGCCGGCACGGAGGCGGTCGACGACGACGCGCCGGCCGGTCTGCCCGAGACGAGCCTGACCCGGCTACCCCGCGCTGCCGTGCTCGCGGCTGCCGACTCCCGGCTGCATGCCGGCCTGCTCGGCGACTACCTCGACGTCCTCGCGTCGGCGGCGGACAGCGGGCGGCGGCTGACCCGGGCGGAGCTGGAGGCGTTTCGCGACCTCGGCCAGGCGGCGGCGGAGTCCGGGGCGTCGCTGCGCGCCCTGGTCGACCTCTACCTCTCGGCCACCTGGCGGGTGTGGCCGTCGCTGCCCGCGGTGCGGGCCGCCGACCGCGCCGCCCGCGAGCTGACCAGGGCATCGAGCGAGCCGGTGGCTTCAGGGCAGCTCGCCGACGCGCTGCGATCGGCCGGCGAGTCGGTCGGGGCGGTCTCGCGCACCCGCGCCGCCGCCTCCGCGGTGCTGCGGGCCAGCGACGACGCCGTCGCCGCCGTCTGCGAGGGCTACGAGGCGGCCCGCACCGCCCGGGCGCGCTCCGAAGAGGCGCTGCGCCGCGAACTCGTCGATGATCTGCTCACCGGCACGTCGGCGGTGGGCCAGTTGCTGGAGCGGGCCGGGGCGTTCGGCCTGCGGCTGGAGGCGCCGCACACCGTCCTGGTCGTCGCCGGCAACCGGCGCTTCCTCGACGGGCGGGCGCTGACCCGCGCGGCCGAGACCATCCTGCGCGAGCACAGCCTCACCGATCCGCTGGTCGCGACCCGCGACGGCCTGCTCGTCTGCGTGGTGCCCGAGCAGGGCGACCTGGCCCGCGGCCCGCAGCCGCCCGTTCGCGGCCGCACCTCGGCCAGCCGTCCGGCGGCCGGGGCGGACGCCGCCGGCGGCGATGCGGCCGGGCAGGTGCGGGGCGCTGCCGCCGGGCCGCCCAGATCATCGGGGCCCCGGGCCCGGGCCGCGGCGACTGCGGGGAACCGCCCGCCCGGCCGGCGGCGGGCGGACGAGTCGGGTGCCGTGGGCGCGGGCTTCTCCCCGCTCCCCGCGTTCGCGCCCACGCCGGAAGCCCCGGCCACGATAGCCGCGCTGACCCGCCGCCTGCGGGCCGAGCCCGGCCTGCTCTGGCGGGTGGGGGTCAGCCGCGCGCGCAGCGGCGTCGCCGGGGTCCGGATCGGCTTCGAGGAGGCCCGCGGCGCCGCGGAACTCGCCGGCCGCCTCGGGCTGGAGGGGGCCGTCGTGCACACCGACGACCTGCTCATCTACAAGGTCCTGCTACGCGACCGGGAGGCGCTGGCAGAGCTGGTCGAGGCCGTGCTCTCGCCGCTGCGGGCCGCCCGGGGCGGCGCCGGCCCGCTGATCGACACCCTCGACGCCTACTTCACCACCGGCGGGGTGGCGCTCGCCGCGGCGCGCCGGCTGCACCTGTCGGTGCGGGCGTTGACCTACCGCCTGGACCGCATCCACGCCCTGACCCGGCACGATCCGACCTCGCCGACCGACCGGTACGTCCTGCAGACGGCGGTGCTCGGCGCCCGGCTGATCGGCTGGGACCCTGCCGGCGGGTAGGGGGGCCGACTGGCTAGGGGACCGACTGGGCAAGCGGGCCGACTGGGCAAGCCGCCGGCGGCCGGTCGGAAACTGTCGGAGGGCTGTGGTGTTCTAGATGACGTGAGCACAACGTTCGAACGGCCCAGCCTCGACATCGAGCGGACGCGCGCCCCATTCGAGGTCGTGTCCGACTTCGCCCCGTCAGGCGACCAGCCCGCCGCGATCGACGAGCTGGCCCGGCGGGTGCAGGCCGGCGAGACCAATGTGGTCCTGCTCGGTGCGACCGGCACCGGCAAGTCGGCGACGACGGCGTGGCTCGTGGAGCGCCTGCAGCGGCCGACGCTGGTGATGGCCCCGAACAAGACGCTCGCCGCGCAGCTCGCCAACGAGTTCCGCGAGCTGCTGCCGCACAACGCGGTCGAGTACTTCGTCTCGTACTACGACTACTACCAGCCCGAGGCGTACATCGCGCAGACCGACACCTACATCGAGAAGGACTCCTCGATCAACGAGGAGGTCGAGCGGCTGCGGCACTCGGCAACGATGAGCCTGCTCACGAGGCGGGACGTCATCGTCGTCGCGAGTGTGAGCTGCATCTACGGTCTGGGCACGCCGCAGGAGTACATCGACCGGATGGTGCGGCTGCGCGTCGGCGACGAGATCGAGCGGGACCTGCTGCTGCGCCGCTTCGTCGACGTCCAGTACACCCGCAACGACCTGGCCTTCACCCGGGGGACGTTCCGGGTCCGCGGCGACACGGTGGAGGTGTTCCCGGTCTACGAGGAGCTCGCCGTGCGGGTCGAGATGTTCGGCGACGAGATCGAGCGGCTGACCTACCTGCATCCCCTGACCGGGGAGATCGTCCGCGAGGTGGAGGAGATCTTCGTGTTCCCGGCGACGCACTACGTCGCCGGCCCGGAACGGATGGAGCGGGCGATCGCCGGGATCGAGACGGAGCTCGGCGAGCGCCTCACGACGATGGAGCGCCAGGGCAAGCTGCTGGAGGCGCAGCGGCTGCGCATGCGCACCACCTACGACATCGAGATGATGCGCCAGGTCGGCTTCTGCTCCGGGATCGAGAACTACTCCCGGCACATCGACGGCCGTGAGGCCGGCACCCCGCCGCACACCCTGCTGGACTACTTCCCCGACGACTTCCTGCTGGTGATCGACGAGTCGCACAACACCGTCCCCCAGATCGGCGGGATGTACGAGGGCGACATGTCCCGCAAGCGCAACCTCGTCGAGCACGGCTTCCGGCTGCCCAGCGCGATGGACAACCGCCCGCTGCGCTGGGAGGAGTTCCTGGAGCGCATCGACCAGACGGTCTACCTGTCAGCGACGCCGGGCCCCTACGAGCTGGGCCGGGCCGACGGCGTCGTCGAGCAGATCATCCGGCCGACCGGGCTGCTCGATCCGGAGGTCGTGCTCAAGCCGACGAAGGGGCAGATCGACGATCTCGTCCACGAGATCCGGCTGCGCGCGGAGCGGGACGAGCGGGTCCTCGTCACCACGCTGACCAAGAAGATGTCCGAGGACCTCACCGACTACCTGCTCGAACTCGGCATCCGGGTGCGCTACCTGCACAGCGAGGTGGACACCCTGCGCCGGGTGGAGCTGCTCTCCGAGCTGCGCCGCGGGGATTTCGACGTGCTCGTCGGGATCAACCTGCTGCGCGAGGGCCTCGACCTGCCCGAGGTGTCGCTGGTCAGCATTCTCGACGCCGACAAGGAGGGCTTCCTGCGCTCCGACAAGTCGCTGATCCAGACCATCGGCCGCGCCGCCCGTAACGTCTCCGGCCAGGTGCACATGTACGCGGACAAGATCACCCCGTCGATGCACCGTGCCATCGACGAGACGAACCGGCGCCGCGAGAAGCAGATCGCCTACAACGCCGAACGCGGCCTCGACCCGCAGCCGCTACGCAAGAAGGTCGTCGACATCCTCGACGACATGGTGCGCGAGTCGGCCGACGGCGAGCTGATCGGCGGGGGCGGCCGGTCGCAGTCGCGCGGTAAGGCGCCGGTGCCGGGGATGAAGTCCCGCGGCGGGGCGCAGGGCACGGTCGGCCGGTACGCCGCCGAGCTTGCCGGGATGCCCTCGCACGAGCTGGCGCAGCTCATCCGCCAGCTCGACGACCAGATGCACGAGGCGGCCAAGGAGCTCCAGTTCGAGCTGGCGGCCCGGTTGCGCGACGAGATCGCCGAGTTGAAGAAGGAGCTGCGCGGCATGGGTGCCGCCGGGGTGCAGTAGCCAGGGCGGCCGGCCCACCGCAGGGCCGTGCCGTGGGCAGCTACGGAGTGGCCGCGGGAGGGTGCTCGGCGGCGGCGCGGGCGTCGCGGCGGGTCAGCAGCTCCCGCCAGACCTCGTCGAGGCGGGCGTCGAGCTCGTCGAGGCTGCCGCCGTTGTCGATGACGATGTCGGCGGCGGCGCGGCGCTGCTCGTCGGTGGCCTGCGTGGCCATCCGGGCCAGCGCCTGGTCGCGAGGCAGGCCGCGGCCCTCCAGCCGCACCAGCCGCAGCTCGCGCGGCGCCTCGACGACCAGCACCAGATCGTAGTTGCCCTCCGAGTGCACCTCGACGAGCAGCGGCACGTCGTGCAGGACGATCCCGTCCGGGGAGAGCTTCGCGATCCGCCGGCGGGTCTCGGCCCGGATGAGCGGATGGACGATCGCCTCCAAGCGCCCACGGGCCGCGGCATCGGCGAAGACGATCCGGCCGAGTGCCGGGCGGTCGAGGCTGCCGTCGGGGGCGGCCAGCTCGGCTCCGAACTCCGCCAGCACCGCGGCGAGGCCCGGGGTGCCCTGAGCGACCACGTCCCGGGCGATCTGATCAGCGTCGATCAGCAGTGCCCCGCGGGCCGCGAGGCGCGCCGACACCGCGCTCTTGCCCGACCCGATACCACCCGTCAGACCCACTGTGAGCACGATGTCGAGTCTGCCAGCCTCTGCCGGCACATGTGGCAGAGGCCCGCTGGCGCCGGGCCGGCACATGTGCCGGCTCGGCGCACCGGCAGCTTTTGTACCGGCGCGGCCGTGCGCGGGCGGCCACCCTGGCCTACCGCCTTCGTGGCGCGGGCGGCGGTTGGCAGACTGGTCCGCGTGGGGGTAGCCGAAACGGGTCGGGCGCAGGCCGTTCTCAGGCCTGCCGTTCCCAGCCAGGCCGACCGCGATCCTGGCCCTGGCCCCAGCGAGCTGCCCGACGGGGCCGAGGCAGGGCGGGTCGGCTCAGGCGTGGCGGGGCGGGTCGACAGCTCGGCAGAGGCAAGACGCGGCGACGACTCGGTCGGGGTAGGGCTGGGCGACAGCTCGGCAGACGCAAGACGCGGCGACGACTCGGTCGGGTTGAGACTGGGCGAGGGCTCGGTACGAGGGGTCGCCGGTCCTGCAGGGGCGGAGCCGGCCTACGACGCGGCCGGGGTAGAACCAGCCGACAGCTCGGCAAGGGTCGAGCCAGCCGACGACCCGGCGGGAGTGAGGCCGGCCGACGGCTTGGCAGAGGCGGGGCCGCGCGACGCCGCGGCCCAGACGGAGCCGGCCGGGCGGCGGCTCGCTCACCGATTGTGGCCGGCATTGCTCACCGGCTCGCTGCTCGGGCTCGGCGCCCTGGGGCTCGCACTGGTGCCCGCGCTCGCCGGCCGGGCGCCGCTGCTGCTCATCGCGCTGCGGCCCACCTGGGCGATCCTGCTGCTTGTCGGCGGGTCGGTGCCGTTCGTGCCGGCTCTGCTGGTCGCCGCGTTCTTTCGGGCCCTGGTCGACGTCGGCTACTTCGGGCTCGCGCGCAACAACATCCGATCTGTCCTGCTGCGGCGTCTCGGCGGCAGCCGCCTGGTCACGGCCCTGGCCCGCCCGGGAACGCAGACCCCCCTGCTGTGGTTCTGCCTGGTCAACACCAACGCGGCGGTCGACGCGGCGCTCGGCGCGGGTGGCGTGCCGATGCGCCGCTTCCTGCGATTCCTGATTCCCGGCTCCCTGCTGTCCACCGCGCTCTACCTGACCGCGGCGCGGGCGGTGGCCCCGTGGATGCGCGGCGCCGTGAACTGGCTGGACGCGCACATGACCTACCTCGTGCTCGGCGGTCTGGCGCTGGCCCTCGCGCAGGCGGCCGCGCGGGCCGGGCTCCGGCGATGGCGCGGCCGGCGGGGCGGAGCGCCGGTGAGACGAGCTCGCCGCAATGGCGATAACACGCCGTAGACCAACAATCGCACTATGCAGACACACCAACACCCTCTGGACATCCTGCGCCGCAGGTAGCAGGGTCGGTGGCTACGGGTCACGCCACCCGTCGGATGCACGCCGGTCCTCGGGCCGGTGGCCGCCCCCATCCTCCGGAGTCGACCATGCCCTGCCCCCGCCCCACCGCCCCGAGCCCCGCCGCCGCCGGCACCACCGCCCCACGCCCCACCGCGCCCTGTGCCATCCCGCCGCACATCCTCGAACGCATCGTCCGCAACGGCAGCGACGACCAGCGTTCCTGGGCGCTGTCCACCCTCGTTCAGGACGGCTCGCACCGCACGATTCGCGTCCACAACGCCCAGCTTCGCTCGGCGCAGCGCGGCGCCGCACCGCCGCGGCTGGACCCGGATGCCGGTCCGCGCCGCACCGTCGGAGACGCCGCCAGCACCGAGGCGCTACCGGGTAGCACGGTCCGTGCCGAGGGCGCGGCCGCGGTCGATGACGTGGCGGCCAACGAGGCATACGACGGCCTCGGTGCCACGTTCAGGTTCTACTCGGAGGTGTTCGGCCGCGACTCGATCGACGACGAGGGGATGGCGCTGCTCGCCACCGTCCACTACGGCGACCATTACGACAACGCCTTCTGGAACGGCCGGCAGATGGTGTTCGGCGACGGCGACGGCGAGCTTTTCCAGCGGTTCACGGTATCGCTGGACATCATCGGGCACGAACTGACCCACGGCGTCACCGAGGACGAGGCGGCGCTGATGTACGTCAACCAGTCCGGGGCACTGAACGAGTCGGTCAGCGACGTCTTCGGCTCCCTGGTGAAGCAGTACGCGCTCGGGCAGACGGCGGAGCAGGCCGACTGGCTGATCGGCGACGAGCTGCTCACCGACGCGGTGCAGGGTGTCGCGCTGCGGTCGTTGAAGGACCCCGGTACCGCCTACGACGATCCCGTGCTCGGCGACGACATCCAGCCCGCGCACATGACCGGCTACGTCCAGATGACCGGTGACAACGGTGGCGTGCACATCAACTCGGGCATCCCGAACAAGGCGTTCTACCTCGCCGCGATCGCGCTCGGCGGGCACGCGTGGGAGCGGGCCGGCCGCATCTGGTACGAGAGCCTGCGCGCCCCGCAGGTGCGGCCGAACGCGACGTTCCGCTCGTTCGCGGCGGTGACCAGCCGCCAGGCCGGCGTGCTGTTCGGCACGGACGAGCGCAAGGCCGTCGCCGAGGCGTGGCGCGAGGTCGGCATCGCGGTCTGACACCCGCCCGGGACCGTGATCCCGCGAATCGCATGAAGCACCCAGCCTCGGCACAGGCTCCCCACAGCGGGGCCCGGCAGCGTGTCCACCAGCCGGCACACCGGCGGTCCCGCTGTCCCGAGGAGGAGCATGAACGACGTCAGGATGTCCCGGTACGCGCGCCGGAACGGCACCGCGACGCGGCGGCACCGGCTCGTCCTGCCGCTGCTGTCGATCGCCCTGACGGCCGTGGTGGCCGGATGCGGGGGCGGCGGGAGCGACTCGGCGGCCGGCGCGGCCTCGTCGGCGACTGCTGCGTCGGCAACCCCGTCCACGGGGGCGACTCCCGCCACGGGGGCGACTCCGCCCGCCGGCGGGACGGACGCGATGGCCGCCTACCGGACCTGCCTCGCGAACAACGGGGTGACGCTGCCCACTCCGGGCGCCGGCGCAGCGGGGAACGCACCGCCCCAGGGCGCCCGTCCGACCGGCGCTCCGCCGTCGGGCGCCCCGAACGGCGGCGGTCGTGCCACCGGTGCCTGCGGCGGAACAGGGGCCGGTGGCGGACCCGGGACCGGTGGCGGACCCGGTGGCGGTGCGGGCCCGGGCTCGACCGCGGCACCGCCCGGCGTGGACGCCGACACCTGGCGTACCGCGCGGGCCGCCTGCGCATCACTGGCACCCACCGCCCCGGCGGCCTCGCCAACAGCGACCGCGAACTGACCCGCGCGAGGTGGTGGTCCGCGCGGTCAGCCGCTCGACGACGGTCGACCCCCGATGCGCCGGCCCGACCGTGCGGGCACCCCGCCCTCGGCTACTCGGCCCACGGCCCTCTCACCCCCGGCCGCGTCGCCCTCGGCCACCTCAGCCCCGGCCACCCCGCCACCACTCGACACCCCGCCACCACTCGACACCCCGCCACCACTCGACACCCCGCCACCACTCGACACCCCGCCACCACTCGACACTCCGCCACCATTCGACGCTCCGGCATCGGGCAGTCCGCCGACGCACTCCGTAGCGTGTTGCGATGCCGGGAGGGTTGCGTGCGGGGCCGACGGCTGCACCGCGGCGGCCCGGGAGCGGAGCAGCTCGGACATCTTCGCCGCCGGCAGCGGCACCGAGATCGCCTCGCCCTGGAGCAGGTCGCAGCCAAGGTCGACCATCATCGCAAGCGTGCGCTCGTCCTCGATCCCCTCGCCGACGACCCGCAGCCCGAGCCGGTGGCCCAGGTCGAGCACCGAGCGCACGATCGCGGCGTCGGGCAGGCTGCCGCGGGCATCCGTGACGAAACCCCGGTCGATCTTGACCTCGTCGAAGGGGAGCGTCTTGAGGATCTCCATCGAGCTGTAGCCGGTGCCGAAGTCGTCCAGCGACAGTGCCACGCCCTGCGTGCGCAGCTCACTCAGCATCGTCGCCGCCCGGGCGGGCTGGGTGACCAGCGCACTCTCGGTGATCTCCAGGGTGAGGACGTCGCTGGCCAGGCCGTGGGCCGCCAGCGAGCCGGCAACGACCTGGGGCAGGTCGTCGAGCACCAGCATCCGGGCGGAGAGGTTCACCGACACGGGCAGGTGCAGACCCTCGTCCGCCCAGGCGGCGCACTGGCGCAGTGCCTCGTCGAGGACCCAGCGGGTCAGATCGGCGATCAGCGGCGAGCGTTCGGCGACGGGCAGGAACACGCCGGGCGCCAGCAGCCCCCGGGTGGGGTGGTGCCAGCGCAGCAGCGCCTCCGCGCCGACGATCCCACCCGAGCGTGCCGCCTGCAGCGGCTGGTAGAACAGAAGCAGCTCGCCGCGGGTGATCGCGGTGCGCAACTGCGCGTACAGCGCGATCTCCTCGGGCCGCACGCCGGTGATACCGGGATCCCACAGCCCGACGCTCTCCCCCACCCGCTTGGCACGCAGCAGCGCCGAGTCGGCGCAGGTCAGCAGCCCGCTCATGGTGGTGCTGTCGCGGGGGGCCACGGCGATCCCGACGGAGGCGTCCACCTCGACGTCGACGCCGCAGACCTGAAAGGGTCCCTGGATCTGGCGCAGGACCCGGCGTCCGAGCACCCGGCGCCGCTTCGTCTCCGCCGCGGTGGGCACGGGCAGGGGCGCTCCCGGACGGCTGGTGGCCGTGGCGACGCCGGGGGGGACCGGCATTCCGCGGAAGACGAGGGCGAACTCGTCCCCGCCGGCCCGGCCGACGAAGGCCGGGATCGGCCGCAGCCCGGACAGCGTCCGGGCGATGATCTGCAGCAACCGGTCCCCGCCGACATGCCCGAGCGCATCGTTGATCTCGTGGAACCGGTTGATGTCGACCAGGACCAGGATCGCCTCCCGGCCCTCCGCCTGGATCTCCGCCACGGCGCTCTCGCCACGTTCGAGGGTGCCCGCCCGGTTGGCCAAATGCGTGAGCGGATCGGCGTGGCTTTGCAGCAGGCCCGCCCGGAACAGGCCTTTCACCACCGCTCCGGCCACGACCGTGGAGAGCGCCGCCGATGCGGGACCCGCTGTCTGGCCCAGATCGCCGCCGGCCGCCACGCCCGCCACGAGCGCGCCGGTGATCATGGCGACGACCAGGATCGCCGTGGGAGTCGTCACGAGGGCGACATACGCACACAGCGGGGGGAACCAGATCAGGTACATGTCGGCGTCGCTGCCGGAGGTGGCTCCGGCGAGCGCGAGGGCGAGCGCGGCTGCCAGCGAGGCGGCGGCGAACGGCGGCACCCAGTTCCACCGTGGCCTCGCCACCAGCCCCACTACGACGTTGGCCGCCGCGACCAGCAGGCCGACCCAGCTCTCCCAGCGCTGCTGGCCCGGCGAACCGGGCAGAACCGCGGCGAGCAGGAACAGTGCGGCGGCGCCCGTCGGCGCGGCGACGAGGAACCGCCGACGGTCGGCGTACGTACGACCGCTGTGCACGAACCGCATCCCTCCCCGCCTTTACGGCCGGTCCGCAGGACGTGGCCCGGACCGGCCAATTCCGCCACGGTCTCCACGGCGGGCTATGCGGCTGGGTCGACATATCCGGCGGAGAAATTGCAGGCCATGCCAGGCTGCGGTGACCTGGTGCCGAGATCACCACCCACGGCGCTGACGAGATCCGGGTCAGGCTTTCTTCAACATAGCCGGTGCGGCGCAGCGGCTAACATCCGCGTCCGATACCCGTACCGCGGTCACGCGACTATGTCCGGACATAATCTGCCGCGCGCCCGCAGAAATCCCGGCCGGAACGTATACAGACCATCGGCGCAACGGCGCTCGGGAGCGGGCGATTCCGACATTCAGTGGGCGGCGTCGTCCCAGGTCCGGCCGGCTCCGACGCTGACGTCGAGGGGCACCGACATGGTGTACGCCGACGTCATCTCGGCGCGGACGAGCGCCTCGACCGCGCCGTACTCGCCGGGAGCGATCTCCAGCACGAGTTCGTCGTGGACCTGGAGCAGCAGCCGGGAGGCGTGCCCGCCAGCCCGCAGCGCCCGGTCAACCCCCAGCATGGCGATCTTGATGATGTCGGCGGCCGAGCCCTGGATCGGGGCGTTGAGGGCCATCCGCTCGGCCATCTGGCGGCGCTGGGCGTTATCGCTGGTCAGGTCGGGCAGGTAGCGCCGGCGGCCGAGCATCGTCTCGGTGTAGCCGTCCTGGCGGGCCCGTTGGACCACGCCGCGCAGGAAGTCGCGCACCCCGCCGAACCGGCCGAAGTAGGCGTCCATGTGCTCGCGCGCCTCGTCGGGGGCGATCCCGAGCTGGCTGGCGAGACCGAACGCCGACAGCCCGTAGGCCAGCCCGTAGGACATCGCCTTGATCCGCCGCCGCAGCTCGGGGTCGACCTCGCTGACGGGCAGGCCGAACGCCTCTGCGGCGACGAAGGTGTGCAGGTCCTCGCCCGATCCGAACGCCTCGATGAGGCCCTCGTCGCCGGACAGGTGCGCCATGATCCGCATCTCGATCTGCGAGTAGTCGGCGGTGAGCAGGGTCTCGTAACCGGGGCCGACGACGAAGGCGCGCCTGATCTGGCGCCCCTCGGCGGTGCGGATCGGGATGTTCTGGAGGTTCGGATCGGTGGACGACAGCCGCCCGGTGGCGGCGATCATCTGGTTGAACGTGGTGTGGATGCGGCCGGCATCGTCGATCATGGGCAGCAGCGAGTCGACGACGGTCTTGAGCCGGGCCACGTCCCGGTGGCGCAGCAGCACCGGCAGCAGCGGGTGGTCGGACTGGACCGCGAGCCAGGCGAGGGCGTCGGCGTCGGTGGTGTAGCCAGTCTTGATCTTCTTGGTCTTGGGCAGGCCGAGCTCGTCGAACAGGATCTGCTGGAGCTGCTTGGGGGAACCGAGGTTGAACGTCCGGCCGACGATCTCATGGGCCTGTGCGGCGACGGCCGTGACCTCGCCGCCGTAGTGCTTCTGCAGCTCGGTCAGATGATCCTGGTCGGCGGCGATGCCGGCCCGTTCCATCCCGGCGAGGACCGTGACCAGCGGAAGTTCCATGTCCCGCAACAGGACCGCGGCGGAACGGCGCTCCAGGTCCGCGTCGAGCTCGTCGGCAAGCTCCAGGCACGCGCGGGCCCGCACCGCGTCCGCGTGGGACTCCTCCGCCTCCCCGGAGCCGTCGAGGGTGAGCTGGCCGTTGCCGGCCGGCTCGACGGCCAGATCCCGGTGCAGGTAGCGGGCGACCAGATCGGCCAGGTCGAACGAACGCTGGCCGGGCAGGGCCAGGTAGGCGGCGAGGGCGGTGTCACTGGTGACGCCGGCCAGCGTCAGGCCCAGCTCCGCGAGAGCCAGCATCGGGCCCTTGACGTCGTGCGCCGCCTTCGGCTGGTGCGCGTCGGCGAGCCAGCCGCCGAGCGCCGCCAGGTCCGCTGGGGTGAGCTGGGTCGGGTCGAGCCAGGCCGCGGCGCCGTCGGCGGAGGCAAGCGCGAGGCCGGACAGCACACCCGTGCCCCGCCCCCAGGTTCCGCGGGCGTGCAGTCCGGTGCGGCCGACCCCGCGGGCGTGCTCGTCGAGCCACTGGGCCACCTCGTCGGGACCGAGGGTGGTCAGCTCGACGTCGAAACCCTCCTCGACGGGCGGCGGGGCGGTGGCCAGGGCCGCGTAGAGGCGCTCACGCAGGACGCGGAACTGCAGCGTGTCGAACAACTGGTGAACGGCCTCGCGATCCCAGGGGCGCAGGCGCAGCCCGTCCGGGCCGACGGGGAGCGGGACGTCACGGGACAGCTCGGTCAGCGAACGGTTGCGGATGACCGACGCCAGGTGGGCGCGCAGCGACGCCCCCGTCTTCCCGCCGATCTCGTCGGCCCGGTCCACCAGTTCGGCGAGGGACCCGAACTGCTGGATCCACTTGGTGGCGGTCTTCTCCCCCACTCCCGGCACGGAGGGCAGGTTGTCGGACGGGTCGCCGCGCAGCGCCGCGAAATCCGGGTACTGCACCGGCGACAGGCCGTATTTCGCCTGCACCTCGTCCGGGGTGAACCGGGTCATGTCGGAGATGCCCTTGCGGGTCATCAGGACCGTGACCCGCTCATTGACGAGCTGCAACGCGTCGCGGTCGCCGGTGACGACCAGCACGTCCATCCCCACCGCGGCGCCCGCGGTCGCGAGGGTCGCGATCACGTCGTCGGCCTCGTAGCCGGCGGCGCTGACCCCCGGCACGGCGAGCGCGTCGCACACCTGGTGGATGAGGCTGACCTGCCCGACGAAGTCGGCCGGGGTCTCCGAGCGGCCCGCCTTGTACTCGGCGTACTGGGTGTGGCGGAAGGTCGGCGTCGGCAGGTCCCAGGCGACCGCCACGTGGGTCGGCTTCTCGTCGCGCAGGACATTGATGAGCATCGAGGTGAATCCGTACACGGCATTGGTCGGCTGGCCGGTGGTGGTGGAGAAGTTCTCCACCGGCAACGCGTAGAACGCGCGGTAGGCCAGCGAATGCCCGTCGAGCAGCAGCAGCCGCGGGACCGCGGAAGCGGGCGCCGCCTTCTTCGCCACGGCCGACTTCGCCGCAGCCGTCTTCCCCCCAGCCGTCGCCGCCTTCGCAGCCGTCGCCGCAGCCGTCGCCGTGCTCGCAGCCGCCGTCCTCCCCGTCCGGGCCGTCTCCGTCTCAGTCTCGGCCGTCTCCGTATCCGTCTCGGCCGTCGGCGCGTCAGCCGTCGGCGTCGACGCGGCGGTGGACCGGCGGGCGGCGCGCGGCTTCCTCGGCCGGGCCGCCGCGGCGGACTCCGCCTCAGCGGCGGATCCTGCATCGGCAGCGGACCCTGCTTGAACGGCGGACCCTGCGTGGACGGCGGACCCTGCGTGGACGGCGGACGGAGCCGGCTGGTCGGCGGACGAGTTCGACGTGGTGACGGACACGCGGCGAGTTTAGGCCGTGCGTCCGACAGTTTCGTCGCGTGTGGGCGGTCCGTCGCGGCGAGGGGGCCACTGCGCGCCCGGACCACGCCACCGGCTGCCGCCCGTCCCGCCGTCCGTCCGCCCTCCGTCGCGCTTGCGGCCGGCAGGGGTTGACGACCATGCCAACGCCCGGAGCTGCCATCAACCTCCTGCAGTTGTCGACCGGGTGTCCCCTCGCCGGGTGCCTGCACTCACTCGCCGGGTGCCTGCACTCACCGGATACCTGCACTCACCGGGTGCCTGCACTGACCGGATGCCCGCCCCGCCAGACGCCCGCCATCTCGGCTGCCTGCCACGCCGCTTCCTGCCCCGCCGGACGGTCGCCATCTGGACACCTGCCTCGCGGGGGTCGGTGGCCCGGCGCCAGGGTTCGGCCACAGATCGTGGCTGGTCGGCCGGCCGACGGGATCTGGTCGTTTAGGCTGGCGGTCATGACCGCTGCCGATGCCGCGCCCGCGGCCGACGACATCGCCCCGATCCAGGGCAGCGGCGGGGGCGGGAGCGCGAACGGCCGCCGGGGCCGGCGCGTCGAGGCCGACGTCCCAGAGGCCGACGCTGCAGAGGCCGACGTCGCAGGGGCAACCTCCGTGGAGGCCGGCGTCGTGGCGGCCGATGCGGTTCGGCTCGCCGCGCAGATCAACGCCGCGCGCGGGGAGATCGAGCGGCGGATGGGCATCCTGCTCACCGAGGCGAGCCCCGAGCGGCTGGTCGCCACGATGCCCGTCGAGGGCAATCGGCAGCCCTACGGTCTCCTGCACGGCGGCGCCTCCGTGGTGCTCGCCGAGACGCTGGGCTCGGTCGGGGCGAACCTGGACGCGCCGCCCGGTTCGATGGCCGTCGGTATCGAGATCAGCGCCTCGCATCACCGGTCGGCGACCTCGGGCACCGTCACCGCCGTCGCCACCCGCATCCGTGGCGGGCGCACCCTCGTCACCTACGACATCCGGATCACCGACGACGCCGGCCGCGTAACCTGCACCTGCCGCCTCACCTGCATGATCCGCAGCGGGCTGCCGACCGGCCCGGACGCATCCGGCCCGAGCTGATCGGGAGCGGCCCGCCGCCGACCGGGACACGAAAACCGCACACGGATCGCCCTGATCTCAGTATTTCCCGGTTCTCCTACCCACCGCCGAGGATGCCCGAACGGACACACCGGACCACTCCGATGCGTTGACCAGATGCATGGACCGGCCTAATCTCATCGCCGGTGGCACCCGGGACGGGCGAGTAGACAACGCCCGGACGCGGGGAAGGTCCGGACGGCACCAAAGTCGATCCCGGGTGCCTCAACCTCGAATCCCCGGTCGCGAATCCCGACCGGGGCGGTCGACCCTGGTTCCCTGTCTGCGGCCCGGCCGGTCCCGTTGACCGACGGGTCCTGCGGCACGATCGGCACAGCAGCCCAGACGGCACAGCAGCCCAGACGGCACAGCAGCCCAGACGGCACAGCAGCCCAGACGGCACAGCAGCTCAGACGGCACACCTCCGGGTCCGCCCGCGTGACGCGGGCAGACCCGGGGTAGGCGGCGGAACCGGGGCCCCGCCGCGGGGTCACGGCCTGACGAGTGACTGGACCGGGCCGAGCACGGTCCGCTTCCCTTTGCGGACCTCGTAGAGGTAGACCGTCGATCCCTCCACGTCGCCGTTCTTGCGGAACCGGATCTGCTTGGTGACACCGGGGACGTTCACGGAGCCGAACGCGGCCGCGACCGACTCCCGGGTAGCCCCGGGGCCGATCTTGCGCAGTACCTCGATGATCGCGTTGGTGGCGTCGTACGCCTCGCCGGAGTACGTGCCCGGTCGGGCCCCGCTGTTGACCGTCCGGTATTCGGCGACGAAACCGGCCGCGGCGGGATCGCTGTTCGGATCCCCGCAGGCGCAGGTGAGCAGCGTGCCCTCGGCGTTTCCGACGCCGGCCTCGCGGATGAGCTGGTCGTCGTTGGCCCCGTCCCCACTGACGATCTTCCCGGTGAAGCCCTTGCTGCGCAGCGCCTTGGTCAGGAGGGCGAGCTCCGAGTAGTAGCCGGAGTAGTAGAGAACGTCCGGCCGCTCCCCGATGATCTTCGTGGCCTGGGAGGTGTAGTCCTTCGTCGGGTTGACGCCGTCGTGGACGACCTTGACGTCGTGGGCGGTCAGCGCGTGCTCGAGCGCCCCGGACAGGCCGGTGCCGTACTCGCTGCGGTCGTCCAGCGAGTAGACCTTCGTCGCCTTCAGCACCTTGGTCAGGTACTCGGCTGCGGCCGCGCCCTGGACCGTGTCGGGGGCGATCACCCGGTAGAAGGTGAGGAAGCCGAGGTCGGTGAGCGCCGGGCCCGTCGCCGACGGGCTCACCGACAGCAGGCCGGACTGAGAGTAGAGCGGCTCGCTCGACTTCGTCGGCCCGGAGAAGACCGGTCCGACGACGGCGACGACGCCCGGGTTGTCGAGGAGCTTCTGCGCGGCGGTCGGGCCCTCATCGGGGTCGCCCTGGTCGTCCGAGGCGACCAGCCGCAGCCGGAACGGCAGATCCTCGCGTCGATTGGCCAGGTCGACGGCGGTCAGCACGCCGTCGTAGGCGTTGATGCCAAGCTGCTGGTTGTCGCCGGACAGCGGCCCCTGGAAGCCGACGACGAACTCCTTCTTTCCGACCTCGGCGGTGGAGCCGCCGCACCCGCCGAGCGCGGCCGCGGCCGTCAGCACCCCCGCGGCCCCGAGCACTGCCCATCGCCGTCCAGGACCGCTCATGACACGTCCTTCCGCAGCACCTCGCTGCTGGTGTCGGCACCCGGGGCGCCGGAGTCCGCCGGAATGTCGTCGAGGTAATCAAGTGACCGATCGACGACTTGTTGTGACGAAACCTAGCCTGCGATACCGACCAAGGAAAGCTCGTAGTGAGCGTGTCGTAGCCTTGAGTGGTTTCCCGGAGTGGACGCGGACGTGGGACCGCGGGTCACACCCACTCAGCGGGGTCCGACCCGCAGCGCCGCGGAACCGACCGGCGGGTCAGGTCCAGGTCGTCAGGGCGACGAGCCGGCCCCCGAGCACGGTGTAGAGGGCGACCCGCGGCGTGCGCGTGTCCCCCCAGCGATCGAAGCCGACGGAGCCCGTGACGCCGGCGAACGAGTCGCGGCCGATCGCGGCCACGATGTCGTGTCGGGCAGCCGCGTCGACGGCCGGACGGCCGGGCAGCACCGTCGCCGCCGCCCGGATGATCGTCCGCGCCGCGTCGTAGGCGTAGGCGGCCACCGCGGGAATGGCCTCGGCGCGACGTTGGGCGAGCTCGACGGCGGCGTCGTGGGCCACCTGCCGGCGCTGCGCCGCAGCCCTGTCGCCGCTGCCGGAGCCGCTCCCGGCCGCCTCCCGCGCGTCCGGTTGCCGGCTCTCGCGCGGCGGCGATGTCGGCTGGCCACCCGTCGGCGCGACCGCGGCCGCTTCGGCGGACGCGGACGCGTGGGCGGACGCGTGGGCGGACGCGGACGCGTGGGCGGACGCGGGCACGCGCGCCGGCGCGGGAGTCTCGGTCCGTGTACGCGGGTCGGTCGGGGCGCGGGAGCCAGCCGGAGTAGGCGTCGCGGCCGGAACGCGGGTGGCGGCCGTCGGGGTGGCGTCGTCGCGATTCCGCTTACTGGCGTCGGACCCGTCGGACCCGTCGGACCCGTCGGTGCTGTCGGCGCCGCTCGGGGTCGTGCTGCCGTCGTCGTCCGCCGGACCGCCGAACCGCCGGGAGTAGTCGGCGACGAATGCACCGGCGGCCGGCAGCCTCGTCGGCGGGACCAGCAGGCTGGTGATCAGGTCCCCGTCCGCGGCCGACTTCGCGTCGTCGGTGTAGCGGCGTTGCAGCAGCGCGTCCGAACCCATGACCTGGATCGACCCACCCGCCTCGGCGAGCCGGGTGCGCAGCTTCCCGGCGAATGCCGCACCGGTGGCGAGGTAGACCAGGTCGGGGGCCTCCTGCTCGATCGCCTCCGCGGTCGCGTCCAGCTCGGACCCGTCGGGGTCGTCCCCCTGGACCTGGTAGACCGACGTGACCGTTGCCCCCAACGCGGCGGCGCGCACCGCGAACCGGCCGCCGAGCGTCGTGCCGTAGCGGGGTTCCCCGTCGACGACGGCGATGCGTCGGCGGCCGAGCGTCCGCACCGCGTACTCGGCGGCCACCCGCGCCTGCAGCTCGTCGGTGCCGGCGAGCCGGAAGTAGGTCGGGTAGGGGCGGGTGCGCGGGTCGGTGCCGGCGCCGGTGAGGGTGGGATCGGCGTTGGACGGGGAGACGACCGGGATGCCCTCGGCGCTCAGCGTGGGCAGGGCGACCCTGGCCACGAGCGAGCTCAAGGGCCCGACGACGCCGATCAGGCGGTCGTTGGCGGTGAAGGCGTCGGCGGCCTGGGCTCCCCCGTCCGGACGGGACAGGTCGTCGCGGGTGGACAGCTCCAGGCGCCAGCCCGGGATCGCCCCCGACTCGTTGGCCTCCTCGACGGCGAGCGCGACGGCGTTGCGCACGCTCGTTCCATCGGCGGACAGATCACCCGACAGCGGTGCCATGACGCCGAGGGTGGCCACCCGAGTCACGGGGACGTCGCCGCCGCCGTCGCCGTCGAGGACGGTGGCCAGGATGAGCCCCAGCGCCGACGGCACGGCCAGGATCAGAGCGATGATCGCGGCGAGGATCGCCCGACCCCGCCAGGTGCGCCACCGCGCCCGGGTCCACCGCCCGATCCGGCCGGCGACCGCCGCGAGGGCCGCCCGCGCATGACCCGCTCGGGCCCGCCACGGTCGCGCGGACCCCGGCGTCGCTCGAGCGGGCGCGGGGGCCTCCGCGTCTGGGCCTGAGGCCCCTGTGCCTGGGCCCGAGGCCTCGGCGCTTGGGCCTGAGGCCTCGGCGCCTGGGGAGGAAGTGGCGGCCTCGGTCGATCCGGGCGCGGGCGCGGGGACGTCCGCCAAAACGGGTTCCGGTGCTCGGGGGGACGGCTGCGGCGCGTCCTCGGGACCGGGGATCGACGCTGATCCCGGCGGCGAGGCGTCGCTCACCCGGCCCCCGGCCCGCGCGTTGCCGGGGACGGCACGGACGGGGTTGCCGGGGGCGGCACGAACGGGGACGTCACGAGCCGGGCAGCGCCTCGCCCGACAGCACGGCCTCGGCGACGGCACGCATCGTCCGACGCTGGTTCATCGACGTCCGCTGGATCCAGCGGAAGGCGTCGGGCTCGGTCATGCTGTGCTCGGTCTGGAGCACACCCTTCGCCCGCTCGATGATCTTCCTGGCCTCGAGCCGGCCCTGCAGGTCCTCGACCTCAGCCTCGAGGCTCACGATCTCTGTGAACCGGCTCATCGCCATCTCGATCGTGGGCAGCAGGTCCTTCTTCTGGAACGGCTTGACGACGTAGGCCATGGCGCCGGCCTCGCGGGCCCGCTCGACCAGCTCCCGCTGGCTGAACGCGGTGAGGATGACCACGGGGGCGATGCGGTCCTTGGCGATCTTCGCGCCGGCCTCGATCCCGTCCATCCTGGGCATCTTCACGTCGAGGATGCACAGGTCGGGCCGGAGCTTGCCGGCGAGGTTGACGGCCATCTCGCCATCGCCGGCCTCCCCGACGACCTCGTAGCCCTCCTCTTGCAGCATCTCCCTGAGGTCGAGCCGGATCAGCGCTTCGTCCTCGGCGATCAGAACCCGGCGCGGGTTCGAGGAGGGTTGGCTCATCGAGTCGTACTCCTGGTCTCGGAGGTGTGACCCTAGTGTGACAGGGCAGGGGAGTCAGGTTGACATCCTGCCCGAGCAGAGGAGGGCGGGAGGTCGAAACGCACCCTACCCGGATAGAGTCGTGGACGAGACGTTCCGGACCGGATCGATCACCGATCTCTCCGCCCAGGTCCGCCCGGTCGCCTCCGCAGCGGTCCCACCCGCCCGACCACGCTCCACCCGCCGGCCCCGGTACTCCAACGGCAGAGAGACGGTGCTCAAACCACCGACAGTGTGGGTTCGAATCCCACCCGGGGTACGTACATAATCCTCACTCCGAGGCAGTTGCACGGATGCGTCCTGTGATGTAGCGCCCGACGGGACGCGGGTCGCGGCACCGGCGACCGCGTCGATCCGGTCTTCCGGAATTTTGATCTTCATCGTGATCTCTTTCTGGTCATGGTCGACCTGGATGGCCAGTTGTGTGACGTCGTAGAGGGTCCGTTGCAGGGCATCAGGAGCGTCGTGCAAGGTGAGGCTCAGCTGCGGCAGGGCTTCGAGCAGGCGCCTGGCGTCCGGTCCGTTCGTGGCGCCGTCGGTGTCCGCGGCGGCGTCCAGCGCGTCGAGTTCGGTGCCGGTGGTGCGGTGCTGGTCGTCGAGCTGGTTGTAGGTGGCGCGTAGACCTTTGGTGAACGGGTCGTCTGGGTCGCCGTCGGCGGCCTGGCGCAGCAGGTTGGCCTTGCGGCGTTCGATGTCGCCCAGCGTGCGGCGCAGTGTCTGTCGCCGTGCGTCCCGTTCGTGCGTGGCCCGGCTGGTGCTGTCGGCCAGGTCGGCGGCGAGCAGGGCGATGCGCTCCGGGCCGATTCGACGCGCTGGCCGGGATCTTCAATCGGATCATGGCCGCCCACGGCCGGCGGATGGCCGCGCTGGGGCTGTCCGCATAGGAGCCGATGGTCCTGAATCGGCCCGGAAGCGGCCCGCCGCCCGAAACTGTCGGTGCCGGGCGGTAGAAAAACCTGACTCGCTCGATCACCCTCGGCCGTGTTCAGGAGACCTCGAGATATGTTTTTCTACGAGCATCTGGCAGAGTTTCACAGCCTGCCGGTCTTCGACTTCCCCGATCGCGGCGAAGCCCTGACCGCGTTGCCCGCGCCTGACGCGGTGGCCTGGAGGCTGGCCGTCGACCCCTTCGACAATCGCCATGACGAGAGCTTCCCTGACCTGTGGGACAGGTTCCTCGGCGCGGTGGAGCCCGCCGGGATCCGGGCTCTGGTCATCGGTCAGTGGGGACAGGTGTATGACAGCGGCTCCGAGGAGGTCGTGGAGTCGCTGGTCGCCGCGCGGGACCGGCTGACCGGGGTGCGGGCCGTGTTCCTCGGCGATCTGGTGGTGGAGGAGGCGGAGATCTCCTGGATCCAGCAGTCAGACGTGACGCCGGTGCTGACGGCCTACCCGGCGCTGCGTGAGCTGGGCATCCGGGGTGGCACGGCGCTTCGGTTCCCCGCCGTGCGCCACGAGAGCCTGCGCCGCCTCGTCATCGAGTCGGGTGGTCTGCCCGGGGAGGTGGTGCGCGGGGTCGCCGCCAGCGACCTGCCCGCGCTGGAACACCTCGAGCTGTGGCTCGGCGTGGACGACTACGGAGGCGACGCCACCGTCGGCGATCTCGAGCCGATCCTGGCCGGGAGCCGCCTCCCGGCCCTGCGCGACCTTGCCCTGCGCAACAGCGAGCTTCAGGACGAGATCGCCGCCGCGGTCGCCGCCGCCCCGGTGGTCGCCCGGTTGACCTCGCTGGACCTGTCGCTCGGTGCCCTCTCCGACGACGGCGCGACGGCCCTGCTCGATGGCCAGCCGCTGACCCATCTCGGCCGGCTGGACCTGCACCATCACTTCATCAGCGACGCGGTGGCGCAGCGCGTCCAGGCCACCCTGGGGTCCGCCGGGGTGGAGGTCGACCTCTCCGAGCCGGAGGCGCCGGAGGAGGAGAACCGGCGTTATGTCGCCATCTCCGAGTAGCCCCGTCCGTTTCGTCACGGTCGGCAATCCGGGCAACCGCCGGGTGACGATGTTCGCCGCTGCCGTCCGCGGCGCCGGGCTCCCGCAGCCGCGGACGCTTGCCTGGCGGGAGGTGCTGAGCGGCCGGTACGCGTTCGAGCCCGGCGAGGTGGTGCGGATCGACTCCCCGGGCGAGGACGCCGAGGTCGACCGGCTGTTGCGCGGCGCTGACCATCCGACCCGGGTCGAGGGCACGGCCCGGTGGTACCGGAGCTTCACCGCGGCGGTGGGTGCGGTGGCGCGCGCCGCCACGGCCGCCGGAGCCGAACTGCTGGCCGACCCCGAGGACATCGCGGTGATGTTCGACAAGCGGCGTTGCCACGCTCGGCTGAGCACGGCCGGGATCCCGGTGCCCGAGGCCCTTCCCGCCCCGGCGGCGAGCCGGGGGCGGGAGACGGCCGGCGGAGGGCCGACGCGTGATCGTGCCTGCGCCGGCCCACTGGGCGGCTGGGACGACCTCCGGGAGCGGCTGGGGGCCGCTCGGATGCCACGGGCCTTCGTGAAACCCGCGCACGGCTCGTCGGCCTCCGGCGTGGTGGCGCTGTCGCTGGGCGGGGCGGGCCGGGTCAGGGCGACAACCTCCGTGGAGATCACCCCCGACGGACGGCTGTTCAACTCGTTGCGGGTCCGCCAGTACGACACCGAGCCCGAGGTGGCGGCGCTCATCGACGCGTTGGCCCCGGACGGCCTGCATGTCGAGCGCTGGCTGCCCAAGGCCGCCCTGGACGGCAGGCCGTGCGACCTGCGCATGGTCGTGGTCGCCGGGAGAGTCACCCACGCGGTTGCCCGGACCAGCCGCCACCCCATGACCAACCTCCATCTTGGCGGTGCCCGGGGCGACCTCGGGCGGCTGCGGGCCGCCGTCGACGGCGCCGGCGGGCGCTGGGTCGATGCGCTGTCCATCGCCGAGCGGGCGGCGGCGTGCTTTCCGCGCACCCTGTGCGTCGGCGTGGACGTGCTGCCGGCGATCGGATGGCGCCGGTTCGCCCTCGGCGAGGTCAACGCCTTCGGTGACCTGCTGCCGCGGCTAAGCGGACTCGCGGGCGGCGGCGCCGAGCGCCTGGACACCTACTCCGCGCAGGTCGCCGCCGTCCTGCGGCGGGAGGAGGCGCACCGTGGTGCCGCCTGACATGAACGGCGTCGTCGGCAGCCATGATCTGCTGCTCGTCACCCTCGACACGCTGCGGTACGACGTCGCCGCGGAGCTGACCGCGGCCGGCCGCCTGCCGAACCTCGCCCGCCATCTTCCCGGCGGAGCCTGGGAGGAACGGCACGCGCCGGCCAGCTTCACCTACGCCTCCCATCAGGCGATCTTCGCCGGTTTCCTGCCCACGCCGGCCGTCCCCGGTCACCATCCCCGGCTGTTCGCCGCCCGGTTCGCGGGCAGCGAGACCACCGCCGACGGCACCTGGATCTTCGATGCCCCCGACCTGGTGACAGGACTGGCCGCGGTCGGGTACTGGACGGTGTGCGTCGGTGGCGTCGGTTTCTTCAACCGGCAGGGGCCGCTCGGTTCCGTGCTGCCGGGCCTGTTCCAGGACAGCTACTGGGAACCGGAGTTCGGGGTGCGCTCTCCGACCTCCTTCGAGGCCCAGGTGCGACGGGCTGAGCTGGTGGTGGCGGACCTTCCGTCCGACCGTCGGCTGTTCCTGTTCGTCAACGTCTCCGCGCTGCACCAGCCCAACTGGTTCCACCTGCCGGGCGCCTCCCGCGAGGACGGCGATTCGCGCGCCACCCACGCGGCCGCGCTGGAGTATGTGGACCGGCATATCGGCCGCCTGTTCGCGGCCGCCAGCAGCCGCGGCCGGTGCTTCGCCATCGTCTGCTCCGACCATGGCACCGCGTACGGCGAGGACGGCTATACCGGCCACCGGATCGGCCATGAGGCCGTCTGGACCGTGCCGTATGCCCACTTTCCCCTGGCGGCAGCCCGATGACCGTTGCCGGCACCGCCGCCGCCGCGTCCCTGAGCCCCTACCAGAGCTACGTGTACGCCTATCCGCACAAGACCGCCTACCGCAGGCTGCGTCCGCGTCCCGCCCTGCGCGATCTGTGGGCGGCCGAGGCGAAGAGTGCCCTGGCGCTGTACCTGCATATTCCGTTCTGCGAGGTGCGCTGCGGCTTCTGTAATCTCTTCACCCGGATCGGTGCCCCCGACGGGCTGGTCACCGCCTATCTCGACGCGCTGGAACGGCAGGCCGGCGCAGTCCGCGCGGCGCTCGGCGAGAGCGGGGGGTGGCACTGTGCCACGGCGGCCTTCGGCGGCGGCACCCCGACCTTCCTCGACGCGGCCGAGCTGGAACGTCTCTGCGACATCGCCGAGCGCCACCTGGGCGCGGACCTCGCCGCGATCCCGCTGTCCGTCGAGGCCTCACCGTCGACGGCCACCGCCGAGCGGCTGGCGGTCCTCGCCGCGCGCGGAACGACCCGGCTCAGCCTTGGAGTTCAGAGCTTCGTGGCGGCCGAGGCGCGGGCGGCGGTGCGGCCGCAACGCCGCGCCGATGTGGAGGCCGCGCTGTCCCGCATCCGCCAGTCCCGCATCCCCATCCTCAACATCGATCTGATCTATGGCATCGATGGTCAGACCGAGCGTTCCTGGCAGCACTCTTTGGACGCGGCGCTGGCCTGGAGACCCGAGGAGCTGTACCTCTACCCGCTGTACGTCCGTCCCCTCACCGGTCTCGGCCGGCTCGACCCGATGGCGACGCGGGCGGACTGGGACCGGCAGCGGCTGCGCCTGTACCGCCACGGCCGGGACCGGCTGCTGGAGAACGGCTATGAGCAGATGTCCATGCGCATGTTCCGGCGCGCCGACGCTCCCGTGGTCGGCGGCGCGGACCACGCGTGCCAGACCGACGGCATGATCGGCCTCGGGTGCGGGGCCCGCTCATACACCTCGACCCTGCACTACAGCTTCGACTACGCCGTCGGCCTGCGGGAGGTCCGCTCGATCATCGACGACTACGCCAGCCGCGATGCGCAGGACTTCGCCCACGCCGAGTTCGGCCGGCGCATCAACGCCGACGAGGCCCGCCGCCGCCATCTGCTGCAGTCGCTGTTGCAGGCCGAGGGCATGGCGGTCGAGGGTTACCTGGCCCGCTTCGGCGCCCGTCCCGAGGTTGACTTCGCCCCCGAGCTGGAACACTTCGACGCCCGCGGCTGGCTGGACAGGTCCGCCGGTGCGGGGCGGCTGCGGCTGTCCCCGGAAGGTCTGGCCCACTCCGACGCGCTCGGCCCCGAACTGTTCTCCCCGGCCGTGCGGGCCGCGATGAGCGCGTACGGCGCCCGATGAGGAGATCACCATCGAACTGACAATCCTGTACCGGGGCCCGCTCGCCTCCTGCGACTTCGACTGCCCCTACTGCCCGTTCGCCAAGCGCCGGGACACCCGCGAACAGCTGATCGCCGACCGGCTCGCGTTGGAACGCTTCGCGCAGTGGGCCCGGCAGCAGACCGGCGACCGGCTCTCGGTCCTGTTCACGCCCTGGGGTGAGGGACTGGTCAGGTCCTGGTACCGCCGCACGCTGGCCGAGCTGAGCCGGTTGCCGCATGTCCGCCGAGTCGCGATCCAGACCAATCTCAGCAGCCGCGCCGACTGGCTGGCCGACGCGGACCTCGACACCCTCGCCCTGTGGTGCACGTACCACCCGAGCCAGGTCCCATACGACCGCTTTTTGGCCAGCTGCCGGGAATTGGCCGCCCGTGGTGCCCGCTACAGCGTCGGGGTCGTCGGCCTGCCCGGCCACCTGTCGGCCGCCCGCCGCCTGCGCGCCGACCTGCCCGACCACATCTACCTGTGGGTGAACGCCGCCGAGGGACATGCCTACAGCGACGCGGAGGCGGCCTGCTGGACGGCGCTCGACCCGCTTTTCCCCTACAGCCGGCATCCCCACCCCAGCGCGGGGATGCCGTGCCGTACCGGTGAATCGGTCATCTCGGTGGACGGTGACGGCACCGTCCGTCGCTGCCACGTCGTCCGTACCGAGATCGGCAATCTCTACGACGGCTCCTATCGCGCCGCCCTGGGTCCACGTCCCTGCCCGGTGGCCGTCTGCGACTGCCACATCGGATATGTCCACCTGGAGACCCTGCCGTTGTACGACGTCTTCGCGGGCGGTGTCCTGGAACGGATCCCCGCCGACGTGGCGAGCGTCCCACCACCGCGCACCCGCGCCCGCCGGGCGGGCGATACAACGCCGGAGGGCCACCCGACCGTTCGGTCGGATGGCCCCTCGATCTGCCGCATCGATCCCGCGTCGCTCCGGCCGACCGGCGCGAGGAAGGAAAACTAGCTGGCGCCGAAGCCGACTCGCCGCGGTCCCGAATCGGCGATCTGCACACGGGAAGGGGATCATGACATGGCTCAGGTTCGGTTCGCGACGTACAACATCCTCGACCTGTTTCAGTCCGACGGGTCGGTCCGCAGCCCTCGGCCGCACGGCGACGCCGTGACAAGTTCCGCCAAGCTGACCGGCCGGATGGTGATTGAGTAGGTTCTGCACGAAAGGGGAAGATCAGGGACGTGCAGGCTGCGCTCACCGATTTCACGGCGAGCTACTAGGACTTTGTTAGGTGACTCCGAGGAGTTGTGGCGATTTGCCCTGTGACGGGTCGTAGGGGCGGTGGCAGGTGCGGCAGGCGCCGGTCCAGACGTTGAGCAGGGTCTGGAGGCTACGGAGGACTCCGTAGAGGGTCAGGCCGGCGCAGGGGCTTTTGGGGTGCGGCGTAGCTGGGTGCACAGGGCTTGGGCGACGGAGACGAGGGTGACGTGGCGGTGCCAGCCGAGGAAGGAACGTCCTTCGTGGTGGTCGAGGCCGAGGCCGTCCTTGAGTTCGCGGTAGTCGTGTTCGATCCGCCAGCGGATCTTCGCGAGGCGTACCAGTTGGCGCAGGGGGATGTCGGCGGGCAGGGTCGAGAGCCAGTAGTCGGTGGGTTCGGTCTTGCCGGGGGGCCATTCGGCCAGCAGCCAGCATTCGGGCAGGCTGCGGTCGTCGGCGCGGGTGACCGACCGGCCGGCGGGGCGGACCCGCAGGGCCAGGAACCGCGACCGCATCGCCGCGGTCGGGTTGTTCGCGCTGTGGTGGGTGCCGTGCCGCCAGGTCACGGTGCGCAGCGCGGCCCGGCCGGCGGCCAGGGCGAGGTCCTTCAGGGTGGACGGCGGGTCCGGGTAGGCCGGGACCGGGCGGCGTCCGGTCCCGGAGTACGGCGGGGTCACCGGTGCGGCCGAGGCCGGGTGCGCGGTGGCGGTGGGGGTCACCCCGAGCACGTAGACCAGGTGCCGGTCGGTCAGGGCTTGGCGGAACTGCGCGGCGTCGCCGTACCCGGCATCAGCGACGACCGGCCGGGCGGGCACGCCCCAGCCGGCCAACTCGTCGAGCATGTCCAACGCCAGGCGCCACTTCTCTCGGTGCCGGACGTCGGCGGGGATCCCGGCCCGGGTCCGGCGAGCGCGGACCGCCGCGGCCTCGGTCGGATCATCGCAGCATGTGTCGTCCCAGCTGGCCGGCAGGAACAGTCGCCAGTCCAGCGCCGCCGACGCCCAGTCGGTGACCGCGTGCACGGACACCCCGATCTGGCAGTTCCCGACCTTGCCCAACGTCCCGGAGTACATCCGGGCCACTCCGGGCGAGGCGGGCCCGTCCTTCGGGAAACCGGTGTCGTCGACGACCAGCGCCTGCGGGGCCACGAAGTCCACCGCCCAGCCCGCCAGCCGGGCACGGACCTCACCATGCTCCCAGGTCGAGTTCCGCAGGAACTGCTGCAACCCCTGATGATCCACCCCGAGGCGCTCGGCCATCGGGACCAGGCTCTTGCGCTTCCCGTCCAGCATCAGCCCACGCAGATACGCCTCGCCCTTGGCCCGCTGGTCCTTACGCGGCAGGTCCGCGAACATCCGGGCCGCGAACTCCTCCACGACCGGACGCACCTGCTCCATCTCCTCCGGCGTCACAGCAGGCAGCGAACCAGGCGAAGATCCCAACAGCCAAACCAGACGATCAAAGACCTAACAAAGTCCTACTACCAGCAGTGGTGCGAAAACGCCACCGCGCCACGCCGCAGCGTCCTCGTCGTCCACGGCGACGGGGATGCCCCCGACCTGCGCGACCACGTCGAGGAGTATTTCCACACCGCCACGCCTCGACGGCCAGTGCTACCCGTACGGGGCGTAGCGCTGCGTGACCCCCTGCGGTATCTCCTACGCCTGCGGGTTGCCCTGGGCGCGGCCCCTCGCAGCGCCCGGCTGCCCTCGACCGATGCGGGTCTGCTCGCCTACTGGGCTCTACGCATCCGCGACGATCCGCCGGGACGTTCACCATCCCGGCTGCTCGACATCATCCTCCGCGAGACCGACCTGGGACGGACCGTGGACCGTCTGCGCGCCATGAACCAGCTGGCCGACCTCGCCCGCCAGCTCACCGGCACGCAGGACCACGGCGACACATGGACGCTACTCACCCCGCCGCTGGCGATGGCGCCCTTGGCGCTGAACCCTCCCCCTGTGACCAGAGCAGATGCTCCTCCTGCTGCCGCAACTGATCGCGAACGATTTCGCCCAACAAGATCGTCGGGTGTGGCCTGTGCTGTTCGTGGACGGCCTTCCCCGGCAGCAATGGCCCCGGCAGGGAGACCTGGAGGATCTCGTCGCCGACACCATTCGCCGACTCGACATCCTCGCCGTCATCCGCACCTCCTCCCCACGGGACTAGGCATCCTCTATCGGTGAGCGGGCACCATTCCTCCGCGCGGCCCGCGAGCAGTACAGCGAGGCCGGCGGGCCACGACGGCCCTCGACCAATTGTCCTTCTTGGTCGCGATCGGCCCCGCACCGAGTGCTAGCTGGGCGCTGGGCGGGAGCCGTGGTGGGTCGCGTCCGGGTCGTCAGGGTGTGGCCAGGTGATGGTGATGCGGGCATGCGGTCGGTCGAGGGTCCGGCCCGGTGGCAGGGCGCGGTCAGGGGTTCCGAGGGGGTGGGCGGTGATGCGGGGGTCGGGGCCGTCGCGGTGGTCGCGTTCCCAGATGCGGACCTGGTCGGCAAGATCGTCGGCGACGGCGGCGGCATCAGGGCCGAAGGCATGGACGCGGAACTCATACAGCGATTCGGCGATCTTCGGGCAGGTCAGGTAGGCGACGCTCGCACCGTCGACGACCGCGTCGCCGAGAGGGCGGCCCGCGGGTGCGAGGGGCTCCGTCGCCGCGTCCTTCGCGACGTCGAGCTGGCAGTAGCCGTCGAACACGGTCGCGAGCCAGAGTTTGAGCGTGTCGAACGGGGTCATCGGCGGGAGGCGCACGCCGGTCCAGGTGTCGATGCGTGGGCCGTCGAGGATGCCGTCGAACAGCTCGGGCTTCGTCGGGTAGTTGCCGTCGAACCGCAGGGCGATCTCGTCGCCGCGCAGTGCAAGGCGTTGCATCGGGTTCGCGCCGGCGCCCTGCATGCGGACGAAGCCGCACATCTGCGTCTCGCGGCTGACGAGCCGGGTGCCGTGCCGCTCGAACGCGACGCCGCGGCCGAGGCCGCGCAGCCGTAGCGGGACGACGAGCCGGCCGCCGTCGACCAGCTGGTCGACCCACGCCGACGGGATGTCCACGGCCTGCGCGGAGACGATAATCGCGTCGAACGGGGCATGCTCGGCCGCGCCGTACCATCCGTCGCGGGTCAGGACCCGGACCTGGTCGTAGCCCGTCGCGGCGAGGAGGCGGGCGGCTTGGTCGGTGATGTCCGGGTCGATGTCGACCGTGGTCACCTCGCCCGCCGGACCGACCAGCTCGGCGAGAAGAGCCGCGTTGTAGCCACCCGAGCCCAGCTCCAGGCAACGCATCCCGGCCGCCAGGCGTGCCTGCTCGATCATCGTCGCCTGCAACCACGGCGCGGACACCGAACTGGTCGCCGTCCCGTCCGCGTCGAACTTCGTCCGCACGACAGTGTCGGCGTACGCCGCCTCCAACGACACCTCGGGCGCGAACAGGTGCCGCGGCACCGCCCGGAACGCAGCCTCCACCTCGGCCGTCCTAGACCGGGCACTCGCCGGGTGGCCCGGGGGGATCTCACCCCCGGGCTCCCACAGAACGGAGCATGACGATCTCTCGTCACTCCGCTCTTCTCACCTGATCCGTCAGAAATCGGGCATCCACGCCCAATGGGCGAACAGCCGGGGCTGCCTTCGCAGGAGCCCGTTCCACCATCGCTTGGCGCGCTTGAACGCCCTCAACCGTTGGAACTTCCGCCGCGCCCACCGCACCAGGTAGGTGTTGATGCGTCGCAGAAGAACATACATCTCGGTCCGGTAGAATCTGCCGTAGTAGTTCATCCAGCCACGGATGACAGGGTTCATCCACACGGCGATTTCCCCGATGTCCGAGGTGGTACGCAGGTGCAGCCGCCAGCGCCTGACAGTACGGCCCTTGTCTTTCAGGGCCTCCCCGCTCATCGCCGGCAGGAACGCGGTGAACATGCTCCCGCCGTCCTTCGTCGGGGCCTTCCGGGGGCGGAACGTATAGCCCAGGAACGTGAACGACGTCTGTTCATGGTTCTGACGCCGTTTCCGATCCTTGCAGTACACTATTCGCGTCTTGTCGGGATGCACTCGCAGCCCGACACTGGCCAACCTTTCGGTCAGTTCCCCCAGCAGCTGCCTGGCCTGCCGCTCGGTCGCGCAGTGCGCCACAACGTCGTCCGCGAACCTCTCGAACGGGACAGCCGGATACTCCCGGACCATCCACAGGTCCAACGCATAGTGCAAGAACAGATTAGCGAGCACGGGTGACACGGCCGATCCCTGGGGAGTACCGCGATCCCGTTCCACCAGCCTGCCATCGGGCATCCGGATCGGCGCTTTCAGCCACCGCTCCACATACAACACCACCCACTTTTGATCGGTGTTGGCCTTCACCGCCTTGACCACCAGATCATGATCAACCGAATCGAAGAAGCTCTGGATGTCAAGATCGATCACCCAGTTCTTCTCCCAGCACCGCTGGCGGCACTTCTCCACCGCCATCAGCGGCGACCGCCCTGGCCGGTACCCGTACGAGTCCTCATGAAAGATCGACTCGGTACGGGGTTCCAGGTGCCGGGCCACCACTGTCTGTGCGATTCTGTCGGCGACGGTGGGAACACCTAGCATCCTTGTCCCTCCGCCGTGCGGTTTTGGTATCTCGACCGCCCGAACCGGAGGCGGAAAGTAGGTCCCCGAGGACATCCTGTTCCAAATTCGGTACAGGTTGTTCTTCAGATCCTTCTCGAAGTCCTCGACGGACCACCCGTCCACCCCGGCGGCACCCTTGTTGTCCCTGACGTTCTCGTACGCCTCCCACACCAGTCGCTTCGATATATCGAACGGTTTACTTTCCGGATCCAACTTGCCCACTCGTGTCCTCCCAGAAGAATATTCTGGTTGCTCGTCCTCCCGGAGGGAGCCCCTCCGGTTGCTCGTGTGCGCAAACCACAGGTGAGCCGACCCCTTCGCTCCGCTCCCATTACAGAAGCTTCATCACTACTACGAGTCGGTCCGCCAGCGCGCATCGCATCGGTACTCAACGCCTCACGGTTCCCGCCGCTCGACGCACTCCCTCTCGGAGCCACCGTCATCTTTGCCCGGTGGACCCTGTATCGACGCGCGCCTTCTCACGTTCCGTACAGGAGCAGCAGACCAGAATCCCGCCGCCTGCATGCCGGACGCCACCTGGCCAATAGACGGGCACCCGCCAGGCTCATCCCGGAGTCGCATTGACACCCCGGTTTCGACGCCGTTTCCTAAATCTCGACACGTCATCAGCGGTTCACTCACGTTCGGCTTTCTGGTCCCCATCTGACGGCTCTTACACCGCCTTTTCCTCGACGCTCACCACGACAGTCGTCAACTAACGCAGCTCAAGGTGATTTGACATCTCCCCCCGCAGGGCGACGCCGGAGGGCCACAATCCTCCATCTCCTGCACAGCATCACATCGAGTAGTCGCTACCTACCGACCGACTCCTCTCCGTGTTCGTGACGCAACAATACCTTGCAACTTAGAGTAACAGATCACTACACAAAGAGATCTCCGCGCAGCCCTGCGGCGAACCCGGTGCCCATCACCAGCACGTCCAGTTCGTGCAGGTGCCCGGCGGTGGTCACCAGCCCGTCGGCCGTGGCCCGATCGATCGGTGCGGTGACGACACCGACATTGTCGCGGGCAAGCGCCGGGTAGCAATCGTTCGAAATCAGGATTCGCTTGCAGCCGAGGCGGTCTCGAGGTGTCAGCGCGTCACGGAGGGCCGGGTCGGTGATTCGCCGGTGCAGCTGGCGGGAGCAGCGCCAGCGGTAGGGCGCGGTGAGCAATCGGCAGCAAGGAGAAGCCGATCCAACGCGGTTCGAACTGCCAATAGGTCAGCCAGCGGGACGCGCGCAGCAAGCCGGGAACGGCGGCGAAGCGGGCCCGTAACGCTCGCGGGTAGGCGTAGTCCGGCTTGGGCAGCACGTAGGGTGCGTTGCGCTGGAACACGGTGACCCGGCGATGCCGTCGACCAGCAGGCTCCTCGTCTCGTCACCGACGTTGCGGCGGGTGTGCTCCCAGACATCGGTGGGCGTCCAGCCCGCCTCCCAGAGCCGCCCGAGCACCGAGGCCAGTGCGATCCCGGCACCGACGGTGACTGGTCCGGGCCACCCCTCTGATCGTGTCGGTGACCGGGGATCCCCGAGACCCCGCACCACGCGTCACGTGCCGTCGATGATGTCGAGGATTGCGTGCACCGGGTCGGCGGCCCGGTAGTCCGCGCTCAGGTCCCGTGCACGACGCCGGAACGCCGGCTGGTCGAGCACCTGCCGGACGGCCTGCCCGATCGCCGCGGCCTCTGGGCGGCCGGTTCGCAGGTCGACACCGACGCCGAAGTCCGCGACCCGGGCTGCCACTGCGGCCTTGTCCTCGCTGGCGCCCGCCACGACCAGCGGCACCCCGTGGTGCAGGGCGAGTTGCACACCGCCGTAGCCGCCGTTGGTGACCACGGCGTCGACTAGTGGGAAGAGCGCGTCGAACGGGATGAACGGCTCCACCCGTGCGTTCGCCGGCACGCGCAGGTCGCCGACCTCCTGCCTACCGAGTCCGGCAACGACGAGCACGTCGTCGCCGGCCAGCGCGTCGAGCGTGGGTTGGACGAGGTCGGTCAGGTCGTGGTTGGCCACTGTGCCCTGGGTGAGCGCGACGACCCGGCGCTGCGACAGCTCTGGCCACCACGAGGGCGGTTCCCACGCGGCGGGCGGTTCGGGCGGCAGGGCCCCGACCAGCCGCAGCGTCGGCGGGGCGTCGACCCGCGGGTACTCGAAGGACGGCACGGTGAGCTGGGCGAATACGTCGGGCAGCAGGATCTGTGCGTCGCTGATGACCGGCATCGCAGCCGTTGCGCCCAGCCCCGCCATGACCTCCTGGGTGCGCGCGGTGGCGCTGGCCAGCTGCGCGGCGAGTTCGGCGTTGAACGCCGCAGCCGCTCCCCGCACGTCGAGCCCGTCGCGCGGAGGAGGGGGACCCATCATGGTCAGCTCGGCGCCGCTGAGGGTCAGGGGAAACACCCCGAGGCCGACGGTGCGCCGCGGCCGGATCCCGGGCGCTCCCAGCAGCTGCGGCCACGTCCCGTAGAAGGCGGCCTCGTGGAGGACGGCGGCGTCCGGCTGCTGCGCCAGGACCTGTTGCAGCACGGCGTTTTGCGCGGGCGCCATGTCGGTGAACCAGCCGAACATGGCCTCCAGGAATGCCGGGCCCGGCGCCAGCTCGTGCAGCCACGGCTGCAGCTCACCGAGGCGGCGGTCATCGAAGTCGGCCGGTCCGGACAGCGGGACGAACGCCGCTCCCACCGCCTCGGCCTGCGGCCGGAACCGGCTGCCGCTGACGACTGTGACTCGCCGTCCGGTGGCGACGAGGTGGCGGGCGAGGTTCAGGACCGGCTGGACGTGACCGGTGAGCGGGGTTGCGGCGAGCACGATGGGTGCGGCTGCCATTGGAGGACGTCCTCGGGATCGACGGAGGTCGGCCTGCGGGGCGGCCGACCCGATGACCTCGAGTCTCGCCACCCCGCTCGCGAGAGACCACCAGACACCGACCGGACGCCGCCGGTACGGACGGTCGAGCTCAGTCCTGCCCGGAGACGGTGTCGGCGCGCCGGACCAGCTCCCGGAACTGCTCGCGGAGCTCATCGGTGTCCAATGGAGCTGCGTCCGGTCCCGCCACGCCCTCCCACCACTGCGCCGAGGCCACGTCACCGAGTTCGGCCGCCACGGCAGCGGCCACGCCCGCCAGGTGCGCCCGACGCCGGTGCCCGTCCCGCTGGGGGCCCAGCTCGTCGGCGGCGGCGAGCATTACGGCCGCGTCGTCCAGACGTCCTTCGCTGCGGGCGGCCTGCGCGCACTCCGCGAGGACCGCGGCCACCGAGAACCCGCTGTCCACCTCCTGCGCCGTGGCTGCGGCCGCCCGCCAATGCCGCATCGCCGCGGACCGGTCGCCGCGCAGCAGCGCGCCGTCCCCCCGTCCGATGGGCACGTGCACGGCCGCCCACACGTCGTTCCCAACGTCGAGCCGCTGCGTGACGTGCGCCTCGGCCTGAGCCAGCAGAGCCCCTGAACCGTCAAAGTCCCCCAGGCGCAGCGCCGCCGCCGACGCGAAGATCGCCGCCTCCGCGGCCAGGGAGGCGTCGTCGACCTGTTCGGCCAGCCGCATCGCCCGCTCCGCGGTGGCGAACAGGTTCGCGGCGACGCGGTTGAACCCGGCGCGCGCCACCAACCAGCGGGCCCGGCCTCGCTCGCTCAGGTCGCCCTCACGCAGGCGTTCGGTCCAGGCGAAGCCTTCGCGGGTGTGCCCGCTCATCCACATCGGCAACCACACCGACCACAGCAGCTCGGCGGCGTCGTCGTGACGGCGGGCGTCGACGAGCTGGTCGTACCCGAGCCGCAGCACGCCGCGATCGACCTCGACCTGCTCCACCGCCGTCATGTCGCCGCGGCCCCGGATCCGTGCACCGAGTTCGCGCGCCGTACGGAGGGCCCACTGGCTGACGCTCCGCTGGACCTGCTCCCGCTCAGTCGGTTCGAGCGTCTCGAGCGCGTACCGGCGTACCGGTTCCAGCAGCCGGAACCGCGCGACCTGTCCGGCGTCGCTGCGGGCGACCAGCGAGTGCTCGATCAACTCGGCGAGCGCGCCCACCGCATCCGCCGTGTCCGGCGCAGCGATCGCGTCGACGGTATCCAGGGAGAAGCTGCCCGGGACGATGGCGAGCCGCGGGAACAGCCGGCGAGCCGCGGGGCCGAGTATCCGGCAGCTCCACTCGATGGTGGCCGCCATGGTGCGTTGCCGCGCCGGCAGGTCCCGGGGGCCGGCCACAGGCGGCTCCGCCAACTGATCGACCCGGTCCAGCAGTGCCTGGGGGCCGAGTCGCGCGGCTGCGGCGGCCAGGAGTTCGATGGCCAGTGGTAGCCCGTCGGCCCGCCGACACAGCTGCGCGACGGGATCGTCGTCCTGCCCGCCCGTCGTCGGCGATCGTGCGCCAGCGGCGGTCAGCCGCTCGCTGAAGAGCCGCACGGCCGCCGCCGGGTCCAGCGGGGCGATGCGGATCTCGCGTTCCCGACGCACCCGCAGCGGAACGCGGCTGGTGGCCAGGACCACCGCGCCGGGACAGGCCGACAGCAGCTCGACCAACTGCGGAGCGCAGGCGGCCACACGCTCCAGGTTGTCCAGAACGAGCAGGACCGCCGCCCCGGCAAGGTGCACGGCGAGGCCGGTCACGGTGTCGGCGTGGGTTCCCGCCGCGAGGGCGACGACGGCGAGGACGTCGTCGGGGTCGGTGACGTCGGTGAGGTCGGCGAAGAATGCCCCGCCCGGGTGGTTGGCGACCACCGTCTGCGCCGCCAACAGCGCGACGGTGGTCTTGCCGACCCCGCCTGGGCCGGTGAGCGTCACCAGCCGGCCCGGCGCGGAACGCAGAGCGGCGACGATCTCGGCGACCTCGTCGTCCCGCCCGACCACCGGGATAGCCGGCGGAGGCGGAGGGTGGGACGTCAACGTGCGGGACGGCATCTCGAGGGCCCCGTTCCCCGCCCGTCCCAGCGTCGACAGCAGCGCCGTGGCCTCGGCGTCGCGGAGCTGCAGCGCCGAGGCCAGCGACCGCACGGTGTGCGGCTGGGGCTGGGTCCGCCGCCCGCGTTCCAGCGCGCTGACCGCATCGACGGACAGGCCCGCGGCGGCGGCCAGCTCCTGCTGGGTCAGCGACCTGGCCTCCCGCAGTTCACGCAGCACGGCCGCGAAGCTGCGCGCCTTCCGCGCCGGTCCCGACGGATCATTCACGATCTTGATTATGCCCGCCGCTGTAGGGGCGGTGTCCGGGCGTTGTCCGGTTGTCGAGCCGCATCCCGATGATCACGATGGACAGCGACAGGACGAACCGGCGAGTGAGGAGTCGAAGGCATGGTCCCCGAGGCCCTGGAAGCGTTGCGCGTGGCTATCAATTCCCACATCCCGGAGCGGATCGCCGGCTGCTTCACGGACGACTACGTGGCCGAGCGGCCGCTGAAGCCGCATGAGGGGTTTATCGGCTCCGACCATGTCGCCGCGAACTGGAGGAAGATCCTGGCCGGGCTGCCGGACCTGCAGGCCGAGATCCTGCGCCACGCCCAGAACGGCGACGAACTGTGGTCGGAGTGGGAGATGCGGGGCACCGCCCCGACCGGGGCGACGGTCGTGCTGCGCGGCCCAGTGGTGCTCACCACCCGCGACGGACGGATCGCATGGGCCCGGTTCTACCCCGACCCGGTCACCATGAACGGCCCGACCCACACCACCGTCTCCCGGGTGCTGGACGCCCCGGCCGACCGGATCTTCGCGGTGCTCCGCGACCCCCGCCGCCACCCCGAGCTCGACGCCACCGGCTTCCTGCGCCGCGCCGAGACCCTCGACCCGATCGGCGCCGTCGGCGACACCTTCGTCATGGCGATGCACAACGACGAGCAGGGTGACTACCGGATCGAGAACCACGTCGTGACCTTCACCGAGAACCGGGTCATCGGCTGGGCGCCCGGCCGACCGAGTCAGCGCACGGGCGGTCACCGCTTTACCTGGACGCTCACCCCGACCGACGACGGCCGCACCGAGGTGACCCACACCTACGACTGGGCGGCGGTCACCCACCCGGCAAAAGTACCGCGTCTGCCGCTTGTCTCCGCTACCCAACTCGAAGCGTCGGTGGGGCAACTGGCCACAATGGTGGCGTAGACGCTGGGTTCTGTCGCCAATCCCGCGTCGGGCTGTCCCGGATCCGGACGACGCTACTCGGAGGGCGCTCGGCGTTGACTCGGTCGTTGACTTCGACTTCGATCCAACCCCACTTGAACGCAGGTTCGGCGTTGTTCTGGATGCGGCCGGGACACTCCCGACCGAGGTGGCGCACATTGATCAAGCCTGGCGGCCGAACAATCGACATCCACCCCTCTCCCGTAAAGATGGCTCTTCGCAGTTGGCCGGGTGTCGTGCTCGCCGGCTGACTGACTGTGATCGGTCACTGTGACGGGGTGTAGTCGCGGGCTGGTCCAAGAAAAGGGGCGCACCCGCCGCCTGGGATGATCGTTCTTGTCTAAGGAAAAGATCAACCAGGTGAGAACGAGTGCGCGTGTCTCAGGGTATGGGCTGTGTGCTGGGCGGGTTGCTGGGGCTGCCGGAAGGGCTGGCGGTCGACCTGGTCGAGCGGGAGGCGGACGGGTCGTACACCGTCCACGTCCGTGCGGTGGCGGGGGTGGTGGGCTGCTGCCCGGACTGCGGGACGGTCTCGGGCCGGGTGCGGGAGACCGTCGGGCACACAGTGCGTCACCTGGTGGTGCTGCCGCTGCGGGTGACCTGGCACAAGCGGCGGCTGGCCTGCGAGAACACCGGCTGTGGCCGACGGGGGTTCGTCGAGGACACCGCGTTGGCGGTCCGGGGTGGGCGGGTGTCGCTGGCCGCGCTGGAGACGATGGGGCGTCTGGTCGGGGACTGGCTGGTCCCGGTCAGCCGGGCCGCGGCCCCGCTGAAGGCGGGCTGGCACACGGCGCACGGCGCGTTCGTGCGGGTCGCCGACACCGCCGGGATCGTGGCCTGCGATCCGGCCCCGGCCGGTGCTGGGGCGCGGCAGGCCCCGGAGGGCGAGGAACCGCCTGGCGAGGCGGAGGCCGCGCTGGAGGTGAGGGCGCGCCGCTCGGCGGGCGGGCCGCTGCCCGACGTGTCGGTGCTGGGCCTCGACGACCAGCGTCGCGGTGCTCCTCGCTGGCACCGCGACCCGGCCACCGGCCGCTACGTGGAGGACGCCGACCGCTGGCAGACCGTGCTGATCGACTCCGACGGCGGCCACGGCCTGCTCGGCGTCGTCGAGGGCCGCGCCGCCGGACCCGTCGCCGCCTGGCTGGCCGACCAGCCGGCCGCCTGGCGGGCCGGGGTCAGGGCCGTCACCCTCGACCTGTCGACCGTCTACAAGTCCGCGGCCCGCGCCGCTTTCCCGGACGCGCTGCTGGCGGCCGACCCGTTCCACGTCGCCCAGCTGGCGAACAAGGCCGTCGGCGACGTCCGCCGCCGGGTCACCCAGCAGCTGCGCGGCCGGCTCGGCCGGCGCGGCCGGGCCGGCGACCCCGAGTACCAGATCAAGCGGCTGCTGGTACGCGGCCCGGCCACGCTCTCGCCCGAGGCCCGGAAGAAAATCCTCACCACGCTGGCCGACGTCGGCGGTGACGCAGGCTTCGCGCTCGGCGCCGCCTGGCGCGCGAAGAACCTGCTGCTCGACCTGCTCGCGCTCTCTCCAGCACGCACCGGCCGGGCCACCACCCGCACCGACCTCGACCGGGCCCTGACCAGGTTCTTCGAGCACTGCGCCACCGTCGGCCAGACCGTGCCCGAGGTCGTCACCCTCGCCGAGACGGTCTCCGACTGGCGCGTCGAGATCACCAACGCGCTCCTCCACGGCCTGTCCAACGCAGCCGCCGAAGCGATCAACCGCCTGACGAAACTCCTCTACCGGACCGCCTACGGCCTGCGCAACGTCGTCAACCAGCAGCGCCGCGCCCGCTACGTCGCCTCCCGCGCCACCCGCACCACCCACTGGCTACCCGTAGTCACCGCCCACCCGAAAGCGGCGTGATCAGCCGACTACACATTCCGGCCAACTGCGAAGAGCCACTAATCGCCCCTACGGGCGAGCCAGAATGGGTCCGTAAACTACCCACTCCCAATCCGGCCGCTTTTCAAGCATGGGATTGCAAAATTCGCTGTGCGCAGGTTAGCGAGGATGAAAAAATCTTGTGGCTACAGGTAAGCACGGATCGGGGAGAGGTCCCGGCCTCGGTCGAAGTTCGGGAGACCGATGAGCAGGTAGAAGCATGCGTACGAGTCGGCATCGATCCGGACGATCCACCCCGTCTGCCGGTTTCTCGCCCATCGGTCCGCGCGGGCCAGAGCCGATCTCACTACGCAGGAAGAGAGGTGGTATGGCGTCTTCGTGTACCACTCACTAAACCTCTCAATGGTCGCCCCGTATACGACACCAGTTCCATAGACCGTAACGCATCTTGGGTCGCACTACTGGCCTGGCATGAGAATCAATAAAACCGCAAGGATGATTTCGGGGGATCCTGTTTTCGGCCTGACGATTGATGAGTGTGTCACGTGGGTTAGGGTCCGGATTGATATAAGTTAATCGTCCGGCTGGCTGATCGTATAGTTCCAGTCTCCGTGGAAGTCATACCTGCTGATCGGGATTTTCTCCCTGTCCTGTTCGGTGAGCTTGACCTTGGTGGGATAGTCGCCGGGATCGAGCTCGCAGCGGACGCTGAGGCCGGTGGTGGTCGTCGTGTTGGCGATGAGGCTGACGGTGATCTGAAGGCCGGTATCAGCGGCGAGTTTCGCGAGTTCGTGCTTCCAGAGCCAGGGGCGGTTCCCGTTGGAACCTCCGCAGTCCGCGGCGATGAGCAGCCTGCGCGCGTTCGGGTACCTGTCTCGGCCCATGTCTTGCCACCATTTCCTGATAGTGGCAACTGCGAACGCGGAGGTGTCGTGGTCGATACCGACAGAGACCCAGGCGGAATTGTCCGCGAGGTCGTAGACGCCGTAGGGGATGGCCTTCCCCTCGGCGAGCTGGGGGAAGTCGTGGGTGTTGACCTGTTCCGGGTCGCCGGTGCGGTGCCACTCCCGGCCGGCCTGGCCGAAGCGTACGACCAGCTCCTTCTTCTTCGTGTCGACACTGATCACCGGGTCGCCGGCGGCGAGGAACTCCGCGGCGGTGGCGCCCAGGTAGCGGAACTGGGCGTCGCGATCCGGCTGCTGCGTGCCTTCCACGTCCTACGCGTCGACTGCAGACTGTAGCCCTGGGCGCGCAGGGTCGTGGCGACAGCGGAATGACTGACCGTATGCCCCATCCGGGTCAGCTCGCGGGCCAGGTACCGGGTCGACTTCGTCGTCCACCGCAGTGGCGATTCCGGATCTCCCCGGGTTTCGGGCTCAACCAGGCTGTCGAGTGCCTCGGACAGCCCCGGGTTGGCGATCTCCGCCCGCTTCCGGCCGCCACCAGTGGCCCGCACCCGTGTCGGTTCTTCAGGGTCGGCGTCCACCTCCGCACGACCTCTGGCGATCGTCCCCTTCGCGACGCCGGTCGCCCGCGCGACCGCAGCAATGCCCCCATACCCCCAGGAACGCGCCTCCGCCCCCAACGCCAGCCGCCGGTCCCGCTCGTTCAACCGAGGCAACAGCACCTCAAGCCGCGCGGCCATCGCCGCGAACTCTGCCTTTATGCGGCCGCTGCCGGCCTTGCGGTCCGCTGAGTGGCGCGGATCCGGGTCTACGCTCCCCGGTTGCGCGGGCGGTCAGCTTACGTGCGCCGGCTGAGTCTGGGGGAGGTCGAGAAGGAGAGCGGTTTCCCGGGTGGTGGTGTCGGTGGCGAGGCTGTGCAGGACGGCGACGACGCCGGCGGTGCCCTCGATGTTCGGTGACCTCCTCGTCGTTGTCGACGGTGACGACCTGCCCGTCGGGACCGGTGAGTTCGGCGAGCAGCGCGGCGTTGTAGCTCGTGCCGGCACCGACCTCGAAGACCCGATCGCCGGGGCCGCCCCGAAGCTCGGCCAGCATCCCGGCGAGAGGGTCGCGACCGAGGCGCAGGACAGGTGAGGGCCGTCCGTCGCCGTCTTGGCGATCACTACGCATGATCGTCCTGGGGTTGAGACCCGTCTGCGTGGCGTCCTCGGGCACGATGGCCTTCATGACTGCCTACTGGATCAGTATCTACAAGGAGATCGTCGATGAGAGCAAGGTGGCGGCGTACGCCGAGCTGGCCGGCCCGGCGCTGCGTGCGGCCGGCGGCACCTTCGTAGCCCGGGGTCTTCCCGAGCAGACCTACGAGGCCGGGGAGAAGACCCGCACCGTGCTCATCGAGTTCGATTCGGTCGAGGCTGCCCGGACCGCGCACGACAGCCCCGCCTACCAGAAGGCCCTGGCCGTCCTCGACGGCGGCGCCGTTCGTGACATGCGCATCGTGCCGGGCGTGTGACGAGTCGGGACGCTCTGGTTCGGGGGGCGGCGCACACGATCTCAGGAGACGCTGCACCCGGCGGTGCGACGCTGATGATGGTCAGCGCTGCTCAGACGTTTCGACAGTGGAGGTGACCGTGGAAAGTGCTGAGGACCGTCTTCAACGGCTCGAGGACCGCGATGCGATCCATCAGTTGTTCGTCGATTATGGCCGGCATCTTGATCAGGGCAACTGGGAGCGGTTGGCGGCCCTGTTCGCCGAGGACGGTGAGGTCCTCCTGGGACCGATGGGGCGGGCCAAGGGACCGGAGGCCATCCAGGAACTCATGGCCCGGACCCTCACGGCCGGGCTCGGCACCTCGTTCCACATCATTTCCAGCCCCGACGTGATCCTCGCCGGAGACACCGCGACGGCGGAGGTCATGTGGACGGTGGTGGAACGACGCCCCGATGGCGGCCTGGGGATATCCCTACTCGGGCGGCACCTGGACCGACTGTCCCGGACGCCCGAGGGCTGGCGTATCCAGCGTCGGAAGGGCGATCTCCACCTGGTCGCGAAGCCACCGGCAGCGGGGGCCGCATTTCGACCAGCCTCCAGCGATCATGCCTGACTCGAGAATCTTTGCAATACAGGCGTTTCAGCTATTTTCTGTCTTCGCCGCTCGGGTCGGGATCGGTTCGATTCCCGCCGCCTCCACCACGGTGTGCAACTATGCCGTTGAACTGGTTAAATAGTTTTTATCTATAAGTTATGGGAGCGCGTCGATCAGCAAGAGTCCAGGTCAGGGTTCCGATCAAACGGTTCGAGTCCCGGCACTAGGCTTGTGATCGTGATTACGGAAGGTGGCGATCAAGAAAGATCGTCCTCTTGTCCGCGCGCGAGACTCGCAGGCGAGAGGATGATCCGCGCCGGTCGGGACGACCCAGTCGCATGCGGCGCGGTCCGCAGTCAACGTTCTCGTCGATCACGCGAACGAAAACGCCCGACCAGCGGGCAGATGAGTGCGTGTCCTAGTGGGTGCCGCCGCAAGTTCGTCGGTTATGCGGCGAGGCCGAGGCGGCTGGCGGTCTTCAGGAGATCGGCGCGGGTGTACTTCCAGTCGAACGGGGTCGCGGCCTGGTTGTAGAGCGCCTGGAAGCCCATGACCCGGGCCGCGAGCGTGTCGAGGTCGGCGAAGTCACCGCGCTCGATGGCCTTGCGCTGCAAGATCGAGAAGAATACCTCGACCTGGTTGAGCCAGGAGGCGTGTACGGGCAGGTGGACCAGCGTCGCGGTCGGGTGGGCGGCGCGCATCCGGTCGATCGAGGCCTGGCCTCGGTGAGACGAGCCGTTGTCGACGATCCAGAACACCCGCCGCGCCGACGCGTAGGGCTCCTGGGCCATGACCTGGGCGGCGAGCCGACCGAACGGGGCGATCCCGGTGGTGTCCTCGATCCGGCCGATCACCTCGGCGCGGTGGACGTCGTAGGCGGCGAAGTACGCCAGCGTGCCCCCACGGGTGTACTCGAACTCCACCCGCGGGCCGTGGCCGGGCATCGCCGGCGCGGTCGGGTGGCAGCGGTGCAGGGCCTGCAGCTGGGACTTCTCGTCCGCGCTGATCACATAGTCGTCCGGGCCGAGCGGCTCGCCGTCCCAGCGGCGGGCATAGAGGTCCAGGACCCGGGACGCCTTCGCCACGAACGCCGGGTCCCGCGGGAAGATCCACGACCGGTGCCGCCAGGGGCGGATCGCGTCGGCGTCGAGCCAGCGGGTCACCGTCGAGGCGGACACCTCCTCGACGATGCCCTCGCGGACCGCGTGGGCGGCGAGCTCGGCCGCCGACCAGCGTTCCAGCGGCACGTCGACGTCGGCGGGCCGGGTGCAGGCCAGCGCCTTGACCTCGGCGACCTGCACCGCGGTGAACCGGGCCGGCCGGCCCGACCGGGGCCGGTCACGCAGGCCCGCGAGACCTTCCCGGGCGAACCGGCCCCGCCACGTGCAGACGGTGTCCTCGCAGACACCCAACCCGGCGGCGATCGCGGCGTTGCCCAGCCCGTCCGCGGCGGCGAGCACGATCCTCGCGCGCAGCCAGTCACGGCGCGGCACGGTCGCCGACCGGGCACGGCTGGCCAGTTCGGCACGGACGTCGTCGGTCAGGATGACCGCGGTAGCACGGCGAGACACCCTGATGTCCTATCGGGCAGGTCGCACCCGACCATCGCCGCCACCACACCCGCGGGCAACCCGCCCTCAACTGACGGCGACAATGAGAGCCGTGGCAGGTATCCCGGCATCGACGAAGATCTCCCTGCGCCAGCGGCTCGTCGCGCACGCGGCCGAGAACTGGCCCGGGATCCGCGAGATCTCCACCCGCTACCACGGCGCGTTCGCCTACGTCACCGCCACCGACCCCGACGGCGCCCCCCAGCCACTGTGCCGGCTGCGCTACCACGGCTACGCCAACGACTGGGGCTTCGCGATCTGGCGCGCCAGCCACGACGACTACGACGACTCCTACCTGCCCGACGGATCCCCCAGCGGCACCGCCGAAGCCGCGCTCGACCTCGCCGCAGGCCTCTACCTACCCGGCACCACCGATCACCGACGAACTAACGGCGACACCCACTAGGTCGGCTGGTCCTCTGGTTGTGTGGCCTCGCGTCGTCTGTTCTCGTTCCACGCACGTGGCACTCTTCGAGGCGCGATCGCCAGCCTGTGCATGAACGGGTCGCTGTTCGCGATGTACCTCTGTTGATGCCACGACGCAACCCATACGCGCCCGCCCGGACGCCGCCCGAGCCAGCGACGGGCGCCGCTGACTGGTCGGCGGTAGAAGGTCGTTCAGGACCAGCTGATCTCGCCGGTGCGGTCGACGAATCGCCCTGAGGGGTGTCCGGGTCCCTCGGTTGCGAGGGCGACGATCGCGTCGGTGCCTTCGGTGACCGTCTGGGAGCCGCTGTGGCCGTTGAGGTCGGTCGCGGTGTAGCCGGGGTCGGCGGCGTTGACGCGGATGTCGGTCAGTGCCTTGGCGTACTGGGTGGTCAGCATGGTCAGCGCGGCCTTCGACGACGTGTAGATCGGCGCGATTACCGTCGACTCGACCCGCGACCGGTCGTGTGTGATAGCCAGTGACCCGAGTCCGCTGCTGACGTTGATGATCACTGGGTCCGGTGAGCGACGGAGCAGGGGAAGGAACGCGGTGGTCGTTCTGATCACGCCGAACAGGTTGACGTCGAAGACGTCGAAGGCGTCGGCACCGGTAAGGTCGCTCGGGTCGCCGTAGGGGCCGAGGATGCCCGCATTGTTGATCAGGACGTCGACCGACCCCTCGTGCGCTTCGACGTCGGCGGCGGCCGCAGCGACGGACGCCGCGTCGGTGACGTCGATGGAAATGAAGCGCGCGCCGAGCGCGTCGGCGGTCGTAGTGCCGCGTTGTACATCGCGTGCGCCGAGCAGCACGGCGTGACCGAGTGCGACGAGGCGGCGGGCCGTCTCGTGCCCGAGGCCCTTGTTGGCTCCGGTGATGAAGGTGGTTGTCTCTGCGTTCATCGTCGGTCGCCCGTGCGGGGCCGGCCAGGGACGGCTCGACGGTAGGAACAGCAGTACCACCGTCAGCGTGTCGCCGCGCGGGATAATTGTCGACGTGAGCATGCACGATGCCGCGCTGGGGGCGACGATCCGCACCTGGCGGGACCGGCTGTCACCGGCAGCGGCGGGTCTGCCGACCGGCCGGGCGCGCCGGGCGATGGGGCTGCGCCGGGAGGAACTCGCCGAACTCGCCGGTGTGTCGGTCGACTACCTGGTGCGCCTGGAGCAGGGGCGGGCGACCGCGCCGTCGGCGCAGGTGGTCGGGTCCCTGTCCCGCGCGCTGCGGTTGACCGTCGCCGAGCGGGACCACCTGTACCGGCTGGCTCATCTCGTTGTGCCGGCGCACGACACGATTGATGACCACATCCCGCCGGGAGTGCATCGCGTCCTCGTCCGGCTCGGCGACGTGGCCGTCGCGGTGTTCGCCGCGGATTGGCAGTTGATCTGGTGGAACCGCGACTGGGCCGCGCTGCTGGGTGACCCGTCGCCAACGCCGGCGAAGCTGCGGAGTTTCGCCCGTGACAGCTTCCCGGTCGACTCCGGCGGCCCGCACCTGTCCCAGTGGCCGGTGACGAGCCTGGACCGCGAGGTCACCGACGCCGCCATCGTGTCCGACCTGCGACGCGCCGCCGGCCGCTTTCCCGGCGATACACGATTGGCAGAGCTGATCGGTGAGCTGATGGCGGGCAACGAACGCTTCGCCAAGCTTTGGGCACAGGGGTCGGTCGCTGCCCACCGTGAGGATCGCAAGACGGTCGAACACCCGACAGTCGGACCCATCGTGGTGGACTGCGACGTGCTGACCGACGGAGACCTGGACCTGAAGATCGTCATCCTTACCGCCGCGCCCGACAGTGAAGACGAGACCAAACTGCGTCTGGCACTGGTCGCGGGCTGCGACAGGGACGCCCTCAACGAGGCCGATCCCGACGACACCCGAACGCCGAAATTCCGCTAACCTCTCCTGGCTCGCCCCCTGCGAGAAAGTCCGCTACTCCGACATGTTCCCCGCCCTCCAAGCATGCGAAATCAGCGCGGAGCGGACTGGAGCGGGCGTTGGACCATCTCGGGCTGCTCGACGACGACCGGCACTCCACCTTCGACGCCTACCTCAAGCAGATACTCGACGGCATCACCCCGGGCATCCGCCGCGACGTCGAAGGCTGGCTCTGCCTCTTTCGCCGAGTCGTAGGCCGAGGGCGAGCGCGTTGCCGAAGCCGACGAAGAACGTCAACGCGACGACGATCCCGACGATCGCGGTGACCATCCGGACCGGAGCACCCGGAAGGCCCGGACCGACCAGATCCTCGGAACACTTGTTCGCTCCGGTAGATGATGTTCCTGCCTTGGCGGTCACCGGACGTCGCCCCTGGTCAGGCCCCGTGGGGCGACCGGGCGGACGGTGATTTCGGGGCCTTCGACCAAGATTGAAGGGTTCTTATTGTGGTGCGTTAGGTCCACCAGGTTCGAGTCCCCCGAGCGCGCGCCGTGGGCGCGGCGCTCGGGGGAATAGTGCTCGCGGATTCAGCGGGCATACCTGGAGACTGCGGGTTTCAGGACGGCCTCGCCGACCGCGATCGGCCGACGACCGCCCCCGGCTACACCACCTTCCACAGCGCCGGCGTACCCGCTCGCAATTTCCGCAAAGACACGGTGTGTCCACACCGGCACACGGCTACCCGACAGCCCCGCCGTCATCCGACCGCGGCGAGCACATCCGATCCGGCCGGCTGCATCGGACCGAGGTCGACCACGTCGACACCGTCCGGATCGGCATCCGACGAACCGACCACAGGCGGATCGGCCGCAGGCAGGTGCTCAGGCACGGAGGGCGGGCGGTGGCGCGGCCGTGGCGGCGCCGGCGGCGATCAGCTCGTCGATCGTTTCGCGGGCGATGCCGATTTCGGTGAGCACCTCGATCGTGTGCTCACCCAGTACCGGCGGGGCCAGATGCAGCTGGGTCGTCAGGTCGCCCAGGTCCCACAGTGCGCCCGGCTGCTCGAAGCCGCCCCAGTCGTGGTGGCGGTAGCGCGCGATCAGGCCTGCGGCGTCGTTGTCGGCCGAGTCGAAGAACGCGTCGCGCTGGTCGAGCCGGACCTCCTCTGCCGCCACACCCGCCCCGGCGAGCAGATCGAGCACCTCACCGGCCGGGCGGACGGCGGCCGCCGCCGCGAGCTCCGCCGTACTCCCGCAACCGAGCGCCTGGCAGGCCGCCGCGACGTCGCTGTCAGCGGTCGCGGCCATCGCGACCCACCCCTCCGCGCAGGCCAGCAGGCGCCGTCCCGGTGTCGTGGTCAGCTGCGCCTGGTCGAGCATCGGCACCGGGACGAGGGTGCCGTCTGGTCGCAGGTAGGTCTCGCTCGTAGTGAGCACCCCGGCACCCAGCAGGGACGCGGCGACCGAACTCGCCCGACCGGTCCGGTCGCGGGCGAAGACCGCCCACAACGTCGCGGCCGCGGACGACAACGCGCACTGGTGGTCCATGAACCCGAAGCGGTGCCACATCGGCGGGTTGCCCTCGCCGCCGCCCATCCGCTCCCATCCCAGCGACGACTGGAACAACTGGTCGTAGCCGGGCCAGTTGGCACGTGCGCCGTCCGGGCCGTACGAGCTCGTGTGACAGAACACCACGTCCGGATTCACCGCACGGACGGCCTCCTCGTCGAGGCCGAGCCGGCGGGCGGCCGGGACGCGCAGGTTGTGGTGCACGACGTCGGCCCAGCGCAGCAGGGCTTCGACGACCGGCCGGGCGGCCTCGGACTTGAGGTCGAGGGCCACGCCGCGCTTGCCGCGCTGGCAGCCGACAAACGGCCAGTCGCCCCAGCGGCCGGGTTCGCCGGCCGCCGGTTCGACCTTCACGACGTCGGCGCCCAGGTCGGCGAACAGCATCGGCGCGAACGGCCCGGCCAGGAACGCGCCGAAGTCCAGCACCCGTAGGCCCTGGAGCGGGAAACGCAGCGACTCGACCGGCCCGCCAGCGGCGGAGTCTGCGTCGGCGCGGCCGCGGCCGCGCTCGGTGGCCGTGCTGCGGGGCGTCCAGTGCCTGGCGGCCACGTCCTGGTGCTCACCGAGCCGGGGGGCCGGATTGCGGACGGTGGCAGGCGGGTCCAGCGTGACCGGATGGCCGGGCACGGTGATGCGGCCGGCCTCGGGGTCGTCGAGCTGTGTGACGTACCGGTTGGCCTTCGCCTGCTGGTCGTCGAGGACCGCGCCGAGCGGCAGCACGGGCTGGGCCGGCCGGTCGTTGGACCACAGCTCGGCCAGCCACTCGGCCGCGGGCCGGCGGCGGAACGCCTCGACGTTGGCTCCCCAGTTCGGGAACGCTCTGGCCATGATCCCCGCGGCGTGGCGCCGGTTGGCCTCGGCGACCGCGTCGGCACCCATCTCGTCGAACACCCGCTTCGTCAACGGCAGGTCGTCGGGGGACGGCGGCATGACGTGGATCCATTCGCCGTCGGCGCACTCGAACAGTGGTGTCACCGCCCCGTCCTTGGACATGCCCGCCGCGAGCAGGGCCGACGGCGCCTCGGCCCGGTGCCAGTGCATCATCATCGGAACGAGCGCGCCCTGGACGAGGCTGGTGTGCACCGGCCCGCCCCGGCCGGTCCGCCCCCGTGCCACCAGCCGGGCCGCGATCCCGGTCGCGCACAGCCACATGGCCCCCCAGCTGCCGAGCGGGAACCGGACGTGGACCGGCCCCGGCCGGTGCCCCTGCTGCTCGTCGAGGAGGCCCAGTCGCGCCAGCGCCAGCAGGTCGTCAACCGGGCGGTCCGCGTCGACGTGGTTGGCCGGCCACGCGAGCACCGACGAGACGACCAGCGCGGGGTAGCGGCTCCCGACAGCGGCGTCGTCGAGGCCGAGCCGGGCCGCCGTAGTGGGACCGTACGAGTGGACGAGCACGTCGGCGCCGCGCAGCAGCTCGTCGAGCCGTAATCGCCCCTCCGGGGAGTCGACGTCCAGCACCAGCGACTGCTTGGAACGGGCCCAGGTACGGAAGCCGGGCAGGGCCCGGTCGGGGTGGCCGCCGGGCGGCTCGACCAGGACGACGTCCGCGCCCGCCTCGGCCATCAGCATCGTCACCGTCGGCCCGGCGACACCGGTCGACAGGTCGACGACCCGGATTCCGTCGAGCAGTGGTTCTGGCATGCGGGCTCCCCTTTTTCTCAGGCTCTTCTCGGACGCGGGTGTCACAGCCGGCTGGTCAGATAGTCGAGCGCGTAGTCCCAGGACGGGTCGCGGGTCGTCTCGTCGAACCAGTCGTTTCCCTCCTCGTCGACATAATGCGACCTGAACGCGTGGGGTGACGCCAGGGTAGATCTCGACCTGCCAGTCGACCTGCCAGTCCTCGATCCGCCTACGGAGCTTGGCCAGCGATCTGGCGGCGTGATCGGGTCCTGGTCTCCGTAGACGACCAGGGCGGGTGCGTGACTGTTCCAGATCAGGTTCATCAGGTCCATCAGGTCCATCAGGTCCATCGGGTCCACCGGGTCCACCGGGCGTCGCGGCTCGCGGCTGGCGAACACCGGCTGGCTGGGGCAGAAGAGCACCGCCGCCTTGACGTCCCGGCTCAGTCGGGCGAAGAGCATGGACATCGTCGCACCCGTGCAGTACCCCCAAGTCCCGATGCGCGTCCGGTCGACGGCGTCGAGCCCGGCCGGGTGGCCGGCCCCGGCGAACAGGTCGTCGCTGGCGCGGCGGAAGTCGCGGGAGTCGATGAGGCGCATCTGCACTAGGGTGATTTGCGAGGATCGTCCAATACTCAAGGGGGTTGAGAGCGGGTGACGAGTGCAGATCCACACGGCACGCAGGTCGGGACGTGGTGGAAGACCCTCGCCGAAGAGCGCAGCCCGGTCGACCTGAAGACCGACCAGCCGCATTCGGCCCGGATGTACGACTACTACCTCGGGGGCAAGGACCACTTCCCGGTCGACCGGGAAGCCGCCGAGCGGACCCTGGCGGTGTTCCCGAACGCCCGCATCGCCGCCCAGGCGAACCGGGCTTTCATGATCCGAACTACCCGTTATCTGGCCGCGCAGGTCGGGATCCGCCAGTTCCTCGACATCGGCACCGGCATCCCCACCAGCCCGAACCTGCACGAGGCCGCCCAGGGCATCGCCTCCGACGCCCGGGTCGTCTACGCCGACAACGATCCGATCGTGCTCACCCACGCCCGCGCCCTGCTCACCAGCACCCCGGCCGGCCGTACCGCCTACCTCGACGCCGACCTCCACCACCCTGAGAGCATCCTCGACGCTCCCGAGCTGCGCGCCACCCTCGACCTCACCCGGCCGGTGGCCCTCTCCCTCATCGCGACGATCCACTTCTTCCCCGACTCCGACGACCCTCAGGGCATCCTGCGCCGGCTCCTGCAGGCGCTGCCGTCGGGCAGCCATCTGACCCTCACCCACGCCACCGCCGACTACGACGAAGGTATGGAGAGGGTCGCCGCCACCTACCGGGCGGGCGGCATTCCCGCGCAGCAACGCGGTCGCACCGACGTCGCCCGTTTCTTCGACGGCCTGGACCTGCTCGATCCCGGCCTGCAGATCGTGCACCGCTGGCGTCCCGACGACGACACCCCCAACGACCTCACCGACGCCCAGGTCAGCTTCTACGGGGCCGTCGGACGCAAGCCGTAGCAGCCATCACCACGGCGGCGGTCATCCCGCCAGACCTCCGACACCGCAGATGGACGCCTGTTGTACGGACGGGAGCAGGCCACTTGTACGGGCGGGAGCAGGCCACGGCCGCCGCCCTGCGGGCCCGGGCGGCCGCCTGGCACCGCTGCCGGGCGGCGGTGATCAGTCTCCCCGGCGGCCGCGCAGTCGCACAGCCGCCGGGACGATCGCCCACAGGACCACCAGCACGGTGAGCGCGACGGCACCGGCGGTGACGCCGGCCGTCCGCCCGTCGACGACGTCGAAGATCAGCGCGACGACGCCGGCGATGGCCAGTCCCAGCAGGGCGAGTCCGGCCTGCGCGACCCGGTTCGCGATGCGGACCAGGGCGTCCTTTTCCCGGTGACGGAAGATCGCCCGGTGGATGCTGACCGGCATCACCAGCAGGCCGGTGGCCGCCACCGACAGCAGGACGACGGCCAGATACAGCCACCGCTGCCTGTCGTCGAGGGTCGTGAAGCGCTGCTGGAACGGCAGCGAGAGCAGGAAAGCGGTCAGAACCTGGACCCCGGTCTGGGCGACGCGCAGCTCCTGGAGCAGCTCGTTCCAGTTCCGATCGGTCCGCTCGGCCTCGGTCTCGTCCCGGGCCCGTGCGGCGCTGCGGCCGGCTCCCTCCGGTGGCGGCCCGTCCTGCGTCATTGCCGCACAGTAGCCGCCGGGTCCGGTCGAGTCGGGTCGGCCGCCCGTCGAATTCGGTATCGCGAATGTGCGGGTGGGAGGGCGGGCGATCCTCTGCCCGAGGGTGTTTAGGGGGCGGGTGGCGGGTAACGATCTCGCCGAACAGCGGGACCGGGAAGGGTCGCGCGATCACCGGAAGGCGCGGAGGTGGTGACGATGCCGGGCAAGCAGGAGATGCCGTCCACGGTGGCCCGTTCGCCGAAGAAGGCCCAGGACACCTGGGTCGAGACGCACGACTCGGCGGTGCGGGAGTACGGCGAGGGTCGGCGCGCCCACCAGACGGCATTCGCGTCGCTGAAGCACTCGTTCGAGAAGATCGGGGACCACTGGGAACCGAAGGCGGGCGGCGCGAAGGGCCCCTCGGACCGGCAGTCGGCGACCCCGCGCGACGTCCGGGCCGACAGCCACGGCGGGGTCGACGCGAACGCCAGCAAGGCTCACCTCATGGACGTGGCCAAGCGGCTGGAGATCCGGGGCCGGTCGTCGATGACCAAGAGCGAGCTGGTGAAGGCCATCGAGAAGGCCAACGACCGCTCCACCGCCGCCCGCACCCGCACCCGCACCCGCACCCGCACCCGCACCCGCACGTGAATATCGGGTCGGCAACGTAGATCCCGGGTCGGCCACGCACCAAGGTCTGAAGTCCATGTCGTCACCAGGATCAAGAGGCACTTGCCAGGTAGCATTTGGCCGCCCCCCACCGAGCGCGCGTAGTGTCGCCTTGTGAGCCACCTCGTGCGGACAGTAGCCGGACCTCGACGCGAGCCCGCTGTCCCGCCCCCGGAACTGCGTGATGCCCTGTCCGCGGTGGACGGCGCCTGGACGCAGTGGGAGGCGCAGACCACCTCGGTGCGGGGGCTCTACGTCGCCTGGATGGACGGCTCGCGGCTCGGCCCCGTGCGCCGCCGCCGAGCCCGGCGGACCGCCGAGTACGCCGCCCGTGGCACGCTCGAACGTTCCCTGCAACCCGCAACCGGTGGCGCCCGCGAGCACCTGATCGGCGGAGTTGTCGCCGCGCTCTTCGCCGGCGCCGCCGAGCTGACAGCCGGTGTTGTCGGCGGGGACGAAGTCGAGGATCCCAGCCTCGCCCCCGCCGTCATTCTCGTCACCGCGGTGGCCCTCTTCTGGATCCGCCGGCTCCGGCAACGAGCATGTGGCCCCAGCGCAGAGGGCGCCTGACCGAGCACCACCTGCGGACACCCCGGTGGATCTCGCCACGTGGCCGCGCCGCTCTGCCGCGCCGCTCTGCCGCGCCGCCGCGGCGGCCCTCGGTCGCCGGCGCCCCGCCTCGTAGGTGTTAACAGTCTCTCCGAGCGCAGTGCACTGCGCTTGACGCACGAGTGCGGCGCCCGTGATCTGCATACGTCGGACGGAGTGCGTAGGTTCGGCACGAAGCGAACACCGACACCAGCACGCGCCGCGAAGGCGCCGCAGTGGGCCGTCGGGGCTGCCCAACGCGCCCAGAAAGAGCCGTGCCCCGGGCGGCATGCATAGCAGAGGCGTGCCCGGGGCCTACGAGGTCCACTCTACCAAGCACCGCCCGGCCGCGAGCCGTCCATCCGCGGGAGTGTTCCATGATCACCGAACAACCTGACTGGATCCACCGCCTGCTTTCGCCCCCACGACTGCGTTCCTACCTGCATGCGACCGACGGTTCGTCCGACGCGGCGATACGCCTCTACTGGTGGAACGCGGCGGTCTCCGCCGCTTTCTATGGGCCCTTGCACTGCCTGGAGATAGGGCTGCGGAACGCGCTGCACGGCCGGCTCTGCACGCACTATGGGCGACCCGACTGGTGGTCCGTCGCGAAACTTGCCGACGAGGACGCTCGTAAGGTCAGGCAGGCCGGTGACAAGCTCCGCCGAGCAAACACCCGACCGCCGACTTCCGACGATGTCGTCGCCGCCCTGACCTTCGGCTTCTGGGTCGCGCTGCTGAGCCGCGGCAGGTCGTACGACCGGACACTGTGGGTCCCGGCTCTCCACCGGGCGTTCCCGTACTACACGGGAAGGCGCGATGAGTTGCACCGAAATCTGGTGACGATGCTCTATCTCCGGAACCGGGTCATGCACTACGAACCGATCCATCACCGGGATCTCGGCGCCGACCGCGCGAAGATCTACCGCCTGCTGGGCTACCTGTCGCCCGAGGCAGTGCGGGAGGTCGAGCTGCTTGATCGCATACCCGAGATCCTGGCCCGCCGGGACGGAATCTGGAGTGGGGACGATCATGCACGGTTCTGACCACCGGGACGGGTCCTACGGACCGCGCCGTGGAGGCGGGCCGCCTGAAGCTCCGATCAGACAGTGCACGCCCGGATGGGACTTCGGTGCGCAGTGACCGGATCCGTGCGCCTCGTCACGGCCGCCGAGATCGCCCGGCTCGCCGCGGTGAAGCCGGCGGCGGTCAGCAACTGGAGACGTCGGCATCCGGATTTTCCCGCCGCCGAAAGGCGTATGGGACGGGAGGTGTACCCCGCCCCAGATGTGGCCGCCTGGCTCGATCAGCGGATCGTTGCGGAAAAAGATCGACAGCCTACTGAGGATGCAGGGATCACCTATGGGATCCGGTTCCGTCGAAACCTGGGATCGCCCGAGCGGGTCGCCCCTCCCCCGGATACCGGTCGACGGCTCTGGCGGGCGTTCGCGGCCTACCGCAACTTCGGCGGGATCAATGGGACCGAGGCGTCGATGCTGGCTTTCGGGCTGCTCTACCTCCGCTTTCACGACGCGTCACGATGGTCGGAGCTCAGAGAACTCAGGTACGCCCCCGACCGTGACCTGCCCCGACGAGCGGATGACCTGGTCAACAGCGCGCTGCTGGCAGGCGGGCATGAACCGCTGCCGCGGCATGCGTGGACCACTGGCGGGCCCTCTGCCGACCACGCAGATCTGGCGACGGCCATCCAGATCCTAGATCGCCTGGATCCGTCGTCGGGGCCGGATGGCATCCGAGATGCGCCGATCGCCGGCTGGCTCGCCGATGATCTGCTGTCCCGGTTCGCGGCTGCCGACGGCCGGCGGGGGCACCTCACGCCGGACTCGGTGGTTCGGTTGGCAGTTCGCCTGACGAACCCGATCGGCGGCGAGCGACTGCATGATCCATTCCGTCATCTGGGCGAGTTCCTCGTAGGCGCCGTCGACCATGTCCGGACCCAGTGCGGAGCGCCCGCGAAGCTGGAGGTCAGCGGTGGCACGGTTGGCCACCTGGGATGGCTCGCGGGGATGAACCTGACGCTGCACGACATCGCCACCCGCGAGGTGCGGGTCGAGCCGCCCCTGTACCGCTGGGACACACAGCGGCGCTTCGATCTGGTGCTGACCAATCCACCGTTCAACATGTCGGACTGGACTGACGATTACCACGTCGGTGACCTGCGCTGGCGATATGGCATTCCGCCGCGACACAACGCGAACTTCGCCTGGCTGCAGCACGCCTTGGCCCTGCTCACCGAGGGCGGCCGTGCCGCCGTCCTCATGCCCCACGGCGCCGGATCATCCGAGAACTCCCGGGAGCGGGCCATCCGGGCCGCCATGGTCGAGGACGGTGTGGTCGATGCCGTCATCGCGCTGCCACCGCAACTGTTCCACTCCACCGCGATCCCCGTGACGCTCTGGCTGCTGCGTGGTCGGGGCTCGGGTGGTGGGGACGACGTCTTCTTCGTCGACGCGCATGCTGCCGGCACCATGGACGGCCGCAACCATCGGGTCCTGCGCGAGGAGGATCTGGAGCGCATCACGGCGGCGTACCGCGATCGATCGACGCTCACCTCGGGTGACGTGCTGTCGCGGGCCGTGGCCCGAGATCGGCTGCGAGACGACGGATACGTGCTGAATCCCGGCCGCTATCTGATCGCCACATCGGCCCCCGTCGATCTCGATCGGAACCGAGCCGATGCCGATGACCTGCGCCACAGCCTACGCAACCTGCTACAGCGGTCGATCGACTCGCACAAGCGGGCGGAACGTCAGATAGACACCGCCGCCGATCTGCTCGACGGGACTCCCGCCGGTTGGAGCCGGTGCCAGTTGGGTGAGGTGTGCGACGTGCTCGTCGGCCCTTCCGGCGCGGTGAGCTCCGGGGGAGGGAACTCCTCCGATGTTCCCGTCATCAAGCCGAGGAACATCAGCGAGAACCGGATCGTGCGGGATCACCTCGACTTCGTCGATCCGTCAGTGTCCGAGACGCTGGATCGTTACCTGCTGGCACCGGGCGACGTCGTATGTACCAGAACCGGCGAGATCGGCCGGTGCGGGCTGGTGACCGAGGAGCACGACGGCTGGTTGCTCGGCACGTCCTGCCTGCGTCTGCGACCGGGCTCGTCCCTCGACCCGAGCTATCTGATCTTTTATCTGGGACATCCCCGTACAGCGGTGGCTGGTCGGCAATGCCGGCGGCTCGACCGTTCGATCGCTGACCGCCGCGACCATGCGCGCCCTGCCGCTCCTCCTTCCGGACACCGACCGGCAGCGGCGCATCGGCGCGGCGATGAGCGCACTGGACGAACAGTTGGCGATTCACGATCGGATCCGGCGCACCACATCGGCACTGCGGGAGTCGCTGGTGCCGCTGTACCTCCAGGACGCGCTCCTTGACGAGGCGCCCGAGGAGATCTGAGTGGAGTCCACGGACGTGGTGAACGGAACCCACTGTGGCGACCGGAGGAGCCCGTCCCCGAGCCGCACCGGTGCCATGCCCGCGGCAAAGAACACCCGGGCCGCCGGCGTGAGACCGCGGCCAAGTTCGGTCCGGGCGATGCCTGGGTGGGATCGCCTGCCCACGACGCGACCAGGACGATCATTTTTCGTGTGCACTCAGCCACTCGACGACTCCGCCGACGGTGCCCCCCGGTATTCATGGGAGTGAGACGCCGGGTCGGGCGGCAGAGGGCGAGGACGTCGACGTGGCAGAGCTTTCGGACGCGATCACCGTCGCCGCGCAGGGTGGCGGCGAGCATGACCTGGCCGTGGCGGATGCGGGCGCACCGCGCTACGAGCCGGAGTGGGTGCAGACGATGTTCACCCTCCCCGACCTGCTGCGGGTGTTCGACCTGACGCCGGCGCTGCCCACGACGTCCGCGCGGTGTGTGCCGAGTGGGCACGGGGGCGTCCTCGGCGCGCAGCAGCTCGGCCAGCAGGTCGTCCTCGCCGAGCGGCTGGCGCCCGGCAAGCGGCTGCACACCCTGCAGACGGTCTTCATCCGTGGCGGCCGCGCCGACCTGCCGCTGGACATCGACGTGGAGCGGCTCGCCGGGGGCCGGTCGGTGGAGTCGTTCGCCCTGTCCCTGCGCCAGGGCGGCGACCAGCTCAGCCGGGCGCAGGTGATGCTTACCGGGGATGCCCCCGACTTCCACCGGTTCGGCTCCCCCGCCACGGACCTCGGACGCCCGGCCGACGCCGAACCCATCCGCCGCGCGCTGCTGCCCTGGGAGGCGGCGATCATGCCGCGCCGGGCGCCGCGCCAGCTCGATCTCTGGATCCGCATCGCCGACGCCCCGGACGACCCGACCTTCTGGCGGGCCCTGATCGCGCACACCGTCGAGACTCTCGCCATCGGCGACGGGATGCTCAACGGCGGGATACCGCTGCCACCCCGCGAGGAGCTGCAGGCGGTGGTTCTCACGGAGGCCGTCACCTACCTCGACGACCTCGACGTCCGAGACTGGCACCTCTACCGGGTCCACACCCCGCAGGCGGCCCGGGGGCGGATCCTCGGCCGCGGCGAGCTCTACGGCGCCGATGGCGGGCTGCGGGCGGTCTTCGAGACCGTCAACCTCGTGCGGCCCGCCCGAACCCCGCCGGGGCAGACGGGTCGGGCGGTGCAGGCAGAGCAGGCGGGGCAGGCAGGTCGGGCAGAGCAGGGGGGTCAGTAGCGGCGGTTGGTGTTGCCCTGGTCGACGGGCAGGACGACGCCGCTGATCCAGCGGGCCTCGTCGCTGGACAGGAACACCACGGCCGAGGAGATGTCCTCGGGTTCGAGCCACGGCCGGCCCATCGGCATCGACGCGGCGAAGCCCTCCCGGCAGTCGTCCACCGTCGGGTTCGGCAGGTCCGGGCGGAACAGGTGGAACTGCTGGGTGTTCTCGGTGACCATCGGGGTGTTCACCGTGCCCGGCGCGATGACGTTCACCCGGATCTGGCGGTGGGCCACCTCGTTGGCCAGTGACATCGCCATCCCGATCACGCCGTTCTTCGTGGTGACGTAGTCGGACAGGTTCGGGACGCGGTTGAGCGCCGCGCCCGAGCTGATGACGATGATCGACCCGCCCCTGCGCCCGGCGAGCAGGTGCGGGACGGACGCGGCGAGGGTGTGAAAGACGCCGGTGAGGTTGATCCCGATGACGTCGTCCCACTGCTCCGGCGGGATCTCCCACAGCCGGCGCGCGGGCGGGGAGATCCCGGCGCTCGCCACGACGATGTCCAGGCCGCCGAGTTCGCGCACGCCGGTGGCGAGCAGATCCACGATCGCCGCCCGGTCGCGCACGTCGCCCACCCGGGCGATGATCCGCCGGCCGGCCTTCTCGACCAGGGCGACGGTCTCGGCGAGCTCGTCGGCGGTGCCCAGCGGGTAGCCCATCGTCGCGACGTCGGCGGCCCGGTCGATGCCGATGATGTCCGCGCCCTCGCGGGCGAGCGCGACCGCGTGGGAGCGGCCCTGCCCGCGGGCGATCCCGGTGATGAAGGCGACCTTGCCGGCGAGGCGTCCCGCGGCGGCGGGCGCCGTCATCGCGCCGCTCCCGTTAAGGCCGTCGCCGCGCGTCCCATCGTCATGATGTCCTCCCGCTTGCGTCGTCACCGGGCCGTTGGCGTCGCACGCGACCCTCCGATAGTCATATCGTTTATCTATTCGCCCGTCACCCGAAGGAGCCCCGGCGGTGGAAGAACCCAAGTTCGTCCGGGTCGAGATCGCTGACCGCATCGCCACGGTCACGCTCGCCCGCCCCCCGCGCAACGCGCTGAGCGCGCCGATGATGCGCGAGATCGGGCAGGTGTTCACCGAGCTCGGCCGGGGAGACGAGGCCGCCGTCGCGATCCTCGCCTCGGACTTCGAGCGCGTCTTCTGCGCCGGCGCCGACATCACCGAGTCGGATCGCCGCTACAACCGCCGGGAGCTGCTGCCCGAGGAGAGCCTGACCGACCTCATCGATCCCGGCGCCGTCGTGCGCGGCTGCCTCGCCGGCATCCGCGACGGCGGCCTGCCGGTCGTCGCGGCGGTCGGCGGCGCGTGCGTCGGGGCCGGAGCCGCCCTGGTCGGCTGCTGCGACCTGGTGGTCCTCGCCGAGGAGGCGTTCTTCTCGCTGCCGGAGATCGACGTGGGCGTCCTCGGCGGGACCCGGCACGTGCAGCGCCTCGTCGGGCCGATGAAGACCCGCGAGATGGCGCTGACGGGCCGGCGCGTGCCCGCGGCCGAGTTCTACCGGCTCGGCGCCGCCGCCGCACTGGTGCCCCGCGCCGAGCTCGCCGACACGGCGCGCGCCCTGGCCGCGGAGGTCGCGGCGAAGAGCCCGCTGGCGCTGCGGCTGTCCAAGGAGTCGATGAACCGGGTCGAGGACCTACCCCTCGACGAGGGCTACCGGCTGGAGCAGGACTACACCGCGCGGGTCAGCCGCCTCGACGACGCCGGCGAGGCGCGCCGCGCCTACCTGGAGAAGCGCGAGCCGCACTGGACCTGGCGCTGAGGCAGCCGACCGACTCCGCCGCGGCGGGCGACGGCTCGGGCGTCGGCGGCGGATGCGTGGGAGACCGCCTACCTGTCTCTTCCACAGGGTTCTGCGTCCGTTTTGCCCCTGTGGAAGAGACAGCCGGCCCGCCCCCCGGCACGCCAGCCGCGCCGACTAGGCGACGTGCCAGCCGGTGTCGGCGGCGATCTTGGCGGCGTTGACGAGCACGGCGGCGTCCGAGCACAGCCAGACGACGACCTCGGCGATCTCCTCGGGGCGGCTGAGCCGGCGGATCGGCTGGGCCTGCTCCATCGCCCGCAACTGCTCCGGCGTCAGGTACTGGCGGGCCCGCTCGACGATCCCGGTGTCCACGTTGCCGGGCGCCACGGCGTTGACCCGGATGTTGCGCCGGGCGTACTGCAGGGCGGCGGCCGTGGTCAGGCCCACCACGCCGTGCTTGCTGGCCGTGTACCCGATGTCGGCGACGTTGCCCTTGTAGGTGGACTCCGACGCCACGTTGACGATGGCCCCGCCGCCGCGCTCCAGCATCCGCGGGATCTCGTACTTCAGGCACAGGAAGACGCTGGTCAGGTTGGTGCGCAGGATCCGCTCCCAGAGCTCCTCCGGATAGCTGACGACCGGATCCTGGGACTCGACGATGCCGGCGTTGTTGTGGGCGTAGTCCAGGCCCCCGTAGGTGGCGACCGTGAGGTCGACCATGTCCCGCACGGCGTCCGGCTCACCGACGTCGGCGTGGACGAACGTCGCCTGCCCACCCGCGGCGCGGATCAGCTCGACCGTCTCCGCCCCCGTGTCCGGGTTGATGTCGGCGACGACCACCGCCGCGCCGCACTCGGCGAACCGCCGGGCCGAGGCCCGTCCCATCCCGTAGCCGCCGCCGGTGACCAGCGCGACCTTGCCGGACATGTCGATGTGCACCGTGGCCGTCATTCAGGGGGCTCCTTCTGCGCTGGTCAGGACCGGCCCACGGCGCCGGACGGGTCGAAGTCCAGCTCGGGCAGGGGGGCGCCGGTGATCGCGGCCGGGTCGAGGTCGTCGGCGAGCGGGGGGAACGACGCGGGACGCTTCGCCAGGAAGCTGTCGATGCCCTCACGGAAGTCCGGCCCGACGGCGGCGGCGGCCATCGCCCGGTAGGTGCGGCCGAGCGCCGCGTCGAGCTCGCCGGAGCTGTCGGTGCGCAACTGGTGGCGGATCAGCGCCAGCGACACCGGCGAGCAGTTCGCCGCGATATCCGCGGCATAGGCGCGCGCGGCGGGCAGGAGCTCCGCGGGGTCCACCACCCGGCTGACGACGCCGAGCTCGCGGGCCTCATCGGCGTCGAACACCCGCGACGACAGCAGCAGGTCCGCCGCCCGCTCCTGCCCGATGAGGCGGGGCAGCAGCCAGGTGATGCCGAACTCGCCGGCCAGCCCGCGGCGGGCGAAGGCGGTGGTGAACCGGGCACCGCGGGCGGCGAACCGCACGTCGCACAGCAGGGCCTGGACCAGACCCATGCCGGCGCAGGCCCCGTTGACGGCGGCGATCATGGGCTTGCGCACCGACCAGGCCCGCACCGGCGAGCGGCGGCCGGTGGTGTCCATCGGCTTGCCCGCGATCTGGCCGAGCCGGCCGGTGTCGACCCCCGGGCAGAACGTGGTGCCCGCGCCGGTGACGATCAGCACGCGGATCGCCGGGTCGCGATCGGCCTGCGCGAGGACGTCGAAGTACCGGTTCTCCATCTCGGGGTTCCAGCCGTTGCGCCGCTCCGGCCGGTTCAGCGTCACCACCCCGACGCCGTCGTCGCCCACGTCGAGCAGCACCGGCCCCTCGGTCACCACCGACCGGTCCGCCCCCGCCTCGCCCGCGGCCGCCCCGCCCGCCGCCCTGTCCGCGGCCGCCTTGTCCGCGGGCGTCGTCGATTCCGTCGTCACCGCCGCCTCCCACCTGTCGCTCTCGCGCGAGGGCCAGCATTTCCCCTCGACGGGCACAGTGTCGAGCGATGCGCGAAACTCACTAGATTCTTTAGCGACCGAGCCGTTGCCGGCCGCTCCCGGACCGCCTCCGTGGGCTCCGCGACGCCGGTCGGCGACGGTCTCTCGCCGGGCAGGTGGGCCCCGTGCGCGGCCTACGATTGCGCGATGACCAGCCACCCGTCGGCGGGGCACCCGACCGGCCCGCCCGCGCTGGTCGGCGAGACGCACGCGTGCGCCGACTGCGGTTTCTCTTACCCGACGCGCACCGTGGAGGGGGTCCTGGCGGAGCTCGCCACCCTGCCGGCGCGGGTGGCGCAGGCCGTCACCGCCGCCGGCCCCGACCTGCTGCGGGAGCGGCCCACGCCCGGCACGTGGTCCGTACTCGAGTACGCCTGCCACCTGCGGGACGTGCTCGCGACCTCCACCATCCGCCTGTACCGGGCCCGCACCGAGGTCCGGCCGGTCGTCGAGCCGATGCTCAACGACCTGCGGGCCCGCCGGTTCCGCTACAACGAGCTCGACCCGGCGGCGGTGCTGACCGAGCTCGCCGCCAACGCGCGGGGTCTGCGCGACGAAGCCGGTCAGGTCGCGCCGCAGGACTGGGAACGGACCGTGGCGCGCCTACCCGGCGAGGAACGCACCGCCCGCTGGCTGCTGCGCAACGCGTTGCACGAGGGGATCCATCACCTGGCCGACATCCGGCGGGGGTCAGCGGCGACGTAGCGCGTCGATGGCGACGTCCAGGGCCGCCTCGAGATGGGTGGTGCCGCCGGTGGACAGCAGCATGAGCACGCCGCCCTGGATGCCCGCGATCAGCGCCGCGGCCTGCCGCTCGGCGTCCAGCAGCGGGGAGATCTCGCCGGCCCGCTGCATCGCGCGGATGCCGGTGGCGATCTCCGCCTGCCACCGGTTCATCAGCTCCGTGACGACCGCCTGGGCGCCGGGGGTGCTCCGCCCGAGCTGCGACACCAGGACGCTCAGCGGACAGTGCCGCCCCTGCTCGCGGTAGCGGGCGACGACCTTGTCCCGCCAGGCGAGCCACGCCGGCCAGGAGGTGAGGTCACCGAGCTGGGGCTGCTGGTCGGCGAGGACCCGGTCGGCCTCGAACCGGGCCACGGCCAGCAGCAGCTCCTCCTTGCCGGTCGGGAAGTAGTGGAAGAGTTGGCTCTTGCTGGTACCGGTGCGGGCGCGGACGTCGTCCAGCGTGGTCACCATGACCCCGCGCTCGCGGATCTCGGCGGCGGCCCCCTCGATGATCCGTTGCCGGGTCACGCTGCCCTTCGACGTCAGCCTGCTCGCCACGTCCGCCCCCTCCCGCCGCCCATTTCTGGACTTGCGGGTCCAGTTTATCCCGGGCAGATTAGGCCGCGCACCAGCAGACGCCCCACGACCTACAGCGGTCGAGCAGACCATCGCCGGAAGGAACCCCAAACCCCATGTCGACCACATCCCTGGCCGGACGCAGCGCTCTCGTCACCGGCTCGACCGACGGCATCGGTGCGGCGATCGCGGCCGAGCTCGCCGCGGCCGGTGCCCACGTGGTGGTCAGCGGTCGTGACGCCGGGCGCGGCGCCGAGGTCACCCGGGCGATCGGCGCGGCCGGCGGGCGGGCCACGTTCGTCCCCGCCGACCTCGCTGCCGGTGCGCCCGCCGTGCAGGCGCTCGCCGACGCCGCCCGCGCCGCCGTCGGCGGGGTGCCGGACATCCTCGTCAACAACGCGGCGATGATCATCTCGCCGAAGCCCACGGAGAAGGTGAGCGAGGCGTTCATCACCGCCGCGCTCGCCATCAACGTCACGGCGACGTTCCTGCTCACCGGCGTCGTCGCACCCGCCATGGCGGCCCGCGGCAGCGGAGCCGTCATCAACATCGGCTCCATCAACGGCCTGGTCGGGATGGACGGGTCGGCCCTGTACAGCGCGACGAAGGCGGCCGTGCACTCGCTGACGAAGTCGTGGGCCGCCGAGTACGGCCCGGCGGGCGTGCGGGTGAACACCGTCGCCCCCGGCCCCACGCTGACCCGCCGCGTCGAGCAGTTCGCCGACCACCTCGCACCCCTGATCGCGCGGGCGCCCTCGCGGCGACCCAGCCGGCCGGCGGAGATCGGCCGCGCGGTGGTGTTTCTCGCCGGTGACGACGCCGCCAACATTCACGGGGCGACGCTGAGCGTCGACGGCGGCTGGTCAGCCGTCTGACGATGCGCACCGCCGGGGCCCGCGTCCGGCCGCCGTGCCCGGGACGATGTCGATCCCGCGGGGGTCGACGTCGTGGGAGGCAATCCCTGGAAGGTCGATCCCGGGAAGGTCGATCCCGGGAAGGAGGAAGCCTCCGCGGCGGAGAGGAACCACGGAGGCTTCATGATGCCGCGCGTCCCGGCCGGAAGCAGGCCGCGGTCCGCGACGGGCGGCCGGGAAGGACGGAGAACCGGAAAAGCGAGGTCGGGCCTGACTGCGGGCCTTCTCAGGCGGAGCGGAACGACCCCGCGTCGGCGTGCTCGCGCGAGGAGCCTCCGCGCCGCTGCGACGGAACGGCGACGGAAGTCCGGACGTCCTCGTCGCGGGTGAGGATCGCCACCATCTCCTGGCGGGTGGACGGCGAAAGCTCGGGGTCGGACAGCAGCATCGCCACTTCGCGACGCTGGGCCCGCGCAGCGAGGTGCGAGGTGAGCGACGTCCGCAGGGAAGAAACAACGGAATTCTGGGTACGCATGAAGAACTCCTTGAAGTTATTGCCTCGGGAGGGTGGGCCACTGTCACCCTCCGGCTTCCATTGTGCGCCCGCTGGGCGACTTTCGACAGCGCCGTCGACGTGATCTGGACTGCAGTCCGGCACTTCCGGCCAGCCGATATGACCCGGCCCACAGTAATGGCGCTCACAATCGCGTCGATTCGTAACACCGGTCACACCCATTAAGGCGGGGACAATGTGTCCACGTCGCGCGGGTCACAATTCCCACCCTGGCCGGGCCGGTCGGCATCGCACCGGCCGGCCATTCGGCTCGTAGCCCAGGTCACATTCCCCCACACCGGAGCAACCTGGCGACCGGGATTCGCGTCGGGCCTTCTTGACCGCAAGCGGCCAGCCGGACGCCTGGCGGTCGCCGGCACCGGGGGCCGGCCGCCGCGGCACCGGGGATCGGCGCCGCAGCACCAGGGATCGACGCTGCGACACCAGGCCGGCGGTGCGCGGGTCGGGCGAACCTCGCCGGCCCCCGCCACGCCCGGAAAGCCCGTCAGCGGCCGAGCAGGATAATCACGAACGAATGAATGAAGAACCAGCTCGCGCACCGCACCGCGAAGGCGCCTCACCGGTCCGCCTCCGCACCTAATGCCGTGACGGCGAAAGGCGGTCGCACCATGGATGTCCGGGATGGGCGAGGGCGAGCGCGTCGACGAGCCATCGGCGCCGCGCCGCGGTGAGGACCGGCAGCGCCGAGACCAGATCGAGCTCGTCCTTCGACCGCGGTGACGCCGCCTTGTAGAACAACTGCACCTCGGGGGCGAGATAGGGAATGCCGTCCGGGGTGACGTTTCCCAGCGCCGCGACCGGACGGCGAACGCGCCGGTCGCGCCGGCATTCCCAGTAACCGTCCTGGGCCTCTTCCAGCATCACCTGAATCCGCCACGGCTGGCCCGGCCCGGGGCGGCACCAGACGTCGTGCACGCCGACCGGCAGCAGCTCACCCGATCGCCATGGGCGCAGCACGCCGGGTGGATCGGCGGCCCACCATTCCCACCCGGCCAGGACCCGTTGCACGGCGAGCTGGTCGCGGCGCAGGACGGCCACGTCGATATCTCCGTGCTCGCGTAGACGCCGGCCGACCGCGCATTCGATCGCGTAGCCACCCGCGATCCACCACGGCTCGGCCAGCACCGCGAACAGCGCCGCCGCCTCCGGCGGATCCGCCGGCTCCCACCGACCCCAGGGGCCCTCGGCGCGCACCCGACAATCCTCCGCTCCAGGCCCGCTGTCCGTTCCAGGCCCGCTGTCCGTTCCAGGCCCGCTGCCGCTCCGGGCCCGCGTCGACGGCACCGACGGTCGGACTCCCCCGAACCGCTCAGCGCCGCAGGCGATGCGGGCGCGGCGCGCCATCAAGGATGATCGACAAGAGATCAACCGGTGACGCCCACCGCGGCGATCAGTCCACGCCTCCTTACACTCTCGTGCTAACCTCCCTCTGCATTGGGCTTCGTCAACCCATGATGGGGTGACGAAGGCGAGTGGGTAGCGCTGCGGCGATCTCCGCACGCAGTGTTACTCGAAAGATCGTCTTTACCCGTGGAGATCGTCGTTGCCCCGAGGATGTCGTCGTTACCCGAGGAGGTCGTCCGATGCTCACGTCCGGCACGATGACCGAGTTCGACCGGGGGGCGGGCAGTCTCTGTCTCGACTTCGTCGCGACCGTGCGCGACTGGCCGGGGCGCCGCGTCGAGCTGCTCGCCACCCCGGCGGAGCTGACCGGCTGGTTCGAGGAACAGGGTCTGCCGGCCGCCGCCGGCGGGCTCACCGAGCCGGACCTGCTCGCCGCGCGTGACCTGCGGGGAGCGGTGAACGAGACCACCCGCGGTCTGATCGCCAGCCGGCCGCCCACCCCCGAGGACATCCGGCTGATCAACACGGCGGGCCGGCGTCCGACACCGGTGTTCCTGCTCGGCCCGGGGGGCCGGACGCGGACCCCGGTCCCGGAACCCGACGCGGGCGCCGCGCTCTCCGTCATCGCCCGCGACGCGATCAACCTGCTCGCCGGGCCGGATCTCGGTCGCATCCGGGCCTGCGACAGCGACGGCTGCGCGACGCTGTTCCTCGACCGCTCCCCCTCCGGGCGGCGACGCTGGTGTTCCATGCGCCGCTGCGGGGGCAGGGCCGCCGCGGCGAACTACCGACGCCGGCGCGCCGGGCGCTCCCAGCCCTGACCGTCGACCCCGACCGACTCCCTCTCGGAGGTTCTCATGTCCACGCCGCCCGCGGACGGCTTCCATCAGCGGCTGCATCAGGTCACCCCCGCCGGTCTGTCCGACCGGACCTCGCAGACCGCCGGGATGAGCCGGGTCGAGGCGTTGTCCGGGAAGACCGTCGGATCCGTCGATCTGTGGATGGGGCAGACCCACGTCGCCGCGGCGACCGCCTCCGCGAACCACCATCACGGCCGCTCGGAGACGGGCATCTACGTCGTCTCCGGCCACCCGAGCTTCGTCTTCCTGGAGCACGAGGAGGAGATCCGGCTCGACACGAACCCAGGCGACTACATCTACGTGCCGCCGTGGGTGCCGCACCGGGAGGAGAACCCGGACCCCGACGAGGAGGCCGTCGTCGTCATCGCCCGGACCACCCAGGAGGCGATCGTCGTGAACCTCCCGGACCTGCGGTGGGTCGGGCCCGTCGCCACCGGCAACGTCGGCCCCGCCCGCCGGAAGTGGCACACGTACTGACCGCCGTTCAGCGGGGGGTGCCCGTCGCTCGCGGCGGACCGGCGGCGGGCTCGCCGCCGGGGAAGGGCGGCTCGGCCGCGGGCTTGTCCCGGCCGCGGCGGATCGCCGCGATCTGCGTGAGCAGGCGCGTGCGCGCCTCGTCGGCGGACAGGCCGAACAGGTCGAACGACACCACGCCGCCGAGCAGGCCGGGTCGGGGGCAGTCCTCCACTCGAACCGGGACCAGCCGGCGGGCGAAGCCGGTGGGGTCAGCCTGGTACGCCCCCTCCCACTCGGCCTGCCCGTAGACCGAGTGCAGGTAGGCGCGGGACAGCACCGCCAGGGTGCGGGCGCAGGCGCGAATGCCCTCGTCCATCCGGCTCACCCAGTGGCTGCCGGGAACGAAGTCCCAGGCCTGCACCAGCACCGCGTACCCCGCGACCTCGAGGTGCCAGGCGATCCACTCCGCCCAGTCCCGGTCGGCGGCGGTGTAGGAGATGAAGAAGTGCCATCGCGCCGCGGATTCGGTCGACTCCGCATCCAAACCGGACGGCTGTCCGCCGCCGCGTCCAGGCGCATTCATCGGACAATCTTGCCACGATTCGTCACCAAGCCCCAGGCACGCTGGTCGCCGTCCTCAGCACCGCGGTCGCGGCGGGTCGACGGCTCCGCGGCGTCGGTTTCCCAACCGATATGACGCATCGACAACGATTGGGTGTCGGTTGAGCTAAAAGCCTGCGCCAGGACGGTCCGCGTCGATGTGCTGTGACGAAGGCGGCCCGCCCGGGCCGTCCGGACGGGGGCGGGCGACATGACGGCGAAACGGTTCCGGGACGCGGTTCGCGCCGCGATGGCCGGCGGGTGGCGGCGGCTCTGTCTGCTCGTGGCGGGGCTGCTCGCTCTCCTGGTCACGCAGCCGGGCACGGCGCGGGCCGCGGACACCGTCGGGTTCACCGGCGACGCCGGCCGGGGCAACGGTGTCGCCGTGCCGTTCGAGGGGTTCACCGACCGGCGCGGCGGCCCCGTCCCGATCGGCGGCGCGGTCGGCGTCGATCTGGTGCTCGGCTCGACGGCCCGGCCCTACCTGCCCTGCCAGCACTACGACCCGCGGACCCGCACCGGGGACACGTTCGTCGACGCCTGCCAGGAGCGGGGCAGCTACGCCACCTACACCCGGTTCCCGGCCGGCGGCGGGCTGGTCTTCCCGACCGGCTACTTCATGGGCAACGTCCAGCCCGACCTGGTGCGCGGGGGGAGCCTGCCGACCGGCTGGGGGTCGCGCACGGCGGGGCTGTCGTTCGAGTTCTACCCGGAGCTGCGCCGCGACGGCGACTACGTCCACTCCCGGTTCTACCTCGACCGCTTCACCCACCGGGCCAACGGCTGGGCCTACTCCGCGGCCGTCGGTCGGATCGCGCTCACCACGCTCGCCGACCCGGGCACCGCCCGCCTCGGCGGCCGGATGACCGTCGGCGGCCGGGCGCCCGCCCCCGGCCGGGCGAAGGTCGTCATCTTCGGCGGGGCGGCCCGCTCGTCGACGGGCTACCCGATCTCCTCGTTCGCCGTCCACACCGGCAGCGGGGCGCCCACCTGGAGCTCCAGCCCGCTCTACGCGGGCAACCAGCGGATCACCGTCACCGACACCGCGACCGGCCGCAGTTGCGTCCTGGACCGCTACGGCGTCCGCGGACCGAACAACGCCGTCGACTTCGACCTGGCCGCTCCGGGCTTCGGCCACCCGGACAGCGTCTGCACGTCCTGACCGCCGGCCTCCCGACCGCCGGCCTCCCGACCGCCGGCCCCGCCACCGGGGCGGGTCACCAGGTGACCGGCAGCGACCGCAGGCCGTAGACCACGGAGTGCGGGCGGAACTCGACCTGCTCGTACGGCACGGCGAGCGCGAGCCCCGGAAACCGGCGCAGCAGCGCCGGCAGGCCGACGCGCAGCTCCATCCGGGCCAGCGGCGCGCCGAGGCAGTGGTGCAGCCCGAAGCCGAACGCGACGTGGCCGACGGCACCGCGGGTGATGTCGAGGCGATCGGGATCGTCGAGGAACGCCGGATCCCGGTTGGCGGCCGGCAGCGACACCAGGACGTGCTCCCCCTTCGCGATCGCGCGTCCGGCGATCGTCACGTCGGCCCGCGCGGTGCGCGGTGCGCCGGCGTGCACGATCGACAGCCAGCGCAGCAGCTCCTCCACGGCCGGCCCGGCGCGGGCCGGGTCGTCGCGCACCGCGGCGAGCTGGTCGGGATGACGCAGCAGGGCCAGCGTGCCGAGCGCGAGCATGTTCGCCGTGGTCTCGTGCCCGGCGATGAGCAGCAGGTTGGCGATGCCGACGAGTTCGGCGGTGCTCAGCTCGTCGCCGTGCTCGCGCACCAGCATGCCGAGCATGTCCTCGCCGGGCGCGTGGCGGGCCCGCGCGACGAGGTGGGCCATGTACTCCCGGTTCTCGCCGATCAGCGCGAGCCGCTGCGCGGCGGGCAGCGACGCGTCGAGCTGGCGGCGCGTGCGGCCCTGGAACTGCGCCCGGTCGGCGTACGGCACGCCGAGCAGCTCGCAGATCACCAGGGACGGCACCGGCAGGGCGAAGCTGGACACCAGGTCCGCCGGGCGACCGGCGCGTTCGGTGTCGTCGAGGGCGCCCTCGACGATGTCGGCGACGCGGGGTTCCAGCCGGCGCATCCGGTGGCCGGTGAACTCCGGCGTCAGCATCCGGCGCAGCCGCGTGTGGTCCGGGGGATCGTAGGCGAGCAGGTGACCGGCGCGCAGGTCCGCCAGCCGCTCCCCGTGCGGCCCGCGCCCGCCGGGCGCGCCAGCCTCCCCGTCCGGCTCGCGCCCGGGGTGCGGGCCGGCTTCGGCGGCGGCAGCGGCCGCGACGCCGAGGATGCCCGTCTCGGCGTTGCTGAACCGGGACGCGTTGGCGAGCACCGTGCGAACGTCCTCGTACCGACTCACCAGCTCGGCGGACAGCCCGAACGGGGTCACCACCGGGCAGCCGCCGCCAGCCTCCCGGGAACGGATGATCTCAGGATCGGGATCGAACCGCACGCGCCGCATGTAGAGCGGCGTCGCCAGCTCATCGGTCATGGTGATCGCGTCCCCCCGCCGGTCCGTCGACACCGTGTCTACTACCCCTGGTGTCGACGCAAACACCTTCCGCGCTCCTCGCGCGAGCGGCGCCGGGGGCGTCACGCAGTGGGCTTCACGTCGCCCCGGTCCCGGCCGGATCGGCGTCGACGCGGTCGAGGTCGGTGTCGGAGTCGGGGTCGGTGTCGATGTACTGGCTGGCCTGGAGGGTGAACAGTTCGCGGTAGATGCCGGGGCGGGACATCAGCTCGGCATGGTTGCCCTGGTCCGCGACCAGGCCGCCGTCGAGGACGTAGATGCGGTCGGCGGTGCGGACGCTGGCGAGGCGGTGGGTGATGAGCAGGACGGTGCGGTCCCGGCCCAGCTCGCGGATGAGGGTGAACAGGGTCTGTTCGGCGCGGGCGTCGAGGGCGGCGGACGGCTCGTCGGCGATAAGGACCGGGGCGTCCCGGTAGACCGCCCGCGCGCAGGCGATCCGCTGCCACTGGCCGCCAGAAAGGTCATGGCCGGAGTTGTACTGGCGGGCCAGCGACGTGTCGTAGCCGTGCGGCAGCTTCTCGATCACCTCGTCGGCCTCGGTGGCCCGCGCCGCGGGGATGACGCTGTCCGGGCCGTCCGCGACGAGCCGGCTGATCCGGCCGACGGCGATGTTGAGCCGAGCCGACATCGGCCACTGCGTGTAGTCCTGCGGGATCACCGAGATGCTCTCCCGGACGCTGTCCGCATCGACGCCGGAGAGGTCGACGCCGTCCCAGCTCACGGTGCCGGTGTCCGGTTCGTACAGGCCGGCGAGGATCTTCGCCAGCGTCGACTTGCCGCTGCCGTTCACCCCGACGAAGGCCACGACCTCGCCTCGGCGCAGCTCGACGGTGACGCCGCGCAGGGCCGGGGTGTCGGTGCGCGGGTAGGTGTAGACGATGTTCTCGGCCCGGACAACCGCGGGCCGCAGCGGCGCCGTCTGCCCCCGCGGCGGCGGCACCAGCCCGCTCGCCTGCGCGATCCAGGAACGGTACTCGCCGAAGTAGAGGAAGTTCTCGTACGCGGTGTTGAGGGTGGTCAGCGCCGAGGCGAGCGCGCTGCGGCCGGTGCGGATCGCGAGCACCGCGGTGCCGCCGGCGGCCAGCGGCATCACCCCGGCGTTGAGCAGGGCGATCAGCGTCCCGTAGACGACGCCGAGGGCGAGCCCGGACACCGCCTCCCCGGTCAGTCGGTACCGCGCCTGGCCCCGGCCGACGCGGACCTGCTCGGCCTCCTGCTCGCGGGCGAGGATCGTGTACTCGTCGAGCAGGAAACGACCGAGGCCGAACGAGCGGATCTCCGCGGCGCACTCCCGGGCGGTCATGTGGTAGCGGAGCATGTACTGCCGCCGGACCTGGCGCAGTCGGCCCAGCCAGGAGGCGTGGGCAAGCCGGGCCGAGCGCAGCGACGCCCAGCCGTCCGGCAGGATCGACAGCACCAGCAGGGGCAGCAGCACCGGGTGCAGCACGCCGAGCACACCCCCCGCGGCGGCGATGCGCACGGCGGACGTCAGCATCTCGATGGCGTTGTCGACGAGTTGGCGGCCGCTGGCGGCGCCCCGCTCCGCGGCGTCGAGGTCGTCGACGAAGCGCGGGTCGTCGAAGGCCATGATCGACGTGCGGGTGGCGAGGTCGAGCAGCCGAACCAGGCAGACCCGGTCCACCCGGGGGCCCAGGCGCACCCGGACCAGGTTGGTCGCCGCCGCCAGGCCGCTGCGCAGCACCTCGGCGGCGACGACGAGGACGAGGGCGGGCAGCGCCTCGCGCAGCCGCTGCGGGGTGGGGCCGTCGCGCAGCACCGCGGTCAGCGCGCCGGCGACGGCGAGCAGGCCGGCCGCCTCGACGACACCGGCGAACACCCGCAGCACGACCATGACCACGAGGCCGGCCCGGTCGGCCTCCCAGGCCAGGGACCAGGCAAGCCGCAGCAGTCCGGGGAGCCGGCGGGCCAACGTGCGCACGCCGGTCTCCGCCATCGTCCGGTCGTGGCGTGACCACGGCCGGACCCGGTCGTCGTCCTCCTTGCCGTAGGTGAGCACCGGATCGTGTTCGGCGGCGGGCGGTGCCGACGGCGCCTTCCGCTGGGTCGGAACCGGGCCGTTCTCGGAAGTGCGTTCCACATCCGCGAGGGTCGCGCTTCCCGTGCCCGCTCACCCCCGCTTTGGAGGGGATCGGCGTGTCTTCGCGTGGATCGGCGGCCGTTACACCGAGCCGGCCCGCCTCCCGAGGCCGATGCCCCGAACGGGCGACAGTGCGGGGCATTCCCAACGCACCACCCGACCGCGGACTGGCTGCGCTACGGCGGCGGCGACTTCGACGTCGAGCGGGTGGCGGCGCCGTTCCGGCAGCGCACCGACACCGTGCCGATCTGGCGGATGCCGCTGGACGCGCTGCTGGACGAGGTCCTCACCGCGGGCTTCCGGCTCGAACGGCTCGTGGAGCCGCAGCCCGTGCCAGAGCTGGCCGAACGCGATCCCGCCGGCTACGACCGGCTCTGCGCGAGCCCGCCTTTCTGGCGGCCCGCTTCGCACGAGCCTGAACGCCGACGTGCGCCCACTGGAATCGACGGGCCATGGCCTTCGATCGCCCGCCGGGGGTGCCGAACCGGCACCATTGTGGAAGCCTGATACCGGCTGACTAGACTTCATCAGAGGCAGCATATGAAATAGATTTATGCGCGCTTGACAATAGCAGGGATGGGGCCGGTTTGTCAACAGATGACATTGCATCCGAGCAGGCGTACGTCTCGTCTCTCTACGATCGACTCGACGGGCTTCGCCGGCGCACCACGTCCCGGCTGCGGACGGTTCTTCGGCACTCCGAGAGCCTCCCCCGGGCCCGGTTCGAGCGGGACGCGGCCAGCGCCGAATGCGCGGCGACGCTGGCCCGGATCACCGCCGCGGAGAACGGCCTGTGCTTCGGCCGGCTGGACTTCGACGGCGGCGAGCGACGCTACGTCGGCCGGATGGGCATCTTCGACGAGGACGCGGACTACGAGCCCCTGCTGATCGACTGGCGCACCCCGGCCGCCCGGCCGTTCTACGTGGCGACCGGGGCCGCTCCGCTCGGCGTCCTCCGGCGCCGGCACATCACGACCCGCCGCCGGGAGGTGACCGGCCTCGACGACGACGTCTTCGAGCTCACCGCGGCCACCGAGCTGGTCGGCGAGCCGGCGCTGTTCGCCACCCTGAACGCCGCGCGCACCGGCCGGATGAGCGACATCGTCGAGACCATCCAGGCCGAGCAGGACCGGATCATCCGCTCGGACCACCGCGGGATCCTCGTCGTCCAGGGCGGGCCGGGCACCGGCAAGACCGCCGTCGCGCTGCACCGCGCCGCCTACCTGCTCTACACGCATCGCGACCGACTCGCCCGCAGCGGCGTGCTGGTCGTCGGGCCGCACCCGACGTTCCTGCGCTACATCGAGAACGTGCTGCCGTCGCTGGGCGAGACCAGCGTGGTCAGCGCGACGGTCGAGGCGCTCTACCCGGGGGCGAGGGCCGACCGGCCGGAGGAGCCGGCGCTGGCCGAGCTCAAGGGCCGGGCGGTGCTCGCCGACGTCCTCGCCGCGGCCGTCCGCGACCGGCAGCGGCTGCCCCACGGCCAGACACTGGAGATCCACACCGAGGAACGCCTGCTGCTGCTCGAGCGCAGCACCTGCGCCCGGGCCCGCGCGCTCGCCCGGGAGTCCGGCGAGCTGCACAACCAGGCCCGGACCATCTTCGTGCGGGCCGTGATCGAGGCGCTGGCCCGCCAGGTCGCCGACGGCTACGCCGCCGAGACGATCACCGCGCAGGTGCTGGAGGCGGACCCCGAGGCGCTCGACCTGCTGGCCCCGGCCGGCTTCGGCGGCACCAGCCTGCTCGACGACGAGGACCTGGCCCAGTTGCGCCGGGAGCTGCGCGCCGATCCGGCCGTGCGGGCGGCGCTGGACGAGCTGTGGCCGGTGCTGAGCCCCGAGCAGCTCGTCGCCGAGCTGTACGCGGACCCCGGCACGCTGGCGTCCGCGGCGCCGGAGCTGACCGCCGCCGAACGCCGCCTGCTGCACCGGCCGCTCGCCGAGGACGGCACCGACCCGGACGACGACTGGCTGCGCGACCTGCGCGACGCCACCGCCGGCGCCGCGGTGTCGCCCGGCCCCGGCACGGACGGCGCGACAGGTGGCGAACCCACGACCGGCACCGGCACCGGCACCGGCACCGAGAGTGTCAGCGGCACTGTCAGCGGGGACGGCGGTGAACCCGCCCCCGGCGGGGGGCCGCGACCGGCCGGCGGCTGGACCGCGGCGGACATCCCGCTGCTCGACGAGGCGGCGGAGCTGCTCGGTGAGGACGACCGCGCGGCCCGCGCCGCGGCGCTGCGCGACCGGCTGGCCCGGGTGGCCTACGCCCAGGGCGTGCTCGACATCATCTCCCGCGACGTCGAGGACGACCCCGAGATCATGATGGCGACCGACCTGATCGACGCGTCCCGGCTCGCCGACCGGCACGAGGACGCCGACCTTCGGACGATCGCCGAGCGCGCGCTGGCCGACCGGACGTGGACCTTCGGTCACGTCGTCGTCGACGAGGCGCAGGAGTTGTCCGAGATGGCGTGGCGGATGGTGATGCGCCGCTGCCCGACCCGGTCGATGACGATCGTCGGGGACATCGCCCAGACCGGCGACCCGGCCGGCACGACGTCGTGGGAGCGGGTGCTCGCCCCCTACACGGCGTCGGGCCCGCGTCCGCGCCAGGAGTCGCTGACGGTGAACTACCGGACTCCCGCGGAGATCATGGCGGTGGCCGCCGACGTGCTCGCGACGCTGCGACCGCCGCAGCAGCCGCCGCGGTCGGTGCGCGCGCTCGGCCTCGAGCCCTGGCGGCTGCGGGTGACCGAGGGTGAGCTCGGCGGGGTGCTCGCCCGGACGGTCCTGGCCGAGCTGGACCGGCTGACCGCCGGCCGACTGGACGGTGGGTCCGGCCAGCTCTCCGTGCTGGTGCCGGCGGGGCGGCTCGCCGAGCTGACCGCCGCGGTCCGGGCGGCCGTGCCGGACGCCGAGACCGGCGGCGGCGCCCGGCTGTCCGCGCCGGTCGTCGTGCTCGGGATCCGGGAGGCCAAGGGGTTGGAGTTCGACACGGTGCTCGTCGTGGACCCGGACCGGGTCCTCGCCGAGTCCCCGCGCGGCGCGCACGACCTCTACGTCGCGCTGACCCGGGCGACGCGGTCCCTCGGCGTCCTGCACACCGGCGAGGTGCCGGCGATGCTCGACCGCCTGTCGCCGGCGGGGCCGCTGCCGGACCTGCCGTCGCAGGGCCTGCCGGCACCGGCGCGGCGTGCGTCCACGTCCCCGACGGCGGTCCCGGGCCGCGGGGACGTGGACGCCTGAGCGCCGGCTATCCCGTCGGGGACGACCTGCGCCCGCGGCGGGCGCCCGACGCGGCCGGTGACGCCTGCCCGGCGGAGACGGTGTCCTGGCCGTCGAGCGCCGTCATGCCGCGTGCCGGCGTGTCCCAACGCCGACCCGGGCCCTGTTCGGCGGGGGCCTTGGCCCGGGCATCCGCCGGGTCGACGAAGCGTCCGGTCTCCTCGTCGAGGACCGAGATCTGCGCGGCGCCGATGTCGAAGTACATGCCGACGAGCTCGAGCGTGCCGTCCTCGAGGGCTCGGCGCACGGCCGGATGCTCGCGCAGGTTGTCGAGCTGCTGCGCGACGTTGGCCCGGCCGAGGCGCTCGACCGGCGCAAGGTCCTCCGTGCCCGACGGGGGCGTGCGGGTCAGCGACGCGGCGGCGTGGGACAGCCAGCCGGCGAGCGCCGACTCCGGCTGACCGTGCAGCGCGCCGGTCAGCAGCGCGTTCATGGCGCCACAGCCGGAGTGGCCGCAGACGACGATCGCAGGTACCCGCAGCACGTCGACGGCGTAGTCGAGCGCGGCCGTGACGGACAGGTCGCCGGACACCGGCAGGCCGAAACGGAGCCCCGAGGCGGCACCGGGTGGCAGTTCCACCCCGGGCGCGATGCTCACGCCGGCGGCCATGCCGACGCCCGAGGCCATGCCGACGCCGGTGCCGGTCGGGCTGGCTGACCCGAGCCGGCCCAGGTCGCGGGCGAGGGGCCGGCCGAGCGGCGGGCGGTGACTGGCGTGACGCGGGACGATGTTGCCGACGTTGCGGACGGTGAACAGGTCGCCGGGCCCGCTGCTGGTGATGATGTTGGGGACGATTCGCGAGTCGGCGCAGGTGAGGAACAGCGCGGAGGGCTGCTGTCCCTCGGCGAGGCCGTCGAAGGTGCCGCGCAGCAGCGGCGCGGCGCGGCGGTGGAACTCGTTGACGCCGACGAGCATCGTGCCGACGTGGTCGACCTGGACCGCCGCGGACGGCGCGTGGTCGGCCGTCCCGGCCTCCGCGTGGTCGATCTCGTCCAGCTCCTGCCACTGCGACCAGGGGGCGAACCAGCGCGGCAGGTTCGGCGTCACCGAACGGCGGCGTTCGGCGTGGTCGGTCCGGCGGAACCAGACCTGGCCGATCTCGTCGATGCTGACCACCCCGCCGGACGCCTCGTGATTGGCGCACCAGCCGCGAAGATGCTCGTAGGCGGCGTGGTCGAGGTAGTCGACGATAAGTTCGATCGAGACGGGCGCGCCGAGCGGGATCCGACCGAGGACGCGGGCCAGGCGCGGCAGCGACAGGAAGCTCAGCGTCCCCTCGACCTCCACCTGCCACAGCTCGCCGGAGCGCACCAGGCGGACGCTCGACCACAGGACCCGACGCAGGACCAGGCCGAGCGCGGTGACCAGCCCGAGCGCGACGCCCTGCAGCAGGTCCAGGGAGACGACGCCGACCAGCGTCACCAGGTAGACGGGCAGCTCGCCGTGTCGGCGGACATGGCGCAGGTGGGCCACGTCGACCAGGCGCAACCCGACGACGACGAGCAGGCCGGCCAGGGCCGCCAGCGGAATCCACTCCACGGCGAACCCGAGGAACAGTGCGAACGCCAGCACCCAGACGCCGTGCAGGATCGCCGAGGCGCGGGTACGCCCGCCGGAGATGACATTGGTCGAGCTGCGCACGATGACGCCGGTGACCGGCAGACCGCCGATGAGGCCGGAGACGAGGTTGGCCGAACCCTGGCCCAGCAGCTCACGGTCCAGGTCGGCCCGCGGCCCCCGCCAGCCCTTCGAGGTCGCGAGCTGGTCGACGGCGACGGCGGACAGCAGCGACTCCACGCTGGCGACGATCGCCACGGTGAAGATTCCCAGCGCGATGCCGGACCAGTCGCCGTGTGGGAACTCGGGCAGGGCGATCGAGTCGAACAGGGAGGCGGGCAGGTCGACGCGCGGGACGTCGAAACCGACGGCGGCGGCGAACGCGGTGCCCACGACGACGGCGACGAGGTAGGCCGGGATGCGGCGGACGGCGCCCGGGACGGCCTGCGGCAACCGCGGCCAGAGCAGGATCGTCGCGATCGTGACCAGGCCGACGACGGTCGCCGGGCCGTGCGGGCTCGTGATCGCCTCGGGTATCGCCCGGATGTTCTCCAGGGCGTGGCTGTCGGCCTTCCCGCCGAGCACGACGTGGATCTGGCCGAGGACGATGGTGAGGCCGATACCGCCGAGCATGCCGTGGACGATGGCGGGCGAGACGGCGAGGGAGGCTCGGGCGACGCGGCACAGGCCGAGCAGGATCTGCAGCAGGCCGGCGGCCGCGGTGATCATGCAGGTGACCCGCCACCCGTAGGTGTTGACAAGATCGGCGACGATCACGGTCAGACCCGCGGCGGGGCCGCTGACCTGCAACGGGGCGCCGCCGAGGGCCCCCGCGACGATGCCGCCGACCACCGCGGCGAGCAGGCCGGCCGCGACCGGGGCACCGGAGGCGACGGCGATGCCCAGCGACAGCGGCAGGGCGACGACGAAGACGACGAGGGAGGCCTGCAGGTCGGGACGCCACCCCGGGTGGGGGGTGGCCGCCCGCCGCGACCGGCGCGAGCCGCGCGGCCGGCTGGTCGGGCTCGCCTCGACGGGCGGCGAGTGACTGTGCCGCGACGGCGACGGCGGGGTGACCGGTGGGGTCATGTCCAACTCCTCGAGGATCGGCGCGATGGCTGGGGCCACCCGAACGGGCGGCCCGAGGGTGGCGTCGTAGACGATGCTTCTCGCCTTGGTCACTACCAGCAGTCGGCGGCGCACGACGCCCACCTGCTCTACCGCGGATGGTGACGGGGTTTGCACTGAACCCAACGATCCGGACGGCCGACGAGTTTCTTTCTGTGATGGTCCACCCAGTCGCGCGTAACCATTGGACAGCAACGCCCGGCGCTGTCCCAGGGATCGGGCGGACCACCGCTATGGGACATCAGGTATATATGCCCCAAGGCGGAACGTATGGGACATGGATGACGTAAGGCTATAGAAGTCGCCACCCTCGGCGGGTTCGCGCCGCCCGGAATGGGCGGGTCCCGATTTCTGTCGGAGGTGCGGCCCAGCGTCCGGGCCATGCCGCCAGGCAGGCGGGCCACCACCGGGTGCCCACCCGGCGACCGATCCGTCGCTGTCGCCCATACTTGTCGTGACATGGGGTGAGAATGTCGCCCCGGACGACAGTCTGCGCGCCCGCCGGGGCGCGGGCGGGGGACGTCGCGCATGCATCGTCGTGGCCGGCTCGCCCGGCTCCTGCTCGTGGCGGGGTTCGGCCTGCTGCTCGCGGCGTGGGTCGGCAGCAACGCGCCGGGCTTCGGGCCGGACGAGCCGGCGAACTTCGTCAAGGAGGTCGGCGCCGGCACCGGCCAGTGGTCGGGCACGCCGGGGCGACTCGCGCATCCGACGTTCGGCGCGCAGCCCGGGGCTGCGGAGCGCATCGACTGGATCAACCGCAACAGCCGGGTCTTCCGGCTGCCGGCCGGTCTCGACCCGGGTCGGGCCGGCTTCCCCTGCAACCTGTTCCGCAACTGGCTGTCGGTGAGCTGCCTCGACCGGCCGCACCCCCGCCCGCCGGCGACGCGGGCCCTGAGCTATGTCGGGACCTACGAGCCGTACGTCTACGCCGTCCCGGGCGCGGCGATGGCGCGAACCCACACGGCACTCGGCGCGCTCTACACCGGCCGGGCGGTGACCGCCGCCCTCGTGGCCGGGCTGCTCGCCGTCGCCGTCGCCGCGGCGTGGAACGGCCCGGCCGGCACGCTCTCCGTCGCCGGGGTGCTGCTCGCCGCGTCGCCCATGGTGCTGTTCATGGGCTCCGTGCTCGGCACCAATGGCATCGAGATCGCGGCCGCCACCGCGCTGTTCGCGCTGGTGCTGCGGATGGGTCGCGCGACGGGTCCGCCCCGCTGGGCCTGGCCGGCGGTGGGCGTGGTCGGCGCACTGCTGGCGCTGTCGCGACCCACCGGACCCGCCTGGGTGCTGCTCGCCCCGCTCGTCGGCCTGGTGCTCGCCCAGCGGCGCGCCCGTGGCGGTGAATCCCCGCCGGCCGTGGCGGGCGAGGCCGCCCAGGCCGGCGGTCGCCGACGCTCCCGCCGCGAACAGTCGCGGCGAGCCGACCCGGGAACCTCCCGGGACGCGACACGGTGGCTGGGCGCGGACCGGTGGCGGCGGGCGTGGCCGGTGCTCTGGCTGGGTCTGGTTGCCGGCGGCGTCGTGGCGACGGCGCTGTGGGAACGGGCCATGCAGCCGCATCCGGGGATCCGCCGGGCGCTGGTCGTCGAGGGGCTGCATCGCCTGCCCCACGACGCCGACGCCTGGGTGCGGCAGTGGGTCGGCGTGTTCGGCTGGGCGAGCCTGCCGATGCCCACGTACGCGTACCGGATCTGGTGGCTCGCCGTCGTCGTCCTCGCCCTGGTGGCGCTCGCCGCCGGCCCGTGGCGGGCCCGGCTGGGGTTCGTGGCCGTGCTCGTCGGCGCCGCGGTGGTGGCCGTCGGCCTCGACGTCGTGGTGCTGCGCCAGACCCGCTTCCCGGTGTACGGGCGCTACCTGCTGCCCCTCGCGGTGCTGCTGCCGCTCGCCGCCGGGGAGATCATCACCCGGCAGGCAGCACGCCTGCCGGGGGTGGTCCGCCGGCTGATCCAGGTCGCGGTGCCGCTGGCGGTCGCGGCGGTCCATCTCGTCGGGCTGTGGGCGAACGCCCGCTGCTACGCCGTCGGCACGGGCGGCCCCGTCTGGTTCCTCGGGCGGTCGCAGTGGAACCCCCCGGGCGGCTGGCCGCCGTGGTTCACGCTCGCCGCGGCCGGGACCCTCTGTCTAATCGGATTTGCCCTGACCGGGCTGCGCGCGGCCCCTGCCACGCCCCGGGCACGGACCGCCGGCGGGCCCGGCACCGGCGACCCCACCGTCTACCCGACCAAGACCGACGACGGCCGCGCCAGCGACGACGGCTACGCACGCGACGACGGCTATGCACGTGACGACCGCCGAGCCTCCGGCCCCGCGGCTTCGGCCCGGGGGGTATCCGGCGCGGAGGTGGCGGACACCACCGGCCGAAATGCCCCTGGGAAACCGACCGACCCCGGCAGGCAGCGAGCCTCCCCGACGGGCGACGGCTGAAGGCAGGAGTCAACGTGGACTACCGGACGATGAGCCATTCCGGCCTCAAGGTCTCCCAGGCGTGCCTCGGCGCGATGAACTTCGGCGCGGTCGGCCTCGCGTCCTGCGACGAGACCGAGGCCACCCGGATCATCAACGCCTTTCTGGATGCCGGGCACAACTTCATCGACACCGCCGACATCTACAGCGGTGGGCAGTCGGAGCAGATCGTCGAGCGTGCCATCTCCGCCCGCCGTGACGAGGTCGTCCTCGCCACCAAGGGGCGGCACCTGCTGCTGGTCTAGCGCCAGGTAGAGCCGGATAGCGCTGTATGATGGTGGCGTGAACCTCAAGGAGTGGGCGGCCGCGAACGGGGTCGGGTATTCCACCGCCCGCCAGTGGTTCCTGGACGGCAAGCTCCCGGTCCCCGCGCGGAAGGTCGGTGGGCTGATCCTCATCGACCCGCCCGCGCAGCAGGTCCCGGTAGAGGCGGTGGCCGTGTATGCCCGCGTCTCGTCGGCCGATCAGAAGCCGGACCTTGACCGGCAGGTCGCCAGGATCGTCACCTGGGCGGCCAGTCGGAACCTGGCTGTCGGCAGGGTCGTGACCGAGGTCGGGTCGGCGCTCGACGGTCATCGGCGGAAGTTCCTCGGCCTGCTACGTGACCCGGCTGTGACGACGATCGTCGTCGAGCATCGGGACCGGTTCGCCCGGTTCGGTGCCGAGTACGTCGAGGCCGCGCTGTCCGCGCAGGGGCGGCGCCTGCTGGTGGTCGACCCGGCCGAGGTCGACGATGACCTGGTCTGTGACATCACCGAGATCCTGACCTCGATGTGCGCCCGGCTGTATGGCCGCCGGGCCGCGGCGAACCGGGCCGCCCGCGCGGTCGCCGCGGCCACCGAGGCCGGCGAGTGAAGGCTCTGCAGGCGTACCGGTTCGCGCTCGACCCGAACCAGGTCCAGCTCGCCGGCCTGCGCCGGCACGCCGGGGCGGCCCGGTTCGCCTACAACTGGGGTCTGGCCCGGGTGAAGGCCGCGCTCGGCCAGCGGGACGCCGAGAAGTCCTACGGCCTGACCGGCGACCTTCTCACCCCGGTGCCGTGGACGCTGCCCGCGTTGCGCCTCGCCTGGAACCAGGTCAAGCGAGACGTCGCCCCGTGGTGGGACGAATGTTCCAAGGAGGCGTTCTGCGCCGGTCTGGACCAGTTGGCCCGCGCGTTGAAGAACTTCACCGACTCCCGGAAGGGCAAGCGGAAGGGCCGCCGGGTCGGTTTTCCCCGGTTGAAGAAGAGCGGGAAGGCCCGCGACGGCTTCCGCTACACGACTGGCGCCTACGGCCCAGCGGACGAGGCGTACGCGAAGCTGCCCCGGATCGGCCGAGTCAAGGTCGGCGAACCGATGGGCGCGCTCACCGCCCGCCTCGTCGACGGCCGCGCCCGGCTGCTCGGCGCGACCGTGTCCCGGACCGCCGATCGCTGGTTCGTCTCGTTCACCATCGAGGTCGAGCGCGACGTTCCCGCCCGGCCGTCGCGGCGGCAGCGCACAGGCGGCCCGGTCGGGGTCGACCTGGGAGTGAAGACCCTCGCCGTCCTGTCGACCGGACAGAGCGTGGCCAACCCGAAGCACTACCAGCGGGCCGAACGGAAACTGCGCCGGGCGTCGCGGGCCTACGCCCGGTCGAAGCCCGGCTCCGCCGGCCGCCGGCAGCGGGCCGCCGCGCTCGCCCAGGTCCAGAACCGGATCGCCGACCAGCGCCGCGATGGCCTGCACAAGCTCACGACCCGGCTCGCCCGGTCCCATAACGTGATCGTGGTCGAGGATCTCAACGTGGCCGGGATGGTCCGCAACCGGCGGCTCGCGAAGGCCGTCGCGGGCGCCGGGTTCGCCGAGATCCGCCGCCAGCTCGCTTACAAGACCGGCTGGTACGGCTCGACGCTCGTCGTCGCGGACCGCTGGTACCCGTCATCGAAGACCTGTTCCGGCTGCGGCTGGCGAAACCCAAGCCTGACGCTGTCGGACCGCACGTTCACCTGCCAGTCCTGCCGGCTGGTCCTCGACCGCGACCACAACGCCGCGATCAACCTCAAACACCTCGTCGCCGCCAGTGCGGTGGAGACGAAAAACGCCCGCGGAGCCGACCAGAAGACCCGCGCAAGCGGGCAGGTGGCTGTGAAACGGGAACCCGGCACCGCGACAGCGGGTCAGACCGGGAGCGTCACCCCGCAAGAGGTGGCTGCGTGAAGCGCTACGCATCATCTGGCGCTCTCATGCAACGGCACATGCCCGCCGGCCCCGGCCCGAACGGCCGTGGCTCGTCCCGGGTGCATCTGACCCGCGCCCTGGACGCGAGCCTGAGCCGGCTCGGCACCGACTACGTCGATCTGTACCAGGTGCACCAGCCGGACGACGAGACGCCCATCGAGGAGACGATGGCGACCCTGGACGGATTCGTACGCGCCGGCAAGGTGCGCTACCTCGGCTGCTCGAACTACAACGCCAGCCGGATCGTCGAGGCGCAGTGGGCGGCCGAGCGCATCCACGGAACGCCGTTCGTGAGCCTTCAGCCGCAGTACTCCCTCGTCGCGCGCGGCATCGAGGCCGAGGTGCTGCCGGTCTGCGCCCGCCACGGCATGGGGACCCTGATCTACAGTCCCCTGGCCGGCGGCATCCTCGCCGGGCGCTACCGCCGCAGCGGAGACCCGGACGCCGACACCCGCGTCGCCCGCCTGCGCGCGTGGGGCGCCCCGGCCGCCCGGCGCTTCGCCGACGGGATAGTCACCGACCGCGGGCTGGACATCGCCGAGGCGGTGGCCGGGGTCGCCGCCGAGCTCGACACGACGTCCGCGGCGGTGGCGCTCGCCTGGGCCGCCGCCCGTCCCGGCGTCACGTCGGTCATCATCGGACCGCGCACCTTCGAACAGTACGAACAGAATCTCGCCGGGTTCGGGATCACCCTGCCCGCGCAGCATGTCGCCCGCCTCGACGAGATCTCCGGTCCCGCGCCGGGCCCGCTGGACGGTCGGATCGTCGACCGCTGACGCGCCCTACCGGCAAGCCGGGCCGCCGGCCCACTGCGGCCCGGCGGGTCGGCGGGTCGGCGACGGTGAGCGGCGGCCGGGCGTCGGGGTAGACCTCCCCTTCAGAGATGGCCGGCGTCCGTCGGCTGAGGGTGGCCGGTGCTGAGCTCAGTGCGAGCGTGCGCGAGGGTCTCCTGGACGTGCCGTTCGATCTCGTCGGGGTCCAGGCCCAGGGCGCGGCCGATGTGCACGGACCAGACCTCGGAGCGCAGGTTGGTCTCGAAGTCCAGATCGGCGCGCAGATTCTGCCGGGTGGCCTCCCGGTTCTGACTGACCATGACGAATGTCGACAGGAAGATCGCCTCCAGGCTGACGATCATCGTGAGGAGTCCGAACGGGTAGCGGTCGAACACCGCGGCGTCGCCGAACACGCCCTCGTTGAGCAGGATCCAGCCGGCGAACCAGACGGCGTGGAGGTACACGAAGGGCAGTGACCCGGCGAACGCCGTGATCAGGTCCGCCGCGCGGTCCTGGGGGGAGCTCATCCGGGTGAAGACGACCCGCTCGTTGCGGATTCGGGCGCGCGGATGCGGACGGCCCTCCGTACTCGGACGTCGATGCTGATCATGGGCGTCTTCGGGAGAACTCATGCGCTCCATGCTGATGTCCGAAGGTCCGGGCACCAGCGCCGCCCCCGCAGCCGCGCGTGATCTCACCATCCCGGTTCCCTGGGAGCCCGAGCCCGAGCCCGCTCCAGGCTGCGGGGGGCGCCGTCGTGTTGCGGAGGGTCACGGGCACTCCTACAGTCCGGAGGTGCCTACCGGCCGCCGCGCGGGCTGTACCCCGTTCCCGGCCGACCTTCTCATCCGGCGGGCCCGGAGCCGGCCGATGCGCCGCATTCGCGCGACGGTCGCGCGACCGTCGCGCGATCGAGTGATCCGAAACGGAGCCAGATGATGAGCACCGTCAGTGGGCTGGACGCCGCGGACCTGGCCCGGGAACAGGCGGAGCTGCTACCCGACCGCCTCACCCTCGCCGCCGTCGAGATCAACCGCCAAGAGTTCGACCCGGACAACTTCCTGGTCAACTCCCCGGGCAGCAACGCCTCGGACATCGAGAACCACGGCGAACCGCAGATCGCCTACAGCTCCGGTTCTTTCGTCGATTCCATCGTCAACGGCTGGACCCAGGTGAACCAGTGGTGACGTCCATGATCGGTCGAATGGCCGCTCATAGGGCATCCGACCACCGGGTTTCAGGCCCCCGACGATGAGGCCAACGGACGTGAGCCGACGGCGCACCAGTCTCGTCGCACCTGCGGTGTTGCTCCGAGGAATATTCGGCCGTACACAGAGCAGGACGTGACACGCCCGGTGAGGATCCTCGCCACAACGTTTCAACGCCGCTAGCGTGCCACCCGTCAGAGCAGTCCCGCGGACTGGATAACGACGGGGGCGAGAATGCACGATGAAATTCAGGAAGGACTCGACGGAAAACGTCAGAAATTTCCGCTGGAGCAGGCGGAACTGCTGCCCGAGCGACTGACCCTGGCAGCCCTGGAGATCGGTCGGAAGGAATTTGATCCCACCTTCTTTCCGGTCAATTCACCCTGGTCGAACATGGCCCACATCGACGCGCATGGCGAACCGCAGATCCTCGGCGGGATTTTGCCGATCCTCATCTCGCTGGTACCCAGCATCAACTTCATATTCGAGATCAACAACTCCTGATCGACCTGCGACGGACGGCCGAGAATGACCGATATCCGCCCGCGGCCCACGCCCGGCACGGTGCCCGCCCGACCGTGCCGGGCCGACGGCCTGGCCCTGCTCGGCGAGTTCGCCGACTCCGGCCTGGACCGGCCGGTCCAGCTTGCCCGCCGGGGCGACGGCCAGGTCGTCGCGCTCACCGAGCTGCTCGCGCACATCCTGGCGGCGGCCGACGGCACCCGCGACATCGAGGCGATCGCCGGCCAGGTGGCCGTACGCAACGGGCGAGCGGTCAGCGAGGCCGACGTCGGCTACCTGATCGCCGACCGGCTGATGCCGCTGGGCCTCATCGCCGCCGCGGAAGGCGCCACCCCGACGCCCCGGGCGGCGGCGATGTTCACCCTCGCCGCCCGCCGGACCCTGCTGCCCGCGCCGGTGGTGGCCCGGTTGGGCGGGGTCCTCGCCGTGCTGTTCCGGCCGGCGGTCATCGCCGGGCTGCTCGCCCTGCTGGTGGCGGCGGACATCTGGGTGTTTCGCCGGCACAGCGTCGCCGACAGCGCGGCCGCGGTGCTGGCCACCCCGACGCTGATGCTGGCGGTCGTCGGGCTGGCCCTGGCCGGAGCCCTGGTCCACGAGTCTGGGCACGCCGCCGCCTGCCGCTACGGCGGCGCCCGGCCCGGAGTGATCGGCTTCGGCATGTACCTGGTGTGGCCGGCGTTCTTCACCGACGTCACGGACTCCTACCGGCTCTCCCGGCGTGGCCGGCTGCGCACGGATCTCGGCGGCATCTACTTCAACGGGCTGTACGCGCTGGCGCTGTGCGGCGCACTCGCGGTCAGCCACGCAGAGGTCCTGGTGACCGCGATCGTGCTCGCCCACCTCGACGCCGCCCGCCAGCTCGCACCGTTCGTCCGCCTGGACGGCTACTACATCATGGGCGACCTCGCGGGAGTACCGGACCTGTTCAGCCGGATGGTTCCGGCGCTGCGCTCGGCCCTGCCCGGCCGGCGCCGGCCGCCGTCCCCCGGGAAGCCGGCCGGCGGCAGCGCCACCCCGGCCGCCGGTGCCGGAGATGCCGGGCGGATCGGCGGGGCGGGGCCTGCCGGACCGGGCGGCGGCGCACGGTTGACCGGCCTGACCCGGCGGGCTCGGCTGGTGGTGACCGCCTGGGCGCTGCTGGCCGCGCCCGCGATTCTGGTCAACCTGGTGCTGCTGCTCGTGTCGGTGCCGTTCGTCGTGCCCCGAACCGCGCGGGCCGTCTGGGCACAGCTCGCGCCGGCGGGTTCGGCACTCGGTGGCGGGCAGGTGCTGACCGCCGTCGCCGACGCCGCGGCCGCCGCCGTCCTGGCGCTGCCCGCCGCCGGGATGCTGTTCGTGCTGTTCCTGCTCGGCCGGGCGGTGACCCGCGGCCTCGCCGCGCACCGACAACGCCGCCGCGGGCCGGGGGTGGGCTGCGGGCGCACCGGGCCGGATGGGCGCCGTAAGGCCGCCGCCGGTGGGTCGAAGAACTCCAGCGCGATGCCGTCCGGGTCGCGGAATTCCACTCAGTAGGTGTGCTGGGACAGCACGGCGGCGACCTTCTGCGCGCCGCCGAGATGCACTCGGGGCACCTCGAAACGCCACGCCGTCCCGTCATGAAGGTGAATCTCGAACACGCCGGCCACCTTTGCCTTGGTGAGCTGGGCGAGTCGCACGGCGGGCCGCGGCGCCGCCGCGATCACCGTTTCGGTCGGCTTCGGCCGGAAGGCGCCCCGTTTGGCGGCGAAAAGGATGACCTCACCGGGGAAGACACCGAGGTAGCCGATCTGGCCCCGGGTCAGCACCGCGCCGTCCGCGGAGCCACTCGCGGCCACGGCCGCGCCCACGGCGCCCCCGATCGCGCCGCCCACCGCCGACCGGATCATGCCCATCGGCTCGACGAACGTGCCCACGATCGCCACGCGGTGATTCGCCACAACAGCCCTCCCGTTTCTCGTCAGGTTCTCGTCCTGGTGCTCGCCAGGCCGGGGCCGCGCCTGGCGGCCGTCGCCGACCGGTTCCGACCTCGGCAGTCGTCCGTCAGGGCGTGCCGCGGACGTGCCACGGGTGTGCCGCCGCCGGTGCGTCGCGCTGACGACAGGGCGGTCCGCGGGCGCCTGGGCGTTCCTAGGATCGGCGGGAGTGGCCGCGTTCGGCCGCATCGGCAGGGGCCACGCTGGGGAGAGGGCGACGTTGGCACAGGACTGCGTGGGTTCCGCCGCAGTGCTGCCCCACCCCGCGCTGCCCCACCCCGTGCCGCTTCGCCCGGTTGCGCGTCCCGCGGCTGAGGACCCGGCCCAGGAGCCGGGCGAGCCGGGGGTGTTCGTCGGCCGCCGGGAGGAGTTGGCGCTGCTGGCCCGGCTCGCGGCGCGGGCGGCGGCGGGGCGGCGCCAGGTCGTCGTCGTCTCCGGCGAAGCGGGAATCGGCAAGACGTACCTGTGCGAACGGGCCGCCGAGCAGGCCGAGCAGGCCGAGCAGGCCGGTCTACGGGTCGAGTGGGGACGCTGCTGGCCCTACGGCGGCGCGCCGCCCCTGTGGCCCTGGCCTGGGGTGCTGGCGGCGTTGAGCGGCACGCCGGGCGGCCATCCGCTGGCCGAGGGGCTCGGCGGCGAGTCGGCCGCGCCCGAGCGGTTCACCCGCTTCCAGGCAGTCGCCGATCTGGTGACGCGGCGGCTGGCCGGCCGGCCCACCATGATCGTGCTTGACGATGTACATGCCGCCGAGGCCGACGCCCTGCTGCTGACCCGTTTCCTCGCCCGGGCGCTGGACCGGGTTCCGCTGCTGCTGGTCCTTACGCGCCGTCCCGACGACCAGGGCGACCCGGCGCTGGCCCAGCTCGCCGCCGACGTGGAGCGGGAGGCGACGGTGCTCGCCCTGCGCCGGTTCACCCTTCCCGACGCGCAGGACTATCTCGCCGCGCACGGCCTGCAGGACCTGCCGGCCACCGACGCTCATCCGGTCGGCTCCCTCGGCCCGATCGGCGACGACGACCCGATCAGGGATGGGTACCGTCCGGGACAGGACCTGGCCCGGACGGTGCTCGCCATCACCGGCGGCAATCCGCTGTTCGTCAGCCGGGTCGTCGCCCACGGCTCCCCGCAGGCGGGCCGGGCCGGCGTGGAGCAGGCGGTGGCCGACAGCATCGGCCGGCTCGGCGCGGACACTCGCCGAACGCTGGCCCTGGCCGCCGTGCTCGGCCGGACCGTGGCCGTCCACGACATCGCCGCGCTGGCCGATCGGCCCGTCCCTGCCGTCCTCGACGCTCTCGCCGACGCGCGACGGATCGGGCTCGTCGAGTCGGCGGGCACCGACCGCTTCCGGTTCGGGCACGACGTCATCCTCGGCGCCGCCGCCGCGACGCTGCGGCCACGGGAGCGTCTGGACGCCCATGCCGCCGCCGCCGCGCTGCTCGGCGGGTCGAACCGGGCGGACCGGCTGGCGCTGCGCGCCCATCACGCGTTGCAGGCGGCCGCCCGCTCCGTCGAGGATGCTCAGCGCGCCGTGGCCGCCTGCCGGGCGGCGGCCCGCTCCATGCGCCGCGGCTTCGACTACCAGCAGGCCGCGGCGCTGCTCGACGCCGCCGTCACCGTGTCCGATCCGTGGCCGGCCATGGCGGTACCGGCCGCGCTGCTGGTCGAGCGGGCCGAGGCGATCCTCGCCTGCGGCCGGCTGTCCGCCGCCCGCGACGCCTTCGCCCGCGCCGCCGAGGCTCTCGATGGAGCCGACGACCCGATCCTGCTGGCCCGTGCGGCGCTGGGCCTGGGCGGCGTCTGGCTCAACGAGCATCGCGATCCCATCAACCGTCGACGCGTGCTGGCCCTGCAACGCAGCGCCCTCGACGCCCTGTCCGCAGTCGTCCCCGCAGCCGGCGAGGCGACGGAGGGCGAGGCGACGGCGGAGGGCAAGGCGACGGGCTCGGGGACGGCGAGTGTCCCGACTCTGCGGCAGGTGGTGTCACTGCGGGGGCGGCTGGCGGTCCGACTCGCCGCCGAGTCGGTCTACGACGGCGCGACGCCCGCGCGAGCGCTGGCGGAGCTCGCGGCGATCCGGGCGACGGGCGACGCCGCGGCCCTGGCGGAGGCGCTGTCGCTGACCCATCACGCGATGCTCGGACCCGAGCACAACCCGGTGAAGCTGGCCCTCGCGCAGGAGCTGCTCACGGTCGCCGCGAGCAGCGGAGACGGCATGCTGGCGCTGCTCGGACTGCTGTGGCGGACGGTGGACCTGTTCCACCTCGGCGAGCCGCGGGCCGAGCGGTCGCTCGCCGAGCTGCGGGCGCGGGCCGACGCCCTGGCCTGCCAGAGCGTCCTGTACATCGTCGCGGCGATGGACGTCATGCGGCTGGTGCGCGCGGGCCGGCTGGCGCAGGCGGAGGCCGCGGCCGGCGCCTGCCTGCAGCTCGGCCTGGCCGTCGGGGACGCGGACGCCGAGGCGTTCTACGGCGCCCAGCTCGCCAGCATCCGCTGGGTGCAGGGTCGCGACGGGGAACTGCTCGACCTCGCGGCCGAGGCGGCTGCCTCCACGACGCTGGCCGCGGGCGACTTCGCCTTCGCCGCCGGCGCCGCGATGATGGCGGCCCGCGCCGGCCGGCTCGACGAGGCCCGCGCCGCGCTGCACCGGCTCGTCGCCGCCGACGGTGGGCTGGCCGCCCTGCCCACGTCAAGCAGTTGGCTGACCGGGATGGTCGCCGTCACCGAGGCCGCCTGCCTGCTCGGCGAGCGGGCGATCGCGGAGCAGGTCCGTGGGCTCGTGGAACCGTTCGCCGACCTGCCGGTCATGCCGTCGCTCGCCGTCACCTGCTTCGGCTCCGCCGAGCGGGCGCTGGGCCTGGTCGCCCTGGCGCTCGGCGACGCCGACGGGGCCGTGCGCCACCACGAACGCGCCGTGGCCGCGAACCGGCGCTTCGGCAACCGTCCGGGCACCGCCCTGTCCCGCGTCGACCTCGCCGCCGCCCTGACCGCCCGAGCCGGCTCCGGGGACCGGGCACGGGCGCGGACGCTTCTGGCCGCCGCCCACGCGGAGGCGGTGGCGATGGACCTGCCGGTCCGCGCCGCCCAGTGGGCCGCCCCGCTGCAGATGGCCGCCGCCTCCGCCGCCGACACCGACGACACCGACGCAGACGCAGACGACACCGACGCAGACGCAGACGCCGTCGCCGCCGCCTCCGCCGACACCGAGCCCGCCGACGCCGAGACGACCGCCGGGTTCTCGGCCCTGCCTGCCGAGACAGAGGCCACCGGTCGCACGGGAACGCTGACGCGCCAGGACGACGGGTGGACGCTGGCCGCCGACGGCCGACGGCTGTTCCTGGGGGACCTGCAGGGGCTGCGCCATCTCGCGGTGCTGTTGGAACGCCCCGGCGAGGGGGTGACGGCCCTGGCCCTCTGCGGCGCCGCCCCGTTCGACGCCGGCCACCACGAGGTGATCGACCGGCAGGCCCTGGACGCCTACCGGCGGCGGCTGCGCGAGCTCGACGAGGAACGCGACGACGCCGAGGCCGACGGCGACACCGACCGGGCCCGCAAACTCCAGGCCGACTGGGACGCCCTGACCGACCACCTGCGCACCGTCGCCGGCCTCGGCGGGCGCAGCCGGGCGTTCCACACCTCGGCCGAACGCGCCCGCACCGCCGTGCGCAAAACGGTCAGGCGCGCCCTGGACGCGATCACCGCCGCCGATCCCGACCTCGGCGCCGAACTGCAGGCCACCATCACCACCGGCCTGACCTGCCGCTACATCCCCGCGACCACCAACCCCCGCCGCTGGACCGTCCGCCGCTGACCGACACCGATTCGCACCCTGCCACGACCATGCCGAGGATCCCGGCCGCAGTCTGCGAGCGGTTCGTCGGACGACAGAGCGCAGGGGGAATACGCCCGTTCAGCGCACCTGCTCGGTGGGGCGGATGAGCATCTCGTTGACGGCGACGCGGCGGGGGCGGGTCACGATGTAGGCGATCGCGTCGGCGATGTCCTCCGCCTGAAGGTTCTCGACGTCGGCGAACACGCGCGTCGCCGTCTCGCGGATCTCCTCGCGCAGGTGGTCGGCGAGCTCGGTCACGGTCGCGCCGGGCTCGACCACCGACACTCGCACGTGCCGCTCGGTGACCTCCTGGCGCAGCGACTCGGTGAAGGCGTTCACGCCGAACTTGGTGAGGTTGTAGACGCCGGAGTTCGGCGTCGCCCGCCGGCCCGCCACGGAGCTGATGTTGACCAGGTCCGCCACGTTGCGGGGGCCGGAGTCGGCGGCGGTGAGCAGGTGGGGCAGCGCGGCGTGCGCGACGTACAACAGTCCCTGCAGGTTGAGCGCGACCATCCGGTCCCACTCCACGGTGGGGGCGTCGACGATCGGGCCCAGCAGCATGACCCCGGCGTTGTTCACGACGGTGTCCAGCCGGCCGAGTTCGACGACGGTCCGCTCGACCGCGTCGATCGCCTGCCGCTGGTCGGTGATGTCGGCACCGAGGACGAGCGCCTTCCCGCCCTCGCCCTGGATCTCGGCGGCGAGCTGCTCCAGCCGGTCCTTGCGGCGCGCGACGAGCGCGACCGCCGCACCCCGGCGGGCCAGCTCCCGACCGGTCGCGGCTCCGATGCCGCTGCTCGCCCCGGTCACGAGTGCGACGGTGCCGGTCAATCGATCAGCCATCATGTTCTCCTACGCCTGCCGGACGGCACGAATTCATGCTCGGCGAGGACGCTATTGCTTCGAGCGCACGCCAGGTCAACGCGTACAGAGACGCTGTGCGCCGAAAAGAGCCATGCGCACGTCACGTCATTGCGGGCGGCGGGCCTCGATGAGGAAGCGGGTGGTGCGGGCGGTGAACGGGCCGGTCGTGCGGATCCGCTCGTGCAGTTCACCGAGGCGCTCGCGGTACCGCTCGACGGTGAACCCGGGAACGATCCAGATCACCTTGCGCAGAAAATAGATGACGGCGCCGACGTCGCGGAACTCGGTGTGCAGCGACTCCATCCGCAGGTCGACGACCTCCAGTCCGGCGGCGCGGGCGGCGGCGCGCGCGCCGTCGGGATGGCGCCGGCCACGCACGGCGGCCGGCTGGGGCCCGAGGAAGTACTCGGACAGCTCGCCGACGCTGGCCGGGCCGACCTGCTGGGACAGGTAACCGCCGCCGGGACGCAGCACCCGGGCGATCTCCGGCCAGCAGGTCGCCACCGGGTGCCGGCTGACGACGAGGTCGAACGTCGCGTCGGCGAACGGCAGGGTGTGATCACTGTCCGCGGCGACGAGATGGACGCCGCGGGGGCGCAGCAGCGCCGCCGCCCGCGCGATGTTCGGCGGCCAGGACTCGACGGCGACCGTGCGCCGCGCCAGGTGCGCGACCCCGGCGAGCACCTCACCGCCGCCGGTCTGCACGTCGAGGGCCACGTCGGCGCGGGCCATCCGCTCGCCCATCAGGCGGGCATATCCCCACGACGGCCGCTGCTCGCTGGCCCGGCCGTCCAGCCAGGAGAAGTCCCATCCGTCGACGGACGCGGCCGCGGCCTCGTCGACCAGCTCCTCGAATCCGCGCGGCATCGCCCGATCGTGGCAGACCGGTCGACCGCTGACGACCGGGTTTCCGCCGGTCACCGGTCACGCCATGCAGCGGCCCACAACCACGACCCGGCCACGACCCGGCCACGACCACGGCCGGACCGGACCGGACCGGACCCACGAACCGGCGGTTCCGCGGTTCCGCGGAACCGCGGAACCGCGGAACCGGTGGCCGGTGGCCGGTGGCCGGTGGCCGGTGGCCGGTGGCCGGTGGCGCGGTCAGTCGCGGCGAAGTGCGGCGATCACCGGGGCGAACGCCTCCAGCGCCGGCTGCAGGACGGTGAAGTAGGTGATGCCGAACCGTTCCCGCAGGCCGCGTACCTGGTCGGCGATCTGCTCGACGGTGCCGGCCAGCAGCGCCGGGACCGTGGGGATCTCCTCGGCGCTCAGGTACGGCAGCCGGGGCGCCCAGGCCGCCAGTGCCGCCTCCCGGTCGTCGGTGACGGTGACATCCTGGAGGAGCAGGTTGCGCTCCACCTCGCCGGTCCGGTCGCCGGCGACCTTGTCGAAGAACGCGATCCGCTCGGCGAACGCGGCGCCGGACAGCAGCCGCAGGTTCGTCGGGTTCGCCGGGTCGACGGTGGCGGCGGTGAACGCGGCGATGTCCGCCCGGCGCGCCGCCAGGGTGAGCATCCGGTTGCCGTTGCAGCCGACGACCAGCGGCACCGGCCGCTGCACCGGCTGCGGCGCGCTGGCGGGGTCGCCCAGCGCGCCGTACACCGCGTCGATGACCCGCTCGAGGGTCTCGACGCGGTCCCGCGCGGTACCGAACGGGATGCCGGCGGCGGCGAACTCCTCGGCGACGTAACCCGTGCCGACGCCGAGCTCCAGGCGCCCCGCCGTCAGCACGTCGGTGGTCGCGACCTCCCGGGCCAGCAGCACCGGATTGTGGAAGGCCGCGTTGAGGACGAAGGTGCCAAGCCGCAGGCCGGTGGCGGCCCCGGCCGCGACCAGCGCGGGGAAGGGCGCGGGCAGCCCGAGGTGGTCGGGGACGAGCAGCACGTCGTAGCCCAGTTCCTCGGCCCGGCGGGCAGCCGTCGACCACTCCCCCGGCGCCGAGACCGCGAACATGTTCACCCCGAACCGGAACGGCCGCACGGTCGACTTCCCCTCTGGCGCGCCTGCCGTCGTCGCGCCGGTTCCCGGGGCTCCCGTCCGCGCATCCACACCGATCGGCAGCGTCACGATGACCCTACTGCGCCGACGGCCGCGACCTGATCGTCGTCTGCCGCGGGCCGACAGGGACATCCATCGCATCGCCGGCCGAACCGACATACAGCGGTCGGGCTCGGTGTTGTATACCGGCGTGACCGCGACCCGAGCCGCCCGGCTTCGACCATGGGCACGACGGCTGCGCGTCGCCGTCGCCGTCGCCTCCACCCCAGTCGTCCTCGCCGAGGCGCTGAGCTGGGTGGCGTCGCGCCAGCGGCGCGGCGATGGACGGGCCCACCCGGCGGGGCGGGGCGCTCAGGCTGTCATCGTCCTCGGTTTCCCGTCGACCCGCGCGGGCACGCTGCATCCACTCCAACGCTGGCGCACGGAGATCGGCGTGCGCTCCCTCGCCCCGGACGCGGACAGCCTGCTGATCTTCACCGGCGGCGGGCCGCCTGGCGCGGTGACCGAGGCACAGGCCATGGCCGGGTACGCACGGGACACACTCGGCGTGCCCGCGGCGAAGATCCGGCTGGAGACCGCGGCCCGCACCACCTGGGAGAACATCACGTTCGCGGTGCCGTTCGCCGAGTCGGCGCCGACGCTCACGATCGCCTCGGATCCGCTGCACGCGGCGCGCGGGCGGCGGTACCTGCACCGGCTACGGCCCGACCTTGCCGACCGGCTCGTGCCCGCCGACGACTACCAGGTACTCGACCACTGGTGGCTCAAGCTGCCCATCGCCGGCTACGAGATCGCCCGGGCGGCGCTGCGCGCGGCCCAGCGGCACGCACCGGCCACGCCGCCCAAGGCCCGTCGCCCTCGGGGTTCGTAGAGTCGCGCCTATGGCGCCACCGGAGGACTCCGTCCGGGCCGACACGTGGATCTGGTGCGTGCGGCTGGTCAAGACGCGCTCGCAGGCGACGGAGGCCTGTCGCGCCGGGCACGTCCGGCTCAACGACGAGCGGATCAAACCCGCGCACCTGGTCCGTGCGGGCGATGAGATCCGGCTCCGGCTCGCCGGGCGGGAACGGATCGTCGTCATCACCAAGGTGCTGCGCAAGCGGGTCGGGGCGCCGGTCGCGGCCGAGTGCTTCGTCGACCACAGCCCCCCGGTGCCGCGCGATCCGACCCCGGCGGTGGCCGTGCGCGACCGGGGCGCGGGCCGGCCGACCAAGCGCGACCGCCGGGTGCTGGAACGGCTGCGCGACCAGCCCCGCCCGCCGGGACCGCCATGACCGCCCGGGATGGCCTGACCGCCCGGCGGTCCCGGCCGCTCGACGGTCCGGCCGCCCGGCGGTCCCTGCCGCTCGACGGCCCCGGACGGTCAGGGGCGGCCCCGGGCGCGACGGGACGAATCATCTCCCGGCGGGCGGACCGGCCCGGTCCGGCCGGTCAGCTCAGGCCGACCGCGCCGCGCACAAGCCGCTGGATGGCCCGGACAAGGCGGTCGTCGCTCAGCCGGTAGTCATGCCGGAACGCCCTGTCGAACGCGTGCATGGACGTGAAGAACAGCACCGCGGTCGCCTCCACGTCCTCGACGTGGTACGCGCCGGCGGCGACGCCGGCGGTGAGCAGAGCGGCGATCGCCTCGACGAGGCGGTGATGGGCGGCGGTGTGGCCCAACTCCTGCGCGGCGGGACCCTCCCGGGTGTCCGCGTGGGCGCCGGGCAGATGCTGGAACAGCACGTCGTGCAGCCCCTCTTCGGCCCGGAAATGCTCGCAGCAGACCAGAACTGCGGCGTCGAGCTTGCCCGGCCAGTCCGACCGCTCGGCCGCCGCGGTCGTGACGTGCGCGGCGAACTCGATGGCGAACTTCTCCTGTAGCGCGAAGACCAGCCCGTCCTTGGACGGGAAGTACTGGTAGAACAGGCCCTTGGAGACTCCGGCCCGCCGGGTGATGTCGCGGCCAGGCAAGGCACCGGTCGCAGAACCACCAACCACAGAACCACCCCGGCCGCAGAACCACCGACCCAGGCGACTCATCTATGACTTCCCCGTTACCCGGGCATACGGGAACTACTGATCTCACCTTCGCCGACCCCACCGTCGCGGCCCTGCCACCGCCGCACCCGGTCCGGTCACCTCGGGCCGGCGCGAAACGTCAGACCATCACCGCCCGCCGCCACGGGCCCTCCGGCCTGTTCCGTTGTCCGGACGCGGCGTGCGGCAACCGATGTTCCAGGCCTCAGGGAGAACAATGGATCGGAAGTGGTGGACGCTGCTGGTCGTCTGCGGCGCCACGTTCATGCTGCTGCTCGACGTGACGATCGTGATCGTCGCGCTGCCCGAGATCCAGAGTGGTCTGGACGCCGGCTTCGCCGACGTCCAGTGGGTCATCGACGCATACGCGCTGACCCTGGCCGCGCTGCTGCTGACGGCCGGCTCGCTCGCCGATCTCTACGGTCGCCGCCTGCTGTTCACCATCGGGTTCACGGTCTTCACGGCGGGGTCGCTGCTGTGCGGGCTCTCCCAGTCGGCGATCATGTTGATCATCTCGCGGGGCGTGCAGGGCGTGGGCGGCGCCGTGCTGTTCGCGACGTCGCTGGCGCTGCTCGCCCACAGCTTCCGCGGTCGCGACCGGGGGATCGCCTTCGGGGTGTGGGGCGCGGTCACCGGCATCGCCACGTCGCTGGGACCCATCCTCGGCGGCCTGATCACCAGCGGGATCAGTTGGCGGGGCATCTTCCTGGTCAACGTGCCGATCGGGATCGTCGCCGTCGCCCTGACGGTGTGGAAGGTCGAGGAGTCCCGGCCGCCGGCGGCGCACCGCCCCGACTGGCCCGGTTTCGCGGTGCTCACCGCGGGGCTGGTCGGTGTGGTCTACGGCCTGATTCGGGCGGGCGAGACGGCCTGGTCGGACACCGGTGTCGTGGTCAGCCTGGGCCTGGGCATCGCGTTCCTCGTGGCGTTCGTCGTCGTGGAGACCAGGGTCGCGAACCCGATGTTCGACCTGTCGCTGCTGCGCACCCCGACGTTCCTCGGCGGGTCGCTGGCCGCGGTCGCGATGAACGGCTCGCTGTTCGCGATGTTCGTCTACCTGGTCCTCTACCTGCAGAACGACCTGGGGTACTCCGCGCTCGGGTCGGGCGTGCGGCTGCTGATCGTGAGCGCGGGCAGCTTCGTCGCCGCGACCGCGGCCGGGCGGCTGAGCAGCGTGGTGCCGGCGCGGTGGCTCATCGGCCCCGGTCTGGCGCTGGTCGGCGTCGGCCTGCTGCTCATGTCCGGCCTGGACGCGGGCAGTTCGTGGACGCACCTGATCCCGGGCTTCGTCCTGGCGGGCATCGGCAGCGGAATGGTGAATCCGCCGCTGGCCTCGACGGCCGTCGGGGTGGTGCCGCCGGCGCGTTCCGGCATGGCGTCGGGCGCGAACACCACGTTCCGCCAGATCGGCATGGCGATCAGCATCGCGGCCCTCGGCTCGATCTTCGCGGCCCGGTTGGAAAGCGGCATCAACGGTGCCCTGCGGGGGGTCCCGGCGCTGCGCGGGCAGGGTGGGCAGATCGCCGACACGCTGCGCCGCGGCGACGCCGACCAGCTCTTCGCCGCCACGCCCCCGAGCGCCCGCGGCCCGCTGGCCGGCGCGGTCAAGGCCGGTTTCGCGGGTGCGATCAACGACCTGCTCCTCGTCACCGGCGTCGTCGCGCTCGTGGGCGCGGTCTGCGCGCTCGCCCTCATCCGCCGCAAGGACTTCGTCGCCCAGGGCCAGGCTGACCCCGCTCCGTCCGGCCCCGCTCCGACCGGCCCCACCCCGACCGGCCCCACCCCGACCGAGGCCACCTCGACCGAGGCCACCTCGACCGAGGCCACTCCGACCGGTGACGCTCCGACCGGTGCCACCTCGGCCGGCGGCGGGCCGGAGGATTCCCGGGCGCCCTCGGCCGTCGGCTCCGAGCCGCGACCGGGCGGCTGATCGTTCCGGGGTTGCCCGGCGCCCGGCCGGACGACGGCCCGCTCAGCGGATGGGGTCGGGGATGACCGCGACCGGGCAGCGCGCATGGTGCACGCACTGGTGCGCGACCGAGCCCAGCAGCAGGCCGGCGAAGCCGCCGTGACCACGGGCGCCGAGGACGAGCAGCCGGGCGTCGGCGGCCGCGGCGAGCAGGCTCTGCGCCGGCCCGCCCAGCGCCAGCCGGGTGTCGAGGGTGACGTCCGCCAACTCCCTGTCCGCCAGCCTCTCGTTGGTCAGATCCCTGGTGGCCGGTCCGCTGGCGGCTGGTTCCCTGGCGGCCGGTCCCCGGGTGGCAGATTCCCTGGTGGCCAGTCCCCCGGCGGGCAATCCCCTCGTGACACAGTCGTCGAGGACGGCGTGAGCGGCCTGTTCGAGCGCCGCCCGGTCGCGGGCGGCGCGGTGACCGAGGGGCAGCAGCGGGGTGGGCTGCCAGGCGTGCACGACCCGCAGCGGTGCCGCGTGCAGCGCCGCCTGCCCGGCGGCCCAGCGCAACGCGGCCAGCGACGCCGCCGACCCGTCCACGCCGACGAGCACGGGCCGGTCGCCGTCGCCGTCGTCGTCCTCGGCGGTCTGGCTGTCCGCCCGGACGACGACGACTGGCCGCGTCGCCTGGTGCAGGCAGGCCGCGGAGACCGACCCGACCAGGTACCGGCGCAGCCGGCTGGTCCCCCGGTAGCCGACGACGATCACGTCTGCGCCCGCGCCGGCCGACAGCAGCGCCTCGACGGCGTCGGCGTAGACGGCCCGCTCGGTGACGGGCACCGGCCGGCGCGGGTCCTGGGTTCGCTGGACGCACTCCCGCAACAGCGCCAGGGCGGTTCCCTCGATCGTGTGGGGGCCCGGCGCGTAGGCGCGGTCGAGTACCTCGCGCGGGCAGTCGTCCGGCGTCCAGGCCAGGATCGCCTCGAGGCGGTCGCGGCGCAGCCACGCCTCCCGGGCGGCCCAGCGCAGCGCCGCGTCGGCGTCCCTGGATCCGTCCACTCCCACCACGATGCAGCCCGACACCACAAGCTCCAGATCCCCGGTTGCCGGCTCCCCAGTCTCCTTTCCAGGGTGCCCGCCGCGGCCCGGGCCGGCGAGTGCGCGGTGGCCCTCGCGGGCGATCCGAACGGCCCGCCGCCGGCGGTGCGTTCGGCCGTCGTCTCCTCCCCGTTCGGGGGATACCGTGCGGCCGCGGGGCCACCTCGACTGGCCCGATCGGGGCAGGCAGTCCACTCCCCCGCCCCGTCGGGCGGGGCGGCGGCCCGTCCGGGGCATGGTCCGACGACCCGGCCGGTGGCGCCGGCGTCCGCAACGGACGCCCTGGCAGCGAGGGGTGGCCGGCCGCCCGGGCCGGTCTGCGGCCGCCACGGCGCGGATCTCGCGGTAGGAAGTGCTCCACGATGTACGCCTAAGGTCCCTGGGCACCGGGGTGGGGCGGGGCCGAACATGGCAGGTGACGTGAGGACCCGCCGCAGGTCGACCCGGGGCGCGCTGAGGCCGACCGCGCAGCGGCGAAACGGCGAAGGGCGCGGCGGGCCGGGATGGCTGACCCGGTGCTCCGGCCGCCGGTCCGGCCCGGACTCCGGTCAGTCGACATGGTGGACAGGAGACTGCCCGATGAGGGTGCGCGAAGTGAGGACGACGCGGATGCACGCCGTCGAGGCCACGGGACGAACCGCGCAAGCCGAACAGGCCGGGCGTGCCGGGCGTGCCGGGCGTGCCGGGCGGACGCGAACCCCCGCGGAACCGTCCGCACCAACTCCGCGATGACGTGGCGCCCACCACGGACGGATGGCCCCCGTCGGGACCGGCGGCCCATCCTCGCCGGGAACGTCTCGGCCGCGATCCGGATATCGGCCGCCACTCGACGCGGATCGGTTATCGTCCTGGAAGCATGGAGTCCGAACGGGACCTCGCGCCAGCCGGTGCAGGGACCTCCGGGGCGGCCTACGGGCAGGCTTCCCCGTCAGGGTCGTCGGGAGATCTGATCTTCCCCGCTGTCGCTCGGCTCGAACTGGACGAGCTTCTCTCCCAACTGGTGGAGCGGGCCCAGGATGTGCTGGCCACCCAGGGCCGGCTGCGCGGCTTGCTGCGGGCCAACCGGATGGTCACCGCCGACCTCAGCCTCGACGTGGTGCTGCGACGCATCGTCGAGTCCGCCTGCGAGCTGGTCGACGCCCGCTACGGCGCGCTCGGTGTCATCGCCCGCGACGGTCACCTCGAACAGTTCATCCACGTCGGGATGGACCCGGGCCGCGTCGAGGCGATCGGCCGGACCCCCCGCGGGGACGGGGTGCTCGGCCTGCTCATCGCCGAGCCGGGGCCGGTGCGCCTCGACGACATCGCCGACCATCCCCGGGCCGTCGGCTTCCCCGCCGGGCACCCGCCGATGCGGGCGTTCCTCGGCGTGCCGATCAGGGTCCGCAACGAGGTCTTCGGCAACCTCTACCTGACCGAGAAGCGCGGCGGGCGGATCTTCACGGCCGAGGACGAGGAGCTCGTGCTGGCGCTCGCCGCCAACGCCGGCGTGGCGATCGACAACGCCCGCCTGTTCGGCGAGGCCCAGCACCGTCAGCAGTGGTCGCAGGCGTCGGCGGACATCACCCGGCACCTGCTCGCCGACGGCGACGACCCGTTGGAGCTGATCGTCCAGCGGGCCCGCGACGTCGCCCGGGCGGACACGACGGCGCTGGCCCTGTGCGACCCGACCGCGCGGGAGCTGTCCTTCGACGTCGCCGAGGGCGACGACGCCGACCTGCTGCGCGGCCAGCGGGTGCCGCTGGAGACGTCGCTGGCCGGGCGGGCGGTGCACGACCGGGCCCCGCTCGTCGTCGCCGATGTGCGCACGCTCGGCGGCTCCGAGATCGACAAGCTCGACGTCGGCCCGATCATGATCGTGCCGCTGATCGCCTCGCAGGTCACCTCCGGGGCGCTGATCCTCGGCCGGCGCCGCGGCGGCGTGCTGTTCAGCGACGAGGACCTCGAACTCGCCGCCGCCTTCGCCGCCCACGTCGCGCTCGCCCTGGAGCTGGCTCGCTCGCGGGCGGCGCGGGGCCGGCTGTCGCTGCTGGAGGACCGCGACCGGATCGCCCGCGACCTGCACGACCACGTGATGCAGCGTCTGTTCGCGGTGGCGATGGGCCTGCAGGGCCTGGCCGCCAGCGAGGAGCGGGCGGCGCGCGCGGAGCGGATGAGCACCTATGTCGAGGACCTCGACGAGACCGTGCGGGAGATCCGCCAGACGATCTTCGAGCTGCGCGGCCGGGCCACCCCGGCCACGGGCAGCGGGCTGCGGGCGCAGATCCTCGGGATCATCGACGACATGGCCGGGGCGTTCGGCTTCACCCCGCGGCTGCACCTCGACGGCCCCGTCGACACGGCGATCGACGCCGCCGTCGGCGACCACCTCATCGCCGTGGTGCGCGAGACCCTGTCGAACGCCGCCCGCCACGCCCACGCCCGCGCCGTCGAGGTGACGGTGGCCGTCGCGGACGGCCGGGTGAGCGTGGACGTGGTGGACGACGGGGTCGGCATGGGACCGACGACGCGGCGCAGCGGTCTGGCGAACCTGCGCGGCCGGGCCGAGAGCCTGGGCGGAACCTTCACCGTGGAACCCGGCCCCGCCGGCGGCACCCGGGTGCGCTGGTCGGCACCCACCGGCTGAGCCGGCGCGCCCGCCTCCGGGCTGGGGTGCCGTCCCAGGTCGCCCGCCGGAACGCCGCCGCCCCGCCCCTCCCCCTCGGGCGGAGCGGGGAAGGGACGGGGCGCGGCGAGATCGGCTGCGGGGTCGGGTGTCAGGCGCTGCCGCTGCCCGCCGCCGCGCCGGAGACGGCGGCCGCATCGGACTCGACCTCTTCGTCTGCGAACTCGTTGTCACGGGACTCGACTGGACGAGAACCATGGTCCCGGGGTGGGCCGTCGGTCTCGGTGACCCCGCTGGTGGTGACGCCGCTGGTGGTGACGTGGTGCGGGCGGGTACCGGCGGCGGCCTCGGCCTGCTCGGCCTGGCGGGCCGCCATCGCCGCGCCCTGCGCGGCCAGCATCATCGAGACCGGCTTGCCGCGCTCGGCCCGCAGCCGGTTGCGGCGGTTGAAGTACGGCCGGCCGATCGCGGTGAGCACGATGCCGACCGCCGCGTAGACGCCGATGACCGTCGCGCCCCGGCCGATCCCCGGCCCGGCGTCGTAGACGATGCCGCGCAGCACGTCGAGGACACCGGTGCCGAACACGTACGGGTGCAGCCACTTGAAGGGCTCCGGCACGAACGCGGCCGGGAACGCTCCGCCCGACGCCGGGATGTTGAGGAACACGAACAGGATGAGCGCCGCGCCGGTGACGAATCGGCCGATGAAGTACGACAGGCCGTTGACCACCAGGCCGACCGAGATCGTCGTCAGCCAGCCGAGCAGCCACAGCGACAGGAAGTGGCCGTGCACGGCGCCCACCACCGGACCGGCGAACAGCGTGCCGAGCAGCGAGAACACGAAGCCGGATCCGACGATCAGGCCGAGACGGACGTGGTGTTTGAGCGTCTGGCCCATCATCCCGATGAACATGCCGACCATGTAGCCGGCGATGGTCCAGACCAGTGCGATGTAGAAGCCCGAGGTGCCATAGGAGTCGTGCTTGGGCAGCGGGGCGAGGTCGTCGACGGTGAGGGTGGTGCCTTCGGCCGCCGCCACCGGGGCGAACGTCTGCTGGACCACCTCGGCGAGCTGGAACTGGGCACCGCTGGCGATGAGCAGCCGGGCCGGCTGGTTGGCCGCGCCGGGGGTGAAGGCCGCCGCCAGGTCGCCGTCGTGCACATCGCCGCGGGCGGCGTCGACCGAGCCCGCCACCGACACCGACAGCATGCCGTTGCTGGTGCCCTCCAGCCGCTCGGCGAGGGTCGCCGCCGCCGGGCCCGTCCCGACCACCGCGACCTTGATGTCCTTCGGCGTCGGCTGGTGGAAGGCGTTGATGTAGCACAGGCAGAAGGCGATGACGAAGACCAGCGGCAGCCAGAGCTGCAGGCCGATCATCTGGACCGGCGGCGAGAGCCGGGAGTACTGCCGCCGGAAGCGCATCCACGGGCCGAGCCCGGACGAGGGCGACCCGCTGGACGCCAGTGTCTCCGCAGTCATAGATCACTTTCCCGCGCGTGAAGACCGATGAGGGTTGGAGGTCCAGCAGGCCGGCCGCTGTGCCCGGGATGACGCCGGGGGCTCGGTTCGCTGGCAAGGTTCGACCGAAGGTCGCAGTGGAACTTTAGCCCAAAGATGAGACTCAGTCCAACATGTGAGTCGAGATACCAGATCTGGTATCCTCGTCCCGTGGTGAAGAACCCCGCAGCAACCCCCGCCGACGCCGCAACCCCCGCGCGGGGCACCGATCTGCGCAGCAGGACGAGGCGGGCGTTGCAGGCGGAGATCACGGCCGTCGCCTTCGACCTGTTCGACCGGCAGGGCTTCGAAGCCACGACGATCAACCAGATCGCCGCCGAGGCCGGCCTGTCGCGCAGCAGCTTCTTCCGCTACTTCGCCACCAAGGAGGACGTCGTCCTGCTCGGGGTGGAGGAACGCGGCCTGGTCCTGCGCGACGCGCTCGCCGGCCGCCCCGCGGACGAGACGCCGTGGCAGGCGCTGCGCCAGGCGCTCAACGCGATCATCGGGTTCAACGCCGAGAACCCCGAACGGGCCCTGCGGCTGTCCCGGATGATGGTCGACACCCCGTCACTGCAGGGCCGCCAGTTGCAGCGCCAGAACAGTTGGCAGCGGCTGCTCGCCCCCGAGCTCGCCCGGCGCCTCGCCATCGCGCCGACGGAGACGGCCGACCCGCGCCCACGCGCGCTGGCCTCGGCCGCGCTCGGTTGCTACGACGCCGCCCTGACGGTCTGGCGCGACTCCGACGGGACGGCAGATCTCGCCGCCCTGCTCGACCGGGCGATGTCCGTCCTGACCGACTGAGTCCGTTCCGACCGGCTAAGCCCGTTCCGACCGGCTAAGCCCGCTCCGACCGGCCGAGTCCGTCCCGACCGGCTGGCTGCGGCGGGCGGTCAGGGATGCGTGGGCACGCCGTCGACGGACACCGTCACGCGCTCGTCGTAGAAGCAGACCAGGCCGGCGATCCGGGCGCTCTCCGGCAGCGGGGTGCGGTAGGTCCACACGACGTCGTCGTGCCGCCGGCCGTCGACCTCCACCGAGAAGTACTCGGCGTTGCCCTTGTACGGGCAGTGCGTGCGGGTGTCCGAGGGGCGCAGCAGCTCCTGGCGGACGTCGACCAGGGGCAGGTAGTAGCGCGGCACCAGGCCGGTCTCGAACAGGATGACCGGGCGGTGGGAGTCGGCGACGACCACCCCGTCGATCTCGACCCGGACGTGCCGGGAGCTGGGCAGCGCGTCGATGCGGGTGTAGGGGCTGCGCGGGTGGACGTAGACGGGCTCGTCCTCCTCCAGCCAGCGGTCCATCGCCTCCCAGTCGAGGCGGACCAGGTCGCGCAGACCCTCCAGCGGGGACTGCGGGTACGCCCAGGCCGCCGCCAGGGCGGTATGCCCCTCGACGACCACGTCGTAGTAGACGGCCTCGCCGCGGCTCGGGGAGTGCTCCGCGCGGGCGGTAGGGACCAGCTCGGCGACCACGTCGGCCCGCGGCAGGTAGTAGGCCGGATAGTGCGGGTTCTCCCAGACCAGCGCCGGGCTGGTGGTGTCGACGACCAGCCGCCCGGCGAGGTAGGCGCGGACCCGCTTGCGCCCCTGCTCCAGCCGGACCCGGCCCCGCGCCTGCTGCGTCGTCATCGGATCGTCTCCCGTCGCCTCGGCGTGCTCGCGCCGGCCCCTGGCGGGCCCACCCACCGCCGTGGCGCGGGGCGTCATCAGGCGCTGTCAGGGAGAAACCAGCGGCGGACCGGGAGCCTTCCCGTGCCCCGGCCGGCGTGGGCCACGGCGCGCCGGGGCGGCACCGACGGAGGCGCCGGCGTTCGCGGGGAGGCCCACCCGGGCGGGCTGATCCGCCGCGGGGGTCGTGGCCCGTGCGGGTGGGGCGAACTCGGCGGCCAGCAGGGCGACGTCGTCCCCCAGCGTCGCCTCGGTCCAGCGCCGCAGGGCCGCGACGAGGTCGGTCAGACCCGCGTCGAGCCGACGCGCCGGCCCGAGGGTGAGTCGGGCGGCGGGCAGCACCGGGAAGAACTCCCGGGTCCGTGGGTGGCGGGCCTCGGCCAGGCCGTCGGTGTAGAAGAGGATCCGGTCGCCCGCGACGAGGTGGCTGCGCACGACGGTGGTGCCGGTCGCGCCCAGGCCGAGCGGGGTGCGCCGGCCGGTGGCGTCGAGCAGGCGGGGCGCGCCGCGGCGCAGCAGCACCGGGTCGGGATGGCCCCCGTTGACCATCTCCAGGCGGGCGCCATCGATCTGCGCGAACACGGCGGTGACGAAGTCCTCCGGCCCGCCCGAGCGGACCACCTCGGCGTCGAGGGCGGCCACGATCTCGCGGTCACCCGCGGCCCGGTCAGCGCCGCGGCGAGCAGCGGGCTGATCACCAGACTGCGCGCCTGCGCCGCGGCGAGCACGCCCGAACAATGGCGAGGTTGCGCCAAGTGACACGTCGACGGACGAAAATCCGCAATGGTCATCGGCCCCCGGATGCGCGAGTCTGGCGGGACGGTAGCCGGCGTGGCGCCGGGCTGTCTGCGTCACCGCACGTCGGGGCCCAGCTACTTCCGCCCGAGCGATCAGCGCCTCGACCGTCCCCCGGAGGGCACCACCATGCAGATCACCGCCGCCGTCGCGCACGCCAGTGGCGGCCCGCTGGGGATCGAGACGATGGAGCTGGACGACCCCCGCCCGGACGAGATCCTGGTCCGGCTGGACGCGACCGGGTTGTGCCACACCGACCTCGCGATCCTGGACCAGGTGCCGCTGCGATGGCCGGCCGTGCTGGGCCATGAGGGGGCCGGCATCGTGGTGCGGGTAGGGGCGTCCGTACGGGCTCTGGCGCCCGGCGACCACGTCGTTCTGGTCGCCGCCTCCTGCGGGGACTGCGCGAGCTGCCGAGGCGGCCAGCCGTCCTACTGCCTGTGCTACCAGACCCTCAACATGGGCGGCGGGCGTCGACCGGACGGATCCTGGACCCATCGCCAGCACGGCCGGCCCGCCTTCGGCAGCTTCTTCGGCCAGTCCTCGTTCGCGACGTACGCGCTGGCCACTGAGCGCAACGCGGTCCGCGTTGACGCCGACCTTCCCCTTCAGCTGATGGCCACGCTCGGCTGCGGGGTCCTCACCGGAGCGGGCGCGGTCCTGAACACGCTGCGGGTCCGGCCGGCGTCGAGCGTGGCGGTGTTCGGGGCCGGGGCCGTGGGGCTGGCGGCCGTCATGGCGGCGCGCATCGCGGGCTGCGCGTCGATCACGGCCGTCGACACCCGGCCGCAGCGGCTGCGCCTGGCCGCCGAGCTCGGCGCGGACCGGACCATCGACGCCGGCGACACCGACGCCGTCGCCGTCCTCGAGAAGTCCGGCGGTGTGGACTACGCCGTCGAGGCCGCCGGCCACGTCGCCGTCATGCAGCAGGCCGTCACCGCGCTGGCCCCGGGCGGTGAGGCGGCGCTCGTCGGCGTGACCCTCGGCCAGTCGGTCCGCCTCGATCCGACCCTGCTGCAAAGCCGCGGGCTGACGGTCCGTGGCACGCTGGCGGCCGGCCGGGGGTCGCCCGCGGACCTCGTCGGGCGGCTCGCCGGCCATTGGCGCGAGGGCCGGCTGCCGATCGAACGGCTCGTGACGGTCTTCGACTTCGCCGATATCGGCACCGTCGTCGAGCGGGCGCGGGCGGGCAGCGTCCTCAAGGCGGTGCTGCGCATGCCGCACCTCGAGTGACAGTCCCTCGCACCGGTTCCGGAGCAGAGAGCCCCCGATGAGGAGAGCCATGACCACTGAGACCGAGAAGAAGCGTGACATCACCGACCTCACCGACCTCACCGGGATTTTCGAGGCGCAGCGCCGGCATCGCTGGGTCACGAAGACGTCGACCGTCGAGATGCGCACCGGGCATCTCACTCGCCTGCGGGCGGCGATCACCGGTCATCTCGACGAGATCCGGGCCGCGCTGCACGCCGACCTGCTGCGCCCCCCGCGCCCCCGGGTCCCGACCGAGGTGGCGGCGGTGCTCGCCGACATCGACGACGCCGTCGCCCACCTCGCCGAGTGGACGGCGCCGACCCCGCTGACCCCGCCGCCGTACTTCGGCGCCGGGGCCGAGGAGTTCGTGCAGTACGAGGCCCGCGGGGTCTGCCTGCTGTTCGCGCCGTGGAACTTCCCGTTCGGCCTGCTGTTCCAGCCGCTGGTTCCGATCATCGCCGCCGGGAACACCGCCATCGTCAAGCCGAACGAGCTCGCCCCGGCCACCTCCGCCATCAGCGCGCGGATCATCCGGGAGGTCTTCTCCCCGGAGCACGTCGCCGTGTTCACCGGCGGGGTCGAGCTGGCGAACACGCTGCTGGAACTGCCCGTCGACCACGTCTTCTTCACCGGCAGCCCCGCGGTCGGGCGGGTGGTCATGGCCGGCGCGGCCCGCCATCTCGCCTCGGTCACCCTCGAACTCGGCGGTAAGTGCCCGGCGATCGTCGACGGGACCACCGACCTCGCGACGGCCGCCGCCCAGATCGCGCAGGCCAAGCACAGCAACGCCGGGCAGATCTGCCTGTCGCCGGACCACCTGTGGGTCCGGCCGGAGGTCCGCGACGAGTTCCTCCGCCACTACCAGGCGTGGGTCGACCAGAACCTCTACCGCGAGGGGAGCCTTGTGCCCGAGGCCCTCGGTCGGATCGTCGACCGGCGCAACCTGGACCGGTTGACCGGCTACCTCGACGACGCGGTCGCCCGCGGCGCGACGCTGGTCGGCGGCGGGACGCCGGATCCCGCCGGGACGGTCCTGCCGCCCGCGGTCCTGCTCGACGTGACCCCCGACATGAAGATCATGACCGAGGAGATCTTCGGGCCGATCCTGCCCGTGCTGACCTTCACCGACCCGGCGCAGGTCGTCGAGCATGTCCGCGCGGGTGGCAAGCCGCTGGCGATGTACGTCTACAGCGGCGACCGGGCCCTGGTCGACGCGGTGCTGGGAGGCACGTCGTCCGGCGGGGTCACCGTCAACGGCTGGGCGCTGCACTTCGTCGACAGCCAGCTCCCCTTCGGCGGTGTCGGCAGCAGCGGGATGGGCCGCTACCACGGCGTGCACGGCTTCCGGGAGCTGTCCCACGCCCGATCGGTGTTCGTCGCCGCCAGCGAGCCCCCACCGCCGGCGGCCGGCATGACGGCATGACGGCATCCCGCCGCTCAACGATCCCGCCGACCCCGTCGGCGGGCGGGATCGACCTGGTATCGACCCTCCCGACATTTCGTCATCCGGTGTCAACTTCGACGTAGGGTGACATCCACACTGTGCAAGCAGGACGTCAGGAGCGACCATGCGAGTCCTGGTCACCGGATCCCGAGGGAAGATCGGTTCACGCGTCGTCGCGCGCCTGGGCACCGACGGCCACCAGGTCACCGGGACCGACATCGTCGCCGCCCACTACGGGCCGCCGTTCGACCCCTACCTGCGCGCCGACCTCACCGACTACGGGCAGGCCATCGCCGTCGTCCTGCGCACCCGCCCCGACGTCGTCATCCACACCGCCGGCATCCCCGAACCCTCGCACGACCCCGGGCACGTCATCTTCACGACCAACACCCAGTCCACGTACCACGTCGCCGAGGCGGTCGCCCGGACCGGCGTGCGACGCCTGATCTACACCTCCAGCGAGACCGCCCCCGGCTTCGTCACCGCCGAACGGCCGTTCCTGCCCGACTACCTGCCCGTCGACGAGGACCACCCGCTGCGTCCCCAGGACGCCTACGGCCTGTCCAAGGCCCTCGGGGAGAACATCTGCGACGCGCTCGTGCGCCGCAGCGACGCCACCGCCGTCTCCGTGCGCCCCAGCCTCGTGCTGACCCCCGACGCCTACGAGACCGTCCATGCCGGCGTCGCCGCGAACGCGCGCCGGGGTGCGTTCAACCAGTGGTCCTACGTCGACGCCGACGACCTCGCCGACCTGATCGCCCTGGCCGCGACCGCCGACACCCCCGGCCACGAGGTCGTCTACGCCGCCCAACCCGACAACATCGCCGGCCGCCCGCTCGCCGAGCTCGCCGCCGAGGTGTTCGGCCCGGACGCCCCACCGCTGCGGGAGCTGGACCGTCCCGACTCCGGCGGCATCTCCATCACGAAGGCCCGCGCCCTGTTCGGCTGGAAGCCCGAGCGTTCCTGGCGCGACCACGTCAGCGACGGCGGCTGAGCCACCCACCAACACCCATCCGAAGAGGACATGACGATGAAGCACGTACGGCTGGGCCGGACCGGCCTGCACGTCTCCCGTCTGTGCCTGGGCACGATGACCTTCGGCCTGCAGTGCGACGAGGAACGCTCCCGGGCCATCCTCGACCGCGCCGCCGACGGCGGCATCACGTTCCTCGACACCGCGGACGTCTACCCGCTCGGCGGGACGGTGCAGACCATCGGGCGCACCGAGGAGATCATCGGTAGCTGGCTCACCGGCCGCCGCCACGAGGTCGTCCTGGCCACCAAGTGCGTCGGGCCCACCAGCACCCGCCCGTGGGACCGGGGCGCGTCCCGGCGGCACATCCTCGACGCCGTCGACGCCTCCCTGCGCCGGCTGAACACCGACTTCATCGACCTCTACCAGCTCCACGGCTACGACCCGACCACCCCGATCGACGAGACGTTGCGGGCACTGGACGACGTCGTCCGCGCGGGCAAGGTGCGCTACGTCGGTGTCTCGAACTACCTGGCCTACCAGCTCGCCCGCGCGCTCGGCCGCAGCGAGACGCTCAACCTCGTCCGTTTCGACTCCGCACAGCCCCGCCACAGCCTGCTGTTCCGCGAGGTCGAACGCGAGCTGTTCCCCCTGTGCCAGGAGGAGGGCGTCGGGGTCATCCCCTACAACCCGCTGGCCGGCGGACTGCTGTCCGGCAAGCACGACCGCACGAAGCCCCCGACCGACGGCAGCCGGTTCACCCTCGGCACCGCCGCCGACCGCTACCAGCAGCGCTACTGGCAGGAGCGGATGTTCGACACCATCGACGAACTCGCCGCCGTCGCCGCCGACCTGGGCGTGACCCTGCCGACCCTCGCGGTCGCCTGGTCGCTGAGCCAGCCCGCGATCACCGCGCCGATCATCGGCGCCAGCCGCCCCGAGCAGCTCGACGCCACCCTCGCCGCCGTCGACCTGCACCTCGACGACGCGACCCGTGAACGCCTCGACAAGATCACCGTCGAATACCGCCGCGGTGACGCCGGGATCTGACCGCCACCGGCGCCAACGACACCGATGGCCGTCCCCGCTGGCCGTCCCGATCTGTGTCCCGGGCCAGCCCGACGGCGACCCGTTCAGCGACCCATTGACGAACCCTTCGGCGATCCCTCTGACCACAAGGAGTGACGATGAAGGTCGGTGACCTGACCGTTGAGCCCGTCTGGGACGGCGACGCCCGGGTGCGAGCCCGCGACGTGCTCACCCCACCCGGGGGCGACGAGGCGCACTGGGAGTGCAACGCCGAGCACTTCACCGCCGCCGGCGAGTTCGAGATGGCGCTCGGCGGCTTCCTGATCCGCACCGGCGACCGGGTCGTCCTCGTCGACGCCGGACTCGGCCCGTTCTCCGCCCGCGGCTTTCACGGCGGCCACCTCCTCGACAGCCTCAGCGCGCTCGGCGTGCAGCCCGCCGACGTCACCGACGTGCTGCTCACCCACCTGCACGGTGACCACACCGGCTGGACCGCGCTCGAGGACCGGCCGGTCTTCCCCAACGCCACCTACCGCTGCCACGCCGCCGACTGGCACCACTTCGTCGACGGGCCGCAACCCGACCGGCGCACCGCGTCGAAGCTGGCGCCGATCACCGGACAGGTCGAGCTGTTCGACACCGACGTCACCCTCGCCCCCGGCATCGACGCCCGCCACGCCCCCGGCCACACCCCCGGATCGACGATCTTCATCGTCTCCAGCGGCGAGCAGCGGGCCATGCTGCTCGGCGACGTCGCCCACTCCCCCGTCGAACTCCTCGACGCCGGCTGGGAGGCCGTCTACGACGCCGACAGCCCGACCGCCCAGGCCGCCCGCGCCCGCCTCATCGACGAGATCGAGGCCGACGGCACCCCCGTCGCCTCCCCGCACTTCGCCGGCCTGCGCTTCGGCCGCGTCCTCGCCGGCACCACCAGCCGCCGCTGGCTCTACCTCGACCACTGAGACCACTGACGACCTTCGACCCCCGACGGCCTCGATCCACTGACGGCCTCGATCCACTGACGGCCTCGATCCACTGACGGCCTCGACCCACCGACGCCGATCGCGGTGGGCGGCCGGTTTTGACAGCGGGTCGCCGCTCATGGTCACGTGAGACCGCCATGGAGATCGGACAGCTCAGAGCCTTCGTCACCGTCGCCGAGGAGGGCAACGTCGGCCGCGCGGCGACGCGGCTGCACCTGACCCCGTCGCCGGTCAGCCGCAGCATCCGCGCGCTGGAGCACGAACTGGGCGTGGAGCTGTTCGCCCGCGGCCATCACTCGCTGACGCTCACAGAGGCGGGCCGAGCCGCACTGCCACGGATCGAGGCGGCGCTGCGCAGTCTGGAGGAGGCGCGCTTCGCCGCCCGCCAGGCCGCCGGCCAGCTCACGCCGCTGCGCCTGGGGTCCACCCACTTCGCGCCGCCGCACGTCGTCGACCGCGTCGTCGCGACCATCACCTCGTTCCTGGCCGGCGCCTCGTTCCCGCCCGGCGCCTCGTTCCCGCCCGCCGCCTCGTTCCCGCCCGCCGCCTCGTTCCCGCCCGGCGCCGCATCCTTGCCCGGCGCCGCGGACCAGACCCGAGCCCCGGCCAACCCGGCCACTCAGACAGCCCAGGCCACCCAGACAGCCCAGGCCACCCAGACAGCCCAGACCGCCCCCGCTGCCTCGGACCGAGAACTGGCGGAGCTGGTCCACGGCCCGTCCAGCGAGCTGCTGCCGACCCTGGCCCGTGGCGAGCTGGACCTCGCCCTGGTGCACCTGCCCGTCGACGATCCGTCACTGGACGTGCTGCCCCTGGTCACCTACCGATTCCGCGTCGCGATGCGCGCCGACGACGAGCTGGCGACCCGCGCCTGCCTGTACCTGGCCGACCTGCGCGACCGGGAGATCCTGCTGGCCCCCACCCGGCTGCAGCCCATCGCCATGCGCCGGCTGCAGGACCGGCTGGAGCAGGCGGGTCACGCGCACGTCGTCACCATGCGCGAGCAGGACCTGCTGCTGCTCGCGACCACCATCCGCCGATCCCGTCAGCTCACCCTGACCGGCTCGGTGCACTCCGGGCCCGCCGGACGGGTGTTCGCCGACCCGGCGTTCGCCCTGGTCCCGTTGGCTCCCGGCGAGATCGACTTCCAGCTCGGCCTGGTCTGGTCGCGCGCCACGGCCGCCCGTGATGCACGGATCACCGCCGCCGTCGACCACCTTCGCGCCGCGTCCCCGTCCCGGTAAGACCGCCGCGCCGCACCGCGTCGGTCCGGAGTCCATACGGTCCGATCCGCCGGTCGCTTCGCGCAGGCAGGCCGCCAACGCGTCGACAGACGTCACGGAACGCCGTCGTCATCGAGGTGATCAGCGGACGGATCCCGGCTGGCACCGCCCCCATCGCGCCACGTATACGGGGAATCTCCTCGACACCCCTCAAGGTAAGCCAATAACCCATACGTGTTACTTTCCGCACTACGTCGGACCCTGCCCGCAGGGCCTCGAGGAAAGGCGGGAAGTGACCGCACCGCACCTGCAGTACGACGCCGTGGACAGCGCGCGGGTTCTCCCGCCCCGGTTGGATCCGCGGGGGTCAGGACCCGGCCGGTCGGGACGTGGCGCGGGGCCCGGCGGGCCTCCCCCGCGGCGCCGGCGCGGGTTGCTGACCTTCCTCTCCCTCGTGTCCTGCTGCGTGCTGCTGGTCACGGTCGGCGGCTGGGCCGCCTACTCGTTCATCAACGGCAAGGTCAACCGCATCGATCTCGGCCTCTCCGACGGCGGCTCGAGCGGGGTGGGGGTGGCGAACTACCTGCTCGTCGGCACCGACAGCCGGGCCGGCACCGGTGGGGAGTACGGCGACGTCGAGGGGCAGCGCTCCGACACGACGATCCTCGCCCACCTGGACAAGGACGGGACCACGACGATGATCTCGTTCCCCCGTGACATGTACGTGACGATCCCCGAGTACACCGACACGAACGGCAAGCGCCACGCGTCGACGAAGGACAAGTTCAACGCGGCCATCTCCTCGGGTGGCCCGCCACTGCTGGTCAAGACCATCGAGAGCCTCACGGGCATGCAGGTGGACCACTACATCTCGATGGACCTGCAGGGCTTCAAGAAGATCACCGATGCCATCGGGGGCGTCGAGGTGTGCATCAAACCGTCGAACGCGCCACCCCAGCGCTTCCAGGACGACAACGGCCGGTGGCGGGTCAGCACGAACACCAACGATCCGATGAGCGGCTTCCGCGGAGGCCCGGGAACCATCCAGGTCAACGGGGACCAGGCGTTGGCCTTCGTCCGCCAGCGCCACGGCCTGCCCGCCGGCGACACCGACCGGATCAGCCGCCAGCAGCAGTTCATCGGCGCCATGTTCCACAAGATCATGAATGGCGACACGCTGTCGAACCCCATCAAGGCCGAGCGGCTGGCGTCGACCGCGGCGGGCGCGCTCACCCTCGACGAGCACACGACCATCGCCGACCTGCGCGGCCTCGCGACCCGCATCAAGGGCCTCACGAACGGTGGAATCCGGATGCAGACCGTGCCCACCCACGCCCCGACCCGCGCCGAGGGCGCCGTCGACGACATGGGCGACATCCGCCTGCACGGCACCCGCGCGTCGGTGCAGTTCTACCAGCCCGACGACCTGCTGCGGATCGTCAGCCCGCTCGGCGGCCGCATCGAGGGCGCCAGCTCCTCGGGCGACGCGGGCGCGGGCGCGGGCCCCTCGCTCGCCCCGGGCGCCACCGCGGCCCCGTCGCAGGTGCGCGTCACCGTCTACAACGGCTCCTCCCGTTCCGGCCTCGCCTCCCAGGTCACCAGCGCGCTGACCCGCAAGGGCTTCCACGCGCGCAACGCCGGCAACGCCTCGGCGCTCACCCACGTGACATCCCGGGTCATCTACGGACCGGGCCAGGAGGCCGAGGCGCGCACCGTCGCCGCGGCCGTGCCGGGATCGAGCGTGCTGGCCGACTCCAGCGTCACCGGCGTCCAGCTCGTCCTCGGCTCCGGGTTCACCGAGGTCGTCACGCCGGCCGTCTCGTCGGGCACCGGGACGTCCAGCGCCAGCCCGGCCCCAGCGGCCGGCGCCACGGCCGGCGACGCGACGGCCGGCGCCACCCCCGCCGTCCAGGGCCCGACCGCCCCGCCCGAGGCCCCCACCTGCACCTACTGACCGGATCCGGCTGACCGATCCGGCGCGGCGAGCCGATCGCCAGCTCGACGCCGACCCGCTGGCCGGCCGGATCACCGACGGAATTGCGGGAGGTTGTCGACGGCCCCACCCACGCGCACCGTCCACAACCTCCTGCAAGCGCTGAACCGCTCCAGAACCTCATCCAGTCAGGCCGCTCCCACACCGCGGCGGCGTAGCCGTGCCGGCACCGCCGGCGGCGCATCGACGCCGTCGCCGGGCCGCCACGCCGGGCATTCCCCGGACAATGGAAAAACCGTGGCCAGGCCACATTGACGATCGACCAAAAAAGCACCGACGATTACCCCGACAAGGTAATGACGACCGCCGTACCGGTAGTTCTTCCGCACCGGAAATCGCAAGCTGAGCACGGGGCCCGGTAACGGGAGTGCCCGGCGGCGGGGGTACTCGGCGGCGGGGGTACTCGGCGCGTCCCGCGGCGGCCGCGTCAGCGGCCGCCCACCGGGGACGGGTGCGGCACCTCGGAGGGCGTGAACACCCGGCCGCACTCGGCGGCGGCGACGAGGGTGAGCACGCCGTCGCGCCAGACGGGTCGCACGTGGTTGCGGGTGCGCAGGAGGTCCGACCGGCGGGGCTCCGCCTGCCCGGTGGGCACGACGACCCGGCCTACCGCGGTCTGCCCGAGCACGGTCTCCACCAGCACGGTGCCGCGCAGCCGGCCGACCCCCGGGTAGACGACGGCTCGCCCGCCCTGCCGGCCGGCGTGGTCCGCGACGGCCTGCGCGGCGCCGTCCGCGAGCTCGGAGGGGCCGATCCGCTCAGCCCCGCAGGCCAGCCCCACCGGCCCCGAGACCAGCGCACCGATGCCGAGGAACTCGACCATCGCCCCGGCCACCGCACCGGGCGCGCCGGCGCTGTCAAGCCCGCCGACCCGATGTCCCGCGACCCGATGTCCCGCGACCAGGTGTCCCCCGACCGGGTGCCCCCCGACCGGGTCTGCCCCGGCCAGGCCTAGCCCGACCGGGCCCGCCCCGACCAGCGCGGCCGCGGCGGCGCGTCGGGCCGCCGCCAGCTCCACGATCGCGAGCTCACCGGCAAGGTGCGCCACGCGCCGCCAGCTACCCGGCTCGCGCCACGTCGGCGGCAGCGCGAACGACAGGGCCACGTGTGCACTGCGCGCGCCGACGAGGTGGGTGCAGGCGACGGTGTCCCCGGGCAGGTCCAGTAGCTCCACCAGCCGGTGGATCAGCAGGTCGGCGTCGTGCAGGGAGGCGCAGCCGGCATCGACCCCGACGATGAGCGACCCGGTCATCGCGCGGGCGCCAGCACGGCGGGCGCCACGGTGTCGGGTCGCGTCGGCGCGCCGGCCACGGTGTCGGGCGGCGTCAACCCGCCGGCCGCGACGTCGGGTCGCGTCAGCCCGCCGGCCGCGGCGTCCGGGCCCGGACGCCGACGCCTACCGCGACGATCCGCTCGGTGCTCGTGATCCCCCATGTCGATCCTTTCGATGACCGCCGCGCCGCACGTGAGCATCCGGCGCGCCGAGCAGAGGGTGGCAGCGCCGGATGAACGTCCGGCCAACAGGAGAGGGCCACACCGTTGTGACCACATCCTTTTTAGTCAGAAAACGGCAATGCGACTCGCTCCGTAGCCCATCTCGGCTATGACAAAGAGGCCGTTCCTAGTCACCTCACCTTTTGGTCAGTAGTTCCACGGATTCCGCCGGCCGATGGGGGACCACGATCGGGGGGGCCGAGCCGGCGGCGCGCCACCGTGCGTCCGGTGGCACGCCCAGTCGGCACGCAACGCAATGGCGTCGCCGCGACACCGGGTGTTCGCTGGATCCGGTGCAGACGATCGAGCGACGGCTCGGCCGGCAGGAGGGGACTCGTCCCCGCTCAGACCTCCTTCCAGCCGAGCGGCCAGGCAGCCGCGCGCGGTTCCCACCGCCGGCGCCGCGAAGGGAGACCGCATGACCGGCCGAGCTGGGCCCCCCGGCGTGGACCTACCGCTGGCGGGGGTGCGGGTGCTGGACCTGGCGGACGGCCGCTGCGAGTCGACCGGCCGCTACCTGGCCGACCTCGGCGCCGAGGTGCTGCGGATCGAACCGCCGGGCGGCGCGGCGTCGCGCCGGGTGGGGCCGTTCACCGAGGACGGGACGAGCCTGTCGTTCGCGGTCCACTCGATCAACAAGCGCGGCGTGGTGGTGGACCTGACCACGGCGGCGGGTCGGGAGCTCCTGGGTACGCTGGCGGCGACCGCGGACATCCTGCTGCACACCGCCCGTCCGGACCAGCAGGCGGCGCTGGGCCTCGACCCCGAGGGCCTGCTGGCCGCCCACCCGGGCCTCGTCGTCGTCTCCATCACCGACTTCGGCCTGACGGGCCCGTACCGGGACTGGACGGGCAGCAGTGACGTGCACGTGGCGATCGGCGGCCTGCTGTCCCGGTCGGGCCTGCCCGGCATGCCGCCGCTGCTGCCGCCGGCGTTCCTGGCCGACGAGTGCGCCGCCGCGCAGGCCGCCTGGGCCGCGCTGGTCGCGTACACCAACCGGCTGGACACGGGGCGCGGCGACGTCGTCGACTTCTCGGTGCTCACCGCGGTCGCCCAGGTCCTCGACCCGGGCTACGGCATCTCGGGCAGCGCCCGCGCGGGGGCCACGGTGCGCGACCTCCCGCGGGGGCGACCCGACGCCCGCCACCTGTACCCGATCTTCCGCGCGGCCGACGGCTGGGTGCGGATCTGCCTGCTCGCGGCGCGGCAGTGGCAGGGGATGTTTCGCTGGCTCGGCGAGCCGGCCCAGTTCGCCGATCCGAAGTACGACAACATCGGCGCCCGCTTCGCCGCCGCCGGCGAGCTCTACCCGCTGATCGGGAAGCTGTTCGCCGAGCGCACCATGGAGACGATCGTCGCCGAGTCGATCGGGTTCGGCGTGCCCGCCGCCGCCCTGCTCGACGCCGCCGCGACGGTGGCCGGCGAGCACGTCCGCGCACGGGGGACCTTCGTGCCCGTCGAGGTCGCCCCGGGCGTGACGGTGCCCGTCGCCGATGGCCTGGTGGAGATCGACGGCGTCCGGGCCGGCCGGCGATACGGTCCCCCGCCTCTCGGCGAGTGCGACCCCGCGGTCCTCGCCACCACCGCAGCCCCCGCGACCGCAGCCCCCGCGACCGCCCCGGGGCCAGGCGCCGGCGTCCCAGGGCCGAGTGCCGGCCTCTCGGGGCCGGACACCGGACGGGCGGCCGACCCGGCCGGTGCGGCGGCGCCGCGTCATCCGTTCGCCGGGCTGCGGGTGCTCGACCTCGGCGTGATCGTCGTCGGGGCGGAGCTGGGCCGGCTGTTCGGCGATCACGGCGCCGAGGTCATCAAGGTCGAGAACCGGGCGTTCCCGGACGGCTCGCGGCAGAGCCGCAGCGGCGCGGAGATCAGCGAGAGCTTCGCCTGGGGCCACCGCAACAAGTCGAGCCTGGGGCTGAACCTGCGCGACCCGCGCGGCCAGGCGATCTTCCTGCGGCTGGCCGCGTCCGCCGACGTCGTGCTGTCGAACTTCAAGCCGGGCACGATGGAGTCGCTCGGGCTCGGCTACGACGAGCTTGCCCGGGTCAATCCGGGAATCGTCGTCGCCGACAGCAGTGCGTTCGGCTCGACCGGGCCGTGGAGCCGCCGCCTCGGCTACGGGCCGCTGGTGCGGGCCACCGCCGGCCTCAGCGAGCTGTGGCGCTACCCGGACCTCCCGGACGGGTTCTGCGACGCGATCACGATCTACCCCGATCATGTCGCCGGCCGGGTGAGCGCGGTGGCGGTGCTGGCGCTGCTGCTGCGCCGGCGGCGCACCGGCCGCGGCGGCACGGTGAGCGCCGCCCAGATCGAGACGATCTTCTACCAGATGGGGGCCGCGCTCGCCGAGGAGTACCTGCGGCCCGGGTCGGTCCGGGCGGAGGGCAACGACCGGCGTGGCGACGCCCCGCGCGGCCTGTTCGCCTGCGCCGGGGACGACGAGTGGTGCGTCGTCGACGTGAGCGCCGGCGGCGACGGCGACGGGGCGTTCGGCCGGCTCGCGGGCGTCGTGGGCGAGCCGCAGTGGCGGAACGACCCCCGGTTCGCCACCGCCGCCGGCCGCGACGCCCACCGGGCGGAGATCAACGCTGCCGTGGACCGTTGGACCTCCACGCGCACCCCGGCGCAGACCGCCCGCCGGCTGCAGGAGCACGGCGTGCCCGCGGGGCAGATGCTGCGGGTGCACGAGCTGCCGGCCGATCCGCAGCTCGCCGCCTGGCGCCTGCTCGTCGAGCAGGACCAACCCCAGCTTCCGCCGCCGCTGCTGACGCTGGGCGGCGAGGCTCACTACCGGGGCGTCGCCGACCCGCTCACCGGTCCGGCGCCGCTGGTGGCCGAGCACACCCGCGAGCTGGCCGAACGCCTGCTCGGCCTGTCCGCCGACGAGGTGGAAGAACTGGTCGCCGCGGGCGTGCTCGAAGCCCCGCGCACCGCCCTGCCCGTGCCGTGACCGGCACCGGCACCGGCACCGGCACCGGCACCGGGATCGGGACCGGGACCGGTCCGCAGCCGTCCGCCTGCGTCGTCGACCGTCGACCCAGGCAGAGTGACCAGTACGTTCGGCACGACCAGGAGATGTGATGAGCACCCTCGACGACCTTGATCCCGCGACGCCGGTGCTGATCGGGGTCGGCCAGCACGCCGAGCAGCCCGGCCGGCCCGGCTACGCGCGGCTGTCCGCGGTGGAACTGGCGGCGGCGGCGGCCCGACGGGCGGTCGAGGACGCCGGCATCGATCCGGCCGCGATCGACACGGTGGCCGGGGTGCGCCAGTTCGAGATCTCCGGCGCCCGGGCGAAGGCCCCGCTGGGCCGGTCGGACAACTACCCGCGCTCGGTCGCCGCCCGCATCGGCGCGCAGCCCGCGCGCGCCGTGCTGGAGGTCGTCGGCGGCCAGTCGCCGCAGCACCTCGTCAACGAGTTCGCCGCGGCGATCGCGACCGGCGCCGGGCCCGAGGTCGTGCTGCTGTTCGGCTCGGAGGCGATCTCCACCACGCGGGCGCTCGCCGACGCCCCCGACCGGCCCGATTTCACCGAACACGTCGGCGGCCAGCTCGACGACCGCGGCTACGGGCTCGCCGGACTGTCATCGCGCTACCACGCCACCCACGGCCTCGTCGGCGCACCCAGCCAGTACGCGCTGTTCGAGAACGCCCGCCGGGCGCGACTGAAACTGTCCCGCGCCGACTACGCCCTCGCCATGGGCGCGCTGTTCGCTCCGTTCACGAAGGTCGCCGCCGCCAACCCCTACGCCGCCGCCCCCGTGGAACGCGACGCGACCGAGATCGCCACCGTCACCGAACGCAACCGGATGATCGCCGACCCGTTCCCGCGGTTCGTTGTCGCCCGCGACCAGGTCAACCAGGGCGCCGCCGTCCTGCTCACCTCCGTCGCCGCCGCTCGCCGCCTCGGCGTCCCACCCGAGAAATGGATCTTCCTGGCCGGCCACGCCGACCTGCGCGAACGCGACCTGCTCGCACGCGCCGACCTGTCGACCAGCCCCGCCGCGGTGATGGCCGTCCGCCACGCCCTCGACGTCGCCGGCCGCACCCTCGACCAGATCAGCACCTTCGACCTGTACAGCTGCTTCCCGATCGCCGTGTTCAACGTCTGCGACGGCCTCGGCCTCGCCCCCGACGACCCCCGCGGCCTCACCCTCACCGGCGGCCTGCCGTTCTTCGGCGGCGCCGGCAACAACTACTCCATGCACGCCATCGCCGAGACCGTCACCCGCCTGCGCGCCACCGGCGGCCACGGCCTCGTCGGCGCCAACGGCGGCTCCCTGTCGAAGTACTCCGTCGGCATCTACACCACCACCCCCACGCCGTGGCGGCCCGACCACAGCGCCACCCTCCAGGCGGAGATCGACTCCTGGGAGCCCGTCGAGGTCGCGACCCACGCCGACGGCCCGGCGACGATCGAGACCTTCACCATCACCCACGGCCGCGACGGAGGCCGCACCGGCATCATCGTCGGCCGCCTCGACCGCGACCACCGACGCTTCCTCGCCACCACCGTGCGCGGCGACACCGACCTGCTCGACCTGCTGGCCGGCGAGTCCCCGTTCGGCGAACAGATCGTCGTGCGCGCCACCGCCACCGGCAACCGGGCCGCCGTCAGCCGCGCCGCCCTGACCGCCCTGCTACCCACCCGCAGCCCTGGTTTCCGCGACGGCTACGAGCACATCCTCGTCCGCCGAGACGGCCATCTCCTCGAAGTCACCATCAACCGGCCCGACGCCCGCAACGCGCTGCACCCCCCGGCCAACCATGAACTCGCCGAGGTCTTCGACGCCTACTTCGCCGACCCCGACCTGTGGGTCGCGATCATCACCGGTGCCGGGGACAAGGCGTTCAGCGCCGGCAACGACCTGGTCTGGACAGCCAGCGGCAAACGCGGCTCAGTGCCGCTGACCGGCTTCGCCGGGCTCACCAGCCGCCGGCACATGACCAAACCGGTCATCGCCGCCGTCAACGGCTACGCCCTCGGCGGCGGCTGCGAGATCGCCCTCGCCTGCCACCTCGTCGTCGCCGACACCACCGCCCGGTTCGCCCTGAGCGAGGTCCGTGTCGGCCTCGTCGCCGGCGCCGGCGGCCTGGTCCGCCTCCCCCGCGCGCTGCCCCAGAAGCTCGCCACCGAGATGATCCTCACCGGCCGTCGCCTCGACGCCGCCGAGGCCCACGCCCACGGCCTTGTCAACCGGATCGTGCCCGCCGGCACCGCCCTCGACGGCGCCCGCGCGCTGGCCGCCGAGATCCTCGCCGGCTCACCGACCTCGATCCGCGCCTCCCTGCAGATCATGAACGAGACCGCCGGGATCACCGACCCCCACGACGCCGTCGCCCACGACTCCCCCGCCATGGACGATCTTCTTCTCAGCGAGGACATGCTCGAAGGCCTCGCCGCCTTCGCCGAGAAGCGCACCCCCCACTGGCACAACCGCTGACCGCACTCAGCCGTTGGTGTAGGTCGGCGGGCGCTTCTCGCGGAACGCCGAGATCTGCTCGGTGTGGTCCCGGGTGAAGGCGGTCATGATCTGAGTGCGGTTCTCCAGGTCGATGCCGGCCTGCAGGCTGCCGACCTCGAGCTGGCTCCAGGCCACCTCCTTGGTCATCCACACGCCCATCGGGCTGTTCGCCGTGATCTGCGCGGCGATCTCCAGGGCGGCGTCGAGCGTCTCGCCGTCGGGGACGACCCGGCTGACCAGGCCGAGCCGCTCCGCCTCGGCGGCGTCGACGAGCCGGCCGGTGAGCAGCAGCTCGTGTGACCGCCCGGCGCCGATCAGCCGGGGCAGCAGCCAGCTCACCCCGATGTCGCAGCCGGACAGACCGATGCGGACGAACGCGGCGTTGAACCGGGCGGAGGTGGCGGCGACCCGGATGTCGGCGGCCAGCGCCAGGCCGAATCCGCCGCCCGCCGCCGGCCCGTTCACCGCGGCGATCACCGGCTGTGCGAGGTTGCGCAGCCGGGGGACGAGGGCCGCGATGGCCTGCTGGGTGTGCAGGCGGGCCTGCGGGGAGGCGTCGGCCTCGCCCGCCCGCTTGCCCGGCATGCTGTACAGGTCCAGGCCGGCGCAGAACCCGCGCCCGGCGCCGGTCAGCACCACGACCCGGCAGTCCTCGTCGGCGGCCACCTCGTCGAGGGCGCGGTGCAGGTCGCGGATCAGCTCCCCGGACAGCGCGTTGAGCCGCTCCGGCCGGTTCATCGTCAGCACCCGCACGCCCGGCGCGGGCTCGGTCACCAGCACCGTGCGGCCCTCGGCCTCGGTGTCCCGCAGATACAGATCGCCGTTGAGGTACACGGGCCCGCCCTTCGCTCGGATCGGCCGTCTCGGATCGGGGCGCCGGCGTCGCGCCTTCGGGCGCCGGGGGCAACGCCGGGTCAGGCGGGCCAGGCGGGTCAGCCCGTCGTCGGGGGCATCGGCCTCGGCCTGCTGGACTCGCGGTGGACGCGGTAGAGCGCCTCCTGGCTCAGGCTCGCGCCGAGGACGCCGTCGACGGTGTGGATCGTGCCGGAGTACAGCCCGCGTCCCCCCGCCGCCGAGCGGGGGACCAGGTCGAGCAGCACCCAGTCGTCCATCCGGATCGGCCGGTGGAACCAGACGGCGTGGTCGAGGCTCGCGCCCGAGAGAGCCGCGCCGCCGGGGAAGGCCGCGAGGCCGGTGAAGGTGTCCGACAGGTACGTCAGGACGCAGGCGTGCAGCAGCCGGTCGTCGGGCAGCGCGACGGTGCTGCGCGCCCACACCCGGGTGGGCCACCCGGAGTTCTCGTAGGGCTGCTTCGGCAGCCGGCCCTCGATCGAGAACAGCCGACCAAAGCGCAGCAGGTCGGCCGTGTCCGGGTCGCCGGTGTCGGGCATCGGGTCGACCTGGTGGTCGGCGCCGTCCTCCGGCACCTGGAACGACACCGACATGTTGAAGATGACCTTGCCGCCCTGGACGGCGACGACCCGGCGGGCGGAGAACGACCGGCCGTCCCGGTCCCGCTCCACCCGGAAGATCGTCGGCCGGGAGGCGTCCCCGCTGCGCAGGTAGTAGCCGTGCAACGAGTGCGGGACGCGCCCGGCGGGCACCGTGCGCCCGGCGGCGAGCAGCGCCTGGGCGGCGACCTGCCCGCCGTAGAGGGAGTACCGGTCCTCGAACACCGTCAGGGCCCGGTAGAGGTCCTGGTCCAGCTCCTCCAACTCCAACAGATCGAGAATCGAGGCCGTCGGCTCGGCCGGCGGCGGCACGCTGTTCACATTCGTCTCCTGCGTCAGCCGGCGGTGGCCAGGCCCCAGGCCTGTCTCACCTGGGCGAGGGTGGAGCTGCCCACGGCCGGTCCCATCTCGGCGACCCGCCCCGGGGTGCGGGAGAAGCGCGGCGCCGGGGCCGGGGCCACCTCGTCGCCCAGGTCGACGAAGACCTCCCGGGCGGCCAGGTGCGGGTGTGCGCGAGCCTCCGACCAGCTCAACACGGGCGCCGCGCAGGCATCGGTGCCGTCGAACACCTGCTCCCACTCCGCCCGGGTGCGGCTGGCGAACACGGCGGCGAACGCCGCGCGCATCTGCGGCCAGCGGCCGGCGTCGTCCTGGGCGTCCGCCCACTCCGGCAGGCCAAGCAGCTCCACAAGCTTGGCGTAGAACTGCGCCTCGATGGCGCCGACGGAGAACCAGCCACCGTCGGCGGTCTCGTAGACGTCGTACCAGGGCCGGCCGGTGTCCAGCATGTTCGTGCCCCGCGGCTCGCCCCACTCCTTGCGGGAGATCATCGACCACATCATCGCCGACAGCGAGGCCACCCCGTCGACGATGGCGCAGTCGACGACCTGCCCCCGGCCGGAGTCGCGGGCCTCGTGCAGCGCGGCGAGGATGCCGACGACGAGGTACAGCGCGCCGCCGCCGAAGTCGCCGACCAGGTTCAGCGGCACCTGCGGCGGCCCGCCCGCCCGGCCGATGGCGCCCAGTGCCCCGGTGATCGCGACGTAGTTGATGTCGTGGCCGGCGGAGCGCGACCAGGGACCCTCCTGGCCCCAGCCGGTCATCCGGCCGTAGACCAGCGCGGGGTTGCGGGCGAGCAGCGCGTCGGGGCCGAGGCCGAGCCGCTCGGTGACCCCCGGCCGGTAGCCCTCAATGAACACGTGCGCGGCGTCGAGCAGCTCCAGCAGGCCGGCGTGGTCGTCGGGGTTCTTCAGGTCGAGCGCGATGGAACGCCGGCCGCGGGTCAGCCAGTCGGGCTGCGTGCCCACGGTGGCCGGCTTGTCCACCCGGATGACGTCCGCGCCGAGCTCGGTGAGCAGTGTGGCCGCGAACGGCGCCGGGCCGATGCCGGCCAGCTCGATGACCCGCACGCCGTGCAACGGGCCGTACGCGGCCGCGGGAGTGGGGGTCGAGGTGTCGGGCATCATCGCTCCTTCGGGTGGATCGCACCGACGAGGTGGATCGCGGCTGGCGGGTTGATCACGACTTCGGGACGGATCATGACTTCGGGCGAAACAGGTCCTCCGCTCGGATCATGCCGTCCCCGCCCGCATGATGCCTGCTCAGCCGGCGGTGGGGACGCCGGAGGCGGCCGGCGCAGGGACGGCCGGAGCAGTTGTCCGAGCCCGCATGAGACGCCGGGCGATGGCGTGCTTGTGCACCTCGGTCGGGCCGTCGTACAGGCGGAACGCCCGAATGTCCCGGAAGATCATCTCGACGACGGTCTCGTCGGTCACCCCGATGCCGCCGAGGACCTGCACGCAGCGGTCGGCGACCTTGAACAGCTCCTCGGACACGTAGCACTTGACCTTCGACGCCTCGTGCCGGCCCTGCTCCCCCTGGTCGAGCAGCCAGCAGGCGCGCCAGATCGCCAGCCGGCAGTTGTCCAGCGCGATCTCGTTGTCCGCGAGCTGGAAGCCGACCCCCTGGTGTTCCCCGATCGGCCGGCCGAACGCCGTGCGGGTGCGGGCGTGCTCGACGGCGATGCTGTGCGCCCGGTCCGCCGCGCCCAGCCAGCGCATGCAGTGCGTCAGCCGGGCCGGGGTGAGCCGCAACTGGGCGTAGCGGAAGGCGTCCCCGACCGCGCCGAGCACCGAGGAGGCGGGCAGCCGCAGGTCACGGAGGTTCACCACGCCGTGGCCCTCGACATAGTTGCGGTCCATGGTGTTCATGACCCGCTCCACCTCGATGCCGGGCGTGTCGCCCCGGGTGAGGAACAGCGTCGGACCGCCCACCCCGTCCGCGCCGGGGGCCACCCGGGCCATGATGATCCAGGTCTGCGCGCCGTTCGCCCCGGTGATCAGCCACTTGCGCCCGTTGAGCACGTAGTCGTCGCCGTCCCGGACGGCTTCGGTGAGCAACTGGTTCGGGTCGGAGCCGGCACCGCCGGGCTCGGTCATCGCGAACACCGAGCGCGCGACGCCCTCGATGACCGGCCGCAGGAACTCCTCCTGCTGCTCCGGGTCGGCGATCTTCGCCAGCAGCCCCATGTTCGCCTCGTCCGGGGCGGCGCAGTTCATCGCCACCGGCCCGAGCGTCGACCAGCCGGCCGCCTCGTAGACCACCGCCTGCTCGACGTGGGTGAGCTCCCGGCCGCCGAACCTCTTCGGCGCCTGGATGGTCAGCAGGCCCGCCTTGCGCGCCAGGCCCACGAGGTCCTGGCGCAGCTCGTCGGTGGGGCCGTGCGCGGTCAGCCGCGGATCGCGCTCGAACGGCACGATCTCGTTCTCGACGAACGACCGCACCCGCTCCCGAAGATCCACCAGTTCCTGCGGCAGACTGAAATCGATCATGATTCTTCCCTGCGGTCTCGTCGGAATGTCTCTGGTGCGCCGGGACGGCCGGTACCGGGCGCGGCGGGGCAGGCCCCCGGGCGGTCAGGGGTGGGCGGCGGTCAAGGGTGGGCGGCGGTGAGGTCCGCCGTCCAGCCGAGCACGGCGTCGGCGATCCGCGCGAAGCCGGCGTAGCGCGGGCCGGCCACCGGATCGTCGGCGAAGCGCCGGTGGAGCTGCATCCAGGCGATCGCCAGCCGCAGCCGGGCCAGCGCCAGGTGAAAACCCAGCTCGGCCGGCGGTCGGCCCGCCGCGGCGAAGTAGGCCGCGGCGACCTGCTCGCGCCGCGGGAAGCCGGGTTCGAGCGAGGGCACCTGGCGCAGCTCGTGCAGGGCCGGCGGGTCGTCCGGCTCGATCCAGTAGGACAGCAGCACCGCCAGATCGAAAAGGGGGTCGCCGCGGGTCGTCATGTCCCAGTCGAGGACGGCGACCGGGGCGAGGGTCACCGGGTCGACGAGCATGTTGTCGAACTTGAGGTCGCAGTGGATCAGGCGCGCCTCGCCCGCCGGCACGTCGGCGACGGCGTCGCGCAGCCAGCCGATCACCGCCTTGGCGGCGGCCGGCAGGCCGTCGGGGTATACCGCGGCGGCCCGCCGCGCCCAGCCCTCCACCTGCCGGCCGAGGAACCCCCCGGGCCGACCGAGCTCGCCGAGCCCGACCGACGCCGGGTCCAGGGCATGCAGGTCGGCCATCGCCGCCAGCAGGGTCGCGGTCAGCCGCCCGGGGACCGAGCCGGCGCCGGGCGGCGTGCCGAGTCCAGACGGCACGTGCGGTCCGGGCGGCCCAGGAGGTCCGGGAGGCTCTGCCGCGGCGAGCGCGGGCGGCACGGTCGCGCCGACGGTGACGCCGTCGCGGTACTCCAGTAACTGGAACTGGGCGCCGAGGACGCCGGTGTCGGTGCAGAAGTGCACCCCGCGCGGGGCGAGCGGGTAGCCCGCGCCGAGCCGGCACAGCACCCGCCACTCGCGCGCCATGTCGTTGGCGCCCTCCGCCGACGGCCCGGGCGGCGGCCGGCGCAGCACGGTCGGGCTGCCGTCCACGGACACCAGGTAGTTGAGGTTCGCCAGGCCGCCGGCGAACTGCCGGGGGGCGACGTCGGTGTCCAGGTGCAGCCCGTGGCGGGCCAGCTCGGTGGCGAGCCGATCCCAGGGCTGGGCGACGGTGGCCTCGGGCGGGCGGAACCGCGGGTCGACGTCGGTCACCCCGCGTCTCCCGAGCCGAACACGTCGGACGCGGCGGACGCGGCGGACGCGGCGGACGCGGCGGACGCGGCGGACGCGGCGAGGGTGCCGTCCGCGGCGGGCGCGCCGGCGAGCTGGCCCCGGTTCCCGGCGACGATGCCGGCGCGGCGGCCGGCGACGCCGCCGGGGTCGAAGCCGCGGTCCAGCCACGCGGCGGCGGCGCGCGACTCGGCGGCCAGCGCCTCGGTGGTGCCCAGCCCCGCGATGGTCCGCGCGGAGGCGAGGAACGCCAGCCGGGTCGCCGGGTCCGACGCGCGGATGCGCTGGCCGAGGCGGTGGGCGGCGGGCAGCAGGTCGTCGTGCGGGACGACCTCGCTGACCAGACCCGCGTCCCGGGCGGCCACCGGGTCGAGGAACTCCCCGGACAGGCTCATCCGCAGCGCCCGACGCTCACCGACCGCCCGCGGAAGCAGGACACTCATTCCCCAGCTCGGCAGAACGCCGACCCGGGTGTGGGTGTCGGCGAACGCCGCCTTTTCCGACGCGATGAGGATGTCGCAGTGCAGTGCCAGCTCGAACCCGCCGGTGATCGCCGGGCCGTTGACCGCGCCGATCAGCGGCTTGCCGGTCGGCTCCCAGGGCAGCCCGGGCGGCAGTCCGCCGTCGCCCGGGCGGGTCAGGGCCAGGCGGAGGTTCTCGCCGCTGCCGGCCACCTCGCCGAGGTCGAGGCCGGCGCAGAACGCCGGGTCGGCGCCGGTGAGGACGATGACGTCGATCGCGTCGTCGGCGTCCGCCGCGGCGAGCGCCGCCCGCAGGGCGCGGATCAGCCGGGCGGTCAGGGCGTTACGCGCCTTCGGTCGGTGCAGGGTGAGGACGGCGACCCCGTCCACCCGCTCCACCAGGAGATCATCGGTGCCGGGATCGGCGTCGACCATGGCAGCTCCTCGTTCGGAAGGTTCGGATCTCGGGCGGCGGGCGCCCATCACAGCGGGGGGACCGCCGGCAGGTCCGGGTAGTCGGGGACACGCCCGCCCGCGCGCCCGCGCATCGCCTCGGCGACCTCGTCGGCCTGGAAGGCCCCGGTCTGCCAGGTCGCGATCTGGTCCAGCCCGGCGGCGACGTCGTGGTCGCGGGCGTAGAGCAGGCTCTCCTTGCTGCCCCACACCGCCAGCGGGCTGCGTTCGGCGATCTCGGCGGCGATCTCGCGGACCCCCGCGAGCAGCGCGTCGTGGTCGCCGAACACCTCGTTGACGAGGCCGAGCTCCCGAGCCCGCGCGGCCGGCAGGCGCCGTCCGGTGTAGGCCAGTTCCCGGGCCACCCCGGCCGGGATGAGCGTCGGCAGGCGCTGCAGGGTGCCCAGGTCGGCAGTGATGCCGATGTTGGTCTCCTGGACGACGAAGAAGGCGTCGGCGGTGGCGTACCGCAGGTCGCAGGCGGTGATCAGGTCGAGGCCGCCGCCGAGGCAGCCGCCCTGCACGGCCGCGAGCACCGGCATCCGGGCCCGTTCCAGCGCGGTGAAGGCGTCCTGCATCCGGGCGATCAGCCGCTTGCGGCCGGCGTTGGCGCGGGCCGGATCGCCGCCGGGCAGCAGGTCGGTGTGCTCGAACGAGGACAGGTCCATCCCGGCGCAGAAGTGCCGGCCGGTCGAGGAGATGATCAGCGCCCGCACGTCACCGGCGTCGCTGAGCCGCGCGACGGCGTCGGGGAACTCCCGCCAGAACTCCGGCAGCAGGGTGTTGAGCGCGGCCGGCCGGTTGAGCACGAGCTGGGCGACCCGACCGGCGACGTCGACCTCGAAGCAGCGGTGGCCCACGGCGGACTCCTTATCTGTGCAGCACAGCTCCCCGGCGGTCCGACGACGACCAGCCCTCGGGGCCTCCCGAATCCCAGTCCCGTAAGAGTAAACTAAGTATACTAACTTGGCGACCATCGCCGGAGGTTCGCGCGGGCCCGTCGACCTGCCGTGGCCTCGCCCGCACGGGGCCGCGGTCGACCGACTCCGGGGGCGTGGCGCGCGGCACGACCGCCCTGCCGTGAGGTGGCCGACGCCGGCGGCCACATCCCCGGGCTGCCCGCCCCCCGCGGCGGGGATGTGCCGCGGGGGGCGGGTGGGATCGGGGCCCGGTGTGGTCAGGACAGGACGTAGCCCCCGTCGACGACGATCTGCTCGCCGGTCTGGTAGCGGGACGCCTCCGAGGCCAGGTAGACGGCGACGCCGCCCAGGTCCGCGGGGGTGCCCCAGCGCCGACCCAGCAGCCGCGGCAGCGAGCGGGCGGCGAACTTCTCGTCGTCGAGCAGGTCGTCGGCCAGCGCGGTGCGGATGTAGCCGGGCAGGATCGCGTTGACCCGGATGCCGTCGCGGCCCAGTTCCACCGCGCAGCTTCGGACCAGGCCGGACAGCGCCGCCTTCGCCGTGCCGTACGCCTGGGTCCGCGCGAAGCCCCGGTTGGTCCCGATGATGCTCGACACCGCGACGAGGCTGCCCGGCACTGCGGCGGCCACCATGTGCCGGGCCGCGGTGCGGAAGGTGAGGAACACGCCGTCCAGGTTGATCCGTAACACGTGGTGCCACTGGTCGAGGGTCAGGTCGGTGAAGCGCATCGGCTCCCCACCGATGCCGGCGTTCGCGAAGCAGGAGTCGATCCGCCCGAACGCGCCGATCGCCTGCTCGAACGCGCCGATGACCTGCGCCTCGTCGCCGACGTCGCAGCGCACCGCGAGCACCCTGCCGCCGCGGGCGGCGACGGTCTGCTCCGCGGCGGCGTTCTTGCGCTCGTTCGTGCCGAGGATGACGACGTCCGCTCCGGCGGCGGCCAGCGCGTCGGCGATGCCGAGGCCGATCCCGCTGTTGCCCCCGGTGACGAGCGAGACCCGGCCACGCAGGTCGAAGGAGGCGACGGCCGCGGGGTCCGGGTCCGGGCTCGGGCTCGGGCTCGCCGCCGCGGCGGCGGGACGGGCGGTCGTGGCGGGCTGGCTCATCGGGTCGCGTCGAGCAGCAGCGGCCACACCGCCGGGTCGGCCTTCCAGGTGTCGTAGAAGGCCGTCCGGGTGTAGATGCCGCTGATCTTCGCGATGAGGCCCTTGCCGACCTCCTCCGGCGTGCCGACCACCGAGAAGGTGTGCAGGATCTCGTCGGTGATGAGGTCGGCCATGCCGTCCCACTCGCCGCGCTTGGACAGGTTGGTCAGTTCCGGCTGCAGGTCGCCCCAGCCGTGCACGTCGAGGACGGCCTTGTAGGCCGGGGTGGAGGCGTAGAAGGCGATCTGCTTCTTGGTCCCGAAGACCGCCGCCGCCAGCTCCTCCTCGGTGCGCCCGACCGTCACGAACGACGGCCCGGCGATCGCGAAGCCGTCCAGATCGGTCCTGCCGGCCTTGGCCCGCCCGCGCAGCAGCGCCGGGAGGGTGACCTCCTCCAGGTACTTCTTCGTGCTGAACGGGTGGACGAAGAAGCCGTCGGCCACCTCGCCGGCAACCTCGGTCATGCCCTCCCCGACGCCGGCGAGGTACACCGGCGGCGGGCCGTAGGAGTGCGGCGACGGCGCGAAGAACGGCGTCATGAGGGTGTGGGTGTAGAAGTCGCCGCGGAAGGCGAGCTTGGTGCCGTTCTGCCAGGCGTCCCAGATCGCCCGGGTGGCCAGGACCAGCTCGCGCATCCGGGCGGCCGGGTGCGACCAGGTCATCGAGAACCGCTTCTCGATGTGCGGCTTGATCTGCGAGCCGAGGCCCAGGATGAACCGGCCCTCGCTGTACTGGGCCAGGTCGTAGCCGAGGTAGGCCAGCGTCATCGGGGTCCGCGCGAAGGCGATCGCGATCGACGTGCCGACGCTCGCGGTCGAGGTCGCGTTGGTGGCCTGCAGCGTCTGCAGGAACGGGTCGTGGCGGGTCTCCCCCACCCAGATTCCGGCGTAGCCCTCCTTCTCGATGCGCGCCGCGCCCGCCGGCGTCGCCGCGAGGTCGTCCGACAGGTTTGCGTCGATCTTCATCCGCTCTCCTCCTGATGGCGGGGCCTGCCGACGACCGCCGCGCCCGTCTCATCATGCCGCCAGGGGCCGCCAGATGACCTGCTGACGTAGTTAACAAAGTGTTCTTTGAAGGCGCCGGACCGCGTCGCGACGTACGCACCCCCGAGCAACCGCGACGATCGGTACGGACAGCACCCGGATGATTCCAGGCAGTACCTCCGACCGGGAGCTGCACGCCACCGCCGGCCGATCGATCACGACCGCGACATCCCGAGACCCCCACCTCCAAGAAGGTTTACACAGTTTACTAGGTAGTCGAAGATGGCCGCGACCACCACGGGACGCGGCGTCGTCGGCCGACCGTGGCGGTCCGGCCCGCCCCGGCCGGGCGGACCGATCCCTTCCACATCCCGCCTCCCGGCGGGGGCCGGACCGCCTGCCGGCGGGGGCCAGACCACCTGCCGGCGATGGGCCGGCAGGCCCCCCGCGGCATCCGCGACCTCGCCGCATTACCTGATTCGCGGGTAGGACGAGAGTGCCATCGCGGGCGACCTTCGACACGCGCGGTGTCCATCTGGTTCTGCATCGGCACGGCCGGGCGCCGCCCGGCGCGGGCCGGCGCGCTGTCCGCGGATCGCGACGCGGCCGCCTGAGCAGGGAATATGCCACGCTTCAAGACCGGACCTCGGCGAACCGTCCGGCGGAGCACGAGATGCTAGCCCGCATCTGGATTACCGCGGGTAGCTGCCCCCGGTCGGACTTTCGGCCCTATTACTGGCCGCTCACCCACAAATGTAGGATGTTCATGTCGATCAGTTATCGACATCCGGGCCGGGGCGATTACCGGCCTCAATCTTCTCCGCCGAGTGGCTGCCAGACGTCCGCGCGGCCACAGATCCCATAATTCCGCGTTTCCGACAATCGGAGGACGACGGCGTGACCGACAACGCCGCGGCAGCTCAGCCGCTGCACGTGCAGGGTCGAGATGCGGTGATCGCCGCATCGCAGGGCGTGACCTGGCGCGACGGGGAGCCCCCGGACTACCACCTGTCCCACCAGACCATGCCGACGGAACGCTCCGTGCACCACGAGCCCGGCTCACTCGCCGACATCGTGGAGCGGGTCGTCCAGGTCTTCGAGATGGAGCTGTCCCACAAGAAGAACCCGTCCGAGTGGGTCAGCATGGTCGCCGACAAGATCAAGGTCAGCGTCAACGGCGGGCCCCAGGTGGGCAGCGCCGAGCTGGCCGAGCGGGGCAGCTACAACGTCCTGATCGGGGAGAACCCGTACTACTCGGCCAATGAAGAGTCCTTCGAGTCGTCCCACGACGTGTTCCATGAGGCATTCCCCGGGGGCTTCTTCTGGGAGGTCCTGGAGGTCTACTCGCCGCCGCCCGTGATCACCTTCAAGTGGCGTCACTGGGGCACCTTCAGCGGCCCCTACAAGGGAGTCGAGCCGACCGGCGAGCGCATTGAGATGTATGGCGTGACGGTGGCCCACGTGACCGACGACCTGCGCCTCACCGATACACAGCACTTCTACGACAACACCGATTTCCTGGGCCAGCTCGCCCGCGGTCAGCTCGCGCCCAACCCACACGCCCACCAGTAGGAACCGCACCGCCGGGCCCCGGCCGGGCGGCGCGGTTCCGCGGAACACCGCGAGCGAGGCGCCAGAGCCCCGGAGGCGTGGTCAGGTTCCGCGAACACCGTGATCGCCGGTGTGGGGGCGGGGACTCGGGGTGCGGTTGCGCGCTGGCCGCGCTGATGTCCTGCTGAGGGCTGCCGCCCTGCTGAGAAGCGGCTTGATCGGCGGCGCCGCCACGTGCGGCGCCGCCGATCAGGGCCGTGAGCCGGTCCTGGGCCTCTCCCGGGTCGACCCGCCACCGCGGGCCGTGCCCGCCTCCGACATCAGGGCTTCGGCGGCGAGTCGGCGGTCGCGGCGCCGACTGCGGCGACCTCATCGTCGGTGAGCTCCACCCAGGCGGCGTCGACGTTGGCGTCGAGATGACGGATCTTCGACGCGCCGGGGATCGGCAGCAGCACCGGTGAGCGACGCAGCAGCCAGGCGAGTGCGACCTGCGCGGCCTGCGCGTCATGCGCGGCGGCGATGGTGTCGAGCACCGTGCCGAGGCGCTCGCCGACCAGCACCGGCGCCCACGGCAGGAACGCGAGTCCGTCGCGCTCGCAGACGGCCAGCACCGCCTCGGCCGCCCGGTCTCCGGCGTTGTATCGGTTCTGCACGCTGACCACCTCGCCGAGCGAGCGGGCGAGCGCGAGCTGGTCGGGCGTCACGTTCGACACGCCGATGTGGCGGACCTTCCCCTCCCGTTGGAGGTCGAGGAAGGCCCCGACGGTGTCCTCGTAGGGCACCTGCGGGTCGGGGACGTGCACCTGGTAGAGATCGATGGCCTCGACCCGCAGCCGGCGCAGGCTCTTGTCGCATTCGGCCCGGATGTGCTCGGGGCGGCCCAGCGGCGGCAGGCTCGTCGCCCCCGGGGCGACCTTTCCCGGCCGGAAGCCCGCCTTCGTGGTGATGAGCAGGTCGTCGGGATACGGGTGGAGCGCCTCGGCGATGATCTCCTCGGACTCGCCGTAGCCGTAGATGTTCGCGGTGTCGATGAGGTTGACGCCGCGCTCGTACACCCGGCGGGTGAGCGCGACGGCCTCCGCTCGGTCGCGGACCCCCTCGGCGTTGCGGGCGCCGGAGATCCGCATCGCACCGAAGCCGAGGCGGCGCACGGTCTGGCCAGCCAGGCGGAAGGTGCCGGTCGTGGTGTCGTCGAGGATGCGGTGGGCCATGTCTCGATCACAAGCCTCTCGCTGGCCGGATGGCGGCGGGTCCCTGCGCTGTTCGCCCGACAGCGGCACCAAACGGGGCGATGTGGGACCGTACGTCAGGTGGTCGTGCACACCCCGCCATTAGAGCACTAAGTTAACTACCAGAACGTGGATTCCGGCCCGCCGACCCGCCCGCCCGCCCTCCGGGGCGACCGCGGCCGAAGCAATACAGTTTACTGTTTATACTTTTAGTCGGTCCATTCGTCGCGAGCCCCACCCGCCGACGACCGGGCCGCCGCAGCAGTTGGCCTGGCCGGCCCCGGGCCACCGTCCTTCGAGAGGAACTCACGTGCAGATCGCGGATTCAGTCGCAGTGGTGACCGGCGGGGCGTCCGGCCTCGGCCTCGCCACCGCCACCCGGCTCGTCGACGCCGGCGCGAGCGTCGTCCTGCTCGATCTCCCGAGCTCCAACGGCGCCGCGGTCGCGGAGAAGTTCGGCAGCGCCGCGCGCTTCAGCCCCGGCGACGTCACCTCGCCCGAGGACGTCACCGCCGCGCTGGATGCGGCCGCCGAGCTCGGCCCGCTGCGGATCGCCGTCAACTGCGCGGGCATCGGCAACGCCGCCAAGACACTGGGCAAGGAGGGGCCGTTCCCGCTGGAGATCTTCGAGCGGGTCATCCGCGTGAACCTGATCGGCTCGTTCAACGTCATCCGGCTCGCGGCGGAGCGGATCAGCAAGGCCGAGGAGACCGAGGGCGAGCGCGGCGTCATCATCAACACCGCGTCGGTGGCGGCGTTCGAGGGTCAGATCGGCCAGGCGGCCTACTCCGCCTCCAAGGGCGGCATCGTCGGCATGACCCTGCCGATCGCCCGCGACCTGGCCAACCTGAAGATCCGCGTGGTCACCATCGCCCCCGGCCTGTTCGACACCCCGCTGCTCGCCTCCCTGCCGGAGCCGGCCCGCATCTCCCTCGGCCAGCAGGTGCCGCACCCCTCCCGGCTGGGCTCTCCCGACGAGTACGGCCTGCTCGCCACCCAGATCATCGCGAACCCGATGCTCAACGGCGAGACGATCCGCCTCGACGGCGCGATCCGGATGGCACCCAAGTAAATCGGCGCACCCCGCCAGATCGGCGCACCCCGCGGATCGGCGACCCCGCAGATCGGCGACCCCGGCGCGGCACGTCCATGACGGCGACCCGCGCCGGGAACCGCCGGCCGCACGACCGTCCCTCACCTGTCACCGGGTGCGGTACGCGCGGCGCATTGCGGTGCGTTGCGCGCGGTCTCCGGACTTCGGACCGGGCAGAGCGCACCGCAGTTCACCCCGGGCGGACGAGATGCCCCCGGACGGGGCGGCTAGGTTCCCTGTCCCGGGGCGGGGACAGGCTGGCCGGGGCTGCGTTGGGCGGGGACGGCAGGGCTCGCCGCCCACCTCGGCCGCCGCCGCTGCGCCGGGCGTTCGACCAGGTAGTAGGAGCCGGCGGCGAGCGCCGTGCTCAACACGATCGCGATCAGGACCTGCGGCAGGCTGCCCAACCGGTCACCGAGCCTGTCCCGGACGGTACCGGCGACCGGGAAGTGCCACAGGTAGAACGCATAGGAGATCCGGCCGAACCAGGCCATCGGCGCGCTGCCGAGCACGACCGCGAGCGGCGCGTCGCGGCGCCGGTCGACCGAGCAGATGACCAGCCCGGCGAGCAGCGCGACACCGGTGAAGCCGCCCAGGTCCATCGCGGTGATCCCGTCGCCGGGCTGGGGAGCGGTGACGGCGAGCACCACCAGGGCAGCCAGCGCCAGCGGGCCGCCCACCGCCAGCAGCGTCCCGGACGAGGCACGCAGGCGGGCGGCGAGCCCGGCCAGCCACACCGCGCCGGCGAACCGCCGCAGCCGGGTGCCCCGTGGACCCGCCGACGTGGGCAGCTTCGCGCCGGCCCAGCCCCAGGCGGCGAGGCCGGCGCCTACCAGCAGCGCATCGGCCCGGGTGTCCAGGCCGAAGTAGATCCGGGGGTCGCTCACCCCGGCGGCGATGAGGATCTCTCGCCAGGCGAACACGGCGACGGCCGCGGCCGCGAGGATCGCCGGCAGCCGCCTCCGGGCCGCCGGGCGCCGGCACAGCAGGACCAGCACCGCCGGCCAGATCAGGTAGAACTGCTCCTCCAGCGACAGCGACCAGGTGTGGCCGAACCACGCGCCGCCGGAGTCGGGCCGGAACACCCGGTAGTAGTTGTTGACGTAGAGCAGCGAGGTGACCGCGTTGTCGAGGAAGTCCCACTGGTCCGCGCGGGTCTTCACCGCGACGACGAGCACCGCCCCGACCGCGACGAAGACCCCGAACGCCGGCAGCAGCCGGAAGGCCCGCCGCACGTAGAACCGGCCCAGCGAGACGGCGCCAGCGCGATCCCGCTCGGCCAGCAGCAGGCCGGTGATGAGGAAACCGCTGAGCACGAGGAACACGTCGACGCCGAGGTAGCCGCCGGACAGGGCGTTCATGTGGAAGCAGAGCACCGCGAGGACCGCGAGCGCCCGCAGCCCGTCCAGCGCCGGGTTGTACCCCATGGCCCCCCGCGGGACGCGGCGCCAACCGAAACTCCCACCGGCTTCGCCAACCGCCGGATCGACGCCGACGGATTCGGCAGCGACCGGCTCGTCCGGCGCTGAATCGGCCGAAACCGGATCGGCCGAAACCGGATCGGCCGAAACCGGATCGGCCGAAACCGGATCGAGAGCGACCGGCTCGACAGCCACCGGCTCCGCGATCCGTGCCTCGGCAGCCGGCGACGCGCCGGGCGAGGCCCCGGATTCAGACGTCATTCTCCCACCCCCACGACAGAACGATCTGGTTCGCGCGGGGCCCGCGGACACGGGCCGCCACGCCTACACGTCCACATCCAGGCAGCTCACTCGGCCCTGTGCTACGCGACACATGCGGACTCTAGTGGGATGCCGCCATGGAACGTGGACGGCTCGGGCGGAACACGTCCGAAGGGTCCGGCCAGGCCAATGGCAGGGGCGTGACGTGCCGGATCTGCTGGGCCGCGTCAGCTACCTCGACGCGGACGTCCGCGACACCGACCGGATTCCCCGATCATGGCGGATTCCGCTAAACCGCATCGCGCTGCCGGACCTCAGCCTTCATGATCGTGATGTGCCACGGAACCGGGCTCCCGACGCGGCGCCTGGCGCTGCGGCGACGGGCCACCTGCGGCCGCTGCGGGAACTGGCGGCAGCGCGGACAGACCGAGCATGCGGGCGATGAGGTGATCGCGGACACGGGTGGGGAGACAGGCGAGTACGCCGACGAGCCGGGCGTCGAGTCCGGCCGGGTAGTGCGGCCGGGGCCGGCGGGCCAGGGTGGCCCGGACGATCACCCGGGCGGCGGTCTCGGCGGGGGCACTGCGCTGGCGGGCGAGGGTGGCGGCGACCGCGTCGAGCTGCCGGCGGTAGAGCGCCACCCGGTCGGGTTCGGCGTCGGCCAGGGCGGTGGCGGCCGACGCGGACGCCCTGGCGAAGATCCCGGTGTCCATCGCGCCCGGCTCGACGACCACCACCCGCACACCCCAGGGCGCAAGCTCGACCCGGGCCGCCGCCGACAGCGACACCAGCGCGGCCTTGCTCGCCGAGACGGCGCCGAGACCGAACCTCCCACCGAGACCGAACCTTCCGCCGAGACCGAGCGTCCCGCTGAGCAACCGGCCGCGCCGCCGGAGGGCCGCCCGGGCTCCGCATCGGCGTGACCGGCGGGCCCGGCCAGGCTCCTACGGCCGTGCTGTGCCGGACATCTCGCCCCGAGTGCGGGCATCAGGCGTCCAGGCAGGCAAAAGTGGGATGGAAGGTCGTGCCGCGGGGCGCGCGGCCCGACGACGGGAGGCACACGGTGGCAGACGGGAGAGACGCCGGCAGCGCCGAGAAGTCGGCCGCGGAGCACCGCGAGTTCGTCGACCTCATCGAGGCGCTGCGCGTGGCCCAGGACACGATCACCGGCGCCAGCCCGCCCGAGGACGTCGCCCGCAAGGCCCGAGAGGGGCTGGAGGAGGTGACCCGGCTGCTCGCCCCGTTCACCGTGAGCGAGTCCGAGCAGCTCGCCGGCTACCTGATCACCGAGCCCGGCCACGCCCAGGCGCTCGCGCCGGCTCTCCACGTCGACGAGAGCAGCACCGAGCACGTGCGGGGCCGGCTGGTGCTCGGGCGCTACTACCTGGGCGGCAACGGCGCCGCGCACGGCGGCAGCATCCCGCTGTTCTTCGACGACGTGCTGGGCCGGCTGGCGAACGCCGGCGGGCGGGGCACCTCCCGCACCGCCTACCTGCACGTCAACTATCGCAAGATCACGCCGATCGGCCCGGAGCTGCTCGTCGAGGCTCACGTCGACCGGGTGGAGGGTCGCAAGCGCTTCGTGGTCGGGACGATCCACGACCCCGAGGGTGACCTCACCGTCGACGCCGAGGGACTGTTCATCGCGTTGCGCCCCGGCCAGCCCTGATCGCCCCCGCCCGCCCGGAGCACACCGGCTGAGCTGGGCTTCTGCTTCAGCCTCGAGGCGAGGGGGTATGCGTGCCTGCATGAGGCACGATCCCGTCGGGCGCCCCCGTCGGCCGGCCCGCCCGAGCCGGGGCGGGCCCGCCGCCGGAGCGAGCGGTGCCGCGTTCTGATGCCGGGTGGGCGGGTGCCGCGGCGCTGGTTCACCCCGCTGCTGCCGCTGCTGCCGCTACTGCCGCTGCTCATGCTGGCCGTGGTCGTCGGGCTGCAGCTCGCCAACCGGGAGTGGACCGTCCTGGAGCTGGCGGTGCTCAGCCCGATGCTCGCGGCCACGTTCGCCGGTCCCCGCCTCACCACGCTGTACGGGTTGCTGGCGATCGTCGCGGGGATCGCGCTGGGCCTGCACGACGACCTGTTCGGGCAGGCCGGCGGCGGCCCGACCGCCCAGGCGGTGCGTCTCGGCGGGGTAGCGGTCGGCGGCGTGCTCGCCGTGCTGGTCAGCCGGTACAACACCCGGCGGGAGACGAAGCTGCAGAACGTCACCCGGGTGGCGGAGGTGGCACAGCAGTCGATCCTCGCCGCGGTGCCGCGCTCGTCCGGGGGCCTGCGCTTCGCGGTGCGCTACGAGAGCGCCGCGGCCGAGGCGCGGATCGGCGGGGACCTGTACGAGGTCGTCGACACCGCCTGGGGCACCCGCCTGCTCGTCGGCGACGTGCGCGGCAAGGGCCTCGACGCGGTACGTATCGCCAGCCGGGTGCTCGGCTGCTTCCGGTTCGTCGGCCGGGCCGCGGACGACCTGCCCGCGGTGCTGGCGGGCCTGAACGACGAGGTCGCCGAGGTCTGCGGACCCGACGATTTCGTCACCGCGGTGGTCGGGCAGGTCGACGGCCGCCAGCTGCGGCTGGCCAACGCGGGCCATCCCGATCCGGTGCTGGTGCGCGCCGGGCGGGCGAGCCTGCTCGGCGTCACGACCCGGCTGCCGCCGTTGGGCCTGCTCACCGACGCCGCGGGCGCCGGCGGGGACGCCACCGGGGACGCCGACAACACTCTCGAGGTCACGTTGCGGCCCGGGGATCGCCTGCTGCTCTACACCGACGGCATCACCGAGGCCCGCGACCCGACGACCGGCCGCTTCTTCCCGCTGCTGCCCGCGGCACAGGCGGCGCTGTCCCGCGGCACGCTGGAGGAGTCCGTCGCCGACCTGGTGGACCGGGTGCGGGCGTGGACCCGCTCGACCCTGAACGACGACGTGGCCCTGCTCGCCGCCGAGCTGCCCCACCCGGCGGGCCGACAACGCCGCGGCCCGCCGGGTGGCTGACCACCCGCCGGGTTACCGATCCCCGCCGGGTGGCCGGTGACGGCCGGATCAGGGGGAGCGGGCGACAGCGCCGTCGCGGAACCGGTTCATCCGTTCGAGCCGCTCGTCGATCTCGTCGCGGAAGGCCGCCAGTCGGCTGATCTTCTCGTCGATCTCCGCGCGGAGCTTGAGGTACGCGGTCTCGCCCTCGGACAGCAGCCGCAGCCGGTCGCCGTCGTCGGAGGCGGCGTGGAACTCCACCCGGACCTGGGCGAGCCGGTCCTCGTAGGCGAGGATGGTCCCGATCTCGTCCAGGTTGAAGCCGAGCAGGGTCTGCAGCTCCCGGATCCGGCGGACCCGGGCGAGGTCGGAGTCGGCGTAGAGCCGGTTGCCGCCGGAGGTACGCCCGGACGGGGTGAGCAGCCCCACCTCCTGGTAGTACCGCAGTGCCCGCACCGAGACCCCGAGCTCCTGCGCGGCCTGGCCGATGCCGCACAGCTCCCGCGCCGCCTTCTTCGTCCCGTCCTTGTCACGCACCCCACGATTGTTTCTCACGTTCGCGCCAGGGCCGGGTGGCGCCTCCTCGTCGTCGACGGTGTTGCCCATCGCCTGTCAGGACCTCTCTGGGCTGGGATGTGCCGAGTCAGGGGCCGCCCGTGACGTTGGGCCGGCCCTTGACCTTCGGCGGGCCTCGCCGTTCGGCGGGCCTTGACCTTCGGCGGGCCTTGACCTTCGGCGGGCCTTGACCTTCGGCGGGCCTCCTCGTTCGGCGGCCCTTATCGTTCGGCCGCCAGCGTGCCGCCGTCCGCGGGCAGGGGGCTTCCCGCGCCGTCCTCCATCGCCGCGATGTCGCCGGCACCGGCCAAGCCCTCGCCGGCGTCCTCGATCAGGGAGTGGCGCGCGTGCGGGGCGCCCTTGCCGCGCAGCCAGGACAGCACCGCGCCGAGCGCGCAGGCGATGGCGGCGAAGTAGAAGGCGAGGTGCAGGCCGTCGCCGAACGGACCGGAGATGAGGTTCGGGAAGAACGTGTGCCCGGTGAGGAAATGGGCCTTGCTCGGGTCGAGGGAGTTCAGCGTGTCCGGGCCGAGGAGCTGCTCGGTCGGGTTGATGCCGAGGAACGCGGAGAACAGGCTGCCGATCGGCGGCAGGTTCGCCAGCTCGTGGGCCTTCGCCGGGTTGACGCCCTGGGCGCTGAGGCCGGAGAACATCGCGTCCGGCAGGCTGGAGGCGAGGCCCAGCACGATGACGGTGAAGAACACGCCGATGGACAGCACGCTGGCCGAGTTCTGGAACGTGTTGAGCATCCCGGCGCCGGCGCCGCGCTGGTTCGGCGGCAACGTGTTCATCACGGCGGTGGTGTTCGGCGCGGCGAACAGGCCCATGGACAGGCCCATCAGCAGCAGGATGGCCGCGAACGCCACGTAGTTGAAGTCGATCGGGATCACGTTGAACAGCAGGAACGCGACGGCCGTGAGGACCAGTCCGATGGTGGCGAACGGGCGCGCGCCGTAACGGTCGGCGAGCCGGCCGGCCACCGGGCCGGAGAGCAGGAAGCCGACGGTGAGCGGGATCATGTAGATGCCGGCCCACAGCGGCGTCCGCTCGAAGCTGTAGCCGTGCAGCGGCAGCCAGATCCCCTGCAGCCAGATGATGATCATGAACTGCAGGCCGCCGCGAGCGAGCGCGGCGAGCAGCGCGGCCAGGCTACCCATCGTGAAAGCCCGGTTGCTGAACAGTTCCAGCTTGAACATCGGGTCCGGCGAGCGCAGCTCGATGAAAACAAACCCGATCAGCACGGCGAGCCCGCCGAACAGGCAGATCAGCACGAACGGCTTGGTCCAGCCCATCGTGTGGCCGCCGTAGGGCTGCAGGCCGTAGATGATGCCGGTCAGGATCGCGATGAGCCCGATGGCGAAGGTGATGTTACCGGCCCAGTCGATCTTCGCGTGAGTGCGCACGCCGTTGTCGCGCAGCTTCAGATACGCCCAGACCGTCCCGAAGATCCCGAACGGCACCGACACCAGGAACACCAGGTGCCATTCGACCGGGGCGAGCAGGCCGCCCACCAGCAGGCCGAGGAACGACCCGGCGATGGCCGCGACGCCGTTGATGCCCAGCGCCAGTCCACGCTCGTTCTCCGGGAACGCGTCGGCGATGATCGCGCTGGAGTTGGCGAACAGGAACGCGCCACCGATACCCTGCCCGACCCGCATGATGATGATCCACAATGCGGCGGTCGTGCCGTGCATCCAGGTGACGGCCAGCAGGATCGAGAACAGGGTGAAGACCGCGAAGCCGAGGTTGTACATCCGCACCCGGCCGAACATGTCGCCGACCCGGCCGAGGCTCACCACGAGCACCGACGTGACCAGCATGAAGCCCATCAGGGTCCACAGGAAGTACGAGGTGTTCCCCGGGGCGAGCGGGTCGACCTTGATGCCCCGGAAGATGTCCGGGAGCGCGATGATCAGGATCGAGCTGTTGATCGTCGCCATCAGGATGCCGATGGTCGTGTTCGACAGGGCGATCCACTTGTAGTTGTCCGAACCGGTCACGGTGGGGACGTCATCGGCCCCGGGCGGCGAGGTGCCGGCGGTGGTGTCGGAAGTCGTCACGGCTGGAAGGCTAGTGCCTCCATCTCACGTCAGCGGTAGATGTGATGCGGCTCATAGTGGCCGCGCGCACAAACGGGAACCATCCGCTCACCGCCACCTCCGTCCCACCCCGCCTGACGTGCGCACGCCACCCGTGGGCCATGAATTCCGCGGTACGCGGTTCAGACCCCGGCCAGTGCGGGCTGGGCGGGGGATGCTGGTTTCCAGCCCAGGGCGGGGGCGACCTCGGTGGCGATGAGTTCGAGCGCCCGGATCGCCGCGTCGTGGTCGACGACCGCCGGGTTGAACTGGGCGATCAGATCCGTGGCAACCGGCAGTACCCGCTCCTGCCGCAACTGCGCGACGATCTCCTCCGGGTGGCCGTAGAAGGAGTGGAACCGGCGTAGCGCCTCGTCGGTGTCGATCCCCTTCGGGAAGGCGCCGTGTCCCTTCGGGAAGGCGCCGTGCTCGGAGAATCGTTGCGCGGCCGCGAGCACGTGCGGGCCGATCTGGGCCAGTGCGGTCCGCCGGTCGGCCGCGGGAAAGATGAACCGGGACAGCCCGATGCGTGGTGGGCGGGGCCGGTTCCACGCGGCGAGGTACGCGTCGGCCCAGGGCCGCTGCACGGTGTCGGTGGGCTCGTCGTAGCCGTAGGCGGCGCGGTTGAGCAGCAGGTTCGAACCCGAGGCCGCGGCGTACTCGGCACCCGGTCCGCTGAACACCCCCTGCCAGATCCGGTCGGTGAAGTCCCGAGCCGGTGGCTGGATGGTGAAGCCCGGCGCGCCGACCTCCTCGTTCGCGAGCGCCTTGCGCAGCACCGCCAACCCCTCGCTGGTCAGCTCGCGCCGGCGACCCACGTCCCGGCCGAAGGCCGCGTACTCCAGCTCGCTGCCACCGCTGCCCACACCGATCTCGACCCGGCTGCCGCTGAGCGTGTCGACGACCGACACGTCCTCGGCCAACCGGACCGGGTCCTCCAGCGGCAGGATCGTGATCGCGGTGGCGAGCCGGATCCGCCGGGTGCGCGCCGCGGCGAAGGCCAGGAACGTCCAGGGTGAGGGCAGCCCGCCGCCGCCCAGGGACACGTGGTGCTGGGCCACCCAGCCGACGTCGAAGCCGAGTTCGTCGGCGACGACGAACAGCTCCTGCGCGTGGTCGTAGGTGGACGCCAGGTCGCCCGGGCCCTGGACGTGGGTGAGGAAGCCGAGCCGGAAGCGCGGCGAAGCGGGGCCGTCGGTAGCAGGGCCGCCGAGGGCGAGGACGTCGGTCATGTTTCCACGCCTCTCAGGAACGGACGGACGCGCTCGTACCGGCCAGGTCGACGCCGGTCGCCACGGCGACCTTCGCCGCCGCAAGACCCTGGTCCACCGCAGGACCCTGGTCCACCGCAGGACCCTGGTCCGCCGCGAGGTTCCCGTCCGCCGGGGGGACCTGGCCGGGGATGGTGCCGATCACCTGGCCGGCGCCGAGGACGAGGTCGAGGACGGCGCCGGCGCCGGCGGCGGGAAGCGCGGCGCCGCGCCAGGCGACGTGCTGGTCGGGGCGGACCAGCACGTTGTCGGCGCCGTAGAGCGCACGCACCGCCGGGTCGGTGAGGTGGACGACCGTGAACGGCAGCGCTCCAGCGCGTGGTCGGCGATCCGCCAGTTGTGCCGGCGGCGCTCCTGGTCGTAGGAGTCCAGCAGCTCCTCGGGGGCCTGACCGGCGAGCACGGCGGCGAGCTTCCAGCCGAGGTTGGCCACGTCGCCGAAGCCCTCGCCGAGGTTGCCGCCGGGGGTGCGCACGTGGGCGGCGTCGCCGGCCAGCAGCACCCGCCCGCGGCGGAACGTCCGCGCGATGCGGGTGGCGTCGTAGAAGGTCGTCGACGAGACCAGTTCCAGGTCGAGCTCGAACCCGAAGGCGGCCTGGGCGGCGTCGAGCAGTTCCGCCTCGGTGGGGGTGTGGTCGAGGGGGTAGGGCCCGGCGTACACGCGCCACTCGCGGGTGCTCACCGCGGCGAGGAAGCCGGCGGCCCGCTGGTTGAACACGATGTTGGTGCCGCTGGGCGCCGGGCCGACCCGGTCGGAGATGTCCTGGGTGCGGACGATGAGCCGCAGCCGCTTCTCGGTGGCGTGGGCGCCGTCGCGTTCGATGCCGGCGAGCCGGCGGACGGTGCTGCTGCCGCCGTCCGCGCCGAGCAGGTAGCGGGCCCGGACGGTGCGAGGCACGCCGGAGGCGTCGGACTCCGGGAGCACGTCGGCCACGGGGAGCACGTCGGCCACGGGGAGCACGTCGGCCACGGGGAGCAGGTCGGCCACGGGGAGCACGTCGGCCTCGATCCGGTCGACGCTCTCCCGCAGCGCCACCAGCCGCCAGCCGCCGGCCACCCCGACGCCACGCCGGTCGAGGTGGTCGAGGAAGACCCGCTGGAGCGCACTCTGCGGACGGCGCAGCGCCTCCTCGGCGGAGTGGCCGCCGCCGGACGAGCCCGCGAAGGACGGGCGGCGGGGGGCGAGAAGCTCGTGACCGACCAGCGAGGTGACCAGCCGGATGCCCTGGTTCCACTCCGGCGGGAACGTCCATTCGTCGCGGATGCGCTGCAGCAGGCCCCAACGGCGGAAGTGCTCCACCGTGCGCGGGCTGTGGCCCATCGCGCCGGCCCGGACCAGCGTCGCGGCGCGGGCGCGGTCGACGACGGCGACCCGCACCCCCCGGGCGGTGAGCTCCACCGCCGCCGACAGGCCCACGGGGCCGGCGCCGACGATCAGCACGTCGACCTCGGTCGGCGGCGTGGCGGTGGGAAAGTGCACGGTGTGGACGTCGCGCCCACCCGTGGCCGAATAGGCCTGGTCCGCATCACCCAGGCTCACGGAGGCCTGGTTCGCCGAATACTCAGTCATGGTGGTCCTTCCTCAGGCCTGTGCGGCCGCGGTCTCGCGCTCGCGCGAGTAGCGGTTGACCGGGATCGGCAGGCCGAGGTTGTCCCGCAGCGTGTCGCCCGTGTACTCGGTGCGGAACAGGCCGCGCTTCTGCAGCGACGGGACGACGTCGGCGACGAATCGCTCCAGGTCGTCGTGGGTGCGGAAGCGGAGGTTCAGCCCGTCGGCCGCGCCGGTGGTGAACCACTGCTCGATCGCGTCGACGACGGTGTCCGGCGCGCCGGTGAACGGCGACGGCGCGTACTCGGTCACCGTCTCGACGACCTGCCGCAGGGTGAGCCCCTCCTCCCGGGCGTGCCGGACGATCTCCAGGCCGCGGGTGCGCCCGCCCTTCTCGGCCAGGTGCGCGAGGTCGGGGAACGGCGCGTCGAGGTCGTGCCCGCTGAAGTCGTAGGCACCGAAGCTGCGGCCGAGGAAGCCGAGCTTGCGGTCGAAGTCGTTGTCGGCCTCGAAGATGTCGCGCGAGAGCCGGTGCGCGTCGGCGTCGGTGGCGGCGACGACGGGGCTGGCGCCGACGAGGATGACGACGTGGTCGGGATCGCGCCCGAGCGCCGCGGCCCGCCGCTTGATGTCGGCGTAGTAGTCCTGCGATTCCGCCAGCGACCCCCCGGGGGCGTAGATGCCCTCCGCGACGTGGGCGGCCAGGGTGCGGCCCTCCTCGGAGACGCCGGCCTGGAAGATCACCGGCTGGCCCTGCGGCGACCGGTCGAGGTTGAGCGGCCCGGCGACCTTGAAGTGCTCGCCGACGTGGTCGAGGGCGTGCAGCTTCGTCGGGTCGAGGAAGAGGTTGCGTTCGACGTCGGCGGGGAAGGCGTCGGGCTCGTAGGAGTCCCACAGCCCGCGCACGACCTCGACCGCCTCGAGCGCCCGGCCGTAGCGGGTGCCGTAGTCGAGGTGCTCGTCCAGCCCGTAGTTGCGCGAGGTGCCGGTGTCGAAGCTGGTCACGACGTTCCAGCCGGCGCGCCCGCCGCTGATGTGATCCAGCGAGGCGAACCGGCGGGCGAGGTTGAACGGCGAGTTGTACGTCGAACTCGCCGTGCCGATCAGGCCGATGTGGCGGGTGTGGGTCGCGACCGCCGACAGCAGCGTCAGCGGTTCGAGCCGGCTGAGGTAGTGCGCCGGGTAGCCGGCGTTGATGAACTGGCTGTCGACGATGAAGTACGCGTCGAACAGCGCCTGCTCGGCGGTCTGCGCCTGGCGGATGTAGTAGTTGATGTCGACGCTGGCGTTGTTCGGGACGCGCGGGTCCTTCCACAGGCCGTGCTGGCCGGGGCCGCCGACGCCGTAGGCGCTCAGGGCGAGGTGGAGCGTGCGGGCCATGTCCGGTTCCCTTCCGACGGATGACGTCCGGCCTGGTCAGGGGTCAGGCCGGACCGGGGTCAGGCGTGCAGCAGAGCGCGCAGCGCGTCGCGCTCGGCCCGGCTGGCAGCGGCGGAGCGCAGCGTCGGCGCCGAACCGACGAGCAGCCGGGCGTAGGGGTGCCGGGGGGCGCTGATGACCGCGCGGGCGTCCCCCACCTCGACGAACTCGCCCTGGTAGAGCACCGCGACGCGGTCGGCGACGCCGGCGACGGACCCGAGGTCGTGCGAGATGAAGATCAGTGCGACGCCGGCGTCGCGTAGCTCCTTGAGGATCTCCAGGATTCCGACCCGGTTGGCGGAGTCCAGGGCGCTCACCGGCTCGTCCAGGATGATCAGCGCGGGCTCGGTGACCAGGGCGCGGGCCACCGCGACGCGCTGGCGCTGGCCGCCGGAGAGCTCCCCGGGCAGGCGACCGAACAGCTCGCTGTCCAGGCGGACGCGCGCGAGGTAGGCGCGCCCGCGCTCGATCGCCTCCTTGCGGCCCATGCCCTGGACGAGCAACGGCTCGATGAGGGACTCCTCGATGGGCAGGTCGGGATCGAGGCTGCGCAGCGGATCCTGGAACACGTACTGGACGACGCCGCGGCGACGCAGCGCGCGCCACTGCCGGGGGGAGTACCGGGACACGTCCTCGCCGTCGATGAGGATCCGCCCGCCGGAGGCCCGCACCAGGCCGAGCACCGCACGGGCGAAGGTCGACTTGCCCGAGCCGGTCTCGCCGATCACGCCCACGGTCTCGCCGCGGCTCACCGACAGGGAGACGCCGTGCAACACCCGGCGCCGACGCCGCCGCAGCCCGTAGTGGACCTCGAGATCGGCGACTTCCAGGACCGGCCGGCCGTCAGTGGACACCGTCCAGCTCCTTCCGCTGCTCGCCGACGACGGGGCCGGCGACGGGGCCGACGACGGCATCCGGTTCGGCATCGGGATTGGCGTCGGGGCCGCCCAGGTAGCGGTCCAGGCCGTACTGCTCGTGTTCGGCGATCAGCAGGCGGGTGTACTCGTGGCGCGGGTGGTAGAGCACGTCCGCGGTCGCCCCGTGCTCGACGACCTCACCCGCGCGCATCACCAGCACCTCGTCGCAGACCTGCGCGACGACGGCGAGGTCGTGGGACACGACGACGAGGGCGAGGCCGCGGCGCTCCCGCAGGTCGGCGAGCAGGTCGAGGATCTCGGCCTGCACGGTCACGTCCAGGGCGGTGGTCGCCTCGTCGGCGATGAGCACCTGCGGGTCGGCGGCGATCGCGGTGGCGATGAGGACGCGCTGGAGCATCCCGCCGGACAGCTCGAAGGTGTACTGGTCGTAGACGAGCTCGGGGTCGCGCAGGTGCACGGCGGTCAGCAGCTCGAGCGCGCGGCGGCGAGCGGCCCGCCGCCGCAGCCCGGACTTGACCTGGATGACCTCCGCGATCTGCACGCCCACCTTGAGGGACGGGTTGAGGTAGGAGGCGGGGTCCTGGAACACCGCGCTGATCGTCGACCCGCGCAGGTCCGTCCACTGCGGGGTCGTCAGCCCGGCGATGTCGCGGCCGGCGATCTCGACCGAGCCGGCAGACACGGCGAAGTGCGCCGGCAGGATGCCGAGGATCGCGCGGCAGGTCAGCGTCTTGCCGCTGCCCGACTCCCCCACGATGCCGACGGCCCGGCCGGGCCGCAGCTCGAACGAGACGCCGTGCACGATCTCGCGGTCGTTGACCTCGTCGCGGATCCGCACGTCGCGGACCGCCAGCGTGGGACTGGTTCTCGTCATCGGGCGGCGCCTCCGGCGGGGATCGGTTCGGCTGGGTCGAGGCGGCGGGCGCGCGCCCGGCGGCGGTTCAGCAGCGCGCGCCCCGCCTCCCCGGACACGTCACGGATCGCGTCGGCCAGCAGGTTGCTGCCCCACACCGTGGCCATGATCAGCAGGGCGGGGACGGCCGGGGCCCACGGCTGGTAGGACAGGTAGCCGAGGTCGGAGGCGAGCAGGCCACCCCAGGTCGGCGCGGGCGGCTGCACCCCGATGCCGAGGAAGCTCAGGCTGGAGACGACGACGAAGCCGATGCCGATGGTCTGGGCCAGCGCCACCGCGACGGGCGGCAGCACCTTCCCCCACACGTGCCGGCGCGCGATCCAGCCGATCGACGCGCCGGAGATCAGCGCCGCCTCGACGTACTGCGAGCGGGCGACCGCCAGCGTCGCCGCCCGCGCGACCCGGTAGAACAGCGGGGAGACGAGCACGCCGACGGTGAACATCGCCTGCGGGATCCCGTTGCCGAGCAGCGCGGTGACGGCCACGGCGTAGATGAGGAACGGCAGGGCGATGAGCGTGTCGGCGATCCGCAGCGTGAACCACTCGAACACGCGGCCGAAGTACACCGACAGGATGCCCGGGACGACGCCGACGGCCAGCGCTATCAGTGCGACCTCGACCGAGCCGAGCACGCTGGTGCGCGACCCGGCGAGCAGCCGGCTGAAGACGTCCCGGCCGAGGTAGTCCGTCCCGAGCCAGTGCTCCCAGGAGGGGCCGGCCAGGGTCAGTGCACTCGTCCCCAGCGGGTTGTGCGGAGCCAGGGTCGGGCCGAGGATCGCCAGCAGGGCAATCAGGGACAGGATGCCGACGGCGAGCCGGCCGGTCGGCAGCGCCAGGACGCGACGGACCATGTCACACCCCCCGCTGCGAGGCCGGGGTGATCCGGCCCAGGACGATGTTGACGATCAGGTTGAACGTGACGACCAGCACGATCGAGACGACGAGCACGCCCTGGACCGCCGGCACGTCCCCGGCCTGCGCGGAGTCGTTCGCGAACCGGCCGAAGCCCTGCAGTCCGAAGATCCACTCGGTGACCACCGAGCCGCCGATGAGCGTGGGGAACCGCCAGCCGAGCACGCTCAGGGCCGGTCCCAGGCCGTTGCGCAGCACGTGCCGGAAGAAGATCCGCCGCGGGCTGAGCCCGCGCACGATCGCGCCGGTCACGAAGTTCTCCTGATAGGACGCGATGAGACCGGAGCGAAGCTGGCGGGCGACGTCGGCCATCGGATCGAGGCTGAGCGCCAGCGCCGGCAGCAGGATGTGGGTGAACCACGGCCACGTCCCCATGCTCGCCGGCACGTAGCCCGCGGCCGGCAGCCAGCCGAGCCCGACGGCGAAGACGGTCACCAGGACGATGCCGACCACGAAGGGCGGCATCACCGAGAAGACCGTCAGGAAGCCCGTGATCGTCCGGTCGATCCAGGTGGTGCGGCGCACCGCCGCCAGGGTGCCGAGCCCGAAGCCGAAGATCACGCCGATGATCAGCGCCAGCGTCACCACCGACAGGCTGATGGCCAGGCCGTTGCTGATCAGCTCGGCGATGTTCGCGCCGTTGGTCCAGCTCGCGCCGAGCTGGCCGTGCAGGATGTTGGTGAACCAGGTCCAGTACTGGGCGAGGAACGGGCGGTCCAGGCCCCACTGCTGCTCGATGCGGGCGACCGCGTCCGGAGTGGCGCTCTCCCCGAGCTGGATGTGGGCGGGGCTGAGCCCGCTGAGCGCCCGTAGTGCGAAGGTCAGGAAGGTCGCCACCAGGAAGACCGGGACGAAGATCGCGACCGAACGGGCGAGGGTGACCAGGACGCGGCCGGCGGCCCGCCGCGCCCTGGCAGCGGCGAGCGCTGCGCCCGGGTCGGCAACGACCGCGTGGTCAGCCGTGCTCACCGCCATGGGTTGCCTCCTCTCTCTTCAGGCCGGATGGGCGTGGATGGGCGTGGATGGACGTTGGATGGACGTTGGGTGGACGTCGCGGGTGGGCGCAGGTGCGGTCGGGTCGGCCGACCCGGTTGGGTGTCAGGTCGGCCGACCAGGCCCGGTCAGTCGCCGATCGTCACGCCGGTCCAGTCGATGTGGGCGGGGTTGGCGGGCAGCGCGGAGATCGCCTTGTTCTTGGCGAACAGGTTCGGGCTGGAGTAGGTGAAGACGAGCGCCTTGCTCTGCAGGCCCGCGCGGGTGGCCGCCTGGAGGACCTGCGGGTAGTCCGGCGCGTCCAGCGGCGTCTGGCGGACCTTGGCGATCGCGTCCTCGAAACCGTCCGGCTCGTAGGGCGAGCTGAGGTTCAGCGGACCGTTCGGCCCGAAGTGCGCCGTGAGCGTCTGGACGGCCGAGTCACGCCCGGTCGTGCCGTACAGCGAGAGCGTCAGATCCTTGGCGAAGAAGGGCGTCGCCCAGTTCTTGTCGATCTTGATGGTGACGGTGATACCGACCGCCGCGAGCTGCGACTGCACGATCTCCGCCGCCGGGTCATCCGCCATGATGACCAGGTCCAGCTTGATCTGGCCCGGCTTGATGCCGGCCTGTTCGAGAAGCTGCTTCGCCTTGGCCGGGTCGTAGGGGTAGAGGTTCGCCGACTTCGGGTCGTAGGCGACGTAACCCGACGGGAAAGGCTGGTTGGTCGTCTTCCCGTACCCGAACGTGAGCTTGTCGACGAACTCCTGCCGGTTGACGGCGTAACGAACGGCGTCGACGACCTTGGGGTTGTCGAATGGCGCCTTGTTGATGTTCAGGCTGATGTTCGAGGCGTTGAATCCCGGCTGCACGAAGACGTCGAGCCCGGCCGCCTTGGCGGCCTTCGCCTGGCTCGGGGCGAGGTCGGCGAAGTTGTAGACGCCCGTCTGCAGGCCGGAGACGACCGTGGCCTTGTCGGGCGCCGAAACCAGCTCCACGTTGTCGATGTGGATGTTCTTGGCGTCCCAGTAGTTCGGGTTCTTCTTCAGCACGACCTTCGTGCCCGGAATCAACTGCGTGACGACGAACGGTCCGGCGCCGACCGGATGCTGGTCGAGCTTCGCCGGGTCCGCCGCGGCCTTGGGACTCGCGATCTGCAGCACGCGCTCACCGAGCAGCAGGGGGATCTGGTGGTCGACCTGGGTGAGGTGGACGACCACGTCCAGGTCGCCGCCGGTCGTGACCGACTTGATCGAGGTGAGGTCGCCGAACAGCGCCGAGTTCTTCTGCGACTTGGCCCGGTCGATGGCGCTCTTGACCGCCGCGGCGTTGACCGGGGTGCCGTCGCTGAAGGTCAGGTTCGGGCGCAGGTGGAACGTGATCTCGTCCCCGGTGCCGTTGTAGGCCCAGCTCTCGGCAAGATCCGGGACCGCGTTGCCCTTCGCGTCCGTCTTCGTCAGCGCGGCATACGGCAGGGCGAGGATGCGGAACTGGGCGCCGCTGCCCCCGACCACCGGATCCCAGTGCGTCGGGAAGAAGGAGGATGCCCACTTCAGGGTGGCAGTCTTGCCGCCTCCGCCTCCGCCGCCGGCGGCGGCACCGGCGCCGGAACCGGAACCGCAGGCACTGAGAACGAGGGCCGCGAGGGCCAGCAGGGCCCCGAGGACGGCGCCGCGTCTCGTGCGGCGGGCGGATGGCAGGTGTCGCTCGGAGGTCATCTTCTTCTTTCCCTGTTCGGACTTCGACGAATGTGCGGTGGTTCAGGAATTACGTGCGGTGGCTCGGGAGGAAAGTGCGGTGGTTCAGGAGACGAGCGCCGAGGCCGCGCTGTCGGCGGCCACCGCCTCACCGGCGGCCACTGGCTCACGGGCGGCCGCTTCCTCACCAGCGGCCACCGCCTCGCCGACGGACCGCTCCTGGCGGCGGGCCGCCGTGTACCTGTTCTCCGGAACCGGCAGGCCGAGGTTGCCGCGCAGGGTGGTCGACTCGTACTCGCTGCGCACGACGCCCCGCTCGCGCAGGATCGGCAGCACCTGGTCGGTGAAGCGCGCGAACTCGCTCGGCGCGTTCACGGTGATGTTGACGCCGTCGAAGCCGCCGGCTTCGAACCAACGCTGAATCTCGTTCGCGACGGTCAGGGGCGAGCCCACGAACGGCGAGCGGCGGACCCGCAACTGGTGCTCGACCACCTGGCGCAGCGTCAGGCCGTTGTCCCGCGCCAGCTTCGTGATCCCCTCCGCGTGGGTGCGGAAGCTGCGCTCGGCGATCTCCCCCACCTCGGGGAACGGCGCGTCCAGGTCGTACTGCGAGAAGTCGTGCCAACCGAAGGGCCGGCCGAGCTCGGCCAGGGCCCGGTCAAAGCTTCCCTCGCCGAGGATCGCGTTCTCCTTGGCCCGGGCCTGCTCGTCGGTGTCGGCGATGATCGGGGAAATCCCCGGAACGATGAGCAGGTTCTCCGGGTCGCGGCCCTTGGCGGCCGCCCGAGCCCGCAGCTCGGTGCGGAATGCCTGCGCCTGCTCGAGCGTCTGCGAGTGCGTGAAGATGGCGTCGGCGATGCTCGCGCCGAGATCACGACCCTCCTCCGAGTCGCCCGCCTGGAAGATGACCGGCTGACCCTGGGGAGTGCGCTCCAGGTTCAGCGGTCCGACCACGGAGAAGAATTCGCCGGAGTGATTGAGCGCATGCTGACGGCTACGATCGAAGAACACACCACGCTCTTTGTCGCGGGGGAAGGCGTCCGCCTCGTAGGAATCCCACAAACCCTGCGCGACCCGCACGTGTTCGATCGCTCGTCCGTACCGAGTCGGATAGTCGTAGTGCTCGTCGCGGCTGTAGTTACCCGCCGTTCCGGAATCGCCACTCGTGACGACGTTCCAGCCGGCCCGACCGCCGCTGATGTGATCGAGTGAGGCGAGGCGGCGGGCGACGTTGAAGGGCTCGTTGTAGGACGTCGTGATCGTTCCCACCAGGCCGATGTGGCGGGTGTGGACGGCGATCGCGGACAGCAGCGTCAACGGCTCGAGGCGGCTGAGGTAGTGGTTCGGCGAGTCCGCGGTGATGAACTGGCTGTCGACGATGAAGACGTGATCGAACCTCGCGGCCTCCGCCTCCTGGGCGCGGGCGATGTACCAGCGGACATCCACGCTGGCATCGCCCGGGATCTCGGGGTCCAGCCACGTGTTGTGCTGCCCCGGACCGCCGACGCCGAAGAGGACGGCGCCCAGTTTGAGCGTGCGAACAGGCATGGTGGAACCTTCCCGGTCTGGGGGCGAAGCGCGCACGACGACGGCGTCGTCCGTCGGGCCGAATCCGGTTCCGGACACGGCACAATGACGCGCTGGGCGGGAGAGCGCGCTGGGCTGAGGAGCTCGGTGAACTACGGGGGCGCGGTTGCGAACGGCGGCGCGCCGAACTATGGGGCGCGCTGAAGTACGCGAGAAAGGGCGGAGATAGCTACAAGGAAGGAGATAGCTACATCGCGTCGCCGGAACGGGCGACGGCTTTGGCTGCGGCGGCGCAGCGACCGATCAGGTCAGCGACAGAGCGCTGCCTGGCCACGGGCGAGATCCAGCCAACGACAACACGTGAGCATCACGGCCGTCGACTGGGTCATGGGGATGAGCATGCTGGTCCGGCGCCCGGATGTCCAACGACGCTTCGTTATGGCGATCAATCGCGTTCGGTTATGAATGTCCAGTACCCTGACCGACATGCGACGGATACTGGACATCGCCCCGCTGCGCAGCTTCGTCGCTGTCGCGGAGTGTGGCGGTTTCCAGCGGGCCGCGACGTCGCTGCACCTCAGCCAGGCGGCGGTGAGCCAGCACGTGCGCCGGCTCGAGTCCGCCACCGGGCGCCCGCTCGTCGAACGCCAGGGACGCGGCTCCCGGCTGACCCTCGACGGCGAGCACCTGCTCCGCCAGGCCCGCCGGATCCTCGCCATCCACGACGAGACGCTGCACGGCTTCGGCATGGAGACCGAGGAGACGGTCGTGATCGGCTCGACGGAGCATGCCGCGGCGCAACTGCTGCCCTTCCTCGCCGCGGCGTTGGAGCAGTCGCTGCCCCGCTACCGCATCCGCTTCCGCATCGACCGCGGCACCAACCTGCGCGAGGGGCTCGAGGCGGGGCGGATCGATCTGGCGTTGCTGCTCGGCCCGGCCACCGACCCGCGCGCCACGCCGGTCGGCGACCTGGAGCTGACCTGGTACTCCTCCCCCCTGTGGCGGCGGCCGGCGGCGACGCAGCCGATGCCCGTGGTCGCCTTCGACCATCCCTGCGCGCTGCGCACCTGCGCGTTGGAGGCCCTGTCGTCGCAGGCGATCCCCGCGGTGATCGGCGCCGAGGCGATCCAGCTCGCCGGCGTCCAGGCGGCCGTGGGGGCCGGCCTGGGCGTCGCCCTGATGGCCACCCTGGGGCAGACGCCCGAGGGGCTCGTCGCCCGCGACGACCTGCCGAAGCCCGCCTCCCTGCCGCTCGCCGTCTGGTCCCGGCACGGCCTGGCCGCGATCATCTCGGAGCGGGTCGCGGCGGCGTTGGGGGGGCTGCTCGCCGAGCCGGCGGCGGCCGAGTCGGCCGTCGAAAGCCGCCAGCTCGCCAGGAGAGGCTGAGGCTCACCAGGAGGGGCTCAAGGCTCACCAGGAGGGGCTCAGGCTCACCAGGAGGGGCTGAGGCTCGCCGTTCCAGGCCGAGACCCGGCAGCCGCCGCCCGCCCGCTCAGACGTGCGGGAGCACCTCGGCGGCGATCAGGTCGAGGTGGTCGAGGTCCGCCAGGTCGAGGACCTGCAGGTAGATCCGGCTCGCCCCGGCGCCGTCGGGGCCGAAGGTCGCGAGCTTGGCCAGGATCTCCTCGGGGGTGCCGACGAAGCCGTTGGTGCGCAGCTCGTCGACCTCGCGGCCGATGCGCTCGGCCCGCCGGGCGAGGTCCGCGTCCGACTTCGCGCAGACGACGACGTTCGAGGTGGAGTAGACGAGGTCCCCCGGATCGCGCCCGGCCGCCGCGGCCACCTCCCGGACCCGGGCGAACCGCCGCCCGACCACCTCGGCGGAGGCGAAGGCGGCGTTGAACTCGGCCGCGTAGGTGGCGGCAAGCTGCGGGGTGCGCCGCGGCCCGGCTCCCCCGATGATGATCGGCGGCCGGGGCTGCTGCACCGGCTTCGGCAGCGCCGGGCTGTCGGCGAGCCGGTAGTACCGGCCGTCGTGGGAGAACGTCTCGCCGGGCGGGGTTCCCCACAGCCCGGTGATGATCGCAAGCTGCTCGGTCAGCCGGTCGAACCGCTCCTCGACCGACGGGAACGGGATGCCGTAGGCGGTGTGTTCCGCCTCGAACCACCCGGCGCCGAGGCCCAGCTCCACGCGGCCACCGCTCATCGCGTCCACCTGCGCGACGGCGATGGCCAGCGGCCCGGGCAGCCGGAAGGTCGCGGAGGTGACGAGGGTGCCCAGCCGGATCCGCGAGGTCTCGCGGGCCAGGGCCGCCAGCGTCACCCAGGAGTCCGAGGGCCCAGGCGACGAATCACCCGGCCCCATCCGCAGGTAGTGGTCGGAACGGAAGAATCCGTCGAAGCCGGCGTCCTCGGCCGCCCTCGCCACGGCGAGCTGCCGCTCGTAGGAGGCGCCCTGCTGAGGCTCGATGAAGATGCGCAGATCCATCCGTCCACCCTGGCAAACAGGCGCCGGATCTGCGCGGCGGCCCCCCGGCCGGGAGGTGGGGTCGGACCCGGGCGGGCGGCCCACCGGTCGGTAGGATGATCGTCTAGGTCATCCGGGAGGCGGTGGGGCCGGACGGGGGCATGGCCCGCGGCCGGACGTGGCGAGGACGAGGACGAGGAGGTGGCACGGTGGCGGTCCCGGACGACCAGGACGACGAGCGAGAAATGATCATGGACGCCGCCTACCGGTGCCTGCTCGCGAGCGAGGGCGTCTCCGTGTCGATCACCGACATCCTGCACGCGGCCGGCCTGTCGACGCGCGCCTTCTACCGCCACTTCGCGTCCAAGGACAGCCTGCTGCTGGCGCTGTTCCGCCGCGACTGCGAACGCGTCACCGCCGAGCTGACCGCGTCGATCGCCGCGGCCACGACCGCCCGCGAGGCGTTGCGCCGCTGGATCGACGGCGTGCTGCACCTGATGTCGGCGGAACCCCGCCGGCGCCGCGCGCTGATCCTCAGCTCCGAGGAGACCCGCCGGGCCCGTGGTTTCGCCGCGGAACGGGAACGGTTCCAGACCGACCAGGAGACGGCCCTTGCCGCGATCCTGCGCCGGGGCGTCGAGGACGGCTCCTTCCCCTGGGCGGATGCGCGGGCCGACGCCGAGCAGATCCAGGCGGTGCTCGGCCGGGCCCTGGACCGCCAGCTCCTGTGCCCGCCGGCCGAGCGCCCCGCCGAGACGGCGGACCGGGTCGCCGACTTCGTCTTCCGCGCCCTCGGCGCGTCCGCCGGCCGGCCCGCCACCGGCGTGGGCTGAGCCCGCCACCACCCGCGGCTGCGTGCGACGGCCCCCGTCCCGGGCGCGGCACCCGTTGACAGCCGGGCCGGCGGGAACAATTTTCTGAAAAAGACGTTTTCATTTGAGCAGCCCCGGGCATGGCCACCAGCCGGGACGCGGCGGGCCCGTCGGATCATCCGGCGGGTGGGTCTCGTCGAGGCTCGGGAACGCACACCGAGAGGGAGGTGCATCCGCCGATGGCGACGATTCCCCTGCGGACCCTGCATCCGCGACACGGCATCCACGAACCGACCAGCGGTACGCCCGCCCGCGCGGCCGGCTCGGTCCGCCGCACCACCACGATCGACATGCTGCGCCCCGAGGGGTTCGGCGGCCCGCTGCACCTCGTCGGGCGGGGCCGCGACCTGCGCACCGCCGACGCCCGACCGGGCGGCGACGGGCCGGGCGGCATTGCCGCGGGCGCCGAGGTGCTGGGCGAGGCGAAGGTGCATGCCGTGGTGGACTTCGCCGCCGGGCGGGAGCTACGGCAGATCATCAGTGCCCCGGCGCGACCGGCGTTGGCCGGGCTGGTCGGACTCTCGGTCGCCGCGGGCTTCCGCGCCCGGCTCGACGAGGCCGACCCGGCCGTGGCCGCCGAGGAGGACCTGCTCTACCTGCTGCTGGACGACCTGCCCGGCGCGGCGCTCGTCTCCGGCCACGCCTACGGCGCCGCCGCGCAGGACGCGCGGGAGACCGGTACCCCGGCGATCCCGCCGATGCGGCAGGGCGACTACCGGTACGTCACGGACCTGTGCGCGGGTTTCGCCACGGGTGGGACGATCATGAACGAGGTCGAGGCGTTCGGCCGCTCCCCGGTGGTGACCGGTCCGGTCGCCCCGTCGCTCGAACGTCCCGGTGACCCGTTGGCCTGGCACGACACCCCGCCGCTGCCCCCTCACGGCATGCGCCGGGCGCGCCGTGTCGACGTCCGTCTCGACGGCTCCGCCGCCCGCGCCCACGTGGACGCCCTGTTCCGGGACTCCTACGTCCTGCCCGAGGGCGTGGCGACCGTCATCCACGAGTACACCGTGACCGCCGAGGTCGACACGGCCACGTCGACGTTCCTGAGCTGCGAGGCCACGCCCCGCGCGCTGCCGTTCGTCGAGTGCCCGGCCGCCGCCGCCAGCGCCACCCGGCTCGCCGGGATGCCGCTGGCCGGGCTGCGCCCGTTCGTACGCCGGACCTTCCTCGGGACGTCGACCTGCACCCATCTCAACGACACGCTGCGCGTGCTGGAGGACGTCCAGGCGCTGCTCGGCCCGCTGCGGGCCGGCTGAACGCGCTGGCACCGAGCACAGCGCCGACACCGACGAAAGACGGAGAAGGATCATGAGCGACAGCGTGATGTACGACTCGCCGACCGAGTTCCTGCACGAGGCCGCCAACTCCGGCGACCTGTGCGTGGCCCAGTCGGTGCGGCCGAAGGACGACGGGACGTACACCATGGCCTGCTCGTGCGAGCGGTGGACGGCGAGCGCGCCCACCATGGAGGAGGGTCTGCGGCTGGCCCGGATGCACACCGGCTCGCAGCCCTGACCCCTCGTCTCGCGGCGGAGCCGCACCGCGCGGTGTAGGGGGAAGTCATTGACGTCGTAGGGGTTCGTCGCGCCCGACGTTCCGGACTCGGTTCCGTCGCGTCCGATCTTGGTGTCAAGCCATAGGCGGTGCCCCAATCGGGGTCGGGCGCTGATCCTTGGGGTGGTGTGCGACTTCGATCGCGCTCTTCATGATTGGCGCCTACGTCTTCGTCCGCATTGCCGAGAGTGCAAGATCGCCGGCTAGAGACTCGCAAACAGCGCAGCCGGCAGCCAACCATCAGCTCTGCCCTAAACCTCTCTCGTGTCGTTGGCCGATCTCGCGGCCTGACCCAACCGTCCGGGGTCCTGGGCGGCGTCATCGCTCGCCGGTCGAACAACGCGTCTACTGGCGAGCAGTCGGTTAACGACGTCTTCCAGGACTTCCCTGGGGGTCGGGGCCCCCTCCCGGTCCGTATCGATGGAGCTGCCAGGCTGGAACAATCGGGCGCGCGCCGCGTGCGGGATCGCTTCGCGGAGGCGCCGGGCCAACGTAACCGGGTCGTAGCCGGGTTCGGTCGCGTCGACCGTCACATGCGCGGTTGCCCGGTCGGGGTTCACGAAGTCGACGATGACCATCACGTGGCCTCACCGTCCGGCGGAACATCCTGGACGAACACGAGCATGGTGGAATCGCCGCTGCTGATCCCCTCGACCAGGCGAGCCCCAGGCGCCACGTCGCCCAGGGCAAGCAAGATGTCGGCCAGTCTCACGCCCGTATCGACGATCGCCGTGGTGCGGCCGGCCGAAGTGTGGCGCACATTGACGCCCGGCATCGCCGGTGCCCGTACCGGGCGGGGTGCCTGTGGCAGCGCGTCCGGGCTGGGGGTCCGACGGCGGCTCCGTTGTCCTGTCACCGTCGCATCCCTACGTCTCCCTGGCCATGCATTCCGTCTGTCCTCCCGTTGCACGTCGAGGGCACCGGACACGCCCGCCTGCGGACAGAAGCGCGCCCGGTGCCGGTAGGCGCTCCGCCCGGGGGTTGGCGCTGGGGAAAGCTGCCCGGACGCAACGCCACACGAGCGTCACGCAGTACGACGGACACCGCTACCGCCCGCATGGGACGATCGGGGACGTCCTACGCCTACAGCGTCCCTAGGTGTCCCAGCGGAGTCAACATGCGAAATGAGCGTCTGTATTCGGCGTTACTGGCGAAGCATTGGAAGCATTCTGACTTTGCTGACGCCCTAGGGGTGGATCAGAAGACCGTGGAACGGTGGATCTCCAAAGGTCGCGTACCACACCGCCGGACAGCCATTGAAGCGGCGGCGCTACTGAAAGAAAACCCCGCCTATCTCTGGCCGAACCTTGGCAACCGGCCCGACCAGGATGGGAACCGTGGCGAGGTCATAACGGTCTACACCGAGCGAAGCGCAGTCCCGAAATCACTATGGCTCTCCCTCTTGGACCAGGCAAAGGAGAGCGTTGACATTCTCGTCTACGCCGGCCTTCACCTTCCCGAAGCTAATCCTAACTGGGTCCGGGAACTGCGCCGAAAGTGCGAGAGTTCGGTCTCGATGCGAATTGCCTTCGGCGATCCCGACTCCGAACAGGTGAAAATCCGGGGAGATGAGGAAGGTGTCGGCGCCGGAATGGCGGCCCGGATCAGGTATGCCCTGGCATGGTATCAGCCGCTACTCGGCTGCGAGAACCTGAGCGTCGGGTTCCATTCTACCGTTCTGTATAACTCGATACTCAGATTCGACGACGAGATGCTCGTCAACCCGCATGTGCTAGGGATGCCCGCGTTCCGTGCCCCCGTGCTGCATCTACGCAGAATCCCCGGTGGCCCTCTATTCGAGACGTACGCCGAATGCTTCGAGAACGTATGGAAGACCTGTCGTCCCTACGAAAAAGGAGAATAGACGTGCCTCGCAAGGACTACCTCAACGACCCGAACGCGCCCACCGCGAACAGCATCGTCGCCGCGGTTAGCGCCATCGTGACAGACGATCAGGGGGCGCTGCTACTCATTCACCGGACCGACAATAAGTACTGGTCCATCCCGGGGGGAGGGATCGAGCCTGGCGAGACGGTACGGCAGGCAACCGCCCGCGAGGTGAAGGAAGAAACGGGCATCGACATCGAGGTAACCGGCATCGTGGGGATTTTTTCGAACCCCGGTCATGTGGCGGCCTACGACGATGGCGAGGTCCGCCAAGAGTTCTCCATCTGCTTCACTACGCGCATGCTGGGCGGCGAGATAGCCACGAGCTCGGAATCATCGGAAGTACGCTTCGTGGCACCACAAGACCTAAGCGAGTACCAGATTCACGAGTCCATACAGGCTCGCATTGATCAGTACCTGACCGGAGGCGCGCCGTACATCAGCTAGCACCACCCGCCGGGCAGAGCGGAGCCGGGCCCCGTTTGTCCACTCGACTTCAAAGGTGGGCACGGTCCGACCTCCCGGGGCGAGTCAGCTCCCTTGGGGCCAGGTTGTCCCTCGGTCAGTGGGGTCAGCCGACGACGGCACGGTCACGCAGGTCCTTGATCTCTTCGTCGCCGTAGCCGAGTTCGCGCAGGATGGCCTCGGTGTGCTCGCCGGCCAGGCAGCCGCCCGGGCTGCGGGTGGCCGACCGGGAGAAGCGCACCGGCGGGCCCATGCGCAGGTGGTCGTCGAAGATGGGGCTCACGGCGGGCGAGGCGTACTCGGCGGCGAGGACCGGGTCGGTCTGGAGCTGCAGCTCCGCGTCCATCTCCGTGACCTGGACGCAGCCCACGTCGGCCGCGGTCAGCCGCTGTTCCCACTCGGCCGCGGGGCGGGTGGCGAAGATCCGGCCGAGTTCGGCGGCCAGCTCGTGATCGTGCTCGGCGCGCGCGGCGGCCGTGGCGAACCGAGGGTCGGCGGCCAGGGCGCCGGCTGCGAGAGCGCCGGCGGCCAGCTCGACGGCCGGATCCGCCGCGAGGGCGGTGACGAGTGACGCCCACTCCCGCGGTGCGGGCGCGGCGAGGAACACCCAGCCCCGCGCCGCCGGGTACATCCGGTAGAGCGCGTTCAGGCCATGCCCACCCTCGTCGACGACGGGCCGCGCCGGCCGGCCCTCGTACTCGACGACCTGTTCCATCAGCGCGTGCATCCCAGTCGCGATCATGGTGACGGTCATCGGGCCGAGGGGACGGCCGCGGGTGCGGGCCAGCAGGCCGAGCGAGATCGCCGAGGCCACGCCGAGCGCGGCGAGCCCGTCGGCCTGCAGGCTCGTCACCGCCGAGGCCGACCTGAGCCGCACGGCGGCGGATGTGATCTCCGCGAGCGAGCTGACGTTCGCGGCGCGCGGCGCCTCGGTCATCGCGATTCCGGTGGCCGCGCCGATCGACGGCGCATAGGCGGGCTTGTCCCCGAAGGGGCCGTCGGTGCCGTATCCCGGGGCGTTGACGTAGACGAGGTCCGGGTTGACCGCCCGCAGCGTGGCCGCGTCGACGCCGGCCCGCTCGGCGGCGCCGGCGCGGAACGCCTGCAACACCACGTCGCTGCGGCGGGCCAGCTCGTGCACGATGCGCCGGCCCTCGTCGGTGCCGAGGTCGAGGGCGATGCTCTCCTTGCCCTGCATGACCCGCACCGCGCCGAGCTCCGGGAAGGGCAGGATCCGGCGGATGGTGTCGCCCGCCAACGTCTCGACCTTGATCACGCGGGCGCCGAGGTCGGCCAGCATGGTCGTGCCGAACGGGGCCGCGAACATCAGCCCGAACTCGAGAATGGTGACCCCGGTCAGCGGCGGACCGACCGGCGCCGACACGGCGGGGCCGGCAGCCGGGACGGCAGCAGGCGGGGCGGCAGCAGGCGGGGCGGCAGAGCGTGGGGCGCCAGTGTGCGGGGAGGCGGAGCGCGGGGAGGCGGCCGAGGCGCGCAGTTCGGCGCCGTGTTCGTCCGGCCGGGGGGCGGGGCGCGGCGTTGACAGCGGGGCACTGTCGACGTGCACGAGGGTGGTGGGGCGGCGGACCGGGCCGTGCTCGGCGGTGTCGAGGACGACGACGCGGCCGTCATACCGGATCTGCGGATGGTCTAGCACGCCCGAGGCGACGTTGAACACCTCGGCGTTGATGTCCGGGTTGGTCGCGAAGACGTGCTGCCAGTCCGCGAGGGTACGCTCCCCCACCTTACGGATCATGATCTCCCAGAGCTCGGTGCGTAACTCCTGGGTCTCCAGGACGGGTAGGCCCGCCCACTTCGGATCGTCCAGCAGCGGCGTGAGACCGAACTCCGCCAGCATCGCCGCGAACAGGCGGGGCTCGACCTGGGCGAACTGCAACCAGTGGCCATCCCTCGTCGGCGCCACGAGCAGGGGGTAGATCAGCGCGCTGACCGGGTCGCCCGCCGGGGTGGTGGCCTCGACGGATCGGTAGGCGTCGGGAAAGCGCACCGCGACGAGGTGCTCGAACCAGCTCCACGTATCGATCATGCTGACCCCGCGGACCAGGTCGGCCTCCACGTGCTGGCCGAGCCCGCTCGACTCCCGCTCGACCAGCGCGGCCACGATCCCCTGCACGGCGGTGTGGGCGGCACCCCAGGTGGCGAAGGCGACCGAGCAGTACGCCGGGCCGGGCCGGGAGACCAGCCGTCGCTTGGCGTGGAACATGCCGAGCTTCGCCATGACCAGGGCCTCGTAGCCCTTCAGGTCCGCCCAGGGCCCGGACGAACCCCAGCCCGTGATCGCCACGCTGACCAGGCGCGGACTGCGCCGGGCGAGGTCGTCGGGGCCGAGGCCGAGGCGACGGGCGGTCCTGGGGCGCAGCGTGGTCACCGCGACGTCGGCGCCGGCGAGCAGCCCGTCGAGCACGGCCCGGTCGGCCGGGTGGCGCAGGTCCACGATGACACTGCGCCGGCCGCCGCCGACGGCCGGCCAGGCCGGCGAGCGGCGCAGCGGGCTGCCCCCCGGCGGCTCGACCCCGACGACGTCGGCGCCGGCGTCGGCCAGGAACTGGGTCGCCAGCGCCCCGGGCATCGTCGTCGACAGGTCGATCACCCGCAGTCCGGCGAGCGGCGGCCTCGTCGCGGACGCCGGGCCGTCCGACCGCGACCGCGACCGCGGCCCGGACAGGGACTCTGTGCTCATTCGGACTCCAGACGCAGCCGCGGATCCGGGGAGGATTACCTAGAACACATAGTGCGACATGTTAGGTAGATCACAGCAGGTGTCAAGAGTCGGGATCGGCGGGCGGTCGGCACCATGACTGTTGTCATGCGGGAGCGGTGACGCTCATGACTGGGACCGTCGGCGCGCGGCCGGGATCCTCGGTCCATGACGAGGAACCCACCGCCGCCAGGCGCGCCGCCGCACAGCGTGCAGCTCGCCGGCCTCCGCAAGCGGTACGGCGGTGTGCAGGCCGTCGACGGCGTCGATCTGGTCGTGGCCCCGGGCGAGGTGGTCGCCCTGCTGGGTCCGAACGGCGCCGGCAAGTCGACGACGATCGACATGCTGCTGGGCCTGACCCGCCCCGATTCCGGCGAGGTCCGGCTGTTCGGCCGCGCCCCGCGCCAGGCGTGCACCGCCGGGCTGGTCGGCGCGATGTTGCAGAACGGCGGGCTGCTGCCCGAGATCACCGTGGGGAAGATGCTGACGGCCGTGCGCGCCCTGTACCCCCGCGCGCTGCCGACCCGGGAGGTGCTGGCCCGCGCCGGGGTCGACGATCTCGCCGACACCCGCACCGACCGGCTCTCCGGCGGCCAGCGCCAACGGGTCCGCTTCGCCCTGGCCCTGCTGCCCGACCCGGACCTGATCGTCCTCGACGAGCCGACGGCCGCGATGGATGTGGCGAGCCGCCGGGCGTTCTGGACGTCGATGCGAGCCTGGGCGGCCGGCGGGCGGACCGTGCTGTTCGCCACCCACTACCTGGAGGAGGCCGACGCCTTCGCCGACCGGATCGTCCTGCTGCGCCGCGGCCGAGTCATCGCCGACGGCCCGACCACCGAGGTCAAGGCGCTCGTCGGCGGCCGGACGATCCGGACCACGCTGCGCGGACTGGACGCGGCCGGGCTCGCCGGGCTCGGCCGGCTGCCGGGCGTGGCGCGGGTCGAGGGCCGCGGCGACGCGGTCACGCTCACCTGCCCCGACAGCGACGCGGCCCTGCGCGCGCTGCTCGCCGCCCACCCCGCGGCCGAGGACATCGAGGTCGTCGGCGCCGGCCTGGAGGACGCGTTCGTGGCGCTGACCACCGACGACGCCGACCTCACCGACGCAGCGGCCGCGCCGCCCGCCGTCCCGGTCCCCGCGCGGCCCGCCACCGCCGGCCGGCAGGAGACCACCCGATGACCGGCAGCCCCGCAACCGCCTCCCCCACGGACGCCACCTCCGCCTTCCCCGCCGCCGTCCCCGCCCCCGCCGCCGACGCTGGCGGCACCCGGGACGCGGTGATGACCTACGTCCGCTACGTCCGGTCCGAGGTCACCCGGGTCTGGCGCAACACCCGCCTGCTGATCTTCACTCTGCTCCTGCCGATCATCCTGTTCGGCGCGTTCAGCTCCGGGAGCGAAGACGACCGCCTCGGCGACCTCGCCGTCGCCCCCTACATCATGATCAGCATGGCGTCGTTCGGGGCGATGAACGCCGTCCTCGGCAGCGCCGGACGGATCGCGACCGAGCGGTCCATCGGCTGGAACCGGCAGCTACGGCTGACCGCCCTGACCGGACCGCAGTACGTGCTGGCCAAGGCGACCACCGGCTTCACCCTGGCCGTGCTGCCGATCGTCGCGGTGTTCGTGGCCGGCGACGCGATGCGCGGGGTCCGGCTGTCGGCCGGGACGTACCTCGGCGCGGGCGCGTCGATCCTGCTCGGCCTGGTGCCGCTCGCGGCGTTCGCGATCTGGCTCGGCTACCTCGTGCGCCCCGAGAACATGCAGGCGATCACCGGTGGCGTGTTCAGCCTGCTGGCGCTGGCCGGCGGGATCTGGGTGCCGGTGGAGAACTTCCCGGGCTGGCTCGCCGACGTCGTGAAGCTGCTGCCCATGTACTGGTCGGCACAGGCCGGGCGGGCGGTGCTTGCCGGCGGCTGGATCGGCGCGCGCGGCCTGGTGACCCTGGCGTTGTGGACCGCCGTGCTCGGCGCGGTCGCCGGCCGCGCCTACCTGCGCGACCAACTCCGCGCCTGATCAAGCCCACACGGCCATCAAGCCCGCGCTCAATCGAGCCCGCGCTCAATCAAGCCGGCGAGGAGTGAGGAGGAAGGGAGAATATCTACTCTCCTCCACTCTCAACCTATAGCACACTAGGGGGCTTGCGGCAAGACCCGGGTCGTGCCGCAGAATCGCTGGCCGAGGCCGGAAGCTGCGGAAAAGGGGAGTCACGGAATGCGGGTGTTGTCGTCGACGACGAGGTCGCGCGGGGTCACGAGCCTCAGATCGGAACTGATGCCGTGAACCCCCTGGCCACCAGCGCGTTCGACCTTCCCGACCACCTCGGCCCCAAGGCCGACCCGAAGCTGATCGCCGGCGACGAGCGGCACTTCGCGGCCATCGCGGAGAGCCTCGAACAGTCGATCGCCGACCTGTCCGGCCGCCTCGACGCCGAGCGTAGGGCGCCCGGCGGCATCGGCCAGGCGGCGATGGACCGGGACCTGGAGATCCACCGGCTGACCGCTCGGCTGCGCACCCTGCGGCGGTTCGGGTTGGACCTGTGCCTCGGCCACATCGTCCGTGCGGACGACCCCGAGCCCCTGTATGTCGGACGACTCGGCCTCACGGACAGCGCCGGTCGTCGGCTGCTGCTCGACTGGCGTTCCCCCGCGGCGGAGCCGTTCTTCGGCGCGACCCATGCCAACCCGATGGGTCTGGCCAGCCGCCGCAGGTATCGCTGGACCCGCGGCCTGATCAGCGACTACTGGGACGAGGTGTTCAGCACCCAGGCCATCGCTGCGCGAGTGGCCCGGGGCCCCGCGTCGGACGGGTTCGACGGGCGCGCCGCGCTCGACGACCAGTCCGCCTTCATCGCCAGCCTGGCCGGCAACCGGTCGCCCCGGATGCGAGACGTGCTCGGCACCATCCAGGCCGATCAGGACGCCATCATCCGCGCGGGATCCGACGGCGCTCTCGTCGTCGACGGCGGTCCGGGGACGGGGAAGACCGTCGTCGCGCTGCACCGCTCCGCCTACCTGCTCTACTCCGATCCCCGGCTCGGTCACCGCCGGGGCGGCGTGTTGTTCGTCGGTCCGCACCGGCCCTACCTGGCCTACGTCGCCGACGTCCTGCCCGGCCTCGGCGAGGAGGGCGTGCAGACCTGCACCCTGCGGGATCTCGTCGTCGAGGGAGCCGTGGCAGAGATCGAGACCGACCCGGACGTGGCCGCGCTGAAGTCGTCCGCGAGCCTGGTGAAGGCGATCGAGACGGCCGTGCGGTTCTACGAGGAACCGCCCACCAAGCCGATGACGGTCACGACCCACTGGTCCGACCTCCAGCTGAGCGCCGACGACTGGGCCGAGGCGTTCGACGTACCGACACCCGGTACCGCACACAACGAGGCGCGCCAGGAGGTCTGGGCGGAGCTACTCACGATTCTGCTGGACTCCCACGAGGCCTCCCACGGCAGCGACGTCCCGGCCGACCAGCTTCGCAGGTCGCTGCTGCAGAACAGGCAGCTGCGGGCGGCCTTCAACCGGGCGTGGCCGCTGCTCGACGCGACCGACCTCGTCGCGGACCTGTGGTCGGTGCCCGCCTACCTGCACAGATGCGCTCCCTGGCTCAGCCGCGACGAGGTGCGGCGGCTGCAGCGCGGCGACGCCCGGGCCTGGACGGTGTCCGACCTACCGCTGCTGGACGCGGCGCGGCAGCGGCTCGGCGACCCGGCGGCAGCCCGGCGTAAGCGTCAGCGGGACGCCGCCATCGCCGCCGAACGTGAGCACAAGGCCAGAGTCGTCGACAACCTGCTCGAGGCCGACGACGAGTACGGCATGGGCCTGGTGACGATGCTGCGCGGAGAGGACTTCCACGACGTCCTCGTCGACGAATCCGCACTAGCCAGCGCCGACCCGGACCTGCTCGCCGGCCCGTTCGCGCACATCGTCGTCGACGAGGCGCAGGAACTTACCGACGCGCAGTGGCAGATGCTGCTGCTGCGTTGCCCGTCCCGCAGCTTCACCATCGTCGGAGACCGCGCCCAGGCCCGGCACGGGTTCACCGAGTCGTGGCAGGAACGGCTGACGCGGGTCGGGTTCGACCGGATCAGGCAGGCCGGTCTGACCATCAACTACCGCACCCCGGAAGAGGTCATGGCGCAGGCCGAGCCGGTCATCCGGGCCGTGCTCCCGGACGCCAACGTGCCGACCTCCATCCGCAGCAGCGGCATCCCCGTCGTGCACGGAGCCGCTTCGGAGCTGGGCTCGATCCTCGAAACCTGGCTCGCCGCGCACGCAGACGGGATCGCCTGCGTCATCAGCGCTGGTGACGTCCAGGACGCGACGTTGCGGACGACGCCCCGCATCCGGTCGCTGACCCCGGAGCTGTCGAAGGGGCTCGAGTTCGACCTGGTCGTCCTCGTCGACCCGGAGGCGTTCGGCGACGGCATCGAAGGAGCCGTCGACCGGTATGTCGCGATGACCCGAGCGACCCAGCAACTAGTCATCCTCCAGCGGACCGAGCAGGCTGACTAGGCAGGACCGACTGAACAGGCAGGACCGACTGAACAGGCAGAGCCGACTGAACAGGCAGAGCCGACTGAACAGGCAGGGCGAGTGGGCGGGTGAGGACGATGTCCGGATTGGCCGGCTCGGGCGCGGGCGGGGCGTCCCCGGCGGGGGCGCTGCGCCGCTGGCTGTTGCAGCCGGCGCTGCCGCAGCCGGCGCGCCTGGATCAGCGGGGCGGCCTCCACAGAGACCCCTGGCGGTGGCGCCGGGTCGCCGGCATCTTCCTGATCTATCTCGGCTACGCCGTCTCGGACATGTTCGCCCTGCACGATGGCGCCGGCGTCGTCGTGTTCGGCTGCGCCGTGCTCGTCGGGTTCAGCCTGCTCTACCTGTGGGCGGTTCCGCTGGTCGCCTTCCGTGGCCGCCGGGAGCTGCGGGAGCCGCTGCTGCTCGGTCTGGCCGCCTGCATCGCCGTCTACCTGCCGGTCGCCGGCGGCGGCGGCCTGGTGATGACGATCTACCTGGCCGTCGCCCTCGTCCTGCTGCTGCGCCCGGTCGTCTCCGTCCCGCTGATCCTCGTGATCGCCGCCCTCGACACCTGGCTGCCCGAGCACGTCAGGTGGTGGCATTCCCACGGTGAGCAGTGGTCGCTGTCCGGGCCCGTGCTGTTGGGCGCGGTGACCATGCTCGTCCGCGCCGGCGCGCGTAACCAGGTCGAGCTGTCCCGCGCCCATCGGGAGATCGAACGGCTGGCCAAGGAGCAGGAACGGCTGCGGATCGCCCGCGACCTGCACGACCTGCTCGGCCACGCGCTGACCACGATCACGGTGAAGGCGGAGCTTGCCTCAAAGCTCGCGGCCCGGGACCCGGCGCGCGCAGCCGGCGAAATGGCGGAGGTCGCCGCGCTCGGCCGGCAGGGCCTGGCCGACGTGCGGGCCACCGTCGCCGGCTACCGGGAGGTGAGCCTGGTCACCGAGCTCGCCGCGGCCCGGCAGGTGCTCGCCGCGGCGGGGATCAGGGCCGAGCTGCCCGCGTCCGTCGACGAGGTGCCCGGGGGCCTGCGGGAGCTGTTCGGCTGGGTGGTCCGCGAGGGCGTGACCAACGCGGTGCGCCACAGCGGCGCGCACCACCTTCGCGTCACCGTCGACGACCGCAGCATCGAGGTCGTCGACGACGGCACCGGACCCGCCGACGGCGCGGGCCCCGGCGGGGGCGCCGGCCTGGCAGGGCTTTCCGAGCGGGTCGCGGCGTCGGGCGGCCGGATCGAAGCCGGGCCCGCGGCCACGACCGGCCCCACGCCCGTCCCTCCACACGGCCCCACGCCCGGCGCCTCACGCGACCCCTCACGCGACCCCTCACGCGGCCCTGAGACCGACCCCATACCCGGCCCCTCACGCGGCCCTGAGCCCGGCCCCACGCCCGGCTTCCGGCTGCGGGTGGTCGTCGCGCCACCCGCCCCCGCGGACAGCGCGAACCTCGAGGTCACGCAGACAACCGGCGGCCCCGCGCAACCGGCCACGGCCACGGCCACGGCGCGCCGATGATCAGGGTTCTCCTGGCCGACGACCAGCATCTCGTCCGCGGCGCGCTCGCCGCGCTGCTCTCCCTGGAGGACGACATCGAGGTCGTCGGCCAGGTCGGCCGCGGCGACGAGGTGGTCTCCCAGGTCGGCGCGCTGCACCCGGACGTCGTGCTGATGGACGTCGAGATGCCCGGCATCGACGGGCTGGCCGCCGCGGCGGCGGTGCGCGCCACCGCGCCGGCGACCCAGGTCCTGATCGTGACCACCTTCGGTCGCACCGGCTACCTGCGCCGGGCGATGGAGGCCGGCGCGCTCGGCTTCGTCGTCAAGGACGCGCCCGCCGAGACCCTCGCCGCCGCGATCCGGCGGGTCGCCCGCGGGGAGCGGGTCGTCGACCCGACCCTCGCCGCCGCCACCCTCGCCGGCGGGGCGAGCCCGCTCACCGGCCGTGAACGGGACGTCCTCGTCGCGGCCCGCGACGGCGCGACCGTCGCCGACATCGCCAAGCGGCTGTTCCTCTCCGAGGGCACCGTGCGCAACTACCTGTCGTCCGTGATCGCGAAAACCGGCACTCGCAACCGGATGGAGGCCCTGCGCGCCGCCGAGGAGTCCGGCTGGCTCTAAGTGCCCGCAGCAGCGGCGGCCCCGCCCCCGCGAGGAGGCGATGTGCAGGGCAGCGGCGCCTCCTGTCTCTTCCACAGGGATAAATCGGACGCCGAACCCTGTGGAAGAACCATGAAGGCGCTCTCCCATGCATCCTGGCTGTGCGGCTTGGGTGGTTCCGGGGTGGTTCGACTGTCGGCCGGGCGACGGAGGATTGCGCTCACGGCGGCGAGGGCATGATCCTCGCCTGTGGCGTGGGCCCGGTCCCGCCGCGTTCGATCTGGAGGAGTTCGATTCCGGAACGGTTCGGTTCCGGAGGGGGACGATCCCGAACGAGGACGATCCCGGAGGGGGACGACGGCCGTGCTGCTTGCCGAGGACCTGTTGCTGCTCGCGCTCGACCCGGGCCGCGGGACTCCGGTGAACTCCTCCCGCGAGCCGCTGGGGGTCGCCCTGTGCGGCGCGCTCGTCGCCGAGCTGGGGCTCGCGGGGCTGGTCGCGGAGGACGGCCGGCGGCTCGCGCCGATCGGTGTCCCTCCCGCGCACCCGCTGCTCGCCGACGTCCACGCGGCGCTCGGCACGGTCCGCGGGCGGCGGGCGGCCGACCAGCTCCATCGCCTGGACGGGGCGGTCGGCGGGGTCTGGTCCCGGGGCGTCGACGGGCTCGTCGACACCGGGGTGCTCGGGCGCCGGCGTGACCGGGTCCTGGTCGTGCGGATCACCCACCACCCCGTGCTGCGCGGCGAGGCACGCGACGAGGTGGTGAAGCGGATGCAGGCGGCCGCGGCCGGCGACGGGCCGCTGGACCCGCGCACGGCCACCGTGCTCGCCCTGTCCGGGCCGTCCCGCCTGCTGGAGGTGGTCGCTCCGCAGCGTGCCGACCGCCACCACGCCAAGGCCCGCATCGCCGCGGCGACCGAGCAGACGCCGATCGCGCCGATCGTCCGGAAGGTCATCCAGGAGGCGCAAAACGCGGCGGCCGCCGCCGCGACCACCGCGGTCATCGCCAGCACGGCGTCGAGCTGATCGGGACCTGATCGGGACTGGAACTCTCCCCGCTCGCCCTGTGCAGTAACCCAGGAAGGCCACACGCCACACGGCCGCCGCACCGTCGTCGTCCAAAAATCTCACCCTAAAGTCATCATCCGACTCCCCTGTGCAATCTCTCATCAGGAGTGACGCCGGATGACGCATGCCCGTGGCGCCGCCGATCCCGGCGGTCGCCCCCGCCGATCCCACGCCGCCCGCCGGTCGGGGCGGCCCTCCGCCCGGGCCACCAGCGGGCCGGAGCCGGGCGGAGCAGTCGAGGTAGGTGGAGCAGCCGAGGCGGGCGGGGCCGGCGGGACAGGCGGGCTCGTCGCGCGGACCGTCTCCGCGGGCGTGCTCGCGGTGCAGGTCGTCGCCCTGCTCCTGGTCGGCACCTACGCGCGGCGAGGTCCGCGGCTGTGGGGATTCCCGTTCTTCTACTGGTACACGCTGCTGTGGCTCCTGCTCGGCGCCACCGGGATGGCCGGCTGCACCTGGCTGCTGGGCCTGGCCGCTCGACCCCCCGCCGAGGCGGGCGCCCAGGCCGGTCAGGCCGGTCAGGCCGGTCAGGCCGGTCAGGCCGGTCAGGACCGACGGGACGCCACCCGCCCTGACCGGGGGGACCGGTGACGCGGGGCGGCGCCGGGCTGACGCCGACCGGCGGTGCTCCGCTCGCCGCGCAGCCGCTTCACACTCCCTTCCACGGGGTGGAGTTCGCGGTGTTCACCGCCCTGTTCGCCGCGGTGGCCATCCTCGGTTTCGGCGCGGTCCGCTGGCGACGCACCGGGCCGGGGCCGCTGACGAGCCTCGACGAGTGGGGGCTCGGCGGGCGCGGATTCGGCTCGTTCGTCGCCTGGTTCCTCATCGGCGGCGACATCTTCACCGCGTACACGTTCGTCGCCGTGCCCGGCGCGATGTATGCGGCGGGCGCCGTGTCCGGCTGGTTCGCCGTCGCCTACACCACGATCGTCTGGCCGATGGTCTTCGTCCTGATGCCGCGGCTGTGGACGGTGGCGCACCGGCACGGCTACGTCACCCCGGCCGACCTCGTCCGCGGCCGGTACGGCTCGCGTGCGCTGGCCCTCGCGGTCGCCGTCACCGGCATCGTCGCGACCATGCCCTACATCGCCCTGCAGCTCGTCGGCATGCAGGCGGTGCTGGAGGTGATGGGCGTCGGGACGAACAGCGACAACCCGTTCGTCCGCGACCTGCCGATCATCGTGGCGTTCGGCATCCTCGCCGCCTGCACCTACACCGCCGGGCTGCGGGCGCCGGCCCTCATCGCGTTCGCCAAGGACCTGCTCATCTACGCCGTCGTGCTGGTCGCCGTCGTCGTCCTCCCGCACCGGCTCGGCGGCTTCGGCGCGATCTTCGACGCGGCCGAGCGGAAGTTCGACGCGGCGAACGCCGTCGCGGCCGGGGCCGGTCGGCCGGCGACGGCCGTGTTCATCCCCGGGCCGAAGGACTTCCTCGCCTACGGCACCCTCGCGCTCGGCTCGGCGATGGCGCTGTTCCTGTACCCGCACGCGATCACCGGCGTGCTGGCGACCCGCGGTCGGGAGGTCATCCGCCGCAACACCACCGTCCTGCCGCTGTACTCACTGCTGCTGGCCTTCCTCGCGCTGCTCGGCTATGTGGCGATCGCCGCCGGGGTGCACACCACGAACCCGCGCCTCGCGGTGCCGCTGCTGTTCGAGCAGGAGTTCCCGGCATGGTTCACCGGCATCGCGTTCGCCGCGGTCGCGATCGGCGCGCTGGTTCCCGCCGCCATCATGTCGATTGCGGCGGCGAACCTGTTCACCCGCACCATCTACGTCGGGCACCTGCGGCCGGGGGCGACGGCGGCCGAGCAGACCGCCGTGTCGAAGGTCGCGTCGCTGCTGGTGAAGGCCGGGGCGCTGGTGTTCGTCCTCGGTCTGGACACCCAGAACTCGATCAATCTGCAGCTCCTCGGCGGGGTCTGGATCCTGCAGACGTTCCCGGCGGTCGTCCTCGCCCTGTGGCGGCCCCGGCTGCACCGGCGGGCGCTGCTCGCCGGCTGGCTGGTGGGCATGTGCTACGGCACCGCCGAGGCGTACGCGCAGCACAGCGCGGCCGCCCGCCACTTCGGCGGGTCGCTGGCAACCGTGCCGGGGCTCGGCCACGCCGGCTACATCGCCGTGACGGCGTTCGCGCTCAACCTGGCCGTCGCCCTGCTCGGCACCCTGGTGCTGCGCGCCGTCGGCGTCCCGAACGGACCCGACGAGACCGCCTCCGCACCCGACGCCGACGACCCCCACACCACCGAACGCGATGCGAACGCACCCGATGCGAACGAACCCGATGCGAACGAGCCCGGCGGGACCGTGCCCGAGCAGTCCCGTCAGGCGGTGGAGGTCGACGGCTCGCCGCCGTCGTAGGTGCTGATCTCGATCAGGTTGTCCTCGGGGTCGCGGACGGTTCGACGTCGGCCACGGTCAGCACGAGGTGGTCGATGCGGTCGATGTGCATCTCGGTCCGCCTCCGGAGTTAGCTGATCCCACGGCCACCGTAGGTCCGCTCACGGCGCCCGGCTGGATCATTGTCCGGCGCGGGTCACCACACTCTCGTGCAGGCTCAGTCTGGGCACCGTCGCACCGCACCGGTGTCCGAGCCCTGCTCCTCCCCGCCCACCCGAGAGGACCAGCCATGTCCGTGCTCGACGACGCGCGATCCCTGTCGGACGATCTCGTGCACCTGCGGCGTCGCCTGCACCGCGAGCCGGAGATCGGCCTGGATCTGCCGCGGACGCAGGACAAGGTGCTCGCCGCCCTCGACGGGCTCCCGCTGGAGGTCACCACCGGCCGCGGCGCGAGTTCGGTGACCGCCGTCCTGCGCGGCACCGGCGAAGGAGCGGGTCCGGGGCACGCGCCGTCGGTGCTGCTGCGCGGGGACATGGACGCGCTGCCGGTGCAGGAGAGCGCCGGGTTCGACCACGCCTCCACCGTCGAGGGCGTGATGCACGCCTGCGGCCATGACCTGCACACCGCCATGCTGGTCGGCGCGGCACACCTGCTCAGCGCGCGCCGCGATCGGCTGCCCGGCGACGTCGTGTTCATGTTCCAGCCCGGGGAGGAGGGCTGGGAGGGCGCGCAGCAGATGATCGACGAGGGGGTGCTCGACGCCTCCGGGCGGCGGGTGTCGGCGGCCTACGGGCTGCACGTGTTCTCCGCGGCGCTGCCCCGCGGCCAGTTCGGCGGCCGGACGGGCGCGATCACCTCGGCGTCCGCGATGCTGCGCGTCACCGTGCGCGGCGAGGGCGGGCACGGCTCGATGCCACACCGCGCGCACGACCCCGTCATCGCCACCGCCGAGATGGTCCTCGCCCTGCAGACGATGGTGACCCGCCGGTTCGACGTGTTCGACCCGGTGGTGCTGACGGTCGGCGTCCTGCGGGCCGGAACCCGGCGCACCGTGATCCCCGACGAGGCGTACTTCGAGGCGACCGTGCGCACCTTCTCCCCGGGCACCGACGAGCTGGTCGAGCAGGCCGCTCGCCGGCTGCTGCGGGGCATCGCCGACGGGCACGGCGTCACCGCGGACGTCGAGTTCGTACCCGAACGACCGGCGACCGTGAACCATCCGGCCGAGACGGCGCTCGCCGCCCGCGCCGTCGCCGAGACGTTCGGTGAAAGCCGCTACACCGACCTCGCGCACCCGCTGGCCTGCTCGGAGGACTTCTCCCGGGTGCTGGCGCAGGTGCCCGGCAGCTTCGTCGCCATCGGCGCGACCGCCCCGGGCGCCGACCCGCACACCGCGCCGTTCAACCACAGCCCCCGCGCCCGGTTCGACGAGACCGTCCTGCCCGACGGCGCCGCGCTCTACGCCGAGCTCGCCACCCGCACCCTCGCCGCCGCCGGCACCCCGGAGCCGGACCCGCGCCCCGGCCCGGCCCGGCGCTGACCCAACGGCGGGGTCTCCACGCCGTTGGGGCTGGAGTCCGGCCCGGTCGGCCGCTGAGGGGCCTCGACCCGCGGCGACGACGGAGACCACGTCTCTGCCCGAGCACCTCTGCCCGAGCACCTCATCTCGGCACAATGTCCGGGGCCGATCGCCGACCCGTCGCCCGGCTGTCACCGCGGCGTACCCGGCGGCCGCGCCGGGAATGGCACAGCCCGTGCCATCATGAGGCCGTGGGATTCGCGGGCCGCCCGACCGGCCGCCCCGACCACGCACCGACGACGAGTGCCGACGATGCGTACCGACGATGCGTACCGATGATGAATGAGGATTACAGATTGAATGATCGGGTGATCTCCGTGGTTCGGGACTATCTGGTCGCGTACCCGGCGGAGGCCGAGGGGCTGATCCCGCTGCTCGACCTGGCGGCCACCGCGGCGCCGGTCACCGCCCGCACCACCCTGCCAGGCCACGTGACCTGCGGGGCGATCGCCGTGGACACGACATTTCGTGTTCTACAGGTCCGCCACCGCACCCTCGACCGCTGGCTTTTCCCGGGCGGGCATGTCGACGACGACGATGCCACCCTCGCGGCCGCCGCCCTGCGGGAGCTCGCCGAGGAGACCGGCGTTCTCCCCTCGGCGGTCCGGCCCCTGCGTAATCTCCCGGTCGACATTGACGTCCATGCGATTCCCCAGAATCCGGAGAAGGGCGAGCCGGAACACACCCACTATGATTTCCGGTTCATTTTCCAGATCCTGCGGTCCACGGGTCCGGGCACGGTGGACCTGCGCCTCGACGAGGTCACCGACCACCGGTGGATACCGGTGTCGGATCTGGGCGGACCCACCGGGGCGAGAATCTCCGCCGTGCTTGCCGGCTGACCTACCGCGTCGCGGTCGTCCGCCCGCGCTCGTCCGCCCCGCGCACGTCCATCCCGCCGTCGCCCTGCCCGCCGGCGCCGCCCGCCCGGTCCTCGAGGGCATGCTGGGGAGGCTGGGCATGCCGGGGAGGCTGGGCATGCTGGGATGCCTGGGCATGCTGGGGATGCCGCCGCGACCACAGCCACCGGCCGCCCTCGATCGCCACGGTGACCGTCCCCGCCAGCCCGAACGCGAGCAGGAATCCCTTCCACGGCGCGTCGGTGAAGGTGGACCCGCCCACGAAGCCGAGCAACGCGTTGTAGCCGCTCCAACCGAGGGCGCCGACGGCGGCCGCCGGAACGAACCGCCGGTAGTCGAAGTGGGTGGTGCCGGCCACCAGGGTGGTGGCGGTCCGGCCGCCCGGCACGAACCTGGCAGCGATGATCAGGGTGACGCCGCGGCGGTCGAGGGTTCGCCGGGCCCAGTCGAGCGTCCGTTCCCCACGAGGCCCCCGGACGACCAGGCGGGCGACGCGCTCGCCGAACAGGCGCCCCAGGCCGTAGGCGAGGTTGTCGCCCGCGAACGCCCCGACGGCCCCGACAACCATGATCAGTAGAAGGTTGAGGTCGCCGGAGCTCGCCAGCACCCCGCCGGTGATGACCATCGTCTCGCTGGGGACGACCGGCAGGACCGCGTCGAGCAGGCAGATCCCCCAGACCAGCAGATAGGTCCACCAGGCACCGGACATCGCGTCCACAAGTTGGTCGAACACAGCATGGGTCGTTTCCCGCCGGAGCCCGCGCAATCCGGCTGGGCGATACCGGTCACGACCTTCGCCGCCGGAGACGACCGGGTCAGCGAGGGCTCTGCCCGCGGAAGGCCGGCACGTGGTCCGCGACCCAGGTGGCGAAGGTCCGCGCCGGGCGGCCCGTGACCGCGGCGACGGTGTCCGACACCGCGACCGGCCTGCCGTCGCTGTCCGCCTGGTACCGCAGCAACGTGTCGACGATCCCGGGCCAGGCGGAGGGGCCCATCTGGGCCAGCATCCGAGCCCGTGCCTCGTCGAGCGAAAGGGCCTCGAAGCGCAGGGGGCGGCCGATCGCCGCACCGATCACCTCGACCTGCTCACGCGCCGTCGACGACTCCGGGCCGGTGAGGGCGTACCGCTTCCCCTCGTGACCGGGTTCCAGCAGCGCGCGGGCGGCCACCGCGGCCATGTCCCGCTCGTGGATCGGCGCGGAGTGGGACTCGGGATACGCACCGCGCACCACGCCCTCGGCCCGGATCGACGGCGCCCAGGCCAGCGTGTTCGTGGCGAACGCCCCGGGCCGGACGAAGGTCCACGCCAGCCCGGACGCCGCGATCGCCTCCTCCACCACCACGTGGCGGTGGGCGATCGGGGTCGAGGTGTCGGGATCCTCGGCCGACAGCGAGGACAGCAGCACGATCCGTTCGACCTTCGCCGCCGCGGCGGCGTCGAGGAAGCCGTCGATGCCCGCCGGTTCCGCGTAGAGGAACACGGCGGTCACGCCGTCGAGCACCGCCGGGATCGACTCCGGCCGGGCCAGGTCGGCCGCCGCGACCTGCACCCCCGCCGGCACGTCCGCCTGGGCCGGATCCCGGCTCACCACCCGCACCGCTGCGTCCGCGGCCAGCAGTTCGTCGATCAGCGCGCGGGCGACCGACCCGCGCCCACCCGTCACCAGAACCGTCATTCGCCCTCAGCCTCCTCGCGGTGCACGGACTGATCCATCCTGTCGGTCCGCCCCGATCCGGCATCCGGCATCCGGCATCACGCTCGGCGACCATCGCCACCTGACGTGCCGCCGGATCCGCCATGACCGTCAGCCGAGCCAGTCCTCGTCGGGTCCAGCCTTCACGATGAAGTCCTGTTCACGTCCATCCGACGCGCCGGATGACTTTGTCCGGTGGACACTGTCGAGTTCCGCATCAAACCCGCGGCGTTCCCGGCCGGCGCGGACACTGCCGTCGAGCCGTGGGTCAACGGAGTCCCCCTGCGGGATCTCGCCCGCGCAGTCGAGCTTCCGTTCGTCGAAGCGTGGGCTGTCACTGCGGAGACCCAGGTTGCTGGCCGCTGACCGCCGACATTGTGCTGACCCCGAGACGGTCGGGTGGCAGCATTTCCGAAACGGTCATCGATCCTGGGACCTCCATGCTCTCGGGCCCTTCCGGTTCGCCGCCTCGGACTACCTGGCCGCCCTTGACCGGACCAGCGACGGGCCCGATTCGACCCGGTGACGGACGGGACGCCCGGCACTGTCCGACGAGGTCTCCGCGCGGCAGGACGCGCCCCTGCGGTACTACCGTTGCGGCCATGGTGCGGCCGGCTCCCGTAATCGTGTCGAACGGTGTGGTGGCGCCCGCGGAGGCGGAGGCGGTGCTGCGTGGTCAGGGCCTCGACCCGCAGCGCTGGTCTGCCGGCCCCGCCGCCTGGTTCGCCGCGCATACCCACCCGGAACACAAGATCCTCGTGTGCGTGGCCGGGGAGATCACCTTCTTCGCCGGCGACGAGCGGTGGCCGATGGCTCCGGGCGACCGCCTCGACCTGCCGGCCGGGACGCGCCACGAGGCGTCGGCCGGCCCGGCGGGCGTGACCTGCGTCGAGGCGTTCCGAGCCGACTAGAGCCGATCAGCGGCCCAGGCATCCGCGGGTCCCGAGAAACTCCGTCGGCGCGTCGGCCGCGAAACCAGACGACGACATCCCGTTCCCTCCCGCCGAACGCGCGCCCCGGCCGGGTCAGGCAGCGCGGTCGGGTGGCGTGGGCGTCCAGATTCCGGCGTGGCGCTCGAGGACGACGGGAACGAGGCCGAACGGATCCGGGTGCAGGCGGCGGGTGAAGTCCATCAGCTCCAGCCGCAGGGGGTCGAGCCTCAGCAGCACGAAGTCGTCCCCGAGCGGGCCGGCGGGGAAGAAGGCGGCCAGCCCGTCCTCCCACTTCGCGGCGCGCTCGCGCTCGTCGTCGACCACGCTGACGGTCGCCGAGACGCTCAGGTACGCGAAGGCCGCCCGGTCCTCGACCGCGTACGCCACCCGGCTGTCGGGGTTCGCGGCGATGTCTGCGACCTTGCGGGAGCGCGGGCTGGTGCCGATCCACACGGTGAGGTCGTCGGTCACGGCGAGATGCTGGACGAGCCGGGCGTGGGAGGCGACCCCGTGGGAGGCGACCCCGTGGGAGGCGACCCCGTCGTGGGCGACCCGGCCGGACGCCTCGCCGCGAGCCGCGGCGCCCACGGTGGTCAGGAAGCCGTAGGGATTGCGGCGCAGCAGGGCCTGCGCCGCCGCCAGGGCCTCCTCGACGGGCCCCGCCCCGGGCGCGGACTCGGGAACGACATCGGGCATGGGACGGACGATAGCGACCGGCCGGGGCAACCACCCCGGCGCCCCGATCATCCCGGATCGGATAGCGTCCCGGTGGTAGGTACGGTTCCGTCCGGGCCACGGTCGGATCGCACCCGCGGTGGGCAACCGCCGGGATTACCGTCAGGGAGGCGTGGGACCGTGCGAGCGACCCTGCTGGAGGATGTCGGGAAGATCGCGCTGCGGGAGTTTCCCGACCCGGTCATCCAGCGCCCCACCGACGCGGTGGTGCGCGTGACCGCGAGCTGCATCTGCGGCTCCGACCTGCACCCCTACCGCGGCAAGATGCCCAGTGTGTTCCCGAAGCGCGTCGGGCACGAGTTCGTCGGCGTCGTCGAGGACGTCGGCGACGAGGTCACGACGGTGCGGCCGGGCGACGTGGTCGTCGCCCCCTTCCTGATCAGCGACGGCACCTGCCGGTACTGCCGCGCCGGCCTGCACACCTCCTGCGAGAACGGCTCGGTCTGGGGAACCGACGACAGGTCCGGCGCCCGCTCCGACGCCTGCCAGGGCGACCTGATCCGTGCGCCGTTGGCCGACGGGACCCTGGTGCGGGTCGGCACCGAGCTGCCCGACGCGTTGCTGCCCGACGTCCTGGCGCTGTCCGACGTGATGGGCACCGGTCATCACGCCGCGGTCTGCGCGGGGGTGGGTCCGGGTTCCACCGTCGTGGTCGTCGGCGACGGCGCCGTGGGCCTGTGCGCGGTGCTCGCCGCCCGCCGCCTCGGGGCGGAGCGCGTCGTGGCGATGTCGCGGACGCCGAGCCGGCAGGAGCTGGCGGCCGAGTTCGGCGCCACCGACATCGTCGCCGGTCGGGGCGCGGAGGGCATCGCGCAGGTGGCCGAGCTGCTCGGCGATGGAGCCGACGCCGTCCTGGAGTGCGTCGGCTCGCAGGAGTCGCTGGAGCAGGCCGCCGCGGTCGCCCACCCCGGTGGACGGCTGGGCTGCGTCGGCGCCCCGCTGGGCAACCTGCCCCTGGGCCCGTTGTTCATGAAGAACGTGCGGCTGGCGGGCGGGGTCGCGCCGGTGCGCGCCTACCTGCCCGAGCTGCTCGACGACGTGCTCGCCGGCCGGGTGCGGCCGGGGCGGATCTTCGATCTGGAACTGCCGTTGGACGAGGTCGCCGAGGGCTATCGGGCGATGGACGAGCGCCGGGCGATCAAGGTGCTGCTGCGTCCCTGAGCGCCGCCGCCCCTGAGCCCCCTCCGTCAGCCGCACCGCTCCGTCAGCCGCACCGCTCCTTGAGCCGCACCTCCTGAGCCGTGCCGCATCTGAGTCGCGCCCGTTCGGACGTCTGACTGTCCGGATCGCTTTCGTGCCCACGGATGCGGCGACTCACCGCGTGCGGCGTTTCACCGGGCGCGGCGATGGACTGGACCCCGGCAGGGGAATACCGTTGGGTCATGCGCGGAGATCCCACCCTGGTCTGCCGCCTGCACGTGGATTTCGCCCGGGTGGCCAGCGCGCTGTGTCGCGCCCCGCGCCGCCCGGTGTCGCCCTGACCGGTGCCGCGGCTGGCCCGTCGAGCGGCTGATCCACCGACAGGATCGCGGGACACACGTCCACCGGTCCGGACGCACCGCCGATGCGCACCTCAGGCCGCCGATTCCTGGCTCAGGCCCGCCGATCCGCCCCTCGCCCGCCCCTCGCCTCCGGCCATCCGGGAGACTCGCGTGAGCGTGCACGCCCACTGGTTCCTGCCCACCTCGGGGGACAGCCGCAACCTCGACGCCGCCGCGGTGAGCGCCAAGGAAACCCCCCACCTGCAACCGGCCGCCCAGCGGCCGCCGAGCATCGGCTACCTCGCCCAGATCGCCGCCGCGGCGGAGTATCTCGGGTACGAGGCCGTGCTCACCCCGACCGGGACCTGGTGTGAGGACGCCTGGCTCACCACCGCGGCCCTGCTGCGCGAGACCACCCGGCTGCGTTTCCTCGTGGCGCTGCGGCCCGGTTTCCTCAGCCCCACCCTCGCCGCGCAGATGGCGGCGACCTACCAGCGCATCTCCGGCGGCCGGCTGCTGCTCAACGTGGTCACCGGCGGCGACGCCGACGAGCAGCAGCGCTTCGGCGACTGGCTGAACCACGACGCCCGCTACCGGCGTACCGAGGAGTTCCTGCAGGTCGTCCGGGGGGCGTGGACGGGCCGGCCGTTCACCTACGACGGCGAGCACTACGCGGTGCGGGGCGCCACCGTCCGTGAGCGTCCCGATCCGACGCCACCGATCTTCTTCGGCGGCGCCTCCCCCGCGGCCGAACTCGTCGCCGCCCGGCAGGCCGACATCTACCTGCTCTGGGGCGAGCCGCCGGCCGCCGTCGCCGAACGGCTCGACCGGATGCGAGCCCTGGCCAAGGACCAGGACCGCGAGCTGCAGTTCGGCATCCGGCTACACGTCATCACCCGGGACACCGCCGACGCCGCCTGGGCGGTCGCCGACGAGTTGCTCGCCCAGCTCGACCCGGCGGCGATCGCCGCGGCGCAGCGGCGCTTCGCCGGGACCGAGTCCGTCGGGCAGCAGCGGATGGCGGCCCTGCACCGCGGCAGCCTCGACGCGCTGGAGATCTCCCCGAACCTCTGGGCGGGTTTCGGCCTCGTCCGCGGCGGCGCCGGCACCGCGCTCGTCGGCAGCCACGCCGAGGTCGCGGACCGCATCGCCGAGTACCACGATCTCGGCATCGAGCACGTCATCCTCTCCGGCCATCCCCATCTCGAGGAGGCGTACTGGTTCGCCGAGGGCGTCCTGCCGCTGCTGCGCCGCCGCGGACTGCTCGCGCCGGTGCCGGGGCCGGCGGACGCAATCCGGGCCTGACCGCGCGGTCGGACCGGCGGCGGGCGAGGAGCCGACGAGAAGGGTCAGGGGAACGGGGGCGCTCGTCGAGTCGACGGCGGTCGGGGCGCCGGCGCCGGGGATGAGATTCCCGAGCGGGGCACCTCGTCGGGCTGCCGCCACACTGGTCAGGCGGCTCTCCACGTCGCGACGTCAGTCGATCGTCCGCCAGCGCAGCGGGCTCACCCCGTCGAGCCGGACGACCTGCTCGACGTCAAAATGGATCACGCGGAGCGCGCCCGGGCGGCTGGCCGCCTGCGCCGGATCCCAGTCGATGCCGCAGCGGCCGCTGACCTGCAGGGTGTCACCCGTCTCCCAGCGCACGAACAACAGCCCGCTTCGCGCGTCGAGTTCGACGTTGCCGAGGGTCATGTAGAAGGAATTTCCGACGTAGTCGGGCCAGCTCACCCGGGTCGGCGTCTCGACGGCGACGAATCCGGGCGGCCCGCCGCGGTGCGACGCGTCGGCACCGAGACCGTCCGCCCGGCTGGCGATGAAGAACGTGTCGGCCGCACCGATCCACCGACGCTCGTCGTCCGAGAGGCCGGACCGACGTCCCGCATCGCCGGCCCCCGTGCCCGACTCGGGCGGTGCGCTCACCGCCGGCGGGTCCAGCGCCGACGGGTCCACGGCCACGCGCCGGTGGATGTACTTGGGACAGTTGCCGAGGACCTGGTCCGTCCGTACCTCGAGCGTGTCGGCGACCCGACGGGCGCGTCCGTTGAGACGGATCCTGCGCCGGCGCGCGAAGTCGATGGAGATCATGCCGACGTCCGTGTCGGTCTCGAACGCGTCGCGCAGGGGGTCGCCCGGCGGCGGCAGAGCGTGCAGGACCGCCGTCCGGGGGTCGGTCGCCACGGCGAAGCCCACCCCGCCGACGAGCATCGTGGTCCAGACGGCTCCGTCCCCGTCGGCGGCCCCGACAAACACCATCGGCTGCTGGTACAGGAACGCGGCGAACGCGGCGGAGATGGTGCCGTCGAACATGGGCGAGCCCCAGTCCTCGTTGCCCTCTCCCGCGCGGCGTTGGACCGCCTGCTCTCCTCGGTGGCGGATGCCCGGTTTCACTGACTCCACGGCGACACCTCAGGACCCGGAGCCGACGAGGGAGACGGTGTCGGCGAGCCGGTTGGAGAAGCCCCACTCGTTGTCGTACCAGCCGATGACCTTCAGGGTCTCGCCGACGAGAGTGGTGAGGCCGCCGTCGATGACGCAGGAGGCGGGGTTGGTGACGATGTCGCTGGAGACGATCGGCGCCTCCGTGTAGTCCAGGATCCCGGCGAGTGGTCCCGCCGCCGCCGCGCGGAGGGCGTCGTTCACCTCGTCCACCGACGTCGGACGGCTCACGGTGACGGTCAGGTCGGTCGCCGAGCCCGTGATGACCGGAACCCGCAGCGCGAAGCCGGTCAGGCGTCCGTCCAACTCCGGCAGTACCCGCCCGATCGCCTTGGCGGCGCCGCTGCTGGTCGGGACGATGTTGTTGGTGGCCGAACGCGCTCGGCGCAGGTCGCGGTGGGGGCCGTCCTGGAGGTTCTGGTCCTGGGTGAAGGCGTGCACGGTCGTCATGGCGCCGTGGTTGATGCCCACCGCGTCGTTGATCACCTTGGCCATCGGGGCGAGGCAGTTCGTCGTGCACGAGGCGTTCGAGATGATGTGGTGCCGCGCGGGGTCGTACCTGTCATGGTTGACGCCGAAGACGATGGTGATGTCCTCACCGGATGCCGGCGCGGAGATGATCACTTTGCGTGCCCCGGCCTCGATGTGGCGCTGGGCGGCGCCCGCCTTGGTGAAGGCGCCCGTGGACTCCACGACGACCTCGACGCCGAGTTCCGCCCACGGCAGCTCGGCGGGGTCGCGCTCGGCGAGGACTCTGATCTTTCTGCCCTCGACGACGAGACCGTCGCTGGTGACCTCGACCTCGCTCGGGAAGCGGCCGAGCACGGTGTCGTATCGCAGCAGATGGGCCAGCGTCTCGGGATCGGTCAGGTCGTTGACGGCGACGACCTCGATGTCCGCGTGCTCTGCCAGAAGCACCCGGAAGAAGCTCCGGCCGATCCTGCCGAACCCGTTGATAGCGATCTTGATAGTCATTCGGTCTCTCTTCTCATCGGTCAGGTTCCGCCTCGATGTGCCGGGATGGGCATGATCGGGACGTCGCGCCGGAGGGCCGGAGGGCCGAGTCGCCGCGCGAGCGGCATCTCGAACAGACTAACAAGTTGGTTGGATCGTGTCGACCGGCACGCGAACGCGGCGACGCATCCACACGCGCCGTCAGCGGCGCCGCTGTTGATCGGGCACACGGCGCTCGGCCCGAGCGTTCTTACGACACTGCTGGGGCGTGATGCCGTAACGGTCGCGGAAGGCGTGGCTGAAGTGCGAGTTCCCCCGCAGGCCGTGGCGTTCGCCGATCTGGGCGATCGGGACGAGGGCGAGCCGGGGATTCTCCAGGTCGGCGCGACACCGGGCTAGCCGCTCGTGGCGAATCCACGTGGACGGTCCGATCCCCGCACTCTTGAAGAGCTTCTGCAGGTACCGCAGCGAGATGTGGTGTTCGGCCGCGAGGGTCGCAGGCGAGAGGGTCTCGTCGTCGAGGTGCTCGCGGGCATAGGCCTGGATGCGCGTCAGCATGCCGCCGTGCGCGGTCTGCTCCGCCTCGTTGGCCAGCAGCTCGACGAAGAAGCGCTCCACGAACCTGGCGATCCCGTCGACGATGAACTCGGTGCCGGATGTGTGCACGTCGTTCATCTGGTCCCCCAGGATGGTGAGCAGTCGGGACAGCACCCCCGGCGTGCCCTGGCCACCGCTCCACCGCAGCGCGGTGAACGGGGCCGCGTCGTCCGGCGTCAGGCCGAGCCGGCGATGGGGAATCGCCACAATGATCATGGCAAATCGCCGCGGCATGATGAGGCTGTACGGCTTGGTGCTGTCGAAGGCCACGAGGTCGCCGGGCCCCACGGTGGCCACCCTGCCGTCCTGATGGACCTCAACCCTGCCGGATCCCACCCGGCAGAAGTAGAAGGCGGGTTCGTGATCCGCGGCCGCCTCGCGGCCGTGCATGATCTCGTGCGGATCCGCCAACATGACGACGGCGCGCAGCGGCCCGAACTGCCCGTTGATGATCCGCCCGGCGAAGAATCCCAGCGTCCGGCTTGTCACGACAACGGGGCCGCAGGCAGCCCGGACGTGGTGACGCCAAACCTCGAATGTCTCGTTTGCCCTTCTGTCCCAGGTCCTTAGCAATTCCACCATGCTTCCAGACGGTTCGTCGTAGGCCGATTCCGATCGAGATTCGGGACGAGCGACAGGGTTTCGTCAACCGATCCGGAGCTCTCCCGCCAGTCGGATCAACAAGAATGCGAATCCAAAGGGATCCTCTTCATTGCTACGCAGCACCCCCGAAACGAAGAATGGTCACCGACGCCACGTCGAGGGCGACCTTGACCGCCACCACAGACTCGTCACCCCACCCGACGCCGCCCCCGCGCTGACGGCACAGGTTGATCTCAGTGCAGCGCGACGGAAACGTCAACCCTTTTCTCTCCGAAGCCGAGGTGTCGCATTCGAGACAACCGCCACTCGATCTCCTTGCCGATCAGCAAGATCGGCGACCATTCACATCCAGGTGTTCACCTCGCGTCCAGCCGAAACCGCTGGACACCAGCGCCGACACCCAGGCAGTACAGGTCCTTTCGGAACCGTCGTGGGCGGCGGCCAGTACCGCTCAGGTCGCCAACGTCGGCGTGACCCTCACCAACCCGCCGCCCCCCCATGATCGAGGACGCCCGAGGGCGACTGCGCCGGGGCCTGCCTCGGACCGACCCGACACGTCCTCGCGTGAGCGGGACGCGTACGAAAGCCGCCCCGGACCAGGCGTCACTCGGGCATCGACACGATCAGAACCGCCCTCCACCAGGCGACCTGGACCGTTCGCGAATCGACAAAATCCGGTGCGCGTTAGCGGCATGACGGGTTGGCAGCGACAGGTAGCTTGACGTCACCCAACCGCACGGTTGGGCGCAATTCGGTGTAGAGCTCCGACCGCATACCGGGAAGGGCCGCTCCAGGCCTCCCACCGGGCGGCGCGTCTACGCCGACCCCAATGGAAACCGGAGAAGAGGTCCAATTCCCATGACCACCGAGGCGATGATCAACGATGCGTCGGCAGTTCTGCGACATGACGGCACCCGCGCCGCCGTGGACCCGGCGGCGGCCCCGAACGACCTGCTCACCGGCGATTCCTACCTGGAGAGCCTGCGCGACGGACGGGAAGTCTACATTTACGGCGAGCGGGTCTCCGACGTGACCACGCATCCCGCCTTCCGGGAGGCGGCGCGTTCCACCGCGCACCTCTACGACGCCCTGCACGACCCGAGCAGCCAGGACCTGATGACGACGGTCGACCGCTACACGGGAGCACGCGTGCACCGGTTCTTCACACCGAGCCATTCGGCGGAGGAGCTGCTGCTGGCACGCGACGCGATCGAGCACTGGGCGCGGCTGAGCTACGGATTCATGAACCGTACACCGGACTACAAGGCGTCGTTCATGGCCGGGCTCGCGGTCACCCAGGACTTCTACGAGCCCTTCGGTGACAGCGCGCGCGGTTGGTACGAACGGTACGCCCGGCAGGGCCTGTCCATCAGCCACGTGATCGTCAATCCGCCGGTCGACCGGAACAAGCCCGCCCACGACATCCGGGACGTCTACCTCAAGGTCGTCGAGGAGCGGGACGGCGGCATCGTGGTCGAGGGCGCCAAGCTGATGGGTACCGCCGCCGCGCTGACGCACGCGTCGTTCGTCGGCCAGATCCATCTCGCCAACCTGGAGCCGGGCAAGGCCGAGGACATGGCGCTCGCCTTCATCGCGCCGCTGAACACACCGGGGATGAAGGTCATCTGCCGCCCGTCCTACGAGCGGAAGGCCAACAGCCCGTACGACAACCCGCTCTCGGCGCGGTTCGACGAGAACGACTCGGTGCTGGTGTTCGACAAGGCCTTCATCCCCTGGGAAAACATCCTGATCTACCGCGACACCGAGAAGATCCACCAGTACTTCCCCCGGTCCGGGCTGCTCAGCCGCGGCTTCTTCCAGGGCGCCATCCGCATGGCCGTGAAGCTCGAGTTCATGGCCGGTCTGCTCGACCGGGGCACCCAGATGAACGGCACGCACGAGTTCCGTGGCGTGCGTGCCGGCCTCGGGGAGCTGCTGGCCTGGCGTCACCTCACCTGGGCCGTCACCACGGCGATGGCGACCGACCCGGAGCAGGGGCCCGGCGGCACCGTCCTGCCCCGCATGGACTACTCCGCCGGCTACCGGGCGCTGGCGCCGCTGAGCTGGGAGCGCACCCACAACTTCTTCGAGGAGCACCTGGCGGCGGCGTTGCTGATGACGCCGGCCAGCGACGCGGACCTGAGGAACACGGAGCTGCGGCCCCTCATCGACCGCTACTACCGCGGTTCGGCGGGCACGGCCGAGGAGCGGATCAAGTTGTTCAAGCTCGCCTGGGACGCGCTTGGATCCGAGTTCGGCGGCCGGCACGAACTGTACGAGCGCAACTACGCGGGCGGACCCGACCAGGTCCGGTTGGACACGCTCGACTGGTCGCGGGGCAAGGGCCTGCTCGACGAGTACGGCGCGTTCGTTCAGCAGTGCATGGACGACTACGACCTCGACGGGTGGCGTCGCGGCCGCTGGACCCGCAACCCCTGACCGGTGGCGATCTCCGGTGGACGTCGGCCGAACACGAAAGGAATTTCCATGAAGGGAAACGACCTGCGCCGGGTCATGCGCTCCTTTGCCACGGGCGTCTGCGTCGTCACAACCTATCGCGACGGTCCCGACGGACGACACCACGACGCCATGACCGCGAACTCGCTGTTGTCGGTGTCACTGGATCCGCCACTCGTGTCCCTTTCGCTGGGGCAGGGCTCGCGCTTTCTCGCGGATCTCATGAGCTCCCGGGTCTGGGCCGTGTCGATTCTCGACGAACGACGAGAGGACCTCGCCCGTTTCTTCGCGCGTGGACGAGCGGCCAGGCAGGGCAGCGTGACCGAACTCGTCACCGACCAGGGGCCGCACACCGGCTCTCTGCTCGTCGGCGCCACCAGCTGGCTGGAATGCCGGTACACCAGCCATCTGGACGTCGGTGACCACGTGCTGGTCATCGGCGAGGTGGTAGCGCTCGAAACGGAGGACGACACCGACCCGCTCATCTTCGTTCACGGCGGCTACCACACTCTTGGTGAGGTCACACGTCATGAGAAGGATACGCTTCCTGCTGTTCCTCGCCCCGCTCGTGGTGACGAGCCTGCTGACAGCCGGCGCGATAGCCATGGCCGACAGCCCGAAAGACGTCACCGTCTGCTCGGTCAGCCGCTCTGATCCAGCCCGGGAGAGGACCGTTCACGTTTCGCCGCGCGCCGCGACGCAGCTGCTCGCCCGGACCCCCTCCTACTCCGATCCGTGCGCGACGTACGGAAAGAGCGAGCCGCTCGGCGACGGTTCGGTCCGGACGTACGTGCAGCGGCAGGACCGCATTCCGCTGACGGTCGGGGTGGTGTTCCCGCGGTCGGCCCTTTCCGGGCTGCCCCAGGAGCACACCGACGGGCTCCGCTGCTACGACGTCAACGGCGACGGATCCCTCGATCCGATGAACGACTGCGCGGGAGGTTGGGAGCACCCGCTGGAGCTCGTACCCCAGCAGGACGTTCCCCTGCGGTGGTCGCTGGTGAACTGGAACCCGCACGGGCACGGCCTGCCCGGCGTCTACACCTACCCGCACTTCGACTTCCATTTCTACATCCAATCGAAGGCCGACCGGGACGCCATCCGTGTGGGTCCGTGCGGCGTGGTGGTGAACTGCGAGGACTACGCGCGCGGCAGGATCCCGGTGCCGGCAGAGTACATGCCGCCGGGATACACCGACATCGGTGCCGTCGAGGTCGCCATGGGAAATCACCTGGTCGACCAGAGCGGCCCCGAATGGCGGGGCGAGCCGTTCATGAAAACCATGATCTTCGGCGCCTACAACGGGAAGATCACTTTCATCGAGCCGATGATCTCACTGGAATACCTGAACCGAGTCCGCGCCACCCCGTCGATGAGCGGCTGCTTCCCCATCCCCCAGCCCTCGGGATGGCAGGAGGCCGGCTGGTATCCCCGGGTGTACTGCGTGCGATACCGCGCGAACCGCGATGACTTCACCGTCTCGCTGGAGTCCTTCAGCCACACCTGATCGGCGCGAACCTTCCACCCGGGTGATGTGGCCGGTTCGGCCGGCCACATCACCCGCCCGCCCGCCCGCCAACCAGCCGGCGGGGCCCCGCGCCGCAGCCACTCATCCTTCATCGGCTCGTATCGTTCGCCGGAGGAGCAATGCACGCTGAATCCGATATTTCCACCGCCTTGACCGCGCCGGTCCGCCTCGGGACGGGCAACGTCAGACCAGCTGACCCACGACGCTCGTTCACTAGTGGGTGTCGCCGTTAGTTCGTCGGTGATCGGTGGTGCCGGGTAGGTAGAGGCCTGCGGCGAGGTCGAGCGCGGCTTCGGCGGTGCCGCTGGGGGATCCGTCGGGCAGGTAGGAGTCGTCGTAGTCGTCGTGGCTGGCGCGCCAGATCGCGAAGCCCCAGTCGTTGGCGTAGCCGTGGTAGCGCAGCCGGCACAGTGGCTGGGGGGCGCCGTCGGGGTCGGTGGCGGTGACGTAGGCGAACGCGCCGTGGTAGCGGGTGGAGATCTCGCGGATCCCGGGCCAGTTCTCGGCCGCGTGCGCGACGAGCCGCTGGCGCAGGGAGATCTTCGTCGATGCCGGGATACCTGCCACGGCTCTCATTGTCGCCGTCAGTTGAGGGCGGGTTGCCCGCGGGTGTGGTGGCGGCGATGGTCGGGTGCGACCTGCCCGATAGGACATCAGGGTGTCTCGCCGTGCTACCGCGGTCATCCTGACCGACGACGTCCGTGCCGAACTGGCCAGCCGTGCCCGGTCGGCGACCGTGCCGCGCCGTGACTGGCTGCGCGCGAGGATCGTGCTCGCCGCCGCGGACGGGCTGGGCAACGCCGCGATCGCCGCCGGGTTGGGTGTCTGCGAGGACACCGTCTGCACGTGGCGGGGCCGGTTCGCCCGGGAAGGTCTCGCGGGCCTGCGTGACCGGCCCCGGTCGGGCCGGCCGGCCCGGTTCACCGCGGTGCAGGTCGCCGAGGTCAAGGCGCTGGCCTGCACCCGGCCCGCCGACGTCGACGTGCCGCTGGAACGCTGGTCGGCGGCCGAGCTCGCCGCCCACGCGGTCCGCGAGGGCATCGTCGAGGAGGTGTCCGCCTCGACGGTGACCCGCTGGCTCGACGCCGACGCGATCCGCCCCTGGCGGCACCGGTCGTGGATCTTCCCGCGGGACCCGGCGTTCGTGGCGAAGGCGTCCCGGGTCCTGGACCTCTATGCCCGCCGCTGGGACGGCGAGCCGCTCGGCCCGGACGACTATGTGATCAGCGCGGACGAGAAGTCCCAGCTGCAGGCCCTGCACCGCTGCCACCCGACCGCGCCGGCGATGCCCGGCCACGGCCCGCGGGTGGAGTTCGAGTACACCCGTGGGGGCACGCTGGCGTACTTCGCCGCCTACGACGTCCACCGCGCCGAGGTGATCGGCCGGATCGAGGACACCACCGGGATCGCCCCGTTCGGTCGGCTCGCCGCCCAGGTCATGGCCCAGGAGCCCTACGCGTCGGCGCGGCGGGTGTTCTGGATCGTCGACAACGGCTCGTCTCACCGAGGCCAGGCCTCGATCGACCGGATGCGCGCCGCCCACCCGACCGCGACGCTGGTCCACCTGCCCGTACACGCCTCCTGGCTCAACCAGGTCGAGGTATTCTTCTCGATCTTGCAGCGCAAGGCCATCGAGCGCGGTGACTTCGCCGACCTCGACACGCTCGCGGCCCGGGTCATGGGCTTCCAGGCGCTCTACAACCAGGCCGCGACCCCGTTCGACTGGAAGTACACCCGCGCCGATCTCCTGAAGACCGCCAGCCGCCTCGGCCTCGCCGCATAACCGACGAACTTGCGGCGGCACCCACTAGGACCACGTCGCCGGCGCCGGACGGGCCCGGCGCACCCGCTGTGCTCGACGGTGGGCCCGGTGTCGACCATGGCCTGCGCCATCTCGGCGAGGCGCTGGTCAGGGCCGCGGCCTCACCCGACGCTGGCCGGGTGGTGTACCTGCGCGAGGACGGAACCCGGCTGCGTCAGGACTACGCCGCGCTGCTGGACGACGCCGCCAGGCTGCTCGGAGGCCTGCGCCGTGCCGCCGAGGAGCACGCCGGCACCACGGGGATCCAGGTCGACCCACTGGCTGCCGGCTCCCCAGTCGTTCTCCAGATCGGCGACGAACCGGATCTCCTCGCGGCCTTCTGGGCCTGCCAGCTCGGCGGGTACGTACCGGTGCCGGTGCGCCGCGGAGGCACCGAACGGGAGCGCCAGGAGGCCGAGCGAACCCTGCACTCGGTGTGCGACCTGCTCGGCGACCCCTGGGTGGTCACCGGTCGGACGAATCCGGGCGGAGCACGCGACACCGACCAGCCGCGTGACAGTGCGCCCGGCCGGTGGCTCGGCGACGTCGAGAACCTGCGTGCGGCCGCGCCGGACCGTTCCTGGCACGACAGCCAGCCCGACGATCTCGCTGTGCTGCTGCTGACCTCGGGCAGCACAGGTCGTCCCAAGGCGGTGAGGCTCACGCACGCCAACATCCTCAGCAGATGCGCGGCCACCGCCGCCGTGCACCACCTGACCGCCGAGCAGCGCTCGTTCAACTGGATGCCGCTCGACCACGTCGGCGGTCTGGTGATGTTCCATGTCCGTGACGTCTGGCTGGGCTGCGTCCAGGTGCACGCGCCGATGCAGTGGATCCTCGCCGATCCGACGCGGTGGCTGGACTGCCTGCACACCCACGGTTCGACCGTCACCTGGGCTCCGAACTTCGCCTTCGCCCTGGTTGTCGACCACGCAGAGGCGCTGACCGGCCGCGCCTGGGATCTGAGCCGGCTTGGCTACATCATGAACGGCGGCGAGCCGGTCAAGCCCCGGGTTGCCGCCCGGTTTCTCTCGCTGCTCGCCCCCTGCGGGCTGCCCGCAACCGCGATGTACCCGGGCTGGGGCATGTCGGAGACCTCCTCGGGAGTTGTCGACCGGGTCTTCGACCCCCGTGCCCCGGAACGGGACGAACGCTTCGTCAGCGTCGGTCGACCCCATCCGGGGGTGCGTCTGCGCGTGGTGGACGAGCGCCAGCAGGTCGTCGACACGGGAACGATCGGCAGACTGCAGGTCAGCGGCGAGCCGATCACCTCCGGCTACTACGGCCATCCCGCGCAGAACCGCCAGTCGTTCACCGACGGGTGGTTCAAGACGGGCGACCTGGCCTACATCGCCGACGGAACACTGACCGTCACCGGACGCATCGACGACCTGATCGAGGTCGGCGCGGTGACCTACCACGGACACGAGATCGAGTCGGCGGTCGAGGAGCTCGGCGTCGTCGCTCCCTCGTACACGGTGGCCTGCTCGGCGCCGGACCCCGTCACCGGCAACGACCGCCTGTCCGTGTTCGTGCACCCCCGCGACGGGGTTCCCGCCGCCGAGGCGAGCGCGGCGGTACGCGAGCTCGTACGTCGACGTTTCGCGGGACTGGAGGCCGAGGTGTTCACGGTCGAGCGCCAGGACATCCCGAAGACCGGGATCGGCAAACTGCGCCGCGCCCTGCTGCGCGACCGCCTCGTCTCCGAGGCAGGTTCCCCGCACGACCCGTCTCGACAGGGACGCGACCCGTCCTGACGGGGACGCGTTGGCGCTCTCCCCGCGAACGCCTCCGCCCTCCAGCGGTCGCACTCCCAAGCGCCGCCGTGCACCCGCGCGTGCGGCACCCCCACAGACAGGAGATGCCTCATGAATGCCGTCAGGCCGCGGGACGTTCCCGCATACCGCGGCGCCGTCGGCGGCCACGAACCCGTACGCGGACCTCTCCACGGGCGCCGTCCCGACAGCCTCCCCGGAGTTCGTTCCACCAGCACCGCCGCGGCGACCCGGCTACGCGCCCGTGTCCTGAGCAGCATGGAGATCGGAGTCGTGGGAGCCGGCGCCTCGGCCGTGTGCCTGCTCGACGCCCTGTCGCAGCTCGACAGCCCGGTCGGTCGCATCACCGTCTTCGATCCCGCGCCGCGGCCCTGGCGGGGACGTCCGTACCGCGAGGACCTACCCGCCGTGCGCGTGAACGCGATCCCGCAGGACATGTCGGTCCGCCACGGCGATCCCGGCCACTTCGCCCGCTGGCTGGAACGGACCGGCGTCGACACGCCACCCGACCCGTGGATCGGAACACCGTTCGTGCCACGCACCGTCTACGGCGACTACCTGGGAGACAGCGCGATGGCCGCCATCGCGCGGCTGCGCCTGCGCGGCTGGCACGTCGCGCTGGAACGCACCGCGGTGACCGCCGTGCTGAACACGGACGAACGTGCGGTCCTGCGCACCGCGCAGGGTCGCCACCACGCCATGGACTACGCGGTCCTGTGCGTCGGGGTGGGCCGGCCCCAGGACGTCTACGGTCTGCGGGACAGCCCCGCATTCGTGCCCGACCCCTATCCGGTGGCGACGACGCTCGCCGGGATCGACCCGGACTCCCACGTCGCCGTCCTGGGCAGCGGGCTCACCGCGGTGGACGTGGTGCTCGGTCTGACCGCCCACGGGCATCGCGGTCCGATCAGCCTGACGTCCCGGCAGGGCTTCCTGCCCGCGGTGCGCCAGCGGCCGGTCGAGATCGAGCTGCGGCACTTCACCCCCGAGGTGCTGCGGACGTGGGGCCGCCGGGGCGATCGTGTGCCGCTGACACGGATCGTCGAGCTGATGCGTCGCGAACTGGCCGAGGGCGGCCACAGCGAGGCGAAGGTGGCCGAGGAGATCTTCGCGATGGGCCGCGAGCACCCCGTGGACCGCATCCGCCGCCAGCTCTCCGAGGTGGGCGCCGCAGATCTCGGACTGCGGATCCTGCAGCGGGCGGTACCCGAGACGGGTCCCGACGTGTGGCCGTTGTTGTCACACGCCGACCGGACACACGTTCTCACCCACCACTACCGGTCGCTGATGAGCCTGTGCTGCCCGATGCCGCCGACCACCGCGGCGGCCCTGCTGCGGCTCGTCGACAGCGGTCAGTTGCGGATCCGCGCCGGCCTGCGCACGGTGCGTCCCACCCCCGGCGGGGGCTTCGCCCTGACCACCGCCACCGATGACCTCTCCTGCGCTGTCGTCGTCAACGCGGTGAGTCCCCCGGCGGACCGGATACCGCCGCCGGCCCGTCCCCTGGTCACGTCGCTCACCGAGGCGGGAACGGCGTCCATCCATCCGCATGGCGGTCTCTCCGTCGAGCGTGCGACCAGCCGGCTCACCGTCGCCGGCAACCCTCATCCGCGGCTGTACGTGCTGGGGGATCTCGCCGCCGGCACGCTGTTCTTCACCTTCGGTATTCCGTCCCTGGTCGACCGGGGCGTCGACATCGCGCAGGCGATGGTGACCCACGCCGAAGCCACCCGCCGGAGGTCTCCCAGGGTCCTCGCGCTGCGTTGATCCCCCCGGTGAACCACCACTGCATCGACGACAGGGGCCGGCCCGCGCTATCCCTCCCCGCGACAGACGTCCGACCGCAAGCCGTCCGATCCGCAAGCCAGTCCACCTTCGATGTGCGTCCGACAGAGGAGTGCTCATGACCACCACCGCCGAGATCGGCAGGGACGACGTCGCCACGAGCGACGCCCGGCCCGACTACCTCGCCGATACCGCCACCGGACTGCCGATGCCGTCCGAGCCGGTGTTCGCCTCGGTCGACGAGGCCCGCCGCCACCACCAGCAGCGGCTGGCCGCGGCCCTACGCCTGTTCGGCAAGTACGGTTTCGGCGAGGGGATCTCCGGCCACATCTCCGTGCGCGACCCCGCCGACCAGGACCTGTTCTGGGTCAACCCGTTCGGGGTCTCGTTCAATCACGTCCGGGTGCGCGACCTGATCTGCGTGGATTCGTCGGGCCGGGTCGTGCGGGGCAGCCATCCGGTCAACCCGAGCGCGTTCGCCATCCATTCACGCATTCACCAGGCCCGGCCGGACGCCGTCGCGGCCGCGCACGGCCACACCCTGCACACCCGCACCCTCGGGGCGATCGGCGAGCTGCTCGAGCCGATCGACCAGGAGGCCGCCGCGTTCTACGAGAATCAGGTCTACTTCGACGGCTATGACGGACCCTCCGTCGCCGTCGAGCAGGGCCAGCGCATTGCCGACGAACTGGGCGAACGACGAGCGATCCTGCTGCGTCACCACGGGCTGATCACCGTGGGCGGCTCGGTGGACGAGGCGCTGCACTGGTTCCTCACCTACGACAACTGTGCCCGGGTGCAGCTGATGGCCCGCGCCGCCGGACGACCGCGTCCGATGACCCACGAGCAGGCGACGGCCGCGCGGGCCGGATTCGGCGATCCCCAGCTCGGCTGGTTCAGCTTTCAGCTGCTCTGGGAGGAGATCACCTCGGAGCAACCGGATCTGCTCGAGGAGTAGGCGCGGTCCCACCAGCCGTCCGAGCGACGTCACGGAAAGGCATCGACCATGTCCACCTTCGAGTTTCCCGGCCGGTACTACGAGGTCATCCGCTCCAACCTGCGAGACCTGGACGGGGAGACCGGCTTCCTCGGCTCGCTGCTGCCGCCCGGCGGTCACGTCCTGGACCTTGGCTGCGGCACCGGCGTCAACCTGCGTGCGCTGCGCGAGCGCGGCTACACCGGCGTCGGCGTGGATCACAGCGCCAGCTTCATCGACCACGCGAAGAACGCCGGTGATTCCGGCATCGAGTACGTACGCGAGGACCTCGAACTCTTCGACACCGACGAGACGTTCGATCTGATCTACAGCATCTTCGCCACGGTGAACCTGGTACCGCGCAAGCACCTCGGCGGGCTGCTGTCGTCGGTGTCCCGATGGCTGCGTCCCGGCGGACGGCTCGTGCTCGACGTCGCCCACCTGCTCAGCTTCGTCGACGTCTTCCAGCCGTCCATGATCCAACATCATCGTCGGGACGGCATCCTGATCACCCAGATGGCCCGCCAGAGCGTCTCGCCGCACCGCGCCACCTGGCGACACGAGGAGACCCTGCTCGTCCGGGAGTCCGACGGTCGAGTCTCGATGTACGACAACGTCCTCGAGCAGTCGGTACTGACCCTCCCAGAGCTGGAGGATCTGCTCTCCGCAGCGGGACTGACCGTGCTGGACCGCCACGGCGGGTTCCGCGGGGAACCCGCCCCCCTCCTGGGGCGCGGCCCACTTGTCCTGGTGACCGCCCACGCGGACACCATCGCCTGACCACACACCTCCTCTACCACCCCCAGCAGCGGGCGCCGCGCACCTCGGCGCCAACCGGAGGGAGGGCGACGTCTCGTCGCCCTCCCTCCCGGCCGTCATCGGTCGCTCGACCACTGTCGCCACATGCGGGTCCGCCTGCCATCGCGGAGGCCGCGCGTGAAGGAGTCTCGCCATGACCCTGACCAACATCCAATCCCTCTGGGCAGCGCAACAGCCGCAGACACCGAACATCACCACGCTGGGCACCGTCCGCGTCGTCGGCACCGGTCTGCTCGGCACCAGCGTGGGATTCGGCCTACGAACGGCCGGGGTGCGCGTTCTGCTGGACGATGCCTCACCCACCGCGCTGGCGCTCGCCGCGGACCTCGGTGCCGGCGAGCCGGATCCCGGAGCGGGATCGGAGCCCGTCGACGTCGTCGTCGTGGCCGCCCCGCCCGACGTGACCGCCGATGTGATCCTCGCCGAGCTGCACCGACATCCGACCGCGACCGTGACCGACGTCGCCAGCGTCAAGACCAAGGTCATGGCCGGGCTGCGGGACCGACACGCCGACCTGACCCGTTACGTCGGTGGTCACCCGATGGCCGGGCGGGAACGCTCCGGATCCATCGCGGCCAGAGGGGACCTCTTCACCGGACGCCCCTGGGTGGTGTGCCCGTTCCCGGAGAGCGACCCCGGACGGGTGGAAGTGATCCGACGGCTGGTGTCGGTCCTCGGCGCCCATCCCATCCTGATGGCTCCCGAGGAGCACGACGCCGCCGCCGCGCTGGTTTCCCACATGCCGCAGCTCGTGGCGAGTCTCGTGGCGGCGCGGTTGGCCCAGGCACCCGAGCACGCGCTGTCCCTCGCCGGCCAGGGTCTGTCCGACGTGACCCGCCTCGCCGCCAGCGATCCCGCGCTGTGGGCACAGATCTTCTCGGCCAACGCCGTTCCGATCGTCGACGTTCTGGAGCCGCTGCGCCAGGACCTCGACAACGTCATCGGCGCGCTGCGCTCGCTGAGCCCGGTCGGCGACGACAACAGCCCCAGCCCCGGCTCGCGTGTGACCGTCTCGCGGGTCGTGGCGGACGGCAACGTCGGTCGGGAACGTCTGCCGGGCAAACACGGCAACACGCGGGCGGTCTACACGTCCATGGCCGTTCTCGTGCCCGACTCGCCGGGCGCGCTGGGCGAGCTGCTCACCGACATCGGGCACGCCGGGATCAACATCGAGGAGCTGCTGCTGGAGCACTCGCCCGGCCGGGCGTGCGGCCTGCTGGAACTTTCCGTGCTGCCCGCCGTGCGTCAACGGCTCGAGGACGTCCTGGTCACCCACGGGTGGCGTGTCGTGGCCTGAGACCGTGCGCGGCCCGGACCGTCCGTTCCGATCGCCGCCTCTTTGACGCCCGCCGCCTCTTTGACGCCCATGGCGCTTCTCGTAGGTCACGAGAAGCGCCATGTCGCATGTCAGAGCCCCGAGGATGGTGTGGTCGCGGTACCCGGGGACTGGTCGAGCGAGCCCCGGCACAGGGTGAGCAGCGTCAGAGCCATCTCTGCGCCCTGTCGCCCGAGCTCCCGTGACCAGGCCGTCATGATCTCCATTTCGCGGGTGTGTTCCACCCGCGGACCGCCGATGGAGGAACGGATCCGCTGGATCTGACGCGAGACGTCGAGACGCGTCGAGATCAGTGCGCGGATCTGGACGTCGACGGAGTCGATGATCGCTCGGCCGTCGGCGATCGAGGTGACTGTGGATGTCACGAAGCTGGCCGGTGTCGTCGCGTTCGCCGGTACCGGAGGGCTGGCCGACACCGGAGGGCTGGCCGACACCGGAGGGCTGGTCGATGTCAATGTCGTCGGGTCGAGTGCAGGCATCGTCATGGGGCTCGTCCGTTCGTGGAAGGGCTTCCCGCGCCCCGAGGGACGCGGCCGACGGTCTCTCCGGACCGGGACGACGGGACAGCCGACCCGCGAGGCGGGACCCTGCTCGAAGTCCCGGCTCAGGAAAGGGCCTCGGGACAGGGCCTCAGGACCGGGTGGTGGCGCCGGCCGCCGGCTGACCCGACGCTTCGAGCACGACGGCGCTGGCGGAGCCCGTCGGGGGACGGGTAAGGCCGAGGAAGGCCGCCAGCGCGGCCACACCCAGTACGGCGATGACAATGGCCATCGGCCCCGCATCGTCGTTTCCGGCGACACCGACCAGCGGGGCGACGCTGCCACCGATGAGAAACTGCGCGCAGCCCAGCACGGCCGAGGCGGCGCCGGCCACGTCGCCGTGCTCCTCGAGCGCCAGCGCGGCCGCGTTCGGCATGACCAGACCGACGCTGGCGACGACGACGAAGAGCGCGATCAGGAGTGCGGCGATCCCCGCGTCCATGAGCACCACGATCCCGACACCGACACCGCCCACGGTCGACCCGAGCAGCCCGAGCCGCAGGAGGAAACGTCCACCGACGAGGTGCACGACCCGGCCGCTCACCTGCGCCGCCACCACGAGTCCGAGTGCGTTGATCGCGAACACCACGCTGTATTCCTGTGGGGACAGCCCATGAATGTCCTGCAGGACGAAGGGCGATCCCGAGATATAGGCGAACATCGCCGCGAAGGCAAGGCCGTTGGCCAGGGTGTAACCGACGAACACCCGGTCGGACAGGAGTCGGCGGAAGACCGGTCCCATCTGCCGCAGACCGCCGCTCTGCCGGTTCTCCGGGCGAAGCGTCTCCGGCAGGCCGGCTCCCGCCGCGAGCAGCAGCAGCCCACTCAGCACCGCGAGGGCTACGAAGATCCCCTCCCACGTGGTCAACCGCAGCATCTGCCCGCCGGCGAGTGGGGACAGTACCGGGGCGAGTCCCGTGACGAGGAGAAGCATGGCGAAGTAGCGGGCTGCGGCCGTCCCGGAATACTGGTCGCGCACCGCCGCGTAGGCGATGACGATGCCGAAAGCACCACCGACGCCTTGGATTCCACGCAGGGTGACGAGTACCCAGATCGACGGCGCGATGGCGCAGAGCAGTCCCGCGACCGTGTACAGGGTGAGTCCGATGAGCAACGGACGGCGACGGCCGTAGGCGTCACTCAGCGGCCCGGCGAGTATCTGCCCCACAGCCAGACCGATCAGGCAGGTCGTGATGCTCAGCTGCGCGCTCGACGCTGTCGTGTCGAGGTCGGAGGCGAGGTCGGGCAGGGCCGGAACGTAGGCGTCCGTGGACAGCGGCCCGAGTGCGACGAGCGCACCGAGAATCACGAGTACCCGTGTTCTCGAGGAGCGCGCGCCGCCGGCGGGCCGCACGACGGTGTTGATCATCTCCTTGCTGTTCCCTTCGACCCAGAGAAGAGATGCGGATGGATGACGACGCGGTCAGTACGCCACGCAGATCCGCCGGCGTGGGGCGGTCGTCTGCTCGAGTTCGTCGGCGAACGCCACCGCGTAGTCGGGAATGCTGATGTGGCTCCTGCCGGCCTCGTCGGCCAGAAGGTCGTCGCCCCCGACCCGGAACACTCCGGTGCGCGGGCCGGGCTCGATGTGGACGGGCGGCGAGATGAAGGTCCACTCCAGGTCGTCCACCCCGCGGTAGACGGCGAGGGCGTCGTTCTGCGCGGTCGCGTTGGCGCGCCACATCTCGGGAAATCCCGGGGTGTTCAGCAGGATCTGGTCCGGCGCCACACGCAGGCTTCCCGCGCCCCCGAGAACGACGAGGCGCCGGACGTCGGTCTTGCGCAGACCGTCGATGAGCCCGCTGGTGGCACCCAGCAGGATGTCGCGGTCGTCGTCTTGACCGTGGCGCGGGCCGACGGCCGAGGCCACCGCGTCGTGGGCGGGAGCCAGCGCGGCGACCGTCCCCGCGTCCCGGACGTCGCCCGGGCGCACCGTCAGGTTCACGTGAGCGACGGCGTCCGTGCCGCCGCTTCGCGAGACGCCGGTGACCCGGTGTCCACGGGCGAGGAGTTCGGCCGCGATCACACTACCGATCTGGCCGCTGACGCCGAAGAGAAGGACCTTCATGATGATCTCCTTGTTCACGGGTTCGAGGTGGTCGCGGGTCGAGTTGTCCGCGGTGCGAGTCGCTCGCGAGCAGGACCTGAGCAGCACAAAGAGAGCTCCCGTCGACGGTGCGACGGCCGCGGGAATCCGACCCGTCTCGCGCGGGAGGAGGTCGGGTGACCAAGAGGAAGCTAACACACCAACCAGTTGGTTTGAAGTGCCCGTCCGAGTTCCGGGCCATACGCTGGTCCTATGCCACGCGACGCTCAGGCCACCCGACGATCAATCCTGCAGGCCGCACGAGCCGAGTTCTCGGCCTACGGATTGGCGGGGGCACGCATCGACCGCATCGCCGCGAGGGCGGGTTGCAACAAGGAACGGATCTACTCGAGCTTCGGCGACAAGGAACAGCTCTACCGGCGCGTCCTGGCGGACATGCTGGAGGAGATGAGAACCGCGACGATCGTGGAGATCGACGAGGGCATCGCGGAGTACATCCGCAAGTCCTATGACTTCCAGCGCACCAACCCCGACCTGCTGCGCATGCTGCTCTGGGAGGCCCTGGAGTGCACCGGCGACCGGCCGCTGCCCGACGAGGACGGCCGCCGCGAGTGCTACAGCCTCAGCGCACGGGCCCTCAAACCGCACGTCGAGGCGGAGAGCGAGATGCCGGCGCGGTGGCTGCTGCTCACGCTGATCGGTCTGAGCGCGTGGCCACACGCCGTTCCGACGCTCGCCCGCCTCGTCACCGAAGACGAATCCAGCACCGAGGAGGGGCAGCACCGGCTGCGCGAGTTCATCGCCGAGTTCGCCGCCGGCGGGGCGGCCGCGACGGGCGGACTCCGGTCCAGGGGGACATCCGGCGACGCAGCGTAACAGGTTGACATCGACCCGTGGTCTCGGGGGCAAGCCGCCGGCCACCACCGAGGGGCTCGCCCGATTGCGAGCCCTGGCCAGGGACCAGGACCGCGCAGCGGCGCTTCGCCGGTGGACACCCGTACGGCCGGCCTCGCCTCGTCCGCCGAGGCGGGATACGTCTGGATACACCAGGTCTCTCACCGCAGTTGCGGCATTACCCACTAGGGTGAATACCTAATAACAATCCGCCAAGACGGAGGGCGCGACGCGGTGCCGGAGATCGAGAACGTGCTGACCACGGCCGACGAGGGCCTCGGCGGCCCGCGGGCCGAACAGGTCCCGGAGGGCGCCGGCGTCGACCTGAAGATCGACGTACCACATCCGGCCCGCATGTACGACTACTTCCTCGGCGGGAAGGACAACTTCCCCGCCGACCGGAAGATCGCGGAACAGGTCCTCGACGTGTTTCCGAACTCCCGGATCGTGGTCCGGCAGAACCGCCTGTTCATGACCCGGACGACCCGCTACCTGGCCGCCGAGCTCGGGGTACGTCAGTTCCTCGACATCGGCACGGGCATCCCGACCTCGCCGAACCTGCACGAGGTCGCCCAGGGCGTCGCCCCAGACGCGCGGATCGTCTACACCGACAACGATCCGATCGTGCTCGCCCACGCCCGCGCCCTGCTGGCCAGCACCCCGCAGGGACGCACCGCCTACGTCGACGCGGACCTGCGCGACACCCGCCGCATCCTCACCGCTCCTGAGCTGCACGAGACTCTCGACCTCACCAGGCCGGTCGCGCTGTCGCTGATCGCGATCTTCCACTTCATCCCGGACGGCGACGACCCGTACGGGATCATGCGCCGCCTCGTCGACCTGCTCCCGTCGGGCAGCTACGTCTCGCTGACCCACCTGACCGCCGACTTCGACCCGGCGATGCGCGAGGTCGAGCGGGCCTACCTGGCCAGCGGCGTCCCCATGCACCTGCGCACCCGCGCCCAGTTCGAACGGTTCTTCGAGGGCCTGGACCTCGTGGAGCCCGGGCTGCAGGTCGTCCACCGCTGGCGGCCCGAGCTCGCCGACCTGGCCGAGACGGACCCGGCCGGCGACGGCGCGACCGCGACAGACCCCGCCTCACGGGTGAAGGCCATCCCGCTGTCGGAGCTGACCGACGCCCAGGTCAGCATCTACGGCGCGGTCGGCTACAAACCCTGATGCTCGGCTACAAGCCCTGATCCACTGCGCCGGCCATCCTTTTCGGACACCTCGCCGACAACGGGCGCCGTCCTACAGAACCAGGCCGGCAGGCCGGCGCCTGTTCGACAGCGAATTCGAGGAGGAAAACGGCGATCGCCAGACAATATCCAGGCCGTTCATCCGTCGGTGACAGGCGGGGGTCGTATCGTATCCTGGGGATATGATCGCGCCGGTGGGCGGTGGAGACGTACTCGGCGAGGCCGAGCCTCTCTCCTACCGCCTTGCACGCCCCGATGACGATGAGATCATCGCAACCATCGACGGATCCTTCACCTCGAACTCCGTATTCGAGGTGAAGGCGACCGCCGAAGGTTTTTCGATCTGCGAGAAACCGGCGACTCCCCCGATCCACAAGATGTTTCCGGTGGAGGACGATGACGAAGAACAGGAGGAAGACGATCCCGCGCTGACCCGGAAGATCGTCGCCTGCGCCGGCGAAGAACTGTGTGGGTTCGTCGAGGCATCCTTCGATCCCTGGAATTCGCGCCTCACCATCTCCGACCTCGAGGTAGCCCCCAGCCATCGCCGGCGAGGGGTCGGCCGCACCCTGGTGGACCACGCATTCGACTTCGCGCGGGAGTGTGGAGCAGGTCACGTCTGGCTCGAAGTCACCAACATCAACGCCCCCGCGATCCACGCCTATCTCCGCATGGGGTTCACCCTCTGCGGCCTCGACCTCCTGCTCTATGAAGGCACCGAATCGGCTGGCGAACGGGCCCTGTTCATGAGCAGACAGCTCCCCTGACGACCGAAATTCCCCTCCTCCGCCTGCCGGTCAGGTCGATGCCCCGGACTGGGACGCCCCGGACTGGGACGCGTAGCGGCTGGGTGGGCGCGGCAGGCCGAGGTGCTCGCGCAGGGTGCGGCCGGTGTAGGCGGCGCGGAACAGGCCGCGGCGGCGCAGCTCGGGGATGACCAGGTCCACGAAGTCGTCCAGCGCATCCGGGAGATACGGAAAGATCACGTTGAAGCCGTCGGCGGCGCGCTGCTCGAACCACTCCTGGATGTGGTCGGCCATGGTCGTCGGCGTGCCGACGAGGGTCCGGTCGTCCCGGGCGATCTGGTCGGCGAGCTGGCGGATGGTCAGGTTGTCCGCCCGGGCCTGGTCGAGGATCTGCCGCTGGCCGCTGAGGCTCTGGTTGGACGGCGGCAGTTCGGGCAGCGGGCCGTCGAGGGGGAAGCGGGTGAGATCGAACCCGCCGAGCCGGTAGGTGAGGTCGGCGAGCGCCACCCGCGGGTCGAGCAACGACCGCAGCGCGGCGATCTTGTCCTCCGCCTCGGCCTGGGTCCGCCCCACGATCGTGGACAGCGCGGGCAGCACGATCACGTGGTCGGGGTCGCGTCCGGCGGCCGCCGCCCGCGTCTTGATGTCGGTGTAGTACGCCTGCGCCGCCGGCAGGGTCGGATGCGCGGTGAAGATGACCTCACCGACCCGGGCCGCGAGGTCCCGGCCCGTCTCGGACGCGCCGGCCTGGACGACGACCGGGCGGCCCTGCGGCGGCCGCGCGATGTTCAGCGGCCCGCCGACCCGGAAGTGCGTCCCGGCGTGGTTCAGCCAGTGGACCTTGTCGGCGTCGAAGTAGACCCCGCTGGCCTGGTCGTGGCGGAAGGCGTCGTCGTCGAAGCTGTCCCACAGCCCGGTCACCACGTCGTGGAACTCGGCGGCCCGGGCGTAGCGCAGCTCGTGCTCGACGTGGCTGTCCAGCCCGAAGTTGCGCGCCTCCGCGTCGTTGAGGGAGGTGACGAGGTTCCAGCCGGCCCGCCCACCGGACAGGTGGTCCAGCGAGGCGAACGTCCGGGCCAGGTGGTAGGGCTCGTTGTAGGTCGTCGACGCCGTCGCGACGAGCCCGATGCGGGTGGTGGCGGTGGCGAGCGCGGCGAGCAGGGTCGTCGGTTCGAAGGAGTCGTTGACGACCGAGACGCGGGAGAGCACCTCCTGGCTGGTCAGCGGGACGCCGACCAGGTCGGCGAGGAAGATCGCATCGAACGTCCCCCGCTCGGCGGTGCGGGCCAGCTCGATCACGTGCCGGATGTTCACCCCGGCGTCGGCGACGGCGTGGGGGTGCCGCCAGGCGGCGAGGAACTCCCCCGGCGGCTTGAGGAAGGCGTTGAGATGGACTTGGCCGCCGCGGCGAGGCTGCGTCGACGTCATCGGATTCCCGCCCCGCTCGTCTCGACGCCGGCCGCGGCGCCCGGCTGTGTGCCTGGTGGGGTGCCCGGCTGTGTGCCTGGTGGGGTGCCCGGCTGTGTGCCTGGTGGGGTGCTCGGCTCGGCCGCGAGCGGCTCGCCCGGGTGGGTGGGGTCGTCCCGCCGCGGGACGGCGACCGGCCGCGGCAGGCCGAGATGCCCGCGAAGCGTGGTCTCGGTGTAGGACTCGCGGAACAGGCCGCGGCGGCGCAGTTCCGGCACGACCTGGTCGACGAAGTCCTCGGCGGCGCCCGGCAGGTAGGGGAAGCCGACGTTGAAGCCGTCCGCGCCCCGCCCGGTGAACCATTCCTCGACGTGGTCGGCGATCGTCTCCGGCGTGCCGGTGATCATGCCGCCGGAGGATCGCCGGGCGAGCCCGCGGATCGTCAGGTTCTCGTGGCGGGCGAGGTCGAGCATCTGTTCGGAGCGGCTGCGGCTGCGGTTCGTCTCGCCGATCTCGGGCAACGGTCCGTCCAGCGGATAGCCCGAGAGATCCACGTCGCCGACGGTGTCCTGGACGAGTCGACGGGCGACGTCGTCGTGGATGAGCTCCAGCAGTTCGTCGCGCCGCGCGCGGGCGGCGGCCTCGGTGTCGCCGACGATCGGCGCGAGGATCGGCCAGACCAGCAGGTGGTCCGGGTTGCGCCCGTGCGCCGCGGCCCGCGCCTTCACGTCGGCGTAGAACCGCTGGGCACCGGCCAGGGTGCCCTGCCCGGTGAACACCACCTCGCCGTAGCGGGCGGCGAAGTCCTTGCCCGCCTCCGACGAACCGGCCTGGAAGACGACCGGGTGGCCCTGCGGGGGCCGGGAGATGCTCAGCGGCCCGCGCACGGCGAAATGCTCGCCGCGGTGGTGCGGGGTGCGCAGGCCGGCGGGGTCGTAGTAGCGACCCGCCGCGGTGTCGCGCCGCACGGCGCCGTCGTCGAAGCTGTCCCACAGCTCGCGGACGACTTCGACGAACTCCTCGGCGCGCCGGTAGCGCAGCCCGTGTTCGAGGTGGGCGTCGCGGCCGAAGTTCGCGGCCTCCTGCGGCAGCACCGAGGTCACCGCGTTCCAGCCGGCGCGCCCGGCGCTGAGATGGTCGAGCGAGGCGAACTTGCGGGCGACGTGGAACGGCTCGTTGTAGGTCGTGCTGGCCGTGCCGACCAGGCCGATCCGCTCGGTCACCGTCGACAGCGCGGCCAGCAGGGTCAGGGGCTCGAACCGGACCGACCGGGCGGTGCGGTGCAGCGAGTCCAGGTCCGTGCCCGAGATCGCGACGACGTCGGCGATGAACAGGGCGTCGAAGGTGCCGCGTTCCAGTGTCTGGGCGACCCTGATGTGATGGGCGAGGTCGAGTTCGCCGTCGGGTGGGGACAGCGGATGGCGCCAGCCGGCGATGTGACCGCCGGCGCCCTGCAGCACGGCGCCGAGCGTCAGCATCCGCCGCGGACGCCCGTCGGGGATGGTGGTCATCGGGTCCTCTCCGGGCCGGCGGGAGTCGGCTCTGCGGCTACGGGTCGGGCCGCGGGCCGCCAGCCCAGCGCGGGGGCGATCTCGGTGGCGATGAGCTCCATGCGGCGCAGGGTCGCGTCGAGGTCGGCCGCCGCGCCGGCCTCGCCCTGCACCGCGGCGATGAAGTACGACACGGCGGCGGGGCCGACCGGGTTGGTCGCGAGGCTGTGGATCACCACGCCGACCGGGCCGTGGTGGACGTTCATCGCGTCGAGCGCGGCTCCGTCGTCGAGGTCGGCGGGGAACCCGAAGTTCCCCAGCCAGGGCCGGAACCGGGCGATGTCGGGGGCCAGGTCCACCCGGGCGGCCAGCCGGTCCGGTCCCGGGAACACCCCGTGCGAGACGGCGAGGCGCGCGCCCGCGGGAGCCCGGCCGGCGGCGCGGTGGGCGGCATGGTGGGCGGCATGGTGGGCGGCGAGGTAGACGTCGGCGAGGGGTCGCTGCGCGGACCCCGCCGGGCCGATGCCCAGCAGCAGGCCGTCGCCGGCCCGCGCCGCCGCCCGCGCCCCGTCGGCGCTCGTCGTCGAGTCCCAGAGCCGGCCGGTGAGGGTCGGCGCGGGCGGGTGCAGCCGCAGCCCGGCGGTCCCGGTGATCGGCTCGCCGGCGAGCAGCTCCCGCAGCCGTCCGCGCGCCTCGTCGAACAGGTCCCGGCGGCGGGCGACGTCACGGTCGAAGGCGCCGAAGGCGGGCGCGCTCGGGCCGCCGGTGCCGAGCCCGAGCTGCAGGCGACCGCCGCTGAGCGCGTCGAGGACGGCGGCGTCCTCGGCGAGGCGGACGGGGTCCTCCAGCGGCAGGACCACGACCGCGGTGCCCAGCTCGATGCGCCGGGTCGCCTGGGCGGCCGCGGCGAGCAGCAGCAGCGGCGACGGCAGCCGACCGTAGTCGGGGGAGAAGTGATGCTGGGCGATCCAGCCGCCGTCGAACCCGAGCTCCTCCCCGGCGACGAACAGCTCCACCAGCTCGCGGTAGACGGCGCCGGCCGGCCGCCCGCGGCCGTGCACATGGGTCAGGAAACCCAGCCTGAACGGCCCGGGGCCGCCAGGTGCGGTCAATGCGTCCTCCCTCGTCGAACCTCCGACAATGATGCCGGCGGGCGTGCGAGAATCAGCGCCCGGCGACCGGAGGATTGACGGCGGCAGGACAGAGTTGGCCACGCCGAGAATGCGCCCCCACCGGCGGCGAAGCCATCCGTCGACGGAGCGTTCGCCATGGGAGAGGGCAGCGTGAACAGCCAGGTGGACGGCGTCGGCGCACCGATCCGGGAACGGCTGCCGGCCGACCCTAAAAAGGCGCCGTCAGACGGCGATCAACAACAGATCTGGTCGAAGTGGTGCGCGCGACGGGAACTCCAGAACACGTCCAGAACCGCCAACCGTGGCGGCCGCCCAGTTCCCACGACCTGACTGTAACCAAGTGCGCGGCGATCGGTCCAGAGGCGCGCAGAACGCCCCGGAACGCCTGGGCCGTGGGTCTGCGGACGCCGCACGGACCGCGCCGCCGCCTGGCACAGTGACGGGGTGGCTTCGCGCATACGCCTCACTCGGTGTCGCCCGGTCGATCACATGCAGGTGGCCAGCCGGCTCTGTCCCTGACCGCCCGCGCCGCTCCCCCACCGTGCCACCGACGCGCCGGGAGGCGAACCGCTGTGACCACAGCCCACACCAACACCAGCGGCCACACCAACACCAGCGGCCACACCGACACCAGCGGCCACACCAAGGCCAGGACGCTGCCCACGCTCGACATCGGCCCGTTCCTGGCCGGCACCGCCGGCCGCGCGCGGTTCCTCGCGGCACTGCGCGCGGCCTGCCACGGTCCCGGTTTCTTCTACCTGACCGGGCACGGGATCCCCGCCGCGCGGACCGCCGCCGTGCTCGACGTCAGCCGCCGTTTCTTCCATCTCGCCGAGGCGGCGAAGCTGGAGATCGAAAACGTTCATTCGCCACATTTCCGCGGCTACACCCGGCTCGGCCACGAGATCACCCGCGGCAATCCCGACATCCGCGAACAGATCGACATCTCCGACGAACGCCCGGCCCGGGTGCTCGGCCCCGACGACCCGGCGTACCTGCGCCTCGACGGTCCGAACCAGTGGCCGGCCCAGGTCCCCGAGCTGCGCGCAAGCGTGCTGGCCTACATGGCCGAGCTCGGCGGGCTGTCCCGCCTGCTGGTCCGGGCCTTCGCCGAGTCGCTGGGGCTGCCGGCCGACCATCTCGACCGGACCTTTGCCGTCGAACCCCGCTCGCACCTCAAGCTGATCCGCTACCTCACCGCGCCCCCGGCCCACCCGGCCGGCTACGACCAGGGCGTCGGCTCCCACAAGGACGGCGGCTTCCTCACCTTCGTCCTGCAGGACGACGTCCGGATGCTGGACGAGGGCCGCGCCGGCACACCCGACCCGCCGGAAAACCCGCTCGCGCCGGTCGCGGGACCGCCGGTTGCGGGGCTGCAGGTCGCCGACGGCGAGGGCGGCTGGATCGACGCGGCCCCCCGGCCCGGCACCTTCGTCGTCAACATCGGCGAGATGTTCGAACTGGCGACCCGCGGCTACTACCGTGCCACCGTGCACCGGGTCGTCAGCCCACCGCCGGGCCACGAACGGCTGTCGGTGGCGTTCTTCTTCGGCCCGCGGCTGTCGGCCACCCTCGAACCCGTCCCCCTGCCCGCGGAGCTGGTCCGCGAGATCGGCGACGCTCCCCCACCCGACCCGCACAACCCGATCTTCGCCCAGCACGGCGTGAACACGCTGAAGAGCTGGCTGCGCAGCCATCCGGAGGTGGCCCGCCGCCACTATTCCGACGTGGAACAGCCGACTGCGGAACAGCCGACTGCGGAACAGCCGACTGCGGAACAGCCGACTGCGGAACAGCCCACTGCGGAACAGCCGACTGCCGAGCAGCCCACCGGTCGCGGCACCTACTGACCCGAGAACGAGAGGAATCCCGTGACGACCTCCCCGACCGGCTGGAGCTTCGAGACCCGGCAGATCCACGCCGGGGCGGCGCCCGACGCGGCCACCGGTGCCCGCGCGGTGCCGATCTACCAGACCACGTCGTTCGTGTTCGACGACACCCGGCACGCGGCCGATCTGTTCTCCCTCGCCGAGGTCGGCTTCACCTACACCCGGGTCGTCAATCCCACCCAGGATGCCCTGGAACAGCGGGTCGCGGACCTGGAGGGCGGGGTCGCGGCGCTGGCGACCGCGAGCGGCCAGGCGGCGCAGACCCTGGCGGTGCTCAACCTGGCCGGCGCCGGCAGCCACCTGGTGTCGTCGACGTCGCTGTACGGGGGGACGTACGCGCTGTTCAAGCACACGCTGGCCGAGCTCGGCATCGCCACGACGTTCGTCGACGACCCGGACGATCTGGATGCGTGGCGGTCGGCGATCCGCCCGAACACCGTCGCGCTGTACGGCGAGACGATCGGCAACCCGCGGGGGAACGTCCTGGACATCGCCGGCGTCGCCGAGGTCGGGCACGCCGCCGGGGTGCCGCTGATCGTCGACAACACGCTCGCCTCGCCGTACCTGAACCGTCCCCTCGAACACGGCGCCGACATCGTGCTGCACTCGGCCACCAAGTTCATCGGCGGGCACGGAACGACGATCGGCGGGATCATCGTCGACGGCGGACGGTTCGACTGGACGGCCGGGCGCCATCCCCGCTTCACCACGCCCGACCCCGCGTACCACGGCCTGGTCTTCCACGAGGCGTTCGCCGAGACCGCCTTCATCGTGCGGGCCCGCGCCCGGCTGCTGCGCGACCTGGGCCCGGCGCTGTCCCCGGTGAACGCGTTCCTGCTGCTGCAGGGGCTGGAGACGTTGTCGCTGCGGATGGAGCGCCACAGCGCCAACGCGGCCCGGGTGGCCGCCTGGCTCGCCGAGCGTCCCGAGGTCACCTGGGTGGCGTACCCGGGCCTGGCGGACAGCCGCTGGTACCCGGCGGCCCAGCGCTACCTGCCCCGCGGGGCCGGTGCGGTGCTGGCGTTCGGGATCCGCGGCGGCGCGGCGGCCGGGCGGGCCTTCATCGAGGGCCTGGAACTGCACAGCCATCTCGCCAACGTCGGCGACGTCCGCTCGCTGGCGATCCACCCGGCGTCCACGACGCACGCCCAGCTCACCCCCGACGAGCAGGTCGACAGCGGGGTGAGCGAGGAACTCGTCCGGCTGTCGGTGGGCATCGAGGGCGTCGAGGACATCCTCGCTGACCTGGACCGGGGCTTCCGCGCGGCCAAGGAACGCTGACCCGCCGGCTCCTCGGGGGTTCCCCCGGCGGTGGCGCCGTCGACCGACCGGCGGGATTGAATCCGCCTTCGCCGGGTGATAACGGACTCGCGTCGGGCGGGTCAGGCGCCATCCCGGGCCGCCGGCCGCCCGCCGCGGGCGGCATGCCCGACGGGTCCGTGCAGAGCAGGCGAGGAGATGGCGTGTTCGGCTTCAACAAGATCATCGGTCGGAGTCGGGAAATGGTCGAGCCGTCCGTGCGGCTGATCCGGCCGGGTCTCGGGGGCTTCAAGCAGTTCCTCATGCGCGGGAACATCGTCGACCTGGCCGTCGCCGTGATCATCGGTACCGCGTTCACCGCCGTCGTCAAGGCGATGGTCGACGACCTGCTCACGCCACTGATCGCCGCGGTGGGCGGCAAGCCGGACTTCGCCGGGTTGTCATTCACCATCAACCACAGCGTGTTCCGCTACGGCCTGTTCCTCAACGCCGTGGTTGCCTTCCTGCTCGTCGCCTCAGTCGTCTACTTCGTGGTCGTCCTGCCACTGGCGAAGGCGAACGAACTGCGCCGGCGCGGCCACCCCGTGCCCGAGGCGGAGCCGGCGATCAGCGACGAGACGCGCCTGCTCACCGAGATCCGCGACCTGCTCGCCGGCGACGGCCGCCGCCTGCCCGACCAGCCGAGCGAGGCGACGCAGGCAGGCGCGGTGATCACCGCCGAGGAGACCCAGCACTGACCTGCGCCCCAGCGGGCGTCGCCTACGACTTGCGAGCGATCAGGGCGTAGGCGCTGATGTCGGCGTCGGAGTACTGGTCCGGGTCGCTGCCTGGCTCGGGGCGCCAGCGGTGCAGCACCTCGATACCGGGTTCGACCAGCTCCCACCCGGCGGGCAGCAGGGCGGTGAGCTCGGCGCGGTCGCGGGTCTGAAACGGGATGCCGCGGCTGTTGTAGACCTCGACGACCCGGGCCGCGGCCTGCGGCGCGAGCTCGGCGGTGCCGTGGCTGACGACGAGGAAGCTGCCGGCGGGCAGCCGCTCGCACAGCCGGGCGACGATGTCCGCGGGCCGGTCGGCGTCGGGGAAGAAGTGCAGGATCGCGATGAGCGACAGCGCGATCGGCCGCGCCGGGTCGAGGGTGGCGGCGAACTCCGGCACGGCGATCATCTCGTCGGGGCGACGCAGGTCCGCGTCGACGTAGGCGGTCCGGCCCTGCGGGGTGCCGGTCAGCAGGGCCCGCGCGTGGACGAGCACGATCGGATCGTTGTCGACGTAGACGATCCGCGCGTCCGGGGCGACCTGCTGGGCGATCTCGTGCAGGTTCGGCGAGGTCGGGATGCCGGTGCCCACGTCGACGAACTGCCGCACCCCGGCCTCGGCCGCCAGGTACCGCACGGCCCGGTGCAGGAAGGCCCGGTTCTGCCCGGCGTAGGTGCGCAGGTGGGGAAAGACCGCCAGCGCCTGCTCGGCCGCCTCCCGGTCCGCCGCGTAGTTGTCCTTGCCGCCGAGGTAGTAGTCGTACATCCGGGCCGAGTGCGGGATGTCCTCCCGCAGGTCGACCGATCGCGCGCGTCCGCTCGTCCCTGCGTCTGCCTGCACGTCCGCCCCGCCCCTCTGCTCCCTGACACGTGGCCGCGGCGTCCACGCCCCGGCGCGCGTCGCCCGCACAACCGGATCTTTCCATCCCCGCGGGCGGCACGGTCCACCGGGCAGGAACATCACATGCGCGACGTCCGGCCGGGGTTCGGAACCACTCGTCTCGAGGCGGCCACGGGCACCCCCGTCGCCGCCCGGCGGCTCGGCCCGGCTCGGGCTCGGCTCGGTGACTGAACCCAGTGGGCCCACGCACCCCGGTGGTCCGCCGGACTCCAGCGGGCCTATGGACATAGTCGACTTTCGCGATTAACTTGACCCTGGTCAGGCCGCTGCGCCGGGCCCGGGGGACGCCTCGCCGGACTGCGGTTCGCGGTCACGGCCGGCCGGTCGTCGGCGTGCCTGTGGCGGCTTGGCCACGTTCCCCAGCGGCCCGCGCACGAACCGGCTTCGTGGCCCGGGTCGAACGCAGGCCCGAGTCGAGGGAGTGGTGCGATGCCGCCGGCACCCGATCGGCGTCCCGCGAGCGCACGGTGGGGCCTGCCGCGCAGCCGGTCCGCCCGGTGGCGGCTCACCCGGCGGCTCGTGATCGATCTGCGCCGTTCGTCCAGCAGTCGCTGTCCCGCTCCCTGACCGGTCCGACCCCGCGGTCCGCCTGCGCCGCATCGCGGCCGCAGCCTCGGTCACGGTCCGCTCCGCCGCGCCGCGCCGCGCCGCCTCATCCGACCGCCCCGGACCGTCCCGCGGGTCCAGGCCGCCGGCCGGGGAGCCCCGCGACACGATCGGCCGGGGCCCGACAGCGCGGGACCCGCCGGATCGGCGGCCGCCGACTGGACCGCCCGGATCGCCAGGGCCGCACCGGTCTCCCGGCCGGCATCCCACGCCACCGCGCGGAACCCACCCGGACGGCTGTCGGGACGATGCCCACGGCTCGAGCGGGGCCCACTGCGGGAGCAACTCGGCGCCGGTCCAAGCCGCCCCACCCGCCTCGACCGAAAGGCCAGACATGTCAGACATTCCGTTGGCCGTCCTCGATCTCGTTCCGGTCAGCGCCGGTGACACCCCGAACGACGCACTGCGCAACACCGTCGACCTGGCCCGGCGGGCGGAGGAGTTCGGTTACCGGCGGTACTGGTTCGCCGAGCATCACCTCAACCCCGGCCTGCTCGGCGTGTCTCCCGCGGTGGCGATCGCGTTGGTGGCCGGGGCGACGTCGACGATCCGGCTCGGCTCGGCCGGCGTGCAGAGCGGGCATCGCACCCCGCTGTCCGTCGTCGAGGAGTTCGGGCTGATCGACGCGCTGCACCCCGGCCGCCTGGACCTCGGCATCGGCCGCTCACCGGGCCGGCCGGCACCGACGAACGGCGCGACCCGCAACGGCTCCTCCCCGGCCGGCGCGGACGGCGGACCCACGGACGGCGGACCCGCCAACGGCGGACCCGGGGACGGCGCGGCCGCACCCACCCCGGCCCCGGCGCTCGTCACGGCCGCGGCGGCCGCCTACCAGGCCAGCCTCGGCGGGGTCGATCACAGCACCGAGCAGCGGGCCGCCAACGGCCTGCTGATCCCCCGCCGGTTCGACTTCAGCCGGCTGCTCGGCTCCCCCCGGCTGGGGGTGACCCTGTCGCTGCTGCAGCAGCCGGGCGCCTACACCCCGGAGTACGCCGACCAGGTCGACGACGTCCTCGCCCTGCTGCGCGACAGTTACCACACCGCAGACGGTCAGACGGCCCGCGCCTGGCCCGGGGCCGGTGCGCCGCTGGAGGTGTGGATCCTAGGGGCGTCCGGGGGCTCGAGCGCGTCCGTGGCGGGTTCGCGGGGGCTGCGCTTCGCCGCGTCCTACCACCACAGTCCCAGCACGGTGCTCGACGCGGTCGAGGCCTACCGGGCGGCGTTCGAGCCGTCGACGGATCTCACCGCACCGTACGTCTCGGTTTCCGCCGACGTCGTCGTCGGCGAGGACGACGCCAGCGCGGCCCGGCTGGCCTCCGGCTACGGGCTGTGGGTGCGCAGCATCCGCAGCGGCGCGGGGGCGATCCCGTTCCCCACTCCCGAGCAGGCCGCCGCGCACACCTGGAGCGACGACGATCGGGAGCTGGTCGCCGACCGGGTCGCCACCCAGCTCGTCGGCTCCCCGTCGACCGTCGCCGACCGGCTCGAACAGCTCGCGGCGGCGACCGGCGCGGACGAGGTGGCCGTCACCACGATCACCCACCGGCACGCCGACCGGGTGCGTTCCTACGAACTGCTGGCCGCGGAGTGGGCCCGCCGCCACGGCTGAGGCGTCCCGGGGCGAACGGGGACCGAACCGGGCGGCACGGTGACGGGTCCGGCGGCCCGGCCGACGATGCGGAAGGCGACGGCCGCGGCCGTTGTTGAAGCGGACCGTTGAAGCGGACCGTTGAAGCGGGACCGCTTGACAGGACCGTGCAGCGGTCCGTTGACGTGGACCAGTGACGAAGGGAAGGACTGCGGTGCCGAAGGCATACGTCTATACCGCGAACGGCGGCCCCGAGGTGGAGACGTTCACCGACCTGCCGGCCCCCGAGCCCGGCCCGGGTCAGCTCGCGATCGCGGTGCGCGCGGTGGGCGTCAACCCCGCGGACTGGAAGCTGCGCGACGGGCTGTCGATACCCGGCCTGCCCGACCCGGTGTTCCCCGTCGTGCTGGGGCTGGAGGCGGCCGGCGTGGTCACCGGCGTCGGCCCGCAGGTGGCGGGATTCGCGGTGGGCGACGAGGTCCTCGGGATCACGGTCGGCGGCGCCTACGCCGAGTACACCCTGCTCGCGGCCGCGTTGGCCACGCACAAGCCGGCAGCGGTGAGCTTCCGCGACGCGGCCGCCCTACCGGTCGCGGCGGCGACCGCCTACGACGGCGTGCACCAGTTCGCGCTGCCGCCGGGCGCGACCCTGCTGATCACCGGCGTCGGCGGTGGGGTGGGCGTGGCCGCCGCGCAGATCGCCCGGCACGCCGGGCTCACCGTCGTCGGCACGGCCAGCGCCGGGAAAAAGGACCTCGTCGAGTCCCTCGGGGTCGCCTGGGTCGAGCCGGGACCCGGCGTCGTCGACCGGGTCCGCGCGGTCGCGCCGCAGGGCGTCGACGCGGTCTACGATCTCGTCGGCGGTGCGGCGCTCGAGGAGATCGCCGGGGTGCTGACCCCGGCGGCCGCCGCCGACGACGCCCCGCCGCGCCTGGTCACGGCCGCGGACACGGCGACGGTCACCCGCCTCGGCGGGGTGGCCGTGCAGCGGGCCCGCAACGCGGACGTGCTCGACGCCGTCGCCGGCCTCGTCGCGGCCGGGGTGCTCGACCCCCAGGTCAGCGACGTCTACCCGCTGGACCGGGCGGACGCGGCCCTGCGGGCGGTGGAGACCGGTCACGCCCGCGGCAAGATCGTGATCGAGGTCGCCGGGTGACGAACCGGCATGTCCTGGACAACCCCGCCCGCTCGGCCCTGCTCGGCCCGCACGCGCACCTCGCCGAGCGGCGCGGGGAGGTGCTGCGCTACCCGGCGGACGTCTGCCCGTTCGTCGCCCTGCCGGACGAGCCGGACGAGAACACCTGGCGGGACGCGGCGGCGCTGCTCGGCCCGGGCGCCCTGGTGCCGTTCACCGGCGTCGACGCGGCCGTGCCGCCCGGGTGGGAGGAGGTCGGCTTCGGCCCGGGGGTCCAGATGATCGACGCCGGGATCGACGCGGTCGGCGACGACGACGCGGTGCGCCTCGGCCCGGCGGACGTCGCGGAGATGCTCGACCTGGTGGCCCGCACGCGCCCCGGCCCGTTCCTGCCCCGCACCATCGCGCTGGGCACCTACCTCGGCATCCGCCGCGGCGGGGCGCTGGTCGCCATGGCCGGGGAGCGGCTGCACCCACCGGGCTGGACCGAGATCAGCGCCGTCTGCACCGACCCGGATCATCAGGGGTCGGGGCTGGCGTCCCGGCTCGTGCGGGCGGTCGCCGCCGGGATCCGCGCCCGCGGCGAGACCCCCTTCCTGCACGCCGCCGCGACGAACACGAACGCGATCCGCCTCTACGAGGCCCTCGGCTTCCGGCAGCGGCGCACGGTGACCTTCCGCGCCGCCCGGATCCCTGGCGCCGTGCCCGTGCCCGCCCAGGCCGACGGGCCGCTCGCCGCGCGCCCGGGCGCCGGCGCGGGCGAGCCGGCGGTATGAGCGGTGCCGACACGTCGGCGGGTCAGCGGGTCGCCGCCCGCGAGGTGGTGGCGATGGCCAGCGACCTCATCGCGTTCGACACCAGCAACCACGGCGACCCGCACGCCCGGGGCATCGAGCGGCCCGCGGCCGAGTACGTCGCCGGCCGCCTGGCCGACGTCGGCTACGACGTCACCTACCTGGAGTCCGGCGCACCCGGGCGCGGCAACGTCGTCGCTCGGCTGACCGGCGCCGACCCGTCGCGGGGTGCCCTGCTCCTGCACGGTCACCTCGACGTCGTCCCGGCGGACGCGGCCGACTGGACGGTCCACCCGTTCTCCGGCGAGGTGCGCGACGGGTACGTGTGGGGGCGCGGCGCCGTCGACATGAAGGGCGCGGTGGCGATCATGCTGGCGGTGGCACGCCGCCTGCGCCGGGAGGGGGTCACCCCGCCACGGGATCTGATCTTCGCGTTCGTCGCCGACGAGGAGGCCGGCGGCTGGTACGGGGCCCGCTGGCTGGTGGACAACCGCCCCGATCTGTTCGAGGGCGCCACCGAGGCGATCGGCGAGGTCGGCGGCTTCTCCGTCACCATCGGCTCCACCGCCATCGGCGAGGACGTGCGCGCCTACCTGGTCCAGACGGCGGAGAAGGGCAGCATGTGGCTGCGGCTGGCGGCCCGTGGCCGCGGCGGGCACGGGTCGATGCTGCACGACGACAACGCGATCGCGGCTCTGGCGGCGGCCGTCGCCCGCCTCGACGCCCACCGCTTCCCGCTGGTGCTCACCGATCCGGTCCGGGCGTTGCTCACCGGGATCGCGGACATCACCGGGGCCCCGTTCGACGAGGCCGATCCGCAGGCCGCCGTCGACCGCCTCGGCCCGCTGGCACGCCTGGTCGGGGCGGCGCTGCGGGACACGGCGAACGTGACCCTGTTCGACGCCGGCTATCGGTCGAACGTCGTGCCCGCCACGGCCCGCGCCACCGTGGACGGCCGGTTTCTGCCCGGGCGGGAGGAGGCGTTCGGCCGCGAGCTGGTCGAGGTGCTCGGCCCGCGGGTGCTGGCCGAATGGGACACCCTGCCGCCGGTCGGGACGAGCTTCGACGGCGCCCTGGTGGCGGCGATCGAAGCGGCGATCGAAGCGGAGGACCCGGGCGCGCGCGTCCTGCCCTACCTGCTGGCCGCGGGGACGGACGCGAAGTCGTTTCAGCGGCTGGGGATCCGCCACCTCGGGTTCACGCCGCTGCGCCTGCCGCCGGAGCTGGACTTCAGCGCCCTGTTCCACGGGGTCGACGAACGGGTCCCCGTCGCGGCCCTGGAGTTCGGCACCCGCGTGCTGGATCGGCTGCTGCGGGCCTGCTGACCCGCACCGCGCGCCCACGGATCCGCACCGGCCGACCGTGCGCATCCCCCGCCAGCGGGTAGGACTGCGGTGTCGGCGCCGGGCAACGGCGCTGACACCGGGCGCTGGACCGACACCGGGCACGGGGCCGACCGCACAGAACCGACACGGCACACAGAACCGACACCGCGCACGGCACCGACCGGACGGGCACGGCACCGACCGGACGGGCACGGCACCGACCGGACGGGCGCGGCCGTGCCGGAGGGCCCGGCGGGCGGACGACGATCGGCCCTGATCTCCCGATGCGCACCGATCTACCGTCGAACCGGGCATCGCCGAAGCGGTCCGGACGCCCACCAGCGGACGAGGGGAACACACGATGACATCGACGAGTGTGGGTGCGCCAGGTTTCACCACCAGCGCCAGCGACAAGACCACCGTCACCCTCGACCATGCCGGGGGTGGTGTCCTGCCCGCGGCCACCTGCCTGTGGCTGCTCGCCGGCGAGCAGGTGGGCCGGGTCGCGTTCCGCGCGGACGGGGAGATCCTCGTCCTGCCGGTGAACTACGTGCTGGACGGGGACGCCATCGCGTTTCGCACGGCCACCGGTTCCAAGCTGGCCGCGGCGCTCGAGGAGGACGCCGTCGGATTCGAGGTCGACGGCCATGACCCGGTGGCCCGCGCGGGCTGGAGCGTTCTGATCAACGGCAGGGCGGTGGCGGTCACCGATCAGCAGACTCTGGCCAGGCTGGAGAAGACCGGGCTCGCCCCGTGGGCGGACCGCATCGAGCACCCGCACTGGGTGCGCATCCTGCCCGAGTCGATGACCGGCCGGGTCGTCGCCCACTCCTGATGCGCCCACTCCCTGGCGCGCCTGGTCCTGATGCGCCCGACCCTGACGGGCCACCGCCTGACGGGCCAGTCCCTGACGGGCCAGCGCCGACCGGCCGGGCGAGCGGGTGTCAGTCCAGGCCGACGGCGAGCAGGCACACGTCGTCGTCGCGCCCGGAGGGAGCGGTGATCTCGGCGAGAATCCCGTCGCACAGGTCCTCCAACCCACCGCCGGACCCGAGCCCACCGCCTGGGTCGGGGCCGGGCGCGGTCCCGGCACTCGCGGCGGCGGCGAACGCGTCGAGGCCCAGCGACAGGGACGTCCCCCGCCGTTCCACCAACCCGTCGCTGTAGAGCAGCAGCCGGCAGCCGGGCGGCAGCGACAGCTCGCTCTGTCCGTACCGGTGGCCCGGCGCCGCGCCGAGAATCGGGCCGTGCACCTGTTCGAGGTAGCGCGTGGACGGCCCGGCGATCAGCAGCGGCGGCGGGTGTCCCGCGCAGGACCAGGTCAGCCGCCGCTCGCCCGGCGTGAGGTGGGCGACGACGGCGGTGGCCAGCGTCTCGTCGCCCTGGCCGGCGAGGTTCGCGGCGAGCTGGGTGGTGATCTCCGCCGGGCTCCGGCCCTGCAGCGCGTATGCCCGGGTGGCCTGGTGGAGCTCCGCCATGATCGCGATCGCGCCGAGGCCGTGGCCGCCGACGTCCCCGACGACGACCATGAGCGCGCCGTCGGGCAACACGATGGCGTCGTACCAGTCGCCGCCGATGCCGACGTCCCGGCTCGCCGGCAGGTACCGGGCGCTGAGTCGCACACCGGCCGGATCGGGCAGCCGCTGCGGCAGGATCGCCCGTTGCAGGACGGTGACCAGTGTCGTCTGGCGCTCGTACAGCCGGGCCCGCTCGAAGGCGTGGGCGCAGATCCCGGCGAGGGTCTGCAGGAACGCCTGATCGCCCGGGTCGAAGTCGCGGGGCACGTCCCAGACGAGCACGAGGACGCCGATGAGCCGACCGGAGACGACCAACGGCAGGTGGGCGCTGGCGTTCAGCCCGAGGACCCGCACCGTCTGGTCCCGGTCCGGGTAGTCGGCGAGGTAATCGGCCCGGCTGGGGTGATAGCGGGGCCGCCGATCGCGCACGACGTCGGCGGCGGCGGCCGGCCCGCGGATCGGCAGGGCCTGCCACATCGCGAGGACCGGCGAGGTCGCCGGGTGCACGATGCTGCGGTACTGCTCGCCGTCGTCGCCGTGGAGCATGACCGCGGCGAAGACGATCCCGAGGTCGGCGGCGGCGGTGTGCACGACCACGTCGCCGAGCTCGTCGACGGTCAGGGCCTGCCCGATCGCGTGGGTGAGGTCGAGCAGGCGGGCGGCGCGCCACAGCGCGGTGGATCCGGGGCCCGCGCCGTCGCGGTCCGTCTGCACCGAGCTGACATCGCCGACCAGCCCGACCATCCGTGCCGCGCCGTCCGTGCCGTCCCGCACCACGGCCCCGCGGACCTGGATCCAGCGGATCGAGCCGTCCGGGCGCAGGATCCGGTACTCCTCCAAAACGGCGCCGGCGGTACGGGCGGCGTCCGACAGGGTCGTGCGCACGCCCGCCACGTCCTCCGGATGGACCATGGCGAGGGCGGCGTCGATGGTCCCGTCGAACTCGCCCGGGGCGAGACCGCACAGCGCGGCAGCCTGTTCGTCGCAGACGAGCCGACCGCTGGCCGGCTCCCAGCTCCACACGCCGATCCCGGCGCCGGCCAAGATCAGCGACAGATCGGCGACCTCGGCCGTGGGACGTGTCACCGCCCGGCCGGCCGGGGCGGTGCGTCCGCCGGCGTCACCCACCGGACCGGCGCCGTCCACCGGACCCGCGCCACCCGTGGGACCGGCGGTGGCGCGACCTGCCCGCAGTCCCACCTCCGCGCCGCCCTCCCCCCGCGCATCGACGCCCGCCCGCGGCCGCGCTTTGGGCGGGCCGGAAACCGATGCTCCGGCCTGCCCGGTAATCCTCCCCCGGCGCACCGCTGGGCACACTTTGAGGTCCGCATCCGACCGGCCCGGCCGCGACGCTCGCGCCGGCGGAACCGAGGGTGGGCCCCGCTGCGCGCGGGGCTACTCGAGGATGTCGATGACGCCGGCCGCGTCGAAACCGCGCAGCAGCGACTCGTTGGCGGAGATCAGGTGGCGCCGCCAGAACCGCTCCGCCTCGTCCGCCTCGCCGGCCCGGACCAGGCTGATCAGCTTCTCGTAGGCCCGGACCGCCCGGCGGTACTGCAACTGCACCTCGTCCGGCTCGGACTCGTAGTGCGACCTCGTCGCGGTCGCCATGTGCCGCGCGAGAATCTCCTGGATCATGCCGGCCGTGACCACGAGCGCGCGGTTGCCGGACTGCTCGACGACGACCTCGTGGAACCGGGCGAAGCCCGCCCCGACAATGGCCCCGCCGTCGTCCTTGGCCAGGTTGGCGGTCAGGTCGTCGAGCGCCGTGACGAGCGCCTGGATCGCGTCGTCGGAACCCCGGTCGGCGACCAGCCACGCGGCCAGCGGTTCGATCCCGAGGCGCGCGATGAGCACTTCACCGAGGGTGGTGCCCGAGACGGCGAGCAGCAGCCCGGCCGGGCGGGCGACCATCTCGGGGCCCGGTACCCGGACGCGGGCGCCGGTGCGGGAGCCGCGGCGGACCTCGACGAGGGACTCGGCCTCCAGCACCCGCACGGCCTCGCGCAGCGTCGGGCGGGAGACCCCGAAGTGGGCCATGAGCTCGGCCTCGCGGGGCAGGTAGTCGCCGTCGCGCAGTTCCCCGGTGACGATCATTCGCCGGAGCCTGCGGGTGAGTAGTTCGGCCGTCTTCGGGGACCGCACGTCCGCCCCGGACCGGCCCTCCGGCAGAGAGAAGACCGGCGCGGCCATGGGATCGACTCCTCGTGTTGCATGGAACGTCGGACGCTGCGGACCACCGCTGCGATCCCGGTCAGGGCCACGGGATCACGGCTCCGCGTCCATGCTACTACAGAGTAAACCTAGTTAGCTTTGAGGCGATTACCACCTCGGTGACCCGTGATGCGTGCCCAGTCGCAAAACGATACCTGCCGGATCGGACCGGGCGGCGGGCACGCCTGGCGACGTGACCATTACCGCACCTCATACCCGCCGCGGGTCGCCGGCTGGGTGCGTGACGTGCCCGGCGGGGTCGCGACCTGCACGTAGAGAAGGCCGGTGCGCAGGGCCTGCGTCCGCGTGGAGTCCAGGGACTCCCAGATCGCCCGCACGGTCTGCTGGACCGCCACGGTCGGGTGGCGGGCGATGCGCTCCGCGATGTCCTGCGCCCGCGACCACAGCCGGTCACGAGGGACGACCTCGCTGACGAAGCCGATCTCGTGGGCACGCCTGGCCGACATCCGCTCGTCGTTGCCGAGCAGCGCCATGCGCAGCACCTCGCCGATCGGGATGCGGCGGGCCAGCCCGATCGGCTCCAACGCCGCGGTCATGCCGAAAGTGACATGCGGGTCGAAGAAGGTCGCGTCCTCACCGGCGATGATGATGTCGGCCTCGTTCAGCCAGTACAGCGCGCCACCCGCGGCCATGCCGTGCACCGCGCACACGAGCGGCTTCCAGCACTGGTTGAACTTCGGGGAGAGGTAGGCGGCCGGATCCACCTGCTTGAGGGGCTCCTTCGCGAGGTCGTAGCCCTCGACCACGTCGACGCCGGTGCTGAAGGCGCGCTCGCCCTGCGCCCGCAGGACGACGACGTGCACGTCGTCGGCGACGGCGGCGAAGTCCCAGATCGCCCGGAAGTCGTCCAGCACCTCCTGGTTGAACGAGTTGAGCCGGTCGGGCCGGTTGAGCGTGAGGGTGAGAACGTGATCATCACCCAGAGTGGCGAGGACGCTCTTCAGCGCGGGTACCTCGGCTGGCATCTCGTTGCCTCCTCGTGATCGGCGTGGCCGTACGACCACCGGCCCGGCCGGTGCGGCGAGGACGGGACCGGGTTTGGCAGCGCGCCCTCCGACATCTCTAACTCAGTACACGAGGATAGTCCACCCCCGGCCGTCCCCGTGCCACGGACGCACAGGACCCGGCGGCCGGCCGAGCAGCCGACCCGGGCGGCCGACCCGGGCAGCGCGGCAGATCGCGCCGGCTCCACCGTCCACACCGCCCCCACCGCCCCACCGCCCACCCGGACCATTTCCCGAGCCGCCCCGACCCGAGCCCGGGACCGCCCCCGCGCGCCACAACCGGCCGCGCCCGCCGAACTCCCCTCAGGCCGGAGCTCATGGTGCGTGCCCACCGGGATCGACGGCGTCATCGAGGCCATCACCCTGCCATTCGGCTCCCCGGACAAAGCGCGGGTCGGCGCCGCGGCGCCACTCCGGGCACCCACTTCCCGCGATGCACACAAGACCGACGACCACGCGGCCGGCGCCGCCGGGCCCACCATCGTCCGTGCCCCGACCGACGTGACCACACAATCACAAGGAGGGGACAACCCGGTGACACCGCGCGTCGCACCGCCAACCCGGGAACACCCCCGGATTGCGCGCGCCACTATCGCCGCGCGCGCCGATTCCACGCGCCGGACCGACCTCCGCCCCACTCGATGCCGAATTCTCGACGTCGACCCACCCGGAACGCGACAGACACTCAGGCAGACCCCGGATCGAACCTCCACACCCGCCGGAGCGCCCCCCGGAAGATGATGGTCGAAAGGTCGCTGACCAGCACGGCGACAATCTCCGGGAGCAGCGGCGGGACTCGCCACGGCAGGGGGAGAATGCGGCGCCACCGCCTGGTTGATCAGGCCGCCGCGCACACCATCGCGACCCGGGGCGAACCGACGGACATCCCGCTGCCGGACCGGGAGGACGGAACACGAGCCGTCGGCCGGCCCCGTTGATTCTCCCTAGTGCGGCACCGGAACACCGTGCCGGGTCCGGAAAAGTCGACCTGACCTCTCCGGACCCGGCACGGACGTCTGAACACGCGGCGTCGGACGACGACGGGTGCGGGCACGGCGAGCGTTCCCAGGACCGCCGCGGGACCGCGACGAGCCCTCCACCACGGCTGACAGCCGCGCCGCCGCCGGCTCGGCGGGCCCCTGACACACCTCCTGACCAGCGAAGATGCGCAACGGCGCCCGTCGTGTTCCCGGCCCGCCGGCGTTGGGCCGGCGTCGTCGTGCTCGGCTCCCCGCCAGCCGCCCGGTCCTGGTGCCCCTCGCCGATCCACCGGCGGGCACGGCCCACCAGCCGGCGTCGGACCGGGGGCCGCCGAACCCGCGAAAGTCGTCGACCTGCGGCGGCAACGCACCGGCCGGTTCGTCCCGCGCGGCCCTGAACCCGTGTCCCGGCGTCCCGGAGAACCTGCGCGGCCGCCTGCCGTGGCGGCGAGAGACGGTTTTCCGGACGGGGCCGGGGGCCGACCTGACCGCATCACCGCGATTGGCATTCGACGGCCGATCCACCGGTTCCTGAACAGCGGCGGCTACACCGGCAGATCGACTCGAAAGGTTCGGCCTCGCGGATCAGACGACAAAAGTACGTGAGCCAACCGCGGGGCAAGTACGAGAACGTGCACGGGCCATGCCCACCCGCCGCCTGAGACGGGCCACGAACTTGGTAACCGATGATGCCATCGGCGACCGACACTCGGTCGCGCGGAGGTAATCCGTACTCCTTTGTTCCGGTGATTTCGGTACGTCGTTCCGCACGGTTTCAGGACGGTGATATATCCGAGCTGGCGGCCCGGGTCGAGTTCAAGAACCATCTTCTCGTCCTGGACCGTATGGGCGAGACTCGACGGCCCGCGGAAGCGACGACGTCGGCCGACACGGAAATTCGCCGCTTTCGTGGTAGGGCGTCGATCCCGCCGCGGGCCGACAGCCGAGAGGATCCGGCGACGCCGGGCCGCAGAAGTCATCCGCGCACGCGGGGCAGGGCGGGGGTGAAGGCTCGACGAAAGGGCATCCGCAACGATCCTGAAATCGCCGACGACGGGCGGGCCGGCGACGCCGGCCGCGGTCTTCGGCAAGCCTCCCGGCGGACCGAACGCGAGGCCGGGGGCGACCCGGCCCCCGCTCCACCGGCGGCGAGCGCGGACCGCCCAGGCGTGGTGAGGGCCGTGATCGCCGCGCTGTCGGCCGGCCGGGGTGCGGCCGGGCATCCGCAGGCCGGCCGCCGCGATCGGTGGTCGGGGGCGCTGAAGTTGGCCGGGTTGGGAGCATCGAACACCTGGATGTGCTACGAACTACGCACCCGAGCGGAGCGCGGCGGCGTAGTAGATGTCGTCGTAACCGCCGCGGTCCGGGTGCGCGGAGTTCGGGGATCTCCTCGAAGATCAGGACTGCGGTCAGTGCCACCCATTCCAGGGGTGGCGGTGAGCGGATTCCCGTGCATCCGCCCACCTCGACCGCCCCCGGCCCGCCTAATAAACACGCGGGCTCGTCGGATAACCTGGCAGAGCAGTTTTCGTCGCCGGCCAGCGCGCCGGCAACCCGCCTGTCGAGGTGGTCCCATGAATCTCCTTCCGTGCCCCTCGCAAACCGATGGGACGTGCGACCGGCGGCTCGACCAGTCGCAGCGGGCGGACCCCCGTTCGGGGGAGGGGATCAGGATCCTCATTGGGTCTCCCCGACGCCCCGAGAGTCGGTTCTCGCACATCGGAGCGGGCGGCATTGACGGCATGGGCGGGCGGCGGGATAACCTTTTCGATGTAGCCGACAGTGGGGCCCGGCTAAGGCATGCCGAGCCCGGAGGGAGTTGGTGTGGCGGCGCGCCACTTCACCCGGGGTCGGGCCATGCAGGGCCACCCACAAAGGTGGTGTACGGCTGATCCCCTGCTCGACCCTCGGATGAATCTGCCGGACTGCCGGCGATGAGCCGGTGATCCTCATCCGGAGTGGTCGGGTAAACCGGAGTGGACAGGGAGAGGAGCACGATGGGCCCACTGGTTTCGGACTCGTCCGCTGTGCAGGTGCGCCTGCACCGGACGATGACCGCCGCCGGCTTCGACCGAGCGTCGGGTCCGTTCACCGCCGACAACCAACCAACCGACGCGCGGACCCAGCGGGAACGGGTTCGCCTGGCCCAGATCGAGCTGCTGGAGCTCAGCGCGCAGCTCACGACGCCCCACCTGCGACGCCAGATCCTGCGCATCTACTCGCTGCTACGCAGCGAGCCGGTGGTGCAGAGCCCGGCGAAGCCACCGCCCTTCCGCCTCACCCTGCGTGAGATGGAGGTGCTCACTCTGGTGGCCACGGGGTGCTCCAACGTCGAGGCGGCGGAGCAGCTCACCATCCGGGCCGAGACGGTCAAGACCTACATGCGCAGCATCATGCGCAAGATGGGCGTCCGGAACCGGACCGCGGCGGTGCACACCGCCCGGCAGATCGGCCTGCTGGACTGAACGGACGCCGATCGGGTCGGCATGGCGGCTCACTCCCACCGCCCGCGCCGCCCCAGCACCGCAACGCCGGCATCCGCGACACCGGCACCCGCGGCACCGGCACCCGCAACACCGGCACCACAGTGCCGCAAGCAGCATCGGCGCTGTCAGGCGCCATCACCGACGGGCCACCGCAGCCACCGCCCGGCACTGCCCCCTCCGGGCCATGCCGCGATCCGTCGGCCCGCTCCGGCACTCCCTCCATGCCGGATCGCGACCACTCCGGAACCTGAAGAAGGGCTCGGATCGGACCTCATCGTCCGATCCGAGCCCCGGTCGTCGGTGCCCGGATGGCACCGTCGGGTATGACGGGTCTGCCTACCCGGCGGCGAACAGGCTGGCCGCGTCGACCGTCCGGAAGTCGGTCGCCCTGGTGCCCTTGAGGGTCGCCTCGACGGAGCTGGCCGAGCACAGCGCCTTCAGGCTCGGGATGGCACTGCCGTCGCAGGAGAACGTCAGCCCGTGACCGGCGGGCATCGCGATGTTCCTGGCCGCCTTGAGGGTCGCGGTCACCGAGGCCGGGGTGACGTCGCCGCTGATGCCCTTGAGCGCCCGCGCGAGGCCGAGGACCGTCTGGTAGCCGGTGACCGCGTAGCCGTCGGTCTGCGTCTTGGGCGTGTACCTGGCCATCACCGTGCGGTACAGCTTCGCCTCCGCGTCGTCGGAGTCGGTGTCGGACGGCGTGAACACGATCGAGCCGTCGAGCTGGCCCGGCGCCGCGTCGTCGACGGTCTTCGACACGCACGGCTGGATCACGAACTTCGGCTGGGTGGCGCCCACGGCCTGGAACGCCTTGAACACCGAGGTGCAGTGGGTGGCGTCGCCGACGAGGGCGAGCGCGTCCGGCTTCTTGCCGATCGCCGAGGTCACCTGGGAGGTGGCGTCGGCCGCGCCCCGCGGGATGGAGATCACGTCCAGGTCCACGCCGGACTTCTGGAACACCGGCTTGCCCAGGGCGTTCGCCCCGGTGATCGCGGCCGGCACGTCCGTGACGAACAGCGCCACCCGCTTGTAGCCCTTCTCCTTCGCGTAGCTCGCCATCGTGCCCAGCGTGGCGGGGAAGGCCCCGGTCCAGGAGAACACGCCGTCGGTGGCGAACTCGGAGCCGGCGGTCGCGGTGCCCGTCACATACGGGATCTTCGCCCCGGTGATGACCGGCACGAGGGTGTCACCGAAGCCGGTGGTACCGGTGCCGACCGCGGTGACCTTCTGCTCGACCATCTCGTTGGCGCAGGTGCGGGCGGAGGCCGCGTCCTCCTGCGACTTGCAGACGACGAGCTGGATGGGCCGCCCGCCGATGCCGCCGAGGTAGTCGTTGGCGTAGGCGACGGCGGCCTGGGCGCCCTCGCGGACCTCGGGCAGGGACACCGCGCTGCCGCCCTCCGCGGTGATGAAACCGATCTTCACCGGCGCCCCGGCCGCCTTCGTGCCCGGCGGCAGCGTCGCGGTCGACGCGGTGGGGCCGGACGAGCCGCCCGCGTCGTCGCCGCCGCTCCCGCTGCCGCAGGCCGCCGGTAGCAGGGCCAGGCCGAGGACTAAGAACGCCGCTCCCGCCCGCACACCGCGGCGTCCGCCGTGCCAGTACCCGCTCCTCGCACCCACTGTTCCTCCATCTCACCGTCCGGCCGTCCCGCAGGTGGCGGGGTATCCCCGCCGGTCGGGCGACCCGGCCGATCGCCGGGTGCCCGGCCGGCCGTCGCCGGCGCGACGACCGCAGACCTCACAAGGGTCACCAAAATTACTTAGTGCACTATGTTAGTGATTGCGTAGTTCGTCAAGCGAACCGAACTCGTGGGCGCGGCCTTCACCTGGACGCGGCTCTCCGGCGGGTGCGGCCCGCAGGCGCGCCGGAATAGGCCAGCGGGCACCGGAATGGGCCAGCGGGCGCCGGAACGGATTGCCGAACGGCCAGGACGGCGAAGGCCGCCGTGCCAGGACCGGGGATGCGACGAAGGCGATTCGCCCACGCTCAGGCGGCCGCCTCCCGCGGGGCGTGGCGCTCGCTGAGGTAGGCCCGCTCCAGCAGCTCGGGCTTCGCCCGCAGCTCGGCCGCGGGCCCGGACAGCACCTCCTCGCCGTGGGCGAGCACGATCGCGTGGTCGGCGATGCCCATGACGAGGTGCACGTGCTGCTCGACGAGTACCACCGCCGCCGACGTGTCCGTGGCCACCGCCCGCACGACCGGCAGGAGCTCCTGCACGATCACCGGGGCGAGCCCCATGCTGAGCTCGTCGATCAGCAGGATGCGCGGGCGCTGTACGAGCGCCCGCCCGATGGCGAGCATCTGCTGCTCCCCGCCGGAGAGCATCCCCGCCCGGACGTCGAGCCGCTTGCGCAGCGCCGGGAAGTAGTCCAGCACCTCGTCGACACTCAGCCCACCCTTGACCCGCCCGAGCTGGAGGTTCTCCCGGGAGGTCAACGTGGTGAACAGGGACCGGTCGTCGGGCACGAGCACCACGCCGAGCCTGGACAGCGCCCGCGGGCTGGCCCGGCGCACGTCCTGCCCGTGCACGGCGACCTCGCCGCCGAGCGCGGGCAGCAGTCCGGCGAGCGTCAGCAGGACCGTGGTCTTGCCGGCGCCGTTCGGCCCGAGCAGGGCGACGACCTCGCCCTCCCGCAGCGTCAGCTCGAAGCCGCGCACCACCGGTACCCGGTCGTAGCCCGCGTTCAGTCCGCGGGTCTGCAGCAGGACGCTCAACCGACGCTCTCCTTCTCCAGCGGTGCGGACGGTCCGGGCGGGGTCGCCGCGGTGGACGTGGTCGTACCGGCGCCGGCGTCCGCCGGGTCGGCGGGCGTGTCGGCCGCCGTCGCGGACTGCGACGCGACGGGCGCGCTGCCGAGGTACGCCTCGGCGACCGCCGGATGGTTCTTGATCTCCTCGGGCGTGCCGCTGGCGATCACCGCGCCGAGGGCCAGCACGACGATCCGGTCGCAGACGCCGAGCACGAGGTTCATGTCGTGGTCGACGAGCACGATCGTCACCCCGGTGCGGGCCACCTCCCGCAGCCGCTCACCGAGCCAGAGGCTCTCGGTGCTGTCCAGACCGCCGGCCGGTTCGTCGAGCAGGAGCACCCGCGGCCGGCCGGCGAGCGCTCGGGCGATCGAGACGAGCTGGCGGTGGCCCTGCGACAGCTCGCGGACGGGGCGCTCGCGGACCTCGTGCAGCTGCAGCGCGCGGTAGAGCCGGTCGAGGTAGTCGGCGTGGTCGGCGGGCAGCCGCCCGCCGCCGCCGCGGGCCGCGGTCTCCCCGACGGAGACGTTCTCGGCGACCGAGAGGTCCTCGTACAGCTCGATGCCCTGGAAGGTACGGCCCAGACCCTTGCGGATCCGGTGGTGCGGCTTGAGCCCGTCGAGCCGGATGCCCTCGAACTCGACCTCGCCGCTGGCGGCGGTGAACCCGCTGATCGCGTCGATCAGGGTGGTCTTACCGGCGCCGTTGGGGCCGATCAGGCCGATGACCTGGCCATGGCCGAAGTCGAGGCTGACGTCCTGCACGGCCCGCACGCCGCCGTACTGCACCCCGACCGAGCGCAGGGTGAGCAGGATCCGCTCGGCGTCGGCGCTCGCCGCCGCCGCGACGGAGGCGGCGCCGACCGGCACCACCGCGGGAGCCGCACCCGGTTCGGCGGCGTCGGCCGGTTCGCCCGCGGGGATGATCGCCGGGATGGCGTCGGCGGTGGGCAGGACCGGCGGCTCGGCGCGCGGCCGCTTCGCCCGCTGCGCCGACCACCAGGCGTGCACGGGGCCGACGGCGCCCTCCGGGTTGAGCAGCACCGACAGGACCAGGGCGACACCCGTGATGACCTGGTACCAGCTCCCGAGGTCGACCGCCTTGTCCAGCGCGACGAACAGCAGCCCGCCCGCACCGAGCACGCCGGCGAGCAGACCGCCGGAGACCGAGGTGATGCCGGCAAGGTAGGCGGTGGCGAACAGGGCCAGGCCGCCGACGACGGAGAAGGACTCCGCGTCCACGAGGGTCTGCTGGTAGGCCATCAGCGCGCCGCCGAGGCCGGCGATGAAGGACCCGATCGCGAAGGCCGCGATCTTGACCCGGGCGACGTCGATGCCGGCGGCCGCCGCCGAGCGCTCGTTGGCGCGCACGGCGAGCATGGCCGCGCCCAGCCGGCTGCGCCGCAGTTCCGCGACGGCCAGCCCGACGAGGATGAGGACCACGAGGCAGAGCAGGCCGAACTGGATGCGGGGGTAGTTCTCACCCGCGCCGATGCGCAGGTTGAGCCCCCACAGCTTCGGGTCGGCGACCTTCGCGCCGCCGGTCCCGCCGTTGACGTCCGGGTTGCGGAACCAGATCGACTCGACCGCCATGCCCAGGGCGAGCGTCACCACGGCGACCGGGAGGCCGCGGATGCGTAGCGCGGGCAGGCCGACGACGACCCCGATGATCATCGCGCCGAGCGCGGCGAGCAGCGGGGCGAGAGGGAACGGGATGTTCCAGTCGGTCGTCATCCGGCTGACGAGGAAGCCGCCGACCCCGGCGAGGGTGAGCTGCGCGAGCGAGACCTGGCCGGCGTAGCCGGTGACGACCACCAGCGACAGCGTGACGATGCCGAGCAGCATCGAGGTGACGACCGCGGCCCGCATCGAGCCCGAGGTGACGACCAGCAGCACGACCGCGACGACGGCCGGGATGACGACGTTCAGCAGCCGGTGGCGCGGCCGGGGAGCCTGGCCGAGGTTGGCGCGGATGAGCATGCCGCGCGTCGGCAGCGGCCGGCCGCGCAGGACCAGGTACGCCAGGATGACGACGAGCGGGACGAGCTGGCCCAGGCCCTGCTGCGGCAGCCAGGAGTGCTGGGACTGCAGGTACTGCAGCTCGGACTGCACCATGCCGATGAGCAGGCCGGCGCCGACGGCGAGGCCCAGGGAGTTGAAGCCGGCGACCAGGGCGGCGGCGAGCGCCGGCACGATGAACAGGGTGTAGGAGACGGGGATGAGCGGCACGATCGGTGAGATCAGGATGCCGGACAGGCCGGCGACCACGGCGCCGATGGCCCAGTTCGCCAGCGCGATGCGGTCCGGCGACAGGCCGGTGACCAGCGCGCCCTTCTCGGTCTCGGCGGCGGCCCGGGTGGCCAGGCCGAAGCGGGTGAAGCGGAACACGCCGGCGAGGGCGAGCGCGAGGACGACGATCGTCAGGGCGAACCACAGCTTGTCACCCTGGATGCGCAGATCGCCGATCGTGTAGTTGTCGCTGGGCAGGATCCGCTTCACCGACACGGGCGTCGTGCCGACCCGCTGGGCGAGCAGCGCCTGGAAGACGATGAGCAGACCGATCGAGGCGACCGCCTTGGCGACCGGCGGCGCGGTGCGCAACCACCGGAACACCAGCACGTAGAGCAGGACCCCGAGCAACGCGGCGATGACCAGCGAAACGCCCAGGGCGGGCCACAGCCCCCAGTCGGAGCCGACGGAGACGGTCTTCGGTAAGCCGGGGATCGGCAGCAGCAGCTCGCCCCGGCGCAGGAACGCATACGTGTAGGCGGTGTACAGCGCGATCGCGCCGGTGGCGAAGTTGACCACGCCCGAACTGCGATATGTGACCACCAGGCCGAGCGCGAGCGCCCCGAAGACGGCTCCGCTCCCCAGCCCGAGTAGCAGGAAGACGATGTGTTGGGTCATCGCAGGCGATGTCTCCCCTCACCCTCCGTCGGCACGGCCGCGAAGTGATCGAGTGCAGATGGATCCGGGCGGCCTGACGCGCCGACCCGGACGCCGCGGGACGCCAGCACCGGGTGCGAGTGCCAGTCGGTTCGGGCCGGGCGCGCGGCGATCCGATCGGGACGGGTCAGCCCTTCGGCACGTCGGGGCTCGACGCGTCCGGTCGACGACCGGTGAGACGTGCGGCACACCGCTATCTTTGTAAACTAGGTGGTCGATCTGGTCAAGCGAGCGACATCCGTCGTGCCGCGCCTGCGGGACTGGTCAGGTCGTCTGCCAGGGTGTTCGGCCCCCGAAACGGCAAACGTCCCCACCGGGCGAAGCACCTGCCTTCGTCCGGTGGGGACGTCTCACGTGTCCGGGAGCGTCAGGCCCCGGCGTCCGCCTCCGCCGCGATGCGGTCCATCTCGTGGCGGACGATGCCCTCGGCCGAGTCGGCCGGCGGGGCGGGCAGGACGACCTGGCCACCCGTCCGGCTCGGCAGCAGCACCACCGCCTTCGCCGGCGACGTCGTCACCCCGCGCTGGTTCTCCGCCCACACCTCGATCTCGACCTCGTTGCGGACGTCGGCCCCGTCAGGCCCGGTCACCTGCCGCTTGTCCGTCACCCGCCCCTTCAACCACGTCGTGTCTCCCACGAAGTTGAACCGGCGGTGCTGCACCGACAGCTTCCACAGCCAGCCCTCGTCACCGATCCAGTCCGTCAGCAGGTGGCACAGCCACGTCTCCCGCATGCCGCCGTAGTCGTAGGACGTCGGCAACCCCAGCTCCTGCGCCCGCGCCGGCTCCCAGTGCAGCCGCTGCACCGTGTCCGGGATGTTCAGGGCGTTCGCGGGATACAGCCCCGGCGCCTTCGCCCGCACCCGGTACGCCAGCCGGAACGCACCCGGCGGAGTGAGCTGCATCCCCCAGCCCAGGTGCCACACCACCACGTCCGTCGTCGTCAACGGACCCTTCACCTTCGTCGGCAGCTCCTCCCCCACCACCACATCCTCGAAGTACCGCGGCTGCCCACCCCGCCGGGACTCCGCCGCGTACAGGGCATCGATCTGCGCCAACTGCTCCGCCGAGTACGGCTCCGGCAGATCGTGCTCCTTCTTGCGTTCCCGCGACGTGTGCCGCTCGGCGTTGATCCAGGTCCCGCGCTGCAGGCAGGTGGGCTCGCCGTGCTGGTTGGCGAAGATGAAGTCGTGGGTGACGTGCGCGGTGCGCCCGCCGAAGGAGCTGGGCTTCGCCACCACCCCGACCTGGGTACGCAGGCAGCGGGCCCGGTCGCCGAGGGTGAACGGCCGCCACCACTCGAACTCCATCACCGCCTGGTAGGAACCCAGACCCGCGAACGGATCGCCCTTGAGCAGCGCCTTCGTCTCCGGGTCGGGCCTGGGCGCCGCGTCCTCACCCATCGTGTACAGGAAGGTCGGCGGCGCGATGAGCGTCCCCCACCGGGTGCCCTTGGCGTAGTCCGGATCGCAGTACAGCGGGTTGTCGTCGCCGTAGCCGTAGGCGAAGTGCCGGGAGGCGTCCCAGGTCACCTCGTAGTTGTGCGGCGGGTTCGGCAGGGGTTGCGGCACCCCGATCCGCCTGCGCGACCGCTCGAAGGCCGCGTCCGTCAGGACACCGAAGCGCTCAGCACTCTCATCCACCACCTAGTTATAACAGATAACTATGTCCCCGTCTTATCTCCGCGGAGCACCGGGGACGCCGGGGATGGCGCCTGTCCGGCCTGGTCGGCGCACTCTCCCCGCCGGACGCCGCCGCATCCTGCGCCTCCCCCGGCGTCGCGAAGGACCAGATCAAGCTGGGTTTCATCTACCCCGACACCGGGGTCGGGTCGGCACTTTTCGCCTCGGCCCGGGCAGGCGTCGACGCCCGGCTGGGACTCGCGAACGCCGAGGGCGGGGTGAACGGCCGCCGCGTCACCTATGACTGGCGCGATGACGCGGCGAACCCGGACACGAACGCACGGGTGGCGCGCGACCTCGTCGAGAATGCCGGGGTCTTCGGGTTGATCATGTCGTCCACGAGCGTCTCGGGCAGCGCGAGGTACCTCAGCGAGCAGGGCGTTCCCGTCACCGGTCTCGATGCGGAACCGGTGTGGTCGCAGTACCGGAACATGTTCTCCTTCGTCTACCCGACGGAATCCGCGGTCGACACGTTCGGCACCTACGTCCGGCAGAGCGGCGGCAGGAAGGCCGTCATGCTCACGCAGCCGCTGTCCGGCGCCGTGACGAGCTTCGGCGACAAGGTCATCCGGAGCATGCGGGCCGCCGGAATCGAGGCGAGCGGGCTCACCTACACCGAGGGCGTCGACGACGCCGCGGCCACCGGCCGCCGGCTCGCCGCCGAGGGGACCGACGTCCTGCTCAGTCTGCTCGACGCCCGCTCCCTCGCCGAGATCCTGGGGTCCATGCGGTCAGCCGGCGCGGCGCCGACGTCCACCCTGTCCTTCACCGGGTACGACACCGGCCTGCTGCGGCAGCTCGGCCCGGTGATGGCCGGAGTGTCGATACCGCTGTACTTCCTGCCGTTCGAGGCCGGCGGCCCACCGCTGGAGGAGTACCGCCATGCCATGCGCCAGTACGCGCCCCAGCTGAGCTCGCCGGACCAGGAGTTCGCGCTGCACTCCTACATCGAGACCGACCTGTTCCTGCGGGGCCTGTCCGACGCCGGCGACTGCCCGACCCGCGCGTCGTTCATCCGCAGCCTGCGCAACGTCACGAACTACAACGCGCGCGGGCTGATCGCGCCGATCAGCATCAGAGACGACTTCGGCCGGCAGCAGACCTGCTACGCCTTCGTGCGGGCGAACGCCACGGCGACCGCCTTCGAGGTGACCCAGAAGCAGCTCTGCGGGCGGATCCTGCCGGACTGACCGCCGGGGAAGCCAGCGATCGCCCGCCCGGCTCACCCGCGCAACGGCGCGACCGCGCCCATCGCCTCGTCGAGCAGCGCCGCGAGCGACGCGTGGCCGCCGGCGTCGCACCACGCGTTCTGGGCGGCGTCGAGGCAGGCCAGCGCGGCCGCGACGACCGCGGCGGCGCGCCGCTCGACCCCGCCGACACCGCCGGCCCACTCGTCGGCCTCGGGTGGACCAGCCGGAGGCTCCGTCCTCGCCGAGGGGACGGACCCCGCCGACAGATCAGACCCGCTCGACAGATCAGGCCCGATCGGGGCGGCCGCGCGGGTGAGGCGATCGATGACCCCGGGAACCAGCATCTCCCGCCACCGGGACTGCTTCTCCAGGTGCGCGGCCTTGAGCGCCGGGGTCTCGTGCAGCATCCGCAGCAGGACGAACGTGCGCCCCGGATCGAGGCGGTTGCGCTCCTCGATGAGGTCGAAGGCGCGGCGCAGCGCCAGCCACGCGCCCTCCTGGGGCGGGCGTCGCCCGACGGCGTCGGCGAGCGCCCGGCCGAACGTCTCGAAGTTGACCAGAATCACCTCCTCCTTCGACGCGAAGTAGCGGAAGAAGCTGCGCTTGGACAGTCCGGCGGCGGAGGCGATCTGGTCGATCGTGGTCGCGTCGTAACCCTGCTCGGCGAACAGGCTCATCGCCACGGTCATGAGCTCGGAGCGCACGGCACGGCGGGTGCGTTCCCGCAGGCCGGGAGGCGGCTCCATCATCATCCGCCGATGGTACGCCGTGACCGACCTGTCATCGGGTGACGTTTCCAGCGTACGGTGTTGCGAACAGCGGTCACCGCCGGGACATCAGGCCGGGCTGGCCGGGACAGACTCGGTACTCAGGAAGGGAACGCCATGAGCAGGATCTGGTTCGTCACCGGAGCGTCCAGAGGCTTCGGCCGCGTGTTCGTGGAGTCCGCTGTGCAGGCCGGCGACCAGGTGGTCGCCACCGCCCGTAAGATCGATGCGGTGGCCGACCTGGCTCAGACCCATGGTGACGCCGTGCTGCCGCTCGCGCTGGACGTCACCGACCGGGCCGCCGTGGACGCCGCGGTCAAGGCGGCGATCGCCCACTTCGGACGGCTCGACGTCGTCGTGAACAACGCGGGCTACGGCCACTTCGGCGCGGTCGAGGAACTCACCGAGAGCGACATCCGCGACCAGCTCGAGACGAACTTCTTCGGCGCCCTGTGGGTCACCCAGGCGGTGCTGCCGCAGTTGCGGTCGCAGGGCAGCGGCCACATCATCCAGATCTCCACGATCGGCGGGATCGCCGCCTTCCCGTCCCTCGGCGCCTACCACGCGTCGAAGTGGGCGCTGGAGGGACTCAGCGAGGCCCTCGCCCAGGAGGTGGCCGGCTTCGGGATCAAGGTGACCCTCGTCGAGCCGGGCGGTTTCAGCACCGACTGGGGTGGATCCTCGGCGGTGCACTCGGCCCCGTCGCCGGCCTACGACGACCTGCGCAAGGCGATGGCCGAGCGGCGTGCCAACGCCGGGTCCGCGATCGGTGACCCGGCGGCGACCGGAGCGGCCCTACTGAAGATCGTCAACGCCGAGAACCCGCCGCTGCGGGTGCTGTTCGGTACCCCGCCGACCCAGATCGTCAAGGCGGTCTACCAGCAGCGGCTGGACACCTGGGCGCAGTGGGAGCAGGTCTCGATCGAGGCCCAGGGCAGCTAGCGAGACGCTCCCGGGCCGGCGTCCCCAGGCCGTCGCGCCCGGGCCGACGTCCCCGGGCCGACGTCCTCGGGTCGTCAGCCGGCGGTGGCGATCAGGCGCTCGCGGTGCTGGCGGGGCGTGCCGCGGACCAGCTCGTCCACCTTGACTCGGCGCAGGAACAGGTGCAGGTCGTGCTCCCAGGTGAAGCCCATGCCGCCGTGGAGCTGCAGCGCCGTGCTGGCCGCGCGGCTGGTCCCCTCGCCGGCCACGGAGCCGGCGACCGCGACGGCGGTGCCGGCGGCGACCAGATCGCCGCTGTCGAGCGTGCGGGCGGCGTCATGGGCGCACAGCCGCGCCGCCTCGATGTCGACGGCCATGGTCGCCGCATGGTGCTTGACCGCCTGGAACGAGCCGACCGGACGGCCGAACTGCTCACGTTCCTTGACGTACCCGACGGTCATGTCCAGCAGGCGGCCGGCGGCGCCGACCGCGTCCAGGGTGTGGATGATCGCCAGGGCCTGGTCCAGGGTCTCGGCGACGTCCGCGCCGACCCGGGCCCAGTCACCCGCCGGAACGGTGACGCCGTGCAGGTCGACGGCGGCGATGTCCCGGCTCAGGTCGAGGGTGGTGCGGGCGGTACGGGTGGCGTTCGCGGCGGGAACGAGCGCCAGGGCGCGGTCCCCGTCGACGGCGGCGCCGACCAGGAGCCACTCCGCGCCAAGGCCGCCGACGACGGCGGCCGCCCGGCCGGCGAGGGTGAGCGTGCCGTCGGATCCGGGCAGGCCGCTGATCGCGGCGTCGTCCGGCTCGGCCGTCGCCGGGACCGCGAGCGCCGCGCCCTCGGCCACCGCGTCGGACACGGCCGCCCCGATACCGATCTGGTCGAGCAGCCGGGCGACCAGGGCGGCCTGGCCGAGCGGCAGCGGCGAGCCGGCGCGGCCGAGTTCCTCCACGACGACCGCGAGATCGGCGAAGGTCCCCCCCTCCGCGGGCCGAAGCAGCGAGGTGAGTCCGAGTTCGGCGGCGGCGCGCACGTCGTCCGCGGAGTACAGCGCCGCGAGCGCCGCGCCGTCGGCACGGGCCGCCGACAGATCGGTGCGTTTCGCAAGCCAGTCGCGGGCCGCCTCGGCCAGGCTTTCCTGTTCGTCGCTGAGAAGCATGTCGCCGGTTCCTTCCCCCGACCGCAGCGGTCGGGCGCGCGGGTCGTCGGGCCAGCAGGTCGTCGGGCTAGCGGGTTGTCGGGCTAGCGGGGCAGGCCGAGGGCGCGTTCGGCGATGAGGTTGCGCATGATCTCCGAGCTGCCGCCGGCGATCGTGTACGCGCGGGCGTAGAGATAGGCGTCCTGCCAGCGGCCGCCCTCGACGGCGTCGACGTCGCCCTCGGTGAGGATGCCGCGCGCGCCGAGCAGGTCCACGGCGAACTCGTGTAGCCGCAGGTTGAGCTCGCTGAACCACAGCTTGCCCGCCGGGGCGTCGATCACCCGTTCCCGGCCGGCCCGCCAGCGGGCGAACGAGGACTGCCCGAGCAGCGCACAGGCGCGGATCTCGGCGCGCAACGCCCCCAGGCGCTGGCGGATGTCGGCCTGCTCCAGCGCCGGCCGACCCTCGATCTCGATCTTCTGCGCGAGCGCGTAGAGGTCCTCCCAGGCGAGCTGGAGGTCGACGACCGCGGCGCTGACGCCGTTGCGCTCCTCGGCCAGCGACGCGTTCGCGACGATCCAGCCCTGCCCGGGCGTGCCGATCACGGCGGAGGCCGGGATGCGTGCCCCGTCGAAGAACACCTCGTTGAAGTCGGAGGTGCCGGTGAGCTCGCGCAGCGGCCGGACGTCGATGCCCGGGGTGTCCATGTCGATCGCGAACGCGGTGATGCCCTTGTGTTTGGGCACGTCCGGGTTGGTGCGGGCGAGCAGATACCCGCGGTTGGCCCAGTGACCGTTGGTGGTCCACACCTTCTGCCCGGTCACGACGTAGGAGTCGCCGTCGGCGACCGCGCGGGTCCGCATCCCGCCCAGGTCGCTGCCCGCATCGGGCTCGCTGAAAAGCTGGCACCACAGGTCTTCGTTGGAGCGGATGGCGGGCAGCAGCTTCGCCTTCTGCTCGTCGGTGCCGTAGCGGATCAGCGCGCTGGCGGCGAGCCCGTTCGCTCCGGAGTGCATGGGCGCGCGCGCCCGGGCGATCTCCTCGGAGACGACGACGTCGCGGCGCGGGTCGTGCTCGGCCTCGCCACCGAACTCCACCGGCCAGTCAGCGCCCAGGTAGCCTGCCTCGAACAGCGCGGCAGTCCAGCGCCGCAGTTCCGCAAGCTCCTCGGCGGTCTCGGGGCTGCGCACCCCCGCCTTGGCCTGCCGCCCGGGCGCGTGGCCGGCGATGAACGCCCGCACCTGCGTCCGGAACTCACCGAGTTCGGTCCCCGAACCCCAGTCCACGCCCATGACTCCTGCTCCTACCCGAGGACGATGGTTGCGGCGGCAATCCGCCCGTGTATCTGAGCCGAGCCGTCACACGCCCAGCGAACGACCGATGATCTCCTTCATGATCTCCGTCGTGCCGCCGTAGATGGTCTGGATGCGCGCATCCGTGAACGCCTTGGCGACGGGGTACTCCATCATGTAGCCGTACCCGCCGTGCAGTTGCAGGCAGCGGTCGACGACCTTCTGCTGCAGCTCCGTGGCCCACCACTTCGCCTTGGAGGCGTCGACGGTGGTCAGCTTCTGCTCGAACGACGCCTTCAGGCAGCGGTCGATGTACACCTGGGCGATGTCGATCTCGGTGGCGAGCTCGGCCAGCAGGAAGCGGTTGTGCTGGAACCCGCCGATCGGCTGGCCGAAGGCGGTGCGGGTCTTCGTGTACTCCAGCGTGGAGTCGAACACCGCCCGGGCCCCGGCGACCGCGGAGATCGCGATCGACAGTCGCTCCTCGGGCAGGTTCTCCATCAGGTGGACGAACCCGCCGCCCAGCTTGCCCAGCACGTTGCGGGCGGGCACCCGGACGGCGTCGAAGAACAGCTCGGCGGTGTCCTGCGCGTGCAGGCCGATCTTGTCGAGGTTGCGGCCGCGGGAGAAGCCGGGCATGTCCCGCTCCACGACGAGCAGGGAGATGCCCCGGCTGCCCGCCGACGGGTCGGTTCGCGCCACGACGATGACGTAGTCGGAGTGGATCCCGTTCGTGATGAAGGTCTTGGCCCCGGAGACGAGCCAGTCGTCACCGTCGCGCACCGCCGAGGTCCGGATGCCCTGCAGGTCGCTGCCGGCACCCGGCTCGGTCATCGCGATCGCCCAGATCGCCTCGCCGGAGGCGAAGCCGGGCAGCCAGCGCGCCTTCTGCTCGTCGTCGGGCAGCCGGCTCAGGTAGGAGCCGACGACGTCGTTGTGGAGCAGGAAACCCGGACCGGTCACGAACGCGGCCGCGAGCTCCTCGGCGACGACGGCGTTGAACCGGAAGTCACGGACCCCGCCGCCGCCGAACTCCTCGGCGACGTTGAACCCGATGACGCCGTGCTTGGCCGCCTTGGCGAACACCGCTCGGTCGACGATCCCGTCGGCCTCCCACCCGGCGTGATACGGGGTGATCTCGCGGGCGACGAACTCCCGGACGACCTCCCGGAACTGCCGGTGCTCATACTCGAAGATCTCGCGTTCCACGGTCGTCTCCTTGCTCGGCGAACAACGCCAGCAGGTCAGGCATGCTGACCTTCTGGGACACCCCGCGGGGCAGCTCCGGCACGGTCAGCGCCCGCGCCGGCACCTCGTAGGGCAGCATCCGGGGCCGGCACCAGTCGCGCAGCTCCTGCTCGCCGATCGGCCCGGCGTCGGGCGCCAGCTCCACCACGGCGACGGGCACCTGGCCGAGACGCTCGTCGGGCAGGCCGAACACCGCCGCCTCGACCACCGCGGGGTGCTCTTCCAGCACCTCCCTGACGGTGAGCGGTCGGATCTTGAATCCGCCCCGGATGATCACGTCGTCGGCGCGGCCCTCGATGTAGAGGAAACCGTCGTCGTCGAGGTGAGCGAGGTCGCTGGTCCGGGTCCAGCCGTCCGCGTCCGCCCGCGCGCCGGCCTGGTCGGTCCTGATCTCCAGCAGTCCGCTGGTACCCGTCGGCAGCACCGCGCCGTCCTCCGCCACGACGCGCAGCCCCACCCCCGGGAAGGCACGCCCGACGCTGCCCCGCTTCTTCGCCCACCACTGCCGATGATCCGGCAGCGACCAGCCCGCCACCGCGCCGGAGAACTCGGTCGCGCCGTACACGCCGAGCACGTGGATGCCGTAGCGCTCCAGCACCGCGTCGACCAGGTCGGGCGACACCGGGGCGGTCCCGCAGGTCAGCGCGCGCAGGCTGGCGAGGTCCTCGGCGGGCACGTCCGCACTCATCAGGGTGCGCAGCGCCGCCGGCGGCAGCGCGCCGAGGCGGGGCCGGTGCTCCCGGATGACGTCAAGCCACCGGTCCAGGGTCCAGCGCTCCAGCAGCACGATGCGCCGCGCGTCGCCGAGGGCCTGCAGCGCCCCCCACAACCCGCCGATGTGCACCAGCGGCACGGAGACGATGGCCACGCCGCCCTCGAAGTAGGACCGTTCGCCGCCGCCGGGCTTCATGTGGCCCCGGGCGGACCCGACCGACGCCTCGAGCTGGCGGTAGGTCAACGGGATGCGCTTGGGCGGGCCGGTGGTGCCCGAGGTGGTGAGTTCGACGGCGACGCCCGGCGCGTCGACCGCGGTGACCGCGGCGTCGGCGCGGCCGGCCCGCACCGACGCGATCCCCTCGGGCGAGGTGTGAAGGAGGCTGATGCCGAGCCGCTCGACCGGCTCCGCGAGCCCCGAGGACGCCCAGGCCCGCACCGGCACGATGATCGCCGGCGGGGTGGCCCGCTCCAGGTCGCCGGCCAGGCGCTCGGCCGGCTGCAGCGGGTTGAAGACCGTCAGGCAGCGCTCGGTGCCGAGGATCGCGAGAATCGCCGCAATGGACTCGGTCCAGTTTCCGAGCAGGACGCCGATGCGAGCGCCGCGACCGAGGCCGAGCCCGTCGAGGCTGCGGGTGATCTCGTCGGCAAGCGCGCGCACGGTCCCCCAGGACACCCAGGCACCGTCGAGCTCAAGGGCGGGGGCGGAGTCGGGCGCCGACCGCAACGCCCGCAGGCGGCCCGGCAGGTCGGCGGGCTCGGTCATCGGGCGTGACCCCACGCGACGACATCCGACCCGCTAGGGGCACGCGGAAGGCCGGGTTGTTCGATGACCTCGATCACAGGGGCCCGCATCATCACTCCTTGCCGCCGGGACGGATCGGTGCGGCTCCGGACGGGTCCGGAGAGCCGCCGAGAGGGCCCGTTCGCCCAGGCTATCGCTAGATGAGTTTATTAGGTTTAAGGAATTGATGCCGGCCGGTCGTCCGACCCGGGCGCCGACACCGTCTCAGCGCCGGGCGGCCGCGACCAGCCGGGACGCGGCCTGCTCGCGCAGCCGGTCCGGGGCCGCGATCAACGCCTCGCTGGACTTCGCCCGGCGCAGGTAGTGATGCACGGGGTGCTCCCAGGTGAAGCCGATCCCGCCGTGCACCTGCAGGCTGCCCTGGGCGGCGCCGACCGCGGCGTCGAGTGCCTCGGCGGCGGCCAGGGCCACCGCCACGTCAAGCTCACCGGCGTCCGCCGGCCCACCGGCCTCGTCGAGGGCCTGCGCCGCGGCGGCGACCAGGGCGCGGGCCGCCTCGGTGCCGACGAACATGTCGGCGCAGCGATGCGAGATCGCCTGGTAGGTGCCGATCGGGCGGCCGAACTGGTGCCGGATGCCGGCGTAGGCGACGGCCAGCTCGGTGCACTGCGCCGAGATCCCGACGGCCTCGGCCGCCAGCAGCGTCAGCGCCACCCGCCGGGCGGCGGCGAACACCGCGGCGAACTCGGCCGGCCCGGCGAGCAGGGTCGCGGGCGTGTCCAGGGTGACCCGGGCGAGCGGGCGGGTCGCATCGAGGACGTCGAGCGACTCGACCTGGACCAGGACCTCCGCCAGGCCGACCTCGCCGCCGCCCGCCTCCCCGACGCCGCCCGCCTCCTCTACGCCGCCCGCCTCCTCTACGCCGACAGCCTCCTCTACGCCGCCACCGCTGCCGGCGCCCTCGGCGCCGCCGGTCGACGCGGGGACGTCGACGGCGAACAACGCGGGGCCGGTCCCGGTCGTGGCGGCGACGAGCAGTGCCCGCGCGGCGGTGGCGTCCGCGACGACGGGAGCCGTCCCCGTCAGCCGCCAGCCGCCGGCGGCCTCCTCGGCGCGCACGGTCGCCAGCGGCGTCCAACCGTCGACGGTGCGCCCGACCGCGACGGCCGCCGGCGTCCGGCCCGACGCGATCGCCGGCAGCAGCGCGGCCGCGGCGGCCGCCCCCGGCGCGGTCCCCGCCACGACGGCGAGCAGCGCGGCCTGGGCGGTCGCGCTGGACAGCAGCGGCACCGGTGCCAGCCGGCGGCCCAGCTCCTCCTGGGCGACGGCCAGCAGCGCCAGCCCCGCCCCCTCACCGCCGTGCTCCGGCGGGGCGGCGAACCCCACCACACCCATGGCCGAAAGCTCCGACCACAGCCGTCGATCCCAGCCGCCCGGCGCGGCCGCGATACTCCTGACCTGCTCGATATCGCAGCGCTCGCGCAGCAGCCGCGCCAGCGCGTCGCGCAGCTCGCCCTCCGCCTCGGCGGTGTCCACGTTCACCTCACTCCTCGTCACTCCTCGTCGTCCCGCGCCCCGGCGCGGCGACCCGCGCCGCCGCCATGGCCCCTCACCCGCGCCCGGTTCCCGGCGCCGGCGGCGGGGTGGGCAGCCCCAGCACCCGCTCGGCGATCGTGTTGCGCTGGATCTCGGCGGTGCCGGCGCCGATCGTCGACGACCGGCTCATCAGGTAGCCGTAGGTCCACCGGCCGCCCTCGGGCGCGGTCGGCTCGCGGTTGCCGAGCACCGCGTCCGGGCCGATCACCCGCAGTGCCACCTCGTGCAGGCGCTGGTCGAACTCCGCGCGCATCAGCCGGTTGACCGAGGAGGCGGGCCCGGGATCGCGCCCGGCGAGCACGGTCTCCAGGGCCCGGCGGCTGTTCGAGGCCAGGATGCGCACCCCGGCCTCCATCCGCGCGAGGTCCTGGCGCACCACCGGGTCGTCCCCGGCCGGCGACCCGGCGGCGAGCGCGATCAGCTCGCTGACCACCCGGCGGTAGCGGAACTCGTCCGACAGGAACGCGGTGGCCCGCTCGTGGCCCAGGCTCGTGCGCGCGATCGACCAGCCGTCGTCCTCCCGGCCGACCAGGTTCTCGACCGGCACGCGCACCTCGTCGAGGAACACCTCGGCGAAGTGCGTTCCGCCGCTGATGTCGCGCAGCGGGCGCACCGTCAGCCCCGGCGAGGTCATCGACAGCAGCAGGTAGCTGATCCCCTTCGGCCCCGGTTCACCGGTGCGCACCAGTGCGAACATCCAGTCGGCGAGGTGCGCCTGGCTGGTCCACACCTTCTGGCCGGTGACGACGTAGTGGTCGCCGTCGCGCACGGCCCTCGTCGACAGCGCCGTCAGCTCGCTGCCGGCGCCGGGCTCCGAGAAGCCCTGGCACCAGAACTCGTCCGCGCGCAGCAGTGGACGCAGGAAGCGGTCCTTCTGCGCGGGCGTGCCATGGCGGATCAGGGTGGGGGCCACGATGAACGACAGGCCGCACGGGTGCCGGGGGGCCCGGGCCCTCGTCATCTCCCGGTGGTAGGCGATCTGGTCGGGCAGCGACAGATCCATGCCGCCGACCTCCTTCGGCCACCCCGGCGCCGCGAGCCCCGCGTCGGTCAGGTCGGCATGGAAGGCGCGGGCCCAGGTGAGCCGCGCACTGCCGCCACGGGGCGGCGGGCTCGCGTGCGCGGCCAGGAACTCCCGCAGCGGGCCGAGGAACTCGCCCTGCCGGGGCCGGTCGACGGTCTCCACGGCTGCCACCACGCCTCCTCCTCGTCTGCGGACCCCGCGTCCGTCGGCGGGCCCTGTTCGTCGGTCGGAGCCCTGCTCATCGCCTGGGCTCAGGTCGTCGGGGCCCCGCGTTGCACGGACCCCGTCCGCGGCGACGGCCGCCGCCACGTGAACGTCGTTGCGAGGTTACATGGTTTACTAAGTTCGCGAGGAAGACAAGAACTGGAGCGGCGGTTCTCACCGGCCGATCGGCGCCCGTGGCGCCGGCGGGGCGCCATGCTCCCGACGCGGAGGTGTCGAGACGTGCAGTGGGGACTTCCCTGGCCGGGCCCGCAGGTCGCGGAGCTGGCCGAAAAGGCCGGGGCCACCGCCTTCTGCGCCGGCGAGTTCGCCGACACGAACTCCTACCTGACAACGGGCGAGATGGTCGCCGCCACCCACCGGGCCCTGGTCGGGCCGGGCATCGCCTACGCGTTCGCCCGCTCACCCTTCGTACACGCCTCGGCGCTGCGGCACCTGTCCGCACGCGCCCCCGGGCGGATCTTCCTCGGCCTCGGGTCCGGCACCTACCGGATGAACACCGAGTGGTTCGCGTCTGCGGCCAGCGAGCCGGTGCGCCGGATGGAGGACCTCGTCGGGGCGATCCGCGCCTACCTGACCGCGGAGAACGGTCGGCCCGTGGTGCACGAGGGCGAGTTCTACCCGATCCACGCCGACATCCGCGCCCCCGTCCTCGGCCGGCTCGACGTGCCGATCCTGCTCGGCTCGTTCAACCGGCGGATGGTGACCGCCGCCGGGCGGACCGCCGACGGCATCCTCGGCCACGGCATCTTCACCGACCGGTGGTGGGCGGAGACGATTCGCCCGAACCTGCACGAGGGCGCCACCGCGGCCGGGCGGGACCCGGAGTCGCTGCGCCGCTGGGGCTGGCTCATCACCGCCGTCGACGAACAGGACCCGGAGCGGGGACGGCGCGACGCCCGGCTCCAGATCGCCTTCTACCTCACGGTGAAGACCTACGACACCCTCGTCGAGCTGCACGGCTGGGGTGACGAGGTGGCCGCGATCCGCACCGCGTTCCGCTCCGGGGACATCCCGGGGATGGCCGCGGCCGTCAGCGACGAGATGCTCGACGCGATCGCCCTGTGCGGCGACCCCGAAGAGGCCGCCCAGCGCCTGGCGACCCGCAAGGCCCTGCCCGACCTCGCGTTCCTGTCCAGCCCGGCCTTCATGGTCAGCGACCGGCGCCGCGCCCGCTACGCCGAGTCGGCGGTGCGTCTCATGAGCGCCGTCGCCGCCGCCTGACCGCTGGGCCGACCCGGCGCGGAGCACCCCGGACCGCGCCGGGAACCGTCACGGCTCCGGCGGGCACACCGGACCCGGGTGCGGGCTCACCAGCCGAGAAGGTCCTCGGGGAGGTCGCGGATGTAGCGGACCCGCGCGTCGCCGTGCTCGCGGGACAGCGCCGCCGCGGTGTCGGCGTCCCCGTCGCCGACCGCCTCGGCGACCTGCCGCCACTGCTCGCAGGCCAGCGCGATGCTGTCCGGGTCCAGCAGGAGCGGCCGAGTGGTCGGGTAACGCGACAACGAGCCGAGCACGTCCTCGAACAGCTGCAGGGTGGGGCTGCGCGCGAGCTCGGCGAGCAGGATCCCCCACTGCACCCGGGCCCGGGCATGGTCGCGCTGGCTGCCGCCGGCGGCCTGCTCGACGAAGGTCAGCAGCCGACGGCGCTCGACCCCGTCCGGGTTGAGGGCGGCCAGCCGAGCACACTCCGTGGTGATGAGCGTGTAGGTGGCGCTGATGTCGGCGAGGGAGGCCCGCCGGGTCCGCAGGAACACCGAGGCCACGTGGGCGACGCCGGCCGCGTCGGGCCGCTGCCCGTACAGCCCGCCGTGATGGCCGCGGCGGACGGTCAGGATCCCCTCGGCCTGCAGCAGCCGCACGGCCTGGCGCAGCGACGGCCGGCTCACCCCGAACCGGGCCAGCAGCTCGTCCTCCTGCCCCAGGTAGAGGTCACCGTCCTGGCGGCTGAGAATCTCCTCGCGCAGCACATGGGCGACCGCCGACGCGGTGCTCACCGCGGCCACCCGCTCCATGCGCCCCCCTCCCACGCGTGACGTACGCGACATAATACTTTCAGGTATCTGAGAGTCGCGCGTTCTCGGCGACCGGCGGGTGCTCACCGGTCGGCGGGGGCTCCGTCGGCCGCGACCCGGAACACGGGCAGCTTCCACCCGTCGGCGATCTCGATGAACTCGACGGTGAGCGGCGTCCCGATCCGGACCTCGTCCGGATCGGCGTCGATGACGTTGCTCACCAGCCGGGCGCCCGGTGCGTCGGGCAGGTCCACGACGACGGCGGCCAGGGTCAGCTCCGGCTGGCCGGGCACGCCCGTGACGATGCTGAAGCTGTACACCGTTGCCCGTCCGGACAGGGTCACCCAGTCGACGTTCTGCGACTGGCAGTTCGGACAGAAGGGCGACGGCGGCAGCCGGAAGGTCCCGCAGTCGGCGCACTTCGGCGCGACCAGCCGGCTCTCCTTCGCCGCCTGCCAGAACGGCTCGGTCGCCGAGTCGGTGGTGATCTGGATGCCGGCGGGCGGCAGGGTCGTCGTCAGGGTGCTCATCGCATCCGTCCCAGGATCAGGCCGCTGACCGGCAGGGCGGCCGGCCCGCCGGTGACGAGCGCGAGCTTCGCGTCCGGCACCTGGTTGACGGCGGTGCCGCGGATCTGTTCGACGCCTTCCACGATGTGCGTCATGCCGATGATGTAGGCCTCCGAGAGCTGGCCGCCGTGCGTGTTGACCGGGATCGAGCCGCCCTTGTACCGGATCGCGCCGGACTCGACGAACGGGCCGCCCTCCCCCTTCTTGCAGAAGCCGTAGTCCTCGAGCTGCATGAGGACCATCGGGGTGAAGTGGTCGTAGATCAGCGCCACGTCGATGTCGTCGGGGGTGATCCCGGCCCGGTCGTAGAGCCGCCGGGCGATCGGGGCGTGTCCGGAGGAGGCGAAGTACTCGTCGGGCATCCCGTACCAGGCGAACGCCCGGCCCCACTCGCGCACGCCGCCGTGCGCCGCGGCGACCACGCCGACCGGCGTGCGCCGCAGGTCCTTCGCCCGCTCCGCGCTGGTCGTGAGGACCGCGACGGCGCCCTCGGTCTCCAGGCAGAAGTCGAACAGGCACAGCGGGTCGGCGATCATCCGGGCGTTGAAGTAGTCGTCCAGTGTCAGCGGGGTGCGCATGATCGCCTTGGGCCGGGTGAGTGCGTTCGCCCGGCTGGACAGGGCGATCTCGGCGAACGCCTCCCGGCGGGTGCCGTAGTCGTGCATGTGCCGCCGGGCCAGCACCGACATCAGATGCCCGGGGCCGACCAGGCCCGACGGCTGCAGAAACGAGTTCTCCGGACTCGGCGCGACCGCGCCGAAGACCGTGCCGAGACGCTGCTTGACCTGCTGCAGCGCCATCACGGTGACGACGACGGTGGCGTCCCCGGCGAGGATCGCCGCGCGGGCCAGCCCGATCGACCCCGCCGACCCGCCGCCACCCGAGGTGAGGGCGGCGGAGAAGGTCACCTCGGGGATGCCGAGGGTCTCCATGAACGTGGCGGTGTCCATCGACTGGCCGTAGCCGGCGCCCGCCCCCGAGTAGTAGGCGAAGCCGTCGATGTCCCTGACCGACAGGCCGGCGTCCTCGCAGGCGGCGAGGATCGCCTTGCCGGCGAGCTCGGTGATGGTCTGCGGCGCGGAGCCCCCGCGCCGGTAGTACGGCGTGGCGCCGACCCCGACGATCGCCGTGTCGAACGGACCCGACGCGCTCACGCGGCCGCTGCCACGGCCGGCTCACCGACGCCCGGGAACAGCTCCAGGAACGTGTCGATGGTGATCCGCTTACGGACGTCGTCCGACACGCCGTCGAACAGCCCGTGCAGCGTCTCCTGGGTGTGGCCGAACGTGCCCTCCATGTGCGGGTAGTCGCTGCCCCACATGACGTTGCGGTAGCCCATGCCGGTCAGCGCGGCGACCGCGGAGGCGTCGTGCTGGAAGGAGGCGTAGACCTGCGAGTAGAGGATCTCCTTGGGGCTGCGCTTCAGCTTGGGCCGCACCGCCATGTGGTGCTGGCGGTAGCCCTCGGTCATGCGGTCGGCGAGGAAGGGCACCCAGGTCGCACCGCCCTCGGCGACGAGGACCTTCAGGTCCGGATGCCGGTCGAGCGCGCCGGAGGCGACGAGCTTCATCGCGGCCCGCTGGCCGGAGAACGTCGTCTCGGTGTAGTTCAGCACCGCGCCGCCGGGGCCGCGGTAGACGACGCCGACCTGCTGGCTGCCGATGTCGATCGGGTCGGTGCCGACGTGGAAGGCGAGCACCATGTTCGCCGCCTCCGCCGCCGCCCAGAACGGCTCCCAGGAGTCACGGTTCCAGTCGTCGGCCAGCGGGTGCGGGGTGGTCGGCAGGAACACCGCGCGGTAGCCGAGCTCGGCGGTGCGCTCCAGCTCGGCCACCGCGTCGTCGACCTGCAGCGTGGAGACCTGCGCGGTCGGGACCAGCCGCGGCGAGACCTTCATGATCGCTTCAATCGCCCAGTCGTTGCTGACCCGCAGTGCCTCGCGCAGCACCTCGGGGGTGCGGAACGACGAGCTCCACAGGCCCAGCGACGGGAACACCAGCTCGCCCCAGACGCCCTCGGTGTCGAGGTCGGCCAGGCGCAGAGTCGCGTCCCGCGCGCCGGGCGCCCGGCTGCTCTCGTCGAGGAACTCCTGGGCCTGCACGTTCGGCAGCTTGCGCCGGAAGGACTGGCCGTCGACGTAGACGGTCTCGTAGGTGCCGTCGGGGTCCTTCTCCGCCCTCGGCACGAGCTCGGCCAGCCGCGGCGGCAGGTTCGACCGCCACAGGTCGTCGGGCTCCAGGAAGTGCGAGTCGCCGGAGTTCGCCCAGATCTTTGCCATGTCGTCCTGCCTCCGCATGGGGTTGCGCCGTGCAGACGGTTGCCTGCCGCTCAGATCGCGTGCTGTCGACTCGCGCGCTGTCGACGGACCTCGATGGCACGGAACTCGACGACATCGATCGCGACCCAGTTGACATGGTTATTTTAGATACCTGAAAGAACCGCAGGCAAGTGCACGCCACTCGGAGCCCCGGCTCCACGACATCTCCCAACGGAGCGCGGGTGCCGGGACGGTGCGTGGCGGCGGCAGCCGCTCGCCGCGCCACGACGTGGGAGTTGCTCCTGCGACGACCACCCGCCCCTAGTGAACTAGGTATATCTTCCTGGATGTGGCGGCCGCCATACTCTCGCCACTCTCGCCGACCCGAGGAGCGCCGGTGAACCTGGAGAACGCGGGTCCTGCCCACCTGACCGAGCCGGCCACGACAGGCGGGGCACCGTCGACCACCAGCCCGCCGCGGTCGCTCACGCCGGTCCGGCCGCTGCCCGAGATCGCGCCACTCCCGCTCGCCGAGCTGCTGCACCTGGGCGCGGCGGACCATCCGGCCACCCGGCTGGTCTTCCGCAGTCCGGTCCGCACCCTCGTCACGGATCTGGGCACGCTGTACGAGCGGGCCGCGCGGGTCGCCGGCGGCCTCGCCGCACGCGGGATCGGCCCGGCAGACGTCGTGGCGCTGCAGTTGACCAGCCGGGTGGAGAGCGCGATCGCGCACGCCGCGGTGCTGTTACGCGGGGCGGTGCTGCTGCCGATCGTGCCCATCTACGGGATCCGCGAGGTCGCCTTCATCCTGCGGCAGTCGGGGGCGAGCGCGATCATCCTGCCGGCGCAGCGGGCGGCGGAGATCACCGAGCTGCGCGGGGCGCCCGACGGGCTGCCGGCCCTGCGCCACATCGTCACCGTCGCCGACGGCACCGCCTCACCGTCCGCCACCCCATCGATCGCCACATCGCCGGCCGCCACATCGCCGGCCGCCGCATCGCCGGCCGGCACCGGCGCCGCACCGGCCAGCACCGTGCCATGGCAGGAGCTCGAACTGGCCCCGCCGCTGGCGCCGTGCACCCGGCCGCTCGACGAGGTCGCCGTACTCGTCTACACGTCGGGGACGACCGCCGCGCCCAAGGGCGTCACCCACACCCACCGCTCGGTCGCCTCGGAGGTCGCCTCGTTGCGCGGCCTGCGCGCCGGCCAACCCGACTTCGGCTACCTCGACCTGTTCCCGCCCGGCCACATCGCCGGGCTGAGCGTGCTGCTGCGGACCCTCGTCGACGGGCTGCCGACCGTCTTCCTCGAACGGTTCGACGCGGCGGAGGCGATCGAGCTCGTCCATGCCCACGGCGTGACCGCGTCCGCGGGAGTGCCGTTTCACCTGACCGCTCTGCTGGACGCGGCCCAGCGCGACGGCCGCGGCCTCGGCCCTCTGCGCGACTTCCTCGTCGGCGGGGCCAGTGTGTCTCCCGCGCTCGTCGAGCGGGCCGAGCGAGCCGGCGTCAGCGCCTACCGCGCCTACGGTTCCAGCGAGCATCCGACGATCAGCTCGGGCAGCGCGGCCGACCCGCTCGACCGGCGGGCCGCCACGGACGGGCTGGTGCTGCCGGGCAGCGAGGTACGCATCCTCGACCCCGCCGGCCACGATCTCGGCCCCGGCGAGGAGGGCGAGATCGTCACCCGCGGCCCGGAGCAGTTCGCTGGCTACCGCGATCCGGCGCTCGACGCGACCGCGTTCACCGCCGACGGCTGGCTGCGCACCGGGGACATCGGCCGGGTCGACGCCGACGGCTACCTCACGATCACCGATCGCATCAAGGACATCATCGTCCGCAACGGGGAGAACGTCTCCTCGAAGGAGGTCGAGGACCTGCTCCTGACGCACCCGGCCGTCGCGGAGGCGGCCGCCGTGGCCGAACCGGACGACCGCACCGGCGAACGCGTCTGCGTCTTCGTCCTGCCGCGGCCGGGGTCGGTCCTCGACCTTGACGACGTGCGGGCGCACTTCGCCGCCGCCGGCGCCGCGAAGCAGAAGACCCCGGAACGACTCGTGCTCGTCACCGATCTGCCGCGGACCGCGGCGGGCAAGGTCCGCAAGCACAAGCTGCGCGCGGACCTGCATGCCGGCGGAGCCCACCACCTCGCCGAAACGGGCGGACCACGCCGACCGGCGGGCGGCTGACGCGCGGCAGGCCGACGAGCGTGACGCCCGCGGCCTGCGGTCAGCCGGTCCCGCGGTCAGCCTGCCGCGCCGACCAGGGTCAGCGCGAACCGACCGTACGTGTAGACGATCTCGTCCTCGCTCAGGTCGCCGTCCTCGCGGTACCAGGCGGCCACCCCCATCCCGAGGTCGAGCAGGGCGTAGGAAGCGAGCTTGACCGAGGCCACGTGGAACCGGGAGGCGGCGACCCCCTCCTCGATCAGCCCCCGGATGAGCCGCTCGTAGCTGCTGCGCCGGGCGACGACCACCGCCCGGTTGGCCTCGTCGAGACTGCGGATCTCCCGGTTGCCGACGAACGCCTCCAGCCGGTGGCGGGTGTGGAAGCGCACGTGGGCCTCCACGGCGCGGCGCAGCCGGTCCGCGACGTCGTCGACATCGGCGACGGCGAGGGCGTGGACGTCGTGCAGGACGTCCATCGCGTCGAGCATGATCGCGACGAGCAGGTCCTGCTTGGAGCTCACGTGCTTGTACAGGCTCGGACCCCGGATGCCGACCGCCGCGCCGATCTCGGTCGTGGTGGTGGCCTCGTAGCCGCGTTCGGCGAACAGCTTCAGCGCCGCGTCGCGGATCGCCCGCCCGCGCGGGGTGAGCTGTGGCCGCGCAAGCACGGCCCGGTCCGATCCACTCATGCATCCCCGCCCACGAGAACCGCCGCGACTAAGAACCGGTAGCCGCGGGCATGCGGACTGCACCCCGCACAACACCCATGCTAGCAGGGTTGATTTTCCCTCAAGGCTGGCGGATCGCGGCCACCCCTGTTATCAAGGCTACTGAGCATTAGCCTTTTCCGCCGACCCGTCCAGCCGGGGGCCGGCGCTCGCACCGAGGCGGGAGATCGTCATGACCATTGATTTTTCGCAGCCACCGGAGGTCGTCGACCTCGTCGAACGCACGGCTGCCTTCGTCCGCGACGTCGTGATCCCGGAGGAGGAGCGGTACGCCGGAGTGGTCTCGGCCGGCGGGGAGGCACTGCGCACGCGACTGCAGGCGGCGGCCCGCGACGCCGGGCTGTTCGCCCCGCACGTCTCCCAGGAGTACGGCGGCCTCGGGCTCGGCATGACGGCGCGGGCACCCGTGTTCGAGGCCGCCGGCTACTCCTTGTTCGGGCCGCTGGCGCTGAACTGCTCCGCGCCCGACGAGGGCAACATGCACATGCTCGAAATCATCGCGACCGACGAGCAGAAGGAGCGGTACCTGCGCCCCCTCGCGAGCGGCGAGATCCGGTCCTTCTTCGCGATGACGGAGCCGGCGCCCGGGGCCGGCTCGGATCCGGCGGCACTGACGACGACGGCCGTCCGGGTCGACGACGGCTGGCGCATCGACGGCCACAAGTGGTTCTCCACCGGCGCGGACGGCGCGGCCTACGCGATCTGCTTCGCCCGTACCTCCGGCAAGGTCGGCACCGTCGGCGGCGCGACGATGTTCCTCGTCGACGCCGACAATCCCGGCCTGAAGGTCGTCCGGCACATCGACACCCTCGACCAGGCCATGATCGGCGGCCACTGCGAAGTGATCTTCGACAACTGCGTGGTGCCGGACTCGGCGATCCTCGGCGAGCTCGACCAGGGCTTCGCCTACGCGCAGGTGCGCCTCGGCCCGGCCCGGATGACGCACTGCATGCGCTGGCTCGGCATCGCGCGGCGGGCCCAGGACATCGCCATCGACCGGATCGCCGAACGCCGCCTGTTCGGCTCGAAGCTCGTCGAGCTCGGCATGGCGCAGCAGATGATCGCCGACTCGGAGATCGACATCGCCGCCTCCCGCAGCCTCATCCTGCAGGCCTGCTGGGAGCTCGATCAGGGACAGCGCGCGGCGCAGTCCACCGCGATGACCAAGACGTTCGTCGCCGAGGCGATCTGGCGGGTCGTCGACCGGGCCATCCAGCTCTGCGGCGCCGCCGGCGTCTCCGGCGAGCTGCTGCTGGGCCGCTACCTCAACGAGGTCCGCGCCTTCCGGATCTACGACGGAGCATCGGAGACCCATCGCTGGGCGCTCGCCCGGCGCGCGGTCAAGCAGCGGCTGAAGGCGACCGGCGCCCTGGAGTCGGCCTCATGACCCCGCTCGATCCCCCGCACGGCGCCGAGGAGGGGCTGGTCTCCCCGCCGGGCCTGGACCTGGCGGCGCTGTCCGCCTACCTCGACGCCGCCGTCCCCGGCCGGTCCGGGCCGCTGCGGGCCACCCTGCTCAGCGGCGGCCGGTCGAACCTGACCTACCACGTGTGGGACGACGCCGCGCACTGGGCGCTGCGCCGGCCCCCGCTGGGGAACCTGACGCCCTCGGCCCACGACATGCGACGCGAGTACCGGGTGGTGGCCGCGCTGCGCCAGACGCCGATTCCGGTGGCCGAGGCGGTCGTCTACTGCGACGACCCCGCCGTGCTCGGGGTGCCGTTCGCGATGGTCTCCCTGGTCGACGGGGTGGTCCTGCGCAGCCGCGCCGACCTGGCCCCCTACTCCGACGCCGACGTGCGCCGCTGCGCCGAGAACCTGCTGCGCACCCTCGCCCGGCTGCACGCCGTGGACCACCGTGCCGTCGGGCTGGAGCGGTTCGGCCGACCCGAGGGCTACCTGCGCCGCCAGGTCGACCGCTGGTGGGGGCAGTGGGATCGGGTGCGGACCCGGCCGCTGCCGGACCTCGACGCGCTGCACGCCCGGCTGGACGCCGCGGTGCCGGCGGAGAGTGACGCGTCGATCGTGCACGGCGACGCCCGCATCGACAACTTCGTGCTGGACCCGGCCGACATCGGCGCCGTGCGGGCCCTGCTGGACTGGGAGATGGCGACCCTCGGCGACCCGCTGGCCGACCTGGGGCTCACCGTCGTCTACCGCGACCCGGACTTCGATCCGGTGCTCGGCGGCTCGGCGGCCGCGGCGAGCGACCGGATGCCCGGCGGGGACGAGATGATCGAGATCTACGCGCGCGAGTCCGGCCGGGACATCGTGAACATGGACTTCTACCTGGCGCTCGGCTACTTCAAGCTGGTGGTGATCGCCGAGGGCATCCATGCCCGGCATCTCGCCGGCAACACCGTCGGAGAGGGTTTCGACCTCGTCGGCCAGGCCGTGCCGGCGCTTGCCGCGGGCGGGCTTCGCGCACTCGCCGGCTGAACCGCCCCCGGCCGGGGCTCAGCAGAAACCGCCCCCGGCCGGGGCCGGCACCCCCACCCGGAGCCGGCACCCACCCGGAGCCGGCACCCACCCGCAGTCGGCACCCACCCACAGTCGGCTCAGCCGGGCAGCTCCAGGCCGAGATGCTCGCGCAGGGTCGTGCCGGTGTACTCGGAGCGGAAGACGCCTCGTTCCTGTAGCAGCGGCACGACCTGGTCGGCGAACTCGTCCAGCCCGCCCGGGACGATGTGCGGGACGAGGATGAAGCCGTCGCTGGCGTCCTGTTGGACGAACCGGTTGATGGTCTCGGCGACCGTGGCGGCCGAACCGATGAAGGACTGCCGCCCGGTGACCTCGATGACCACCTCGCGCAGCGAGAGCTTCTTCGCCTCACCCAGCTCGCGCCAGCGACGCGCCGTGGCCAGCCGGTCGTCGAACATCCGCACGCTGGCCCGCCCCTTGGAGATCGTGTTCTCCCCCGGCAGCGGGTCGACCTCGGGGACCGGCCCGTCCGGGTCGTAGGCCGACAGGTCGCGGTTCCACAACTGCTCGGCGAACAGGATCGCCGTCGCCCCGCTGACCTGCTGGTGGCGGATCACCTCGGCCCGCTCGCGCGCCTCGGCGTCGGTGTCGCCGAGGACGAACGTCGCCGCCGGCAGGACCACCAACTGGTCGGGCCGGCGGCCGAACTTGGCGAGCCGGCCCTTGATGTCGGCGTAGAACGCCTGTCCGTCCTCGAACGTGCTGTGCCGGCTGAAGATCGCGTCCGCCGAGGAGGCGGCGAACTCCCGGCCGGCCTCGGAGTCACCGGCCTGGAAGATCACCGGCCGGCCCTGCGGGCTGCGCGGGACGTTGAACTGCCCGCTGATGTCGAAGAAGTCGTCGTGGTGCGCGAACGTCCCCGGCCGCGGCTCGCGCAGGAACTGCCCGGTGTCCTTGTCCGCGACGATCTCGTCGCCGTGCCAGGAGTCGAACAGCTCCCAGGCCGTGTTCAGGAAGCGCCGGGCCCGCTCGTAGCGATCCTGCTCCGCGAGGTAGCCGCCGCGGCGGAAGTTCTCCCCGGTGAAGGCGTCCCAGGAGGTGACGACGTTCCAGGCGGCCCGCCCGGCGGAGAGGTGGTCGAGGCTGGCGAACTGCCGGGCGACCTCGTAGGGCTCGTTGAAGGTGGAGTTGATGGTGCCGGCGAGCCCCAGACGGTCGGTGACCGCCGCGATCGCGGCCAGGACGGTGAACGTGTCGGGCCGGCCGACGACGTCCAGGTCGTGGATGCGACCGTTCTGTTCGCGCAGGCGCAGGCCCTCGGCGAGGAAGAAGAAGTCGAACTTGGCGCGCTCGGCCGCGCGGGCGAGGTGGGCGAACGAGCTGAACTCGATCTGGCTGCCCGCCGCGGGGTCGCTCCACACCGTCGTGTTGTTCACCCCGGGGAAGTGCGCCGCCAGGTGGATCTGCTTGGTCGGCCTGCTCATGGAGGTCCTCCGCTGATGTGTGCAGGGCTGCCGGCTGCCGGCTCGGCCGGCGGCGGGCTGGACGGCGGCGGGCTAGACGGCGGCGGTGGCGGTGGAGGTGGTGGCGGTGGAGGTGGTGGCGGCCGCGGCGTAGCGGTTGACGGGTCGGGGCAGGCCGAGCAGGCCCCGGAGCGTGGCGGCCTCGTAGGCGGTGCGGAACGCCCCGCGGGACTGGAGTTCACCGACGAGCCCCCGGGTGATGCCCTCCAGGTCGTGCGGGATGGCCGCCGGACGCAGCCGGAAGCCCGACAGCCCGGCCGGTTGCCAGTCGAGCAGGAGATCGGCGAGTTCGGCGGGGGTACCGGCGACGATGAGCGCGTCGCTGACCTGGGGCGCGCCGGCCCGCTCGTCGAGCCGCGCACGGTTGTCGGCGGCCTGCGCCGCCGAGTCGGCGAGGTGGACGACCAGATCGGCGAACACGTGCACGGTCTCGTCGCCCCGACCGGCCGCAGCCTGCTCGGCCCGGATCTCCTCGACGATCCGGCGGGCGTCGTCGGCGTCGCGAGGCGTCACGTAGACGACGTCGCCCTGGCGCGCCCCGAGCCGGTAGGGCACCGTGCCGTGACCGAGGACGGTCACCGGCGGCTGGCCCTGCGGCGGGCGGGGCACGATCGAGGGCCCGCGCACGCTGAACCAGCGTCCCTCGAAGTCGATGTAGTGCAGCTTGTCCCGGTCGACGAACCGACCGGTGGCGAGATCGCGGATCTCGGCGTCGTCCTCCCAGCTGTCCCAGAGCCGGCGGACGACCTCGACATAGTCCGCCGCCTCGTCGAACAACTCGGTGATCAGCGCGACGACCTCGGGCCGCCCCAGGTCAGCCGCCGCGATCCCGGGAATCGTCCGCCGGCCGAACAGCTCGGCCTCGGCCCCACCGGTGCCGGCCCGCACCCGGACCCCGCCCCGCCCGGAGCTGACGTAGTCCAGCGTCGCGATGGCCTTGGAGATGTGGAAGGGCTCGGTGTGCCCGGCGACGATCGACGGGACGAGACCGATCCGCGAGGTCAGCGGGGCGACCCGAGCGGCGATGAGCACGGCGTCGAGCCGGCCGCGAACCCGATCGGTCCGGTCGTCCGGCCCGTCGAACCGGTCCGACTGCAGGCCGAGGGAGTCCTCGATCGTGACGAAGTCGAGCAGGCCACGCTCGGCCTCCTGGACCAGGTCGGTCCAGTACCGGGCGTCGAGCAGCTCCGCGGTCCGCGCGCGCGGCTCCCGCCAGGCTGCCGGATGCCAACCGGCCCCGTCCAGCGCGAGGGCGAGGTGCAGCGGTGGGCGGGGGGTCATCGGGCGCAATCCTGCACGAGACGCAACGGGCACTCCTCGGACGATGGGAACCGGCTGGCGAACGGCGGGCGCAGGGCTTTCGAGCTGCAGGCGCAGAACTTTCGCGGCGGTCGTGGGGCCTGGGCCGCAGGCGCTGGGCCTGGGCTCGGGGGGCGCTGGGCCTGGGTTGGAGGCGAAGGATTCCCGACACCCCACACGGACGGATCCCGGCTCACGCGGGAACGCCGGTTACCTCCGCATCAACGACAGCGGCTGGATTCGGCGCGTCCGAAATCGATGCAGCGGCGGCACGTCAACAACAGCGAGGTGCGCACCCTTTTCACTCTGAGTAGGTCGGCTTTCCTCGGTCAAGAGCACATAATGTGACGTGCAGCACAGCACGTTCAACCATGGCGTTCGCCCGGCGATCCGTTTCCGCCGCGACGGCCGAGCCGGGACGACCAACCCGCGCCCGCCGCGAAGCGCGGTACCGTGTCGCCCGCGCGACCGGCGGACGAGGGGGTGGACATCGTGACCACGGTCAATTTGTCCGGATTCGCTGACGTTCTGAACATCTCCCCGGGCCTCAGCGCGTACCTGGCCCGACCGGCCGCCGTCGGCCCGACCCCGGCCCCGGCCCCCGGTGACGCGCCGTTCATCAAGGGCGCCCTGCGTCCCGGCGTGATCGTGCTGCACGAGGCGTGGGGTCTGGACGAGACCGTACGCGCGATCGCCGACCGCCTCGCCGGCCTCGGCTACTTCGCCCTCGCCCCGGACCTGTTCAGCGCGGGCGGCGCCCGCCGCTGCCTGGTGGCCACGGTGCGGGCGCTGTCCTCCGGGCGTGGGCGGGCGTTCGACGACATCGAGGCGGCGCGGCGATGGCTGACCGCGCTGCCGGCATGCAACGGAAGGGTGGGCGTGATCGGCTTCTGCCTCGGTGGCGGCCTCGCCCTGCTCAGCGCGGGCCGGGGCTTCGAGGTCGCGGCGGTCAACTACGGTCCGCTTCCCCGCGAGCTCGACGCCTCGCTGCGGGCGGCGTGCCCGGTGGTGGCGAGCTACGGCGGCCGGGACCGGACCCTACGGGGGGCCGCCGGGCGGCTTTCCTCGGCATTGGACCGGGCCGGCGTCCCGCACGACGTCAAGGAGTACCCGACGGCCGGACACGCGTTCCTCAGCGCCCGGCCGGACGGCAGCCCGAGCGGCCCGCGGGTCCTGCACCCGGTGCTGCGCGCCGCCGGGATCGGTCCCGAGCCGGTCGCCGCCGCCGATGCCTGGGTTCGGATCGAACGATTCCTGACGGAGCATCTCGGCGCCTGACGCCGCGCGGGAATCGCGAGTCGGCTCGCTACCGGCCGCTCGGAGGCCATGACCGGCGTGTTTGTTCAGTCCCACGGTGGGAATGTGATATGGGTCACTTATCCTCGCGGTTGGCGAAACGGTCTCCCGGTGTTTCGGTTCGTACATGCCGACTCCGCCTCCGCTGGCGCACAGACGGCACGTCGACCTGTTGCTCGTCTCCACGGCCAGTTGTTCCGGCGGCCGCTCGGCTTCCTTCGGCTGACGGGCCCCACCCCGGCACCGGTGCACGGCCGTCGAGCGTCGTTCGGCGACGTCCCTGTCGGAGGCGTCACGGGTCCGCAGCGTCACGGGTCCGCAGCGTCACGGGTCACGCAATGCCGCCCGTCTTCATCGCGGCACCACGGCCAGCCATGCGGCAGGCCGCCCGAACTCCGTCTGGAGCAGCGAGATGACCGTCACCGACGACCTACTCGGCAACGCCGCCCGGTACGCCCGCGACTTCACCGCCGGCGACCTGCCGCTGCCCCCGAAGCTGAGGGTCGCGGTCGTGGCGTGCACGGACGCCCGGCTGAACGTCTACGGCGTGCTGGGCCTGACCGAGGGTGACGCACACGTGATCCGCAACGCGGGCGGGGCGGTGACCGACGACGAGATCAGGTCGCTCGCCATCAGCCAACGGCTGCTGGGAACTGAGGAGATCATCCTCATCCACCACACCGACTGCGGCATGCTCACGTTCACCGACGAGGCGTTCAAGGCGCAGATCGCCGCGGAGACGGGCATTCGCCCCCCGTGGGCCGTCGAGACCTTCACGATCCTGGAGGACGACGTCCGGCAGTCGATCGCCCGCATCACGGCCAGCCCCTTCATCCCGCACAAGGACTCGGTCCGTGGGTTCGTCTACTCCGTCGAGAAGGGCACGCTCACCGAGGTGCGCTGAGCGCACCGGTATCCGCCGGATCCATGACGGCCGTCGCACCCGTGACGGCCGTCGGCTGCCGCGCGGAGGTACGCAGGTCGTACGCCTGCTCTGCCGCACGGATCGCCTCGACGTTGTTCTCGGCCCAGGCCTTGAGGGGCGTGATCAGGGGATAGAGGTCACGACCGAGTGCCGTCAGCTCGTAGTCGACGCGCACGGGAACCGACGCGGTGACCGTCCGGTCGACCAACCCGCTGCGCTCCAACGTCCGCAGGGTCTGGGTGAGCATCTTCGGGCTGACCCCGGCGATCTCCGTCTTCAGCTCGCCGTACCGGCGCGGTCCCGCCGAGATCGCGGCCAGCACCAGGCCGACCCACTTGTCGCTGAGTGTCTCGAACACCTTGCGAGACGGGCAGGCCGCCATGAAGGCGTCATAGGCCTCCTTCGCCTCGGCCCGCCGCTGCGCGGCCGTCCGGGTCGCCATAGAGATTCCTCCAGGAGACTAGGGAACTCTTGGGTAACTACTACCTAAAGGATACTCACGCTCGTAGCGTTCGGACCACCGCCGCGGCACCCGCCGCGGCACCGAACCGGAGGACAACCGATGCGAGCGCTCACGATCCCGGCCTACGGCGAGACCAGCCCGCTGACCCTGACGGAGCTTGCGACGCCGCAGCCCGGCCCGGGGGAGGTCCGGGTCCGGGTCGAGGCCGCGGGGGTGAACCCGGTCGACCCCTTCATCCGCGCCGGCGGTTTCGCCGCGCTGTCCACCCAGCAGCTGCCGCAGGTGGTGGCCGGGTGGGAGCTGGCGGGTGTCGTCGACGCGCTCGGTGCGGGGGTGACGGGATGGCCGGTCGGCACGGCGGTCGTCGCCCTGATCGACTGGGTCGGCGCGCGGAGCGGGGCCCACGCCGAGCAGGTCGTGCTGCCGGCCGACCTCCTTGCCGCGCGCCCGCCCGCGGTGGCTCCCGCACTGGCCGCGACCGTCCCGCTCAACGCGCTCACGGCGCATCAGGCGGTGACGGAGCTGCACCGGGGGACGGGTGCCACCGTCCTCGTCACCGGGGCGGCGGGGGCCGTGGGTGCCTTCGCCGTCCAGTTCGCCGCCGGCACCGGGGCGCGCGTCGCGGCGCTCGCCGGACCCGAGGACGAGCAGGCGGTCCGGCGACTGGGCGCGGAGATCTTCGTCGCCCGCACCGACGAGCCGGCAGCGGCCGTGCGCGCGGCGCTCCCCGACGGGGTGGACGGCGTCGTCGATGCCGCCCTGCTCGGCGAGTCAATCATCGATCTGGTCCGGCCCGGTGGCACCTTCGTCGGGCTCACCCCGCCCACGACCCCGGCGCCACGGGCCGAGGTGGCGACCCATGCCCTGAACGTCCACGGGGACGGCCGGACGCTCGCCACGATCATGGACGCGATCGCGCGGGGGGAGATCGTGCTCCGCGAGGTGGAGACCTACCCCGCCACCGAGGGGGCGGCCGCGTATGCCCGCCTGACCAAGAGCGGCCGGCGAACGGGCATCAGCCTCGAGTTCTGAGCACGGGCGGTACCCGCCCCCGCCCGCGCGAGCGCCAGGGCCGGCGGGGGCGAGTACCGCGCCCACGGCGGATCGGCCACGGGCTGGTCGGGTCACGTCGTACGCTTGTCCAATGAGTGAGACAGCAATCTCATATTCTGAGACTCCCATCTGGGATCCCGCCACCTACGACGCGGAGCGCCGCCGCCTCGTCCCCTCGTTCGACCTGCTGTACGGGGCGGTCGGCGACCTGGTGGCACGGCTTGGCGGGACCCGGCCCAGGGTGCTCGACCTCGGCGCGGGAACCGGGCTGCTGGCCACCGCCGTGGTCGCCGCGGTGCCCGGGGTACGCCTGCACCTGTTCGACGGCGCCGCCCCCATGCTCGCCAAGGCGCGGGCCCGGCTGTCCGCCGACAACGTCGAGGCCGCCACCGTGGCGGACCTCTCCACGGCGCTGCCGCCCGGACCCCACGACGCCGTCGTCTCCGCGCTCGCCATCCATCACCTCGACGATCCCGGCAAGCGGGACCTGTTCCGGCGGGTGCACGCAGCACTGCGGCCGGGCGGTCTCTTCGTGAACCTGGAGCAGGTCGACGGGCCGACCCCGGCCCTGACCCGGCAGTACGAGGAGATGCACGAGCGGCACGCGCGGGCGGCGGGCTCGGACGACGCCGAATGGCAGGCCGCCCTGGGCCGGATGGCCTTCGACCGCTGCGCGCCGCTCGCCGACCAGCTCGCCTGGCTGACCGGGGCCGGCTTCGATCCGGTCGACTGCATCGTCAAGAACGGCCGGTTCGCCGTCTACGCCGGCTGGCGTGCCTGACCCCCTCAACCGGCCGCATGACCCGACCGATCCGGCCGGCCTGGGTCATGCGGCCCGCTCCGGGCCCGCCACTCCGGACTCGCCGCGCTCCGGACCCGCCGCGCTCCGGACCCGCCACTCCGGACGTCATCGGCTCACAGGAGCGACTGGGCGACCTCCAGGCGAACGGCGTCCAGCGCCGTGTACAGGACCGCCCCCGGGCACTCGGTGGCCATCCAGTCACGATGCCCGCTGATCGCCGACACCCGGCGTCGGGCGCCGCCGACCGGATTGACGTAGTCGACGCTGCCGACGGGGTTCAGGCTGTGGGCGCCGGAGAGCGCCAGCAGAACCAGCACGAGCGAGCGGCGCGCGGCTGCCGTCGGGGCCCGGGTCCGGTGGTCGCCGAGCAGCGCGACCCCGACGTTGCCGGCGTTGAATCCGCCGACGTGCGCGCCGGTGACCACCTGGCCGTCCGGACGGTGGCCGGGAACCCCGTCGGTCCCGGACCAACGTCCCTCGTAGAGGGTGCCCGCCTCGTCGATGAGGAAGTGGTAGCCGATGTCCGCCCAGCCGCGTTCCACCGTGTGGAAGTGGTAGATCGCCCGCACGGTCGCGGCCGGGTCCGGATCGTCGTTCGGCGTCACGGTGTGGTGCACGGTGATCACCTGGCCGGGATGGTAGCTCGTTTGCCAGGGCTGGCCGGTGGCGGGATCGAGCCGCAGCGACTCATCGGCGCCCCAGGCCGCTCGAGGCAGGTAAACCAGCCCGAGGGCCGACGGCGCCGCACCCGCGGGTGCGGTGGGTGCGGACGGCGGCGCAACAGTCTGGCCCGCCGGCGCGGGTCCGGCCGCCGGAACCGATCCCACCGCCGCGGCGAGGGGTGCGCGCCGCGGCCGTGGCACCGCTCGGGCCCGCACCGGGCTCCTCGGTTCGGCCGCGGCGGCCGCGGCGGACAGTCCGGCCACGGCGGCGAGGGCGGCCTGGGCCGTCACGTCCGGGACCGTCAGTCGCCGGTACGGGCCGGACGTCGTGTTCAGCGCCGTGACGGCCACCCCGGAGGCTCCCGGCGGCACCCGAAGTTCGTAGCCGGTGGCGGTCCTGGCCCCCATCAGGACCGCATGGGCGGAGGAGGCGCCGGCCGGTCGGTCGTCCCGCTCCGCGGGGCAGCCGACGGCCAGCGGGCTCCACGAGCCGTAGCCACCGTTCGCCCGCCGTAGGCGGATCGCGGCGCCTCCGCTCCCCGACCCGGCCGCCGCCCCCGGGCGCGGGCCCGGGCCGCCGGGACCGCTCCAGCGGACCGCCAGGTAGCCGATGCGAAAGGCCGGGGTCGCCGGGCCCGTTCCCGTCGACGTCGCGCTCAGCGTCCGCGGGATGAGCACCACCCGGGTCCCCGCGGAGCCCGTCGGGCCCGCGGCGGCCGCGATCGGCAGGCCGACGGTGCTCGCCGCCACCGGACCGGCAGCGAACCCCATGACCGCCCACCCCCCGACGCCCGCACCGGCCAGGCCGAGGATCCTGCGCCGGGAGGGAGGGGCCGGATAGCGCAGGTGGCGGGGCGGATCGGCGGCGGGCATGGCGTCCTCCGTGTTCACGTGGTCGGGTCAGCGGGCACGCTACGACAGTCAGAGCATCACCCTGTGTATCGAAGCGCCGGCCGGTTCGAGCCAGGCCACGTGGTCTTCCGGACCACCCCCGACCGGCCCGCCGGGATGCACCCGGATCTGCCCCGCCGGAGTGGCAACCCGCTCGGCGGCGCACGGGCCGCCGCGGCGGCCGAAAAGTCCCCTTCTCCTTGAGTCCGCCCGTGAGCTGGGCATCCCAGGTCGGTCGAAGATGTCGAAGAGAGAGCTCGTCGGCGCGGCGCAGAAGGCCAACCGTCGCGAGACGGCACGGGCTCGCGGGTCCGGCCGTCAGCCTCGGCCGGCCGGCCCCGCGGGCGGGCTACCCGTGCGTCAGCGGTGCGAGTCCGCGTCGAGGACCGTGGGGTCGTCCACCTGGATGCCATCGATGACGAACCCGCGTGTCCCGGTCACGACCTGCGGAGCGGAGCCGTCGGCCCGCCAGCGGTTACGCAGGAAGTAGTGCCAGGTCGGCGTCTGGGCGGTGCCGGTTCTGTCCCACCGGGCGGACTCGGCACGCCCTCGCTGATACGTGATCTTGGTGGTCATCCTGACCCCCGGGTCGGGCTGTCCGCCCGTGGCCGGGCCACCGTTGGTCACGTAGGCCGCATACGACGGCACCGCCGGGAGCCGACGATCGTCGTCCTCGGGACCGGCGAAACCAGCCGGCCGATCGGTCCTGCCGACGGGCAGTTGCGCCCCGCCCCGCCCCAGCGCCCCGCCCCGTCCGAGGGCCCCGCCCCGTCCTGCGCCCGGATGTGTCGACCCCGATGAGCCCGGGCCCGGCAGACCATAGGCCAGCACGCCGTACCCGCCCCCACGGCCGGCCGGCGCGGCCACGCCGTTCATCTCGGCCAGCCCGGGCTGCCCCGGCACCGTGTGCGGGCCGCCACCCGGACCGGCGCCGACAGCCGTCTCGCCGGAGTCCTCGCGCAGACCGAAGCGGTCGTGCAGGCGTCGCAGCGGCGCCGGAGCCCACCAGTTGTACTTGCCGGCGAGGGCCATGAACGCCGGGACAAGGATCGCCCGCACGACGGTGACGTCGAGCGTGATCGCGACGGTCAGGCCCACGCCGACGAGCTTGATCATGCTGATGTGGGAGGTGGACAGCGCGACCATGACCACCACGAGGGCGAGTGCCACGCTGGTGATCAGCGGGCCGGTCACTCCCAGCCCGATGGCCACGGATTCCTTGTTGTCGCCGGTGCGCTGGTACTCCTCGCGGATGCGGGCGAGCAGGAAGATCTCGTAGTCCATACTCAACCCGAACGCGATGAAGAACATCAGCACCGGGCTCGTCATCTCCAGCGTTCCCGAGACCTGGAAGTCGCCGACCAGGCTGTGGAGGTGACCCTCCTGGAAGACGAAGGCGAGCAGGCCGATCGTCGCGGCGAGGTTGAGCGAGTTCAGGAACATCGCCTTGAGTGGAAGCAGCACGCTGCCGGTGAACAGGAACAACAGGATGAAGGTGGCGGCCATCACAACCGCGAAGGCGATGGGAAGACGATGCAGGATCGTGCGCGAGGTGTCCAGGAAATGGGGAGCAAGACCACCCATGAGGACATCGAAGGGCGCCGGGGTCGCCTTCAGCTCCCGGACCAGGCCTTTCGCCTCCTCGGACACCGGAGAAGTGTCGCCCTGCCACACCGACAGCCAGGCTCCACCGTGGGTGCCCACATATCCCGTCGGCGCCTTGGGTACCTCACCGATCCGTTTTCCCTGCATGAAGCTGCCGGTGACGGTGTCGATGCGAGCAATACCCGGAAGCGCGGACAGTCGAGTCGCGTAATCGGTCAGTCTGGCGGCGTTGACCGGGTCGCGTGCGTCCACCCCCGGCACGACGATGGGAATCTGGCAGGGCAGGCAGACGATGAAGTCGTCGCGCATCGCGTCGTTCACGACGTGGGATTCCGCGGTGGCCGGCAGCACCGTGTCGTCGGCCAACGCCAGATTGAGGTGGCGCAGCGGCGAGGCACAGATCAGCAGGATGGCGACGGCCGCGCCGCCGTACAGCAGTGGCCGGCGCATGACCCGGCGGGCCAGCGCCGTCCAGCCGCGGCCGGCGGCGGAGACCTCCCGCGAGCGGTGGCCACCCGCGCGGCGGGTACCGGCAGGTCGGCGACCACCGTTGCCTCGCCGCCGGGACAACGCCGCCCGGATGTCCCCGCGATCGAGGCGGTCCCCCAGGACCATCAGCGCCGCGGGCAGCACGAGCAGCGCCGCGACCTCCGAGGTCACGACGACGATGATGCCGGCGAAGGCGAACGAGCGCAGGTAGTAGAGCGGGAAGACGAGGGCCGCGGTCAGCGACAGCGCCACGGTCACACCGGAGAAGAACACCGTGCGCCCGGCCGTCTCCAGCGTGCGGCGCAGCGCCGCGCCCGGGAACAGGCCGCGGTCCTGCTCCTCTCGGAACCGTCTGAGGATGAACAGGCTGTAGTCAACCGCGAGGCCGAAGCCCAGCGCGGTGGTCAGGTTCACCGAGAAGACGGAGACGTCGGTGAGCGTCGCGGCCAGCCGCAACAGCGCCAGACTCGACACCACTGACACCACGCCGACCAGTACCGGTAGAAGGGCTGCCGCCACCGTCCCGAAGGCGTAGAGCAGAACGAGGAAAACCAGCGGGGCAGCCGTCGTCTCTCCGCGCTCCAGGTCGACCCGGCTGCGTTCGGTGACGTCTCGCATGACCGCCGGGGCGCCCCCGAAACGAACCTGCACGCCCGGCCCCACGTGGGAGTACCGCTCGTGCAGCACGTTCAGGCGATCCTGGATGTGATCCTCGGATCCGGTGAGCCGGAACACGATGAGCGCCGAGCGACCGTCCTTCGCGCGCAGCAGCGGATTGCCCGCCTCGGAGCCGTTCGGCCAGTACGACAGGACGGAGGTCACCCCGTTCTCCGCCGCGAGCTGCCTGGTGAGCTCGCGGCCGAGGTGGACGGGCGTCGGGCCGTCGATCCCGGCGTCCGACGTGAGCATGACGGCGATGTTCGGGGGCGCGTCGGGAAACTCCGCGTCGAGCAACTGCTCGGCCTGGGTCGAGGGGTCCCCCGGCGCGTAGAAGCCGCCGGTGGCGAGCTGATGGTAGATCCCGGCGTTCCACGGCAGCAGGACCACTACGAGCAGGCAGGCGGCCGCGAGCAGCCGGCCACGGTGCAGCACGGCCGCGTCCGCCGCGACCGTGAACAGGGAACGCGGAGGTGCGGGAACGCCGGCCATGGAGGCCACCGAGGCCATGACCCGGCGCGGCACTCGCGGCGGGCCAGCGCCGCCGGTTCCTGTTTCCGCAGGTAGATGACCCACCCATTCGTCTTCCTCATCGCGTCCGCGTGGCAACGCGGCATACGCCACCCGATCAGTTCGGGATTCGCGTTGCTGCGCCGAATCGGCGAACGACGGCATGACGCTCCCTTCGAGGATCCCCCGCAATGGTGGATCTCCCGGCAGCCCGGTGATCGCACGACGGCGCCGAGACGACCGCGTGGCCGGACGTGCAGTACGGCGAGGACGTCCCGGGTCGCTACCTCAAAACTAGACCTCCGCGAGGTCCTCGATTCCGAAATACCCCCGTACGGGGGTAGGGAAAGGTGTGGTCGTCGGCGGGGCGGCATTCAGTACCCGGAATCCAGATCTGTGGTCGAGCGGATCGCGTGAGGGGGATCGGCTCCGGCGGCGTACCACTGACGGGAGGGAATGCCGGGGGGCCAATCTCGAAGGTGGTACGGCAATGCCTCAGGCTCAGACCATGGTTCGACAGGTCGACACCGCGGTTCCGCAACTCGTGCCCGCACAGCGGGGCAGCACGATCGCGGCCCCGGCGACGCACCGGGTCGACGCCTGGTCGAGAATCTCCTACGCCTGCATGAAGAAGGTACTGAGTCCGATATGCCAAGCCTTCTGGCATCCACTGGTCGAAGGTCTCGAGAACATTCCGACCGATGGTCCTGCCATTATCGCCGGCAACCATCTTTCGGTGCTCGACGCCGCGTTCCTCGCGGTCGCGTCCAACCGGCGGATCACCTTCCTGGCGAAGAGTGAGTACTTCAACACGCCGGGCCTGAAGGGCATGGCCGGGAAGATGTTCGTCGCCGCCACCGGTCAGATCGCCGTGGACCGCAACAACCGCCGGAAGGCGACCGCGGCGCTGCAGGCCGGCGCGGGTGTGCTGAGCCGGGGCGGCCTGCTGGGGATCTTTCCGGAGGGGACCCGCTCACCGGACGGTCGGCTGTACCGCGGCAAGCACGGCGTGGCACGGCTGGCGCTGCAGACCGGTGTGCCCGTCATTCCGGTGGGGCTGGTCGGCACCTTCCAGGTCCTGCCCATGGACCGTCGGCTGCCACGCGGCGGACGCGTCCAGGTCCGGTTCGGCACACCACTGAACTTCCCGCGTATGACGGGCGAACGGACCGGGCTGGCGCAGCGGGCCGCGACCGAGCAGATCATGAGGTCCATCCAGGAACTGTCCGGGCAGCGTCAGGCGGACATCTACGCCGAGCGCTTCAAGGCCTCCCTGGGACTCGTCAGCCGATGACCATCCGATGATCGGCTGACAACAGGCCGTCCATTCCGCCGCATCTCCCTGGTCGGTGCGGCGGCATGGACGAAGCGGGGCCGGTGCGGCGGAGCGGGCCGCACCGGCCCCGCGCATGCCCGCGTGAACCTCGCGGACGGACGCCGACGCTACGGATTCCGGTCGGCCACTTCAACGAGACCGACGGACGGTCGGGCCACCGCCGGCGGGTTTCCGACACCGGGAAGCCCGGCCGTCCTGGGTCCACTCCCCCGCCGACCTCCGGGTTCGGCGGCAGGTGGGTGCAGCGGGGACGGCCACGACCCTGGTCGGTCCGTTACCGACCGCTCGGGCACCTTCGGGCCGCGCAGGTGGAGGAGATCCTGTGCCAGGTTGATTCGACCGAAACCGCGCCAGACCACCGAGACGCGGCCCAGGCTCCGCATCCAAGTGATCCGCATCCGCGGGAGGAGCGGCACAGGTCCGGCGGTACCGGTCGGCCCGTCGACCGCAGGTCTACGGGACCACGCGGCGGCGCGGGAGATCGCGGGGCGTCCGGGCAGGCGACGGCGCCGGTTGGCCCGGCGCAGGCCGGACGGTCGCCGGCTCGTGCCGTTCGGCACGGTCCGCCGGGCCTGCCATCATGCCTGCCCGAGCGGAGCCGACCGGCCCAGCAGGAAACCCCGACGCCACGCACGACGACCAGCCCGGCCATCGGGTACGCCGGTCCTGCCGTGGACCGAAAGATCACTGCCGTGGACCGAAAGATCACTGGTGTGGCCGACGGTGCAGCACCGTCCGCTCCGTTGCCGGCGCGTCCGACCGTCGACCCATCCCGCGCCGGCGGATCCGGTGGATCCCGGATCCGCCGGTGCGGGATGAGGCGTCCCCAGAACGGGAGCCAGTCCGACCCGCAGCTTCGGTGCAGGCTGCGCGCCGTATCAGAAGGGCGGCTTCGCGCGACCAGCGGCTTCCCGGACAAGGCCCGGGAGCCGCCGCCGGGTCAGGGAAGCATGCCGAGCTGGCGAGCAGCATGCACCGCCGCGGTCCGGTTACGGACCCCGAGCTTGCGCATGATGCTGCGCAGATATGCCTTCACCGTCTCCGGCGAGACGGTGAGACGCCGCGCGGTCTCGACGTTGGACAGGCCGAGTGCGACCTGTGCCAGCACCTCGAGCTCACGCGGGGTCAACGCCAACCGGCCGCCGACCTTCGCCTCCTGGTCCAGCAGACCGCGCAGCAGCTCCGATACGCCCCCGATCCGGCCACGCAGCAACGGGTCGGCCACATGTTCGGTGACCTCCTGAAGCTCCCGGTAGGCCAGCCGCAGACTCTCCTGTGGCTGGCCGGGCGAACGCGGCAGCGGCACGGCGCCGACCGCTCTGGTTGCCGGCGCACGATGCCCTGGTGGCATCGCCGTCGACAGCGGCTCCGTACGCGCTGCGACTGCGCCCAGCTCGCGTTCCATCAGCCGAGCCGTGGCGATGGCCGCGTGAATCGCGGCCTCGGTGAACGGCGCCTCGGTCCGCATGGCTCCATACAGCACGGCGACCACCACGCTGTCCATGCAGACCGGCACGGCGAGAATCGCTCCCAGCTCACTGCTCTCGATCGTTGGGGCAGTGGAGCGAAGAACCCTTCTCGCCGCAGCCGGGTCGTTGATGACGACCGGGCGGCAATGACGCACCACCTGCCCGCCGATTCCCGTCCCGGGCGGGACGGAGTGACCGAGCAGTCCGCTCGGTGCGGGTCCGTCCACGTTAGTGACGGTCAAACGACCGGAATGTGGTGTGACCATTCCACCGAATGTGAGATGGGCTCCCGATGAAGCGCGCAGCCGGGCGATCGCCCGCGGCAGGACTGTCTGCACGCGACTGGGGGCCGACACGTCCACTGTCACGAGCGTCCCCTTCCCCGACCTGTAGAAGACGAAGGGAATCGTAGCACCCGTTTTACGATAAGCACAAATAAGTGCACAAACGGCATGACGCCGAATGTTGTCCGAGAGTCGGGGCCCGTTCGCGCGTAACAGCCTTTCCCCACCCGAACCCAACCTCAGGAAAAGGGCAGATGCATCTGCGTGGGCGGCCCACCGGACACGCGGGCGCCCTCGGTCACCGGCTCGGCGACCCCGGCCCCGACCCCGACCCCGGCCCCGGCCCCGGCCCCGGGACCGTCGTCCCCCGCGGCGGCCACCGCCGGCTCGCCGGGACGAGGAGCCGGCACCGCGAACAGGTCGCTGCGGGCCATCGCCCGCAGCCGGGCCAGTCCGGCGAGCAGGTGGAGCTCCGCGACGCTGCGTGGAGAGCTGTCGAGCAACGCCGGCGACATCACCAGAACCGCCGCTACCTGGGCCCGGGACAGCGCGACGTTGAGCCGGTTGCGGGAGAGCAGAAAGTCGAGCCCGCGTGGCGCCTCGGCGGCGCTGGAGGTCGTCAACGACGTGACCACCACCGCCGCCTCCTGGCCCTGGAAGCGGTCCACCGTGCCGACCCGCACGCCCGGCAGGCCGGCGGCCTCGAGCGCACGTTCGATCGCTCGGACCTGGCGGTTGTACGGCGCGACCACGAGTACGTCCGCCCCGGTCAGCGGGCGGGAACCCCCACCGTCGGTGATCAGCCGAGCCATCAGGTGTCGGACGATCGCGCCCACCGCGGCCACCTCCTCGTCGGAGCGGGTGCCGTTGTCGGTGTGGACGACGTCGTGCAGATACAGCCCGGCAGGCACGCCGGCGACGGCCCGGGTCGCGGCAATCGGGTGGGACCGCAGCAGGCCACGGTAGGCAAGGGCGGACACCGGCGCGCACACCGCCGGGTGTAGCCGGCGGGTCCGATCCAGGAAGTAGCCGAGCGCGGGTGGGATCACCTCGGCGTCGCCCAGCAGGTGTGACAGGGCAGAGGCGTCAGCACCCTCGGGGTGGATGCCCGCCACGACCTGCGGCAACTGCTGCGGATCTCCGAGCAGGACCAGGTTGCGGGCCGCTGGGGCCACCGCGAGGGTGTCGGCCAGCGCGAACTGCCCCGCCTCGTCGATGATCAGGACATCGAACGGCACGGCCGCGAGCGTCGGATTGGCGAAGGCCCAGGCGGTGTCGCCGACGAGGTGGCCGTCCGGATGGGCCTCCCGCCATGCCGCCAGCGCCCGCAGGTCGCGCGGCGTGTCCCAGGGTGGACGGCGCGCCGGTTCCGCCGGCGCACCGGAGCGCTGCTTCTTGGCCGCGGCGACCAGCGGACGCCACGGCGAAGCACCCTCGGCACCCCCAGCACCCCCAGCACCCCCAGCACCCCCAGCACCCTCGGCATCGTCCGACTCGGCGTGGGCGGTGGGCGGCGGGGGCTGACCGGTGGCGGCGAGCATGGCGTTTTCGATCGCCTTGTGGCTGGTCGAGCAGATTCCCACCGACTTGCCCTGCGCGATGAGGTGCTGGATCAGCCGGCCGGCCAGATAGGTCTTGCCGGCGCCGGGCGGCCCCTGCACGGCCAGATACGAACCGTCGAGGGCGCTGACCGCGGCCAGGACGGCGGTGACCTGGTCGTCGCCGTCCTCGGGCACCGGTAGGCCGGCGGTCGGGCCGATGAGTCGGGGCGGCTCGCGACGCAGCAGGTCCGTCGCCGACTCCGCGGGCAGGTGGCCGGGCAGCGCGGCGACGGCCCGGCGGGCAAGTTCACGGACCGCGGTGGGTTTCGGTTCGGGCCGCACCGGAGCGCCGGGCAGCACGGCCGTCGGCAGCGCGCGGCTGACCGCGTCCGGTGCCACGCTCTCCCTCAGGAGCAGTACGTGCGGCTCGGCCCGTTCGACCACGGCGTCGGTGGTCCCACCGGCAGCGCCCGGCGGACCCGGGTACAGCAGCCGCACGGACTCGCCCCGGTCGAACGGATGCGGGCGGTTCGGGTCGACGCGCGCCTGCAGCAGCCGGCGACTGCGCCGCCGCCGCCCTGACGGCTCCTCCCAGTCCTCGATCACGGCCCACCCGGTCGGCACGGCACAGTCGTCGGCCGCCTCCAGGCTCGCCCGATCGGCGATCAACGCCGCGAAGTAGGTCCACCAGGCCGGCTTGTTCTCTCGCCGGTGATAGCCCACCGCCGCGGCGAGCAGGGCCCGAGCCCGCTGGTCGGCCGACCAGGCCGCCGGCTCGGGGGGCAGCCCCGCGACCAGCGCGTCGACGAGGGCGTCGGGATCGTCGTCACCGGTCAGCGACGCCGGCTCGGCCGCGCCCGGAACGTCGGCTCCCAGGGCGCCCGGATCCACCGCGACACTCCCCCGGGCCGCGACCCCCTCCTGCTGGCGCAGCCGGAGCAGCCAGCGGTGCAGCCGGTGGGTCGACACGCAGTCCACCCGGTTGTATTCGGCGATCTCCGCGAGCACCCGATCGGCCTCGGCCGTCTCCCCCGCGGCCCGGTGCGCCAGGAAGGACTCGTACGCCACGATGCTGTCCGCGGCGTTCTTCACCGCCGCCTGCCGCGCGTCCGGGAAGAACAGCGGCTCGAGATACTTGATCGAATAGGATGGCTGGGAGATCCGCAGACTGCGCCGGACCACCGCGTAGAGGTCGATCAGCCGGTTGCCGGCGAGCAGCTCGTCGACCTGCCGCTCCCGGGTTCCGTGCCGTGCCGCCAGCCGCCGCAGCGCGTTGAGCTCGTAGGGCGCGTAGTGGTAGATGTGGGCGCCGGGATGCTCGCGCAATCGCGCCACGGCCCAGTCGACGAAGGACTCGAACGCCAGCCGCTCGCCGTGCCGGTCATGCGCCCAGAACGCTCGGAAGGTCTCCGCCGCGGCGTCGGCGGGGCTACACCCGCTCGGGGGCCCGGTCAGCGTGACGGCCCCGAAGAGGTACTCCAGACCGGCGGCGTCCAACGCATACGGATCGCCCTCCATGTCGAAGTAGATGTCGGCCGGGTCCGCCACCGGGAGTGACGCGAGGCCCGCCGCATCGACCATCCGCACGGTCACCGTCCCCAACGGGTCGTCCGCGCTGCGGGTCGCATCCTGCGCCGCCTGCAATTCGGCCTGAAGGCGCAGGCCGGCGAACGCCGCGGCGGACATCGCCGCGGGCCGTTGCTCGTCGCGCGCGGCGGCGAGCTCCTCGACGGACGTGATGCCCGCCCCGCGCAGCACGCGCCGCTGCTCGGTCCGCAGCCCCGCGACCAGGGACAGATCGCGGGCCGCCGCCCGACCCTCGGTGCAGTGCTCCGAGAAGGCACAGCTTGCGCACTCCGGACGGGGCTGCGCCCACGACGGGTCGGGAACAACCGCCGCCGCGGCCAGCCGGGCGTCGAGGCGGCTGCGAGCATGGCGCACCATCGGCACGACGTCATCGACCCGGAACGAGCGCACCACGCCGACGGCGCCCGTCCGGTCATCCCGACCGTCGCGCCCACCCCCGGCGCGGCCCGGTTCCGTCGGCGCGCCGGCGCCGGCCAGGCCCGATTCCCGCGCGGGATGCAGCAGGTGCATCATGCGCGGCACCGCCACACCGACCGACGGCAACGCCACGGCGTACGCGGCGAGCTGCAGGACGGCCCCGGGCCGGGCCTGCCGGGCGAGCTTGGCATCGTAGGGCTCGTAGTGACCCGGCTGGGCGGGCCCGCTGGGCGCGCCGGTTCTCGGGTCGCGGTGCGCCGCGATCAGGAAGTCCGGCCGGCCCTGGAAGGAGCCGTCGAACAGCACACCCTGGTAGACGACCGGAGCGCCGGCGGCGAGCGCGCGGCGCGTCCGCTCGCTGGCCTCGGCGAGAGCGTCGGGGGTCGGCGCCGGACGAGGGATCTCCACCACCCCGGCGGTGCCGAAACACCGCCGAAGATGCGCCAGCACACGTCGTTCGTGAGCCTCACCATGCCGGACCGCGGTCGGATCCGGGGCGCTGACCCGCAGCCGCCCACTCAGGCCAGCCGTCGCACCCGCCGGCACCGTCTGGGCGACGGGGGTGGTGGCGGCAGGCCGATCTGGACTGCCGGCATCCACGCCGCCGGCACTCCCGCCCCCGACGGACAGCAGACCGGTGGCCAGCGCGTGCGCAAGCCCGACCCGGTGCCCGCATTCGAGGTCGTCAACAAGATCGCCCGCGGAGACAACCCAGCGATCGTCGAACCTCTGCACGTCACCATCCCGTCCGGACCATCCGTCCGGTCCGGTCGCATATTGTCCCGCGTCCCCCCTTCGGCATTCGGCCGGGTCCGGAGCACGCAGAACGCCGGCACGGACGGTCCCGGGCAACCGAGTCCCGCAGGTCACCATCACGGCGCGGCCCGTCCGTTCGGGCCACCACGATCAGGTGCACCATGCCCGCGCGGGTGGGCGGGTGCGGGGTCGAGCCATATGTGGCATTCGTCATACCAAGGTGCGACGGTGGCCGCTCCGGAGCCGTACCGCCACGCATGGCAAGGACCTTCCGGGGCCGCCCGAGGGTCACGGTGCGAACCGACCGAGGCCGCCGTCGCCACCAGGTATTACGATGGAACCGAAGAGGATCATGAAATGGGGCGGATGGCCGCGGTCGCTCCTCGCGGTCCGGCCTGGAGATGCGGGGTCGCTGCCGCGCATGGCCAGACATAGCCGCCTGGCGACGAGCGGACGTTCAGCCCCGGGAGGACGCATCGTGGCAGCTTCCCGGACAGCGAAGGCGGAGCAGGACCGCCGGGTCGAGGACGTCGTGCTGGCCGACGGCGGGTCGGTCACGGTGCGGCCGCTGGGCCCCGACGACGCCGGCCGGCTGAGTGCCTTCCATCTGCGCCTGAGCGAGGCGAATCCCCACGACCCGGATCTCGCCGGCGCCGCGGGGGATCCCGCGCTGCTGGCCGGGCGGGTCGCCTCACCCGGCAGCCGGGCGTCCGCGGTGCTCGGCGCGCTCGTCGGCGACGAGATCGTCGGGTTGGTCGAGTACAGCAGGATCGGCGACGTCGGCGACGCACGGTTCGGAATTCTCGTCGAGAACCCGCATCAGGGACGAGGGCTCGGCACGCTGCTCATCGACATCCTCATCGACACCGCCGGGGAGGCCGGTGTGCGCCGGCTTGTCGCGGACGTGCCGGCGAGCAGTCGACGGGTTCTGGAGGTTCTGCGTTCGATCGGCTTCGACCTCACCCCCGCGGACGACACCCAGATCCGGGTGAGCTACCCGGTGGAACCGGGAGACGGCCCTCCGAGCAGTACCACCCGATCGCGCCGGGGGCGGATCGGCGCCGGTCTGGACCATCCGGACGGGTCCCGAAGCATCGACCGGCTGCTGCACCCTCGGGCGGTCGCCGTGATCGGGGCGAGTCGCGAGCCCACAACGGTCGGTCACGAGGTCTTCCGCCGCCTGCTCCGCAGCGGGTTCACCGGAGCGGTCTATCCCGTCAACGCCGCGGCGACCCATGTCGCCTCGGTCTACGCCTACCAGGATCTGCGTGCGGTGCCCGCCGAGATCGACCTGGCCGTCGTGGCGGTGCCGGCGCACCGGGTGACCGAGGTTCTGCGGGCCTGCGCGCAGAAGCGGGTCCGCGGTGTCATCGTCGTGTCGGCCGGCTTCGCGGACGGCGGAGACGAGGGCCGGGCCCTGCTTGCGGACGCCATCCGGATTGCCCGGGACGGCGGCATGCGCCTGATCGGCCCGAACGCGATGGGTGTCATCAACACCGCGCCGACCACCCGGCTGCATGCCACCTTCGCCGTCGGGGAACCCCCGGCCGGCCGGGTCGGCGTGTTCACCCAGTCCGGCGCCCTCGCCGGCACGTTCCTCACCGACGCCGCCCGCCGTGCGGTGGGCTTCTCCACCTTCGTCTCGGCCGGAGACCGATCCGACGTCTCGACGAACGACCTCCTGGAGTACTGGCAGTCCGATCCGCGAACCGACGTGATCATGCTTCATCTGCAGAGCTTCGGCAATCCGCGGCGCTTCGCCCGGATTGCTCGCCAGCTCGGTCGGCACAAGCCCGTCGTGGCGTTGAAGAGCGGCCAGGAGTCCGCGGACACGGGGGTGGACGCGCTTTTCACCAGCGCCGGAGTGGTCCGCGCCGACACCCTGAACCAGCTCTTCGACGCCGTGCAGCTCCTGGCCCACCAACCACTGCCCGCCGGACGACGGGTCGGCATCGTGGGAACAAGCAGCGCGCTCGCGGCGCTGGCCACGGACGCCTGCCGTACCTACGGACTCGAGGTTCCCTCACTGTCCGAGGAGACCTGGTCCGATCTCGCCGCACTCGTCGGCCACCGGTACGCCACCAACCCGGTCGACCTCGGTCCGCTGGCCGATCCCGAGCGGTTCGACGCCGCGTTGCGCCTGGTCGCGGCCTCGGGTGACGTCGACGCGATCATCGCGCTGGTGACCCCACACGCTCAGGTCGACCGGCTTGGAGCCGCGGTGCGGCAGGTTGCGGCCGACAGCGGCCTGCCGGTGCTCGCCTCCTACCTCGGCCAGGACGGCATGCCCGCCGCGCTCGCGGTGGCGGACCCGAGCGGCTCCGCCGGCCGAGGCTCGGTGCCGTCCTACTCCTCACCGGAGTCGGCCGCGCTGGCGCTCTCGCGCGCCGCCGACCACGCTGCCTGGCGTGCGCGGGATCACGGCCGGGTGCCCGCGCTGGACCACATCGACCCGGACGGCGCCCGCGCGGAGGTCGAACGCCACCCGAAGAACGGCACCTGGCTGCCGGAACCGGCTGTGGCCACGTTGCTGGCCGGGGTCGGGCTGCGGGCATGGCCCAGTATCCGCGTCGCCGACGAGGCGCAGGCGCGGGCGGCGGCGGAGGCACTCGGCTGGCCGGTGGCCCTCAAGATCTCCGATGAACGCTTCCGTAGCAGGCTCGACGTCGGGGCGGTCCAACTCGGGCTGGGTAACCCGGATGAGCTCGCGGGTGCCTGGCGGGCCGTGCGGGCCGCAGTCGGCCCCGGCGACATGCTCGTGCAGCCGATGGCACCTGCCGGGGTGTCCACCGTCGTACGGTTGCGTCAGGATCCGACCGTCGGCCCGCTGCTCTCCCTTCGGCTGGGCGGCGCCGTCGCGGACCTGCTCGTCGATCCGCTGGCACGCACCCTGCCCCTGACGGACCGGGACGCCGAGGACCTGATCCATGAGATCCGTGGCAGCGTGCTGCTGGTCGGGGGGTCCGGCGCGCCCGCCGCCGACACCGACGCTCTGGCAGATCTCCTGCACCGGGTCGCCCGGCTCGCGGAGGAACTTCCGGCCATCGGCGAGATCCTGCTCGATCCGGTACTCGTCGGCCGTCGCGGCGTGGTGCTGCTCCACGCCGGGATCCGCCTGCTACCGCCCGAGACCGAGTCGCGCACTCTCCTGCAAGCGCTTGCCGCCGCGCCCTGACCGCCCGGTACGGTCGTGAGTATGACCGCACGACAGAGGATCGCGTTCCAGGGTGAGCGGGGAGCCAACTCGCACATCGCCTGCCGGGATGTCTATCCGGACTACGACGCGGTCCCCTACCAGACCTTCGACGAGTGCTTCGCCGCGCTGGAGGACGGTGCGGTGGACCTTGCGATGATTCCGGTCGAGAACTCCACCGCGGGTCGGGTCGCCGACATCCACCACCTGCTGCCCAGGCCGGCGGTGCACATCATCGGCGAGTTCTTTCTCCCCATCCGCCACCAGTTGCTGGCGATCCCCGGCACGTCCCTCGACGACGTGAAGACGGTGCACAGCCACCCGCAGGCACTCGCCCAGTGTCGCGAGGCGCTGCGCGAGCTGGGAGTCGTCGCCGTCGCCGCCGCCGACACCGCGGGCTCCGCACGGGAGATCAGCGAAGCGGGCGATCCCTCCCGGGCGGCGATCGCCTCCCGGCTCGCGGCCGAGGCGTACGGTCTCCAGATCCTGCGTGCGGATATCGAGGACGAAGAGCACAACACGACGCGCTTCCTCATTCTCTCCGGCGAGAACCTCCGTGCCGCGTCCGGGGTCGGACCACTCGTGACCACGTTCGTCTTCAAGGTCCACAATCGTCCGGCCGCGCTGTACAAGGCGCTCGGCGGGTTCGCCACCAACGGTGTCAACATGACGAAGCTGGAAAGCTACATGGTGGGTGGTGAGTTTGTGGCCACCCAGTTCCTCGCCGACATCGAAGGCAGCCCCGAGGACTCCACCGTCGCCAGCGCGTTCGAGGAACTGTCGTTCTACGCGGACTACCGCATCCTCGGGGTCTACCGGGCGAGCCGGTATCGGGAACGCGAACGTATCGGCGCACGCGCCGGCCTCTGATCCCGAAGGCTTGCCCCTGCTCCGATGGACGATTCGGCCCCGGGTCCCGGAAGACCGGAAGAGAGGTGTGGGAGGTGACTGCGCCGCCGCGGCCAGGCCCCGGGCTTCGGGTGCGGTTGCCGCAGGTCGCCCCATCGGTGCGGGAGTTCCTCGCGACCGAAGCCGGCGGCGCCGTACTCCTCCTCCTCGCCGCGGTCGCCGCCCTCGTCTGGGCGAACTCCCCATGGTCGGGCAGCTACGACAGATTCTGGAGTACCACGGCGGAGCTTCGCGTCGGGGACGCCGGGTTCGACATGACGCTGCACCACTGGGTGAACGACGGCGCCATGGCGATCTTCTTCGCCGTCGTGGGCCTGGAGATCAGCCGCGAGTTCACGACGGGTGAGCTGCGCGACCGGCGCACGATCGCCGTGCCCGCCCTCGGTGCCATCGGTGGGTTGACCCTGCCGGCGGTGATCTATTTCGTCGTCAACCGCTCCGGGCCCGAATCGAGCGGGTGGGGCATCCCGATGTCCACCGACACCGCGTTCGTCATCGGGATCCTCGCCCTGTTCGGCCCCCGGTGTCCCGACCGACTTCGGCTGTTCCTGCTCACCCTCGCGATCGTCGACGACATCGGCGCGATCACCGTAGTAGGGATCTTTTACACGGATCACCTGAATCCTGCCGGTCTTGCGGTTGCGGGCGCGATGGTGCTGGCGATCCTCGCCCTGCGCTGGCTGCGGGTGTGGCAGCTTCCCCCGTACATCCTCGCGTCGCTTGTGCTCTGGGGTGCGATCCACGTCTCCGGCGTCCACGCGACGCTGGCGGGAGTTCTCGTGGGCCTTCTCGTTCCCGCCGTCCCGCCCCGCCCCGACCAGGTCGAGGAGGTACCGATCTACGTCCGGGCTCTGCAGGAGGACTCCAACGCCACCAGAGTGGGCCTCGCGGTGGCGGCGGCGAAGGCAACGGTGCCGGCCAACGACCGGTTGCAGCGCGTGCTACACCCCATCAGCGCGTTCGTCGTCGTTCCCGTGTTCGGACTGGCGAACGCGGGCGTGCACCTGGACGGCTCGGCCCTGCGGACGGCGGCGACGTCATCGGTGACGCTGGGGGTGGCCGCGGCCCTGGTCGCCGGAAATGCCTGCGGGATCTCCGTGGCAGGCATGGTGGCGATCCGGACCGGGCTGGGTCAACTGCCCGGTCGAGTGCGGTACGGGCACCTCCTCGGCGCGGCCACCCTGGCCGGCATCGGCTTCACCATCTCGTTGTTCATCACGGAACTGGCATTCACGGACGAGGCCCTGCAGGAACAAGCCAAGATCGGCATTCTCGCCGGCTCGCTCCTGGCCGCCATCGCCGGAACCGTCGTCCTTCGGGTGCTCGGCGAACGGATGCCGCTGTGCTCGCCGCTGACCGACGAACCCGTGCCCCGCCTACCTCCGCGACCATGGCGCGCGCCGGTGCCGGCGAAGTGACAGACTCGCCGCCTTGCGCAACGGGGCTATCTCCGTGCGCCCCCGATAGGGCTCACCGTTGATGTAGATCGTCGGCGTGCCGCGCACTCCCTGCTCGATCCCGCGCGCGTAGTCGGCCTCCACCGCATCCCCGAACGGCTGCGCGGCGTCCCCGATGACCCGATCCCCGTCGATGCCGAGTGACGCGGCGTAGGCGTGGAGAAACTTGTCGGCAAGCCGGTCCTGGCGGGCGAACAGGAGGTCGTGCATCTCCCAGAACCGACCCTGCAGGCCAGCGGCCTCCGCGGCAAGCGCAGCGGTGAGGGCGTAGGGATGGATGTCGAAGACGGGGAAGTGTCGAAAAACGAGCCGAACCTGGCCCTCCGAGGTCTCGGCGAACTCATGCAGGACGGGCTCCGCCCGGGCGCAGTAGGGACACTGGAAGTCGGCGTACTCCACGACCACGATGGGCGCGTCCGCAGGCCCTCGGGTGTGCCGGAACGGATCGATCGGCACCGCGGCCGATGCTCCGCGCCCGTCCCGACCGGCCGGCGACCGCAACCGGTTCCACCTCCCGGTCTCCCCCAGCGAACAGGATTCGGCCGTACCCGGGGGCTCGGTGCGCTCGGAGGACGGCGACGGGCTCTCCGAGCCGGACCACATCCCCACCGACGTCGATGCGTCCTCCATGGTGCGATTATCCCGCCGCCCGACGGAAGGCGATGCCGAGCCAGGAATCGGACACCGAATTCTGTGTCGCGGGTCACATTCACCCGTGGGGCCCTGCTCGACCCGCTGCGGTGTATGTGACCATCGCCCCGTTGCCTGGCGTCGTCGAGGCCGCCGTCCACAGGCGCGGCTCGCCGGTGAGACGAACCGACTCACACCAGCGTGCCCATCAGACGCGAGGAGCACCATGCTCGACACGCCGGCGGGACCGTACGCCGATCCACACCTCCGCCCGGGCCTCGACCTGGCCGCCGACGTCGGAAGGCACGGGGCCGTCGACCCCGGGTCGCCGGTCGACGGAGCATCGGGGGCCGCGCGCGGGTTGCGCATCGACCGCATCCACACGACGCCGGGCGTTCATCCCTTCGACGAGGTCCGATGGGACCGGCGGGACGTCGTCACGACCAACTGGCGGGACGGTTCGGCCAACTTCCGGCAGGGCGGGGTCGAGTTTCCCTCGTACTGGTCGGCCGCGGCGGCGACCATCGTTGCCAGCAGGTACTTCCACGGCGCACCGGGCAGCAGGGAACGGGAGTGGTCCCTGCGGCAGCTCATCGAGCGGGTGGTGCGTCCCTACGTTCACGCCGGCCGTGAGCACGGATACTTCGCGTCCGACGACGACGCGGAGACATTTGAACACGAGCTGATCTGGCTGCTGCTCCACCAGGCGTTCAGCTTCAACAGCCCGGTGTGGTTCAACGTGGGCACCGACCTGCCCCAACAGGTCGCCTCGTGCTTCATCCTCGCCGCCGACGACAGTCTGGACTCCGTCCTTGACTGGTATCGCGACGAGGCGTTGCTCTTCCGGGGCGGTGCCGGCTCGGGGGTGAACCTCTCCCGGTTGCGATCCACGGCCGAACTGCTGCCCTCGGGGCGGCCCGCGCCGGGTCCGGTGAGCATCATGCGCGGGGCTGATGCATCGGCGGGGAGCATCCGCACGGGGGGAGCCCCTCGGCCAGCCGCGAAGATCGTCGTCCTCGACGTGGATCATCCCGACATCGTCGACTTCATCGAGTGCAAGGCACGCGAGGAGCGAAAGATCCGCGCCCTGCGTGACGCCGGATTCGACATGGACGTCGGCGGCCGGGACATCGATTCCGTCCAGTTCCAGAACGCCAACAACGCGGTGCGGGTCAGCGACGCCTTCATGCGCGCCGTCGCGGCGGACCAGACCATCGAGCTGCGCGCCCGAGGCGACGGGCAGACCGTAGGAACGGTCTCCGCCCGCAAGATCTTCCGCATGATTGCGCAGGCCGCCTGGGAATGCGCCGATCCGGGACTGCACTTCGACGACACGATCAACAGCTGGCACACCTGTCCCGCGAGTGGCCGGATCAGTGCCAGCAACTCCTGCAGCGAATACATGCACCTGGACAATTCCTCGTGCACGCTGGGGTCGCTGAACCTCTTGCGGTTCCTGGGCAGGGATCGCCGCTTCGACGCGACGAGTTTTGCCGCCGCCGTCGAACTGGTGGTGCTCGCCATGGACATCTCGCTGTGCTTCGCCGAGGTGCCGTCCCAACAGATCGGCGGCGTCACCCGTTCCTTTCGTCAGCTCGGCGTCGGCCACGCCAACCTCGGGGCCCTGCTCATGGCCACCGGTCAGGCCTACGACAGCGAGGAGGGTCGAGCCACCGCGGCCGCGATCACCTCGCTGATGTCGGCGACGGCATATCGACGCTCGGCGGAGATCGCCGCGGTACTCGGGCCCTACACCGGCTTCACCGCGAACGCCGCCGCGCACCGCCGGGTGGTGGCCCGCCATGCCGCCGCACACGCCGCGATCCGTCAGCCGCCGGCGGCCCGGCGATCGATGGAGGAGAGCATCCACGAACAGGTCCTCGCGCGCGCGGGGCTGGAGTGGAAGCGGGCCGTACTTCTCGGCGAGCGGTACGGCTGGCGCAACGCCCATCTCACCCTGATCGCGCCCACCGGGACGACCGGCCTCGCGATGGACTGCGCCACGATGGGAATCGAACCCGATCTCGCTCTCGTCAAGGTCAGGAAGAACGCGACGGGCTCGGCCATGCGTCTCGTGAACACGACGGTGCCGACGGCACTGCACGCCCTCGGGTATCCACGGGCCGCGGTGGCCCGCATCGTGAGCTTCATCGCGGCGCACGGTCACGCCGTGGATGCTCCCGGTCTACTCCCCGAGCATCAGGCGGTCTTCGACTGCGCCCTCGGTCCACGTGCCATCGATCCGATGGGCCACATCCGGATGATGGCCGCCGTACAACCGTTCCTGTCCGGGGCGATCTCGAAGACGGTCAATCTCCCGGCGTCGGCCACGGTCGACGATGTCGCCGCCCTGTTGTACGCCGGATGGCGCAAGGGGCTGAAGGCATTGGCCGTGTACCGGGATTCCGCCAAGGTCGGCCAACCGATTTCCGGTGTCACGCTCCCGGTCGGGCCGGCCGGACCTGCAGACGAATACCTGGGCCCGCGAACGACCGGAGCATCAACGTGTCCACGGTGATCAGCGGGCAGCGGGCAGCGGACAGCGGGCCGCCGGCACAGCCCACCGGCATCTCGCCTGATCAGCGCGGGGCAGCGGGCCGACATGGTGAACAATCGAGGGCATGGCCGACGCCGGAGCTGCCCATCACCTCGAGGAAGGCCCGCGGCACCGTAACGCGGTCGCCGCCGACGTGGCGGGCTCCACGACGGAGCCGGCCGCCGACAGACCGTCCGGCGGCCGGCCAACGGCTGGTTCCGAGGGGCGCCTGCTGGACCTCAACGCCGACCTCGGTGAGGGCTTCGGCGTCTGGCGCCTCACCGACGACGAGGCGCTGCTCGGCCTGGTGACAAGCGCCAACGTGGCCTGCGGCTTCCACGCCGGTGATCCGGCGACCATGCGACGGACCTGCGAGCACGCTGTCCGGCTCGGGGTACGGATCGGCGCTCAGGTCAGCTATCGGGACCTCGCCGGATTCGGCCGGCGACGCATCGACATGGATCCGGCCGACCTGCGTGACGACGTCACCTACCAGCTCGGCGCGCTCGACGCCTTCGCCCGGGTCGCCGGCGATCGAGTGCGCTACGTCAAGCCGCACGGGGCGCTCTACAACACGATCGTCGCCGACGAGGACCAGGCGCAGGCGGTGGTCGACGCGGTCCGCGGATACGACGCGACACTGCCGGTCCTCGGTCTGCCCGGCTCGGTCTGGTTGCGGCAGGCCGCCGCTGCCGGCCTCGTGACAGTCGGCGAGGCGTTCGCGGATCGCGCCTACACGCCGGCGGGCACGCTCGTCTCGCGCCGTAGCCCTGGGGCCGTCCTGCACGACCCGGACGCCGTGGTGGCCCGAGGCGTCCGGATGGCCACCGAGGGAACCGTGCTCAGCGAGCAGGGCACACCGGTACGGATACTCGCCCGATCCCTGTGCGTCCACGGCGACACCCCCGGCGCCGTGGAGGTGGTCAGGCGGCTGCGCCATGCCCTGCACCACGCCGGTGTCGCGCTGTCGCCGTTCTGCTGAAGGGACCGTGTGAAGGGACCGTGATGCGCATCCTGCCCTGCGGGGACGAAGCACTGCTCGTCGAGGTTGCGAACCTGCGGGAGGCCGAGGTCCTCTATGGACGGCTACGGCGGGACGCTCCGCCGGGGGTCACCGACCTGGTGCCCGCGGCGCGTACCGTCCTCATCGCCTTCGACCCGGCGGCCACCGGTCCAGCCCGGCTCCGGGCCCTGCTGCACGGGTTGTCACCCGCGCCGGCTGACCGGGAGTCGGAGGAGTCACCGGCGACCGTGACCATTCCCGTGCGTTACGACGGGCCCGACCTGGTCGACCTCGCGCGGCTCACGGGGCTGACACCGGCACAGATCATCGAACGGCATCTGCAGGGCCGGCACCGGGTTGCGTTCTGCGGGTTCGCGCCGGGGTTCGCCTACATCGCCGGTCTGGATCCTGCCCTGCGGGTTCCCCGCCGGGACAGCCCACGCACGCGGGTGCCGGCAGGCGCCGTCGCGATCGCCGACGAGTTCTCCGGCGTGTACCCCCGTGCCTCGCCCGGCGGGTGGCATCTGATCGGCCAGACGGATCTGGCCGTCTTCGACCTCACGCGCGATCCGCCCGCTCTGCTGGCACCAGGCACCACGGTGCACTTCGTCGCGGTGGGTGTCGCCCAGGCGGTGTGGGCGTGACAGGATCGGGGGAACCGTCCGGCGAGATCGCGATCGTGGCCTCGGGGCCGCTTGCCACCGTGCAGGATCTTGGCCGACCCGGACTCGCGCACCTGGGAATCACCCGATCCGGCGCCGTCGACCGCCCCAGCCTGCTCCTGGCGAACCGGCTGGTGGGCAACCTGACCGGCGCGGCGGCTGTCGAACTCACCTATGGCGGGCTGATCGCCCGCTTCACCTACCCCACAATGATCGCCGTCACCGGCGCGCCCTGCCCGCTCGAGCTCGCGGGCCGTGAGATCGGGATGTACGCGCCGGTCGACGTGCAGGCGGGCGCGCTGCTTCGGGTCGGCGCCCCCGCCCGGGGAGTGCGCACGTATCTGGGAATCCGCGGTGGCGTGGACGTCCCGGCCGTGCTGGGCTCCAGGTCCCGGGACACCCTCGCCGGCATCGGGCCCGAACCACTGGTGGCCGGTGCTCGCCTTCCGCTCGGCCGGGAGAAGTCCGATCCACCCACGGTCGATCTCGCCCCGCATGCCCGCTATGTCGACGAGCCCGAGCTTCGGGTGCTGGCCGGTCCGCGCGCGGACTGGTTCACCGCGGACGCAGTTTCGACGTTGTGGGCGAAAACCTACGAGGTCACGACCGACAGCGATCGCGTCGGTGTCCGGCTGCGCGGTCCCGCCCTGCGTCGGCACATCACCGCCGAGCTGCCCTCCGAGGCGGTCGTCGCCGGCGGCATTCAGATTCCCCCGAGCGGCCAACCGATGATCTTTCTCGCCGATCATCCCGTCACGGGCGGTTATCCCGTCCTGGGCGTCGTCTCGGCGGAGGATCTTCCGCTGGCCGCGCAGTGCCGGCCCGGTCAGCGCCTTCGATTCCGACCGGCCCGCCGAGCCGTGAACGGCCTGCCCGCCCGCTGACCTCGCTGGATCAGAACCTGCCGGGGATGAGCGTCGTCCGGGACCGGAATCTCACGGGACAGGTCAGCGCCAGGCGAAGACGGGCTGTTCGTACTCGGCGACCCGGGTGTGCCGGCCGCGCAGCACCAGCTCGGCGAACTGGTAGAGGATGGCGCCCGTCGGGGCGTGGATGAGGCTGCCGAGCAGCGGAAGCTGAATGACGGGCCGGTCGGATTCGGGAATGGCGACAAAGCGTGGCCGCACGTCCAGCTCGTCGAGCGGTACGACGTGGACCGAGGCGACCTCTCGAGCCTCCGGGCTGGTGACCTGCAACCGCGAACCCGCCCAGAGCACCACCGGGGTCATCACGAAACCAGATCGGGTCGCGTAGTCGTCGAGGGTGCCGAGCACCTCCGCTGCCGGTAGTTCGACACCGACCTCCTCGGCGAGCTCGCGGCGTGCGGTGGTGGCGGCATCCTCGCCGTCCTCCGCCCGACCGCCGGGCAACGCCCACTGCCCCGCGTGCGTCCGCATGCGGGCGGCCCGGCGGGTGAGCAGAAAGCTGGGCCGGCCCTGCGCGTCCTCGCCGAGAGTCACCGCGACGGCGGCGAGACGGCGACCCTCGGCGGGCAGTCCCTGCCGAGGGAAGCCGGCCACGGCCGCCGTCACCCTGGTTCGCAGGTCGACCCCATCGTCAGGGGTCACCTTGCCGTCACGGGCCACCTTGTCGTCACAGGTCACCCTGACATGCATACCAGCACGCGTGCCGACGTGGCGCCGGACGACTTTCCCGCGGCGGCGCGAGCGCCCCGCCGCGGTTCGCTCACCTCAGTTGTGGTCGCGGCGTCGATGGCGTCCGAGGGCAGTGCGTTCGCGCTCCGGAAGGGCCGATCCCGCCGAGTCGACCCCGGCCGGCGTTCCCTGCCCTGCCGCGGGAGCTGACGGACGGTCGCTCGGATACACCTCCGGCTCGGACACGGGCGGCGGCAGCGTCTCCTCGCGGGCGCCACGCGACTGCAGTGTCGTTTGCTCGCGGCGCCGGCGGGCCGCGGCGACATCACGAACTCCGCGGACGCTCAGCCTGCCCCAGGCCGTCGAGCCCAGGAAGAGAATCACGGCGCCCAGGCCGTAGAAGAAACTGATCCACTCGAGAGCCTGCTGCGCGGACCCGCCGAGAGGCGCCCCGATCGAGCCGAGGTGCCACGGTCCGGCGAGGGTTGGACCGATGATGAACCAGGCGCCGGCCGCGATCGCCAACCAGGCGCCGAGCGCAGCGGTTCCCCTGTTGGTACTCGTCAGCAGCAGCAGTCCGCCGACGAACGCCGCGAGGCCCGGCAGTACCTCCAGCCAGAACCGCGCGGCGGTCCAGGTCCATGCGTCATTCGGGGTGAACCCGAAATCAAAGTAAGGGCCGACAAAGGGGATGAGTGCGCCCCAGATACCCAGGAGCATCAGCAGCAGGCCAGTGACAGCGCCACGGCTGCGGGGCATGTGCCAGGCGCCCAGCCCGCGGGCGTCCGCGTTGACGACGTCAGCCATCGGTTGCTCCCTCTCCTCGACCTACAGCAGGGAGGGTGCCCCGCGAGATGGTCAACGAACCACCTGGTCAGGGCCCTGCCGGAGCACTGGCCGGGCGGGGGCGGCCGGCGGCCGGTCAGAGTGGAACGAAGGAGAGCCCCCGCGCCCGTAGCAGGGGCAGTACCCGCCGCAGGGCCGCCACGGTCTGCGCGCGGTTTCCGCCGCCGTCGTGGCAGAGCAGGATGTCGCCGGGACGGGCGCGGCCCAGGGACTGCCGGATGGACGCGGTTCCCGGGCGCGCCCAGTCCCGGGGATCCACATCCCAGCCCAGGGAGGTCATGCCCAGGCCGGCTGCAGCCGCGAGGACGGCCGGGGACCAGTCTCCGCCCGGCGCGCGGAACAGCCGGGGCGGCTCAGCGCCCGCGTCCACTATCGCCGACTGGGCACGGGTCATCTCGACACGGATCTGCTCCGGTGTGCGGCGACCGAACGGCTGCGGATGGGTCATCGAGTGATTACAGAGCGAATGGCCTTCCGCGACGATACGACGCACCAGCGCCGGGTTCGCCACCGCCTGCGCGCCCACCACCGAGAAGGTGGCCGAGACCCGGTTGACGCGCAGGACATCGAGGATCCGGGGAGTCCACACCGGATGCGGACCATCATCGATCGTCAGCGCGACGGAGTCCGTCGGCGCATCCGGCCGCAGGTCGTGGATGCGGTAGGCGGGTACCTTCGGCGCCGCCACCGCCGCGGGGGTGGCGGGTACCTCGGGAGCCGTCACCGCCGCGGGGGTGACCGTGGTGCTCGCGGCCACCCCCGATCCGCGTGCGGCGCCGGCGCGGCCGGCGGTCTGCTGGCCTGCGGGGCGGGCGGCACCCTGGCCCGCTCGGGACGCTTCCCCGATCGCCCGCGCCGGCTCGGCAGCGGTGAGCAGCACGATGCCCGCCGCGCTCGAAGCCGACCAGGCGAACAGTCGTCGACGGGAGACACGCGGCTCCGAGCGGTCGACTCCGATCCGGATGCCCGCCGTCGGGTCGCCGTCAGACGACAGGGCCCGCCCGGACGACAGGGGCCGCCCGGACGACCCGACCCCCTCGAACGACCCAGGATTCTGGTCGCCGCTACTCATCCGGTGTCCCCCCACCGCACCTGGCCCTGCCGCTCATCGCACCGCTCCCCCGCTCTGCCCCGTGGCCGACGCATCCGTCCGGCGAGGGCACCTCCGCGAGCCGGAGCCGCCGACGCCACCAATCGGCCCACCCCGATGTGGTCAAAGGGATGCCGGTAGACCATACGACGAAAATGCCTACCGAAAGCAAGAGCGACCCCACAATCAGGCAGATACCTGACGGGATTCGTAGATACCGGCGCCCAGCGTCATGAATCTGCTTCTCAGAGCACATTCGCACCGCACCCGCGGCCGTTGACTCCGGCTCAGCGCCCGCTCGGGCCGAATCGTTCGGTCCTGACCCGGGCCGGGTCATGGCCGAGCGTGACGAGCATGTCCGCGACGGACTCGACGAAGCCGTTCGGCCCGCAGACGTAGCACGTCGGCGCGAACTCGGCGGGCCACGCGACCGCGGACAGCTCGGCGAGACCGAGGCGATGCGGCGGGCTCGGCCAGTCCGGCGGCGTCGCCCTGGTGTAGACCCGCGTGAGGTCGAGGCCCGGGTCGGCTCGGGCGCGGTGGCGCAGCTCCTCCGAGTAGTAGGCGTCGCCCGGCGTGCGCACCGAGTACGCCAGGCGGAACGGCGCCCGGCTCGCCGCGGCGGCGCGAGCCCGCACCATGGCCATCAGGGGAACGATGCCCGAGCCGCCGGCGACGAGGAGCACCGGTTCTCGGTCCTGCGGACGCCAGACGAACCAGCCGCCGATCGGGCCGCGGATCTCCACCGGGTCGCCGACGGCGAAAACCTGAGTGAGGTACGGCGAGACCTCGCCGTCCGCGACCCGCTGAACCGTGAGGACGACGCGCGAACCGTCGGTGGGGGCCGCCAGCGAGTAGCTGCGGCGCGCGGTGTAGCCGTCCTCGGCGGTGAGGCGCACATCAACCCGTTGACCGGCGAGATGCCCCGGCCACCGCGGCACCTCGAGCACGAGAGTCCGCGCGCTCGGCGTCTCGTCGCGCACCTCGGCCAGGCGGGCGACGCGCCAGGGCATCCGGCCAGCCGCCGTCGGCCGAGCCGCCGGCTCCCGCAACGGCCCCGTCACCGTCCCCGTCCTACCTTTCTGCCCTGCACGACCCCAGCTCTGCCCTGCACGACCCCAGCTCTGCTCTACACGACCCCAGCTCTGCTCTACAAGGCCCCAGTTCTGCTCTGCCCCCCTGCACGGACCCGCGTCGACCGGTGCCGGGACGGCCGATCCCCGTGGTTCCGTCAGTCGCCGCGATACCTCTGTTCGAGCCAGGGATCACCGCGCTCGTGATATCCGGCGGCCTCCCAGAAGCCCGGCTCGTCCTCGGGCAGGAGGCGGATGCCGCGGACCCACTTCGCGGACTTCCAGAAATACAGGTGGGGCACGAGCAGGCGAGCCGGGCCGCCATGCTCGGGGTCCAGATCGTCGCCATCACAGCGATGGACGACCCAGGCCCGCCCGTCCAACAGGTCGTCGAGCGGCAGATTGGTGGTGTAGCCACCGTAGGAGTAGGCGACGGCGAAGTCCGCCGAGGTCTCGACCTCGGCGAGCAACACGTCCAGCGAGACGCCCTGCCACACCGTGTCCAGCTTGGACCACTGGGTGACACAGTGGATGTCGACCGTCGGCGTCTCGCTCGGCAGGGCCAGAAACTCCGGCCAGCTCCAGCGATACCGGCGTCCGACCTCGTTGGTGATCACGAACTCCCACTGGTCGCGCGTCACCCGGGGGGTCGGCCCCGCGGAGAGGACCGGGAACCCAGTTTCCAGGTACTGACCCGGCGGCAGGCGGGAGCGACCAGACCGCCGGCGGCCGTGAAAGCCCGGCGAGACGATGCCCATGGACCACACGTACCACAGCCGGACCCATCAGGGCGCTCGGTGTATTCGCCGCCGCGCGAGAGGGATATCACCTCGAGCACCCGGGCGACCCTCTCCAGACCGAAGCCGGACGCGTCCCTCCGACAACCACAACCGCGCCGGCGATCGCCCGGCAATCCGGGCGAAAGGCGTCTGTTAACATAAACAGCCCGCACAGTCCACCGATACTCGACGATCATCGATCGGCGACCGACGCGCGCCTTTGCAGGAGGACCGCTCATGGCCCGGCCAGCCGCCCCGGCGGCATCCCGCCCAGGCTCATCGCAGGCACCATCCGCACCGGTCGGCGGCCGAGCGGCGGCCGAGCCACCGGGCTCCCGGCCGGCCGACGACGATCCGATCGCGCGAGTTGCTCCGCCCACCGGTTCGGTCCCGGTGAGCGCGGCACCGGTGGGCCGGCGGGTCCGTGTCCCCAAGACGGCGGAGCTCGTCGCCAGCCAACTGCGGCGGCGGATCATCCGCGGCGAACTCACCGAGGGTGACGCCCTTCCTCCCGAACCCACCCTGATGACGCAGTTCGGCGTCTCCCGGCCCACCCTGCGCGAGGCCTTTCGGGTCCTCGAGGCGGAGGCGCTGATCTCGGTGCGCCGCGGGGCCCATGGCGGGGCACGGGTCCATCTCCCGAGTCCAGCGGTCGCCGCCCGCTATGCCGGCCTCGTCCTCGAACATCGCGGTGCCACCCTGGGCGACGTCCATCAGGCCAGCGCCGTCATCGAGCCACCGTGCGCGGCCCTGCTCGCCGAGCGGCACAGTCCGGCAGACGTGTCGGTCCTACGCGGCATCCTCGCCGAGGCCGACGCGGTCGCCGACGATCCCGCCGCACTCGCGGCGGCGCAGGCGGCCTTTCACCTGGCCGTGGTCGAGCTCACCGGCAACAAGTCCCTGTCCGTGGTCACCGGCATGCTGCAACATCTCGTCGAGTTGACCAACGCCCAGCACGGGCATGCGGTCGTCGGCGCGGGTCCCGACGCCTCGCCCGCGCCGGCGGCGGCCGACGACCGGACGACCGACGCCCGGCTGAGCGTCGATGCCACCCGGCAGGTCCACGCCACGCTCGTCGACCTCGTCGAGATCGGCGATGCGACGGGCGCCGACCGCCACTGGCGGCTGCACCTGGCCGCACCCGATCACGCGATACCGGGAGGGCCGGCCGACCGCTGCGTCCTGGATCTGCTCGGCTGATCAGCGGTCGCCGTCCGCGGCGCGGTCGCCCGGCCAGACCGTCCACTGGGTGACCGGCATGGCCGAGCGCCACCCGGTGAAGCCACCGACCGGTGAGGCTCGGCTCACCGACAGGCGGATCAGATCCCCGCCCCGCCGTGCGTACCAGGCCGCGAGCACAGCCTCGGACTCGAGGGTCACCGCGTTGACGACGAGCCGGCCGCGGCCCTGCAGCGCAGCCCAGCAGGCTTCGAGCAGCCCGACGGCCGTGGCACCGCCGCCGACGAAGATCGCATCGGGCGCCGGCAGCCCCGCCAGCACCTGCGGGGCGCGACCCGCGACGACCCGCAGCCCGGGTACGCCCAGGCTCGTGGCATTACGACGGATACGCTCCGCTCGATCGGCGCGGGGCTCGATGGCGATCGCCCGACAGGTGGCATGGGCGCGCATCCACTCGATGGCGATGCTGCCGGAGCCCGCCCCCACGTCCCACAGCAGCTCGCCCGGAGCAGGGCCGAGCCTGGCCAGGGTGACCGCCCGGATCTCGCGCTTGGTGATCTGACCATCGTGCTCGAAAGCGTCGTCGGGCAACCCGGGTGTGCGCGGCCGGTGGGCGGCACCGGGCCCGGGTCGCGGCTCGACGGCGGCCACGTTGAGGTCGGCCGGGGGGCGCAGTGCCCGCACCGTCGGCTCGCTGCGAGAGGCGGCGTCGCGCCAGCCGGCGGACGCGGCCGCCCATTCGTGGACGGCCGCCCGCTGCTGAGCCTCGTCGGCCGCGCCGAGCCGTTCCAGCACCGTCATCGGACTCGCGCCATAGCCGCGGTCGACCAGCAGATCGGCGAGCGCGAGGGGCGTGGTCCCGTCAGCGCTGAGAACCAGCAGTCGGCGATGCGGCGCAAGTACGGCGTGCACCTGAGCCAGCGGGCGGCCCACCGCACTCACGACGTCGACCCCGTCCATGGCCCAGCCCAGGCGGGCGCAGGCCAGGGACACCGACGAGGGATGAGTGAACACCCGTACCCGATCCGCCCCGAGCAGGCGAACGAGCGTGGTGCCGATCCCGTGGAACATCGGATCGCCACTGGCGAGGACACAGACGTCGCCGACGTGCTGCGAGCCCCGCGCCGCCGGACGCCGGGGATCGCCGCCGGACCGTGCGCCCGTGTCCGCGTCGGCGCCGCTCGTCCCGGCCACCGGTATGCCGTGCTCCGCGAGCAGGCCGGCGAGGGCTGGCAGCAGCGGCGACGGCCAGGTCACCCTGCGCGCGGCGATCCGGTGCCCCCCGGCCCGTCGCGGGATGAGATCGAGCTGTCGCTGCGCCCCCAGCAGTACGTCGGCGCAGCGGACGGCGTCACGCGCCGCCGTGGACAGGCCGGTCCAGCCATCCGCGCCCACACCGACGACGGTCACCCGCGCTGAGGACCGCGGATCCGCGGTCCTCAGGTCGGCCGAGGGCTCGGACACCGACAATGGACCCGGCACCGACGCTGGATCTACCGATGACGCTGGATCTGGCACAGCACGCCAGCGTAGTCCCGGGCCGGACCACAGGCCCACGGCTGAATGTCCACGGCCGCCGAGACGCGCACCGCGGTTCCCGATGCGGCGAGAGGATCCGGACGTGACACTGCTGTTCCCATCCCTGGACGTCGATCACGATGCGCCTGCCGTGCAGGTCGGGGATGTGATCCTCTCCCGGGCCGAGCTGCTGGAGGCCGCGGCGACCGTCGCCGGTCGCGTCGCGGGAGCCGGGACCGTCGCGGTGCACGCCGAGGCCTCGATGGCCACTGTCGTGTCCGTCGTCGGCTGCCTGCTCGCCGGGGTGCCCGCGGTCCCGGTGCCACCGGATTCCGGGCCGCGGGAGCGCGGCCACATCCTGCGGGACTCGCGCGCCGAGCTGCTGCTCGGCAGCCCGGGCTGGGATGACCTGGCGATCCCGGCGGTGCCGGTCGATCCCACCGTCCGCACGGCGTTGCCGTCCGCCACGAACAGGGCGACCGCCACGAACAGGGCGACCGCGAGCGCGGCGGGCATCGATGAACCGGTCGCGGTCGCGGCCGCCCCGCCGGCGCTCATCCTGTACACCTCCGGCACGACCGGGGCGCCCAAAGGCGTCATGGTGCCCGCCGCGGCCATCGCCGCCGACCTCGACGCCCTCGCCGAGGCATGGGCCTGGACCCCGCAGGACACCCTCGTGCACGGGCTGCCGCTGTTCCACGTGCACGGCCTCGTCCTGGGTGTTCTCGGCGCGCTGCGGGTCGGCAGCCGACTGGTTCACACCGTCCGGCCGACACCGACCGCGTATGCGGCGGCCGGCGGCAGCCTGTACTTCGGCGTGCCGACCGTCTGGTCCCGGGTCTGCGACGACCCGGTCAGCGCCCGGGCCCTGGCCACGGCTCGGCTGCTCGTCTCCGGCAGTGCACCCCTGCCGGCGCCGATCCTGAATCGGCTCGCCACGCTCACCGGCCTGGCACCCATAGAGCGCTACGGCATGACCGAGACGCTGATCACGACGAGCAGCCGCGCCGATGGCGAGCGCCGCGCCGGCTGGGTCGGCCCGCCGCTGACGGACGTACGCACCAGGCTCGTCGACGACGAGACCGGCGCCCCGCTGCCGACCGACGGGCAGAGCATCGGCGAGTTGCAGGTCCAGGGGCCAACCCTGTACGGGGGCTACCTGGGCAACCCGGAGGTCACCGCCGACTCCTTCACGGCCGACGGCTGGTTCCGTACCGGTGACGCCGCGGTGATCGCGCCGGATGGGCACCACCGGATCGTCGGACGGCGGTCGACCGACCTCATCAAGTCCGGGGGCTATCGAATAGGCGCGGGTGAGGTGGAGGCGGCGCTGCTGGCCCATCCGGAGGTGCGGGAGGCCGCCGTCGTCGGCCTTCCCGACGACGACCTCGGCCAGCGGATCACCGCCTTCGTCGTCGCCCCGGATCTGCTCGGTGGCGGGAGGAGCAGCAGGTCGGCCGCCGGAGACCTCACCGACTTCGTGGCCCGGGAACTGTCCGTCCACAAGCGACCTCGGGAGATCCACTTCGTCACCGAGCTACCTCGCAATCCCATGGGCAAGGTCCGCAAGTCCGCCCTGGCCCCTCCGGCGGCGCGATAGCAGCACCGGCAGGATCGAGGCCGGGTGGAGCGAGGACGGGGACGGGGTCGAGGAGGGATGCTCGGCTCGTTCACCCCACGGGGGCACGACGCCCTGCCCGACGGCGCCCCAGCGGACCGAGCGCCCCCGGGCGGCTGTCGCCGCCGTCCGTCGGCGGCGGTCCGAACGGACCTGCCGGCGGCCGCCGCTCGTCGCGCGCGGTCCGTTCTCCCGCCGCTCCCTCAGACCGCGCCGGCGGGGCTGTGGCGAGCCCCCGATAGAAGGCACTGGTCGCCATCAGCTCGTCGTGGGTGCCCTCCGCAACGACCCGGCCCTCGTCCAGCACGATGATGCGGTCGGCCGCCCGGACCGTGGAGATGCGGTGCGCGATGACGAGCAGGGCGCGCTCGGCGGCGATCCGGCGCATCGCCTGGGTGAGCGCACGCTCGTTGACGGCATCGAGCTGCGAGGTCGGCTCGTCCAGCAGCAGTACGGCAGGGCTCGGCAGCAGCGCACGGGCGATCGCCACCCGCTGCCGCTCGCCGCCGGAGAGCAGCACGCCGTGATCGCCTACCGGGGTGTGCAGCCCATCCGGCAGCCGGTTGACGAGATCCCTCAGCCCAGCCGTCGCCACCACCTGCGCAATCTCGTCCTCGCCCGCGTCCGGCATCGCGTAAACGATGTTGTCCCGCAGGGTGCCGTGCAGCACCGGTGTGTTCTGTTCGACCAGGTTCACCCAGGTCCGGGCACTGCCGCGGGGGATGGAACGGACATCGCGGCCGGCGAAGAGGATCTGTCCCTCGTCCGGATCGTAGAACCGCTCCACGAGTTCCAGAACGGTCGACTTGCCGGCTCCCGAGGCACCGACCAGCGCGACATGGCCCCGCCGGGGCACCTGGAACGACACTCCACACAGCACCGGCGTCGCGGTGTAGGCGAAATGCACCTCTCGCAGCTCGATCGCCGCCGCCCGGTCGCCCTCACCCGCCGTCTCCCGCGCTGCGGCCACCGCGAACCGTTCCCCTCCGACCCCTCCGACTGCTTCGACCGCTTCGACCGCTCCGGCCGCTTCGGCCGCTTCGGCCGCCTGTTCAGGCGAGGGGTAGTACGTGCCCTGGGCCTGCCCCGGCGCCCCCCGCGCGAGCAGGCACACGGCGGGTGGTGTCGACCCGGCGGGCCAGGCGGTCGCGATCGTGCGCAGCGGACCGCGCACCACGATGTCGTCGTCCTCCCGCGGCAGTGCGAACACGGCGTTGACCCGTGCGAGCGCCCCGAGACCGCGCTGGATCGTGGCGGCGGACTCGATGAGCTGAGACAACGGCATGACCAGGTAGGTCGCGTAGAGGAGGAAGGCTACGAGGCTGCCGAGCGAGACCGAGCCCCGAGCCACCAGCACCCCACCGGCCAGCAGGACGGCGAGGACGCTGCCCTGCACGGCCAGTTGCATGGCGGGCGCGATGATCGAGTCCAGCTTCGCCATGCGGACGCCTGCCTGGTAGGCGGCGGCGGCATGATCGCCTATTCTCTCGGCCTCGCGGGCCTCGGCCCGGTTCGCCCGCACGGTACGGATCGCGACCAGGGCCCGTTCCAGATCCGCGGTCATGCCTCCCACGCTGGCCTGCCCGCGCTCGGACACCGCGCGGATGCGGGACAGCGCACCGAGGACCACCACCCCGGCCACCGCGACCACCGCGACGACGAGCAGGAACAGCCACGGATTGAGCCACACCATCAGGGCGACGGCGCCGGCCACCCCGATCAGGCTGGTGACGAGCGAGGTGAAGCTGTAGGCCACCGCCTCCCGAACCACGGTGGTGTCCGTGTTCGCCCGCGAGATGAGGTCCCCGATCCGCCGGGTGTCGAAGATCTGCACCCGCAGCGCCAGCAGATGGCCGATAAGCCGCCGGCGCAGGCCGAGCAGGATCCCCTGACCGGCTCGTTCCAGCAGGTAGTGCCCGGTGGTGTCAATGATCGCTTGGCAGACGAACAGGCCCAGAAGCGCCCCTACCAGCCACAACGGGATACCACCGGCCTGCGCGGTGTCGATCACCCTCATCACGAGCAGTGGTTGGAGCACCCCGACGCCGGTGCCGATCACGGTCAGCACCGTGGCGATCAGCACGGGCCGTCTGTGCCCACGCAACAACGCCCAGAGCTCGGCCAGCCCCCTCACCACGGTTCGGTCCCCGGCCCGACGGCAAGCAGCACACGCAGGTATCCGGGCGGCACCGACTCCCCGACGATCACACCATCCGCTTCGACCCAGGCATGCGCGGCGAACGGCGCGACGGTCCGCACCCCGACGCACCAGGTCGGCACGCTGCCCGTCATCCGGCACAGCAGGGTGGTGGCGATCGAGCGGGGAACGCAGCCTCGCTCCTCCCGACAGGTGAGGCTCACGGCCATCACCGCCTGGCGTGCGGCGAGCGCGCTGGCGTAGTCGGCCGGCCGAGCGCCGTCGCCAAGCCGGGCCAGCACCCGACGGATGCGTGCCGGCGACTGGGTAGCGAGCAGCCGTGCCGCCCCGACCGCGGCCATCGCCTCCAGCCGACGCCAGGGGCGCAGCACGACCTCCGACCGTTCGACCGCCATCGGCGCCGTCACCGCCGTGCCTCCGGCCTGCCCGCGTCGTCACCGGGGCATCCCCCCTCGACCTCGGGCGACCAGCGAGCCTCGGACTCCGGCTCGATCAGGCCGACGTCGGCGAGCTGGGCCAGCAGACCCTCGACATCGCGGCGCGCGACCTGCGGATCGACCTCCACGGTCGTGCACAGCTCCCGCACGGCGGCGGCGACGTCTCCCCCGTCCAGCAGGACGCGGAGAACGAGATCACCCGAGGGGTTGAGCGTCCAGTACCGCCCATCGTCGGTGTGCAGCAGCACGGCGCCGTACTCCGTCGGCGCCCGCACCACGTCGGATCGCAACATCACCATGTCCACTCCCGCTGGTCCTCGATCTTCGGCAGATCTCCGGCGGCCATCCGTGCCGACGCCGGGCGCCCGCGACCCGCCTGCGCTCAGCCGCGGCGGCCGGCGAGGGTGCGTAGCCAGGCGTCGGCCGCGAAGGTCGGTCGGAGGGCCTGGGGCCGGCGGTCCGCCGCGGCCCCTTCCCGGCACGCCTCCCGGAGCGTCTCCGGCTCGATGAGTCCGAGGTCGGCCAGCGGCGAGTCATCGCACAGCCCGGCCAGGACGCCACGGTTCGCGTGCAACCCCCGGCCCTGCTCGGCGCCGGTGTCGGCGCCGCCAGAGATCTCCCGGTGCAGGCAGTTCGCCGGTACCACCTGCCGCATCGCCTCCTTGAGCAGCGGTTCGTCCTCCCAGGGGGAGGCGCGCTCCTCCGCCCGGACGGCGAGCGCGGCGCGGACGACCCGGTCGTCGAGGAACGGCGCGCTCAGCGGCGGGCCGATCGGGCTGGCCATCTGGTCGAGCAGCCGGAACGCGGACGCGGTGGCCCGGATCGCGACCAGGTCGGCGTGGCCGTCCCGCGTCGGCGCCAGGGGGCCGTCTCGGCGAGCCGCGTCGGCGACGGCCTCGGCGATGAGCCTCCGGGCGGCGCTGGTCAGCCAGCTCGGGACGGCCGGCGGCAGCGTCCAGTCCAGGGCCGCCGTCGCGTGGGGGGGCTCGGGCCGCGCGGGGCCTCCCCCGAGCGGAGCCTGCTCGAGGGCCCGGGCCAGGTCGAACAGGCAGTCGCGGTAGTCCCGACGGCGCATCATCCGCACGCTCGCGGCCCACGGCCAACCCTCCCGGGCACGGAAGCCGCGCAGGTGCCGCACCGCGGTCCAGGGCCGTCGGCGCGCCAGTCGAGGCAGGTAGTTCGGCGCCCCCTGGGCGACCTGCTCACCGCCGAGGCCGGTCAGGTGCAGGCGAGGGCCGTAGAGGGCGACGCGGTCGAGGCCCGCTCGCAGCTTCGCCCGATCCACGAGACCGACGAAGGGACGGTCGAGCGCCTCATCGGCGGAGGCGATGCCGTCGAAGACGGCAGGGAGCTCGCTTGTGGGCAGAATCTCGCGAGCGACGCCGGGCAGCGAGCCCGCCGCGTCGGCTGTCCAGCGCGCATCGTCGCCGTCGGGGTCCCGGGCGATCCCGGTGACCGCGACGATGTCGGCGGGGCCGCGGGCCGCCAGGCAGCACACGCAGGCCGCGGCCAGCCCGCCGGACAGGTCGGCGCTGACGGTGCGCCCCGCTGCCACCCGCACGGACACCGCCTCGGCGAGGGCCGCTCGCAGGATCGGCGCGCCCTCGGCCCGTGACCGCGTCGACGCCGGCTGCCGCCACCAGCGCATCCGCTCGACCCGTCCATCACGATCCAGGAACAGGTAGTGGTCGGGTGGCACGGCCTCGACCGACACCCACGGGACAAGGTCGTCGAGCGGATATGGCGGGGATGGGTCCAGCAGCGACAGGGCCAGCGCCGTGGGGTCCAGCTCGCCGCCGGTCAGCTCGGCAAGGACGTCGGCGCGGTCCGCGGCGACGTGCTGCCCCCCGGACACCGCGGTGAAGATCCGCCGCGTGCCGGTCGGGCTGCCCTGGAGCCTGCACTGCCCGTTGATCTCGGCGATGACGTGGTAGTCCCCGGCCACGGCGCGCGCGACGTCGAGGGAATGCACGTCCCGCGCGGCCACCAGCAGGCGTAGGAGCTGGCTGGAATTCGCCGCGGCTCGACCGACCAGTGCTATCCGGGCACGACTGGTTGCCGCGTTGACCATCGCGTCATCCGGCCAGTCGCCGACGAGCCATGGTCGCCCCGAGGGGTATCGCAGCACCCGGCGGACCCCGGCGGGCAGCACCACCGGATCCCGGTCCGACAGGGCGACAAACCAGCAGCTCGGCCGGGATGACGCGAGCCGGGCGTCGCGGCCCGGCCGCCGAGCCGTGATGGGCGTGGTCACCGCAGCCTCAGGTGCCCGGCAGCGGAGGAGCCCGCCGCCATCGAATCCGCCATCGGCGCGGTCGCGTTCCCGGCCCCGGGTCGCCGCCGCAGATCAACCGGCCGCCGCCAGGCGCTGGGACAGGTCGCCGTCATGGGTGCCCTCCCTGTTCGCGTTCCTCCGCGTGGCGGGCACACAAGACAAAGTCCGCCGCACGACGGTCGGCATCCGAAAGGTGTCCCGCCACGCGGCGGATGGGCCGGCCCCACTCCTGCGAGCACTACCGCAGATCAGCGGACCGGACGATCGGTCCCACCCACGCCCGAGGGGATTCCCGCCGGGCGTTCAGTGGCGGTTCAGCGGTGCCGGCAGGCCCGTCCGCTCCGAGGAGGGCCGCGGCCAGGCGCGCTCCGGGTCCAGGACCTCCTGATGGACCCGGCGCAGCTCCGCACCGGGTTCGATGCCGAGTTCAGTGACCATCCGTCGGTACAGGCCGCGGTACTCACGCAGCGCCTCGGCCCGGCGACCGCTGCGCTCCAGGGCGACGAGGAGCTGCGCCCAGAGACGCTCGCGGGTCGGGTACTCCACAGCGAGCGCGCGCAACGCCGGAAGCACCTGGTCGTGTTCACCGAGTGCGAGGCGAGCGTCTATCAGCGCCTCGCGGGCCGACCACCGGGCCTCCTCCAGACGGAGGCTCTCGGCCCCACCGACCTCGGCCGGCAACTCGTCGAACGCGCTTCCGCGCCACCATCCGAGCGCCTGCTCCAGCAGCTCGGCGGCCTGGGCGGGCGCGCCGGCGCGGGCCGCGCCCCGGCCCCGTTCGACTGCCTGCTCGAAGCGGACGACGTCGATCTCCTCGGGGGCGACGATCAGGCGGTACTCCCCTGGGCGGCTCTCGATGCGTCCTGGGCCGGCCGGTCGGCGAAGGACCGCGGCCCGCGGGCCCACCGCCCTGATCGACACCGGCACGGCCGGATCCCCGACCGGCGTGGGCAGCGTGTGCCGCAGCTCGGACAGGTAGGTCTTGATGTTGCCGAGGGCGGACCTGGGCGCGTCGTCCTGCCAGAGCGCCAGACGCATCTCCTCCACCGAGGTCCACCGTCCGGCGTGCAGAAGCAGCGTGAGCAGCAGCGCCCGCTTCTTGCGCTGGTCGATGCGGACGCGCTCCCCCGGCCCGCGCCAGACCTCAAGCGGCCCCAGCACGGCAAACACGACACCTGACCCGGGCCCGAAGGCCGCCGGTGCGGGACCGGACCACCGGGAGCCGTGACCTGGTTCGCCGGGAGTCCGGACGCCGGGACGGGCGATCGGGCCCGCAACGGTTCCGAGCTCGTCGACCATGATGATCCTCGTCGGTCGGAGATCCTCGCTGATCGGGCCCCGTGCCACACCTTGCTCGGGGACCGGCGGCCCCGTCTGGGCCGGTGCAGGGAATACCCCGTTCGACCGGCGGATAGTCCTCTGCCCCGGCCTCCCGGCGGGATGCGTCCTCCCTGCAGTGGGCGTCCTCCCGGCGGGAGGCGTCCTCCCGGCGGGAGCCGACGGCGTCCGGCTGCCACACACGACAGCGCCGCCGGGTGAGGCTGGGGAGCGTCACCCGGCGGCGCCGCGCCACCCCGCGATTCGTCAGATGCCGAGGCTGGCGCGGGTCTGGGGCCCGACGACGCCGTCCACCAGCAGACCGTGCTTGAGCTGGTAGTCCTTGACCATGTGGTTCGTCTGGTAGCCGAACTGGCCGTCGACCTGGATCGGGTAACCGAGGTTGGCCAGCTTCTGCTGAATCTGCTGGACGTCCTGCCGGTAGCCGAGGCCGGAGGCGAGCGACGGATACCCGGTCGGGGACGCCGGCGCGGGAGCGGGCGCCGCGGGAGCGGGCGCCGCGGGCGCGGTGTAGGAGACGGTGCGCACGCTGATGCCGCCGGAGACGGCGGCCGCCGCGGCCTGGCCACGACCCAGGTACCGGTTGTGCATGCCGCGGGCGTACGTGGTCCAGGCCGAGGGGCCCTGGCTGTCGCAGACTCGCTTCGCCGCCCAGGCGTTGGTGGCGGGGTCGTAGAGGTTGCGGTTGCCCACCCAGCCGGCGTGCGCACGCATGTTGATCTGCCAGAGTCCGCGGGAGTCCTCACCGACCGTGGCGTGGGCGAAGGTGTTGCCGCCGGACTCGGCGAGAGCGACCGCCACCCAGGTGGACAGCGGGACGCCGCGGCAGCCGGCGAGGCCCGCATTCGCCGCCGCGCTGGCGATCGTCACGTCCGAGACGGCGCCGGTGGCGGCGCTCGCCGGGCTCGCGGTGGCGAGCATGCTGGCTCCGGCACCGATCACGCCGGCGGCGGCGATGACGGCGCCGCGGTGCCGGGTGGAACGCTTCCGATGCTTTCCCTTAGCCATTCTTTGACATCTCATTTCGGTGTCGTCGAACACAGGTTTGGAATCGGTGACGGCTTCCGCTCAACGGAGGGGAGCGGTTCTCACTAACCAGATACAGGCAGCACGGACTATCTGGTTTCGAAGCTGCACCCGGCAAAACGGCGCAAAGAAACGGCGGGGGCGGGCTCCGAGATTGGTGAGAGTTCCGGCCCGATCAGCGCGGCGGCCGCATCACGCCTGGCCGCCCGATGCGGGCGGTCCGGGGATCGCGGCCGACCGCCGACGGCGACCCGTGCGGTCCGTCAGGTGGGCCGGTGATGTCGTGCGCGCGTGTTCGGCCGGCGAGTGCCGGCCGGTGGCACGTTCCCGCGGCTAAGTCAGGGCGAGAACGGCGCCCGTCGTGGCGAGGGCGCGTCGCAGAAAACGCAGGTCGCCAGGGCGGTCATCGAGACCGCAGCCGAGCGTTCCCGATACACAGGCAACGTCGAATCCTTCCCGTACGCCTGCGAGGTTAGCTGTCGGGTTCGGGCCGGGAAGCCCGGTCGTCTCCGTGGAGGCGACTTAACCCCGAGGGCGGCCGTGACGGGGCCACCCGGAGGAACCTGGTTCCCCCGCTTCTGCCCAAGCTGTCTTGGAGGGACCCCGGAACCGTGGGCAGAACTCGGCGTCGGCCCGGAGCGACTAGTGCCCGGCAACCGTAGCGAACTACGTACCGTAGTGACAAGTACTAGTTCTGCACGAATTTTGGCGCGCGTCTGTCACCGTGCGTGCATAGTGCTGCGATACCGCAACACTCGGACATCAACCGAACCTTCGGACGATACGAAGGATCACCGGATGTCGGAGGTTCGCCCCGGTCTGCCCGGGCGGGATGAGGCGCGATCGGAGGAGGAGGTCGGGACCGCGGGTCGGAAGGACCACGCACGGCATCACTCCGGCCGCGCGGGGGCGCAACGCGGTGGCAGCACCGGAACCCACGCCGACGCCGGACCGACAGCGCCGGATTCAAGGCTCACGGCGGCGGGGCGACGAACGACGTCGACGGTGGACGGGGCGGCGGCGATGAGGGAACGCCGGGCCACGCGGGGACGCGGGCTCGCGGGCTCGGGGGGACGCCGGGCCACGCGGGGACGCGGGGACGCGGGGCGACGAGGGAACTGGCGCGCCGCCCGGCGAGTCAGGACGCGTTCGGTGTGGTCAGGCTGGGGAGGCGGACCGCGGCGCGGGGGCCAGCCCCCGCGTCCGCAGGTTCTCCAGGAAGAGCACGATGTGCGCGCCGGCGGCGCGGCGGCCCGGGCCGGACAGCACGCCCCGGCCACCGGGCGGGGACGCGAGCCTGGCCCCGCGGGCGGTGCGCGTCGCCATGCGAACGAGCGGAAACGGAATCACCCGGTCGTCCTCGCCATGCAGCAGCAGGATGGGCAGGTCCGGAAGCGACCGTGGGATCGGCTGGTCCGGAGGCTCTCCGGCGACCGCGCGGTGCAGCAGCGGGAGGTCCACCAGGATGAGCGCGTCCGGGCGAACGGCGGGCGACGCGGCGCCGACCAGCGCACGCAGGGCGCCGCTGTCCGAACCGAGCAGAACGAACGGCAGTCCCGGTTCGCGCGCCTCGCCAAGGGCGAGGATGCTGTCCCTCCCATGGTCGAGAAACGTCACCTGGTAGCCGTCGAGTGCCAGCCGAAAGGCCAGGTTCTCGAAGATTTCGGCGGATTCCCCGCGGCCGGGAAGAAGGACCACGTTCGCCCCCGCACGCCGGGTCGGATCGCCGCTCGGCCAGTAGCGGGAACCAGGACCGCCGACGTAGCCACGTGGACGCGGATGGGAGGGAGGCGACGAGAGGGGAATGGACACAACATGCTCCGATCAGAGCCGTCCGGACGCGGATGGCGGCGCGCTCCAGCACGGCGGAAATGGCGCGTGCGAGGCTGCGGGAACCCGACCGGCGCAGCCAGGCCGCGCGGCTGTGGATGCGGCGGCTGTGGGCGCGACGGCGAGGCACCGGTGAGGCGCCGGGAAACGCTGACGGCGCGCCGGCAAGGCTGGATTAGCGAGACACCCGGACCGGACAGACCGCGGAAGCGACACGCAGGAAGCCGATGTGGCCACGGATGACCAGAACGGTCGGCCGTCGCGCCGGATGAGGCATGGTCGGATTCTGGCGGCGCTCCGATCGGATGTCAACATGCTTAATGCTGACTACCGAAACGTTTCCGTCGGCCGCCTCCGGGGCCCAGCACTTCCCCCTGGGCCCCGGAGGACGACGGACGATGCTCGACGGAACCGGAACCGCGGGCAGGTCAGGCAGCGGCACCCGCCATCGCGTTGCAGCTGTCCAGGCAGGACCGGCAGGCCCGGGCAAGGCGGGCGAGCTGGGCGTCGCGCGGCATCTTCTCGCACATATCGGCGCAGGCACGGCAGACCCGTGCACACATGGCACACATCTCGGCGTGGAACGGCGACATCCGGCACATCAAGTCGGCACAGGTCCTGGTGACCGCCGCGCAGTCCATCATGAGACGCATGTCCGCGGCGTCCATCATCGTGCCGGGCATGTCCATGCAGTAGGAGATGGTCTCCTCACACAGCGCCGAGCACGACATACACTCATCGATAGCTTTCCGCATGTTCTCGTTGATTGTTTCGGCGTGCTGCATCGGACACCTCCGAGGTGCGGGCGACGGCTCATCCGCCATGCCGGGAAGCCCGCGGCAGGCGGCTGTTCCCGCCTGGCCGGGCTCCTCCGACGATAGCTTTCGCAAGCGGATCCGCATCTCGGCGGACAGCCGCCGCCGAATACTCCAAGAAATAGTCGGAAATTTGGCGGGGAAATACCTCCGAAGAGGCCGGTCGGCTTTCCGGTGCTGGTGGCCGGCGCTCAGCGATCCCGGCGGGCCGTCGCCCCCGGTCAGCCGGTGGCGGGCCCCGACGGGAGCACCCGCGGGCCGGCGGCGGCGCGGTCCGCGCCGTCCGGCACCGGGCGCGCGGGCGGCGCGGCCGGGGCCACCTTCGAGGCGGGCAGCCGCGGATGCGCCAGTACCGGGCGGCCGCCGAGGAAGACGCCGCTGACCGCGTCCGGGTGTTCGAAGATCCTCAGCTCCGCCGGATCCTCGTCGAGCAGGATCGCGTCGAACGTGTAGCCGACTGCGATCCGCCCCAACCGATCCCCCACCCCGCACAGCCTCGCCCCGGTGGCGGTCGCCGCGAGCAACGCCTCGGGGGCGGTGAGCCCCGCCCGTCGCAACTGGCTGATCTCGGCGAGGTTGGCGCCGTGGCGGGTGCGATGGCGGGCGTCGCTGCCCAGCGCGATGGGAACCCCCGCCGCGCGGGCGACGGCGATCGTGTCGGTGAGTGAGGCCGCGGTGGCCTCCGCCCGATCCACGGCCCAGCCCGGCAGCATTCCGGTGGTCGCCAGCGCGGCCAGGTCACGATAGGGCGTCAGAGTCGGGACCAGCGTGACCCCCCGGGCGGCCATCGCCGCGGCCGCCCGCTCACTCAGCCCGAGGCCGTGCTCGACGGAACGCGCGCCGGCGTCGACCGCCGCCTCGACCGCCCGCTCGCCCAGGGCGTGCATCATCACCGGACGGCCGTAGCGGGCCGCCTCAGCGACCGCGGCGGCCAGTTCCGACCGGCCGAACTGGAAGTCCGGACTGCCCGGACGCGCGGACATCACCCCACCGCTGGCGTAGATCATCACCCAGTCGGCGCCGGCCCGCAGGACGCCACGCACCGCGGCGGGCAGGCCACCGGCCTCGATCACCGAATGCGGCGGCCGGCCCGGGTAGTCGGGTCCGAGGACGTCGTCGGCGGACTCCAACCCGGGGCCGAGAATGCCGCCGTCGCCGTGGCGCCCGGAACGGCTCAGCGCGACGATGCAGACCGCGAGCCGTGGACCCGGCACGCTGCCCGCCACGAGCGCGTCGCGGACACCCGCGTCGGCGCCGCCGGCGTCGCGCAGGTAGGTGACGCCCGCCTGCAACGACGCCCGAAGCGCATCGGCCGTCTGCAGGTATCGCGCGGACAGCGGGGCCGTCACCAGCTCGAACTGGTCGTAGGTCGCCTGGGTCACGTGGGCGTGGCAGTCGACGACGCCGGGCATCAGCCACAGCCCGCGGGCATCGACGTCGACGGTGTCCGGGTCGAGAGCGAGCCGCGGTCCGACGGCCCGCACGACGCCGTCGCGCACCGCCACGTCACGCGGCTCGCCGAAACGGCCGGTCACGTCGAGGACGTGCGCCTCGCGCAGCGTGAAGCTGGTCGCCGCGAGCCCCCGCGGCGAGCCGGGCCGCACGGGTCCCGCGGCCCGGCCGGCCGCCGGGCGTCCAGCGGACTCGGGCTGGCCCGCGGGAACGGGCCGGCCCGGCGGATCCGGGTGTTCGGATGATGCAAGGGGATCGGTCATGACCAACGCCGTTCCTGCCGGTGTCGACGACCTCCCGCCGCCGGTTCACGGATCGGGTCCGGGCTCTGGTCCGGCGACGGTGCGACCCGAGGGTCGGGCGGCGCCGGCGAACCCGGGGCGCGGGAAGGTCAGGGAGGCTGGGGACGTCAGCGGGTACAGGCGGCCGCGTTGACCCTGCAGGTGTCGATGTGCCGACGGTGCGTGAGCTCGTGCATCCCGCCGCCCGACCGAGGACGCGGCGCCGCCGCGCTCCCGGTCCAGTCGTCGGACACGATGCCTCCTCCGTCACGCGCGGGCCGGACATCCGCCGACGGCGGTCACCGCCGGCGGTGTCACGCGTCGCTGTCCACGGTAACCAGCGGTCAGGAACGACGCAAAGCGATGCCGACCCCGGCCTCGAGGCCGGCGGCCCCGGAGGGTCAGTGCCACACGTCGGCGAGGAGCTCGTACGAGCGCACCCGGTCCGCATGATCATGCGCGATCGTTGTGATGATCAACTCGTCGGCCCCGGTCACGTTCCGCAACGTCTCCAACTTGCGCGCGACGGTGGCGGGACCGCCGACGAACTGGGTCTCGACCCGGTCCGCGACGAGGGTGCGTTCCTCCGCGGTCCACGGGTGCGCCGCCGCCTGCGCCGGGCTCGGGAAGGGACGGGCCCCCTGCCCGGACCGGATGCTCAGCACCCACAGTCCGTAGGGCGAGGCGAGCTCGGCGGCCGTGTCGTCGTCCGGGCCGACCACCACGTCCGCCGAGACCATCACGTAGGGCCGGTCGAACGACGCCGACGGGACGAAGGCGTCCCGGTAGGCCTGCACCGCCTCGAGCACCGAGGACGGCGAGACGTGGTAGTTCGCGACGAACGGCAGTCCCAGCTCGCCGGCCGTCCGGGCGCTTGCGCCCGGGCTGGAGCCGAGGACCCAGATCTGCAGGTCGGCACCCTCGGCGGCCGGCACCGTCAGGTGCTCGCCCTCGGCGGTCCGGTAGTCGCCCCGCAGGAACGCCTGGATGTCGCGGACCTGCTGGCCGTACTCGTCCCCGGCGCCCGGCCGGTAGCCGATGAGTGCGAACTGGCGACGCAGCCGGTCGGCGTTCAGCCGCATCCGGGGCGGCGCCGGCAACAACAGCCCGTCGACGACGGTCGCCGTACGGCCAGGCGCGGCCCCGCCGGAGGCGGCGCCATCAGACGCAGCCAGCCCAGACACGACGCCACCAGACACGGCGCCACCGGACACGGCGGCCGGCTGGTCCGACCCGGACGGCGAGCCACCGCCGTCCGCCGGGGCGAACAGCCGGTCGACGGCGGGACGCCCCAGTCCGAGGTCGATCCGGCCCGGATGGATCTGGGCGAGGGTGCCGAACTCCTCGGCGACTGTCACCGCCGTGTGATGACCCATCTGGACCGCTCCCGAGCCGACCCGGATCCGGGTCGTGGCATCGGCCACGAGCGCGATGACGACCGCCGGTGCCGAGGAGACGACACCGGGCACCAGATGATGCTCGGCGAGCCAGTATCGGTGGAAGCCGAGCTCCTCGGTGCGACGGGCGAGGTCGATGGTGTTACGCAACGCGTCACCCGCGGACGCGCCCTCCGACCGGGGCGACAGATCAAGTACGGACAAGGGCACGCGATCGGCCTGGGACACGCGATCGGCCTGGGACATGAGCACGCCACCTCCGCACGGCGACCCGGTCCCGACGGGGACGACCGACCCACGAGGCGGGACGCCACATGACAGTGAGTAGGGGTGCGCCGGACGCCAGCCCGCTCCGACCCGGGCGCCCGATCGCGGCTGGATGGCGGCACGCGGCGCCATGAACCAGCGACGGGTCAGCTACAGAGGCGACTGGCGACCCGCATGAGGTCGACCGCCCGCCGGCGCACGAGCGGGATCCGGCGGCGCATCGTCACCGCCGGCCGGCCGCGACCCGGGACGTCGGGTCGTCCGGGCTCGGCATGATCCCACTCTGGCATGGCGGCCTCGGTGAGACAAGGCACGCCCACGGCCAGGCGTTGTTGACGCCGCCGCGGCGCCCGTGATGGGATCATCGCGTGCAGTGCTCGGCCGTCCTCGTCACGCGTGGTCACGTCGACTTCGCCCTCGTGAGCTCCGCCATCTGTACCGCGCGCTGAGCCGCGCGGGGGCGTCCTCGCCCCGGGCGGTGTACTCAGCGCGTTCCTGAGGTTCGTCGGCGCCCGGGTGCCCCGCCGTCACCGCGCGGGGCCGGTCACCCTCGCCGCCCAGCTCCGGCCAGCCCTCTTCACGCGAGCGTCCTCTCGCCGGCGAGATCCGTCCGGCCCCGCGCCCCCGCGCCCCACCGTCCCCGGGGCCAGCCGGATGCGGTGCCCGGGCGGGGCTCGGCGGGCTATCCGTTCGCCCACGCGGTCGGGCCGGCCGCTGTTCGGCCGAAGCGGCCCGGCCGCGATCCACCGATCTCCCCGTGGCGGCCCCCGCAGTCCATCGGGTCCGGCCCGAGCCACGGCCAGCTCCTTATCTTCCCGCGATGCATCGAAACGAGGTCCCGCATGTCCCGCCGCCTGTTCACGTCGGAGTCCGTAACCGAGGGTCATCCCGACAAGCTGGCCGATCAGATCAGCGACGCCCTGCTCGACGCCTACCTGGCCGCCGACCCGAGCTCCCGGGTCGCGGTGGAGACCCTGCTGACCACGGGGCACGTCCACGTGGCCGGCGAGGTCACCAGCTCCGCCCACGTGGACGTGACCTCGGTGGTGCGACGCACCCTCACCGAGATCGGCTACGACGCCGCGACGGGCTTCGACGGGGCCACCGTCGGCGTTCTGGTCTCGATCGGTGCGCAGTCCCCCGACATCGCCCAGGGCGTCGACCAGGCCTACGAGGCCCGGGTCGAGGGCGGCGAGGACGCGCTCGCCCAGCAGGGCGCCGGCGACCAGGGAATCATGTTCGGCTACGCCAGCGACGAGACGCCCGACCTGCTCCCGCTGCCGATCACCCTGGCGCACCGGCTGGCCCAGCGGCTGTCCCAGGTTCGTCACGAGGGCGTGCTGCCCTACCTGCGCCCGGACGGCAAGACCCAGGTGACGATCGAGTACGACGACGACCGGCCGGTGCGGCTGGACACCATCGTCGTCTCGGCGCACCACGCCGCGGACGTCGACCTCACGACCCGCCTCATCCCGGACATCCGCGACCAGGTCATCACGCCGGAGCTCAAGCGGCTGGCCGAGGAGAACCTCGGCCTGGAGGTGGACGGCTACCGGCTTCTCGTCAACCCGACCGGCCGGTTCGAGATCGGCGGGCCGATCGGTGACGCCGGCCTGACCGGCCGCAAGATCATCATCGACACCTACGGCGGGTACGCCCGCCACGGCGGCGGCGCCTTCTCCGGCAAGGACCCGTCCAAGGTCGACCGGTCGGCGGCCTACGCGCTGCGCTGGGTGGCCAAGAACGTCGTCGCGGCGGGCCTGGCCCGCCGGGCGGAGCTGCAGGTCGCCTACGCGATCGGGAAGGCCGAGCCGGTGGGCCTGTTCGTCGAGACCTTCGGTACCGAGACGGTGCCGGTGGCCGAGATCTCCCGGGCCGTCACCGAGGTCTTCGACCTGCGGCCCGCGGCGATCATCCGCGACCTCGACCTGCTGCGGCCGATCTACCGCCAGACCGCGGCCTACGGTCACTTCGGCCGGCCGCTGCCCGACTTCGCCTGGGAGCGCACCGACCGCGCCGACGCGCTGCGCGCCGCCGCCGGCCGCCGAGGCTGAGCGGCGGATCCTTCGCGGCTCGCACCCCCACCCGGAGCGGCACGGCACCTCCCGTGGCCCGTCCCGGCTCCCCCGCCGGGACGGGCCACTGCCGTGCCGGCACCAGTCCGACGCGCGTGGCGACCGCCACCCGGGACAATCGCGGGCGACAGAGCCCCACCGCCTGGTCACACTGACTGAGATGACCAGACCACGACACCCCGGGCCGGTGCCCGCCGGAGCAGACTCCACCGGGCCCACGCACCAGGGGCCCCGCCCGGATGGACCGGATGGACCGGACGCGTCCGCGGGCGAACGCGGCGGCGCCGAACCGCAACCGCCGTCGACCCGACCCGCCGAGCGCCCCCGCGACGCTCTCGGCCGGCCCCTGCCGCGCGGAGCGGCCGGCGTGGCGCCCCTGAGCCTGCCGAACCCGCTGCCCCCGGGCGCCGCGCTCGCCGCCGCCCAGCATCTGCTCGACACCGGCCACCCCTTCCAGGCGCACGAGGCGCTCGAGGCCGCCTGGAAGGCCGCCGCGGACGACGAACGCGGCCTGTGGCGCGGGCTGACCCAACTGGCCGTGGGGATCACCCATCTGGCCCGCGGCAACGTCAGAGGCGGCGTGGCCGTGCTGGCTCGCGCGTCGGACAACCTGGCGCCCTACACCGAGCACCCGCCACACGACGTGGACGTCGCCGGCCTGCGCGGGTGGATCGCCGACCGCGTCACCGCGGTCGAGCGCGCGCATCCTCGGCCGCCCTGTGTCGTGGGCGACCCGACCGCCTCGGCCGATCTCCCGTCCGGCGGGGACGGACGCCCCGGCACCGCCGCCGGTAACCGTCCGCCGCGGCTGGTCCGTTGACGCTCTCCGCCGCGGTGGGCGGCCGGCGGTCCCGGGCCGGCGGGGGACTCGTCCTCCCCGCTCCCCCGCGTCCCCGGCGCCGGGCCGGGCCGGTCGGTCGCACCGGGCCGCGAAGTATGGAATTGTCACTCCAATTTGCTTGTTGACCCATCAAGAGCAGGCTCGTAGCGTCGACTCGAACGATCGCCAAGCGGAACATGGCACGACCCGCCCGGCGCGATCCTGGCCAGGGCGGCAGTACCGCGCATGTGAGGGCGGGTCATGGCAGGGTCTACTTAGCGAGCGCTAGACAACCAAGCGAGCGCTGGACATCGGGTGGGCGACACGGGCAGCGTGGCGGATCGGTCCGCCACGCTGGTGACGAGGGAGATCCCATGGAAAACGCAGTCATCGTCGATGCGGTCCGGACGGCGTCGGGTCGCGGCAAGCCCGGTGGGGCGCTGTCCGAGACCCACCCGGTGGAGCTGCTGGCCACCGTGCTCAAGGCGCTGGTCACGCGCAACGACCTCGACCCGGCGCTGGTCGACGACGTGATCGCGGGCTGTGTCGGCCAGGTCGGCGAGCAGTCGCTGAACATCGGTCGCACCGCGTTGCTGTCCGCGGGCTTCCCCGAGTCGGTGCCCGCCACGACCATCGACCGCCAGTGCGGGTCGAGCCAGCAGGCCGCCCACTTCGCCGCGCAGGGCGTCATCGCGGGGGCGTACGACGTCGTCATCGCCGGTGGGGTGGAGTCGATGAGCCGGGTGCCGATGGGCTCCGCGGTCATCGGCAAGGACCCCAACGGCCCGGGTTTCCACGCCCGCTACCCGGAGGGCCTGGCCAACCAGGGCATCGGCGCCGAACTGATCGCCGCGCGCTGGAAGCTCAACCGCGAGGACCTGGACGCCTTCTCCGCCCGCTCGCACCAGCTCGCCGCGGCCTCGGCGGCGGCCGGCGACTTCGCGAACGAGATCGTCCCGGTGGAGATCACCCTGCCGGACGGCACGAAGACCCAGCACCTCGCCGACCAGACCGTCCGGCCCACGACCACCTTCGAGGGTCTGCAGCAGCTCAAGCCCTCCTTCTACAGCGAGCAGTGGGCGGCCCGCTTCCCGGAGATCACCTGGAGCATCACCCCGGGCAACTCCTCACCGCTGACCGACGGCGCCTCCGCCGTGCTGATCATGAGTGAGACGAAGGCCAACGAACTCGGCCTGCGGCCCCGGGCCCGCTTCCACACCTTCGCGTTGGCCGGCGACGACCCGCTGCTCATGCTGACCGCCCCCATCCCGGCGACCCGCAAGGCCCTCCAGCGCTCCGGGCTGTCCATCGACGACATCGACGCCTTCGAGGTCAACGAGGCGTTCGCGCCGGTGCCCCTGGCCTGGGCCCGTGACACCGGGGCCGACCCGGCCAAGCTCAACCCGCGGGGCGGGGCGATCGCGCTCGGCCACGCCCTGGGCGGCTCGGGTGCCCGCCTGCTGACCACCATGGTCAACTACCTGGAGGCGACCGGCGGTCGCTACGGCCTGCAGACGATGTGCGAGGGCGGCGGCATGGCCAACGCCACCATCATCGAGCGGCTCTGACATTCGCGAAACGGCTCTGACATTCGAACGGTTCTGACATTCGAACGGCTCTGACGTCCGAACGGCTCCGGCCGACCTGGTGACGCGGTGCCGTCGGCGGCCTGGCTCGTCGACGGCACCGGCCCGTCGATCGATCCGCCCCGAGCACGCGAGCTCGCGGCGGTTCGGTCACCCTGCGCGTGGTCCGGATCCACGCGTGGGATGGCCGGTCCACACTGGTCAGGACCAGCCACACCCGGGAGGCCCATCGTGACGGCAGGACCCGTGCTGGCGGCGGCGAACTGGCGCGAGTTCGCCCCGCCCCAGCTCACCCCGATCCTGCAGGGCGCGATGGAGGCCCTCTATGAGCACGGCTACCACGGCACGACGGTGCGGGACATCGCGCGCCGTGCCGGCGTCACCGTGCCCGCGCTCTACTACCACTACGCCAACAAGCAGGGCATCCTCGTGGCGCTGCTGGACCTGGGGATCGAGGATGCGCTCGGCCGGGCCCGCGCCGCGCTCGCCGAGGTGGGCGAGAGCGCACCCGCCCGCGCCCGCTTCGTCGCGTTCGTCGAGTCGATGACGCTCTTCATGGCGCACCGGGTGCGGATGGCCGTCCTCGACTCCGAGCTGCGTTACCTGGAGCCGGCCAACCGCCGCGGTTACGCCGCCAAGCGCAAGGAGCTCGAGACCCTGCTGCTCGACATCCTCGTCGACGGCAACAGCAGCGGGGTGTTCCGGATGGCCAGTCCCGCGGACACCTCCCGAGCGCTGCTCGGCATGCTGCGTTCGATCACCGGCTGGTACCACCCGGACGGGCCGCTCACGCCGACGGAGATCAGCAGGCGTTACGTCGACATCGCCCTGAGCACCGTCGGAGCGGCCGACCCGGCCGCCGGCTGACCACCGCCCCCGGTGGGTGCGGCGGCGGTGGTCAGCCGATGACGCGTCAGCGGGTGAAGGCGGTCACCGACAACTGCTGCACGGCCGGACTGCTGCACGCCGAGACACCGGACAGCGCCAGCCGCAGGGCCGTCGTGTTCGCCGGCGGGAAGATCCGCAAGGCGGCGACGGGTGTGCTCTGCTCCGGCTCGTCGCAGCCCTCCTGGATGCCGGGGTGCACGGTCCGCAAGGTCGCCCTGGCCGAGGCACCGGGGGCCAGCCGGACGGCCGGGCCAGCCGGACCCGTCCGGACCGCGGCCGCGCCGACCTGACGGCCCGCGGCGTCGAGGTAGGAGACGCCGGGGAAGCCGCGCAGCACGCAGGACGTGGTGCCGGTATTGGTCAGCACCAGGTGTTCGTACGTGCTGCCGGCCGCGCCCTCACCGTCAGCGGAGCGCACCGCCAACCGGGCGGTGGGGCACAGCCCGCCGGCCGGCGCGGTGACACTCCCGGCCGGCGCCCTCGACGCCGAGGCCGCCGTGCCGGCACCGGTCGCCCCCGCAGCGCCCAGCTCAGCCGTGGCCCGGGCAGCCGTGGTCTGGGCAGCCGGCCCGCGCGTGCCCGGTGTCGCCGTGCCCGGTGTCGCCGGGGCGGCCGACCATCCGGCTGGCGGGCCACCGCGGGGCGCGGTCACCGTGGCGGGGGCCTTCCCGCCCGCGGAGCTCCCAGCGCAGCCGGCGGCCAGCAGCAGGGTCGCCGCCGCCACGAGGAGCGCCGCCCGCGACGCGGTCGCCGTCGTCGGCCGCGAACCCGGTTCCACCGGGTGGGGAGGCCGGGACACCGTGCGGTCGGTCGGGAGCGCGGGCGCCTGATCGGGCCAGGCGGGTATTGGCACGGACCGTGTCTGAAGTCGATGCATGGCGACCTCCTCGCCCGACGGCTGGGTGGCGGCACCCGGCGACGACACCCACCTTCTTCCCGCTGTCACCCTCCGTGACACCCGAGGAATTCGTGCGTGTCGGACCCGAGCCGCTTCCTCCCATCCTGGCGATCGCCCGGGCCCGCGACCGGCCTTTCAAGGCCGCCGTCCGCGGCCGGCCGCCCGTGTACGCGGCGACGGTCGTGGCGGATCGTGGCCGGGCGATGGGGCTTCGGCCGGCACGCGGCCCCGGGACCACGCAGTGATCTACTACCGAACGCCCCCCGAGGTCTGGACCGTCCGGCGACGACAGGTCATCGTGAAACGGACGGGCTGCCCGGCGCGTTGAACCCGCGTGACGCGGGTAAGCCCAGCGCACGGGCCGACCCGGACCGACCGGAAGGGATCATGAAGGACTCCGACGACGCCGGATGTAGTTCCGGCCGGCCCACGCGTGGAGAAGCGCCCGCGGGGGTCGACCGATGATCGAGGCGCTTCTGCTGGTGCTCGGCCTGGCGCTCGTGGCCACCTGCGGGGTTTTCGTGGCCGCCGAGTTCGCCCTCGTCACCGCCGACCGGCCGTCGGTGCAGCGGGCCGCCGACCGGGGTGAGCGGGGCGCCCGGGGTGTGCTCGCCGCCCTGCGTGGCCTGTCCACCCAACTGTCCGGCGCCCAGCTCGGGATCACGGTCACGAACCTGGCGATCGGTTTCCTGACCGAGCCCGCCATCGCCACGCTGCTGCGCGGGCCGCTGACCTCGCTCGGCGCCTCCGACGGGCTGGCCGGCGCCTTGTCCGTGGTGGTGGCCATGGTGCTCGCCACCGCCGTGACGATGGTGTTCGGCGAACTCGTCCCCAAGAACCTGGCGCTGGCCCATCCGCTTGAAACGGCCAAGGCGGTGCAGGGCCCGCAGCGGATGTTCACCCGGGCCACCGGGCTGCTGATCCGCTTCCTGAACGCGACCGCGAACGCCGTGCTGCGCCGCCTCGGCATCGAACCGCAGGAGGAGCTGGCCTCGGCCCGCTCCGCCCAGGAACTGTTCTCACTGGTGGGGCGGTCCGCCGAGCACGGCACCCTGTCGCAGGAGACGGCGACGCTGGTGCAGCGCTCGTTGCTGTTCGGTGACCGGACTGCCGAGGACGTGATGACCCCACGGATGCGGATGCGCACGGTGCACGCCGATGAGCCGATCAGCGAGGTCATCACCCTTACCCGGCGAACCGGCCACTCCCGGTACCCGGTGCTCGGCGCGGACAGCGACGACGTCGTGGGAGTGATCCACATCAAGAACGCGGTCGGCGTCCCCGAAGACGACCGCGAGCGCACACCGGTGCGTGATGTCATGGTCGCGCCGGTCACGGTCCCCTCCACGCTCCTGCTGGAGCCGCTGCTGGAGACGCTGCGGGCCGGCGGGCTGCAGATGGCCATCGTCGTCGACGAGTTCGGCGGCACGGACGGTCTGGTCACCGCCGAGGATCTGATCGAGGAGATCGTTGGCGACGTCGTCGACGAGCACGACCGGGTCTCCCCCCGGGCCCTGCGCCGTCACGACGGTAGCTGGCTGCTGTCCGGTCTGCTTCGTCCGGAGGAGGCGAGCAACGTCACCGGGATCGCGATCCCGACCGACGACACGTACCAGACGCTCGGCGGTCTGGTAGCCCGCGCGCTGGGCCGCATCCCCCGGGCGGGGGACGCCGCGGCCGTCGAGGGGGTCCGCTACACCGTCGAGCGGATGGACGGCCGGCGAGTGGACCGGATCCGGCTGGAGCCGGTGGCCCCGAGGGGGGTCACCATGGCGGACGACCCGGCTCCGGCGCACCGGCCCGCGGGGACGCGGGATCGCGATCGGTCAGGGGGGCACCGCGAGCGGTCCACCGGCCCGCGCGAGCGTGGCGGCGGGTCCGGCTCCCGGACGCACGGCGACGGAGCACGCCAGCCGGCCGCGGGCGGCGCGCCCGAGGCGCTCGGGCGGGCGGCGCAGCGATGAGCGGCCTGCTGGCGATCGCCGCCACGATCCTGCTGCTGGTGCTCAACGCGCTGTTCGTCGGCGCCGAGTTCGCGCTGATCTCCGCCCGGCGAACGAGCATCGAGCCGATGGCGCAGGCCGGTTCCCGGCTGGCGAGGATCACCCTCGGCGCGATGGAGAACGTGTCGTTGATGCTCGCCGGCGCGCAGCTCGGCGTCACCGTCTGCACCCTCGGACTGGGCGCGCTCGGCGAACCGGCGATCGCGGACATGCTGCACGGCCCCTTCGAGGCGGCCGGGCTGCCCTCGGCGCTGCTGCACCCGGTGTCCTTCGCGATCGCGCTGGCACTGGTGACCTTCCTGCACGTGGTCGTCGGGGAGATGGTGCCCAAGAACATCGCGCTCGCCCTGCCGGATCGGGCCGTGCTGCTGCTGGCTCCGCTGCTGGTCGGCGTCGTCCGGCTGGGCAAGCCGGTGATCATGCTTCTGAACGCGGTGGCGGGCATGTCGCTGCGCGTCGTCGGCGTCGAACCGAAGGACGAGGTGGCCAGCGTCTTCACCCGCGACGAGGTGGCCGGCCTCATCGAGGAGTCGCACCGGGAAGGTCTGCTCGCCGAGGACGAGCACGAGCTGCTGACGGGAGCCCTGTCGTTCGAGGAGCGAACGGCGCGCGCCGTGCTGCTCGCGCCGGACGGGCTGGTCACGGTCCCGCCGACGATCACTCCCCGGGAGGTCGAGCGGCTCGCCGCCCGCACCGGGTTCACCCGGTTCCCCGTGCACGACGGCGACGGCGACGGCGACGGCGACGAGATGACCGGCTACCTGCATCTGAAGGACGTGCTGGAGACCCGCCCGGAGCGGCGGTCGAGCCCGGTGGCGGCGAAGTGGATCCGGCCGCTGGCGCATGTCGGCGCCGAGGACAGCCTGCGCACGGCCCTCGCGACGATGCAGCAGTCGGGCGCCCACCTCGCCCGGGTCACCGACGCGCAGGGCTCGGTCCTGGGACTCGTCGCGCTGGAGGACATCCTCGAGGAACTGGTCGGCAAGATCCGCGACGACGCGGTCCGCGGCGGTCACCGGCCCGAGCACCAGCCCGCCTGACGGAAGGCGGCGCGGCCGGCCGGTCAGGACCGGCGCGGGCGGGACCGTCGTGGGTCAGGACGGCCATGGGTCAGGACCGCCGCGGGTCAGGACCGCCGCGGGCCGCGGGCCGCGGGCCACGATGACGGCCATCGAGGGCGCCCACCAGTAGCTGCAGTCCTCGGGTGGGCGCAGGCCGTCGACGATCTCGACCGCGAACGTGCGGAAGTGGCGCAGCAGCGCGCGCTGGTGTCGCCGGGAGACCGAGTCGATCTCGTTGGAGTAGTAGGTGAACGCGCCGCCGTCGGTCAGGGCCGCCGCGGCCGGCGCGAAGAAGTGCTCGGCGAAGGTCGCGTCACGCATGACGTACTCGTCGACCTCCGTCTCGTCCATGGGATAGGTGTCGAACAGGACGCCGTCGAACCGGCCGAGCCCGGCGAGGGCGTCCTGCCAGCGCCCGGTGACGATCTCCACGCCGCGCCGGCCGTCGGCTCGCGCCCACTGCTCGGCGACCGCGGCGGTCTGCGGGTTCGCCTCCACGATGACGTGGCGGGCGGGCCCGACCTCCTGCACGAACCCGGCGGACAGCCCGAGACCGAAACCGATCTCCAGCACCGCTCCCCCCGGCGTCGTGACCGCCTGCGCGAGGGCCCGCATCAGCGGCGCCTCCCAGGTCTGCATCACCTCCTGGCCGGAGACGAGCAGGGTGCCGTCGACCACCGCGGGCGCGGCCGCGTCGATGGCGGTGTCGATGCGTGGGCGGGCGGCGCCCGGCACCATGGCTGCGGCCGCCTCGTCCAGCGCGCCGAGATCGGCGACGAACTCGTCCAGGGCCCGGTCCAGCAGGAACTGGCGAGGCTCGGCGGACATCGGGGCGAGCAGGGACTGCGCGGTCGGGTTCAGCGTCACCTCGAACTTCGCGGCACGGCGGAGCACGCGGCCTCCCGGGTCAGGGCGCGCCGGGTGCGGCCCGGCATCCGTTCCATATCGTAGAGCGATCAATCCCCTGCTACCGACGATCCGCCGGATGCGGGCGGTTATGATCGTGCCACGCTTCGGCGCAGACGGGGGATTGTGCCGGGGTAAGCAGAACGGCACCTCGGGGGAACGCGTGCGATACCAGCTCGGCATCAGTCCCGGCGTCGACGTCACCACGGCCGCCATCGCGGAGAACGGCTGGCCGTCCGCCATCGCCGTCGAGGGCGAGCCGCAGATTCCGACCGTGCTCCATCTCGCCGCCGACGGCACGGTGCGCGTCGGGCGCTCGGCCGTCCGGCTGCGAGCCGGCCAGCCGGAGCGGACCGCCGACGGCTTCGTGCACTGGCTCGGAGATTCGACGCCGATCCTCGTCGGCGGGATCGGCTACACCGCCTCGGCCCTGCTCGCCCGCTTCCTCGACGCGGTGATCCGCACGGCCACCGCCCAGCGCGGTGAACCGCCGGAGCTGGTCGTCGTGACCAGTCCGGCGACCTGGCCGGCGCGCCGGCAGGAGGGGCTCGCCGACGCGCTCGCCCGCCTGGAGACCACCACGCCGGTCGTCGCCCGCAGCTCCACGGAGGCGATGGCCGCCCTGTTCTCGCAGACCACTCCCGTGGCCGACGGGCGCGGCGCGGCGACCTACCAGCTCGGCTCCCACTGGTTCGAGGCCGCGGTGTTCACCGCGACGGCCGGCGGCTACGTGCCCGTCGGTTCCGCGGTCGGGCTCGGCGACGTGTCGACCTCGATGCTCGACGACCTGCTCTACGCCCACGTCGCCGGGCTGGTCGGCGACGCGGGCGAGCGTCTGCGCGGCGGCCCGCGGGCCTCGGCCGACGGCGCCCGCCTCGGCGCGGCCTGCGCCGAGGCCCGGGAGATCCTGACCGAGGAGACGTTCGCCGACGTCGCCGTGCCCACCGGCGACACGACCACCGTCGTTCAGGTCAGCCGGGACGGCTACGAGTCGCTCGTCCGGCCGTTGCTCGATGACTCGGTCCGGGCGTTGTCCCGGGCGATGCGCGCCGCGGCGGGCGAGACCAGCGCGCTCGGCCTGCTCGCGGTCTACGGTCCGGGTGCGCGAATCCCGCTGGTCAGCCGGTTGCTCGGCGAGCACTTCCCGGACGTGGGCCGGCTGGAGATCCGCCACGACGGCGAGTTCGCCCTCGGGGCGGCGCTGCTCGCCGCGCGCGACGCCGTGGCCGAGCCGGCGAGCTCGGAAACGGTCCTGCTCGGCCCGGCCGCCTTCGCGACGACCCCGCCGCCGAGTGTGCCGCCCGTCGTCGGGCACACCCCGCCGCCGACGTTGGAGTCGTCGGGTCCGGCCGCGAAGGGCGGCTGGGCGGGTTCCGGCACCCCGACGGGGCCGGCCGGCCCGCACGGGATCGCTGCCGCGGCGTCGGGTGAGGGCGCCCAGGCGTCCGTGGCCGGCGGGCGTCGGCGCTGGTCGGCGGGCGGTCGGCCGAGGCGCCGGCTCTTGGCGGGCGTGCTGGCGCTGGTCGTGTTCATCGCCGGAAGCGTCACTCTCGGCCTCGTTCTGACCGGCGGGGGCGACGGCACCTCGGTGACCGCCGCCGCACTGCCCCGCTCGACGGTCGATCAGCATCCCCAGCTACCCGCCGACACGATGCGCGCGGCCGAACGGGCCGCCGGGATCGCTGGCGGGGCCGGCGCGGGCGGAGCGGGCGCCGGCGCAGCGGGCGCCGGCGGCGGCGCCGTCGACCCCAATGCGGTGATCACGACGGGTTCGGCGGAGGTGGCCGCGATCACCGGGACGGCGTACAGCCTGTTCCGCGAGTCGGCGAAGGGCGTCACCGTCCGCGTCGGCAGCACCGACACGGACGACGGTTTCCAGAAGGTCTGCGCCGGCCAGGCAGACATCGTCGGGGCCTCCTACGCGCTGCCCGACAAGGCCTGCGGGGCTCGGGTCGCCGGCTTCGAGATCGCCCACCACCTGCTGCCCATCGTGGTGAGCAGGCAGAACACCTGGGTGCAGTGCCTTACCACGGCGCAGGTCGGCCGCATCTGGTCGCGGGACTCGACGGTGACCAACTGGAACCAGGTCGATCCGAGCTTCCCGAACGTTCCGCTGTCACCCATCGGCCCCGCGGCGTCGACCGTCCACGCCAAGGTGTTCCTCGCCAGCATGACCGGCAGCTCGACGAACACCCGCGCCTACGAGACCCGGGAACTCGACGAGATCCCGGCCCGCGTCGACGGCGACCGCGGCGCCATCGCCTTCATGGACTACTCGAACTTCCTGACGACGAGCCGGGCCGTGCGCGCCATCAAGCTCGACTCCGGCCGCGGCTGCGTCGAGCCGAACGCGCTCACCGCCGGCACCGGTATGTACATGCCACTGTGCAAGCCGCTGTACCTGTACGCGAACAAGGCATCGCTGCGCAAGCCGGCGGTGGCCGCGTTCCTGCGGTACTACCTGCAGAACCAGAAGGAGATCACGTCCCAGGCGCACTACATCGCCCGCGACGACGCCACGGTGCGTGACAACATCGCCATCGCGCAGAACCTGACGGCCGGCGTTCCGGCCGTCAAACCGGCCTAGCCGCGCCCTGGCCATCCACCGGGCGGCGCACCGTCGCGAACACATCAGTGTTGGTCTGATCCGGAAACGCTGCACTACATCGTCACCTGGTATGAACATGGGGTCAGACGGACGCCGAGGCCGGCGTGCCGTGATTGCGGGGCGGGGCATGCGGGGCCGAGACGGCCCCGCGGGAGTGGGGCACGGTGACGGGGACGACACCACCGCCGTTGTCCGGGAACACGGCGCGCCCGTTGCAGCCCGAGGATCCTCGCCGCCTCGGCCCCTACCAGGTGATCGGCCGACTCGGCCAGGGTGGGATGGGCACGGTGTTCCTCGGCCGGGCCCCCGACGGCACCGTGGTGGCCATCAAGGTGATCCGGCCGGAACTCGCGCAGCGCCCCGAGTTCCGTGCCCGGTTCGCCCGGGAGGCCGAGAGCGCGCGCCGGGTGCGCCGGTTCACCACTGCGGCCGTGCTCGACGCCGACCCCCACGGCCCGCAGCCGTACCTCGTGACCGAGTTCGTCGAGGGCCCGACGCTGTCCCGGCACGTGTCGGTCCGGGGGCCGATGCGGCCCGCCGACCTCGAGCAGCTCGCCGTCAGCGTCACCACCGCGCTGAGCGCCATCCACGCCGCCGGGATCGTGCACCGGGACCTCACCCCCGGCAACGTGCTGCTGTCCCCGGTCGGCCCGAAGGTGATCGACTTCGGGCTGGCCCGGGAGTTCAACGCCGACACCGAGCTGAGCCGGAACGTGCGCCAGGCCATCGGGACGCCCGGATACATGTCGCCCGAGCAGATTCTCGACGCGCCGATCACCTCGGCGGTCGACGTCTTCTCCTGGGGCGCGGTCATGGTCTTCGCCGCCACCGGCCAGCCGCCGTTCGGCACCGGCCGGATGGAGGCGATCCTCTACCGGATCATCAATGAGCCGCCTCGGCTCGACGGCGTCAGCGGGGAACTGCGCGGCCTCATCGAGGTCGCGATGGCGAAGGACGCCGCGGCCCGACCGAGCGCGGAGGAGCTGCGCACGGCGCTGATCGGCGGTGGGGCGCTGCCTGCTCGACCGGCGCCCGGGGCAACGCCGGACGAGCCCGCCGAGAGCTCCGCCGCCCAGCCCCGGCGATGGGGACGGCGTGGCCGTGGCGCCGCGGCCCCGAGCCCGGCAACGCAACCACCCGGCACCGCAGGTCCCGCAGGCGCTGCGGGGGCAGGATTCGCCGGCTCGGCGGGGACACCCGCGCCCGGCGGGTCGCCCCCGCCCACCACAGGACAGGGCGGGGGGGCCACGGTCGCCTCGCTGGGCGGCCACCCCGGCACCGCGGTGCCGCCGTACGCGACCGGTGGTGGTCCCCCGGCCGCGGCGATGCCGGCGACCCAGATGTCGCCGGCGCCGCTGGCATCCCCGCCCCCGATCCCACCTCGGACCCCACCGCCCGGCGGGTCGCCGGGCTCGACACCACCTCGGGTCGGCTCCTCTGGCCCGGCGGGGCGTACCGGTGCGGGTGAGCCGGCGACGCCGCCCATTCCGCCAGGCGGATCAGTCCCGCCAGGCGGATCAGTCCCGCCAGGCAGATCAGTCCCACCAGGCAGATCAGTCCCACCGCCGATACAGGCTCCGGGCAGCGCATCCACGACGCCGGGTGGTCCGCCGGACAGCGCGCCGCCCACCCGGCGCCGGCGCCGTCCCCGTGCGCTCGTGCTCGCCGGCGCCCTGGTGGTCCTGCTCTCCGCCGCAGTGGCGATTCCGGTCATCGTCCTGAGCGGCGGCGGCGGGCCGGGTGCTGCGAGCCCGGCCGAGCGGGCGGCCGCGTCGACGCGACTGGCCACCGGCGCCGCCGCACGTCGCGCCCAGGATCCGCAGCTCGCCGCGCGGCTCAGCCTCGCGGCCTACGCGATCGCCCCGACCACCGCGGCCCGCGACGCGCTGATCGCCTCGTTCGCGCAGCCGACCGCGACGCGGGTGCCCGCCGGCGCGTCGGCGTACTCCGACCTCGCACTCAGCCCGGACGGCACGACACTCGCCGGCACCGACGACGCCGGCCGGCTGCACCTGTGGCGCCTGGACGCCGCCGGCCGGCCGACCGTCGCCGCGCAGGGCTCGGCCGACGACCACACCAGCGGGGTGATCTTCGACAGCGGCGGGCGGACGCTGGCGACCGGCGGAGCCACCGACGCCGGCCGGCTGTGGGACGTCAGCGACCCGACGAGGCCGCGCCCGGTCGGCGCGCTCGGCACCCAGTCGACGCCGGTGCACCGCCTGGCCCTGTCCACCAGGGCTCATCTGCTCGCCACGGCCGGCGTCGACTGGTCGGTCGGGCTGTGGGACATCACCGACCCCGCCCGGCCCGCCTCTCTGCAACTGCTGATCGGGCGGTCCGGGCCGGTGACCGGGGTGGCGCTTCGCCCCGACGGCGCCGTGCTCGCCATCGCCGGGGTGGGTGGCACCGTCCAACTGTGGAACGTGCGCGACCCGCGCAACCCCGCGCAGATGGGGTCGGTGCCGGGCCACACCGGCGCCGTCAACACGGTGACGTTCAGTCCGGACGGCACGCTGCTGGCGACCGGGGGCGACGACCGGAACCTGCAGGTGTCCGATGTCGCCGACCCGAATCATCCTCGGGTCGTGCACCGCCTGCCCGGGCACGCCGCGCCCGTGACCACCGTCGCCTTCGCCACCGACGACCAGTTGCTGAGCGCGGACAGCGCCGGCAGCGTCGCCCACTCGAACCTCGCCGCCGCCGCGCCCGCGCTCATCCCGGTGGGCACGCTGGACTCGCCGGTGCGGGCGATGAGCACGACCGCCACCGGGACCGTCGCGCTGACCACCGACAGGGGCACGATCCTGCTCGGGACGGTGGACCCGCAGCGGCTGCGGCAACGCGCCTGCGCGAAGCCGGGGGCGGCGCTGAGCCGGGCCGAGTGGAGCCGACTCGTCCCCGGCCTCCCCTGGTCCGACGCCTGCGCGAGCTGATCACCTGCCGACCGCGGATCTCAGGGGGCCGACCGGCGTCGGCGCCACCGGCGCGCGAGCATGACCAGCATCCCGACGCCGAACAGCGACCCGCCGGTGGCGATCGCGGACGTGACCGCGACCCGGCGGGTGGAGGCGCCACTCACGCGGACCCGTTCGGAGGCGCCGCGACGGTCCGGGAAGCGGATCACCGCCGTGGCGGTCCGCTCGACCAGCCCGCTGTGCAGTTTCACCGTGGCGGTCCACGGCCCGGCCGGCATCTGCCCGTCGAGTGCGAACGAGACCGGGCTGACCTCCCCGGGGGCGATCGTCGTCCCGAGGTTCGCCGCGAACGGCCCGGCCTGCAGCCCGCCGGGGCCCTTGGTCAACGTCAGGTCGCCGGACATGTCCAGGGCCCGACCGCCGGTGTTGTGGATCTCGGTACCGACCGCCAGTCGCCCGTCGAGCAGGCGGCTCGCGGTGAGTGCGGCGATGGTGAAGCCGGCGGCGGGCGGGCCGCCGGGGCCGATGTCCAGATACATCCGGATCCCGACCCGGTTGACCATCTGGAATCCGACGCCCTCCGGCGCTGCGCTGCCTGCCTGTGCCCAGAGCACGCCGTAGTGCTCGCCCGGCGAGGCGTCACGGGGGACGGCGAAGGTGACCTCGGCCTGTTCCCGCGAATGCGGGCCGACCTCAATCGCACTCCGATCCAGACTGACCCAGGTGGTCAGCTCGTTGGGCGTGTGCCCCTCGGCGAAGTGGAACGAACTCCTGCCGAGGCTCGCGGCCCCCGGATAGAGCTCGATCCGCATCGGCCCGTCGGTGTTGTTCACGACCTCCACCTGGCGGCGCATCGTGGTGCCCGGGTTGAGGTGGTCGACGATGTACTGCCTGGCCCGGGGGTCCTTCCACAGCGACGCGGTGACCTCGCCCAGCCTGATCCCGAACGTCCCGTCGGAGTTGACGGTCCCCCTGCGGGGCGCGGCCGACACAGCAGGAACGGTGGTGGCCGGGATAAGCATCCCGGCCACCACCGCGAGGACACCGAGGATGGTGCCTCTGTTCATCCCGTAGCCCCGATCACGGCACCGTGGAGTGGGTGATCGTTGCGGTGTAGTTGGTGCCGGCGACGGCGGTGGGCGGGATGTCCACCGTCAGCGTCGGGTTCCACGACGCCGAGTTGATGCCCGGCCCGCCGGTGGCCGTCACCGTCGGTACCGGGGTGTTTTCGGCGGTGAAGGTGACGTCAGTCGCGGTCCCCGTGTTGTTCACGCGGGTGACCGTCCCCGGCGCGTAGTGGATGTTCGTGACGGGGATCGGAGCGATACCGGATCCCACCGGCGCGTTGAAGTTGGTGGTGGACACGCTGGCCACCCAGGAGGGCGCTTCGATGCCCTGGGTGTCGGTGACCGTGACGAGCCCAAGCGGACCCGACACGGGTGTCGTGCCGATCGCGCCGGTCAGGGTGGCGGTGGCCGGGGCCGTGATGTTCACGGCCCCTCCGGTGAGGGTCAGGGTCACCACGGTGTCGGCGGTCGCGGCACTGGCCGGTAGCGCCGTGCCGAGAAGTGCGGCCGCCGCGGCGGCCGCACTCAGAAGAAACAGCGATGACTTACGCAATGGAACTACTCCCCTACGTGAGGCCGAAGCGCCCTCTGCTGCGGTATCGAGAGGCAAGATCCGCCGGGCACGCAGCGAAAGCTATCACCCTGAGTAGCGATCAATCACGTAGGGCAACCGACCGCGTGTCTCGAGAGCTTTCCTCGGCCTCCGCCCGCCCCCGCGCCAGCCGGACTCTCCCCGTCCGCCCCCGAGGTGCAAGCTCACCGTCGTCCGTCGTGGTACCAAGGCCAGCATCGTGCCGCGGACCTGGTCGGGAGTCGTCGAGATGCGGTGCAGCCTCCTCGCGCAGGGGCGGACGGCAGGCAGGCTTTCGACACTCGCTGGCCTACTGGTCCGGCCCCGCCACCGACACGACCGGCCCGCTGTCCCTGGTCACCCCTGGCCAGGCCACCGCGGTCAGTGCCGTGCCGCTGGATGCCTCCCGCACCGCCTTCTCCGCCACCGCGAACAGCGTTGCCACGAGCACCGTCTCCTGGCAGCCGACACTCAGCGTGGCCATCCCCACGAACGTGATCGTCGGCACCTACACCTGCACCGTCGCCCACTCCGTGGCCTGAGAGCCGGCGGGCTCTGCGTGGCCTGACAGCCGGCAGGCTCACCGTGGTCTGAAAGCGGCAGGCTCTGCGTGGCCCGAGAGCCGGCAGGCTCACCGCGCCCTGCGACCGCGCGGCTGACGTACCCCGCCCTACCACGGAGATCGGCCGGCCCGCGTGCTGCGCGGACCGGCCGCCCGGTCAGGCGGGTACCTGCGCCACCCCCGTCGTCAGCTTCTCCAGCCTGGCGACGTTCTCCCCGACGGTGTCGTCGCTGCGGGGCACGTAGTGGGCGTCGAAGGCGATCTTGCGACCGTTCTCGAGGAAGTAGCGCAGGAAGGCGGCGGTCGCCGGCTGGCGCAGCGCGTCGGTGCGGGCGTAGACGAAAAGCGGCTTGCACAGCGGCAGGTACAGGCCGGTGCCGACGGCCACCGCGGTAGGCGCGACGCATCCCTCGCCATTGTTGATCTCCACGCCGCGCAGCCGGTTGCCGAACGTCTCGTACGTGGGGTAGTCCAGGAATCCGATGGCCGACCGGTCACCGGCCACGTCGTTGGCAACCCCGCTCAGGTCCACCTGCCGATAGGCGCGGGAGCGGTCGCTGGCGTCACTGATGGTCGCGTTGAAGACCTCCGCCTGCACCGAGTCGTGGGGCGGACCGACGAACGCGATCGGTTCGTCTGGGAACGAGCTGTCGATCTGGTTCCAACGGGTCACCGACGAGTCGGCGCCCCAGATCTGCTTGACCTGCTTGAGGTTGAGGCAGTGCAGCCAGGTGTTCTGCGGATTGACCACGATCGGCAGGGTGTGGTGCGCAACCTCGAACCCGACGACCTTCTTCGCGCATCCGGGATCCCTGACGACTCCCGGGGTGAGCTCGAAGGAGGCGTCGGCGAGTTCGGCCCTGCCACTGCACAGGGCCGCGAAACCGTCCTCGGTGCTGGTCGCCTCGATGCTGACGGTGACGTTGCGCTGGGCCTGGCGGAACTCGTTGTAGGCGGTCTCGGTGATGGGAGCGACCTCGGAGGAGCCCGCGACCCGGACGAGGTTCGCGGCGGGCGGCGGCTCGGAGGTGGGGCTGGACGACGGCGGAATCGGATCCGTGGTTGGGAAGGAGGCCCCGACGGCGGCCACGGAGTCCCCGCCCGAACCCGAGTCGCGCCCCGTGAGCACGACTCCGGCGGTCGTCCCGATGGCGACGAACAGGACGGCGATGATCGCCGCGGCCACCATGACCCGACGGGACCCGAAGATCCCGCCACCGCCTCCCCCGCCGCCTCCCCCGCCGGCACGGTGCGACCCGCCGGCGTCCGCGGGCGGACCCGCCGCGTCGGCGGGGAGCAGTCCGGTCTCGTCTGCGCTCGCGGCCGCGGCATAGGCAGCAGGGGCCGCGACATAGGCACCTGGGGCCGCGCCCGACTGGCCGAGCGCACCACCGCCGCCCCCACCCGCCGGGCCGGCGGCGCCACGACCGTGACCGGCGTCCGGTGTGAGCACGGTGGCCTCGCCGGAACCGGGTGAACCGCCCACAGCCCCGTAGGGATCCGGACTCCCCCCGTCCGACGATCCGGCGGCGACCGTCACCCCGCCCTCGTCGGTCGCCCCGGCGGCACCGGCCCCCGGCGGCGTCCCGCCCCCGGAGAGGAACGGCGGCAGCGATGTGAGGCTGGCGGCGTCCGGCGGGCGGATGACCGCGGTGACGTCGTACGGCTCGTCGATGGCCCCGGCGCCCGCCGCTCCCACGGCGCCGAACAGCGCCCCGCCGGCCCGGGCGGAACGATCAGCGAGGTCGGCGGCGATCAGCGCCGCGCCCATCGCCACGTCCGCGTCCGCGCGGTGCTCGATCCGGCCGATCTCCGGGAAGGCGGCACGCAGCCGGCGCAGCACCAGCGGCAGGTGCGCCACCCCGCCGGACAGCAGGATGCGGGAGAGGTCGGTGGGGCCCGCCGGCACCGAGCGCAGCGCCCGCCGGAAGGTCTCGACGGTGTCGTCGACGGTCGGGCCGGCGAACGTCTCCAGCTCGCCGCGGGTCAGCGTGACCGTGACGTCGATGCCGGGAAGCTCCACCGCCAGGTCGACCTCGTCCTCCTCGGCAAGGATCTCCTTGGCCTGCGCGGCCTCGCGGCGCAGTCGGGCGAGCGCGGTGCGGGTGGCGGCGTCGGCCCGGTCGAGGTGCGCGGGCGCGGCGCCGGCCGCGGCCAGCACCCGGTCCACCAGCAGCTCGTCGAGGTCGAGACCGGCGCCGTGACGCATTCCCGCCGGCGCGCCGACGAGCTGGAACCCGAAGGGCGAGAAGGACAGGATCGCGGCGTCGAGGAAGCCAGCGCCCAGGTCGTACCAGCCGACGAGGTCGACCGTCTGGGTCACCGAACTGCGGGCGAGCAGCGTCCCCATCGCGTCGGCCGCGGGCAGGGCCACGACCGGCAGCTCCAGCCCGGAGAGCTGGGTGATCGCGTCGGTGAAGGTCTCCCGCCGGCCCGGGGACCAGAACGTTGGGAAGGTCACCACCACCTGGTCCGGGGGTCCGCCGAGCTGATCGGCGGCCAGGGCGACGAGATGGGCGACCAGGCGGGCGAGCAGGCCCTCGCGGCTGTAGGCGGCGCCGCCGAGCAGGATCGGGCCGCCGTCGCCGAGCCGGCGCAACAGGTCGGTCGCGGACCGGTCCGGATCGGCCTGGGCCCGCCGCGCCGCCGCGCGGGCGAACTGCAGTCCGCCAGCCGGTGGCGCGTACACCGCCGACGGCAACCGCCGCTGCCCCCCGAGTTCGAGCACGCGGGGCCAGCCGCCGTCCGCGACCGCGACGATCGTGTTCGCGGATCCGATATCGATACCGAGCTGATAACCCACCGCGACTCCCGAAACCCACACGATCACCGAGGCGTCCCGGGGCGCATGGACCGCCCCCGGCCGCCGGAGCTCTCGCCCCACCAGATGGTGCGATCATCGTAGACGCTTGACCAGGCAATTTTCGTGTCCGGTGCAAGACAGGACAGGGTCGGACCAACCCTTGCCGAAGGCACATCGCTCAGTGGTCGTCCGCAGCCGAACGGTAGCGACTGCTTGGGTGAAGTGCGTCGTCCGGCACCCGGATCGGATCGGCAGGTGCGGAACGGCAGGCCGAGGACGTCGGCATCGGCATCGGCATCGGCATCGGCAGTCCTGGCCGCGTCGTCACCCCGCCTTCCGGCAGCCACATATGGGTTATACAGAACATACGGGCCATAAGCCTCGATTGTAATCTTCCATTTCACCAGGCCCTACGATGCTCCTCAGCAAATATTTGGACCCGGGCCGACCTGGTTCAGTGCAGATCCGGTTCGAGTGGTAAAAAAGGGTCGAGCGTGCTGGGCGGTGTCATCGCGGCTCCACCCGCCAGCGCCCGGCGATCATTGGAGATCGGATGGCAATTCTTTCGGGGGATGACGCAGATCCGGATGAGGCGACCGAGTCCCAGTTCGAACTCGCCAAACGGATCGCACTGCTCGCGGATCGGGCGGGGGCCGACACCGCGGCGGCGTTGATACGGCAGGCAGGACGGCGTGCCCAATCGTCGGCCGCCAGGGTGTGCGTTGTAGGCGGCACCAACGTTGGTAAGTCCAGTCTGATTAACAGGCTCGTCGGCGCAGAATGTGTGCCGGTCTCAGTCCAGCCGATCGTCACCGGACCAACAGTGGTCCAATCTGCCGCAGTCCGAACCGCCGCTGCCGAGTCGTCGCGCCAGGGCCACGGAACCAGCGGCTACAAAACCGTGACCGTCGGCGGGGACTCGGGCATGTGGCTGACCCGGGCTGGCCTGGAACTGGTGGACACCCCGAGCTGGGAGAACTGGACCAGCCAGGATTCGGCGCTCGCCGACACCGGCACGCTCAGCCGAGTTGTGACGGACTGCGACCTGGTGGTGGTCGCCACCGAGGCGCGCCGGGCACTGCCCGGAACGGACCAGGCCAGAATCGGGGCGTTGGTCAGCCAGCAACATAGTCCACCCGTGGTCGTGATCGTCACCAAGCTCGACGAGGTCGGCGACGAGGTGGACGAGGTGATGCGTCGAGTCCGGTACCTCGCCCGGGAGACGGCTCCACAGATCCAGGTGTTACTGGGGCCGGCAGACCCACGAAGTTCCGCGTCTACGGAGCGTCTGGAGCAGTGCCGCAGCGCGTTGGCCGCGCTGTCCGGCGCACACCACCGCATCGGTCTACGCACCATTCGCAGGATCCATCTTCTCAACGCCACCTGCGAACTGATCGCAGACGCCGCCGAGCGGGCCCTCGCGGACGCCCATTGGAGCGATCCGACGAAGGCACGGGCGGCGCAGGTCTGGCAGGCGGCGCGGGAGAGCGCGCAGTTCAACTGGATCGTCCTGGTCGCAGCCCTCGATGACCAGCGGGGGACCCTCGTCGCCCGGATACGGGCCGAGACCGACAGGCGTCGTGTGCAGTGCATGGCAAGCCTGGCCGCAGAGCTTTCCGAAACCACGACCACCACCCGGTCCTTCATGGAACTGCGGGTCACCCCACAGATCGACGTCATTCGGCAGGAACTGCAGGCATGGATCGTCGAGGCCGTGAGCTCCGCGCTTTCCGACGCGGCCGGCTGGCTGCACGGCGAACTCCTGCGCAACCGGCCGGGCGAGGAGTTGTTCACCGGTCCCTCCGGGCCGCACGTCTATCGACCCGTGCCCATCGTCGCCGATACCGCATCGCCGGCAGGCGCAGCGGCCGACCCGGACGGCTGGGAAGCCTCCTGGCTGCCGGAATTCGTCGGAACAACCCTGCAGAGCGTCCTGACACCGATGATCTCCGAAACGATCGCCCACCTGGTGGGCGCGGTCGGCGCCGCAGTGGTGGGTGAGGCGGTTCAACACGGACAGGACCGCCGTCTGCGCAACACCGTCGACACGCTCAGACAGTTGGTGGTGTCGGCCTTCGCCGACCAGCTGGCCCGTGCTGAGGATCACGTCGAGCAGGAGTTCCGTCGGCTGGCCGTCCGTGCGCGAGACCGCGACGAGCAGTGGTGGCGGCTGCACTCGGCAGCGCTCGCCGCACAGCCGGAATCTGTTGAACACTGGCGCGCCCTCCTGGCAGAGGCCCAACTTCTCCGCCGGTCAGCACGCATCAATCTGTCCTCCGTGGAAGGAAGATAATGGGCGACACGAGTAGCCCGGATTACAGTCGATCCGCGGGACAGTTTGACGATTGGAACACACGTGTCAACACACTGAAGAATCTCTATTCAAGCATTCAGAGGATCGCCCGAGGCTCTGGCGGCCTCCTCGGCGACCCGGCCGACGACGATCGGTTTCTTCGGTTGGAAAATACTGGCAGCGTCTTCGAGAGAGAGACGTTTCGGATCATGGTCATCGGTGAGTTCAGCAGTGGAAAAAGCACCCTGATCAACGCCATGCTCGGGAAGCGACTACTGCCGACCAAGGCGAATCCGGCGACGGCTTTCACCACCGTTCTGCGGTGGGGTGAGAACGAGCACGCCGAGCTTTACCGGAGTGTCGACGGCCGGGGCGGCATGACGGTGGTCGGTATCGAGCAGTTCCAGCGCGAGGTCTCGCTGCAGATCGACGCCGATGGAGCTCCGCGCGAACCCTCGTTCCTCCTCGCCGTCGTCTCGCAACCCCTGGAACTGCTCCGAAGGTCTGTGGAGATCGTCGACTCGGCGGGCGTCAACGAGAGTCCCGCGAGGGAGCGGGTGACCCTGGGCTTCCTCGAGCAGGTGGATGCCGTCATCTTCGTCACCGACGCGGGCCGTCCGTTCACGCTGCACGAGACGCAGAATTATCTTCGCCATGTTCAGGAACTCGGCCATGAGGATATCTTCTTCGTGGTTAACCAGTTCGACCGTATCGACGAGGAGGAACGGGGGGAGGTACAGAGTCGCTGTCGCAACGCGGTGGCGGAGATCGGCGCCGACTCGGGTCGGAATATTTTCTTCGTCAGCGCTCGCGACGCCCTGCGGGCACGATTGGACGACGATGAAGAAGGCCTCAGAAGGTCGGGAATAAATAACCTCGAACGAGCCTTGGAAGCCTTTTGCATAAACGATGCCGCGCGCGTCAAGTTCGTCAGGCTTGCCGAGTTTCTTCGGCACAGCTCCGTTGATCTCCGACGGCGCCTCCAGGAAGAGAGCGGGCTGCTGGCGAAGTCTGCGGCCGAGTTGCGGGACCTTCTTGACCAAAGCCAGCAGACACAGGATCAGATCCAGCAGAACGTCGGACAGATCGGCGAGATAATCGATCGCTGGATATCAGATGTCGAGCGGGAGATAAAGGCCGAATTCACCATTTTCCTCCGGGATCTGAGCACCAAGGTCCCGTCCTGGGAGGCCAAGGTGAGCGGACGGATCGACCGCGCCCGCAAGACGGTCACCAAGAGCGGCCGGGAGGCACTTCAACGCGAGATTGTCAGCGGCTATATGAGCAACCTCCAACGAAAGATGCAGGTTTTCTGTAATCAGGAGATCGATCCCCTGATCCTGGCTCGCCAGAAAGAACTCATCGATCGTATCGACCCGTTGATCAAGGCTCATGAGGAGGCCTTCGAAGAGCTGCGTGGAACCCTGACCGGAACCAGCTCCGAGCCGGACCCCGACTACCTGCTGCGTTCGCTGGCCTTCTCCGTCGTCCGCGAGGGGGCTGCCGAGGCCCACCGCGGCGACGTTCCACTGCTGTTCAGGCCGAATCCGGTCCTGGCCATCGGCGCCGGCACGGGAGCAGCGGCCGGCGGGGCAGCCCTGGCCGCCGCGAGCCTCATCGGCCTTGTCATGCCCCCGCTGGGACTCATGGTGGGCATCGGCGCGGCGTTGGGGCCCATCGTCGCGGCGGGAGCGGTGGTGCTGTCGGACGGCAAGTTGCGCGATCTGGTCGCCGAGAGGTTCGCCGATGATCTGTACCGTTCGGCCGAGATCTCGGCAGAACAGTACGCGCTGAATCGCGCAACCGAGCTGCGCAGCTCCTGGAGCAAGATCGAGAGAGGTCTCGCCGCCAGACTGCAGGAGCTCGTCACCAGCGTGAAGCGAAGTATCGAGGAGTCACGAGTCGACGAGCAGGAGAAGCAGCGCATGCGTAACGGTCTCTATCAGTACGAACAGCAGTTGACGGCCATCGAGGGCCGCATCGGAGATTTCCTGCGACCCTATGTGGCAGGCCGCACACAGGTGTAAGTCCGGTCCGCCGCCCGGAGGCGGCCGAGGGGTGCGGCCCCCTTCACCGCCGCCGTGTGGTCGCCGCGTGGTGCATGCCCCCGGACTCAGCTCGGGGGCGCGGAAGCTTCCGGCGCGGGTTCGCCGAAGGCGGTGAGGATCGCGTCGGCGGCGAGGGCGGGGGTGAGCGTGCCGTCGCGGACGCGGCGTTCGAGGTCGGGGGTGATCTCCCGGACGCGCGGGTGCGCCCGCAGCTCGGCGAGCAGCCGGTCGTGGACCATCGCCCAGGTCCAGTCCACCTGCTGGCGCCGGCGGCGGGCGGCGAGCTCGCCGGAGGCGTCGAGGGTGTCCTGGTGCTTGACCACCTGCGCCCAGACGGTGTCGAGACCGGTGCGCTCGGCGGCGCTGCAGGTGAGCACCGGGGTGTTCCAGTCACGTGGCCCCGAGGAACCCTGCAGCATCCGCAGCGCCCCGGCCAGCTCGCGGGCGGCGCGGCGGGCGTCGAGCTCGTGCGGGCCGTCGGCCTTGTTCACCGCGATGACGTCGGCGAGCTCCAGGACGCCCTTCTTGATCCCCTGCAACTGGTCGCCGGTGCGGGCCAGGGTCAGGAACAGAAAGGTGTCGACCATGTCGGCCACCGTCGTCTCCGACTGGCCGACGCCGACCGTCTCGACCATGACGACGTCGTAGCCGGCCGCCTCCATGACGACCATCGCCTCCCGGGTGGCCTTCGCGACCCCGCCGAGGGTGCCCGCGGTCGGCGACGGCCGGATGAACGCCGCCGGGTCCACCGACAGCGCGGCCATCCGGGTCTTGTCGCCGAGGATGCTGCCGCCCGTCCGCGTCGACGACGGGTCGACGGCGAGCACCGCCACCTGGTGGCCCCGCCCGGTCAGGGTGGTGCCCAGCGCGTCGATGAACGTCGACTTGCCCACGCCCGGCACCCCGGTGATGCCGACGCGGCGCGCCTTACCGGCGTGCGGGAGCAGCGTCACCAGCAACTGCTGGGCGAGCTCCCGGTGGTCCGGCCGGCGGGACTCGACCAGCGTGATGGCCCGCGCGATCCAGGTCCGCGACGAGGCCAGCACGCCGTCCGCGTACTCGGTCAGATCGATGCGCCGGTTCACGGTGCCAGCGACGCCAATGCCGGAGATTTCATTGCCGGAGACACCATCGCCGGAGATACGGATGCCGGAGACGCGGATGCCGGAGACACGGATGCCAGCGATGCCACAGCTCGGGCCGCCTCAGGCGGCGGAGTGGCCGAGCTGCGCTGACAGGGTGGCGAGCAGCTCCAGCGCCGCGTCGGCGATGACCGTCCCCGGCGGGAAGATCGCCGCAGCCCCGGCGGCCCGCAGCTCGTCGAAGTCGCCCGGGGGGATGACCCCGCCGACCACGATGAGGATGTCGGAGCGGTCCAGCGCGGCGAGCTCCTCGCGCAGCGCGGGCACCAGGGTGAGGTGACCGGCGGCCAGCGAGGACACGCCGACGATCTGGACATCCGCCTCGATCGCCTGGCGGGCGACCTCGGCGGGCGTCTGGAACAGCGGGCCGACGTCGACGTCGAAGCCGATGTCGGCGAAGGCGCTGGCGATGACCTTCTGGCCGCGGTCGTGGCCGTCCTGGCCCATCTTCGCAACGAGGATGCGCGGCCGACGGCCCTCGGCGCGCTCGAACTCGGCGGCGGCCTCGCGGGCGGCCGCGACGTTCCCGGCGGGTCCCGCCTCGTCCCGGTACACCCCGGAGATGGTACGGATCTGGCCGGAATGGCGCCCGTAGACCTTCTCCAACGCGTCGGAGATCTCGCCGACCGTCGCCTTGGCGCGGGCCGCGTCGACGGCCAGCGCCAGCAGGTTCTGCTCCAGCCCGGGACCGCGACGACCGTCGCGGGCGGCGTCCGCGGCCGCGGTGAGCGCGTGCAGCGCCGACTCGACCGCGTTCGGGTCACGCTCGGCGCGTAGGCGGCGCAGCTTGTCGATCTGTTCGGTGCGCACCGCCGAGTTGTCGACCTTGAGGACCTCGATCGCCTCGTCGGCGTCCACCCGGTACTTGTTCACGCCGATGAGCGGCTGGCGGCCGGCGTCGATGCGCGCCTGGGTGCGCGCGGCGGCCTCCTCGATGCGCATCTTGGGGATGCCGGCGTCGATGGCCTGCGCCATGCCGCCGGACGCCTCGACCTCGCTGATGTGCCCCCATGCCTTGCGGGCCAGGTCGTAGGTGAGCCGCTCGACGTAGTGGCTGCCGCCCCACGGGTCGATGACCCGGGTGGTGCCGGACTCCTGCTGCAGCAGGAGCTGGGTGTTGCGGGCGATGCGGGCGGAGAAGTCGGTGGGCAGCGCCAGCGCCTCGTCGAGGGCGTTGGTGTGCAGCGACTGGGTGTGGCCCTGGGTGGCGGCCATCGCCTCGACGCAGGTGCGCACCACGTTGTTGAACACGTCCTGGGCCGTCAGCGACCAGCCGGAGGTCTGCGAGTGGGTGCGCAGCGACAGCGACTTCGAGCTCGTCGGCGAGAACTGGTTGACCAGCCGCGCCCACAGCAGCCGGGCCGCCCGCAGCTTGGCGACCTCCATGAAGAAGTTCATGCCGATCGCCCAGAAGAACGACAGTCGTGGGGCGAACGCGTCGATCGCCAGCCCCGCGCCGAGCCCGGCGCGGATGTACTCGACGCCGTCGGCGAGCGTGTAGGCCAGTTCCAGGTCGGCCGTCGCCCCGGCCTCCTGCATGTGGTAGCCGGAGATGGAGATCGAGTTGAACTTCGGCATCTTCTGCGAGGTGTACGAGAAAATGTCCGAGATGATCTGCATCGACGGCTGCGGCGGGTAGATGTAGGTGTTGCGGACCATGAACTCCTTGAGGATGTCGTTCTGGATGGTCCCGGCGAGCTGCTCCGGGGCCACCCCCTGCTCCTCGGCCGCCACGATGTAGAGCGCGAGCACCGGCAGCACCGCGCCGTTCATGGTCATCGACACGCTCATCCGGTCCAGCGGGATGCCGTCGAAGAGCTGGCGCATGTCGAGGATGGAGTCGATGGCCACCCCGGCCATGCCGACGTCGCCGGTGACCCGCGGGTGGTCGGAGTCGTAGCCGCGGTGGGTCGGCAGGTCGAAGGCGACCGACAGGCCCTTCTGCCCGGCGGCGAGGTTGCGCCGGTAGAACGCGTTCGACGCGGCGGCCGTGGAGAAGCCGGCGTACTGGCGGATCGTCCACGGCTGGGTGACGTACATCGCCGGGTACGGGCCGCGCAGGAACGGCGCGATCCCCGGGTAGGTGCGCAGGAAGTCGAGCTCCGCGGTGTCCGAGGCGGTGTAGAGCGGCTTGACCGCGATGCCCTCGGGGGTGTCCCAGGTCAGGGCGTCGACGTCCTTGCCGGTCGCCGACTCCAGCGCGGTGCGCCACTCGGCCTCGGGCGTGTCCGCGCCGGCCGGCGGGGCGCCGAGCTCCACCTGGGAGAAGTCCGGGATGGCGGCGGAACGCCGGTTCGAGCTGTCCACGGACATCAGCGCACTCCCGCCTCGGCCTGCGTCGCCTGGAGCACGGCGACCGCATTGCATCCTGTGAAGACGTACCCGTCGATGCCCGCCTCGGCGTCGGACTGGGCGCGCGAGCCGGGCTGACCGGCGAGCCAGACCTGGCGGGCGCCCGCGTCGCGCAGCGCCTGGGCCACCGCGACGGCGTGCTCGGCGTACACCTTGTCGCCCGAGCAGAGGCAGGCCACCGCGGCGCCGGACGCGGCGAAGGCCGCCGCGATCGCGGCCGGGTCGGTGCCCGGGCCGGACGTCGGGGTCTCGAACCCGCCCGCCTGGAACAGGTTCGCGGCGAACGTGGCGCGGGCGGTCGACGCCGCCGCACTGCCGAGGGTGGCCAGGAACACCACCGGGCGGGCGGCCGCCTCGGCGTGGGCGTCGGCACGCGACCGCAGCGCCTCGAAGTCGGCGTCGTAGTGGATCTCGGGCAGGCCGGGCACCCCGTCGGTGGTGGGGCGCTGTTCGGCCGGGGCCGGGACGCGCTCGGGCAGGCTCTCAGCCAGGTTCGGGAACTCGCTGACGCCGGTGAGGGGATCGCGCCGGTGGGCGATCGCCTCGGCGCGCGTGGCCCAGGTGGCCCCGATCCGCTCGGCGACGAGACCGGAGCGCAGGGCGGCGACGATCCCGCCGGCCCGCTCGATCTCGGTGAACCAGGCCCAGCCGGCCTCGGCGAGCTCGGCGGTGAGCGACTCGACGAACCACGAACCGCCGGCCGGATCGATCACCCGGATCAGGCTCGACTCCTCCTGCAGGAGGGTCTGGGTGTTGCGGGCGATCCGCCGGGAGAAGTCGTCGGGCACGCCGAGGCGAGTGTCGAACGGCAGGACCGTCACCGCGTCCGCGCCGCCGACGCCGGCGCCGAAGCAGGCCAGGGTGGTGCGCAGCATGTTCACCCAGGGGTCGCGGCGCGTCATCATCGCCGCCGAGGTGACCGCGTGCTGGCGCTGGGCGCGCTCGGCCGGCTCGGCCCCGCACACCTGCGCGACCCGGGACCACAGCCGGCGCGCGGCCCGCAGCTTCGCGATGGAGGAGAACTGGTCGGCGGTGACCGCGTAACGGAACTCGAGCTGCCCGAGGGCCTCGGGCAGGCTCAGCCCCGCGTCGGTGAGCGCGCGCAGGTAGGCGACGCCGGTGGCCAGCGACGCGCCGAGCTCCTCGGCGTCGCTGGCGCCGGCGCGGTGGTAGGGCTGGGCGTCGACGACGAGGGCCCGCACGCCGGGGAACTCGGCCGCGCAGCGCGCCGCGAGGGCCGCCGCCTCGGCCAGCCCCGCCGGCCCGTCCGCCGGCAGTCCCGCCCGCGCGGCCAGACCGATCGGATCGGCGCCGAGGCTGCCGGCGAGCTGCGAGCCGGGCACGCCGCGGGCGGCGGCGAGGCGGAAGAGCTCCTCGGCCGCCGACCGGGTCTGCGCGCCCGCGTCGAGGACGACGGGGGCGAGGTCGAGGTAGACCTCGCCGAGCACCGTGGCCAGCGAGTCGACCGGCAGCCCGCCGGGGCCGAGGCGTAGCCACAGCGACGTGACGCCGTTCTCCAGGTCGGTGAGAACGGCGTCGGCGGCGGCCTTCGCGTCGGGACCGGCGTGCAGGGCGCGGACGTCCCAGCCGGTGGAGCCCGCGCCCTGGGGCCGACCGCCCCGCACGAACGGCGCGAGGCCCGGCAGGCCCACCCCGCCGGCGGGCAGATCGTCGGCGGTGTAGAGCGGTCGGATCAGCGGGCCGTCATAGGTCCGCGTCGCCAGCAGCTCCTCGACCTCGCCGGCGGCACTCGACTCGGTCGCCACGCCGGACTTGCGCAGGACGCCCAGGACGAGCTGCTGCCACTCGGCGCGGGTGGCCTCCGGAAAGTCTGCGGCCAGCGACAGCCCGGCCGATGGAACGCTCATGTTCCGGATCGTAGGCGTGGGACGCCCGGACGGCTTGGAATGTACTTCCTGTCACAAGTCCTTGCACGCCTTTGTCCGGATGGTGGCAAGTCTCACGAGGCCCGACGCTCTTCCATGTCCCGCGCCGCGGGAGCGGCGAGGAACCGGTCGACGGCGGCGACGATCCGCTCCGGGTACCAGGCGACGTCAAGCGCGCTGAACCGCAGCACCGCCCACCGCCGGGCGGCCAGCAGGTTGCCGCGCAGCCGCTCCAGGTGGAACGCCTCGGCGGAGCTCGCCGTGGTGTAGGTATCGGCCTCGACGTCGAGGCGGTGCTCCGGCCAGGCGAGGTCGAGCTTCGCGATCGACTGGCCGCCGCCGTCCTGGACCGACCACTGCAACTGGGGCGGCGCGAGCCCCGCGTCGGCGAGCAGCAGCCGCAGCCGGGTCTCGAGCGCCGACTCCGACCGCCCGTCGGCCAGGTCCCACCAGTCCTGCGTCGGCCGGAAGCCCCGCCGCCCGGCCGCCGCCTCGCGGGCCGCGCGCAGGTTCAGCACGACCCCACTGCGCAGGGCGGCGTCCATCTCAGTGACGGCGGCCTCCCGGCTGGGCGCCGCGAGGACGAGATCGGCCAGGGTACGCGCCGGCGAGGTGACGGGAATCCCGGCCAGGTCGACCTGCTCGCCGGCGCCGAGCTCGGTGAAATGCAGCCGGATTCCCCGCGGCTGCGCCCGCGTGAGCCGGGGTGGCAACAGCAGGTGTACGGGCTCGGCCGGACTCTCCGGCTCCCCACCGGGAAAACCGAGCAGCCGGGCGGCGGTGATGTTGCAGACGACCGCGTGCGGACGGCCGACGAGCGCCGCCCGCACGCGCGCCGACAGGGCAAACGGAGGCGGCGCGAACACCCCCGAGCACACGCCACCGGAGCCCGCGCCACCGGAGCCCGCGCCACTGGGAACCGCGCCACCGGGAACCGTGGCGGCCGGGAGCACACCACCGGGGAGCACCGGGAGGAGCGGGCCGCTACGAGCGGCGAGGTGCCCGCAGTGCCGCCCGTCCCCGGCGACCGCGAGGGGCTCGTCGGCGAACGGCGCCGGCTCCGGCGCCCAGCCCGAGCCCTGCCGCTGGTGGCCGGGCCCGGCGACGTCCTCGTTCAGGGGGGCGACCGGGACGACGAACGCGCCGCGGACGGGGTGGCTCCACTGATCGGACTGGACGAGCTGGCGGAGCTGACCGCGGGTCAGGCCGGCGGCCATCGCCTGCCGGAACGTGATCACCCCGCCCTGCCGGCGTGCCAGCGCGACGGCGGGGTCGAGCCCGGGGTAGCGGCGGACGACGGGTCGGGTCGGCGGGGTCGAGGCCGAGAGGGAAAAGGTCATGAACCGAGAATCCAACAGAATCGACCCGCCAGCCAGAGGCAACATGAAAGCTGTGGATAACCGCCGCGACGGTGGACGGAAAGCAGATCACGAATCCCCTGAACGGTGACGACCATTTCCCAGACTCACCACCCCCCTATTCGAAGAAATGGTCGGTGAATGGCATCCGGCGACTGGCGCGGCGGCGGTGCGCGGTCAGCAGTTCCCGCGTGTCGGCAGGCCGGCGAAGCGGTCGGCGAGAAACCGCAGCACGTCCTGCGTGCGCCCCACCCCGTCGATGTGGTTGCCGGGGAAGGGGGCCCAGGTCACCGCGACCCGCCGGGTGCAGTACTCGGTCCGCAGGCGTGCCGCCTGATCGAACGCGACCAGGCTGTCCGACGTGGCGTGGTAGAGGTAGATCGGGACGCGGGGCGCCACCCGTCCCAGGGTGTTCTCGGCCAGCCGTGCCCGCCAGCGCGGCAGCGTCATCGGATTGGTGGTCGTCAGGTCGGCGATCCGCCTGCCGGCGAATCCGGTGACCAGGGCCAGCGAGCAGGCGGTGCGAACGGCGGCGAACACGCTGCGGCCGGACGCGGTCAGCAGCGCGTCCAGCCGCAGCTCCGGGTAGGCCGCGTCGAGGCCGACCGCGGCCGCCAGACCGAGCCCGGCGGCCCCGGTCCCGTCCAGGGCGCGCCCGACAGCCCCCAGGTCGGCCGGCACGCCACCGGCGGCGACCCCGCGCAGGTCCAGTTCCGGCGCGTAGGCGGGGGCGAGCTGCGCCGCCCACACCGCGGCTCCCCCGCCCTGCGAGTAGCCGGTCAGCCCGACCCGCCGACGCGCCGTGCCGGTGAGTCCCGCGATCCGCGGGGTGGCCCGCACGATGTCGAGCAGGGCGTGCCCCTCGGCCGGTCCGACGACGTAGGTGTGCTCGCCCGGGGTGCCGAGGCCCTCGTAGTCGGGCACGGCGACGATCCAGCCCCGGCCCAGCGCCGCGGCGATCGCCCCGACGGCGAGGTTGACGCCCACGGCGAGTCCTTTCGACGCCGCGCAGTCGTCGCCGAGCCCCTGGGTGCCGGGCGCGTAGCCGAGGATCGGCGCGTCGCCGGCCGGGTGGGCGGGGACGAGAACGGTGCCGCTGACCGCGATCGGCCTACCGAGCGCACCGCTGGACAGGTACAGCACCTGGACCACCCGTGCCCCGGCCGTGGCGAACGGTCCCGCCGCCGGCACGGGACGCGACCACAGGACGTCCCCGGGACGGCCGGCGGGCAACGGCACGGGCGGGCGGTAGAACCCCTGTCCCGCCGGCGGGGCCACCGGACCGGAATAAGGCGGCCGACCGACCGCGCCCTCGGCGGCCGCCCCGGCCACGGGATCACCGGCCGACGCCCGGCCACCCGACTCACAGCCGGCCAGCGCGAGCACCAGAACCAGCGCCGTGAGCACGCCCGCCGGACGCGGCCAACGGCGGAGGAAAGCGCGACGGCACAGAGAAACACGAGGGCCCAGCGAAACACGAGGGCCCCGAGCAGCACGGCGCGCCAGAGAAGCACAGCGGGCGAGAGAGGCGCGGCGGGCGAGAGAGGCGCGGCGCGCCAGAGAAGCACAGCGGCTCTGGGAAGCACGGCGGCGGCTCCGGAAGGCGCCCGGCTGCGTGCTGTCCGGCATCCGGGCCCCTCACCTCGCCACCGTCGCGTGGCGCCGGGCGGTCAGGCCCCGCGCTCAGCTCTCTCCCGCGAGCAGCAGGGGGATGTCGTGGGCGTAGTCGGCGACGGCGGTGCCGGCGAGATAGCCGACGCGGGCGACGCCGTCCGGGCCGATCGCCGTGACCTGGCTGCCGTGCGGCACCACGATCGTGCCATCCGCGGCCGGCGTCGGCGTGCTGAAGGTGACGCCGGCCGTTTCGGCGAGTCGGGTCACCGCCGTGGCCGGCCCGGTCAGGCCGACGAACGACCGGTCGAACTGGTCGAGCCAGTGGCGTAGGACCGGACCCGTGTCGCGGGCCGGATCGGTGGTCGCGACGACCACCCGGACCCGGGCGCGCTGCGCGGGGGTGAGCAGACCCACCGCGGCGGCGAGGTCGGCGACCGTCGTGGGGCAGACGTCCGGGCAGGAGCTGTAGCCGAAGAACAGCAGGGTGAGCCGACCATCGGCGGCCGCCGGCAGGGTCCACGGCCGGCCGGCGGTGTCGGTGAGGGTCACAGCGGGCAGGCGCACCGGGGGATCGAGGCGCACGCCCCGCACACCGGTGGCCCCGCCGACGTCGTCGAGGTGCACCGGTCCCCCGGCCGGCGACCCCGAGCCGCCGGCGGGCCCGCAGGCGGCGAGCAGGCCGAGCAGCGCGACGAGGCAGCCGACCAGGACCGCCGCGCGGCCCCGCCCCGGCGGCCCGCCACCGCGTCGACCTGCCGGGCCTACCCGGCCAACCGGGTCGGCCGGCCCGGCCAGGTGCCGGTCGACCGCCGTCCCGGGGCGGCGGGGCCCGCCGCGCATCGTCACGCGGCCCTGCTCGCCAGGCCCAGGGCGTAGTCGAGCCACCATCCGCCGGCGGCCGGACCGCCGTTGCACGCGCCGTCCGACTCCCCGGGCACCTTGATCCACAGGTAGGCGTCGGCTCGCGGGTTGCCCGTCCGGTCGGTGGGCGCCACGCCCAGGCCACGGCCGGGCGGGTTGCACCAGGCGTTGTCGGCGGCCGGCCCCCGACCGTTACGGGAGGTGTCGACGACATAGTGGGTGGTACCGCCGAGGGCGGCGACGACCGCATCGCCGTAGGCCGTCTCGTCGGCGGTCTCGTCGAAGTTCGACACGTTGAGGGCGAAGCCCCGGGCGCGGGCGACGCCGGCCTGCCGCAGCCGGGCGGCGGTGTCGGCGGCCGCATGCCAGGATGCGTTGCCGGCGTCCAGGTAGACCTCGGCCCCGACCGCGGCGAGCTGGTCGACGGCATAGCCGAGCATGCCGTACCGGGCGGTGGCGGCGGCGGGCGTCAGGCAGTCGATCTGGGCCAGGGCGTCCGGTTCCAGGATGACCGCGGCGGGGCCGGAGCCGATGCCGGCGGCGAAGGCGGCGATCCACGCCCGGTAGGCGGACTCGCCGGCGACCCCGCCCGCAGACTGGCCGCCGCCGCAGTCGCGCTGCGGAATCGCGTAGGCGACGAGCACGGGCAGCGCGCCGGCCGCCCGCACCACTCGAACCCGGTCGGCGACGCGGGTGCGCACGGTGGCGGGATCCGGGTCGCCGAACCAGTCTGCGTGGGAGCGGTCGGCCAGCCGGGACAGCGTCTGCGCCCCGGCGGGATCGGTCTGGCGCAGCGTGCGCACCGCCTGGGCCGCGTCGCCGTCGGGATCGACGTAGAGGGTCGCGGCGGCGAACGGGTCGCCGGCCGTCGCACCGACGACCGCCGGCAACGCCGCGGCGCCGGCCGACGCGCCGGAACCCCCGGTGCCCGCGACGGTGGGCCCGCCCACCGTCACCGCCGGGCTGGGCGACGCCACCGGCCGGGTGCCGCGGGCCGCGGGCGCCAGCGCCACGCCGGCCTTCCCCACCTGGACCGTGCCCGGCGAGGCCGGCGTCGGAGCCGGCGGCGCCGGGGCGGGGGTGAGGGTGATGACGCCCGGCTGCGAGGCGACCGTGCTCGATCCGCCGGAGGACCCGTAGGCCGGCTCGATGACGAGTTGTTCCAGCCCGAAGCCGGCGCACACCATGAGCGCCGCGAACGGCCAGAGCAGCGCGAAGAACCGGCCGCGGTGGCCCCGCGGTGCGCCGGCGGCCGCCGCGACCCGACCCGCCGCCGGGGTGGGACGACGATGACGGCGGTGACCCGAGGCGTCCGACACGCGACCTCCGAATGCACGCCACCGCGCGGCGTGACGCGCAGTGCCCCGATGTCGGGAATCCGATGTCGGGAAAGAGCATATCGATCGCCACAATGACGACGCTCCGGCGGGTATCAGGAAATCTTCCGTATCGGAAGACTTACCTCCCCCGTCCGGGGGAAGCGCGTAACCGGCCGGCGTTCAGCCCGCGGCGTTGTGCACGAGCTCCGCGGCCTGTTCCGGCCACCACGTGCCCGCCGCCGGATCACCCCGGCCGCATTCCCCGTCGCTCGCGCCGGGCGTCTTCACCCAGAGGAACGCGTCCGCATGCGGATATCCCGTGCTGGTCGTGGGCTTCTCGCCGAGGCCGCGACCGGGCGGATTGCACCACGGGTTCGTCAGCCCGACCGCCGGGCCGCGGCCGTTGCGGGAGGTGTCGACGACGTAGTGCGCCCCCCCGACGAAGCGGGAGAGGACCTCGGCGCGGGCGACCTCGTCCTCGGTGCGGTAGTAGTTCGCCACGTTGACGGCGAAGCCGCGGGCGTGCGCGATCCCGGCCTGCGCCAACCGCCCGGCCATGACCGCCGGGGCGATCCAGCCGCAGTTCGCCCCGTCGAGGTAGACGCTGGTCGCCGGCAGCGCGCCGTACACGTCGACCGCGTCGCGCAGCAGCGCGTAGCGTTCGGCCGCCTGCGCGGCGTCGAGGCGGTCGATCTGCCCGAGCGCATCGGGTTCGAGCACGACGACCGCCGCCGCGCCGCCGATGCCCGCGGCGACCTGACGGGTGAACTGGCGGTAGGAGGCGGCGTCGGGCAGCCCGCCGGCGGAGAAGCCGGCGTCCACGTCCCGATGCGGGATGGCGTAGACCATGAACACCGCGGTGGCGCCGGTCGCCGCCGCCGCGGCTGCCCGGCTGTGGACCTCGCCGACGACGTCGGAGACCCAGTCGCCGATCGGGAAGGCGGTCGAGGTCTGCACGAGCGGGGCGATGGCCCCGGCGTCGACCGGGTGAACCTGCGCCTGCTGCGCCGCCTGGCTGGCCGGGTCGACGAGGAACGGGCCGCGGGGCGCGCGGCCCCGGGCGGCGGCCCCGTCGGCGGTGGGGGACGGACCGGCTCCGGCGCCGCCGCCCGCGGGGCAGCGGGTCGGATCCGGGGCGGGCACCGCGGTCGTGGCACGGGCCGCGCCCACGGCCCCGCCGGCCGACTTCCCGCCGGCCGACTTCCCGCCGCCACCCGGGCCGCACCCGACCAGCGTGACGACCAGCGCCGCGACCAGTGTGAGGACGGCGGCGACCCCGCGGGGACGTCCGCAGGCGTGCGGGCGCCGCGCCCGCCCTCCCTGGCCGCGAGGGGCCGGGGCCCGCCGCGGCCGGCCTGGCCGCACGCGGCCGCCACCCGGCGGCATGGGGGCGGCGGCCCGGGACCTGGACGTCGGCACGAAGGCACTCCTCTCGACGGTGGCCTCGCCGACCTCGGCATGGGGTGGCCGCCGCGGGGCCCACTCCCCCCGCCGGCCACGACCCGCCACGATCCGGCCACGACCCGCCGCGACCCACCGGCCGCCGCCACCGGCCGCGGCGGCGGCGGCCGTCAGGGGGTCACGTGCACCCAGGTCGCGACCGACGGCACGTTCGCACCGTTGTCGACGAAGAGCATGTACCAGTCACCCGGCAGGACGTTCGGATTGTCCGGCACGCTCACGGTGACCGTACCGTCCGCCTGTGCCGTGATCGGCAACGCCACCGACCGTTGCTCGGTGTCGGTCACGTGGGTGTAGGCGCCGGGCCGCATCAGCCGGACCTTGCCGATCTTCTGCGAGGCGCGCAGCGTGATCGTGGTGCCCCGGGTGATCGTGCCCGGGGCGCCGCTGATCACCGGGCGTTCCCCGGCGTACAGGTAGGGCGGGGAGTAGACCTCGACGCGGGTGTCGAACGTGTTGTCGTCGCTGAGCGGGTTGGAGCCGAAGACCGCGACCCGGCCGTCGGGCAGCAGCAGGTACTCGGAGTGGTAGTCGCGGCCGACGTGTGGGTCGGCCACCGGGCGGAACGCCTTCGTCGCCGGGTCGTAGATCTCGGCGGTGAGGGTGTCCTTCGCCCGATAGCGCCGCGACCCGCCGGAGACCAGCACGGTGTCGTCGGGAAGCAGCACGGCGCCCGGGTACCGCTTCGGCGAGCTGAGGTCCGGACCGCGCTGCCAGGTGGGTTGCGGCGCGGCCAAATCGACGATGGCGGTGCGGTCGGTCGCCACCTGGGTGTCGCCGACGCCTCCACCGCCGATGAACATGACCTTCTGGTCCTGCGCCGGGGCGAGCAGCACGGTCCCGGCCGTCTCGTTGACCTCGGGCAGCGGCAGCCCGGGAACGGCCTGGAACTGGTTGTTCGTCAGGTTCCACAGCCCCGACTGGCGCGCCTCCAGCGACGCCGGCCCGTACCCGGCGTTGGCGCCGGAGAAGAACAGCCGCCCGTCGGCGGCGAGCAGCAGCGACGGGTAGGTCGGGAACTCCTTGACCAGCTCCGGATGCTCGATCCAGGCCGAGCTCGCGATGTCGTAGGACTCGGTGTTGCCCGGGTCGATGTCGCCGTTGTCGTTGAGTCCGGAGACGGCGACGACGGCACCATTGGCGAGCGTGACCAGCGTCGGGTACCAGCGGGCATGCTGCAGGAACCCGGTCTTGACGTACCGCTCGCTGATCGGATCGAACACGTAGGAGTCCTTCAGCCCCTCGTATTCCTTCTTCTTGCCGTCGGGAGCGTCCTGGGCCAGCACCTCATAGGCCTTCGTCCCGCCGGCGATCAGCAGGTCGCCGTTGGGCAGGAACGCGTGCCCCGCGCAGAAGACGTCCCAGGGCGTGTAGATCTTCTGGAAGCTGTTCGCCGTCGGATCCCACAGGACGGTCTCGAACCGCTTGGCGTCGAAGTTGTTCTTGTCGTTGCCGGAGCCGGCCATCAGCAGGACCTTGCCCGTGCGCAGCAGCGCGGCATGGATCGACCGCGAGCCGCTGTCCGCGACGATGTCCCAGCGCCCGTTGTCCCGCATGTACGCGGGCTGGTGGGAGCGCCACTCGTCGTACCGGTCGGACGCCCAGGAGTCCATGTACGGGAAGTTGCCGGCGAGCACGACGAGCACGATGACCGTCGCCTGCAGCAGCCGCCGACGCCGCCGGGAGGTCGTCGGCCGGGCGACGACGGGGGCCATCCGCGGATCGTCGGCCGGCGCGGGTGCGCCGAGCGCGTGCAGGTCGGAGACGGTCGGCGGGTCGGGATCCGGCGATGATCCGGACCGCCGGGGACGGTCGGCCATCAGCCCAGCTCCTCAAGCGTGCCGTCGAGGGTGACGCGGCGGCGGCGCGGGGTGAGCCTCATCGTGACGTCCTCGACGTAGGCGGGCAGCTCGCCCGCGGCGGACACCCCGGCCAGCTCCTTGCGCGGGGTCAGCATGGTCTCCTGCTCGGCGTAGACCGGCTCGTCGTCGGCGTAGGCGGGCAGGTCGGCGGGCAGTGCGGCCGCCCGGCGCTCGCGGCGCCGCTCGCGCCCGTCCGCGGGCCGGTCGTGACCCCGCGGCGGCCGCTCCCCGGGACCAACGGGCGGCGTGCGGGTGATGACGGTGTCCTGATCGACGCCGCCGACGCGAACGCTGGCGCCGCCGCTGCCGCCCTGGCCGACGCCGCCGGCACCGGCCGCCGCCCGGGCCGCGGCGGCGGCCGCCGCGGGGGCGGACAGCAGGATGGTGGGACCGTCCACGCCCGTGGAATCGCTCGCCCGGCCGGCCGACTTCGTCGACGCGGCGGCCGCTACCTTCGGCCCGACGATCGTCAGGGTCTCGTCGCCGACGCCCGCCGCGCCGGCGCCGGCCAGCCCCACGGGGATCGGCACGTGTTCCGTCGCCGGGTCGGCGAACGCCGCGACGACGGCGGCCGGCACCTCCTCGGTGATCGGGTCGAGGGCCGACGGATACCCGGCCGCGGCCGCGCGGACGGGCGCGGGCCGACCCGACCCGACGGTCCGCGGCGCGCTGCGCGACGCCGGCACGTGCGCGGCGGGCAGCGGGTTCGGCGCCGCCGCACGGCGCGGTGCGAGGATCGGTTCGAGGCTCCACAGCCCGATCGGCAGCAGGCAGATCACCAGCGACAGCGAGACCCAGACCATGTTCGCCGGGTACAGGTGGCCGAGCGAGGCGGCGGCCGCGATCGACCCGGCCGACCAGGCCGCCCAGAACAGGTGCTTGCGGAAGGTCAGCAGCCGGTCCGGGCTCGCCTGGTCGCCCTTCGGCGTCACGACGAAGCCGAGCTTGCGCCGGAAGACGGCCCCGACCAGCGCGGTCGAGTAGAACGGCGTGCACAGCACCGACACGAAGATGCCGGACATCCCGGCGCTGCCCGCCTCCTCGTGCGGGCTGGTGTTGAACCGGCGCAGCCAGAAGTAGAGCAGCAGCCGGGCGGCGAACACATCGATGTAGAGCGCCAGCCATGCCGAGACGTGCAGGACCACCCCGGTGGAGCCGAGCGCCATGTACGTCGTGGTGAGGATCATGCCGAGGATCCAGGTCAGAGCGACCGTCGGGTAGTGCAGCATGAGCGTGGCGTAGTGCAGCCGCGGGCCCCAGGCGAGCTTGCGCATCCGGCCGGCGGCCTCGGTGACGAGGACCTCGTTGGCACCGCGCGCCCAGCGCAGTTGCTGGCTGAAGAAGTCCGTCCAGGTGGCCGGCCCCTCACCCACGGCGATGACGTCCGGGGTGTAGACCGAGGTCCAGCGGTGGTTCGTCCGCGGGTTGCGGGCGCCGTGCACGGCGAAGGACGTCGCGAGGTCCTCGGTGATCGAGTCCTGAAAGCCGCCGATCTGCCGCCAGGTCTCGACCCGGTAGGCGTGGTTCGTGCCCACGAACATCCCGGCGGCGAACCGGTTTGCCGCCCGCTGGACGACCGAATGGAACATGTAGTTCTGCGCCTCGGCCCCGCGGGTCAGGTAATGACGAAAGTTTCCATAGACCTGCGGGCCGACGACGAACGCGACGTTCGGATCCCGGAAATAGCCGAGCATGCGTTCCGCGAAGTTCGGCAACGGAATATGGTCCGGGTCGACGGAGAGCACCACGTCGTAGGTGTCGCCGTGCGCGTCGAGCCAGGAGTTGTGGTTGCCGTGCTTGGTCTTCGCCCGGAACGGGCCGCGGCCGGTGTTCCAGCGCTCCACGCCCTTGCGGGAGAAGTGGTTGACCCCGATCTCGGCGCACATCGCGCGCACGGCCGGGTCGTCGCCCTCGTCGAGCAGCCAGACGTCGATCGTCGAGTCATGGCGGATGTTGCGGGCCGCGATGAGGGTGTCCCGGACGACGTCGAGGGGCTCCTTCGCCGGCACGATCGTCGTCGTGAAGGCGACGCGCAGCCCCCTCGGCGGTCGCACGGGCACCGGATTGCGCATGATGTACGCCGACCAGCACAGGGTGATCGAGTTCAGCAGTCGAATACCCTCCGTGACCACAATCAGCCAGAACATCACGGCATTGCCGACCTGCACGGCGGTCGGCAGGTACTTCGAGTGCGGGTAGTGCGCCGGCTGGATCAGCCACACGAAGAACAGTGACGACAGGCCCACAGTGGCGATGAGCTGCGGCAACACCTGGTAGAGCGCGCGCCCGACCATGATCTTGCGGTAGGCGACGTGGTACTCCCCGCGGGCGGGGGGCTCCTGGAGCGGTCCGGCGAGCGTCGAGAACGACGCGTAGTCATAGGCCATGGTCGACTCCGCGTTCCGCGGTGCCGTCGCCGCCCTGGATCCCACCGGGGGCCACCGGCCCGGTACCGGACACCTCGGTGGAGGCGGGCCCGGAGACAGGGGCGAAGCCGGCCTGCGTCGCTCCGGCGGAGCCTGCCCATCCGCCGGCCGTCGACGCGTGGGCCGCCGCCGCGGCCCGGCGGGTGAGCCGCAGCCAGCCCGCGGCCGCCAGCACGACCACGATGCCGGCCACGGCCGCGACCCACAGGCCCGCGCCGGCGGTGCCCGCCGCGACCGGCTCGTCGGTCTGGAAGGTACCGATGCGCAGTCGGCCGATCGTGTGCACGAGCGGGTCGGCGGCGTGCAGCCGGCTCAGCGCGAGACCCGTGACGGCGGCGCCGAGCAGGGCCAGCAGCGCGCCGAGCGCGGCCCGGCCGCGGCGGTGCGCCAGCACGCAGACCAGGGCCGTGAGCAGGCCGAACGCGACCACCAGCGGCCCGGCCGGGCGCAACTGCCAGCCCGATCTGGAGACCACGAGCAGCGCCGAGCCGCGGTCCGACAGGGTCGCGCGCGCCCAGGTGCGCGGCACGGAAGCCGCGGCGATCAGCCCGGCCAGGGCACACAGCGCCAGCGCCCGGTCCGACCAGCGCGCGACCCCGGCCGACGGGCGGCTCGGGCCCCGGCCACTCACCCGCGGCGCCCCCGGCCGTGCCGCGTCGGGCCGCCCGACTGCAATCGGTTCATCGTCGAACACAAGACCCCTCCCAGCGGACCGGCCACGCGCGTCGGCACTCCGACCGACCGCACTGGCGTACCGCGAAACCGCGCCACCCCCTGGCGCGACAGGACCCACCGACCCCGCGCGGATCACGCCTGGCAGCAGCCCCACTGATAGACGCTCAGCGGCGCGATAATGTTGCGCCATCCGCACAGGATTACCGTTACGTGAGCGTTCCTCGGGAACACTGCGTACACAGATTATGCGGAGGCGCCGAATACGACTCCGCCGGGCCCGGCTAGTCGGGCTGCCATTGCGACAGTAACGTGAGAGTCATTCGAGGAGCGGACCGGCAAGATTATCGGACGCGGGTCGGGACGTTGTCCGGCCGGTTGTCCCGCGATGAGATGGCCGGTCGCGAGATGGCCGGTCGTGAGATGGCCCGCGGCGAGATGCCCCGCGCGGCGCTGATCAGTTCCGAATGATGAGCACGATCGCCACGCCGACCCCCAGCGTGATCACGGCCGCGCGCAGGAGGGCCGGGCGCAGCCGCCGGGCGATCCGGGCGCCGAGCAGGCCGCCGAGCAGCGAGGCGACGACGAGGATGCCCGCATATCCCCAGGCGACCTTCGCGGTGATGAGGAAGATGGCGACTCCCACGGCGTTCACGCCGAAGGCGAGCAGCGTCTTGAGCGCGTTGGTGCGTTGGAGGTCGTCGACGAGCAGGATGCCCAGCACACCGAGCAGCAGCACCCCGAGCCCGGCGCCGAAATAGGAGCCGTACACGCCGGCCGCGAAGATCCCGATCCGGGTGGGCCAGGTGACCGTGTTCCCCGACCCGCCAATTCCCGCCGCCGAGGCAGCCGGGACCGGCGAGGCAGCCGGGACCGGCGAGGCAGCCGGGACCGGCGAGGCAGCCGGGACCGGCGAGGCGGCCGTGGCCAGGGCGGCCGCGACCCGCCGCCGCGCCACGACAGCGGCCAGCCGGGTCTGCGCCGCCAGCAGCAGACAGGACACCAGAACGAGGTAGGGAACCAGGGCCCGAAAGCTGTCCGACGGGGTGGCCAGCAGCACGACCGCGCCGACGATCCCGCCGAGCATCGCGGGCGGTCCGAGCGCCCGCAGCCGGTCAACCTGGTCGGCGAGCTCGCGGCGGTAGCCCAGGGCACCGCCGGCGTAGCCGGTGAGCAGGCCCACCGAGGAGGTGATGTTCGCGGTCAGCGCCGGCAGCCCGGTGGTGAGCAGGGCCGGAAAGGCAATCAGCGTACCCCCGCCGGCGATGGCGTTGACCGCTCCCGCCAGCAGACCCGCCCCGGCCGCCAGCAGGGCATCGGCTGGACCCACGCATCCTCCCCATCACACGCCGTCACGCCGGGGATGAACCCGGGCGGGCGTGGGCACCGCAATCCGCGCCCGCCGGCCAGCCGGCTCCCCGGGCAACCCGCTGACCTGTAGGCCAGCGCGTTCCGGCGATCTGCCCGAGCATCCAACTCCGCCGGCGAACATGGGAGGAAGTGTGACGAGATAGGCGCGCGGCGACCGCCGCACCCCGGAGCGGATCTACAGATCGAACTCCTCGGGGCTGATCCCGACCGCGAAGCACGCCTCGCGCACGACGGCCTGCTCGCTCTTGTCGAACGTGCCGTCCGCCCCGCCGATGACGATCCCGATCTGGATGACGGCGCGCGCCTCGGCCGGCTTCTTCTTCGTCTTGCCGATGTCCTGCAGGACGGACACCTTGCCGAACTCGAAGTCCGCCTGGAGCTTGCCGACGTAGTCGTTGAAGCGTCGCTGGAGGTCGTCGGCCGGAAAGTTGTTGAGCACGTCGTTGGAGATGATCAATGACGCGACCCGCTGACGCTCGGCCGGATCGATCGTCCCGTCCGCCGCCGCGACCAGCGCGCAGATCGCCATGCTGGCATCGCGAAAGGCGCCGCTCTTGAGGTCGTTCTTCTTCGCGGCGAGCTGGCCCTGCATCGTCTGGGCGGACTGCCGAAGCTGGTTCCAGATGGGCACCTGAGCTCCCTTGCGCGGGTGTGGGGTCGACAGAGGCGTCTTCTCGCTGTTTGCAACGCACGATGGCCGATCCATGCTCCCACCATCACCTCCGCCGCCACATCACCTCCGCGACCACGTCACCTCCGCCGCCGCATCAGCCGCCGCATCAGCCGCCGGCGGTGGCGGCGGGCGAAGCGGGGAGGCGGTTGAGCCGGTCCACCGCGGCCTGCGCCGCGCCGATCGTCGAGAAGTCGACCGCGACGAACGTCGGCGTCCGCCCCTGCTCTGCGCGGCAGCGCTCGGCTCTGCCGACGATGGTGTCGGCGGCGTTGGAGGTCAGCGCGGCCCGCCGGCTGGGCGCGGCATCGGTGAGCCAGTGGTTCATCAGCAGCAGCCCCGCGCCGGCCGCGCCCCGATTGCGCACACAGCCGCGCAGGTCCTCGGGCCGCTTCGCGTCGAACGGCGTGTCGGCGGCGTACCGGTAGAAGCCGCGCAGGAAAGTGCCCGGCAGGTCCTGGCGCTCGGTGAAGACCACCAGCCGCCGACCCGAATCGATCATGGTGCGCAGGGTCGGCCAGCGTCCATGGGGATCGTCGGACGGCGTCGCGACCATTCCGGCGAGCCCCGCCGCCGCGATCCCGCCGGCGATCTCGCTGGCCGGGACGTCGTCGTCCTGGATGACCAACGTCACCACCTCGGTCGGGTTGCGGGTCATCCAGTCCCGCACCCGGCCGAGCTCCGCGACGAAGTCCAGCGAGCCGAGCTGGCACAGGTCGTGGCACAGCCAGACGCCGGGCCGCGTCGACACGGCACCCCGGGTCAGCGGTGCCAGCGCCGCGCGGGTCGCCGGCGGCAGCGTGGCCAGGTACGCCTCGACCTGCGCGGGTGGCGTCCAGTGATGGACGTCGAGCAGCAGCGTCCGCACGCCCAGGTCGAGCTGGTGGACGATCGTCGGGTCCTGGGACGGGCCGAGGAACCGGTCCTCGCTGTTCGCCATCGCGTTGTGGGTCGCGAGGTAGGTCACCTGGTCGTAGCGCCGGTCGCACAGCGACGGGCTGCTCTCGCACAGCTCGCGCGGCTCGGCGGCGGCGCCGGGGAACGCGGTCCAGGTCACGGTGACCATCACGGGCACGGCCAGGACGAACGCGGTGGCGACCCGGCGGCGGCGACCGGTCCGGCTCCACCGGGCCGACACCGCGACCAGCAACGACAGCCCGGCGGCGGCGACGCCGACGACGAGCGTCCAGGCCACGACCCGCAGGTAGTCGCCCTCCACCGTCCCGTAGGCGTACCGGGAGAAGTCGACGAGCACCCCGCTCGCCCCGGGGGGCAGCGGCGAGCGCGGACCGGCGAGCGAGGTCAGCGGATTGGGCAGGGTCAGGCGCAGCACCGCCCCGAGCAGGGCCGCGCCGAGCCCGGCCGCGATCACCGCCCCGGCCGCCGCGCGGACCCGCGACACCCCCCGCCGCCCGGCCAGCACGACGATGCCGGCCAGCGCGCCCGCCATGATCAGGCCGAGTAGCACGGTCGCCCAGGTCAGGGTGGCGGCGACGTCGTGCAGGCGGCCGATCGCAGTGATCGCCGGTTCATCGCGCAGGTCCGACAGGCGCAGGCCGAGGTCGAGGGTGGAGCCGTGCAGCGACGCCTGAAGCCGAGCGGTGGCCCGCTCGTCGCCCTGGAAGACCTGCGGTCCGATCAGCGCCAGCGCTCCGGCAACATCACCGGAGCGCAGCATCGCCCGCAGCTCGGGGCCGACGCGCGCGCGGGTCGCCGGGTCCACCCGGTCGAGCACGAGGGGCAGGATCCGGTCGGTGTCCTGCGGGGTCAGCTCGATGCTGGGCAGCGATGCCGGGGGGCGGCCCGCCGCGATGTCGTCCAGCGCGGTCAGCACGCCGTGGGTGAAGTCCTGCACGGAGGCGGCCCGGTAGCTGGTGCCGGTGCCGAGCTCGCCGGCGATGTAGCGGTTGGCGAGGCCGGAGATGTTCCCGAAGATCGGCCGCAGGTCGACGGCGAGCTCGACGTCGCCGGTACGGGCACGCAGGTAGTCGACGATCCGGGTGATCTGCTCGTCGGTCATCTCCTGCACCGTCGCCGGCGGCAGCACCGTGCGCAGGTTCGCGGTGACCAGTGAGCTGTCGATCGGCAGCCCGGCGAGCAGGGTGTCGACCGCCGGGTCGGGCAGGACCTCGGTGTAGATGCGGTCGTAGGCATGCGCCCGGGCCAGCGACTGGGAGTAGAAGGCCGGGTTCAGCACGGTCCGCGCCGCGGTGAGGATGACCACCAGCGGCAGCCCGCAGAACACGACGAGGGCGACGAGACCGACGTGCGCGGCGCGGCGGCGGTGCGTGTTCGAGGGCCCGGCGACGCCCGCGCCCCGCCCGGCCCGTACCGACGGCTCCCGCTCATCCGCGCCCTGGCTCACCACGTTCAAGATATCGCGCCTCGACGCGGGACATCGCGGCCGGCGGCGGCCGGCGACTCCCCCGGGCTCCCCCGCCGGGGTGACCGGCCCCGGGGTGACCGGCCCCCGGGGTGACCGCCCCAGTGACCCACCCGATGACCGGCCAGACGACCGACCAGATGACCGGCCCGATGACCGGCCCGATGAGCGACGCAGTCACCGAGCGGGCGCCGCCGGGTCCCGTCGTCGAGCGGCACGGCGGCCGGGCGCCGCCGTCAGCCGGGCAGGTGCAGCTCGGGGTGGGCGGTGTCCTCCAGCACGCGCTCGATGCGGGCGGCCACCTCGTCGGGAGTGCCCGCGCCGTCGACGGTGCGCAGCAGGCCGCTGCTGCCGTAGTAACGGCGCAGCGGCGCGGTCTCCTCCGCGAAGACCTTCAGCCGGCGGCGAGCGGTGTCCTCGGCGTCGTCGACGCGGTCCTCGGTGTGCGCGCGGCGGCGGATGCGGTCGAGCACCTCGTCGATGTCGACGTCGAGGTCGACGACCGCGTCGAGGGGTCCGCAGCTCGCGGCGAGCATCCGGTCCAGCGCCTCCGCCTGCGGGTAGGTGCGGGGGAAGCCGTCGAGCAGGAAGCCGACGGCGCAGTCCACGGCGCCGTCGAGCCGGTCGGCGACCATGTCCAGGACGATCTCGTCGGGGACGAGCTCGCCGGCGCGGACATACCGCTCGGCTCGGCGGCCCAGCTCCGTCCCGGCGGCGATCTGCCGGTCGAAGAGCTGGCCGGTGGAGATCGCGGGGATGCCGTGGCGGGCGCTGATGCGCGCGCCCTGCGTTCCCTTGCCGGAGCCCGGCGGGCCGAGCAACACGAGCCTCATATGACAGGACGGTACCGCCACCAGCGCCGATGCCCCTAGCAGATCTCGGTCAATCAGGGCAGATCCGGCATGGAGCAAGGCACATCACAGCGAGATGTCCCCCAACGCGAACATTCGGCCCACGCGGCCGCACCGGTGACGCCGGCGGAGACCGGCCGCGACGGCCGCCCCACGCGGGAGGCGGCCGTCACCGTCAGCGACGGGTCGGGGTGATCGGCTCGGGCAGGTCGGTGCGGCCCATGAGGTAGCGGTCGACCGCGGCGGCCGCCGAGCGCCCCTCCGAGATCGCCCAGACGATCAGCGACTGGCCGCGGCCCATGTCCCCGGCGACGAACACGCCGGGCACCGACGAGGACCAGCCGGCGTCGCGGGCGACGTTGCCCCGGGGGTCGAGCTCGACGCCGAGACCGGTCAGCAGGCCGGGCTTCTCGGGCCCGGTGAAGCCCATGGCCAGCAACACCAGCTCGCAGGGCAGCTCGATGTCGGTACCCTCGACCTTCTCGAACTTCCCGCCGGCGAAGCGGACCTCGTGCATGCGCAGCGCACGCACGTTGCCCTCGTCGTCGCCGAGGAACCGCTCGGTGTTGACGGCGAAGACCCGCTCGCCGCCCTCCTCGTGCGCGCTGGAGACCCGGTAGACGATCGGGTACGACGGCCACGGGTTGGCCGGCGCCCGCAGCTCCGGCGGCCGCGGCATGATCTCGAGCTGGTGCACCGACGCCGCGCCCTGCCGGTGCGAGGTACCCAGGCAGTCCGCGCCGGTGTCGCCGCCGCCGATGATGACGACCCGCTTGCCCTTGGCCGAGATCGGCGAGGTCGCCAAATCACCCTGGGCAACCCGGTTTGCCGGCACCAGGAACTCCATGGCGAGGTGGATGCCGCCGAGCTCCCGGCCGGGGACCGGCAGGTCGCGACCGACCGTCGAGCCGCCCGCCAGCACGACCGCGTCGTAGGAGGAACGCAGCTCGTCGGCGGAGATGTCGACTCCGACGTTGCAGGAGGTGACGAACGAGGTGCCCTCGGCCTCCATCTGGGCGAGCCGCTGGTCGACGACCTTCTTCTCCATCTTGAACTCGGGAATGCCGTAGCGCAGCAGCCCGCCGACCCGGTCCGCCCGCTCGTACACGACGACGTCGTGCCCGGCACGGGTGAGCTGCTGGGCGGCGGCGAGCCCGGCCGGCCCGGAGCCGACGACCGCGACCCGCTTCCCGGTGCGCACCGTCGGCGGCACCGGCACGACGGTGCCGTCCGCCCAGGCCCGGTCGATGATGCTGACCTCGACCTGCTTGATGGTCACCGGGTCGTCCCCGATGCCCAGCACGCAGGCCGCCTCGCATGGCGCGGGGCACAGCCGGCCGGTGAACTCGGGGAAGTTGTTCGTCGCGTGCAGCCGCTCGATCGCGTCGGGCCAGTCCCCGCGCCGGGTCAGGTCGTTCCACTCGGGGATGATGTTCCCCAGCGGGCAGCCGTTGTGGCAGAACGGGATGCCGCAGTCCATGCACCGGCCGGCCTGCTCGCGCAGGTGCTCCTCGGGAAAGGGCTGGTAGACCTCCCGCCAGTCCTGGAGGCGGAGGTCGACCGGCCGGCGCTTCGGCAGCTCCCGGCGGTGCTTGAGGAAGCCTGTCGGGTCAGCCATGACACTCCTGTCGGATCCGGCCGGGCCGCCCGGCCCCCCATGCGATCAACTTCGGCGCGATCAACTTCGGCGCGATCAACTTCGGCGCGATCGACTTCGGCGCGATCGACTTCGGCGCGATCGACTTCGGCGCGATCGACTTCGGCGCGATCGACTTCGGCGCGATCAGCGTCTCCGCGGCCGGCCGGCCGCCGCGCCCCGCGCGCCGCTCAGACACGACTCGCCGCCATGATGACGTCTTCGGCCACGAGGCCCTGCTCCTCGGCCTGGCGGATCGCGGTGAGCACCCGCTTGTAGTCCCGCGGCATGACCTTGCGGAACGCGCCGCGCACGTTCTCCCAGTCGGCGTAGAGCCGCGCGGCCACCGTCGAGCCGGTCTCCCGGCGATGGCGGACGAGCAGGTCGCGCACGACCGCCTCGTCGGCGGCTTCCAGGTCCTCGACGTCGACCATCTCGGTGTTGATCCGGGCCTCGACCGGGTCGTACAGGTACGCCACGCCGCCGCTCATGCCGGCGGCGAAGTTGCGCCCGATCGCACCGAGGACCAGCACGGTTCCGCCGGTCATGTACTCGCAGCCGTGGTCGCCGACGCCCTCGACGACCGCGGTCGCCCCGGAGTTGCGCACGCAGAACCGCTCGCCGACGATCCCGCGGAAGAACGCCTCCCCCGCCGTCGCCCCATAGAGCAGGACGTTGCCGGCGACGATGTTCTCCTCGGCGCGCAGCGGCGACTCCTTCGGCGGGAAGACGAAGATCTTGCCGCCGGACAGGCCCTTGCCGGTGTAGTCGTTCACGTCGCCCTCGAGGGTCAGCGTCATGCCCCTGGGGGCGAACGCGCCGAAGCTCTGCCCGGCGGACCCGGTGAAGCGCAACTGGATCGTGTCGTCGGGCAGCCCGGCCGCGCCGTACCGCTTCGTCACCTCGTAGCCGAGCATGGTGCCGACGGTGCGGTTGACGTTGCGGATCGGCATCTCCAGCCAGACCGGCCGGCCGTCGTCGAGCGCCCCCTCGCAGAGCTGGATCAGCGAGTTGTCCAGCGCCTTGTCCAGCCCGTGGTCCTGGCTGGAGGTGCAGTTCAGCGAGCCGCCGAACGGCCGCTCGGGGGTGTGCAGCAGCGGGGTGATGTCCAGCCCGGACGCCTTCCAGTGCTCGATGGCCGCGCGGGCGTCGAGCAGGTCCACGCGGCCGACGGCCTCCTGCAGGGTCCGGAAGCCCAGGGCCGCGAGGTAGCTGCGGACCTCCTCCGCGATGAAGGTGAAGAACGCCTCGACGAACTCCGGCTTGCCGGTGAAGCGTTCCCGCAGCGCCGGGTTCTGGGTGGCCACCCCGACAGGGCAGGTGTCCAGGTGGCACACGCGCATCATCACGCAGCCGGCGACGACCAGCGGAGCGGTGGCGAAACCGAACTCCTCAGCGCCGAGCAGCGCGCCGACGACGACGTCGCGGCCGGTCTTGAGCTGGCCGTCGACCTGCACGACGATCCGGTCGCGCAGCCCGTTGAGCAGCAGCGTCTGCTGGGTCTCGGCCAGGCCCAGCTCCCAGGGGGCGCCGGCGTGCTTGAGCGAGGTCAGCGGGGACGCGCCGGTGCCGCCGTCGTGCCCGGAGATCAGCACCACGTCGGCGTGCGCCTTGGAGACGCCGGCGGCGACCGTGCCGACGCCGACCTCGGCGACCAGCTTGACGTGCACCCGCGCCTTCGGGTTCGCGTTCTTCAGGTCGTGGATGAGCTGGGCGAGGTCCTCGATCGAGTAGATGTCGTGGTGCGGCGGTGGGGAGATCAGCCCGACGCCGGGCGTCGAGTGCCGGGTCTTCGCGATCCACGGGTAGACCTTGTGGCCCGGGAGCTGGCCGCCCTCGCCGGGCTTCGCCCCCTGCGCCATCTTGATCTGGATGTCGTCGGCGTTGGCCAGGTACTCGCTGGTCACGCCGAACCGGCCGCTGGCGACCTGCTTGACCGCCGAGCGGCGCAGGTCGCCGTTGGCGTCGGGGACGAAACGGCGGGCGTCCTCGCCACCCTCGCCGGTGTTCGACTTGCCGCCGAGCCGGTTCATCGCGATCGCCAGGGTCTCGTGCGCCTCGGCGCTGATCGACCCGTAGGACATGGCGCCGGTCGCGAACCGCTTGACGATCTCCGAGACCGGTTCGACCTCCTCGATCGGCACCGGCGGGCGCACCCCGGTACGCAGATCGAACAGCCCGCGCAGGGTCGAGTTCTCCCGGGACAGGCCGTCGACCTTGCCGGTGTACTCCTGGAAGACCTCGTACTGGCGGGTCCGGGTGGCGTGCTGGAGCAGGAAGACGGTCTCCGGGTTGAACAGGTGGATCTCGCCCTCGCGCCGCCACTGGTACTCGCCGCCGACCTCCAGGCCGCGGTGGGCGAGCTCCGAGGCGACCCGCGGGTGGGCGCGGCGGTGCCGGGCGGCGACCTCCTCGGCGATGACGTCCAGCCCGACGCCGTCCAGGCGTGAGGGGGTGCCGACGAAGTAGGCGTCGACCAGCTCCTGGGACAGGCCGATCGCCTCGAAGACCTGGGCGCCGGTGTAGCTGGCGACGGTGGAGATGCCCATCTTGGACATCACCTTCAGCACGCCCTTGCCGAGCGCCTTGATCAGGTTCTTCTCGGCCTGCTCCCGGGACACGCCGGCGATCTCGCCCTCGGCGATCAGGGTGTCGATCGACTCGAACGCCAGGTACGGGTTGACCGCCGCGGCGCCGTAGCCGGTGAGCAGGGCGATGTGGTGCACCTCGCGGGCGTCACCGCACTCGACGATGAGGCCGACCTTCGTCCGGGTCCGCTCCCGGATCAGGTGGTGGTGCACGGCTGCGGTGAGCAGCAGCGACGGGATCGGCGCCTTGCGCGCGTCGGAGTCACGGTCGGAAAGCACGACGATGCGCGCCCCGTCGGCGATGGCCTCGCTGACCCCGGCGCAGATCTCCGCCAGACGAGCCGCGAGCGCCGCGCCGCCGCCGTCGACGTCGTAGAGGCCGCGCACGGTCACCGAGGCGAAGCCGGGCATGTCTCCGTCGTCGTTGATACCGATGATCTTCGAGAGCTGACCGCTGGAGATCACCGGGTAGGGCAGGTGCACCATCCGGCACGACGCCGGCGACGGCGCGAGCATGTTGCCCTCCGGGCCCAGGGTCCGCCCGAGGCTGGTGACCAGCTCCTCCCGGATCGCGTCCAGCGGTGGGTTGGTGACCTGCGCGAAGAGCTGGGTGAAGTAGTCGAACAGCAACCGGGGACGGCTGGAGAGCACGGCGACGGGCGTGTCGGTGCCCATCGAGCCGATCGGCTCGGCGCCCGCGCGCGCCATCGGCGCGACCAGGACGCGCAGCTCCTCCTCGGTGTAGCCGAACACCTGCTGGCGGCGCAGCACCGAGGAGTGGCCATAGATGACCTGCTCGCGGTCGGGCAGGTCATCCAGCGAGATCAGCCCGGCGTGCAGCCACTCGGCGTAGGGGGCGGCGCTCGCCAGCTCCGACTTGATCTCCTCGTCACTGACGATGCGCCGCTGCGCCGTGTCGACGAGGAACATCCGGCCCGGCTGCAGCCGACCCTTCTGGACGATCTTGTGCGGCGGGATGTCGAGCACGCCGACCTCGGAGGCCATCACGACCAGCCCGTCGTCGGTCACCCAGTACCGCGAGGGGCGCAGGCCGTTGCGGTCGAGGACCGCACCGATCACCGTGCCGTCGGTGAACGCGATCGACGCCGGACCGTCCCAGGGCTCCATCAGGGTGGAGTGGAACTCGTAGAAGGCCCGCAGCGCCGGATCCATCTCGGCGTGGTTCTCCCACGCCTCGGGGATCATCATCAGCACCGAGTGCGGCAGGCTGCGCCCGGCGAGGTGCAGCAGCTCCAGCACCTCGTCGAAGCTCGCCGAGTCGCTCGCGCCGTCCGCGCAGATCGGAAACAGCCGGGCCAGGTCGCCGGGGATGAGGTCGCTGGCCAGCAGCGCCTCGCGGGCGCGCATCCAGTTCCGGTTGCCACGGACCGTGTTGATCTCGCCGTTGTGCGCGACGAACCGGTAGGGGTGCGCCAGCGGCCAGCTCGGGAACGTGTTCGTCGAGAAACGGCTGTGCACGAGCGCGATGGCGCTGGCGAACCGCGGGTCGTCGAGGTCGGGGAAGTAGGCCGAGAGCTGATGAGTGGTCAGCATGCCCTTGTAGACGAGGGTCCGGGACGACAGCGAGGACAGGTAGACGCCGGTCTCCCGCCGGATCCGCTTGCGCACGCAGAACGCCCGGCGCTCCAGGTCACCCACGTCGAAGCCGTCGTCGGCGCCGCCCGCGGCCGGCCCCTGCGCGTTCGCCACGCCCTTCGCCCCCGCGCCGGGCAGGCTGCCCGGCAGCGCGAGGAAGAGCTGGCGCATCCGCGGCTCCACCTCGCGGGCCGCGTGCCCGACGATGTGGCTGACCGTCGGCACCTCGCGCCAGCCGAGGACCCGCAGGCCCTCCTGGCGGACGATGCGGCTGATCGTGCGCACCGCGTCGTCGCGCTCCCCCGCGACCTGCGGCAGGAAGGCGATGCCGACCGCGTACCGCCCGGCTGCGGGCAGGGCGAAGTCGACCACGTCGCGCAGGAACAGATCGGGGACCTGGACCAGGATGCCGGCTCCGTCGCCGGTGTCCGGGTCACTGCCCGACGCACCTCGATGGTCGAGGTTGCGCAGCACGGTCAGGCCCTGGTCGACCAGTTCATGGCTACGTCGGCCGCGCACGTCGACGACGAAGCCGACGCCACAGGCGTCGTGTTCGAAGGTGGGGTCGTAAAGACCTTGCGCACTCGGCATCCGGCGAAGTCCTGTCCATCTTCAAGGGCTGAAGGAGGTGCGGACGACGCTGTCCGAGGTGGAACGAGACATGACAGCGCTGGCCCAGCGCCGGCTGCCTCCTGTCGAGTGTGCCACGCGCCGCGTCGATGCGCCGTGATCATATATGTCCAGGAGATCACGGCCGTATAACGTCACATTTCCGGGCATGACCACGGGTGGCCCGAGTAGTGCGGCGGCCCCGGGCCGTGAACCCGCGCGCGCCGCTCGGGGCAGCGGCGTAAACCCTCAGGTCGCGGGCGGTCTGTCGACCCGCGTCCGGCCGGAGGACACCGCGCCCGCCCCGGTTTCGGCCCCCGCGACCGGCTGCTCTGCGCGGGAGGCGTCCTCGACGTCGTCGGCGCCACCCTCTCTCGCGGGGGCACGGACCGCATTCGCGGCACTGCCCGCACCGGCGGCACTGTTACCGACGGCACTGTCACTGGCGGCACTGGCATCGGCGGCGCTGGTGGTAACCGCCCCGGTGGCATCGGCCCTGCCAGCGGCATCGTCGTGGCCGGCGGCCGTTCGGGCTCCGCTGCCGGGTTCGCCGCCGGCGTTCGTCGGCTGGCGCCGGGGACGCTCCTGGATGAGGCCCAACGCCCGCTGCTCCTCGGGTGACACATCCGGATCCACCGGCCGGCGCACGACCAGCAGCGCCACCACCGCGCCGACGCACACGATCGCGGAGGTCCAGATGTTCACGCGCAGGCCGAGGATCTCGTCCGCGGTGTCGATGCGCAGCATCTCGATCCACAGCCGACCGAACGTGTAGAGCGCGACGTACAGGGCGAACAGCCGGCCGCGGCCAAGCCGGTGGCGCCGGTCGACGAGCAGCAGGATGCCGGCCACGACAAGGTTCCACAGGAACTCGTAGAGGAAGGTCGGCTGGTACGTCGCCACCCCCGGGTCGGCCCGGTGTTCGGGGTCGATGCGCACCGCCCAGGGCAGCGTGGTGGGCTTGCCGTAGAGCTCCTGGTTGAACCAGTTGCCCCAGCGACCGATGGCCTGGGCAAGGATGATCCCGGGCGCGGCGGCGTCGGCGAACAGGGCGAGGCTGATCCCGAGACGCCGGGCGGCGAGCCAGGCGCCGAGCGCGCCGCCGGCGATGGCCCCCCAGATCCCCAACCCGCCGTTCCAGATCTTCACCACGTCGGCGACGTGCCCGTTCTCGCCGAAGTAGGCGTCCGGGGTGCTGAGCACGTGGTAGATCCGGGCGCCGACGATCCCGAAGGGGACGGCCCAGTAGGCGATCTCCCCGGCGATCGCCGGATCCATGCCCCGGGCACGCAATCTGCGTCCGGTGACGACGACGGCGACCACGATGCCGATGATGATCATCAGGGCGTAGGCGCGCAGCGGCACCGGCCCGAGATGCACCACACCGCGGGAGGGGCTGGGGATGGCGGCGAATACCACGGTCGTCAGGCTATCCCGCGGGCCGCGGCGACCTGGTGGGGGGCCGTGGCGCCACACCGGTACGACGCCGTGGCCCACCGCATGGCCCGCCGCGTGCCTGCTCCTGGGCCCGCAAACGCGGGGCAGGACCGAGCGGTCGCGGCGGCACGGGGTACCCCGGATCGCCGCGGGTGCCGGCGGAACCGGGTTACTCCGGCGGAACCGGGTTACTCCCGCCGAAGCCCGGGACGGGTGAGGCGGAGCCGGGGTGTTCCAGCCTGGGCCGGGGCGGGGCGGGACCCGAGGCGCTCAGGCCGAGGCGCTCAGGCCGAGGCGCTCAGGCCGAGGCGCTCAGGCCGAGGCGCTCAGGCCGAGGCGCTCAGATCGAGGCCGCGAGGGGGCACGCACCCCTTCGGCGAGCTCGGCGGCCAGCCGGCCGATGCCGGCGAGGGCGGCGGCGTCGCCCGCGCCCGAACGCTGCGCGTCCACCAGAACCTTGACCAGCGCCGAGCCGACGATCACCCCGTCGGCGAACCCGGCGACCTCGGCGGCCTGCGCGCCGGTGCTCACCCCGAGGCCGACCGCGACCGGCAGCTCGGTGGTGGCCCGCACGCGGGCGACCAGGTCGGCGGCCTGGGTACCGACCGCGGCGCGGGTGCCGGTGACGCCCATCAGGGAGGCGGCATAGACGAACCCGCGGGAGATCCCGGTGACCAGCCGGATCCGGGCGTCCGAGGAGCTCGGCGCGACGAGGAACACCGGGTCCAGTCCGTGCTCCGCGCTCGCCGCGAGCCACGGGGCCGCCTCCTCGGGCGGCAGGTCCGGGGTGATCGCCCCTGCCCCGCCGGCCGCGGCGAGGTCGGCGGCGAATCGCGCCGGGCCGTAGCGGTCGATCGGGTTCCAGTAGGTCATGACCACGGTCGGCGCACCGGTGGCGGCGACCGCCTCGACGGTGCGCAGCACGTCCGCGGTCGTCACCCCGCCGCGCAGCGCCGCGTCGGCGGCGTCCTGGATCACCGGCCCGTCCATGGTGGGGTCCGAGTAGGGCAGGCCCACCTCGACGACGTCGACGCCCGCCGCGACCATCGCCCGCATGGCCGCGATCCCGCCGTCGACCGTCGGGTAGCCGGCCGGCAGGTAGCCGACCAGCAGGGATCGGCCCTCCTCGCGGGCGGCCGTGAAACGCTCGTCCAACCGACTCTGCACCGTGCTGCGTCCGTTCCGTCTGGCCCGAGGGCTGCCTGTACGCCGGCGTCAGCCGAGCGGGTCCGCGTCGGCGGCGGCGCCGCCCGCGTCGTCGAGCAGGCCGAACCAGCGGGCCGCCGTGTCGACGTCCTTGTCGCCGCGACCGGAGCAGTTGACCACGACGGTCGCGTCCGGGCCGAGCTCGCGGGCGACATCGAACGCGCCGGCGAAGGCATGCGCGCTCTCGATCGCGACCAGGATGCCTTCGGTACGGGCGACCAGTGCGAGCGCCGCCATCGCCGCGGCGTCGTCGACGACGCGATAGCTCGCCCGGCCGGTCTCGTGCAGCAGCGCGTGCTCGGGGCCGATGCCGGGGTAGTCCAGGCCGGCGGAGATCGAGTGAGACACCTGCGTCTGGCCGAACTCGTCCTGCAGCAGGAACGTCCGCATTCCGTGCAGCACGCCCGAGGAGCCGCCGGCTATCGCCGCGGCGTGCCGCCCGGTGGCGACCCCGTCCCCGCCGGCCTCGCAACCGATCAGGGCTACGCCGGTGTCGGGGATGAACGGGTGGAAGATGCCCATCGCGTTGGAGCCCCCGCCGACGCAGGCGACGACCGCGTCGGGCAGCCGGCCGGTGCGGTCGAGCACCTGGGCCCGGGCCTCCACGCCGATGATGCGCTGGAAGTCCCGGACCATCATCGGGAACGGATGCGGGCCCATCACCGAACCGATGCAGTAATGGGTGTGCTCGACGGTGGCGACCCAGTCGCGCATCGCCTCGTTGATCGCGTCCTTGAGGGTGCGGCTGCCGGAGGCGACCGGGACGACCTCGGCGCCGAGCAGGCGCATCCGGGCGAGGTTGAGCGCCTGCCGGCGGGTGTCCTCCTCGCCCATGTAGACCACGCACTCCAGGCCGAGCAGGGCGCAGGCGGTGGCGGTGGCCACCCCGTGCTGGCCGGCGCCGGTCTCGGCGATGACCCGGGTCTTGCCCATCCGCCTGGTCAGCAGGCACTGCCCGAGGACATTGTTGATCTTGTGGGAGCCGGTGTGGGCGAGATCCTCGCGCTTGAGCAGGATGCGGGCGCCGCCGACGTGCTCGGTGAGCCGGTGAGCGTCGGTCAGCGGCGTGGGCCGGCCGGCGTAGGTGGCGAGCAGGCCGTCGAGCTCGGCGACGAAACCCTCGTCGGCCCGGGCCTGGTCATAGGCCTCGGTCAGCTCGTCGAGGGCCGCCATGAGCGCCTCGGGCACGAACCGCCCGCCGAACCGGCCGAAGTGCCCACCGGAATCGGGAAACACCTGCCAGTTCTCCGCCTGCGCCCGGACGGCGCCGGCGGACGGCGTCGAGGTCACGGTCTCGGCGGGAGCTGGCTGGGCAGCGGTTCGGGTAGCCACAGTCCGACTGTATCGGTCCGCACCGACAGGCCGGACGGACTCGCCGGCCCCCCGGCCCGCTAGCGGCCGACCCTGGCCGCCGGATGCGCCCCGGCGGCCACGAGGTCGGCGACGGTCTGGCGAGGATCGCCGGTGACCGCCGCCTCGCCGACCAGCACCGCGTCGGCCCCGGCGGCCGCGTAGGCGAGCAGGTCGCGCGGGCCGCGTACCCCGGACTCGGCCACGGTGAGCACGCCGGGGGGCACCATCGGCGCCAGCCGGGCGAACGTGGCGCGGTCGACCTCCAGAGTGCGCAGGTCACGGGCGTTGACGCCGATCAGCCGGGCGTCGGCGTCCAGCGCGCGACCGAGCTCCGCCTCGTCGTGCACCTCGACGAGCGCGGTCATGCCCAGCGACTCGATCCGCTCGCGCAGGCCGACCAGCCGGGGCTGGTCGAGCGCGGCGACGATGAGCAGCACGAGGTCCGCCCCGTGCGCACGCGCCTCGAAGACCTGGTAAGGCGAGACGATGAAGTCCTTGCGCAACAGCGGGACGTCCACCGCGCGGCGCACGGCGTCGAGATCGGCGAGCGACCCGCCGAAGCGGCGTCCCTCGGTGAGAACGCTGATGGCGGCGGCGCCGCCGGCCTCGTAGTCGAGGGCGAGGGCCGCGGGATCGGCGATGGCCGCCAGCTTCCCCTTCGACGGGGAACTGCGCTTGACCTCGGCGATCACCGATACCGGGGAGTTGCGGAACACGGCGAGCGCGTCCTTTGGATCGGGGACGCGCTCCACGCGCTGCTTGAGGTCGGCGAGGGGGGTCTGCTGCTCGCGGGCGGCCAGGTCGGCCCTGACCCCGTCGAGGATCTCGGCGAGGACGCTCATCGACCCGCGCTCGCGGCTGTCGCGGTCATGCCGCGATGGTAGGCCAGGCCCGGCGACCCGACCCGGGGCCCCCACAACTTGCTACGGCCCACAACGCTACGTAGCCAACAGTCGGGCAACGACCGCCCGCCTCCCGGCCGGGCGGGTCGCGGCGGTCCGCGCCACGCCGTGCACGCGGCGGAGTGGCGCCAGTCGCCTTCGATCCCCTATAGTCGAACACGCGTTCGACATCGAGGGAGTTCTCATGGACACTCGCCGCACCTCCTTTCCGCTGATCCCGGGCATCCCCCTGGTTCCCGACCAGGCCCTGCCGCACCGCATGGCCGGCGCCGGGCCGGCGGCGGCCCCCGCCCGGGCCGGGGACTGCGCCCAGGGCGGTGCCGCGGCACCGGCCTGGGCAGAGCAGCTCGACGCGCTCGCCCGCTGTCTGGCTCGGATGGACGCGCTCATGGCGATGGTGGAGGCCGACCTCGACCGCCACACGCGGGTTCTCGCCGCGCTGGCCGACCCGCTTCCGCGGCTTGCACCCGTGGCCATGCCGCCGGATCTCGGCTTTCCCCCGTATCCCGATCTGCCGGACGGTGCGGGCGCATCCGGCCGTGGCGGTCAGTGATGATCAGGTGGGGTCGTGGCCCCGCTCGATCGCGTCCCAGGCGTCGACCGGCCGGGCCTCGCGGGCCTGGTAGCGGCCGGACATCCCCGGCCAGGAGCGGCCTCGCAGGACGGCGAGGACACCGGCGGCGGTGAGCAGCACGCCGCCCAGCATCGCCAGCCAGGGCGCGGCGGTGCGGTGCACGCCGCTGATCTCCGCCTGCCCGCCAGGGGCGAACTGGCGGACCTGGTCGGTGTCGCGCAGGGCGGACAGCGGATCGAAGCCGATGTTCCCCGCCACGTACGCGATGCCGATCCCGGCGGCGACGGCCAGCAGGCCGACGACCGGCCGGCCGATCCGCCGGGTTGAGACGATCGCGACCGCGGCGGCGAGGCCGACGAGGGCGAGTGCGGTCGCCGCGGAGGCGATGTCGCCGCCGGTCCAGTGCACGGCGAGCGGCGCCGCCACGGCGGTGTCCCGCTCGCCGTGGGGGGTGCCCACCCGGGCGGAGACCCAGGTCGCCCCGCCGCACACCAGGACCAGACCCGCGCCGAGCAGGCAGCCGAGCACGGCGAGCACCCGTTCCCGGCGCCCGCGGCGGGCCGCCCGCGCCGCGCCGGCATCGTCGACGGCAGCCGTCGGGGAGTCCGCCGGCAGGCCGGCGCTCATGCCGGGGGCCGCAGCGACTCGGCGACCTCGATCGCGCGCAGGACCGCCGCCGCCTTCGTGCGGCTCTCCAGGTCCTCGGCGTCGGGGTCGGAGTCGGCGACGATCCCGGCGCCGGCCTGGACATAGGCCACGCCGTCGCGCAGCACGGTGGTGCGGATCGCGATGGCGGTGTCCAGGTCGCCACCGAAGTCCAGATAGCCGACCACGCCGCCGTAGAGGCCGCGGCGCGTGGGCTCCAGCTCGTCGATGACCTCCATCGCGCGCACCTTCGGTGCCCCGGAGAGCGTGCCCGCCGGGAAGGTCGCGGTGAGCACGTCGACGGCGGTGCGCTCCGGCGCCACCTCACCGATCACCGTGGAGACGATATGCATGATGTGCGAGAACCGTTCAACCGCGGCGAACTCGACGACACGCACCGAGCCGGGCACGCAGACCCGACCGAGATCATTCCGGACCAGATCGACGAGCATCACGTGCTCCGAGCGCTCCTTCGGATCGGCAAGCAACTGCGCCGCGAGCTCCGCGTCGCGTTCCGGCGTCGCGCCCCGGGGGCGGCTGCCCGCGATGGGATGCAGCAGCGCCCGTCGCCCGGTGACCTTGACGTGCGCCTCCGGCGAGGAGCCGACGACGTCGTGGTCGCCGAACCGCAGCAGGTACATGTACGGGCTCGGGTTGGTCGTGCGCAGCACCCGGTAGACGTCGAGGGAATCGGCTGCGGTCGCCCGCTCGAAGCGCTGGGAGACCACGATCTGGAAGCACTCCCCGGCGCGGATCTCCTCGATGGCCCGCTCGACCGCGGCCTGGAATGCACCGGGCGGCGTGGCGGAGACGAAGTCACCGATCCCGGCGGCGGCCCCGCTGGTCGTCGCCACCGTCGGCTCGCTCCACTTCGCCAGGTCGCTGGTCATCGCGTCCAGCCTGGCGACCGCGTCGTCGTACAGGGCGTCGAGGTCCGGGCGGGTGGCCTCGGTCGGATCACCGCCGGGCGCGGTCGGATCACCGCCGGGCACGGCCGAGGCCCCCGTGAAGACGTTGGCGACCAGCAGGCACGAGCCGTCGGCGTGGTCGAGGACGGCGAGGTCGGTGGTGAGCAGCATCCGCAGCTCTGGCAGGCCGAGATCGTCGACGGCGTGCGAGGGCAGCCGCTCGATGCGGCGGACGATGTCGTAGCCGAGGTAGCCGACGAGGCCGCCCATCAGCGGTGGGGCGCCGGGATCGTTGGCCGCGCGCAGGGAGCGTTCCACCGCGCGCAGGATGTCCAGCGGGTCGCCCTCGGTGGGCACGCCGGGCGGCGGCGTGCCCACCCAGACCGCCTGGCCATCGCGTTCGGTCAGCGTCGCCGCGGCCCGCACGCCGACGAACGAGTACCGCGACCACACCCCGCCGTGTTCGGCGGACTCGAGCAGGAACGTGCCCGGCCCGCCGGCGAGCTTGCGGTAGATCCCGACCGGGGTCTCCCCGTCGGCGAGCAGCCGGCGGGTGACGGCGACGACCGGGTGGCCGCCGGCGGCGGTGTGGAAGGCGGCCCGGTCGGGGAGGATCCGCCCGGTGGTCATCGGGCCGGCCCGGCGTCGGCCGCGACGCCCGGGTTACCCACGCGCGCGGGCACCGGATCGGCGTCGAAGCAGGTCCGGGTGCCGGTGTGGCAGGCGGGGCCGATCTGGTCCACCCGGACGAGGACGGCGTCGCCGTCGCAGTCGAGGGCGACCGAGCGGACCCACTGCTGGTGGCCGGAGGTGTCGCCCTTGACCCAGTACTCCCCGCGGCTCCGGCTCCAGTACGTGGCCCGCCCGGTGGTGAGTGTGCGGTGCAGCGCCTCGTCGTCCATCCATCCGAGCATCAGCACCTCGCCGGTGTCGTGCTGTTGGGCGATGGCCGGGAACAGACCGGCGTCGTTGCGACGCAGGCGGCTGGCGATGGCGGGATCCAGAGCGGATGGACGTACGGTCACGGCTCCATTCTGCTCGTCCGCGCCGACGGGGCAGGGCGCACGTCAACCGACCCGACCGACGCCGCCGAGGCCGCCGCCCTCGCATCCGGGCCCGCCACTGCCGCCGCCGGACCCACCGCGACCGCCCCAACACCCGCCGCCCAGGACTGGTGCATTCGGCGGTACACCCCGGGTACGGCGACCAACATACGGTGATGACCCCGTTGCACGATGCGCCCGGCGTCCACGACGACGACGTCCTGCGCCGCCTCCGCCGTCGACAGCCGATGCGCGATCGTCACCGAGGTGCGGTCCCGGGTCAGTTCGGCCAGCGCCGCCGCCAGGCGCACCTCGGTCTCGGGGTCCACCGCGGAGGTCGCCTCGTCCAGGACCAGCAAGTCCGGATCGGCCAGCCGGGCGCGGGCCAACGCGACGAGCTGCCGCTCGCCGGCCGACAGTCGCGACCCGCCCTCCCCCACCCGGGTCGCCAGCCCCGCCGGCAGCCCGGCGAGCCAGTCGGCGAGCCCCAACGCCTCGAACGCGGCGCGGACGGCCTTGTCGTCGGCCCCAGGTCGGCCGTAGCGGACGTTGTCGGCGATCGTGAGGTCGAACAGGAACCCGTCCTGCGGCACGAGCAGCACCCGGCCGCGCAGCGAGGCGAACCGCACCTCGGGCAGCGGCACGCCGCCGATGCGCACGGTGCCCGTGGTCGGATCCATCAGCCGGGTGAGCAGCTTGGCCAGGGTCGTCTTGCCGGATCCGGTCTCGCCGACCACCGCCACCCGCGTGCGTGGGGCGATCTCCAGGTCGACGTCGCGCAGCACCGGCGGCCCGCCGGGATAGGCGAACCCGACCCCGTCGAACCCAACCCCCAGCGGTCCGGCCGGCAGGTCCCGGCCGGCCTGGGCCATGGCCGGGCCGCGTCCCCCGCCGGGAGCCGGTGCACCGCCGGTGCGGGGCGCGGGCAGCCGGCCGACCGCCGGGCCGAGCGCGGGGTCGCGGACGTCGGTCGGGATGTCCAGGACGTCGAGCACCCGGCGCAGCCCGGCGAGCGCGTTGGCCGCGTCGTTGAGCACCTCGGTCATCGACTGGATCGGCATGACGAACAGAGTCATCAGGAAGAGGAACGCGATCAGCCGTCCGGTGCTGAGCGAGCCGGTGACGCCGAACGCCACTCCCGCCGTCACGACCGCGGCGGTGGCCAGCGCGGCGACCAACTCGCTGAGCGAGAAGACCCCGGCGACGACCCGCTGCGCCTCGATCTGGGCGGACCGATAGCGGCCGATGGTCCGGTCGATGCGCCGCCCGGTCCGTTCCTGGACGCCGTAGGCCCGCACGACCGGGGCGCCGACGACCGCTTCGGACACGGCGCCCAGTAGCTCGCCGACCCGTTCGCGCACGATCGCGTACCGGCCGGCCAGCCGGCGCTGCACCAGGCGGGTCACCACGAACAGGGGGACGAAGAACGCGTAGACGAGGAGGGTCAGCGGCCACGAGTAGACGACCATCAGCACGGTGGCCAGCAGCATCTGGCCGGACGAGACCAGCAGCATCACGCCGCCGAACTGGAGGAACTGCGACATCTGGTCGACGTCGCTGGTCACCCGTGAGGTCAGCGAGCCGCGGCGTTGAGCGGACTGGCTGAGCATCGACAGGTCGTGGATGTGTCGGAAGGCCTGCACCCGCAGGGTGGCGAGGGTGCCCTCGGACAGGCGGTAGAGCCGCAGGTTCATCCGATAGGTGGCGACGGTGGTCAACACGATGACGACCGCGGCCACGCCGACGGCCACGGCGACCAGGCCGACGTCGGCGCCGTCGTCGGTGAGCCCGCGGTCGAGGGTCTGCTGCACGACCACCGGGATGACGACCTTCCCCGTGGTGGCCACCAGGGCGAGCGCGAGCGTGCCGAGCAGGCCCCGGGTCAGTTCGGGAGACAACGCGCGCAGCCGGCGCAACGTCGCCGCGAGTGTGGCCTGGCCAGGCGCGGCCGCAGGCCCGAGGGTCCCGGTTTCGGGGGCCGCCCGGGAACCGCGGGTCGGGGAGGCCGGGGGTGGGGAGGCCGGAGGCGGGGAGACGGGAGGCGGAGAGGTAGGACTCGTCACGGGGCTGCCTCCGGTTCGAGCTCCCGGACGTGCTCGGGAACGGCGGGCTCCGGGAGCGCAGGCTCAGACTCACGGACGGCGGACTCCGCAAGGGCGGACTCACGGACGGCGGACTCCGCAAGGGCGGACTCACGGACGGCGGACTCCGCAAGGGCGGACTCACGGACGGCGGGCTCCGGGAGGGCGCCGGCCGCGCGCGCGGCCGCCTCGTAGGCGGTGAGCAGGGCGGCGTAGCGCGGGGAGGAGGCGAGCAGCTCCTCGTGTCGACCGCGACCGATGACTCGGCCGGCGTCGAGGTGGATCACCTCGTCGGCCAGCGCGATCGTGGAGCGGCGCTGGGCGACGACCACGACGGTCGAGGCGCCAGCCCTTTCCCGCAGGTCGGCGAGGATCGCCGCCTCCACCCGGGGGTCGACGCTGGCGGTGGCGTCGTCGAGGACGAGCAGCCGCGGGGCGCGGATGAGCGCGCGGGCCAGGCCGATGCGTTGGCGCTGGCCGCCGGACAGGGAGGTCCCGCGCTCGCCGACCATGGTGTCGAGGCCGTCGGGCAGGGCGGCGACGAAGCCGTCGGCCTGCGCGCGGCGCAACGCCGCCCAGACGTCGTCGTCGGCGGCGTCCATGCCGAGGGTGACATTGGCGCGCACGGTGTCGTCGAACAGGAACGCCTGCTGGGCAACGACGGCGACGGCTCGGCTCACTTCGCCGGTGGCGAGTTCGCGCAGGTCGACACCGTCGAGTAGCACGGTGCCGGCCTGTGGGTCGACGAGCCGCGCGAGCAGGTTCACCAGGGAGGACTTGCCGGAGCCGGTACGGCCGGTGATCGCGACGACGCTGCCCGCGGCCACCTCGAAGCTCACCGCGTCCACCACCGGCCGCGGCGGCGGATCGCCGGGTCTCACGGGCACCGCCGGCCCGCCGCTCGGGTCGGAGACGGCGTCGACGATTGGATCGGCGGGCCCCCCGCCGCCCGCATCGCCGCCCGCATCGCCGGCCGCATCGCCGGCCGGGTCGGCGGCCGCATCGGCGGTCGGGTCTGCGGTGGTGTCGAGGGTCGGGTGGGCGATGGTCGGGTAGGCGTAGGTGACGGCGTCGAGGCGCAGTGACGCGGGGCCGGCCGCGATCAGCGTGCGCGGCCCGTACTCCTCGTGCCCTCGGGCCCGCAGCACCGCCTCGACCCGGTCGTAGCCGACGACCTCCCGCGGCAGGTCCCCGAACACCCAGCCGAACGCCCGCAGCGGGAAGGCCAGCAGGGTGAACAGGTAGGCGACCCGGACGAGCTGCCCGACGTCCATCGCCCCCGCGTCGATGCGGATCGCGCCGACCAGCAGCACCAGCAGGATCCCCAGGTTCGGCAGGGCCTCCATCACGGGATCGAACAGGCCCCGCAACCGGCCCGCGTGGATCATCGCGTCGCGAAGGCGCTCGGCGCGGACGGCGAAGCGGGCGGTCTCGTCCTCCTCCCGGCCGAGGGTCTTGACGACCAGGGCGCCGTCGAACGACTCGTGCGCCACCGCGCTGACCTCACCGCGCAACTGCTGCGCACGGGAGTACAGCGGCCATACTCGCCGCCCGTACCAGACGTTGAGCACGCCGAACGTCGGGAAGATCACGAAGCCGATCAGGGCCAGCACCGGGTCGGTGACCACGAGCAGCACCAGCGCCACCACGAGCATGACGAGCGCGCCCAGCGCGAACGGCAGCGGCATCACCGGGGCCCAGGCCGCCTCGACGTCCGAGTTGGCGTTGGACAGCAACGTGCCGGTGGAGTGGCGCTGGTGCCAGGACAGCGGCAACCGCAGGTACTGGCGGGTCACCGCGTGGCGGTGCCGCGCCTGCAGCCGGAACACGACAGTTCCGCCGGCGAGCCGGCGCAGGAACATGCCGAGCGCGCGAGCAAGGCCGACGAGGCTGAGCGCCGCCGCGGCCAGGGCGACCGCCGACCAGTCGGCGTGCCCCCGCCGGATCGCCGGGATCACCACCCGGTCCGTGGCCTCGCCGAGCACCAGGGAGCTGGCCACCCCCGTCAGCGTGAACAGGCAGCCACCGATCGTTGCCACGGCAAACAGGCGGGGCTCGTCACGGATGCCCCGCCAGAGGTTCGCGAAGCCCTGGCCGATGACCCCGGGCTGTCGCCCCGACTCCGCCGCCAGCTCCGACATCGTCACCCTCCGTCAACACGTCACGGCAGCGGCGCCGGCGTGGCGGCGGCGGTCAGCGCACCGGAACGCCCGTGTCCCGTAGCGCCGCCTTCACCTCGCCGATGCGCAGCTGCCCGAAATGGAACACGCTGGCCGCGAGCACCGCGTCCGCGCCCGCGCCGACCGCCGGCGCGAAATGAGCGAGGTCACCGGCCCCGCCGCTGGCGATCACCGGAACGTCGACCTCGGCGCGCACGGCGGAGATCATCTCCAGATCGTAGCCGTCCCGGGTCCCGTCGGCGTCCATCGAATTGAGCAGGATCTCGCCGGCACCGAGCTCGACCACCCGCGCCGTCCACCCGACCGCGTCGATTCCGGTCCCACGCCGACCACCGTGCGTAGTCACCTCGAAGCGGGGGCCGGCCGGATCCGGGCAGCGCCGGGCATCCACCGAGATCACGATGCACTGGTTGCCGAACCGGTGCGCGCACTCGCGGACCAGCTCGGGTCGGGCCACCGCGGCCGTGTTGATCCCCACCTTGTCGGCCCCGGCGCGCAGCAACCGGTTGACGTCGTCGGCGGAGCGGACCCCGCCCCCGACGGTGAGCGGGATGAACACCTGCTCGGCGGTGCGCCGGACGATGTCGTACGTGGTCTCCCGGTCGCCGCTCGACGCGGTGATGTCGAGGAACGTCAGCTCGTCGGCGCCCTCGGCGTCGTAGAGCCGGGCCATCTCGACCGGGTCCCCGGCGTCGCGCAGGTCGGTGAAGTTCACGCCCTTCACCACCCGCCCGCCGTCGACGTCGAGGCAGGGAATCACCCGAACCGCGACGCTCACCCCGCCACGACCGTCGAGGTGACGGCGAGGGCTTCGGGGAGGGTGAAGGCGCCCGCATACAGGGCCTTGCCGACGATCGCGCCCTCGACGCCGGGCACCGCGGCGATCGCCACGAGGTCGGCGAGCGCGGACACGCCCCCGCTGGCGACGACCGGGCGGTCGGTCACCGCGGTCACCGAGCGCAGCAGTTCGACGTTCGGGCCGGTCAGCGTGCCGTCGCGGCGCACGTCCGTCACCACGTAGCGGGCGCAGCCGTCGGCGTCGAGGCGGGCGAGCACCTCGAACAGCTCGCCGCCGTCCTGGGTCCAGCCGCGGGCGGCCAGCGTCGTGCCGCGCACGTCGAGCCCGACGGCGATCCGGTCGGCCACCCGATCGATCGCCCGGCGCACCCAGTCGGGATCTTCCAGGGCGGCCGTGCCGATGTTGACCCGCGCCGCGCCGGTGGCCAGCGCCGCATCGAGGGAGTCGTCATCGCGGATGCCGCCGGAGAGCTCCACGGCCACATCGACGGAACGGACGACCTCGGCGATCAGCTCGCGGTTCGACCCGCGGCCGAACGCGGCGTCGAGGTCGACGAGATGGATCCACTCGGCGCCGTCACGCTGCCAGTTCAGCGCCGCCTCCAGCGGGTCACCGTACGAGGTCTCGGAGCCGGCCTCGCCCTGGACGAGACGGACGGCCCGCCCGTCGGCCACATCGACGGCGGGCAGCAGAGTAAGCGTCACACCGGCCACCCTACGGCCACCGCGCGACGGCCCAGATCACTGCCGCGGCGCACCGGCACCTGCTGCGCAGCCGTCTCCACCGGGCCGGACACCTCGAACTACGCGAGACTGCCCCACTCGACCAGCACGGCTGGATCGGCCGCGCCCACGAACTCCTTCTGCCACTGACCTGCGCCGAGCAGAACGCCGCTCCGAAATCGAGCAGGCGGCCGTCAGCGCGCCCTGTGCCCGCCTCGACGCTCGCCCTGCCGACCGCGTCACCGGTGATCGCCGCCCGGCTGTACGCCCACCCGGAGCGGTTCGACGAGATCCTCGCCGACCATCTCCCCACGCTGCTGCGTACGCTCGGCACCGGTCCCGTGTGGTGGTTCCACCGGCACCGCAACCTGCGCGACCACCAAAGCGACCAGTACCTGGCCCCGCGCTCGACGCCCCGCTGCGCGTCTTCACCACCGACTCCGTCGCCGCGCTCGCGCAGATCCACGCGGCCGGTGCCGGAATCGCGTCCCAGGCGCTGACGGCGCTCAGCTTCCTCGACCTGGCGACCGCGCTCGCCGGCAATCCAGCCACCGGCCGGACGTGGCTGCTGGACACGGTGCCTCCAACCCACGGCCGTCTTGACCCCGAGCTGCGCGAGCGAGCGATCGCCCTCGTCGACGCACGCGGTGCACTACCCGAGACGCCAGCCGGACTGACGATGGCCGCCGCCTGGCAGGACCGCACCACCGCGCTCACGACCTACGCCAGCGAGCTTGCATCGCAGCGCGAGCCAGCCGGCGTGCTGGGGCCGCTGCTGCACCTGCACCACCTGCCGCGCCGGGCTCGACACTTGGCAGCACGCTCACGCCTGAATTTGTGCCGCTGCCGCCGAGCACACAAACGCCCAGCTCAGCGGACCACCGTCACGCACCCGTGAATAAACACTCAACCGGGTGTCGGTGGAACTTACGGACGGCGACGAGCGCCGTGCTCTCCAGCCGCGATCCCGCACTCTCCGGCGGAACGTGGGTAATATCGATCAGCGTGATTCAGAATCAGGACGAGCGTCGTCCGGCAGCCGACCTGATCCCCGGCGGTGTGGATCTGTTCGTCGTTCTCGCGGAGAACGACGGCCTCGCTGTGGTCCTCGACCGGGTGCGGGCGCAGCCGGCCGGCTTCGAGTTCGATCTGCTCGTGGCTGGGCCAGCACACTCGATGGTGGTGGTGGTGGCGGCATATCGAGCCGCAAGAGAGTCGACCGGGGTGCGGGCTGTCGCCGCGCCCGCGCTGGGCGAGGCGACAGCCCTGCTCGAGTGCGGGGTACAGTTTCCGGGTACTGGTCTGGTCGTACCGAGAGTTCAGATGAAGTCCTCCAGCTCACATGACGGCGAAACTACAGAGCTTGAATGGTCAGGGTCTGACTACGGGGGTTCTGGGTCCAACGTGAGGTCGGTCTGGCCGAGGAAGCCGGCGATCAGGTCGGGCCGGTACTGGACGCGTTTGAGCAGGGTCTTGATCGTGGCGGTGAGCTGGTCGACGGTGACGCGGACGTGGTTACCCAGGTCGCGTTTGACGTGGGCCCACACGCCTTCGACGGGATTGAGGTCGGGGGCGTAGGCGGGCAGAGGGACCACGGTGAGCCAGCTGGCGTGGCGCGTGAGGAACACACGCATCGCGGCGCTGCGGTGGGTGTTGAGGTTGTCCCAGCACAGGATGATCGGGGCGTTCAGCTGGTGGTGCGCGGCGACGAGCAGGGTGGCGTAGTCGTCCTCGGAGAAACTGCGGCGCTCACCTTTGCGGCCGTGGTGGGTCAGCACCCGGTAGAACAGCCGGGGTCGCTGGCCGGGCCGGTAGCAGACCAGGGCGGCCATCGACACCCGCCCCGAGCCCTTCCCCGACACCCGCACCGTCGGGGTGTGTCCCCGCGGGGCCCAGGTCCGGGCCTTCGGGGGACGCAGGCTCTGCCCGGCTTCGTCCTCGAAGACGATCCACGCGCCGGTCGTCGCCGCTAGCCTCGTACCTTCGCCCAGGTCTCCGCGCGCCACGCGGAGATCTTCTGGTCGTCGCGTTCGGCGGCCCGGCGGGCGGGGACCTGCGGGCTGTAGCCCAGGCGGTGCAACAGATACGACATACCGCGCAGGGTGTAACGGACGTGGAACAGCCGGCCGACCAGCAGGGCCGCCCGGGCCAACGTCCAGCGCTGGTCGGGCCAGCCGTGCGCGGCCGGACCCCGGTCCAGTTCCACCCGCAGCCGATCGAGCTGACGCTGCGACAGCCGGCACGACGCCCCGCTCGGCCCCCGTGAGGCCAGCGCGGCCGTGCCACCGGCCTGCCAGCGCCGCTTCCACTGGTAGGCCGACTTCGTACTCACCCGCAGCCGCCCGGCCACCTCGACCGGATCGACCCCGGCGGCGAACAGATCCGCGGCCTGCACTCGGACCGCTTCCCGACGAACACGACCCTGCGCCGTCAGGCCACCACCATCCGCATACCTCATGCCAGACTCAAGGCCCGATCACGGCCAGGTCATACCCAGGCAGATCGGACGTGATCAAACAGACCCCGACCATTCAAGATCTGTAGCCACGGTCATACCCCGCCGATCGACGAACGCAATCGGGCCCATGACGCTCCGTAAATGTTTGGCTCAAAGCCAACTGGGACTCGAACCACCGAGCCGGGTGTCTGAGCAGTTCATCCGTCGACATATGTACCGCACATATCGATGATCAAATCTATTGGTGCAGGCCAGACGGTTCATAACGGAGCGTGGTGGACCGGGCGGGGCCCGAGCCCTGCCGGTGACCGACGCCCCGGTTTCGACCGGAGCAGCGGCGGGAATCCCGCCGGTTCGCGCGGCGTGCCATGCACGCCACGCCGGACGAGACGGGAGGCTGGCGCATGACCAGTACCGATCACGAACTCGCCGATGCCGTCAGCACCGTGCGCTACGAGGTACATCGGCTGTCCGTCGCGACGGACCTGAGCTACGACGAGACGGTCCGCCGCTATGAGCAGGCGGTTCCCGCCCTCGACGAGGCACGCTTCGCCGCCCTCGCCGCGGGCGAGCCGACCTGGGACGACGTCCGGGTCGCGACCGTGCCGAACGCGCCGCACGACTTCCTCCGCTACTGGCGCGGCGAGTTCACCTGGATGTTTCGGGCGGCCGGCGACGAGGGGCGGTGCGTCGAATATCTGATGGGCAACCATGTCATCGCCGAGCGGATGTTCCGCCATGACCCGGGGGTGCTGCTGCACGCCCCGCTGCGGACTACGATCCACACCGACCGGGCGGGCACGACCTGGTTCAGCGTCGACCAGCCGAGCACGCATTTCCGCAGCTACGGCAGCCGGGCGATCACGATCGTGGGCATCGAGCTGGACCTGAAGCTGGCCGCCCTGCTGGAGCACCTGGGCCTGCCCGTGCCCGCGGCGCTCACCGCCGGCCGGGTCCCCGCCCACGCCGGCTGACTCACCCCGCCACCGACCCGGCACCAGCGGCGGCGATGGCGATGGCGCCGCCGTCAGGACAGGGTGGCGAGCCAGTTGGTCAGCAGGTGTGCGCCGGCATCGCCGGACTTCTCGGGATGGAACTGGGTGGCGGCCAGGGCGCCGCGCTCGACGGCGGCGGCGAACGGTTCGCCGTGCTCGCCGATCGTGTCGCCGGCGTCGGGATCGGCCTTCGCCGCGTAGGAGTGGACGAAGTAGAAGCGGGTGTCCGCGGGCAGCCCGGCGAACAGCACGGACGCCGCGGGCGGGCGCACCGTGTTCCAGCCCATGTGCGGCAGGATGGGCGCGGCGAGGCGGCGCACCTCGCCGGCCAGCACGCCGAGCCCGGCCGTGCGCACCCCGTGCTCGTCGCCGAGCTCGTAGAGGACCTGCATGCCCACGCAGATGCCGAGCACCGGCCGCCCCGCCGCCACCCGTTCCCGCACGACCGGCGCGGCGCCCACCCGATCGAGGCTGGCCATGCAGGCCGCGTACGCGCCGACGCCGGGCACGACGAGCCCGTCGGCCGCCAGGGCCGCACCGAGATCGTCGCTGACCGTCACGTCGGCGCCGACCCGGGCGAGCGCCCGCTCCGCCGAACGCAGGTTGCCCGAGCCGTAGTCGAGGACCACGACCCGCGGGCGCCGGCCCGCCGTCCCGGTCACAGCACACCCTTGGTGGACGGGACGCCGGCCACCCGGGCGTCGAGGGCCACCGCGTCGCGCATGGCCCGGGCGACCGCCTTGAACTGGGCCTCGACGACGTGGTGGGCGTTGCGGCCGGACAGCACCCGCACGTGCAGCGCGATCCGGGCCGACGCGGTGATCGACTCGAAGATGTGCCGGGTCAGCGTGGTGTCGTAGGTCCCGATCAGGCCGACGAGGTCCGGCTCGACGTGGACGCAGTACGGCCGGCCGGACAGGTCGACCGCGGCCTGGGCGAGGGCCTCGTCGAGGGGGACCAGCGCGTCACCGAAGCGGCGGATGCCGGCCTTGTTGCCCAGGGCCTCGCGCAGCGCCGAGCCGAACGCGATGGAGGTGTCCTCGACCGTGTGGTGGGAGTCGATGTGCAGGTCACCGCGGGTGCGCACGGTCAGGTCGAACCCGCCGTGCTTGCCGAGCTGGGACATCATGTGGTCGAAAAACGGGACGCCGGTGTCGGAGCTCGCCACCCCCGTCCCGTCGAGGTCGAGCTCGACCAGCACGTCGGACTCCAGCGTCTTGCGTTCGATCCGCGCGGTGCGGGCCATCGGGGCTTCCTCGGACTTTCTCGGTCACGGGTGGGACCGGCGGAGCGGGGGCGGCTGAGGGTGCGGCGGAGCCGGCGGCGCGACGGAGGCCGCGCGGCGAAGCGACAGGGTGGACACGGAGGCGCCAAGCGGAGGCGGAGCGGCGGGGTCAGCCCCCGGCCAGGGTGACGATGCCGTCCGCGGCGACGTCGCTGCCGGTGAGGACGCGGCCGAGCGCGGCGAGGAACGCGTCGACCTCGGCGGGCAGCCCGGCGGTGACCCGCAGCCAGCCGGGCAGGCCGACGTCGCGGACGAGTACCCCGGCGTCGAGCAGGCCGCGCCACACCGCACGCTGGTCGGCGAACAGGCCGAAGAACACGAAGTTGGCGTCGCTGGGCGCGAGCCGCAGGCCGAGGGCCCCCAGCTCCACCACGATGCGGTCCCGCTGTGCCTTGACCGCCTCCACCGTGGCGAGCAGCTCGTCGGCGTGCGCGAGCGCGGTGCGGGCGACCGCCTGGGTGAAGCTGGACAGGTGGTAGGGCAGCCGGACGAGCTGCAGCGCGTCGACGACGGCGGGGTGCGCGGCGAGGTAGCCGACCCGGGCGCCGGCGAGGGCGAAGGCCTTGCTCATCGTGCGGGTGACGATGAGGCGCGGGTGGCGGGGCAGCAGCGTCAGGGCGCTGGGCACCCCGGCCCGGCGGAACTCGGCGTACGCCTCGTCGACGACGACCATGCCGCTGCCGACGCGCGCCATCGCCTCACAGGCGGCGACGACGACGTCCAGGGGCAGGGCCGTGCCGGTCGGGTTGTTCGGCGAGCAGAGGAACAGCAACGCCGGGTGGTGACGCTCGATGGCCTCGGTGACGGCATCGGCGGAGAGGGTGAAGTCCGCGGCGCGTTCCTCGCGGACCCACTCGGTCGCCGTGGCCAGGGCGATGAGCCGGTGCATCGAGTAGGACGGCTCGAAGCCGACCGCGACCCGGCCGGGCCCGCCGAACGCCTGGCAGAGCTGCTGGAGGATCTCGTTGGAGCCGTTGGCGGCCCAGACCTGGGCGGTGTGCACGCCGAACCCGGCGTCCGGGGTCAGGTAGTAGGCGAGGTCGGCGCGCAGGGCCTCGGCATCGCGGTCGGGGTAGCGGTTGGCCTCGGTGGCGACGAGGGTCGCGGCCTTGCCGAGGGCGTCGACCAGACCGATCGACGGCGGGTGTGGGTTCTCGTTGGTGTTGAGCCGCACCGGCACGTCGAGCTGCGGCGCTCCGTAGGGGGACAGCCCGCGCAGGCTGTCGCGCAACGGCAGCCCGTCGATGTCCAGCGGGCGCCAGGGCCGGTCGTCCCCGGCGGGGCCGGCTTCGGCGAGGTGGGACGCCTGGATCGTCATCGGAATCGAGCCTCCACGGCGTCGGCGTGTGCGGTGAGATCCTCGGCCCCGGCGAGCGCGGCGAGGCGCGGGGAGACTTCGTGCAGCGCGTCGCGGGTGGACTCCACGACGTGGACCTGGCGTTGGAAGGCGGCCACGGCCAGGCCGCCGGAGTGGCGCGCCGTCCCGCCGGTGGGCAGGACGTGGTTGGAACCGGCGAGGTAGTCGCCCAGCGGGACGGGGGCGTGGGGGCCGACGAACACCGCCCCGGCGTGGCGCACCCGGGCGGCGACCGCGGCCGCGTCGGCGGTGTGGACCTCCAGGTGCTCGGCCGCCCACGCGTCGACGACCGTGAGGCCGGCGTCGACGTCGGCGACGATCGCCACGGCGCCCTGGCCGGCGAGGGCCTCCTCGACCCGCTCGCGGTGCCGCGTCGAGGGCACCTGCTTGCCGAGCTCGATGTCGACGGCGTCCGCGAGCTCCACCGACGAGGTGACGAGCAGGCAGGCGGCCATCGGGTCGTGCTCGGCCTGGGCGATGAGGTCGGCGGCGACGAAGGCCGGGTCCGCGGTGGCGTCGGCGAGGATCGCGACCTCGGTGGGACCCGCCTCCGCGTCCACCCCGACCACGCCGCGCACCAACCGCTTGGCGGCCGTCACGTAGACGTTGCCCGGCCCGGTGACGACGTCGACGGGCGGGCAGCTCGCGGTGCCGTAGGCGGCCATCGCGACCGCCTGGGCGCCACCGGCGGCGTAGACCTCGTCGATCCCGAGCAGGGCGCAGGCGCCGAGCACGACCGGATGCGGCAGGCCGTCGTTGTCCCGCTGCGGCGGGGAGAACACGGCCAGCGAGCCGACCCCGGCCTCCTGGGCGGGTACCACGTTCATCACGACGCTGCTCGGGTACGCGACCCGCCCGCCGGGCACGTACAGCCCGACCCGCTCGACCGGCACCCACCGCTCGGTGACCGTCAGACCCGGCCCGACCTCGATCGTGACCGCCTCGCGGACCTGCGCTCGGTGCACCACCCGGCTGCGGCGGATCGCCTCGACGAGCGCGTCGCGCACGGCCGGATCGAGGGCGTCGGCGGCGGCGTCGAGCGCCGCCTGCGGCACCCGCAGGTCGGCCGGACGCACGCCGTCGAACCGGGCGGCGGCGTCCAGGACGGCCGCGTCGCCACGGGTCCGCACGTCCTCGCAGACCGGCCGGACCGCGTCGACGGCGGCGTCCACGTCGATCGCGGCCCGGGGCAGCAGTCGCCGGACATCGGCCGCGGAGGGCACCGCATCCCGCAGATCAAGCCTTCTGAGCACGATACGAGACTAGCCGCCGAGCCGGGGGGCGGTGAAATCACAGCTCGCGGCGGGGTGTCACGCTCATCTGCGTGACCGATCCCCGCACCCCGCCGCCCGCCCCCGATCCGCCGACGGGGACCGCGAGCGCGCCCGGGGAGTCGTTGGCGACGCTGCTGCACGGCTACCGGGTGCACGCACGGGCGCCCCGTGGCGTGGTGGCGGCGCTGACCGAGCGGCCGCGGACCCTGCGCGCCCTGATCCAGGACTCGGGGCTGCCGCGCCGCTCGGTCGAGGAGATCCTCGGCTGCCTCGGCGACGATCTGCGGACCGGGACCGGCGGAACGTTCGTGCTGCGTCCCGGCGCCGTCGACCACTACCGCACGATGATCGATTACGACGAGCTGCGCGCGGGCGCCCCGCTCGACTCCCTCGCCGCGGAGATCGGCCGCAACGGCGCCCTCGTCACCACGATGCACGAGCTCATCGCCTCGGCTCCGCGCCCCCGGGCCGAGCTGGACCACGTGCCGGCCACGGCGGCGACGGTGGTCCGCCGGGCCGTCTGGCTGGCGACGCACTACGACCTGCGCGGAGCCCACCTGCTGTGCGTGGGTGACCACGACCTGACGTCGCTGGCCGTCGTCCTGCTGGCCGCCGCCGCGGCCCCGGACCCGGCCCGGCGTGGACTCGCCGTCACGGTGGTGGACATCGACGAGGACCTGCTGGAGTTCCTCGACCGGTCAGCCCAGTCGCGGGGCGTGCGGCTGCGATGCCTGTACGCGGACCTGCGCTTCGGGTTGCCGCCGTCGGTGGCGGGCAGCGCCGATCTCGCCTTCACCGACCCTCCCTACACCCCGCAGGGTGTGTCGTTGTTCGCCGCTCGCGGCGCCCAGGGCCTCGCCGACAGGGAGCGCGGCCGGGTCCTCGTCGCCTACGGGTTCAGCGATCGGGTGCCCACCCTGGGTTGGAAGGTGCAGCGGGCCCTGCTCGACCAGGGCCTCGTCTTCGAGGCGATCTGGCCGGCATTCCACACGTACGAGGGCGCGGAGGCGGTTGGCGCCCGCGCTGACATGTACGTCTGTCAGCCGACCCCGGCCACCTGGAAGCACCTGGACCGGCCGGCGCCGGCGCGCGGGCCGGCCCCGACGGCGATCTACACCCGCGGCCGGCAGTCCACCGAGAGCCGGCCGGTGCCGCCGGCGCAACCCGTCCTCGCCGCGGCGACCGGGTTCCTGACGGCGGCGCCGGGCCGGGCGGTCTTCGTCGGCGAGCGCCCCGAGCTGGACGCGGCCCACGCGCACCTCGCGACGGTCCTCGAACGCGGGCTGCCGACGGCCGCCGCCGGAGCGGGCGGGCCGCTGTCCGCCGTCGCCGACCTGTCCGACGATCCGGGCCCGTGGCTGACGCGGCTGTTGCTGGCGGTCAACGCCGATCGGCTCGCCGTGATCGTGGCCGCCGACCATCCCGTGCTGGGCGCCGGGGGCGGCCCGCCGGATGCCCTCGACCCGCTGCGGGCGAAGTGGGTCCCCACGCCCGAGCACGACGCCTCCGCCGACCACCACCACCACGGCGGGGACGGCGGCGGGGACGGCGGCGAGGACGGGGCCTGGGATGCGACCCGCCTGGTGACGTTCGCCGCGGTCGACCCCGCCGTCCTGGAGCCCGGCCCGCGCCTCGCCCGCTGGCTGCTGGACCGGCCGCACGGCAAGATCGGCAATGTCTGGCGCGACGGCCTGATCCGGATCGTCCGGGAGGCCGAGGGCCGGGCGCCGTCCCAGCGGGAGGCCCTGGCGGCCGTGCGCCGGGCCATGACCGACCCCGACCTGCTCGCCGCCCGGCTGATCGACCTGCCGCGGCACTCGCTCGCCGCGACGCTCGCCGCGACGGTGGCCAGCGTCGGCCCGCAGTCCGGGGGCGAGGCCGGCGCAGGTGGGTGAGGGGTCGGCGACGCGCCGGTCACGCCTGCGGGGACGCCACACCCTGCCGGAGCGGGAGTCCTAGGCTGGAAATATGGCGACGCCCGCAGGCCACCATTTCTCGGGACAGGTGCCGGACCCGCCACGCCAGCCCGACCCGCCACGCCAGCCCGACCCGGCCGGCGCCCGGATCCTCGTGGTCGAGGACGACGACGGGCTCGGGACGCAGCTCGTCCGCGGGCTGGACCGGGCCGGCTACACGGCGAGCCGGGTGCGCACCGGCGCAGCCGCCCTCGGCCAGATCGCGGGTCCCACCCCGCCCGACCTCGTGCTGCTCGACCTGGGGCTGCCGGACATGGACGGCGCGCAGGTGTGCCGACGTATCCGCGAGCGCACCGACATCCCGGTGATCGTCGTGACGGCCCGGGGGGACGAGGCCGACCGGGTCGAGGCGCTCGACCTGGGCTCGGACGACTACCTGGTCAAGCCGTTCGGCTTCGCCGAACTGCTGGCCCGGATGCGGGCGGTGCGTCGGCGCACCGCCGGCCGGGCGGGCGGTGGGGACGCCGACCTGCTCCGGCATGGCCCGCTCACCCTCGACCGGCGCAGCCGCCGGATCACCGTCGACGATCGCCCCATCGCCGTCACCGCCCGCGAGTACGACCTGCTGGCGTTCCTCGCCGCCGACCCGGGCCGGGTGCGGACCCGGCAGGAGATCTTCACCGGGGTCTGGGGAGACTGGTTCGGCTCACCGAAGGTCCTCGACGTGCACATTGGCGCGATCCGCCGCAAACTGGGCAAACCGGAACTGATAGAGACGGTGTACGGGGTCGGCTTCCGGCTGGCCGGGCCCCAGGGCGCCGGGACGCAGTCCGCGGCCGGGCCGGCCGATCCGGGCCGCCTGCCGGCGCAGGGTTGGCGGCAGGAGCTGCCGGGCCGATGAGCCGGCGGATCCTCGCCGCCCAGCTCCTGCTGACCGCGGCACTGCTCGTCGGGCTGTGCGTCCCGATGGGCCTGGACGCCACCCGGCATGACCAGGCCCTGTTCGGGCTGCGGCTGTCCGCCTCGACCGACACCTACGTCGCCGAGGTGAAGTGGCGGCGACTGTCGCCGGACGCCGCGCCGCTGCCGGTACCCCGCCGCGACAGCGCGGACGTGCCGCCCGACGAGCTGCGCCTCTACCGCGCCGACGACAGCCCCGTGGCCGACACCGGCGAGGACATCCCGGTCACGCCGCAGGACCTCGCCCGCGCGCACCACCACAGCGTGACGATCGAGCCGAGCGACGCCAACGGGCACCGCATGATCCTCGTGGCGCCGGTGTCCAACGCGAACGGCCTGGTCGGCGTCCTCGCGGTCGCGCGCAGCGACTACGGGCTGCGTGCCTCGATCAACCAGCGGTGGACGAAGATCGCTGTCGGCGGCATGCTGGTCGCGCTGGCGGCCCTGGCGATCTCCATCCTGCTGGCCCGCTGGGTGGGCCGCCCGCTGCGCCGGCTCGGACACGCCGCCGGCGAGCTCGGCGCGGGTGACCTGACGATCCGGGCCCGGGCGGTCGGCGGCCCGCCCGAGGTCCGGGAGGTCGCGGCGACCTTCGACGCGATGGCCGACCGGATCCAGTCCCTCGTCGACAGCCAGCGGCATTTCCTCGCCGACGTCTCCCACCAGATCCGGACCCCGCTGACCGCGATGCGGCTGCGCCTGGAGCTGCTGGAACAGGACGTCGACACCACGGTCGCCGCGGAGGTGGCCGGCACCCTGGTCGAGGTGCACCGGTTGTCCCGCATGGTCGACGGGCTGCTCGCCGTCTCCCGGGCCGAACACGCCCCGACCGCCGTCCGGCCGGTTCCCCTCGCGCCGGTGACCACGCAGCGCTGCCTGATCTGGCGACCGGTGGCCGCCGCCGCGGACATCGCGCTGACCTGGGACGTCGACGACGCGCACATGGTGGCCAGCGGCCCCGGCCATCTCGAGCAGATCCTCGACAACCTGCTCAGCAACGCCCTCGAGGCCACCCCACCCGGCGGCCGGATCCGGATCGAGTCGCACCCGGCCCCGGCGACCTTGGCCGGGCCGGCGATCCGCCTCACCGTCACCGACAGCGGCAGCGGCATGAGCGCCGAGCAGCGGCAGGCCGCCTTCCGCCGCTTCGGTGGCGCCGCCGGCGGACGCGAGCCGGACCGGACGCCGCGCCGCGCCGATCGGCGGGGCCACGGGCTCGGTCTCGCGATCGTGCACGCCCTGGTGACCGCCGACGGCGGGACGATTGCGCTGGTCCCCGCCGCGGCCGGTGGGCTGTGCGTCGTGCTCGACCTGCCGTGGGCGAGCCCGCAGCCCGGCGAGAGCGCCGCGGCGGTGCCGCCGCAGCGGGCCGGGACCAGCCACCTCCGGCATCCCCCGGAACTCGGGCTCCTGGAAATCGTCGACGATCCCCACCGGGACCGCGAGGCTGGACGAGAATCCTGACGACCGTCCGCTGGGCTCGCCGCCAGCCGAGTCCACCGGTGATCTTTACCGTTTCTTTCCCCGCCGAACCGCGGTAACGCGCCGGCAATGCGCCGCTGGGCGGCTATTTTCGCACCGAGCGACCAGGGAAGGAGCACCCACTGATCATGTCGAGAAGCCCGGCGCAACGCATCCGGGAAGTCACGGCGCTCGGCGCCGAGACGGTTCGCCGCGAGGTCATCAGAGGCGGCGGTCGGGGCTCAAAATCCGCTTTTCTCAACGGTAAAATCGGTGCATATCTGACCGAGCACAGCTCACCACCCGACGAGGTCCTCGACGACCTGTCGGCGCTCACCGCCGCACTGCCCGAGGCGGAGATGCAGGTGCCCGCCGAGCAGGGCACGCTGCTGACCATTCTGACCGCCTCGATCGCCCCCCGCCGGGCCGTCGAGGTCGGCACCTTCACCGGCTACTCGGCCCTGTGCATCGCCCGCGGTCTGCCGGCCGACGGCCGGCTGCTCTGCCTCGACGTCAGCGAGGAATGGACCGCGATCGCCCGCAAGCACTGGGATCGGGCCGGCGTATCCGACCGGATAGACCTCGTCCTCGGGCCGGCCGCCGACAGCCTCACGGACCTCGCCGAGGAACCCACCTTCGACCTGGCCTTCATCGACGCGGACAAGGTCTCCTACCAGCGTTACTACGACCTTCTTGTTCCCCGCATGAACCCCAACGGGGTCATCATCGTGGACAATGTACTGCAATACGGTCAAGTCGTGCGCCCGCGCTCGGAAAATCCGGCGGTGGTCGCCGTCCGGGAGTTCAACCGGCTGCTGGCCGCCGATTCCCGGGTACAAGTCGTGATGCTGCCGATCGCCGACGGGCTCACCATCGCCCGCAAACTGCCCTCCCTCCGCGACGGCGACTGACTCGGGAAGCGGCCGGCACCCTGGCATGTCACACCACGGCCGACGGCCCCGTCCCTCCTCACAGGGGTCGCCGTCCGGGCGCCCCCGCCCGGGGCGGCAGGCCCCGGCCAGTCGGGAAGGGGATCGGAAGATGACCCAGCGGTTGAACGTGGCGGAGGTCGCGCCGGAGGGGTACCGGGCGATGCTCGGCCTGGAGCGCTACGTCCGGGAGAACGTCGACGGCACGGTCCTTGAGCTGGTCAAACTGCGGGCTTCGATCATCAACGGCTGCTCGTTCTGCGTGGACATGCACAGCCGGGACGCCCTCGCGGCCGGGGAGTCCTCGCGCCGGCTGTTCGCGGTCGGGGCCTGGCGGGAGGCGCCGTTCTTCGACGAGCGCGAACGGGCGGCGCTAGCGCTCACCGACGAGGCCACCCGGCTCGGCCCGGACGGGGTGAGCGACGAGACCTGGGCACTGGTCACGAAGAGCTGGTCGGAGAAGGAGGCCGCGGACCTGATCCTCGCCATCGTGACGATCAACGCGTGGAACCGGATCGCGATCCCGAGCCGCCAGAGCCCGCCCGTCGACGCCTGAGCCCGCCCGTCTGATCGTCTGAGCCCGCCCGTCTGATCGTCTGAGCCCGCCCGTCTGATCGTCTGAGGCAAGCGCATCGACGTCCGAGCCAGCCTGCCCGTGTCTGAGCCGGCCCGCCGCGCCCGCGCAGCCTGCGTGCCGCGAGATGCGGTGTTTGCGTCGCCGAAACAGGCGTGGGCGGCTGGCCGTCCTAGCGTGGCCGTCGGGCGCCCGGCGCGGGGCGAACCGCCACCGGGTGCGGTCGTCCGGCGCCGGGCGGCCCCGGACGCCGAGCACGGTCGACGGGCGGCTCAGCAGGCGGAACGACGGTCGACCGGCGAGGGCGGGAGCGGACCATGGACTACCCCCAGTACCTGCGGTCGGTGCCGAAGGTGGAGCTGCACTGCCACTTCGAGGGCACGGTGCGCGCGGCGACGTTCGCCGACCTGGCCCGCCGGCACGACGTCACGCTGCCCACCGAGGACGTCGCCCGGCTGTACGACTACGACACGATCTACGAGTTCCTGAAGATCTTCGGGATGGTCTCGTCGACGCTGATCGACCGGGCGGACTTCGCCCGCTGCGCCTACGAGTCGCTGCAGGACGGCGCCCGGCTCGGCAACCTGCGCTACCGGGAGATGTTCTTCAACCCCACCCTGCACACCCGCCGCGGCATCCCGATGCGCACCGTGATCAACGGACTGGTGGACGGCATCCGCGCCGCCCGGACCGACTTCGGTGTCGAGTGCCGGCTGATCGCCGACGTCTACCGGCAGGACCCGCCGGAGCTGGCCCGGCAGATGGTCGCCGAGGTGCTCGAACACCGCGTCGACGAGCTCATCGGCCTGGGCATGGACGGCGCGGAGGCCCCCGACCCGCCGGAGAAGTTCGTCGACGCCTACCGGGCCGCGAAGGCCGGCGGCCTGCGGCTGACCAGCCACGCCAGCGAGGACGCCCCGCCGGTGAACATCACCACCTGCCTGGACGTGCTCGGCTGCGAACGCATCGACCACGGCTACCACATCATGTCCGACCCGGCGGTGCTGCGCCGCTGCCTCGACGAGGGCATCGCCTTCACCTGCTGCCCCACGTCCACCGCCGTCGTCTACGGCTGGCCGGACCTGACCCGCCACCCGATCCGGGACATGGTCGCCGCCGGCCTGCGGGTCATGCTGAACTCCGACGACCCGACGATGTTCCACACCGACCTCGGCCGCGAGTACGTCGAGCTGTGCACCGCGCTGGACTACGGCCCGGCGACGGTGCGCACGCTGGTCCTCGCCGGGGTGGACGCCGCCTGGCTCGACGACGGCGAGAAGGCGGCGATGCGCGTCGCCTTCACCGCCGAGCTCGACGACCTCGACGCCCGCCTCGCCGCCTGATCCCCGAACGGCGTCATCCCCGAACGGCGTCATCCCCGAACGGCGTCATCCCCGAACGGCGTCACAGGGTGACGGAGGTGTCCCCGGGGTAGAGGGTCCAGCCGTCGCCCGCGCGCCCCCAGCCGCTGGACGCCCAGGCGCCGCCGTCGACGTTGAGCGTGACGCCCGTGATGTACTTCGCCCGGTCGGAGCTGAGGAACACCGCGGCGTCCCCGACCTCGTCGGCGTGGCCCTCCCGGCCGAGCGGGACGTAGCGCTCCACCTCGGTACGGCGCTCCGGCGACAGCGGCGGCAGGTTGTCGGGGTCGACCGGGCCGGCGAAGATGCCGCGCATGCCGGCGGTGGCGGTGTGGTCGGGCGCCAGGGCGTTGACCCGGATCTGGTCCTCGCCGAGTTCGAGGGCCATCGTCCGGGTGAAGGAGATCATGCCGGCCTTGCAGGCGGCGTAGACGGCGTACAGCGGCGCCGCGCGCTGCCCCTCGATGCTGGTGATGTTGAGGATCGACCCGCCGGCACCGCCCGCGGCGATCAGCGGCGCGGCGGTCGACGTCGCCGCGATCATGCTGACCAGGTTGATGTCGATGTGCCGGCGCCAGCTTCGCTCGCTCTGCTTCAGGAAGCGGTTCGCCTTCACCCCGCCGGCGTTGTTGACGAGGATGTCGAGCCGGCCGAACTCCCCGTGCGCGGCGGTGATCGAGCCGGCCAGCGCCTCGGTGTCCATCACGTCGGTCGGCAGCGTCAGCGCCGTGCCGCCCGCCTTCTCGATGATCTCGCGCGTGCTCGCGGCCCGCTCCGGATCGATCTCGACCAGTCCCACCGACACCCCGACCCGGGCCAGCGCCACCGCGATGGCCTGCCCGATACCGGCCCCGGCGCCGGTGACCACCGCGGCCTTCCCGGCCAGGCCCAGCTCGAACGACTGCTCCGGGATCGCCTGCGTCATCGTCGCTGCTCCTCTGGCACGGCTGGACGGAATCTGGCCCCGCTGGACGGGTTCGGGCACTGCGGGACAGCAGCAGCACCTGGTGAGACACCAAACCATCACGCACCGACCGGCGGCAACCGGACGCCTGCGCCGGCGCTGGAGCCTTCTGACAGCGACGGCTACCGTGTGCACATGTCCCTTGTCGCTGAGGAGCCAGCGGACGAGGCGGTCGCAGTGCCGGGCGGGTCGTTGTGGACCCTGTCGCGGGGGGCGGGGCTGCCGTTGGTTCTCGCGCATGGCGGGCCAGGGCTGTCCAACAACCTCGAACCCGTCGCGGGGATGGTCGACGATGTCGCGCGCGTACACCTCTACGACCAGCGAGGCTGTGGACGCTCTCGGGCGAGCGGGCCGTTTGACATCGCCACCCTCGTGGCCGATCTGGAGGCTCTGCGCACGCACTGGCGGCATGAGCGTTGGGTGGTCGGCGGCCATTCCTGGGGTGCGGCGCTCGCGCTGTTCTACGCTCTCGCGCACCCTGACCGCACGCTCGGCGTCATCTACCTGGCGGGGACGGCCATCCGCTGGGGATGGAAGGACGGCGTGCAACGCGAGCGGCTGAGTCGCCTCACCGCGGCTGAACGCCAGGAGTTGACGGCGCTCGGCGCACGCCTGGAAAGCAACGGGGACGAACGCGACCGGGCACGGTTCCTGCGTCTGATGTGGTCCACGGACTTCGCCAGCCGTGCGGCGGCGACCGTCCTGGACAGCCAGCCGCTGTACGGCTATCCGCGTGCCGAAGCGGTGGCGCGCGCGGTGCAGAGCGACTGGAAGGCTCGACTCGATGCCGGCATCGACGACGACCTGCGGCGGCTCACGGTGCCGGTGCTCGTCGTTCACGGCAGGCGCGACCCCGATCCCACGGGGGCGCGCGAGGTTGCGGACCTGGCGCCGCGTGGCCGGTGGGTGCCGCTGGACAACGCCGGGCACTCTCCGTGGCTCGAGCGGCCGGCGGAGATGCGTCAGGTGCTACGCGCCTTTCTGGGCTCGCTGCGTTGAGGACTCCACGGTCCGGCCGGTGCCGGGCAGGGCGAGCATCCGGTCGAGCAGGCGGGCGAGGAAGACGGTGTGCCGGTGCAGCAGCGCCGGGTCGAGCTTGTCGAGCTGGTCGCCCGGGCCGACCTGGAGCAGGTACGCCGGCCCGCTGATGAACGCCGCCGTCGGCAGGCCGAGCCGGTAGGGGAACGTGCCCTCGCCGTAGAGCCCGTCGGCAGCCGGTGGGAGCACGGCGGCCCGGGTGAGCCCGCCGGCCCGCACCTCGTCGAGCGCGAGCCGGCGCAGCCGTTCGCTGTGTCCGACGGCGACGACGACGGGTTCGCTGCGGCCGGTCGGCCCGTAGGGCACGGTGCCGCCGCCTTCGTCCCAGCCCGTCGCGCCGAGATGTTCGGCGACGAGCGCCATCGCGAGCGAGGCGCGCAGCCGCGGGTGGCGGCGTAGCCAGGCGTCGGGTTTCACCGTCGCCGCGTCCGCGGTCATGTGCGCCGGGGAGAACAGGAACACGGCGTCGCGCCTGCGTCGCGCGGCCGGGCCCCGGCGGGCGAGCCGCTCGGCGAGCGCGAGCAGGGCCGGCCCGCCGTTCTCCTCGATCGCGTTCTGCCCGTCGGTGTGCGTGGCGACGAGCACGTCGCCGCCCGCCCGCGCGGCGCCCCGGTCGGGGTCGGGGTTGGCGCCGCAGTCGGGGGCGCAGTCGTGGTCGGGGGCGGCGCGGTCGGGGTTGGGCAGCCTGGCCAGCAGGTAGTCGACGGTGCTGTCGTCGTGGCGGGCGGCCAGGACGACGGTGGCCTCCAGCGGGCCTTTCGCGAGCAGGGCGCGCAGCCGGGCGCCCTGCTCGCGGTCGACGTGCAGGGTCGGCAGACCGGCGTACGGCTGCTGGTGGGGGGTGTACTGGCCGGCGGCCAGCGGCGGCGGCAGATCGAGGATCTCGATCATCGCGACGGCGCCGTGCCGGCGGGCGAGGGCGAGGTCGGGTGGGGCCGGGACGCCGAGCCACACCCGCGAGTAGTCCTCGGCGGCGAGCAGCGCCCGCGCGTCGGGCGGCTCGACGGCGTCGGCGAGGTCGGTGAGCACCTCGGCGTGCAGCCGGGCGACCGGCGCGTCGGCGAGCACGATCGCACCCGCCACCGGCCGGCCCCGATAGTCCGCCGTGCCCCCCGCGCCGACGTCCATCACCGTCGCCGTCACCCCGCGGGTCGACGTCTCGCCGGAGTACGGGCGGTAGGAGGCGACGGGCACCGTGACGCTCACCCCGCGCGCGTCGACGACGCGCAGCGACCAGTCGTCGGCGAGCCAGCGGGCGAGGGGAACGGGATGGCGCGTCACCGCCAGACCCAGCCGCCGCAACCGGGCATCGAGGTCGTCGATATGGCGGTGGTGCGCCGGCGAGCCGGGCAACCGTGGGCCGAACGAGACCATCCGCTCGACCGAGTCCCACACCTCCTCCGGACCGGCAAGGCCCGGCAACCCGCCCCGCGCCGGTCCGGTCATCGCGCTTCCCCCCGGTCGTCGCGCTGGTCCGGTCATCGCGCTGGTCCGGTCATCGCCGCGGAGGCTAGCCCGATCGCGCCGTCGGCGCATCACCCGGTCCGGGCGGTCAGCGTGCGGGCTACCGCAACCCGACTGCACGCGGAGCCCCTGGTCGAGCACGGTCCGGCTCCCGCCAGCGCCAGGCGAGGCCGGATGGGCACGGACTGTGAACGACACCATGAGGCCCGGAAAGCGAGCTCGGGGGCGGGTTTTCACTATGCTTGCGCCGTCCAGCTACTACGACACGTAGAAGTGGAGCTGGCCGCCACTGGAGATCTCCCCGCGGCACCTCCCCACACCGTGCGGCGCCGCCATGTCCGAGTCCGGAGGTCATCCCATGCTGTCCGAACGTTCCGCCGCCGTCGTCGGAGCGACCGCGGGCGTGGTCGCCGAGCATGCCGTCGAGATCACCGCCGCGTTCTACCCGCGCCTGTTCGCCGCCCATCCCGAGCTGCTGAACCTGTTCAGCCAGGGCAACCAGGCCACCGGCGAGCAGCGGCAGGCGCTGGCCGCGGCCATCATCGCCTACGCCGGGCACCTGCTCGGCGGGCCGGGGTCGTCGTTCGCCCCGGTGCTGCGCCGCATCGCGCACAAGCACGTCTCGCTGGGGGTGCGGCCCGAGCAGTACACGATCGTCGGACAGCACCTGCTCGCCGCGGTCGGCGAGGTGCTCGGCGACGCGGTGACCCGTGAGGTGCACGACGCCTGGGACGAGGTCTACTGGCTGTTCGCCACCGCGCTCATCGCCGAGGAGGGGCGGATCTCCCAGCGCGTCGGCGCCGACCCGGATCACGTCTGGCGGCCCTGGCGGGTGACCGCGCGCACCGTGGCGACGGCCGAGGTGATCTCCTTCGACCTCGTGCCGACCGGCCCCGAGCCGCTGCCGACGTACCTGGCCGGACAGTACATCTCCGTCGCGGTGGACCTGCCCGGCGGCGGGCGGCAGGCCCGGCAGTACAGCCTGTCCCGGGCGCCCGGCGCGGGCAGCCTGCGGATCACGGTGCGCCGGGTGCCGGGCACCGCCGGCGCGCCCGCGGGCGTCGTCTCCTCCCACCTGCACGACCAGGTCAAGGTCGGCGACATCCTGGACGTGAGCCCGCCGACCGGCGACGTCACGCTCGCCACCGGCGCCGACCCGCTCGTGCTGATCAGCGCGGGCATCGGCGTCACCCCGATGATCGCGATGCTCGGCCACACGGCCCGGCTGCAGCCGGAACGTCCGGTCGTGGCCGTGCACGCCGACCGCTCCCCCGACCACCACGCGCTGCGCTCCGAGATGATCGAGATGGGCGCCCTGCTGCGGGACTTCCGGCTGCACACCTGGTACGAGTCCGGCACCGGCAGGCCGGCGGGCATCGGCACCGCGGCGGGCACCGGTGCCACCCCGGGTGCCGGTGGGGCGCGGAGCGAGTCCCGCCACAGCGGCACGGTCGACCTCGACGCGGTTGCCCTGCCCGACGGTGCCCGCGCCTACCTGTGCGGGCCGCTGCCGTTCCTGCGCGACGCCCGCGCCGGCCTGCTGCGCCGCGGCGTGCCCGCACAGCGCATCCGCTACGAGGTCTTCGGCCCCGACCTGTGGGCCGGCTCCCCGGCCTGACCATCTGCGGAGCTCAGGCCACACGAGGCTCCCGGCCGGTGGGCGACCTGCGTCGGCTCGGTGAGGTCGCCGCCGAGCCGTCAGCGGTCGAATGCCTCCCGGGCGGGCGCCGGGAGACCGAACACGGTCAGCCGCTCGACGATCCGCCGGGGCGTCCAGCGCAGACGGTGGGAGGCGATGAGGATCTCGGCCCGAGAGAACGGGCGATCGACATAGCGTCCCCGCGAGTCCCGGAGCATGGCAACGACCAGGGCGTCGGCGCCGTCGACGTATGCGTCACGCGCCGACCCCGCCAGCGACGGACCGGCGTAGCCGAGCGCGGCGAGCCGACCGAGCACCCGCGCCGGTGTCCATCGCAGGTATCCGGCTGCGGCGATCACATGCGCCAGAGGCGCCGGACCGCAGCCAAGCCATGGTCCGCGACCATCGAGCAGCGCGCTGAGCAGGATCGCGTCCCGCGCGGTCGGCTGCAGACCACCGCCCGGCCGCCGCCCGGACCCTGCCGCGAAGGCCTGTCCATCAAGATCGAGATCGAGGCCGGTGAACAGCGCCATCACTTCGTCGGGCGACCTGCGCGTGAACTCCGCTACGCCGAGAACCTGCGCGGCCGAGATCGGCTCGGACACCGGCCCGGCCGCGTCGGTCCGGAAGAAGGCGACCGTTACCGCGGCCCGCTCGTCACGGTCGATCTCCCGCAATCCTTCCGGCACACCGAAGCCGAGCCGGGCATACCGGTCGCGGACCTCGGCCACATCACAGCCGAGCACGCAGGACGCATGGAGCAGGTGCGCCCGCGGCAGCACGTGCCGGCCCGGCAGCCAGGGCGGCTCGCCGGTCAGCTCCCGGGCAAGAAGGATGAGGTCCACCGCGTCCGCGTCGGGGACGTCCGGCAGCTCGGGTACCCCGCGCAGTCCCAGCGCCCGCAGGCGGGCGGCGATGTCCTGAGGCCTACGGCCGGTGTGTCCGGCGACCGCCAAGAGGTGGCCGTAGGGCATGGGTCCGTCGGCCAGCCAGGGCCCCCGCGCATCGATCTTCAGGCTCAGCAGGTCGAGATCATCGCCGTCCACGTCGACGTCGAGGTCCTGCTCCGGGTTCCCCTCGCCGCCGGCCGGCTCGGTTGCGGGTGCCGCCAGCCCGAGCTCGACCAGCCATCGCGCGAGATCGCGGGGCGTGCGACGGGTCGTGCTCGCGGCCGCGAGCAGAGCCGCTCGGCTGGGACCGCTCCAGGCCAGCTCCGCGGTGAACGGATCGGCGAGATCGAGCAGATCGATCAGCACCCGGACGTCCTCGCCGGTGGGGGCGCCGTGGGGTACCGGTTCGGTCGCGAAGCCGAGGGTGCCAAGCCGCCGCGCCACGTCGGCCGGGGACAGGCCGGTGAGGGCCGCGGCCATGACCAGGTGCGCGGTGGGGACGGGCCCGTCGGGCAGCCACGGCCCGTCGACCGTGACGTCGCGGGCGAGCAGCACGACATCCTCGAGGTCGAGCGGGGAGGCGTTCCAGCCGAGGGGATCGGCGACCGCTACGCCGAGGTGCCGGACGCGGGCAGCGAGCTCCGCGGGGTCTCGCCGCAGTCGGCTCGCGGCCGCGAGCAGGTGGGCGACCGGAAGGAGCCCGTCCCGGGGCGGCTGCAGCGACATCCCGGCGCTGTCGAGGCCGCGGCTGAACAGGAAGGTGTCCTCCATTGTCAGGACGACGTCGGTCAGCTCGGGCACACCGATGCCAAGGCCATCCAGCAGGCGCGCCGTGTCCGCCGGCATCCGGTTCAGCGATGTGGCGAGAGCGAGGACGTCGATGGGCCCGACGGGATGCTGAAGGGCAAACCGCCGCAGCCACCCGTCGTCCGAGCCGGTGACCGCCCAGACCTCGGCGTCGGCGGGGCCGGCGATGTCCGCCACGGCGAAGCCGCACTTGCGCAGCAGCGAGGCGACTTCGTGGGCCGGCCGGGACGTCTCCTGCGCGGTGCGCCACACGGCCGGCCGGGAGACGGGCACACCCGCCTGCAGGAAGGTCCCGCCCACATCGCCCCTGAAGGCCTCGGTCTCCAGCTCGCCGAGGTGGCCGAGCCGGCTGCCGCTCAGGGCGACCGGAAAGCCGAGCGCCGCGAGCAGGTGGGCCACCTGCGACGGGCGGGCGGACGTCCGAGCCGCCGCCATGAGCATGAATCCGGCCGGCACCGGTCGCTGATCGAGACTGCCGTTCTCGTCCAGGTTGAAGATCCGCGCGGCCTCGGTCCCGGACGACCGCGCGGCCTCGAGCGAGAGCCTGGGCGCCCGGTAGCCGAGGACGGTGAGCCGATCCCGGATGGCAGTCGCGGGCTGGTCGGTGTGCAGGGCGGCGCGCAGCACGTGGGACAGCCGGACCCGCCCGGGGCCCAGCCACGGCGATCGACCGGTCAGCCCCCTGCTCAGCAGCACGAGGTCGAAGGGGTGCATCGCCGGCACGGGCCTGCCGGGCGGGAAGGTCGGCAGGCCGAGAACGCGAAACCGCCGGATGGTCTCCGCGAGGTCGAGTCCGAGGCGCTGGGCGGCCAGCATGGCGTGACCCAGCGGCACCACGTCCCAGTGATGCGGATGCTGACCGTCGAGATCGAAGGTGACCAGGAGGAGATCGGCCCGCGTCACCTCCGGTACCGTCACGGACTGTCCAGCGGTCCGAAGAAGGCCCAGCTCGCATAGTCGCCTGCCGATCTCCGCGATCGGCTGGCGCAGGAGACCCGCGAGGAACAGGACCAGCGTGGTCCGGACCTCCGGGTCGGTACCGAGGAAGCGGCCGTTGCGCCAGCCGGCCAGCACGAAGTCGCTCGGCAGAGACGGGGAACCGGGCGCGAGCGCGCCACCCGCGGCGGCGGCACGCGCGGCGGACCAGGCCGCAAGCCGGCGGAAGATGATCGAGTCGGGTATCGACCAGTAGGCGAACCCGGGGTCGACCCGGGCGTGCGCCGCGGCCGGCAGCAGCTCGCCGTCGAGGGGGAAGCAGCCCACCCGTGCAATGGAGACCACCGCCCCCCCACCCGCCGGCCACGTCCTGCCCGCGGTCGCGAGCAGCGCCCGCAGCACGGCGTCCGCGACCAGCGGTAGGTCGCGGGCCAGGTCGGACAGCCACTCCGGCGTGATGTCGAAGTCGGCCGTGGCCAGCAGGGTGGGCACCGCGCTCGTGATCCGGTCGTCGATCGCCGCCTCGTCGACGAGCTCCCGGATCTCGTTGCGGTCGACGGAGAGCTCCGGCACGAGTTCGCCGGTGAGGTTCACGACGAGACCGAACAGCATTCGGCCCACCCACAGGCCGTCTGCGAGGACCGCGCCCGGGCCGTTAGCCCACCAGACGCCGTCACCCGCGGGGACGATCGGCGCCGTCCAGCGGCGGATCGGGGCGCCGGCCAGCGGGTCGCCGTCACCGACGGGGGCGGAGTCGGCCAGCTCGCCCGGGGCCCAGTGCGCGCGAGCGACGCCCTCGGTGGCCTCCGTCTCGAACTCGGCGACCCACAGGATGCGACGAAGCAGGTCGACGCAGCTCACCGTGGCCCTGCCCGCCTCGCGACTCAGGTGCAGCCGCACGCCGGTACCCGCGGCGCTGCCGGGGCCGAGATTCTGGACCCGGAAGAGATTCCCCGGCCCGGCGATCGTGACTCGCAGACGGTCGCCCGGCTGGCCATCCAGGCCGAGCCGGCAGGTATCGATCGTGATCTCGTCGGCAATCATGAAGTAGGACAGCACACCGACACCGAATCGGCTGTTGGGATGAAACTCGATCGGCGGGTCGCAGGCCTTCCAGGCGACCATCTCCTCGACGACCTCGGGCAGGTCCACCGAGCGGGTGCCGGCCTCGGCGAAGACGGCGGTGAGCTCACGCAGGCCCATGCCGATGCCGTTGTCGCGGCATTCGAGGTAGGCGCCGCCGTCCGGCTCGAAACCCTGGGTGAAAGTGATTCGCCCCGTCCATGCGGCTCCCCGTCCTGCGGTGCGGGCCAGGTACTGCTCGCGGGCGCGCCGGTAGCGGCAGGCGTCGAGGGCGTTCTGGTAGAGCTCGCGGATAGCCAGTGCCCGGTTCGCGTAGAGCTGCTCGCCCATGAGCAGCTCCTGCACTTTGTCCTCGGCCAGCCGGAACTGTGCGCCCGCGGAGCTGTAGGCGGGCCGCCCGTCGACCTCGACGGCCCGCACCGCTTCAGCGGTCGCGTGGGTGGGCAGATACGCCAGCGCCGGTATCTCCCCGGCGGCCCGGTGCGCCTCGGCAAGCAGGCTGTCAAGCTCGGCGGTGTGCCGTTCCAGCGCCACCTGGACGGCCTGGTGCTGGCACCGGGCGGACAGGTCACGGCCCGAACGACCCCGGTGCTGCCACTGCGCCCCGCGGATGGTCTCCCCCAGCAGGCCAAGATCGACCGGGTCGCCCACGCCGAGATGTTCGACGATGACATCCGGCAGCGCCGCGGGTTCGAGGGCCATCCGCTGGCCCACGGTCACCAGATACCCGACGAGGCGTTCCCGCAGGGTCATCTCGTCCCCGGTCGCGGGTGCCACCGTCACCAGATCACGCAGCGTCGCGGTCTGGCCGGGCCGGTTCAGGTGGGCGGGATCGGCGCGCAACGCGGTGAGCAGCGCGCTCGCCCGCGAGGGTGCGAACACCTCGCCGGCGGGTGTGTCCGGGTCGACCCCGGCGAGCAGGTCGGCGAGCGCGGAACCCGTGTAGGACGCCGGCCGCCGGGCCACCCAGCGGTGCACGAGCCACCAGCCGATAGCCTCGGCGGCGCCGGTGTCGCCGGTGCGCCGGGTCCGGTCGACGCGGCGCAGCAGCCGCGGGTGCAGCTTGGTGAAGTTCTCGAACTCCGCCCGGTCGGCGTCGTCCCGGCCGGGCGGCCGGTCGCCCCGCCCGGGGCCGCCCGGATGAGCGACAGTTGCCCGTGCCACCAGAGTCGTCCACAGCGATTCGTGGAGGAACGGCACCACGATCAGCAGGCCGGCCTCGGCCGTTGAGAGCGGCGGCGGGTCGGCGGGCAGCCGACGGACCAGGAACTCGATCCGCTTCATCTGCCGGAGCGCGAGCATCGGGTCGAGCCAGGGATCGGCCTGCAGCGTGGCCGCGGCGTGGTCGCGGGCGGCGCCGAGGCGTCCGACAAGATCGAGGGTCGCCGTCCGCAACTCCTCGACGGCCGGGTTCTGCGCCATGAGTGTCCAGGCGACGTGCCGATCCGCGGCACGCCGCCAGGGATGCTCTGGGGCCGCCGGTGAACCCGGGGACGTCGCTGCCGGGAAGGGGCTGAACCTGCTCGGGTCGCAGTGCAGGACCGAGCGCAGCGTGCAGGGCGCCGATCCAATGCCGGCGTCGCCGGACCCGCCGACGGCCAGGCGGTGGCGCAGCCTCTCCTCCAACGTCCGCACGTCGGCCGGCACCGCGGGGGTGGCCAGGACGTCCAGCAGGGCCCGCAGCAGCGGCGATCCACCGCCCGGCCGCGGCGACTCGCGGATCAGGTAGGCGACCTCGGTGCCCGCTGCGGCGGCAAGGCGCCCCGTGGCCCAGCCGTCACCGGTCACGGCGGTCCGCACCTCGCCATCGGCGAAGTCATCGGCGGCATCGACGATCAGCAGCACCCGGCCGGCGGCACTGCGGGAGATCGTCGCCGACCAGTCGAGGGGCACGCACAGATCCCAGAACGGCTGGTAGCCGATGTCGGCGTCGGCGGGGACGAGGAAGTCGAGGCCGTCGTGGTGGACCCCGTGGCCGGCCAGGACCAGCAGCAGTGTGTCGTCAGGTGCCGCGTCGCGCAGGAAGGCGTGGATCGCTGACTTGATCGCGCTCGCGCCGAGCCGCGACCGGTCGTGGACGTCCGCCCGATAGCCGACCCGCTCCAGCGCCTCGGCGGTGGCGTCGACGAGCGGGGCGAGCCCCGGCGATGCGGGCAGGCCCTCTCCGTCGTAACCAGGTACGCCGATGAGCAGTGCGCGGCACTCGCCCGCCGACGCCGGGTCCGACCTCCTCGACACCGCCGATGCCGCCCTCGACGGGGTCACCCCCGACCCGGTCGGCGGCAACTGGGTCGAGCGGCCGGTTGGGCCGGCCGAGGCGCCGCCCGGGAGGCCGGGAAAGGACGGTGCACGGCGGGTGCTCGGGGCTCTTGGCGGGATGGGTCCACCGCCCGGGAAATGCGGCTCGGCGGGGGGCTTCGCCCGGCCGGAGATCGCCGCCTGCACGGCGTGGAGCAGGACGTCTCGGGCGCCGTGCGCGGCCAGGCCGAACAGGTCGACGGACACCCTCGAGCCGAGCACCCCGGGGCGCGCGCAGTTCTCGATCCGCACCGGGAGCAGGCGGCGGGCCGCGCCGTCCGGGTCGGCGACGAACGCGGCCTGCCACTCCTGCTCGCCGTACACCGAATCCAGATAGGAGGCGGAGAGGACCGCCAGCGTGCGGGTGCTGTACCGGATGCCGTCCTGCATCGCGGCGGACCAGTTGGAACCCGCCACCATGTCCCAGGCCTGCACGAGCACCCGGAAGTCGGCGGCCTCGAGCTGCCAGGCGATCCACTCCGCCCAGGCCCGGTCCCGCGCCGTGTAGGAAATGAAGAAATCCCACCGGCCGTCGGTATGCGGCCGGTCCAGTCCCCCGGTAGCCATCCCCCAAATTGTGACACGTGGCATCAGACCGGTCGCCCCGCGCACACCGCCGGGCCTCGACGGATCGACCGCCCGGTGGCGACAGGGAGACGGTGACGGGAACGGCGGTCATGGTGACCGAGCGCGGCGGTCCGGGCGGCGGGGAGGCGGTCAGGCGACGGGAACGAAGGTGCGGAACACGGCCGCGTCGCCGCCCAGGGTCGTGGCGCGCTGGGCGGCGACCTGGTCGTGCGGCTGGCCGAGGTCGACGCGGCCGACCTCGTCGAGGCGGCGGTACTGGGCCTCGTCGAGGCGGACGTCCAGCGCGGCGAGGTAGTCGTCGAGCTGCTCGATCGTGCGCGGGCCGATGATCGGGACGAGGGCGGTCGACGCGCGGGCGGCGTGCTCGCGCAGCCAGGCGGTGGCGACCCGGGCGGGCGGCACGCCGAGGTCGGCGGCGACGGCGAGCAGCGCGTCGACGACGGCGGTCTTGTGGGCCTCGTCCTCGGTGTGGACGAGCCGGCCGAGGCCGGTCAGCCGGCCCGCGCTGCCGTTGCGGTAATTGCCGGTGAGCAGACCGCCGGCCGTCCCGCCAGCCTCGGCGAACCGGTCGAGGATCTTGCGCGCCTGCGCGGGCTCGGCGCCACTGCCCCACCGGGTGCCGAAGTTGCCGGTGCCGAGCGCGAGCCGCCCAGGTCTCCAAGCGGACCTTCTACCAGCACTTCCCCAGCAAGAACGCGTTGGTGGAGGAGTACCTGCACCGGCTGGACACGATCGCCGCGCCGCCGCAGGAGCGCGCCCTGGCCCGCGACGACCTGCTCCCCCGCGACCGCCTGCTCGCCTTGTTCGCGGTCGACCCCGCGGGCCCCGCGACCGGCGAGGCGCGGCTACGGGGCTGCCCGTTCCACAACGCCGCGGTCGAGACAGCCGGGACGGTGCCCGCGGTCGAGCGGGCGGTGATCCAGCACAAGGAGGCGTTCACGCGCCTGCTGACCGAGACCGCCCAGGCGGCCGGCGCCACCGATCCGGCCGCGCTCGGCCGTCAGCTCGCCGTCCTGCTCGAGGGCGCGACGGCGCTCGCGACCTCCCTCAACGATCCCGCGCCGCTCGCCGACGCCAGGGCGGCCGCGGCCACGCTCATCGACACCGCCCTCGCGCGACCGGAGCGGGCCGACTGAGCCGGTTGGACCGGTTGGACCGGTTGGACCGGCACCGCGGCCGGCCGGCACCGCGGCCGGCCGGGACCGTCGCCGCGCCGGACCGGTAGGGGCCGGACCGGTAGGGGCCGGAGCCCTTCGGGTCGTGAAGGGACACGGCGATATCACCCCGGCATCCTCAGTGCGAAACGGTGGCGAATCTATTGTTCACCCTGGGGGGCCCGCGATGTCGGCATCGGTCCGGACCGGTGCGCACCGCACTGAATTCCGGCCGCTGTTCCGGCGCGGCCAAGCCGGTCACGCGGCGGCGGCTTCGATCGGTGGCGGGGAGCACGATGCGGTCGGAACGGAATCGGTCTGGCGCTGACGGCGGGTGATGTCGGTGGGGACGCCGGCCGTGCGGACGGGTGGCTGGAAACAGCCGGGAGGGCGGTCGATTCCGCCACCCGGGCGCGCCGACCCGCCGGTGCGGCCGCGGGCGGCACCACCCGGATCGTCTTGGCCGGGACGAGCGACGCCCGGGTTTTCCCCCTTGGGACGACCGACCGATGTTTGCCATGCTCGATGGACGCATTGGGAAAGGTGACGAATGGGACGGCTGTCGGTCGGCAGAACGCTGGAGGTGGTGACCCGCCGACACGACTGCTCCCCCGGCCGCGGCCGGCCGGCATGACCACCGGCACGGAATGGGAGATCGACGGCGCCGATCTGCCAGCCCTGGTGCTGCCGGACACCGACGGCCTCGTCCTCGCCGGTCCGCCCGCCGCCCCGGCCGGCGAGGCGTGCGTCGAGGTCGACTTCCTGCCGGTGGAACCGGGCGTGCTGCTGCGGGCCGCGGTGGACGCCGCCGCCTGGCCGCACGTCGGATCCGTCACCGTGCACCCGCGCCGGCATCCACCGGCACGGACCCGGCTGGCGTTCCTCATCGGTCGCCAACTGCGGATCGAGCGGTCCGCGGCCGGCTGGAACTCCCCGGTGGTGACCCTCGGCGCCACCCTGCGACCCGAGTCGGCCGGCGGGCAGGGGCTGCGCATGGTCGCCCACCACGCCCGGGTGCATGACGGCGGTGGCTGGAGCCGGCACACGCTGTGGGAGGTCATGGGGCTGCGCCAGTACGTGACCTGGCTCGACCGCCGGCCGGCGAGCAGAGGGGTGGGTCGACCCGACCGCGCCTGATCGGCGGCTGGGGCAGGGATCGGCCCCGCGGGCGGTAAGCGGCGCGCGGGCGGTAAGCGGCGGCGGGCAGAGTCGGCGTCGACCAGCGCCGGCAACGGCCTCGCCCGACGGGGTGATTGTCACAGTGAGGAAGGGCATTCGCGGGTGTCCGGTCTGGTTTGCCCGTGCTGAAATGCTCGGCATGGCGGCAGCGAGCACGATGACCCGGCACCGGGAGCGTCACGGCGCGCAGCGGGCCGGCTGGCTGCGGGCGGCCGTCCTCGGCGCGAACGACGGGCTGGTGTCCACCTCCAGCCTGGTCGTCGGCGTGGCGGCGAGCGGCGCGTCGAGCGGTGCGATCCTCACCGCGGGCCTCGCCGGGCTGACGGCGGGGGCGCTGTCGATGGCCGCCGGCGAGTTCGTCTCGGTCAGCGCCCAGGCCGACGTCGAGCGCGCCGACCTCGCCCTGGAACAGGCGGAGCTCGCGGCGAGCCCGGTTGCGGAGTTCGCGGAGCTGGTCGGCATCTACGAGCGCCGCGGCCTGCCGCCTGACCTGGCCGAGAAGGTCGCAGAGGCACTGACCGAGCGTGACGCCCTCGGCGCTCACATGCGCGACGAGCTCGGCCACAACGAGACCAACGAGGCCCGGCCCCTGCAGGCGGCGTCAGCGTCGGCGGGTAGCTTCACCCTCGGCGCACTGGTGCCGTTCATCGGGATGGCCGCGCCCGCGGGCACCGCCCGGCTCGTGCTCATCGTCGCGGTGACCGTGCTGGGTCTGGCGGTCGCCGGGGCGCTGGCGGCGCGCGCCGCGGGCACCGCGCTGCTGCGCCCCACGCTGCGCGTCGTGCTGGGCGGCTGCGCGGCGATGGCGGTGACCGCCCTGGTCGGCGTCCTGGCCGACGCCGCCGGCGCCTGAGAGCGGGCCCCCGGCCTGGTCACCCACCAGCCAGAGTCACCCGCCAGCCAGAGTCACGCGCTGGCCGAAGTCACGCGCCAACCGAAGTCACGCGCTGGCCGGAGTCACCCGCTGGCCGGAGTCACGCGCCGTCGGGCGATCCCGGGATGCGGAAGGTGTAGACGCTGTCGTCGAAAGTGTTGTAGGCGGCGTAGTCGAGGAGTTCGTAGAGCCGGGATCGGTGTTGCATCCGGTCGACGAGGCCGGTCTGGGTGCCGTCGGCGGCGAGGCGGCGCAGGCCGTCCTCGGCGGCGCCCATGGCGAGGCGTAGCAGGGTGACCGGGTAGATGACGACGTTGACCCCGACCGATTCCAACGTGGCGGCGGTGAGCAGTTCGCTCTTGCCGAACTCGGTCATGTTCGCGAGGATCGGCACGTCCACGGCCGCACGGACGGCCTCGAACTCGGCGGCGTCCGCCAACCCCTCGGGGAAGATCATGTCGGCACCGGCGTCGATGTAGACGCGGGCCCGCTCGATCGCGGCGTCGAGGCCCTCGACACCGCGGGCGTCGGTGCGGGCGCACAGGACGAAGTTCGGGTCGCGGCGGGCGACGACGGCCGCGTGGATCCGGCGGACCATCTCCTCGACCCGCACGACCGACTTGCCGTCGAGGTGGCCGCAGCGCTTCGGGTTGACCTGGTCCTCGAGGTGGCAGCCCGCGAGCCCGGCGTCCTCGAGGACCTGAACGCTGCGGGCGACGTTCATCGGCTCACCGAAGCCGGTGTCGGCGTCGACGAGCGTCGGCAGGTCGGTGACCCGGGCGATCTGCCCGGCCCGGCCGGCGACCTCGGTCAGCGTGGTCAGGCCGATGTCGGGCAGGGCCAGGTCCGCGGCCAGCACCGCGCCGGAGACGTAGACCCCGTCGAAGCCCAGCTCGGTGATGAGGACGGCGGTCAGCGGGTTGAACGCCCCGGGGAAACGCAGCAGCCGGCCCGACGCCAGAGCGGCGCGCAGCGCGGCCCGGCGGGCGTGGGGTGGGGTGCGGGCGTGCAGCATCAGAAGATCCCCGCCGTCTCGCCGGTGGCCGGCGGCCGCTCGGGCACCAGGGTGAGCCCGCCGAGCTCGTCCGCGGCGAGCTCGGGTAGACGGATGGCGACGTCGAGGAAGCGGTCCTGCTCCTCGGTGGCCACCACGCCCTCGGTCAGCCGGCGGAACTTCGCGAGGTACTCCGCCCGCCCGAACGGCCGCGCGCCGAGCGGATGGGCGTCGGCGACGGCGATCTCGTCGATGACGGGGTCGCCGTCGGCCAGCTCGACGACGACCCGGCCGCCGAACGCCTTTTCCACCGGGTCCGCCGCGTGGTAGCGACGCGTCCACTCCTCGTCCTCCACCGTGACGATCTTCCGCCACAGGGCCACGGTGTCCGGCCGCGCCGCCCGCTGCGGGGCGTAGGACCGCTCGTGGTGCCAGTCGCCGTCCTGCAACGCCACCGCGAAGATGTAGGGGATCGAGTGGTCGAGCGTCTCCCGGCTGGCCGTCGGCGAGTACTTCTCCGGGTCACCCGCACCCGAACCGATCACATGGTGGGTGTGGTGACTGGTGTGAATCGTGATCTTCCTGATGCGGGCGAGGTCACCGAGGCGGGGGCCGAGCCGGCGGGCCAGGTCGATGAGCGCCTGGCTCTGGTACTCGGCCGAATGCGCCTTGGTGTAGGTGTCGAGGATGGCGCGCCGGACCTCGCCCGAGCCGGGCAGCGACACGACGTAGCGGGCGCCGGGTCCGTCGAGCAGCCAGGCCACGAACCCGTCCGCACCCTCGTAGGCCGGCGACGGCGCGCCCTGCCCGCGCATCGCGCGGTCGACCGCCTCGATCGCGACCTTCCCGGCGAACGCCGGCGCGTACGCCTTCCAGCTCGAGATCTGCCCCTTGCGGGACTGCCGGGTCGTCGTCGTCGTGTGCAGCGCCTGCTGCACCGCCTGGTAGACGACCTCGGTGGACAGACCGAGCAGTGACCCGAGACCGGCGGCAACCGACGGGCCGAGGTGCGCGATGTGGTCGATCCTGTGCCGGTGCAGGCAGATCCCGCGGACCAGAGCGACCTGGATCTCGTAGCCGGTGACGATCCCGCGGACGAGATCCCCGCCGCTGAGACCGAGGTGCTGCGCGGTGGCGAGGATCGGCGGGATGTTGTCACCGGGATGGGAATAGTCGGCGGCGAGGAACGTGTCGTGGAAGTCCAGCTCCCGCACCGCGACGCCGTTCGCCCACGCCGCCCACTCCGGCGACACCCGAACCTTCCGCGGCAGGCCGAACACCGTCGAGCCGGCCCGCCCCGGTGGAACCGGATGGCGCACCGCCTGATCGCGGGCGGCGGCAACCGGCGGACGGCGCAGCGACGCCGCCGCGACCCCGGCATTGTCGATCACCCGGTTGACAACCATCTCGGTGACCGCGGGCAGCACCTCCGCCGGGTCGGCCGCCACCGCGGCGATCTTCCAGGCAAGCTGGTCCGGCCGCTCCAACCGCTCGGTGCCTCGATGTACCCGCACCTCGTGCTCGATCATCCGTGCCCCGTCCTCCCCGTCGTGTTCCCCGTTCCCGGACGCCGGGGAAGCAGCCGGCGTCCGGGAACGGGCCAGGGCTCAGCCGGCGGCGGTGGTCGGTGCGGTGGTCGGTGCGGTGGCGGACCGGTCGGCTGCGGACGCGGCGGTCCGTGCCTGCCGGCGGGCCGGCGCGACGGCGAGGCGTTCGGCGAGCTGACCGAAGGCGAGCGCGATCGTCGCCCAGAGGACGAGCTGGCTGACCACCGAGTAGAACCGGAACCGGAACAGCACGTCGGCGGGGAAACCCGGGTAGACGATCGTGCCGTTCGGGGCCGTGAGCGGCTGCGGGGTCTCGGTGGCGAAGTCACCGAACTCGGCCCGGTTCGCGCCGAGATGCCCGTAGGCCGGCAGCAGGGCCATCGCGACGCCGACGAGCACCAGGAACACGACTGCCGCGACCAGGCTCGCGTTCCAGGCGCCGACCCGACCCGCCAGCCACCGGCCCACCACGACCGCGAGCCCCAACGCGACCACCGAGACCGCGACCATCGTCACGTACAGGGCGCTGCGGGCGCCGATCGTCTCCTCGTGCCCGATCGCCGGCGGGTTGGCCGGGTACTTCGCGAACGGGACGAGGTAAAGACCGACGAAGCCGGCCCCGGCGAGCAGCGCGGCCAGCACCCGCGGCCGGATGTTCGGGTAGCGGCGCGAGACGATCAGGTAGACGACGACGAACAGGCCGCCCACCGCCAGCCCGAACAGCGCCATCCCGACGCCGATGCCCAGGTTGCGCTGCACGGAGCGGCTGAAGACCTCGCCGTGGTCGTGGGCGCCGGCGGCGAGTCCCGCCGCGGCGTCCAGCGCCTCCTGCGCCTCGTGCCGCCCGTCCTCGTAGTCGATCGCGTCCTGGACGAGGGGCTCGGCGAAGATGCGGGCGAAGACGAACGCCAGCAGCCCGCCCAGCAGGCCGACCCCCAGACCGCGGTAGATGTAGCGGAACTCCATCTCCCCGCCCCCGCTCAGTGGCAGGGGAACCCGAGGAAGTGGCGCGCGTCGTGGACGAACTCGTGGATGTGGGTATCCGAGCCGAACAGCGACGTGGCGCCCTGGTCGACACCGATGAAGTAGAGCAGCAGCAGCGACAGCAGCGCGGTGAGCCCGAGCGCCGCCCGGCGGGCGGTCAGCGGGAAGGAGATGGATCGCTGCCGTGGCTGGGCAACGGGTGTCGTCATGGAAGCCCCCTCAGGGATCGTGCGTCCCGGTTGTTCGGACTACCTGTGCTCGGGTCTGACTCCCGGTACCGCCGCCCACACGGACAGGCAGACCGGTCACAGTGGCGCGACCGCGCCGGATTCCCACCGGCTTCCTCACACAAGCGATCGGAGTATGCGGTTCACGCCAGGCCCCTGTCAACGTCGACGAACCGCGCGAAGCGCACAATCGCCCAGGTAACGGACCGATCGGGCGCACAGCGCCGACCAACCGCGGAGCCCGTTATGGACCATACGGTAAACTATGCGGTAGCATCGATTGCATGGCACGACCACGCACTTTCGACGAGGACCAGGTCGTGTGCGCGGCGCGCGACCAGTTCTGGGCGACCGGCTACACCGCCACCTCGCTCGACGACCTGACGGCGGCCACCGGGCTCGGCCGGGGCAGCCTGTACGGCGCCTTCGGCGACAAGCACGCGCTGTTCCTGCGCGCCCTGGACAGCTACTGCGACGAGGCCGCCGCCGCGATCCGGGCCGATCTGAGCGCAGCGGGCAGCCCGCTCGAGCGGCTGGCGGGGCACGTCCACGCGATGGTGGCGATCATCGTCGGCGACGTCGAGCGACGCGGCTGCCTGATGGCGAAGAGCGCCGCCGAGCTCGCCGGCGCGGACGCCGAGGTGGCGCAGCGGGTGAACCGGGTTCTCACCGAGGCGCACGCGTTGCTGACCGAGTGCGTCAGCGAGGCGCAGCGGGCCGGTGAACTCGCCGCCGGGCACGATCCCGCCCGGCTGGCCGGCCTCGTGCTGGTCGTGCTACGCGGGCTGGAGGCGGTCGGCACCTGCGGCGCCCCGCCCTCGATGATCCGCGACGCCGCCGAACAGGCCCTCGCCCTGCTCCCCCGCCCCGTTGACGCCGCCGACGGCATTGACGCCGCCGACCTTTCGGATACCAGCGCCCGCGAATAGCCACGCTGATATCCGGGCCCGGTGGATCGATCAGGGGCCGGTTCCGGACGGCCCCTGATCGAGGCGCCGGACGATGCCGCTACCCGTCGTCCTCGACGATCCGCTCGGCGCCGGCCTCGTGGCGCAGCGGCTCGCGGCCGAGCAGCCCCTCGAGTTCCCGGATCCGCCGCTGGAGCCGCTCGACCTGCTGCTTTCCGATTTCCTGACCGTTTTCCCAACCGCGACGATGACCATCGCCCATCCCCCGCTGGTACGCCTCGGCGACGTCGCGCTCGTGCTCGGTGAGGTGCGTGCGGCAGGCGATCTCGGGCCCGTAGAGGCGTATCCGACACGGTTTTCCGGATCGGGTCGGCCGCCCGCACAACCGGACCTCGACCAACTGATAGCCAGCACGCTCGACCATGTCGCCACCACTCTCATCGTTGTCAGGGATGACCGCGAAAAAGTATAACCGCACAAAGAGTCAGACAAGATGTTCTCGACTATTCCGATAGTCAAAGAACGGCGATCTTCGGTGGCGCGCGGGGGCCGCGCCGAATAGCCGTTCGACCGGCGCCCGCATCCGTCCTGTTCGGACGGCTCTCCTTCATCGACGCTCGTTCACTCGCCACACCCCCAGAACCCGCCACACCCCCAGAACCCGACACACCCCCAGAACCCGCCACACCGCAGAGGCCGCCACACCGCAGAGGCCGCCATACCGCAGAGCCCGGCACGGGCGGGACGCCGCGGACGGGTGCCGTCGGTCCGAGTCGCCCAGCCGTCGACACCCGAATCCCCGACGGCTGCGGGCACGCCGGGTGTGCCACGTCGGCGATGCGCCCCACGGGAGCACGCCGAACGGCTCGCCGACTCGACAGCTTCACGCCTTGCCTGGTCAGGGGCTTTAGAACAGCGGAAGACGGGCCCCGAGACGGCTGACGGCGCCGTTGCCGGCCGCCGATCGGCCAAGCGGGACACCCCGGCGCGCCGGAGAGACGGACGGAACGAGTCCGCTTGATGGAACTCTCGACGGTCGGCGGTGTCGGGTATCCGTCACCGCCGCCGCTCGCTGCCCCGACCATCACCCGGATACGCCCACTGCCACGGTAAAAGCGGCCGGAATTTCCCCGATTAGACGGGACATGCGCCACCCGGCAACCCGCGACTCCGGCTCGACACGCGCTACGGCGGCATCCTGGACACCGCGGACCCGGCGCCATACTTTCAATCCGCACCCAACATTCTCCCCAACCAGGCAGTCGCTTTCCCACCGAAACCCGACCCAGCGACGAAGCCTCATTGTTGACGCAACTTTCATCAGGTCGCAACCAGACCCGCAGGGACACCAAGAGACCACGATGTGCGTGCCGCGTGGGCGATTCATCTGATGTGCCTGGAAAGGGCAGTCGGGGCAACGTGACGTCGTTACGGGAGCGGCGTTCAAGCATTTTCTCATCGACGCAAGGAGCATGGACATGAACAAGACCTCTCTTCGCCGGAGCCTCGCCGTCGCCGTTGGCGGGGTGGCCGTCGCCGGCATCGTCGCCGTCGGGCAACCCGCCCTCGCCGCCAGCGGCGGCGGATCGGCGACCTCGGCGGGGACCAGCGCGCCGGCGCCCGCGAGCATCTCGGGTCTCAGCGCCGCCGCGACGACCAAGGCCGGCCGCAACAGCCATGGCATCAGCGCGCAGCACCTCGACGGGGCCTGCAACCTGTACAGCAACGGCGACGGCGACCTGTGCCTGTGGTACTTCCAGAACTTCGGGGGCAGCCACGCGGACTTCTTCTTCTCGGACAACGACCTCAACAACAACACCTTCAGCTCGCCCGGCGCCGGGCAGGGTGCCCGGGTCGGGAACAACTCGGAATCCGCCTGGAACTACGACCAGCACCTCACCGCCCGCGTCTACACCGGCGTGAACAGCACCGGCACCTGGGGCACCATCGCCCCCAGCAGCGGCGGCAACTTCACCCCCACCTTCACCAACAACGTCGAATCCTTCATCTGGGTCTGAGCCCGCTCGAAAACCGATCCAATCGCTATACCGCTCCCGCCGACTAGGCGCCGTTTCAGGGCCGGTCCCGTCCCCAACCGGACGATCAGGATCGGCCCTGATCGGCCGTGCCGGCCGCGGTGACCGACAGGAGACCGATGCCCCACCAGGCGGGCCGTTTCGGCCGGCACCTTGCCCCCCGCCGGCGGGCCGCCCCCGAACGGCCCGACCTCGTCTCCCGGTGGGCTCCGGCGGCGACGGTGGCCCTCGCCGTGGCCCTCGTCTCGGCCTGCGTCGCTGGCTGCGGGACCACGCGCGCCAGCGCGCCCGCCGCCGTGGCGGCGGCCCGGCCGCCGGTGCTTCTCGACGGCGCCGCGCTGCACCTTCCCCTCGACCGGTACCTGCTCAGCCCGCGCGAATCCGCGTCGGTCGCCCAGGCGTACCGGGCGTTACTCGCCCAGTGCACGCGCCGCTTCGGGTTGCCCGATCCGCGGCCACGGCCCATCGCCACGGACCTGCCGGCCACGTTGAACGAACGCCGGTACGGCATCACCGACGCGGCACTGGCCGCGACGGCCGGCTACCGCGCGTCGAAGCCTCGACCGGCCGACGAACCCCCGACGCCCGCGGGATCGGCGACGGCGCCGGATCCCAGGACCCTCGACATCCTCACCGGCCGGCATCCAGGCGCCGTCGACGGGCGACCCATCCCGGCCGGCGGCTGCGCCGGTGAGGCAAAACGCCGGTTGAATGCGGGCGCACCCGCCGGCACGGACCCGGACCTCGCGCAGCGACTCTCCCAGACCAGCTATTTCGCATCCGGCCGCGACGGGCGCGTGCAGGAGGTCCTGCGCGCCTGGTCGGCCTGCATGGGCAGGCACGGACTGCACTATTCGTCGCCGCTGGACGCCGCCGCCGATCCACGGTTCCGCACGGGCCCGGTGTCGGCGACGGAAACCGCCGTGGCGGCGACCGACATCGCCTGCAAGAAACAGACCAATCTGGTCGGCGTCTGGTTCAGCGTCGAGTCGGAGCTCCAGCGCCCCGACCTCGCCGCCAACCGGAAGGCGCTGGAGGGCATCCGGCAGACCAACCAGATCCAGTTGACCGTCGCGCGCGGCCTCGGGCTCGGCTGATCCGCCTCCCGGTGCACCCACCCCGCAACCGGCGCGCCGATCCGGCGCGGCCCGGAGGAGCAGAAGCAATGAAAAGAAGCCTTTTTCGACTCGCGGCGACCGGCGGGCTCGTCACCGCTTTCGTCGTGGCGCAGACGGCCGCGATGGACGCCGCCCTCGCGGCCCCATCCGACCCCGCCGGCCAGTACATCGTCGTGCTGAAATCCGCCGCGCCGCCGAGCGGCCCGGCGCCCGCCGTCGGCCGCGCCCGGGGTATGGGCGTGCGGGTCGACCGGGAATTCCGCCAGACCGTGAACGGATACGCGGCGCGGCTCGACGCCCAGCAGCTCACCGCCGTGCGCGCCGACCCCGACGTCGACTACGTCGAGGCCGACAAGGTGGTCCGGGCCGACATCACGCAGCGGCGCCCCGACTGGGGACTGGACCGCATCGACCAGCTCGACCGCCCGCTGGATCACAAGTACACCTACGACTCGACCGGTGCCCGCGTCACCGCGTACATCGTCGACACCGGCATCCGGACCAGCCACAAGGACTTCGGCGGCCGTGCCTCGAGCGGCTTCTCGTCCATCAGCGACGGTAACGGCACCAACGACTGCAACGGTCACGGCACCCACGTCGCCGGGACCGTCGGCGGATCGACGTACGGCGTCGCCAAGTCGGTCCGCCTGGTCGCGGTGCGGGTGCTGGACTGCGCCGGTTTCGGCACGGTGAGCGGCGTCATCGCCGGCATCGACTGGATCACCGCCCACCACGCCGGCCCCGCCGTGGTGAACATGAGCCTGGAGGGCGACGCGTCCCGAGCGCTGGACCTGGCGGTACGCCAGTCCATCAACGCCGGCCTGACCTACTCCGTCGCGGCCGGCAACGGCGGCAGCGACGCGTGCGACTTCTCCCCCGCCCGACTTCCCCGCGCCATCACCGTGGGCGCGACGACCGCCGAGGACAGCCGCGACATCTCGTACTCCAACTTCGGCAGGTGCGTGGACCTGTTCGCCCCCGGCACCGACATCACGTCCGACTGGAGCGAGTCCGACACCGCCACCAACACCATCAGCGGCACGTCCATGGCGGCCCCGCACGTCACCGGAGCCGCCGCCCTCTTCCTGGAGACCCACCCCGACGCCGGCCCCGACCGGGTCCGCACCGCCATCGTGAACGCCGCGACCCAAGGCGTGCTGACCAACGTCGGCGACGGCTCCCCGAACGCCCTGCTCTACTCCCGGACGACGGCCCGCTGACCAGCCGGCGCACCTCACCGCGCGCCCGATCTCAGCCCGTCGTGAACACCACGTACGGGTAACCACGTGCGATCCCTTCAGGGCGCCGGTGTTGAGCAGCCGCGACCGGCCGTCGGGAAACACGTCGCAGAGCCGGACGCAGAAGTCGACGTCGGGCCTCCCGTTCATGAGCTGCGGCGTCTCATTGCGGTCGGGTCATCGTCGATTACCGCACGGTTTCATGTCCACCGCGATCTGGCGGCAAATAGGGGCGTTTCTCCCGCCAGGTGGTGTCCGGCGTCCCGCCGATGGTCAGCCTCTCCTCCCAGGGCGGGACTGATCCTGCAGTTGGCGAACCTGGACGAGGGCGCACCGAGCCCTTTTCAACCTCGACCGCTGGCACCGAGGTGGCGGGTCAGCACGGCCCAATCCCCGATCCACCGACGATTTTCAGGTGATCAACGGCGCCTGTTGGGACCTTTTCCAATCGGGAGTGGTGGGGTGGGCGGACCCGCGGGGCCGCCCACCCCGGACGCGGGACGTCAGGGAGTGCAGTTCAGCGTGCCGCTGCGCAGCGCGTGGCTGGAGTCGTTGTCGTCGTCGGACCAGACGACCGGCTTGTGCCCGGCTGAGCAGGTGTCCTGGGGGGCGAGGGCGAAACCCTCGTTGTTGTAGTTGGACATCCCGGAGGGGCGGGCGTACACGGCGGTGACGGCGAGCCGGCCGGCGGCGTTGATGTCGAGCGTCGCGGTGCGGCCCTGGCAGGTGTCGTCGCATTCGGCCCACAGGTGGCCGGTCGCGGGCTCGTACTCGAGGTCCATGACTCCGGCGAAGCCGCTCGAAACGGTGGCGATCCGGGTGTAGCCGCCACCGCTCTGGTTGAGCGCGTAGGCGTAGACGGTGCCGTTGGCCTCAAGACCGACGAAGTACAGGCCGCTGCCGTGGCCGGGATAGGCGCCCGGGTCGTAGGCGGTGTTGGTGTGCTCGTCGTGGAAACCGTGTGCGGTGAGGTAGGTGTCGGGAATCCACGAGATCGCCTCGAGCCCGCTGTTGGCCGCCACGGACGGCAGGTCGGAGGTGAGGTTCCATTCCGCGGTCGCGTTCAGCGAGGTGGCCGTGGAGGAGCCGTCGTACCGCAGGACCTTCAGCAGGCTGACGCCACTGTTGCTGTTGTCCCGTTCCGTGGAGACGACCACGCCGTCAGGGGTGGTGACCACGCCCTCCGCGTCGGGGTCGCCGGTCCCGCCGGCGTAGTGCAGCGCCTTGCCCGAGGCCCAGCCGCCGGTCGTGTCGGGCTGCCACTTCGCGCCGTTCGGCACGAGCCGGTAGAGCGTGCCGGGGCCGTTCTTCACCGCCCACAGAACACCGGAGCTCTGGAAGGACAGCCCACTGAGGTTCGTGCCGAACACGTTCGCGTCGTCCGCGGTGGCGACGGCCGAGCCGCCGGGCCACGTGCTGGGGGGGCAGGCGTTCGCCGCGCCGCGCGTCGACGAGGTGGTCGTCGTGAAGGCGCCGGTGCCGTCGGGGCAGCGCCCGTAGGTCGTCGACGCGTGCGAGGTCCAAGTGTAGGAATCGACCAGTGTCGTACCACCCGGCTGGTACAGCCGCACCGAATCGGAACTACCGAGACCGAACACCGGATCGACGTCGAGAACCAGATGCCCGCCGGGCGCCAGCGACGTACCCGACGCCACCGTGAACACGTGCGAGTCGTCGTTGTCCTTGACGACCCAGCCGGAGACGTCCACAGCCGCCGAACCGATGTTCGTCAGCTCCACCCAGTCGCCGGGCGACCCACCGCTCGACTCGACCTCGTTGATCCGCACATCCGCCGGCCCCTGCGCCACCGCCGGCATACCGAACAGGCCGAGGGCGGCGACGGCCAGAACTGTGGCGACAGCGAGTCGCATTTTCCCAGGCGAATATCTACGCAATGCAGTTACTCCTCGTGCAGGGTCATGGGCAGGCGGAGGCGATCTCGCGCCCTCGCGGAGCCTCCTGCACACCGACGACCAGAGGTTGAACACGCAACCAACAGCATGGGCAGCACGGATGACCACATAGCACGGAAGGCCCATGGTCCAGGCACACACGCACGGACAGCTCACCGGGAGCCCGCGGTGTCCGGTCCCCAGTCGGGACGACTGATCGCGTAGATGTGCCGCGGCTGGCCGTTGCGCTCGGTGGCTTCCGCGAACGTCATGCCGAGCTTGACCGCGACCCGGATGGACGCCGCGTTCTCCGGGTGGATGATCGAGATGACCCGGTCGGCGCGGAGAGCGGCGAAGGCGTACTCGATCGCGGCGGCACCGCCCTCGGTCGCGAATCCCTCCCCCCACCGCTCCGGGCGGATGGTCCAGGCGGCTTCCAGGCCGGGCCAGCCGTACTCCCGGTAAAGGCCGGCGCGCCCGATGAACTCCCCGGTGGCCCGCTCGTGCGCGAGCCACATGCCGAAGCCGTTGAGGGCCCAGTGCCCGATCTGCAACGCGAACATGTTCCAGACCGCGCCCTCGCTCGACGGCGATCCGGTGTAGCGGCTCATCCGCGGGTTCAACGCCATCCGGGTGTAGGCCGGGATGTCGTCGGCGGTCCACCCGCGCAGGATGAGCCGCTCGGTACGAGCCGTCGGCACCATGACCGCAGGGAGCGACTCGCCAATGTCGAGGGTCATCCATCCATCAAAGCCGGAGGGGAAACGGCGATGAGCCGTTCGCGGAAGTCCACGACCTCCGGGATGGGAGCATGCCCGGCGAGATCGGCCGCGAGCCGTCCCGCGCGACTGATCAGCGTCTGGGTCGGGCTCGCGGCCAGGATCGCCAGGGCCCGCGTCCCGAGCCGGGCCGCCTCGGCCGGATCGGGACGCGCGCGGCGCACGAGGGCGGTCGCGAGGACCATGACGGCGTGGCCGTGGTCCTCGAAGCCGACGGCCCGACCGCGGTCGAAGGCATCGACCGCGGCACGGGCGATCGGCTCCGCCTCGTCGCCCGCGCCGAGACGGGCGAGGACGCCGGCGGTGAACGATTCGGCCGTCGCAGGTCCGAACGGCGAGCTTCCCGGCCGGGCCGGGACGTCGATCACGGCGCGCCGCATCCGGTCCAGCGCCTCCCGGGTGCCACCCGAATCGCCGAGAGCGGCCAGCGCCCGCGCCTCGTAGGCGGCGAGCCTGGCCCGGGTGTAGGAGTGGTTCGGCGCCCGGCGCGCGGACTCGACGGCCTCGGTGTACTGGTGGCCGTAGAACGCCAGGGTGGAGGACATCGCCGCCATCGAGGCGGCCAGCACCGGGTCGTCGATCTGGTCGGCGTGGTCGCCGGCCTGGGTGACGAAGCGCCGTGAGGCGGCCTGATCGCCGAGGTTGAACGCCAGCCGCGACAGCATGTACGCCGAGTAGCCGGCGATCTGGGTGAGCCTCGCCTGCGCCCTGGTCTTGGCGCCCGCGTCGAGCAGCCGCTCGGCGGACTGCCAGGTGCGATACACCCGCGGCGCGAGGATCGCGTGGGGCGTGGTCGTGAACACCGCCGCATGACCGTCGACCTCGTCGGCGAGTTCGGTCAGGGTGAGCGCGTCCGGATTGCGGCGCGCACGGCGCCGGTACGTGTCCGCGGCGATCAACCCGGCCGCCGAGAACTCGAAGACCTGCCTACGGTCGGTCCCGGCCGCGCCGTCGCCGTCGCCGTCGCGGGCCGCCTCGAGTCGGGCCTGCCAGGCGGCGATCTCCCCGCCGGTCCGCCAGTAGTCGTCGAGAGCGGCGCACAGATCCGCGGAGGGCAGCTCCCCGTTCTCGGCCTTGGAGATCCGGGTCCGGTGGAACCCGATCCGCCGGCTCAGCGTGTCCTGACTCATCCGACCGCGCAGACTCCGAATCCGCCGTCCCAGCGCCAGCGCGCCGGTCCTGTCCTCGTTCACCCGTCGCTGTTCCTCCCCGTTCGCCCTGACGCCGGGTCCGCGGCCGCGGCCACAGCCACAGCCGCTGTCGCTGTCGCTGTCGCTGTCGCAGCGGCGCACAGCACGGCACGGCACAGCACGCATCGTGCGCACACCTGGCGGTCACCCGGTCACGTGCACAGACTGCCCATGTCGGCGAGGAACCCGGATGGTCCCGCGCCGACGGGTCACCGCAGACCACTACGCAGGAGCGACTATGGCCAGCCCCCCGGACCAGCTCGCCTGGCGCCGGCCCGCGGTCAGTCCCGACGTCGCGTTCGCCCGCGACGGCGAGACCGTCGCCATCAGCTACACGACCGGCACCGACCCGGACCTACGGATGCCCAGGGTGATCTGGTTCGCCCTGCGGGCGGAGATCCGCGCCGGCGACCGGGGAGCGTTCCACCGGCTGAACGCCGCCTGGACCCCCTGGACCGCAGCCAGTGGCGGCCTCGCCGCCGAGCGGGACGGGCACATCCACCTCCGCTATGGCTACCTCGGTAGCCACCACATCGAGATCCCCGCCGCCGTCTGGCGCCAGATCTGTACCGCCGTCCGCACCGGCGCGATCAATCACCTCACCGACTGAAACGGTTCAACTCGACGCTGGGCCGCCCCGCCCTGGCTCCCTCCGCACGCGACCTGCCCGGTCGGGATCCGGAGTCGAGGACAGCGGGTACACCGGTCACGGCCGGTTCGTCGCCGACGTCGCGGTGCCGGAGTGCTGGGCCGCAGGCGAAAAGGGGAGAATCCGACGATGTCTCACTTCACGGTGGGAAACTACCTTGCGGCGCGTTTCCAGGATATCGGGTTGAAACACTACTTCCTGGTTCCCGGCGACTATAACCTGGTGCTGCTCGACGAACTTCTGGCGAACAAGGACGTGGAGCAGATCGGCTGCTGCAACGAACTCAACGCAGCGTATGTGGCCGAGGGCTACGCCCGGGTCCGCGGGTGTGGGGCGGTGGTGACCACGTTCAACGTCGGCGCCCTCTCCGCCCTCAACGGCGTGGCCGGCGCCTACGCCGAAAGCCTGCCGGTTATCATCGTCTCCTCCGGTCCGAACACGAACGACACGGGCGCCAATCATCTCGTCCGTCACACGATCGGCACGCACGACCTCTCCTACCAGTACGAGATGTTCCGCCACGTGACCTGCGCCGCGGTCCGTATCCTGCATCCCGACAACGCGCCGTCGATGATCGACCATGCGATCGGCACCGCGCTGCGGGAGCGCAAGCCGGCGTACATCGAGATCGCCTGCAACCTCTCCGACGCGCTCTGCCCCGCACCAGGTCCGTTCGCACCGGTCCGGACGTTGCATTCGACGGACTCCCGCGACGTTCGGGTACGCGCTGGGAATGGAGCCGGACCGGCGGCTGATCTCGGTCATCGGCGACGGCTCATTCCAACTGACGGCCCAGGAGGTCTCCAGCATCATCCGGCACGGGCAGGAGCCCCTGATCTTCCTGGTCAACAACCACGGCTATGTCGCGGAATCGGCGATCCACGACGGCCCGTACAACTACATCAAGAACTGGGACTACGCCGGACTGATCCCGGCTCTCAACGCCGATGACGGCAACGGGCTGGGCCTGACCGCCACCACGCGAGCCGAGCTGGCCGCCGCGATCGGCAGGGCCCGCACGCACCGGGGCGGTCCGGTCCTGATCGAATGCCGGATCGCGCACGATGACTGCAGTCCTCAGCTCCTCGCCTGGGGATCAGATGTGGCCCGCGTCAACGCCCGCCCACCGCAGCAGGCGTGACAGCCGGGCCGGCATCCGCCTCCCGCCGCGCTCGACGCCCTGGCGGACGCGTCAGGGCCGGATCGAGAACGGTGACCTTGAGGCGCCAACCTCGTGGAGCGGGCGAACCAAGCGCAGAAAATGAGTCGACAGAACCGATTTCTGCCCGTTAGCCTGCGGCGCCGTGACGAGCAGCGAAGTGTGGGACGACGAAACGGCGGAGCGCTACGACACCACCTCCGCCGAGAAGTTCGCGCCGGAGGTGCTCGGTCCGACCGTCGATCTGCTGGCCCGTCTGGCCGGTTCGGGTGCGGCGTTGGAGTTCGCGATCGGCACCGGTCGCGTCGGCCTCCCGCTGGTCGCCCGCGGCGTTCCCGTGACCGGAATCGAATTGTCGGCGTCGATGGTCGCCCAACTGCGGCGCAAGGCTGACGAGGCGACCCTGCCAGTGGTCGTCGGTGACATGGCCACGACCACTGTTCCCGGCGAGTTCTCGCTCGTCTTCCTGGTCTGGAACAGCATCTCCAACTTTCGCACCCAGACGGAGCAGGTCGCCTGCTTCCGCAACGCCGCCCGACACCTCGGCCCCGGCGGGCGTTTTGTCATTGAGCTGTGGGTGCCGCCGATACGGCGGCTGCCTCCCGGCCAGGCCGCGGTCCCGATCAGCACCGGTGACCGACACCTCGTGTTCGACACCTACGACCTCGCCACACAGCAGTGCACCTCCCATCACTACTGGCACGCGGCCGACGGGACAGTGCGCTACGGCTCCGGCGAATTCCGCTACATCTGGCCCGCCGAATGCGACCTCATGGCGCAACTCGCCGGCCTGGAACTGGAGAGCCGGTTCGCCGACTGGGACGGCAGCCCTTTCACCACCGACAGCGAAAGTCACGTCTCCATCTGGCGCAAGCCCCTGCGGGTCACGGATCAGCGCCTCGATACTTGCTGATCTCCGCCCGGCTCGGCATTCCTCTGGCCGCGAGGAGAAAGATCAACACCTCAATGATCAAGCCTGGCAGCCCACAACGCCCACGGAAGCCGAACGCGGACTCGACGGCGTCGTCGCCCGGCGATCCACCCCCGAGGGCACCCCGGTTGCCACCGTGGGGGGTATGGGGGGCTCGGCCCCCCAACAGACATCGCGGCCCCCAGCGAGCCTAATCGAAGATCAGCGAGCACGCGAAGCCAGCGCGTGGGCGCGGCAGGGATCGAACCTGCGACCACTCGCTTGTAAGGCGAGCGCTCTCCCGCTGAGCTACGCGCCCGGGAGACGTGAGAACGAAGCTCACTAAGACTACGCATGCGACGACGGCCCGTGGAACGATCGGGCGCCCGATCACCCGGCGGATTACGCCGGGACGGGCGCCGCGACCGGCCGAGGGCCGTCGGCAGCGGGAGCCGGCCCCACGACTACCCAGGTACGCGGGCCGGCTCCCGTAGATAGATCCTAGAGGGCGGCGAGAGCCTTGAGGTACTCGGCCTGGTCCCGCGCGTCGGGGATGTTGTTGACGACCTTCCAGCGCACGACACCCTCCTTGTCGATCACGAAGGTGCCGCGCACGGAGATGCCCCGCTCCTCGTTGAAGATGCCGTACGCCTTCGCGACCTCGCCGTGCGGCCAGAAGTCGGCGAGCAGCGGGAACTCGTAGCCCTGCTGCTCGGCCCAGACCTTGTGGGCGAACGGCGAGTCGACGGATACGGCCAGCACCTGAACGTTGTCGTTCTGGAACGAGCCGAGGTCGTCGCGGACCGAGCACAGCTCGCCCTGGCAGACGCCGGTGAAGGTCAGCGGGTAGAACAGCAGGACGACGTTCCGCTTGCCGCGGAACTCCGACAGGGTGATGGTCTCGTTGTTCTGGTCCTTCAGCGAGAAGTCCGGGGCGACGGAGCCAACCTCGACGGTCACGGGCGCTTCCTCTCCACGACGATGGGGCTGATCACACAATGACGCTGATCAGGACGACCGAGCACCAAGGACGATGCACGGGCCGATCCGGTGGATCACCACAGATCGAATGATCGCAACGGCGGCAGGTGGGAACAGGAGCCGACCGGCGACGGCACCCACCGGTTCGGGCGCCCCCGCAGATCGGTCCGCCGTCCCAGAGCCAGCATGCCAGTTCCGACCGGGAAGAAACCGGCCGACCACCCGCGGATGGCCCACACGGACGCCCGGAAGCCGTCCGCCCGCCTCACCAGCCGCCCAGGCGCCGACCACGACCTGCGAGGACGGTCGACGGCCGACCCACGCCGGGCTCAGGACCACCCCGACCGACAGACATCGACCACCTGCGTCGGGCCGCCACTCGACTGCCACCCAGACGAAGGTTCACCCGCATTCGATCCCGACGGAAGGTATCTTTCGCGCTCCCGGGGCACTCATGCGGCGAGTGTTCGGGTTTCCTACGTCAGACTGGCCTAGTCTGGCCGATCGACACGGGAGCCATCGGCCGGACATGCGCGTAACACGATGCGTGCTCCGCGTGCGCCACAGGTATGGACACCGATGAGGGCAGGACCACCTTGACCAATCAGAGTGCGACCCCGCACGGTTACCCCGAACCGCACGGCTACCCCGCGCAGGAACCCCACCCGATCGACGGTCCGGGCACCTCGACCGGCGGCTTCCCGATCTACGCCTTCCGCGAGTCGCTGCCCGGCCCCGAGCCCGAGCAAGGCTATCCCGCGACCCCCGACTACGGCTCGCCCGGCCCGGATGGGCCGCCCGGCACGCCGGACTCCTTCAGCGGGGCGGGGGTGCTCGGCAAGCACCGCAATCCTTTCGCCGTATGGCTGGGCCTGCCCCTGATCACCCTTGGGGTCTACTACTTCGTGTGGGTTTACAAGACGAACCGGGAGTTGGGTGAGTACGACCGGCGTATCCAGGTCAACCCGGCCCTGTCCCTGCTGGCGTTCCTCGTCGGCTGGCTGGTCCTCGTCCCGCCGTTCGTCGCCGCCTGGCGGCTGGGCACCCGCACGCGCGCGGCCCAGCACGCCGCCGGGGTCCCGGAGACGAACCCGGTGCTCGCGTTCGTGCTGTTCCTGATCGGCTTCGGGCCGCTGTTCCTCCAACTCGAACTCAATCGGCTCTGGGACCGCTACCCGGGGGCCGTCGAGGGCCAGCAGGTGCCGCTGTACCGATGAGCCCGCGCGAGGGGGCGCCCGGCCCGCCACGCGGGCCGTTCGGGTCCCCTCAGGCGCCGGTAGAGCCGCGCGCGGGTCGGCTCAGGCCCGACCCGACCCGGACGCGGGCATGGCTCAACAGCGCCCGGGCCCGCGGGTCGCCGGACGCCCTCGCGCCGGCCTCAGCGGTGCCGCACGCGTTGCGACTTCGGCGCGGCCAGCCGCTGGCCCGACCACTCCTGCGCGACGCTCAGCGTGCTGGTCTGCACCAGACCCGCGGTGGGAACCGCGTCCAGCACGTCGCTCGGCGCGACATGACCGTCCCGTCCGGCCTTGGGTGTGAGCAACCAGATCACCCCCTCGTCGGACAGTTGGCGGCGCGCGTCGATGAGCGCGTTGGCCAGATCCCCGTCGTCCTCCCGCCACCACAGCAGGACGATGTCGACGACGTCGTCGGAGTCCTCGGGGACTAGCTCCGTCCCGCTGGCGCTGGTCACCGCGTCCAGCAGATCCTGGGCGATGTCATCGTCCTCGTTGAGCGACTGCACCTGGGTCCCGGCGGAGACTCCCAGTCGCTCCGCCCGGCGCTGACCCTCGGCGTTCGCCGCGGTCGGACTCACCTGCGCTACCTCCTGTTCGTGTGTGACGCTCCGCGAGGGCCGCGGAGTCGTCCCGTGCGTGGACGCACCGGCGCGATGGGGTCCATCACCCGGTGCGTCTCGACCTAGTCCACCGGACCTCCCGGTGGCTGCGCAAGTGCCACGCCGTCGGTTGTGGACCGATGACGGCGTGGTCGACGTGCGGCGACTCCCCGCCGGTACCCGCAACGAGCCTCGATCATTCCGTCGCCGGACGCTCGATCATCCCCTCAGGAGGGACAGCCGGACCGTTCGGTCGGGGTTGTCCACGTTGAGATCGACCAGCGCGATCGACTGCCAGGTGCCGAGCGCGAGCCGCCCGTCGAGCACCGGGACGGTGAGCGTCGGCGGGATGAACGCCGGCATGACGTGGGAACGGCCGTGGCCGGGCGAGCCGTGCGCGTGGCGCCACCGGCCGTCGGCGGGCAGCAGCTCGGCGAGGGCCGCGAGCAGGTCGGGGTCACTGCCGGAACCCAGCTCGAGGATGGCCAGCCCGGCGGTGGCGTGCGGCACGAACACCGACAGCAGGCCATCACCGGAATCAGTGACGAACTCCACCGCGTCGGGGGTGAGGTCGACCACACGCTCCTGGCGGCCGGTGTGCACGGACAGCGTCGTGGTCTTCATCCGGGTGTCCATCAGGGTGATTGTCTACCAGGCGGGGGCCCTTCACCGGCTGCGCCGCGGACGACATGTCGACAACGCCGCGCGTATCGCCCGATTCTCTACTCGAAAGTAACCAAGGCGTGCGTGACGCGGTCGCGCGGACGGAGCACGATGGGACCAAGGCGCGTTCGCCCGCCGGGTCCGCCCTCGACCGATGGGAGTCGGCCGACCACCCGCAGCGGCGCGCCGGAGGAGAAGACGAGCGGCCAGGACGCGGCGATGCATCGATCATGCGGGTTCCCGCATCCGCGTGCACGTGAAGTGACACATGGGTCGGCGGACGCACGAGGAGGATCTTCTCGAGCGGCCCCGGCGGCCCCGGAAGCTTGAGGAGCAGGAGAAGGCGTGGCGCAGGACACAACCCGGAAGTTCTCGGTCATCACCGACGGGCTGCCGAGTCAGCTGCCGGACATCGACCCCTCCGAGACCAACGAGTGGCTCGAGTCACTCGACGCGGTCATCGAGGAGTCCGGCCGCGGCCGGGCCCGCTTCCTCATGCTGAAGCTCCTCGAACGAGCCCGTGAGAAGGCGGTCGGCGTTCCCGGTCTGACCAGCACGGACTACATCAACACGATTCCGCCGGAGCGCGAGCCCTGGTTCCCCGGCGACGAACATGTCGAGCGCCGCATCCGGGCGTATATCCGGTGGAACGCGGCCATCATGGTCAGCCGCGCGAACCGGCCCGAGTTCAACGTCGGCGGCCACATCGCCACGTACGCGTCGAGCGCGAGCCTGTACGAGGTCGGATTCAACCATTTCTTCCGCGGCAAGGACCACCTGAGCTCCTCGCCGGGAAGCGACTCGGGTGACCAGATCTTCATCCAGGGGCACGCGTCGCCGGGCATCTACGCCCGCGCGTTCCTGGAGGGCCGGCTGACGGAGAAGCAGCTCGACGCCTTCCGCCGGGAGAGCGAGTCGGGCGGGCTGTCGTCCTACCCGCACCCGCGGCTCATGCCCGACTTCTGGGAGTTCCCCACCGTGTCGATGGGCCTCGGCCCGATCGACGCCATCTACCAGGCGCGGTTCAACCGTTACCTGCTCAACCGCCAGATCAAGGACACCTCGAACAGCCGGGTGTGGGCGTTCCTCGGCGACGGCGAGATGGACGAGCCGGAGTCGATCGGGGCGCTCGGCGTCGCCGCCCGCGAGGAGCTCGACAACCTGATCTTCGTGGTGAACTGCAACCTGCAGCGCCTCGACGGCCCGGTCCGCGGCAACGGCAAGATCATGCAGGAGCTGGAGTCGCTGTTCCGCGGCGCCGGTTGGAACGTGATCAAGGTTGTCTGGGGTCGCGACTGGGACCCGCTGCTGGCCAAGGACACCGACGGCGTCCTCGTCCACCGGATGAACACCACCCCGGACGGGCAGTTCCAGACCTACACGACGTCGTCGGGCGAGTACATCCGCGAGCACTTCTTCGGCGCGGACGCCCGCCTGCGCCGGATGGTCGCCGACCTCGCCGACGACGACCTGCGCAAGCTCTCCCGCGGTGGCCACGACTACCGCAAGCTCTACGCGGCCTACAAGGCGGCCACCGAGCACACCGGTCAGCCCACGGTCATCCTCGCCCACACCATCAAGGGCTGGACGCTGGGCAAGGACTTCGAGGCCCGCAACGCCACCCACCAGATGAAGAAGCTGACCAAGGCGGAGCTCAAGGAGTTCCGCGACCGGCTCTACCTGGAGATCCCGGACTCGGCGCTGGCCGGGGACCTGCCCCCCTACTACCACCCGGGGCCGGACTCCGAGGAGATCCAGTACATGCGGGAGCGCCGGGCCTCGCTCGGCGGCTCGATGCCGCGCCGCGTCGTGCGGGCCAAGCCGCTCACCCAGCCGCCCGCGAAGATCTTCGACGAGCTGCGCAAGGGCTCGGGCAAGCAGCCCGTCGCCACCACGATGGCGTTCGTCCGGCTGCTCAAGGATCTCATGAAGACCAAGGAGATGGGCGCGCGGTTCGTGCCGGTCATCCCCGACGAGGCCCGCACCTTCGGCATGGACGCGATGTTCCCGACGGCGAAGATCTACTCGCCGCACGGGCAGCGCTACGAGGCGGTCGACCGCGAGCTGCTGCTGTCCTACCAGGAGTCCGAGTCCGGCCAGATGCTGCACGAGGGCATCAGCGAGGCCGGCTCGATGGGTTCGGTGATCGCCGCCGCCACGTCGTACTCCACCCACGCGCAGTACATGATCCCGGTCTACGTCTTCTACTCGATGTTCGGGTTCCAGCGCACCGGTGACCAGATGTGGGCGCTCGGCGACCAGCTCGGCCGCGGCTTCCTGCTCGGCGCCACCGCCGGGCGGACCACGCTCAACGGCGAGGGCCTGCAGCACCAGGACGGCCACTCGCTGCTGCTCGCCTCGACCAACCCGGCCTGCGTCGCCTACGACCCGGCGTTCGCGTTCGAGGTCTCGCACATCGTCCGCGACGCCCTGGACCGGATGTACGGCGAGCGCGACGAGAACGTCTTCTACTACCTCACCGTCTACAACGAGCCCGTACCCCAGCCGGCCGAGCCGGCCGGCCTCGACCCGGCGCAGATCATCGCCGGCATGTACCGGTTCCGGTCGGCCGAGGAGCTCGTCGGCGGCCTGCCGAACGGCGGCGCCGAGGGCGGCTCGGGACCGCGGGCGCAGTTGCTGGCCAGCGGCACGTCCATCCACTGGGCGCTCACCGCGCAGGAGATCCTCGCCGCCGACTTCGGCGTCGCCGCCGACGTGTGGTCGGTGACCTCGTGGAACGAGCTGCGGCGGGAGGCCCTCGACTGCGAGCGGGCCAACCTGCTCAACCCCGAGGCCGACGACGCCGTGCCGTACGTGACCCGCATCCTCGACGGCGCCCCCGGCCCCGTGGTCGCGGTCTCCGACTGGATGCGTGCGGTGCCCGACCAGATCTCCCGCTGGGTGCCGCAGGCGTTCACCTCGCTCGGCACCGACGGCTACGGGCGCTCCGACACCCGCCTGGCGCTGCGCCGGCACTTCAAGGTCGACGCCGAGTCGGTCGTCGTCGCCGCCCTGGAGTCCCTGGTCCGGGCCGGTGAGGTCAAGGCCAGCCTGGTCGAGGATGCGATCCGTCGCTTCGGCCTGCGCGACGACGACGACGCCGTCGGCGGCACCGACGCCGGCTGAGCCACCACGCCACCACGCCGGCTGGCCGGCGAGACCGATCGACCCACGACGGGCCCGGGGTGGACGACCTGACCAGGTCGTCCACCCCGGGCCCGCTGGTCTTCCCGCAGCCGGGGCGCCACCCGGCCCACCCGTCGGGGGAGGCGACGGCGTCAGCCGCCGACCGTCCCGGCACCCCCGGTCCACCCCGGCGGGGGCGCCACCATCGGGGGGCCGCGATGCGTCGCGACACCCCCGGTCTCACCCCCGTGCGGAGACACCCCCTGCCGGCGCCGCCAACATCACCCGCCTGTGCCGGCACTCCCAGGGAAAACGCCGCCCAAGCGGGCCCCGGGCGAGCCGGGTCGGCCGGCCGGCACCGGCCCGGCCGTGGTGTCACGAGCCTCACCCCGGCAGTGTTCGGCGGCGGCGCACCGGTGCGCACCGACGCCGTCGTCGCCCTACGTGACCACGATGGCCGACACCGACGTGCCACACCGCCTCCGGCAGCCATGCCGATCCGTCCTGCGCCCGCAATGGCACCGCCGTGCCACCACCGTCATGCCCCGCCTAAAGGCACAACGAGTTCCACATCGGGGCCGCAAACACTAGTCTCACGGAGGTGACATCGGGAGATCGGCGACGCGGCGTACCACGCCGCGGACCCCACGCAGGCGGCACTCCCCGCGCACGCCGCCCCGCGCAGCTACGGTGTCGGAGAGCGACGAGATGTGGCCTGCCTGGTACGCGGGACCATGAAGTGATCAGGTACGGTCGCCGCATCCGCCGCGCCGCCCATGATCCGGCCGGTGACGGGACGTCCGGCCGGTTCACCCGCACGGATTCGGACGACGGCTGCCCGGCGCAGGCCGCGACGGTCGAGGAGGACGAGGTGAACGGTGTCACGACGACCCCCACACTCGCGGTGGCACCATCCGCGCCGTGGCCCGGCAGGCTCGCGGTGACCCCGCGGCGATCCGTGTGCGCCGGGGCCCCCACCAACGGCGGGCGGGCAGCATGATCCTTCGAGCCCGCCGCATCGAACGGCTGGAGGAGCATCCCAACCTGCGGGGCATCCTCGGCATCCTTGCCCAGCTCGTGCACACCAGCGACGCCGAGCTCGGCTCGCTCGCCGCCGCCTGGCGCAACTCCGGTTACCTTGCCGCCGCCCGGGACAAGGCACTGGCCCCCGACTCGCCGCTGATCGTCGAGGTGCTGGCCGCGTTCGACGCGCTGAGCGCCATCTACGCCGACGACCTCGCCGGCGCCGACTACGTCACCGTCGAGCCGTCGGTCGCGGCCACCGCGCTGCGCGCGATGCGCGACGCCGTCGCCGCCTCCTACGCGCGGCCCATCCTCGGCCGCGCCGAGTACGCCGCGCTCATGCGGCCCTGGCGCGCCGTATACCCACGGGCGCGCTCGCACGAGCCCGATCTGGGCCCGGCCGCCGCGGACGTCAAGCGGGTCCTCGCCGCGCTGCCGGTCCTCGCCGGCCGCTGCCACGACCCAGACAGCCTGGAGGTCTTCGACGGGCTGCTGGTCAGCGCCCTGACCCGGGACGACTCCGCCCACCAGCAGGCCATGGACGCCGCGTTCGCAAGCGCCGTGGTGACCGGCCGCCGCCGGGTGTGGACGCTGGTGCGCCGCAGCGCCGCCGAGGGCTTCTGGCGGCTGTGCCCGGACTGCCGCGGCAAGCGCGCCGCCACCGACTCCAGCGAGGATCACCGGGTCATGGAGCTGTGCGCCGACCTGGCCTGCGCGCTGCTCGTCGAGGACCTCCTCGACGCCTCCCAGTTCACGCAGCTCACCCGCCCGCTGCACACGCTCATCCCGCTCCAGCACCGCGGCGGCTGAGCGCTCGGGCAGCGGGCGCCCCGAGCTTCCGCACGTCAGCCGCCGGCCACCGGGCGTCGCGACTCAGCCGTCCTCGGGGCGGCGCGGGCGGTAGACGATCAGCCGGGCACCGCTCGGGGTGATCACGATCCGCTCCACCCCCTCGGTGACCTCGCCGTCACAGGCGAAGGGCAGCGGCCCGGGCTGGCGGGAGGAGATCAGCACCCGCTCGACCGTGCGCTGCTCGTACACCCGGCTGCGGCCGAGCCGGCCGGTGAGGACCGCCCCCACCAGCCGCAGCCGGGCCAGCGGCGCCGACGCGTCGACGATCCGCAGGTCGAGCAGGCTCTCGTCGAGCCGGTTGCGGTAGGTCGGCGCGAAGCCGTCGGGGCGGTACACCCCGTTGCCCACGAAGATCAGCCAGACCCGGCGGCGCTCGGAGTCGATCTCCACCTCGAACGGCGGCTCGTGGCGCAGCACCCAGCACAGGGCGATGATCATCGCGGGCCACTTGCCGATGCGCCGCTCGAACCGTTCGCGCACGGCCACCATGTCGGGATAGCCCCCGAGGCTCGCGGTGTTCACGAAGATCCGGGAGAACCGGTCGAACACCGCGGAGATGCCGTCGGCCCGACCGAGGTCGACGGCGACCGCCGCACCCTCGCGGATCGCCTGCACCGAGTCGCCGGCGCCGACCAGGCCCAGGTCGGCGGCGAAGTGGTTGAGCGTGCCCGCCGGGAAGACCGCCAGCGGCATGCCGCGGGCCAGCGCCACCTGCGCGGCCGCGTTGATGCTTCCGTCGCCGCCGGCGATGCCCAGCACCCTCGACTTCGACGCGGCGCCAGCCAGGGCGGCGGCCATGTCATCAGCCGGCCCGACCTCGACGACCTCCGCCCGCGGCAGGTCGGCGCGCAGCACGGCGAGCAGATCGGCGTGGTTGCCCTGGCCGGAGCGCGCGTTGACGACGACGGTGAGGCCGTCCCCCTCGGGCAGCGCCGGCGCCCAGGCCGACGCCGGGCTCGCCCGCGCCGGCACCCAGGGCCGACGGGGCATCACCTTCGTGGTGAGCAGGCCCGCGCCGACACCCAGCAGGATCCCCGCGGCCACGTCCCCGGGGTAGTGCACCCCGACGTACACCCGGGAGAACGCCACGGTGGCGGCGAGCGCGGCCACCGGCACCGCCACCCCGGGCGCGTCGAGGGCGACCCCGGTCGCGAAGGCGGCGGCGGACGCGGCGTGCCCGGAGGGGAACGAGAAGGTCGTCAGATCGCGGGAGAGCCGGCGCAGCGGCGGGATGCCGTGCGTCGGCGGGCGGTCGCGGCGGAAGACCAGCTTGGCCGGCCCGTTGGCCAGGATGCTGGCGACGCCGAGCCCGATCAGGCCACGGGCGGCCGCCGGGCGGCGGCGCCCCTTGGTGGCCCCCAGCGCCCCCGCCACGCCCCACCACAGCAGACCGTGGTCGGCGGCGTGCGACAGCCGCGGCAGGACCGGATCGAGCAGCGGGCGCCCGCCGGCGAGCGCGGTGAACAGCGAGCGGTCCGCCCGGGTGAACGCCTGCGCGAAACTGCGGCCGAGAGCGATGTCGCGGCGCATCAGCAGACGGGCCCCGCGCCCGACCGGACTCGTGGCCGGCGGCAGGCCGACCCGGGACCCCCGGGCCACCTCCGCCCGCCACCGGTCGGCCAGGCCGGTCCCCCGCGCCGCTCCGACAATCCCCCGCACAGACCCGCCCGCCGATCTCGCCGTCACGCCCGGCACCGTACCCGCCCGGAGGGTCGCCGGATCAATCTGGACGAAACCTCACAGCCGCGGGCCACGACGGCGCCGGCGGCGGCCGGCCGGTCAGACCCGGACGGGAGCCTGGCTCGCCCGCCGGGGCGCCGGGGGTCGCGGGACACAGGCCGCCCGCGGCAGGGCACGCCGCGGCTCGACCGTGCGACCGGTCGGCAGGATCTCCCCGGTGTCGTCGAACAGGATCACCCCGTTGCACAACAGGCTCCAGCCCTGGTCCCAGTGCTGGCTGGCGACCCGCGCGGCGTCCCGGTCGGCACCGTCCGCCGCAGGGCAGGGTGGGGAATGGGGGCAGCCACGCCGCGGTGGGGGAAGCGCGCGGGGGGCCGCGGAAGCGGAGGGAGCGTCTGGGTCCTCGGTCGGCGCGTGGGGCGTCGGCACCTCGTCTGAAACGCGAACAGCTTGCACGGGCACCAGACGTTACGCCTCCCCGTAAGAAGCGTCACACCGAGGCGCGTGCGGAGGGCCCGGCGTGTCTGGCGCGCCACAGTGCGGGCCGGTCGCGAGACGCGCACTCACCGGTCCTGACCAGGGCAGCAGCCGCTTGGCGGCCAGGCGCGAGCCGCTTGGGCAGACCACGAGGTGTCCGCAGATGGACACCGGTAATCGGACCATGCGAGCAGATCGGTAGGTTACGGGACTGCGGGCGAGCGATCCGCGGCACCGGCCGCCACAATGACTCGCGTCGGTCTACCGATGCGTCCACCTGCACGATTGGCGCCGGCACGCCGGAGACCGGTCTGGGGTTTCCCGGCGCGGACGGCCATCGGTGGACGGTCGCGGGCACGCCCGGCCATGGAGGGGGTACGGACGATGGAGGGTGCCACGGGCACCGGCGCCGACACCGTCGGGGAGACTCCCGCCGCCGGCGGGGCAACCCGTTCGCGTGGGCAGGCGTTCGAGGTCTCGGTCGTGATGCCGTGCCTCAACGAGGAGGACTCGGTCGGCGTGTGCGTGCGCAAGGCCCTCGCCGGGCTCGCCGCCGCGGGCGCCTTCGGCGAGGTCGTCGTCGTCGACAACGGCTCGACGGACCGGTCGGCCGAGCTCGCCCGGGAGGCGGGCGCCCGGGTCGTGCACGAGACGCGACGCGGCTACGGCAACGCCTACCTGGCTGGCTTCGCCGCCGCCGGGGGGCGGCTGATCGTGATGGGCGACGCGGACGACTCCTACGACTTCTCCGACCTCTCCGCGCTGCTCGCCCCGCTGCGCGCCGGTCGGGCGGACTACGTTCTCGGCTCCCGCTTCGCCGGGAAGATCCTGCCCGGCGCCATGCCCTGGCTGCACCGCTACGTCGGCAACCCGGTGCTCACCGGCATCCTCAACCGCCTGTTCGACGTGCGCTCGTCCGACGCCCACTCGGGGATGCGCGCGTTCAGCCGCGAGGCGTACCTGCGGATGCGGCTGCGCTGCGAGGGGATGGAACTGGCCAGCGAGCTGGTCATCGCCGCCGGGCGGGCCGGGCTGCGCATCGAGGAGGTGCCGATCACCTACCACCCGCGGGTGGGTGACTCCAAGCTGCACTCCCTGCGCGACGGCTGGCGCCACCTGCGGTTCATGCTGCTGCTCGCGCCGCGGTACCTGTTCGTCCTGCCAGGTCTGGTGCTGCTGGCGCTCGGGCTCGTCGGCCAGGCGGTCCTGCTCCCCGGCTCCCTGGACCTCGGCTTCCACCGGCTGGATCTGCACTTCTCGATCCTGTTCGCGCTGCTGGCGCTGCTCGGCTGGCAGCTCGTGCTGCTCGGCGTCTGCGCGGACGTCCACAACCACGCGGTCGGCTGGCAGGAGCGCCGCCGCTGGCCGCTGCCGCTGGTCCACCGGGTGTTCACCCTCGAACGTGGCCTGGCGTTCGGGGCCGGCCTGTTCACGGTCGGGTTCGTCGTCGACGTCGTGGTGCTCGTGCGCTGGCTCGCGAACGACCTCGGTCCCCTGAACGAGATGCGTCCGGCGCTGCTCGCGATGACCCTGATGGTGCTCGGCGCCCAGACCGCGTTCGGCTCGTTCTTCCTGCGCCTGCTGACCGCGGGGCCCAGCGGCGGCCATCAGCGCGCAGCCGCCCGCCCGGCGATGCGGGCGCCCGGCGATCCGCCCGGCGGAGCGCCGCTGGTCGGCATGCACTACGAGACGCAGGAGCACCCGGCCGAGGCCGTCGGGTTCTGAGAACGGCGGACATCGACGATGGTCGTCCTGGGAAGACACGTGTTCCCGCCGCCCGCTGTTCCGGCGCATCCTGATCAGGACAGCGGCTCCCCGCCCCAGCCCCCGGTCATGACGGCAACCGCGGATCCCGACGACCCCGTCCCCCCCTTCCCCGTCTATCCCGACGAGCCGGACCGTCCCGGCGATCCAGACCGGCGGGGCGATCCAGACCGGCGGGGCGAACCAGACCGGCGGGGCGAACCCGAGCATCAGGGCGACGGCGGTGACGCTCCGCACGACGCCGGCGACGCGGGACGCGCCGCGACGGCCTCGGCTTCGCCCGACGCCCCGGTCGTCCTGGGCGCCGACGCGGGCGGTGGGGACCCGCCGCCGCGCCGCGACCGGCGGGCGCTGCGCCACCTGCCGTTCGCGATCCTGCTCGCCGCGGGCGTGGCGCTGCGAGCGGTCACCGCCTACGCCTACCGGCCGGCGTTCGAGTTCTACGGTGACTCCTACGCCTATCTACGCCTGTCGACGTTGAAGGCCCCCGACCCGATGCGGCCGGCGGGCTACCCGGCGTTCCTGCGGCTGCTGTCGTTCACCGACAGCCTCTGGTGGGTCACCGTCGTCCAGCATGCGGCGGGGCTGGCGCTGGGCGTGGCCCTCTACGTCCTGCTGGTGCACCGCCGGGTCGCGGCGCCGATCGCGGCGCTCGCCGCGGCGCCGGTCCTGCTCGACGCCTACGAGCTGGTCATCGAGCACTACGTGATGGCCGAGACGCTGTTCGCGGTGCTGCTGGTCGCCGCGATCGTCGCCCTGACGTGGTCGCCCCGCCCGTCGGTGTGGGCGTGCGGGCTGGCCGGGCTGCTGCTCGCCGGCGCGGGCCTGGTCCGCACGATCGGCGTGGCCCTCGCCGTGCTGGTCGTCGGTTACCTGCTGCTGCGCCGGGTCGGCTGGCTTCGCTTCGCGACCTTCGTCGTCGCCCTGGCCGTGCCGCTCGCCGGCTACGCGACCTGGTTCCATTCAAGCCACGGGAAGTACGCGCTCACCGGCGGCGACGCGGTGTGGATGTATGGCCGGGTGGCGCCGATCGCCGACTGCGACCGGCTGCACCTGAGCCGGCCGCAGCTCGTGCTGTGCTCCCCCCACCCCGTCGCCGAGCGGCCGGACCCCAGCTACTACGTGTGGAGCGTCAACAGCCCGTCCCGGCGGCTGCACGTGCCCGCCGACGAGCGGGACGCGCTGCTGCGCGACTTCACCCACCAGGTCATCCGCTACCAGTTCGGCGACTACGTCCGGATGGTCGGCGGGGAGCTCGCCCACTACTTCCGCCCCGGCCGACCGATCGGGCACCGGGACTGGCCCGACGCGACCTGGCGCTTCCCCACCGGGGACGAGCCTCGCTTCCTGCACAACGGCGAGCCGCTGCTGGGCCTGCATGGCGACGTGCCGAAGCGCGAGGTCCACGAGTCGCCCGCCGGCTTCCTGCGCGGATACCAGCGGTACGGCTTCACCCCCGGGCCGGTGCTGGCCGGAATGCTGCTGCTCGCCGTGGTCGCGATCGCGGTGCCGGCCCGGCGCCGCGCCCCGCGGCTGGGCGTGCGCGGCGCCCGGGCCCGCCGACGCTGGCACGACCAGACGGTCGAGCATCGACGGCTACGCGCCGACACGGCCCTGCTCGCGGCCGCCGGCGTCGTGATCCTCGTGGTACCGGCGGCCACGGTCTGCTTCGACTATCGCTACCTGCTGCCCGTGCTCGTCCTGATCCCGCCCGCCGCGGCGCTGGCGACTCGCCGGCTCGCCCTGGTCCGCCGCTCCCGCCGGGCACCGGACGAGATCACCCGCACCTCGCTGTGGGCCCCCGCGGTACCCGAACCCGGCCCCGGCGATGGGCCGGTCGAGGGCCTGGTCGACGGGCCGGTCGGCGCGACGGCGGGCGGCCCGGCCCGACCCGGCGCGGATCCGGGCAACCCCGGCGGCTCCCCCTCGACCCGCTCACCGATCCACCGCCACCGCCGACGCTGAACCCGGGTCAGGCCGGTTGCGGTGCGTTCAGCACGGTTGCGAGCCGCAGACCGTGCAGAACGCACCGCAGGCACACCCCGAACCCCAGAAACACCGCGCAGCCCGAGGACACCGCGCAGCCCAGGGACACCGCGCAGCCCAGGGACACCGCGCCCAGGGACACCGCGCACCGCAGGCCGGATGGTCCACGCGGCTGGGTCGCTCAGCGGGTCCAGCCGAGGCCGAGGCGGGGGGCCTCCATCGCCGGGCAGGTGTCCATCACGACGTCCAGGCCGGCCTCACCGGCACGGACCGCGGCCGCGTCGTCGCGGACGCCGAGCTGCAGCCAGACGCCCCTAGCGCCGATCTTCACCGCCTCGTCGACCACCGGCCCGGCAAGCTCCGAGCGGACGAACAGGTCGACGACGTCGACGGCGAACGGGATCTCGCTCAGCGTCGCGTACCCCTGCTCCCCCGCGACCACCGGCGCCGACGGGTGGACCGGCACCACCCGCTTACCGTTGCGACGCAGGTACTCCGCGATGTCGAACGCGGTGCGGCGGGTGTCGTTGGACAGCCCGACGACCGCCCACACCTCGGTGTCGGCGAGCAGATGACGGATCGTGTCGTCGTCTCCGTAGCGCATGCCAGACGTCAACAGCGGCGACGGTCCGTGTCATCCGGTCGGGTGGGGACGGGTGATGGCCCGCGGGTATCGTCGGCCTCCGGCACCGTCGACCAGATCGGGGGACGTCCAGGTGGATCCGACGGGTTCCGATGGGTGAGGTCGCGGCGGTCGTCTTCGACCTCGACGGCGTCCTGATCGATTCCGAGCAGGTGTGGGACGACGTCCGGCGCGACTACGTGGCCGAGCGGGGCGGGCGCTGGGAAGCGGACAGCACCAGCCGGATGATGGGGATGAGCACCACCGAATGGTCGGGCTACCTGGCCGAACTCGGGGTGCCTGGCTCGCCGGCGGACATCGCCGCGGAGGTCCTGCGACGCGTCGCCGACCGCTACGGCTCGGCTCCCCCGCTGCTGCCCGGCGCGGTGGACGCCGTGCGCGCCCTCGCCGCGCTGCACCCGCTGGGCCTGGCGAGCTCCTCCGCCCGGATGCTCATCGAGCTGGTCCTCGCGCACACGGGCCTGGCCGGGCTCTTCGGCGCCGTCGTCTCGTCGGAGGAGGTCGCCCGCGGCAAGCCCGCGCCGGACGTGTACCTCGAGGCGGCCCGCCGGCTCGGCGTGCCCGCGGTCGACTGCGTCGCGGTGGAGGACTCCACGAACGGGCTGCGCGCCGCCGCGGCCGCCGGGATGGCGGTCGTCGCCGTACCGAACCCGCACTTCCCGCCCGACGAGGACGCCCTGCGCCTGGCCTCGGCCCGGGTGGCCACCACCGCGGAGCTCACCCCCGCCGTCGTCCAGGCCGCCGCCCACGAGCGACGAGCCCACGCCGCCGGCTGAGATCCAGGCGGGCCGTGGTCCAGGGGTGCGGCCACACAGCGCCGCCCGCATCCGGGCGGCGGCCCGAAGTGGCGGCGGCCCGAAGCCGGGGGTGGCCCGAAGCCGGGGGTGGTGCGAAGCCGGGGGTGGTGCGAAGCGGGGGCCGCGGTTCGGCGCGGGCGCATAGGATCATTGCGTGAACAACGCGGAAGTCGTCTCTTCCCGCGCGAGATTGCCCCGGTCCCGCGCGGGCCGCAGGAGGGGTGGCCGGCGGTGAGCGACAAGCACGAGGTCACCCTCTCGGCCTCGGCGGAACGGGACCTGGCCAAGCTCGCCGAGCTCACCCGCGGCGAGGTCCGCCGGTTCCTCGACGGCAAGCTGCGCGACGACCCCCGCAGGGCCGGCACCCCGATTCCCGGCGAGCAGGTCGGCATGCACGAGGCCAGCGGCCCGGCCTGGCGGATCCTCTACCGGATCGACGCGAACACGCGGACGGTGCGGGTCATGGTCGTCGCACCGCGCGGTGCACGCAGCCGAATCGTGCCCACGATCGGCAAGACGAGCACCGCCACCGGCTGGCGCCGCATCTGACCTGCGTCGCTGCCTCCAGCCGCCGCCGGCTGGAGGGCAACGCCGGCACGGGGGCAAGCCCGGCGGCGGGTCGAGGGACTGGCGAAATCGATGCTGCGGTGGTGTGGGCGATCAGGCGGCTCGGCTCAGTCCTCCGCAAGGCCCGCCGCGTCTCGTACCACACGGGCATAACGACTGGTCATCATTTCCTGCGCCCTCCGGCCCGCAGGCCCGGCCAACAGTGGCAGAAGCCCGTTGGGACGGCTGAAGGCTGTGATGCCCAGCCAGACCGCATCGTCGACGTCGCGCTCGACAACGAAAGCCTCCTCGCCGACCTCTGGGTGGTCAGGCAGGGTCCCGTAGGCGAAACCGCGGCGGTCGGCCTCGTCGAGCACCCACACGACCCGGCAGGCAGCCAGCACGCCGACCCGTCCCCAGCCCGCGCACATCACCACGGTTGCCCCGACATCCACCCTGGAAGTAGTCGCCGCCAGCCTGAGGCCGGCGTGCCGGTGCATCCTCCAGCTCACGACCGCCGCGGCGGCGACATCGAGCACGGGCCGTCCGTGGCCCAGCAACACACGACACCGTAGATGCCGGTAACCGGCCGGCGGGCTGCCTGCCGTCGCCCCACGCTCAGGGTAGGTCAGCTCCGCCTCCCGGTAGCGGGCCAACTCGCGCTCCAACCCGCCTGCAACGATCAGACGCATCGTCGCAGCATCCCCGACCCGGCGACGGATCCGGGGCTCAGGGGCCGGCCCGCCTCGACCGAGACCCTCTGGTCATCGTTGATCCGGCGCCCGCCGTGATGATCTCCGGGGGGTTCGTCACAGGGAGGGGTTAGGGAGGGGTTCAGGAGACGTTGACGCCGAAGTCCAGGGCGATTCCACGCAGACCGGAGGCGTAGCCCTGGCCGACGGCGCGGAACTTCCACTCGCCGCCGTAACGGTAGAGCTCACCGAAGATCATCGCAGTCTCGGTGGAGGCATCCTCGGTGAGGTCGTACCGGGCCACCTCCGCACCGGTCGTGGCGTCGGTGACCCGGATGAAGGCATCGCGGATCTGGCCGAAGGTCTGCCGGCGGGTGTCCGCGTCGTAGATCGACACCGCGAAGACGACCTTCGCCGCCTGCGGGGTCAACGTCCGCAGGTCGACGTTGATCTGCTCGTCGTCGCCGCCACCGCCGCCGACCAGGTTGTCACCGAGATGCTTGACCCCGCCGTCCGGGCTGACCAGGTTGTTGAAAAAGACGAAGTAGCCGTCGGAGAGCACCCGGCCGGCCTCGTTGACGACGATCGCGCTGGCGTCGAGGTCGTAGGCGGCGCCGCTGGTCTGCCGCACCTTCCAGCCCAGCCCTATGGTCACGGCCGTGAGGTTGGGAGCGACCTTGCTCAGCGAGACATTCCCGCCCTTGGACAGCGACACGGACGTCATGCCCCACACCCTATTACCAGCGGGGAGGGGCCCAGGTGGGTGCGGCCCGAAATCCCCGCCTCCGACGGAGTCGGCCTGATGACAGCCACGTCCGCGGAGTGCCGCCGACGTCCGCGGAGTGCCGCGGTCGGCCGCCGGCCGCGGCGGCCGCTAAGCGTCGGCGAGCCGCCAGCGTGCGGGGGCGCCGTCGTCGACGCGGGCGGCGCCGGTCGCCACCAGGGCGGCGAGGCACCCGAAGGTGTCGGTGACGGCGTTCTGGAGCGCCACGCCGCGCAGGTTGCGGAACGGGCGGTGCCAGGTCACGTGGTCGGCGATCTCCCAGACGGTGCTCGCACCGGCGCGCAGGCCCGCGAGCACCTCGGCAAGCCGGCCTCGGTGCACCGCGTCGATCTCGGCGAGGCGGTGCTCCAGGCCGGTGAACCGGTGCTCGTGCGCCGGCAGTACCTCCGTGGCGTCCAGCCCGCGCAGGCGGGCGAGCGCACGCAGGTGGTCACCGAGCGGGTCGGGATGGGACTCGTCGGGTTCGGGGGTGCCGACCACGGTCGACGGCAGCACGTGGTCGCCGGACAGCAGCAGCCGGTTGGCCGGCTCCCAGAAGCACAGGTGTCCCGGCGAATGGCCGGGGGTCCACAGCGCGCGCAGCTCCCATCCGGGGATGTCCGGTCGCCCGCCGTCCTCGATCAGGACGTCCGGGCGCGGAATCCGGCGCACGGCCGCCTGGGTGCCCTTGACCAGGTGTTCGGTCATCTCGGCCGGGGCGCCGGCGCGGGCCATCAGTCCCGGGATGCGCGTGGCGAAACCGTTCTCGAACTGGCTCAGGATCGCGTTGTCCAACGGGTGCAGCGACACCCAGGCGCCGGACGCCTCACGGATCCGCCCCGCCATCCCGAAGTGGTCGAGATGGGCATGGGTGACGACGACGCCCTGAACCTCGGCGACCGAGGTCCCGACCGTGTCCAACCCGGCCTCCAAGGCCGCGTAGGCGTCGTCGGAATCCCAGCCGGCGTCGATCAGGTAAGGGCCGCCGGCGGTCTCGAAGACGTAGACGGACACGTGGGCCGGCTTCGCCCAGGGCAGCGGGAGCGGGATGCTCCACAGCCCCGGCCGTACCTGTTCCACCGGCGGCAGGGGGCGGCGCCAGCGCACGGGCCGCGGGGCGGCGTCGCGCTGCACGGGTGCGGAGGGACGCCGTACGTCGGGCGTGGTCATGCGTCGGGCGTAGTCATGCGTCGGGCGTGGTCATGGTCGTCGTTCCTCCGCGGGTCAGGTGGTCGACGGCGGGTTCGGGGAGACGGCGGCTGAGGTAACTCTGCCGGGCGTACCTGGTGCGTCGGGGGAACCGGGGGTGTCGCGGGAACCGGGGGTGTCGGGGGCCGGGGCGCCGAACGCGCCGAACAGCCGGGCGGCCTGGTCCGGGCGGGGCACGACGAAGATGCCGACGCCCTCGACCAGGGGCTGGTCGGGCTCGGACTCCAGCGCGATCGTGCCGGCCGCGGTGATCTTCCGATCGGCGACCTCGACGACCCGGCCGACGACGAGCAGCGGAGCCAGCAGCGGGATCGGCCCGCGGTAACGGGTGGACAGGGAGACGGTCAGGCCGGACCGGCCACTCGCGCTGACGACGTCGCCCAGGACCTGGTCGAGCATCATGGCGCTCACCCCACCGTGCAGGTAGCCGCGCGGCCCCTGGTAGGGCAGGCCGAGGGTGGCACGGCCGGTGAGGACCCCGTCCACCAGCGTGGTCTCGAGCCAGGGCGCGATCGGGTTGGCCCGCCCGATGACCGGGTTGTACAGCCAGAGCTTCGCGGCCGGGTCGTCCAGTGGCGCGGGTTCACCGACGTCGCGCTGCTCGGCGGTCAACGCGGGCAGACACTGCGTGATCCGGGCGGCGATGTCGAGGAGGGTCGCGGTCGGCGCGAGTGTGCGCACGGAGGCGTCGGTCAACGCGCGCAGGGCCGCGCCGAGCTGGCCGGCCGCGTCTCGCTGGGCCGCCATGCCGGCCACCGACGCGACCGTCGACGGCGTCGGCTCCTCCCGGTCCTCCCGGGCGCGCCGCGCCTGCGCAGCGGCCTGGCGCGGCAACCCGAGCTCCTCCAGAGCAGCGTCCACGGCGTCGTCCACCCGTTTCCTCGGCGCCTGGCGGCGCGTCGTCTCGTCGGTCACCCCACGCCCCGGGACGGCCCTACGGCGCCGCCGCCAATGCCCCGCCCACCCCACCCGCCGCGCCGCGGGTGGGAGAAAGGGAGAACGGGCACCGCCTGGTGCCCGGCGGGCCTGCGCCACCCCTCGTCGGGTGTACGCGCACCCCCGGTCGATCCCGTCCGCGCCGAACGTTCATCGTGGTGACGCCTCAGCCACGCGCCGGAACCGAGTTGAGAATACCCCACCGGCCTGTTGACGGTCGCTCGACAGCCCACCCGGGTCGCGTGGGACACGCCGCTCCGGCTGGGGTCCGCAGGCCCTCGACCCGCACCCACCGGGGCACCGACAACGCCTGAAAGGCCTGCACTACCGGCTCGTTGCTCCCCCATGACGCCGGCCGGCCGAGCCCGCGCCTCGACGGGGGTGCGCTTCGTGAGCGAGATCACCCTGGATCTTCCGTACCCGGCCGGTCATGCGCCCTCGACGCCCAAACGGTCAACAGAGTGTACTGAAATTGCACTGCGCCGGAATCCCGTCAGCGGTCGCCCGCCGCAACGCTCCGCCCCGCTTCCACCCTCGTGCCACCACCCGGGCACCGCGGCCGGGTCGCGGCGGCCCGGCCCCCGCCAACCACTAGGGTCGGACCGATGATCGAGCCCGCGTCGACAACCGGTCCGGGCCGGCTGCCCACCGCGGTCGGGCTCGTCGGCGACGTCGGGATGATTCGCCGGCTCAAGGCGCTCGCGCTGACGCAGCCGTTGCACGACCTCGACGTGCGCAAGGCGCACCTGGACGGCGCGGACTTCTCCGTCTACGCGATGGCCGAGCTCGGCCTGCACGCGATCGACCAGGTCACCGTGGCGATGGACTTCGACCGCGGCGCGGATCACGACCAGGTGCGCCGCCGCCTGGTCCCGCTCGCCGCCGCCCAGGCACCCGGCCGCCCGGCCGCCGAGCACGAACGGGTGGCGTCCTGGGTGCTGCACAACCTCATCAACGTCGGCAACGTCAACCGCGGATTCGAGGCGGGTTACGGCACCCTGCACGCCGACGGCCACTACGAGCGGCGCCGCTTCGACTTCAAGCTGCTCGTCGAGTTCGCCGATCCGCACGGGGAGATCTACCTGCGGGCCACCGACGAGGCGGTGACCGTGCTGGTCGGGGCGTTGGACACCGACATCACCTCGGCGCAGGTCGCCGCCGAGGTCGCCCTGGACACGCTCATCCGCCGCGGCCGGCTCGCCGACGCCCGCAGCGCGGCGGAGGCGGCCCGGTACCGCACCGTGCAGTACGCCGAACAGCTCCGCCGACACCTCGACGCGACGCGGCGCAACGTGCTGGCCGTCGACTGGCTGCACGCGATGCCCGCCCTCGTCGACGAGGCCCTGCGGCACGTCGAGCAGCGCTACCGGTACGAGAACGCGATCCTCACCCACATCCGCCGCTACCGCGACTCCGCCGACGACGCCGACCACAAACGCCAGGCCGCCGACCTGGTCGCCATCGTCGGGGACTGCATCCGCCGGCACACCCAGCTACAGGCCCGGCTGCTGGAGGCGGGCGCCGTGTTCCGCGCCGAGCAGGACCGCCAGCAGTTCGCCGTCACCCCGGCGCGCGGTGGCGTCGACCTGCACGCCCAGTTGCTGGTGCCGACACTGGCGTTGCCCGCCGGGGACGCACAGCGCCCGGCGGCAGCGTTCTTTCCCGGTGCGGTCGGCGTGCGCACGCCCCGGGCCCCCCGGGTGCTCGATCTGGTCGAGCTGCTGCTTCGCCCGCCGGTGGAACGCGACACGCTCGGCGCGGAGGTGGTCGAGGCCGAGCTGGTGCCGCTGGCGGAGCCGTCGCGGTTCGACGACGAGACCTGGGCTCGCGCGCTCGGGCTGCTCGAGCTTGACCCGGCGGCGCCGCGTCGGCTGTCCGCCCTGCTCGCCGACGCCCGCCGCGGGGGCGACCGGGACGTCGCCGACCTCGTCGCGCTGCTGGCCCTGCACGCGGTCAACCCCCGCGTCGACGCGTCCCGGCAGGCGGGCGAGACGATCCTCACGATCGCCGTCGACGACGGCACGCAGCTCGACGATCCGGAGTTCGGCGGCGCCGACCTGCTCGTCGGCCGCGCCCAGATCGTCGCGGCGCCCGACGTAGCAACGCCCGACGTGACCGCGCCCGACGCCGGGACCACCAGCGCCGGGACCACCAGCGCGGGGACGGCCAGCGCGGGGACGGCCAGTACCGCGGCGACCAGCGCGGGGGCGGGTGCCGTGGACGGTGCGCTCACCGCGACGCCACAGGGCGCGGCGGAATCGTCGGACCAGGCTGGTATCACTTCAGTCCTGACGGAACCGGAGGCGGCGGGCGGCGCGGCCGCGGGAGGGAGGTCGCAGTGAGCCAGGAGCCGGACGTGGGTGTCCCGAGCCCGCAGGCCGGCCCGACCGACGATGGGCCTTTCGACGGGGGTCCGATCGACGAGGGCCCGAACGGCGGCGACCCGAACGGCGGCGCGCGGGAGGCCGAGCGGCGACGTACCGACGCCCATGACGCGGCCCGGCTGGTGTCGTTCGGTCTGCGGCCCCGGCTGGTGCCGGCCCGCGACCCCGACTACCGCGGCCTGGTCCGGCGGTACCTGCGGCAGGCCGAGTTCGCCGCGCTGACCCGGGCGATCGCCGCCGGCCTCGGGCTGGTCGTGCTCGACGTCTCCGAGCGGGCGGGGCTGGTCCCGGCCGGCGCCGAGGACTCGGCCTTCGCCGTCCGGATCGGCGACTATGCCCGCCGGGCGGGCGGCGAGCACCGCGCGGCCGATCGGCTGCTGCACGCCCTCGCCCAGCTCGCCGTCGCCGCGCTCGCCTATCCGCGCCCGGCCGACCTGGCCGACGCCTCCTACGTCGGGCGGGTCAGCGTGCACGGTGTCGACGCGTTCGTCCGGGAGACCTGCCGGTTGCTGGGCGAACGCACGGCCGACGACGACCTGAACGTCGATCCGCCGGTCGACGCGCCGCGGCTGGAGGCCGCCTGGCGCCTCTACGCCCGGCGAACCTCGACCGGCACCACCCGTGACGCGCGCCGCCTCGCCGGGTCGACGACGGGAATCATCGCCCGGGCGATGAATTTCCTCGTCGAGTCGGGCTGCCTGGTTCCGGTCGGCGACGAGGCCGGCGGCACGTACCGCACCACGCCCCGCTACCAGGTCCAGGTCCGCGAGCTGGCCGCGGACGCGGCCTTCGAGGAGCTGCTGGCCCTCGGCGTGGTCACGGTCACCGACGGCGCCGGCAGCGTGCTGGTCCTCGTCGAGGAGCCGGCCCTGCTGGAGACGATGCCGGCCGGGGCGGCCGCGGATGTATGAGTTGTCGCGGGTGCGGCTGCACTCGATCGGGCCGCCGGGCGCCCGTTTCGGCGACGTGCTGCTGGACTTCTCGGGAGTGGGCGCTCCGGTCGCCGGCCCGCGCCAGGACGGGCTGTTTCCCAGCACGCCCCGCCAACGCCGCGACGCGGCTGTCCCCACGGTGCCCGCGCCTTCCAGCGTGCCGTCCCCGGTGGCCCCGGTCGGCCCGGGCACGGCGACCGGACTGGGCACGGCGAACCGGCCGCGGCGCCCCTCCCCCGCCTCGGTGCTGTTCCTGGAGAACGGCGGCGGCAAGAGCGTCCTGATCAAGCTGATCTTCTCGGTGGTGCTGCCCGGCCGGCGCCACGTCGTCGGCACCTCCAACGGGCGGGTGCTGGACAACTTCGTCCTGCCCGGCGACTGCGGTCACGTCACCTGCGAGTGGCAGCACGCGGTGACCGGGCACCGGGTGGTGACCGGCAAGGTGAGCGAGTGGCGCGGCCGCGGCACGGCCGACGCCGGTCGTCTCACCGAGGCCTGGTACTCCTTCCGCCCGGGCGGCGGCCTGGAGATCACCTCCCTCCCACTGACCGCCGATGGCCGCCAGGTCACCCTCGCCGGGTTGCGGGGCCGGCTCCACGACGCCCACGAGGCCGACCAGGCGCTCGACCTGACCTGGGAGACGCACCAGGGCGACTGGCGGGAGCACCTGGACGCCCTCGGTCTCGACCCCGAGCTGTTCCGTTACCAACGGGCGATGAACGCCGGCGAGGGCGAGGCGGCCGAGGCGTTCTCGTTCGGCTCCGACGACCAGTTCGTCGACTTTCTGCTGCGCGCCGTCACCCCGCCCGAAGACCCGGCGGGCATCGCCGACGTCGTCGACGGCTACGCGACCAAGCTCGCCGAACGGGCCGCGCTTGGCGCCGAGCGCGACTTCGTCGCGGGCGCGCTGACGCGGCTCACCCCGCTGGCCGACGCGGTCGAACGGCGTGCCGGCGCCGGTGCGGGCCATGCGGCCACCCGGGCCCGGATCGCGGACCTGCACGACGGCGTGCAGGCCAGGGTGCGCCGCGACGCCGCCGCCCTGGCCGGGCTCGCCGCCCAGGTTCAGGCCGCCCGCGACGCGGAACGCGACGCCGACGAGGCTCGGTCGCGCCGGCAGGGCGCCGTTCTCGCGCTGCGCCGGCGGATCGCCGAGCTGCGTCTCGCCGAGGCCGAGCGGGAGCGGGACCGGCTCGTCGAGGACGCCCGCGACGCGGCCGCCGAGATCGACGCCTGGCGGGCGACCGAGGACGTGTTGCGGCTGGCGGCGGCGTCGGCCGAGGCGGAACGGCTGACCCGTCTCGTCGCCGACGCGGAGGACGTCGCCGCGCCCGCGCTGGCCGACCGCGACGGCGCCGCGCGGGCCCTGCTGGGCGGCCTGAACCGGCTGGCCGAGGCCTCCAGCGACGCGGCCCTGCGCGCCGAGGCCGAGGCCGGCGAGCATGACCGGCGCGCCGGCGCGGCCGAGCGCGCGGATCGCCGCGCCAGCGACGAGGCCTCGCAGGCGCGCGCCCGGGCACAGGCCCTGCGCCAGCGACGGGCGGCGGCGCTCGACGCGCTGGCCGCCGCCGCCCGGGCCGGGCTGATCGCCCCCGGCGGCACCGATCTCGCCCGCCAGGCGCAGCGGGCCGGCGCCGAAGCCCAGCAGGCCGCCGCCGCCGTGCGCGACGCACTCAGCCACGCCACCCACGCCCAGGACCGCGGCTCGGGGGAGGCCGCCACCCGCGCCGCCCAGCACCGCGCCGTCGCGGCCGGCGCGGTGCTGGATCGGCTCACCGGCCAGCTCGACCAGGCCCGGGCCGGCGCGGCGGCGCTGCTCGCCAGCGGCCGGCTCGCGGAGCTGCTCGGAGACGCGGGCCCGGCCGGCGGCCCGGACGGGCCGACCGAGGTCGAGGTCGAGGTCGAAGGCGAGGGCGAGGACAAGGCTGGCCCGAGCCTCGCCGACGACGGTGAGGCCGCCGCGGGCGCGGACGCGCACCGGGTCCTCGACGCGGTCGCCGAGGTCGCCGGGGAGCGGCTGGCAGAGGCGATCGGCGCGGCAGAGGCGCGCCGGCTCGATCTGTCGGTGGCCGCCGAGGCCGACCGGCGCCTGCTCGGCGCGCTGGGCGGTGGCGGCCTGCGCCCACCCCGCGAGGAGGTTGCCGCGGCGGTCGACGCCCTGCAGGCCGCCGGGATCGCCGCGGTCGCCGGCTGGTCCCATCTCGCGCACGCGGTACCGGCCGCGCGGCGCGAACAGGTCCTGCGGGCGCGGCCCCACCTCGCCGACGGAGTGATCATCACAGCTCGGGTGGGTCACGCGCGGATCCGCGAGGTGCTCGACGCCGCCGCCCTGCTCCCCGACAGCGTGGTCGCCGTCGGCGGGGTCGACGACCTGCTCGACGACGCCGACCCGGTCATCGACGGCGAACGGATCACGATGGTCCGGCCGAACCCGGCGCTCTACGACACCGCGGCCGCCGCCGCCGAGCGGGAGGCCATCCGGGCGCGCCAGGACGAGCGCGCCGCACTCGCCGCGGCGCTGTCCGACCGGATCGCAGGGGACCGTGACCTCGTCGCGGCTCTCACCGGCTGGCGGCGGATCCATCCCGCCGGACACCTCGACCGGCTTGGGGCACAGCTCACGGCCGCCCGGGAGACGCTGGCGGCCGCCGAGTCGAAACTCGCCGCGGCCGGCCGGGACGCGACCGCCGCCGAGCAGGCGGCACGGCGTGCACTCGCCGACGTCGAACCGCTACGGGTGGCCGCCGCCGAGGCTGCCGACCGGGCGACCGCGCTGGACCAGCTCGCCCGGTCCGTCGGCGACCCGGCCGCGGCCGAGCGGGAGATCGAGCAGGTCGCCGCGGTCGCCGAGGACCGGCTGGCCGAGGCCCGGGCAGCCCGGGAGCACGCGGCGTCGCAGCGGCGGGCGGCCGCCGAGGCCGTCCGCCGCGCCGACGAGGCGCGTCGCAACGCCGCCGCCGCCCGCGCGGAGAGCGGCAGGGTCGTCGGTGCGGGCGATGCCGCGGTGACGGCGCGTGCGGGCGACGAGCCGGCACCGCCCGTGGCGGTGCTGCGCGCGGCCTATGAGGCCGCAAGCCGCACCTACGCCCAGGTAGAGGTCGGTGCGGACCTGCGCGGCGAGGTTGATCGGGCCCGCCGGGAGGAGGCGGCCGCCCGCGCGGCGCTCGAGGCCTTCGAACCGGCCGTGCGCGTGCGGGCCCGCGCGCTGCTCGCGGGCGTCAGCGGCGGGGACAGCGCGACCCGGGCCGCCGGTGAGGCGCGGGCACGCCGGGCGGCCGAGGTGGTCGGGGCCGAGCTCGACGGCGCCCGCGAACAGCTCGGAGCCCTGCGCGAGGAACTGCGCACCGCCACGGCGGAGGTGCAGCGACGCGGGGTGGCGCCGCTCACCGGGGACCAGGTCCCGACGGATCTCGGTCACGCCGGGGAGCTGCTGCGCGCCGCGGCCGCGGCGGTCGAGCACGCCGAGGACGGCCACGCCCGGGCCCGTTCCACCCACGACGACCTCGTCGCGCGCTCGGCCCGGCACACCGAGGAACTGGACGCCTTCACCGCCATCGCCGAGAGCCTCGCGGACCTGCCTGCGGCGACCCAGCCGAGCGCGGGCCCCGCGAGCGCCCAGACAGGCGGCGCCGGCGAGAGCGGGCGGGGCGCGTCCGCCCTCGCCGGGCCGGCGAGGGATGATCTCGCGCCGGCCGACGGGGACACGGTGGCCGTGCCGTTCTCGGGCGACGCGCGCCAGGCCCGGGAGAGCTCCCACCGGCTGCGCCTCGCGTGGCGGGAGGCGGCCGCCGACTACAGCCAGGCCGCCGGTGCCGTGCGGACGGCGGCCGAGACCGTCACCGCCTGGGCGGCGCAGGACCGTTTCGACGCCGTGCGAACCCCCGCCCGCCGGCAGATGCTGCGGGCAGGTCGCGAGGCCGTGGCCGACGGGGCGGCAGCCTGGGCGCAGGCCCTCGCGCCGCGGCTGCGCAGCCTCGATGACGACCTCGCGCACATCGGCCGCAACCGCGAGGCAATCGTCGCCCGCCTGGAGGGGATGGTCCGCGCGGCGCTCGGCACGCTGCGCGCCGCCGGCCGACTGTCCCGCCTCCCCGACCGGCTCGGTGACTGGTCGGGTCAGGACTTCCTGCGCATCACGTTCGGCGAACCGGATGACCGGGCCCTGACGGAGGCTCTCGGCCGGGTGGTCGACGAGACGGCGGCCGCCGCGGTGGCCACCCGACCCCGACCGGGCGCGGCCACCCGCGTCGGCGCCGACCCCGGCGACGCACGCGGCGCCCGCGCCGCGGCCGCCGTGCGCCGGGACGGGATGGGGCTGCTGCTGCGCGGAGTCCGCGCCGCGCTTCCCAGCGGCGTGCGCGTCGAGATCCTCAAGCCGGATGCAGTCCTGCGCACCGAGCGGGTGCGGGTCAGCGAGCTGGGTGACGTCTTCTCCGGCGGCCAGCAGCTCACCGCCGCCATCATCCTGTACTGCACGATGGCGGCGCTGCGGGCCAACGACCGCGGCCAACTCCGGGCGCCGCATGCCGGCGTGCTGTTCCTCGACAACCCGATCGGCCGGGCGAGCGCCGGCTACCTCCTCGACCTCCAGCTCGCCGTCGCCGACCGGCTGGGCGTCCAGCTCGTCTACACGACGGGACTGTTCGACACCGCGGCCCTCTCGGCCTTCCCGCTGATCGTCCGGCTGCGCAACGACGCGGACCTGCGGGCCGGCCGCAAGTACCTGCGGGTGGAGGAGCGGCTACAACCTGGGCTGACCCCGGCCGGCCCGGTCTCAACCCGGGCAGACGGCACGGGCGTCATCACCGCAACCCGGTTGTTCGCGCGCCCACCCACGCTCGCGGCCGACGAGCCCGGCGCCCCGCCCACGGGTCCGCCCGCCGGCGCTGGGCACCTCAACAACCAAGATCGGCCGTTGACGTGACACTCCCCAACCGGTAGGCATCGAACCCGTCATCCCCGTGTGGATCTACGATGACGCCAGTCACCAGGTGCTGGCGAACGACGGCTCCTCGCGCTGATAGTCGTGCCGGCGCCAGCATCGACCCGACTGGGGCGCGAGCGGTAGTAGCCGATGATCAGATCTGCCTGACCTGGCCTTACTCGCCTACGTCAGCGAGGGGCCAGCGCGGGACACCGGCCAAGGTCTTGGCGAGCCGGGGCGTTCCTGCGATGATGGATTCGCCGCCCGGCACCCCCCGAGCCGGGCGGCACCCTGCTGTCGGGCCCTCTCGCCGCTTTCGGGCCCCATCGCTGCGGCGCCGGCTCAGGATGGGCACGGCAGCACGACGAGCGATCCCGGCGACTGCGAGCGCCGGCCTTCCAGGTCCGTGACGGTGGCCGTGTAGTTGATCGTGCCGGGATCCTGCACCGACGCCAGTTTCCCGGTCCACGTCGAGCGGTCTCCCGTGGCCTGGCCGAGGCTCAGCGACTCGGTCGCCGTCCGCCCGCCGGGCAGGACTGCGGCCAGCTCCACGGCGAAGATGCCGGTCTCGTCGACCGCCGTCACCGTCACCGTCGACGTGGCAACCGTCGACTGCGCCACGCCCGCCGCCGGCGGGCAGCCCGTCCGCACGACGCGATCCGGCGCGGCCGTCACCGAAAGGATGCGCGGCGGTCCGTCGACGCTGGCCGTGATGCGCACGTCGGCGCCGCCCACGCCGTTGCGGGCACTGACCGGCACGGTGACGTCGACCGGTCCCGGCGGGGCCACCGACCGGTCGAGCGTGATCACGAGGGGGACGTCCGCCCCCGGGTTGACGCGGGGGCGGTCCGGGACGACGGCGAGCCAGGACGGGCTCGCCCCGACCGCGACGTCGACCGGAGCCGTGCCCTCGCCGCGCAGGTCGAGCCGCCAGACCGAGTCGACCGGGCCGAGATCGACCGTCGTCGCGCTCACGGCGAGGACCGAACCGGTGGGTCGCGGTGCGACCGGGACGACCGGGACGACCGGGGCGCCGCTGCGCCCCGCCGCGCGCGAACGGACTGCGGTGGGGGCGCCGGACGGCGAGACGATCGCCGGCGCCGGAGTCAGAGCCGGTGCGGTCGCGGTGCCGGCCGCGGGGGTCGAGGGTGCGGCCGCGGTCGAACTCGGCCGGTGAGTCGCCGTGGTCGCGGTCAGCACGTCCGAGGGTCTCTGCGCGCTCGGCGCGAACGGGGCGGTCGGGACGCCGGACCGGTTGATGGGCCCGGCGGCGCGGCCATCCCCGGCCAATCGACCACGGATCAGCACCAGACTCACAACCACCAGTGCCAATGCGACCACTACGGCGATGATGCGCCCCCACCGGATGGGCAGAATCCTGCCCGGCTTACCCCAGGGAGAACGGTGCCGCCCCGCCGAACCCGGGCCCCCCGCAACGTCATGCGTCATCACGGTCGAGATTAGGCCGATAGATGACCTCCAGGGGGCCAATTCGCTCGTTTCCGTCACGGAGTGCGGAGAGATTTCATTCAGTTTCGCAAATGTAACGCAACGTGGCTATTTGCGCCGATCGGCGGAGGCGGGGGCGGGGCGGGGTCGGGGTGTCCGGCCCAGCCGACGACCCCACCAGACCCACCAGGTAAGCGTGTGGGTGACGAGTGCGAAGCCGAACAGCAGATCCTCGACCGGGGCGTACGCGATCCGCAGCCCCGTGATGGCGCCCGGGTCGTAGACGACGACGCCGAACCCGGTCAGGATCCCGTTGGCGAGCAACTGGAAGACGACGATGATGGCATACGAGACCCAGAAGATCCGCCGGGTCAGCAGCCGGGTGCGCAGAAGCCACAGGTCGGCGACGACCGCCGCGGCGACCCCGAGGACCGCCAGCGCCGTGTAACTCATCCGCCCGCGCCCCCCGGTCCGCCCGCCCCGCCCCGGACCTCGGCCGGCTCAGGGTCGGCGGGGTCGCTACCGGCCTCGTCGTCCGGTCCGTCGGCCGGTCCGTCGTCCGGTCCGTCAACCGATTCGTCGTCCGGCTCGTCACCGGCCGGCCAGCCGCGCACCGCGCGGACGGCCTCCAGCGTGAGCACCGCGCACACGGGAACCACGAGGAAGAACAGCAGCTCGTCCAGGGGCAGGCGGCCGGGTAGCCGCACGCCGGTGATGCTGCGGGGATCGAAGCTCCAGTGCCCGGCGGCGATGGCGTACACGTCCCAGGCGGCAAAGATCACGACGACGGGCAGCAGGGTCAGCAGCAGGCGACGTGGGCGGGCATAGACCCTGGTCCCCAGGAACAGCTCGAGCGGCGCCGTACCGAGCAGGCAGCCGGCCAGGACGGCGAGATAGCTCAGGTGCCGCACGAGGCCCCCACCCGCACGAACATCCCGACCCGCATGAACGTCCCGGCCCGAGGGGTGGCGCTCAGGCGGTCCGCAGCCGCCGGGCGAGCGCGGCGGCGCCGGCGGCGGGGTCCTCGGCGGCGGTCAGCGCTCGCACCACAACCACCCGGCGGGCCCCCGTGGCGAGGATGTCGTCGAGGGTGTCCGGACCGACCCCGCCGGTGACGAACCAGGGCTTCGCGCCCGGTTCGAACGGCGGGGCGTGGCGGGCGGCGAGCCGGGGCAGCCCCAGCCCGACCGGTGGACGCCCCTGCTTGGTCGGCGTCGCGTGCACCGGGCCGACGCACACGTAGTCGACGTCCGGGTCGGCCAGAGCCGCGAGGAACTGCTCGGGACTGTGCGTCGACTGGCCGATCAGGACGTCCGGGCCGACCAGCCGGCGAGCGAAGGCAGGCGGCACGTCGTCCTGGCCGACGTGCAGGATGTCGACTCCGGTGAACGCGGCGAGATCGGCGCGGTCGTTCGCACTGACGAGAGTGCCCTGGCCGGCGCCGGCCGCCTGGATCTCGCGCAGGCCGCGCACCTCGTCGGCCCATTCGAGGCTCTTCTCGCGAAGCTGCACCAGGTCGACCCCGCCACGGCCGGCGGGGCCGATCACGGCGTCGAGGAACGGGCCGAACTCGGCCCGGCGGGGTGTGCAGAGATACAGCCGGGCGTCGGCGAGCCGCCGCAGCCGGTCCGCCCGCACCGACCCGTCCGCCCTCGCCGGCCCGTCCCCCGCGTCGGCGGGCGGCGTCGGTCCCGTTGTGGTCAACTCATCCTCCGGCGACGGCACGCACGATCTCCAAGGTGTCACCATCCGCGAGCCGGATGCCGGCCAACTCCGACGGGGTGAGCGCCACCCCGTTGCGTTCGACGACCACCGAACCGGGCCGCAGGCCGAGCTCGACGAGCAGGTCGGGCAGCGGCTGGCCGTCCGCGACCACGCGGGCGGCGCCGTTGACGACGACCTGCGCCCGGGCAGGTCCCGTCGGCGGGGTGGGCGCCGGCGCCGAGGCGGGCGGCGGACGATCGACCATGACCCGACCCTACGGGAGCCGGCAGCCCACGACAGCCTGGAAGCCCAGCACCGCGCAGAACGCACGACCACGCCGAACGCACGACCACGCAGGACCACGCAGGACCCGCGACCGTGCAGGACCCGCGATCACGCTGCCCGGTCAGAAGGCGAGGGCCTGGGCTCGCCGCTTGACCTCCTTGCCACGGTTCTCGACGAGCGCCCGCATCGGGGTGCCGGGCAGGCTCGGGTCCTCCCGAAAAAGCCAGTCGAGGGCCTCGTCGTCGGTGAACCCCGCGTCGGCGAGGAGCGTGAGCAGGCCGGGCAGGCCCTTGACCACCGTGCCGTCACCGATGAACTCCGCCGGCACCCGTAGGACACCGCCCTCCCGCCGGGCCAGCAACGTTCGTTCGCGCACCATCTGCCGGACTCGGGTCACGGGAACCTGCAACTGCGTCGCGGCGTCAGGCAGGGTCAGCCAATCCATGGTCAACAGTAAACACCTAAGTCCGGAACGGCGTCGTGGGGTGCCGGCGAGGTCCGCACCACCCGTGACCTCGCCGTCTCGGAGACGATCAGGGCCGGCGCACGATCACGGCGACCTGATCACGGCAATATGATCACAGCGGCACGACCTGCGCGCCGCCGGTGGCCACCGAACGCACCGCCGCCTCGAGCACCGCAACCACCGGGCGGGCCGCCTCGACGCCGTAGCCCGCAAGTGGCCAACCGGAGACCAGGCTGTCGGCGAGGTCGCGGTAGAACGCCTCCATGCCGCCCTGGGCCGCCCCCGCCCCGGGCGCCGGCAGCGGATAGCGGGTCCGGACGCCGTCATAGGTGGCCAGCAGCAACGAGGCCGCCCCGGCCACGTCGTCGTCCTGCGCGGCCCGGCGGCCGGCGTGCCGGCCCGTGACCGCGGGCCCACCGTCGAACGGCTCGGGATTCGCGGCGGGGGCGTCGTCGAGGATCAGCGTGCCCGCGCTGCCGAGCACCTCGAGGCTGGGACGGGCCGCTACCGTCAGGTCGGAGACGGTGATCTGCGCCTCCGCACCGCTCGCGAAGCGCAGCAGCAGCCGGCTGTGGTCGGCGTTGCTGACGTGGTACCAGACCCGCTTGAGCTCCGCGGCGCTGACCCACTCGACCGGCTCGTCGACGAGCGCGAGCACCTGGTCGACGCCGGCCGCGCCGCGATCGTAGAGCTGGCCGCCGCTGATCCGCTCGTCGTCGCGCCAGGTCCCGGCGGGTCGGCGCAGCCCGCCGCGGTGCACTTCCAGCCGCAGCGGCTCGCCGATCGCGCCACGACCGACGGCCGCGTGCAGCGCGCGATAGCCGGGGTCGACCCGACCCTCCGGGTAGACGGCGAGCAGCAGGGACCGCTCGGCCGCGAGCTCGGCGAGCTGGTCGGCGTCGGGCGTCGCCAGGCACAGCGGCGCCTGCACGACCACGTGCTTGCCGGCCTCCAGCGCCCGTCCGGCCCATTCGAGGTGGGTGTGCGTCGGGGTGGCGACGACGATCACGCCGAGCTCGGGGTCGTTCACCAGATCGTCGGGGTCCTCGACCCGGCGGGGCAGGCGACCGGCGGCGTGCGCGGGAGCGCGACTCGGGCCGCCGTCGCACAGGGCGGTCAGCTCCAGCCCCTCGGTCGCGTCGAGGCCCGCGTGGTGGGCCGCGGTGGTGTCGGGGGTGCCGAGCAGGCCGACGCCGACCGGCGGCGCGTCGTGCACGCCGAGGCAGTGCCGCAGCCACCGCCCGACGAGCCGGTGGTAGGCCGCGTCGCCGAGCACGGCGGCACCCGTGCCCAGGGTGAACATGCCGAGCCCCGTCGCCGGCCGCCAGGTGCAGACGGGATATTCGCCCATCTCGTGACGGATCAGCACCAGCCGCTCGACGTCGTCGGCGACCTTCTCCGGGATGACCCAGCTCTCCCGGGGGCGAAAGTCACCCGATCGGGCCATGATCGCGCTGCCCTGCGGCCCGGCCTGCAACCGCAGCTCGTAGGGGGGCGTCGCCCGGCCGGGAATGAGGCCGGACGCCTCCACCAGCGGGCTGTCGGCGGGCAGGGCGCGCACGGTCGGGCCGGCGAGCAGCACCGGGACGGACTGCCGGGCGCGGTCGAGCAGCTCCTGCTCGACGTGGTCGAGGGGACGATCGATGAGGACGAGAAGCGCGTCCGCCGACCGTGCCGAGGTCGGGCCGAGACCCGCTGCGCGCAGATGGTCGCCGAGCGCGTTCACCCCGGGCAGGTTCGACACCAGGTGAATGCGAGGCACGCCCGGCACTCTAGTGGTCTTAGCGACGCGCGCGGTCATTCGGGTCGAGAAGGACGGAGCAGGCCCTCCCTACATTACGAACAGTGCCCCACATCTGCCCTCAAACCGCGCATAGGGGAATTGCATCGGCACCGTCCGCACGCAGAACAGCGCGATAGCGCCGGCATCGTCCGGGCCGGCTCCGCCGGGCCGGGTTCCAAACGGCCCTGGGCGGAGTGCTCCGCGCCGACGGCGTCGAGTTCCGCCATCACCGCGGGTCGACGAGAGGGAAGGCGTCCTTCCACACCGGCTCGTAGCCGGCCGCGACGAGCATCGCGGCGACCTCGGCCGGCGGGCGCTCATCCGAGATCGAGAACTGCTCCTGGGCGGTACCCGGCGAACCGTAGCCGCCGGGCTCGGTGGAGGAACCCGCGCTCATCGTCGTCACGGCGATGCGGACCAGGCCGTCGCGCATCGCCGCCGGCTCCCGGGTGGACAGCGTCAGCGCGAGGTCGGGCTCGAACAGCCGCAGGGCCGCGTACGCCTGCACGAACTCGGCGTCGGAGACGACGACGACCGGCGGAAACTCGCTGGCACTGGGCTTGATCCTCGGCAGCGCGACCGACACCTCGGTCCGCCAGTACCGCCGCGACAGGAACGAGGCGTGGGCAGCCAGGGCGAGCACGTCGGCACGCCAGTCCGGGGCGAGGCCGAGCAGCGCGCCGATCCCGAGCCGGCGTGCCCCGGCGCCCGCGGCCCGCTCGAACGACGACAGCCGGCGGTCGTAGTCGCGTTTCCAGCCCGCGACGTGCACCTCGGCGTACCGGGCCCGGTCGTAGGTCTCCTGGTAGTGGACGACGCCCTCCAGCCCGGCCCGCACCAGCCGGGCGTAGGTGTCGTCCGACCAGGTCTGCGTCTCGATCGACAGCGACGGGAACATCGGCCGCAGCCGCTCCACCACGGCGACGAGGTAGTCGGCGGACACCTCGACGCGGTGTTCCCCGGCGACCAGCAGCACGTGGCGGAAGCCCCGCTCGGCCAGCAGCCGACCCTCGGCCGCCACCTCGTCGACGCTGAGCGTGCGCCGCGCGACCGGCAGACCCTTGGCGAAGCCGCAGTAGGTGCAGGACGACAGGCAGGCGTTCGAGACGTACAGCGGGGCGAACAGTCGCACGGCCCGACCGAAGCGGCGCAGCGTGATCGCCCGGGCGGCGAGCGCGAGCTCCTCCAGCCGACCCGTCGCGGCCGGCGAGAGCAGGACGGCCAGCTCGTCGAGGCCGACCCGCCCCGGTGCCGGCTCGCCCCGCCCACCCGGACCGGGCACGACCCGGCGCAGCACCTCGTCGACCTCCGCCGGCGTCGCGCGCCGCGACCGGTCGGACAGTCCCGACAGGTCCAGCGCGGCGAGCTCCCGGGCGAACTCCCCCGGCGGCGCGCTCACCCGGCCACCCTGCCGTTGCCGTTCGCGGGGGTGCCGAGAGCGCCGAGGAAGCCGGTGAGCGGCGAGGACGCGGATGCCGCGGTGGCCGTCCCGGTCCCCGCCTGCCCGGCCAGGTGGCCCAGCCGCCCGGCGACGGTCGCCAGCGCGAAGGCCCGGGCCATCCGCACCGGGTCGGCCGCCACCGCGATGGCCGTGTTGACCAGCACCGCGGCCGCGCCGATCTCCATGGCCTCGGCCGCGTCCGAGGGCACACCGAGGCCGGCGTCGACGATCACCGGCACGCCCGCACCCGCCACGATCGCCTCGATCGCGTCCCGGGTGCGCAGCCCGCGGTTCGAGCCGATCCAGCTACCGAGCGGCATGACCGTGGCGCAGCCGGCCTCCTCCAGGCGGCGGGCCAGGACCGGGTCCGCCGAGCAGTACGGCAGGACGGTGAAGCCGTCGGCCACCATGAGCTCGGCGGCGCGCAGGGTCTCGATCGGATCCGGGGCCAGCGTCCGCGGGTCCGGGGTGACCTCCAGCTTGACCAGGGCGGTGCCGGTGGCGGCGCGGCCCAGGCGGGCCAGCCGCAACGCCTCCGCCGCATCCGCGGCACCGGAGGTGTTGGGCAGCAGCGTCATCCCCGGCGGGACGAAGTCGAGCACGTCGCCCTCGCCAGCGCGGTCGAGGTCGACCCGGCGCAGCGCGACCGTCACGATCTCGGCGCCGGAGGCGAGCAGGCTGTCGCGCATCACCTCGTGAGCCGCGAACTTGCCCGTCCCCACCAGCAGGCGGCTGCCGTAGGGACGCCCGGCGATCACAAGCTCGTCACCCTCGACCGGCTCGACGGCGCCGGACGACGCGAGGCCGGGCGGCCGGGACCACTCCGGCGCGGCAACGACGCGACCTGACGGAGCCTGCGACATGATGACCATCCTCCCCACGCGCGCATGACCGCGATCGGGTATGCGGGTCGCCGACGGTGTTCCTGGCCGGCCTCTCAGCCCATGTCCACGGGCTCCCCGGTGCGGCCCCAGTCTAGCCCGCCCGCAACCGCCACCGAGCCGGATCGAGGCACGCCGCCCACGTGCGGCGGCCGGACCGGGGGCCCGCGAATCGGGGGCGGCACCCCGACGGGCGACGGCCCGCGAACCTCATCCTCACGGACGGCGACGGCTCGGACGTGCCGGGGCACACCCATCGCCGGCCGGGGCGGATTGGCGGCGGTATCCGTGCGCCGCGGCGGATCCGCGCGGCGCCATCGCCGTATACCGGCAGGGTCAGGTATTCAGCCGAAGACCATCGGCCGGTAACGCGATAGGCAACGCCATGTCCGCGGGACATGCAGATGCGTTCGCCGCCGCCCCTCATCCGAATCCGGAGCTAACGCCGCGTGGCTCCGGTAGCGGCATGGTTCGGCAACGATCGTAAACTGTCTCCCGTGGATGCCACCGTGGCCGACCCCGTCATAGGTCGGCTTCTCGACGGCCGCTACACGGCGCAGGAACGACTCGCCGTCGGCGGCATGGCGACGGTGTACGTCGCACACGACAACCGGCTGGACCGGCTCGTCGCCCTCAAGGTCATGCATCCCAACCTCAACCACGACCCGGAGTTCGTCGGCCGTTTCCACCGCGAGGCCAAGGCGGTGGCGCGCCTGAACACCCCCCGGGTCGTCTCGGTGCTCGACCAGGGCTCCGACCACACCTCGGCCGGTCTGATCAACTACCTGGTCATGGAGCTGGTGCGCGGCCGGTCGTTGCGCCAGCACCTGGGCGCCCGGGGGCGGCTGCCGGTCGCCGAAGCCGTCGAGATCATCGAGCCCGTGATGGAGGCGCTCGCCGCCGCGCACGACGCGGGCATCATCCACCGCGACATCAAGCCCGAGAACATCCTGCTCGGCGACGACGGCCAGGTGAAGGTGGCCGACTTCGGCCTGGCCCGCCCGCTCGGCCAGCCCACCCAGGCACTCACCGACGGGGTGGTGATGGGCACCGTCGGGTACCTCGCGCCCGAACAGGTCACCCTCGGCACCGCCGACACCCGCAGCGACGTCTACGCCGCCGGGGTCGTGCTGTTCGAGTCGCTGACCGGCCATCTTCCGCACAGCGGCGCGACCCCGATGTCGATGGCCTACCAGTCCGTCCACGGCGACGTGCCGGCGCCGTCCACCATCGTCGAGGGCGTGCCGGCGGAACTCGACGGCCTCGTGCTGCGGGCGACGGCGCGCGACCCGGCCCGCCGGCCCGCCGACGGCGCGGCGCTGCTCGACGAGCTGCGCCGCATCGGGCCGTACCTGCCCGCGCCGGACGCCTACCAGACCGGCTTCACCGGCGAGGTCGAGCGGATCGGCCTGATGGGGCCGCCCCCCGAGGATCCGCGGCCCGACTACACCCGCCCCTTCCAGCCCACCGACTACGACACCGACTACGACGATCCGCACGGCGCCGTTCCGTTCACCGGCGCGGAGTCGGGACGGCCGAGGGCTGGGATCGCGGAGCACGACCCGGCCGCCGGGCCGCCGTACGCGGGCGGCGTGGCCAGCCAGCCCGGCACCGGGGCGCTCTACCGCTCCTCCGTCCCGCCGACCCCGACCTCCACCAGCTACCTCGGCGCCGGTCACGGGCGCCGCCGCGCCGCCAGCCCCGGCTCCGGCGCGCGCCGGTACGCGCCGTTCGCCGTGGGCGGCGCGGCGATCCTGGTCCTGCTGCTCGGCTTCCTCGCAGTGCGCCTGCTGTCCAGCGACAAGATCGAGGTCCCGCTGCTGACCAGCCTCAGCAAGTCGGACGCCGAGACGATGCTGCGGGACCACGGGCTCAGGCCGACCTACCTCGATCCGGTCGCCAACCCCACCGTGGCCGCCGGCCACGTCGCCCAGCAGGACCCCAGGGACGGGACGAAGGTCGACAAGGGCGCGGTGATCACTCTGCGGCTGAGTTCCGGTCCCGCGACCGTCGGTGTGCCGGACCTCGCCAACCTCACCCAGGAACAGGCCACGGCCCGGCTCAAGGAGGTCAACCTCACCGTGGGTGGGCTGATCAACCAGGCCAGCGACACCGTCCCGGCCGGCCATGTGATCGGCACGAACCCGGCCGTCAACACGGTGCTCAAGCCCAGCGACGGCGTCACTCTGATCATGTCGAGCGGCCCGGACACCAGACAGATGCCGGCCGATCTCATCGGCAAGACCTACGACGCGGCCAAGGCGGAGATCGACGCCCTCGGCGTCGCGGGAGTGACGGTTCAGCGCGATCTGGCCGTCACCGAGGACACGGCCCCCGACAACGTCCTCGGCACCGCCCCCGCGGCCGGCCAACCGATCGCGCCGAACAGCACCGTGACGCTCACGGTCGCCGCCGCGCCCGACGACGGAACCGACACCACCGGCGGGGGTGACGGCGGGGGTGACGGCAGCGGCGTGCAGGTCACCGTCCCCAAAGTGATCGGCAAGTCCTACCGCGACGCCGAGAACATCCTGCGCCAGCGTGGGCTGAAGATCGACCGGTTCGCCGTGCTCGGCAACCCGACCGACCGGGTGACAGCCCAGTCCCCCCAGCCCAACTCCAAGATCGAAAAAGGTAGTACAGTACACGTGAACACTGTGTGGCAGTTCGGTAACTGAACGACGGTAGACCTCGGTCGGGCCAGCGCGGGGGCAGCCGGCTCCCGGACCGCCGCCGCACGACCGCTCCCAGGGGGAGGACGTGAGGGCAGCGCGCGGCCGCGACCGGGATTTCGCCAGGGTGGAGCAACCCGGGCCTCGGCAGCTCGGTTCCCGGTGGTGGCGGCCGCGTCGAACCCGCTCCGAGCAGGCCGCCGCGCTGCTGGACGGTCAGCGCCCGCCGGCCGACGCCGCCGATCTGCGCCTGGTCACCACGGCGGCGGCCCTGCGTGACCTCCCGACCCCCCGGATGAGTCCGGCCCGCCACGCCGCCGTGCGCGCCCGCCTGCTCGCCTCCCTCGCCGACCAGACCCGCGCCACACCAGCACTCGCCGGGCCAACGGTGGCCCGCGGCTCGGGCGTCACCGGACGGCGGGTGCGTCCGGCCCCACCGCGGCGTGGCCGGGTCCTGCGCGCCGCCCGCCCGCTGCTGGCCGTCTCCCTCGCCGGCGCGGTGGCCCTGGCCGGTCTCGCCGTCAGCGCGGAGGACGCCCTGCCCGGTGAGACGCTCTACAGCGTCAAACGGCGGGTCGAGAACCTCCAGGTATCGCTGGTGCGCGATCCGGTCGCCAAGGCGAAGACCCGCCTCGACGTGGCCGGCACCCGCATGAACGAGCTACGCACGATCACTCTTGGCGAGGGTGCCCCCGTCGAGCATGCCAATACCGGCGGCGCCGGGGCGCCTGCCGGGAACCGCTCGCCGGCGGCAACCGCGCTCGGCCAGCCCGCGGCGGCCGGCATCCCCCCACTGATCGCACCCGCCACGGTCGCCCCTGGCAGCCTGGCCGCCGTACCTGAGGCCTCCTCACGGGCCGAGGTCGGCACGCTCCCGTCGGCGTTGCGGACGTCCGCGGCGGCCGCCGGTCCCGCCGGTCAGCCGTCAGGCCCTGCGGACCCGTCGCACCCAAATGATCCATTCGGCTTGCCGCGCGCCGCGGGGACGGGCCTTCCCCACCCGCCCGTCGGGCTCCTCCCACCCGTCGGAGCGGGCGCCCCGGCCGGGCCGAACCCGGTGCCACCCCCCGGCCGGCCGGCAGCACCGGGGCGACCAGGCCCGTCCGCCGTGGCGGCCCCACCGACGCCACCGGCCGCGTCAGCTCTCCCTGTCGCACCTGCCGCCCCGCCCCCAGCGGCCGCGCCCAACACAACAGCCGCCCCGGGCACCACGGTCGCCCCGCGCATGGCAGCCGCCTCGACAGCCTCGGCGCCGACCCCTGCCCCTGCCCCGCCCGGCCGCCACGCGGATGCCGGCACGGTCAACAGCCTGCTGCGGGCCTGGTGCGCGCAGGCGCGGGCCGGCTCGCGGGTGCTGCTCGCCAGCGCCACCGCAGGAAACGCCGACGCCTGGGCGACGATGGATGCCTTCACCACCGAGCAGTCCAACCGGCTGACGCCCGTCCTCGCCGCCCTGCCTCCGGGCACGACCGAAGCCGCCCGGGTGGCGATCGACCTCATCGACGAGTTCCGCAACGCCCTCGGCCCCCGTCTTCCGCGCGCGACCGCCGCCACCGCGGCGCATCCCACGCACGCCGCACCCACCACGGCGACGGTCACTGAATCGCAGGAGCTTCCGCCGACCGCCGCACCGGACACGACGACCTCCCCGAGCGACGCCGGGCCGACCATTGCGCCGACGCCGGCCAGCACCTCGATCAGCGGCCTGGCCGAGGATGCCACGCACGGTCCGAGCGGGGTGGACCGCGCGGCCGAGCCAGTCGCGCCGCGTCCGGCGCCCGCCGCGCCGACGCGACCGAGCGCTGCGGCCCCTGCCGCCCCGATCGGCGCGCCCTCGGCGACGCCGGCGGCCGGGGCCCCACCACGCATACCGGACGCCGTCGGGCCGGCAGGCACCGCCGGCCCGACCGGAGTCCCCAACCCGCCTGCTCGCACCGGCCAGGCGGGCGGCGGCACGAGCCAAGCGGGCCAGATGGGCACAGGCGACCAGGCCGGCACGGCGACCGCGGCGGTCGGCGCAGGAGCCACAGTGACGACGGTTCCGGGGACGGATGCGGCACGGGTGGGGGCCAGGGCGCCCAGCGTCATGACGTCCACCGGAACGGGGGGTCAGCCGGCGGGCGACGGTGATGGAGCTGCGGGCGCCGCCACGGACTACCGGTCCGCCCCCACCGACTGAACCACGCGCTACTGAACGACGCGCTGCGTCGCCCCCGGGCCTGCCTCCGACGCGGCCGCTGCGATGCGCGGGAAGGCAGTCCCGCCCTGGTTTCGGGGACCTACTCGTCTAGACGGTGGGGAGCTCCTGCATCGCGGCGGCACGCTCACCCCGCGCGTGCTGGAGCATCTCGGCGACGAGGAAGGCCAGCTCGAGGGCCTGCCCGGTGTTCAGGCGCGGGTCGCAGGCGGTCTCGTAACGGCCGCCGAGATCCTCCTCGCCGATCAGCTCGGCACCGCCGAGGCACTCGGTGACGTTCTCGCCGGTCAGCTCGATGTGCAGGCCGCCCGGGTGAGTGCCCAGGGCCTTGTGCACCTCGAAGAAGCCGAAGACCTCGTCGAGCACGTCGTCGAAGTGGCGGGTCTTGACGCCGCCGACGTCGCGGGTGTTGCCGTGCATCGGGTCGCAGGACCAGACGACCGGCGGGCCGGCGGCGTTGACCTTCTCGATGATCGGCGGGAGGGCGTCACGGATCTTGCCTGCGCCCATCCGGGTGATCAGGGTCAGCCGGCCGGGGACGTGCTGCGGGTTGAGCCGCTCGGCGAGCTCGAGAACCTCGTCGGGGCTGGCCTTCGGCCCGACCTTGCAGGCGATCGGGTTGCCGACCCGGGACAGCAGGTCGACGTGGGCGCCGTCGAGGTCCCGGGTCCGCTCCCCGATCCAGATCATGTGCGCGGACAGGTCGTACGGGTTGCCGGTGGAGTCCTCCACCCGGGTGAGGGCGCGCTCGTACTCCAGCAGGAGACCCTCGTGGCTGGTGAACAGCTCCACCCCGGTCAGCGCCGCGCTGCCGAGGTCGATGCCGCAGGCGGCCATGAAGGCCAGCGCCCGCTCGATGTTCGTCGCCATCACCTCGTAGCGCCGGCCGGCCGCCGAGTCGCGCACGAACGCCTTGTTCCACTCGTGGACCTTCGACAGGTCCGCGAAACCGCCGGTGGCGAACGCCCGGACGAGGTTCAGCGTTATGGCGCTCTGATGGTAGGAGGCGACCATGCGCATCGGGTCCGGCCGGCGGGCCGCGGCGGTGGCCGCGATGTCGTTGACGGCGTCGCCGCGGTAGGACGGCAGGCCGGTGCTCGACTCGATGTCGGCGGAACGCGGCTTGGCGTACTGGCCGGCGATGCGGGCGACCTTCACCACCGGCGTGCTCGCGCCGTAGGTGAGCACGACCGCCATCTGCAGCAGCGTCTTGACCTTGTCGCGGATCTTGTTGGCGGTGTTCGCCGCGAAGGTCTCGGCGCAGTCACCGCCCTGAAGCAGAAATGCCTCACCCCGGGCGACCATCGCGAGGCGCTCGGTGAGCGAACGCACCTCCGGGGCCGTGACCAGCGGGGGAAGCGCCGCAAGCTGGTTGTAGGCGGTCTGCAGTTCCTCGAGGTCGGGCCACGACGGCTGCTGCTTGGCCGGGAGGGTCCGCCAGACATCCAATGCGCTCACGAGACACCAGGGTACGGTCCCCGCCGCCATGTGAGCCGGTCAACCGGCCGACATGTTTCCGCTCAGCCGAAGAAGATCTCCGCCTCGTTGTAGAGCTCCTCGGGCACCGTCTTGAGCTCGCGGGTCGCCTCCGCCAGCGGCACGCGGTCGACGCGGGTCCCGTGCAGGGCGACCATCACCCCGAAGTCGCCCTCGTGCACCGCGTCGACGGCGTGCAGGCCGAAGCGCGTCGCGAGCCAGCGGTCGAACGCGGTCGGCGTGCCGCCGCGCTGGAGATGGCCGAGCACGGTGGCGCGGGCGTCCCGGCCGGTACGGCCACGGATCTCGGTCTCGAGCACCTGGGCGATGCCCTGCAGGCGGACGTGGCCGAAGGCGTCGAGCTCGCCCTCCCTCGTGACCATGGTGCCGGCGATCGGGGTGGCGCCCTCCGCGGCGACGATGATCGGGGCGTAGTGGGTGGCGAAGCGGGCCTCGACGAAGGCGCAGACCTTGTCGAAGTCGAACGGCCGTTCCGGGATGAGGATGACGTTCGCGCCGCCGGCCATGCCGCTGTGCAGGGCGATCCACCCGGCGTGGCGCCCCATCACCTCGAGGATGAGCACCCTGTGGTGGCTTTCCGCGGTGGTGTGGAGGCGGTCGATCGCCTCGGTGGCGATGTTGACGGCGGTGTCGAAGCCGAAGGTGTAGTCGGTGGCGGACAGATCGTTGTCGATGGTCTTGGGCACCCCGACCACGGGCAGACCCTCGGCGTGGAGCTGCGCGGCCACGCCGAGGGTGTCCTCCCCGCCGATCGCGATGAGCGCGTCGATCTCGGCGGCCGCCAGGTTCTCGCGGATCAACGACGGCCCGTCCACGGCCGCATAGGGGTTCGTGCGGCTCGACCCGAGGATGGTCCCGCCGCGCGGCAGGATGCCCCGCACGGCGGCGGTGTCGAGCGGCACCGTGTCACCGGTCAGCGGCCCGCGCCAGCCGTCCCGGAACCCCACGAAGCTGTGCCCGTAGACGCCCTCGCCCTTGCGGACGACGGCCCTGATCACCGCGTTGAGCCCGGGGCAGTCGCCGCCGCCGGTCAGTACGCCGATCCTCATCGCGAATCCTCCTGTCGAGCGCGCAGGCCACGCCGGCGGCAGCGTAACGGCAGGTCCGCACCCGGGAAGCGATTTGGTCACCGGGCGTGGCGACTCGACCACGCAGAAGGGGCGATGTCTTCGCGACGAGCCCGCGGTGGGGCGTCAGCGCCGCGCGGGCGGAGCGGCGGCGACCCGGGCCCGCAGCGGGGCGAGGACCTCCCAGCGAGCCAGGTTGTGCACGGCGTCGGCGAGGGCGTCGTGAGCGTTGGCCGGCGGCGACGGCAGCGCCGGGCGGCCGACGTCCTCCCAGAGCTGGCGCAGATCCCGGGTGAACCGCGGCAACTGCGCGGGCAGGTCGGTCATCGTTCCGAAAAGCTGGCAGAGCACCACGTGGTCGTAGGCGCCATACCAGGCCCACAGCTCCGGCGTGCCGTCGGCGGTCAGCAACGCGGCGATCTCCTCGCGGATTCGCGCGCGGGATCGCCACGCCGCGTCGGCCGGCGCCGGTAGCTGGTCGAGGACATTGCGGCGGACCCACGGCACCGCGAAGGCCGGGTCGAACTCGGTGGACACGGCGTAGTAGCGCTGCGCGCCGTCCTCGCTGACGATGCCGATGCTGACCAGATCCAGCCAGAGATGATCGGCCTCACGGCGCTCGATGAACTCGGTGTCGTAGAAGAATCGGGTGCCCACCGGCTCAGTCTCCTCCGCCGGCCGGATCGGCGGGAACCGGCGCCTGCCCCGGAGCCACCGCCGGCCGCCGGTCCGCCGGGGCGGCCGGCGCGGGGCGCGGGTCCGGCGTCGCCGGGTCCAGCGGCGACCAGCCGGGGCGGCCGGAACGGCCCGAACGGCCCGAACGCCGGCGCCACGGCCGCAGCACGAACGCGAGCGGCGCCGCCGCGCCGGCCGCCCCGACCAGTGGCAGCACCCACAGCAGCGGCCCGGAGTAGTCGTCGTCGCGGCGGTCGGCGGCCGCGGGGGCGCCCGATCCCGCCGATCCCGCCGATGCCGCCGCGGGTCTCGACGAGGGGACGCAGCCGCCTGCGCCCGCGGCCGTGGGCGCGCTCACCTGCGGGCCGGCGGTGGCCGGGGAGACCCGGACGTCGACCCGGGCCGCCCCGGGCTCGGCCACGACGCACAGCAGGCCCGCACCCGGTGCCGAGGTCACCCGCGCGCCGACGACCTGGACCTGATAGCCCTGCGGGTAGGACCACGCCGGCACGCTGATGGCCGTCGCCGCACCGGGCGCGAGGGAACCCCCGGCGGGCGCGGCGGTCCGGTAGGTGACCGTGAGGACCCGCGCGTCGTCGAACCGCAGCGACTCGGGCGTTCCCGCGACGGCCATCGGGTACGGGCGGACGATCTCCGCCGGGGCGGCCGGGAGCGGACCACCGCCCAGGGCTTGCGGCGGATCGGTGCCGACCGTCCCACCCGTGCCGCTGGGCGCGTCATAGAACCAGCTCAGCCCGAACGCGTCCGCGGCCGACACCAGGCCGCGCACCGCTGCGGGCGAGCCGTCCTTCCACCCGACCAGGTAGCCGGTCGGGTCGTTGACGGCGACGGTGGCGGCGGCGTCGAACGGCGCCGGGCGGTCCCGCCACAGCAGGTGGCGGGGGTCCTGCGCCGCGACGGTGGCGGTCAGCGCCGTCCCGGCGCCCGCGGCGGCCGGGACCTCGTAGCCGATCAGGCCCGGCTCGCCGCGGAACCGGCTCGCCAGCCGGCCGAGGCCGGTTGTGAGCGTCGCGCTCGACAGCGCCTGGCCCCGGGCGGCGGGGACGAGCCGCAGCACGACTCGCATCCCGCGGCCGGTGAACGTGCGGGCCAGGCCCGCGACCTGGTCAAGCCCGGGATCGGTGGCTACGCGCGCGGCGGCATCGGGCACCGGCCAGCCGGCGGTGACCGGGAAGCGGCCGCCCGCGGCCACCGGCACCGCGAGGCGCACGCCGCTGAAGCCGTAGCCGATCCAGGTGTCGAGGTCGGCGGCGGTCGGGGTGACTCCGGCCGGCACCGTCATACCGCGGAGGACGACCGCCCGGCGCTCGCCGTCGGTCAGGTAGGCCCCTGAGCGGTCGATGGTGCCGGCCGGAGCGGGAGCGGCGGCGTCGGCGGGAGCGGCGGCGTCGGCGGGAGCGGCGGCGGTGGGACCCGCGGGACCCGGCGCCGCCGACGGGAACGCGGTCACCGCGGCCGACGGAGTGGGCGCCGCGAGCGCGGCCGGGCCGCCGGCGACCAGGCAGCCGGCGAGCGCACCGAGCGCGAGCAGCAGCGTGGCGAGCCGGCGGGAGCCACGGCGCGCGTCGGTCGCGCCGGTACGACGAGCACGGTCCGGCCGCGGACCCGGAACACGCCGCCGCCGGCGCGTGCCGTCCGACCGATCAACCGCCGCCGGCAAAGGATCGAAATCGCCACGCACGCGACCATCCTGCCGTGTTGCCCGCAGCCGGGTCAGACCGCCCGGTCGGCGTGGCCGTCGGAGCCTCGCGGATGCGCCGGCGCGGTCACGGGCCGGGCCGGGCGTTCGCCCGCCACGGCGGCCGGTCCCTCGGGGCCCCCCGCCGCCGTCCCCGCCGCCGTCCCCGCCGCCGGCACGTGTCCCGACGCCGCCGGCACCGGCACCGTCCCCGCGGTCGGCACCGTCCCCGCCGCCGGTGCCGACCGTCCAACCGGCACCGAGGTGCCAGCGGCGCGAGCGGCGGCAATCTCCTCCTTGGCCCGCTTGGCGTACATGTCCACGTACTCCTGGCCCGACAGGGCCATCAGCTCGTACATGATCTGGTCGGTGATCGACCGCAGCACGAACCGGTCGTCCGCCATGTCGGCGTAGCGGGAGAAGTCGAGGGGCCGACCGACCCGCATCCCGATCCGGCGGATCTTCGGCACGAGCTGACCGGGCGGCTGCACCTCGAACGTGCCGATCATCGCGACCGGGATCACCGGCACGCCGGCCTCCAGGGCCATCCGGGCCACGCCGATCTTGCCGCGGTACAGGCGGCCGTCGGGCGAGCGGGTCCCCTCCGGGTAGATGCCGATCAGCCGGCCCTGGCGCAGGACACGCACGCCGGAGCGAAGGGCGCCCTCACTCGCCTTGCCGCCGCTGCGGTCGATCGGGATCTGGCCGGCGCCGCTGAAGAACACGCGCTTGAACCAGCCCTTGACGCCGGCCTCGGTGAAGTAGTCGCTCTTGGCCAGGAAGGTCACCCGACGCGGGATCACCACCGGCAGGAAGAAGTGATCCAGAAAGGAGAGGTGGTTTCCGGCGAGGATCGCGGGGCCCTGCAGGGGGATGTTCTCGGCTCCCTCCACCCACGGACGCCAGAACACCCGAAGGATCGGCGTCAGGACCGCCTTGAGCACCCAGTAGAACAAGACAGCTCCCGCCTGGTCACCGCCGTCAGACGACGCCCGCCTGGGGCGACCGTGGCCGGGCCGCCCGTCTCCATCCGCCGACGCCGATCACACCAGACCCGAGCATCCCACCGCGCGCCAGGTGGGGCACGGCGGCGCTCCGCGGCTCGCGGACGGCGACGGTACGCGAGCCGGGCGGCGGACGGGGCCCGGCCATGGTCGCCGGTGTGCGGGAGCCGCCCGCAAGCCTGGGGATCGGCCATCATCACGTCCATCTAACGCCGACGCGGCCCGGGTGGTGCCCACGGCTCCCGGCCTGGCGCCGACAGCACGGGACTCGCCGGGCGCGCGCGGACAGGCCCGCGCCTATATCATCCCAGCCGGGGCGTTCTCGGTCCCGGCTGGCTTCTGGCGTTCCGACGGCGTCCGCACGACCGCGAGATACGTACGACCGTGGCCTCAACCCGCGGACCGTGCGAGCATATGTTTACCGGCGCTTTCCTTTCTCGCCGCCCGCGACGTGGCATGCGGGCGGGCCCAGGGCACGAAGGGCGGATCACGATGGCGGGCTCCACCGGCACAGCCGTCCTACCCGGTGCCGAACCGTTCGAGTTCGCGGGTGGCCCGGTGGGCGTCCTGCTGGTCCACGGGTTCACCGGCTCTCCGGGCAGCATGCGGCCGTGGGGCGAGTCCCTCGCCGCTGCCGGGCTGACCGTCTCCTGCCCGCTGCTGCCGGGCCACGGCACCCGTTGGCAGGACATGGTCCCGACCACCTGGCCGGACTGGTACACCACCGTGCAGGGCGCGTTCCTGCGCCTGCGCGCGGACTGTGAGCAGGTGTTCGTCATGGGCCTGTCGATGGGCGGGACGCTGACGCTGCGGCTGGCCGAGGAGCACGGCTCTGACATCGCCGGCGTGGTCACGGTGAACGCGAGCCTGTCGACCGAGCGGTGGCACGCCGCGCTCGCGCCGCTGCTCGGGCGGGTCATCCCGGCCGTGCGCGGCGTCGCCGGCGACGTGAAGGCCAAGGGCGTGCCCGAGGTCGGCTACGACCGGGTGCCGCTGCTCGCGTTCGCCTCGCTGCGCAAGCTGTGGGGGGTCACCCGCGGCGACCTCGGGCGGATCGACTGTCCGGTGCTCGCGTACCGAAGCGTCGTCGACCACGTGGTGGAGCCGAGCTCGGGGGCGATCCTGCTGGCCGGGGTGCGCGCGCCGATCGAGGAGCGGCTGCTGCCGGACAGTTGGCACGTGGCAACCCTCGACAACGACAAGGAAACAATCTTCAAAGGCAGTCTGGACTTCGTCCAGCGGCACGCGGCGCGCGCGCTCGTGCCCGACACCCCCCACGACGATGGCTGAGCATCCGCCGGCGCCGGGTCAGGGCGAGCCCCGGCCGTCCGCGGCGGGCGCGGCGGAGCCCGACCGTCCGGTGGCGGACCGCGGGGCGGCGGCGGGAGCCGGGGTGTCACCCACCGGGTGCGGCGCCGCCCTGCCGGCCGAATCCGGCCCGTCCGGGCCTGCAGGCACGCCCGCGGGCGGCGAGGCGTCCGGCGTGGCCGGGAACGCCGCAGGCGGGGGGCAGTCCGGACCCGCCGGCGCCGCTGCGGCGGCCCCCACGGACCCCAGCCCGACCGGACCGCCGTCGTCGGCCGGCCCGCCGGCTTCGATCCACCCACCGGCCTCGACTCACCCGCCAGCCTCGACTCACCCGCCAGGTCTGCCGTCCTCGACCGGGCGACCGGACGCCGCGGCCGGCGCCCCGGGGAAGCCGGAGGCGGACGGAGGCGTCGCCGCCGAGGGCGGGCCGGCGGGCCCGGCCGACGGGGAACCGCCCGGGCCTCGCCCCGAGGAGCCCGCCGCGCGGTCGTCGCCCCGTTCCCAGGAGGCCGACGACGCGGCCTTCCTCGATCTCATCGCGCACTTCGACGACGAGCCGGAGAGCCGACGGTGGCCGGCGGCGGAGGACCTCGGCGACACCCGTCGCCCTACCGTGATCATCCTGCGTCCGCCGTTCGAGCCCGGTGTTCCGCCCGCGCCGGACGACCGCACCGATCCCGGTCTGGACGAGGCGCCGCCCCCGGGGCTGAATCCGCCCGGCATCGGCGCCGGGCGCGGCGCCGACCCGGCCGACTTCGTCGTGATCGACCTCGGCGGATCGGCGGACGCCCCGCCGGACCCGGAGGACGACCACTACGTGCCGCCGCCGGCGCCGCCCCTGCCCCGGATCCGGCCGGTGACCCGCTGGGCGCTGGGCTCGATCGCCCTCGGGGTGGTGTTCCTCGTCGTGCCGACCCTGATCGGCTTCAACCAGTCCCGCGCGCAGGATGTCACCGGCGTGCTACTGATCCTCGGTGGGGTCGGCACCCTCGTCGCCCGCATGGGTGACCGACCGCCCACCGATTTCGACGGCCCCGACGACGGCGCGGTGATCTGACCGCGACGGTCCGGGACGTGAGCCGCCGCGATGAACCTGCGGCGGCGTACCGGCGGTGCGGCCGGCGTCGGTGCGTGGCCGCGTAGTCGGGGCGCGCTCCTCCGGACGTGCTCGCGTCCCGGCCGGATCCCGGGAACGGTCGCACCCCCGGGGCACACCGGAGGGAAGGCAGGGCCGGTGCGTGGCATCGGGCCTGAGGACGACGTCGGCGTGGCAGCCGTCGTACTGGCACCGAAGGGAAGGCGTTGGGCGTGCGTTACCACGAGAAGGTCGAGGTGCACGGGCACCTCATGGACACCGGTGTACTGGCCCGGGTGCTCGACGACGTACTGGACTACGGCGGCGACTACCGGGTGGATCACATTGACCTGGGGCGCAGCCACGACGACGAGTCCCACGCGGTCATCACCGTCGGTGCCGAGACGCCGCGCCGGCTCATGCGCATCCTCATGCGCATCCAGGTCCACGGCGTGAACAAGGTCGAGGCGGGCACGGCGCGCTGCGAGGCCGCGGACCGCGACGGCGCCTTCCCGCCGGACTTCTACTCGACCACGAACCTGGAGACCGTCGTCCATCTCGACGGCCAATGGGTCCCGGTGGAACACCCCGAGATGGACTGCGGCCTGGTCGTCTCCGGCGGGCGGGTACGTACCGTCCCGGTGACGGACGTCCGCGCCGGCGACATGATCGTCTGCGGGGTGGACGGGGTGAAAGTCGTCCTGCCGGTCACCGACCACTCCAGCCGGATCTACGCCGAGTACGAGGCGCTCGGCGCACCGCTGCCGAGCTCCACCCAGCCGCAGGCGGTCCTGGTGAAGGCGATCGCCCGCCAGGTCCGCGAGGTCAAGGCCGAGGGCGCCCAGGTACTGTGGGTGGCCGGGCAGACGGTCGTCAGCACCGGCGCCGCGCCCGCGCTCGTCGCCCTGGTCGAGGCCGGCTACGTCGACGTCCTGTTCACCGGGAACGCGCTGGCGACGCTGGATGTGGAGGCGGCGCTCTACGGCTCCCCGCTCGGCCTCGGGCCGCTGCGCAGCGGCCGGGTGCAGCGAGGCAGCGAACAGCACATCCGCGCGATCAACGCGATCCGCCGCGAGGGCTCTATCCGGGCCGCGGTGGAGTCCGGCGTCCTCTCCCAGGGGATCATGCACGCGATGGTGAAGGCGAACAAGACCTTCGTGCTCGTCGGCTCCGTGCGCGACGACGGCCCGCTGCCCGACGTCCACACCGACGTGGTCGAGGGGCAGCGGGCGATGCGCGCGGCGCTACGCGGGGTCGGCTACGCGCTGATGGTCGCCAGCGCCCAACACTCCGTGGCCACCGGCAATATCCTGCCGGCCTCGATCCCGGTCGCCTGCGTCGACGTGAACCCGACGACGGTGCACGCCCTCACGGAACGCACCAGCGCACACGCCGTCGGGGTCGTCGCCGACACGGGCCTGTTCCTGGAGGAACTCGCCGTCGAGCTGGTGCCGGACTACCGCCCGGCCCGACCGGGGCCGGGCGGCCCGGGCGTCTGAACCAGGCTGCCCTGGTCCGGGCTGCTCAGATCCGGGCCGCTCGAATCCGGGCCGCTCAGATTCGGGCTGCTCAGATTCGGGCTGCTCAGATTCGGGCTGCTCAGATTCGGGCGAGGTCGGCGGCGCCGACCAGGCCGGCCTGGGAACCGAGCTCGGCGATGACCACCTCGGCCGTGGGCCGATGCGCGCGGCCGGGCACCGTCTGGGCGAACCGGTCCCGGGCCGGGCCGAGCAGCAGCTCACCGGAGTCGGAGACCCCGCCGCCGATGACGAAACGGTCCGGGTCGAGCACGGCGGTCAGGCTCGCCATGCCCTCGCCGAGCCAGTGGCCGATCTCGGTCAGGCAGCGGATCGCCGCCGGGTCGCCCTTGCGGGCCGCCTCGGTGACGTCCGGGCCGGTCAGCCGCTCGGCGTCACCACCGCACGCCTCCAACATCGCGGAGGCGGCGGACGGGTCCATCGCCGCGATCTGGCGGGCGGCGCGGACCAGCGCCCGACCGCTGGCGTACTGCTCCCAGCAACCGCGGTTACCGCACCCGCACAGGTGGCCGTCGGGCACCATCCGCATGTGGCCGGTCTCCGCGCCGATGCCGAACGCCCCGCGGTAGAGCTCGCCACCGAGGACGATGCCACTACCGATGCCCGTGCCCACCGTGAGGCAGACCAGGTCACGGCGCCCGCGACCGGCTCCGAACCGGTACTCGGCCCAGGCCATCGCGTTGGCGTCGTTCTCGACGACGACGGGCAGCCCGACGCGGCCGCTCACCTCGTCGCGCAGCGGCTCGTCCCGCCAGGCGAGGTTCGGGGCGAACAGAACCCGCGAGCGGTTCGCGTCGATCCAGCCGGCCGCGCCGATGCCGACCGCCTTCACCTCGTAGTCGGCGCTGAGCTCCGCCACCACGGCGGCGATGGTGTCCGCGACCTCGGACGCCGAATGACCGGGAGTCGGCCGCCGAACTGACGCCAGGACGGTGCCGGCGCCGTCGACGACGCCGGCGGCGACCTTCGTCCCACCGACGTCCACGCCGATCGTCAGGCCCGCGGTGCGCCGATCGTCGTCGGCCGACGTGTCCGCGACGGCGGGCGGGAGGGGGCTGGGCGGGGCGTCCGAGCCCGCGGGACGGGCTGAGGAGGTGTCCGGGGTGCCGGGGCGATCCGAGTTACCGGGACGATCCGACCTGCTGGAAACATTGGTGCTCACGTGACATCGATCCTCTGGACGCGTGGTCTGGGCGCTGGGGCGGAACGGGTGCCCGCGGCGGCCCCCGGCCGCGGGTCCTGGTGGGCTGTGCGCCCCGCGCCCGGGGACGCGGGGGCGGCGGATTCGGTCTCGTCGCGGGCGTCGCCGGAGTGGGCGTCACCGGCGCGAGCTGTGCGGGCGTGAGCGGTGGCCGGGCGAGCGGTGCCGGGGCGAGTGGTGCCGGAGTAGGCGTCGAGGGCCACGCGGAAGGCCGCCGCCAGTGATTCCGCGGCGGTCAACAGGTGGCGGACCACCTCGGGCCGGTCCCCGGCGAACATCGCCAGCAGCCGGCACAACGGGCACAACGTGCAGGGCTGTCCGTGGCCCGCACTGACGCCGACGCCGAGCCCGCCGGCCGCGGCCCCGACACCGCCGGCGACGTCGGCGACGGCTTCCCACAGACGACCACCCGCCTCGGTGCCGGCCAGGCCCCGCAGGGCATCGACGAGCAGGGCCGCCTCGACCACGAGCGGCCCGGGCGGCGGTGGCCGGTCCTCCGAGCGGGTACCGCCGGCGCCGCCCTCACCAGGACCGCCACCTTGACCAGGGCCGCCGCCCTCACCAGGGCCGCCGCCCTCACCAGGACCGCCGCTCAGACCCGAGGCGCCACGCTGGGTGGGACCGCTGTCAGGGGTAGGACCGCTGTTAGGGGTGGGACCGTTGCTGGGAGTGGGACCGTCGGGGGGCGGGTCGGCCGGGACGGACGTCATGCCCGCACCCACTGGTCAGGGTCGGGCACGAACGAGACCACCAGCCGATCGCCGCGCAGCCGGGCGGCGCTGACGTCGCAGCGGCGCAGCGCCGCGGGCAGCGGGACCGCTCGGCGGAACGCCCCGACGGTGATGATCAGATCGTCACCCAGCCGGGCCAGGTCGATCTGGGAGCCGTCGACGAACGGAAGCCCGAATGACAGCGCGTATCCGTCGTCGGTGCGCTCGACCCGCGGCTGCTCGCCGGCCCCGGTCGGCGAGGCGCCGAGGACGCCCGCCGGGTCGAGCTCGCCGTAGGTCGCCGCGCCGAAGGCCGCGAGCTCCTCCAGGCCGACCGGCTCGCCGGCCCGGTAGGCCACCGGCAGGATCGGGGTCGGCGCGAACGCCCCGGTGATCTCGGCGAGCGCCTCGCGGTGGGCGGCGGCCCAGCCGGCCCGCCAGGCGTCCGCCCCGGCCGGCGAGAAGATCCGGTTGACGACCACGCCGTCAAGGGTGAAGCCGTGCAGCGACAGCGCGGTGAGGCTGCTGCGCGCCGCGGCCAGCGCCCCGCTCTCCGGGGTGAGCACCAGCCGGATGCTGGTGGCCGCGTGGTCGGTGAGGATCGCCCGCAGGTCCACCGCGGCGCGGTGCACCCGGGAGACGGTGTCGTAGGCGGGCGCGGCGAGGTTTCCCCACCGGCCGCCGAACGCGCCCGCCCACCCGAAGCCGGGCCGCAGCCAGCGGGCGAACGCACCGTCGGGCGGCAGCAGCCGCCGGCAGTACCACGACAGCGTCTCCGGGAAGGCGAGCAGCCGCAGCAGACCGGCGACCGGGCCACCGTCGACGATGACGACGTCGTGGTCGGCGCTGGCCAGCCCGTCACGCAGTTCGAGCAGGGTCAGCGTCTCGATGGCACCCGGCAGGAAGGCCAGCTCCTCGAGCTCGACCGGATCGACGTCGAAGGACGGCCAGGTGCCGGCCAGGACCTCGCGCACGGCCGGCCAGCGCGTGTCGACGGCGCGGCGCAGGTCGACCTGCTGGCCGGTCAGCCCGGGTTCGAGGTCGGTCGGGTCGGCGCCGACGGGGTGGTCAAGCGCGCCGGCGAGCCCGGCCGCCGGGTCGACGGACAGGACCAGGGTGCGATGACCCCGTTGCGCGGCAAGGATCGCGGTCGCCGCCGCCACCGTCGTGGTGCCGGCGCCGCCCTTCCCGGTGAAGAGCACACACCGCACGTGCGCTCAGCTCTCCACGTGCTTCTTGAGGTCCTTGAGAGCGGCATCCACGATGCCGCTCTGTACTTTCCGCCGGAGCAGGCCCGGAATTTTGATCTTGGTTTCGGCGGTGAGGTCGTAGGTGACCTCGGTGGTGCCGTCACCGAGGTCGCGCAGGGTGTAGCTACCGTCCTGCGACGACATCGCCTGCCCCTCGACCATGGACCAGGTGACCTGGACGTCGTCGGACCAGACGTACTCGTTGACGAACTCGTCCTTGACGACGACGGCGTTGATCCGGAAACGGGCGCGCCGGGGCCGGCCGTCCGGGCCGACGTCGAGCACCTCGGCTTCCTCGATCTGGCCGACCCAGGTCGGGTACGCGGGGATGTCGGCGATCGCCCCCATCACCGCGGCGGGCCTGGCGTTGATGACGATGGTCGATCGGGCGTGGTCCGCCATGGAGAGCAGCACCTCCACATTCGTCAAGCGCGTCTGAAGGAGCACGGCGTCGCCGGCCCACCGGCAACCCGGATCTCTCCGGGATCCCGGATCATTCCCCGACCGATCGCCTGAGGCTACCGGAACCTGGGCCACATCTCGCCCAGCGGCTGGCTACCACTCGAGGACGAACGGGGTACCTCGGGCGTTGAAATGACCGACGTTCACGCAACGCGTTCCGTCGATCTCCAGACTGCTGGTGAGGGGCTGATGAACGTGCCCGAAGAGCACGTAGCGCGGCCGGGTGGCGTGAATCGCCTCGAGGATCGCGACGCTGCCCCGCTCGAAGCGCCGGGCCTGGACGTCATAGACCAGCTCCGGCAGATGCGGGGGAATGTGGCAGCACAGAACGTCCACCTCGCCGATGGCGGCCACCTTCGCGGCGTAGACGTCGTCGTCGATCTCGTACGGCGTGTGCATCGGCGTCCGCAGCCCGCCGCCGACGAAGCCGAACCGCCAGCCGCCGATCGTTGTGGTCTGCCCGTCCAGCAGGGTGATGCCGTCGCGCAGGTAGTCGGGGTAGAGGTGGGGCAGGTCGACGTTGCCGAACGTCAGGTAGGTCGGGGTGGGGAAGGCGGCGAACAGCCGCTCGTACTGCCGGCGGATCGCCGCCTCGACGATCTCGGCTCGGTCGCCGTCGAGACGTGCCCACAGCGAGCGCGACCACTCCCGCGCCTCGTCGAAGCGCTGCGCGGTGCGCAGCTCCACCATCCGGCCGACGGCCTCGGCGCCGAACAGATCACCCATGATCCCCCGGCTGTGGTCGCGGTAGTCGATGAACAGGATGAGGTCACCGAGGCAGATGAAGACGTCGGCGCCCTCGGCGGCGGCGGGCAGCGCGTCCGCCCGTCCGTGCACGTCGCTCACCACGTGGACCCGCATACCAGGAAGCTTAGGCGGCGGCGAGGGACATCCGGCCCGGTCCGGACAGGTCGGTCGGCCGGCACCGTGGTGCCGTGCGACACCCGCGCCGCGAGCGGGCGACACCCCCGTCGCGAGCAGCCACCATCCGTACGCGGACGGGTCGCGCCCCGCCATCGTCGGCCGCACGGTCGCCAGCATCCGGCCCGCCCGCTAACGTCTGGTGCCCTGAACGGTCATCCGCCGTTCGGCGGCCTCGTCATCCGGCGGGCGCCCGAGGGCATCCGGTAGGACGCACGAGAGCACCTGGTAGGAGTAAGCAGTGCGGGAGTACACCTCTGCGCCCCTGGTCACCATCGAGGACAATGCGACACTGACGGACGCGGTGTTCCGGCATGCCGCCGCCCATCCGGACAAAATCCTCATTCGCCACAAGGTGGCCGAAGAGTTTGTCGGGATGACGACCCGCGAGTTCCACGACCACGTGGTGGCCACCGCCCGGGGACTCATCGCGCGCGGGGTGGAAACCGGTGGACGGGTGGGGATCCTCAGCCACACCCGCTTCGAGTGGACCGTGGTCGACTACGCCGCCTGGGCGGTCGGCGCCGTCTGCGTACCGATCTACGAGACGTCCAGCCCGAGCCAGATCGAATGGATCCTCCGGGATGCGGGGATCGAACTGCTCGTCGTCGAGAACGCCGAGCTCGCCGCGCGGGTCGAGCAGGTCCGCGGCGAGGCGCCAGCCCTGCGCGACGTGCTCGTCCTCTCCGACGGCGCGCTGGCCACCCTCGCCGCGGACGGCGCCGGCGTCGACGAGGACCGGCTGGCCGCGGCGCGCGCGTCCCTCGGTGCCGACAGTCTCGCGACGATCATCTACACCTCCGGCACCACGGCGCAGCCGAAGGGCTGCGAGATCACCCACCGGGCGCTGCTGTTCACCGCCGAGTCGTCCATCGCCATGCTGCCGGAGGTGTTCGCGCCGGGCTGCTCCACGCTGCTGTTCCTGCCGCTGGCCCACGTGTTCGCCCGGATGCTGCAGGTGGGCCTGGTACAGGGGGCCTTCGAGCTCGCCTACACCCCGGACTCGCGCACCCTGCTGCCGGACCTGGCCAAGGTGCGGCCCAGCTTCCTGCTCGCCGTCCCCCGGGTCTTCGAGAAGGTGCACGCCGGCGCGCGGCTCAAGGCGCACGACGAGGGCAAGGGCCGCATCTTCGACGCGGCCGAGAACACCGCCGTGGCCTACAGCGAGGCCCTCGACCGCGGCGGCCCCGGGCTGCTGCTGCGGCTGCGGCACCGGCTGTTCGCCGCCCTGGTGTATGGCAAGCTGCAGGCGGCGCTGGGTGGGCGGGCCCGGTACGCGATCAGCGGCGGGGCACCGCTGGGCCCGCGGCTCGGCCATTTCTTCCGCGGCATCGGCTTCACCGTGGTGGAGGGCTACGGCCTGACGGAGACCTCGGCACCGGCGGCGGCGAACCGCCCGCACTCGGTGCGGATGGGCACCGTCGGGCAGCCCCTTCCGGGGGTGACGATCCGGATCGCCGACGATGGGGAGATCCTCATCCGGGGCGAGCTGTTGTTCCGCGCCTACCACCACAACGAGACCGCGACGAAGGAGGCGCTCGACGCCGAGGGCTTCCTGCATACGGGCGACCTCGGCTCACTCGACGACGACGGCTACCTGCGGATCACCGGCCGGAAGAAGGAACTGCTGGTGACCGCCGGCGGCAAGAACGTCGCGCCGGCCCCGCTGGAGCACGTGATCCAGTCCCACCCGCTGGTCAGCCAGGCGATGCTCGTCGGCGACCAGCGCCCGTTCATCGCCGCGCTGGTCACCATGGACCCGGAGGCGTTCGAGCGCTGGCGCGACGGCGCCGGAAAGCCGGCCGGGGCGAGCGTCGCGGACCTCGTCGACGACGCCGGCCTGCGCGCCGAGGTGCAGCAGGCGATCGACGCGGCGAACGCGACGGTGTCGCAGGCCGAGGGCATCAAGAAGTTCGTGATCCTGCCGCAGGACTTCACCGTCGAGACCGGGGAGCTGACCCCGAGCCTGAAGGTCCGCCGCTCGCTGGTGATGGACCGCTTCGGCAGCGCCGTCGAGGGCCTCTACGCCGGCGCGCGCCGCCCCTGAGGCACCGGGCGGCCCCTGAGGGCGCCGTGCCCCGGCCGCGGGGCCCTCAGGTCGGGCCGGGTTGGCCGACGAGCAGCGAGCGCAGCTCGGCGGCGAGCACGTCCCAGCGCCAGCGCTGCTCGACCCACGCCCGCCCGGCGGCGCCCATCGACGCGGCCCGGTCCGGGTCGGCGAGCAGGTCCCCGACGGCTCGCTGCACCGCGCCGAGGTCGGTCCCGTCGACGACGAGACCGGTGCGCTGGTCAAGCACCGCGTCAGGGGCGCCGCCGCTGTTCCCGGCCACCACCGGCAGGCCGGTGGCCGACGCCTCCAGGTAGACGATCCCGAGCCCCTCCACCTCCAACCCCCCGAGCCGGGACCGGCACGGCATCGCGAACACGTCGCCGGCCGCGTAGTGCGCGGGCAGCTCCGCCCACGGCACCGAACCGGTGAACGTGACGTGCTCGGCCACGCCGCTGTCCCGGGCAAGCCGTTCGAGGTCCGCGCGGTGCGGACCGCCACCGACGACGAGCAGCGCCGCCTCCGGCACCCGGCGCCGCAGCGCCGGCAGGGCGCGCACGAGCATGTCCTGCCCCTTGCGGGCGACCAGCCGGCTCACGCACACCACCACCCGCCGTCCGGACAGCCCGTACCGGCGGCGGGTCTCCTCCCGCCCGGCGCCTGGGCCGAACAGCGTCGCGTCGACGCCGCTGGGCAGGCGGGCAAGCGCCGGATGGGCGCCGAGCGCGGGCCCGATCCTGGTCCGGGTGTAGTCGGTGAGGTAGGTGACGACGTCCGCGGTCGCGCCGATGCGGCGCAGCACCTGGCGCGCGGCCGGCAGCGCCGCCCAACCGACCTCGTGCCCGTGGGTGCTCGCCACGACGCGGCGCACCGCCGTGCCCCGGCGCAACCGCGTACCCAGCAACGCGAGCGGGGCGGCCGCGCCGAACCACACCGTGTCGCAGCCCTCCGCCCGGGCGATCTGGCGGGCCCGACGCAGGACGTCCGGGGTCGGCAGCATGAGCGAGGTCCGGTGGCGCACGACCGGGAAGCCCTGCGCGGCGTCGAACGCCGCGGCGCCCTCCCACGACGGGGCGTAGACAATGATCTCGCCGGCCGGCAGCCGGGCCGCGAAGTTGTGCACGTAGGCCTGGATGCCGCCCGGTCGCGGCGGGAAGTCGTTGGTGACGGCCAGGACGCGCATCCGCCCATGCTCTCCCACGCCGGCCAGCGGTCACCGCCCGGCTGGCTCCCCGCGCCCGCCCGCGCCGCCTACGCTTCCACCACGCCCCCCCACCACCACGCCCGCCACCACCACGCGAGGAGTCCCGCCAGGCGGAGCCACCGGGCGTCGCGGCGGGTCGTCGACCTGCGCCTCGACACGGCGGGCCGCTCAGCCGGCGCGGCGCGGCGGCCGGGCCGCCGGGCGTGCGGCATCGCCGGGCACGCGCTCGAGCACCGAGCCGGCCAGCGCCTCCAGCGGCGGCAGCAGGCCGGCGGCGGCCAGCACAGCAAGCGCGCGGCGCTCCTGCGCGTCCCACGCCAGGCCCCCGTCCGCGAACATGACGGTGACGACGCAATCGGCGCACCGGGCGCCGCGGCCGACACAGGAGTCGCAGTCGATCAGCATCGCACTCACCTTCCCGAGGTCCGGCCGGTGACGGCCGGCGGCGGCACAATCCGCGCACCGATGTCCCGACGTGATCGACGGTAGGACCCGGGTCCGACAATTTTCGGCGGCCGGCGGGCCAGCGCGCCCCATGCCCGGGAGAGCTGGAGCCCCCGTCCTGGCCTGGTTCCGAACCGCCTTCGTGACCTCAGGCAGTCGTTCGTCAATCTTTCCTGCTCCGCACCACCACTGCCGCAGCCCGCCAGCCGCCGGCCCGCCGGCCCGGTTTCGGCCAGAACGCGGCCAAATCATGCCGAGGCTTGGGTACGGTTTTTGCAATCGGGCGACGGGGCGGGTTCACCCGGGCGCAGGAATCGTCTAACGGTCGAGTCGCGCCAGCAGGGCCGCCGACGGCACCGCCCGTGCGCCGGCCGCGGCGCTGTTCTCCGCCACCTCCCGGTCGGAGGTGACGACGAAGACCGGCCGGCCCTGGGGCTCCATCCGGACCAGCCGGACGATCTCCTCGTCGGCGAGCTGGCCGGGACGGCTGAACAGCACCCGAACCCCCCGGGGCATCGTGACGCCGACCGGGCGGGCGACGACCGCGGTCGCGTCGAAGACGACCGTGACCTCGCTGTCCGGGTTGCGCCCGGCCAGCGCGCCAAGCCCGGACAGCAACCGTTCCCGCTGTGCCTGCAGGGTGAGCCGGCCGTAGCCGCGCTTGGTCACGTTGTACCCGTCGATGATCAGATGCACGCCGGGCACGGCGAGCACCTCGTCGATGAGGGTCGGATCGTCGTCGGGCCGCCCGCGAGCCCCGACGAACGCCTGCGGCGCGCTGCTCGGCCCGTCGCCGCCGCGAGCGAGCAGGTCCGCCGGCCGGGCGACCATCGTCGGCAGATCGAGTTCGCGGCGCACACCGTGAGCCGAGGCGATGAGCGTGTCGAGCAGGACGCGCATGCGGGCGTCGTCCACGCTGCGGGAGTCTCGGGAGTCCCGCCGCGCGGCGGCCAGGGCGCTCTCCAGCTCGGCGACCCGACCACGCAGCCGGCGCACCTCGACCTCGGCGTCACGACCGGCGGTGAGTGCCGCGTCGCGCGCCGTCTCGGCCTCGACCACCGACTCCCGCGCGGCCTGCTCGGCACGGCGGATCCGATCCGATGACGCCCGCAGCCGCCGCCGGGTCTCCTCCGCCTCGGCGCGGGCCGCCGCGAGGCGCTCACGCAACTGCCCCAGCTCAGCGGCGGCGCTGCGCTCGTTCGCGGCGAGCTGCTCGGTGAGCCGGCGGATCGTCCGTTCGGCCTCGTCGGCCCGACCGCGGACCTCCGCCTCCGCGGCCGAGGCCGAGGCCAGCTCGACCAGCTCGGGCCAGTGCGGGACGCGCAGCAGGTAGGCCACCGCGGCGACCTTCTCCGGCGGGGCGGCCGGCGGAGGCCCACCGGCGGAATCGGCGGCCTCGGCCAGCTCCGGCTGGTGCCGGCGGATCCATTCGGCGACGCGGCCGCGAAACACCTCGTTGTCGACGGCGGCGGCCAGCGGGATCGCGCCCGCCCTCGCCCGCCGGGACGCCTTGAACCGGCGCACCGCGACGAGCGACGGCGGCACGTCGGACTCGGGTAGATCGGCGAGTGTCTGCGCGGCGAGCTCGATGACGTACTCCCGCACGGACGTCGGCAGCGGGCCCGTCACCGCCTGCTCCCAGCAGGGTCGGCCGCCGCGGACACAGTCCGGACGGACGGCGTCGAGGACACGACCGACGCAGCACCGACCATCCCGGCGGCGGGCCGGTGGGAGAGGTCACCCGGCGTGGTCGGAGCACCGACCGGGGCGGTCCGCGGTCCGGACGCGGGCAACGCGGGTTCAGACCGCGCGCGGGAATGTCCGTCAGCGTCCGGATGGCGCGGGAAAGCCGACGGGCCGCGTCTCCGACGGCGCCTCCGACCGGCCAGACAGCAAGGCACGTGGGGACTCCGGAGCCGACGGGAAGAACGATGAAGGTACAGCCTATCGAGAGAGCTCAGAGGGCTCACGCGGACCACCGGTGTGGGATCTAGGACCGGTGAGCCGCGCCGGGGCGGGCATTGTCTCACGGGAAAGCCGGCTTATGTAGCCTCGCGTGGTGCGTTCCCCAGCGTGCGATTTATTCCAAACGCGGCCCTGGCTGCGCCGGAGAGGACCATCGTGACCGACCAGAACCCCCCTCGCCAGCCCCCCGGCGGTGACGGGAGCCAGGAGACGTGGAAGCAGCCGAGCAATCCCTGGCACCAGCCCGCAGAGACACCGGGCGGCGGCGCGGCGTCCGGCCCGTCCGGCCCGTCCGGCTCGACACCCCCGCCGGCCCCGCCCTGGGGCACCGCCCCGGACCAGTCCGACGAGCAGACCCGGTTCGCCTGGTCCGCCGACACCCCCGCCGCGCCGGGCGGGACCTCCCCGAGCGGACCGCAGGCCCCCGGGCCCGCCACCGCCGGGCAGCCGTGGGCGACAGGATCGCGTCCCGGTGGGGAGCAGTCCTGGCCGCCGCCGCAGCAGCCCGGCGGCGGCTCCGCGGGCTGGGGGCAGCCCGACGTGGGGCAGCCCGGCGTGGCGCAGCCCGGCGTGGCGCAGCCCGGCGTGGGGCAGCCCGGCGTCGAGCAACCGGGCTGGGGGCAGCCCGGGGTCGGCCAGCAGGCACCCGACCACCACCAGGGCTGGGGGCAACCCGGTGGGGGGCAGCCGGGCGCGGACCAGCAGGGCTGGGGACAACCGGGCGGGTGGCCCCAGGGCGGCTACCCGCCCGGTGGCACGGGCGCCTACCAGGGTGGCCCGACGTACCAGCAGGGGCCGGGAGGCTACCCGGGCGCGCCGGGCCCGTACCAGCAGAACCCGCCCGGTGGCTGGCAGCAGGGCGGCGGCTGGCAGCAGGGCGGCGGCTGGCAGCAGGGCGGCCCGCCCCCTGCGCCGCAGCGGCGCCGCAACCCGCTGTTCGTGATCGTGCCGCTCGCCGTCGTCGCCGCGATCGTCGTCGGGGTGGTGATCGCGCTCGCGGTGGGGGGCGACGACTCGAACGATCTCTCCGCGCCGGTACCGGCACCGTCGTTGAGCGCACCCGGGCTGCCGGGACCGACGCCGGCCGTGCCGAGTGCCACCGCGACCGGGCCGATCGGCGTCTCGAACTGCGTCGCGGTTACCCCGCAGGGCGCGCCGGGGGCCGGCGCGGCGGCCATCGGCGGCTCGGGGACCGTCGTCGGCGAGGCGAACTCCTCCGTCAGCGACTTCGAGGCACGGGTGACCCTCAACAGCGTCTGCTCGACCACCGGCAAGGTGACCGAGTACGGCGACCCGCCGACCCAGGGTGCCTACTACGTGCTCAACGTGACGGTCGAAGTGAGCCGCGGGGACACGTCCGCCTCCCCGTCGGACTTCTACATCCAGACCCCGGACGGGACGCGCTACGACGGCAGCTACGACAACGTGGAGCCGCGGCTGTCCGCGTCGACGGTGAAGGCCGGCCAGAAGGTGCGTGGCAACGTCGTCATCGACGCGCCGCCCGGGCACGGCCTGCTGCACTGGGAGCCGCTGTTCGCGGTCAGCCCGGCCACGTTCCAGCTCTGAGCCCGCCCCGGGCACACCGGGTGAGGTGGACCATCGCCGGCTCCACCCCACCCGGCCGCGCGTCAGCCGACGGCGGCGCGGATCCGCTGCGCCACGGCGTCGAGCTCGGCCGAGTCGGGGTCGTGGTCGGCGAGCGTGAAGTCGATCTGCGTCTCGTTCTCGATGGGCAGCAGGTGCACATGCACGTGTGGCACCTCCAGCCCGGCGACGAGCGCCGCCACCCGCCGAGGCCGGAACGCGGCGTCGATGGCCCGACCGACCGTCGCGGCGGCGGTCCACAGCGCCGTCTGGACGTCGTCGGGCAGGTCGATCCAGTGGTCGATCTCGGCGCGCGGGACCACCAGCGTGTGGCCCGGCCGGATCGGCGCGATCGTCAGGAACGCCACCGCGTACTCGTCGGAGTACACGATGCGCCCGGGAAGCTCGCCGTTGATGATCCGGGTAAAGACGCTCGGCATGGCTCACGACCCTATCGACCCGGTCATCAGCCCGCCGACCGGTCATCGGGGGACCGGCCATCAATCAGTGGACCGGTCATCAGACGAAGGGCCGGGCGAAGCCGGTCGGTCCGGCCGTCATCACCCGGAACTCGTTGCCCTCCGGATCGGACAGGACGTACCCGCGCTCCCCGTCGTCGTCGTACCGGGAGACCCGGCGGGCACCGAGGGTCGACAACCAGCCGATGACCCGCTCGGCGTCGACCGCGTAGAGGTCGAGATGCAGCCGGCTGGGACCGCCGCCGCCGCGGGCTCCCGGCCGCAGCAACAGCTTCGGCCCCGCCCCGGCGGGATGACGCAGCAGTGCCGCGTCGTCGTCGCGCCGGTCCACCTCGTAACCCAGCGCAGCGGACCAGAAGCGCACCATCACGTCCACGTTCGCGCAGTCCACTGCGACCCGCCCCACCCGAATGCCGTTCGTTTCAAACCACGCCACCTGCGCATGATTTCGCATTCCAGGCGGGTTGGCCTGCCGAGTGGCCGCCGCGTGTCTCCGGCGTGGCGCCACAAGGGGCGCGGGAGAGCCCCGACGGGACCACAATGACACCCGCAGCGGGACCCACCACGTCCCTGCCGACGCCTCCCCCGCCTCCCGCGTCCCGAGTGCGGAACCCGACCCATGGCAAAACTGTCGGCGGCGGGGCTTACCGTGACGCCGTGCGCCCGGACCCCGCCCCCACCGACCACTCCCCCGCCGACCGCTCCGGCGCCGGCCCCGGTCTTCACGCCGGCCTGGCGCGGGCGGCCAGCCCGGCTGTCGAGTCCCCTCGGCCCCGCGCCGCCCCCGCTGGCGTGGGCGTGGCCGGTGGCGTCCCCGCGCACCGCCAGACCAGCCTCGACGACCTCGGCCGGCCGCTGTCCGATCTGACGTTCGTCGTGGTCGACCTGGAGACGACGGGGACCTCGGTGGCGACCGGTGAGATCACCGAGATCGGCGCGGTGCGGGTGCGCGGCGGCGAGGTGCTCGCGGAGATGTCCACCCTGGTCCGCCCGAGCGTGGGCATCCCGCCGATGGTCTCGGTGATCACCGGGATCACCGACGCGATGGTGGCGACGGCCCCCGCGGAGGCGGAGGTGGTGCCGACGTTCCTCGAGTTCGCCCGCGGTGCGGTGCTGGTCGCCCACAACGCGCCGTTCGACCTCGGCTTCCTTCGGGCGGCGGCGCAGCGCTGCGGCTACCCGCCGCCCGCCTGGGAGCATCTCGACACCCTGCGCATCGCGCGGCGGCTGGTCAGCCGCGACGAGGCCCCCGACTGCCGGCTCGCCTCGCTGGCCCGGCTGTTCCGCAGCTCGACCGAGCCCTGCCACCGCGCGCTGGCCGACGCCCGGGCCACGGTGGACGTGCTGCACGGGCTGTTCGAGCGGCTCGGCAACGCCGGCGTGCGCACGCTGGAGGAGCTGCACGAGTACAGCGCCCGGGTCTCCCCGGCCCAGCGACGCAAGCGGCACCTCGCTGACGCGCTGCCGACCGGTCCGGGCGTCTACATCTTCCGGGACGCCGACGGGCGGGCCCTCTACGTCGGCACCTCGCGTTCGGTCCGGTCCCGGGTGCGCACGTACTTCACGGCGAGCGAGCCCCGCACTCGGATGGCCGAGATGGTGGCGCTGGCCGAGCGGGTGGACGCCATCGGCTGCGCGCACGCCCTGGAGGCCGAGGTGCGGGAGCTGCGGCTGATCGCGGAGCACAAACCGCCGTACAACCGCCGCTCCCGCTTCCCGGAGCGCACCGTCTACCTCAAGCTCACCGACGAGCCGTTTCCCCGGCTGTCCCGGGTGCGCGCCGCCCGGGACGAGGCGACCTACCTCGGTCCGTTCGCCAGCACCCGCGGCGCCGACGACGCCGCCGACGCGCTGCTCGCCGCGGTGCCGCTGCGCCAGTGCACCGGCCGGCTCTCGCCACGCGCCCGCCGTCCCGCCTGCGCCCTGGCGGACCTGGGCAGGTGCGGGGCGCCCTGCGACGGCCGGGAGGAGGTCGCCGCCTACGCCCGCCACGTCGCCGCCGCCCGGGCGGCCATCACGGGCGATCCGGGGCCGGTCATCGCGGCGTCGACCCGCCACATCGACCGCCTGGCCGGCGACCGGCGCTACGAGGAGGCGGCCGTCCACCGCGACCGGATGGTGTCGTTCGTCCGCGCCGCGGCCCGCGGTCAGCGGCTGGCAGCGCTGACCCGCATCCCGCAGCTCGTCGCGGCGGCGCCGACCGCGCAGGCCGGCTGGGACCTGGCCGTGGTCCGTCACGGCCGGTTGGTGTCCGCGGTGACCGTGGCCCCCGGCATCGACCCGCGGCCCTGGGTCGACGCCGCGGTCGCCAGCGCCGAGACGGTGCAACCACAGCCGGGCCCCGCGCCGTGCGCCTCCGTCGAGGAGACCGAGCGGATCGCCCGCTGGCTGGCCGGTTCCGGCGTGCGGCTCGTGCGCCTCGACGGCGAGTGGAGCTGGCCGGCGGCGGGTGCCATCCGCGACGCGCTGCGCTACGCCGACGTGCACCGCTCTCCCGACAGCCCGGAGCAGGCGGCCGGCCGGCGCGCCGAGGGCCAGCGCCCCCGCCGCTGACCACCCCCGCTGCCACCCGTCGCCGCCGCTGACCGCCCCGGCGGGCCGGGAGGCGCGGCAAAGGCCGCGGGGCCGGCCCGCCTGTTCGGCGGACCGGCCCCGCGGCCGGTGTCAGCTCAGCGCTGAAGGGTCGATGCCTGCGTCAGTGCTTGCCGCCGCCGACCGGTGCGCTCGGACCGCCCGGACCGGTCTCCTTCTCCTCGACGAAGAAGCCGCTCACGGCCTTGCCGGCACGGCGGGCGAGGCCCTTGCCCTCGCCCTCCCCGTGGCCGTTCGCCGACGGCAGCGCGAACCGGTCGTTCGTGACCAGCGGGTGATCGGGTACCGGGGTCGGCTTCGGCCGGTGATCCTCCACGAACTCCCCGCTGGGGAGCTGGCGGATGATGCCGGTCTCGATGCCGTGGTGCTCGACCTCGGCGTCCTTCGCCTGCAGGGCGAGGCAGATCTTCTTGGTGATCGCGTACGCAATCGGCGGGACGATAATCAGGCCGATACGGCCGGCCCACGTCATCGCGTTCAGCGAGATGCTGAACGTCTTCGCGATGACGTCGTTACCACCCGAGATCCACAGGACCAGGTAGAAGCTGATCGACATCGCGCCGAGCGCGGTCCTGGTCGGCGCCTCCCGTGGCCGCTGGAGCAGGTTGTACGACTTGGTGTCGCCGGTGAACCTGGCTTCCAGGAACGGGTAGAGCGCCAGCAGCGTGAACAGGATGCCGGGCAGGACCGCCGTCGGCCAGAACACGGCCGGGACGGTATGGCCGAGACCGCGGAACTCCCACGGTGGCATCAGTCGGGTCGAGCCGTCGAGGAAGCCGATGTACCAGTCGGGCTGGGACGCCGAGGAGACCTTCGACGGGTCGTACGGACCGAACATCCAGATCGGGTTGATCTGCGCGAGGCCGCCGAGCAGGGCGAGCATCGCGAAGACCATCATGAAGAACCCGCCGGACTTCACCGCGAACACCGGGAACACCCGGTGGCCGACGACGTTGTGCTCGGTCTTGCCCGGACCGGGGAAGTCCGTGTGCTTCTGGTGCCACAGGATGCCCATGTGCGCGCCGATGAGGGCGAGCAGTACCCCGGGCACCAGCAGAATGTGGATCACGTAGAGCCGGGGCAGGAAGTTGTCGCCCGGAAACTCGCCGTTGAACACCAGGAACGACGCCCACGTCCCGATGATCGGGATGGACTGGGCGATCGAGGCGGCGATCCGCAGACCGGTGCCGGAGAGCAGGTCGTCCGGCAGCGAGTAGCCGGCGAAGCCCTCGAGGATGGCGAGGATCAGCAGGCCGACCCCGATCAGCCAGTTGACCTCGCGCGGCTTGCGGTAGGCGCCGGTGAAGAACACCCGGAACAGGTGGACGACGATCGACGCGACGAAGACCAGCGCGGCCCAGTGGTGGATCTGGCGGAACACCAGTCCGGCCCGGGTGTCGAAGCTGATGTCCAGCGTCGAGGCGTACGCCCGGCTCATCTCCACGCCCTTGAGCGGGACGTAGGAGCCGTTGTAGATGACCTCGGTGTTCGACGGGTCGAAGAACAGCGTGAGGTAGATGCCCGTGAGCAACAGGACGATGAAACTGTAGAGCGCGATCTCCCCGATCATGAACGACCAGTGGTCGGGGAAGACCTTGTTCAGGTTGCGCCGCAGCCCGGCCTGGGTGCCGAACCGCTCGTCGATGGCGCGGTTGGCCTTGCGGACCGGGGTCGGCCGCTTGACGAACTCCGGTGGGGATGCGGTTGTCATGAGCGCTCCCAGAAGGCGGCACCGACCGGCTCGTCGTAGTCACCGTTGCGGGCGTACAGGAATCCGTCGTCGTCCACGGCGATCGCCAACTGCGGCAGCGACCGGCTGGCCGGACCGAAGATCGCCCGGCAGCCGTCCAGCACGTCGAAGACCGACTGGTGGCAGGGGCAGAGCAGGTGGTGGGTCTGCTGCTCGTACAGGCTCACCGGGCAACCGGCGTGTGAGCAGATCTTGGAGTAGGCGACGTGACCGTCGACGGACCAGTTCTCCCGCCCCTTGCGCGGCCGGTCCACCCCCGGTGGCAGCCGGATGAGCAGCGTGGTGCTGTCCGCCTTGGTGTGCACGTCGGTCTTCGGCTTGTAGGTGGTCGTGCCGTCCGACTCGGTCACCGGGATGGCCGGGAAGACGGTCTCGATGCCGCCGATGGAGATGTCGCCGAGCTTGACCAGGCGGCCGTCCTCGGTGACCAGGCGCGCGCCCTTCACCCAGGAGGTGTGGTCGAGCTTCTTGCCCGGCTTGGAGTTGGTCAGGTTGAGCAGCGGCACCACGATCAGTCCGCCGAGCACGGTGCCGGCCCCCAGCAGGGTGCGGCGCAGCAGCGGGAAGCGGGCGAGACCGGTGTCGGCGAAGCCGGCGGTGATCTCCGCCTCGGTGACCGCGATCTCCTCCTTGGCGGAGGTGAACTCGTGGCGCTCCTGGACGGCCTGCTCGTGCGGCATCAGCCGCTTGGCCCACAGGATCATGCCGATGCCGAGGCCGCCGACGGCCAGGCCGAGCGCCGAGCCGAGGCACGGCGTGTAGTACGCCTGGTGCTTGTCACCGACGAAGTTCGTGATGACGAAGCCGACGGTGCCGACCACCGAGATCAGGAACCAGCAGGCGATCAGCCGCTCCGCCCGCCGCTCGGCGCGGCGGTCGACGTCCTCGGCGCGCGGCGGGCGGACGGTGACCCCGCCACCGCCGGCGTGCGTGCCGTAGGACGGCTGCGCCACCCCGGCGTCGCCGGTCCGCATCACCGTGGTCTCGGGATCGCGGGTGGAGTCCGTCTGGTGCGGCGGGGTGCCCAGGGCCTCCGGGCCGTCGGAGGTGCCGGCCGGGACGTCCGGTCCACCGGCCGAGATCCCCGACCCCCCGGCGGCGGCGCCCGACGTGTCAACAGGGTGCTTGGCCCGCTTGAAGATGCTGCTCATCGAATCCTGGTCCGACTTGTCTGCCGGTTCACCCTGGTAGCCCGCGTAGTGCACGCGTTCCTGGGCGGAGTCGCCCGGCTGGTCCCCTCCGCCCGAGCCCGCCGGCCCCGGCGTCCCCGGGCCCGTCTGGTCACTCATACCTTCTGCCTCGCTCCGATCCACAGGCACACGACGAGCAGGCCACCAATGCCTACCAGCATGGCCAGCAACCCTTCGGGCACCGGACCGTACTTACCGAGACTGAAACCACCGGGGCTCTTGGTATCGGTCAGGTGCTTGACGTAGGCCGCCACGGCGACGGCGTCCTCTTCGTTGATCTGACGGTCTCCGAAGACCGGCATGGACTCCGGCCCCGTGCGCATGGCCTCGACGATCTGCGTCGGGGTGGACTCGCTCAGCGAGGGCGCGAACTTGCCGTAGGTCAGCGGAGCACCCTGGGCGACGGCCTGGTGGCACTGCGCGCAGTTGGCACGGTAGAGCTCGCCGCCGTGGGACAGGTCGGCGTCGCTGAGGGCCTGGTCGGTGACCTTGGGCACCTCCGGGCCACCACCGAGGCTCGCGACGTACGCGGCGAGCTGGTCGATCTGCGTCGCCGAGTAGATCGGCGGCTTGCGGTCGGCCTGCGCGGCCGGGGCGGCCAGCGGCATGCGCCCGGTCGAGACCTGGAAGTCCACCGCGGCGGCGCCGACGCCGACGAGGCTGGGACCGGTGTTCGAGCCCTGGGCGCCGAGGCCGTGGCAGGTCGAGCAGCCCTGCAGATACAGGGCGCGGCCCTGCCGGACGGCCTCGTTGGCGTCCGCCGTCTGCGCGGCGTTGCCCGTGGGAGCCAGCATCGTCCACAGCACCCCGGTGGCCAGCAGGCCGAGCGCGAGGACGAGAGCGGAGGATCTCCGGCGCCGGCGCGCGGCAGGACCACGCTTGCGCGCGGACCGCTTCGTGGCGGCGACCGGCGTCGCGCCCTCGCTCGGCGCGGCGTCCGACGAGGTTTCCGACGGCATGTCCGACGGTGTGCCCGAGGTTTCAGTCATGTCGCTCACTGGAGGAGGTAGATGGTCGCGAACAGGGCGATCCAGACGACGTCGACGAAGTGCCAGTAGTACGACACGACGATCGCCGATGTCGCCTTCTCCGGCGTGAAGCGCCCAAACGTCGATCGGCCCAGCACCATGACGAAGGCGACGAGACCACCGATGACGTGGAGCCCGTGGAACCCGGTGGTCAGGTAGTACACCGAGCCGTAGGCGTGCGACGCCATCGTGAACTTGTTTTCGCCGAAGTACTCGTTCGCCTGGCCGCCAACGAAGACGAGGCCCATGATCAACGATGCCAGGTACCAGCGCCGCAGTCCGTGGACGTCACCGCGCTCGGCGGCGAACACCCCGAGCTGGCAGGTGACGCTGGACAGCACCAGGATCACGGTGAAGAACAGCGCGTACCCGACGTGCAGCTCCACGGGCCCGTGTTCGGAACCGGCGGGATCACCCGTCACGGGCGGCCAGTTGCCGCTGTTGACCGAACGGATCGTGAAGTACATCGCGAACAGGGACGCGAAGAACATCAGCTCCGACGACAGCCACACGACCGTGCCGACCGAGACCATCGAGGGACGGTTGGCCGTCGGGTGTGGTGGAGGAGCCTTCTCGAGGACGGGGGCTGAGGCCACGACGGTCATTCTGGCACGCGACGCTCCAGGCGCCACCGTAGGTTCGACGTTCGGTAGGACTACGACTCGTCGATGACCGGCCCGAGCCGCCGTGCGGACCACCCCACCCACCGCACAAATCGCTGCGCCGCAGCGGAAACCGCAGGTCCTCGGGCCGCTGCGGCGGGGGTCGAAAAAACCATGACTACCGGCGCCCTTTCGGCCGATGTTGCGTGCCTCACCCGTCGGACGTCCACCTCAGGAGCCGGGCCGCCCGGCATGGTGGAGCCGGGCCGGACGGCCCGGCCCACATGGCCGTCCGCGCGCCGCGCGACCACCGCAACCGATCGAAACGGCAGGTCAGCCTGCCTTCCGGGCGCCGCGAGCACCCGGGCGGCCACCGACGGCGGGCGGGTCAGGGTCGATCGAGGTGCAGGTCGAGACGCGCGAGGGGCAGGTCGGGACGCGCGAACGGCAGGTCGAGACGATCGAAGGGCTGGTCGGGACGAACGATGGGCGGGTGGACGATCGTGGGACGCGGCAGGACGATCGTGGGACGCGGCCGGGTTCGACCTGCGCCCGCCGCGGGCAGGCGGCAGTTGGAGAAACGGACAGCGAGCGGATCGCGTGCCCGCCAGGCCGGTGGTCGGAAGGAATTCGAGGTTCTCGATGCGATGGCCCTGGCGATCCGGGCGCGCCGCCCCGCCGAGCCTGGTCGACGACGGTTCGCTCGCCGTCCTCGCCTCGTCGTTCGATCCGGCCGCCGGTGAGGGGCCGGCGCTGGCCGCCCTGGCCGCCACGGGCCATCCACCCGGCACTCCCGTGTTCCTGCGCCACCTGTTCGCCCTCACCGAGCCCCTCGACACGCCCGGACTCCCCGACACGCCCGGACCCCCCGACACGCCCGGACTCCCCGACACGCTCGAAGCCGCCGGGGCGTCGAACTCCGATGGCGCTGCCGGCACTTCCTTGCCCTTCCAGGGGGCTCGGCGTCCGCTTCGTCCCTCCAGAACGGCAAGGGAAGCCGCGCTGCGGGCCGTGGTCGAGCGAGACGGCTACGAGGTCCGCTGGCTGGGCGACCGGCTCGCGGTGACCCACCAGGCGGTCCCGACGGTCCTGGCCGTGGCTCAGGAGAGGGCGCGGATGACGGGCCTGGAGATGCGGCTCCCCGTCATCTACCTCGGCTGGCAGGCGCTGGCCTCGCCACCCGCCGGCAAGACGCCACCCGCCGGCAAGACGCACTAGGCCGGCCCCACGCCCAGGCGGAAGGCGTGTGGCCGGCCAAGGGCCACGAGCGGGCCGCGGACCACGGTCCTCGACCGGGCGGGATCGGCCCCGGTCGAGGACGTCGGTCGGATGATCGAGCGGACCGCCCGAAGAGGTCAGGGCGGACATGGCGGTCAGGCTGACATGGCGGCGAGGGCCCGTAGGCCCTCCGCCGGCAGGGCGATCCCGGTTTCGGAACCCGGGTCGACCGCCAGCAACAGGTCATCGGACGGCCAGATCCGGCCGAGGGTCGCGATCTGCACCGTGCGGTAGCGGGCGACCTCGGGCAGGGCCTCCGTCAGGCGCTGCTCGGAGGTGAACGTCGGGACGAACTGGGTGCCGTCCTGACGCTCCGCAACGGGCAGTTGCAGGACCTCGCTCTCCTCGGACAGATCGGTGATCTCGTTGCCGAGGTCGGGCAGCAGGACGTCCGCGAGGGCGAGGTCACCGAGCGCGGAGCGCTCGTCCTCCCCCTCGGCCAGGCGGTGCAACGCGTCGAGCGCCGCCGCGCCCTGTTGGGACGCCCGGCCACCGGCCGTCGGCACTCTCCCGGCACCCCCGGCGGGCCCGGAGTCGCCGCCGGGCGCGCCGACGAGGTCCGGGTCGCGGCCAGAGACCCCGCGGGACGGGTCGGGAGCGCCACGGGACAGGTCGGGAGCTCCTGAGCCGGCGGACGCGAGGTCGGGACGTAGCTGGTCATCGGTCACGGGTGACTCCCTTGACGTGGATGAACGTGCTGACGTGACGTGCCGTAAGCCCTTCGCGTACCCGGTCGCGGGCGCCCCGAACGGATGACCCGCAACAAATCTCGCCGGCCGCCCGGACTCGCCCACCGACCTCACGCTTCCCCGGTTAGACCTACCCCGCATCGGTGGCCCGCATGAGGGACGTCGGCCCGTTTCGGGACGCGCACGGGCCGTGGAGGTCCGATCTCATGGGGCGCAGAACCCTGATCGGCAGGCCGAGAGGCCGGCTGGGGGTGGGTCAGGGGCGCAGGGCGAGGTCGGCGATGAGGGCTCGGCGGGTGGGGCCGGTCAGCGGGGTGGAGTCGTTGTACTCGGGGTGATCGACGACGAGTTCGGCGGGGACGTCCGGGTCACGGAACGCGTCGCGGAGCTCATCCGTCAACGCGAAGCGCACCATGTGCACCGAAACCGTCTCGGACGGGACGTCCGGGTCCTCGTCGAGGCCGGGGATCTCCTCCCCCACGACGCGGGTGCCGCCGATCTCCAGGGCCAGGCTGTGCTGCAGGCCGGCAAGGCGGCCGAGCTCCTCGCGCACCGTCTCGAGGACGTTGAGCTCGATGAACACGGTGGCGGTCAGGACGTGGCTGCCGGGCAGCAGGCGCGAGTACGCCTCGATCTCGTGGGCGACGTCGGCCGACGCCGTCAGCCGCTCGGTGTAGACCATCTCCTGCACCTGGTAGCGCAGGGTCTGCTCGTTCTCGAACTCGGCGAGGACGATGTCGCCGACCCGGACGCGGCGCTCGGCGCGCACGGGAAGCATCTGGCGGCGCAGCTGCGGGCGGCTCTCCGCGTACGCCTGGTGGTCGATGGTGATGTCGGCGACGGTCAGCGCCATGGCGCGGCCTCCTGTCCGGAAGCGTGGAGTGGGTGTCGTCGGGGGTAGAGCACGGCGATGGCCGGCTCCGGCGGAAGGATGCCCGGAGCCGGCCACCGACGTGGTGCGCAGGCGCCGATCAGGCGTCGGCGGTCTCCTCGGCGTTGAGGGCGTCGAGGGCCTTCTTGAACCGGCCGGCGTGGGTCTTCTCGGCGCGGGCGAGGGTCGAGAACCAGTCCGCGATCTCCTCGAAGCCCTCCTCGCGGGCGGTCTTCGCGAAGCCGGGGTACATGGCGGTGAACTCGTAGGTCTCGCCGGCCACGGCGCTGGCCAGGTTCTTGGCGGTGGAGCCGAGCGGCTCGCCGGTGGCCGGGTCGCCGACCTCGGCGAGGAGGTCCAGGTGCCCGAAGGCGTGCCCGGTCTCACCCTCCGCGGTGTCGCGGAACAGCGACGAGGCGTCGGTCAGACCCTCGATGTCGGCGCGGCGGGCGAAGTACAGGTAGCGCCGGTTGGCCTGGCTCTCGCCGGCGAACGCCTCCTTGAGGTTCTCGTGGGTCTTGGTGCCGTCAAGCTTCGGCATGAAGCGCTCCTTTGGCGTGGGTGTGCACTGTCGGGCCGGTCCCGCCCGCGGCGCGGGCCGGATCGGAGCCGTTCGCCTGACAGTCCGGACACATGCCCCGGAACTGCAGGTCGTATCCGGTGATGGCGAAGCCCGAGCGACGGGCGATCTCCGCCATCATTCCGTCCGGTACGGGGTGATCGATGTCGACCGCGCGGCCGCAGCCGTCGCAGACCGCGTGGTCGTGGCGGCGGGTGTTGGCGTCGTACCGGGCCGCCGCGCCGTCGCCCAGGTTGAGTTCCAGCGCCCGACCGGTCGACACCAGCAGCGCCAGGGTGCGGTACACCGTAGCGCTGCCGATCCGCGGCGAGGCACGGCGGACCCGCTCGTACACCTCGGCCGCGGTGGGATGGTCGTCGGCGGCCCGCAGGACCTCCAGAACAGCCATCCGTTGCGGGGTCAGTCGAAGATCAGCCAGGTCGGTCATGGATCACGCCCGTCGGTCGCAGCGGAACCCGCCGCCCGTCACTCCGGACGAACGCCCGGCGACGGTGCCGACGGAGGGCTCCACTGGTTGAGAACGACTCTCAGTATCACTGTTGTTCCCACCTTCTGGCAACCGTCCCGGGGCGCCGACGATCGAGGCGAACCCTCGCAGCGCAGTCCGTTCGGCGGGCCCCGGTGGACAAGGGCTGACGCGACCCCACGACCGGGTAATGTGCTGAGCGGATCGCATCGGTCATCCGGTCGTTTCCGATCGCTTCCGGTCGTCCGCCCCAGGGCGCCCCCCGGCGGGTCCGGTCTCGGCAGGATCGGCGGTCCGCCCCGGGCCGCCGGTCGGCGGTGGCCACCTGATGCGAAAGGCCGTGGACGCCATGAGCACCGTCCTCGTCTACGCCGACCGCGCCGACGTGCGCACGCGCGTCATCACCGCGATCGGTCGACTGCCCGCCGCCGACCTCGGTTCGCTGGAGTTCGTCGAGGCCGCCGACGCCGCCGCCGCGATCGACGTCGTCGACCACCACGAAGCCGACCTGTGCATCTTCGACGGGGAGGCCGCCCCCACCGGCGGCATGGGCCTGTGCCGCCAGTTGAAGAACGAGGTGGCCGACTGCCCGCCGACGATCCTGCTCGTCGCGCGCGCCGACGACCGTTGGTTGGCCACCTGGTCGCAGGCCGACGCCGTCGTCCCTCACCCGGTCGACCCCGGCCGGCTCACCGAGGCCGTCGTGACGCTGCTGCGCGCACGGGCCGGCGGCGCGGCGGCCCGACGGCCGCTGACGGGCGCCCAGCTCGCCGGATGACGCAGGTGACCATCGAGGCCGCCGTGCCACCCACTGAGGCACTGACTGGGTCGCCCGCCGTGCCGGCCGCCGCGATGACGAGCTGGCCGGAGCTGATCGGCGCCCTGCTCGCCCGCGAGTCCCTGGACTCGGCGCGGACGGCCTGGGCCATGGACCAGATCATGGCCGGCGCCGCCTCCCCAGCCCAGATCGCCGGGTTCGCGGTGGCGCTGCGGGCCAAGGGCGAGACGGCGGCCGAGATCGGCGGGCTGATCGCGGCGATGCTCGCCCACGCCGCCCCGCTGCGCATCCCCGACGAGGTCCGGGCACGCGCGGTGGATACCTGTGGGACAGGAGGCGACCGGTCGAACACGGTCAATCTGTCCACGATGGCGGCCCTCGTCGTGGCCGGGGCGGGCGTGCCCGTGATCAAGCACGGCAACCGGGCCGCGTCGTCCGCCTGCGGCTCGGCCGACCTGCTCGCCGAGCTCGGGGTCGCCATCGACCTGCCGCCGGCCGCGGTCGAGGCGTGCCTGCAGGCGGCCGGCATCGCCTTCTGCTTCGCCCGGATCTTCCACCCGGCGATGCGGCACGTCGGCGGCCCCCGCGCCGAGATCGGCGTGCCGACGGCCTTCAACATCCTCGGCCCGCTGACCAACCCGGCCGACCCGGGCGCGCAGGCCATCGGCGTCGCCGACGCCCGCCTCGCGCCGGTCGTCGCGCAGGTCCTCGCCGACCGCGGCACCCGGGCGCTGGTCTTCCGCGGCGACGACGGCCTCGACGAACTCACCCCGACGACCACCTCCACAATCTGGGTGATTCCCGGCCGCCCTGCCGGGGCCACTGCCAACGCGCCCGCCGGCACCCCTGGCACGCCCACCGGCGTGCCCAGGACCGCGGCCGCGGTCGGCGGCGGGACGGCCGGGGACTCGGCCGCGTCGCCGCGCCGCGAACGGTTCGACCCGCGTGACGTCGGCATCCACGTGCCGGACATCGCCGCCCTGCGCGGCGCCGACGCCCCCCACAACGCCGCTGTCACCCGGGCGCTGCTGGCCGGCGAGCCGGGTCCGGTCCGCGACGCCGTGCTGCTCGCCGCCGCGGCCTCGCTGGTGGCGGCAGCCGGCCCCACCGAGGCCCCTGTCACCGAGCAGATCGCCGAGGCGCTGCCCCGCGCCGCCCACGCCATCGACTCCGGCGCCGCCGCAGCGGTCCTGGCGCGCTGGGTGGACGCCAGCCAGGCTGCCGCAAACCCTGTCTAGTCGCAGCCGCTCCGCTCACCATTCCCGGCCCACCGGCACCGCTGCGTGAGGAGCGGAACACGCAAAGGGGCCGGCCGATGCCGAAGCATCTGCCGGCCCCGCTGGCGCAGAGTTCGCGGCCAGGCTCTGCCCGGACCGCGGGGTACGTCTCAGTCCTCGGGCACCGGTGGGTGCCAGAAGTTCTCGAACACGAGACAGGTCGCGAACACCACGACCATGGCCAGGCCGAGGACGAGCAGCCAGATCCCGAAGACGAGGCCCATGGCCGCCGTCACCGAGCTCGCGCCGATCAGGAACGGGTAGTAGCTGCCCGGCGTGAAGTGTCCGAGCTCGCCGGCGCCGTCCGCCACCTCCGCGTCCGGGAGGTCCTGCGGGCGCATGCCGATCCGGCGGCCGGTGAAGATGAGGTAACCGCCGACCAGCAGGCCCAACCCGGTGGTGAGCGTGAGCGCCGCAGTGCCGGTCGGGTCCTTCGCCCAGAACCAGTAGACCAGGGCCACAACCCCGGCGAAGACGCCGAAGAAGCTGAAGATGATGCCTTCCACCTTCATACGATCACCGTCCCCTAACCGATCTCGGGTGTCGCGTGGTAGTCGACCCGGCCCACCGTAGCCGGGAAGTGCAGGTCGAACGCGGGCCGCTCGGAGCGGATCCGCGGCAGCGTCCGGAAGTTGTGCCGCGGCGGCGGGCAGGACGTCGCCCATTCCAGCGAGTTGCCGTAGCCCCAGGGATCGTCGACGACGGCGAGCTGGCCCTTGCGGTACGAGTGCCACAGGTTGTAGATGAACGGCAGCGTCGACAGGGCCAACAGGAACGACCCCGCCGAGGAGACCGTGTTCAGGGTGGTGAAGCCGTCGGTCGGCGAGTAGTCGGCGTAGCGCCGCGGCATGCCGCGCAGACCCAGCCAGTGCTGCACCAGGAACGTGGCGTGGAAGCCGAAGAACACCGTCCAGAAGTGGATCTTGCCAAGGCGGTCGTTCATCATCCGGCCGGTGACCTTCGGGAACCAGAAGTAGGTGCCGGCGTAGGCGGCGAACACGACGGTCCCGAAGATCACATAGTGGAAGTGGGCGACGACGAAGTAGCTGTCGCTGACGTGGAAGTCGATCGGCGGGCTGGCCAGCAGCACCCCGGTCAACCCGCCGAACAGGAAGGTCACCAGGAAGCCGAGGCTGAACAGCATCGGCGTCTCGAAGGTGAGCTGCCCGCGCCACATCGTGCCGATCCAGTTGAAGAACTTGATACCGGTCGGCACCGCGATCAGGAACGACAGGAACGCGAAGAACGGCAGCAGCACCGCGCCGGTGACGTACATGTGGTGCGCCCACACCGCGATCGACAGGGCGCCGATGCCGATGGTGGCGAAGACGAGGCCCTTGTAGCCGAACAGCGGCTTGCGGGAGAACACCGGCAGGATCTCGCTGATGATCCCGAAGAACGGCAGGGCGAGGATGTAGACCTCGGGATGGCCGAAGAACCAGAACAGGTGCTGCCAGAGCAGCGCTCCGCCGTTCGCGGCGTCGAACACGTGCGCCCCGAACCGGCGGTCGGCCTCCAGTGCCAGCAGCGCCGCGGCGAGCACCGGGAACGCGACCAGCACCAAGATCGAGGTGACCAGGAAGTTCCAGCAGAAGATCGGCAGCCGGAACATCGTCATGCCGGGCGCGCGCAGCGTCAGGATCGTGGTGATCATGTTGACGGCGCCGAGGATGGTGCCGAGACCGGACACCGTCAGGCCGACGATCCACAGGTCGGAGCCCGCTCCGGGCGAGTAGATCTCGTTGTTCAGCGGCGAGTAGGCGAACCAGCCGAACGACGCCGCGCCGTTCGGGGTGAGGAAGCCGGCGATGACGGTCAGGCTGCCGAACAGGAAGAACCAGTAGGACAGCGCGTTCAGCCGCGGGAAGGCGACGTCCGGCGAGCCGATCTGCAGCGGCACCAGGAAGTTCGCGTAGGCGAACGCGATCGGCGTCGCGAACATCAGCAGCATCAGCGTGCCGTGCATCGTGAACAGCTGGTTGTACTGCTCGTTGGAGAAGTACTGCAGACCAGGCCGCGCCAGCTCCGCCCGCATCATGATGGCCAGGATGCCGGCGAAGAGGAAGAACGCGAACGAGGTCACGAAGTACATGACCGCGATGTCCTTGTGGGACGTCGTGCGCAGGTAGCCGAGCAGGTTCGTCCGCTTGGGTAGGTGGGGTTGCTCGGGCTCGGCGTGGCCGACGCCCGACTCTTGCACGAGGGTCACTGTCCGCTCCCGGTGGTGGCAGTGGTTGCGGTGCTGGCGGCGGCGGTCGTCGTCCCGGCCGACGTCGACGGAACAGCCGCGTTCTGCCGCTCCGTGATGAACCTGTCGTACTCGTCCTGCGGCACGACCTTCACGTAGAAGTTCATCCGGTCGTGGTCGGTCCCGCAGAGCTCGGCGCAGCGACCGATGAAGGTACCGGTCTTGGTCACGGTGAGCTCGAACTGGTTCACCCGACCGGGCACGACGTCCCGCTTGAACAGGAACTCGGGCACCCAGAAGGAGTGGATGACGTCCGGCGAGGTCTCGTCGAACCGGATGGACCGGTTCTGCGGCAGGACCAGCACCGCGGGCTCACCGGGCCGGCCGGTGACCTCGATCTGGTTCGGCCCCGTGTGGCCCTTGCCCGGATCGATGTACTTGAACTGCCAGTTCCACCGAAAGCCGATCACGTCCACCGTGACGTCCGGGTGGGCCGAAAGCTTCGTGACCTTCGACTCGTCGCGCGCGGTGAAGAAGAACATCCCGCCCACGATCACGACGGGTATGACGGTGTACAGAATTTCGACGGGCAGGTTGTAGCGGATCTGGCGCGGGAGCACGTCGCTGCGCTTGCGGAAGGCGACGACCGCGTAGAGGATCATGCCCCAGACGATCACGCCGACGATCAGCGCGGCGATCGCCGAGCCCTGCCAGATATTGAGCAGCCGCGGAGAGTGGTTGGTCACACCATCCGGGTAGCCGAAGTTGGGTTTGTCGCAGGCGGTCGCCGCGATCCCCACGACGGCGAGCGCGCCGACCAGGCGCAGGGGTCGGCGCACCGGCCGCGCCCGTCGCCCCCCGTGGGCGCCAGCCGTGCCAACCGCCTCGACCGCGTCGTCCGCGACCCCGCCCGCACCGCCGGAGTCAGCCGGCGTCGTCGGCGTGTCCTCGACATCCGCGACCGACGGCCGGGTCCGACCGAAGGATCTCCTCACCAGGTCCTGCCTCCCACGACTAGCGGCCCGCGTCGACGGGGCGGAGGCTGTCCGCCGCCATCCGCGAAGCCCCAGAAACGCCATGTCAACCCGGTCGATCCCTCCGGACGACATGCTGTCTTCGACACGCTGTAGATGGTGCGGCAGCAGCGTATCTCAGCGGCCCGGCAGCTTCTCGCCACAGGCCCCATCAAGGGCCTGTGACGCACGACCCCTCAGGGCCCGCCACGGCGTAGCGTCGCTCCCGTGTCGGCCTATCTCGACCACGCGTCGACCACCCCTCTGCACCCCGCGGCCCGGGAGGCGCTCGGGGTGGCGCTCCAGGACGGCTGGGCGGATCCGGCGCGGCTCTACCGGGAGGGCCGGCGCGCCCGGATGCTGCTGGACGCGGCCCGCGAGACCGTCGCGGGCGTTCTCGGCGCCCGGCCCGACGAGATCAGCTTCGCGGCGAGCGGGACCGCGGCGGCCACGCTCGCCCTGCTCGGCACGGCGTCCGCCCGCCGCCGCGCCGGCGATCTGATCATGGTGAGCGCGGTCGAGCACTCCAGCGTGCTGCATGCGGCGCAGCACCACGAACAGGCCGGCGGGCGGCTCCTCGAGGTGGGAGTCGACCGCTTCGGACGCGTCGATCCCGCGGCGTTCGCGCCGGTTCCCGGCACCGCCGTGGCCAGCCTCCAGCACGCCAACCACGAGGTCGGCACCGTCCAGCCGGTCGCCGAGGTCGCCGAGCGGCTGCACGCCGCGGGCATCCCGCTGCACACCGACGCCGCCGTGACCGTCGGCCGGGTGCCCGTCGACCTGGGCGCGCTCGGCGCGGACCTGCTGACCGCGAGCGCCCACAAGTTCGGCGGCCCGGCCGGGGTCGGCATCCTCGCGGTGCGCACGGGAACCCGCTGGCGCAGCCCCGGGCCGGCCGACGAGCGCGAGGGCGGGCGGGTGGCCGGTTACCCGGACGTCCCGTCGATCGTGGCCGCCGCCGCCGCGCTGGCCGCCCGCACCGCGGAAATCGCGGCGGAGGGCCCGCGGCTGGCCGGCTACGTCCGCGACCTGCGGCGCCGGCTGCCCGAGCTCGTCGACGGGGTGGAGCTGCTCGGCGATCCGGACCAGGCCCCGACCGTGCCGCACATCACCGCCTTCTCCTGCCTGTACGTCGAGGGCGAGGCGCTGCTGACCGAGCTGGACCGGGCCGGCATCGCGGTCAGCTCCGGGTCGAGCTGCACCTCCGACACCCTGACCCCGAGCCACGTGCTGGTCGCGATGGGCGCGCTGACCCACGGGAACCTGCGGGTGTCGTTCGGCCGCGACTCCACCCGGGCCGATCTCGACACTCTTCTCGACGTTCTGCCGGGCGCCGTGCGGGCCGTGCGGGCGCGCCTGGGAGCGGACGGGCTGTGACCGGACGGCACCCAGGATCCGGACGGCCCAGGACGACGCGACGTGCGGCCGGCCGGGCCGGGACGGCAGGCCCGGGGCGCCGGGCGACCAACGTCACCCGGATCCGCCGACGCCCGGCCCGGCCCGGACCGGCCAGTGAGCTGCCCGCTCAGGGCCTCGGGAGGTGAACAGACGATGACCACGGACGGGCCGGCGGACACCGGGAGAGACCCCGATCGGGGCAGCACCACGCCGGCGGGGACGGTGGACTCGCGTGGCCGGCGCTGCCCACTGCCGATCATCGACCTCGCCCGCGCGTTCGGCTCGGTACTGCCCGGCGGCACCATCACCCTCTGGGCGGACGACCCGGCAGCCGGCCCGGACGTGGCGGCCTGGTGCCGGCTGCGCGGTCAGGAACTGGTGGCGGCACGCGCGCTGCCGGCCGGCGGCGAGGAGTTCGTCATCCGCCGCCTCGCCTGAACGAGCGGCCCACGGCCCAGTCTGATCTGCCGGCCCAGCCTGATCTGCCCGATCTGCCTGATCTGCCTGATCTGCCGGGTCAGACCGCGGGCAGGTGCTCGGCGATCTGGGCGGCCGCGTCGGCGCCGTAGGCCTCGGTGATCCGCTTGAGCATGTCGGACGGCTCGGCCGTGTACTCCTGCGTGCCGACGGTCTCCAGCACCAGGGTGGCGAGCAGGCAGCCGACCTGGGCGGAGCGTTCGAGCGGCAGCTCCCAGGACAGCCCGGCGAAGAAGCCGGCGCGGAACGCGTCGCCGACGCCCGTCGGGTCCGGGGTGGCCCGGGCAGGCACGACGGGGACGCGGATCGGGTCGCTCTCCGGCGCCTCGATCACCACGCCGTCCTTGCCGTGGGTGGTGACCCGCACGCCGACCTTCGCCAGGATCTCCGCGTCGCTCCAGCCGGACTTGCTGGCCAGCAGCGCCTTCTCGTACTCGTTGCAGAACAGGTAGGCCGCGCCGTCGACGAGCTCGCGGATCTGCGGGCCCTCCAGCAGCGCCAACTGCTGGGACGGGTCGGCGGCGAAGGCGTAGCCGCGCTCGCGGCACTCCCGGCTGTGGCGCACCATCGCGTCCGGCGCGTTCGGGCTGATGATCACCATGTCCAGCCCACCGAAGCGGTCCGAAATCGGCCCGAGCTCGATCTCGGCGGCCTCGCTCATCGCCCCCGGGTAGAAGGAGGCGATCTGGTTGAGGTCCTCGTCGGTGGTGCAGACGAAACGGGCCGTGTGCGCGATCTCACTGACCCGGATGGTGGTGGTGTCCACCCCGTGCCGGTCGAGCCAGGAGCGGTAGTCGGCGAAGTCCTCCCCGACGGCACCGACGAGGACCGGGCGCAGGCCGAGCCGGCCGAGACCGAACGCGATGTTCGCCGCGGTCCCACCGCGGCGAATCACGAGTTCGTCAACGAGGAAGGACAGCGACACGCTGTGGAGCTGATCAGCGAGCAACTGCTCAGCAAACCGCCCCGGGAAGCGCATGAGGTGGTCGGTGGCAATGGAACCCGTCACGGCGATACGCACGATCGTGGAGCCTACCGGCACCTGTGGCGGCCCAGAACAGCCCCCGCCGCCAGCCGCGGCCAAACCGCGGACAGCGCCACGGAAGACGCGGGCGGCGGGGAAGGCGAAGAAACCCGGCCCGACCGTGGTGGGTCGAACCGGGCTTCTTCGTCAAGGCACTATCCGGCGGCGCCTACGGGAGCCGGCTACGACCTCCGTGCCGCTGGTGAGAGGAATGCACCAGGGCTGGCGGGCGGTCGCAGACGGCGGCCCGGGTCGGCCGCTCGATCGATCAGTGGAACGAGTCGCCGCAGGCGCAGGAGCCCTGTGCGTTGGGGTTGTCGATGGTGAAGCCCTGCTTCTCGATGGTGTCGACGAAGTCGATCGTCGCGCCGCCGAGGTACGGAGAGCTCATCCGGTCGAGGACGACCTTGACACCGGAGAAGTCCAGGACGGTGTCACCGTCGAGGGACCGCTCGTCGAAGAAGAGCTGGTAGCGCATGCCCGAGCAACCCCCGGGCTGCACCGCGATGCGCAGCTTGAGGTCATCCCGGCCCTCCTGCTCCAGCAGGTTCTTGACCTTGCCGGCGGCCGTGTCGGTGAGGATGACGGTCGAGGACTGCGTCGCGGTCTCCGTCGTGTCCTGAACGGTCATAAGGACTACTCCTGCCCTTGCTGGACGTGCCTGAGGTGCCAGGCATCACTGGTTCCGGTCGGGTACTGCGCTTCCGGTCGGTTGCATCCGGTCGGGTACTGCCCGCGGCAAGCCGAGTCGCCTCGGCCGACACCTCGGGCACGGCACAGCGTCTGCGCCGACGTTCATGCCCAACACCATGGGACGGGATCCGCTTCCCATCGTAGCGATGCCAACGGGGCCGGGCCATGGCACCGACCTGCGTGCCACGAGACGCCGATCACCTCCGGTCACCTTCGTGACCACGTTCACATTCGTGACCGGAACCGAGCCGAACAACCCGAACAAGCCGGCGACCGACCGGCGGAGCTCCACATACGATGGCTCCGGGGAGTTAGAGTCTCATCGACCATTCGCGGACGGCCCCGGCGGGAACGCCGGCCGGTCGGCGCGGACGACCAGGCGGCCAGGCTGCGGGCCGGTCGACCAGAGGAGCGCCATGACGATCAATCCGACCCTCGGGCGGGATCCGGCCCTCGCGCAGGTGGGCGTCACCCCGTCCCTGGGTGTCACCCCGTCCCCGCTGGCCCTGCTGCTGCTCGGCCGCGGGTCGGACCCGGCGAGCGAGCGTGGCGTCGACTGCCCCGGCGAGCTGCCGCCGGCCGCCGATCCCACCCTCGCGGCCCGCGCCGCCGCCGCGAAGACCGCGCTCGGTGACCGGGTCTTCATCCTGGGGCACCACTACCAGCGCGACGAGGTCATCGCGTTCGCCGACGTGACCGGCGACTCGTTCAAGCTCGCCCAGCAGGCCGCCGCGCGCCCGCAGGCCGAGGCGATCGTCTTCTGCGGCGTGCACTTCATGGCCGAGAGCGCCGACATCCTCACCGGCGCGCACCAGCGGGTCATCCTGCCCGACCTCGCCGCCGGCTGCTCGATGGCCGACATGGCCACCGCCGAGCAGGTCGAGCAGGCCTGGGACGACCTGCTCGACGCCGGCGTCGCCGCGGACACCGTCCCCGTCAGCTACATGAACTCCTCGGCCGCCATCAAGGCGTTCACCGGCCGGCACGACGGCACGATCTGCACCTCCTCGAACGCCCGGCGGGCGCTGGAGTGGGCGTTCGGCGAGCGCGGCGGGGCCCGCGTGCTGTTCCTGCCCGACCAGCACCTCGGGCGCAACACCGCCGTCGGCGAGCTGGGGATGACCGAGGCGGACTGCGTCGTCTACGACCCGCACCGGCCCGGCGGCGGGCTGACCCACCGCCAGTTGCGCGAGGCGAAGATGATCCTCTGGCGCGGGCACTGCTCGGTCCACGGGCGCTTCACCCGCGACAGCGTCGACGAGGTGCGCGCCCGCGTCCCCGGGATCACCGTCCTGGCGCATCCGGAGTGCCGCCGGGAGGTCGTCACGGCGGCGGACCTGGTCGGTTCCACCGAATACATCATCTCCGTCGTCGACGCCGCCCCGGCCGGCTCGGCGTTCGCCATCGGCACCGAACTGAACCTCGTGCAGCGGCTGGCGAAGCGGCACCCCGACAAGACCATCGTCTTCCTGGACCGTACGGTGTGTTTCTGCTCCACCATGAACCGGATCGACATGCCGCACCTCGTCTGGGCGCTGGAGTCACTCGTCCGCGGCGAGACGGTCAACCAGATCGCCGTCGACCGGGACGTGTCCACCTATGCCCGGAAGGCACTCGATCAGATGTTGGCTCTGCCCTGATGGCCCTGCTGAAGCGGCGTGGCTCCGCCGACTCCGAACCGCTCGCCGAGCAGGTCGAACTCGACGAGCAGGACTCGTCGGCCGACCCTCGGCGCACCGCGGCGAAGGGCCGGCCCACGCCGAAACGCTCGGATGCCCGGGCCGCCCGTGGCAACACCGCCGCGCCGACGGGCAAGGGCGCGAACCGCCAGGACGCCAAGTCCGCCCGCCGCCGGCAGAGCCAGGAGTACCGGGCGGCGATGATGTCCGGGGACGTCAGCCGGCTGCCGCCGCGCGAGCGCGCCCCGGAGCGGGTGCTGGCGCGCGACCTCGTCGACACCCGGCTCACCGTCGGCCCGTTCTTCCTGGTGGCCGCGGTCGTGTATTTCGTCGGCGGGCTGATCCCGAACGGCGTCGTCCGCCTCGCCGCGACCCTGCTGATGCTGCTCGGCATCATCGCGGTCGTCGTCGACTCGATCGTGCTTTCCTGGCAGGTGAGCCGTAAGGTCGCCGAGCGTTACCCGGACTCGCGGGTGCGGGTGCGCGCCTACGCCGCGCAGCGGGCCCTGCTGCCGCGTCGCTGGCGCCTGCCCCGCCCGCGGGTGTCCCGTGGCGACTCGCGGCCCTAGCCTTGAGGTGGGATGCGAGAGCCCCCGCCAGGGTGGGTGGACCCGTCGTAGGTTTGTGATGTGAAGCATCGGCGCCTGGGGCGCAGCGGCCTGTCCGTCAGCGAGATCTCCTACGGAAACTGGATCACCCACGGTGGTCAGATCGAGGCGGACGCGGCGACGGCCTGCGTGCGCGCCGCCCTCGACGAGGGCATCACGACCTTCGACACCGCGGACGTCTACGCGGGCACCCGCGCCGAGACCGTGCTGGGCGACGCCCTCGACGGCGTCCGCCGGGAGTCCTACGAGCTGTTCACCAAGGTCTACTGGCCGACCGGCCCCGGCGAGAACGACAAGGGCCTCGGTCGCAAGCACATCATCGAGTCCGCCCACGCCTCGCTGCGCCGGCTGCGCACCGACCACCTCGACGTCTACCAGGCGCACCGGTACGACCCGACGGTGCCGCTGGAGGAGACGCTGCGGGCCTTCGACGACCTGGTCCGCGCCGGCAAGGTGCTCTACATCGGGGTCTCCGAGTGGTCCGCCGAGCAGATCACCGACGCCGTGCGGATCGCCGGCGAGCTGGGCCTGGACCGGATCATCTCCAACCAGCCGCAGTACTCGATGCTGTGGCGCACCATCGAGGCCGAGGTCGTGCCCGCCAGTGAGCAGGCCGGCATCTCCCAGATCGTCTGGTCGCCGATCGCGCAGGGCGTGCTGACCGGCAAGTACCTGCCCGGCCAGCCGCCGCCGAGCGGCAGCCGCGCCACCGGCGGGCCCGGCGCGACGTTCATCGCCCGGCTGCTCAACGACGACGTCCTGACCGCGGTGCAGGACCTTCGCCCGATCGCCGCGGACGCCGGCCTGAGCCTGGCCCAGCTCGCCGTCGCCTGGGTGCTCCAGAACGACAACGTCGCCTCGGCGATCATCGGCGCCTCCCGGCCGGAGCAGGTGCGGGAGAACGTCAAGGCGGCCGGGGTGACCCTCGACCCGGCGTTGCTCAAGCGGATCGACGACGTGCTCGCCGACGTCATCCAGCGCGGCTGAGGCCGCCGCCGAACCCGATCGAGGTGACCGGTGAGCACAGCCGACCCGACCTCCGCCGAAGCCGAGTTACCCCCGCCGGCGGCGGGTGAGCTCGTCCTGGCCCGCGACGCCGGACCGGTCCGGTGGCTCACGCTGAACCGTCCCCATCGGCTCAACGCCCTGACCGCGGACTCCTACCGGGCGCTGCGGTCGGCGCTGGTGGCGGCGGACGACGACGATGCGGTGGCGGTGGTCGTGCTCACCGGCGCCGGGCGGGCGTTCTGCGCCGGCGCGGATCTCACCGAGCTCCCCGGCACCGACCGCGGCCGGCTCGTCGCCGACTTCGAGGCGCTCGTCCTCGCCCTCGCCGGCCTGTCCAAGCCGCTTGTCGCGGGGGTGCGCGGGGCGGCCGTCGGCCTGGGGATGACGATGCTGCTGCACTGCGACCTGGTGGTGGTCGCGGACTCGGCGCGGCTGCGGGCGCCGTTCACCGAGCTGGGGACGGTGCCCGAGGCCATGAGCTCGGTGCTGCTGCCGCGGGCGGTCGGCGCCCAGCGGGCCGCGGAGCTGCTGTTAACTGCGCGCTGGGTGAGCAGCGCCGAGGCCGTCGAGTACGGCCTGGCGATCCGCCGCTGCCCCGACACCGAGCTCGACGCCGTCACCGGCGAGCTCGCCGCGCGCATCGGCGCCTTCCCGGCGCCCGCGGTGGCGGCCACCAAACGCCTGCTGCGCGCCGGACCCGCCGAGCCCACGGCGGCGCCTCAGCCGGGGGCCGGACACCCGGCCGTCGAGCGCACGGGGATCGAGCAGGCGGGTAACGAGCAGGCGGGTAACGAGCAGGCGAGGAACGAGATTGCCCGCGCGGTGCTGCGCCGCGAGCTCGCCGAGGGGGCCGTCCTGCGCAGCCGGCTCGGCGGCCCACGGCGTCCCTCGGCCGCGGAGCGGGCGTGACGCGGCGGGAGCGGGATCAGGCGCCGGCGAAGGGTCGGCTGAACGCCGCGGTCAGCGCGGCCCAGGTCCGGTCCAGGTCGGAGCCCGGCAGGTACCGGCCGTCCAGTTCAAGGATGACCGTGCCGTGCGCCGCCGCCCACAGCGCCTGCGCGAGGTAGGGCTCCCCCGTGGCCCGGTAGAACGGCTCGCCCGCCCAGTCCTCCACCCCGGCGGTGATCTGGTCGCGGCGCAGCGGGCCGGAGGTGACCAGCCGGTAGAGGTTCGGATGCGCGCGGGCGTGGGCGCGGTACGCGGCCAGCAGGTCGCCGAGCACGCTCGTGGCGTCGGCGCGGTCGACGACGTCGTGCAGCAGGTCGCCGATCTCGACCAGGGCGGCGTCGACCAGCCTGGCCTCGAGCTGGTTCTTGCCGGCGAGGTGCTTGTACAGCGAGGGCGCGCGGATGCCCAGCAGCTCGCCGAGCCGGCGCATCGTCAGCGCCGCCGGGCCCTCCTTCTCCAGCACCTCCCGCGCGACCGCGATGATCTCGCCGACCCGCGGCGTGGGCGGCGCCAGTGCGGGCCGGGGCGCGACGGGCGCCAGCGGCAGCCCGCCCGGGCCCTGCGATGTCCCCAACCGTCCCCCTCTCGCGCCGCGCTGGGGCGACGAGGCGACCTCGGTCAGCGCGCGGTCAGCACGAAGACCGGATGGCGATGAGCGATCCGGCGGATCTCCTCGTCGGTGGACTCGGGCCCGATCCCGTCGAAGAAGGCGCCGACCTCGGCCTTCCATCGCTTCAGGTAGGCCCGCAGCACGGGGACGGTGTCCGCCGGGTCCAGCTCGTCGGCGTGGTAGAGCGTACGCGAGCGCCCCCGCAGCAGATGAAGCTCACCGCCCGCGGCGCGGACGTTGCGGACCCACTGCCCATGGCCACGCGCCGACACCAGGTACTGCCGCCCCTCGTGGGTCAGCAGGTTGACCGGGGTCCGCCGCGGCTGGCCGCTGGCCCGGCCGCGCACCTCCAGCACCCGGCTGCCCAGCACGCTCACGCCGGCCCGGGTCACCAGCGCCACGAGGCGGTTGGCCACGTTGCGGGTGAACCAGCCGGGCGCGCGGTAGTGCGCGCCGGTCGGACGGGACGACGCCTGGTCACGCTGCTCGGTCATGTGCCTGCACCTCCGGGACGGCAGATCAGCTAACACCGTTAGCCGCAGCGCCAGCTAACAACGTTAGCCGAGGGGCTGTCAACAGAGCCGACCACGTCAGCATCCGAGCGTCCGAGCCAGGGGAACGGGACGATCGGCCCCTTCAACCGCCGACTCGATCAGAACGTCGCCACCCAGGACTTGCCGCTCCGAGTTCGGCTAATTACTGTGAGACGCAGGCCGTAACGTAATCGGCCGCAGCACCAGGGATCCTGTAGCCGCCGCCCGCCACGATGGGCAATCCGCTGGTGGACCGCGAGGAGGTGAGTCCGTCGCGTCGTCGTGACCTGCTCGCCAGCGGGGTCCCCCTTGGTGCCAGCACCACCGAGGCCACGGGCCGAGCCGCCCAGATCTCCCGCGCCATCGCCGCGTCCACCCCCGACCCGCTCAGCGGCGCCCAGCTCCAGCACGGCGTTCAGCGCCTGGCAGCGATCTACTCCACAACCTCACACACCGAACTTCTCGGCCCGGTCGAGCAGGCGTGGGACGACGCCGAAGCACACCTCGAAACCCGGGTGTCCGGCGCCGGTCGTCGGGGACCTCGAACTTCTCGCCGGCCAGTACGCGTTCTATCGCGGCAGACTCGCCTTCGACTGCGGGGACGACGACGGCGCGCTGACATTCTTCATCCTCGCCGGGCAGCATGCCACCGCAGCCGGAGACTCTCTTCTTGTCGGATCGGTGGCAGCCATGCGTTCGGCCGTGGCCTTCTTCGGTCGCGAATTCGACACTGCGGCGCGCATCGCCACGCAGGCCCAGACAGGTGCACACCCGTACACCGTCCCGATACTGGCCTGCGCGCAGGCCCGCGCCTTCGCACTTACCGGGCGGCACGACGAAGCACGCTCCGCGCTCCGAGCCATGGGCGAGAACATCTGGACGGGCAAGCACATTCCGGGCCCCTCGCCCATCGAGGACGAAGCATATGAGGCGTTCAGTGCTGTCATCCTCGGCTACCTTGGCGAGGGCGAGGAAGCCGAACCACACGCCAGAAGATCGCTGACGATGCTCACCGGATCAGGGCGGCGCGTACAGCACCTTTCTCCGCGCTTTGTCAGTACCCCCCGACACCGACGATCACGCGGTTCCGCGGAACCGCGCCACGCCGCCGGCCCGGCTCCAGCGATGGCGGCCGGCACCACCGGCCATCGGATCCCGGCCACCATCTGCTGGCCAACCGCGTGACCATGAGCAGACCGGCATCGGGAGGTCAAGGCGCGGCACCGATCAGGTGACCGGGCGCAGGCTCATCGGGCCGTAGATCCGCCGTCCGGCGTCGAGCAGAGTGACCTGGACGACACCGGCCTCGAGCAGATCGCGCCACGTCTCCCCGATCCAGGTCTCGGCATCGCCCTGGCTGGTGAAGGATTCGGAGCTCGACGCGCCGCCGACCGTGGCGATCGCTCCGTCGTCGCCCTCGTAACGCCAGGTCCAGGTCATGCGTGGGTCCCTTCACCGGGGCGGCCGGGTCGGCCAGCCGCCTTGTGCGATCGCCCGATCGGTCGACCGGTGGACCCATCCAACCGTGTGCCCCGCGTCGGCGTGGCGCCCCGGATCAGCGCGCCGCCCGTCGTCGGCCTCGCCAGGGCCGATGCTCCGCGGTGGATCGGCCGAGTGGACCGGCGGTTCGGTGCCGCCCGCCACTGGCGCGCACGCGGGCACCCGCGTCAGGATGTCCACGACGCCGGTAACGTCTGCCCCGGCAGGACACGGAACGACGTGCGACGTCGAGCGCACATCCGGTACATCCGGTCGAGGAGGAAGAACCCGCGTGGGAACGACCGTCTACAACGCCGCAGCCTTCGCCGCCGAGTCCGCGGAGCACGATCCGCCCCTGACCTGGTGGGCTGCCGTGATCGTCACCTTCGTGGCCATCTTCCTGTTGGCGGCGGTGCTCGCGCTGATGACCCGGTGGGAGCGCAAGCGCCACCCGCACGTCTGAGCCGGACGCGGCGGCAGTGCGGATAACCCTGCTCGGCACGGGTTCGGCGGACGGTTGGCCGAACCCGTGGTGCGACTGCGCGTCCTGCGCCTGGGCGCGGGAGCACGAGGTGCGCGGGCAGACCGCCGTCCTCGTCGACGACGCCCTGCTGATCGACTGCGGGCCCGACGTGCCGCGAACCGCCGCCCGGCTCGGTGTCCGGCTTTCCGGCCTGCGCCATCTGCTGATCAGCCACGCGCATCCCGACCACCTCGGTCCGGAGAGCCTGATGTGGCGGTCGTGGTCGTCCGCCGCCGGTCGGCCGCTCGACGTCGTCGGGCCGCCCGCGGCGCTGGCGGTCTGCCGCGAGTTCCTGACCCGCTGGGAGGGGGCCGACCCGACCCGGGAGGGCTCCGCCCTGCGGTTCGTTACCGCCATGGCGTCGGCGGAGGATGCCGGGCCCACAGCCGAGACCGGGCCCACAGCCGAGACCGGGCCGACAGCCGAGACCGGGCCGACGGAGGAGCCGACGGCGCAGACCGGGCCGGCAGGGGCGCCGCTGCGGCTCGGTGTGGACGGCGCCGGCTACCTCGTCCGGCCGCTGGCCGCCCGGCACGGCGACGCGAGCATTGGCCCGGCGGTGCTCTACGACGTCACTGCGCCGGACGGCGGCCGGCTGCTGTACGGCTGCGACACCGCGGCACCGCTGCCGGCGGCCACCCTCGCCGCCGTCGCCGGCCGGGCCTACGACGTGGTGCTGCTGGAGGAGAACAACGGGGACCGGCCGGGCTTCGGCGAGCACCTCGGCCTCGACACCTTCGCCGAGGTCGTCGCGGAGTTGCGCCGGCGCGGCGCCGTGGTCGAAGGCACCCAGGTGCTCGCCGTCCACCTGAGCCACCGCAATCCCCCCGGCGACGAGCTGGACCGCCGCCTCGCCCTGCTCGGCGCGCAGGCGCCCGGAGACGGTGCCGTCCTCGACCTGGTGCCCCACGCCCCGCTCCCAGCCGTCCAGTCCCCGGCTCCCGCCCCGCACCTCGCACGCCGCGGCGCATCTCCGAGCTCCGCGACGCCCCCGCCGCACCGGGTGCTCATCACCGGTGGGGCCCGGTCGGGGAAGTCCGCCGAGGCGGAGCGCCGGCTGCTCGCCGAGCCGTCGGTGGTGTACGTCGCCACGTCGGTGCCCCTGGACCCCACGGCTCCCTTGGACGCCGAGTGGTCGGCGCGGATCGTTGCGCACCGCGAGCGCCGACCGGCGGCGTGGACGACCGTGGAGACCCTCGGTCTGGTGCCGCTGCTGCGCTCGCCGGGGCCGCCGCTGCTCGTTGACGGGATCGGGCTGTGGGTCGCGGCAACGCTCGACGACCCGGAGCTGGCGGCCCGCACGAGCGAGCTGATCGAGGCGTGGCGGCACACCCCGCGCCGCGTGGTCGCGGTCACCGACGAGGTCGGCTCCGGAGTGGTGCCGCCGACGGCCGCCGGCCGCCGCTTCCGCGACGCGCTCGGTCGCCTCAACGCCGAGCTCGCCGCCGCCTCCGACGAGGTCTGGCAGGTCGTGGCGGGCACGGCGATCCGGCTACGCCCCCGAGCCACGGACTCATAACCGTCAATGATGGGCTCGAGCCCCACCCGCCCCACTCTTTTTCCGATCATGCCTCTGACCTGGTTGAGTGCGGTTCGCGATCTGTCGCTTTGAGATCCAGCACTACTATGAAACGGTGCTGGTCAGGGCCTCGAAAGCTGGTTCGAGCCCCGGCTGGACGACCACATCACGGCTATGCGAACCACCTCCGCCTCGCCGAGGTACTTTTGGGCAGCGGCGACCCACGTCCAGGCCGCGACCTCAGAGCGTCCAGCAGCAAACGCATGGTGCCTTTCTGCGCCGTCCGGCGAGACGGGACCTGAGCCGTGCGGTCGTGGCTTTCTCTGGCGATAATGGCCATGTGACCGTCGACCTTCGTGACAGCCGGATCGCCGAGGTATGCCGGCGCTACGGCGTCGCCGAACTGTCCGTCTTCGGCTCGGTGGCTCGCGGCGACGACACCGACTCCTCGGACGTCGACCTGCTTCGGCCACCGGTACAGGGCGGCAGGATCGGGCTCCTGGATCGGCGCCAGGCCTCTGGCAAGGCGCTCGGTGAGCCAGGTCGGCTCCGACGCCGGAGCACTCAGCGTCCCGGCCGGCCAGCGGCGAACGGGCGCGTCCGCCGCCATCTGGTAGACGTCGAACGCCCGGTCCGGCCTGAAGTGTTCGGCGACGGCCCAGCGCACGGTCAGCAGCAGCGGACCCCCGACGCCACCTTCGTACTCGCGATCGGCAAGGGACGGCCAACCCCTCCACAGGAGCGGGGCGGACACGGTGTCGGCGAAATCGCAGACAATGGATCGGAAGCCGACCCCAGAGGTTCGAGGCCGGCCGCCCCACACCCGTCGTAGCCCCTCATCCTTGGGAAGAAACGACCAGGAGGCGAACAGCCGAGGAGGGGCGATGGAAACGTCGAGCCTTCTGGTCGTCTCCACCGATCCCACCCTCCTGACGCCGTCGGCCGACCTCGGAGCCGCGGCCGCCACGGTGACCTGGACCTTGCCTTCGAGAGGCTCCACGGCCGTCGCGCGGACCTGGACACCCAGGCCGGCAAGGTCCTTCCAGTCCCCCATGATTCTGTCTCGAAGGTTGTTCAGGACAGAGGTCGGGTATGCCATCCGCCGGGTCTCGACCAGGCCGGGGCTGGTTGGCGCACGAGGTCCGGTTCGAGTGTGAGATCGGCGAGACCGCCTTCATGTCGGGCCGGACGTCGGTCAAGGGCCTGCCGATCGCCGTCCTCGACTCGCTCATCGCGGCCTCGCGATGAGCGAGTCCGCCGACCGATTCGATCGCGTCGATTACCGTGACACCTACTCCGTTGCCCTGCCCAAGCCGATGGATGCGCCCGCGTTCTGCGCCCGCATCCTCGAAGCGGCACCGCGGTGGCTGGAGATGCTGCTGTCCGCGCGGGACGTCGTCGCCGGCCGCCTTGGTTTCCAGACGCAGGAACGAAACTACGGCCGCAGCGTCCGCCTTTCCGTCGGGGGAAAGTTCGGTCCGCTCGTCGTGCGCTCGATCGAGGCCGACCGTGTCGTCTGCGCGGGCTCCGACCCGCACCTGGCCTTCCGCGTGATCTTCGTGACACGCGAGGGCTTTGCTCCGCGCGGAAGCTTCACCACCGAGGTGCAGCTGAACGACACGCTTGGCCGCGCCTACTTCGCGGTGGTGAAGCCGTTTCACCGCCTGATCATCCCGTCGCTCGTCTCCGCGCCGTTCCCCAAGAATACGGTGACCGAATGGCCGCGATCTTCGCGCCCGGGGAGGGCGCGCAGAAGCCTGGCATGCTGGCTGAAGCTCCCCGACATCACGCATGACCTCGAGGCGACTTTTCTGTCCCGCTTAGTCCGAATCTCAGGGTAGGTCGGAAGGCTTCGCGTGTTGGACTCGACCCACCCCCCGATCCGAGCTGTGGGTGGTGCATTATGTGCGGATGCGTCAAGAATTACCGGAACGGTGTTGCGCGCGTTACCACTCGGACGGCGCCAAGTGCGAGAACCTGACCCGTCACGCCGACGGCTGGTGCCGCCTGCCCGGGTGCGAGGGCTTCGTGCGCCGATCGGCCGCAGTGGCACCGGAGATCACTGGTGGCTGGTCGGGTACGGCCCGGCAGATCGACGCACATCCGTCGATGCCCCTGGACCTCAGTCCGGACGAGGCCTACGAGATCGGAGTGTCCCTCCGGGCAAGGGACGCATTCCGTTTCCACCACGGAGGATCCGACGAGGCTGCCGAGGCGCAGATACGGTCGATACTTGAGGAGTTCCTGCTGCGGTCCGCTCGGACGGTGTCCGCGCGCGGGTTCATCCGGCTGGCCAGGGACGGGTACGTCCTCGTTTTGACCCCGGAGGGCACGGCCGTCACCGAGTACTCGACCGTGCACAGAGAACGCACCTGGGCTCAGGTCCGCGCAGGCGTGCCGTCGCGTTTCCGCCGGCGCCGGAGTGGTCGTGGATATCTACGCGGCGCGGCTGACGATCCGCCCGTACCGGGTGAGCCCTTGGTTCGGGTCGACGTCCCGTCGGCCATCGACCCGGCAACGGCGTACCTGTCCAGCCGGGCGCGAACCTCCTTCGACCGGATCTTCAAACTACGGAGCGCCACCGACGAGGAGCTCGACGACGAGATACGCAGGCGCCTCGCGTCCCTGCCAGGCGGGAACGTCGACCTCACCCGCGAGCGGCCCGGCGTCGAGATTGTCGTCGACGGGCTTCGATGGTTGGTCAGCGACGACGCTCGGGTGATCGTCGGAGTCGCCCGGGCCACGAGTTCCGCGGCCGTCGCGCAGACCGAGGTCGGGTCCCGCCGGTCAGAGGTCGAGGTCGTAGCGGTACAGCCCGGCCGAGCAGGCCAGGATGATGCCGCCGCCCAGCCCGGGCGGTAGCCAGACGCAGTCCCGGGCCCCCCCGTCGAAGCGCATCACGGCGGCGCAGGTCCAGGTCGTCGCGTCCCAGACCAGCAGCGCGCCGTCGCCGCCCGCCGTGGCCAGCCATGCCCCGTCCGGCGAGAACCGCGCGGAGCGCACGGTGTGCAGATGGCCGGTCAGCGTCACGACGGACGTGCCGTGGTCGACTCGCCAGACCCGCACGGTGTGGTCGGCCCCGGCGGAGGCCAGCAGCCTGCCGTCGGGCGAGAACGCGACTCCGAGGACGCTGTCGGTGTGCCCGGCGAGCTCGCGGCGCAGCCGGCCGGTCGCGGCCTCCCACAGCCGCACGATCCGGTCCGCTCCGCCCACGGCGGTCCAGCGCCCGTCCGGGCTGACTGCGCAGGCCTCGGCGGCGCCCCGGGACGCAGGTGGACCCGGCACGCCGGACGAGGCAGACGAGGCAGACGAGGCAGACGAGGCAGACGAGGCAGACGAGGCGAGCGGAATGGACGGGCCGGGCGGAGTGGACGAGCCGGTCGGGGCGGGAGGGGTGGCCAGGGGCGGCAGCGGGTGCCCGTTCGCGACGTCCCACCGCCGCAGCGTCCCGTCCATGCAGGTGGCGACCGCCCAGGTGCCGGTGGGATCGAGGGCGAAGCTGCTGATCTCGGCGTCGGCCGTCAGCGTCCCCGCGACGGCGCCCGCCACCGGATCCCACCGGCGCAGCGCGGTGAGCGTCTCGGGCACGAGCACCCAGGCCCCGTCGGGGCTCACCTCGACCCCGCGGGCCATCTCCACGGCACCGGCGACGGCGGTGCCGGTGAGCTCGCCGGTCGCCAGGTCCCAGGCGGCCGCGGTGCCGTGGTCGGAGTAGGCGACGACGCGCGGCGGAACGCCACGCTCGCGGGAGACCACGACGGCGCATCCGCGCATCGGCTCGTCGCGGCCGCCCGCGGACGGCTTCGGCAGGTCGACGTCAGTGGCCCACAACCGGATCACGCCGTAGCGGTCGGCGGCGGCCACCCAGGTTCCGTCCGGCGAGAGAACGCAGGTGCGGCTGCCGACCGCCCCCGACAGGTCGGCCCGATGACGCTCCGCAGCCGCATCCCACAGTCGGATCACGCCTTCCCGACTCGTCGTTGCCAGCAGCCGGCCGTCCGGGCCGACCGCGGCGCCCCGGATCGCTCCGGAGCTCTCCCGGATCGTTCCGATCGGGCGGCCCGCGGGCATCGACCACCGCCGGAACGTGCCATCCTGCCCCGACGATCCCAACCAGCCGCCGTCCGGCGCGACGGTCAGCGCCAGGACGGGTCCGCGATGGCCCGTGAGGATCGTCGCCTGCCGCCCGGTCGACGGGTCGAGGATGCGGATCACGCCGTCATCCCCGGCGACGGCGATCCAGCCGCCGTCCGGGGCCGGGACGCAGCAGCGCAGCGGCACGTCGGCGACGGTGACCGCGAGCAGGCAGGCCGTGCTGCGGGCATCCCAGCAGCGCAGGCTCCCGTCCTCGCCGACCGAGAGGACGACGGCACCGTCCGGCCCGAACGCGCAGGCGGTGACGCTTCCGACGTGGCCGCGGCGCATCTGCGACGAGGCCGGTCGGCTCGGCGGGACCGCCGGGCCGGGCTCCCCACGCCCGCCCGCCGACGACCCGCCTGCCGACAACCCACCCGCCCACAACACGGATCCGTCGTCCCACGCCCGCGGCACCGCCCAGGTCCGCACCGTGCCGTCCGCCCCGGCGGAGGCGACGGCGCGCCCGTCCGGCGCGAACGCGCAGTCGAGCACCTCGCCGTCGTGGCCCGTCAGCACCGCCTGGCCCCGCCCGTCCGGCACCTCCCACAGCCGCACGGTGCCGTCGTTGCCCGCGGAGACCAACATCCGCCCGTCGGGGGCGACGGCGAGCCCGTCGACCCAGCGGCGATGGCCGCCGAGGGTGCGCCGCAGCGCTGGATGCGGCTGGTCCGGACGCGACCACCGGTTGGTCAGCCGAGGCGTGGCGACGTGGGCCGCGAGGGCGGACCGGGCGTCGTCGAGATCGGGGCTGCCGTCGAGGCGGCTGAGCAGGACCGCGCCGAGGGAGTCCGGCGGGTCGGTCGGGGCGAGCAGGTGGGCGTTCTGCAGGACGGCGCGGCGCAGGGCGGCCAGCACCGGTTCGTCCGGCAGAACGGTCGCCGCAAGGGCGAGGTCGGCCTGGACGGCGACCGGGCCGAGCTGCGGGCGTTGCAGCTTGGCCAGCGTCCAGCGCAGATCCCGGATCAGCGCGGCGACCTCGGCCGTCCGGCCCGCACCGACGAGATGGCCGACGAGGTGGGTCCAGGCGTAGTCGGCGGACTCCGGCAGCAGCCACCACGGCTCGCTCGGCGCCACGCCCGGGCCGGCCGGGCCGGCCATGGCGGGCGGGGCGGGCAGGGCGGGCGGGGCGGGCGGGGCGGGCAGGGCGGGCGGGGCAGCCGGGGCAGGCGGGGCAGCTGGCGGCACCGTCGCCGGGGCGGCCGGGGCGGGCAGGAAGGTGTCGCGCAGCGCGTCGCAGAGCACGGCCTCGAACTCGCGCAGCCGGTCCTCGCCGACCCGGGCCCGCAGGTAGGTGCGCAGCACGTCCTGGAGCAGCAGCGCGGGCGGCGACCTGCGGTAGGCGACGACCAGGGAGAGGTCCGCCAACTCCTGGCAGAGGTCGTCGACCTCGTCCGGATCGAGATCGCCGGTGGCCCCCCAGTAGGCGTCGAGCACCCGGCGCGGGATCTCGACGTCCTCGGGGAAGACCGCGAGTTCCAGGTAACGCTCCAGGCGGTGCCCGGTCAGCAGGTCGAGGCTGGCCGCCAGGGTGGCCTCGACCGCCTCGGTGCGCTGCGCGGCCCGGCTGACGTCGAGCCCGGTCGGGCCACGCCGGCGCATCCGGCGCAGCACCCGCTCGGCGGCCCGCGTCGCGCTCATGCCGTCGCGGACCTGCCGCACGAGCGCGCGGTTGACCAGGCGCAGCAGCACCGGCCAGCGTCCGGTCACCCCCAGCAGCCGTTCGGCCGCCTCCGGCGCCTGCGTGCCGAGGTCGCGCAACAGCAGCGTCATGGCCTCGGCGGGGAGCATCGCCGGAATCTCGATCATCCGCGCCCGGGGCACGAGGTCACGCAGCCGGGTGGTGACGAACCGGACGGTGCCCGCCCCGCCCAGCAGGAACGGCTGCAACTGGGCCGGATTCCACACGTCGTCGACGACCAGCAGCCGGGACTCGTCCCCGAGCAGCGTCCCGAGGTGGAAGCCGGCCTGTTCTGGATCGGAGAGGGTCGGCCGGACGCCGCTGAGCGTCTCGCTGAGATCGTTGATCCGTTCCGCGAGCCGGGCGCCGTCCAGCGTCTCCCCGATGGTGACCCAGAGCAGCCCGCCGCCGAACGTCTCGGCGATCTCCGGTTGCCGGCAGACCTCCCGGGTCAGCGTCGTCTTCCCCATCCCGCCGGTGCCGTGCAGCACCACGGGTTCCCGGACGGCGCCGAGCCGGACTCCGCCCGCCACAGGCACGTCCCGCGCGGCGTCTCCCTCAGGTGCCCCGCCAGCGCCGCCCGCCCCGCCAGCGCCGCCGGCCGCGCTCGCGAGCACCTCGGCGAGCACGGCCGAGGTGAGTGCGGGACGGGGCACGAGGTCGTCCCGGTCACCGGGGAGCATCCACGGCCGGCGCTGACCGCCCCCACCCGGGATGCCCGCGACGCCGTCGGCCGGGGCCAGCCCGGAACCGCCCGTACGGACCAGGCGCCGTTGGCTCTCCCGCAGCTTCACCAGGGCGTCGAGGACGGCCGTCTCCAGATCGCCGGCACCGCGGAAATCCGCCGTGATGATGCCGGATTCGCGCAACCGACTTCGGAACGCCTTCTGGCGTTCCGCGTGGCTCTCGTCGACGAACTCACCGAACGGAACCTCGGCGAGATAGTCGAGCAGGAACACCAGGCGGGGCATCCCGGCCCGGGTTGCCGTGTCGAACTCCAGCTCGGTGTAGGACGTCTCGGGCCGGCCGGTCACCAGCGAGCCGTAACGAAACCCGATGAGCCCCAGGTAGACGTCGGAGGAAAGGACCGTCCGCACGCAGAAGTCGGCCGGATCGACGTCCCGCGCGCCGAAGTACTCCATGTCGATCACCCGGTCGCCCGCCAGCGCGACAGCCCGCTCGGCGGCGGCGACGAACGATCGCTCCCGCGGAAACCGACGCAGCTCCGCCGTATGACTCAGAAACACCCGCCGTTCGCGCGGGACCGGCAGCCCACCGCCGGCCGGACCCGAGCCGGATGCCCGAATCCGCGCCGAGAACGGATCAACCGGGAACGACATATGCCGCAACGTATCCGATCGACTCCGTTGCCCGCATCCTCCGCCGCTGCGCGTGGCCGCCCCGGGACGGTCCGACCGCGCCCGCCTCGACCCCGAGCCGCCGGCCGCTCGGCGCCACACCCACCCCGCGCCGGCATTGCCTGCCGCGGTGGAGACGGGGTGCCGGCTCCCCGAGACCGATCAGGTAGTAAGGACCTCGTGGATTCCCATGACGCTAGCGGCGTCGTTCCCGTCGTCCCGGTGTTGGACAGCGACGCGATGGCGGCGGCCCGGCGCCGGCAGGGCGAGCTGACCAAGCCGCCGGGCGCGCTCGGCCGGCTCGAGGAGCTGTCGATCTGGCTCGCCGGCGTGCAGGGGACCTGTCCCCCGCGGCCCTTCGAGCGGGTCCGGGCGATCGTGATCGCGGGCGACCACGGAATCGCCGAGCTCGGCGTGTCCGCGTTCCCCAGCGACGTGACGGCCCAGATGGTGGCCAACTTCGCCGCCGGCGGGGCGGCGGTCAACGTCCTCGCCCGCCAGGTCGGGGCCGCCGTGCGGGTCGTCGACGTCGCCGTGGACAGCCCGCGACCCACGACCGTGGGCGGAGTCGACGGCACCGCGCCGCCCGACCGCTACCGGGTGCGGCGCTCGAGCGGACGGATCGACCGGACGGACGCGCTGAGCGTGGCCGAGGCCGAGCGGGCGTTCGCCGTCGGCCGGCTCATCGCGGACGAGGAGATCGACGCGGGCGCGGATCTGCTCGTCCCCGGGGAGATGGGGATTGGGAACACGACGCCCGCGGCGACGATCGTCGCGCTGCTCTGCGACCGCGAGCCCATCGAGGTGGTCGGGCGGGGCACGGGCATCGACGACCGCCGTTGGATGGTCAAGACGGCCGCGATCCGGGATGCGATGCGGCGTGGGCGGCCGTTCGCCGGCAACGCGCTGTCGATGCTGCGGGTCGTCGGCGGGGCGGACCTGTTGGCGCTCGCCGGCCTGCTGGTGCAGGCCGCCGTGCGGCGGACCCCGATCGTCCTCGACGGCGTGATCGTCTGCGCCGCGGCGCTGGCGGCCGAACGCATCGCGCCGGGCGCCCGGCAGTGGTGGGTGGCGGGCACCCGCTCCCCCGAACCGGCGCAGGCGATCGCGCTGGGCGCCCTCGGGCTCACGCCGCTGATCGACGCCGGGCTGCGCCTGGGCGAGGGCACCGGGGCCCTGCTGGCGGTGCCGCTGGTGCGCGCCGCGCAGGCCACGCTGGCGGAGATGGCGACGTTCGACCAGGCCGGCGTGAGCGGCAAGTCCGAGGCCGGCGGCGGTCTCGACGCCACCGACGGCGCGGCGGTCGACGTCACGTGATGGTGGCGGCGAGAACCGCGTTCACGCTGCTCACGGCGCTTCCCCTGCGCGGGCCGGAGCGGCTGGACCGGCGTCTGGCCGGCCGGGCCATGGCGCTGGCCCCCCTGGTCGGCCTGTTCCTCGGGCTGGTCACCGCCGTGGTCGTGGTCGCCCTGCGGGTCACGACCGGGACGCCCGGCCACCGCAACCAGAGCCTGCTGCCCGCCGCGGTCGGCATCGCCGTCCTCGCGCTGGCCAGCCGGGGCCTGCACCTCGACGGCCTGGCCGATCTCGGCGACGGCCTCGGCGCGCGGCGGGCGCGCGGGCGGGACCGCGCCCTGGAGATCATGCGCGAGTCGACGATCGGTGCCTTCGGCGTCATCAGCGTCGTGTTCGTCGTGCTGCTGCAGGTCGTGGCGCTCAGCGCCGCCATCACCGTGCATCGCGGCACGGTCTCGATCCTCGTCGCCGTCATGACCGGGCGGCTCGCCGCGACCCTCGCCTGCGCTGGGCGCACCCCACCCGCCCATCCGGACGGTCTCGGCGCGCTCGTGGCCGGCACGGTCCGCACCCGGGACGCGGTGCTCGCCGTCGTCGGCGTCTGCGCGGTGGCGGCGCTGGCCGGCCGCCTCGACTTCGACGGCGGGGACGTCAGCCGGGCCGTCCGCGCCGTCGTCGCGGTCTGCCTCGGAACCGCCTTCTCGGTGGCCCTGCGCCGCTATCTGACCGGCCGCTTCGGCGGCCTGACCGGGGACATGCTCGGCGCGATCATCGAGCTCACCACCATGGTGACCCTGATCGTCATGGCCATGACCCTGCCGACACCCGCCGTGCACTTCCTGGGGCACCAGCGGTAGCGGCTGACCGCGGTCGCTACCGGGGTGAGGACTGGACGAAGGGGGGCCGCACGACCGTCATGGGGCTCGGGCGGCCGCGGACGTCGACGTTCACGGTGTCGCCCTCGGCGACACCGTGGTCCAGCAGCGCCAGGCCGATGCCCTGGCGCAGCGTCGGGGAGAAGGTGCCGCTGGTGACCTCGCCGACCGGCGCGCCGTCCACCGCGGTCACGGGCATGTGCGGCCGCGGAATCGCCCGCCCGGTCGACGTCAGCCCCCACAGCAGGCGCGCGGGCCCGGCGGCCCGCTCGGCGAGCAGCGCCTCCCGGCCCCAGAACCGCTCCTTGCCCCAGCCGACCGCCCACCCGGACCGGGCCTGCACCGGCGTGATCTGCCGCGACAGGTCCTGGCCGTGCAGCGGGTACCCCATCTCCGTGCGCAGGGTGTCGCGGGCGCCGAGACCGACCGGCGACGCGCCGAGAGCCTCCCCCGCGGCGAACAGCGCGTCCCACAGCGCCGGCGTGTCGTCCCAGCGGGGCAGCAGCTCGTAGCCGCGCTCGCCGGTGTACCCGGACCGGCAGACGATCACCGGGCGGCCCTTCCACTCCGCCTCGACGAAGCTCATGTACGCCCCGTCGGCGGGCAGGCCGAGGGCCGCCACCAGGGTCGGGGCCGCGGGGCCCTGCACCGCGAGCACCCCGAACCCGGTGTGCCGATCGGTGACGGACACGCCCGCGGGAGCGGCCTCGGCGAGACGGGCGACGACCTCGGCGTTGTTCGCGGCATTGGGAACGAGCAGGACCCGCTCGGCGGAGAAGAGGTAGGCGATCAGGTCGTCGACGACCCCGCCGTCCTCAGCGCAGCACAACGTGTACTGAGCCTGCCCGGCGGAGATCCGGCCCAGGTCGTTGCTCAGGCAGGCGTTGACGAACTCGGCGGCGCCCGCGCCGACCACCTCCGCCTTACCGAGATGGCTGACGTCGAAGATTCCCACCGCGCCACGGACCGCCTGATGCTCGGCGAGCACTCCGCGCCCGGCGTATTCGATCGGCATCTCCCAGCCCCCGAAGCCGGCCATCTTCGCGCCGAGATCGACATGACGGCCGTACAACGGAGATCGACGCAGGTCTGCCATGGCGGACAGCCTAGTGCCGCCGCGATCCGGATCGGTACGAGCGGCGATGGGGCGGCGATGGGGCGACGATGGGGCGACGAAGGACCGGTCGCGGCGCCCGGGGGGTCGTCCACCGTGCTTGTCGTTCAATACGCTCACCGCATGACCAGCATCGCGCCCAGCTCAGCAGCTCTAGTCGATCTCGAGGCGGATGCGGTGGTGATCGGCACCGCGATCGGCGAGAACGGTTTCCTGGTGGCCGGCGGCGGCGCCGAGGTGGATGCGGCGCTCGGCGGTCGGCTCGCCGCGGTGCTCACCTCGCTCGGGGCGACCGGGAAGGCCGGCGAGACCGTTCGCTTCGCGACCCTGGGGGCGCTGCCGGCGGCGACCGTCCTCGCGGTCGGGCTCGGCCCGCTGGAGTCCGCGTCTGCCCCCGCGTCCGACTCCCTGTCCGCCCCTCTGTCCGCACCCCTGTCCGCCCCCCTGGACGCGGAGGTGCTGCGCCGCGCGGCGGGCACGGCGGTGCGAGCGCTGGCCGGGACCGGATCCGTGGCGCTGGCCCTGGCCGCCGCGCCCGGCGCGATCACCGCGGAGTCGGTCCGGGCGGTGGCCGAGGGTGCGCTGCTCGGTACTTACACCTTCGACCGCCTGCGCACCACCTCGGCGAAGGGACTGCCCACCCCCGTCGGCGCGCTGACGCTCCTCGTGGACGACCGGTCCCTGTCGCTCGCGCAGGAGGAGATCGACCGTGCCGTGGTCGTCGCCGAGTCGGTCGTCCTGGTCCGGGACCTGGTGAACACCCCGCCGAGCCACCTCTCCCCCGCTCTGCTCGCCGACGTCGCCGTCGAGAAGGCGACCGCCGCCGGCGTCACCGTCGAGGTTCTCGACGAGGTGGCGCTGGCCGAGGGCGGCTTCGGCGGGATCATCGGGGTCGGGCAGGGTTCCGCCAACCCGCCCCGGCTGATCCGCCTCGAGTGGCGCGGCGGTGGCGAGGGCCCGGCGCTCGCGCTGGTCGGCAAGGGCATCACCTTCGACTCCGGCGGCCTGTCGCTGAAGCCCCCGACGGCGATGGAGTGGATGAAGACGGACATGGCGGGCGCGGCCGCGGTCCTCGCCACGGTCGTCGCCGCGGCGCGCCTGCGGCTGCCGGTCACGGTGACCGGTTGGATGCCCTGCGCGGAGAACATGCCGTCGGGCGAGGCGATCCGACCCTCGGACGTGCTCACGCTGCGCGGCGGCACCCGGGTCGAGGTGCTCAACACCGACGCCGAGGGCCGGCTCGTCCTCGCGGACGCCCTCGTGCGGGCGTCCGAGGAGGCACCGGATCTGATCGTGGACATCGCGACGCTGACCGGCGCCCAGATCGTGTCGTTGGGCCAGCGCACGAGCGGGGTGATGGGCCGCGACGGCGCCGTCGAGGCGGTCACGACGGCCGCCGCCGCGACCGGGGAGAGCGTCTGGCCGATGCCGCTGCCGCCGGAGCTGCGCAAGGGGCTGGACTCCACGGTCGCCGACATCGCGAACGTCCCGCCCGGCGGCAGCCGGGACGGCGGAATGCTGGTCGCGGCGCATTTCCTCGCCCACTTCGTGCCCGACGAGGTGAGCTGGGCGCACATCGACATCGCCGGTCCGTCGTGGAACGGCGGGCAGCCCTACGGGCACACACCCAAGGGCGGCACCGGTGTGATCGTCCGCACACTCATCCAGCTCGCAGAGAACCGCGCCGGTACGCCGTCGGGCGACGATCCCACGATCTCCGACTGACCGAACGCCGACTGACCGAACGCCGGCCGACGGCCGCCCGACCGCCGCCCGACCGCCGGCCGAACATCGGCCGAATGTCGGTCGAACGACCGCCCACTGACCGATCGGGTGGGTGGCAGAGCGTCGACAGCGGCCGCACCCCGCGCGATGCAGCACACTCGCCCATCCGAGCGGAAGGGGGCCCACGGCGTGAAAGACTGGGCTCGGACCGACGTGGTGTGGCGAGTCGTGGCCTGAAACGCCGGCCCGAAGGGCACGCCGACGCCGGCGTCCCCGGCCGTGCACGGCGACGATCGCCGCCGGCGCGGCCGGCCGTGTCACCGGCGTCGCGGGCACGCGACACCGGTGGGTACGGGTCACGCTCCCGGCATCACCGGCACAACCATAGAAGTCAACGAGAAGGGATCTCTGGCGTGGCGGATTCAGCGGCCGGTCCCGTCGACCTGGTCATCCTCGGTGGCGGCAGCGGCGGATACGCCGCCGCGCTGCGCGCCGCGGAGCTCGACCTGAGCGTCGTTCTGATTGAGAAGGACAAGCTCGGCGGCACCTGCCTGCACCGAGGCTGCATCCCAACCAAGGCGCTGCTGCATTCGGCGGAGATCGTCGACAACATCAATGAGAGCGAATCCTTCGGGATCCGCTCCACCTTCGACGGCATCGACATGGCGAAGGTCAACTCCTACAAGGACTCGGTCATCGCCGGCCTGTTCAAGGGGCTGACCGGCCTGATCAAGTCGCGCGGCATCGAGGTGGTCGAGGGGTTCGGCCGGCTCGCCTCGCCGACGTCCGTCGCCGTCGGCGACCGGGTGATCGAGGGGCGGCACGTCCTGCTCGCCACCGGCTCGTACTCGAAGTCCCTGCCCGGGCTGGACATCGACCACGACAAGGTCATCACCAGCGACGACGCTCTGACCCTCGACCACGTGCCGGCATCCGCCGTGGTCCTCGGGGCCGGCGCCATCGGCTGCGAGTTCGCCTCGGTCTGGCGCTCCTACGGCGCCGAGGTGACGATCGTCGAGGCGCTGCCGCATCTGGTGCCGCTGGAGGACGAGTCCAGCTCCAAGCTGCTGGAGCGCGCCTTCCGCAAGCGTGGTATCGCTCAGCACCTCGGCGCCCGCTTCGCCGGCGTGAAGACGACCGACCACGGGGTCACCGTGTCGCTGGAGAGCGGCACGACCATCGAGGCCGAGCTGCTGCTCGTCGCGGTGGGCCGCGGACCGGTCTCGGCCGGCCTCGGCTACGAGGAGGTCGGCATCGCGACCGACCGCGGCTACGTCCTGGTCGACCGCAACCTGCGCACGAACGTCCCCACCGTGTCCGCGCTCGGCGACCTGCGGCCGGGCCTGCAGCTCGCCCACGTGGGGTTCGCGGAGGGCATCTTCGTCGCCGAGCAGCTCGCCGGGCTCAACCCGGTGCCGGTCGACTACGACAACGTCCCGCGGGTCACCTACTCCCACCCCGAGGTGGCGTCGGTCGGGCTGACCGCCGCGGCGGCGAAGGAGCGCTTCGGCGACATCCGCACCGTCACCTACAACCTGGCGGGCAACGGCAAGTCGCAGATCCTCAAGACCGCCGGTGCCGTGACGTTGATCGCGGTCCCCGACGGTGCGGTGGTCGGCGTCCACATGGTCGGCGACCGGGTGGGCGAGCTCATCGCCGAGGCCCAGCTCATCACGAACTGGGAGGCCTTCCCCTCCGACGTCGCCCAGTTGATCCACCCCCACCCCACCCTGTCCGAGGCTCTCGGCGAGGCGCACCTGGCGCTGGCCGGCAAGCCCCTTCACGTCCACGGCTAGGGCGATCGTCCTGGGATCGGTCCGCGACCGGGTTCGCCCCGCGGCCCGATCCCGCCCAGGTACTCACGTTCACGCCAAAGCATGAGCGCCTCCGGCCGGCCGCTTGCGCGGTGCATGCCGGACGCGACGAAGGAGTCGTTCCAGCATGTCTGTATCTGTCACGATGCCCCGGCTCGGGGAAAGTGTCTCCGAGGGAACCGTCACCCGTTGGCTGAAGCAGGAGGGTGAGCGCGTCGAGGCCGACGAGCCGCTTCTCGAGGTCAGCACGGACAAGGTCGACACCGAGATTCCTGCCCCCGCCTCCGGTGTCATCAGCTCCATCAAGGTCGCGGAGGACGAGACCGTCGAGGTCGGCGTCGAGCTCGCGGTCATCGACGACGGCTCCGGCGGCGGTTCCGCCGCGGCCGCCCCCGCCGAGGCTCCCGCTCCCGCTGCGGAGCCCGAGCCCGAGCCGGAGCCCGAGCCGGCCAAGCCCGCCGCCGCGGCTCCCCCGCCCGCCCCGGCCCCGGCGCCGGCGCCGGTCCGCGCGCCGGAGCCGGCCCCGGTGCCCGCCCAGGCACCGACCGCGCCCGCCCCGGTGGCCACGTCCAACGGCGACGGCGGAATCGGTCGCTACGTCACGCCGCTGGTCCGCAAGATGGCCGCCGAGCTGGGCGTCGACCTCGCCGACGTGACCGGCTCGGGCCCCGGCGGCCGGATCACCAAGCAGGACATCCAGGAGGCGGCCCGCTCCGGCGCGGCCCCTGCGGCCCCGGCGGCTCCTGCGGCCCCCGCCGCCCCGGCAGCTCCCGCCGCGCCGTCGGCACCGGCCCGCCCCGCGGCGCCGGCCCCGGCTGCGAGCGGCACGGGCACCGCCACCCCCGCCCCGGTCCGCGGGCGCACCGAGAAGCTCTCCCGGCTGCGCGCCCTGGTCGCCAAGCGCATGGTCGAGTCGCTGCAGATCAGCGCCCAGCTCACCACCGTCGTCGAGGTGGACGTCACCCGCATCGCGCGGCTGCGGGACCGGGCCAAGGCCGGTTTCCAGGCCCGCGAGGGACTGAAGCTGTCGTTCCTGCCGTTCTTCGCGCTGGCGACCTGCGAGGCGCTGCGCGAGTTCCCGCAGCTCAACGCCAGCCTCGACGTCGAGGCGGGGACGGTCACCTACCACGGCGAGGAGAACCTCGGCATCGCCGTGGACTCCGAGCGCGGCCTGGTCGTGCCGGTCATCCACAGCGCCGGTGACCTCAACCTCACCGGTCTCGCCCGCAAGATCGACGATCTGGCCAGCCGGACCCGGGCCAACAAGATCTCCCCGGACGAGCTCGGCGGGGGGACCTTCACCCTCACGAACACGGGCAGCCGGGGCGCCCTGTTCGACACGCCGATCATCAACCAGCCGCAGGTCGGCATCCTCGGCACGGGGATCGTGACGAAGAAGCCCGCCGTCATCGACGACCCCGAGCTCGGGGAGGTCATCACCGTCCGGTCGGCGGTGTACCTGTCGCTGACCTACGACCACCGCATCGTCGACGGGGCCGACGCCGCCCGCTTCCTGACCTTCATCAAGCGGCGGCTCGAGGAGGGTGCCTTCGAGGCCGACCTGGGCCTCTAGGCGCCGTCGGTCTTCAGGCGCCGTTCGCCTTCAGGCGCCGTCAGCGGACACGGGCCGGTCGTCGCCTCGCATCCGAGGCGGCGACCGGCCACGATGGTCACCATGCGCATCGTGGTGACTGGGGCCTCGGGACTGATCGGTTCGGCGCTCGTCCCCGCCCTGCGCGGGGACGGCCACACCGTGACCACCCTGGTCCGGCGGACACCCCGCGCCGGCGGCGAGATCCAGTGGGATCCCGCCGCCGGTCGGCTCGACCCGGCGGCGCTCGCCGGCACCGACGCCGCCTTCCACCTCGCCGGCGCGGGCATCGGCGACCGCCGCTGGACCGACGACTACAAGCGCCTGCTGCGCGACAGCCGGATCGCCGGCACCGACCTGCTCGCCCGCACGCTCGCCACCCTCACCCCGCCCCCGCGGGCGTTCCTCTCCGGCAGCGCCGTCGGCTGGTACGGCACCTCGGCGGGCGGCGACGCCGGCCCGCTCGACGAGAGCGCCCCCGCTGGCGCAGGGTTCCTCGCCAAGCTCGTCGAGGACTGGGAGGCGGCGGCCACGCCCGCCCGCGGGGCCGGCGTCCGGGTCGTCACGCTGCGGACCGGGGTCGTGCTCTCCCGCCACGGGGGCAGCCTCGGCCGCCAGCTCCCGCTGTTCCGGCTGGGGCTCGGGGGGCGGCTGGGATCCGGCCGCCAGTGGCTGAGCTGGATCAGCCGCACCGACCACGTGGCGGCGTTGCGCCTGCTGCTCGCCGACGACTCGGTGGCCGGGCCGGTGAACCTGGTCGCGCCCGAACCCGTCACCAACGCCGCCTTCACCGCGGCGCTCGCGTCGGCGCTGCACCGTCCGGCGTTCGCCGCGGTACCCCGCCTCGCCCTGCGCGCCGCCCTCGGCGAGTTCGCCGACGAAGGCGTCCTCGCCTCCCAGCGGCTGACCCCCGCCGTGCTGACCGGGGCAGGCTTCCGCTTCACCCACCCCGACATCGACACCGCGCTGCAGGCGATCCTCACCGAGGACGCCTGAACTAGTTCCCCGTGAGGGGAATGCTCTCCGAGACCCGCCAGCCGGAGCCCGTGCGGATCAGCACGAGATCGTGGCGCTGCGGGGCCTTCGCCGGCTGGTGGGCGAGAAGCTGGCCGCGGGCGTCGAGGTAGTCGTAGGCGGCCAGGCGTTCGGTCACCCGCAGCACCGTGCGGTTCACCTGGTCGTCGCGGACCTGCAGAGCGAGGATCTCGCTGTGCAGCGGCGACGCGTGCGCGCCCTGGGCGACGACCTGCCGCATGAGCGTGACGTCCGCGTTGTAGGCGGGGCTGCCGGGAGCGTCGGACTGCCCCAGCAGGGACTCGTCTGCGTGCTCGAAGGCCCGGCTGCGGGCGGTGTTGAGCTCGTCCAGCACGGCACGCCAGATCTGCTCGGGCGACTGGTTCGCCACCGGTGAGGCGGTCGGGTCCCGGCCGGGCACGCCGGCCGCGGGCGACGTCGCCGGCTGCGGCGCGGGCGCCGCGGTATCGCTGGTGCCGTCCCCCGACGGGCTCGTCATGAGCAGCACGACGGCCACCACGACGACGAACAGGCCCAGCCCCGCGGTGACCGGCAGCAGCCAGCGCCGCCGCCGGGCGCCCGTCCGGCGCGGTCGACGGCCGGCACCCGCCCGACCGGCCCGACCGGCCCGACCGGGCGAACCCGCCGTCCCCGGCGGAGAACCGGGCGCCGCGGACGCACCGGGCCAGCCGCGGGTCCCGCGGGACCCCCCGGCCGCCGCGCCCGCGGCACCGGCGGCCGGCCGCGGCGGGCGGGCGGCGGGCCGCGACGCTCCCGGTGGCGCCTGCACCGGGCCCGCTCGGCCCGCGTCGGCCGGGGTCGTGCCGGCGCCGCCCCGGCCCGCGACGCGGGACGTCCGGCGGGCGGGCGTCGAACGCCGCGGCGGCGGGGGCAGGGAGTCGAGCAGCTCCGCCGCGTCGACGGCGGTGGCGCCAATGGTCGGCCGGCCGGGCGTGGGGCCGCCCGCAGGGGGCTGGTCGGCGTCGTCTCGCGGGCCCGGCCCGTCGCGCGGGGCGCGGGTGCCGTCCGGCCCCGGGTTCAGGCGGGCGCCCGCCAGCAGCCGCGGCCGGCCGTCGCCGTCCCCGTCCCCGTGTCCGCCGGGCTCCGGGACGCCCACCGTGCCGGCGGGGGGCTGTGGACGGTGCGGCGAACCGGGTGGGTCGGACGGCCCGGCCGGGGTGCGCCGCGGGCCGGGCGGCGGGGATTCGGCGGCGCGGGTCCGGCCCACCGGGGGAATCCGCGGCAGGGTCTCCGTGGGTGAGGGTCCCGCCGGGCGCACGGCCGTCCTCGGCTCGCCGTCGCCGGGCAGCCGCACGGGCAGGGGGGTGGCGCTGCGGGCGAGCGCGGCGGCGAGCTCGGCGGCGCTCGGGCGCCGGTGCGGCTCGTCGATCATGGCCGTGGCGACGGCCACCGCGACCGCGGCGGCATCCGGGCCCGTCGCCTCCCGCATCGCCCCCAGCAGCAGATCGGCGAGATCGTGCACGTCCGCCGAGGCCGCCTCGGGCGGGACGGGATCGGCCCGGGCGGCGTCGGCCAGCGCGGCGACCCCGAGGCCGGTCAGGACCGGGCGCCCGTTCGGCTCCAGCAGGATGTCCTCCCGTTCGAGCCGGCCGTGCACGATGCCGACCGCGTGCGCGGCGGCCAGCGCCTGCGCGACCGGCAGCCCGACGGTGACGACCTCGCCCGGATCCAGATCGCCGCGCAGCGCCAGCAGGCGGGCGAGACTGATCGCGCCGACGACCGGCTCGGTGATCAGCGCCAGCCCCTCCGCCGTGGGCAGCACCGCCACCACGGGATTGAGGTGCGGGTGCGCCAGCTCCGCCAGCGCGCGGGCCGCGCTGACCGCCGCGGAGCGCAGCACCGGGTCGGGGGCGAGACGCACCCGGCGCACGACGCACTCGATCCCGGACTGGTCGAACTGACCCGCCCAGAGCTCGCCGGAGCCCGCGTCCCGAAGCCGGGAACGCACGCTCACCCCCGGCACCTCGGGTGCCCCGCCGACGCGCCGCGCCGGCCTGTCCGCGGAATCGTCGGTGAAGGTCACAGGTAGCGACGCTAGGCTCAATTAGGGTGGGTCTGCAGTGTTCTTCGTCCGGTTGTGGATAACTTTTTACGATCACTTCTGGGGCGGCGCCCGCCCCCCTCCCGGTCCGGGTTGGGACATGCCTGGTCACGGCGGGTGCGGGCCGGCGCCGGGCGGGACTGCGCGGCGGACCTGCCGGGCACGGCCGGAAACCTGGCGGCGACGTGCGGCCCCCCGCGGCGGCGCGGATGCGCGGATGGCGGACAATCGCCCGAGACCGGGTCCGGAGGGCAGCGCCGCCGGCCGACAAGCCAGGGGGAGACCCGAGTGCAGATCCTCGCCACCAGCGGCGGTTTCCTTCCCGACGGCCGGTACGGCGCGAAGGTCGGGCCGATCCTGACCCACGCGATCGACCTGGCCGGGGCCGGCCCGCGGCCCCGGGTGTGCCTGCTGCAGACGGCGCTGGGCGACGACCAGGGCGCCTACGCCCGTGGCTACGCCGCGTTCAACCGCGACCGGCCCGACGTGCGGGTCTCGCACCTGGCGCTGTTCCCCATGCCGAACATCCCGGACATCCGCGGCCATCTGCTGGCCCAGGACGTGATCTGGGTCGGTGGGGGCAGTGTGGCGAACCTGCTCGCGGTCTGGGCGGTGCACGGCCTGGGCGAGATCCTGCGCCAGGCGTGGGAGGCCGGCGTCGTCCTCGGCGGCGTCTCGGCCGGCTCCCTGTGCTGGCATGTCGGTGGCACCACCGACTCGTTCGGCCCGGACCTGCGGCCGGTCACGAACGGGCTGGGCCTGCTGCCGTTCAGCAACACGCCGCACTACGACTCCGAGCCGGGCCGCCGCCCGCTGTACCAGCGTCTCGTCGCCGCCGGAACGCTGCCGGCCGGCTGGGCGACCGACGACGGCGTCGGGCTGCACTTTCGCGGCACCGAGCTGGTCGAGGCCGTCGCCGACCGGCCAGGCGTGCACGCCTGGCGGGTCGAGCGCGGCTCCGACGGCGCCGCGGTCGAGACCCCGGTGGTGCCCCGGCTGCTGCCCGGTGCGCCCGGCGGCGACGACGCGCCGGGCTCGGAGTCCGCCGGCTGACGGAATCCGGCCCGGCGCGGCGCGGGCGTAGTCTGAGTGGCGTGGATGTTCTGAGGCTTTCCGTGGTCCCCTACCGCGAAGCGTGGGACATGCAACGATCCCTCGCCGAGGCCCGAGTGGCCGACGAGGTGGACGACACGCTCATCCTGGTGGAGCATCCCAGCGTCTACACTGCGGGCCGGCGTACGCAGCCCTTCGAACGGCCGCTGGACGGCACCGAGGTCGTCGACGTCGACCGCGGCGGCAAGATCACCTGGCACGGCCCGGGGCAGCTCGTCGGCTACCCGATCGTCAAGCTGCCTCGTCCGCTGGACGTCGTCGCCTACGTGCGCGCGCTGGAGGAGGCCCTCATCGACTCCTGCGCCGAGCTGGGGCTGGCGACCTGCCGAGTCGACGGCCGCAGCGGCGTCTGGACGACGGATGGCCTGCGCAAGGTCGCCGCGATCGGCGTGCGGGTCCGGCAGGCGGTGACCACCCACGGCTTCGCGCTGACCTGCTCGTCGGATCTGGGCGCCTTCGGGCAGATCGTCCCCTGCGGCATCACCGACGCCGGGGTGACGAGCCTGTCCGCCGAGCTTGGCCGGGCGGTGACCGTCGCCGAGGCCCGGCCGGTCGTCGAGCGGCACACCCTGGCCGTGCTCACCCGCTACCTCGGGGGGCGCAACCTCGGCGATCGCATCACCGCGCGGGTCGAGCCGGCCGACGCGCCCCCGGCGTCCCCGGCGCGGCCGCAGCCGCAGCCCGGGACCGAGCGGATGGAGCTGGTCGGATGAGCGCGGTCGCCCCCGAGGGACGTCCCCTGCTGCGCCTGGAGGCGCGCAACGCGCAGACGCCGATCGAGCGCAAGCCGCCGTGGATCCGCACCCGGATGCGCACCGGCCCGGAGTACTCCGACGTCAAGGGGCTGGTGCGGGCCGCCGGGCTGCACACGGTGTGCGAGGAGGCCGGCTGCCCGAACATCTACGAGTGCTGGGAGGACCGCGAGGCGACCTTCCTGATCGGCGGGGACGTCTGCACCCGGCGGTGCGACTTCTGCCAGATCGACTCGGGCCGTCCCACCCCGCTGGACCGCGACGAGCCGCGGCGGGTGGCGGAGTCCGTGCGCACGATGGGGCTGCGCTACGCGACCGTCACCGGCGTGGCCCGCGACGACCTGGCCGACGGAGGTTCCTGGCTGTACGCCGAGACGGTGCGCCAGATCCACGCGCTGTCCGCGGATACCGGGGTCGAGGTGCTCATCCCCGACTTCGGCGGGCGGGCCGACCAGCTCGACGAGGTCTTCGGCGCGGCCCCCGAGGTCCTCGCGCACAACCTCGAGACGGTGCCGCGGATCTTCAAGCGCATCCGGCCGGCGTTCCGCTACGAGCGCTCCCTCGACGTGCTGCGCCAGGCCCGCGCGGCCGGCCTCGTCACGAAGTCGAACCTGATCCTCGGCCTCGGCGAGACCACCGAGGAGATCCACGAGGCCATGCGGGACCTGCGCGCAGCCGGCTGCGAACTACTCACTGTCACCCAGTATCTGCGGCCCACGCCCCGTCACCACCCGGTGGAGCGTTGGGTGCGCCCGGAGGAGTTCCTCGACTGGGAGCGCGTCGGCGTCGAGCTTGGCTTCTCCGGCGTCATGTCCGGGCCGCTCGTGCGCTCGTCCTACCGGGCCGGCCGGCTCTACCAGCAGGCGATCACGGCTCGTGGCGAGAGCCACACAGCGATGTCCGATCTCCCCGAAAGTGTGCTGGAAACCTCTCACACGCAGTGACGAGCACGCTGGTGGGCATCCCCCGGACGGGCTAGGCTACTCATCGTAGCGTCACCCCCTTGTCACGAGGGGGGTCTCTCTCTGGCCCATCATCGAGGTGTGCGCCCACGACCGTGCCGGGAGGTCGTTCCCATCGTGCTCCGTTCACTGCTCAGCGTCCTCGAAGAAGCAACTCTGCTCGTGCTGCCGCATGGCGGACAGAAGACCGCGCGGCACAACGCCTGGCGCGCAGCCGCCGACCTGCACGTCACATCGGGTTACCGGTGGGTCGACCCGGTGTCGGTGGCCCCGATCGCACCTGCACCCGCGCCCGCACCGAGACCCGACGTGTGCGCCAGCATCCCGGGCACCGAGGGCGCCGCACGGGTCTCCCGCCTGGCCGGCCTGGGCGGCGGCGCGACCACTGCCCGCATCGGCGCGGCCGTCCGCGGGCTGCCGCGGGTCGTCGCCGCCCAGAGCTGATTCCCCGGCCGGCGGGCCGCCCCGCCCGCAGCCAGGACCGCGGGGATCGGACAGACCGAGCAGATGGTCGCGGCGGATGATCCCGGCGGACGCGACAGCCGCACTGTGGCGAGCCGCGAGGCCGTAGGCTCGCGGTCATGGCACTGAGGAAGCAGCCGAGGGACACCGCGGGATCGTCGACCCCCGCGGCGGCGGGCAGGAACGCGGCAGCGGGCGGGAAGAACGACGGGAGCCGGGGCGGCGCCTCGGGTCGCGGTGGCGGTGCGGGCCGCGGCGCCGGTGCGGGCGCGGGCGGCGCCGCGGACGGGACCGGTTTCGCAGCCCGTCTCGCGCAGTTGCGGGTGGTCTTCAAGATCACTCGCCAGCGCGATCCGCAGGTGCTCTGGTTCACCCTGGCGGCCTTCTTCGTCCCGCTCGTGATCGGCCTGCTGCTCGGCATCTTCGTCGGGCCGCTGTACGTGTGGATCCCCATCGCCATCCTGCTCGGCGTCGTGGTCGCCCTGAACGTGTTCAGCCGGCGCGTCCAGCGCACCGCCTACGCGGAGATGGAGGGCAAGCCGGGAGCCGCCGCCGGCGTGGTCGAACGGATGCGCGGCGACTGGCGGATCACTCCCGCGGTCGGCGTGAACCGCCACCAGGACGTGGTGCACCGCGTCGTCTCCCGCGCCGGAGTGGTGATCATCGCGGAAGGCCGCGGCCGCGGGCCGCGGGAACTGCTCGTGGCGGAGAAGCGCCGCATCCGCAAGGTCGTCGGCGACACGCCGGTGACCGACATCATCGTCGGCACCGGCGAGGGCGAGACGCCGCTGCCGAAGCTCCAGGGCACGCTGATGCGGCTGCGTCGGACCCTGCGCCGCGGGGAGGTGGACGCCCTCGACCGCCGGCTGCGCGCCTTGGGCGGCGCGACCCTGCCGATCCCGAAGGGCCCGATCCCCCGCAACGTGCCCCGGGGCGGCCGCCTGCGCTGACACGCGCTACCGGCACCGACCACCCCGCCACTGCCCCGGGCCGGATCGCGGCCGGCCCCCATACCGATCGGCCCCCCGTACCGATCGGACCTATGCGGTCAGGCGAGTACGTCCTATCTACTCGGGGTCGCAGCCGATCAACGTTGAGTGGTTGTGTGGTCGTACCCACCCCGCCGTCGACGAACGCTGCTGGCCGGTAACGGCCGGTTGCGGTGTACGGGAGGCGTCTGCGGTGCGATGCGGACGATCGCGGGTTTGGACCGTGCAAAACGCACTGCAACCAGCCCCGCCCAGCTTCGGGGACCTGGTTCGGACCTGTTGGTTCCAGGTGACAGAGTCCGCCGGCTCTAGGTGACAGAGTCCGCGCGAGTGGGGTCCCGCACGACCACGGTCCCGGCCGCACGGTCGTGCAGGCCGCGCTGGTCGCGGTCCCAGATGAACACGGGCACCAGCAGGGCCAGCAGCAGGGTGCGCACCCCGACCCAGGGCCAGGACTGCCGGCCGCGGTCACGCAGCCGGATCACCCGCATGCCCAACAGCCGCATGCCGATCGTCTGGCCGCCGGTGCTGACGAGGATGAACTCCTCCAGCAGGAACACCAGGTAGATCGCCAGGCCGCGGACGTCACCGGCAGAGCCGAGCCCGGCCAGATACAGCACGCCGACGATCAGGTTCGCCACGACCGCGTCGATGAGGTAGGCCCCCAGCCGAGGCCCGAAGCCCACGACCGAGCCGCGACCCTCCGCCGGCAGCCCCAGCCGGACGCCCGGCGGCGTGTCCCGGGGCAGACCAGGCCCTTCGAGCCAGCCTCCAAGTGCTCGTCCCACGGCGCAAGCTTATCCGCCGCACCGAGCTGCACCCAACAGTTCACCAAGGGTGATAAAGTGCGCTCCTGTAACACAAACGAAACGACTTCGTGATGTCGCGGGTCCGCCGGGGCATGACCGAAGACACATCGACAAGCCGTAACCTACAGGCTTGATGAGCGTGACGGGACGCTGGAGGTCGAATGTTCACAAAAGCCGAGGACGTGCTCCGTTATATCCGCGACGAGGACGTGCAGTTCATCGATGTACGATTCTGTGATCTGCCCGGAATCATGCAGCACTTCACTATTCCGACGCAGGTCTTCGCCGAGTCGGTGTTCACCGACGGGTTGATGTTCGACGGCTCCTCGATTCGAGGCTTCCAGGCCATCCACGAGTCCGACATGCTGTTGCTGCCGGACCCGCAGACCGCCTTCGTGGATCCGTTCCGTGAACACAAGACCCTCGCGATGACGTTCTTCATCCACGACCCGATCACGAAGGAGCAGTACTCCCGGGATCCGCGGAACATCGCCAAGAAGGCGGAGACGTACCTGCGTGGTACCGGTATCGCCGACACGGCCTATTTCGGGCCCGAGGCGGAGTTCTACATCTTCGACGACGTCCGCTATGACTACAACCCCTACGGGTCGATGCACCAGGTCGACTCGGTCGAGGCCGCCTGGAACACCTCCCGAAAGGAAGAGGGCGGCAACCTCGGCTACAAGCCCCGCTTCAAGGGCGGCTACTTCCCGGTCCCGCCGACCGACCATTTCACGGACCTCCGCTCGGAGATGACCCGGGTCCTCTACGAGACCGGCATCACCGTCGAGATGCAGCACCACGAGGTCGGCACCGCCGGACAGGCGGAGATCGACATCCGCTACGACACGCTGTTGAAGACCGCGGACAACCTGATGCTCTACAAGTACGTCATCCGCAACGTCGCCCGTAGCCGGGGCAAGACCGTCACCTTCATGCCGAAGCCCCTGTTCGAGGACAACGGCTCGGGCATGCACGTGCACTCCAGCCTGTGGAAGGACGGCGAGCCGCTGTTCTACAGCCCCAACGGCTACGGCGGCCTGTCGGACACGGCGCGTTACTACATCGGCGGCCTGCTGCACCACGCACCGGCGCTGCTGGCGTTCACCAACCCGACCACGAACTCCTACCGCCGGCTGGTCCCCGGCTACGAGGCACCGGTCAACCTCGTCTACTCGGCGCGCAACCGCTCCGCGTGCTGCCGCATCCCGCTCGGCGGCGACTCGCCCAAGGCGAAGCGCGTCGAGTTCCGCGTCCCGGACCCGAGCTGCAATCCATATCTGGCCTTCGCCGCGATGCTCATGGCCGGCCTGGACGGCATCCGCAACAAGATTGATCCGCCGGACCCGATCGACAAGGACCTCTACGAGCTCCCGCCGGACGAGCTGGCCGCGGTTCCGCAGGTTCCCGGCTCGCTGGAGAAGGTGCTCGACGCGCTCGAGGCGGACAACGATTTCCTCCGCGAGGGCGACGTCTTCACCACCGATCTGATCGAGACCTGGCTGGAGTACAAGCGACTCAACGAGGTCGACGCCATCCGGCTCCGGCCGCACCCGTACGAGTTCACCCTCTACTACGACATCTGACCGACAGCGTCACCTTCGCCGCCGGCCGGGTCGAGAAACCCGGCCGCGCGGCCGGGGCACCGCGCGCACCGGCCGAGAACCGGCGGAGATTCCCGCCGACCGCCTCTCCAGGCCCCGTTCCAGCAGCGCCGGAGCAGGCCTCCCACATGGTCGCGGGCACCCGCCGAGCGAAATACTCCGCGCTGCCCGGGCGGGACCGGGAAAATTGGCGCCCACCACCTTGGGACGGCCGGCCGAACGGCTTCGGCGAACCAATGCCCTGGTCGGGCCGCCAATACCATCCGTGACGCACCAGAGACGAAGAATTAACAATCACGGAACGAGGCGGTAACGGGGCCCGACGAAGCTCCGACCGAACCCTCCCGTCCACGCGGCCTGGGTCGGCCTCCCCCAGGCCGATCACGAAGTCGCTCCGTTTCGTGCAGGACCAACCACGGGGAGTATTGAGTGAGCAAGGCCGATTTCATTCAGGCCGAATACATCTGGATCGACGGCACCGAGCCGGAGCCCCTGATGCGCAGCAAGACCCGCATCATCAAGAAGGGCAAGGACCCGGAGATCTGGGGCTTCGACGGCTCGAGCACCAACCAGGCGCCGGGATCGAACTCGGACTGCGTGCTGCGTCCCGTCTTCAAGACGCCCGACCCGATCCGGGGTGGCGACAACATCCTGGTGCTGTGCGAGGTCGAGCTGACCGACTTCACGCCCCACCCGACGAACACCCGGGCGGCCACCCGCGCCGTCGCCGAGAAGTACGCCGACATGTCGCCGATGTTCGGCATCGAGCAGGAGTACACCTTCTTCAAGGACGGCCGCCCGTACGGCTGGCCGGAGGTCGGGTACCCCGCGCCGCAGGGTCCGTACTACTGCGGTGTCGGTGGCTCGAAGATGCCCGGTCGCGAGATCGTCGAGAGGCACACCCAGGCCTGCCTCGACGCCGGCCTCGCCATCGAGGGCACCAACGCCGAAGTCATGATGGGCCAGTGGGAGTTCCAGATCGGCGTCCTGCCGGCGCCCGCCATCGGCGACCAGATCTGGTTGGGCCGCTGGCTGCTGCACCGGATCGCCGAGGAGTACGGCGTCGAGGTGTCCTTCGCCGCGAAGCCGATCCCCGGTGACTGGAACGGTGCAGGCGCGCACACCAACTTCTCCACCAAGCAGACGATGGAGGGCTGGGACGCCATCGTCACGTGCTGCGAGGCGCTCGGCACGCGCGTCATGGAGCACGTCACCCACTACGGCAACGGCATCCAGGACCGGCTGACCGGCAAGCACGAGACCGCCCCCTGGAACAAGTACTCCTGGGGCGCCTCGGACCGCGGCGCCTCGGTCCGCATTCCCTGGGCCGTCGAGAAGGCCAAGAAGGGCTGGCTGGAGGACCGTCGTCCGAACGCGAACATGGACCCGTACCTGGTCACCGCGCTCATCGTCGACACCTGCTGCAGCGCCCTGGCCGGCGACAAGCCGACCCTGTTCGTGCCGTCACAGACCACTCCGGCGCCCGCCGAGGTCAGCGTCTGAGCCTGACCGACACGTCTGCCCGGACCGATCGGCCGAGCAGCCCGCCGGGCCGGAGACATGCCGGCGCGGCGGAGACAGGTCGACGCGGCTGGGCAGACATCGCGTCATGGCCGGGGCGCTCGCGCGGGGGAGCGCCGGCGCCCCGATCCCCCGGTTCCCGCAACGGTGCGCACCGCGCGACGTGAGGTGGCAGGCGACAGGCCGGCCGTCCGAGGCTTCCCTCGGACGGCCGGCCTGTCGGCGTCCCGGGGCGGATCCATGCCCCCGAGATCGGACCGGAGCCGGCGGCGCGCCGGAGCCGGCGGCGGTCCGCAGGGGTCCGCGGCGGGCGGCGGCGTTCAGCCGGACTCGGCGGTCCTGAGCGGGCGGCGGGGCTCAGCCGAACTCGGCGGTCCGCTCCCGCGCGAAGACGTCCGCGACGACCGCCTCGGCCCGCGTCGCCAGCCGCCGGTACTCGGCGACGAGGTCGCCCGCGCCGTCCGCCGGCCAGCCCGCGGCCCGCGCCGTCGCCTCCAGGGCCGCCGGACGATCGGGAACCACGTCCGGCCGCGGCCAGCCCGCGAGCGTGCTCGCGTTGCGCAGCCGCGACGCCGACAGCCAGGCCGCCTGCAGGTCACCCGCCTCCGCCTCACCGAGCAGCCCGGCGAGCACCGCGGCCCGCAGGCCGTCGAGCGTCGAGGTGGTGCGCAGCGACGGGACCTGCCGGCCGTGGCGAAGCTGGAGAAGCTGCACCGCCCACTCCACGTCGGTGAGCCCGCCGGGACCGAACTTCAGGTGGCGGGTGGGATCGACCCCGCGGGGGATCCGCTCGCGCCGCATCCGACCGCGAAGTCGGATGATCTCATCGATCGTCGCCGCCGGCAGCGCCGTCGGGTAGCGCACCGTGTCGGCGAGCCGGCAGAACCGGTAGGCGAGCTCGGGATCCCCCGCCAGCGGCCGCGCCCGCAGCAGCGCCTGCGACTCCCAGTCCTGCGACCAGCGGCGATAGTAGGCGTCGTAGGCGTCGAGGGTGCGCGACAGGACGCCGCTGCGGCCCTCCGGGCGCAGCGTCGTGTCCAGCCGGAGCGCCGGATCCGGGCCGGGTACGGCGAGCAGCCGGTGCAACTCCCCGATCACCTCGGCGGCGGCCCGGTGCGCCTGCTGCGCCGAGTGGCCCGGTCGGGCCTCGTGCACGAACAGGACGTCGGCGTCACTGCCGTAGGACATCTCCGCTCCGCCGAGCCGCCCCATCGCGATGACGGAGATCCGCACCGGCAGGCCGGTGGGATCGCCCCCGGCGATCCTGCGCTCCGCGACGAGCAACGTCGCGGTGACGGTGGCGGCGGCGGCGTCCGCCAGGGCCCGCCCGACCGCGGCCACGTCGAGCAGGCCGAGCAGATCGGCGCAGGCCACCCGGACCAGCTCCTCCCGGCGCACCGCCCGGGCCCGGCCGACAGCGTCCTCCCAGTCGGGGTTGCGGTGCGCGATCGCGAGCATCGTCCGGCTGAGCGTCTCTCGCGGCACCGGGACGAGGTCGGCCTCCGTGCGCAGCAGCCGGACCGATTCGGGCGCCCGCGTCATCAGGTCCGCGACGTACCGGCTGGTGGCGAGGACCCGGGCGAGCCGGTCGGCGGCGCCGGCGGAGTCGCGCAGCAGCCGTAGGTACCACGGGGCGCGGCCGAGCGCCTCGCTGACCCGGCGGTAGGCCAGCAGGCCCGCGTCGGGATCGGGCGCGTCGGCGAGGGTCGGCAGCAACGTCGGTAGCAGATGCCGCTGGATCGCGGCCGTCCGGCTCACCCCGCTGATCAACGCCTCGATGTGGCGCAGTGAGCGGTCGGGGGCGGCGAAACCCAGCGCGGCGAGCCACTGCTGCGCCTCGGCGTGGGACAGCCGGACCTCCTCGGTCGACAGCCGGGCGACCGCCTCCAGCAGCGGGGCGTAGAACAGCTTCTGGTGCAGTGACCGCACGGTGCGCACGATCCGGGCGTGGGCGTCGGCGAAGTCCTGGGCGCTACGCATCCCCATCGACCGGGCGAGCCAGCGCAGCTCGCCCGGATCCCGCGGCAGGCTGTGCACCCGGCGCAGGCGCTGAAGCTGGAGCCGGTGCTCGGCGTTGCGCAGGAAGCGGTACGCCTCGGTGAGGTCGGCGGCGTCGCGCCGGCCCACGTACCCACCGCGGGCGAGGCCGTCGAGGGCGGCGAGCGTCGAGCCCTCCCGCAGCTTCGCGTCCACCCGACCGTGGACGAGCTGCAGGAGCTGGACGGCGAACTCGACGTCGCGCAGCCCGCCCGGGCCAAGCTTGAGGTTGCGCTCGGCTTCCGCGCGCGACAGCGACGATTCGACCCGGCGGCGCATCGCCCGCACGTCGGCGACGAAGTCCGGCCGGGAGGCGGCGGTCCAGACCAGCGGCGCGACCATGGCACAGAACTCCGCGCCGAGCACCAGGTCGCCGGCGATCGGGCGGGCCTTGAGCAGGGCCTGGAACTCCCAGGTCCGGGCCCAGCGGCGGTAGTAGGTGCGGTGGCTGTCGAGGGTGCGCACCAGGACGCCGTCGCGGCCCTCCGGGCGCAGGCCGACGTCGACCTGGAACAACGCGCCTGCGGAGGTCACCAGCCCCGCCGCCCGCACCAGCCCCTCGGCCATCCGCGTCGCGGCCCGCAGCGCCGCCTCCCCGTCTGCCGCCTCCCCGCCGGCCGCCGGCTCGGCGACGAACAGGACATCGACGTCGCTGACGTAGTTCAGCTCCCGGCCCCCGCACTTGCCCATGCCGATGACGGCGAGCCGGACCGGGGGCAGGTCCGGGTCGAGGCCGGCGCGGGCGATCGCCAGCGCCGCGTCGAGCGCCGAGCCGGCCAGGTCGGCGAGCTCCGTGGTGGCGTCGTCCAGCGCCACCGCGCCGGTGAGGTCTCGGGCGGCGACGACGAGCAGCGCCCGGCGGTAGGCGACGCGCAGCGCGTCGAGGGTCGCCGGCCGGTCGTCGGCGGCGCAGGGCGCCGGATCGGCGGCGTCGGCGCCGACCGCGCGCAGCAGCGCCGCCCGCACCCGGCCGGCCTCGGGCGGGGCGCCCACCAGCTCGTCGGGCCGCAACACCCGCCAGTCCCCGGGATGGCGGGCCAGGTGATCGCCGAGCGCGCGGCTCGCGCCGAGCACGGCGCACAGCCGTTCCCGCAACCCGGCGTGCTTGGCCAGGTCCGCGACAAGTCCCCGCCCGCGGGCCGGGCCGAGCGCGTCGACGAGCCGGTCCAGCGCGGCGAGCGCAAGGTCGGGGTCTGCCGCCGCGGCCAGGGCGCCGACCACGACGTTCGCCGCGAGCCGGACCTCCCCGCCGGAGCCGGCCCGCCCATCCCCACCGGTCGCCCCATCCCCACCGGTCGGCCCATCCCCACCGGTCGGCCCATCCCCACCGGTCGGCCCATCCCCACCGGTCGGCGCCGCCGAGCCTCCGAGCAGGCCGAGCCGCTCCATGGTCGCCGCCACCTGGTCGACGTCGCTGAAGCCGAGCCGGGCGAGCTGGGCGGCTACCGAGCTGCCGCGCGGATGGTCCGCCGCGGGCGGCGCGCCGGACCCGGGCGGGACCCCCGGCCATTCGACACGCATGCCGCAACGCTCACAGCACGGGCAGGTAGCGGTCGATCTCGAACGGCGTCACCTGCCGGCGGTAGTCCTGCCACTCGGCCCGCTTGTTCCGCAGGAAGAACTCGAACAGCTCGTCGCCGAGGGTCTCGCGCACCAGCGAGGAGCGTTCCATCACCGTGATCGCCTCGGCCAGCGAGCCCGGCAGGGCGGTGATCCCCCGCTCCTGACGCTGGACGTCGGTGAGCGTCCACACGTCGTCGGCCGCCGGCGCGGGCAGGTCGTAACCGCCCTGAACACCCCGCAGCCCGGCGGCCAGCACCAGGGCGAAGGTGAGGTAGGGATTGCAGGCGCTGTCCGGCAGCCGGAACTCCACCCGGGTGGCCTGCGACTTGTGCAGCTTGTACAGCGGCACCCGCACCAGGGCCGACCGGTTGTTGTGGCCCCAGCACACGTAGGCGGGCGCCTCCAGCACCTCGCCGAGGCGCTGGTCGCCGATGAGCCGCTTGTAGGAGTTCACCCACTGGTTCGTCACCGCCGTGATCTCCGCGGCGTGCGTAAGCAGACCGGCGATGAACGCCTTCGCGACCTTCGAAAGCTGGTATTCGTCGGTCGGGTCGTGGAACGCGTTGCGGTCACCCTCGAAAAGGCTGAGGTGGGTGTGCATGCCCGAACCGGCCTGATCGCCGAACGGCTTCGGCATGAAGGTGGCGTAGATTCCCTGCCGCAGTGCCACCTCCTTCACCACCTGCCGGAAGGTCATGATGTTGTCCGCGATGGTGAGGGCGTCGGCGTAACGCAGGTCGATCTCCTGCTGTCCGGGCGCGACCTCGTGATGGCTGAACTCCACCGAGATACCCAGCCGCTCCAGCATGCTGATCGCCTGCTGCCGGAAGTCATGGCTGATGTCGTTCGGCGTGAGGTCGAAGTACCCCGACTCGTCGACCGGTGCCGGCATCGGACCGCCGCGCTTCGGCGGCTCCTTGAGCAGGAAGAACTCGATTTCGGGATGTGTGTAGAAGGTGAAACCCGCATCCGCCGCCCGGGCCAGGGCGCGGCGCAGCACCCACCGCGAGTCCGTGGCGGCCGGCGCCCCGTCCGGCATGATCAGGTCACAGAACATCCGAGCGGTGAGCGGATGCTCACCGCGCCACGGAAGTACCTGGAACGTGGAGGGGTCCGGCCGGGCCAGCATGTCGGCCTCGTGCACCCGGGCAAAACCCTCGATCGCGGAACCGTCGAAACCGATGCCCTCGGCGAGCGCGCCCTCAAGCTCGGCGGGCGCGATCTCCACCGACTTCAGGTAGCCGAGCACGTCGGTGAACCAGAGCCGAACGAAGCGGATGTCCCGCTCCTCCAGAGTCCGTAGAACGAACTCCTGCTGCTTGTCCATGGTGCCTCCGCGCTGAGGTGGGGACTCGACCATACGGGCCGCCCGGTCAGCCTGACCCGACCATAGCGAGGACATCGCTCCGCCGTCGTGATGTTGCGTGCCGGCAACCGGCCCGCCAACGGCGCGTCACATCCTGCCCGCAGCACCTACCGCAGGGTCTACCCCGCAACCCGCGGCCGCACCGCGGATCATGCTGCCGACGGGGCGAGGTGGAGACAGAACTCAGGCCTGGCCTTTGCGGCCCATTCCCAGCGCCTTCCGGTAGAGCTCCGGGACTCGGTAACGCTCGGCCTCGTCCCGGGAGCCGGAGTCGATGTGCAGCAGGCCGACCTCCAACCCCGGACTCACCACATCGGAGGGCGACTTCCCGAACCCCGCAACGCCTGTTTGACGATCACCTTGAGATAGTCGGTCTGGTTCGCCCAGGGCAGCCGTGCGTCGCGGCCGAAGAAGTGGGGTCGCCAGCGTCGTTCCAGACCCCCCGGGGTCCGTCCGAAGCCTGCATCCAGAATTCGCACACTGGATGCGACTCCGGAAGGCGAGCTCATCCGGACACGGGCTGTCCCTCCACGTCCGTACCCGGGTAGGACGTGGAGGGACGGTGGTTCAGACCTGGATGCGGCGGGTGACGGCGTCGAGGATCTCGGCGACGGCGTCGTCGACGGGCACGCCATTGCGCTGGGAGCCGTCGCGGAACCGGAACGACACCGCACCCTTGGCGACGTCCTCGTCCCCGGCGAGCAGCATGAAGGGGACCTTCTGCCTCTGCGCCGTGCGGATCTTCTTCTGCATCCGGTCGTCGGAGGAGTCGACCTCCACCCGGATGCCGTGGGCGGCCAGCTTCGCGGCCACGCCGTCGAGGTAGGGCACGTGCTCGTCGGTGATCGGGATGCCGACCACCTGAACCGGGGCCAGCCACGGCGGCAGCGCCCCGGCGTAGTGCTCGAGCAGGATGGCGAGGAAGCGCTCGATGGTCCCGAACAACGCTCGGTGGATCATGAAGGGGCGCTGGCGGGTGCCGTCCGCGGCCTGGTACTCCAGGTCAAAGCGCTGCGGTAGCTGGAAGTCGACCTGGATGGTAGACAACTGCCAGGTTCGGCCGATGGCGTCGCGGGCCTGCACGGAGATCTTCGGGCCGTAGAACGCGCCGCCGCCCGGGTCCATGACGAGCTCCAGGTCCTGCTTCTGCGCCGCGGCGCGCAGCAGTTCGGTGGCCTCCTCCCATTCGGCGTCGGTGCCGACGGCCTTGCCCTCCGGCTTGGTCGACAGCTCCAGGTAGAAGTCGCTCAGGCCGTAGTCCCGCAGCAGCCCCAGGACGAAGTTCAGCACGCTGTCGAGCTCGGCGGGCAGTTGCTCGCGGGCGCAGAACAGGTGGGCGTCGTCCTGGGTGAGCCCGCGCACCCGGGTCAGGCCGTGCACGACGCCGGACTTCTCGTACCGATAGACCGTGCCGAACTCGAACAGCCGCAGCGGCAGCTCCCGATACGACCGGCCCCGCGACCGGTAGATCAGGATGTGCATCGGGCAGTTCATCGGCTTGAGGTAGTAGTCGGCGCCGCCGTCGAGCTCCATGGGCGGGTACATGCCGTCGGCGAACCAGTCGAGGTGACCGGAGATCTCGTACAGGTCCGACTTGGTGATGTGCGGGGTGTTGACGAACGAGTAGCCACCCTCGATGTGCCGGCGCCGCGCGTAGTCCTCCATGGCGGTGCGGATCGCGCCGCCCTTGGGGTGGAACACGGCCAGGCCCGGCCCGATCTCGGTCGGGAAGGAGAACAGGTCCAGCTCGGCGCCGAGGCGGCGGTGGTCGCGCTTCTCGGCCTCGGCGAGCCTCGTCTGGTAGGCCTTGAGTGCGTCGCGGGACTCCCACGCGGTGCCGTAGATGCGCTGGAGCTGCGGGTTCTTCTCGCTGCCCCGCCAGTAGGCCGCCGCTGAGCGCAGGATCGCGAACGCCGGGATCGACCGGGTGCTCGGCACGTGCGGTCCCCGGCAGAGGTCCTTCCAGCACAGCTCGCCGGTCTTCGCGTCGAGGTTGTCATAGATCGTCAGTTCGCCGGCGCCGACCTCGACGCTGGCCTCGGCATCCTCGCCCGCGCTCGACTTCAGCCCGATCAGCTCGATCTTGTACGGCTCGGCGGCGAGCTCGGCGCGGGCCTGCTCCTCGGTGACCACCCGGCGGGAGAACCGCTGACCCGCCTTGATGATGGCCTGGGCCTTCTTCTCGATGGCCTTCAGGTCATCCGGGGTGAACGGCGTCTCGACGTCGAAGTCGTAGTAGAAGCCGTTGTCGATCGGCGGGCCGATGCCGAGCCGGGCCTTCGGGAACAGTTCCTGGACGGCCTGGGCGACGACGTGCGCGGCGGAGTGCCGCACGATGGCCCGGCCGGTCGGCGAGTCGATCGCGATGGGCTCGACGACGGCGCCGTCGTCGAGGACATGCGCGAGATCACGCTGCTGGCCGTCCACCAGGGCGGCGATGACGTCGCGGTCGTCGGCGAACAGGTCGGCGGCCGTCGTCCCGGTCGGCACCACCCGCGGATCGCTACGCTGGGCGTGCTGGACGGTAACGCGGACGTCGGACACCGAAAGTCTCCTGTTGCGATAGGACACACGTGCGCGGGGATCACCGCGCCGACGACGTGTCGCCGGCCCTGCGGGCGACCCCACGGCGGGCCTTCCTGGCCCGATCGCGATGCTACCCGCGCCCGGACAAGGCCCCCAAGGCGTTTACACTCAGGGTGACGAGTCCGCCCCGCCGCGCCCGTTGGTGACGACCGGCCCGGTCAGCCGGTGCGTCCCGCCGGAGCCATGCCGGCTGGCCACGCCGCGCACGGCCCGGGTCGGGTAGGTCCCCCCGCCATGGCCCCGCGGACCGCCAACGCTGTACGAACCGCCAACGCTGTACGAACCGCCAACCGAGTACGAACCGCCAACCGGGTAGACGCCGGAGTCCGAGCCGCCGCCGGTGTTCGGATGAGCGGCCGGAAGGGCGGCCGGATCAGCGAGGGTGCCCGCCCCCGCGGGGCCCCCCGAGGCCGGCCCGTCGGGACGGCCCGGACCCCGCGGGCCGCCGTCCGGGTCGTCGGCGCCGGGGGCGGCATCCGGGCCCGCGCCGGTTCCCGGCACCCCGGGGTCACGGCGCAGGATGCCACCGAGCACGGTGTCGACGATCGTGCCGATACGAGTGCCACTCACCTCACGGTTGCCACTCATGTACTGGCGGTAGGCGACCGGGCCGATGAGCATGTCGACGATCAGGTCCACATCGACATCGGCGGCGAGCTCCCCCGAGTCGACACCCCGGCGCAGCAGGTCGGCCGCGCGCTGCCGGGAGGGCTCGATCACCTTCTGCGAGTAGGTGGCGAACAGCTCCGGATGGGTGGACCGCTCCGCGGCGAGCCTGGGCATGATGCGCCCGGACAAGGACTGGATGTTGTGCCGGCGCAGGGCGTTGAGCCAGGCCACGAGGTCATCGCGCAGGGAGCCGGTCTCGACGGCGTCCACGCTGTCGGCCAGCGTGCCGAGGGCGTCGACGATCAGGGCGTCCTTCGTCGGCCAGCGCCGGTAGACGGTGGCCTTGCCGACGCCGGCGCCGGTCGCCACCGCCTCCATCGACAGGCCGGCGAACCCGACGGTGGCCAGCTCGTGCAGGGCGGCGTCGAGGATCGCCTCATCGCAGCGCGGATCTCGGGGCCGGCCGGGAGAGCGCGCGGGCTTCACCCCGGAGGGCACGCGATCGGCCGGACGCCGGGGACGCGGGGGGCGCGCATCCGCGGTCGTCATCCGGCGCGTCCTCCGTCTGCTCTGCCATCCATCCCGTCACCACCGTGCCGATGCATCCGCATGGATAGGCCACCCGCTACCTGGTCGCGCCGTGTTCTCCCGCCGCATTTCAAGATCAGCATACGTGCCCGGAGGCCCAGACGCATCCGTTTGCCATGGCAGCGGCGTGGCGGGCGGTTCCATTCCACCCGGGTGTGCGGTGCGCACCGATTTCGCCACTCGGCGGGCGGGCCCGACCGTGGCAGCATGGACAGCACGCCGGGACGCCCAGCGCCCGGACGGACGCATCAGGAGTGCTCATGGATTCGTCAGGCACTGTCCGTAACCAGACATCCGACGACCACCCGCGGCCCGCGGACTCTCCGGACACGGCGGCGACGCTCTACGGCGCGCCGGCCGGAACCCGGCCGCCGCGCCGGTCGCGGTTCACGGTCCGCGACGTGGCGGCGGCGAAGAGCCGGGGCGAGAAATGGTCGATGCTCACCGCGTACGACTTCACCACCGCCACCGTCTTCGACGAGGCCGAGATCCCCGTCCTCCTGGTCGGGGACTCGGCCGCCAACGTGGTCTACGGCTACGACACGACCGTGCCGGTCACGGTCGACGAGCTGATCCCGCTCGTGCGCGCCGTGGTGCGCGGCGCGCCGCACGCGATGGTCGTTGCCGACCTGCCGTTCGGGTCGTACCAGGCCGGCCCGGAGCAGGCGCTCGCGACCGCCACCAGGTTCCTCAAGGAGGGCGGCGCCCAGGCGGTGAAGCTCGAGGGCGGCGCGCGGGTCGCCCCGGCGGTCGCCGCGCTCGTCGGCGCGGGCATCCCGGTGATCGGCCATCTCGGCCTGACCCCGCAGAGCATCCACGCCCTGGGCGGCTACCGGGTGCAGGGTCGGGACGAGGCGGGCGAGGTCCTGCTCGCCGACGCGCTGGCGATCGAGGCCGCCGGCGCGTTCGCGGTCGTGCTGGAGGTGGTGCCCGCGGATCTCGCCGCGCGCGTCACCAAGGAGCTGCACATCGCCACCGTCGGGATCGGCGCCGGCGCCGACTGCGACGCGCAGGTGCTGGTCTGGCAGGACATGGCCGGGCTGAGCGGCGGGCACGTCCCCCGCTTCGTGAAGCGCTACGCCGACCTGCGCACCGTGCTCGGCGACGCCGTGCGCACCTACCGCGACGAGGTGCGCGGCGGCCAGTACCCGACGGTCGAGCACAGCTACTGATCGCCCGCTGATGCCGACGGTCGGTGGCCGTTCGCGGACCGCCACGATCTGGCCACCGACCGTCCGGCCACCGGCCCCAGCCCGGCCCGGCCCGGCCCGGCCAAGCCCGAGACGTCGGCGCGCCGGGGTCGGGCGGTCAGGCGCGGGCCAGCGCCGCCGCAAGTTCGTAGCGCGCCGCCACCAGCGACGGTCCGTACCAGGTCAGCAGGCGGCCGGGGACGCAGACCGCGGGGGCGGCGAACGCCTCGGGCCCGTCGGTCGGGCTGAAGGCGTACGGCTCGTCGGGCAGCACGACGAGGTCGTGCGGTGGGAGGTGGGCCGGATCAAACCGCGGGTAGCGCTGCGGGGAGTCCGCCAGCACGTTGTCCACCCCGAGGCGGCGCAGCACGTCGCCGGTGAAGGTGTCGCGCCCGACCGCCATCCACGGGCGGCGCCAGATCGGCACCAGGGCGCGGCGGCGCGGGCCGGGGCGCGCGGCGTCGACGGCGGCCGCGTTGGTGGCAGCCGCGTTGGTGGCAGCCGCGTTGGTGGCGGTGTCGGCGGTGTCGGCCCAGGCCGCCCGGGCGGCGCCGAGCCAGGCGGGGCGCGGTAGGCCGCAGGCCAGCCGCAGCATCCGGTCAAGGCTGTCCAGGGCCGCCTCGACGGTGTTCGGCGCCGTCACCCATACGGCGAGGCCGGCGGCGCGCAGGGCCGCGAGGTCGGACTCGCGGTTCTCCTCGGCGTTGGCGCAGACCAGGTCCGGGGCGAGCGCGACGACCGCGTCGACGTCCGGATTCTTCGTTCCGCGTACCCGGGCCACCGCGAGTCCCGGCGGATGGCTGCACCAGTCGGTTGCCCCCACCAGCAGACCCGGCGCGGAGAGCGCGATCGACTCGGTCAGGCTGGGCACGAGCGAGACCACCCGGCCCACCGGTGCGGCAATCCGCACCGGGTGGCCGAGGTCGTCGTAGCTCAGGTCGCCGTGAGGCGCGGCGCCCGGGTCGGACCCTGTCCGCATCGTCCGCGCGGCGGTCAGACGTCGGTGATGCGCAGGCCGGCGTGCGACTTGTATCGGCGGTTGACCGAGATCAGGTTCGCGGTCAGCGCCTCGACCTGGCCGGCGTTGCGCAGCTTGCCGGCGTAGATGCCACGCATCCCGGGGATGCGCTCGGCGAGCGCGGCGACCAGGTCGGTGGCGGCCCGGTCGTCCCCGAGCACGAGGATGTCGGTGTCGATCTTCGCGACCGACTCGTCGGCAAGCAGCACGGCGGAGACATGGTGAAAGGCGCCCACGACGGTGCTGTCCGGCAGGACGGCGGCGGCCTGCTGGGCGGCGCTGCCCTCGGGCACCGCCAGCGCGAAGGCGCCGCCGGAGTCGAAGCCCATCGGGTTGACGCAGTCGATGACGATCTTCCCGGCGAGCGGCTCCCGCAGCGCCTCGAGCGTCTCCCGGTGACCGTCCCACGGGACGGCGATGATCACGATGTCGGCACGCTGCGCGACGGTGGCATTGTCGGCACCCTCGATGCGACGCCCGGGGCCGGCGAGCTTGGCCGCCGCCTCCTGGCCGCGCTCGGTCGACCGGGAGCCGATCAGGACGAGGTGGCCGGCTGCGGCGAATCGCAGGCCGAGGCCGCCGCCCTGCGGCCCCGAGCCGCCGAGGATGCCGATCGTCAGTGCGGGGACGTCCGGGAGGACGCGGTCAGTCGAAGTCACCCTGTCATCCTGCCCGACCGGGCCGTTCGCCGCGCGAATCCATGACCGGCCGTGAATCCGTTCCCGGACCTTTGTCGAACGGTGGGAACCGGGACGTTCACCCTCCGGCGCGACGTCCAGCCACGGCCCCACCCCCTCGCGGCCAGCCGGGGGCAATGAGGGACTATGCATGAACAACGGGACAGCTACGTGTTTGCTTCGCCCGCCCCCACCCGGCCGGGACTTCGGCCAGACCCGACGGGGCCCACACACGTCGCTACCGGCAGAGGAGCAGCGCAGGTGACTGACAGCTACAACACCTGGACGACCACGATAGGTGAGCGAGCGCATACGCCGAGCGAGAACGGTGGCGTCCACGGCAACCCCGGGCGTGCATTGGTCCCAGATGGGCCGTACCGTTCCGTTCCACACGCATCGAGCAGATCTTCCGAATCAGGCGAGAGAGGTCGAGCAATGGCGGACGTATCGGTTCGCTTCGCGATGACGAACGACAGCGAAGTGGTGCTGAACCTGTCGCTGCCGCAGGCGCTGCGCCTGATGGAAGCGATCGCACGCAAGGTGGGCGAGACTCTCGCCGAGCGCAGCACGCAGGCGGTCGGCGGAGTCGGCGGGGTGCCGACGTCGGCGCCGTCGAACGGCATGCCGAGCCTGGGGCCCTACACCCCGTCCTGAGCGGCCGGTTCCGGGCACGCTCGGTCACCACGGCGGCAGGGCCACCCGTCGTGCAGGGTCACCCGTCGAGCTGTGCCGCCCGAGTGTCGTGCCGCCCGCGACAGGGGCACGACCGGCGCGGTCGTAGCGGCGCCGGTGGAGTCCCTCATCCGCCGGCCGAGTGCCCGGGTAGCCAGCCGCTGCCAGCGGCGGCGGGCGGGCCCGCGCCCAGCGCCCGAGGATGTGACGTCGCATACACCTCCCGCAGCCGATCCACCGTCACCAGGGTGTAGATCTGGGTGGTGCTGACCGAGGCGTGGCCCAGCAGCTCCTGGACGACCCGGACGTCTGCTCCCCCGTCGAGCAGGTGGGTGGCGAAGGAATGCCGCAGCACATGCGGTGAGACCCCGTCGACCCCGGCCTGAGCAGCCGCGGTCCGCAGCACCGTCCACGCGCTCTGCCGGGACAGCCGGTTGCCGCGCCGGGAGAGAAAGACCGCCGCCCCCGACCGGGGGCCCGCGAGGCTCGGCCGGCCCAGGCGCAGGTAGTCCGCGAGCGCGGCGACGGCGCACCGACCCAGGGGAACGATCCGGTCCCGGCCGCCCTTGCCGTGCAGCCGCACCGCCGCGGCCTCCAGGTCGAGATCGTCGACGTCCAGCCCGACCGCCTCGGAGATCCGCGCACCGGTCCCGTAGAGCAGCTCCAGCAGCGCCGTGGCGCGCAGCCGGCGGACCGCCTCGGCGGGTTCCACCGGCGCCGGCGCGGGATCCTCGGCCCGGCCGGCCACCCCCGCCACCCCCGCCTGCGGGGTGCCCGCGGCCGCGGCGAGCACCGCGGTCACCTGGTCGACGGAGAGCGCCTTGGGCAGCTTGCGGGGCGGCGTCGGCGGTCGCACCGGGCGGGACACGTCCTCGCTGACGTCCCCCTCCTCGGCGGCGAAGCGGTGCAGCGAGCGCACCGCGACGAGCATCCGCGCCACCGATGCCGCGGCGAGCGGCGGATGGGTCTCGTCCCCCGCACGCAACGCGGCGGCGAAGCCGGCAACCTCTGCCTCACCGACCGCGTCCAACGAGCACAGGCCATGCGCCGACAGGTGGTTCAGGTAGCGGCGCAGATCGCGACGGTAGGCAAGGACGGAGTTCTGGGCGAGTCCCCGTTCGCCCTCCAGATGATGGAGATAACGCGCGATGACGTTCCCCGGCGTGCCCCGCTGCGAGGGCACGGGATGATCGAGGGCGTGGGCGGGCCCGCTGCCGTCGGGCGGCGATCCCGGCCGCACCGCCTCGACCGGCCCGCCCGCCGCGGCAGGCGGGCGCATCCGGAATGCCCGGTCGCCGTCGGTGACTCCCATCATCAAACTGATAGTAGGACCTGCGCACCGTTCTCCGTTGGCGCCTATCCACATGCCGGGCTCCTGCGGCTATTCTGGCGACTTGTGCGGACGGACGCCGAATCGTCACGCTGCGCCGCACGGCTGGGGGTCGTCATCACCGCCGTCACGACACTTGCCCTCCTGTCGGGAGCGGGCCTGCTCACGGGTTGCGGCGGCGACGGCCACGAGCCCGCCGGCGCGGCCGTCCCCGCCCGCCCGGGCGCGGCGTCCACCGGCAATCCGTCCGTCGGCGGCTCGTCGTCCGTCGGCGGCTCGTCCGCGGGCGGCTCCTCCGGGACGGCGGCCGGCCCGGCCGGGGGTTCCGACGACGCGCCCGCCGCGGCCGCCCGCACGGTCGAGGCGTACTTCCGCGAGATCAACGACGCCACCCGGGCCGGCCGGCTCGCCGTGATCACGCCGACCGCGCTGGCCGGCTGCCAACCGTGCGCCCTGGACGTCGGGGTGACCCGCTCGCTCCAACAGCGCGGCCTGCACGCCGACGCCGCCGCCTACCGCCTGACCGACCTGTCCGCCCAGCCCCGGGCCGGGCTCGTCTCCGTCGTGACCTTCACCCTGCACACCAGCGCCGTCGGGCTGCTCGACCTCGCCGGGCGCCGCGCCGCCGACGCCCCCGGCGTGCCCACCCGGGCCGCCACGGCCGAGCTCGCCCTCACCCAGCACGGCTGGCGCATCCAGACCCTGCGCTACGCCCCGGGGCCGGCATGACGATCCCGCCCGCGTCCTCGGAATCCCCGCCTGGTCGGCGAGCACTCGCCAGCCCGAGCCCGCCCTCCGACCGGCGGTCACTGCCCGACCGGCGGCCTCTGCCCGACCGGCGGCCTCTGCCCGACCGGCGGTGGCTCGCCCGGATGGCGGTGGTCGCCGTCGCGGTCGGGCTGCTGGCGGGTGTCGGCGGCCTGTTTCCCGGCCCGGGGCTGACCGGGCTGCCGGGCCTGCCCACCGCTGGCCGCGCCGAAGCGGCTCCCGGCGGCGAGACCCGGGTGCCCTGCGTCGGCGTGCTCTGGGGAAGCTGCGACACCCGGGCCACCGCCAACGGCTACCAGTACCGATACCACGACGGGGTGCTCGAGCGGATCCCCGCCGGCGCCGACGGGGGCGTCCCGAGGCGGGCATCCTGCGGGCAGGCCTGCCCGGACGACCCGGCCGCGGTCTGCGAGCTGTACGAGCTCGTCGGCCCGGACCCGGCGATGACGCCCGCCGAACGCGCCCAGTTCGACCAGACGATGGCCGGGTGCAACAACTACCTGCTGCCCGACAACGCGGTGCCGCTCGCGGCCGTGCAGGCGGCGCTCGCCGACTACCTGCGGGACAAGCTCCTGCCGAAACCGTCGATCGTCATCGCGCCGTCCGGGCGCAGCTTCGCGAACCTGGCGACGATCCTCTACTCGCCCGTGCCGGAGTCGTACACGTTCAACATCGACCAGCCCGTCATCGCCACGATCAGCGCGATCCCCCACTACCGCTGGGAGTTCGGCGACGGCGAGACCGGCCCCGACGCGCCCGGGCGGCCCTACGACTCGGCGATCTCCCCGCGTGACCATCCCGAGGCGTACGTGTCGCACGAGTACGCCCGGCCGGGCCAGTACCAGGTGACCCTCACCGTGACCTGGGACGGAACGTTCACCCTGCCCGGCGTCGCGGAGGCCTTCCCGCTGGACCCGGTGACCCTCGCCGCCGCGCAGGGCCTCGTCGTCAACGAGGCCGCCGGCGTCCTGGTCCACAACGACTGACGCCCACAGCAGCCGACGCCCACAGCAGCCGACCCCCGCGGCGACTGACCCCCTACGAGGGCTGACGTCCGCGAGGGCTGTCCCGGCGGGCTCGACGCTGCCCGGTCCGGCTGGTGTCGGTGCGCTCGGCGGTCAGCCGCGGTGGGCCGGTCGGGCGGGCCAGGGGGCGTCGAGCGGGCGCAGGCCGGCGAAGTCCGCCGCCCGCGCCCGCGCCGTCGCCAGCAGGCCGACGACCGCCATCGCGTTGGTGATCTCGCCGCGCAGGACCCGGGCGACGGCCTCGTCGAGGTCGATACGCGCCAGGCCCATCTCGGCCTCCTCGTGCACCGGCACGTACCGCTCGGCCGCCGGGATCTCGTGCAGGTCCCTTGCCAGGAAGACCCGGTAGGCCTCGTCGGTCATGCCCGGCGAGGACCAGACGTCGACAAGCAGGTCGTACCGGTCGGCGCGCAGCCCGGACTCCTCGGCGAGCTCCCGGGCGGCGGCGACGGACGCCGGCTCCCCGGGCACGTCGAGGATGCCGGCGGGCAGCTCCCACAGCGGGCCGCCGACGGGATGGCGGTACTGGTGCACCATCACGACCCGGCCGCCGTCGTCGAGCGCGACCACGCCCACCGCACCGGGGTGGACGACGACATCGCGCTGGGAGACGTCGCCCTCGGGCATGCGCACCTGGTCGCGGCGGACGGAGATGATCCGTCCGGAGTAGGCGAGCGTGCTCTCGGTGACCTCGTAGCGGTGCGCGTCGGCGGTCACGGCGACACCAGGGCGGCCGTGCCGTTCGAGCTGGCCCCCGGACGGGCGTTGCCGGCGCCGCGCCGGCCGCCACCACCCCGGCCGGACGTGCCCCCCGGGCCTCCCGCTCCCCCGGCGTGCCCCGCGCCGGCGGCGGCCGGCGCCGCGGCGTCGTCCGCGGCCCCCTCGGCGAGGGCGACCCCTTCCTCGACCCCGGCGTGGACCCCAGCGTCGGATACGGTTCCGGCCACGGCGGCCCCGGCCCCGGTGTCGACCGCGGAGGCGTCCGTGCGGGCCCCGGACCCCGGGGCGGGCGCGGCGGCGGCGTCGGTGGCCGGCAGGTCGACGGGCAGCACCCCGCGACGACGGTCGGCGTGCGCGATCGCCGCGGCGACGAGCCCCCGGAACAGCGGATGTGCCCGCGTCGGCCGGGACCGGAACTCCGGATGCGCCTGGGTGCCGACGTAGTAGGGGTGCACGTCGGCGGGCAGCTCCACGACCTCGACCAGCCGGCCGTCCGGCGAGGTGCCGGAGAAGACCAGCCCGGCGGCGGCGAGCCGCTCGCGGTAGTCGTTGTTGACCTCGTACCGATGACGATGACGCTCGGCGACCTCCGGCACCGCGTACTCGCGGCGGGCGACCGTGCCGGGGGCGAGCGTGCACGAGTACAGGCCGAGGCGCATCGTGCCGCCCATGTCCCTCGTGCCGGCGACGACCTCGTGCTGGTCGGCCATCGTGGAGATCACGGGGTGCGGGGTGTCGGGCACGAACTCGGTGGAGTTCGCCTCCTCGAGGCCCGCGAGCCCGCGGGCCGCCTCGATGACCATGCACTGCAGGCCCAGGCAGATACCCAGGGTCGGCAGGCCGTTCTCGCGGGCGTGCCGCAGCGTGGTGAGCTTGCCCTCGATGCCCCGGATCCCGAAGCCGCCGGGCACGATGATCCCGTCGACCCCGTCGAGCAGCGCGGCCGTCCCCTCCGGCGAGGAGCACTCGTCCGAGGTGATCCACCGCAGGTCGACCCGGGTGTCGGTGGCGAACGCGCCCGCCCGCAACGCCTCGGTCACCGACAGGTAGGCGTCCGGCAGGTCGACGTACTTGCCGACGATCGCGATCGTCGCCGAGTTCGTCGGATGATGCACCCGGCGCAGCAGGGTGTCCCACTCGGTCCAGTCGACGTCGCGGAACGACAGCCCCAGCCGGCGCACCACGTAGGCGTCGAGGCCCTCCCGGTGCAGCACCCGCGGGATGTCGTAGATCGAGCTCGCGTCCGGCGCCCCGACGACCGCCTCGTCGTCGACGTCGCACATCATCGCGATCTTCTTCTTCAGCGCGTCGGGCAGCGGTCGGTCGGAGCGGCAGACCACCGCGTCCGGCTGCAGGCCGATACTGCGCAGCGCCGCCACCGAGTGCTGCGTCGGCTTGGTCTTCAGCTCCCCCGACGGACCCAGATACGGCACCAGGCTGACGTGGACCGTCAGCGCGTTGTCCCGGCCGACCTCGTGGCGGACCTGGCGGATCGCCTCGAGATAGGGCAGCGACTCGATGTCACCGACGGTGCCGCCGACCTCGGTGATGACCACGTCGACGCTGTCGCCGGCGAGCCGCCGGATCCGATCCTTGATCTCGTCGGTGATGTGCGGAACGACCTGCACCGTCTGGCCGAGGTAGTCGCCGCGGCGCTCGCGGGCGATGACCGCCGAGTACACCTGGCCGGTCGTCACGTTCGCGCTGCCGTCGAGGTTCACGTCGAGGAACCGCTCGTAGTGCCCGATGTCCAGGTCGGTCTCGGCTCCGTCGTCGGTGACGAACACCTCGCCGTGCTGGAACGGGTTCATCGTGCCGGGATCGACGTTGAGATAGGGGTCGAGCTTCTGCATCGTGACCCGCAGTCCGCGAGCCTTGAGAAGCCGCCCGAGGCTGGATGCGGTCAGTCCCTTGCCGAGACTGGACGCGACCCCGCCGGTGACGAAGATGTGCTTCGTGACATGCACCTGGCCCACGTGAAACTCCCGTGGTCACGCCGCCGGTCCGGACCCGACGCCTCCACGGGACTTCACGGTAACACCTTCCCCGTGAGGTGCCTGCGGCACCTCACGGGGACCCCTGGTTCCCGGCGTCCGAGAGGGGTCCCGTCCGATCGCCTTCGGCGATCCTCCTGGGCACACCACCCGGCCGCCGTACGGCGGCGACGGATGCGTGGGAGAGCGGCTTCCTGTCTCTTCCACAGGGTTCGGCGCCCGATTTATCCCTGTGGAAGAGACATCTGTCGTCGCTCCCATGCACATCAGTAGCGGGCGCCGACCACCTGGGCGTCGAGGGCGTCGAGGACGGCCAGGTCGTCGGCGTCCAGGGTGAGGTCGAGGGCGCCGGCGTTCTGCTCCAGCCAGCGGCGGCGCTTGGTGCCGGGGATCGGCACCACCGGGACACCGAGCCGCTCGGCCTGCCCGTGCACCCAGGCGAGGGCGACCTGCGCCGGAGCGGCATTCCTGCGGGCGGCGATGTCGGCGACCGCCTGCACGATCGCACGGTTGGCCTCGCCGGCCTCCCCGACGAAACGCGGGCTGCGCGACCGGAAGTCGAGCGCACCGAGATCGGAGCCGTCGACGGTCGCGGTGAGGAAGCCCCGGCCGAGCGGGGAGTAGGGCACCAGCCCGACGTTCAGCTCGCGCAGGGCGTCGAGGACGGACGTCTCGGGATCGCGGGTCCACAGCGAGTACTCGCTCTGGACCGCCGCGATCGGGTGCACGGCGTGCGCCCGCCGCAGCAGCGCCCCATCGACCTCGGACAGCCCGAGATGGCGCACCTTGCCCTGCGCGACGAGCTCGCCCATCGCCCCGACCGTCTCCTCGATTTCGGCGGTCTGCGGCGGCCGGTGCAGGTAGTACAGGTCGATGACGTCCACGCCGAGCCGCAGCAGCGAGGCGTCGCAGGCGCGCTGAACGTACGCCCGCTCCCCGCGGACGACCCTGGCGCCGTCGCCGGCGGAGCGGTCGATGCCGAACTTGGTGGCCAGTTGCACCTGGTCCCGGCGGTCGTGGATGGCGCGGCCGACCAGCACCTCGTTGTGCCCGGCCCCGTAGACATCGGCGGTGTCCAGGAACGTGACGCCCAGGTCAAGCGCCCGGCGGATCGTCGCGATCGACTCGTCCCAGTCGGTGGCGCCGTACCACTCGCTCATCCCCATGCAGCCCAGCCCCTGGGCCGAAACGTTCAGTCCACCGAGGTTCACCTCGTGCATGCCGCTGCTCCCTGCCCGCCGGTCTGTGCGCTGCCAGCGGTAACCCTAGGTGTTGGAGCGCGCGCTAAGACAAGTCCGCGCCCAACGGTTGGGCCTTGTCCGCCACTCGCCGCCCGCGACGACGGTGGGGACGGCAGCCACATCGCCCCCTCGACCGCCCCGACCTCGTCGCGGACACTCTGCGCTCCTTCTTCAACCGTCACACCTGAGCCCGGGAGAGCTGGGGCTCGGACGAGGAGCTGCGCCGGCTGTGGCTGGAGCAGATGGACACGTTCACCGACGCGGCCGTCATCCGCATCGAGTCCGACCCGGTGGCGATGCGCCGCCTCAATGGCGCCGACATCCGGGCGATCGCGGCCTCGCTGACCTGGCTCGGCGAGCGCCTGTACTACCTGGCCGCCGCCGGAGTCGCCCCCTTCACCGACGAAGCCGTTCTCGTCGACACCCTCACCGACGCCTGGACGGCCGCGCTGTACGGGGTGCGCGCAACGGATCGGACCGATGCCGGTCGGACCTGACGCCGCCCGGACCTGACGCCGCGGGGCGGCCATGCGGCGACGATGGAGTGGGCGGGAGCCGAAGCCCTACGGACGGGCCTTGTCGGCGGCGGCGGCGGCGAGGAGTTCCTCGGCGTGGCCGCGGGCCAGCGTGCTCTCCTCCTGGCCGGCGAGCATCCGGGACAGCTCGCGGACGCGGCCGGCGTCGTCGAGGGTGATGACGCCACTGCGGGTGACCGAGCCGTCGTCGGCCTTGTGGACGACGAGGTGGCGGTCGGCGAACGCGGCGACCTGCGGCAGGTGGGTGATGCAGATGACCTGGTGGGTGCGGGCGAGGCGGGCCAGGCGGCGGCCGATCTCGACGGCGGCGCGCCCGCCGACGCCGGCGTCGACCTCGTCGAAGACCATCGTGGAGCCGGCGTCGTCGGCGGCGAGGACGACCTCGATGGCGAGCATCACTCGGGACAGCTCGCCGCCGGAGGCGCCCTTCTGCACCGGCCGGGGCGGGGCGCCGGGATGCGGGATGAGGCGCAGCTCCACGTCGTCGACGCCGGTGGGGCCGAAGGCGACGAGCCGGTCGCCGACGGGCAGGCCGGCGGGATCGTCGCGCTGGGCCACGGCGGCCTCGACTCGGGCGCGGGGCATCGCCAGGCCGGCGAGCTCGGCGGCGACCGCCTCGCCGAAGCGGGCCGCCGCCGCCGACCGGGCCTCGCTGAGCGTGGCGGCGAGGCGGGCGAGCTCGGCGGTCAGCTCGTCGCGGCGGGCCATGAGGGTCTCGGCGCTCTCGCCGGCGCCGTCGAGCTCCAGCAGCCGGCGGCCGGCCTGGTCGGCCCAGGCGAGCACGCCGTCGATGTCGGTGCCGTGCGCACGGATCAGGCCGGTCAGGGCGGCCTTGCGGTCCTGGGCGTCGGCGAGGCGCTCCGGGTCGGCGTCGATGCTCTCGGCGTAGGAGGCGAGATCGGCGGCGACGTCGGTGAGCAGCATGCTCACCTCGGTCAGCCGGGTACCGATCGCGGCAAGGTCGGCATCGAGGTCGGAGTCGCCGGCGATGACGCGGCGGGCGGCGGAGACCAGGTCGACGGCGCCGGGGTCGTCGGAGCCGGACGCGGGGTCGCTGATCAGCGCCGCATGGGCCATGCGGGCGGCGCGCACGAGCGTCTCGGCGTGTTCAAGCTTCGTCAGCTCCGCGTCGAGGGCGACGTCCTCCCCCGGCGCCGGTTCGACCCGCTCCACCTCGGCCAGGCCGATCCGCAGCAGCTCGGCCTCCTGCGCGCGTTCCCGGGACCGTTCGGTGACCTCCGCGAGCGCCCGGGTGACCCGGCTCAGCTCCGTGTAGACCACGCCGTAGCGGGCCAGGGGCCCCGCGACGGCGTCGCCGGCGAAGCGGTCCAGCGCCACGCGCTGCGTGGACGGGCGCAGCAGCCGCTGCGCCTCGGACTGGCCGTGGACGGCGATGAGATCCTCGGCGATCTCCGCGAGCAGGCTCGCCGGCACCGAGCGGCCCGCCACCTGCGCCCGGGATCGGCCCTCCGACGTCAGCGTCCGCCCGACGACGAGGACGGCGCCACCGGGATCGTCGTCGAGGTCGCCGCCGACGTCGCGGACCCGCGCGGCGACCGCGGAGTCCGCCGGGATGAGCAGGCGCCCCTCGACGAACGCCCGCTCCACCCCCGGCCGGACCAGGCCGTAGTCGGCCCGGCCGCCGGTCAGCAGGCCCAGGCCCTGCACAATCATCGTCTTGCCGGCGCCGGTCTCGCCGCTGACCACGGTCAGGCCGGCGGCGAGATCGAGGGCAGCGTCGTCGATGACCCCGAGGCCGCGGATGCGAATCTCCTCGAGCACGCCCCGAACTCTAGCCGCCCCACCGGCTCCGCCGACATCCTCAACCGTCAACAACCGTCTACAACCGTCACCGGGCCCGGCCCGCACCCGCACCCGGACCGAGAGCCGGACCCGGACCTGGACCCGCCCGAGTCACCCGACCAAGTCCGACGGCCGTTCAGCGCTCGTTGCGGCCCCGCCAGCCCGCCACGGGCAGGTCGAACTTGGCGACGAGCCGGTCGGTGAACGGCAGCGGGCGCACCACGGCCAGACGCACCGGCCGCCGGCCGCGCACGACCTCGACCCGCGACTCGGGCGGCACCTCGGCGAGGCGCCGCCCGTCGCAGTAGAGGACGCCGGGCACCGGCTCCAGGATCTCCACGGCGACGGTCGCGCTCGGCGCGAGCACGAGCGGCCGGGCGAACAACGCGTGCGCGCTGATCGGGGCGACGAGCAACGCCTCGACCCCCGGCCACATCACCGGGCCGCCGACGGAGAACGCGTACGCCGTCGACCCGGTGGGCGTCGAGCAGATCACCCCGTCGCAGCCCCACCGGGACAGCGGACGACCGTCGATCTCCAGGACGCATTCCAGCATCCGCGCCCGTTCGGCCTTCTCCAGCGACATCTCGTTGAGCGCCCAGCCGGAGTAGGTGACCGCGCCGCGGCGGCGGACGGTCACGTCGACGGTCATCCGGTCCTCCACCGTGTAGTCCTTGCGGACGACGTGGTCGATGGTGGACTCCAGCGCGTCCGGTTCGGCCTCGGCGAGGAAACCGACATGGCCGAGGTTGACGCCGAGCAGCGGCACGTCGGCGCCGCGGGCGAACTCCGCGCCGCGCAGCAGGCTGCCGTCGCCGCCGAGGACGAGCACCATCTCCACCCCGACGGCGGCGTCCGGGTCGTGCGGGACGACGTTCGCGCCGGTCAGGTCGAGCTGCTCGGCCTCGTCGCGCAGCACCCGCGGCGACACCCCGGCGGCGGCCAGCCCCTCGATCACCCGCTGGGCGCTCTCCCGCACGATCGAGCGGCGCGGATGGGTGACGACGAGGATCTCCCGGGTCATGCCGGACGCTCCGGTCGGCTCCCGGCGGGACCGGCCTCGACGGCGCGGGCGAGCGCGTCGTCGTCGAGCGGCGGCGCGCCCGCGGCGAGCCAGAGCAGGTACTCCACGTTGCCGGCCGGGCCGGGCAGCGGGCTCGCGGTCACCCCCCGCACGCCGAGGCCGAGGCCGCCCGCCACGGCCGCGACGTCGCGCACCGCCTCGGCGTGCAGCGCCGGATCGCGGACCACGCCGCCGGCACCGAGCCGCTCGCGACCCACCTCGAACTGCGGCTTGACCAGGAGCACAAAGTCGGCGTCCGGCGCCGCGCAGCCCCGCAGCGCCGGCAGCACCAACCGCAGCGGGATGAACGACAGGTCTCCGACGACCAGCTCGACCGGCTCGCCGACCTCGGCCGGGGTCAGCGCGCGGGCGTTGACCCGGTCGAGCACCCGCACCCGCGGATCCGAGCGCAGCCGCCACAGCAGTTGGCCATAGCCGACGTCGACCGCGACGACCGACGCCGCGCCGTGGCGCAGCAGCACGTCGGTGAAACCCCCGGTGGACGCCCCCACGTCGAGGCACCGCCGCCCCGCCACCACCAGCGACCCACCCGGAGCCGCCCCGGCCGGCGCGGCGTCGGCGTCGGCGTCGGGGTCGGCGTCGGGATCGGCGTCGGGATCGGCGTCGAAGGCGGGCACACCGAAGGCGGCGAAGGCGCCGAGCAGCTTGTGCGCGCCGCGCGACGCCCAACCCGGGTCGTCGCTCGCGGATACGGCGATCGACGTCGTTCCGTCGACGACCGTGGCGGCCTTCGTCGCCGGGATGCCGCCGACCAGGACCCGGCCGGCGCTGATCGCGGCCACGGCCTGCTCACGCGAACGGGCGAGTCCACGCCGGACGAGCTCGCTGTCCAATCGCACGCGACGGGCCATCACCCCCCCTGCTCGACTCACCGAACCGGCCGGACCGGACCCGGCCGTGGCTGCGCCCGATCGGCTTCGGCTGCCGCGTCGCCGCCCGACCCGTCCAGGTCGGCCAGGGCGTCGGCCAGTCGGCGGTTCATCTCCTCGAAGACCTCCACATGTTCCGACGTCGCCACGACGTCGAGGGTGTCCAGGCGCGCGAGCGCGTCCCGGATCTCGGCGGGCAAGTTCTCGGTGCTCACTCTGTCAGCCTCCCGCACTTTTCGTCGATGGTGCGGCGCCTCCTGTACGACGTGGGTCATGCGACGTATCTCATGACCGCCGCGAGCTGCCCGCGCCCCGTCCGCGCAGGCCCTCCGCCGCCCTCGCGACGCGGCCACGGAGGAGCCGTCACCGAGGACACCTGCCGCCCCGTGGAAGGCACCATGGGAGGGCCCCCGCCGACGCCAGGCCCCGAACCGACCCGAAGGAGGCCGGAGCTCCCGATGGCCGACAGGTCACAGTGTGAGATCGCGTTCCGTAGTATCGCCGCCCGGCTGGACAGGCTCGCCGCCGAGGGCCGTCCGCCCCGAACCCCCGACCGCACGATCGTCTGCCGCATCCCGGATCTGGGGACCGCCTTCTCCGGCGAGCTGCGCGACGGCTGCCTGCGCGACGTCGGCGAGGGTCACCGCGACGACGCCCAGATCACCCTGACCGTGAACAGCGACGATCTGGTCGCGGTGACCGAGGGCCGGCTGTCGGTGCTGTCCGCCTGGACGAGCGGCCGGCTGAAGGTGGAGGCAAGCGTGCGCGACCTGCTGAGGGTCCGCTCCCTGCTCTGACCGCACCCCCACGCAGAACCCGTGCGGCTACCACAGCGTTCATCCTGGCCAACGCCCGCGGCCCGAGTTGCGGCCGCCCACCGATCAGGACCGATACGGTGTCTTCACCGATACGGTGAATCGGAGGTAGCCATGCCCATCGCCGTCATTGGAGCCGGCTTGGGCGGACTGGCCCTTGCCCGTGTGCTGCATGTGAACGGCGTCGACGCCGTCGTGTACGAACGTGAATCGTCACGCGGTGCGCGCGGTCAGGGTGGCATGCTCGATCTGCACTCCGGGACCGGGCAGCAGGCGATGCGTGAGGCCGGTCTGATCGACCAGTTCCACGCGATTGCCCGTCCCGAAGGCCAGGACCTGCGACTTCTTGAGCCAGACGGCACTCTGCTGCTACAGCAGGACACGCCCGACGACGCCCCGCTCGAGCGACCTGAGGTCGACCGCGTAGATCTGCGCAACCTGCTACTGGATTCTCTCCCCGAACACGCGGTGCGCTGGGGGCACGCGTTCGAATCCGCCGACAATGGTCTGCTGCACTTCGCCGACGGCAGCACTGCGACGTATGACCTGCTGGTCGGCGCCGACGGCGCGGACTCCCGGGTCCGCGCACTGCTCACAGACGCCCGACCAACGCACACCGGCCAAAACGTCGTCGAGCTCGGCATTCCCGACATCGACCGCACTCATCCCGATCTCGCGGCGATGGTTGGGCGCGGCAACTACTGGGTGCTCGGCAACGGACAATCCCTGTCGGCGCAGCGGAACGGCGACGGTCGCGTACGCATTTACCTCAGCTTCCACACCGCCGAGGACTGGTTCGCGGCCAGCGGAATACCGTTCGGCGACCCGGCCGCCGCCCGGGTGCGGCTGATCGACTTGTTCACCGACTGGGACTCACGGTTCACCGCACTGATCGCAGCCTGCGACGACGCGATCCTGCCACGGTCGATCACCACCCTCCCGGTCGGCCTGACCTGGCCGTCGAGGCCAGGCGTGACGCTGCTCGGCGATGCCGCGCACCTGATGCCGCCGGTGGGGCAGGGCGCCAACATGGCCCTGCTCGACGGCGCCCTGCTCGGCCTCGCGCTGGCCGCGCACCAGGACGACTTTCCCGCCGCCGTCCGGGAGTACGAACGCGAGATGTTCGAGCGCACCAGCGCTGCCGCCCGGCAGTCCGCGCGCGCCCAGGAAATCCTGATGGCGCCGGACGCCAGCCGGAAAATGCTTGCGTTCTTCCAACCGGACTGAGGTAGACCGGACGGTGATGGCGCGCTCGTGCTGCCGGGGTCAGGACGCGGCGGCGGGTGCGACCAGGTCCGCGCAGCCCGCGGGCCGTTCGGCCGCGATCGCGTGGACGGCGGTGCCCGCGTCGGTGGCGGACCAGACCGCCGCGCACGCGGCCCGCAGCGCGTCGAGACCGTCCCCCTCGCCCTCCCCCTCACCCTCGCCGCGGCCGCCCTCGCCGGCGTTGCCGCCGTCGCTCCCGCCGTCCGCCGTCCAGCGCAGCTCGCCGTCGTCGACGTGGGCGACCCACCCGCCGCAGGCGGCGGCGTGCTTCCCGGCGTCCGGCCGCGCCAGCACCGGCGGCGCCGGCCGCAGCAGGCCGCGCAGATCGGCGGCCAGGAAGGTCGGGCGGTGCTCCGGCGGCGCGGCGAGCAGCTCCGACGGCGTCGTGACCCCGGTGAAGACGAGCAGGGTGGGCGTCGACGATCGGGTTCCGGCTTCGATGTCGGTGTCGAGCCGGTCTCCGACGATCACCGGGGTGCGGGCGCCGCTGCGCCGCATCGACTCGCGGTGCATCGCCGCCTCCGGCTTGCCGGTCACCAGGGGCTCCTGGTCGGTCGCGGCGCGCAGGAACGCCGCGACGGCACCGTTGCCGGGGGCGATGCCACGCTCGGTCGGCACCGTCCGGTCGGCGTTGCTCGCGACCCACCAGGCGCCGGCCCGGATCGCGTAGGTCGCCTCGGCCAGGCGGGCGTAGGTGAGGTCGGGGTCGAATCCCTGGACGACGGCCGCCGGCGCGTCCTCGGCGGAGTCGACCGGGGTCAGCCCCTCCTCGGTGAGCGCCTGGCGCAGCCCGCGCCCGCCGAGCAGGAGCACCCGGGCGCCGGCGGGCAGCCGTTCGGCGAGGACGTGCGCCGCGGCCTGCGCGGAGGTGACCACGTCCGCGGCCCGCGCCGGCACGCCGAACCCGGTCAGTCGGTCGGCGACCTCCGCCGGCGGGCGCAGGGCGTTGTTGGTGACGTAGACGGTGCGCAGGCCGCGGCGGCCCGCGGCGGCGATCGCCTCCGGGGCGTGCGGCACCGCCGACCCACCGCGGTTCACCACCCCGTCGAGATCCATCAGGGCGACGTCGAACAGGTCGGCGAGCGGCCGGTCCGTGCCGCGCAGCGGGCCGGCATCGGCCGCGTCGCGGGGCTTGGCCACCAGGCCGGCGGTCAGATCTGGGGACACGGCGAACTCTCCAGGGGTCGTGCTGATCGCGGGCCTGCCGGCCGCGGGCGACGGCGGCGCCGGGACGTCCCCGGCAGCCGATCGGTCATGCCCGGGCCAGGGCCGCGCGGGCACCGCGCAGCGCGACCCCGTAGTGCCGGATGTCCGGGCGCATCGCCACTGCGAGCGCAAGGTGCTCGACGGCCGCGCGAAGGTCGCCGATCTTGCGGGCGGACAGGCCGAGGCCGAACTGCGCGTAGTCGTCGGTGGGGTGACGGTCGACGATCCAGGCGAAGGTCTCCCGGGCAGCGACGTACTGGCCGGCGCTGAACTGGGCGCGGCCCAGTGCCTCGCGGACGCTCGGCGAGGCCGGCTCAGCCGCGACCGCGTGGGCGAGAAGCTGCACAGCGGCATTGGCGTCCCCATGGCCCAGCAGGGCCATCCCGCGGGTGTACCAGTCGTAGACCTCGCCTGCCGGCCCCTGGCGGACGCTGTCCGTCGGGGCGCCCTCGTCCGGAGTCTCTTCCGGGCGGCCGGTCATGTCGACCATCTTCACCTCCACGACGTGGACGAACACCTACGCTGCGCCGGCCGCCCGCACGCCCCTGCGCGCCGGGCCCGTTCTCGGCCGGACCACCCTGCGGCGGACCACTGCGTGATGGGCCACCGCGGGCCGCCCGCGGGCAAGCCCCCTGCCCTGGCAAGCCCCCCTGCCCTGGCGAGCACCGTCCCGGGCGAGCACCGTCCCCGGCGAGCACTGCCTGCGCCGCACGGCGCCGCAGCGCAAACCGGCCCCCTCGGGCCAACACCGCCGTGGACGGAATCACTCCGGTCGGCCCCGCCGCGCCCGGCCGGCCCACCCGCCGTGATCCCGAGACCTGGGAATCACGCTTTGTAGTCACTCCTCTCACCAGCGAGGATGGCGATACTCCCGCTTCCAGTGTCGCCGCAAAGCCCGCCGGGACGCCCCCGGATCGGATAATGATCACTTCCGGTGGCCCGCGACCTCACCGTCCCGGCCGGGCACACCACGCCCTGCGGTCATGGCGGTCGCGACGGGCGATAGGCGGTGACGCCCACCTACGGGCCGCCGGCGCCACCCCCGACCCGGCCGGCGGGCCCCGGGTCGACCGGGTGGCACCGGCCGGGTCCTACGATGCGGCTCATGCCGCACGCCGATCATCCCGTCCCCGTTCCCGCGGGACTCGTGCTCGTCCCGTTCCGGGCGGCGCGCTTCCCCGTCTCAGGGCCGGCTCTCGCCGCGTTGACCTCGCCGCCCTACGACGTGATCGACGACGCCGAACGCGCCCAGCTCCAGGCCCGCGACGTCCACAACGTGGTGCGGCTCATCCTGCCCGGCGACGACTACGACGGCGCCGCCCGCACGCTGCGGGAGTGGCTCGACGGCGGGGTGCTGCGCCGGGACGACAGGGCGTCCGTCTACGTCTGCGAGGAGGAGCAGGACGGCCACGTCCAGCGGGGGCTGATCGGCGCCGTCGCACTGGCCGACCCGGCGGCGGGGATCATCCTGCCGCACGAGAACACCATGGCGGGGACGGTTTCGGACCGACTGGCGCTGACCCGGGCGACCCACGCCAACCTGGAGCCCATCTTCCTGCTGTACTCCGGCGGCGGCGAGACCAGCCGGGTTGTCAGCGAACTGGTCGAGACTCCCCCGCAGGTCGAGACGACCACCGACGACGGGGTGACCCACCGGCTCTGGGCGATCGACGACCCGACGGTGCTCACCGCCGTGGCGGCCGACCTGCTGCCCCGGCGGGCCGTCATCGCCGACGGGCACCACCGCTACGCCACCTACCGGCAGTACCAGGCGGAGCGGCACGCCGCCGGGGACGGCTCGGGGCCGTGGGACTTCGGCCTCGTCTTCCTCGTGGACGCGACCGTCTCCGGCCCGCAGGTACACGCCATCCACCGGGCGGTGACCGGCCTGGACCTCGCCGCCGCGGTGCGCCGGGCCGCCGCCGAGTTCACCGTCCGCAGGCTCGCCGGCCCGGACGTCGCGGGCCCGCTACCGGCCGACACCGAGCAGGCCGACACCGAAACGGCCGACACCGAGCAGGCCGACACCGACCGGGCAGTCCTCGAGGCGGCCGGCACCGACGCGCAGCGCGACAGCGCGCCCGGGTCGCCCCAGGGATCCGCCGCCGGGCGGCCGGGTGGCGGCGTCGACCCGAACCACCTGCTCGACGAACTGGCCAAGGCCGGTCAGGGTGGGCATGCCTTCGTCGTCACCGACGGCACCTCCGCCTACCTGCTCACCGAGCCCGCCGCGGACCTGCTGGCCCGCAGTCTGCCGGCGGACCGCTCCGCCGCCTTCCGCCGGCTCGACGTCACCGTCGCCCACCTGGGGCTGATCGTGGACGTCTGGGGACTCGCGGACACGGTCGGCGTCGTCGACTACCACCACGACGCACCGGCCGCGATCGCCGCGGCGGCCGCCGCCGGGGGGACGGCGCTGCTGCTCAACCCGACCCCGGTCGCGGATGTGACCGCGGTCGCCGAGGCCGGGGAGCGCATGCCCCGCAAGTCGACGCTGTTCACCCCGAAGCCGCGCACGGGCCTCGTCCTGCGCCCGTTGGACGCCTGACGAGCCCGACCGCCGTCGACCCGGCCACCCCGCCGTCTTCCCGCCGAGGCCGTCTTCCCGCCACAGTGCGGCCAGATCGTGCCGAGGCCGAACGTGGTCTCGGATCCGAGAACCGCCGCCCGACCTCGACACGATTCGGTACCGGCCTAGGACGGACCGTGTGACCGCTCCGCCGAATCCGCCGGATTCACCACCGATGCGGCGACGTCCCCCGAGTCGACCTGATCCCGCGTATCCGCCAGATCTCCCGTATCTGCCAGATCCCCCAGGTCCGCCAGATCTCCCGAGTCAGCCAGATCTCCGGCGTTCGTGGCATCCGGCGCATCAACGACGTTCGGCTCCTCGATGGCGGCGTTCGGCTCCTCGATGGCGGAGCCCCGGAAATCCGGATCGGCATCCGTGATATCGGCCGAATCGGTGGCGCCCGAAGCCGAGGAATCGCCCGAACCGGCGACGCCGGCCGCGGCCTCCTGGTCCGTGGCTGCCTGCCCGCCGCCCACCAACTCGACGGCGTTCACCGCCTCGGGCTCGACGTCAGCCTCGGACTCGACGTCCTCGGGCATCGGCTGGCCGGTGACGATCTCGTAGGCGCGAGCGGTCGCGTCCGTCTCGCCGTCGTCGACGGCCGCGGCGGAGGTGAACCACCGAGCCGCCTCCTCGGAACGGCCGGCAGCCAGCAGCGCCTCGGCGTAGGCGTACCAGAGCCGGGGAGCCCACGGCGCCGGCGTGCCCTTCGCGGTCGCGAGGTCGCGCAGCAGCACGACGGCGGCCTCCGGCTGGCCCAGGTCCCGGCGCGCCCCGGAGATCACGATCAGCATCTCGGCGCGGGCCGCCGGATCCAGCTCGTCGGCCTGTGGATCGCGCAGGTAGGCGATGGCCCGCTCGGGCCGGCCGAGGCCACGCTCGCTGTCCGCCATCAGCGGCAGGTTGTGCCCCGAACCGTCCATCCGCCGGGCGGCCCGCAGCTCGACGAGCGCCGTGGCGTACTCGCCGGCGTGGTAGGCCGCGATGCCGACCGCCTCACGCACGGCGGGAAGGCGAGGCACCCGGTCGGCGGCGGCCTGCGCATGGGCGAGGGCCGCGGCAGGATCGTCGTCGAGCAGGAGCGCGGTCGCGACGAGATGCCGGGCGATCGTGTCCGCCAGGTTCGTCGGCAGCCCCCGCAGCGAGCGACGAACGTCATGGTCGAGCATGTCCGCGCGGGCCTCGTCCGGTAGCGGCGGGGTTTGCACCCGCGGCCGCCGGCTGCCGACGTCGGTGCGATCCGGCCGGGCCGACCGGTCCGGTCGGTCCCCCCGCCGATCGTCGGGACGGCCAGGTCCACCCGGTCGCCCGCCGCGTCCCTGCGGGGCCCCGCGCCCCTGGATCGCCCCGCGCGCCGCGGTGCCTCGGGGGGCGCCGTTGCCTCGCGCGCCCGGCGCACTGTCGCGTTCCCCACGGCCACCCGCGGCCCGAGCACCCGCGCCGCGAGGGCCGGCGCCGGCGCCTCGAGCACCTGCGCCCGAGCCCCGAGTAGCTGCATCGGGGGCGCCGGAGCCAGCCCCGTCGCGCCATGGCCGCTGCTCGCGGTACTCGCGCCGCTCGACGCCGTCCGCCGCGGCCGATCGAGGCGCGGCGGGTGCGTCACGACGATCGTTGCCGGCAGTGGAGTCCGCGGGTCGTGTGCCCGACGGACGGTTGGACGGCCATCTGTCGGATCGGTCGTCACGCGCCGACGGATCACGGTCCGGTGCCACACGCTCCCGGCCGCGCTCCCACGGCCGCTGCTCCCGGCCATCTCGCTGGTCCTGGCCGTAACGCTGGTCCTGGCGGGGGCGCTGGTCCTGACCGTGGCGGGGCGGCCGCTCGCCGCCGGCGACCCGTGGCCGTTCGGACGGCGCTCGGCTTCCGGTGGACGGCCGCTGCCCGGCGGTCCACGGACGGGCCGCAGGCCCTCCGCGTCCCTGGCCGGACTCGGTCCGCTGCCACCCTCCGCGCCCGGCGGCGCCCTCGGGGCGCGACGGCCGCTCAGCCTGCACGCGCCCGTGCGCCATGCCGCGGTCGGGCGCGCCGCGGTCGGGGCCGCGCTCGGTGGTACCGGCTGCGCCGTACCTGCGGGCACCGTCATCACGACGGTCGTCTCGGTCGCGTGCCGTCTCCCGGAATGGGCGGCGCTGCGCATCCGGGGCGCCGGTGCGGTGGCCGCCGGTGGCGGTCCGCTCCTCCGAACCCGGCCGGCCGCGGCGAACCCGCCACGCCGACTCCGCCGTCACCTTGCCCGGGACCTGCCCCGCACGGCCGACACCGCCCCCGCGCGACGCCCCGCCGGCACGCCCGTCACCGCTGGCACCCGCGCCCTCGCGAGAGCCGGGGCGCTGACGGCCGCCGCTGGTTCGGTCGTCACGAGGCCGACCGGCGCCGAACGACGCCCCGGCAGGCCCCCGCCGATCGAAGCGGTCCCCCCCGGCCGAACCCTGCCCGCCCTGCGGGCGGTCATCCCGCGCGCGGTCGGTACGCGGAAAGCGGGCACCCCCGTCCGGACCACCGCCGGAGTCGCCGGCAGCCTGCGGCCGTCGGGCCGGTGAATCGGTCCGGCCATACCCGCCGCTCTCGCCTTCAGTACGGTCGGCCCATCGGCGGCCTGCCCCGGTTGGCCGTGCGCCTCGGCCGGGGGCGGCGTCGGTCAGCCGCCGGACCTGCCCAGACCTGGCGCGGCCCGCGCCGCTGGCGGCATCGCCGGACCAGCCGCCGCGGGTGGTGCTCTGCCCCCGGGTCGCACCGGCACGCGGTGCCGTCGACCGGGCCGGAGCCGCACCCCGCCCGGCGCCGCCCGCTGCCTGATCACGGCGCGGCGCTCCCCCGAACGCACCGTCGGGGCCGGAGCGGCCACCGCGCTGAGGGGCACCGTCCCGCCCGGGCTCCCGGTCACGCCGCTGGGGCCGGTCGGAGGTGTACGGCGCCGATGCGCCGCGCTCATTCGCTCTGTCTTCCCTCGCCATGACCGGCCGTTCCCCTTCGTCCCGCATGCGCCGCGGTCGGCGGCTGCGGATCTGATGTGTGCTGAGCCAGGAGGGCATGGACCCACCGATCTGCCCCGGCGCGGTCCGCCGCGGCGCCGGAGGAGACCTCGACGAGAATCCGCGGGATGCCCGCAGCGATGTCCACAGTACGGGGTATGCCCGACGCCGCCGCTCCCAGTCGGGTGGCGCCGCCACGCCGGCGACGAGTCCCGACCAGCCTGATCCCGATCGGCCCGGCGCCGAGCGCCGCCGAAGGACAACGGCCGGCACCGCCTCAGCCGCACGCCAAGGATTGTCCACGCACAAAACAAGTGTGGGGTTGCCTTAAAAAGGCAACCCCACACTTTGTGTAAGTCCGGCGGCGTCCTACTCTCCCACACAGTCCCCCATGCAGTACCATCGGCGCTGAAGAGCTTAGCTTCCGGGTTCGGAATGAGACCGGGCGTTTCCCCTTCGCCAAAACCACCGAAACACTATTCAACTATACAACCGAAACCGGCCATACAGCTGGGAACCGCACAGTGGACGCGTAGCATCTTCGAAGACAAGCCCTCGGCCTATTAGTACCGGTCAGCTCCATGCGTCACCGCACTTCCACCTCCGGCCTATCAACCCGATCATCTAGTCGGGGGCCTTACCAGGCTACCCTGTGGGAGACCTCATCTCGAAGCAGGCTTCCCGCTTAGATGCTTTCAGCGGTTATCCCTTCCGAACGTAGCCAACCAGCCATGCCCTTGGCAGAACAACTGGCACACCAGAGGTTCGTCCGTCCCGGTCCTCTCGTACTAGGGACAGCCCTTCTCAAGTCTCCTGCGCGCGCGGCGGATAGGGACCGAACTGTCTCACGACGTTCTAAACCCAGCTCGCGTACCGCTTTAATGGGCGAACAGCCCAACCCTTGGGACCTACTCCAGCCCCAGGATGCGACGAGCCGACATCGAGGTGCCAAACCTTGCCGTCGATATGGACTCTTGGGCAAGATCAGCCTGTTATCCCCGGGGTACCTTTTATCCGTTGAGCGACGGCGCTTCCACAAGCCACCGCCGGATCACTAGTCCCTGCTTTCGCACCTGCTCGACATGTCTGTCTCACAGTCAAGCTCCCTTGTGCACTTGCACTCAACACCTGATTGCCAACCAGGCTGAGGGAACCTTTGGGCGCCTCCGTTACCCTTTAGGAGGCAACCGCCCCAGTTAAACTACCCACCAGACACTGTCCCTGATCCGGATCACGGACCGAGGTTAGACATCCAGTACGACCAGAGTGGTATTTCAACAATGACTCCACCAGAACTGGCGTCCTGGCTTCACAGTCTCCCACCTATCCTACACAAGCCGAACCGAACACCAATATCAAGCTATAGTAAAGGTCCCGGGGTCTTTCCGTCCTGCCGCGCGTAACGAGCATCTTTACTCGTAATGCAATTTCGCCGAGTCTGTGGTTGAGACAGTGGGAAAGTCGTTACGCCATTCGTGCAGGTCGGAACTTACCCGACAAGGAATTTCGCTACCTTAGGATGGTTATAGTTACCACCGCCGTTTACTGGCGCTTAAGTTCTGAGCTTCGCCCCGAAGAGCTAACCCGTCCCCTTAACGTTCCAGCACCGGGCAGGCGTCACTCCGTATACATCGTCTTACGACTTAGCACGGAGCTATGTTTTTAGTAAACAGTCGCTTTCCCCTGGTCTCTGCGGCCACTCCCCGCTACGGAAGCAAGTCCCTACACGGAGAACGGCCCCCCTTCTCCCGAAGTTACGGGGGCATTTTGCCGAGTTCCTTAACCACAGTTCACTCGAACGCCTCGGTATTCTCTACCTGACCACCTGTGTCGGTTTAGGGTACGGGCGGCCCTGACACTCGCTAGAGGCTTTTCTCGGCAGCATGGGATCATCCACTTCGCCACAATCGGCTCGGCATCAGGTCTCAGACACATGGAACGCGGATTTACCTACGCACCGTCCTACACCCTTGCCCCAGGACAACCACCGCCTGGGTTGGACTACCCTCCTGCGTCACCCCATCGCTTGCCTACTACCAGCCGGGATCCCACCCTCCCGAACACATCTCCGAAAAGACACATCCGATCAGATGGTTAGCACAACCAGGTTCAGCATGGGCGCGTCAGCGCCGGTACGGGAATATCAACCCGTTGTCCATCGACTACGCCTGTCGGCCTCGCCTTAGGTCCCGACTCACCCTGGGCGGATTAGCCTGCCCCAGGAACCCTTGGTCATCCGGCGGACGGGTTTCTCACCCGTCATTCGCTACTCATGCCTGCATTCTCACTCGTATGGCATCCACGACTAGGTCACCCCGCCGCTTCACACGCCACACGACGCTCCCCTACCCATACACACACCTGGACATCAAAGATGCCTGGCTAACATGCGTATGCCGCAGCTTCGGCGGTGCGCTTGAGCCCCGCTACATTGTCGGCGCGGAATCACTTGACCAGTGAGCTATTACGCACTCTTTCAAGGGTGGCTGCTTCTAAGCCAACCTCCTGGTTGTCTATGCGACTCCACATCCTTTTCCACTTAGCGCACGCTTAGGGGCCTTAGCTGGCGATCTGGGCTGTTTCCCTCTCGACTACGAAGCTTATCCCCCGCAGTCTCACTGCCGCACTTCACTTACCGGCATTCGGAGTTTGGCTGACTTCAGTAAGCTTGTGGGCCCCCTAGGCCATCCAGTGCTCTACCTCCGGCAAGAAACATGCGACGCTGCACCTAAATGCATTTCGGGGAGAACCAGCTATCACCGAGTTTGATTGGCCTTTCACCCCTACCCACAGCTCATCCCCCAGGTTTTCAACCCTGGTGGGTTCGGTCCTCCACACGGTCTTACCCGCGCTTCAACCTGGCCATGGGTAGATCACTCGGCTTCGGGTCTTGGACATGCGACTCAACGCCCTATTCGGACTCGCTTTCGCTACGGCTACCCCACACGGGTTAACCTCGCCACACATCGCAAACTCGCAGGCTCATTCTTCAAAAGGCACGCGGTCACCAGACCGAAGTCCAGCTCCCACGGATTGTAGGCACACGGTTTCAGGTACTATTTCACTCCCCTCCCGGGGTACTTTTCACCTTTCCCTCACGGTACTAGTCCGCTATCGGTCACCAGGGAGTATTTAGGCTTAGCGGGTGGTCCCGCCAGATTCACACGGAATTTCACGGGCTCCGTGCTACTTGGGAACACGTCCGGGAGGAACACTGTTTTCAGCTACAGGGCTATTACCCTCTATGGCGGTCCATTCGCATGACCTTCGCCTAACAGCGCTCTTTCTGACTCCCTGACGGAACGGCAGTCCCGTCCGGACGATCCCACAACCCCACCATCGCAACGCCTGCCGGCTATCACACGACAATGGTTTAGCCTCATCCGCTTTCGCTCACCACTACTCGCGGAATCACGGTTGTTTTCTCTTCCTGCGGGTAATGAGATGTTTCACTTCCCCGCGTTCCCTCCACATGCCCTATGTGTTCAGGCATGGGTGACAGGATTTAAAGCCCTGCCGGGTTTCCCCATTCGGAAATCCTCGGATCACAGCTCGGTTGACAGCTCCCCGAGGCATATCGCAGCCTCCCACGTCCTTCATCGGCTCCTGGTGCCAAGGCATCCACCGTGCGCCCTTACTAACTTGGCCACAAAGATGCTCGCGTCCACTGTGCAGTTCTCAACGTACGGACGGCCCCAGCCGACCCGGCAGAACCCACCCCCACACAGGAAGGCGGTCTCCTACCACGACCGGTCCGTTCACCAGCAGACCCCCACCACAACCCCCCCGAAAGGGAATCAGCAGAAGGGGTCACACCAGACGAGGAAGCCTCACTCCCTCAGGACCCAACAGCGTGCCACGCACCACCAGCCACCCACCAGACCCGTTCCACCCCCACCCGACCCCCCTCCAAAGAGAGAAGACAGCCAAGGAGTACTAGACGCCCACCGGACAACCAGCAGCACAATCGTCAGCGTTCCACCCATGAGCAACCAGACCGGCATGCACATCCGGTCCTGGCCCTGAACCAGCCCACCCCCAACAGGACAGACCAGCCAGACGCTCCTTAGAAAGGAGGTGATCCAGCCGCACCTTCCGGTACGGCTACCTTGTTACGACTTCGTCCCAATCGCCGGTCCCACCTTCGACGGCTCCCCCCACAAGGGTTAGGCCACCGGCTTCGGGTGTTACCGACTTTCGTGACGTGACGGGCGGTGTGTACAAGGCCCGGGAACGTATTCACCGCAGCATTGCTGATCTGCGATTACTAGCGACTCCGACTTCACGGGGTCGAGTTGCAGACCCCGATCCGAACTGAGACCGGCTTTTTGGGATTCGCTCCACCTCGCGGTATCGCAGCCCTTTGTACCGGCCATTGTAGCATGTGTGCAGCCCAGGACGTAAGGGGCATGATGACTTGACGTCATCCCCACCTTCCTCCGAGTTGACCCCGGCAGTCTCCTATGAGTCCCCGACATAACTCGCTGGCAACATAGGACGAGGGTTGCGCTCGTTGCGGGACTTAACCCAACATCTCACGACACGAGCTGACGACAGCCATGCACCACCTGTGCAGGACCCTTACGGACCCCGTATCTCTACGAGATTTCCCTGCATGTCAAGCCCTGGTAAGGTTCTTCGCGTTGCATCGAATTAAGCCACATGCTCCGCCGCTTGTGCGGGCCCCCGTCAATTCCTTTGAGTTTTAGCCTTGCGGCCGTACTCCCCAGGCGGGGCGCTTAATGCGTTAGCTGCGGCACGGAGGCCGTGGAAGGTCCCCCACACCTAGCGCCCAACGTTTACGGCGTGGACTACCAGGGTATCTAATCCTGTTCGCTCCCCACGCTTTCGCTCCTTAGCGTCAGTTCCGGCCCAGAGACCCGCCTTCGCCACCGGTGTTCCTCCTGATATCTGCGCATTTCACCGCTACACCAGGAATTCCAGTCTCCCCTGCCGGACTCTAGCCTGCCCGTATCGACTGCAGGCCCGGGGTTGAGCCCCGGGTTTTCACAGCCGACGCGACAGGCCGCCTACGAGCTCTTTACGCCCAATAATTCCGGACAACGCTTGCACCCTACGTATTACCGCGGCTGCTGGCACGTAGTTGGCCGGTGCTTCTTCTGCAGGTACCGTCACTTGCGCTTCGTCCCTGCTGAAAGAGGTTTACAACCCGAAGGCCGTCATCCCCCACGCGGCGTCGCTGCGTCAGGCTTTCGCCCATTGCGCAATATTCCCCACTGCTGCCTCCCGTAGGAGTCTGGGCCGTGTCTCAGTCCCAGTGTGGCCGGTCGCCCTCTCAGGCCGGCTACCCGTCGTCGCCTTGGTAGGCCATCACCCCACCAACAAGCTGATAGGCCGCGGGCCCATCCCGAGCCGATAAATCTTTCCACACCACCAGATGCCCGGCAGTGTCATATCCGGCATTAGCCCCGGTTTCCCGAAGTTATTCCAGAGCTCGGGGCAGGTTGCCCACGTGTTACTCACCCGTTCGCCGCTAGGAGCCGAAGCCCCTCGCTCGACTTGCATGTGTTAAGCACGCCGCCAGCGTTCGTCCTGAGCCAGGATCAAACTCTCCATCAATGATTTCGAGAGTGCCGGCAAAACCGGCAGACCCCGACATCGACACCACAACCGTGATGCCGTGTCCAAAGGAATCCCTCACAACCACAACCAGCCACCCCCACACACCAGAACGATGCGCAAAGGACAACCAGCCAGGCCATGAACGGGGTAAAACAATTGGCACTGACAATCGGCACGCTGTTGAGTTCTCAAGGAGCAGGCGCGAACGAGGTCACATCCAGAGATGTCCCACTCGTGCGGATTCCTAGCCACTTACGAAGTTTTTGGAGCGGTGCTCGTCAGTACGCCCAAGAAGGGGCCGCCTCGCACCTGCTCTACCCAAGCGCCCTCCGAGGAGGGGCTCTGCCAGCGAGTGGAGCCGCCCTGTTCGGCGTCTGCCGTGCTGCGCTGACAGAGAGAACATTACGGGTGGATGACGGTGGGCGTCAAATCAATCCCCCGATCAGATGTGTGACCTATGTCACACCACTCGCGGAGAGGTTCGTTGTGATGTTCTGATATGGGAGGCTTGGTGGTCTGGGCCAAGTTGCCCAGGAGAGAGCGGCGCGCCGTCCGTCCACATCTGTCCGCGGCTCTGTCACCTGCGGCGACGGCTTGGCCGCGCGCTGCTGACCGATGGCTCACCCGCCAGCCAGAAGCGCCACGGACGCTCGGCGCCAGCGCTGATCCCCACCCGTGGGCCTCGTTCGATCCTTTGGCCCGGCGCCCCCGGCCTCGCTCCTTCCTCTGCCGGTCGCTCGCCCACTGCCGGCTCCCCGCCCACTGCCGGTCCGCCGCCGAACCCGGCGGCCGCGGGCGCTGGCGGGAGGACGACAAGGGGTCCGCCGCCCGTCACCGGAGTTCCGGTCAGCGACGCAGCGACGCCGAGCACCCGCCCGAGCCGACCGGGCCCCCGGGCCAGGTCCCGGGCGGCGAGCGTCGGCCAGCGGGCCTGCGCCGCCTCGCGGCCGGCGACGACCTCGCCGGCCCGCAACAGCACCGCCGACCCCTCCCCCACCGGCCCGCAGACGATGTTGAGGCACCAGTGGACGCCGTAGCTGAGATACACGTACGCCCGGCCCGGCGGGCCGAACATCACCGCGGCCCTCGGGGTCGGCCCGCGAAAGGCGTGGGAGGCGGGATCGCGCAGACCGGCATACGCCTCGACCTCCGTGATCCGAACGGCAACCGGCCCGTGCCGGACCGTCGCACCGAGCAGATCCGGTGCCACGGCCAGCACGGGCCGGTCGAAGAAGCCCGCCGGGTACGGCGCCGGGCCGACCACGTCGGCTGCCGGCCCGGAACCCTCAGGGGGCTCGGGAGTCCCCGTCAGTCCACTGCCCACTCGCGGTCCCGGTCAAGGACCGGCCGCAGCGCCGCGAGCTGCTCACGCACGCGATCCGGCGCGGTCCCGCCGGGCGCGGAGCGGGCCTGCAGGGCGCCGGAGACCGACAGCACGCCGCGCACGTCCGCGGTCAGCAACGGATTGATCACCGCGAGGTCGTCGTCGGAGACGTCGTCGAGATCGACGTCGTGGGCGACACACCAGGAGACGAGCTGGCCGACGGCCTCGTGCGCCTGACGGAACGGCACGCCGCGGCGCACCAGGTACTCGGCGACGTCGGTCGCCAGCGCGAAGCCGTCCGGTGCGGCCGCGGCCAGCCGCTCGCGACGGACCCGCATCGTCGCGACGGTGCCCGTCAGCGCGGGCAACACCAGCAGCAGCGTGTCGACCGCGTCGAAGACCGGCTCCTTGTCCTCCTGCAGGTCCCGGTCGTAGGCGAGCGGGAGCCCCTTGAGGGTGGCGAGGAAGCCGGTCAGCCCGCCGATGAGCCGGCCGGACTTGCCCCGGGCGAGCTCGGCGACGTCCGGGTTCTTCTTCTGCGGCATGATCGAGCTGCCGGTCGCGAAGGCGTCGTCCAGCTCGACCCAGCCGAACTCGCGGGTCGTCCAGAGCACGATCTCCTCGCCGAGGCGAGACAGGTGCACCCCGATCAGCGCGGCCACGAACAGGAACTCGGCGGCGAAGTCACGGTCCGACACGGCGTCGAGCGAGTTTTCGAACGCCCGGTCGAACCCCAGTTCGGCGGCGACGCCCCGCGGGTCCAGCGGCAGCGACGAGCCGGCCAGCGCCCCGGCGCCGAGCGCGCTCACCGATGCCCGCCGATCCCAGTCCCGCAGGCGGTCGGTGTCCCGCACGAACGCCTGCACGTGGGCGAGCAACTGGTGGCCGAACGAGATCGGCTGGGCGTGCTGCAGGTGGGTCATCCCCGGCGCCGGGGTGTCCACGTGCTGCCCGGCGACGGTGACCAGCGCCTGGGACAGCTCGGTCAGCCGGGCCGCCACCTGACGGGCGTGCTCGCGCAGGTACAGGCGCAGGTCGGTGGCGACCTGGTCGTTGCGGCTGCGGCCGGCGCGCAGCTTGCCGCCGAGCGCGCCGAGCCGCTCCAACAGCCCGCGTTCGAGGGCGGTGTGGACGTCCTCGTCCTCGACCGTGGGCCGGAACCGGCCCTGGGCGACCGCGTCGGACAGGTCGTCGATGGCGGCGAGCATCGCGGCGATCTCGGCGTCGTCGAGCAATCCGGCCCGGTGCAGCACCCGGGCATGCGACTTCGAGGCGAGCAGGTCGTACGGCGCGAGCCGCCAGTCGAACTGGACGCTCACCGACAGCCGGGCGAGCGCCTCCGCCGGGCCGCCGGCGAACCGCCCGCCCCACAGCCGCATCGGTGCGCCGGCCGACGCCCCGCCGGCGAGCACCCTGCCGGCGGGCGCGTCAGCGTCGGTAGCCCCGTCGGCGGGTGGCGCACCGGACGGCTTCGGCACCGAGGCATCCTCGGAGTGATCCGTCGAGCTCACGGGTTCAGCCGCTGCTCACGGGCCGCCCAGACCTTCGTCGGCAGGCCCCAGAGCTCGATGAACCCGCGCGCGTCACCCTGGTCGAACTGGTCGCCGGCGTCGTAGGTGGCCAGGGCGTGGTCATAGAGGCTGCCCGGGCTGCGCCGGCCGACGACCTGGGCGACCCCGCCCGCGAGCCGCAGCCGCACGTCCCCGGTGACCCCGGCGCTCGCCGAGTCGACGAAGGCGTCGAGGGCGGCCTTGAGCGGCGAGTACCACAGGCCGTCGTAGACGATCTCGCCCCAGCGCTGGTCGACGCCGCGCTTGAACCGAGCGACGTCGCGCTCGAGGGTGAGGTCCTCCAGGTCGCGGTGCGCGGTCAGCAGCGTGATCGCCGCCGGGCACTCGTAGATCTCCCGGCTCTTGATCCCGACCAGGCGGTCCTCGATCATGTCGATCCGGCCGACGCCGTGCGCGCCCGCGCGGGTGTTGAGCTCGGCGACGAGCTCGGCCAGCGCCAGGGAACGCCCGTCCAGGCCGGTCGGGACGCCGTCGGTGAAGGAGATCGTCACCTCGTCGGGAGTCCGGGCGACCGTCGGGTCCGCCGAGTAGACGAAGACGTCCTCCGGCGGCTGCGCCCAGGGGTCCTCGAGGATGCCGCACTCGGCGGTGCGCCCCCACAGGTTCTGGTCGATGGAGTACGGCGAGCGCTTGGACACGTCGATGGGCAGCCCGCGCTCCTCGGCGAAGGCGATCGCCTTGTCCCGGGTCATGCCCGAGTCGCGCACCGGGGCGAGCACCCTCAACCCGGGGGCCAGCGCCGACACGCCGACCTCGAACCGCACCTGGTCGTTGCCCTTGCCGGTGCAGCCGTGGGCGATCGCGTCCGCGCCGTGCTCGCGGGCGGCCGCGACGAGGTGCTTGACGATGATCGGCCGCGACAGCGACGAGATCAACGGGTACCGGTCCATGTACAGCGCGTTGCTCCGGATCGCCGGGGCGACGAAGGACTCGGCGAACTCCGTGCGGGCGTCGACCACGATCGACTCGACGGCGCCGCAGGTGAGGGCGCGCTGGCGGATGGCCTCGAGGTCCTCGCCGCCCTGGCCGACATCGACCGCCAGCGCGACGACCTCGGCGCCGGTCTCGGCGCCGATCCAGCCGATGGCCACGGACGTGTCGAGGCCGCCCGAGTAGGCAAGCACGACGCGTTCGGTCACGAGACTTACTCCTTATGTCGGATTGCGCGAAAGATCATCATCAGGTGTGCCGGTGCCGGTGCCCGCCAGGACCGCCCCGCCCGCCGGCGGGGTGCGTGGGCGGGCCTGGGCGGCGGCGGCCATGCCCGGCACGGCGCGGGCGCGTCCGTCGGCGAGCCGTAGCAGGTGGGCGGCCAGGCCCGGGCCGCCCGCGACCGGGGCCTGGCCCGCGGACGGTCCGACCGGCGGCGGCGCCTCCCCCGGGCTCTCCCCGCCGGCCGGGGCAACCCCGGAGATGCTCCCATCCCCGGGGGCGGGCATCTGCGCCCGGCAGACGACGAGGACCGTGTCGTCCCCGGCGATCGTGCCCATGACCGCCGGCAGCGCCTCCCGGTCCAGCGCGGAGGCGAAGAGCTGGGCGGCCCCGGGCGGGGTGCGCAGGACGACGAGGTCACCGTTGGCCTCCGCCGAGACCAGCAACTCCTCGCACAGCCGGGTCAGCGGAAGCCGGACGATCTCTGCCGGCGCGAGGTTCACGTCGACGGCGTAGACCAGGCCGCCGTCGGCGCCGCGCACCTTCGTCGCCCCGATCTCCTCCAGGTCACGGGACAGGGTGGCCTGGGTGACCTGGACGCCCTCGGCGGCGAGCAGGCGGGCGAGCTCCGACTGCGAACGCACCGGCCGCTGCGCGATCAGTGCCGCCAGCCGCGCCTGCCGGGCGTGCTTCGTCAGCGGAGCGGCCCGCCGCACCCCCGCCCCCGCGCCCGCCGTGGTCATCGGACCGTGCCCTCCCCGGCGGCAGTGCCCTCCCCGGCGGACGAGCCGGCCCCCGTCGACGGCGGCGCGAGCAGGAGCGATAGCAGGGCCTTCTGCGCGTGCAACCGGTTCTCGGCCTGGTCGAACACGACCGATTGCGGCCCGTCGAGCACCGACGCGGCGATCTCCAGCTCCCGGTGCGCCGGCAGGCAGTGCATGACCAGCACGTCCGGCCGGGCGGCCTCGACGGCCTTCTCGTCGAGGCGGTAGGGCTGGAACACCAGCGAGCGGCTATCCGACTCGTCCTCCTGGCCCATCGACGCCCAGACGTCGGTGTAGAGCACGTCGGCGCCGGCGGCCGCCTCCAGCGCGTCGTGCATGACGAGCGCCTCGCCGCCGGTGGCCGCGCCGATCTCGTTGGCGTGCCGGACGACCTGCTCGAACGGCTCGTAGCCGGGCGGGGAGGCCACGTGCACCCGCATCCCCGCGAGCGCCCCGGCGAGCAGCAGCGAATGCGCCACGTTGTTGCCGTCGCCGAGGTAGGTCAGGGTGAGCCCGGCGAGCCCGCCCCGGCGCTCCCGGATCGTCTGCAGGTCGGCCAGCGCCTGGCAGGGATGGGCATGGTCCGACAGCGCGTTGACGACCGGCACGCTCGCCGCGGCCGCGAGCCGTTCGAGGCGCTCCTGGGCGAAGGTGCGCACGACGATCGCGTCGACGTACCGGCTGAGCACGGCGGCGGTGTCCTCGATCGTCTCGCCGCGGCCGAGATGGCTGGTCGTCGCGTCGATGAAGATCGGATGGCCGCCGAGTTCGGCGACGCCGACGTCGAACGACAGCCGGGTGCGGGTGGAGGGCTTCTCGAACAGCAGGGCCACCGACCGCCCGGCGAGCGGCCTGTCCCCCGGCCCGGGGGCCCGGCGTCGGGCCTTGAGCTGGTCGGCGACGTCGAGAACTCCGGCCTGCTCCGCGGAGGTCAGGTCGGTGTCGAGAAGGAAGTGTCGGGCCGTCATGCGCTGACCTTAGAGCCTTGGTCCGACAGGCCTGCGCCGTCGCGGGCGGCGCCGACGATCGCGGGCAGCGCCGCGACGAAGGCGTCCGCCTCGGCGTCGGTGAGGATCAGCGGCGGGGCGAGCCGGACGGCGTCCGCCGCGACCGCGTTGACCAGATAACCCGCCGCGCGAGCCGCCGTCTCCACCGCCGGGGCGAACGCGCCGTCGAGCTCGATCGCCCGCCACAGGCCCACGCCGCGCACCCCGACGATCCCCGCGATCCCCGCCGCGACGATCTGTGCGGCGAGCCGGTCGCCCAGCCGCGTCGCGTGGTCGAGCAGTCCCTCGGCGGCGATCGTGTCGAGCACGGCCAGGGCCGCCGCGCAGACGATCGGACCGCCACCGAACGTGCTGCCGTGATCGCCCGGGCGCAGCAGGTCCGCCGCGGTGCCGATGCCGATGCAGGCGCCGATCGGCAGGCCGCCGCCGAGGCCCTTGGCCAGGGTGACGACGTCGGGTTGGACGCCGGCGGCCTGGTGGGCGAACCAGGAGCCGGTCCGGCCGATGCCGCTCTGCACCTCGTCGAACACCAGCAGGGCCCCCACGTCGTCGCAGGCCGCCCGCGCCTCGGCCAGGTAGCCCGGCGGCGGCGGCACCACGCCGGCCTCCCCGAGGGTCGGCTCCAGGAACACCGCCGAGGTCCGCTCGCCGACCGCGGCCCGCAGCGCGGCGGCGTCGCCGTAGGGCACGAACCGCACACCGGGCAGCAGCGGCTCGAACGGCGCGCGCTTGGCCGGCTGCCCGGTGATGGACAGCGCGCCGAGGGTCCGACCGTGGAAGGAACCCTCGGCGGCGACGATCTCCGGCCGGCCGGTACGCCGCGCGATCTTGATGGCGGCCTCGTTGGCCTCGGCGCCGGAGTTGGCGAAGAAGATCTTCGCGCCGCCGGCGGGCAGGCCCGGGGCCGGGGCGCCCGCGGCGAGCAGCTCGACGAGCCGTTCGGCCAGGCGCACCTGCGGCTCGTTGGCGTACAGATTCGACACGTGGCCGAGGGTGTCGAGCTGGTCGACGACGGCGGCCCGGATCGCAGGGTGGCTGTGGCCGAGCACGCTGACGGCGATCCCGCCGAGCAGGTCGAGGTACTCGCGCCCGGCGTCGTCCCACACCCGGGTGCCGTTGCCGCGGACCAGGGAGATCGTCGGACGGCCGTAGGTCGCCATCACGACGGCGTCGCGCCGGGCGAGCAGATCGGCGGTCATAGCGTTCCTCCGGTCTCGTGGGCGGTCCGTCCGACGGCCGGGGCGGGCACGGCGGCCGGTGCGGGGGGCTTAATCGTGGGCGTGGGCGGGGGCGGGACGGCGGCGGGTCCGGCCAGGTCGCGGTCGGGGGTGATCAGGGTGCCGATGCCGTCGTCGGTGAAGATTTCCAGCAGCACGGCGTGCGGCACCCGGCCGTCGAGCACGTGCGCCTGCGGCACGCCGCCGCGCACCGCCCGCCGGCACGCCTCCATCTTCGGAATCATGCCGGCCGCGAGCGTGGGCAGGAGCTGTTCGAGCTCTGTGATGCTCAGCTCGCTGAGCACCTCGTCGCTGGTCGGCCAGTCCGCGTACAGCCCCTCGACGTCGGTGAGGACGACGAGCTTGGTGGCGCCGAGGGCGACGGCGAGCTCCGCGGCGGCCGTGTCGGCGTTGACGTTGTAGACGCCGCCGTCGATCCCGCGGGCGACCGACGCGACGACGGGCACCTTGCCGGAGTCGAGCAGGGCGTTGACCGTCTCGGCCCGGACCTCGACGATGTCGCCGACGAGGCCGACGTCGACCTCCTCCCCGTCGACGATCGCGGGGCGCCGGCGCGCGGTGAACAGGTTCGCGTCCTCGCCCGACAGACCCACGGCGAACGGCCCGTGGTCGTTGACCAGGCCGACGACGTCCCGGTTGACCTGGCCGAGCAGCACCATCCGCACGACGTCCATGGTCTCCGGCGTGGTGACCCGCAGGCCGCCGACGAACGTCGACTCGACGCCGAGGCGCGCCAGGTGCGCGGTGATCTGCGGGCCGCCGCCGTGGACGACCACCACCCGCAGCCCCGAGTAGCGCAGGAAGACGATGTCGGCGGCGAACGCGGCGCGCAGCGCGGGCTCGGTCATCGCGTTGCCGCCGTACTTGATGACGATCGTGGCGCCCTGGAAGCGGGACAGCCACGGCAGCGCCTCGATGAGGACCTGGGTCTTGGCCAGCGCCGCGTGCCCGCGGGCGGTCGCCGCCGGTCCCCGCGCGGCGGTGGTGGGAGCGGTGGGGGCGGTGGGGGCGATGTCGGTCATGTGGAGTAGGCCGAGTTCTCGTAGACGTAGCCGTCGGTCAGGTCGTTCGTCCAGACGGTGAGTTCGGTGGCGCCGGCGTGCAGATCGATGAGGATGTCGATCCGCCGGTCGGACAGGTCGACGAGGTCGCGGTCCTCCCCTGGCGCGCCCGCCCGGCAGACCTGCACCCCGTTCATCGACACGTCGAGCTGGTCGGGCTCGAAGGCGGCCTGGGTGGTGCCGACCGCGGCGAGGACGCGCCCCCAGTTCGGGTCCTTGCCGTAGAGGGCGCACTTGAGCAGGTTGTTGCGGGCCACGGACCGGCCGACCTCCAGGGCGTCGGCCTCGCTCGCGGCCCCGGTGACGGTGATCGCGATGGTCTTCGTGGAGCCCTCGGCGTCGCCGAGCATCTGCTGGGCCAGGTCGTCGCACACCTCGGCGACGAGCCCGGTGAGCTCGGCCTCGGGCAGCGTCACCCCGGAGGCGCCCGAGGCGAGCAGCAGCACGGTGTCGTTGGTGGACAGGCAGCCGTCGGAGTCGACCCGCTCGAACGTGACCCGGGACGCCTGGCGCACCGCCCGGTCGAGGGTCGCGGCGTCGGCGACGGCGTCGGTGGTGACGACGACGAGCATGGTCGCCAGCGACGGGGCCAGCATCGCCGCGCCCTTGCCCATCGCGCCGACGGTCACCCCCGGCGTCGTGGTGGAGATCCGCACCGCTGTCTTCGCGACGGTGTCGGTGGTGCGGATCGCCTCGGCCGCGTCGTCGCCGCCGTTGTCGGCGAGGTCCGCGACGGCCTTGGTGACCCCGGTGAGCAGGTTGTCCATCGGCAGCCGGACGCCGATCAGCCCGGTGGAGCAGACCGCGACGTCCCCGGCGCCGAGGCCGAGTCCGGCCGCGACGCGCTCGGCCGTCGCGTGGGTGTCGGCGAAGCCGGCCGGCCCGGTGCAGGCGTTGGCGCCGCCGGAGTTCAGGACCACGGCGCGCAGCCGGCCGTCGGCGAGGGTCTGGCGGGTCCACAGCACGGGCGCGGCCTGGATCCGGTTGCGGGTGAACACGCCGGCGGCGGCGTCGGACGGCCCGTCGTTGACGACGAGGGCCACGTCCGGACGCCCGGACGGCTTCAATCCGGCCACGACTCCGGCGGCCCGGAAGCCCTTGGGGGCGGTCACGCTCACCTCGGCCACTCCTGTCTGTTGTCCGCGTCTGTGCTGTCCCTGCCGCTGCTGTCCCGGTCGCTCGATCGGCGGCCGCCGGCCGCCTCTACTGCGTATCCCGAGGCCTCGGTGTCCGGTTCGTCCCGCTGGACAAGCAGGGGACCGCCGGTCACGGGGCGATGCCCTGGGCGGTCAGGCCGGCGGTCTCGGGCAGGCCGAGCATGAGGTTGGCGCACTGCAGCGCCTGGCCGGCCGCGCCCTTGCCGAGGTTGTCGATGGCGGACACGACGATCGCCCGCCCGGACTCGGCGTCGAAGGTGCCCTGCACGTGCACGGCGTTGCCGCCGAGGGTCGCCGCGGCGTGCGGCCAACGCCCGGGCGGCAGCACCCGGACGAACGGCTCGCCCGCGTAGGCCGAGCGCAGCGCCTCGTACACGGCGTCCGCGTCGGTGCCGGGGGTGGCCCGCCCGGAGCAGGTCGCGAGGATGCCGCGGGGCAGCGGGGCGAGCACGGGGGTGAACGACAGGCTCACCGCGGTCCCGGCCACGCCGGACAGGGCCTGCACGATCTCCGGACGGTGCTGGTGAGTGCCGACCTTGTAGGCGGTGAGGTCGCCCATCACCTCGCTGCCGAGCAGGTTGACCTTGGCCGAACGGCCCGCGCCGGAGGTGCCGCTGGCGGCGACGACGCTGAGGTCCTGCGGTTCGACGAGGCCCGCGGCCAGCAGCGGCGCGAGGGCGAGCGAGGAGGCCGTCGGGTAGCAGCCCGGCGCCGCGACCCGGCGGCTCGCCGCGATCCGCGCGCGCGCCCCGGGCAACTCGGGCATGCCGTAGGTCCAGGTGCCGGCGTGCTCGCCGCCGTAGGCGCGTCGCCACGCCTCCGGGTCGGTGAGGCGGTGGTCGGCGCCGAGGTCGACGACGCGCACGGTGCTCGCCAAGGTGGCCGCCACCGCCGCCGACTGCCCGTGCGGCAGGGCGAGGAAGACGACGTCCGCCTCGGCCGCAGCGAGCGTCTCGGCGTCGGTGAAGACGCGGCCGGACAGGTCGGGCAGGTTCGGGTGCACGTCCGTCACGGGCAGGCCGACCGACGTGTTCGCCGCCAGCGCGCCGATCTCGATCTCCGGGTGGGCGAGCAGCAGGCGGAGAAGCTCCCCGCCGCCGTACCCGCTCGCCCCTGCCACTGCTGCGGTCACTCCCATGTGCAAAGTTATACACACGAGCTTATGGGCATGCAACGACATTCGGCGAACGCGGGCGGCGCGGCGGGCAGCGCGTCCGCGTCGGCCGCAGGCGCAGACGTCGGTCCGCCCACCCTCCGGACCGGGCGTCGACCGCCTGACCTGGCAGTTGACCTCACGTTGAAACTGAAAGTACCGCGCCCTTCCATCCTGAGCCGCGAATATCACGCACTGTCCATCGGACAATGCACGGCGGTGAGGAGCGGCGGATGGTAATCGCGATCGGCTATGTCGCGCTGGTGGTCGTCCTGTGGATCGGCACGTGGGTCGCGTGGCGGGCGGCCCAGCGCGGCGCGCCCGCCGTCGACCGGGTCGGCACGGGAGCGGGCGACGCCGGGCGAGACGGCACCGACGGGGACCGCACCGACGGGGACGGCACAAGAAGGGGGCGCGTCGGGACTCGCCTGACCGCCCCCAGGTCGGTCGTCGACCGCTTCGGACTTGACGCCGACGGACTGGGACCGGGGCCGGCGCAGGCGGAAGAGCTGGCCCTGCTCTACGGCGGCCCGGATCTGGCAGCACTGGTCGCGGTGGTCGCGCTCGGCGAGTCGGGAGCTGTGGGGCCGGGCGCCACCCCGGGGACCGTGATCTCCCGTCGCCCCGCGGTCTACGCAGATCAGGATCTGCGCTGCGCCATCCACCAGGAGATCGACGCGCACGGCGGGCGCCGCATCGCCGAGCTCGGTCGGTGGCTCGCCGGCACCCCCGCGCTGGCCGCGACGCGCCTGCGGCTGTGCGAGGAGGGGCTCCTGCCCACCGTCGGGCAGCAGCGGATGCTGCGCTGGTGCCGGGCCGCCGCGCTGGCCCTGTTCGTCGGCGGGATCATCCTGCTGGTGGCGGACGTCGGCTCGCCCGACGGCAGCGCCGTCTTCGTGCTGTCGCTCGGCGAGATCGGCGCCCTTGTTCTCGGTGTCCGCCGCCAGACGCCGCGGAGCACCAGGGCCGGGTGGACGGTGGCGGCCGAGGCCCAGCGGCGCCTGCCCGGATTGGCCGGCGGCGGTCTGCCGGGGCAGCATGCGCTCGCGGTCGCACTGTTCGGGCCGGAGGCGCTCGGCCGCGCCGACCGGAAACTGGCCACCGAGCTCGGGCTGCTCGCGCCCGCTGGCCGGCCGCGGCCCCGCGGCGCCGCCGGATCGAGAAGAAGCCTGGACACCACCTCGAGTGGCGGCTGCGGCGGAGGGGGTAGCTGCGGCGGGGGATGCGGCGGTGGGGGTTGTGGAGGCGGGGGGTGTGGAGGCGGGGGGTGATGGCCCGGATCCGACCGTCCCGACCGGACTCGCCGCTGCCACCCGGGTTGGGGGTGGGCTGGCGCCCGCCCCTCGCCACCGCGATCGCCGAGCGTGGCGACCTGGCGTTCGTCGAACTGATCGCGGAGAGCGTCGACCCCGACCAGCCGTTGCCGGTCGCCCTGACCGAGCTGGGCGTGCCGATGGTGCCGCACGGCGTCCGGCTGTCGCTGGGGGGCAGCGAGCCGCTGGACCGCGCCCGCGTCGACCGGTTCGTCCGCGTCGCGGAGCGTCTGGACGCCCCGCTGGTCAGCGAGCACGCCGCGTTCGTCCGGGCCGGCGGGGTCGAGGCCGGCCACCTGCTGCCGGTGCCGCGTACCCGCGCGGCGCTGCGGGTGCTGGCACGCAACATCCGGTCGCTGCGCGCGGAGCTGTCCGTTCCGCTCGCGGTGGAGAACCCGGCGGCGCTGCTGCGCTGGCCCGACGACGAGCTGGACTCCGCGGCGTTCCTCACCGAGCTCGCCGAGCAGACCGGGGTGATGCTGCTACTCGACGTCGCCAACCTGTATGGCGACGTGGTCAACCACGGCATCGATCCCGACCGGTTCCTGGCCGCGATCCCCTGGGAACGAGTCGCCTACCTGCACGTCGCCGGCGGGGTCACCGCCCGCGGCCTGTACCACGACTCGCACGCCCACCCGGTTCGCCCACAGGTCCTCGAGCTGCTGCGCGCCGCCGCCGACCACTGGCCGGGCCCGCTGCCCTGCCTGCTCGAACGGGACACCCACCTACCACCGGTGGCCGAGTTCCACGCCGAGCTCGACGCGGTCACGCGCGCCGCGGGCCTGACCCGCGCGACGATCAGCGCGACGATCAACACGACGACCGGCGCGGCGGCGAGCGGGGCGGGATCGGTGCCGGGATCCGGGACGAGGGTCGAGACGGGGGCCGGGAGGGGATCCGGGACGGGGGCCGCCCGCGCGGGCCTGGAGCCGACCGACGCGCGGGCCGACGGGGAGCTACTTGCCGGGCAGATCGCACTGGTCCGGGCGCTCACGGCGGGAGATGGCCCACCGCCCGGTTTCGCCGCGGACCGGATCGAGGCGACCCGCGCGGCATTGATCGACAAGCGCCGGTCGGCAGTGGTCGAGCACTGGCCCGCGCTGGCGCGGACACCCGGCTTCCGCGCCGGGTTCGCGGCCGTCGCCGCGCGGCTCCCACCGATGGCGACCTGGGCAGACGCCCACGCGTACGCCCGGGAGCACTACGACATGCTCGATGTCGACGCCCGCGCGGAGCTGCTCGTGGCGCGCACGGCCGGCCGGCGGTTCGCCCTGGCGAGCAGCCGACCCGGCCGCCTCCCGGCACGCCTGCGCGGCCCCGGCACGGACCGATCCCTCGGTGGAGGTGGTTCCGGAGCCGATACCCCTGCCGCGGCGGACCGCGACGAACCGGTCCCGGCCGGGGCGGGAAGACGCGGCGGGCTACTCGTCTTGATCCGGCTGCCCCTGGTGGGGTTGCTCGTCCTCGGCAGGCGCGGGCACGGCTAGACCCGGCGGCCCGCCAGGACCAGGACCAGGACCAGTGATCATGGTGTTCCGCGGAACCGTCGCGTCCTTCTGCTACCAGTTGCGCACGGAATCGTGATCGTGCCGAGACGTGGTCGCGATTCTGGGCGCAGAACCGTGAGTATGCCTCGGCCCGATCTGGCCGCCATCCGGCCGAAAACCTGCCTGCCTAGGCGCGTAGGGCGGCGCCGGTGCGCTGCGCGGCGAGGTCGACGGCCGCGTCGCGCACCGCGTTCGCCTCGGCGGCGGTCAGCGTCCGGTCCCCCGCCCGCAAGCGCAGGCCGAAGGCGAGTGAGCGCTGCCCGGCGCCGACCTGGGCGCCCTCGAACACGTCAAAGAGGGTCAGCGACTCCAGCAGGTCGCCGGCGCCCTCGCGCAGGGCCTCGGTCACCTCGGCGACCGGCACCCGGGTCGGGACGACGAGCGCCACGTCCCGGTCCGCCGGCGGGTAGGTGGAGATCACCGGCGCCACGACCGGCGGCGCCGCCGTCGCGGCCTCGATGAGGACGTCGACGCTGAGCTCCATCGCGACGGTCCGCGGCGGCAGGCCGGCGTCGCCGAGCACCCGCGGGTGCAGTTCCCCGGCGAAGCCGACGGGGCGGCCGCCGACGGTCAGCTCCGCGCAGCGGCCGGGATGCCACGGCATCGCGTCACCGGCCGTGACGGTCAGCGTGAGCCCGACCGCCTCGGCGACGACCTGCGCGGCGTCGACGGCGTCCGCCCAGTCCGCCTCGCGGCCCGGCGTCGACCAGCCGGCCGGCTCGCGGCGACCGGTGAGCAGTGCCGCGACGTGACGGGCCTGCTTGGGCAGGACCGAGTCCAGCGCGGCGATCTCCTCGGCGGACGGGCGGCGGTCCACCGGCGGCGTCGGCACCCGCACCGGCGCGCCGGGCTGCTCCCGGAAGACCCGGCCGACCTCGAACAGGGCCAGGTCCTGCTGGCCCCGGCCGATGTTGCGCACCGCGGCGGCGATCAGCCCGGACAGCAGGGTCGTGCGCAGGTAGGCGGCGTCCTCGGCGATCGGGTTCGCGACCCGGACCGCCAGGCGCCGCTTGTCGTCCGCGGCCAGACTGAGCGCGTCGGCGGCGTCCGCGGCCACGAACGGCAGGGTCAGCACCTCGGCCAGGCCGGCGTACGCCAGCGCCCGGCCCACCGCCCGGTGCATCCGCTGCGCCGGGGTCAGGCCGCGGCCGGCGGGCAGCAGCGGCAGGGTCACCGGGATCGTGTCGTACCCCTCCAACCGCATGATCTCCTCGACGAGATCCGCGGCCCGGGTCAGGTCGGGCCGCCACGACGGCGGCGTGACGACGAGGACATCAAGATCACCGCCGGCGACGGTGGTGGTGGCCCTGCCGACGGTGGTGGCGCCGGTGACGTCCGGGGTGAAGTCGGTGACGTCCGAGGTGGCGCTGGCGGCGACCACGCAGCCGACGTCGGCGAGGCGGCGGCGGACGACCTCGGCGGAGTACGGCCGGCCGGCGAGCCGCTCGGGCTCGCGCAGGGGCAGCAGCACCGGCGCGACGGCCGGCCGGTGGTCGAGGTCGGTCACCCCCGCAGCGGGGCGGGCGCCGGCGAGCTCGACGAGCAGGTCGACGGCCGTCGCCGCCGCGACCGGGGCGAGCGCCGGGTCGACGCCGCGCTCGAAGCGCCGCGACGCCTCCGAGGACAGCCGGTGACGCCGCGCGGTGCGGGCGACGCTGATCGAATCGAAGTGCGCGGCCTCCAGCACGATGTCGGTCGTCTGCGCGGAGATCTCCGTGCTCGCGCCGCCCATCACCCCGGCCAGCGCGATCGGGCCGGTGTCGTCCGCGATGACCAGGTCCTCGGGGTCGAGGGTGCGCTCGACCCCGTCGAGGGTGCGCAGCGTCTCCCCCGGCTCGGCCCGGCGCACGATGATGGCGCCGGTGAGCTTCGCCCGGTCGAAGGCGTGCAGCGGCTGGCCGAGCCCGAGCAGCACGGCGTTGGTGACGTCGACGGGCACGGAGATCGGCCGCATTCCGGACAACGACAGCCGCCGGGACCAACCCAGCGGCGTGACGGCCGTGGGGTCGACGCCGGTGACCACCCGGGCGACGTACCGGTCGCAGCCCGCGGTGTCCTCGACGACGACCGGGTACGCCTCGCCGGCCGCACCCTCCCCAGCCACGGCCTGCCCGGCCGCAGCCTGCCCGGACCGTGGGGCGCCCGGGTCGGTGAAGGGCAGCGCGAAGGCGGTCGCCGCCTCCCGGGCGATGCCGCGCACCGACAGTGCGTAGCCGCGGTCGGGGGTGACGGCGATGTCGAGGATCTCGTCGGCGAGATCGAGCAGCTCGGTGACGTCGGCGCCGATCGGGGCCGACGGCGGGAGCACGAGGATGCCGTCGTGATCCTCGCCGAGACCCAGCTCCCGGGCGGAGCAGATCATCCCTTCGCTGACGTGGCCGTAGGTCTTGCGGGCCGTGATGGCGAACCCGCCGGGCAGCACCGCGCCGGGCAGGGCGACGGCCACCCGGTCGCCGACGGCGAAGTTGTGCGCCCCGCAGATGACCCCCCGCACACCGAGACTCGACGGCTCGGCGCCGGCCGCGTCCGGATCGGCGGGCTGCGGGGCCACGCGGACCTGGCACCAGCGGACGGCCTTCTTCTTCGTCTCCACGAGCTCGAAGTCGACGATCTCCCCGACGACGACGCCGGAGATATCGCCCCCGACGCCGCGCAGCCCCTCGACCTCGAAACCGGCGCGGATCAGCGCGTCGGCGACCGCCCGGGTGGGCGGCAGCCCCTCGACATACTCCCGCAGCCAGGACATCACGATCAGCATCTGCTCAGACCTCGATTCCGAACGGGAGGCTGAACCGGACGTCACCGTCGACGAAGTCGCGGATCTCCCGGACGTCATGCCTGATCATCGCGGCGCGTTCCAGACCCATGCCGAAGGCGAAACCGCTGTAGCGGGTGGGGTCGACCCCGGTGGCCCGCAGCACGTTCGGATCAACCATGCCGCAGCCACCGATCTCGATCCAGCCCTCGTCCGAGCAGACCCGGCAGGGCTGGCGGGCCGCCTCGCCGCGGCAGGCGAAGCACTGCACATCCAGCTCGGCGGACGGCTCGGTGAACGGGAAGAACGACGGGCGCAGCCGCGTCGACAGCCCGGAGCCGAACAACGCCTGAGCGAAGACCTCCAGCGTGCCGCGCAGGTCGGCCATGGTGATGCCCTCGTCGACGGCGAGCCCCTCGAGCTGGCCGAACACCGGCGAGTGGGTGGCGTCGATGGTGTCGTTGCGGTACGTCCGCCCCGGGCACACGACGTACACCGGCAGCGGCCGGTCGAGCAGGGCCCGGACCTGCACCGGCGAGGTGTGGGTGCGCAGTACCCGGCCGGAGGCGGTGGGCTCGACGTAGAGGGTGTCGTGCTCGCTGCGGGCCGGATGGTCGGGGGCCATGTTCAGGGCCTCGAAGTTGAACCAGTCGTGTTCGATCTCGGGTCCCTCGGCGACCTCGTAGCCCATGGCGACGAACACGTCGACGAGCCGGTCGGACAGCGAGGACAGCGGGTGGCGGGCACCGCGGCGGCGGCGCGCCACAGGCAGGGTGACGTCGACGCGCTCCTCGCGCAGCACACGGGCGTCGCGTTCGGCGGTCAGCTCGGCCAGGCGCGTGTCGTAGGCGACCTGGACCTCGGTGCGGGCGGCGTTGTGCCGGCGGCCGGCGTCGGCACGCTCCTCGCGCGGCAGCGCACCGAGCTCGCGGCGGGCCAGCACCAACGGGGCAGCCGCGCCGTGGACGTGCGCGGTGCGGGCGGCGGCCAGCGCGTCGAGGTCGGTGGCGGCGCGGATCGACTCCCGGGCCGCGGCGACGGCCGCGGCGAGCTGGTCGGGGTCGAGGGCGTGGACCCGGGACGGGTCGACAGTCTCTCCAGGGGCGGGCACGGTGCTCATCCTCGTATCGTTTCGCTGGGCATGAGGTCGCCCGGCCGGAGTGGTCGCCCGGCCGGGAGGGGCCCGGTGGGCGATGGAGGCCGGGAGGCAGCCGCGGCGGCGGCGCGGACCGCGCTCGATGCCGCCCGTCGGCTGCCCGGGGCGCCCGCCGGTCGATCGTGACGCTCGGCCTCAGCCGAACACCGGACCGCCGGCGGGCACGAAAAATCGGAATTCGGCGCCGCCGCCCGCGGCCCGGCCGACCGAGATGGTGCCCCCATGCGCCTCGATCAGTGCCTTGGCGATGTAGAGCCCGAGACCGGTGCCGTTGCCGCGGCTGGCACCGCGCCAGAACTTCGTGAACACGCGCGCGGCGTTCGATTCGGACACGCCTTCGCCCTCGTCGGCCACGCTCACCTCCGTGCCGGTGTCGCTGCCGCGCAGCAGCACCGTCACAGTACCCGCGCCGTGGCGCAGCGCGTTGTCGACGAGATTGTGGAGCACCTGCTCCATCTTGTCCGGATCGACCCACATCTCGGGCAGCTCGCCCTCCTCGCGGACGTCGAACCGCTCGGCGCCCGCCGCCCCGGCGGCGATCTTGCCGTCGACCACCGAGCGCACCCGGCTGGGCAGGTCGACGATCTGCTTGCGGACCTGGATACGGCCCGAGTCGATGCGGGAGACGTCGAGCACCTCGGCGAGCAGGCGGGTGACCCGGTCGGCGTCGGTGTTGACCGTGTTCAGCATGAGCTTCTTCTGCTCGTCGGTGAACCGGTCCCACTTGGCCAGCAGCGTCGCCGTGAAGCCCTTCACGCTGGTCAGCGGCGAGCGCAGCTCGTGGGCGACGGTGGCGACCAGGTCCGCCCGGTTGCGCTCCAGCCGCTCCCGGCTCAGCGTGTCGCGCAGCGACAGCGAGACCCGGGCCAGCCGACCCGCGACCCGGGTGAAGCGGACGGTGACGTGAAAGTCGCGGTCGTGCACGGGACCGGCGTAGGTCAGCCGTCGTTCGGGCTGCCCGATGACCCGCGGCAGCTCTCGGCTGAGCGCGGAGCATTCCCACCAGTCGTTGCCGCGCTCGTCCAGCAGCGGGAGCACCTCGGTGAGGTGCCGACCGACCGCGGCCGGCACGGGCACGCCGATCAACCGGACCGCGGCCCGGTTGAAGACCTCGACCGTGCCGGCGGCGTCGGTGACGACGACCGCGTCGGGCAGCAGATCGAACGCGGCCGCGGGCAGTGGCCCGTCCAGCGCGGCCGAGCCGGCGCCGTCGCCGCCGTCGGCCTCGGCGGGGTCCGCCGGTACGCCGTGATCCTGCGCGGGCTCGTCGTCAGCAGTCATGGCCTCGCCTGATGCCGGGGCGGCGGTGGTGGGCAAGCCGGCCGAGCCGCCCGCCGGGGGAACGGTTGCACCGGCGGGAGCCGGCGGCTGCTGCGCGGTCGGCGCCTGTTCGGATGTCGATGCGACGGTGTTCACCACCGCCGACCACCTCCTCCGGTGCCGTCAGTACCGGACCTACCCGTTCTCTGCGCCCGCGCCGATGCGTATAGGCACAGGGCGGACGCAACCGCAAGATTCAGGGACTCGGCCTGACCGTACACCGGTACCCGCAACGCCGCGTCCGCGGCGGCCAGACCGGCGGGATCGAGACCGTGCGCCTCGTTGCCAAACAACCAGGCAGTGGGCCCGTCGAGCTCGCCGGCGTCTACCGCGGTGTCGAGATCACGCTGCGCGGAACCCGAGGTCGCGACGATTCGGCACCCCCGTGCGCGCAACCCCGCCACCACGTCGGCGAGCGTCGGTTCGACGATCACCGGGAGGTGGAAGTGGCTGCCGGCCGACGACCGCACGCACTTTCCGCCGAACGGGTCGACGCCGCCGCCGGTGAACACCACCGCGTCCGCCCCGGCCGCGTCCGCGCTGCGGATCACGGTGCCGGCGTTGCCCGGGTCGTTCGCGGCCACGCACACCGCCACCAGTCGGGGGACGGCCAGGTCGGCAAGCCGGTGACCCGGCAGAGCGGCGACGGCGACGAGCCCCTGGGGGGTGACCGTCTCGGACAGCGCCGCCGCGGCCTCGTCCGTCACGAGCCGGACGGGCACCGCGGCGGCGCGCAGCAGATCGTCGTGGCGGCCCGCCGCCGACACACCCACGAACACCTCGAGCAGGCCGCCCGCGGCGATGGCCGCGCCGACGGCCTGCGCCCCCTCGACGAGGAAGCGGCCCTGCTCCCGGCGCTCCGCCGGGCGCCGCAGGCGCCGGGCGGCACCGACCCGGGCCGACCGCAGCCCGGCGACCGGCCCATGATCGGGCGACGGGAGCACGCGGGCGGCGGGCACGGGTCGGCGTCGCGACGGGCTCAGGCGGCGGTCGGCTCCGGCGCCGCCGCCAGGGCCGCCCGGGCCACCTCGACCAGCGCGGTGAAGGCCGCGGCGTCGTTGACCGCCAGGTCGGCGAGGATCTTGCGGTCCACCTCGACGCCGGACAGCTTCAGACCCTGCACGAAGCGGTTGTACGTCATGCCGTTGGCCCGCGCCGCAGCGTTGATCCGAGTGATCCACAACTGCCGGAAGTCGCCCTTGCGCGCGCGACGGTCCCGGTAGGAGTAGGTCATCGAGTGGAGCATCTGCTCCTTGGCCTTGCGGTAGAGCCGCGAGCGCTGGCCCCGGTAGCCGCTGGCCTGTTCGAGGACCGTACGGCGCTTCTTCTGGGCGTTGACCGCCCGCTTCACGCGTGCCATGAGGGCACCTGTCTCCTTCGTTCGGGTGCATCCGGCCGGCCGGACCGGGATCGATCACCGCGCTGGGTGCGCCGGTGTCACCGGGGCCGGATTCGTCAGCGGGGCGCGCTCAGCGGGCGAGAAGGCGCTTGATTCGGCCTGAGTCCGCCTTCGTCAGCGGCACCACGCCGTCCAGCCGACGGGTACGGCGGCTGGACTTGTGCTCCAGCAGGTGGCGGCGGTTGGCCTTCTGGCGCACCACCTTGCCGGAGCCGGTGATCCGGAACCGCTTGCTCGCGCCGCTGTGGGACTTCTGTTTGGGCATGTCGACATCCTGACGGTTTACGGGGGGTGGTCGAGCGGTCGGCGCGGCGAGGTCCGGACGGTGGGGACACCACCGCGCGGACCCACCGACGTCGGGTCAGACGTGGCCAGCCGATTCCGGCAGCCGCTGCGGCTTGGAACCCTTGTGCGGGGCCATCACCATCGTCATGTTCCGGCCGTCCTGCTTGGGCTGGGCCTCCACGTAGCCGAGGTCGGCCACGTCGGCGGACAGCCGCTGGAGCAGGCGGATGCCAAGCTCCGGCCGGGACTGCTCCCGACCGCGGAACATGATGGTGATCTTTACCTTGTCACCGGCTCGCAGGAACCGCACGACGTGACCCTTCTTGGTCTCATAGTCGTGCGGATCGATCTTCGGCCGCAGCTTCATTTCCTTGATGACGGTCTGGACCTGGTTCTTCCGAGCTTCCCGACGCTTCTGGTCGGACTCGTACTTGAACTTCCCAAAGTCCATCAGCTTGCAGACCGGAGGGCGGGCGGTCGGCGCGACCTCCACGAGGTCGAGATCGGCCTCCTGCGCCATGCGCATGGCCTCGCCGATCGCAACGATGCCGATCTGCTCGCCTTCCGCGCCGACGAGGCGTACCTCGGGGACGCGGATCCGGTCATTGATACGGGACTCTGTGCTGATGTGTTCCTCCGTTGCTCGACGCGCGGGCGTGACCTCACCGCAGCGGAGCACCGAGCCTGGCCGCACCAGGCTCCCGGCCGACAACCGCGGGAACGGCTCGGCCGACCGGCGACCCGGCTACCGTGGCCACGGCCCGGAACTCGGGCCGGTCGACACTCTGACACCCCGTGGAGGCAGCGCCAGTCGGCAACATCGGGTGGAGGGCGAACCCCCGCTTGGTCCTGCCGGACAGGCTCCGTGCCCTCGCCAGGACCGTCACGAACGACGGCACCATCGGATGGGTGGAACCAACCGGCAATCGGTCTGAGGCCAAGAGTAGCACCACACCGCCGGGCAGGACGATCACGGCGGCGACCGGCCGCCCCGAACGGGCGCGGCGACCGCGATCCGAGTGCCGACAGGCGGGGACGATCCGGGCGACGGCCGGCCCGCGGGGAAGCGATCCGGCCCGCGGCCCGGACCCTCGCGGCCGGCGGGGTGGCTCAGCGGTGCGGCCGCCAACCCCAGCGCCGCTCGGAGCGCAGGCCACGGCCCAGGAGCCGACGCACCGCCCGGGCCTGTCCCGGCCCGACCAGCAGCACCGCCACCGCGCGCGCGTCCGCGGGTTCGGACCCGCCGAGCTGGCCCGCCGGGCCCGCCACGCCCGCCGAGGCCGTCGGGCCCGCCGAGGCCGAGCCGCTGGTGCCGGGAGTCGTCGCCAAGAGCTGGGACAGCCGACGGGCGATCGACTCCCCCGCCGCGGGCGTGTCCCCCGCCGAGCCGTGGACGGCGACGGCGAGCACGGGTCGCGGCGCCGCCGCGCCGGGCTCCACCAGTTCGGCCGGCCAGGCCTCGACCCGTTCCGTGATCGCCCGCAGGGCCACCCGCACCCGGGGACGGGCCAGCGGTCCGCCGGGCTCCGCCGGCCGCCGCAACGCCGTCAGGGTGACGTCGACGGACGGATCAGCCCGCCCCACGCCCGACGGCGCATCCGCACCATCGGCGACAACCCCACCACCCGCGGCAACCGCACCTCCCGCGGCAACCGCACCACCGGCGACGTCCGAGCTGTCGACCGCACCCGCACGATCGACGGCGACCGTGCGGTTGGCTCGATCGACTCGATCGGCATCGGCGGCGGCATCCGGACCAACCGGGATGTCGTCGCCGCCGGGACCGACCTCCAGGCTGGTCGAGTACGGGCCGGCGACGTCGATCACCACCGAGTCGAGGCCGAGCCGGACCGCCTCCGCCCAGGCGTCCGGGGCGGCCACCGGCACGGGGCGGGCGGCCCCACGCCAGGCGGCGAGCGTCGCCACACTGGAGAAGATCGGCAGCGCGGTGGCGCCGGACGGGGTGCGCAGGGTGGCCAGCGCCATCTCACTGGTCTTGTCGGCGCCGGTGGTGGCGTCGGCCGAGGTGAGCATGGCCTCGATCGCGACGAAAACCCGGGCGCGGCGCAGGGCGGCGGTCAGGGCGGCAGGATCGACGCGACCGGTCGGGCCGCCGGCGGCGAGCACCCGGACGAGGGCCTCGTCGGCTGCCCCGTCGTCTCCCTGCCCGGCCGGAGTCAGCAGATGGCGTGCCATTCCCCGCAGCCTAAACGCCGCAGCGCCGGGCGGCCCCGCGGCCGCCGGTGCCGGACCGGCATGGAACCGCCCCCCCATCGCCGCCCCGCCGCCGGGACCACCCGGACCACCCGGGGCCGGCGCGGTGGGTGCGTCAGGCCCCCGAGGGCCAGGCAGCGATGCGAGCCTGTGGCTCGGTGGCGGCGAGAGCGGGGCGGGCGAGGGCCGCCGCCGGCTGGGAACCGGGCAGCGGGGCGGTGGCGACCGCACCGGCGAGGCGTTGGAAGGCGAACCTGGTTCGCCTGCGCAGGCGGAACCAGTTGATCGGACGGCTGTCGGCCAGCGCCGCGTCGAACGGCACCGGCACCGTCATGTACGCCCGGTCCTCGAGATGGTCCAGGCGCATCCGGGCGCCGCGGCTGAGCCGGGACGGGTAGGTCTCCACGATGGCGACGATGACGGTGGCGGCGAGGTCGCCGCGGCCGGCCGCGGTGAGCGCGGTCAGCGCGTCGTCCGCACCCGCGATCTCCGCCTCCCCGGCGCGGACGGTCAGCACGAGCAGGTCCGCGCGGGCGAGCAGGGTGGCGGGCACCGGCTGGTTCCAGCCCGGCGGCGCGTCCGCGACGACGGCCGGGTACCAGTGGCCGAGCAGGTCCAACGCCCAGGCCAGCTCCTCGGGCAGCAGGCCGGGGCCGGCAAGGTCGCGCATCCCGGCGAGCACCTCCAGCCCACCCGACCCGTCCGAGGCCAGGAAACGGCGGACGTCCTCGAGTGAGGAGACCGGCGGACGGGCGCCGGCCAGCTCCCGTAGGCCGACCCCCGGGGGCATGAGACCGACCCGGTGCGCGAGCAGGCCGCACTGGTCCGGGGAGGCGTCGACGGCGACGACCCGGTGGCCATGGTGCGCAGCCATCGCCAGGCCCAGCCCGGCGGCCACGGTCGTCCGTCCGCCGCCGCCGCCGAACCCGCCGACCAGCACCCGCCGGCCCCCGGCCCGCGGACGCTGGTAGACCAGGCCGTCGGCGCCCATCGGCGCCGCGCTCACCGCCGTGGCGGGCGCGGGCTGCGGAACGGCTCCAGCGGCCCGAGGCGCGAGGACCGCACCCGCCGATCGGACCGGCGCCGCGGGAACCCGCCGGACCGGCATGTTCGGCGGGGGCGGGGGAAGCGCGGGCGCTGCGGAGATCGGCTCCGCCCACGGGCCGGCGGCGGCGGACGCCTCGGCGGCCCGCCAGGAGTCGCCGGCGGCCGGATTCCCCGCCCCGCCCTGCCCGCCGGCTCCGCCCCGCCCATCGGCTCCGCCCTGTCCGTCGGCTCCGCCCTGTCCGTCGGCCCCATCCCGCCAGCCAGCCCCCTCCCGCGCGCCAGCCCCAGCCGCACGGTCGGCCGCGACGCCATCACTGAAAACGACGATTTCATCACTTCGAGTGACACCGCGAGTCGGGGTGCCATCGCCGGTCGGGGTGCCATCGCCGGTCGGGGGGAACAGGCCGGGCCGGGTCAGGTCCGGGGTCTGGAGTGTCCGGGCCGGCAGGAGGGCCGCGCCCGGGCGGGTGACGTCGAAGCGGTTCGTCTCCCCCTGGTGCGAGGAGGCGGACTCCTCCATCGCGGGCCGGGGCGGATAGGGCACGCCCGGCGCCGACGGGCTCCCCTCCGGCACCTGCCACGGCGCGGCGGGGTTGGCGGACGAGGGCAGCGGCGGAAGCTCCGGTCCGGCCGGGGCCGCAGCCGGGTAGACGGGGGCCGCAGGGGGGACGGCGGCCTGGCCGTAGTCGGCTCCGGAGGGGCCGAACAGGGGGTCGGCCGGCCGGTACGGGTAGGCAGGGGCCGGCAGGTCGGCCTGCGATGCCGGCATGACGTCCGGATACGGCAGGGGCAGCGCAGACCGGGACGGTTCGATGGGCACGGGCCCGGCCGAGGCCTGGTCGACCTGCGTGGAGCGGGGCACAGCGGCCCACCGCTGTGCGGGCTGTTCGGTGGCCGAGCCGCTGTCGGCGTCTTCGGTGCGTTCCGGTCCCGGGGCGGCAGGTGTGGCACCCGGCGGGAGGAGCGAGCCGGCCGCGGGCACGAGGACCGTCATGCTGCCCCAGCTCTCACCGGGCGGCGGAACCGTGGGAGGCGGCGGAACAACCGGAACCGGCGGGGAGACGTTCGGCGGCATCACCGTGGCGCTGGGCGGCGGAGGTACCGGAAGAAACGGGACGCCCCCGCCAGCAGCCTCGGCGGGCGAGACGGCGTTCGTGGCCGGCGGGAGGACCAGGCCGCCGGGGGCCGGCGCGGCGGCGGGGCGGCCGGCGTCCCCGGCCGATCTCGGAGCCTCGCCGGGCGGCGGGGGGAGGAGCAGGCCACCGGGGGCGGCCGGCGTACCGGAGCCGCCGGTCGCCGCCGGGGGGGATACCGGCCGCGGTGCGGGCGGCCACGGCGCGGCAACGGCGTCGTACGCACCCGCCGGCGGATCCGCGGACGGCGGTGCGGACGGCAGGGGCGGTGCGGACGGCGGGGGCGGTGCGGACGGCGACGGGTGGGCGGGGACCGCAAGGTCCGGCGTCCACCCGGGCCGGCCCGGGACTGGCGCGCCGAGGTGACCCCAGCCCGGCAGGTCCGGGGGCGTCGCGGGGAGTCCGTCGGTCGCGGTCGGCCAGCCGCCGCCGATCGTGGGCGCCCAGCCGCTGGCCGGTGGGATCGGACCGCCGGCGCCGGGGCCGGCGGCCGGAGGCGACGGGAGCGGGCGCGCCGGCCTGTCCGGGGTGGACGCGGCCGCCTCCCCGCCGTCAGACGGCGCAGGATGTGGCGACCACGGGGGCAGCGGGGGCAGCGGGGGCGGCGAGGGCGGCGAGGTCCGATCGTCGGAGTGGTAATCCGGGGGACGGGCGGGCGGGGAGGTCCGGTCGGCGGGCGGCCGGGTCTGCGGGGGCCGGGTCTGCCCGGTTCGGACGGGAGTCGAGGCGGAAGGAGACGGCAGGGGACCAGAGGCGCGATCTCCCGGCAACCCACCGGGAAGCCCACTTCCGGGCTCGACCCGCGGCACGCCGGGGCGCGTCCGGGTGGGGCGCCGGGTGACCAGGGCGTTGCGCGGCGACTGCGGCTCGGTCAGCCGCAGGCCGAGCAGGGAGATCGGACGGGCGTCCCCGCCGCCCGCGCCGGGAGCGTCCGGATCGGCGGACCGGGCCGAGACGTCGAGGCCGTCCCGGTCGGCCCCGGACGGATCGACCGGCGCCGCGGTGTCGTCATCGTCCCGGCTCCCACCATGACCCGCCATCCGTGCCACCCCGCCCCCATCTCCGGACCGACTCCGCTGGACGACACCGGAGCGCGAGGCAACCGCTACGGCGTGGCATCACGGTCTCGCGTCACCCACTGCCCCGACAAGAGTTCCAGGATGATCCAGATAGCCGGAAACAGACCCACGAGCAGCGAACACACCACCGGCACACTCGATCCACTCCGAATCGCCATGCGATGGCAACACCATACCGACGTCATGTCACCGGGACGGATCGGGCTCGTACCGTCCGTGCGACATGAAGATGCGGACGGCCACCGCCCCCCGCGGGGACGGTGGCCGGACGGCGGCCGGCAACGCCGGTCGGGAGGCTGAAGTCGATGCGGTCAGCCGGCAAGGGCCAGTTCGCGCAGCACCGCCGCGGTGTCGAGGGCGGCCAGCGTCGCCTCCCGGCCCTTGTCCTCACTGGAGCCGGGTAGCCCGGCCCGGTCGCGGGCCTGGTCGACCGTGTCGCAGGTGAGCACGCCGAAGCCGACGGGGACCCGGGCGTCGAGGGTGACCCGAGCCAGCCCCGCGGTGACGAACTGGCAGACGTAGTCGAAGTGTGGAGTGCCGCCACGAATGACCACGCCGAGGGCGACCACCGCGTCGTGCCGCTGGGCCAGCGCCGCGGCGACGACGGGCAGCTCGACCGCGCCGGAGACCCGCACGACGGTCGGCGCCGTCGCGAGCCCGGTGTCCTTGGCCGCGTGCAGCGCCCCGGCCAGTAGCGCGTCGGTGATCTCGGCATGCCAGCGGGTGGCGACGATCGCCAGCCGCAGCCCGGCCACCGGCGGGAGCACCTCCTGCGGCGCGCCGGAGCCGCTCACAGACCCTCTCCGTCGGAGAGATCCACGCCGGCCGGGGAGCTGCCGGCGCCGCCCGGGACGGCGGCGCAGCCGGAGGTCGCGGGCACCCGTGCGGGGCTCGGCGCCCAGCGGCCGCCGGCCGGCTCGTCCTCCCCGACGGCGCGGGCCAGCCCGGGCAGGACGTGGCCCATCCGGTCCCGCTTGGTCGTCAGGTACCGCAGGTTCTCCGGGGTCTGGGTGACCGGCATGCCGATGAGCTCCACGATGCGCAGCCCGTAGCCTTCCAGGCCGGCCCGCTTGGTCGGGTTGTTCGACAGCAGTCGCAGGCCGCGCACCCCGAGGTCGACGAGGATCTGCGCGCCGGTGCCGTAGTCGCGGGCGTCGGCGGGCAGGCCGAGCGCGAGGTTGGCGTCCACGGTGTCGTGGCCGGCGTCCTGGAGCTGGTAGGCCCGCAGCTTGTGCATCAGGCCGATGCCGCGGCCCTCATGTCCCCGCACGTAGAGGACCACCCCGCGCCCCTCGGCCGCGATCATCCGCAGGGCCGCGTCGAGCTGGGTGCCGCAGTCGCAGCGCCGCGAGCCGAACACGTCGCCGGTGAGGCACTCGCTGTGCACCCGCACGAGGACGTCCTCGCCGTCGCCCAGCTCGCCGCGGATCAGCGCGATGTGCTCCACCCCGTCGAGGATGTTGCGGAAGCCGACGGCGCGGAAGGTGCCGTAACTGGTCGGGATCGTCGCCTCGGCGACCCGCACCACCTGCTTCTCCGTCCGCCGACGGTAGGCGATGAGGTCGGCGATCGAGATCAGCAGCAGGCCGTGCTCGCGGGCGAACGCGGCGAGCTCGGGCAGGCGCGCCATCGTCCCGTCGTCGTTGACGATCTCGCAGATGGTGCCGGCCGGGCGCAGCCCGGCGAGCCGGGCCAGGTCGACGGCCGCCTCGGTGTGGCCCGGCCGCCGCAGCACGCCGCCGTCCTTGGCCCGCAGCGGGAAGATGTGCCCCGGCCGGCTCAGGTCGCCCGGAACCGTGTCGGGGTCGGCGAGCAGCCGGATCGTGCGGGCCCGGTCCGCGGCGGAGATGCCGGTGGAGACGCCCTCACGGGCGTCGACGGTGATGGTGAACGCCGTGCCCATCCGCTCGGTGTTGTGCGGGACCATCTGGTCGAGCTCGAGCCGGTCGGTGTCGACGGCGTCCATCGGCACGCAGATCACCCCGGAGGTGTAGCGCGTCATGAACGCGACGAGCTCGGGGGTGGCCGCCTCGGCAGCGAAGATCAGGTCACCCTCGTTCTCCCGGTCGGCGTCGTCGACGACGACGAGCGGCCGGCCGGCCGCGATCTCGGCGAGGGCGTCCTCGATGGAGGCGAACGTCACGTCGACGTCGACGTCGCCGGCCGCCGGACCTGCGCCGGTCGCGGACGCCCCGGAAACGGCCGTGGGCAGCACGGGGACGGGCGGGGTGGGGATGGCCGTCGAGGAGGCGCCGGCCGCGGATGTGGTCATCGGGACAGTCCGTTCGGGTCGATGGGGCCGGCATGCAGCTTCTCGACGTACTTGGCCAGCACGTCGACCTCGATGTTGACCCGGGCACCCGGTGCGCGGCGACCGAGCGTGGTCAGGTCGAGGGTGGTGGGGATCAGGCTGACCGTGAACGTCGCCGGGGAGTCGCCCCCGGCCGGGGTGACCTCGACGACGGTCAGGCTGACGCCGTCGACCGTCACCGAGCCCTTCTCCACGAGGTAGCGGTCGAGGCCGGCGGGCAGAGCGATGCGGACGACCTCCCAGTGCTCGTCGGCCTGCCGGTCGACGACGACGCCGACGCCGTCGACGTGCCCCTGGACGAGGTGGCCGCCGAGGCGGTCGGCCAGCCGGACGGGCCGTTCGAGGTTCACCGGATCACCGACGGCGAGCTCGCCGAGGGAGGACCGCACGAGGGTTTCGCGCATCACGTCAGCCGTAAACGTCGCGGACGCCGCGATTGTGCCGGCGGGACCCGCGCGCCCGGCGCCGGCTGCCGGCACGCCGCCGCCCGGATCGACGGCAGCCAGATCCGCGGCAGCCAGATCAGTGCCGGCCGAATCGGAGCCGGCCTGCTGGAAGGTGGTCACCGTGAGACACACGCCGTTGACGGCGATCGAGGCGCCGTGGGTCGCGTCCGCCAGTACGGTCTGACAGGCAATGGTGAGCGCCGCCGACTCCGGCCGCGCATCCACCGCAGCCACCACGCCGAGCTCTTCAACGATGCCGGTGAACATCCGACTCGCGCCCTTCGGTCCCGGGCACCGCTCCCCGGTTTCGGGGGGTTCCCACGCGGGACCTGTCGGCATGCGCACGCCGACGCGCGCCCGCGGACGGCGACGGCCACCCACGGGCACTCGGCCCGCGCGCGTCCTCCCATCCGGACTTTGACCGTCGGTCCCGGAATTCCACCGGATCAACCGTCCCAGTACCTGCGGACGGGTCGCGGACTATCACCGCCGGTTCGGAGTTTCACCGACCCCGGAGCGCGCGTGCTGCTGGTTGTACTGCCCCAAGTCTGACATACGAAGCGGCCACACGCCGCACCCGGCGACGTGACCGAGGTCATGCCCGCCGGCCAAACACCAGGTCGGGCGCGCCCCGCCGCCCTCAGCCGAGCGGGAGGTGGCTGTTGACCGCGCGAACGTCCGCGGCGAGTGCCGGGATCTCGACCACCTCGACGCCGGCCGCGGTCAACCGTTCGGCGCCGTCGCAGTCGACGAACAGCGACGGCTCGCGCCAGGCGAACACCACCCGGCCGATGCCGGCGGCGAGGATGAGCTCCGTGCAGGTCCGCGGCCGCGACGCCCGGGCGCTGCACGGCTCCAGCGAGCTGTACACCGTCGCCCCCGCCGGCTCGACGCCGGCACCGGGGTCGACACCGGCAGCCCGACCGACACCGGCAGCCCGACCGACACCGGCAGCCCGATCGCTGCCCGCGGCCCGATCGCTGCCCGCGGCCGGAGCGTCGGCGGGGGCGGCGAGTCGACGCAGCGCGACCTCCTCGGCGTGGTCGTGCGGTTCCTCCGCCCGGGAGTAGCCGTCGGCCAAAAGGGTCCCGTCGGCCGCCACGATCAGCGCGCCGACCGAGAACGCCGTGGACGACGGCGGGCAGCGGCGCCCCAGCTCGACCGCGCGGGCCAGCCAGTACCGGTCCCCGCCGGGTCCCGGGGGCGGGCCACCGGGAGTCGGCGAGCCGGGCATCGTCACGCCGGGTCGCCGACCGAACGGGAGACCGGCGGGGTCAGCCGAGGGGCGACCCGCAGCGCCTGGGCGCGCAGCTTCTCGACGGCCTCGCCGGGATCGTCGGCGCCGAAGACCGCCGTGCCGGCGACGAAGACGTCGACCCCGGCAGCCGCGGCCTGCTCGACGGTGTCCTCGTTGACCCCGCCGTCGATCTGCAGCCACAGGTCCAGGTTACGGTCGTCGATCAGGCGGCGAGCCGCCTCGATCTTCGGCAGCACCTCGGTCATGAACTTCTGACCCCCGAAACCGGGCTCGATCGTCATCAGTAGCAGCAGGTCGAAGCGGTGCAGGTCGTCGAGGTAGCGCTCAATCGGGGTGTTCGGCTTCACGGCGAGGCCGGTGCGGGCGCCGGCGGCCCGGATCGCCGCGGTCGTCCGCGGCAGGTCGGACACGGCCTCGGCGTGAATGGTCACGTTCGCCGCGCCGCGCTCGGCGTAGTCGGCGGCCCAGCGGTCCGGGTTCTCGATCATGAGATGGCAGTCGAGCGGCGTTTGCGTCGTCGACCGCAACGCCGTCACCACGTCCGGGGAAAACGCCAGGTTCGGGACGAAGTGGTAGTCCATGACGTCGACGTGCAGCCAGTCGGCCCTGCCCTCGACCGCGAGGGCGGCGTCGGCCAGTCGGCCGAAGTCCGCGGCGAGCAAGCTGGGATAGATCTGTGCGGTTGCCACCCCGCGAGACTATCGACCGAACCGGCGCACATCCCGACCCGTTCGACACCTTCGCGGTCGACACCTCCCCTTTCACACCTCCGCAATCGACACCTCCACGGTCGATACCTCGGCGGTCGACACCTCGGCGGTCGACACCTCGGCGGTCGACACCGCCGCGGTGGGAGCCTCCCCCTGGGAGCCTTCCCGCTCGGGACCTCCGCGCCCGGGACCGCTGCCGCGCGCCGGCCCCCGCCGGGCAGGCGACCGGCGGTCGCGGGGCCGGCGCCTGCCCACCGCGCGGGCTCAGTCCGGGTTACGGCGCAGCAGCGCCAGGAACATCGCGTCCGTGCCGTGCTGGTGCGGCCAGAGCTGGACGAACGGGCCGGATCCGAGCCCGTCGACCTCCGGCAGGCCGAGCCGCGCGTCGAGCACGGAGACATCGACCCGCTGGCCGCTCACCCGGCGGACCACCTCGACGGTCTCCGCCGGATGCGGAGAGCAGGTCGCGTACGCGACCACCCCGCCGGGTCGGACCAGGTCCAGCGCGGCGACGAGCAGGGCACTCTGCAACGGCACGAGAGCGGCCAGGTCGCCGGGGACACGCCGCCAGCGGGCCTCCGGGCGGCGCCGCAGCGCCCCGAGCCCGGTGCAGGGGACGTCGACGAGCACCCGGTCGGCGCTGCCCGTCGGCAGCGGGGCCGCCCGCCCGTCCGCGCGCACCACCCAGGCCCGCGGCTCCCCCGCCAGCGACCGGGCCACCAGCCCGGCCCGGGTCGCCCGCGGCTCCAGCGCGAGCAGGCTCGCGCCGGGACCCGACGCCACCTCGAGACCCGGCGCCACATCGAGACCCGACGGCGCCTCGAGACCCGACGGCGCCTCGAGACCCGACGGCGCCTCGAGACCCGACGGCGCCTCGAGACCCGACGGCGCCTCGAGACCCGACGGCGCCTCGAGACTCGACGAGAACCCGGGCCCGCCACCCGAGCGATCAGTGAGCAGGCCGGCGAGCAGGGCAGCCTTGCCCCCGGGGCCCGCGCACAGGTCGACGGTCAGCCCACGGTCCCGGCCGACCGTGGCCGTCCGGGCCAGGGCGAGCGCGACGAGTTGGCTGCCCTCGTCCTGTACTGCGGCGGCCCCGGACGCCACCGCCGGCAGCCGCGCGGGATCGCCGCCGTCGAGGCGCACCGCATACGGCGAGTAGGGGCCGGGTGCCGCGGTGAGCCCCTCCCCGGCGGCCTCGGCGAGCAGGCGGTCCCGGTCGGTGCGGCCGGGACGGGCGACCAGGTGCACCGCGGGCCGGGCGTCGTCGGCGACGAGCGCGGCGCGGGTCTCCTCGAGGTCGTCCCCGAGAGCCTCCGCGACGACCTCGACGATCCAGCGCGGATGGGTCGTCACCACCGCGAGGTGGCCGATCGGGTCGGTCTCGAAGCGGGGAGCGCCGAGCAGGACGGCGAGGTCCCCGCCCGTCTCCGCGATCCGGGCGGCCACCCGCCGCAGCACCGCGTTCGCGAACCGGACCGGACGCTCGCCGCTGGTCGCCCGGACGAGGTCCACGGTGCTGGCCACCGCGGCGCGGGCGGGCACTCGGGTGCGCAGCAGTTGATAGGCGCCGAGCCGCAGCGCGTCCCGCAGCGGCGGGTCGATGTCGTGCACGGGTCGACTCGTGGCCGTGTCGAGCAGCCCATCGAGGGTGCCCTGGGCGCGCAGCGCGCCGTAGGCGAGCTCGGTGACGAAGCCGCGATCGCGGGCCGGCAACCCGCTGCCGGCGAGCAGCGAGGGCAGGAGCAGGTTGGCATACGAACCACGCTCGTCGACCGCGCGCAGCACCTCCCAGGCCAGCAGGCGGGGCCGGTCGACGGCGGCAGGCGGGCGGGCACCACGGGTGCCCGGTGAGCCGGCCGGGCTCATGCGGCTCCCCCGCCGCCGGACGGCCTCCCCGCCGACGACACCTGCTCCGCCGACGACACCTGCTCCGCCGACGACACCTGCTCTGTCGACGACACCTGCTCTGTCGGCGCACGCAGGACGTCCTCGTCGGTCAGCCGCGCGCCTCGGGCCCAGTCGGCGGCCCTCATCGGCCCGCGGCCCTCGGGCCGCACCTCGCCGAGCAGCACCGGCGCCGTCCCGGTGCCCACGGCGACGGCGCCGTCGGCGAGCGCCGCCAGCCGGCCCGGCCCCAGCTCGTCCGGCACGTCCTGCGCCCCGACACGCACCGGACCGATCTTGATCCGCCGGTCCCGAAACACCGTCCAGGCTCCGGGCGCGGGTGCCGCCGCCCGGGTCAGCCGGTCCACCACGACCGCCGGCAGGGTCCAGTCGATCAACGCGTCCTGGGAGGTCAGCTTCGGCGCGAACGACACCCCCTCGGCGGGCTGGGGCACGGCCTGCAGGGTCCCGTCGTCGATGCCGTCCATGACCGCGGCGAGCAGGTGCGCCCCGGACTCCGCGAGCCGGTCGAGCAGGTCACCGGAGGTGTCGGTGGGGCGGACCCGCTCGGTGACGACGCCGAACACCGGGCCGGAGTCCATCGCCGGTTCGATCTGGAACACGCTGGCGCCGGTGAGATCGTCGCCGGCGAGCACAGTGCGCTGCACCGGGGCCGCGCCGCGATAGGCCGGTAGCAGCGAGAAGTGCAGGTTCACCCAGCCGTGGCGGGGGATCGCCAACGCCTCCCGGGGCAGCAGGGCGCCGTAGGCGACGACCGGGCAGCAGTCCGGCGCCAGGTCGGTGAGCGCCGCGAGGAAGTCCGGGTCACGCGGCCGCTCCGGACTGAGCACCGGGATGCCGGCCTCGTCGGCGAGCAGGTGCACAGGAGGCGGTTTGATCTTCCGGCCTCGGCCGGCGGGCCGGTCGGGCCGGGTGACGACCGCGACCACCTCGTGGCGCGGGCTGTCGATCAATGCCCGCAGGCTGGGCAGGGCGACCGCCGGTGTGCCGGCGAAAACAAGACGCATACGCGAGCACCGATCCGCCGCGACGCCATGCGGACGCCGCGGCCGTCTACGGGGGCAAAATCCGAGCTGTCCGGCCAGCCGGGGACCGTCCGCCGGCACCCAGGGCGGGGACACGGGCGGCGTCCTCGGGCCTGCCGCTGCCCGACCGTACCGCGGGCGGGCGCCGCTGTGGCGGACGGCCGGTCCCCGGCGGCGGACGGCAGCCCCCGGTGGCGGCCGGCCGCCGGCGGTGGGCGCGCGGTCAGCCGATGACAAGCGGGTCGAGTTGGACGCGCAGGCCGGCGGTGCTCCGGCGGGCGCCGAGGACGCCGCGAGCCTCGTGCAGGGCAGTGGCGAGAGCCGCGCCGCGCTCGCGGGGCACCCGGATGAGCAACCGCTCGATCTCGCCCATCTCGCCCACGCCGCCCCTCTCGCCCCCGTTGCCACCGCCTGGGCCGTCGACCGGCGCCGGGCCGTCGACCGGCCCGGGCGCGCCGGACCTCGGAGGGCCGGGACCGGCACTGAGACCGGGGTCGGGCCCGGCCGCGGAGTCGGGCCGGCCGCCACGCCGCCGGGCTCGGCCGCCCGGGGCTGCCGCCGCCCGCGCGGGGGGTGCGGGCGGCAGCGGCACGGGGCCCAGCAGGTCGGCGCCCTCGGGCAGACGGGTCACCGCGAGCAGCTCGGCGACAGCCGCGGCGCTGCCCTCCACGGTGGCCATCCGGGTCGCCGGCGGGAAGCCGAGTTCGGCGCGCTCGTCGGCCTCCCGGGCGGTGAAGGTCGCGGGATCCCAGCGGATCAGGGCCTGCACGACCGGGAGTCCGGCGTCGGCGGACACGATGACCCGCCCGCCGCGCGGCGCCGGGCGGGCCAGCGCCGCCGCCGCCGCCCAGCGCCGCAGGGTCGTCTCGGCGGCCCGCAGGTCGGGGCGGCCGAGCAGGGCCCAGCCGTCGAGCAGGAGCACGGCGCCATACCCACCGACCGCGACCGGCTCCGCGCCGGGGGTGGAGATGACGAGCGCCGGCTCGGCCGGGACGGCGGCGAGCACGCCGTCGCGACCCGAGGTCCGCACCGGGACGTCGGGAAAGGCCCGACCCAGCTCCTCGGCGGTGCGCCGGTCTCCCGTCACCGAGGCTCGCAGCCGCACGCTCGAACACGACGGACATCGCCAGACCGCCGCCCCGGCCGCGCCACCCCGGGCGGCGGCCCGGGGCTCGGGGCGGCGGGGGCTCGGGGCGCCGGGCTCGCGGACTCCGGACTCGCGGACTCCGGACTCGGAGGCTCGGGGCTCGGAGGCCGCCGGCCCGGGCGCGGTGGCGGTTCCCAGCGCGCCAGGAGCGGCGGGCACCGGGCGACCGCACCACTGGCAGGACAGCAGGCCGGCGCCGGAGGAGCGGCCCAGCGGACCCTGGCAGTGCCGGCAGCGGGCGGGACGCCGGCAGTCCGCGCAGGCCAGTGAGGGTTGGTACCCGCGCCGAGGAACCTGGACCAGCACCGGGGCGCCGGCGGCCAGGGCCTGGCGGGCCGTGCGGACCGCGAGCGACGGCAGCCGCGCGGCACGGGCGGCCGGATCGCGGGCGTACTCGTGGTCCGAGCCGGTCGCCTCGACCCGGGGGGCGAGCGCCCGGACCTCGGGCAGTGGCAGCACCAGCGGATGGGCCCAGCCGCCGCGGACGAGCGCCTCGGCCTCCGTCGTCGGGCAGAAGCCGCCGATCAGCAGGGCGCAGCCATCCTGACGGGCGCGCAGCACGGCGACGTCGCGGGTGTGCGGGTAGGGGGCCAGCGGCTCGGCGTGCAGCTCGTCCCCGTCGTCCCACACGACCAGCAGGCCGAGGTCGGCGACGGGGGCGAAGACCGCGGAACGGGTGCCCACGACGACCCGCGCCTGCCCGCGGCTGGCCGCGAGGAAGGCGCGGTACCGGCGCGACGGGCCGAGGTCGGCCCGCAGGGCGACGGTGGTCTCGCGCCCGACGACCTCGACCAGCGCGGCCTCGACCAGGTCGACGTCGCGGTGGTCGGGGACGACGACGACCGCGCCACGGCCCGACCGCACCGTGGCGCCGACTGCGGCCGCGATCATCGCCGGCCACGCGGGGCCGGGCGGCGCCCACCACACCGCGCGCGGTGATCGGCCGGCGGCCAGCGCCGCGAGCATCGACGGCCCGGCGGGATAGCGCGCCCATTCCTCCGGCCGCCCGCCGCCGGTCGCGCTGCCCGCCGGCGCCGACGGCGCAGCCCCATCGGCCACCCGAACCGGGATCGGGACTGACGACTGGGCGGTCTCGGGCGCCGCGGCGGCGTTCTCCGGCCGGGAGGAGGTGGTCTCGGGCGCCGTGGCGGCGGCGTCCGTCCGAGAGGAGACGGTCCCGGAGGTCGCGTCGGCAGCCTCCGGAAAGGAGGCGCTCTCGGACGTGCCGGCCGCGGGCACCGGCCGGGAGGCGTCCGTCTCCGGCGGGGAGGGGGCGGCCTCGGGCGCCGCGGTGGCGCTCCGCGGCGGGGCGGGGGTGGCCTCGATGCGGCCGTGGCGGGGTGGCACGGCGAGGCGAAGGACGTCGGCCAGCGTGCCGGCGTAGCGGTCCGCGACGGCGCGGGCGAGCCGGGCGATCGACTCGGACAGCACGGGCTCCGGCGAGACCGACCGCTCCAGCGGGGCCAGCCGGCCGGGATGCTCCGAGGCGGCCCGACGTTCCAGGACGAAACCGTCCACCTGCCGGCCGGCGAAGCGGACCCGGACCCGGGAACCGGGCACGGCCGTCGCGGCGAGATCGGCCGGGACGAGGTAGTCGAAGAGGCGGTCGAGGTGCGTCAGCGGGGTATCGACCGCGACCCTGGCCACGGGCAGCTCCGCGGCCGGCGGGGACGGCGTGCCGGGACCGCGGGCCCGCCCCGGGCCCCCACGCGCACCCGAGCCGGCGCGCGCTGCCTGGCCCCGGCCCGGCCGCGGCGGCGTCGGCCCGGCGGATTCGCGCGGCGGGGCAGCCGGTCCCGGACCACCCGCCGCCGGCCGATCCGCCTCGCCGCCCGCGGGGGTGGCGCGGCCGCGGCGGCCAGCCCCGACCGGCGGCCCGGCCGGCCCCGGGCCGAGGCCGGGGATCGTAGCGGGCTGCTTGGTCATGAGGGCATTAGTACCAGGTACCTCCGACAGGACCAGCCGGCCGCAGCCATCCCGGGCGGGCCCGCGCCGAGCGGCTCGCGGCGAGCGATCCACGCCCACCGGCGGCCGGCCGGCCGTGAACCGGCCGTGAAAGCGGAAGCCGGGCCGGTCCGGCGGTGCGGACCGGCCCGGCTTCCCAGGTCGTGCCAGGAGTGCGGTCGGAGCGTCAGCCCTTGACGGCGCGCTGGAGCGCCTCGGCGCGCGAGGTGGACTCCCAGGTGAAGTCGAGCTCGGGGCGGCCGAAGTGCCCGTAGGCGGCGGTCTGGGCGTAGACCGGGCGCAGCAGGTCCAGGTCGCGGATGATGGCGGCCGGGCGCAGGTCGAACACCTGGGTCACGGCGTCCTGGATCTGCTCCTCGGGGACCGTGCCGGTGCCGAAGGTCTCGACGAACAGACCGACCGGGTGCGCCTTGCCGATGGCGTAGGCGACCTGCACCTCGCAGGCGCTGGCGAGGCCGGCGGCGACGACGTTCTTGGCGACCCAGCGCATGGCGTAGGCGGCCGAGCGGTCGACCTTGGACGGGTCCTTGCCGGAGAAGGCGCCGCCACCGTGGCGGGCGTAGCCGCCGTAGGTGTCGACGATGATCTTGCGACCGGTCAGGCCGGCGTCGCCCATCGGGCCGCCGATCTCGAAGCGGCCGGTCGGGTTGACCAGCAGGCGGCGACCCTCGGTGGAGATCTCGAGCAGCGCCAGCTCCGGCTCGACGACGTACTCGGCGATGTCGGGCGCGAGCAGCGTGTCGAGGTCGATGTCGGCGGCGTGCTGGGTGGAGACGACGACCGTGTCGAGGCGGATGGGCTTGCCGTCGGCGTACTCGATGGTGACCTGGGTCTTGCCGTCCGGGCGCAGGTAGCCGACCTGGCCGTCCTTGCGGACCGCAGACAGCCGCCGGGCGAGGCGGTGGGCCAGCGCGATCGGCAGCGGCATGAGCTCGGGGGTCTGGTCGCAGGCGAAGCCGAACATCAGGCCCTGGTCGCCGGCGCCCTGACGGTCGAGCTCGTCCTCGCTGGAACCCTCGACGCGGGTCTCGTGGGCGGTGTCGACGCCCTGGGCGATGTCCGCGGACTGCGCGCCGATGGACACGCTGACCCCGCAGGAGGCGCCGTCGAAACCCTTCTTGGACGAGTCGTAGCCGATCTCCAGGATGCGCTCGCGGACGACCGAGGCGATGTCGACGTAGGTCTTGGTGGTGACCTCACCCGCGACGTGGACCTGGCCCGTCGTGATGAGCGTCTCCACCGCGACCCGACTCTTCGGGTCGTCCTTGATCATGGAGTCGAGGATCGAGTCGCTGATCTGGTCAGCGATCTTGTCCGGATGTCCCTCGGTGACGGACTCGGACGTGAACAGGCGCGTCGCCACTGGTCTAACCCCCTGGGAGATCCGGTTGATTCCGACGAAGCTTACCGAGGCGTCCGCACGGGTACCCGCACTGCCTCGCTGGACGTTCCGTTCCCGTGACCGGCCGGGAACTCCACCACGAGATCGAGGATCCGGTGCGCGACCAGATCCTTGCTCGCGCGCTCGATGGTCGTCTCCCGACCGTCTGCGGCTAGGACCACGGCGGCGTTGTCCGCCACCTCGAACCCGAGCCCGGCGCCGACCTGGTTGACGACGAGGAGATCGACGGGCTTGCGGGCGAGTTTCGCCCGCGCGTGGTCGAGAACTCCCCCGTCGGGACCGCCCGTCTCGGCGGCGAAACCGACCAGGAGCTGCCCCGGGCGGCGGTTCGCCACCAACTCGGACAAGACGTCAGGGTTTCGCACCAGGGCAATGGAGTCGGGCGTCGCGGATTCTTTCTTAATCTTGTACGCCTGAGTTGCCTGCGGCCGGAAATCGGCGACCGCGGCCGCCATCACGACGACATCCGCGGACGGCGCCTCCTCGTGCACCCGCTCCCGCAACTCGGCCGCGGAGGTGACCGCGATCGTGCGCGCCCCGGCCACCGCGGGCAGGGCGACGTTGGCCGCGACCACCGTCACCGCGGCCCCGCGGGCGAGTGCCGCCCGCGCCACCGCGTAGCCCTGGCGCCCGCTGGAGGCGTTGCCGAGAAAGCGGACCGGATCGAGGTACTCCCGAGTACCCCCGGCGGTGACCAGCACGTGCCGGCCGGCGAGGTCCGGGCGGACGCCGGCGGCCCCGCGGGCGAGCACCGCCATGCCGAGCGCGGCGATCTCCGCCGGCTCGGGCAGCCGGCCCGGCCCGGAATCGGCGCCGGTCAGCCGGCCGACGGCCGGGTCCAGCACCACCGCGCCCCGGGCCCGCAGGGTGGCCACGTTCGCCCGGGTGGCCGGGTGCTGCCACATCTCGGTGTGCATCGCCGGCGCGAAGACCACCGGACAGGTGGCTGTGAGCAGGGTCCCGGTGAGCAGGTCGTCCGCGCGCCCGGCGGCCGCGCGGGCCATGAGGTCCGCGGTCGCCGGGACGACAAGGACGAGGTCGGCCTCCCGCCCGATGCGGACGTGGGCGACCTCGTCGGCGTCGCTCCAGACATCGGTCGTGACCGGGTTGCCGGACAGCGCCGCCCAGGTCGTCTCCCCGACGAACCGCAGCGCGGACGGCGTGGGCACGACCCGCACCTCGTGCCCGGACTCGGTGAACCGGCGCAGCACCTCGACCGCCTTGTAGGCGGCGATGCCACCGGCCACGCCGAGCACGACCCGGGGCCGCCGGGCCGAGGCGCCTGCGGCGCCGGTGGGCTCATCGGTCACGGTCGGGTCAGGCTCGGTCACGGCCGGGTCAGGCGACCGGCGGGAGGCTGTCGGAGACGGTCTCGTGGGTGAGCAGGCCGGCGTTGATCTCGCGCAGCGCGATCGACAGCGGCTTCTCCTGGGCGTTGGTCGTCTCGACCAGCGGCCCGACGTACTCCAGCAGGCCCTCGCCGAGCTGCGAGTAGTAGGCGTTGATCTGGCGCGCCCGCTTGGCCGCGTAGATGACCAGGCTGTACTTCGAGTCGGTGGCCTCGAGCAGCTCGTCGATCGGCGGGTTGGTGATGCCTTCGGGGTGGGCTACGGTTCCGGCCACGATGTCCTTCCGGGGTGGGCGTCCGGGGCGGCGGCCGCCGTCCGGACCATGCTCCCGCACACAGGCCTGCGTGCACAGGCCGCCAAGCCGCCTGCGCCCGTACTCAGGCGCGTGAGGTGCGGCTTCGCGGCGCGGTACGAGCTGACCCGCACCTAGGAGCCGATCATCAATGCTACCAACCGCGCGGCCGCGGCCCGCACATCGTCGTTGACGACCACATGGTCGAACTCCGTCTCGGCCGCGAGCTCGATGCGAGCCCGGTCCAACCGGCGGGCGATGACCTCGGGTGACTCGGTCCCCCGGCCGGTCAGCCGCCGGACCAGCTCCTCGAACGTGGGTGGCGCGAGGAAGACGAACCGGGCGTCGGGCATCGCCGAACGCACCTGGCGGGCCCCGAGCAGCTCGATCTCCAGCAGGCACGGGACGCCGACGGCGAGCCGTTCCTGCAGGGGACCCCGCGGGGTGCCGTAGGCGTGCCCGGCGAACATCGCGTGCTCGACGAACTCGCCGGCCTTGACCATGCGGGCGAACTCCTCGGCGTCGACGAAGTGGTACTCGACACCGTCGGTCTCCCCGGGCCGGGGAGCCCGGGTGGTGGCACTGACCGAGACCCAGACCTCAGGATGACGTTGGCGGACGGCCGCGACGACCGTCCCCTTCCCGACTCCGGACGGCCCGGACAGCACTGTGAGACCCACGTCCCCAACCCTAGGGCCTCCGGGACGGCTGCCGCACAGCGGTCATCCGGCCACGGATGACCCAGGATGGGACTTGTTTCCCATGGACTTTCGGGTCGGGGGCCGGTAAAGAATGCCGGCCCCCGAACCGCTCGGAAGGTACCGCGGCTTCGCCGGAAGAACGTGAGTGAGACCACTCACCCGGCGATGCCGCGTCCCGCCAAGGCCCTACTCCGGTTGCCGGAGTGGATTTCCCACTCCGCCGGATCAGGCCGTTCCGAACTCCTCGAGGAGCGCGGCGCGCTGCTTCGCGCCGAGCCCTCTCAGCCGGCGGGTCGGACTGATCCCGAGCCGTTCTCGGATCTTCTGGGCGCGCACGCGCCCAACTCCGGGAAGTGACTCCAGAACAGCCGAAACCTTCATCTTGCCGACGACCTCATCGGCCTCGGCTTGTTCCAAGACGGCGGCCAGAGTGGTCTCCGCCTTCTTCAACCGCTCCTTGAGTTCCGCGCGCTGCTTACGAGCCAGCGCGGCTTTCTCGAGGGCGGCGGCCCTCTGCTCGGGCGTTAGGGGCGGCAGGGGCACGGGTACGCCTCCTCAATTCGGTGATCGCGCCGCGCAAACTAGCGAGGAAGTGGCTCCTCGGTCCAGCCTTGGCCACAACACTCTGATGCGGACATATTGTCCGCACAAGAGAAGGCTTTGACGGGACGAAAGGGGTGGCCCGCTCGTGCCGCACCCTTTCGGTCTACGACGGCCCCACCGTACCGCTTCGTACCGCACCAGGACGAACACACCCCGCCCTGACCACGGCCGTCAGCGAGGCGTAGGCCCCTGACCTGCGGAAATACTGTCCGCGACCACCTTCGCCGCTATGCCCAGATCGGTGGCTCGGGTGATGGGACGGCCCACCACGACCAGGTCCGCACCCGCCTCCAATGCCTCCCGCGGGGTCGCGATCCGAGCCTGGTCGGCCACCTCGGACCCCTCCGGACGCACGCCTGGCGTGATGAGAGTCACGTTGTCACCGAGCTCCGAACGGACCATTCGGACCTCCCGTGGACTGCACACAAGGGTGCGAGCCCCCGCCTCGACGGCGAGCACGGCGAGGCGGCGGACGGCGTCATCCGGCGGTCCGGCGAGCCCGACGGCGGTCAGCGCTGCCGCATCGAGCGAGGTGAGGACGGTCACAACGGCTACCTCGACCGTGGGGGCCGCGGCGATGGCCGCACGTATCATCGCCGCTCCCCCAGCCGCATGCACGGTGACGAATCGAGGCTGCAACGTGGCGACCGACCGCATTCCACCGGCGACCGTTGCCGGAATATCGTGCAGCTTGAGATCAAGGAACAGCTCGGGCGGGCCACCGGTCGCCTCTCCGGGCGCAGTGCCGGCCGCAACGGACCCAGCACCCTGCGCGGGCTCGGCGAGCAGGCCGGCCCCGCGCAGGGCCGTCACGATCGCCGGCCCCTCCCGGTAGAACAGCTCCAGCCCGATCTTGAGCACGGCGGCGTGCGGCGCGACCGCCGCGGCCCACCGAAGCGCGGTCGCGCCGTCCGGGGTGTCGAGCGCGACGGCCAGCGGCGCCCGACCCGCACGCGGGGTGAAGCGGGACGCGGCGCTCATCGACCGGTACGGGCGGGGTCGAGGTCGGCGTCGGACACCGCGCCCGGTCCGGCCGAGGTTTCCGGTCCCGGGTCGCCCGTCACCGGCCCGGTCGCACCCCTCTGCTCGGCGTCGCCCGCCGCCGAACCGGTCACACCGTTGCGCACGTCGCCGCCGGTGACCGGGTCTCTGGCCGTGGCCGCGTCGCCCGGCGACTGCCAGTCGACGCGCTCGGTCGGCAGCTCCTCGAAGCGCTCGGCCGGGCTGTCGATGCGCTCGGTCGGCTGCTCCTCGAAGGCTTCGATCGGCTGCTCGTCGAACGGCACGCCCGGATCTACGGCGCCCCTGAACTCCGTGGACGCGGCGCCCGTAGACACGGCGCCTTCAGCCACGGCGTCCGTAGGCCCAGAGTCTGTGGGCGCAGAGTCCGTAGGCCCAGAGTCCGCGGGCGCAGAGTCGGCGGGCGCGGGGGCAGGGGCCGTGGGCGCGGCGGGATCGGCGGCCGGGTCGTCCGCGCCGCCCCACGCCTCGCGCAGGGCGGCGTGGTACTCCTGCAGCGGCCGGACGCCCAGCTCCCCGCGGACCAGGGCCTCGATGCCCTGCACGCAGGCGGCGGCGCCCTGGATGGTGGTGATGCACGGCACTCCCGCGCTGACGCAGGCGGTGCGGATCTCGTAGCCGTCGAGCCGCGGGCCGACCCCCCACGGGGTGTTGATGACCAGATCGATCTGGCCCGAGGTGATCATCTCGACGCAGTCGAGCAGGCCCTCGGTCGGCGCCCGGTGCTTGCCGAGCACGACCGCCTTGACCCCGTTGCGCCGCAGGACCTGGGCGGTCCCCTCGGTGGCGTAGACGACGAAGCCGAGATCCGCGAGCCGCTTGATCGGGAAGATCATCGCCCGCTTGTCCCGGTTGGCGACCGAGACGAACACCCGCCCGTAGGTGGGCAGCCCGTTGTAGGCGGCGGCCTGCGACTTGGCGTAGGCGGTGCCGAAGCCGTCGTCGATGCCCATCACCTCGCCGGTGGACTTCATCTCCGGGCCGAGGATGGTGTCCACCCCGCGCCCGACGGCGTCGCGGAAGCGGCCGAAGGGCAGCACCGCCTCCTTGACCGCGATGTGCGAGTCCAGCGGCAGGGTGGCGCCGTCGCCGGTGCGCGGCAGCAGGCCCTCGGCGCGCAGCTCGTCGACGGTGGCGCCGAGCATCACCCGGGCGGCCGCCTTGGCCAGCGGCACCGCCGTCGCCTTGGAGACGAACGGGACGGTGCGCGAGGCCCGCGGGTTGGCCTCCAGCACGTAGAGGACGTCGGACTGCAGGGCGTACTGGACGTTGAGCAGTCCCCGCACGCCGACGCCGCGGGCGATCGCCTCGGTGGACGTGCGGATGCGCTCCAGGTCGGCGTGGCCGAGCGTGATCGGCGGCAGGGCGCAGGCCGAGTCGCCGGAGTGCACGCCGGCCTCCTCGATGTGCTCCATCACGCCGGCGAGGTAGAGCGTCTCGCCGTCGAACAGGGCGTCGACGTCGATCTCGACGGCGTCGTCGAGGAACCGGTCGACGAGGACGGGGTGCTCGGGGGAGATCGCCGTGGCCCGCTCGATGTAGTCGCGCAGCATGGAGTCGTCGTAGACGATCTCCATCCCGCGCCCGCCGAGCACATAGGAGGGACGGACGAGCACCGGGTAGCCGATCCGCTCGGCGACGGCTCGGGCCTCCGGGAAGGAGGTTGCCACCCCGTGCGGCGGCGAGGGCAGGCCGGCGTCGGCCAGCACCCGGCCGAACAGGCCGCGGTCCTCGGCCAGGTGGATCGCCGCGGGCGCGGTCCCGACGATCGGCACGCCCGCCTCGGCCAGCGCCGCGGCGATGCCCAGCGGGGTCTGGCCGCCGAGCTGGACGATCACCCCGGCCAGCGGGCCGGCCTGTTGCTCGGCGTGGACGACCTCGAGGACGTCCTCGACCGTCAGCGGCTCGACGTAGAGCCGGTCGGCGGTGTCGTAGTCGGTGGACACCGTCTCCGGATTGCAGTTGACCATGACGGTCTCGAACCCGACGTCGGACAACGCCATCACGGCGTGACAACAGGCGTAGTCGAACTCGATCCCCTGGCCGATGCGGTTGGGGCCGCTGCCGAGCACGATCACCCGCGGGCGGCCGCTCGGCGCCACCTCGGTCTCGCTGTCGTAGGCCGAGTAGTGGTACGGGGTCTCGGAGGCGAACTCGGCCGCGCAGGTGTCCACGGTCTTGAACACCGGCCGGATGCCGGACCGGTGCCGGAACGCCCGGACCACGTCCTCGGACGTGCCGAGCAGCTCGGCGAGCTGGGCGTCGGCGAAGCCGGCCCGCTTGGCCCGGCGGATGCCCGCCGGCGTGCGGGTGACGGCGGCGGCGGTCTCGTTCAGGAAGACGATCTGGTCGACGAACCAGGGGTCGATGCCGGTCACCCGGGTGACGTCCGCCGGGTAGGCGCCGGCGAGCAGCGCCTGCTGGACGGCCCGCAGCCGCCCGTCGTGCGGGACCCGGGTCGACTCCAGCAGGGTGGCCGCGTCGTCGGCCGGCGGGATGAACGAGAACACCGAGCCCGCCGACTCCATCGAACGCAGCGCCTTCTGCAACGCCTCGGCGAAGCTGCGGCCCACGCCCATCGCCTCGCCGACCGACTTCATCGTCGTCGTCAGCGTCGGATCGGCGCCGGGGAACTTCTCGAACGCGAACCGCGGCACCTTCACCACGACGTAGTCCAGCGTCGGCTCGAAGGCGGCGGGCGTGGTGCGGGTGATGTCGTTGGGGATCTCGTCGAGGGTGTAGCCGAGGGCGAGCTTCGCCGAGATCTTGGCGATCGGGAAGCCGGTGGCCTTGGACGCCAGTGCCGACGAGCGCGACACCCGCGGGTTCATCTCGATGACGATCTGCCGGCCCGTCGCCGGGTCGACGGCGAACTGGATGTTGCACCCGCCGGCGTCGACCCCGACGGCGCGCATGACCGCGATCGACATGTCGCGCATCGTCTGGTACTCGCGGTCGGTCAGCGTCATCGCCGGGGCGACGGTGATCGAGTCGCCGGTGTGCACGCCCATCGGGTCGACGTTCTCGATGGAGCAGACGACGACCACGTTGTCGGCGCGGTCGCGCATGAGCTCCAGCTCGAACTCCTTCCAGCCGAGGATCGACTCCTCGACCAGGACCTCGGTCGACGGGCTCGCCGCGAGGCCGTCGGCGGCCATCCGGGTGAGTTCGGCCGGGTCGTGGGCGAAGCCGCTGCCGGCGCCGCCGAGGGTGAAGCTCGGCCGCACGACCACGGGGTAGGCGAACTCCTCGCCCGCGGCCAGGCACTCCTCGACGGTGTGGCAGATCGCGCTGCGCGCCGTCTCGCCGCCGACGGCGGCGACGATGTCCTTGAACGCCTGCCGGTCCTCGCCGGCGCGGATCGCGTCGATGTTCGCGCCGATCAGCCGGACGCCGAAGCGGTCCAGGACGCCTGCGTCGTGCAGGGCGACGGCGGTGTTCAGCGCCGTCTGGCCGCCCATGGTCGCGAGGACGGCGTCGGGCCGTTCCCGCTCGATGATCTTGGTGACGATGTCCGGGGTGATCGGCTCGACGTAGGTCGCGTCGGCGATCTCCGGGTCCGTCATGATCGTGGCCGGGTTGCTGTTGACCAGGATGACCCGCAGGCCCTCCGCCCGCAGCACCCGGCACGCCTGGGTGCCGGAGTAGTCGAACTCGCAGGCCTGGCCGATGACGATCGGCCCGGAGCCGATCACCAGGACGCTGCTCAGGTCCTCGCGCCGGGGCATCAGGACTCCTCTCCGGCGACCGCGGCGCGGGCCTGACGGGCGGCGGCCATCAGGTCGCGGAACCGCTCGAACAGGCCGGCCGCGTCGTGGGGTCCCGGCGCGGCCTCCGGATGGAACTGCACGCTGAAGGCCGGCACGTCCAGGCACTCCAATCCCTCGACGACCTCGTCGTTGAGGCCGATATGGCTGGCCACGACCCGACCGAACGGCGTGTCCGTCACGCCGGTCAGCGGGGCGCTCACGGCGAAGCCGTGGTTCTGGCTGGTGACCGCGATGCGGCCGGTGGCCACGTCGCCGACGGGCTGGTTCACCCCGCGGTGGCCGTAGGTCAGCTTGTACGTCTCGAAGCCCAGGGCGCGGGCGAGCAACTGGTGGCCGAAGCAGATCCCGAACACCGGCACGTCGGCGCGCAGCACGGTGCGCAGGGCCTCGACGGCGTAGTCGGCGGTCGCCGGGTCGCCGGGGCCGTTGGACAGGAACACCCCGTCGGGTTCGAGGGCGAGCAGTTCCTCGCCGGTGGTCCGGGCGGGCAGCACGTGCACCTCGCACCCCAGCGCCGCCATGGCGGCGGGGGTGGCCCGCTTGATGCCGAGATCCAGCGCGGCGACCTTGAACTGCGCCGTGCCGGTCGCGGCCGGGACCACGTAGGGCTCCGGGGTGGAGACGACCGGGGCCAGATCGGCGCCGACCATCTCCGGCGAGCTGCGGACCCGGTCGAGCAGCGCGGCCAGCGCCGCGCTCTGCCCACCCTCGTCGGCGTCGGCGGCCGAGCCGCGGGCGGCCGAGTCGTCGGCGGGCGAGTCGTCGGCGGGCGAGTCGTCGGCCGGCATGCTGCTGATCCCGCAGCGCATCGCCCCGCGTTCGCGCAGGTGACGGGTCAGCGCCCGGGTGTCGATGCCACTGATGCCGACCACCCCGGCGGCGGCCAGCTCGTCGTCGAGGCTGCCGCGCGACCGCCAGCTCGACGGTCGCCGCGCCGGGTCGCGCACGACGAAGCCGGCGACCTGGATGCGGTCGGACTCGTAGTCGGCGTCGTTGACGCCCGTGTTGCCGATGTGCGGTGCGGTCATGATGACGATCTGGCCGTGAAACGACGGGTCGCTCAGCGTCTCCTGATACCCGGTCATCCCGGTGCAGAACACGGCTTCACCGAAGGTCTCGCCGATCGCGCCGTACGCCTCGCCGACGAAGCTGCGCCCGTCCTCCAGCATCAACACGGCGCGGGTCGGGTTCGCCCGGTCGGCCGGCCGGTTCGCCGGCGCCGCCGCGGGGACCGCGGGCTGGTCGCCGGCCGCGGAGCCGGGGGTCGTGGTGAGGGTGCTCACCGATCCTCCTTCAGCCTGCGCACCTCACCCAGTGGTGAGGTCAACGGGTCGACCGGTGACCGGCCGGGGTCGGACTGCTCGGGGCGGCCCAGGTCGCCGTAGCGCGGGTCCGCCGGATGGGGGTCAGAAGGGCGGGGGTCGGGCTGGCGGGAGGCTGGCCGGCGGGGGTCTGGGTGACGGGCGTCGGCGGGGCCGGCCGACCGGCGCGGGTCGCCGCGGCCGGGATCGGCCGGGCGCGGACCGCCGCGGCGGGGATCCGGCTGGTCGGCGTCCTGGTAGCGGAGCTCAGGGGTGCGGGGCTCAGGGGTGCGGGGGTCCCGGCGCCGCTGCGGGTAGTCGGGCCGGTCGGCGGCGCCCGGCCGCTCCCCGCGGGCCGCACCGCGCTCGCCGCGGCGCAGCCGGGGGCCGGTGCGGATCGCCGGCATCTCCTCGGTGGGCTGGCCCGAGCCCGGCCGGGGCGGCGGGCCACCGCCCGGTCCCGGGGCCGCGGCCCGCGGGCGCAGCCGGGGTCGCATCCGCGGCACCGCGTGCGGCGAGGTGACGTCACCGGAGGCCAGGTGGGCCGGCGGCGGGCCGATGAGGTCGTGCACGGCGCGGACCACCTTGGGCTGGCGCGCCCGGTCCTCCCCGCGGAAGCCGGTCTCCAGTTCGTGCCCGCCGTACGACCAGGCGATCACGATCAGGCGTCCCGGCGCGGAGACCTTGCCGGCGTGGGCCCGCTCCAGCCGGGCGCCGCGGACGGCGTCCCGGGGGATCCAGAACGCGTCGCTGCCGCGATCCACCCGTACTCCGGTCTCATACACGCTGACGTACCCGCCGGTCCGCCCGCCCAGGCCGTGCGCGGCGATCCGCTCCAGCCAGTGGCCGGCGTCGACGGTGCCGAGGTACATCCCGCGCAGCGGGGCGGCGAAGACCGTGCCGGGCTCGGCCGGCGGGTCGGGCAGCTCGGGTAGATCCTCCTCCTGCTGGTCGGCCTTGGTGCGCCAGGCCCGCAGCATCGCCCCCACCACCGCGACGAACAGCAGCAGCAGGCCCACCACGAGCAGCAGGTGCAGGCCCAGGCGGTCCGGTCCCCGGCCCGCGGCGAGGACGACCGGTCCTGGGGCGGCGGGTGAGTCGGCGAACGGCGAGGCGGCTGCCAGCGAGACAGTCATACGACCTTCCCGTCGAGCACGGTGGGTCGGCCTCGCAGGAACGTGGCGCGGATCGCTCCCGGCAGAGACCGCCCCGCATAGGGGGTGTTGCGGCTGCGGCTGGCAAGCGTGTCCGCCTCGACGACCCGCCACGGTGACGGGTCGAGCAGCGTCACGGTCGCGGGCGCACCCACCGCTATGGAACTCCACCCCTCGGCCGCCGGTCGCGGCAGGCCACCGATGCGGGCCGGGGCCAGGGCCATCCGGTCGGCGACGCCGGCCCAGTCGAGGTGGCCGGGGATGACCATCGTCTCCATCACCACCGACAGCGCGGTCTCCAGGCCCAGCATGCCGGGCCGGGCCGCGGCCCACTCGGTCTCCTTGTCCTCCAGCGCGTGCGGGGCGTGGTCGGTCGCCACACAGTCGATCGTCCCGTCGGCGAGGCCGGCGCGCAGCGCGGCGACGTCCTCGGCGGTCCGCAGCGGCGGGTTGACCTTGTAGACCGGGTCGTACGAGCTGACCAGGTCGTCGGTGAGCAGCAGGTGGTGCGGGGTGACCTCGGCGGTGACCTGCCAGCCCTTCGCCTTCGCCCAGCGGATGAGCTCCACCGAGCCCGCGGTGGAGACGTGGCAGACGTGCAGCCGGGAACCGACGTGCCCGGCCAGCAGCGCGTCCCGGGCGATGATCGCCTCCTCGGCGACCGCGGGCCAGCCGGGCAGGCCCAGCCGGGCGGCCACGACCCCCTCGTTCATCTGGGCGCCGGCGGTCAGCTTCGGCTCCTCGGCGTGCTGGGCTATCACCCCGTCGAACGCCTTGACGTACTCCAGCGCCCGGCGCATGAGCAGGGCGTCGGACACGCAGTGCCCGTCGTCGGAGAACACCCGCACCTCGGCCGCGGATGTCGCCATCGCGCCGAGTTCGGCCAGCCGCTCCCCCGCCAGCCCGACCGTGACCGCGCCGACCGGCCGCACGTCGCAGTGGCCGGCGTCGAGCCCGAGCCGCCAGACCTGCTCGACGACGCCCGCGGTGTCGGCGACCGGGTTGGTGTTCGCCATGGCGAACACGGTGGTGTAGCCGCCGAGCGCCGCGGCCCGGGTGCCCGACTCGACCGTCTCGGCATCCTCCCGACCCGGTTCGCGCAGGTGGGTGTGCAGGTCGACCAGGCCCGGCAGCATGATCAGGCCGTCGGTGTCCAGGACGGTCGTGCCGGCGGGCAGGCCCTCGGAGTCCGGGCCGGTCGAGCCCGCGGGCCGCCAGGCCGCCACGACCCCGTCGGCGAGCAGCACGTCGACGGGATCCCCGCCGAGCGGGCGGACCCGGCGCAGCACCCAGGACTGGCCCGAGCCCCCCGCCGCCCCACCGACCGGACCCCCCGCGCCACCCGCACCCGCACCCGCACCCGCCGTCATGAGACCTCCCCGGAACCGCCCAGCAGCAGATACAACACGGCCATCCGCACGCTCACCCCGTTCGCCACCTGCTCCACCACCGTCGACCGGTCGGAGTCGGCGACCCGAGAGGCGATCTCCATCCCGCGCACCATCGGCCCCGGATGCATGACCAGGGCGTGCTCGGGCAGGGTCGCGGCCCGGTCGACGTCCAGCCCGTAGCGGCGGCTGTATTCCCGCTCGGTGGGGAAGAACGCCGCCGACATCCGCTCCCGCTGGACCCGCAGCATCATCACCACATCGGTCTTGGGCAGCACCGCGTCCAGGTCGTACGACACCTCGACCGGCCACGAGGAGACACCGATAGGCAACAGCGTCGGCGGGGCCACCACCGTCACACTGGCGCCGAGGGTGGCAAGCAGCCAGACGTTGGACCGCGCCACCCGGGAATGCAGCACGTCGCCGACGATCGTGACGGCGAGCCCCTCGACCCGACCGAGCCGCCGGCGCATGGTGAACGCGTCGAGCAGCGCCTGGGTCGGATGCTCGTGGGTGCCGTCGCCGGCGTTCACGACGCTGCCGCGCACCCAGGTGGCCAGCCGGTGCGGCGCGCCGCTGGCGGAATGCCGGCAGACCACCGCGTCGGCGCCCATCGCCTCGAGGGTCTGCGCGGTGTCCTTCAGGCTCTCGCCCTTCGACACGCTTGACCCGCGCGCCGAAAAATTGATCACATCGGCCGACAGTCTCTTGGCGGCTACCTCGAAGGACGTGCGGGTACGGGTGGAATCCTCGAAGAAAAGGTTGACCACGGTGCGGCCCCTCAGGGTCGGCAGCTTGCGGACCGACGCCTCGGCGACCCGCGCCATCCGTTCCGCGGTGTCCAGCACCAGCAGCGCGTCATCCCGGCTGAGGTCCTCCGTCGACAGCAGGTGCCCCTTCATACCCGACCTCCGTTCCCCGCCCACGGGTCCGCCGCCCCCGCGCGCCCGCGCTCGGCGACCGAGCGCCGGGTCACGGCCGGTCTCCCGGGTCCGCCGCGCCCGCCGCGGCGCCGGTCGGGCCGGCGTCGGGCGAGACGATGAGCACGCCGTCGGCGCCGTCGATCTCTCGCAGCCGGACGGCCACCGACTCGCGACGCGAGGTCGGCATGTTCTTCCCGACGTAGTCCGCGCGGATCGGCAGCTCGCGGTGGCCCCGGTCGACGAGGACGGCGAGCTGGACCGTGCGGGGGCGGCCGTAGGCGGCCAGCGCGTCGAGCGCGGCACGCACCGTGCGGCCCGAGTAGAGGACGTCGTCGACGAGGATGACCACCCGGCCGTCGACCCCGCCGTCGGGAATTTCGGTCACCTCCAGTGGCCGAACCCCGCGCAGTCGCAGATCGTCGCGGTACATCGTGGGGTCGAGCGAGCCGACAGGAAGATCCACTCCCTCGACGGCCTGTACTCGCTGTGCCAGACGATGTGCGAGGGGTACCCCTCGGGTGGGTACCCCGAGCAGCACGACACCGGCACCACCGGAGGTCTTCTCGAGGATCTGGTGCGCCATCCGACTGACGATCCGGGTGATGTCGTCGGCGGACAGTACTGTCCGGGCAATGCCGGGACGGCGCGATGCGGGGTCGCTCGCGGCGGCAGAGGCCACGCGGCATCCCTCCTTCCCCGCCTCACGGGACGGTCCTTAAAGGAGCGGTCTCAGCGACGTTACCAGGGCACTCCGGACGAGTGAGGGTCTCGCGGCAAGGGCCCGCCGACCCCCGTCCGGTCGCCTGACTCCGTCCGCGCCCCCGGTTCGCCGGCCCGTGCGGATTGTTGCCGCGCCAACTATCATCGCCAAGCCGTGACTGCACGTCACCGGGTTCACTTCCGCATGCGCCGATACGGCGATCGGCGGAAGTTCCCGCCGGGCAGGCGTAGGGCGCAACCGGAGGGCTACAGAAAGTGGTACAAAGAAAGAAGCGACACGACCCCCCGGGTGTCGAGCCTCAACCCGGCGGGCACTACTATCGGTAACCGCCGGCGGCACGAGCCCCGGTTCCAACTGATCGACCACGACAGGAGTGGGCACTCCGATGTCCGACTATGCGAAGGCGCTCGGTGCTCGGCTGCGCGCGATACGCACCCAGCAGGGGCTCTCGCTTCATGGCGTCGAAGAGAAGTCGCACGGTCGGTGGAAAGCCGTCGTCGTCGGTTCCTACGAACGTGGGGACCGCGCCGTCACCGTACAGCGTCTCTCGGAGCTCGCGGAGTTCTACGGCGTTCCGGTCGGGGAGCTTCTTCCCGAGGGTTCCACCGTCGCCCCGCTGGAGCAGTCTCCGCGGATCGTCCTCGACCTCGAGCGCCTTTCCCAGGTGCCCAAGGAGCAGGGCGGACCGCTCGCGCGGTACGCGGCTACCATTCAGAGCCAGCGCGGCGACTACAACGGCCGGGTTCTCTCCATCCGCTACGAGGACCTGCGTTCCCTCGCGGTGATCTACGACACCTCCCCCAGCAAGCTCACCGAACAGCTCGTCTCGTGGGGCGTGCTGTCCCCGGAGCAGGGCGCGGACGCCACCGCTTCCGACGTCTGACAACCACGCGGGGCTTCACCGACAGCGCACCAACCAGCGGTTCCAGCAGCATCAACGTTCCAGCACGGCCAGCGGTTCCAGCACAGCACCAGCGGTTCCAGCACCACCAGCGTTGCAGCACCAGCACCAGCACCAGCAGCGTTGCAGCACCACCAGCGTTCCGGCACCACCTAGCGTCGCAGCACCATCAGCAGTCTCGTTCGTGGCACAGCAGCTTCAGCTCGATGTGATCGCGGGTCGGCTTTCGGGGTCTCCGGCCGGCCGTACGCGAGTGGCACACAGGCAGCCGGGGGTACCCCGGTACGTCGCTGGGGCGACGTACCGGGCACGCCGATCGCGGCACCGGCCAACCCGGCAGGTCAGGACGCCCGGCCCGGCCCGGTGTCCGGACCCGGCGGGGCCGGGCGGCCCGCCGCCGGGACCTCGCCCGCGGCCGGGACCTGCCCTGCCGCCGCCTGTTCGGCCGTCACCGGCACCGCCCCGGCGTCGACCAGGCTGCCGAGCAGGCCGTTGACGAACATCGGCGATCGGTCGGTGGACAGGTTCTTCGCGAGTTCCACCGCCTCGTCGATGACGACCCGGGGCGGAACGTCGGGCCGCCACAACAGCTCCAGCACGGCGATCCGCAGGATGTTGCGGTCGACCGGGGGCATGCGCTCCAGCGTCCAGCCCTCGGCGTGCCGGCCGATCCGCTCGTTGATCTCCCGCCAGTGCTCGACGACGCCCCTGACCAGCCCCTCGGCATACTCCGAGACGGGCGGGTCGGCCTGGGCGCGCCGGGCGGCGAGGATCTCCGGGACGGCGACGCCGCGCACGTCCGCCTCGAACAGGATGTCCAGCGCGCGCTTGCGGGCCTTGGACCTGGCGCTCAGCTCGTCACCCGGCCCAGATAACGGCCGTCGCGGGTGTCGACCTTGACCTTCTCGCCGGTCGTGATGAACAGCGGCACGTTGATCGTCGCCCCCGTCTCCAGGGTCGCGGGCTTCGTGCCGCCGGTCGAACGGTCGCCCTGCACGCCCGGGTCGGTCTGGGCGATGGTCAGCTCGACGCTGGCGGGCAGCTCCACGTAGAGCGGGGCGCCGTCGTGCAGCGCGACGGTGGCGACGGTGTTCTCCAGCATGTAGTCGGCGGTCGTGCCGACGACTTCGGGCGGGATCGGGATCTGGTCGTAGGACTCGCTGTCCATGAAGACGAACTCGGCGCCGTCCCGGTAGAGGTAGGTCATCTCGCGCCGGTCCACGGTCGCGACCTCGACCTTGACGCCGGCGTTGAAGGTGCGGTCGACGACCTTCCCGGTGAGCACGTTCTTCAGGGTCGTGCGGACGAACGCCCCGCCCTTACCCGGCTTGACGTGCTGGAAGCCGACGACGTTCCACAACACCCCGTCGATGTCGAGCGTCATGCCGTTCTTCAGGTCGTTGCTGGTCGCCACTGCGCGCGTTCTCCCGTTCGGTTGCCGTGCATCGGCACGGCGGATCGTCGTCGTGCTGAAGCCTAGAGTCATCGGGTCGCACGCACCGCGGCGACCCTGCCGGCCGCGACCGCCCGCCCGGAACCGCTGCCGGTCCCTGCGCGGCGGCGATCAGCCAGGCCGCGACAAGTCTACCGAGCCCAGGCGCCCGGCGACCCGGGGCAGCGGTGCGTTCAGGGTGCGTCGGGCAGCGCCAGGCCGTCGGAAGCGACCGCCGTGAACGCGGCGATCAGCAGGCCGGTGTCCGGATTGTCGAGGATGACGGTCTCGCCCTGAGCGGTCAGACCGATGAAACGCAGCCGGCGGCCGCGGGACTTCTTGTCCACGCGCATGGCGTCGAGCAGTGCCGGCCACCGGTCGCCGCGGTAGGTCACCGGCAGGCCGATGCGGGTCAGCAGCTCGCGGTGCCGGTCGGCGGTGGCGTCGTCGAGGCCGGCGACGAGCCGCGACAGCTCCGCCGCGAACACCATGCCCACCGAGATCGCCGCGCCGTGCCGCCAGGTGAAGTGCTCGACCTTCTCGATCGCGTGGCCGAGGGTGTGGCCGTAGTTGAGGATCTCTCGACGGCCGGCCTCCCGGGGGTCGCCGGACACGACGTCGGCCTTGACCCGGACGGACCGTTCGACCAGTTCGGGCAGGTGCGCGGCGCCCGTGGGGTCGTCGTCGAGCAGGTCGAGGATGGCGGCGTCGGCGATGAACCCGGTCTTGACCACCTCGGCGAGCCCGGCGCGCACCTCGACGGCCGGCAGCGTGGCCAGCGCGGCGAGGTCGCACAGGACGGTCAGCGGCTGGTGGAACGCCCCGACCAGGTTCTTGCCCGCGTCGATGTCGATGCCGGTCTTGCCGCCGACGGCCGCGTCGACCATGCCGAGCACGGTGGTCGGCACCTGGACGACGTCCACCCCCCGCAGCCAGCTCGCGGCGACGAACCCGGCCAGGTCGGTCACGGTGCCGCCACCGAGACCGATGATCACGTCGTCCCGGGTGAAGCCGATCCGACCGAGGACGTCCCAGCAGAAGCCGGCGATGCGTAGCTGCTTGGCCTCCTCGCCGTCGGGCACCTCGACCGCGTGCGCCTCGACCCCCGCGTTCGCCCGCAGGTCCGCGACGACGGCGTCCGCCGTGGTCCGCAGCGCCGCCGGATGGATCACCGCGGCGCGGGTCCGCCCGGCGACCGTCTCCGCGAGATCGCCGAGCAGCCCCTCACCGAGCACGACGTCGTAGGCCCGCTCGCCGCCGGGACGGACCGGGATCCGTACGACGTCGGACACCCTCGCCTGCACACTCACCGTGGAATCCTCACTGACGCCCCCGTAGCCGGCGGCGCGGGCAGTTCCGCCAGGGCGGCGGCGACCAGATCGGCGACCTCGTCCGGCTCGCGGCCGGCGGTGTCGATGACGACCGCCGCCACCTCGGCGTACAGCGGCTGGCGGGCCTTGAGCAGGGCGGCGAGCCGGGCGCGCGGCCCCTCGACGAGCAGCGGCCGGTCGCGCGCGAGGCCGACCCGGCGCACCGCGTCGGACACGCCGACCTCCAGGTAGACGACCCGGTGACCGGCGAGCAGCGCCCTGGTGTCGGCGGCGAGGACCGCCCCGCCGCCCAGGGCGACGATCCCGCGGTGCTCGGCGAGCGCGGCGGCCACCGCCCGCGCCTCCGCGGCCCGGAAGTACTCCTCGCCGAACTCGATGAAGATGTCGGCGACGCTGCGGCCGAGCTCCGCCTCGACGTCCGCGTCGGTGTCGCGGAACCCGACGCCCCACCGCTGCGCGAGCCGGGTTCCCACCGTCGTCTTGCCCGCGCCGGGCGCCCCGACCAGGACCGCGCGCGGCCCGGCCGACGCCGCCGGCGCCGCCTCCCCAACCATGATCCTGTTTTACCCCGTCTGCAGTTCTGCCCGACGACCGGTGGATGGCCCGATCAGCGGATGTCCCGAACCAGTGGATGACCCCGACCGGCGGATAACCGCCGCGTCAATGGATGACCAGGGACTTCAGGTATCCCTCGCAGTTGCGCCGGGTCTCCTCCACCGAGTCGCCGCCGAACTTCTCCAGGGCCGCGTCGGCGAGCACGAGCGCGACCATCGCCTCGGTGACGACGCCCGCGGCGGGCACCGCGCACACGTCCGACCGCTGGTTGATCGCGACCGCGGCCTCGCCGGTGGTCACGTCCACGGTGGACAGCGGGCGGGTGAGTGAGGAGATCGGCTTCATCGCCACCCGGACCCGCAGGGGCTCGCCGGTGGTCATGCCGCCCTCGACGCCGCCGGCCCGGTCGGTGGCGCGCCGCACGCGCCGGCCCACGCCGCCCACCGGCTCGATCTCGTCGTGCGCCACCGAGCCACGGCGGCGGGCCGTGGTGAAGCCGTCGCCGAACTCGACGCCCTTGATCGCCTGGATGCCCATGAGCTCGCCGGCGAGGCGCGCGTCGAGGCGGCGGTCGCCGTGCACGTAGCTGCCGAGCCCCGGCGGGCAGCCGTAGGCCAGCACCTCGACGATGCCGCCGAGGGTGTCGGAGTCGGCGTGGGCGGCATCGATCTCGGCGACCATCCGCACGCTGCTCGCCTGGTCGGCACAGCGGACGGGGTCGGCGTCGATCGCCGCGAGCGAGGTGGGCGCGGGCAGGCCCGGCGGGACCTCGGCCGCGCCGATCGCCACGACGTGGGAGAGGATCTCGATGCCGTACGCCTGGCGCAGCAGCGCCTTCGCCGCGGTGCCGAGCGCGACGCGCGCGGCCGTCTCGCGGGCGCTGGCGCGCTCAAGCACCGGGCGGGCGTCGTCGAAGCCGTACTTCTGCATGCCGGCGAGGTCGGCGTGGCCGGGCCGGGGCCGGGTGAGCGGGGCGTTGCGGCCCAGGCCCGCGAGCGCGGCCGGGTCGACCGGGTCGGGCGACATGACCCGCTCCCACTTCGGCCACTCGCTGTTGCGGACGACGACACTGATCGGACCGCCCAGCGAGACACCGTGGCGCAGGCCGCCGAGCAGCTCGACCACGTCCCGCTCGAAGCTCATCCGTGCCCCACGGCCGTGCCCGAGACGCCGGCGGGCGAGCTCCGCGGCGATGTCGTCACTGGTCACCCGGATACCCGCGGGCAGCCCCTCGACCGTGGCCACCAGGGCGGGACCGTGCGACTCCCCGGCAGTCAACCAACGCACCATGCCCCCAGTGTTTCACGACCACCGGTGGAGCACCTCGCGTCGGGAACTCCGGTCACGTCCGCAGCCCGCCGAGACCCACCTGTCGGGAAAGTTCCGGCTTCCCCGGTCAGCCGCCGCCGGCCAGGACCGCCAGCAGGGTTCCGGCCAGCAGGAACGGCCCGTAGGCGAGGCGGTCGTGCCAGCGGGCCCGGCGGGCAGCGAGCAGCACGAGCGCCGCCACCCCGCCGAGGACCACCCCGGCGAACATCCCGAACACCACGCTCGGCCAGCCCAGCCAGCCCAGCGCCCCGCCGAGCAGTCCCACGAGCTTGACGTCGCCCCGGCCGAGGCCGGCGCCCGGCAGCCGGTACAGCGCCAGGAAGGCCAGCCAGCAGGCGGCGCCGGCGATCACGACCCGCGGCAGACGACCCGGCGCGCCGTCGACCAGCGCGGCGAGCCCGAGCAGCGCGGCGAGCACCGGGTAGGACGGCAGCACCAGCAGGTCGGGCAACCGGTGCACCCGCAGGTCGGCCGCGGCCAGCCACACCCCGACCACGCTGAGATACAGGTAGGCGGGTAACCAGCCCGGGTGGCGATGCAGCGCGGCGGTCACCGCGGCCACGACCACCGCTGCGGCGATCCCCAGAGTCGCCGACCCGGGGGCGGCGCGGCGCGGTTCGTCGCCGTCCGGCGGGAGCACGCCGGCCACGACCCGGTGCCCGACCGGCACCGCGACCGCGAGCGCCACCAGCGCGATCAGTACGCTGAGCCCGATCTCGCCCACCGCTAGCGGCCCGGCACCGACATCACCCGACGGTCGGGCCGGCGCGGTGAGTGTCGGACCGAATGGTGGTATCCGCACCCGTGCGTTCGTCGAGGGCGGCCTGGCCGGCGGTCAACAGCACCCCGGAGGAGACGCGGCGGCCCGTGAAGTGCTCGACCTGCCCGACGGCCTGGGCGGCGAGGATCTCCAGGCCGCTGGCTACGCGGGCGCCGGCCCGGTACGCGGCGGCGGCCAGCGCGGTCGGCCACGGGTGGTACAGCAACTCGACGAGCTGGCTGGACGCCGGCCAGCGGCGGGTCGCGAGGGGGTCGGTCGCGCCGGCGGGGGTGGTGGCGATGACGAGGTCCGGACCGGTGGGCAGGCCGGTGGCGAGCAGCTCCCAGGGCAGCGCCGTCACCTCGACGCCGAGGCGGGCGCCGATCCGGGCCACCTCCGCGACCGCCTCGGGGCGCCGCGCCACCACGGCGACGTGCGGGCAGCCGGCGGCGGCGACGGCGGCGACGGCCGCGCGGGCGGTGCCACCGGCGCCGAGAATCAGCGGTTGGCCGGGCACCGCGCCGCGCATGACCCGGCGCAGGGCGACGCCGATGCCCACGACGTCGGTGTTGTAGCCGTGCAACCGTCCGGCCTCGCCGACGACGACGGTGTTGACCGCGCCGATCGCCGCGGCCGTCGGGTCGACCTCGTCGAGCAGGTCCACGGCGACGGTCTTGAGCGGCATCGTCAGGGACAGGCCGACCCAGTCCGGGTCGGACCGGACCCGCTCCACCATCGCCGGCAGGCCGGGCGCGTCGCAGTGGATGGCCGTGTAGGTGACGGCGAGTCCGAGCTCCGCGTAGGCGGCCGCGTGCAGCACCGGGGAGAGCGAGTGGTCCACCGGGGCGCCGAGCACCGCGGCGCGGGCCGGATGCGCGGGCGTCGCCGCGGCGGCGACGCTCTGCGGCCGCTGCGCCGCCGGCCGCGCGCCCACGCCACCGTTTCCCCCACCACCGTTTCCCCCGCCACCACCGTTTCCCCCGCCACCACCGCCGCCCAGGCCGCCCGCCGCGCCTGCGCCGCCCAGTTGGATCTCCCGCACCACGTGGCCTCCCGCCTGGTTCAGGGGCGTCCGGGCACGACGAACGCGCCGGATCGCCCGCCGCCGCCCGTGTTCACACCCGTCGGTCGCCAGTCCGGGACCCCGTTACTCCCTGCCGCCCTCGGCGCGGTACTGCGCCCGCGCCTCGGCCCACTCCGCATCGGTCGTGGCGAAACGCGTCACCCTGCTCTGCGGCATGGACACGAAATACAACCATGACCCGGCGGCCGGTTCCAGGGCGGACTTCAGCGCCCAGATCCCCGGATTGGAGATCGCGCCCGGGGGCAGGCCGGCCACCGAGCGAGTGTTGTACGGATTGGCCTTGTTTAGCTGGTCCCTCGTCAGCGGGCCCTCGTACTCGTCCTCGGCGTAGCGGGTGGTGGAGTCCATGTCGAGGCGACGGAAGCGCCCGGTGGTGTCACCGAGCCGGTTGTAGATCACCCGGGCGACCTTCGGCCCCTCGCCGGCGTTCGCGACCTCCTTCTCGACGATCGAGGCGATGGTCACGATGTCGGCCGGCCTGACCCCTATCGCGGCGGCCTTGGCCTCCAGGTCGATCGACGCCGCCTCCTTCTTGAAGCGGGCGACGAAGGAGGTCAGCAACTGAACGGGGGTGGACCCGGGCACCAGGTCGTAGGTGGACGGGAAGAGGTAGCCCTCCAGGGTCGGCGCGTAGGACGGCAGGCCGAGCTGGGCGGGGTTGCGGGCGATCGCCTCCAGGTCGCTCAACGGCAGGCCGAGCCGCTGGTGCAGGCCGTCGAGCACCTGGTGGACGGTCATGCCCTCCTTGATGACGAACTTGAACGGCGCGGAGGACGCCGGATCGAGCAACGCGGCGAGCGCCGCCTCGGCGCTCATCTGGCTGCGCAGCCGGTAGGTGCCCGGCTGGATGCCCAGCGACTTGGGGTTGGCGGAGGCGGCCTTGACGAACGCCGAGACGGACGCGGTCACGTCCGCGTCGTGCAGCTCCACGGCGATCTGGCGGGCGGTGGCGCCGTCGGGGACCTGGACCACCGCGATGCCGTCGCCCGAGCCGGAGTAGTCGGCGCTGGTTGAGCTGCCGCCGGAGACCCGGCCGATGACCTTACCGATGCCGAAGATGGCGACGCCCAGCAGAGCGGCGACGACGAGGAGGACGGCGATCAGCTTCGGCAGCGCCCGGCCGCGGCGCTCGTCGGCGCCGTCGTCGTCCCAGCCGCCGCTCCAGTCCTCGGCGTCGTCCGGCGGCGGGTAGCCGCCGGCGGAGTGGCGATCACGCCGGCCGCCGCCGCGGCGGTCACGGCGGGAGCCGGCCCCGGCGTCGCGCGGGTGCGGCTCGTCCCCGTAGTCGTCGGCATAGTCCTCGCCCGCATAGTCCCCGCCGGCGTAGCCCTCGTCGACGTGGCCCCCTTCGGCATAGCCCTCGTCGACGTACCCGTCCTCGGCGTACCCCTCGTCGGCATAGCCGTCCTCGGGATATCCCTCGGGACGTCTGCCGGCGGAGCCTCGCTCACCCGGGCGACGGTCGAGCGGGCCACGGTCGACCGAGGCCCGGTCGGCCGGTCGGCGGTCGGCATGTCCGGAGGAGCGGCGGCCACGGCGATAGGGATCCTCGTCGAGCATCTCGTCGAGGTTGCCGCCCGTCACCTCGCATCCCGGGAAGTGGCCTCCGTGGAAGATGCCTCCGTGGACCCGGCCACGCCGGGCACGCCGCCCCGGGGGCGGCTGTCCAGGTCGTGCTGCAGGATCTGCACGGCTGCCTCCTGATCCACGAGACTGCGGCGGGCGCGGGAACGAACGCCACGCTCGGCCATTCTGCGATGAGCCGCAACCGTGGTGAGCCGCTCGTCCACGAACCGCACGGGGACGGGGGCGATCCGCTCGGCGAGTACCTCGACGTACTGCCGGACCAACTGGACCGCCCGCCCCTCCTGCCCCGACATCTGCCTGGGCAGGCCCACCACGACCTCTACAGCCTGCCTGTCTCGCACGATCTGGACAAGCTGGTCGATGTCCGCATTATGGCGCTTGTCCCGCGCCAGGGTCGTGACGGGCACTGCGAGGACACCGCCGGGGTCGCTGGCGGCGACCCCGACCCGCACGGAGCCGACATCGACGCCGACGCGAACCCCGGGCCGCGAGGCCGAGCTGGCACTGCCCGGCCCACTCCTCCCCGGCCCGCTCCTCTCCGGCCCGCTCCCCGGCTCGCTCACCGGGTCCGCCGGAGGGTCACCGGGACGCGAGCTCGGCCACCAGCCCACGCAGCTTCGCGAAGACGGCCGGGACCATCTCGGGGTTCCCGCCGCCGCCCTGGGCGATGTCGGGCTTGCCGCCGCCCTTGCCGCCCAGGCTCGCCCAGGAGTTGCGGACCAGGTCGCCGGCGCGCAGCCCCGCCGACCGAGCGCCGGAGTCGGTGACCACGACGATCGAGGAGCCGTCGGCCTTGACGACGGCGACGACCGCGGACCGCCCCGCCAGCCGGCCGCGCACGTCCATCGCCAGCAGGCGCACGTCGTCGGGCGCGGTGCCGGCGGGCACCTCGGCGGTAACCACGGCGATGCCGCCGACGTCCTCGGCGCCCTCGGCCAGCGCCCCGGCGCCGGCGAGCACCGCGGCGGCCCGCAGCCGGTCCAGCTCCCGCTCGGCGTCGCGCAGCCGGCCCACGATGTCGGTGACGCGATCGGCCAGCTCGTCGGGGCGGGCCTTGAGCGCCGTGGACAGCTGGGAGACGAGCAGGTGCTCGCGGGCCAGGTAGCGGAACGCGTCGATGCCGACCAGCCCCTCCACCCGGCGGGTTCCGGCAGAGATCGACGACTCCGAGAGCAGCTTGACCGCGCCGAGCTGGGCCGAGCTGGCGACATGGGTGCCGCCGCACAGCTCGCGGGCGTAGTCGCCCACGTCGACGACGCGCACGGCGTCACCGTACTTCTCGCCGAACAGCGCCATCGCGCCGAGCCGGCGGGCCTCCTCCTGGGTCGTGACGAACGCACGGACCGGCAGGTCGCGCAGCGCCACCTCGTTGATCTCGTCCTCGACGTCGGTGAGGACCGACGGCGGGACGGCGCCGAGGGCGTGGAAGTCGAAGCGCAGCCGGCCCGGGGAGTTCAGCGAGCCGGCCTGGGTCGCCCCCTCCCCCAGCGCCCGACGGAACGCGGCATGCACGAGGTGGGTGGCGGTGTGCGAACGGGACACCGCGCGGCGGCGGTTCTCGTCGACCTCGGCCTGCACCCGGTCGCCGAGGCGCAGCTCACCGGAGCGCACCCGCACCCGGTGCAGGACCAGCTCCGGCACCGGCCGCTGGACGTCGAGGACCTCGACCTCGCCGCCGTCGAAGCGCAGCAGCCCGAAGTCCGGCTCCTGGCCGCCGCTCTCGGCATAGAAGGGGGTGGCGTCGAGGACGACCCCGACCTCGTCGCCCTCGCCGACCGCCGCCAGGCCCGCGCCGTCGGCGATGCCGACAAGACCGACGACGCCGGACTCGCGCGACAGCTCCTCGTAGCCGGTGAAGGTCGTCGCGCCGGAGCGGGCCAGGATCGGCCGGAACGCCGACAGGTCGACGTTGCCGATGCGCCGCGCGGCCCGGTCGGCCTTGGCGGTCTGGCGCTGGCGCTCCATCAGCCGGCGGAACCCGGCCTCGTCGACGGACAGCCCCGCCTCGGCGGCCATCTCCAGCGTCAGGTCGATCGGGAAGCCGTAGGTGTCGTGGAGCTTGAACGCCTCGTCGCCGCCGAGGGTCGCCGCACCCGTGGAGCGGACCTGCCGCACCGCCGCGTCGAAGATCGTCGTGCCGGTGCGCAGCGTCTCGGCGAACGACGCCTCCTCCGCGACGGCGACGCCGGTGATCGTCTCGGCGTTGTCGACGAGCTCCGGGTAGATCGGGCCCATCGCGGCGCCGACGACGCCGAACAGCTCGCCCATGACCGGCTCGCGCGCGCCGAGCAGCCGGGCGTCGCGCACCGCTCGGCGCAGCAGGCGGCGCAGCACGTAGCCGCGGCCCTCGTTGGAGGGGACGACGCCGTCGGCGATGAGCATCGCCGCGGTGCGGGTGTGGTCGGCGACGACGCGCAGCCGCACGTCGTCGGCCGGGTCGGCGCCGTAGCGGCGGCCGGTGAGCCGGCCGGCGGCGTCGAGCACCGGGCGGGAGATGTCGATCTCGTAGAGGTTGTCGACGCCCTGCAGGATCGTCGCCATCCGCTCCAGGCCCATGCCCGTGTCGATGTTGCGGGCCGGCAGCTCGCGCAGGATCGGGTAGTCGTACCCGGCGCCCTCACCCCGCTCGTACTGCATGAACACGAGGTTCCAGACCTCGAGGTAGCGCTCCTCGTCGGCGATCGGCCCGCCCTCGCGGCCGTACGCCGCGCCCCGGTCGAAGTAGATCTCGCTGCACGGCCCGCACGGACCGGGCACGCCCATCGACCAGAAGTTGTCCTCCTTGCCGCGGCGCTGAATGCGCTCGGCGGGCAGCAGGTCCAACCAGATCCGCTCGGCCTCGTCGTCGTCGAGGTAGACCGTGGCCCACAGGTCGTCCGGCTTGAAGCCGAACCCGTCGACGAGCAGCTCGAAGGCGAACGGGATCGCCTCGGCCTTGAAGTAGTCGCCGAAGGAGAAGTTGCCGCACATCTGGAAGAACGAGGCGTGCCGGGCGGTGCGGCCCACATTCTCGATGTCGACGGTACGCACGACCTTCTGCACGCTCGTCGCCCGCGGCCACGGCGCCGCCAGGTCCCCGAGGAAGTAGGGCTTGAACGGCACCATTCCGGCGTTGACCAGCAGCAGCGTCGGGTCCTGAGCGACCAGCGAGGCGCTCGGGATGACGGTGTGCCCGCGCCGGGCGAAGTGGTTGAGAAAGCGGCTGCGGATCTCGGCCGTGTCCATCGGGTTCACATCGTCCAGACTGGTGGGAGGAGGGGCGTCATCCGGGGGTGGGCGGCGATGCTGCCGCCGCCCGTGCGGCCGCCGCGCCGTCAGGGCCGGCGGGCGCCCGGGACCAGCCGCATGGTGCGCTCGGCGTCGTCGAGGCCGTCCGGATAGCCGGCCGGCCCGGCGCCACCGGCACTCCCACCGGCGTCGGCGGGCCGCCCGGAGGGGGCGGAGGCATCGTCGTCCGGGTCGCGGTCGAGGCCGAGAGCAACACGGATCTCCTCCTCCCGCTCCGCCGCCGCCTCACGCACGTCCGCGAGGAACTCCTGCACCGACTGTACGAGAGATCCGGCCAGGCTCGTCGGAGTGAGGGCCGCAGCGGCCTTCGCCGCCCGGCGCACCACCACGACGCCGGCCGCGGCGCCGAACGCCAGATAGAAGATCCTGGACATCTAGCGGCCCCCCCGGCGTCCGTCGGCCGCCCCGGCGACCTGGGTCAGGCCGGCGTCCTCGGCGACCGTGCGCCGGGCCGCCTTGTCCGCCTTGTCCGCCTTGTCCGCCTTGTCCGCCTTCATCTGCGACTTCACCCGCGACTCGACCTCGGATCGGGTGCGCTTGGCCGCAGCCTGGCGCACGCCGTAGCTGAACGCGGCCACCCGAACCATCGGGCCACCGAGCGTCGCCGCGAACAGCGACGTCAGCGAGGAGACGTTCGTCGTGATCGACTGCACGTTGGCCGTGATCGCGTCGACCCGGTCCAGCTCCTTGTTCACATGGGCGAGTGCCACGTTGACCTCGTCGACCGTCGCACCGGCCTGCCGAACCCGGGCAGTTCCCTCGTCGATGGCGACACCGGTCTGACGCACCCGCGCCGCCGCCTCGTCGAAGATCTTGCCGAGTTTGAGCAGGACGAAACAGCCGAAGAGGGCGAGCACCGCGAACGCGCCCGACGCGATCAGGCCCGCGACCGCTCCACCGGACATATGTGCTCCTGCCTCCATCGTCGATTGGGCCGGTCCCACCCCACCCGATCCGGCACGCCGTGCCACGCCGCGGTCCGCCAGCAGGGCCCTCGGTCGCGAGGGCTCGCGGCCTGCGTGGGACGCGGCCGTCGGTGGCCGCGAAACCCGCGGACCGCAACCGCGGTGACCGTGGACGCCGTGGGCGCCACCCCGGTGGCGCCCTCATGTGACCTTACCGAGGCAGCCGCAGGGGCCACGGGTAACCCCCATCGCCCGGTCTGGGGCGCGGGCCCGTGGCCAGGGCGTCTCTCGGGCGGCACAACGGTGGTTGCGAGACCGGCGCTCAGCCGGACGGTCCCGGTGGCGCCGTGTCCGGCATCGCGTCCGGCGTCGCGTCCGGCATCGCGTCCGGCATCGTGACCGGCCCGCGCTGCCGCCCGCCGTCCGGACCGCCCACGGGCGTGCCCCGCACGGTGGATCGCAGTTCACGCAGGCGTTCGGTGGCCCGGCGCTCGAAGCCGTTGCCGCCGGGCTGGTAGTAGTCCGTACCGGTCAGCCCGTCGGGCGGGTACTGCTGGCGGACGACGCCGCCGGGGGCGTCGTGCGGGTAGCGGTACCCGGCCCCGCTGCCGGCCCTGGCGGCCCCCCGATAGTGGGCGTCGCGCAGATGCGCCGGCACCGGGCCGGCCCGGCCGGCACGCACGTCGGCGCTGGCGGCGTCGATCGCCCGGATCACCGCGTTCGACTTCGGTGCTAGGGCGAGGTGGATGACCGCCTGGGCGAGCGCGAGCCGCGCCTCGGGCAGGCCGACCAGATCGAGCGCCTGCCCGGCGGCGACCGCGACGCCGAGCGCTCCCGGATCGGCCATCCCGACGTCCTCGCTGGCCAGGATGATCATACGGCGGGCGATGAACCGAGGGTCCTCGCCCGCCTCCAGCATCCGGGCGAGGTAGTGCAGCGCGGCGTCGGCATCGCCGCCGCGCATCGACTTGATGAACGCGCTGATCACGTCGTAGTGCTGGTCACCGGACCGGTCATAGCGCACGGCCGCCCGGTTGACGGCCTGTTCGAGCACGTCCACCTCGAGCCGCGCCACCGGCCGACCAGGCCCGGCACCGCCGGCGGCTCCACCGGGATCGGCCGAATCGCCGGGATCGGCCGAATCGCCGGGAACGGCCGAATCGGCGGGATCAGCGGGAACGGCGGAAGCGCCGGGAGCGGCGGCCGCACCGGGCGCGCTGGGAGCGCCGAGGTCGAGGGGAACGGCCGCGGCGAGGTCGGCCAGGAGTGCCTCGGCACCCGCCTCGAGGACGGTCAGCGCGCGGCGGGCGTCCCCGCCGGCGAGGCGGACCACGTGCTCACGGGCCTCGTCGGTCAGCGCCACCCGGTCGGCGTACCCGCGGGGGTCGTGCAGCGCCCGGTCGAGCACGCCGCGGATGTCGTCATCGGTGAGCGGTTCGAGCGTGAGCAGGAGCGACCGGGACAGCAACGGGCTGACCACCGAGAAGAACGGGTTTTCGGTGGTGGCCGCGACCAGGGTGACCCAGCCGAGCTCCACCGAGGGGAGCAGGGCGTCCTGCTGGGTGCGGGTGAAGCGGTGGACCTCGTCGATGAACAGCACCGTGCGCGCGCCGGAGGCCGAGCGGGCAGCGCGCGCCTCGTCGATCACGGCGCGGACGTCCTTCACCCCCGCCGTCACGGCGGACAGCTCCCGGAACCGCCGGCCGGTGGCCCGGGAGACGATGTGGGCCAGGGTGGTCTTCCCCGTACCGGGCGGCCCCCAGAGGATCACCGACGTCGTCCCGCCGCCCTCGACCAGCCGGCGCAGCGGGCTGCCCGTGCCGAGCAGGTGGCCCTGGCCGACGACCTCATCCAGGTTCCGCGGCCGCAGCCGCGCCGCGAGCGGGGTCGGGCCTGCCCCGCCGGCCGCGGCCTTGCCGGTCGCGGCCTTGCCATCGGTGCTCGCGACGTCCGATCCGCCCGCACGGCCCGCCGCAGGGCCGGCCGCGCCGCCGGCGCTGCGCGCAGCACCCGGCGGCGGGGTGGTGTCCCCGCCGAACAGGTCCGCGGTGTCGAACAGGCTCACCGGTTCACCGTACGACCGGGACCGACCCCGGCACGCGGCCGGATCGGGCGCGGCAGCCGCGGATCGGCACGCTCAGCCGGAGCGGGTCGTCGACTCCCCCGTGGGCGGCCGGCTCCAGACGGGGACCGGCGGGGCGGGCCGGTACTGATCGCCGCGGGGGTTCACGAAGGCCGCCGGCAGGGGCGGCTGACCGGCAGCCCCGCCCCCGCCTCCCCCTCCCCGTCCGCCTCCGCCTCCGCCCACAGTTCGGCCCGCGGGCCCAGCCGCGCCCCCGTCCACCGCCGTCCTCCCCGCGCCCGGGCGGCGGTGGCGGCTGCTCTCGCGGGCCATCGAGAAGGAACCGGACTCGGTGACGCCGCCCAGGGCCGCGAAGATGACCACCGCGAGCACCGAGAAGGCGATCACGCAGACGATCGGGGCGAGGGAGATCGGATCGGTGCCCGCCGCTTCCACGTTCCCCGGCCTGGCCTGGACCTGGGTGGCGGCCATCGCGGTGTAGTGCATGCCGCAGACCGCCGCCGCCATGACCAGGGAGGCGGCGACCACGTGCCGGCCGGTGCGAACCCGGAAGGCGATCCACAGGGCCGCGAGGGCCGCGGCCACCGCGATGAGGATGGACAGCACGACGATGCCGCGCCGGTAGGTCACGGTCCCGCCGACGTGCATCGCGGCCATGCCGGTGTAGTGCATCGCGGCGATCCCCAGGCCGGAGACCACCCCGCTCAGCGCCAGCCATCCGGTACTCCGTGGACGGCGCGCCACGAGGGTGAGCCCCAGCGCCGAGACCGCCACGGCGAGGAGCAGCGATACGCCGGTGAGCGGCAGGGAGTACCGCAGGTCGAGCCCGTCGACGCGATAACCGATCATCCCGATGAAATGCATGGACCAGATCGCGCCACCGCCGAGGGAGAGCGCTGCGGCGAGAGTCCAGCGAACCCTGGCCGCACCCAGGGACAGCGGGATCCGGATCGCGCTCACCAGCGCGGCGAATGATCCCACCGCGGCAAGCCCGACAGATACCACCACGAACAGAAGGTCCTGGCTCGCATGCTGATGAACGGCCTGCGCGACGATCACGTGTTCCCCCTTGAAGCGGCCGGAGCCCATCACATCTAGCACGTGTCACCTCGAAAGCCAAAAATTATCTCGAAAGCAACCGACACCTCGCACGGGCCGTTTGACGCTGAAAGCGGACTATGGGGATTTATCGGACCCGGACAAGGTAACGCATCGGAGCGTTCGAAGCCGTCGCCCGACGATGTCCCCAGCGGTGTCGTGCCGACTCGATCGAGCCGTCCGAGGTCACGGAGCTGCACGAACGGACCCGCCATCCGCTCGCCCACTCGGGCCTAAGGTCCCTTTCGGCAGTGACCTCCAGCCCAGATCGCCCCGCCGGCCCGGATCGCCCCGCCGGCCCGGATCGCCCTGCCGGCCCAGGTCACCCCGCCAGCCCCCGATCACCCCACGTCGGGCCGGACAACGGCCGGGCACGCAGCCGGTACCGAGGTTCACGGCCTACACAGTCCCGCACGCCGACTCCGGGCCCGCGTTCCATGCGCGACGAGGAACGGGACGCACATTTCCGCGGACCGGCGGGCTTCCGGCGACCGGAAACGGCGCCTTACGCCGAGCCGATCCCTTTCCCTCAGCCACGCCCGGATCACAGAGAACCGCGCCCACCACTTGACAGGAACCCGATAGCACCGGACCGCCGCGCACCACCCGGAACTCTCCACCAAGAGACCACACTTCATTCTTCCGAGACAACATCCTCCCAATGGTGCGCGTGTATGGTTCAGGTAGTCGGTTTATCTTCTCCGGCGGCTCCCACCACCTCCGTGGGGTGTGTGGCGGTGAGCGCCGGCGAGCGATGCCGATGACTAACCCGCCGTCCACCACGTCGGTAATGCACCTGGCGGTGGTGCACCACACCGCACCACCGCGACGACGGCGGGCGGGAATGCGGCCGACGGCGCCCCCGGCGCACCGCCCCGCGACCATCTCCGCCCTGGCAGTCGCGGTCACGGATATCAGACGGCGACGCTCGACAGACGACGACACCAATAGCCGACGCCCGATCGATACCGCAGCTCACCCCGCAGTCCGCCCCGCCAGATCCACCGCCCGCCCGATCCACCCCCGGTGACCGAAACCCCGCCCCGGAAAGGTGCACCATGACCGTGATCCCACCGCCCCGCGCCCGGACCGACCGGCCCGTCCCCGTGGGGGCATCGGCCGCGGCCCCACCCCGGACCGAACCGTCGGACCGGTCCGCCCCGCCGAGCGGCTCGGCCGCGTCGGACGGTTCCCCGGCGCCGACGGGAACCTCGCGGCCGGGATGGCCCGCGACCTCCGCCCGGTCCGCGACGTCGGGCCGCGGCGGCCCGCAGCGCAAGGGCGCCGCCGCGGGCCGCCGCGGGCGGCGGGGATCCGGCCCGCCCGCGGACACCACCGCACCCGCGCAGACCGAAACACCCGCGCGGACCGACACGCCCCCGGTCACCGACCCGCCCGCGCACACCGCCGCCATCCGCATCGGGCGGCATGTCCGCGTTCCGAAGACCGCCGAACTCGTCGCCGCCCACCTACGCCGCCAGATCGTCCGCGGCGAACTCCACGAAGACGACGCCCTCCCCCCCGAAGCCGTCCTCATGGAACAGTTCGGCGTCTCCCGCCCCACCCTGCGCGAAGCCTTCCGCGTCCTCGAATCCGAAGCCCTCATCAGCGTCCGCCGCGGCGCCCACGGCGGCGCCCGCGTCCACACCCCCAACGGCCACGTCGCCGCCCGCTACACCGCCCTCGTCCTCGAACACCAACACACCACCCTCGCCGACATCCACACCGCCCACACCCACCTCGAACCCGCCGCCATCCGCCTACTCGCCACCACCGCCACCGACACCCACCTCACCCACCTCACCACCCACCTCACCACCACCGACCACGCCCTCGCCACCCCCCACCCCAACCCCACCGACATCCACACCCACCACCTCAACTTCCACACCCTCCTGCTCACCACCCCCGCCAACCACACCCTCACCATGATCAGCAGCATGCTCCGCCACATCCTCGACGCCACCACCCCCGACACCCCCACCCCCGACCTCACCACCCTGCGCCACCAACACACCACCCACCACCAACTCCTCACCCACCTCACCAACCACGACCCCGACGCCGCCGAAACCCTCTGGCGCCACCACCTCACCACCACCCCCCACACCCCCCACCACCCCACCACCCCCCTCGACCTCCTCGGCGACTAGACGACTGGGTGACTGGGTGACTGGGTGAGGGACTGAAAATCGGTCTGCGGCCGTCCTGGCCGGCCAGAGGGCGGTCAGCAGATGCTGGCGGTCGGTCTCCGTTCGGCCGGCCGCCCGTTCGGGGGGCCGGCCGCCGCGGCGCCCCGAACGGCCGGACCTGCCGGTGGGTGGGGACGACGTCGGCGCCACCGCGGCGCTCCGTCGGCCCACCGAGATCCCTGTACGCTGCCCCGCATGGGATCTGGGCGGGTACGGGTTCGATTCGCGCCGTCTCCCACCGGCATCTTCCATGTGGGTGGGGCGCGCTCGGCACTGTTCAACTGGCTGGTGGCGCTGCGCGCGGGCGGCGACTTCGTGCTGCGCATCGAGGACACCGACGCCTCGCGCAACCGGCCCGAGTGGACCGACGGCATCATCAGCGCGCTGGACTGGCTCGGGATCAGTCCCGGCCGGTACGAGGGCCCGGTGCTGCAGTCCTCTCGTGCGGACCGGCATCAGGCAGCCGCGGTGCGCCTGCGGGAGGCGGGGCTGGCGTACTTCTGCGACTGCACCCGCGAGGCGCTGGCGGAACGCACGGGCAACGCCCAGCACGGCTACGACGGCTTCTGCCGCGACCGCGGGCTGGAGCCGGGGCCCGGCCGCGCGCTGCGCTTCCGCACCCCCGACGAGGGGGCGACGACGGTGCGCGACCTGATCCGCGGGACCCCGGAGTTCCCGAACGACACCATCGAGGACTTCGTGATCGCACGGGCCGACGGCTCGGCGGTGTTCCTGCTCGCCAACGTCGTCGACGACCTGGAGATGGGGATCACCCACGTCATCCGGGGCGAGGAGCACCTGTCGAACACGCCCAAGCAGCAGCTCCTGTGGACCGCGCTCGGCGCCGCCGAGCCGCCGGTGTGGGCGCACGTGCCGGTCATCGTCAACGAGAAGCGGCAGAAGCTGTCCAAGCGGCGGGACAAGGTGGCGCTGGAGTCCTACCGGGACGAGGGCTACCTGCCCGGCGCGATGAAGAACTACCTGATGCTGCTCGGCTGGGCGCCGCCCGGCGAGGACGAGATCGTGCCGTGGGAGACGATCGAGTCGACGTTCGACCTGGCCGACGTGAAGCCGTCCCCGGCGTTCTTCGACGAGAAGAAGCTGCGGGCGTTCAACGGGGAGTACATCCGGGCACTGAGCGTCGAGGAGTTCATTGCGGCGGTCCAGCCGTGGCTGGCGCCCCCGGCGGCGCCGTGGGCGGCCGACGCTTTCGATGCCGACGCCTTCGCCGCCGTCGCCGGGCTCGCGCAGTCCCGGGTCTCGGTGCTCGCCGAGATCGTGCCGATGGTCGACTTCCTGTTCCTGCCGGCGGCCCCGGTGGACGACGCGGCGTGGGCGAAGGCGATGAAGGGGCCGGCGGCGGAGCTGCTCGCCGACGTCCACGACGTGTTCGGCAAGGTCGAGTGGGACGCCGAGACGTTGAAGGCGACGCTGACCGAGCTCGGCGAGCGCCACGGCCTGAAGCTGGCCAAGGCGCAGGCGCCGGTGCGGGTCGCGGTCACCGGGCGCACCGTGGGGTTGCCGCTGTTCGAGTCGCTGGAGGTGTTCGGCCGAGAGGCCACCCGCCGCCGGATCGCCGCGGCCCGGGATCGGCTCGCCGCCGGCTGAAGGGCCGTTGCGAGCCGAACCCGGCCCCTCGCACTCGGGGAGCCGGTCACCGTCGCCGCTGGCGGCGGTGGTCGTCCCCTGCCGCTGCCGTGGCCACGACTGATGAGCCCGGGCCGCGGCTGGGACGGGCCGCGACCCGGGCTAGGGAGACCCACCGGAGGTCGGGGTTACCTCCGCCGGGTGAAGCTCGGATCCATCAGGTCGCCCTCCGGCGCTCGTAAAGCACCAGGTTCGACGGTGACCAGCACATCTCCCGGGGCCTAAAGGATTCTTAAGATCAGCAAAAGACAAGCTGTGATCTCAGAATCACGCTCCGTCGACCGATGGTCGACATACCGTGATGTCCCGACAGAGGTGCCTGGGCGCGATCAGGGCTCGTCGTGGCCGCGGGTGGAGGCACCGCGCGGGCTTCGCTGGCGCGGGCTGAGCGCCGCCCATTCCGCCGCCCAGGCCGCGAGGGGCTCGATCACGCCCTGCAGGCGCCGCCCGTGGGTGGTCAGCCGGTACTCGCCGACCTCGTCCACCTCGACCAGGCCGCCCTCCCGCAGCTCCCGTAGCCGCTGGACGAGCTGCGCCTCGGGGGCGTCCAGCCGGGCCGCCAGCGTGCGGAACGGCAACGAGCCACCCCGCAGGTGCCAGTAGAGGCCGAGGGCGAAACGTCGGCCCAGCAGGTCCACCAGAGCGGCGAGGGCGAGCGGCGCCCCACCGGGAACCTCCGCCGGCGCCGGGCCGCCCGATCGCCCCTGCCCCGGCGTCCGTGCCCGCGCCGACCTGGCCTGCTTCATCGACATACCGTGCTCCGATCCGTCGCGCCCCACGCTCACCCGCGGTCGACCTGCCGGGCGACGGCACCCGGGGCCCGGGGCGCTTGCAGTATCTGCGGTGCGTTGCGAACGGTTCGCGGGCTCAGACCGTACGCAACGCGCCGCAACGCACCGCACCGCACCGCAGCCGGCACCGCAGCCGACACCGCCGGAGGGTTTCCACGGGTCACCTGGGGTGCGGCCCTGGTCAGTTCGATCGGCCGGCAGGAGCGGGGCGCCGGCTGTGACCAGAATCACCCGTTGGATTGGCGGTCAGAGGTGCACTTGGCGGTCACGAGGGCGGTGGTGACGGCCGAACCACCCAACGGGGGCCCATCCGACGAGAACCGGCGCGACACCGCCTGCCGGTCCACTCCCGGGACGGTGCAACGGCGGCGCGCCCGGCTCTCAGTGGGCGCCGACGGAGCTGACCCCGTTCGAGCTGTGTGCCGCCACCGGGCGGAACGGGCGGGATCCGGACGGCTCGACCTCCCCGGCGAACAGGCCGCGGACCCGGTGGAAGACCGTCCCGGCCTGGGCGGACACGACACCGGCGGCGCTCTGCACCTCCGGCCGTTCCCGAACCTCCCGAAGCTGTCGCATGATCACGTCGTAGTGTTCGCGTCCGCCTCGGGACCCCAGGACGTACCCGAGGCCGAGTGCGATGACGACGCTGGGCCTGATGCGCATGTTGCCTCCCGGGAGACCGATGGACGTGCTGGCGGATGGCCGCCGGCCGGCCGGCGTTGTGCCGCCGAGTTGATTACTACCCCACGTCCAAGACCGCTCGAACCTCAGGTAGGCTGACCACGTCAGGTGCGCAGAGCACCCAGTCCCGCGTAGCTCAATTGGCAGAGCAGCCGGCTGTTAACCGGCAGGTTATAGGTTCGAGTCCTATCGCGGGAGCATCCCTGCAGGTCAGAGGCATGATCGAATTTACGAAGATCGACGAAGTCCCAGCTTAGATCAGCTGGCCTCCCCCTCTTCGCGATCTCCCGAAGTCGGCAAGATCATATCCGCAAGATCCAGCGACAGTAGCGAACGCGACTTCAGTCACATCTCTCGGCATCGTTCATGACCTGGGACAAACCACCGCTCACCAGCCCTGGGCTGAAGTCGCCCTCGGATGCCGTTCCTCTCGCAGACCTCGCAGCTCGAGTGATCGATATTCAGCTTTCACGTCGTTTAGGTGAAGGGCGCCACGGGCCCGCGCCAGCCGCGAACAGGGTGAATGCGGCGTCCCCGGCGTCGAGGAGATCGAGCATGCTGTGGACGGGTTCAGATCACGGCGCTGCCGGGGAGTTTCCTCATCGGCAACAGCCAGCCGAGGTCCACGAGGACGTGGGTGGCGAGCCGGTCCCTGCTCTCCAGACGGCCACGGCCTTGGACATCATCGGAGTACGAGCGTGCGTGGCGGGCGTCGCCGGCGCTGCCGGCGTCGCACTGCTCCTGCCGCCGGCGTCGGCGCTCGAGCTCCCCGAGCTCGAGCAGGCCGCCAGCGCGAACACGCTCGCGACACCGACCGCGACGGCGACCCGCGCCGGGCGGCGCGTCGTTCTTACCGACCAACCCCCCAAATAACTCACTGACAGTCCCCCCGAACCGAGCGATTCACGCCGCTCGCCATTCCATGAATAATCATGGGCGGAAGTTAGCAGTAGGCAAAGAGCAACGTTAAGTAAGATCGACCCCGATAAAAACGAGTAACGGTCTCGTGAACACGGTGTTTCATCGGCCATACCCGACGCTTCACCGAGGAAGTTCCAGTGATATCGTCCGCGCGCGTTTCAACCCCGCTCGACAGTGCGGGCGTCCGAAGCCCGCGGATGCACCAGAATTGGGGCAGCCTGCGGACATCGACTGACCCGGAAATCGAGTGAGCCGAAGAAGGTCGGCACCGCACCGAGCGCCGATTGTGATTATTTCTCTCTCGGCTGCCGCCGCATTCGGCGTGGATACCACGGAACAAGATCGACAGACAACTGAACGTACCGCGCGATCAAGGTCTCCTTACCGAAGACTTCTCCAACATGTGACATGAGAGAGCGCACGCGGACTCCTCCGCGACCAGGCCGAGATCTGCGGCGCGACCGTACGCCACAGCAGTCGACAGAAACCTGGTGCGGACAGCGCACGGATTCAGGAGCGAAGAGCGCACCTGTTCACCCGCGCCACCCGGAGCCAGCGTCCGCGCCAGTCTACTCGCACGACGTTCGCCGTGCGTTCGAGCCAGGCTCGCGGTAGGCGGACGATGTCGCCGCGGAAGAGCGAGAAGCCGGGCGGCACCTCGACCCGGCGGGCGTGCGGCGCGGACGGGATGGCGGCACAGGCGCCCTCGGCCGCGCCCCAGGCCACAGCGCCGTCGAGCCAGGCGCGTTCCTCGGCAGCGAGGTTCGAGGTTCGCCGGGCGCCGAAGCAGACAGGCAGGGCCTGCGTCGGGATGTCGGCCGTCTCAGGCCCGGGCGAGCTCGGGCCGGACGGGCAGGCCCGCGGGTCAGGACAGGCAGTCCTCCCTCGGTGGCCGGTCGTCGGCCGCGTAGACGCAGGTGGGCACGGGCGCCGTGGACTGGTCGGACGTCGGGAACAGACGAACGCTGAGTATCACCTCCTTCTTGCTCGTGGCCAGTCTCGACCCGACGAAGTCCGCGGTGCCGGTCGCGCCGTTGTACCGAAACCGCAGTCCCCGCGCGATCGACTTCGGGGTCGGCTGGACCTGGCCGTCGAGCGGGAACTTCGCAGCCTGAGCGACGATCTCGGCGATGTCGTAGCCGAATCCGGTCCATTCACCCGGCCAGCTCCCCTTCGGCAGCGCAAGCTGCGTGTGGTGCACCGCGTAGAAACTGCCTATCCGCTGGCACAGGGTCTTCAGCTGCGCGGTGGCATACGGGTTGGCGGGGTCTACCACGCCGCGGAAGCAGTCCCGCTGGGTGAGCTCCATGAGGGCGTCCTCGGACACGAAGGAGATCTGCGCTCCCGGTGGTGGCGCACCCGTGTCCGGCGGCGCCACGACGTACCGGTGGACCGCGTCGTCCGCCACGATCGGCACCGGTGGAGCACCCGCCGGGCAGTTCGCAAGCACGGCGTTTAGAAAGTCACCGAAGTCCGCGGCCCGACCCGCGTAGAACAGCATCGTGTCCGGAGTGTCCGCGCAGGCCGCCGAGGCGTCGGGTTGCCCCACGTACACCGCGCCCCGCCATCCCTCGTCCCCGAACGCGAGACCCCTCCTGGCGAGTTCCGCACGCATATCCGCGACGAGGGTCCGGACGTAGAGATCGTCGCCGTCGGCGGCGTCCTTCGGGTAGTAGACGCGAACCCGGGTCTTCCGCTCATGTTCGGCGTAGGCGGCGACGAGCTGGGCCTCCCGGGCGTTCGGCGGCACCATCTGGAAGTACAGCGGTGACCTCTGATCGAGGCCGTCAGCGGACAGGGTCGAGGCCACGACGGGAAGATCGGCCCTGCCGAGCTGTTCGATGGCCCGCGCGGTGTGTTCGTCGCTGCGACCCATGCCGATCACCGCGGCGACCTGGGTGGGGTCCTGTCGGGCCAGGACGATGAGGTGCTGGGCGACGGTCTCGGCCTGGCGCATGTCCCGGCCGCCGTTGGCGATGACGACCTGCAGGATCGGCTCGGCCTGACTCGTGGGCAATGGGCATGATCCGCCCGGGGCGATATCACCGTTCTTCTGGATCTGCTGGAGCAGAATCCCCATCAGTTCGGCGGCGCGGGGCCGGGAATCCAGATCACGACGTTGCGCGTCCGGGGTCAGATCGGCGAAGTAGACGACGGAGACGAACTGCCGGCCAGGATGGTGCCGCCGCAGTTCGTCCGCGCACCGGTTCTGCTGAAAGATCAGTCGCTCGACGGCCCGGAGCTGTGGGTCCGCACCGAAGAGCTGGCTTTCCCCGTCGCTGTAGCCGATGCATCCGTCCGGCGTCTGCGCCGCCCAGGCATGCGCCCCCCTTCCCTCGCACCCGGTCGAGGACCGGCTCGCCGGAGCCCGGGGCCGTTCGCCGCCGGTCCCGCCCGCCACGGCGCCGGCCACGACGAGGACGACCAGGACGAGGGCGCACCCGAGAAACACCGCCGCCCCGCGCACCGGACCGGTGACCCTGCGCCGGGGCGGCGGGCGGCCGGGGACACGCTCGGGCGCCGCCGCGTCGCCGCCGGCGGGTACACCGGACGGCTCGACCGGTGGAGTCGATGCGCCGGGGAACGGGGGCGGCGACTCGCCCGGCGAGGCCGACCTCGTGGGCAGGATCGGGCGTGCGGCCGGTTTCCCCCGCCGACCGGCGGCGGCCGCGAGCAACCGGGCGCTCGCGATCGCCTCGTCCACGCCGAACAGCTCCACCCCGACCAGTTGCCCGAGCAGCCCCAGCCGCGGACAGTCCTCCACCCACACCGGCAGCAGCCTGCGGCGTACCCCCGACGAGTCCTGGGTCCAGGCGATCTGCGTGATCGCATCCTCGTGCGGCCGCAGGCGCCGCGCCGACGACAACACCGCCACCGTCCACTGCGCCGCCGCGGCCGCGCGGTCCATCTCCGCGACGAGATGCGACCCCGCGACAAAATCCCATTCCGGCGTCCGCACCCGGTAGCCGGCGTCCTCCAGCTCCCAGGCGACCCACGCCGCCCAGCCCCGATCGGTGTCCGCGCACCAGACGAAGAAATCCACCTCCGGCGGCGGCATCCCGCTCACCACCGCCACACCACCGCCGCACCATCGCCGTCCGTCGGTGGGACCCCCGTACCCCCGTCCATGCCTGCACAGCTTGCCACGAACGGTCACAGGACGGTCGCCCCGGCAGGCGGTGGAGATCGGCAAGCCGGCGACGGGCGACAGCCTCCACTCGCCACCCGCAGTCCGCCGGTCCAGGCGTAAAAGTCACGGACTGCGCGGCCTGATGGTGCACCCAAGGTCTCCTCGCCGGGTGCCCGGTCGACGGTGGGTGCGGCCGGCCGCGTCAGGCGGCGAGGTGGGGGCGGAGGAACGTCCAGATCCGCGGCCAGGCCGCCCTGGCCGCGGCGGGCCGGTAGGCGTCGCGGTCCGTCGCGAGGAACGCGTGACCGGCGGCGGGGAAGCTGTGGAACTCGAAGGTCCTGCCGTGCTCGGTGAGCGCCTGCGCGAGGGCCGCGACCTCTGCCGGCGAGGGCATCCGGTCGTCGTCACCGAACAGACCGAGCAGCGGGCAGGACAGTCTCCCCGCCAGGTCGACGACCGGCCGGACCCCGCGCAGCACGGAATCCTCCGGCGGCGTGGCGACGACGTAGGCGCCGTAGCAGTCGACGGCGGCGTCCAGCTCGAGGCTGCACGCGGCGAGGAACGCCTGGCGCCCACCCGAGCAGAAACCGATCACCGCCACCTTGCCGTTGGACGACGGCGACGACCGCAGCAGGCGCACCGCTCCACCGACGTCCCCGACCAGCCGCTCGTCGGGCACGCCGCCGCGGGCCCGCGCCACGGCGGCGGCCTCCTCGGGGCTGGCTCCGGGGGCCTCCCGCCAGTACAGGTTCGGGCAGACGGCGAGGTAGCCGTGCGCGGCGAACCTGCGGGTGATCTCCTTCGTCGACTCGTCGTAGCCCGGCATGTGGTGGATCACCACGACGCCGCCCACGGGTGACCCGTCGAGCGGCTGGGCGAGGTACGCCTCGACGTCGTCGTCCTCCGCGCCCCGCATCGACACCGTCTCCGCGCGCATGGCATCGCTCATCGACGTGAGATCCCCTCTACTCGGTCAACTCCCGGCTCCGCCGACCCTCGGCGCGTTCGACCCTCGGCGCGTTCAACCCGTCCGGCCGGCCCGTTTACGCGCGAAGCGGGCCATCATCGCGGTGAACTCGGGCGCCAGGTCCGGAACGGGCTCGCCCAGCCAGCGGTAGAGCAGCAGGCCCGCCGGGTTGCGGGTGTGCATGGTGGTGTCCGGGCGGGCCACGCCGCGGGCGATCGAGATGTCGGTCGAGCGGGCGCAGACGATGGCGAACCGCAGCGCCGCCAGCAGCTTGTAGTAGGTCAGATCTCGCGCCGGCCGGCCGATCAGCTCCTCCCAGCGGACGATCTGGGCGGCCTCGTCGGGGACCCCGGGCAGCGGCGGCGAGCCCAGGCCGTGGCTGTAGAACTCGTCCATCATCAGCCACCAGCCGAGGTCGACCTCGGCCGGGCCGACCGCGGGGGTCTCCCAGTCGAGGACGGCGGCGACGGTCCCGTCCGGCGCGAACATCATGTTGCCGACTCGGGCGTCGCCCCAGCTCAGCGCCCGGTCATCGTGGTCGGGGCGCTCCCGTTCGACGTGATCCATCGCCCGACTGAGCACGTCGAGGTCACGCCCGCCGCGGACCCAGTCGAACCAGTGACGGGTCGCGGTGACGAGCTGCTGCAGCCCGGTCGGGCCGAGCGCGGGCGCCCACAGGAACGCCAGCTCGCCGCGAACGGGGATGCGCCCGATGTCGACGAGGGTCCGCAGGCCGTTGTCCCACAGGGCGGCGCGCTGCGCCGGCGTCTGGTCCAGCAGCCAGCCGGCGGCGTGGCAGCTCGGGATGTCCGAGAGCACCCGGCCCGGGACGTGGCTCATCACGAAGAACGGCGATCCGACCACCCCGGCGTCCGGCTCGAACGCGAGGACCCGCGGCACCGGCACCGGCACCGGCACGGCCGCCGAGACGGCCCGCAGGACACGCCCCTCGCCGATCGTGTCCTGGTGCAGGAACAGCCGGCGCCTCGTCGGCTGGATGCGGACGACCAGCCGTTCGTCCCGCCGGGCACCGCCGTCGTCCCACCGCACGCCGACGATCACCATCTCGTTGGACGTGCCGGCCTTCGGCCTCGACAGGTCGGCGACGAGCAGCGACGGCCGCTCCAGCGCCCGGCGCAGCCAGCCGGCCAGGGTCTCCGCCAGCGCGGCGTCGTCGTTCGTGGCAGCGACCATGGCACTCCCCCATTCGGCACGGGCGGCGGCGACCGGACGCTTTTCCGAACGCACCGGCGACGGCCCGGTCACGGTAACGGGCCGACGATTTCGATCGGCTTTCGCTGTCGCCCCCAGAACAGGGCTACGGAAAAGATCGGGAAGCAGGAATGTCGGCGCCGACCCATCGAGAAAATCCGGGCAGGCCCGGCGCCCCAAGGCCGCGGCTATTGCGCGAAACGGGTCCTCAGGTCGCGTTTCACGACCTTTCCCATGGCGTTGCGGGGCAGCTCGGGCACGATCTCGAGCTGCTCGGGGAACTTGCGGATGTTCAGCCCCTGGGCGCGCAGGTGGGCGCAGAGAGTGGCCAGATCCGGCGGGTCGGCCGGATCGGCGGGCACCACCACGGCGCACACCCGCTCGCCGGCGGCGACGTCGGGCAGCCCGACGGCGGCCACCTCGCTCACCGCCGGATGGTCGATCAGCAGCTCCTCCAGCTCCCGGGCGGAGATGTTCTCGCCCTTGCGGATGATGACGTCCTTGATCCGGCCGGTGATGCGCAGGTAGCCGTCCTCGTCGAGGGTGCCGAGGTCGCCGGTGCGCAGGAACCCCTTCGCGTCGAAGGCGTCTCGATCGAGGGCGGCGTCGACGTAGCCGACCATGAGCTGGGGACCGCGCACCCGGATCTCGCCGACCTCCCCGGCGACCACGGGCGTGGCGTCGTCGAGCACGACGACGATCTCGACGTCGAGTCCGGCGCATCCCTCCGTGCTCGCGTGCTGGAAGTCGGTGTCGTCGTGGCGGCCCCAGGTGACGAACGGGCACTCGGTCAGGCCGTATCCCGAAACCACGCCGACGCCGCCGAGGAGCTCCCGGACCTCGTGGTGCAGCGACACCGGCCGGCCCGCGCCGCCGCACAGCGCCGCCCGGGCCCGCGGGAACAGGGGCACGTCCGGCTGGCGGCGCTGGCGCGCCAGGTAGGTCTGCAGCATCTGCGTGCCCGACCCGACGAGCGTCATGCCCGCCGCCGCGAGGGCGGCCGGCGTCGTCTCGGGGTCGAACCCGCTGCTCACGATGACCCCGCAGCCGGTCTGCAGGCCGGTGAGCAGGTGCGCGATCCCGCCGATGTGGGAGATCGGCAACAGGATCGGCAGCCGGTCGGCGGGGACGACGGCGAGATGCTCGCAGAACGTCGACGAGGCGGCCAGCAAGCCCCGGTCGGTGTGCCGGGCGCCCTTCGGGTCCGAGGTCGTGCCCGACGTGTAGAAGATCCACCGAACCGGCCCGCCGCCGGCCGAGCCCGCTCCGGGCCCGCTGGCGGGCTCCGCGGCCGCCGGCGAGACGACCTCCCCCGGCGGTTCGAGCGCCACCGGCGGTTCGAGCTCCCCCGGCGGTGCGGAGTCGACGACGTGCACGGCGAGACCGGGCACGGTCGCGGCCACCGCCCGCGCCATCGCCGCGTGGTCGACGCCGCGGAAGCAGCTCGGGACGAGGAGCAGCTCGCTGCCGGTCTGCCGGCAGATGAAGGTGATCTCGCGCTCGCGCAGCATCATGATCAGCGGGTTCTGGACGGCGCCGAGCCGGGACAGCGCCAGGCAGACCGCGACCGTCGCGATCGTGTTGGGTAACTGCCAGGACACGACCGAGCCGGGCCGGACGCCGAGCTCGCGCAGTTCCACCGCGGCCTGCTCGGCCCGGTCGCGCAGCTCGCGGAACGTCAGGCACCGCCGGTGCTCGTCGACGACGGCCAGATCGTCGGGCGAGGCCGCGGCGCGCGCCTCGACCAGCTCCCAGGTGCTGTCGGCGGTGAGGAGAGCCATTCGATCCCTCCGTCTTACGGGGCAGGAATGGACCCGGATATCACGTCGGAACTCTCGCACGAGAAGAAGTTCGGCGCGCGACCGCGGGCCGAACCGACAGCAAAGAGAAATCATTGAATATCCGCGTGGGCGGACCCTAGAATTCGGCGGCGGAATCAAGGACGACCGAGGAGTCGGTGTGCGCGAGCATCGGGAGCTGTTCATCGGAGGGCGGCTGGTCCCGGCGGCGACGGACGAGACGCTGGACGTGGTCTCGCCGGCCACCGAGGAGACCATCGGCGTGGTTGCGGCGGCCGGCGTCGGCGACGTCGACCGGGCCGTGGCCGCCGCCCGGCGCGCGCTGGACGACGGCCCGTGGGCAAGCACGACCCCGGCGCAGCGGGCGGCGGCGCTGGTGCGGTTGACCGACGCGCTGCGCACCCGGGCCGACGAACTCGCCGCGGAGCTCACGGCGGAGGTCGGCTCGCCCCGGTCCTGGTCGGCTCCCTACCAGGTGGGCACCGCGCTGGCCGCGTTCGACGCCTTCGCCGAGCTCGCCGGGGCCTACCCGTGGGCGGACGAGCGCCCGGCGGCGCACGGCTCGGTGCTGGTCCGGCGGCTGCCCGTCGGTGTCGTCGGGGCCGTCGTCCCGTGGAACGCGCCGCTGTTCATCACCGCGCTCAAGCTCGCGCCGGCCCTGGTCGCCGGGTGCACGGTGGTGTTGAAACCGGCGCCGGCGGCGACCCTGTGGTCCTACCTGTTCGCCGACGCGGTCGTCGAGGCGGGCCTGCCGCCCGGGGTGGTCAACATCGTGCCCGCCGCGGCCGCGGCGAGCGAGTACCTGGTCGGCCATCCCGGCATCGACAAGATCACCTTTACCGGCTCGACGGCGGTGGGCCGGCGCATCGGCGAGGTCTGCGGCCGTGACCTGCGCCGGTGCACCCTGGAGCTGGGCGGCAAGTCGGCCGCGATCCTGCTGGACGACCTGCCGCTGACCCGCCGGACGGTCACCACGCTCACCTTCGGCGCGATGGCGAACTCCGGCCAGGTCTGCATGGCCCAGACCCGCATCCTCGCCCCCCGCTCGCGCTACTCCGAGGTGGTCGACGCGCTGGCCGAGCGGGTGGCCGCGTTGCGCGTCGGCGACCCGACCGAGCCGAAGACCCAGATCGGCCCGGTCATCTCGGCGCCGGCGCGGGCCCGGATCGAGGCGCACATCGCCCGCGCGCGGGCCGCCGGCGCCCGCGTCGCCGCCGGCGGGGGTCGGCCGGCCGGGCTCGATCGGGGGTGGTTCGTCGAGCCGACGCTGCTGGCCGGGGTCGGCAACGACGCCCCGGTCGCCCGGGAGGAGATCTTCGGCCCGGTGGCGGTGGTGATCCCGTACGACGGCGTCGACGAGGCCGTCGCCATCGCCAACGACTCCGACTACGGCCTGGCCGGGTCGGTGTGGAGCGAGGACCCCGAGCGGGCGGGTCGCGTCGCCGCGCGGCTGCGCACCGGTTCGGTCGCCGTCAACTCGCCGGCGCCGCTGGACGTGGGCAGCCCGTTCGGCGGGGTGGGCGCGTCCGGCCTGGGACGCGAGGGTGGGCCCGAGGGCATCAGCGCCTTCGTGGAGCTCCAGTCGATCGTGCGCCCCGGCGGCTGAGCCCCCGCGCCGACGCGCAGCCCGCGATCCAGACCGCACCCGACAGAACGCACTCGACAGAGCGCCCCCGCCAGAACGCGACCGCCAGAACGCGACCGAGAGAAGGTGCCGTGGAGACCCTCGCCGCTGTGCTGTGGGACCGGAGTTCCCCCTGGTCGGTCGAGCCGATCGAGCTCGATCCGCCCGGCCCGGACGAGGTGCTCGTCGAGCTGCACGCCTCCGGCCTGTGCCATTCGGAGGAGCACATCGTCACCGGCGACATGCCGTTCCGGCTGCCGTGCGTCGGCGGCCACGAGGGCGCCGGGGTCGTGCTCGAGGTGGGTTCCCGGGTCCGCTCGCTTGTCCCCGGCGATCACGTGGTCTTCGGTTTCGTGCCGTCCTGCGGGCGGTGCCGGCAGTGCGCGACCGGGCACCAGAACCTCTGCGAACTCGGCGCGAAGATGTACACCGGTCGCCAGATCGCCGACGGCACCGCGCGCCACCACGCCCGCGGCCAGGACCTGTCCATCGCCTGCATGATCGGCACGTTCGCGCATCACACCGTGGCCCACGAGTCGAGCTGCATCCGGATCCCGCAGCACGTCCCGCTCGACCGGGCGTGCCTGCTGGGCTGCGGGTTCGTCACCGGCTGGGGGTCGGCGGTGTACGCCGCCGACGTGCGGCCGGGCGACACCGTCGCGGTGGCCGGAGTGGGGGGCATCGGCGCGGCGGCGATCCAGGGTGCCCGGCTGGCCGGCGCCCGCGTCGTCGTCGCCGTCGAGACGGTGGCCGAGAAGCAGGACCTCATCCTCCGTCTCGGCGCGACCCACGTCGCCACCTCGTGGGAGCAGGCCGCCGCCGTCGTGCGAGAGGCGACCTGGAACCGCGGGGTCGACCGGTTCATCTGCACGATGGGCCGCGGCGATGGCGAGCTGCTGGGACGGGCACTGGCGATGACCGCCAGCCGCGGCCGGGTCGTGGTGACGAACGTCCATCCGGCGGCGCAGCGGACGGTGTCGCTGAACATGATGGATCTGACGCTGTCCGAGAAGCACATCGTCGGCACGATCTACGGCTCGGGCAACGCGCGGGCGGACATCCCGAAGCTGGTCGAGCTGTGGCAGCGCGGCCAGGTCGACCTCGACGCGGTGGTCAGCCACAGCTACCCGCTCGAGGGGGTCAACGCCGGCTACGAGGACATGCGCTCCGGCCGGTTCCTGCGCACCGTGCTGCGCTACCCCGCCGCGGACGCGCTCGACGCGCTGGGGGCAGGCGAGGCGCTGCGGGCAGGCGAGGCGCTGCGGGCGGGCGAGGCGCGGATGGCAGCCGAAGCGCGTCCGGCTTCGGAACCGGCGCAGACAGCCGGGCAGCCGGCATGACCACGACCGGGGACATGCCGGGAACGCAGGGGCTGCCCGGCGACGTCCTGGACGACCTGACGTGGTGGACCCGGCCGGCGGCCGAACGCGACGCGACCTTCGCCTGGCTGCGCGCCCACGATCCGCGGCCGTACGTCCCCGAGCTCGACCTGACCGGGGCCGCGCGTGGCGGTGGCTTCTGGGCGTTGACCCGCCTGGACGACGTGCGCGAGGTGAGCCGGCGGCCGGCGGACTTCTGCTCCGGCCAAGGGAGCCTGATCTTCGACCAGCCGCCGAGCCTGCGGGAGTTCCGCGGCTCGATCATCGACATGGACAACCCGGAGCACGCCCGCCAGCGGCGCATCGTCTCCCGGGGCTTCACGCCGAAGGCGGTGGCCGCGCTGGTCGACGACATCGCCCGCACCAGCCGCGAGGTGATCTCCGCGGTGGCGGGACGGGGCGAGTGCGACTTCGTCACCGAGGTGGCGGCGCTGCTGCCGCTGCGGATCGTGAACAACATGCTGGGCATCCCGCGCAGCGAGGAACGGTTCCTGTTCGAGCAGACGAACATCCTCATGGGAGCGAGCGATCCGGAGTACGTCCCGGACCAGACCCCCCGGTCGGTCGCGCGGGCCGTGCGCGGCGCCGGCGAGGCGATGAGCGGCCTGCTGGAGGAGCTGGCCCGCGACCGGATCAGCAACCCGCAGGACGACCTGGTCAGCTCGCTCGTCGCCGCCCAGGAGGAGGAGAACCTCACGCCGACGGAGCTGGCGACCTTCTTCAACCTGCTCGTCGGAGCGGGCAACGAGACCACCCGCAACGCGCTGGCCCACGGGCTGTCGGCGATCACCCAGTTCCCAGAGCAGCGGGAGCTGTGGCGCTCGGACCTCGACCGGTACACCCCGGGCGCCGTGGAGGAGCTGCTGCGGTGGGCCTCCCCGGTGCTGTACATGCGTCGCACGGTCGCCCGTGACGGGGTGAGGCTCGGTGAGCAGCGTTTCGACGAGGGTGACAAGGTCGTGCTGTGGTACCGCTCGGCCAACCAGGACGAGGCGTACTTCGACGACGCGACGTCGTTCCAGGTGACCCGCGATCCCAACCCGCACGTCACCTTCGGCGCGCCGGGCCCGCACCACTGCCTGGGGGCCAACCTCGCCCGGGTCGAGCTGGCGATCGCGTTCCGAACCCTGTTCGAGCTGCTGCCCGACATCGAGGCGACGGCCGAGCCGGACCTGCTGCGCTCGAACTTCCTGCACGGGGTGAAGCACCTGCCCGCCCGGTTCACCCCCACCGCCACCAGCGCCTGATCGGAGACCGACCGTCATGGGCTCCGACATCATCGGACTGTTCGACGAGATCGCCTACGACAAGCGCGACGGGGTCGCCGAGATCCGCCTGAACCGGCCGGAGTCGCGCAACCCCATCTCGGCCCGGCCAGGCGGCACCCGGGACCAGATCCTCGCCGCCCTCGCCGACGCCGAGGCGGACCCGACCGTCGGCGCCGTGCTCGTCACCGGCGCCGGCGCGGCGTTCTCCGCCGGCGGCGACCTCGCCGGCAATCCGATCCGTGAGCACGCCGCCGACGAGGCGCGCTTCCGCGAGACCGCCGACGACTTCCACCGGCGGGTGCGCCGCTGCCCGCTGCCGGTGGTCGCCGCCGTGCGGGGCTACTGCCTGGGCGCCGCCGTCGTCCTCGCGGCGAGCTGCGACCTGGTCGTCGCCGGCGACGACGCCCGCTTCGGCATGCCCGAGGGACGCCTCGGGCTGCCCGGGGCGGCCGGGCTGGTGCCGCTGATCGGACGGCAGTGGGCGAAGTTCCTGATCCTCACCGGCGAGCTGATCGACGCCGAGGTGGCCCAGCGGATCGGACTGGTCACCGCGGTCGTGCCGGCCGCCGAGCTCGGCCCGCGCGCCCGGGACCTGGCCGCCCGGCTGTCCCGGATGCCGCGGGAGGCCACCACGCTGAACAAGCGGGCCGTGGACGCCGCCGCCGACGCCGCCGGCGACGAGGCCGCCCGCGTCGCCGCCTCCGGCTACGACGTCATCACGCTCGCGATGAGCGGACGGGCTCAGGCCCCCGACGGCCGCCCCTTCGCCGAGATCCGCCGCGAGGAGGGCGTGCGCGGCCTCAAGGCAGCCCGCGAGGCCCAGTTCGCCACGCCCTGGCTGCCCGGGACCCGTCCCAGCAACGGCGGCTGACCCGAACGGCCGTCGGGGCTACGAGCCGGGTGCAGGGGCCGAGGGCAGGAGGAATTTGCGGATCTTGCCGACGGAGGTCCGCGGGAGTTCGTCGACGAGGACGAACTCGCGGGGACGTTTGACCGGGCTCAGCCGCCGCCGGCACCATTCGGCCAGCTCCTCGGCTTCGGGGGCGGCGCCGCGGGGGTCGGCGACGACGTAGGCGACCGGGACCTCGTCGCGCACCGGGTCGGGTCGGCCGACGACGGCCGCCTCGAGCACGCGGGGGTGCTCGGCGACGACCGCCTCGACCTCGACCGCCGAGACGTTCTCGCCGGCCACCTTCAGCGTCTCGCTGTCCCGCCCGGCGAAGTGGTAGACGCCGTCGGCGTCCCGGTAGGCCCGGTCGCCGGTGCGGAACCAGCCGTCGACGAAGGCGCGCCGGGTGGTGTCGGGGTCGTCGAGGTATCCGCCGAACAGTCGGACGCCTCGCTCGCCGCCGACGAGCAGCTCGCCGACCTCCCCCGGCGCCCGCTCGCCGCCGCCGGGCCGGGGGCTCAGCCGCACGGCGCAGCCCGGCGTCGGGCGACCCATCGCGTCGGGGCGGGCCTCGTCGGATCGGCTGGTCAGGACCGCCGCGGTCGTCTCCGTCATCCCGTAGAGCTGGCGGGGGCGGCAGCCGAGCAGGGCCGAGAGCCGCTCGTACTGGTCGGCGGCCACGTTCTGGGCGAACCACACGTGCCGCAGCGCCAGGTCGTCGCGCCGTTCGGCCCCCCGGGCCAGGATCATCCGCATGGGGGCCGCGAACAGGCTCGCGTGCGTCGCCCGGTGCCGGGCGGCCTGCGCTAGGAACCGCGATGCCGAGAAGGAGCTGAGCAGCGCGACGCTCGCCCCGACGGAGATGGCGGCGGCGAACGAGTAGTACTGGGCGTTCGCGTGGAACAGCGGCAGCGCGACGAGCTGGCGATCCTCGGACCCCAGCCCGGCCGCCGCCGCCATCGTCGCGCCCGCGAAGGCGTAGTTGGCCTGGGTGATCACGACGCCCTTGGGCGCGCTGGTCGTGCCGGAGGTGAACAGGACCGCGGCAGTCGTTTCGGGGCCCGGTGCTTCGGAGCCCGGTGTTTCGGAGCCCGGTGCTTCGGAGCCCGGTGCTTCGGAGCCCGGTGCTTCGGGGCCCGGCATGTCGAGGCTCGGCGTATCGGGACCGCCGGCCGACGCGGCCTCCCCGGTGCCGGCAGCGACACCGGTCAGGGCCGCGAGCTCGACGTCGTCCTCGTCGACGGCGAACACGGCGAGGTCCGGACCGGCGCCGGCCTCCTCGGCACCTGCTCCAGCCGCCTCGGCGCCTGCTCCAGCCGCCTCGGCGTACACCGCCCGACGCCGCGGCGAGCAGATCCCGACCACGGCCCTCGTCCGGGCGAGCTGCGCGGCGATCTCCGGGGCGGTGGCGGCCGGGTCGGTGGGCACGATGTGCGCACCGAGGCCGACGGCGGCCAGCCACACCGCGACGAAGGCCGGCGAGTTGGCCAGCGCCAGGTGGACGGCGCCGCCGCCGCGCAGACCCGCCGCGCGCAGCCGGGCCGCGACCCGTCGGGTCAGCCGGTCGAACTCGGCGTAGGTCCACGTCGTCACCGCCCCGTCCGAGGACTCCCAGATCAGGAACGGGCTCCCGCCCCGGCCGGCGACGGCGCGCCGCCAGGCCGCGCTGAACGTGGTGGCGGGCTCACCAGGTCGCGATGGCATCGCACGCCGCGCGCAGCAGGTCGGGACGGCCCTCGAAGTAGTGCGTCGCCCCGTCGATGAGCAGGTAGTCCTTCTTCGCCCGCCCGATCGCGTCGTGAAGCTGTTCGAGCACCACCGGCGGCGAGCCGGTGTCCGCCGAGCCGCCGACGACCAGGGTCGGGGTGGACAGCTCCGGCAACCACCGCAGGGCGTCGCCGTTGGTGTCGTCGATCGACCACTGGTTGATCCACGACCGCAGCGTCGTGTAGCGGTTGAGCCCGGCCGGCAGGTAGTCGGCGATCTCGGGACGGCCCCACAGAGTGCTGCCGATCGTCCGGTCGCTGGCGTCGATGGCCGGGTCGAGGAAGCGCAGGTCGGCGCTGGTGCCGTGGACGACGAACGCCAGGTCGTCCAGTCCCGCCGGCCAGTGCCCCGCGGCGGTGACCAGGCGTAGCTGCGCCCGCGCCCACGCGGTGATCCGCCGGTTGCGGGCGAGCTGGGCGGCGCGGTAGCGGGCGATGAACTCGGCCGGGAACGGTGGCCCGTTGCGCGGGTCGAAGGCGTCGAGGTCCGGATCCCGGCCGAACGGCGCGGACTCGTCGATGATCGCCGGGTCGAGCCACTCCATCGACACCCGGGCGCGGGAGGGATGGGCCATGAACAGCACGATCGAGTCGGCCGGCGGCAGGTCGGCGCGGGTGAGGTCCGGCCCGACGCCGCCCGGCGGAGCCACGACCGTCGGCCGCTCGGCCTGCGCCTGGTAATAGGGGACGATCGAGCCTCCACCCGAGTTGCCGACGAGCACGATCCGCTCGTAGCCCCGCCCGCGCAGCGTCCCGATCGCGGCACCGATGTCGAGCAGGCAGTTCTCGACGTTGAGGTTCGCGTCGTTGCCCACGTACCGGGTGGCGAGCCCGACCGCGGCGACGCCGAGCTCGGCGAGCGTCCCCAGCGCGTAGTGACCCAGGAAGTTGGCCGTCGGGTGCACGATCAGCACGGCCGTGCGGGGTCTGGGGCCCGCCGGGCGCACCTCGGAGGCCCAGATCGCCCCCGACAGGCGGGCGACGCCCGAGAAGACGTCCACCCGCCCGGACGGCGGAATCGGTATCTCCACCAGTTCCCGCTCGACCCCGATCGGTAACGGCACGACGACCTCCTGCACCCTCAGTTCCTGGCTACGGCATCAGCTTTCAGCGGCGATATCAGCTTTCAGCGGCGGCATCAGCTTCCAGCGGCGGCATCAGCCTTCAGTGGCGGCATCGGTTCCTCGACGAGCACGAGCGCGTCGGCCACCGCGCAGCCCGACGGCGAGCAGATCAGGGGGTTGACGTCGATCGAGCCGATCCAGTCCGCACCGGCCGCCCCAAGCTCGGCGACGGCCAGCACCACCTTCGCCAGCGCCGCCCGGTCCCAGCCAGCCGCCGCGCGCAGCCCCCGGAACACGGTCGCCCCGCCGAGCTCGGCCAGCATCGACTCGACGCCCGGGTCGTCCACCGGCAGCAGCCGGCCGACGACCGCGCGGGTGAGCTCGACGAGGATGCCGCCGAGGCCGGCGACGACGACCGGGCCGAGATCGGTGCGGGCCTGGTAGCCGACGAAGGCCTCACCGGCGCCGGCGAGCTGGCCCTGCACGGCGACGGTGCGCGGCACCCCGTGGGCGGCGGCGATCTCCTGCAGCTCGGCGGCGACCGCGGCCACCTCGCCGGGCGCGACCCCGAGGCGGACAGCGCCCAGCTCGGTGCGGTGCGCGACGTCGGCCAGCTTGACGACCATCTGGGCGCCGTCGCCGAGGGCACCGGCCCGGGGCGGCCAGTCGGCGGGATCGTCGAACACCACCCACGGCGCGACGGTCAGGCCGCGCTCGGCCAGCAGCGTCATCGTCGCCGCGAACGACAGCATCGCCCCGGCGTCACCTCGCACCACGTCACCCGGCCGCGGCAGCGGGATCGGGCGCGGCGGGGCCGCACGGCCCGCGCGGGGCTGCGGCGACAGGTGCCGGGTGATCGCGGTGAGGCCGCGCGCCGCGCCGCCGAGCCCGCGGGCGAAGGCCAGGCCCGGGCCGCCGGCCGTCGAGGTCCACGATCCCAGCCGCGACTGCTGCACGGTGGTCAGCACGACCGGTTTGCCCGCGCGCCTCGCCGCCTCACGGGCCGGTCCCAGCAGCACCTCCGCCCGCTCCCGGTCCTCCTCGTCGAGCCACCAGGTGACGACGACGGCATCGAGCGCCTCGGCGTCGAGATAGGTCCGCAGCACGGCGTCGAGCGACTCGCGCCGGGCCATGGTGAAGCCGGTCAGATCGAGCGGGTTCACCACCTCGGCGCCGGGGATGATCGCCCGCACGTCGTCGGCGATCTCGGTCAGCTCCGGCATTTCGACGTCCCCGCCGGCCAGCACGTCCGAGGCCAGCACGTCCGAGGCCAGCGCCGCCACGCCGCCCGAGGAGGCGATCACGGCGATCCGCTCGACCGGACGCAGCCGGTGCGCGGGGAGCTGGGCCAGGATCGCCGCCCGGTCCATCAGATCGTCGACGTCGCGGGCGTCGACGATCCCGGCGGCGCGGAACGCGAGGTCGTAGACCCAGCTCTCGCCGGTCAGCGCCCCGGTGTGCGAGCGCACGATGGCGCGCGCCCGCTCGCTGCGGCCGAGTTTGAGCACGACGACGGGCTTGCCGGCCGCCCGGGCACGGTCGACCGCGGCGAAGAACGACGCCGGGTCGCGCAGCTTCTCGATGACGACGGTGATGACGCGGGTGAGCGGATCGGCGACGAGGAAGTCGAGGTAGTCGGCCAGCACCGTCACCGCCTCGTTGCCGGCCGAGATCGCCAGGCGCAGGCCGAGGTTGCGCTCGCGGGCCGCCGCCATCGCCGCGCGCATCAGGTACCCGCTGGAGGACACCAGGGAGACCCCACCGGCCGGCACCGCCACCGCCGTCCCGGTGAACAGCGACACCCCGCTGGTGACGTTCACCAGGCCGGTGCAGTTCGGCCCGCACACCGGCAGGGCGGCGCCGGCCGCGGCCCGCGCCAGGCGGTCCTGACGCTCGCGGCCCTCGTCGCCGGCCTCACCGAACCCGCTGGCCACGACGACCACCCCGCCGCACCCGAGTCGCGCCGCCTCCTCGACGACCCCCACCGACCCCGCCGCGCCGACCAGGCTGAGCACGGCGTCGACTGGGCCGCCGACCGCCCGCAGGCTGGCGACCGTCGCCCGCCCGTAGGCGCTGCCGGGGCGGGGGCTGACCAGGTGCAGCTCGACGGGCGCGGCGAGCAGGTGGCCCACGGCGACGTTGGACATGGGGCGCCGTTCGCTCACGCCGACGACGGCCACGGACGCCGGGTTCAACAACCTGCCCAGCGAACCCGCCCCGGTCTCCGACCCCGCCACGTCCTCCCCCTTCGCCCGGTCCTCCTGCGCGCAGGCCCTGCCCGCGGCAGCAAGGTATGCGCGGAACCCTTTCGGTTCGATGCCAGCGCCCCCGAGTCCCCCGCCCCCGGGCCGGCGGCGACCTAGCATCGGCGGTCGCGGCGAACGGAGGACGAATGACCCCCAGCACGGCCACCGCGATCCCGCTGGTGCTCATGCGCGGCGGGACGAGCAAGGGCGTGTTCGTCACCGACGACGCGCTGCCCGGCGCCGGGCCCGAGCGGGACCGGGCGATCCTGGCACTGCTGGGCTCGCCCGACCCGATGCAGCTCGACGGGCTCGGCGGGACGCATTCGAGCACCAGCAAGGTGGTGCTGGTCCGGCCGAGCGAGCATCCGGGCTGCGACATCGACTACCTGTTCGTCCAGGTCGGCATCGACCGTCCGATCGTCGACTACGCCGGCAACTGCGGGAACCTCACCGCGGCCGCCGCGGTGTACGCCCTCGAGGAGGGCCTGCTCGCCGGCGACGCCCGACCCGGCCTGGTGCGGATGTTCAACCGCAACGTGGGGCAGCGCATCGACGCCCTCGTGCCGGCCCCGCCGCCCCCCGGCGCCTGGCGGGAAGGCGCCCGGCGAGAGAGCGAATGGCGAGAGGAGGCACGGCTCGCGGGGATGCCCGCCACGGGCCTGGCGGTGCTGACCGAGTACCTCGATCCGTCCGGTCCGGTCACCGGGGCGCTGCTGCCGACCGGCCGACCGCGCGACGTGCTCACGCCGAGCGTCGGCGACCCGATCGAGGTGTCGCTCGTCGACCTGGCGGCGCCGATCGTGTTCGTCCGGGCGGCGGACCTCGGGCTGCGCGGTGACGAGGCGCCGGCCGCGCTCAACGGCACGCCGGGCCTGCTTGCGCGGCTGGAGTCCATCCGCGCCGCCGGCGCCGCCCGCATCGGGCTCGCGGCCGACGAGGCCGCGGCCGCGGTCGGCTCCCCGGTCCTGCCCCGGCTCACCATCGTCTCCCCGCCGCCGCAGGCGGGACCCACCGCGCCCGCGGTAACCGTCCCCGGCCACGAGGTGACCACCGGGGACCGGCACGGTGCGGCCGATCTCGTGGTCCGGGCGATGTCCCTGGGACGCGCCCACCACGCCTGCCCGATCACCACCGCGCTGTGCACGGCCGCCGCCGCCCGCACCGACGGCACCCTGCCGTTCGCCGCCGCCCGCGGCGGCGACCCGGGTTCGGTCCGCATCGCCCATCCCAGGGGCGCGTTGACCGTGACCGTCCGCACCTCGCCCGGGAAGATCGTGTCTGTGGGCGTGCTGCGCACCGCCCGGCGGCTGCTTGCGGGAACCGCCTACCTGCCGGGCTGAGCCGCCTCGGTACACCGATGCCGTCGCCGCTCGCACCGGACGGCGTCAGCGCAGGTTCGAGAACGGCAGTGGGCGCAGGATGCTGCTGTGGGTCCTCGCCACGAGCAGCCCGTGTTCGGCGGTGCTGCGCCGGCGCACCTCGGCCCACTCGGGGTCCCGGTGGAAGTCGGCCCACGCCCGCTGGCGTTCGTCGAGGCCATCCCAGGCGAGCAGGTACGTGAGGTCGGGGCCGTCACCGATCACGGTCTCGAAGTAGCCGACCTGACGGAACCCGTGCCGGTCGAACAGCGGCACGGTGTGGTCGGCGAACCGGTCGTGGAGGGCGTCGCGGTTGTGGCCGAACAGCTCGTAGCGGCGCAGTTCGTACAGCATCCCGCGGCCCTCAGTCGAAGGTCGTCGACGCGAAGTTCGTCGACTCCGAGGTCGTCGACTCCGAGGTCGTCGACTCCGAGGTCGTCAGCTCAGAGGTCGTCGACGCGAAGGTCGTCGGCTCAGCGGCGACGACGAGGGCGTGCAGCGCGGCCGACACCTCGGTGCCGTCGCGGCGGGCCCGCTCCTTCGTCGCCGTCCACGCCTCGAGCGCCCGGCGGGCCTGGGTCGGCCGGTCGTTCCAGTCGGCGACCAACGGCGTCGTGATCTCGAGCCGGTTGCCGTCCGGATCGTAGAAATAGATGCTGTAAATGATGGTGTGGTCGACCGGGCCGAGAACGTCGACGCCATGGCCGCGCACCCATTCCCGCCATTCGTCGACCATGTCGGTGGTGGGCACCTCGAGCGCGATGTGCCGGAAGACGTCGTGGGCCGGATGAGGGGCCGGCGCCGCGGCGGGCAGGTCGGGAACCTCGAAGAAGGCCACCGTCGACCCGTCCTGCATCCGGAAGAAGATGTGCAGGTAGGGCATGGTGTCCCCGGTCGACGGCACCCGCTCGTGCATCACCGCGGCCACGAGTTCCATCCGCATCACGGTGCTGTAGAAATCGGTGGTGACGGCGGCGTCGCGGGTCACCAGAGCCAGGTGACTCAGGCGGGTGGGCGCGTGCGCGTCGGCGGCGCGGACCGGTGCGGGAACGACCCTGCTCTGGGAGTTCGTGAATGTCATCGATCGTCCTCCTCGGGCGGGACGTTACCGCCGGGAAGATGTCGGTTGACGTTCGATCGCCGCCCGGTGAACCGCCGGCCCGCCGTCATCCCGCCAGTTCGGACGCCGGCCGGATGACCAGCGAGAACATGGCGGCGATCGCCACGCCGAAGGTCGTGACGGCCGGGTCGAGCGGCCGGCGGGATCGGCTGGCCAGACCCAGCCCACCCCAGGCGGTGGGGCCGTTGAAGATCGGGACGAACAGGCAACTGTGGAAGCCGTCGGCCGCCAGCGCGCGGGTGGTCTCGCGGTAGCCGTGCGCGCCGCCGACGATGTCGGCGATCTGGGTCGGCTGGCTGGTCTCGAACGCGTGGACCTGGGCGAAGCTGGACCGTAGGGGCACGCCGCCGGCCATCAGCTCCCGCCACCGCGCGGTGTTGCCCCGCTCGGCGACCAGGTGCATGAGCCCGCCGCCGCGGCGGAAGATCGCCGCGGCGTCGCAGGCGGAACTCGTCACCAGTGTGGTGGTGAGGAACTCCGCCGCCGCGGTCTGCGAGGCGCGGGGCAGGCGGCGGGCGATGTCGAGGACCGTGCGCGGCATCGTCAGCGAGGTCAGCCGGGCGGCGGCGCCGCTGACGTCGTCGCCCATCTCCAGGACGTTCTCGGTGAACTCGTAGCCGACGCCGCGCACCGCGCGGATCAGCGGCGTCGGCCGCCCCGCGACGGTGATCTTGTGGCGGAGCCGGGAGACCTGGATGCGCAGGGCGTTGGTGTCGCCCGGCCCGCCGGCGCTGCCCCACAGCGTGCGGACGATCCGGAACCGCGGCAGGGCCCGGTGCGGGTGGCGCATCAGGTAGGCGAGCAGGCGGAACTCGGTGGGCGACAGGCTGAGCTCCGTCCCGCCCAGCAGGCAGGTCCGGGCCCACAGGTCGACCTGCAGCTCGGCGGCGCTCAGGTAGCGCACGGTCGGCTCCCAGGTGTCGCTGACCCGGCGAAGCAGGGCGATGATCTGCGCCCCCAGGGCGGACTGGTCCAGCCCGGTCGGCAGGGCCAGGTCCGCCCCGTCGGTGAGCACGCGCACCCGGATCATCGGGTCGAGGTCGCCCACGACGATGACCGGGGCGTCGCAGGAGCGGCGCATCGCGCGGGTCACCTCGACGGCGAACCGTGGGTCGTCGGTGACGACGGCGACCAGCGACGCCTTGCGTAGCGAGGTGGCGCGGCGAGCGGTGTCCGCTCCCCCGGCCTCGACCAGCCGCCACCGCTCGCGGCCCGCGAGCAGGGCCAGCACCTCGGCGTCGGGCCGGGCGCCATCGGCCACCACGACGACGGGGCCGTCCAGGCGCACCTCCCGGCGGAGTTCGGCACCGGTATCCTGGGCCCGCTGCGCCTGCGTGTCTGCCCGCATGTCCAGCTCCTCTCGCGACGACGGTCGCGAAGTGCACGAATGGCGATGCGCTGTGTGTCGCGTGTCACTCTGCGGATGCTGGACGATATCCCGACTCCTCGGTCGAATGTCAGCGTTCCGCAGGCAGAAGACGAGCCCGGAACGATCCGGGCTTTTCGTGCCGACAAAGTCAGCTTTATCCGGATACTGGCCGGGGCCGCCCGACAGGTAAGCGACATCTTGCCGACGTTAGGTTCGAAGCCCATCCGCCGGTTCCGAGAGCTGCGAGGCGCGCATGGAAATCCCGAGAATCGAACTCCCGAGAATCGAACTCCCGAGGATCGTCAGCACCGATGACCACGTCGTCGAGCCAGCCCACCTGTGGCAGAGCTGGCTGCCCGCGAAGTTTCGCGAACGCGGCCCCCGGGTCGAGCGTCGTGGGGTCGCCGGAATCCGGGTGGTCGGCCCCGGCCCCAGATACGCGCACGATTTCGACCCGAACGGGCGTCCGGCGGACTGCTGGGTCTTCGAGGATCTGGTCTTCGTCCAGAAGCGCACCACGGCCGCGGTCGGCTTCGCCCGCGAGGAGATGTCGCTGACCTCGATCACCTACGACGAGATGAGGCCGGGCTGCTACGACCCGAAGGCCCGACTGGAGGACATGGACGTGAACTGGGTGGAGGCGTCGCTGTGCTTCCCCACGTTCCCCCGGTTCTGCGGCCAGACCTTCCACGAGGCGACCAGCGACCGCGAGCTCGGCCTGGCCTGCGTCGAGGCCTACAACAACTGGATGGTCGAGGAGTGGTGCGGCGACTCCGGCGGGCGGCTCATCCCGCTGTGCCTGGTCCCGCTGTGGGACGCCGACCTCGCGGCGGCCGAGGTCCGGCGCAACGCCGCCCGCGGTGTCCGGGCCGTGGCGTTCAGCGAGATCCCGCCGTTCCTCGGCCTGCCCAGCATCCACTCCGGCTACTGGAACCCGTTCTTCGAGGCCTGCGACGAGACCGGCACCGTCGTGTGCATGCACATCGGGTCGTCCTCGCGCATGCCGTCGACGTCGCCGGACGCGCCGCACGCGGTGAACGCCTCCGTCGCGTTCAACAATGCCATGGCCTCGATGTCGGACTATCTCTGGTCGGGTCTCATGGTGCGCTACCCGAACCTGAAGCTCGCCTATTCCGAGTCGCAGATCGGCTGGATTCCGTTCCTGCTGGAGCGGATCGACGCCAAGTGGCGTGACGCCCGTTCCTGGCTCGGCGACGGCGGCCTGCCCGAGCCGCCCTCGCACTACTACCACAACCGCATCTTCGGCTGCTTCTTCGACGACCGCTTCGGCGTCCGATCCCGGCACGACGTCGGCATCGACAACATCACCTTCGAGACCGACTACCCGCACACCGACTCCACCTGGCCGAACACCCGGGAGGTGGCCGAGCGGCTGATGGCGGGCGTCCCCGACGACGAGATCTACAAGATCATGCGAGGCAACGCCATCCGCATGCTCGGCCTGGACCTCGACCGTCCCTGACGGTTCGCCTTCAGCCCGCCGGCGGGGAGAATCGCTACCCACCCGCGGCTGTCCGGTTGGCGTGGCCCGCCGGATCCGCGCACCGCGGTCGAGTCGCGGCGCGGGATCCACGGCGGCCTTGTCACCGGGCGGGATCCACGGCGCCGGTCACGGACGAGACCGCCGAACTCCACCGCCGGCCCGGCCGTCAGGCTCCGCCGCCGGCCGTCTCCACGTCACGGAGTTAAAAGGGACGATAGGTCCCATTTTGAACCGTGACTAAGATCTACGATCCAACCCGGCGGGCCGCCGGGCCGCACGGCCACACTCCACCCTTACGCGAATGTTAACTTTTGCCTTTCGGCAAGCTCGGGCACGTGGGGGCCACCCCCGCGACCGGCACGACCGGCACGACCGGGGTACCAGCGCCAACTCGTCACCTTAAGTTTCCCTCAAACTCGCCGAAACCAGCGGACCGCACGGGCGCGCGACCCGTCCACCAAGTAACGTATTGGCGATATTCTTCGCACTCTCTCGTTACGGCACGGCGGAATCGGGGACACCACGTGGCGGAGTCATTGCTCTCTTTACAGCGGCTGTGCATTCTCTTCTTCTGCGAGCAGTACCCGCCGGTCGTCTGGGACGGCGCGGGCACCTACACGGCGGCGCTGGCCACGGCGCTCGCGTCACTCGGCCACGACGTCCATGTGCTGTGTGCGCAGGGTTACCGAATCTCGGATTCCGTCGAGGACGGGGTGCACGTTCACCGACGCCCGTTACTGCGAGTGCCGGTCAGCCGCGTACTGGGAAAAGTCGGTGCTCAGCTTCGAGGGCCGCTGTACCCGCGTGACTCGCTGACGCTGCGGGCCAGCCTCCCGCTGTCCTACAGCCTCTGGACACGCCAGCTCGGACTGCGACCGGACGTGATCGAGACACAGGACGGCGAGACCCGGGCCCTGATCCAGGCGACGCGCCACTCGGTGCCGCTGGCCATTCACCTGCACTGCCCGACCATGCTCACGGTCCGGCTCTCGGGCCAGCCGATCGGGGCGAAGGGTCTGCTCGCCGACCGGTTGGACCGGATCTCGGCCGCCCGGGCCGACGTGGTCACCTCCCCGTCCCAGCTACTCGTCGACACGCTGCGGGAGCGGGGCTGGCTGGATGACCGCGAGGTCGAGGTGATTCCCAACCCCTTCGACGCGGAGCCTTGGCTGGGCGTCCCCGACGTCGCCGACACCACGCCGACCATCGCCTGCGTGGGCCGGCTCGAGGCCTTCAAGGGGGTGGACGTCCTGCTCGACGCCTCGGCGCGGCTGCGCGCGGCGGGAGTGTCGCACCGGCTGGTGCTCGCGGGGCGCTCGGCGGGTGAGATCGACGGGATTCCCTCGGGCGAATGGCTGGCCCGCCGGGCGTTCCAGCTCGGGCTGGACGTGGAGTTCACCGGCCACCTGTCTGGTGCCCAGCTCCAGGAGGTCTACCGGCGGGCCCGGGTCGTCGCGGTGCCCAGCCGCTTCGAGAGCTTCTCGATCGTCGCCGCCGAGGCGATGGCGGCCGGGCGGCCGGTGGTGACCACGAACCAGGCCGGGGTCGCGCCCTTCGTCGAGCGGTGGGAGGCGGGGTGCTCGGTGCCGGCGGGCGATCCGGCACCGCTGGCCGACGCGCTGGCGCCGTTCCTGCTCGACCCCGCGCGGGCAAGCGCGTTCGGGGCCCGGGGGCGTCTCGGCGTGGTCGAGATCGAACCCGCAGCCATCGCCCGGCGCAAGGTCGAGGCGTACCGGCGCGCCATCGCGCACTTCGGGGCGCAGAACCTGCCGCAGCAGCGCCGCCGGTCGAGCCCCCCGGCCCCCGGCGCCCTCTACCCCGACCTGCCCGGGGAGCGGCGCCGGCACTGGCCCGCCCCCCGCGGCTGAGGCGGCGCCCCGGCCGACCGGCCGCCCGCTGTGGGCGGCGCGGGTCGGCCCGGGGCGCGTCTGCGGGCCGGCGGCGCTACCGGTGCTCGTCGGTGCCGGGGTCGGACCGCCACGGGCGGTCGAAGTCGAGATGATGCAGCGCCCCCGCGTCGACGTAGACCTCGTACGGGCTCTGCAGGGTCGCGAGCAGCGAGCCGGTCACCGGCGCGGCGGCGTCGGGCTCCGCGTCCCCCTCCCCCACCTGGGTGGCGTGCTCCGCGAGGGCCAGGCGCTGACGCGCCCGCAGGCCGCGTGCGTCCACCAGCAGCGGGCGGCGTTCCCGCAACCGATGGACCGGCTGGACGAGTAGCCGCTGCGCCGACCAGCCCGCCGACCCGTACCCCAGGGTCCAGGGCCAGTGCGTCCAGAGCCAGACGGTGTATTCGAGGACCTGACCGCGGTACCCGGTCGCCGCCACCGCCCGGCGGACCGCCTCGTTGGTCGCGTCATGGTCCGGATGCCCCTCGCAGGAGGTCGGCGCCAGGATCTGCTCGGGCTCGAGGGCGCCGATGAGCTCGCCGAGCCGCGCGGCCACGGCCGCCACCCGGTCGGTGAGCTCCGCGTCGGGGAAACCGAGGAACAGCACGTCGGACTCGTCGACGTCCAGTAGGGCGCACGCCCGGCGCGTCTCCGCCTTGCGCAGCTCGACCAGCTCCGCCGGCGGCAGCGTCGCCGGCTCTCCGCGGGAGCCGTCACTGACGATCACCACCGTGACCGGGGTGCCGGCGGCCCGCTTGCGCAGGATCGCCACCGCGCACCCCAACGTCTCGTCGTCGGGATGCGGGGCGACCACGAGACAGGATCTCGTCGCCATGGACGAGGTGATGTCGATGCCGCGCTTGGTCCAAGCCCTGCGCCACAGCGAGCGTGCCGGCACCATCACGCGGTCGCGCGCCGTCTCCGGATCCCCCGGGATCACCCGGCGGACCGCCTTCGCCACATCCATCCCGTCGATCTCCCCGTGCGACTGGTCCGATCACGGCCGAGGATCCGATCACGGCCGAGGATCACTGTAGCGAGCGCCTCCGACATCCCCAGCCGCGACCGGCGGCGAGGAACTGGTCAAACCCCGGTGACCTACGGCTTACCGTCGACATCTACGCCAGTGATGCGCATTGTGTCTGACCGATTACCTTGGGCGCGATCGGGTACAAGCCCCCCAGGACAGGTCGGGCGGAGTGGGTGAGTGGTCGTGACGCAGGGGGAGCGTCCGGACCTTTTCGAGGTACTGGACATAGCGATCGTCGAGACCGGCGCGCGGGACCATCGCATCCGGCGCACCAACGCGGCGGCCTGCGCCGTCCTCGGCCGCACTGAGTCCGAGGTCGTCGGCCTGACCTGGGAGAACATCGCCGTCCCGGAGGACAGGGAACGCTGGACCGCACAGGCGCACCTGCGGCTCGCAACGGGTCGGCCCCGGAGCCGGATGATGCTGCGTCTGCTGCGCCCGGACGGCTCCATCGTCCACGCCCTGTCCACCATCGCGCTGCTGGCCGATCCCGACGGGGAACAGTACTTCCTCACCCATCTCCAGGACGTGTCCGAGGAGATCGCGGCGCAGAACCGGCTCCGGCTCGTGGTGGAGAACACCCCGGTGTCGATCTTCCTGGCGGACCCCGACGGCCGGGTCCTGGTGAGCGAGGGGACGGTGAGTCCGCAGGCCGCGGCGGGACTGTCAGAGGCGCGCCAGTCCTCCATCTTCACGACGTTCGCCGATCTTCCGCAGGCCACCTCGATCATGCGCAGGGCGCTGGCCGGGGAACGGGTCAACGAGATCGTCGAGGCGTTCGGCCGCTGGCTCGACGTGCATCTCGTGCCCATCCCGGAGGGCGGCGAGGTGGGTTCCGTCGCCGCGGTGGTCACCGACATCACCGAACGGCAGCGGGCCGTGGCGGACCTGCGGGTCCGGTCCGCCGAACAGGCGATGATCGCCGATCTCGGCCAGCGGGCGCTGGAGGCCGAGTCTCCGGCCGCGTTGTGGGAGCGCGCGGTGACGGCGCTGGCCGACCATCTCGGCGCCGACCTCGTACAGGCCCACGACGTGAACGAGCACGGACAGCGGGGTGGCCTGCTCGCCCGCGTGGATCGGCGCGAACCGCCCGAGCCTCCCCCCGCCGACCCGACGCCGACGGCGACGCCGACCGAGGCCACGGCGGGTGAGGCCACGGCGAGTGAGGCCACGGCGGCTGAGGCCATGGCGAGTGAGGCCACGGCGGCTGAGGCCATGGCGGGTGAGGACACGGCGGGTGAGGCCATGGCGGGTGAGGACACGGCGGGTGAGGACACGGCGAGTGAGGACACGGCGGGGGCCGGCGGTCTGACGGTCCCGGTCGGGCGGGCCGACCAGGTCCTCGCGACGATCGAGGTCCGGCGGCCGCCGGGCGCGGAGGCGTTCACCGACCAGGACGCCGGGTTCCTCCACTCCGTCGCCGCGGTGCTCGGATCGGCGGCCATCCGCTTCCGGATGGAGAGCGAGATCCGCCACCGATCCCTGCACGACGGGCTCACCGGGCTACCGAACCGCACCGCGCTGCTCGACCACCTCGACCGGGCGCTGCGCCGCGCCCGCCACGACGACCGCCGGGTCGGGGTGCTCTTCATCGACCTCGACGGGTTCAAGGCGGTCAACGACACCCTCGGACACCAGGCCGGCGACGAGGTGCTGCGGGCCACCGCCGTCCGGCTGGGACAGGCGGTGCGGCCCGGTGACGTGGTGGGCCGGCTCTCCGGCGACGAGTTCGCCGTCCTGTGCGAGGACGTGGCCAGCATCGCGGATCTGGCGGCGATCGCCGACCGGGTGCTCGCGGCGCTGCAGGTACCGAGCCGGCTGCGGGAGCAGCCGATCGTACTGACCGGCAGCATCGGCCTCGCCCTGTCCGGCTCCGAGCTGGACGACGGGGAGGAGCTGGACGACGGGGGCGAGCTGGACGACGGGGAGGAGCTGCTGAACGCCGCCGACATCGCGATGTACGCCGCGAAGCGGGCCGGACCCGGCCGGCGCATCGCCTACGACCGGTCCATGCGCACCCGGCTGACACACCAGCTCGCCCACCCCGACGAGCTGCGGCACATTCTGGACACGAACGAGCTGATCATGCTGAGACTCGCCACGGTCTCGGCCCTCCTGCACGCCGTGCACTGCTGACCGGCGAGTGGGCTGACCGCCGGACGCCACGATCCACCCCTCACAGGGCGGTGTTGATGATCGCCTCGACCAGCGTCCGGCCGTCCCGGGTCAGCGTCACCGTCCCGGCGGCCTCGTCGACGTCGACCAGCCCGCGGTCCGCCAGGGCGCGGAACCGGCCGAGCCACGGCTCGGCGAGCAGGGAGCTGCCGGGAAACCGGGCGCGGTGCAGGCGGTCGCGCAGCGGTTGCAGGGTGGACAGGGCCATCCGGACCGCCCGTGACTCGCGGGCGGCCGGCGAGAACGACGTCGCGGACGCCAGCGGCAGCCGGCCGGACTCGACGGCCGCGGTGTAGCGCTCCCAGGCCACCTCGGTGATCGCCTCCGAGGCACGGCAGCTCGAACTGCCGCCGAGACCGATCGCCACCTCGGCCTCCTGCCGGCCCTGATCCACCATGATCGACTTCCAGGCTTCGGGTCCGAGCCCGGCGCGGGCGAAGTACATGGTCGGATGCTCCACATAGCCGGCGCCGGCCAGCCCATCGGTGAGCACCTCACGCATCTGGTACTGCTCGCCGAGCGTCGGCCAACGATGACCGGCGGCGGCCAGCCGGTCGCGGTAGGCGGGAATCTGCCAGGCCGCCGGCCGCTCTCCGGCGACCCCGGTCCGCGTCTCGGCATACGGCCGCAGGTGCAGTTTCGTGCAGACCACCGCGGTCAGTCCGGTGTCCACGACGACGTCCAGGTCCCGGCGGACGCTGTCGACGGTCTGGTCCAGCAGGCCGTACATCAGGTCGACGCTGATCCAGGTGAACCCCAGCCGCTGGGCGTCCCGGACGAACTCCACGCACCGCGCGCCGGTGTGCGGCCGGCCGGACTGTGCCAGCACCCGGTCGTCGAAGGACTGCACGCCGCAGGACAGCTTGGTGACGCCGAGCTCGGCGAGCGTCTCCAGCTTCTCGGCCGTGAGGCTGCTCGGATCGCCCTCGAACCGGATCGCGGTGTCGGGGGTGAAACCGAAGTTCTCCCGGTAGAACCCGAGAAGCCTGCGGATGGCGGATGCGGGCAGCAGGGACGGTGTGCCGCCGAAGACGTTGAACTCGCCGACCGGCGCATCCGCCAGGGTGGGTACCCGGTCGAGCCAGAGGCGGGCCTCGGTGATGTTCAGATCCACCCACCGGGCCGCCCGTTCCGCGGCCACCGCGGGTTCACCGGCGATCAGGACCGTCGGGTACTGGCAGAACCGGCAGTGGTAGGAGCAGGTCGGAATGTAGGACCACAGGTGGATGGGCGCGGTGTGGGCGAGCTGGTCGGCGAGGTCGGCGAGGAAACGCTCCGGCGGGTGGTCGGCCAGATCGCCGGGAAAGACGTGCGCACCGAACGGATCCCGGGCGACGTAGTCCAGCAGCTCCCGGTTCTGCGGCCCGCCGAGCACGGGCAGCACCGTCGGAGCCGGGTACGACGGGTCGATCTCCCGCAGGGACGCCAGTTCCGCGTTCTCGCCGACGATGGTCATCAGAACACCCCGCCGTTGCCGAAGTAGTCGTGGGCCGCGCCCGATTCCCGGTCCTCGCAGTAATAGCGGACGAACTCCCGGAAACGGCTGGCGGGCACCTCGCGCAGGCAGGTCGGCAGCGGCGGTGGCCGGCCGATGTCCGACCCTGCCGTCGCCCGCAGCCGGGCGAAGATCTCGTCGGCGAACTCGAAGTACAACCGGTAGCTCGGCGTCTTGTAGGCGTGGATCGGGGTGAGGTCGACGACGTGCATCTCGTCGAGAATCTCGGCGACGCGACGGCCCAGCCGGCGGGCCAACGACGGCGTGAAGAAGTCCGCCACGGCGTGGTCGTCGAGCAGGGACGGGGTGAGCAGGACGGGCAGGATCGTGTTCTTCGGCGTGAAGTCCTTGACGGAGAACTCCCACGCCTGCCTTGCCTGCGCGGCGGTGAGGTCCCGGGCGCCGTCGCCGGTCAGGTCGGGGTCCCGGATGTCGCGCATCACGATCGTGCCGCCATGGCCGTACGCCCGGCCGGCGATGACCTCGTCCAGGGCGTGGTCGACCCGCCGGGGATTGATCTCGACCCGCGATCTCGGGGCGTACACGATCTCCTCACCGGATCCCCGCACCGAGATGCCGAAATCCCAGTCGTCGGACAGGTGCGGGACGAACCGGCCGTCCTGAACCTGATAGAAGATCTCTATTCCACCGACCTTCTCGTACGCGCCGCGCTCGACCGCGAAGCCCTTTCCGTCGGGAAAGCCGCCGAACAGGCGGAAGGTCACCGCACGGCAGCGCAGGGTCCGGTCGATCGCGGCCCACAGCCGCGGCCGGCCGGTGAAATGCTCGGCGCGGTAGTAGTAGTCGCAGACCCCGATCGCCGCCTTTCCCGCCTCCATGGCGACGAACAGCTCCCACAGCCAGGTGGGATCGACCCGGCAGTCCGCGTCCGCGGAGACCAGGTAGAACCGCCGGGCCGCTTCGGCGTCGGCCCGGGCCCGGCTGCGCGCGACCGCGGCCTGCATGCCCGCCCGGCGGGCGCAGGCGACCCCCTGCTCTCCCTCGTGGATCACCTGGACGGGCAGGTCGGGATGCGCCGCGGCGAACCGGCGGGCGACATCGACGGTGGCGTCGGTGGAGTTGTTGTCGACGACCACCACCTCGTACGGCACCCTGGCCCGCAGCGACGTCCCGCCGTCGCCGCACTGGCCGTACAGCGAGGCCAGCACCGCCGGTAGGTTCGCCGCCTCGTTGTAGACCGGCAGCACGACGCTCATCCGGATGCCGGCGTCCATCGGCGTGGGCCGCGCTGCCGCCGCCGGCCCGACCATCCCGTCGAGCAGGTCGCAGACCTGGCGGCGGCCGCGGGCGAGACGTCGGGCGCCGAGCCGGTGGTTGACGGCGACGGTCCGCCGGCGCGTCTCGGCGTCGACCAGCAGGTCGGCGACGGCGTCGACGAAAGCCGGGGTCGGCAGGTCGCCGGCCGTGAGATCCATCACCGGCGCCTGGAAGCCCGCGCTCCCGTACACCGTGTCGTACAGGTCATAGCCGGTGGTGATGTACGGGACGCCGGCGGCGACGGCCTCCCCGATCGGATTGCCGTAACTCTCGTAGTCGCCGGAGGTCAGAAACGAGACCAGGTCGGCGTGGGCGAACAGATCCTGCACCGAATAACCGCGCCCCGCCGGCCGACCGACCTCGCCGGCGTGCGGGGCGAGCCAGCCGCCGAACACCACCCGGTCGGCCACCCCGAGCCGCCGCGCGAACGCGGCGAGACGCGCGTACTCGGTCGGGGATTCCGCCCGGTCGCCGGTGACGAACAGGTGAATGTCCGCGGGCAGCCGTGGATGGGCGAGCAACGCCGCGAGGAGATGGATGTCGCGGTCGATGCGCTTCTGCGGGATGAGGCGGGTGGGACGGGCGATGAGGATGGCCTGCGCCGGAATGCCGTAGTCCCGGCGGAAGGCGGCGTTGTACTCGTCGACGACGGCCGGCGGCGCGCTGAACGTGTTCGGCAGAACCGCGAGATGGCGCAGGTCGGGCTGCCAGTGCAGCATCCGGCGGCGGGCCTCGGCGTGCTGGACCAGATACTGGATGTGCGGCGAGTCCACGGGGGCGACCGCGTGCGGGTAGGGAAAGGTTCCGTACTTGCCCGCGGCCGGCTCGCTCTGCCACATCAGGTCGTGGTCGCGCCAGAGCACGAATCGACCGAGCCCCTCCTCACGCCCGTACCGTTCGATGGCCAGGTACAGCGCCCGGGTGTAGGTGATGTTCTCCGGCAGCGTGCCGTTCTCCACCAGCACGAACGAGACTCCGCGCCGCCGCCAGGTGTCGACGATACGGCGGCTGATCTGCTCGGCGACCGTGTCGATTCGCGGCCCGAGCCGCTCGTCGCCGGCCTGGACCACCTCCCGCAGCACGGCGGTCACGAAATCCGCGTCATATCCCGGCACGGCGTCGAGCCCGTCGATCCGGGCCAGCCGAACCCAGTCCGGCAACAGCGCGGCCTCGTCCCGATAGGGCTGGAAGAATGCGTCCTTGTCGGCCTTCACGTCATACCCGAGGTCGAGGTGGACGCGGTAGCCGCGCTGGTGGAGGATCCGGGCGGTCTTCACGAACTCGACCACCACGCCCGAGATGGGGGTCGCGTCGAAGGAGATTCCCCAGAGGACCGGTTCGCCACATCCCACTGCCACCCCCGCCTTTCGGCCGTCTGCCGTGGTCCGCGGCGCGAGAGAAGCAGCGCAGCCGACCGCGACGCGGCGCCACCCGGAAGTCGGCTGCCTTTCCGATCCGCTGGTCGCCGGTGATCCGGGTTATACCCGGAGCCGGCCGCGTTCCCACCGCCGACGCGCATCTCCGGCGGCGTTCCCGCGACCGGTTCACCCGGAACACTCCGCGGGCCGCGGCGAACCCGAACGAACACCGGGCCGACCATCCGGGAAGCCGCCGCCGGTGAGCGGCCCGCCACGCGGGGGCGCCACCCGCCACGCGGCGACCTCGCCGGCCGGCCGGGTCGCGGGACGCGCCCCCGGCCGGCGGGGTCGCCGGGACGCGCCGCGATGGCCGATGGCGGGCCCGGCCACGGCGGGCCGGCGCGTGGCGAGACGGGCTCCCCGGAGCCGGCGGCCACTTCCCGCGAAATGGTATTACGAGAGCTGATGAAGGCAGATTCGGGCGTGGGGAGGTTCAGTGCCGGATTCGGCTCCGACCGAAGTTCTCCTGGTGGAGGATGATCCCGGCGATGCCCTGATGATCCAGGTGGCGTTACTGGACCAGGGAGTGCCGGCGCAGTTGCGGGTGGCCGCGGACGGGGTGGCCGCGATGACGTATCTACGCGCCCTCGGAGCGGGCCGAACGGTGCGGCGCCCCGACCTGATCCTGCTCGACCTGAACCTTCCGCGCCGGGATGGCCGGGAGGTACTCGCCGAGCTCAAGGCCGATGTCGATCTACGGTCGATCCCCGTCGTCGTGCTCACCGCGTCGGCCGCGGAGGCGGACGTCGCCGCCTGCTACGACCTGCAGGCCAACGCCTTCGTCACCAAACCCGCCAATCTCGATCAGTTCGCCGAGGTGGTGCGCAGAATCGACGAGTTCTTCCTGACCGAGGTCCGCCTTCCGCTGCCTGACCAAAAGGCAAGGAATTCGTAACCAGTCGGGTTCCGCCCCCGACCGGGAATATCGGCTCGATACCTGACCCGGAGGTGACAAAACCCTGACCAGCCATCCGGACGTCCCCCGGCCGCACGATGCGGCCGGGGTCGGCCTTGGAGTCGCCGGCCGGGCGAGTGCACCGGCCGGGTCGGTGCGCCGGCCGGGTCAGTGGCTGGCGGAGTCGCTCATGGCACCGCGGGCCGGGAAGGGGGCCATGCTCGCCCCGCCGTCGACGAGCAGGGAGGCACCGGTGATGTAGGAGGCCTCCCGGGAGGCGAGGAACAGCACCGCCGCGGCGATCTCCTCGGGCAGGCCGGCGCGGCCGAGCGGGTAGGTGCTGGCAAGCGCGTCGGCCTGGGCGTGGGTGAGGTGGCCGAGCATCCGTTCGGTCACGGTGAGGCCGGGACCGACGACGTTGACCCGCACGCCGAGCGGACCGAGCTCGCCGGCCAGGCCGCGGGCGAACGACTCCAGATACGCCTTCGTGGAGCCGTAGGCGTTCAGGCCGGGCGAGAAGACGCGGTTCGCCGCACCCGAAGAAATGAAGATCATCCGCCCGGGAAGCTTCGACCGCCTCAGGTGCGGCACCGCCGCCCGGGTGATCCAGTGCAGCGCGTGAACGTTGCTGCGCAGCAGGTAGTCGAGCGCGTCGTCGTCGATCTCGGCGAGCAGCCCCTGAGCGTTGTCGGCGGCGCTGTGGACGACCACATCCAGCGCCCCGTGTCGGGTGACCGCCTCGTCGAACATCTTCGCGACGTCGGCCCGCTCGGCCAGGTCGCCGAGCACCAGGGAGGCCGACAGCCCCCTCTCGCGGAACTCCCGCACGGTGCGCTCGCCGTACCGCGCGGTCCGGGCGGCGACGACGACCGTGGCGCCCTCGACGGCGAACGCCTCGGCGATCGTGCGCCCCAGCCCGCGGCCGGCCCCGGTGACCAGGACGACGGTCCCGGCAAAGCGCCCCTGACCCGTCCCCGCCGGCTCCGTCGCGGATACGGGGGCCGGCGTCACGAGCGCCGGCGACACGGGAGCCGGCGGTATGGCGGGCTCGGCGGCCGGCGGTCCGGCGGAGGTGGCGGATAAGCCTGTGGCGGCTTCCGGTGCTGCTGTCATCTGCTCCTCCTGGCTGTCAGGGATGGCCCCGGCTGGCCCCCAGGGATGAGGGCTCCGACTGGCTCTCAGGGATGGCTGTGCCTGGCTCTCAGCGATGGGCCCAGCCGACGCCGGGGCGAGCGGCTCGGCCGGTCCGCGCACCCGCATCGAGCGGCCGACCGCCGAGGCGCGGCCTCCACCCCGGTGCCGGACCGCCGTCTCCGGCGGCCCGCCGGCCGTGACCCGCAACACTGTTCACATCATATGATCTAACCGATTTGGAGGCTTGAATGCCCCACGGACGCCCGCCGGAGGGCGCTCCGCGGATCACCGGTCAACGGTGCACTCGGCCCACCCCGCGCCGGGACAACCAGTGCCTCGGGACAGCCAGTGCCTCGGGAAAACCAGTGCCTCGGAAAACCAGCGCGTCGGGAAAACCAGCGCGCAGGGACAGCCGCCCTGCGTCCGGTCAGCCGCGCAGGCCAGCCCCGGTGGCTACGACATCTCCGCGGCCGCCGTCCCCGCCGTCGCCCGCTCCGCCGTCGCCGCCCACCGGTTGAGTCGGGGCGACCCCGGTCTTCGACGAGGACGCCCGGCGCCGGGCGGCAGGGATGATCATCGGGGTGCCCGTCTCGGGGTCGGGGATCACCCGACAGGCGAGGCCGAAGGTCGTCTCGATCAGCTCTGCGGTGACGATCTCGGCGGGCGGGCCCTCGGCGACGATGCGGCCGGCGGCCATCACGACGAGGCGCGTGGCGTAGCGGCAGGCCTGGTTGAGGTCGTGCAGGACGGCGACCAGCGTGCGGCCGTGGTTCTCGTGCAGGTCCGCACACAGGTCCAGCACGTCGAACTGGTGGGTGATGTCGAGGTAGGTGGTCGGCTCGTCGAGCAGGAGGATCGGCGTCTCCTGCGCCAGCGTCATCGCGAGCCACACCCGCTGGCGTTGCCCGCCGGACAGCTCATCGACGAACCGGCTCGCCAGATCGGTGACGCCGCTGACCGCCATGGCCTCGCGGACGACCTGCTCGTCGCGGGTGGACCACTGGCGCCAGATCGTCTGGTGCGGATACCGGCCGCGGCTGACGAGGTCGACGACGGTGATGCCGTCCGGCGCGATCGCGGTCTGCGGCAGCAGGCCGAGGCGCCGGGCGATCTCCTTCGACGGCAGCGACGCGATCTGCGCGCCGTCGAGACGAACCGTGCCGGCGGCCGGCCGCATGACCCGGGCCAGGGCGCGCAGGAGGGTGGACTTGCCGCACGCGTTGGGGCCCACGATCACGGTGAACGCGCCGTCGGGAATGCGCACCGCCAAGCCCTGCGCGACGACCCGACGGTCGTAGGCGAGGGTCAGCTCCTCGCCGAGCAGCCGGGCCGGCGGGTGCCCGGCGCCATCCGAGGCCGCCGGATGGGCGGCACCGTCCAAGGCCGACGAGCGCTGCGCACCCTCGAGAGCCGGCGGGTGGCCGGCGCCGTCCGGGGCCGGCGGTGCGGTCTGCGGGACCGCCCCCGCCCGGGCGGACCGGGCCGCCGAGCCCAGCCGCCGCAAGGGTGCCAGCGCCACCCGTCCTCCCCGTCGTCGAGCTGCCGCCGTCGGATCCGGGCGGGGCACGGGTGGCACCCGCGTGTCACCGACCGCCGGGTGGACCAGCCGAAATCCTCCGATGTCCCGAATGTTTAGTAAGGCTACCCTCAACTGACGTCGACGGCGACCTGATCGCCCAGGCGCACCGTCCCGGGCCGCACGACCCGCGCGACGACGCCGATCAGGTCGAGGTGCGCTGGCGGGGAACGATGGGCGTGTCGCCCTGCCGCGGCCCGCTTCCCGGCGCAGCGACAGCGACCGGGCCGAGCATGCGGCCAGCCAGGCGGCTGTCAGCGTGCCCAGCGCCGGCAGGTCGACCGCCGGACGCGGCGCGAGCGTGCCGAGATCGTTCAGCCGGAAACCACTGAGGCACAGCTCGGCGCAGCCGACGCACAGCGCCCCCGCCGCCGGGCGGGCGGGCGGGCGAACCAGCCGATGGCCGCGGTCGCCTACAGTGAATCGCGACTGGCCGGAATCGCAGCGAATTCTCACGGAAGACTAACGAGAATACCGAGCATTATCACTCGCCACTAACATCACGTCCGTCCGGAACCGAACCTGGACCGCGATCGGACGCCTCGACGGCTATCATTTCCTGCAGCTTACCGCGAGGGCGTGAGATTCGTTCTGCGCGAATCCGCGGGAGACCGGTATTTCCACAGTTCGGTCCGATCGGGCGGACGGTACACGGCGCAGCGCGACCGGCCGTCTCGTGCCGATGGCGGGTGACGGGCGAGCCCGCCGGGTGCGGCGGGCGTTCGAGGGGGGCTCATCGGCGTGGAGATCCGCCTGCTGACCGACACGGGTGTCGAACGGCACTCCGCCGAGACCCTGCCCGTGCTCGTCGCCGCCGGCGAGGGGCTGATCTGGGTGGACATGCCGAGCTGCGACGACGCCGGCACCCGGGTGCTGACCGAGGTGTTCGGGCTCCACCCCCTCGCCGTGCGCGACTGCGTGGAACGCAACCGGGTGCCCAAGGTCCGGGCCTACACCGATCATGTGTTCGTCGTGTTGCACGCGCCCGAACGCGGCGCCGGTGGGCATGTGCACTACGTCGAGCTGGACGAATTCATCGGCCCCGTTATCTCGTCACCGTGCATGGACCGGCGAACCCCGCCGTCAGCCGGGAGGCGATGCTGCGGGAGACCGGTGACGTCGCGGCCCGGCTCGACGCGGGCCGGCTTCGCCCGGCCTCCCCGTTCGACCTCGCCTACGCGATCGGCACCGTGCTCGCCCACCGGCAGGAGGCGTTCATCGAGGCGACGACCGGCGAGGTGTGGCGCCTCGAACAGCGCGTCACCGGCGGTCACCTCGGCGACCCGGAGCAGCTCCTCGACGAGCTGTTCCGCGCCCGGCACGGGCTGCTGGCCGTCCGCACGATGGGCGCGCTGGGCAGAGAGGCGCTGGACCGGCTGTCCGTCCTCGCCCGCACCGCCCCGCCCGGCGGGCATCCGACCCCGGTGGCACCCGACAGTGTCGCGATCCGAGCCCTGCTGGCCGCGCGCCCGCTCGTCGATGACCTCGCCGACCAGTTCGACCGCATCCGCGCCCTTGCCGACGCGCAGCGCGACTACCTGCAGGGAGTGATCGAGTTTTACCGCACCCTGACCGAGACGAAGATGACCATCGCCGCGGAACGGTTCGCCGTCATCGCCGCCGTCACCCTCCCGATCACCGCCCTGTCCTCGGTGCTCGGCATGAACCTGATCGTCAACGACCGCTCCCAGTACCCCGAACTGCTCATCGTCCTCGCCGTCATGGCCGCGATGTCCGCGACCCTCCTGCGCTGGGCCCGCCGCCGCGGCTGGTGGTAGCGAACCAGCTCCGCCCCGGGATGGAATTTCGCCTATGTCCAGTTCTGATAGTTGTTTCCGCTGCAGGGCAGGGTGTATGCCTGGTATCCGGTACCGTTCGGGCTTTCGTGATTGCTGTCCAGGCATTTGCCTGTTGCCACGTTGCGGAAGGCCTGTCCGAAGCGGGTGCTCGACGCGACCGCCCACTGCTGGCCGGCTGACCCGTCGCAGGTGGTCGCGTACAGGGCGTCCGGCATCTGGGCGCCGTCCGCGGTGTGCCCACCGGCGGCGCTGACCATACAGGTGCCGGTGTGGAGGTTGCGGAACCGCAGCCCGTCCCGGGTCCACTGCTGCCAGTCGCCACCGTTGCAGTCGAGCGTGTAGATCCTGGCGCCGTCGCTGTCGAGGCAGGCGCCGGTCGCGGTGTCGGTCCAGGACTTGGTCGCCGGCTGGGCCGCGGGAGCCGCCGGGGCCGGTGCGCTCGCGGGATTGCCCGCGGTCCCGCCTGGCGGCTGCGACCTCGGCGCGACCGGTTCGGCGACGGGAACCGCATGCCCGGCCGAGGCGTTGCCGGCGGCGGGCCCGGCCGCCGAGCCCGGCATCGGGTGCGACCCGGTCCCGGTGAGGGGCGCGGCCGGCGCCGCGGAACCGGACTCGGCGGTGGCCGAGGATGCGTCAGCGGTCGCCGTTGACGTGTCACCGGTGGCCGGGGACGCGTCCGAGGGGGTCGAGGATGCGGCTGTGGTCGACGGCAGAAGGAGTCCGGGGTCGCTGGCCGCCAGGTTCTGATGGGGGGCCGGGTCCGACCCGTTGTGCAACGTGCGCTCCAACGCCGTCGCCCCGAGGGTGAGGACCACCGCCACGACGGCGACGATGACGGGCACCCGCCGCCAGCGGCCGCCGTGCGCTCGGCGGGTGCCGGTGGCCATCGGGGTGTCCGGGCGGCCCGGCACCAGCCCGCGCAGCCGCGCGGCCCGGCTCGACGCCACCGGATCTGAGGCCACCGGATCTGACGCTGCCGGATCTGACGCCATCGGGCCCGAGGCCACCGGGTCTGACGCTGCCGGATCCGAGGCCACCCGGCCTGACGCCACCGGTTCCACCGCTGCCGGGTCCGACGCCACGGGGTCCGATGTCACGGGGTCCGACGTCACCGGGTTTGACGCCACCGCATGTGACGCCACCGCGTGTGACGCCACCGGGTCCGGCGAAGGTAACGGAGCCGCAGCCCGCGGATGAGCGATGCCGGCCGGGGCCGGCCCCGGTCCGGTCGTGGCGGGCGGCGGCGAGCCGAGCGGCGGCTGGGCGGGTCGGCCCGCGAGGCTGGGCTGGAGCGCGCGCAGGTCCGCCACCCCGGGCCGGTCCGCCGGGTTCTTCGCGAGCATGGCCGACACGACGGCCCACAGCGCGTCGTCAAGGCCGGGGGGACGACCGGGCAGCAGATCGATGTGGGCGCGCATGACGGCCAGCGGCATCAGCCCGGCGAACGGGGTGACCCCGCTGACCAGCTCATAGAGCATGATGCCGGCGGCGTAGACGTCCGCGGGCGGACCGACCCCACCCCCGGAGACCATCTCCGGGGCCATGTACGTCGGCGTGCCGAGGATGCCCTGGCTGGTGGTCAGCTCGGTGGAGGCATCGATCACGGCGGCGATGCCGAAATCGGTCACCCTGGGGTGCAGCGCCGGGCCGTCGCCGCCGAGCAGGACGTTCGCGGGTTTGAGGTCGCGGTGGACGATACCGAGGTCATGGGCGACACCGAGACCGGTCAGAACGTCGACGGTCAGGCCCACCGCCTCCGCCGGAGACAGGGTTCCCCGGGAACGCAGGTACTGACGCAGGTCGGAACCCTCGATGAAATCCATCACAATGGCCAGCCGGCCATGTTCGGCGACCAGGTCCCAGACCTTCACCACGAACGGCGACTGAATGCGGGTGAGGATCGATCGCTCCCGCATGAACCGGGCGACTATTCTTTCGTCGGTGGTGAGTTCCGGCAGCAGGAGCTTGAAGGCAAGGACTCGTCCGGACTGGTCGTGCCCACGCCATACCTCCCCCATACCGCCCCGCCCGATCAGGGATTCCAGGGTGTATGAGCTGCCCAGCCTCATCGCCATGCCGTGTCCCACCGCTTCGTCCGCCTACGTTGCCGTGCCGACGGGGCAACAACCTACCAACAGGCCGGTCACCGGTTCTTTCAGGGCAAGCTATTTGCCAAGAAAAGGCGGCCGGACCCGCTGACCTGCAAAAACGGCGTGTTCAAGCGTCCGGTGCCGGCCTCACGGCTGGTAGCGGTAGCCCATGCCGGGTTCGGTGGTGAGGTGGCGGGGGCGGGACGGGTCGGGTTCGAGTTTGCGGCGTAGGCGGTTGACGTAGAGCCGCAGGGACGAGGTGTCGTCGGCGTGGCCGGGGCCCCAGACCTGGTCGAGCAGGGACCGCGAGCTGATCAGCTTGCCGGGCTCGCGGACCAGGGTCGCCAGCAGCCGCCACTCGGTCGGCGTCAACCGCACCGACTCGGGCGCCACCCCCGACTCGAGCGCCTCCCCCGACACGGGCACCTGCCCGGACGCGGACGCCTGCCCAGGCTCGGCCGCCTGCACCGGCTCGGCGGCCTCGGCCTCAGCCTCCGGCGCGCCGTTGCCTGCGGGCTCGGCGGCGCCGGGAGTACCGCCGTCGGCTGGGGGTGTCGGGGGGTCGGGGAGGGTGGTGACGGCCTTGGCGGCGAAGTCGATGCGGTGGCGGCCGATGGTGATGACGGGGCCGGTCTCGGCGCCGCCGGCTCGGCGGGTGACCGCGCGGATGCGGGCGAGCAGCTCCTCCACCGAGAACGGCTTGGTGACGTAGTCGTCGGCGCCCGCGTCCAGGGCGGCAATCTTGTCGTGGCCGGAGGTGCGGCCGGACAGGACGATGATCGGGACGTGGGTCCAGCCGCGCAGGCCGCGGATGACGTCGATGCCGTCGAGGTCGGGCAGGCCGAGATCGAGCACGATCAGGTCGGGCGGGTGGCTGGCGGCCTCGCGCAGCGCGTGGCCGCCGTCGACGGCGGTGCGGACCTCGTGGCCGCGGCTGCGCAGGTTGATCCGCATCGCGCGCAGCAACTGCGGCTCGTCCTCGACGATCAGGATGCGCCCCACCGGCTCCCCGCTCCCCTCGCCCCCCGACCCGGCCGCCGGGCTCACCGTCGCGCCGGGGTGAGCGCGTCCAGCGCCCGGTTGAGGCCCAGCACGTTGACCGCCGGTTCGCCGAGGAAGCCGAGGCTCCGGCCGGTCGTGTGGTCCCGCACGAGCGCGGCGACCTGCCCGGTGGGCAGGCCGCGGACCCGGGCCACCCGGCCGACCTGAAGGTCAGCGTAGGCGGTGCTGATCTGCGGGTCGAGGCCGCTGGCGCTGGCGGTGACCGCGTCCGCGGGGACGGCGGGGCGCGCGGGGGCGTCGCCGCGGATGAGGACGCGCTGGCCGGCGGCGATGTCGTCGGTCAGCGTCCGGCAGCTCACCGGCACGCCGTCGTAGGTGGCGAGGAACGGCCGGGTCGGGCACAGCTCGTTGACGCTGACGACCCGCGTCACCCGGCCGTCATAGCCGGGACCGGCGTGGTAGACGGCGAGCACGGCGCCGACCCCGGAGGCGGTGCAGTACGGTCGGCGGCCGTCGACGCCGTCCAGCGTTCCGACTGCCCGGCTGCGGGCGCAGACCTGGGTGAGCAGGCTCTGCCGGGTCTCGTCGTCGTCCTTGGTGGCGGGGTCGTCGAAGCTGTCGACGACGTCCTCCGGGCCGAGGTTCGACGCCGAGGTGGACGTCGGGTCGTAGCCGTCGCCGGCCGCCGACGGCCGGCTCTGGAAGTAGCGCGGCAGCGCGTTGCCGTCGGCGTCGGTGAACGACTGACCGATCAGCGACGAGCCGACCCGCCGGCCGTCGGCGCCGCTGACGAACGAGCCGTCGGCGCGGTGATGCAGGCCGGGGAGCTGGGCGACGGCGAGGATCGCCAGCGGGTAGGCGAGGCCGACGACGACGGTGAACACGAGCAGGATCCGCAGGGCGGCCAGATGCTGGCGGGCCCAGCCGGGCAGTCGCGCGAACATGGGCTAGCCCACCCCCGGGATGAACTGGATCAGCAGGTCGATGATCTTGATGCCGACGAACGGTGCGATGATCCCGCCGAGGCCGTAGCGGGACAGGTTGCGCGAGAGCAGAGCGGAGGCGCTGCTCGGCGTGTAGCGCACCCCGCGCAGCGCGAGCGGGATCAGGGCGACGATGACGAGCGCGTTGAAGATGACGGCGGACAGGATCGCCGACTCCGGGCTGTGCAGCCGCATGATGTTCAGCTTGTCCAGCCCGCCGTAGACGCCGGCGAACATCGCCGGGATGATCGCGAAGTACTTGGCGACGTCGTTGGCGATGGAGAACGTGGTCAGCGCCCCGCGGGTGATCAGGAGCTGCTTGCCGATCTCGACGATCTCGATCAGCTTCGTCGGGTCGCTGTCGAGGTCGACCATGTTGCCGGCCTCCTTCGCGGCGGAGGTGCCGGTGTTCATCGCGACGCCGACGTCGGCCTGGGCGAGCGCCGGGGCGTCGTTCGTGCCGTCGCCGGTCATCGCGACGAGCTTGCCGTCGGCCTGCTCGGCGCGGATCAGCGCGAGCTTGTCCTCCGGGGTCGCCTCGGCGAGGAAGTCGTCGACGCCGGCCTCCTCGGCGATCGCCTTCGCGGTGAGCGGGTTGTCGCCGGTGATCATCACGGTGCGGATGCCCATCCGGCGCATCTCGTCGAACCGCTCCCGCATGCCGGACTTGACAACGTCGGCGAGCTGGATGACGCCGAGAACCCGCGCGTGCGCCGCCGGGCCCGCGGCGGTGCCGGCGGCGGTGCCGGCGGCGGTGCCGATGATCTCCCCGACGACCAGCGGCGTCCCGCCGGCGGCGGAAACGCCGTCGACGATCTCGCCGAGCTCGGCGGGCACCGTCCCGCCGGCCTGACGCACCCACGTGATCACCGCGCTGGCCGCGCCCTTGCGGATCCGCCGCCGCGCCACCCCTTCGGGGTCGGCGAGGTCGACGCCGGACATCCGGGTCTGGGCGGTGAAGGGGACGAACGTCGCCGCGCGCAGCTCGCCGGGGGAGCGTTCGCGCAGGCCGTGATGCTCCTTGGCGAACACGACGACCGAGCGGCCCTCCGGCGTCTCGTCGGCGAGCGAGGAGAGCTGGGCGGCGTCGGCGAGGGCGGCCGCATCGACCTCGCCGACCGGGAGGAACTCCCGGGCCTGGCGGTTGCCGAAGGTGATCGTGCCGGTCTTGTCGAGCAGCAGCGTGTTGACGTCGCCGGCCGCCTCGACCGCCCGGCCGCTCATCGCGAGCACGTTGCGCTGGACCAGCCGGTCCATCCCGGCGATGCCGATCGCGGACAGCAGCGCCCCGATCGTCGTCGGGATGAGGCAGACCAGCAGGGACGCCAGCACGATGCCGGTGATCCCGTGGCTGGTCAGGGCCGACGAATCGGGGATCGCGGGCTGCTGCGCCTTGGTGAAGATCGCCAGCGGCTGGAGGGTGGCGACGGCGAGCAGGAAGATGACGGTGAGCGCGGCGAGCAGGATGTTCAGCGCGATCTCGTTCGGGGTGCGGCGCCGGTCGGCGCCCTCGACCAGGCCGATCATCCGGTCGATGAAGCTCTCGCCGGGCTGCTGGGTGATCCGCACGACGATCCGGTCGGACAGGACCCTCGTCCCGCCGGTGACCGACGACCGGTCGCCGCCGGACTCGCGGATCACCGGCGCCGACTCCCCCGTGATCGCCGACTCGTCCACGCTGGCGATGCCCTCGACGACGTCGCCGTCGCCGGGGATGATCTCCCCGGCGACCACGACGACGACGTCCCCGCGGACGAGCCCGGGCGCGGCCACCTCCTCCACCGAGACGCGCTCCCCCGCGGCGATCTCCCCCGCGGCCGTGGCTCCCGCGGCTGTGGCTCCCGCGACGATCTCCTCGGCGGTGGGGGCGGGCCGGCCGGGCGACCAGCCGGTCAGACGGCGGGCGATCGTGTCGGTGCGGGTGCGGCGCAGCGCCGCGGCCTGGGCCTTCCCGCGGCCCTCGGCGACGGCCTCGGCCAGGTTCGCGAACACGACCGTGAGCCACAGCCACACGGTGATCAGCCAGCCGAACACGGACGGGTCGGCGATCGCCAGCACGGTCGTGAACGCCGCGCCGACCTCGACGATGAGCATGACCGGGTTGCGCCACAGGGTGCGGGGGTCGAGCTTGCGCAGCGCCGCGGGCAGCGAGCGGCCGAGCTGGCGGGGATCGAGCAGGCCCCCGCCGACCCGCCCCGGCCCGCCCCGGCCCGGACGCGGCGCGGCGCCGGGCGCGGCGATGACGGTGGTGGTGCTCATCGGTGGATCCCTTCCGCGAGCGGGCCGAGGGCGAGGGCCGGGAAGAACGTCAGCGCGACGATGATCACGGCGATCGCGCCGAGCATCCCGGCGAACTGGGGCCGGTGCGTCGGCAGCGTTCCGGCGGTCGCCGGGACCGGATGCTGGCGGGCGAAGGAACCGGCCATCCCGAGCACCAGCAGCATCGGCAGCAGCCGGCCGAACAGCATCGCCAGGCCCAGCGCGGTGTTGTACCAGGTCGTGTTCACCGTGAGACCGCCGAACGCCGAACCGTTGTTGTTCGCCGCCGAGGTGAAGGCGTAGAGCACCTCGCTCAGGCCGTGCGCCCCGGAGTTGAGCATGCCGGCGCGCTCGCCGGGCAGGCCCATCGCGATCCCGGTGCCGAGCAGGGCGATCGCCGGGGTGGCGAGGAAGTACAGGGACGCGAACTTGATTTCCCGGGAACCTATCCTCTTCCCGAGGTACTCGGGTGTTCGCCCGATCATCAACCCGGCGACGAACACGGTGACGACGGCCAGCACGAGCATTCCGTACAGGCCGGACCCGGTGCCGCCGGGCGCGACCTCGCCGAGCATCATGTTGACCAGCAGGGTGGCGCCGCCCAGGCTCGTGTAGGAATCGTGGAATGAATTGACGGCGCCGGTGGAGGTGAGCGTCGTCCCGCTGGCGAACAATGCCGAGTCCGGCACGCCGAACCGGGTTTCCGTGCCCTCCGTCGCCGCGCCGACCGCGACCGGCACCGTCCCGTGGTGCGCGGTCTGGAAGGCGGCGTTCACGGCGAAGCTGCCGAGGGCGAGCACGGCCATGACCGCGACGATCGCCAGGCCCTGGCGGCGGTCGCCGACCATTCGGCCGAAGGTGCGCGGCAGCGAGAAGCCGATCGCGAGCAGCAGGTAGATCTCGAACAGGCTCGTCCACGACGTCGGGTTCTCGAACGGGTGCGCCGAGTTGACGTTGTAGAAGCCGCCGCCGTTGGTGCCGAACTCCTTGATGGCCTCCTGGCTGGCGACCGGCCCGCCGGTGATCGCCTGATGGCCGCCGGCCAGGGTGGGCACCACCCGGTTGCCGTGCAGGTTCTGGATCGCCCCGCCGGCGACGAGGACGATCGCCGCGAGCACACAGACCGGCAGCAGGATCCGGACCACCGTCCGGGTGAGGTCCACCCAGAAGTTGCCGATCTCGTCGCCCGCGCCGACCACGTCGTCCCGGCTGCCGGCACCCACGGCGACCGGCGACCGGCGCCGCGCGAAGCCGCGGACCACCGCCACGGCGACCGAGATGCCGACGGCCGCCGAGACGAAGTTCTGCACGGCCAGGCCCGTCATCTGCACGGTGTGGCCCATGGTCGACTCGCCCGAGTACGCCTGCCAGTTGGTGTTCGTCATGAAGCTGACCGCGGTGTTCCAGGCCAGCGCAGGCCCCACCGCGCCGAAACCGAGGTTGAGCGGCAGGTGCTCCTGGACGCGCTGGAGCAGGTACAGCAGCAGCACGCTGACCAGCGAGAACGCCAGCACGCTGCGGGCGTAGACGCCCCAGCGCTGGCCCGCGTCGGGGTTCACCCCGGTCAGCCGGTAGATCGCCCGCTCGACCCGCAGGTGGCGTCCGCCGGTGAAGACCCGGTACATGTGGTCACCGAACGGGCGGTAGGTGACGAAAAGCGCGGCGACCAGTAGCGCCACGGCGAGGACGCCGGCGACGGACGTCGACATCAGAACCGCTCCGGGAACAGCAGCGCCGCGACGATGAATATCCCCAACCCGATCGACAGCACCAGTCCGGTGATGTTCTCCGCGTTCACAGCCTTTCGACCCCTCGCAGCACCAGCGCCAACAGCGCGAAACATCCCAGCGTCAGCAGGACGTACACCACGTCTTGCATGCGCCCCTCCTTCATCCCGGCAGGGGCCCAGTAAAGCGCGACGAAAATGGAAAAGGGCGATCGCTCACGCGGTTCTCACGCGGTCCGACCGGTTTCTCACGGCCCACTAACACCGATCTTGAAAAAGCGGCCTGTCCGGACCTTCCGATGGTTCCCGCCCAGGCCGGACGGGAGCACCATGGGTGGCGTGCCACGCGGAACACTGCGCATCTACCTGGGAGCGGCGCCCGGGGTGGGCAAGACCTACGCCGCGCTCGACGAGGCCCGCCGCCGCCGCGACCGGGGCACCGACGTCGTCGTCGGCCTGGTCGAGACGCACGCGCGCCAGCACACCGCCGCGATGCTCGACGGGCTGGAGGTGATCCCCCGCCGGTTCCTGGACCATCGCGGCGCCACCTTCACCGAGATGGATCTCGACGCGGTGCTGGCGCGGCGCCCGGCGGTGGCCGTCGTCGACGAGCTCGCCCACACCAACGTCCCCGGCAGCCGCCACCCCAAGCGCTGGCAGGACGTCCAGGAGCTGCTCGCCGCCGGCATCGACGTCATCTCCACCGTCAACGTCCAGCACCTGGAGTCGCTCAACGACGTCGTCGAGACGATCACCGGGGTGTCGCAGCGGGAGACCGTGCCCGACGCGGTGGTCCGCGAGGCCAGCCAGGTCGAGCTCGTCGACATGGCCCCGGAGGCGCTGCGGCGGCGGATGGCCCACGGCAACATCTACGCCCCGGACAAGGTCGACGCGGCGCTGGCCAACTACTTCCGCCCCGGCAACCTCACCGCCCTGCGCGAACTCGCCCTGCTGTGGCTGGCCGGCAAGGTCGACGACCAGCTCGACCGGTACCGGGCCGAGCACCACATCGGCGGGACGTGGGAGACCCGCGAGCGGGTCGTCGTCGCGCTCACCGGCGGCCCGGAGGGCGAGACCCTGATCCGCCGGGCGGCCCGGATCGCCTCCCGGACCAAGGGCGCGGAGCTGCTCGCCGTGCACGTCGCCCGCTCCGACGGCCTCACCGGCGCGGACCCCGCGGACCTGGCCGGGCAGCGGGTGCTCGTCGACCGCCTCGGCGGCAGCTTCCACCAGGTGATCGGCGACGACGTGCCGACGGCCCTGCTCGACTTCGCCCGCGCGGAGAACGCCACCCAGCTCGTCCTCGGCGCCAGCCGCCGCGGCCGGCTCGCCCGGATCCTCAGCCCCGGCATCGGCGTCACCACCACGAACCTGTCCGGGCCGATCGACGTGCACATGGTCACCCACGCCGAGGCCGGCACCGGCTGGCGGCTGCCGCGCGTGCGCAGCGGGCTCACCCCGCGCCGCCGGCTCATCGCGACCGCGCTGACCCTGGCACTCGTCCCCGCCCTGACCGCGGGGCTGATCCAGGCCCGCGGGACCCTCAACCTGGCCACTGAGATTCTCGGCTACCTGATCATCGTGGTGACGGTGGCGCTGATCGGCGGGTTCTGGCCGGCGCTGCTGTGCGCCCTGGCCAGCTCCCTGCTGCTGAACTACTACTTCACCCCGCCGCTGCACCACTGGTCGATCTCGGAGGGCAACAACGCCCTCGCCCTGGCCGGCTTCGTCCTGGTCGGGACGATGGTCAGCCGCGTCGTCGACCTCTCCGCCCGCCGCTACGGCCAGGCGGTGCGCGCCTCCGCGGAGGCGGCGACGCTGTCGGTGCTCGCGGGCAGCGTGCTGCGCGGCGAGGACGCGCTGCCCGCCCTGCTCGACCAGGCTCGGGAGACGTTCGCCATGACCTCGGCGACCCTGCTCGAACGCGACGGCGACGGCTGGCGGGCCGTTCTCAGCGTCGGCCCGGACCCCTGCACCCGGCCCGAGGACGGCACGGTGGACATCCCCGTCGGCGACAGCCTCGCCCTCACGCTGACCGGGCGGCCGCTGCCGGCCGCCGACCGCCGCATCCTCGCCGCCTTCGCCGCGCAGGCCGCCGTCGCCCTCGAACAGCGCCGCCTGGCCGAGGCCGCCGCGCAGGCCGTGCCCATCGCCCAGGCCGACCGGGTCCGCGCCGCACTGCTCGCCGCCGTCAGTCACGACCTGCGCACCCCGCTCGCCGCCGCCAAGGCCGCCGTGACCGGCCTGCGCTCCGCCGAGGCCGTACTCAGCCGGGACGAGCGCGACGAGCTGCTCGCCACCGCCGACGAGTCCCTCGACCGGCTCACCCGCCTGGTGGAGAACCTGCTCGACATGTCCCGGCTGCAGGCCGGCGCGCTGAGCGTGTTCCCCCGCCCGATCGGGCTGGACGATGTCGTCCCGCGCGCCCTCGACGAGCTCGGGCCGCCCGCACGGAGCATCGCCATCCGCATCCCCGACGACCTGCCGACGATCGACGCCGACCCGGCGCTGCTGGAACGGGTGCTGGTGAACCTCGTCGGCAACGCGCTGCGTCACGCCCCGCCCGGGCGCCCCCCGGTGATCACCGCGAGCAGCCTCGCCGGCCGGGTGGAGCTGCGCGTGGTCGACCACGGCCCCGGCATCCCCGCCGCCCACCGCGACCAGGTCTTCCAGCCGTTCCAACGGCTCGGCGACCGCGACAACACCACCGGCGTCGGCCTCGGGCTCGCGCTGTCCCGCGGGCTGACCGAGGCGATGAACGGCACCCTCACTCCGGAGGACACCCCCGGCGGCGGCCTGACGATGGTGGTCAGCCTGCCCGCCGCCGAGCCGCCACCGTCCCTGACCGCCCTCGACGACGCCGAGCCGACCGTCCCCGCGCCACCCACCCTCCCGCCGCCACCCACGCTCCCGCCGCCACCCGCCGACGACTTCGCCTGACGCCTCCACCCGCCCCGCGTGCGGCGCAGTGCCAGGTCGCGGCGCATTCTGCACGGTATCGGCGGCCAGACCGTACGGAACGCACCGCAACTCGCCGCGGGTAGGTGGGGGGCAGGGTGCGGGCCTGGTAGGTGGGAGGAGAGCGGGTGGGGCGGGTTTCTGCGGCGCTGGAGCGGCGGCAGGTGCCGATCTACCTGGGCGCGATCGCCGCCGGGGCGGTGGCGGGGGTGGCGCTCCCCGGGGCCGGGCCGGGGCTGGAGTACGCGATCAACCCGGCGCTCGGGGCGTTGCTGTTCGTGACGTTCCTGCAGGTGCCGGCGGCCGAGCTGGTGCGGTCGCTGCGGGCGGGACGGTTCCTCGCCGCGGTGCTCACCGTCAACTTCGTCGTCGTCCCGGGCGTCGTCGCCGCGATGGTGCCGTTCCTGCCCGACGAGCGGGCCGTGCGCCTCGGCGTGCTGCTCGTCCTGCTGTGCCCGTGCGTCGACTATGTGATCGTGTTCAGCGGGCTCGCGGGGGCCCGCGCCGGCGCGCTGCTGGCCGCCACGCCGGTGCTGCTGGCCGCGCAGATGCTGCTGCTGCCGGTGTTCCTGCTGGCCTTCCTCGGCCCGGGGCTCGCCGACGTCGTCGAGATCGGCCCGTTCCTCGCGGCGTTCGGCGGGCTGATCGTCGTCCCGCTCGCGCTGGCCTGGACGGTGCAGGCGTGGGCTGCGCGACGGCCCGCGGGCGCGGCGTTCGCCGGGGCGGCCGGGACGGCGATGGTGCCGCTCATGGTCGTCGTCCTGGTCACGGTCGTCGCGTCGCAGACCCCGAAGATCGACGACGACCTCGCCGAGGTGGCCGCCGTGGTGCCCGCGTACGTGGCGTTCCTCGCCGTCATGGCGTTCGCCGGGCTCGGCGTCGCCCGGCTGTTCCGCCTCGACGTCCCCGCCGCCCGGGCGGTGGTGTTCAGCGGGGCGACCCGCAACTCGCTCGTCGTGCTGCCGCTGGCCCTGTCGCTGCCCGACCGGTTCGCGATCGCCGCCGCCGTCGTCGTCACCCAGACCCTCGTCGAGGTCCTCGGCATGATCGTCTACGTCCGGGCGGTCCCCCGCCTGCTACCCGACCGGTGATGTGCCCGTCCGGACGGGCGATGTGAGCATCCGGACGGGCGATGTGAGCATCCGGACGGGCGATGTGAGCAGACAGACGATGGCACGGATGGGTAGGTACGCCCTTTGCGAGCAGGATGAATGTGCAGGACAACAACGTTCACGGGGGACGGTCACGAAGGAGTCGTCATGTCATTCGATGGAGCGGGAGTCGTCGTCACGGGGGCGGGTTCGGGGCTGGGCCGCGCCGTCTCGCTGCGGCTGGCGGCCGACGGTGCTCAGGTCGTGGTCTCCGACATCGACGAGAAGGGCGGTCAGGAGACCGTCCAGCGCATCGCCGACCAGGGCGGCAAGGCGACCTTCGTGGCGGCGAACGTCGCCGACCCCGCCAGCGTCACCGAGCTGTTCGACACCGCCGTGTCGGTGCTCGGCGGTCTGGACATGGCGGTGAACAACGCGGGCGTCGCGCACGCGCCGACGGACCTGCACCTGCTGCCGGTCGAGGACTGGGACCGGGTCCTCGGGGTGGACCTGCGGGGCGTGTTCCTCTGCATGCGCGCCGAGCTCGGTCACATGGTCGACGCGGGGCACGGCCGGATCGTGAACATGGCGTCGAACGCCGGGGTGAAGAACGCGCCGTCGATGGCCGGGTACACCGCCGCCAAGCACGGCGTGGTCGGCCTGACGAAGAACGCGGCGCTGCAGTACGCCCGGCGCAACATCCGCGTCAACGCGGTGTGCCCCGGCACGATCCTCACCGAGGGGCTGGCCGGCTACGGCCCCGAGCAGCAGGCGGAATGGGCCTCCCTCGTCCCGATGGGGCGCATCGGGACCCCGGAGGAGGTCGCCGGGTCGGTCGCCTACCTGCTCTCCGACGAGGCCGGGTTCATCACCGGCCACTCCCTGCTCATCGACGGCGGACTCATGTGGGACTGACCGCCTCCGCGGAGCCGATGGACGGTTGACGGCGCACGGCCTGCGCGAGGCGGTCGGCGGGGGCCCGCAGGACGGACTTGTACGCTCTTGTGCTAATGACTGTCACGACTGAAGTCCTCGAGTCCCCCCGGCTGTCGGCGTCGACCGTCCTCGACGGCCGACGGCACCTCCCGACCTCGGCCGCCCCGGTGCTCGTCCCGCACCGGCGCCGCCTGGCCACACTCGCCGCGATCCTGGTGGCGATGGCGGTGACCGTGCACTGGGCGAACGGGTTCGTCGTCGGCCATCTCGACTCCCCGATCGAGTCCTGGGTCATCGCCCATCGCACCGGCACGCTGGACTGGGTCGTCCGGCGGCTGTCGTTCCTCGGCAGCTCCCGGGTCGTCTACACCCTCGGCCCGCTGCTGGGACTGGTCGCCTGGGCGCGGTGCCGGACGGTCGGCGCCACCGTGCTCGCCGTCACCGCTCTGCGGCCGCTGGTCGAGTTCACCGCCAAGGCCCTGGTCGACCGGCCGCGGCCGGACATCGACCGGATGGTCGCCGGGGTCGGCCCGTCCTTCCCGTGCGGCCACGTGATGGCCGCCGCGGCGCTGTGGGGCATGGTTCCGATCGTGATCTCGCTGTACACGTCGTCGAGGCGGGCCTGGCGGGTGAGCGTCGCCGTCTCCTGCGTGGTCGTCACCGCGATCGGTTCAACCCGGGTGTACCTCGGGGTGCACTGGCCGACCGACGTCGTGGCCGGTACGATCTTCGCCCTGCTCCTGCTCGCCGGAGTCGACCGCGCGTTCCACCGCGTCCACGACCGGCTCGCCTGCCGGCGCGGTGAGGCGAATCTCGCGTCCCCCGGCTGAGCCTCGCCCGTCTGGGTAGCCTCGGGCGTTAAGGGAACTGTCAGGTCTGGGGGACTCGGATGCCAGCGGATGACGCGATCGCCTCCGGGCCGGTGGTCGTCCCGCTGGACGAGCCGGTGGCGAGCGACACCGCTCTCGTCGGCGCGAAGGCCGCCAACCTCGCCGTCGCCGCCCGCGCCGGGCTGCCGGTGATCCCCGGCTTCGTCGTCACCACCGCCGCGACCGGGCGGCCCGGCGGGCTTGAGCCGGCCCGCGGCGACGCGATCCACGACCGGTGGCGCGAGCTCAGCGACGACGGCCGCCGGCCGCTGGCGGTGCGCTCGTCATCGGTCGCGGAGGACTCGGCGTCGTCGTCGATGGCCGGCCAGTACCTGTCCGTGCTGCACGTCACCGGCTGGGACGCCTTCACCGAGGCGGTCGGCAAGGTCGTCGCCTCGGCGGCCGGAGTCGGCCCGCAGGACGCGCCGATCGCCGTGCTGGTCCAGCCGATGGCGCAGGCCCGCGTCGGCGGGGTGATGTTCGGCCTCGACCCGCTGACCGGCAGCCGCTCCCGCATCCTGGTGTCGATGACCGACGGGCTGCCCGAGGCGATCGTCAGCGGCGAGGTCACCGGCACCTCGCTGCTGCTGACCCGGCGCGGGCGGCTGAAGTCCGTCGACGGGACGATTCCCGCGGCGGTGCACGCCCGCCAGCGCGGCCAGCTCGCCCGGCTGGCCCGGCGCACCGCGCGGGTCTTCGGTGCCCCGCAGGACATGGAGTGGCTCATCGAGCCGGACGGCACGCTGCGGCTGTTGCAGAGCCGGCCGATCACGGCGGCCGTGCCGGTCGCGCACGGCCGGGTCTTCGGCCCCGGGCCGGTGGCCGAGACGTTCCCCGAGCCGCTGGCCCACCTCGAGCTGGACCTGTGGGTGCCGCCGTTGGAGGACGGGCTGCGCGAGGCGCTGCGGCTGTCCGGCGCGACGGGCCGGGGTCACCTGCGCCGCCGGTTCGTCATCGACGTCGAGGGTCGGGTCGCCGTCGACCTGGAGGCCCTGGGCGTGATCAAGCCTCGGCGGCGGTGGTGGATGCCGCTGGACCCGCGGCCCGGGCTGCGACGCCTGCGCGCGGCCTGGCGGCTCGGCCGGCTGCGCGGCGCCTTCCCCGCGATCGTCGGCGACCTCGCCGAGGAGATCGACGCGGACCTGCGCGCTGTCCCGGACCCCGCCACGCTCACCGAGCACCAGCTCCACCTGCTGCTCGCCAACGCGCGAACCACGCTGCGCGGCGTGCACGCCCACGAGGTGCTCGCCGGGTTCTTCCTCGACGCCCGGGCGACCGCGACGGCCGGCGCCGCGGTGGCGCTCGCCGCGGTCTCCCGCGCCCGGGAGAACGGGCTGACCGACGCGAAGATCATCACGCACCATCCCGTGAGCCTGGCGCTGATCCCGCCCGCCATCGGCAGCCCGGCCGCCCTGCCGCCGACCCCCGCCTACGTGCGGCTGCCCACCGGCGAGGGCGACGACCCGGTCGCGGTGGCCCGCGAGGCGATGCGGCTGCGGGCCCGCTGGCTGCACGAGCTGACCGCGCAGGCGGCGATGGAACTCGGCCGGCGCCTGGCCCGCCACGGCCAGTTGCACCATCCCGCCGACGTGCGGCACCTGACCCTCGACCGGCTGCGGGAGCTGACGATCTCGCCCGACCTCGCCGCGTCCGTGCCGGTGCAGGTGCCCGCCGCCCGCGGCCCGGCGGTACTGCCGGCCGCGTTCCGGCTCTCGGCCGACGGGCGCATCGTCGCGGCGCGGCGGACCGCCGGCGCCACCCAGGGCGTCAGCCCCGGGCGGGCCCGCGGCGTGGTCACCCACGACCCGTCCGATGCCGCGGGTCGCGTGCTGGTCGTCGACACCCTCGACCCGGCGCTGGCCGGCGCGCTGCCGGGACTGGCGGGGCTGGTGTCGGTGACCGGCAGCCCGCTGAGCCACCTCGCCATCCTCGCCCGCGAATACGGCATCCCCACCGTGATCGGCGTCGCCGACGCCACGACGACCTTCACCGACGGCGACGAGGTGATCGTGGACGGCAGCGTCGGCGCGGTCGAACGCGTCGGGGACGGCGACACCGAGGCCGGGGACGGCGAGGCCGGCGACACCGAGGCCGCCGAGATCGGGGTATGAGCGCATGAGGAGATTCGTCGTTCCCGGGATCGGCGCGATCACGCTGATCGCCTCGGGGGCCTACTTCTTCGTCTACCTGTATCGGTGGGAGTGGAACCGGGCGCTGACGAGCGGGGTCATCTTTCTCGCCGTCGAGGTCATGCTGATCGGGGTGACGCTGTGGCAGCGCGTCGGGCGGCTCGCCGCCGCCGCGCAGGCGAGCCCCGAGCGGCGGCGGCGCATCGAGGCCCGGCTGCGCGAGGCCCCGCCACAGCGCACGTCGGTGTTCGACTGGCTGCGCCCCGACGGCTCGTCCGCGCCGGTGTTCATCCCGATCCTCATGGGCGCCGGGCTGCTGCTGTCGGGCCTGGCCTGGGTGGTGGAGCGGCTGGCCCGCGCGACCGCCGGCAGCGTCGCCGACCCCGGGGTCGCGGCGACGATGGCGAAGCTCGGCCCGCCGCCGGGCGGCCTGCTCGACGATGCGGCGGACCCGCTGCGCCTGCTGCGCCAGCCGACCAGCCCGCGATGAGGGCGCTGCGCCCGCTGGTCGTGTTCGTGGTCGTCGTCGCGGTCGTCCTCGGCGGGGTGCACCTGCTGCGGGAGGCGACCGAGTATCACGGCGGCGCCGGCGTCGAGGCGCAGACGACCGTGCTGTTCTCGATCAAGGACAACGACTTCGGCCACGGCGACGCCTTCGCGGCGACGGCCCTGTGGCAGACCTGCATCGCCACGATCGGCTGGGCCGGCGAGGACGAGCCGGTCGCGGCGGGCGAGCGGACCTTCCGCGCCGTGCTACGCCCCTCGCTGCCCGAGGACACCCGCCGCCGCCTGCGTGGCTGCCTGGAGGACCTCGTCGTCAACCACGTCAAGGGCAACGTCGTCAGCATGCACTCCGGCGCCGCCTGACCGCAGAGAGACCGCGGCGCGTCTGTCTAAACTCGATGTTCAGGGTGCCGTCCGTCCTCGGTGCCACGGGCATGGTCGGAGGACAGCCACGGTGTCCGCACGCAGTGTGCAACTCGACGAAATTGCTTCGCACCCCGAGGGTGCACGGAACGCCGCCCGCGGGCGGCACCGCAGCCCCACCGGGAACACCGCGCCCCGCAGAGGCACGCACGCCGCCTTTGCGCTGATGACGACCGGAACGGTCGCCGTCTCCGGGGCGACCCTGGCCGGCTGCGCCACCGATGTCTTCCTCCCACAGAATCTGGACGGCCCGAACTTCGCGCCGCTCACCCTCGCCGCGCAGATCGGCTCGCGTGCCGCCCTGGGTGGCAGCATCGCCGCGGCGGCAGTCGGGGAGCACAGCTCCTGGGGAGCCATGCTCGCCGCGACCACCCACGAGCCGCTGGCGAACCAGCTCGTCAAGGTGCAGGTGAAGCTCCCCACCGGGTGGGCCACCTGCAAGCACCTGCAGACGAACGCGCAGGGGTACGCGTCCTACATGGCGCGGGTGCTCACCACGACGAACGTCACGGCGATCTTCGACGGCACCGACGCCCTGCGGTCCGCCCGCCCGGCCAAGGACGCGACCCTGAACGTGCGGGCGCAGAGGCCCACGCGGACGGCGGGCTCCCCCGGCCTCGGCCTGTCCGCCGGATCCATCGACATAGGCAGGACCCCCATCTCGGCGCCCGGGCCGTCCAGCTCCATCGGGGAAAAGGTCGTCTACCGGGCCTCCCTGCAGGCGGGCAAGCCGCACGTCTACGGCGCCGACGGCGCGAGCTCGTTCGACTGCTCCGGGCTGGTCCAGTACGTCTTCAAGCAGTTCGGCACGAGCCTGCCGCGGACCACGAACGCCCAGTTCGCCGCCACCACCCGGGTGTCGCAGTACAACAAGCAGCCCGGCGACCTGATCTTCTTCGGCTTGCCCGGGGACTTCTACCACGTCGGCATCTACGCCGGCGACGGCAAGATGTGGGCCGCCTCACACACCGGCAGGGTCGTGAAGCTCCAGTCGATCTACACCACCTCCTACTACGTCGGACGCGACACCGGCCTGCCTCGCACGCTCCTCGACCAGCCCGAACATCGGCTACCTGCCGCCACGCCGCGCACAGGCCCTCCAGCTCACTCCCCGAAACTCCGAGACGCCGAGTCCACTCCGAACAATTCCCGGACTCCTGCAGGCCAGGAACGGGAACCAGGTGGAGACGAACAACCTGGACCGTCGGCTTCTGACACACGTGGCGACGGTGCGCTGAACATCGCGCTCGCACAGTCCGAGCCAATTGCCTCGGTGCAGACAGTCACCACGGCACAGGAGTCAGGGTCGTCGATGACGACTGACCTGCAGCCGCCCACCGACGATCCGGCACCCAGCGGCGGTCCGGCACCCGTCGGCGAACAGCCGGCCGGCGCCGATCAGGCCCCGGAATCTACCGACGAGCCGGAGAATCCCGACCGGAAGAGCCTTTCGATTCCCGCTCTGCCGATCGCTGTAGGTGCGCTCGTCGGGGTCCTTGCCGCGATCGCCGCCGTCCTGAAGGCACTTGCCGCGGCGTTGGAAAGCGTGACCGCACTGCTAGGCGCAATACAGAACTTGCGGCGTCAGCGAGCCGGTAGGGCAGATCAAGTTTCCGGTGCCGCCGATCGCGCCGAGGGGGACACCGGGGCGGAGGACGACGGCAACGAGGAGTTGTGAGGCGGACGCCCACCTCCGGCGACCCGTGGGAGGCGAGGCAGCTCCGATGGGTGTCCGACAGGTGGATGTCGCGAATCTGGGCGCCTACGCCTTCCGCGTCGCTGTTTGCCAGCCGGCGGCGACCAGGAGCAGACCGGCTACCAGCGCGAGTACGCCGGTGACGACGCCGTGGAAGACGACGGCATGCAACCCGTGTGGCACATTCGCCAGGCCGACGACGGCGCCAGCCCCCGCAGCGACGACCACCGCCGCCGGAAGAACCACCGATCCCGACGGATGCCGAGGCGGGCGATGCGGCCCCCGCGGCAGCGCCCGCAGGTGAGCGACGGCTGCCGCCGCGACGACGACCAGGCCGGCTACGCTCATGCCGTACTGGAGCCACTTGTAGCCGGGCAGGGCGCCGTGCTCGGCGCTCAACCAGGCCACCTGACGGACGCCCCACCGCTGTTTGTGGGTGAAGTCGTCCCAGCCGACGTGCGTCACGGCTCCCACGCTCGCGGCCACCGGTGCCAGCAGCCACTGGCGTCCCGTGAGCCGTGCCCGCGCAGCCAGCCGCAACTGGACCGGATCCGGGGCCAGATCGGCCAGGGCGTCGCGAATCAGGTGAAACCACAGTCCCAACGCGGCCAGCGACAGCACCGGAACGACGGTCACGACACCAAGCAGGCTGTGCGTGAGCCGATACATCTCCGGCCACCCGAAGAACACCGGCACGTCGGGAACCATCGACCCGGCCACCATCGCGCTCATCGGCAGGCCAAGCCGCCGCAGCGGCAGCACCGCCGCCGGATGGCTCAACGTGAACGGCACCCGTCTCCTCCCCCGAACCGGCTGTGGTGCCCCGAATTATCCGCATAGGCAAGAACGACGGGGCCGACCAGGGTAGTGCGCAGGGCCAGGCCGAAGGTGCAGACTAGGCCGCGCAGCGCTGGGAGGTGTGGCGGGCGTTGACCTCGACGACGACCCGCCCGGCGCTTTCAGCCTTGGCGCGCAGCACCCCGAGGAACGCCCCCCACCCGACGTCGTGGATCGACCTGTTCAACCCGGACTTCGCCGCCTGCCCGTTCGCCAGGAACACCCCCGGCCTGTCCGGGTCCGGCTTGGGCTTCGCCCGCCGGGTCATGCCCTTGATGTTGAGCTTCTCCACGGCGATCAGATCATGGTCGCGGACCAGCCCGAGGGCGGTCTTGTGCGCGTGGTCGAGCCGCTGCCGGGCAACCCGCCGGCTGATCGTCCCCACCCGGGCGGCGGCCTTCCTGCGCCGCGTCGAGCCCCGCTTCGCCCGGGACAGGTCCCGCTGAGCGGCAGCCAGCCGGCCGGCGGACCGGTCCAAACACGTCGGGTTCGGCTCGTGCTCGCCGTGCGACGTGGTCAGGAACGACGCGACGCCGACATCCACCCCGACCACGACACCGGTGGGCGGCAGTGGCTGGGCGGGCACGTCGTGGCACGACAGGATGACGTACCAGCGCCTGCCCGCACGCGTGACGCTGACCGTCTTGACCCTGCCCAGTACCGGCCGGTGCTGGTGGACCTTGACATGACCGACGCCCTGCAGGCGCACGAACGTCCGCGTGGGGTTCTCGGGCTGCGCGTCCCAGCGGCATCCGTCCCCGTCCGACGGCCACTCGACCGTGTCGAACCAGCCCGCGCCCTTGAAACGCGGATAGCCAGGAATCCCACCCGCCTTGACGCGGCGGAAGAACGCGGCGAACGCCCTGTCCAACCGGCGCAACGTCGCCTGCTGCGACGAAAACGACCAGCGAGCCTGATCAGGATCGCCCGCCCGAATGTCCTTCACCTGAGCGGACTGGTCGCCGTAACGGATACGGATCTGCGACGGATGCCGGTAGGCATCGCGCCGCTCCTGCAACGCCGCGTTGTACAGCGCACGATGATCGTCAAGCATCGCGCCGAACGCGATCACCTGCCGGGCGGTCGGGCGCAGCAGGAACTTGTACGCACGCCGCACCAGACCACCCCCTCATGCCACGGCCACTCGTTCCACGCGTCGATCTACCGTCGCACAGTCCCAACAGACACGGCACCGACAGTGGCAACGAAGCACGACCAGGACCACAGGGCGGGCAACCGGAACCGCAGATGTGCGAACTCGGCGCACAGCATGTGGGACGTGAAACCCTTCACCTGATTGGCGATCTACGACGGGAAATGCAACGAGTGAGCCTCGACGAACAGGCGAACATGGTCCGGTTCGATCTCCAGCGCGACAACCGGCCAGCGGCCAGGGTGGGCGCCCGCGCCTGCTGCGTGGCCGGGCTGCTCCTGGTCACCGCCGGGATGGTCGTGCTGTCCAGGCTCGACCAGGGCGGCTCGTACTGGCTGCTGCTGGCCGGGCTGTTCCCCCTCGGCGTCGGCATGGGCCTGGCGATGACGCCGGCGACCACCGCCGTCACCGACAGCCTGCCCCCGGCGCTGCAGGGCGTCGGCTCCGCCGTCAACGACCTGTCCCGCGAGCTCGGCGGGGCGCTGGGCATCGCCGTGCTCGGCAGCCTGCTCAGCTCCACCTACCGCAGCCACCTGGCCCTGCCCGCCGCGCTCCCGCCGGCCCTCGCCGAGAAGGCCCGTTCCTCGCTGGGCGTGGCCGCCCACCTCGGCGAACCGGTTCTCGGCCACGCGCGGACGGTCTTCGTCGACGGCCTGCAGATCGCCTTCCTCGGCGGCGCGGTCGCCACCGGGGTCGCCGCGCTCGCCGTGGCCCTCCTGCTGCGCGCTGAACGGCCGAACTGAGGTCCTAGTAGGACTTTGTTAGGTGACTCCAGCCGGTTTGACTGATGATGGTGCGTAGGATTGGTGGCAGGTGCGGCAGGCGCCGGTCCAGACGTTGAGCAGGGTCTGGAGCGTGCGGAGGACTCCGTAGAGGGTCAGGCCGGCGCAGGGGCTTTTGGGGTTCGGCGTAGCTGCGTGCAGAGGGCCTGGGCCAGGGAGGTGAGGGTGACGTGGCGGTGCCAGCCGTCGAACGAGCGGCCTTCGTAATGGTCGAGCCCGAGGCCGTCCTTGAGCTCGCGGTAGTCGTGTTCGATCCGCCAGCGCAGTTTCGCGAGCCGGACCAGGCGGCGTAGCTGGATGTCCGGGGGCAGGGTGGACAGCCAGTAGTCGGTGGGTTCGCCCTGGCCGGGAGGCCATTTGGCGAGCAGCCAGCATTCCGGCAGGACGCGGTCGGTGTCGCGGGTGACGCCCCGGGCGGCGGGGCGAACCCGCAGGGCCAGGAACCGTGAACGCATCACCGCGGCCGGGTTGTCCGGACCGTGGTGGGTGCCACGCCGCCAGGTCACCCACCGCGCCTGGCCCCGTCCCGCGGCCAGGACCAGCGCTTTCAACGTGCGGGGCGGGTCCGGGTAGGCCGGCACGGGTGGACGGCCGTTCCCGGAGTAGGCCGCGCACACGGGTTCGGCGGTGGCCGGGTGCGCGGTCGCGGTCGGGGTGACCCCGACCGCGTAGACCAGGCCGCGGTCGGTGAGGCCCTGGCGGAACAGCGCCGAGTCGCCATAACCGGCGTCGGCGAGCACCGGCCGGGCGGGCACACCCCAGCCGATGACCTCGTCGAGCATGTCCAACGCCAGGCGCCACTTCTCCCGGTGCCGCGCGACGTCGGGGATCTGCGCCCGGGCACGGCGGGCCCGCACCGTGGTGGCCTCGTCCGGGTCGTCGAGCCCGGTGTCGTCCCAGCTGGCGGGTAGGAACAGCCGCCAGTCCAACGCGGCGGACGCCCAGTCCGTCGCCGCGTGCACGGACACCCCGACCTGACAGTTCCCGACCTTCCCGAGGGTGCCGGAGTACATCCGGGCCACCCCCGGCGAGGCCGAGCCGTCTTTGGCGAAGCCGGTGTCGTCGAAGACCAGCGCCTCGGGCTGGACGAACTCGACCGCCCACCCGGCCAGCCGGCGGCGGACCTCGCTGTACTCCCAGGTCGAGTTCCGCAGGAACTGCTGCAACCCCTGATGATCGACCCCGAGCCGCTCGGCCATGGGCTGCAGGCTCTTACGCTTCCCGTCGAGCATCAGCCCACGGACGTAGAGCTCGCCCTTCGCCCGCTGGTCCTTGCGCGGTAGATCGGCGAGCATCCGTGCCGCGAACTCCTCCACGACCGGCAGCACCGCCGCCATCTCCTCCGGTGTCACAGCAGGCAGCCAACCAGAAGCGGATCCGCACCTCGAAACCAGTCGATCAACGATCTAACAAAGTCCTACTAGCCGTCGGCGCGAGTCCTATCCGCCAATGCGGCTCTCATCCGTCAGCGCGCCGGTAACGCTGATGGAAGACATTCGCCTCGACGGGACGCCGTCCGGGGTGGTGGCGTTCCTCCGCGAGATAGCCGACGGCGACCAGCAGGGCGATGGCGAGGTCGTCGCGTTCGGCGATGCCGATGGTCTCCTTCACGGCGGCCTCGTCCCAGCCGTTCATCGGTGAGCTGGCCAGACCCAGCTCGGTGGCGGCGAGCAGCACGTAGGACGACCGGGGCCTCGGCCGGCTGCGGCTGCCCGCCGGTGGCACGGAGGAGACCTTCCCTGCCCGCGTCGTCGCTGACGACGACGATCGAGCGGTCCTGCAGGTTCCAGGACGTGGGCGCCTCGATGGCCAGGGCGAGCAGGGCGTCGAGCGTGGCGGCCGGGACCGGGTCGGGCCGGTAGTGGCGGACCGTGCGGCGGGTCCGGATCGCGTCCGCGACCGACAGGGTCGGCCGGATGGGCGGAACAAGACCGGCGGCGGGTCCGGGGGGCAGGAGCTGCGTCATGGCACTTCTCCCCTGCATGGATGACCGCACCGTGGTCGAGTCCTCGGGGCTGCCCGCCGAAGCCTTCTGCGCGAAGTGCCCGACCCGCCAGGTGCTCGACCACATCGCCGGCAAGTGGACGGTGCTGATCGTCGACGCGCGGCCGCTACCCTCCGCCGGGGCCGGCATCGGGTAGCAATGGAGCGACCAGTCCGGGCTTCGGCTGCGGAGTGAGGCTTCGCCGCGGCAGCATCAGGGGGGTCGCCAGGAGGAGCAGGCCGGCGGCCGCGATCGCGATCCGCGGGCTGGTGAGGCCGGCCAGCAGTCCCCACAGCGCCGTCAGGGTCGCGATGCCGGCCTTGCTGGTGACCGACCAGGCCGACAGCGTCCGGGCGACTCGCCCGGCATCGGTCTGCTCGAGCCGGTAGGTGGCGAACACGGGATTGAACACGCCCATGCAGGTGACCAGGCCGAGTTGGACGGCGATGACGAGCACGATCCCGGCCGTGCCGGGGTGGATGAAGGCCAACCCGAGCGACCAGCACGCCCGCAGTGTGCCGGCGACGAGCAGGACCCGATGCCTTCCATGCCGCGCGACGAGGGGCCGGGCCAGGCGAGAGCCGACGAGCCCGCCCACGCAGGGCACGCCGAACGCCAGGCCGTACTGCCACGGCTCGAAGCCGAGGCGGCCGAGCATGAGGACGGCGACCAGCGGAGATGTCGCCATGATCAGCCCGTTGACCAGAACCGTGTTGACGAACAGGGGTCGCAGCGCCGGGTGGCTCAGGATGTGCCGCCACCCCTCGGTGAGGTCGTGAATCCGGGCCCTTGGCATGCCGGCCGGCGCGGAACGCTGCTCGCTCCCGCCGATCGCGCCGATCGCGCGCAGTCCCGCCGCCGAGAGCAGGTAGCTGATCGCGTCGGCCAGCACGGTCGTCACCGGTCCGAACAGTCCGATCGCGGCCCCGCCGAGCGGCGGCCCGACGACGGTGGCGGTCCAGGTCGTCGATTCGAGCCGGGCGTTCGCGACGAGCAGGGCCTCGCCCCGCAGGAGTCCCTTGACGTAGGCGCCGGCGGCGGCCGTGAAGGCGATGTCGGCGGCGGCGACCGTCATCGACACCACGAGGAGCTGGGCGAAGGTGAGCCAGCCGAGCGCGAACGCGAACGGGACGCTCAGCACCGCGACGAACCGGGTCAGGTCCATCGCCACCATCACCGGCCGCTTGCGACGGAACTCGACCCAGGGGCCGAGCGGCACCGCCACCAGCGTCCCCGCCGCCAGCCCCGCCGCCGCGAGCACCGCCACCTCGGTCGGCCCGGCGTGCAGCACGAGGATCGCGATCAGAGGAAACGCGTCGAACGCCAGCCAGGTGCCGAGGGTGCTGACCGCGAACGCGGCCCAGAGCCACCCGAAGCGCCACCCCGCGGACCGCCCCTCGCCCACCACCCGACCCAGCCCTTCCCGCCGCATCCGAACAACATCTCGTTGACCAGCAGGATCTAAGCGAGCAGGAGAGGGCCAAAGCAAACAACCGCCGTGGCGGCGAGCAACAACCCCGGGTTGTGCGACTAACGTCGGGCGGCGTGGATCTCGAGGCTGTGCGAACGTTCGTCTCCGTCGCGGACACCGGTCAGTTCCAGAACACCGCCACCGAGATGGCGATCACCCAGCAGGCGGTCTCCAAACGCATCGCCAAGCTGGAAAGAGACCTCGGCGTGCGGGTGTTCACCCGCACCGCGCGCGGAGCTCAGCTCACGATCGACGGGCAGGCGTTGCTCCCGCACGCCCGCGAACTGCTCCAGGTCGAACAGCGGGCAACGGACTCCGTGCGACCCGGCCGACGCGCGCTGCGCATAGACGTGATCAACCGGCGGATCGCCCCGGCAGCCCTGCTCCGCGATTTCCACCGTGCCCACCCCGACCTCCACCTGGACGTCGTGGTCCTCGACGACTCCGGCGTCGACGCCGCCATCGCGGCCGTCCGAGCCGGAATGATCGACGCGTCGTTTCGGGCTGTCCCTCTCCCCGCGCGGCAGCTACCCGACGTCATCCAGGCAATTCGGGTCGTCGACGAACCCCACGAACTGCTCACCGGGCCGCACCACACGCTGGCCGCAGCTCGCGCCGTCACGCCTGCCGACCTGGTCGGACACCGAATCTGGATACCCGGCATCCTCCCCGGGACAGAATGGGCCACGTATTACGACGACCTCGCCGCGGAGTTCGGACTCACCATCGATCCGGTCGGTCCCAATTTCGGCACCGAGCACCTTCTGGACGTCCTCGCCGACTCCGCGACCCTGGCCAGCCTTGTCGGCGAGCAGACCCGCCTGCTCTGGCCCACCCACTACGACCTGCGCCGCATCCCGCTCCACGACCCGACACCGGTCTACCCGCATTCCCTGATCTGGCATCGCGACAATCCTCACCCGGCGCTCGCCACACTCCTCCATCACCTGGGTTCGATCCGGCCCAGGCGTTGGGACACCGGGATCTGGACGCCGGCGTGGGCAACCCGACAGGAGTAAAAACTGCACGCGACCGGGTCAACCAGGCCGACTGTTCGCCCGGAATGTGTCACCGGTTACCCGGCGAGCAGCTCTTCGCGGAGCACATCCATCAGCAGCCCGTCGCGGAAGGTCCCGTCCGATCCACGCTCGTACCGGCGCATGATGCCGACCGGACGGAAGCCGATCTTTTCGTAGCAGGCCACGGCCCTGGTGTTGACGACCGCCGGGTCGATCGTCAGCCGGTGGTGCCCCCGCTGCTCGCAGAGGAAGTGGGCCAACAGTCTGACCGCCTTCGTTCCTACGCCCCGACCCTGAAACCGGTCGCTGAGGCACACGTCAATGGCGGCGTGACGGAACTTCGGGTGCTTCTCCTCGATGTACCGAATGCCACCAGCGACCTCCCCGGACACGTCGACCACCAGCAGGACCGTGCCGGTGTCTGCCAGGAGGTCTGCCGCCACCTCCGCCTCGGACGCCGGCTCGCCCCACCACTCCGTGACCGACGGCTCGGCCAGGATCGCGCGCAACGCGGCGATGTCGGACGAACGGCCAGGTCGGACGGCGACCTCGCCGTCTACGAGCAACGGGCGCAGTTCCACGACGTTCCCATCTGTCCGACCACGATCTTCGTCCGACCACGATCCCCACGGCACGTTCCCACCATGTCACCCGGCCTCCAGCCGCGCACCTGAGTTTGCGCCGCCCCGGCAACGCCCCTCCTTAGCCTTCCCTGGTCGCAGCCAGATGCGCGCCCTCGAACACCGCGGCGCTGAAGCGGGGACGCGCCGGCGCTGTAGCGCGGACCCAACCTTCCGCGGCCGCGGGACCCTCTGTAGGGATGGAACCGCCGGGCGCTGCCATTGACCCCGCCGCAGGAACATGGCGCCCGTTCGGCTCCCGGGTTCTCGCGTCCGGACCGCCGCATGCCGGCATGGCGAGGCCCGGCACCCGTTTCCGCATGGAGAGGGCTCGCCCATGGCAGCTTCCCACCCGGTCATCACCCCGCGTCCGCAGGAGCACCGAGTCCCATCCACGGCCGTCGTTCCGGTCAGGCGGATTCCGCCGGACCGGCAGCCGGTTCGGCCGGTTCGGCCGGACCGCCGCGGCGTCCGACTGACGCGCCGGGTCGTCCGGTTCGTCGGCAGCGCCGTCGTCGCGGGAATCGCGGGCGCCTTCGCGGCCTACCCGGCCGGGTGCTTCTGGGAGTGGGTCGCAAATCTGCCCGGTTTGCCCATCTGACCAGTGCGTACGCCTGGCTCGGGCGCCGCGCCGGCGACCCGGGCCGGGCGTGGTTGGATGATCTGACTACGACGTCTCCGAATATTTCTTTCGGGGCGGCCCAACCTTTCCCGCCCGGCGGTGCTCTGTGCAGGCAGTGGCACAACCGCGAAGCAGCGGGAACGGAGGGCCCAGCAGTATGACGACGACGCACGAACCCGGCGGCGACGCCTCGCCGCAGGCAGCCGGAGCGCCGCGGTGAGCGGCCTGCCCGAGCGATCTCGGGCCCTGTCCTTTCCGAGTGTGTGGCCGAGTGAGGTGGAGAAACTCTTCGACGACAACGCCGCCCGGCTTCGCGGGTATCTGCTCTCCGTCGGCTGCCCGGAACCCGACGTCGACGATGTCATCCAGGACAGCATCCTGATCGTGGCCCGCAGGTATGCGAGTCTCGACCGCCCGGAGATGGTCCGGACCTACTGGTATCGCATCGCCAGCCGCCTGGCGTGGAAGCTCCTGAAGGAGCGGCGCGACCGATCACTTCCCGGTGATCCGGCCGACTATCTTCAGGCACTCCCAGACCCGGTGGAAGGGGCGGTCGATCCGGACGGCCGGCAGGCCGCGCTCGCGCTCGTCCACCGCCTTCCGCTCCGACAACGGCAGGTGCTCTGGCTGCGGGTCGTGGTGGGATTCAGCGAGGCCGAGACGGCGGAGGTGCTCCAGATCTCCGTCGGCACGGTGAAGTCGCAGTTCAGTGACGCCAAGAAGAACATGAGGAAGTTCGTGGAGGGCTCCGGGGAAACTCGGGAGGAGGGCACCAACTGATGGACGTCGAATCTCTGCTGAGGACCCTTGCCGACCCCGGAGAGCCGACCGGCGGGGATTCCGGGCGGACTTTCGTCGAGATCATGCAGGGTGCCGACGAGGACCCGCGGGAGCGCCGCCGCATCCAGCGCCTCGCCGATCTCCTCGACGTCGAGGACGCGCTCTACGCCCAGGCACTCGACCATCTCGCCGCCGGCGACGACCACGCGGCCGAGCCGCTGCTGCGCCTCGCCGCCGACGCCGGTGTCGGCGAGGCCGAGGACCATCTCGCCCGCATCCTGGCGGATCGCGCCGCGGACGCCGTCACCGCCGGGGCCGGCGCCGACACCCCCCGGCCCGGCGGTGCCGGCGGTACCGGCGGGCAGTCCAACGCGCCGGATCGGTCCGAGCAGACCTCGACCGCGAGCGGCCCGGACGATCTGCTTCTCCCTTCCAGCCACCCGCGGCCCGACGGGGAAGGCGCGCCGGAACTTCTGCCGGCATCCCGGTGGACATCCTGGATCGAGGCGGCGCTGGCCGGGCGGCTGGTGAACCCCGTCGGGGTGGAGCACCATCCCGACGTCTGCGACGATCTCGGCCTGCGGTTCCGGTACTCCACCGTGACGGTTCTTACGGTGGACCTCCAAGAATTTTCGCTACTTCGGGCACAGGCGTCGAGATCACGCTCCTTCCGACCTCACACGGACCGACCTTCCGCGCACGTCGTTTGGGCGGAAGAGATGGCAGCTCTTGGGGCGGCATGTACGTTCGACTCCCGTTTTGTGCTGGTTCCCCCGGCCCGCGATCTCCAGCCGATCGATCAGCAGATCCGACGAATCGACCGCGTCAGTCGGCCCGCCGCGAGGACGGTCACCGACGTCATGCGCAACGACGTACCCGTTCCGGTGATCTCTGCCGGAACGACCGTGCATGCGGCGCTGGAACGGATGTTCGCCGCCGAGACCCAGGTGGCCGCGGTGGAGGCGGGTTCCGAACTCATCGGCGTCATCCGCCTGTCCACCCTCGCGCAGCGGCTCGCCGCCACCCAGGGCTCCCCGTCGATCGAGCGAATCACCGACCTGATTCATCCGGCGGACTTCGTGTCTCCGGACGCCCCGCTCGACGCCGTCAGGCGCACCCTCGCCCGCGATCCCGGGGGAATCGTCGTCGTCCGCGGCCGGGATGGCCGGCGGCTCGGATACGTCACCGCCGAACTCCTGCTCACCAGCCCCGACCAGGACGACGGGCCCGCCAACCACACCCTCGACCAGCCGGGTACCGTCACGCCCATTCTCTTCCCGTCGCGTTCGCTCCCGGCGAGGATCGGTCGCCGCGCAACTGCCACGTGACGCGGGGGCGCGCGGCGCGCGTCGCGCGGTCCGGTCGACGTCAAGCCTCACCCACCGACGGCGCCCGTGCGTTCGGCGTAGCCGTCGCGGGCCGCGAGCAGGCTGGGCAGGTGTTCGTCGGCCCAGCGGCGACCGGTCGCGATGAGGTCGAGCAGGCTTCGGCCCAGCGACGTCAGCTCGTACTCGACCCGCGGGGGTACCTCCGCGCGGACGGTACGAGTGATCATGCCGTCGCGTTCGAGCGCCCGCAGGGTCTGGGTGAGCACCTTGGGAGTGGCGACGTGCATCGGCACGCGGAGCTCGGAGAAGCGGCGGGGGCCCTGCTCCAGGCAGACGATGACCATGGCCGCCCATTTGTCGCCGATGCGGATCGGCACGGCGCCGCTGGGGCAGGCCGGGTGGAACATGTCCGGGCTCAGTGGTTCCATCGGTATCCTCGCGGTGCTCGACTACCTTTGCAGTAACCAGTGTTTCACGGGTTACCTTCGCGTCCGCGCCGCCCCGATCAAGCGGTGGCGGCGGCACTCAGCCGGAGACGCGAGGAGATGAACAATGCAGACCGTTCGCTTTCACGAGTACGGTCCCCCCGACGTTCTGCGGGTCGAGGAGATCGCTGATCCGCGGCCGGGTCCCGGCGAGCTGCTCGTCCGGGTCACCGCCGCGGGAATCGGATTCGCCGACGTCCAGATCCGAGCTGGGCTGATGCGCGACACTCTGCCCGATCTGCCGCTGCCCTTCGCACCGGGATTCGAGGTCGCGGGTACCGTTGTCGGCGTCGGAGATGGCGTCGATCCGGAGGCTGTCGGTCGCCACGTCGTCGGCGCGACGTCCCGCGGTGGCTACGCGGAGCTCGCCGTCGTGCCCGCGGCCTCGGCGCTGCCGCGACCCGAGGCACTCGACGACCCGACGGCCCTCGCGCTGTTCGGGCAGGGCTCGACCGCGGTGGGCGTGGCCGCGGCGGCCGGCCTCGGCCCGGCGGACACGGTGCTGGTCGAGGCCGCGACGAGCGGCGTGGGCAGCCTGCTGGTGCAGTTGGCCGCGCGGGCGGGCGCACTGGTGATCGCCACTGCCCGCGGCGCACGGAAACTCGCGCTGGCCCGGGAGCTCGGCGCGGACGTCGCGATCGACCACGACACACCGGACTGGCACCGGCGCGTCGGCGAAGCCGCGGACGGCGGCGTCTCGGTGGTGTTCGAATGCCTCGGCGGAGTGGCCTCGCAGGCGGCGTTCGGCCTGTTGACGCCGGGGCACAGCCGGATGGTGATCTACGGGACGACCAGCGGGCAGCCACCGCGCCTCGACCCGCTGGCCGTGTTCCACCGGGGGGTGTCGGTCATCGGCTTCTCCTCGCCTGCGCTGCCTGCGCACCGGCTCACCCAACTGCGGAAGCAGGCGTTCGCCCTGGGTGGCGGCGACGCGCTGCGGCCGATCATCGGCAGCGTCCTGCCGCTGTCGCAGGCGGCTGCCGCGCACCGCAACGCCGAAGATCGCACCACGGTCGGAAAGTCCGTTCTCGCCCCCTGACGGCCCGCTCCTCGACATGCCCGACGGGAATCTGTCGGGCGGACGTTGGCGGCGGTCGTCCTGCGGCAGCGCGTTCACCAGGCAACCCGACGGTTCCGCGGATGTGCACAGCCGCGGGCCGCCGCGGGGACGACGATCCGTCGGCGCGCCCAAAAGTTGGCGAACCGCCGAACCTCCAGGTGCGCCGGGGATGTACCGTGCCGGCGGTCCCGGACCTCGCCCGGGCCGCCCATGACCCCGGTTCGCAGCTTGGAGCGCCTACCTCGTGACGCGTCGCAAGAAGGGGACGGCGGCGACCGCCCCGTCCGGCGGGCGCCTGCCCGGACCTGCCCTGATCGCGACGCTGACCGCCCTCGTCGGGCTCGTCGACGTCATCGGCGCGATCAGCCACCGGCCGACCCGGTGGACCTGGCTCGGCCGGCTGATCCCCGGCATCGTGACGCAGGCCGCCACCGGTACCAGCGTGGGTGTGGGCCTGCTGCTCGTCGGCCTGGCCCACGGGCTGCGCCGGCGCAAGCGGCGGGCCTGGCGCGCGGCGGCGGCGCTGTCCGGCGCGGCCGTGCTGCTGGACCTCGCCCGCGGCCTTGCGGTGGTTCCCGCGGCCATCGACCTCGTCCCGTTCGCCGTCCTGGTCGCCTGCCGGCGCCACTTCCCGGCCGCCGGTGACCCGCGGACCAGGTGGCGGGCCCTCGGCGCCCTCGCCGCGCTGGGAACCGCGGACCTGGTCGTCGGGCTCGCCGTCATCCGGTTCCGCCACGGCGGCGGCGGCCTCGGGGCGCGGGTGGAGCACGTGCTGGCGGGCCTCGTCGGGGTGACCGGTCCGGTGCGGTTCGGCCCGGGTGACGGCGACCTCGTCGCGGCGGTCCTGCTCGCCCTCGGCGCACTCACCGTCGCCGTCCCCGGCTACCTCGCGCTGCGTCCGGCCGCCCCGGTCGCCGCGCTGACCGAGGCCGACGAGGCAGGGCTGCGGGCGCTGTTGGCCCGCCACGGCGGGCGGGATTCACGGGGACACGTGGCGCTGCGCCGCGACCGCAGCGTGCTGTGGTCGCCGTCGGGGAAGGCCGCGATCAGCTACCGGGTCGTCGGCGGGGTCGCGCTGGCCGCCGGCGACCCGATCGGCGACCCGGAGGCGTGGCCCGGGGTGATCCGCCCGTTCCTCGACCTCGCCGCCGCGCACGCCTGGGTTCCGGCGGTACTCGGCTGTGGGCCGGACGGCGGGCGCGCCTACCAGCGGGCCGGCCTGCGGGTGCTGGAACTCGGCGACGAGGCGGTCGTGCGGACCGCGGCGTTCGGCCTGGACGGGCGGGCGATGCGCGGTGTGCGGCAAGCGGTGGCGCGGGTCGAGCGCGCCGGCTACACCGCCCGGATCGACCGGGCCGCCGATCTGGATCCGGCCGAGCGGGCGGCGCTGGCGGACCGGGCGGTGGCCTGGCGTTCCTGCCGCACCGAACGCGGCTTCTCCATGGCGCTGGGCCGCGTCGGCGCGCCCGAGGACGCCGACTGCGTGATCGTCCGGGCGTTCCAGGACGGGCGGCTGCGCGGCCTGCTGACCTTCCTGCCCTGGGGACCGGACGGCCTGTCCCTGGACGCCGTGCGCCGCGACCGGACCGCCGCGAACGGGCTGACCGAGTTCATGGTCGTGGCCCTGCTACGCGAGGCCGGCCGGCTGGGCGTCACCCGGGTGTCGCTGACCTTCGCCCCCTTCCGCGCCGCTCTGGCCCGCGGGGAACGGCTGGGCGCGACCCCCGCACTGCGGCTGTGGCGCGGGCTGCTTCTCGCGGCGTCCCGCTGGTTCCGGATCGAGTCGATCTACCGCTTCAACGCCAAGTTCGACCCGGACTGGCAGCCCCGTTACGGCTGCTACCCGACCACCCGCGACCTTCCCCGCGTCCTGTTCGCCGCCCTGCGCGCCGAGGCCCTGCTCCCCCGGCCCTCGCTGCCCGGACGCCGCCCGCACCCGCCCTCCTCCCCGACAGCCGACGACAGCAGCACCGCCGAGCAGGCGCCGCAGGAATCACGCGAACGGCCGGGACCCGAGCCCGCCGAATCAGCGGGGTCAGCGGCGTCAGGGCGGGCGGAGGTGCCGGCGCGGTCCACCGCCCGCCGCCGGGATGGATCTCATCCGACGGACGGCGGCCACTCCCGCGAGGGCCGGCACAGCCAGGAGCCCGGCCAGGCCCACGACGGCGGCCCTTCCCGGGACGGCATTCGTCGCTCCCCGCACCGGGCCACCCGACCGCGATCCCCCCGTCCGCGCCATGCCGAGACCCCCGACCGCTCCCCCAATATTAGTTAAATCATTAACGATTTCCGCTTCCGTGAAGCGGAGGGACAGCAGGGGATCTCATCCACAATGACGAAGCAAAAACCGGCGAAGTGGCCTCCGCTCGGTCCTGGACGCGGCCGATGACGAGGGGACACGCCGGACAGGAAAGGATGATGCCGGCGCCCGGCTCGTCTCCGCGACCGGCCGCACCTCTCTGCCCACAGATAGCCATGGACCCGTTACGATGATTTGTGCCGCATCGTCCGGATAGCGAAGGAGCTGGACCGATGCCAAGCACGGATCTTCCCGACCGGGCCGACCGTGGCCGGAACGCCCCGGATCGAGATTCCTCAAAGCGGGACGACAAGGAGTGGTGGAAGGCATTCATGGAGCAGCGCACCTCGGTGGAGCTGAAGACCGATCGGCCGCACGCCGCCCGCATGTACGACTACTACCTGGGCGGGAAGGACAATTTCCCCGCCGACCGGCTGGCCGCCGAGCAGGCCCTGGCCGTGTTCCCGAACGGTCGCGTCACCGCCCGGCAGAACCGTGCGTTCATGGCACGCGCGATCCGCTACCTGGCCGGCGAGGTGGGAATCCGCCAGTTTCTCGACGTCGGCACGGGCATCCCCACCTCCCCGAACCTGCACGAAATCGCCCAGGCCACCGCGCCGGAGTCGCGCGTGGTCTACACCGACAACGACCCGATCGTGCTCGCGCACGCCCGCGCCCTGCTGACCAGCAGCCCGCAGGGACACACCGCCTACCTGGACGCCGACGTCCGCGACACCGACCGCATCCTCACGTCGCCCGAACTGCGCGACACCCTGGACCTCGACCGACCGGTGGCGCTGTCCCTCGTCGCGCTCCTGCACTTCGTCCCGGACGCCGACGACCCGGACGGCATCGTCCGCCGGCTCGTCGACGCGCTGCCCTCCGGAAGCTACCTGCTGCTGTCGCACATCACCGCCGACTACGACCCGGCCTGGGAGCGGGTGACCGAGACCTACCGGGCCCGCGGCATCCCCGCCCAGCAGCGCTCCCGCGCCGAGTTCGCCCGCTTCTTCGACGGCCTGGAACCGGTCGACCCGGGCATCCAGGTGGTCCACCGCTGGCGCCCGGACGGCGCCGTCCCCGACCTGACCGACGCCGCCGTCAGCATCCACGGCGGCCTGGGCAGAAAGCCCTGACGGCCCGGCCACCGTCAGTTGCCGGTGGGGCGGCAGGGCTTCTGGTCGGCTGTCGAGACTTCGATGTTCGTCGCGGTCGCGGCGAGCGACAGACCCGTGGCGTCGGTCGAGGCGTTGGTGACGGTCAGATTGAAGGGCAGGTCACCGACGGGAATCGGGATCTGTGGCACGTAGCTGCCGAGGTTGCCGAGCGGGAACGTCAGGTTGAACAATCCGCTCAGCGAGATCTCCGACGGCACCAGCGTGACCTTGTTGTCGTGGACGGCGAAGGTGGTCACGCCGCCGACCTGCTGGTCACCGAGCAGCGGGATGTTCGCGGTCGCGGTGATCTCGAGGCGGCTACCACCGTCGACCGGGGTGATGTGCACCCGGCCGGGTTGGGTCTGGAGGAAGGCGTTCAGGTCGGCGTACGTCATGCGGACCGCCGCCCGCATGTCGTCGATGCGGATGGTGCCGTCGCCGCCGGTGGCGAGCCTGAAGATCGGGACGTGGACGCCGCGGACGTGTGCGCTGATCCGCTCGATGCGGGGGCCGGTCGTGGGCAGGCCGGTCATGGTCATGCCGACGTCGGAGAACGATCCGGTCAGCACCTGGGTGAGGAACGGGAAGCCGCCGATGCTGACGTCGGAGACCGTCGGCGGGGGGGTGTCGCACGGCAGGTCGGCCAGGGCACCGCTGCGGATCTGGCTGGCCATCTCCCGTTTCGCGAACGCGACGGCGACTCGGTCGGCGACGACGAACTGCGCGACGAGCGCCGCCAGGACAATGAACGCGATCCCGGCACGGCGACCGGGGCGACCGGGGCGACCGGGGCGACCGCGCCAGGCGGTGCGGGTCCGCCGGGTCGCGGTGGTGACTCGCTCTGGCGACTCTGCGGGTCGTGCCGGCAGGTCCGGCGACTCGCCGTCGGCTGCCGTCGCGACGGCTGCGCCCGCGACGGGATGTGCGACGGTGTAACCACCGGTCCGTGACCACTTTTCGCTCCACGGCCTGTCCGCACCGTCGTTTCCCTGGTCGGCGTCGACCTCGACCTCCCATGACCTGCCGGTGTTTCTCAGGCTACCGTCACCGGTGCGCGCGACGGCCGAGTGACGCGAGGAGATAGTGACGCGAGGAGTTGACGCCCGACCCTGACCTCCTCGACCGGCGTGCGTCGCCAGTGACACGCGGACGTCGCGAGCCCGCGCCGGCCGACTCCTGGACTGACGTTGACAGTCGCCGGCAGCATCGGTTCGCTCGGCTGGTGACAGGTGGCGCAACCTTGCGGCTGGCACTGGTGAGTGCGGCACCGACGCCGGCGCTGCGGGCCGCCCGATTCCCGGCCGACGAGGACCTCGACCCCGATGGTCGGCGCCGCGCCGCGCTCGCGGCCCAGGCCGTGGCGGGCGGCGTGCTGCCCGGCCGGGCTCGGGTGCTCACCGACGGTTCCGCCCGCGCCCGCCAGACCGCTCAGGCGCTTGCCCTTCCGGGCGCCGACCCGCCCGCGGACGTCGACGGGAGCGGGGCCGTGCCCGCGGCGGGCGTCGAAGCCGCGCTGCGGGACCTGGACGTGGGTGACTGGCGGGGCCGCGGGCTGGACGAGGTGCCCCTGGACAGCCTGCGGCGGTGGCATGAGGACCCGGCGATGACGCCGCCGGGCGGCGAGTCGCGGCTGGACCTGCTCGACCGGGTCGGTGGCTGGCTCGCGCGGCTGGGCGGCGAACCGGTGGATGTCGCCGCGGGGAATGTCATCGCGGTGACCCATCCGGCGGTTGTCCGCGCGGTGCTGCTCCTCGTGCTGCGCTGCCCGCCGGAGATCTTCTGGCGGATCGACGTCGCCCCGCTGACCGCCACTCTGCTGCACCGCCGCGTCTCCGCCGAACCCGATGCCGCCGCCGGCTGGACCCTCACCCATGCCTGCCGCCCCCTCTGAGTCCGCCCAGAGGGCGGACTTCTGCCCTTTCAGCCCCCGCGCGTTCCGCGCGGCAGCATCGAAGATCAGAAGGACAGGACCGGCCCTGCCCCCGCCGAACGCGCCTACGAACCGGCTACGACCCGAACCACGGCCCGACCGATCGGGCCTATCCGAACCGCCGGCATGGGCCGTCGAGGCTGCCAGGGGGCAACTGGGACGGTTCGCGGTCCCGTCGGCTGTGCTGGCTGTGGCCCGATCGCTCGCGGCAGGACACGACCGGTGAGGCGCATCCCCGCGCCGCGGTCCGGATCTGGCAAGTCGAGCGAACGACTTGTGCGGCTGTCACACGTCGACTACCTCTTCCCGGAGCATGGCGGCAGCGTCCAAAGCTGATGAGGATGCAGGCGAGTGGAGAACCTTGGCCGTGGCGCTCAGGAGAATCGCATTGACCCGAGATGAATTGATCTCCCCCGCGTAGACCAGCAGGCCCTCCATAGTCGATTCCAAATCCCTCCAGTTCCCGGCCATGACCTGCACTTCCAGCAGCGACGCAAGGTTGTGATATTTCCGGCACCTTTCCCTCGCGGGTGTGACTTCGATAGATCTTTGCAGCGCTTCTAGCGAATCGGACCAGCGACCAAGGTCAGAATAGATCATTCCCTCATGCCAGAAGACTTCCTGATCATTGATCCACCAAAACCAGTAGGGCTCACCGTCGCGTACACCTTCCATGTAGAGGCTTCGCGCTTTCGCGAAGCTGTCGAGCGCGCCACTTATGTCGCCCCCCTGGGCCAGGGCGCGGGCCTCCCGCGTGCGGAACAATGTCTCTAGACGAGGGGTCAGCCTGTTGGTTTCGAGCACTTGCCGGGCGAGCGTGAGAGCTTCGGCAGGGCGGCCAAGGTGAGCCGCATGCATCGCCATATTCTGCGTGACGAGCAGCTCCATTGCGTGGAATCGGACGGATGACATCTGCGCGTGAACTGGTGACCCCTGACCTGTTCGACCGTCTCACTGAGCGGGTCATGAAGGACGAGGGTCACGACCGCGGCCACTCCGAAAGGGTGGTCGATCAGGCGTTGGTCTTCCTCAAGGCGTGTGCCGACAACCCCGGTGCCGCCCTCGCTCCGTCGACGGCCGTCGACCCCGGGTGGCACGTCTTCCTCCTCCACACCCGTGACTACGCGAGCTTCTGCGCCCGCGTCGCGGGCCGGTTCATCCACCACGAGCCCACCGACGGCGACCGCTCGCGCGCCGGTACCCTGCACCGGACCATCACGGCCGTGCGCGCGACCGGGTACGAGGTCGACGAGAAGCTGTGGACCTTGGCGGCCGTAGCGGACTGCGCGGACGAAGGGAACTGCTCCGCCTCCGGCAAGGACGGGGACGAGAACCAGGGCAGCAGGATTCCCAAGTAGGAGGAAGAGCGACAGATGGTGACCACCGCATGGGAGGATCTCCCGGCCCTGCTACGGGGCGAAGTGGAACGCCACGTCGGCCCCGTCGCGCAGGCGACCCCTATCAGGGTCGGAGGTAATAGCGACCTCGCCGCATTCCTTGATGTACCTGAAGGTCGGGTCTTCCTCAAGGGCGTCAAGGGGATATCGCGGCCCATGCGGTGGCTCCGCAACGAGGTCTCAGCCGGCACGCTCGCGGCGCCGCTGGCTCCGGCCGTCCTGTTCTCCGTGGAGCTAGACGACTGGTTGGCGGCCGGCTTCGAGTATGTGCCCGGCCGTCCGGCCGACCTCTCCCCCCGCTCGCCGGACCTGGAACGTGTCGCGTCGACTCTTGAACGGATGAGCGTCATGGCGGCCACGGGACTCAAGGGCCTACACGAGCGGTGGACGGTCCGAGACTGGTGGAGCCGCCTTGCCACAGAAGCACCCGCCCACGTGGCAGAATGGGACGTTGACAGGATGGACCGATGGACCGCGCTTGCACCGGAAGCCGTGCAGGGCGACCGGCTCACCCATACCGACCTTCACGGCGACCAATTCGTACTCGGCGCAGACGGGCGGGTCCACGTCATCGACTGGGGATGGCCAGCAGCGGCAGCCGAATGGGTTGACACCGCCTTTATGGTGATCCGGCTTGTCGAAGCCGGGCATACCCCTGCCGAGGCGGAAGAATGGGCGGGAACGCTACGGACATGGTCCGGCATTGACGGCGACGCGGTCAATGCCTTCGCAGCCTTCGTTGCTGGCCTGTGGACCTACCGCGCGGCCACGGACAACGATTCCGGCATGCACGGCCGTGCAAGGATAGCGCGGGAGTACGCCGCGTGGCGACTTGCCGATATCGGACACGATCGGTAACCCCGACGATCATGAAGTCGGATGTGCGGCCTAGTCGATGCGGTGGCCGAGGTCGAGGAGTTCCTCGTGGAAGCCGCCGAAGGCGCGACCGCGGTCGACGAGGTGGATCTCCAGGATCCAGTGGCAGGGCCGGCCGTCGACGTCGACCCGCCGCATCGGCTGGTCACTGCCGGGGGTGACGTAGTACTCGACCTTGTTGCCGGGGATGCGGGCGTGCGGGAACTCGCCGACGAGGTGGCCGGCGAGCGGGCCGCCGTAGACCCAGCCGGCGTCGGCGGCGAGCTGGCCGACGGCGGCGTACAGCTCGGCGCCGGTGACGTCCGGATGGGTCTCGAAGTAGCGGCGGCCAGCGTCGAAGATCCGCGGCAGGTCGGCGAGCAGCCGGTGCTTGACCGGGTCGTCGCCGAGGACGAAGGTTCGGCCGAAGTCGGCCTCCCAGCCCTCGAAGACCGGCCCGAAGTCGCAGAAGACGATGTCGTCGGCGCCGATCGGCCGGTCGGGCGGGTTGTCGGCGTAGGGGTACACCGTGTTCGGCCCGGCTCGAACGATCCGCTTGTGCCAGTGCCGCTCGACGCCGAACATCTCGTGGGCGAGGTCGCGGATCTGGTCGCTGACCTCACGCTCCCCGCGACCGGGGGTGATCAGGCCACGCACGGTGACCTCGTCGAACAGCTCCACCGCGCGGGCCTGCGCGGCGAGCAGGTGGGCCACCCGGTCAGCTTCGAGATCCACGATGGGTCATCGTACGGACGCCGCGGCACCGGCGCCCCGAGTCTCACATGGAGCTGGCAGCCGAGGTGCGCGCGACGTTACCGCCGCCGCCGGCGCGTGCGATGCCCGCGAAACGGGTCGTTCCTACAGTCAGTGCGGACATCGTCCGACTGTCCCTGGTCAGGGAGGGGACCACCCATGACCGCACCCGCCCATCCGGCCCCGACCCGCCAGGACATGGCAGGTCAGGTGCGGTCGGTCTGCTCCTACTGCGGGGTCGGCTGCGGGATGGTGCTCGACGTCGAGACGGGCGAGGACGGCCGGCGCCGCGTCGTCAAGGTCACCGGCGACCGCGAGCATCCGGCCAACCGCGGCCGGCTGTGCACCAAGGGGGCTACCAGCGCGGAGATGCTGGCCGCGCCGGGCCGGCTGACCAGCGCGCTCGTACGCGGCGACCGGCAGGGCGAGCCGGCGGCTCTCGACGTGGACGCCGCCATCAGCCGGGTCGCCCGGGAGCTGCGCCGGATCGTCGACACCCACGGCCCCGACGCGGTCGCGTTCTACGTCTCGGGGCAGATGTCGCTGGAGGCGCAGTACCTGGCGAACAAGCTGGCGAAGGGGTTCGTCGGCACCAACCAGATCGAGTCGAACTCGCGGTTGTGCATGGCCAGCGCCGGCAGCGGCTACAAGCTGTCGCTCGGCGCGGACGGCCCGCCGGGATCGTACGAGGACTTCGACCACGCCGAGGTGTTCTTTGTCATCGGCGCGAACATGGCCGACTGCCACCCGATCCTGTTCCTGCGGCTGCTCGACCGGGTCAAGGCCGGTGCCCGGCTCATCGTCGTCGACCCCCGGCGCTCCGCGACGGCCGCCAAGGCCGACCTGTTCCTCCAGATCAACCCGGGCACGGACCTCGCGCTGCTCAACGGCCTGCTCCACCTGCTGGTCACCGGCGGGCACATCGACGAGGCGTTCATCGCCGAGCACACCGAGGGTTGGGAGGCGATGCCGGCGTTCCTCGCCGACTACCCGCCGGACCGGGTCGCGGAGATCACCGGCATCCCGGCGGCGGACATCCGCCGGGCGGCGCAGTGGATCGGCGCGGCCGGGGCGTGGATGAGCCTGTGGACGATGGGCCTGAACCAGTCGACCCACGGCACCTGGAACACCAACGCGCTGTGCAACCTGCACCTGGCGACCGGGGCGATCTGCAAGCCGGGCGCGGGCCCGTTCTCGCTGACCGGCCAGCCGAACGCGATGGGCGGGCGGGAGATGGGCTACATGGGACCGGGCCTGCCGGGACAGCGTTCGGTGGTGGCCGCGGACGACCGCGCCTTCGTCGAGCAGCGGTGGGGCCTGCCGGCGGGCACGCTGCGCACCGACGCCGGGCGGGGCACCGTCGACATGTTCGCCCGGATGGCCGCCGGCGAGATCAGGGCCTGCTGGATCATCTGTACGAACCCGGTGGCCTCGGTAGCCAACCGGCGCACGGTGATCGAGGGGCTGGAGGCGGCCGAGTTCGTCGTCGCCCAGGACGCCTTCGCCGAGACGGAGACGAACGCCTACGCCGACGTGCTGCTGCCCGCCGCGATGTGGGCCGAGAGCACCGGCATCATGATCAATTCGGAGCGGAACCTGACCCTGGTCCAGCAGGCGGCCGACCCGCCCGGCCAGGCCATGGCGGACTGGCGGCTCGTCGCCCGGGTCGCCGCCGAGATGGGCTACGCCGACGCCTTCGCCTACCGCGACGCCGAGGAGGTCTTCGCGGAGATCCGGGCCTTCCACAACCCGCTGACCGGCTACGACCTGCGCGGCGTCAGCTACGACCGGCTGCGCGAGACGCCGGTGCAGTGGCCGGCCGCGGCGGCGGACGGCCCGGCGCGCAACCCCGTCCGGTACCGCAACGACGGGATCAGCCAGCGCCTCGTCGAACGGCCCGACGGGACGCGGCCGCGCCTGGCGTTCGCGACCCCGTCGGGGCGGGCGGTGTTCCATCCACGCCCGCACCTGCTCGCCGCCGAGCTGCCCGACGACGACTTCCCGTTCGTGTTGAACACCGGCCGCGTCCAGCACCAGTGGCACACCCTGACCAAGACCGGCAAGGTCGCGAAGCTCAACCGGCTCAACCCGCGCCCGTTCGTCGAGATCCATCCGCGCGACGCCGAGGCCCTCGGAGTCGGCGAGGGCGACGCGGTCGAGGTCGCCTCCCGGCGCGGACGGGCGGTGTTGCCGGCGGTCGTGACCGACCGGGTGCTCCCCGGGAACTGCTTCGCGCCGATCCACTGGAACGACCTGTTCGGCGAGTACCTCAGCGTCAACGCGGTCACCTCCGACGCCGTCGACCCGATCTCGTTCCAGCCGGAGCTGAAGGTCTGCGCGGTCGCCCTCACCCGGGTCGCCGCCGCGCCGACCGACTCGCCGGCCGATGCGCCGGCCGATGCGCCGGCCGATGCGCCGGCCGCTCGCCCCGCGGCGAGCGCCCCTCCCGCGGACGCGCGAACCGCGCCGATCGCGACGGGCGCGCACCCGGGGGCACCGTGGCCCACGGCACCGCCGACGGCGGATTCCGGGCCGACCGCGGCGGAGGCGCTCGGGGAGCTGTTCGGCCTGCGGGGAATCGCCGCGCCAGCCCTCGGCGACGACGAGCGGCGCTACCTCGCGGGATTCGTCGCCGCCCTGGGCGACGCGGTCCCGGGGACGACACCGGGCGGGGTTCCGGTCCTGCCGCCCGGCTCTCCCCTCGCCCCCGCGCAGGCGGCGTGGGTCAACGGCGCGCTCGCCGGGGCGTTCTCCCGGACCCCCGTGCCCCCGCTCGCCCCCGCGGGTGACCTCCCCGCGGGTGACGTCCCCGCCCAGCGCCGCGGCGGCTCCGCCCCCGCCGACCCGGAGAGCCCCGCCGGCCCGGAGAGCCCTGCCGGCCCGACTGCCACGGACGCGGAGGGCGGGACGGGACCGGCGACGCGGGAGATCACCGTGCTGTGGGCGTCCCAGACGGGCACCGCCGAGGACTTCGCCGTCACGACCGCCGCCGAGCGGCTCACCACCGCCGGTTGGACCGCGCGAATGCGGTCCATGGGCGAGTGCTCGCCCGAGGAGCTGCGTGACGGCGGCGACCTGCTCGTCATCACGAGCACCTTCGGCGACGGCGAGGCGCCGGACAACGGCGGCGGCTTCCTGGAGTCGCTGTCGGCGCCGGATGCGCCCCGCCTACCGCACCTGCGCTACGCCGTGCTCGCCTTCGGCGACTCCAGCTACGCCGACTTCTGCGGCCACGGCCGGCGCGTCGACGAGCGGCTCGGCGAACTCGGCGCGGTGCGGCTGGTGCCCCGGACAGACTGCGAACCGGACTACGAGCAGGACGCCGCGAGCTGGCTCCACGCCGTGCTCGCCGCGCTGGCCCCCGCGAACCACGGCGACCTCAGGAGGCCGGCCGACCCTGAGAATCCCGCCGCCGCTGAGAACCCCGCGGGCCCAGGGAACCCCGCGGGCACGGCGCCGGCCACCGTCGCGGGCCGGCCCTCCCGCGCGGCGCCGGCCGCCGCGCCGCTGATCGGCAACGAGCTGCTCAGCCGGCCCGGTTCGGCGAAGGAGGTGCGGCGGTTCGCCTTCCGCACCGCCGGCACCGCGCTGACCTACGAGGTCGGCGACGCCCTCGGCGTCTGGCCGGTGAACGGCGCCGACCTCGTCGCGGAGTGGCTGGAGCGAACCGGTGTCGACCCGGGCCAGCCCGTGCCCGTCAGCGGGGTGGGCGAGATGCCGTTCGCCACGGCGCTGCGCAGCCATCTAGACATCACGGGGATCACCCCGGCGTTGCTGCGGTTCGTCGCCGAGCGCAGCGGCGACCGCGACCTGCGCACCCTGCTGCGCCCGGACAACTCCGACGCGCTCGCGCGATGGACGTGGGGACGTCAGGCGGCGGACGTGCTCGCCGAGCTGCCTGTGCGGGCCGGGGCGGCCGAGTGGGCGGGGGTGCTGCGGCGGCTGCAGCCCCGGCTGTACTCGATCTCGTCGAGCCCGTTGGCCCATCCCGGCGAGGTGCATCTGACGGTGTCGGTGGTCCGGTTCGACGGCCGCGGCGGCCGGGCCCGCGGGGGCGTGTGCTCGACGTTCCTCGCCGACGGGCCCGGCGAGGCGCCGGTGCCGGTGTTCGTGCAGCGCTCGACCCACTTCCGTCCGCCGGCCGATCCGGACACGCCGCTGGTGATGATCGGGCCGGGGACGGGCGTGGCCCCGTTCCTCGCGTTCCTGCAGGACCGCCGCGCCCGCGGTGCCCGCGGCCGGACGTGGCTGTTCTTCGGCGAGCAGCGCCGGGCCACCGACTACTACTACGCCGAGGAGCTCGCCGCGCTACAGGCGGACGGCACGCTACACCGCCTGGACGTCGCCTTCTCCCGCGATCAGCGGTCGAAGGTCTACGTCCAGGACCGGATGCGCGAGCACAGCGCCCGGCTGTGGTCGTGGTTGCAGGACGGCGCCCACCTCTATGTCTGCGGCGACGCCAGCCGGATGGCGGCGGACGTCGACCGGACGCTGCGCGAGATCATCTCCCTGCACGGCGGCCTCGACACCGACGGCGCCGCCGTCTACGTCCGCCAGCTCACCGCCGACCGCCGCTACCTGCGCGACATCTACTGACCCGCCGCATCTACTGACCCGCCGCCGCCGACCCGTCATCACGGACGCCGGGCCGGACCAGCATCGCCACCGCGTGCCGGCCGACGTTGCCCGTCGGCGTCGTCACCGCTGTGCGCATCGGGCGCCTCCTCAGTGATCCTCGCGGACTGCCGCCCGATCTTTACCCCGTCCGGCGGCGCCATAGGCGCGGGCGGACCGGCCGGGCGGGCGGGGGTGGCGCCTCTCGGCACCGACGCCCCGCGCAGCACCGACGCGAGGCCGGCGAGCACGCCGAGCCCGGCGGCGACCGCGAACACGATGACGAGCCCGTGGTGGAAGGGCCCGGCGAGCAGCTCGGGGAAGAAGTCGCGGCCGGTCAGCGTCGCCCGGTTCGCGGGCGGCACCGCGGCCAGGCCGCCGCCGGCCGACAGCAGGTGCTCGACCGGGTTCACGCCGAGGACGGTGGCGAACAGCGACGACACCGGCGGCAGCGCGGCGACGTCGTGGGCGACCCCCGCCGGCACGCCCTGCGCGCGCAGGCCGCCGTCCAGCGCGTCCGGCAGGGTGGCCGCGAGACCCGCGATCATCAGCGAGAAGAACACGCCGATGGACAGCGCGGTGCCGGAGTTCTGGAACGTCGCGCGCATCCCCGAGGCTGCGCCGCGCTGTTCCGTCGGCACGCTGCCCATGATCGCCGATGAGTTGGGGGCGGCGAACATCCCGCCGCCGATCCCGTTCAGCCCGATGAGCAGGGCGAACGCCCAGTACGGAAAGTCGACGGGCAGCAGCATCAGGCCGACGAAGCTGCCGGCGAACACGGCCATCCCGGCGGAGGCGAGGCCGCGGGCACCGAACCGGTCGGACAGGAAGCCGCAGACCGGCCCGGCGACGAGGATGCCGACGGTCAGCGGCAGCAGGTAGATCCCGGCCCACAGGGGCGTGTCCTCGTAGTCGTAGCCGTGCAGCGGCAGCCAGATCCCCTGCAACCAGATGATGAGCATGAACTGCAGGCCGCCGCGGGCGACGGAGACGGCGAGGCCGGCGACGTTGCCGGCGGCGAACGCCCTGATCCGGAACAGCCCGAGCGCGAACATCGGCTCGGGATGCCGGCGCTCGACGGCGACGAAGACGGCCAGCAGCGCCACTCCCCCGACGAGCAGGCCGACGACCGTGGGATTGGTCCAGCCCATCGGGTGACCGCGGTAGGGCTGCAGGCCCTCGGTGACGGCGATGAGCACGGCGGCGAGACCGACCGCGAAGGTGATGTTGCCCCACCAGTCGATGCGCCGGGGACCGCCGCGCGCCGCGGAGGTCTCGCGCAGCCGCCGGTACGCCCACACCGTCCCGAACACCCCGACGGGCACGTTCACCCAGAAGACCGCCCGCCAGTCCAGCACGGCGAGCACGCCGCCGGCGACGAGGCCGACGAACTGGCCGGCGAGCGAGGCGACCTGGTTGATGCCGAGCGCGAAGCCCCGCTGGTCGGCGGGGAAGGCGTCGGTGAGGATCGCGGCCGAGTTCGCCGTGAGCATCGAGCCGCCGACCGCCTGCAGCACCCGCCAGCCGATCAGCCACAGCGCCCCGCGGCCGGCGTCGAACGGGTCGAACGACAGCAGGACGGAGGCGAGCGTGAACACCGCGAATCCGGCGTTGTAGATCCGGACCCGGCCGAACAGGTCGCCGAGCCGGCCCAGGGCGACGACGAGCACCGCCTGCACGAGCCGGTAGCCCATGATCATCCAGAGCAGGTAGCCGACGTTGCCCGGGGCCAGCGGGTCCAGATGGATGCCGCGGAAGATCGGTGGCAACGCGATGAGGACGATCGACCCGTCGAGCGCGGACATGAACACCGCCGCGGTCGTGTTCGCCAGCACCACCCACCGGTAGTTGCCGTCCGCACCCACCGCCGTGACAGCCGTCCCCGCGACGGACCTCCCCGCGCCGGACGTCCCGACGTCGGACGCCTCAGCGCCGGACGTCCCCGCGCCGGCCTTTCTCGCGCCGGACCCCGGCATCAGATGCGCTCTGCGAGGCGTTCGAGCAGCGGCGCGGCCGCGGCGAGCTGGTCCAGTTCGGCCCGGGTGAACCCGGCCGACAGAGCTCCGGCGAGCCGCTCGGTGCGCGCGTCGCGCCGGTCGCGCAGCGCCGCGAGCCCCGCCTCGGTCGGCGAGAGGATCACCTGCCGGCCGTCGGCCGGGTCGCGGCGGCGTTCGACCAGGCCGCGGGCCTCCAGGGCGCCGAGGGTGGCGCCCATGGCCTGCGGGCTGATCTGGTCGAGCCGGGCGAGCGCCGCCGCCGTGGCCGGACCGCCCCGGTCCAGGCGGGCCAGCGCCGCCGACTCGGGCATCGTCAGCTCCTCCGTGGGCTGGGCCTGGCGCAGCCGGCGCACGAGCATCCCGACGCTCAGCCGCAGGGCGACGGCGATCTGACGGACATCAGGGAGGGCATCAGGAAGGTCATCAGGGTGCGGGGGCATTTCATCAGGCTAGGTTGATAAGGCTGGCCTGACAAAATCTGGACTTGCCAAACCGGGCGTCAGCCGGCCCCCGGGCCCACGCCGGCGCGGGCCTCGTCGAGCACGCGGGCGAGCAGCCGGGCGGCGAACTGGTCGATCGGCGGCACCCGGTCGGGCGGCAGCAGCTCGTACTGGCGGATCAGCCTGGTGACCCGGGCCGCGAGCAGGGTGTGACGCAGCGAGGCGAGCAGGAGGTAGTAGTCCATGTCCGCCATCGGCCGACCGAGGAGCTCGGCGTAGCGGGCCACCGTCGCCGCACGGTCCGGCAGGCCGGGCAGGCGGGCCAACCCGACGCCCTCGCCGAGGTGGCGGTCGAGGTGCAGGAACCAGCCGAGGTCGGTCTCGGGCTGGCCAAGCGACACCATCTCCCAGTCGAGCACGGCCGCGACCCGCTCCCCCTGGAAGATCATGTTCCCGATCCGGGCGTCCCCCCACACCAGCCGGACGGGATGGCGCTCGGCCGGCGGATGGTCGTGCAGCCAGGCCAGCGCGTCGTCCACCACGCCCCGGGCGGCCTCGTCGACGGCGAAGAACTCCAGGTGCCGCTCGTAGGCGGCGAGCTGCTGGACCGCCCCGACCGGGCCGTACTCGGGCTGCCCGGCGAAGCCAAGCCCGAGCCGCTGCGGGTCGAGCCGGTGGATCCCGGCCATCGCGACCAGGCCCGCGTCCCACACCCTGGCCCGCGTGGCCGGCGCCATCTCGATCATGAAGCCCTGCATGTGGTAGGGCGGGAGGTCGGCGGGCACGTCGCCGTCGACCCGACCGAGCACCACGAACGGCGCGCCGAGCACCTCAGGGTCGAGCTCGTGGCCGTACACCGGCGGCACCGGAACGTCGGTGTCGCGGGCCAGGATCTCGGCGACGCGGCACTGTTCGGCGAACCGGTCCCACGGGTAGAGCCGAAACCGCCGCGGTGCCATCCGCACGACCAGCGGCAAGGAGACCCGCCGCCCGTCCGGACCGATCCGGGACGCCGGCAGCAACACCAGCTCCCCGGAGAACCCCTGCCCCGAGGGCACGGTCGGCTCGCCGAGCTCCCACCGCACCCCCGCCGTCTCCGCGTCGTCGTCGGGACGCGCGGCGAGCCAGGCAGCGAGTCGAACCCGCAGCCGGTCCGGATCGTCCTGGAACGGGACGGCCACGGCTGGCACCCCCTCAGGCCAGGCCGGGCGGCGTGGCGGTCGACCCTCACCTCGGGCGAGACCCGAGGGCTGCCCGCGGATGAGACAATCACGCCGAACGGGACATTCTCCAAAACCAGCCTCCCGCCGACCCCCACGCCGCGCAAGCACCACAGGCGGTTCCGCGGAACCGCGCCTCGCCGCGCGACCCGAGGATCGCCGTTTCGAGCGACTCTTCCGGGATGCGATCGGGCCCGGACGGGAGTGTCAGGGATGCCGCCTCGAAGACCTCGCGGTAGTCCGCGCCGGCGTCATCCACGTCCACGCTGCCCGCCCTTGCTCGGCACCCGGCCCCCGTGCGCGGGCCCCGTGCGCGGCCGGCGGGCGCGAAACCAACATTACGGTCGCTGCGCCCCGATCCGGACGTCGACGCCCGGCGAGTAGTGCACGAGCGGGTCGCCGGTGGGATGCGGCAGCCCGGCCGCGGTGAGCAGGTGATCGTCGACGTCGAGCAGGTCGGCGCGGTGCAGCGGCCACGGCTCGTGCCAGACCGGGGCATGACGGCGCCGCCCGCCGGCGGCGCTGAACAGCCGCCAGCGGGCGGTCAGGAAGTGCTCGCGCGGGCCGAGGTCGGCGGCGGCGAACGGCGCACCGATGCGCACCCGCATCCGGCTTTCCGCCGCCACCGGCCGCGGGGCCCGCCGCCGGCACCGGTAGGTGATCTCGTCACCGACCCGGGTCAGCGCCATCGACGACCAGAAGTACGGCAGCCGGAACCGCGTGCGGGCGACGACGACGGCGCCGAGCCGCGCGGCGTCCAGCGAGAGGAACCACACTCCGGGCCGGCCCGCGGCGTCGACGACGTAGGTCCGCACGTTCGTCTCGCAGAACGTCGTCAGCGGCCCGAACCCCCGGCCGCCCGCGGTCGCCACCCGCATCCGGAACGGCACCAGTCCCACCCAGGCGGCGCCGTCGAGGACCTCGACCCGCAGGTGCGCGGGCACCAGCCGCGACACCACCGCCGGCTCGAACGCCCAGTGCACGAATGTGAGCTCCGCCCACCGCTGCGTCATCGTGGGCCGCTCGATCATGAACGGGCAGGACCCGCCCGCCACGCCGTCAGCCGACCCTGCCACCGAAGAAGACCTCCGTACGCACAAGCTGGCCGTCTCTCACCGTGCTGAACTCGGTGTTGCGGAACCGTTCGCCGGTGCGCAGCTCGTACGCGTAGAGCAGGAACACGCCGCCCTCCCCCGCCTCGACGAGTGCCAGGATCTCCTGGGAGACGAACCGGTCCGCCGTCGGAAAGCACCGCAGCAGGAAGGCGTCGCGGTCGAGATGGTCGTCCTGCGGGCTGGTGAAGGTGAACCCGGGGGCGAGCAGCCCGGCGGCACGCTCGCGATCCTGGGCCCGGTAGGCGGCGAACGCCGCGCGGACGACGTCGGCGGCGGACATGGCGACTCCTCCTCGAGACCGTGTTCCTACCGGCTCGGCGGGCGTGCAACGGCACCCGCGTCCCGCCGCGGGTGCCCGCCGCCCCCTGGCGGGGGCGGCGGGGGAGGTCAGGTGCGGTCCTGGATCTCGCGGACGGCGCGGTCGATGTGGTCGGTGTGCTTGTGGTCGGTGCGGTCGTCGACCACGTCGCCGAGCTTGGCGACAGCAGCGTCGATCTTGTCGTCGTGCTCCTCCGCCAGGTCGCCGAGCTTGCCGAGCGCGCCCTTGAAGTCGACCATCGATTACTCCCCTCCGTCGGGTGCCGGGCCCGGGCCGCGGGCGGGACGCCTGGTGACGTCACCCCCGCGGCGGCCGGCTCGCCGGCACGATCCTGCCGGCGCTAATCCTTCCAGGCGGCGGGGACGACGGTGCCCGGATGGACGCGTTGGTAGGGGTCTCGCGTCAGGGCTTGGCCGGGCGGGCGGCGGCGCAGCAGGCCCGCCGCGCCTCGCGCGGCGGGACGGCGCCGGTCAGCAATTCGTCGAGCCGCGGCTCCAACGCGTCGTCTCGTCGCACCCTCAGTACTCGTCGCACCCCGCGTCAGCGCAGCTCGTCGGCGGTGGTGCGGGCGGCCTCGGTGTCGCTGGCGGCGCCGCCCGCCTCTCGGGCGAACACGTCGGCGGCCCGGCGGTCGGCGGACGTCTGCCCGGCGACCTCGCGCGCGGCCTCGGCGTCGGACAGGCCGGCGCCGGCCGGGCGGGAGTGCTGCTGGCCAACGGGGCGGACATGGTCCACGATCGCCGCGCAGAAGGCCTTCAGATCATCCGGGCGCCGGCTGCTGATCAGCGTGTTCGCCTCCGCGGTGTCGATGACGACCTCCTCGTCGACCCAGTGGGCGCCGGCGTTGACGAGGTCGGTGCGCACGCTCGGCCAACTCGTGATCCGCCGGCCGCGCACGACCTCGGCGTCGATGAGCGTCCACGGGCCATGGCAGATCACCGCGACCGGCCGGCCGGCGTCGAAGAAGGCCCGAGTGAACTGGACGGCGTCGCGCCGCGAGCGCAGGAAGTCCGGGTTCGCGACGCCGCCGGGCAGGACCAGGGCGTCGAAGGCGGCAGGGTCGGACTGGTCGACCGTCTCGTCGACGTCGAAGCGGTCGCCCCGGTCGAGGTGGTGGAACGCCTGGATCTCCCCGGGTGCGGTCGACACGAGGACCGGCTCGCCGCCGGCATCCCGGACGGCCTCCCAGGGCTCGGTGAGCTCCACCTGCTCGACGCCTTCGGGCGCCACCAGGAACGCGATGCGGGTGCCCGCGAGGTCCTTCGTCATCATCATGTTCCTCTCTCGTCCGTTCTGGTCCGCGGTCTGCTCTCGGCAGCCCTGCCCGACCTCGGCCCGGTTACGCAGATCCGCCACCCAACGATCCGGCGGTGACTCTGGGCAACATCGAGGCGACGAATGACGCCGACCGATCTCGCGGCCGACCTTGATTCACTACGGAATGCGACAAAGCCACTCCTGTCGGAATTAAGACTCATCCCGGAGCATCGGCCATTGAAGACGGCCACATACGATTTCCTCCGACCGGGACATATGATCTTGGCCGCCGGTATGGCGGGTTCTCCAAGACATGTCCGCCGCATCAGGGAGGCATCCGATAGACCGCAACGAGCTCATCGACCTGACTCGACGGGCGCTCAAAATCGTCACCGACAAGACAACGGACATGACGCCCGAGGAGCGGCGTCAACCGGCGGCCGTGTACACGGAACGGGAACGCTTCGAGCAGGAGCGGGAACTTGTCCTGAACTCGCCGCAGCTCGTCGGCTACCGGTCCGAGCTGCCGAACCCGGGAAGCTTCTGCACGAAGACCGTCATGGACGTTCCCGTGCTGTTGACCCGCGGATCGGACGGCATTGTGCGGGCCTTTCAGAATGTGTGCGCCCATCGTCAGGCACCGGTTGCGCAGGGCTGCGGCGAGGCCGAGCGGTTCGTCTGCCCGTACCACGCGTGGACGTACGACAACCGCGGCTGCTTCGTCGGCGGCCCCGGCCGGGAGGGCTTCCCCACCACGATGGCGGGCGGCGTCCGCCTCACCGAGCTGCCCGCCGCCGAGCATTCCGGCTTCCTGTGGGTGGGCCTGCGGCCGGACGCCGGGCCGCTCGACATCGACGCCCACCTCGGCGACCTCGGCCCGGAGCTCGCTTCCTGGGACATCGGCAACTGGGCGCCGATCGGCGAGAAGACCCTCGACTTCCCGATCAACTGGAAGCTCGCGCTGGACACGTTCGCGGAGAACTATCATTTCGCGACCGTGCACAAGGACACGTTCGCCCTGTTCACCCGGAGCAACTGCGCGCTGTTCGACTCGTACGGCCCGCACCACCGACTGGTGTTCCCGATGCGCCACATCGGAGATCTCGCCGACCAGCCGGAGGAGAGCTGGGAACCGCTGCACAACTTCGTGGTGATCTACGCACTGTTCCCGAACATCGTCCTGTCGTGCACCGTGGCCAACGGCGAGGTGTTCCGGGTCTACCCCGGCAGCGGTCCGGGCCACTCGGTGACCTACCACCAGAACGCCACCCCGATGGACCTCACCAACGAGGCGAACCGCAAGGCTGCGGACGAGATCTTCGAATACGCCCACGGCACCGTCCGCGACGAGGACTACGTCCTGGCCAGCGACATCCAGCGGACCATGGCGACCGGCGTACGCCCCGAGCTGGTGTTCGGCCGCAACGAGCCCGGCCTGCACCACCGGCACGCCGCCCTCGACGCCGCTCTCGGCACCGCTCTCGGCCAGCCGATCGCCGAGCCGCTCGGCCGCTGACCCCCGCGCGGGCGCCCCGCCCCCGCCCGCGCCGCCCCGGTCCGTCGCTCCCCGCGCACGGACCGGGGCGCCACGCTCGTAGGCCATGCGGCACGCTCGTAGGCCATGAGGATGGTCTCGCAATCATGGTCCTCTGCGGAACCGGCCGCGCCTCCAGCATCCGGGGCCCAGCTCCGACTCCGACGATGACGGTGTTCCGCGGAACCGCGCCAGGCCACTCGCGCCCCCCGAGCCCAGCGACGATCTGCGACATGTGGACGTAATGGGCGGGTTCTACCGTGCTGACGTCGAAGCCGCCGGGTGAGTCGAGGGATCCACATGCCGACCCAGCACACGGAGCCAACCCAGCACACGGAGCCGACCGGGGCCGCCAGGCCGACTTCCGCTGCGGAACCGACCCCCGGAGCCCGGCCGACCGTCGGTGCGGGCGCCGGGCTTGTGCCGGTCGTCGACATCTCGGCGTGGACCGGCGCCGGGACCGACGCCGGGACCGGAGGGCGGGCGGCCGAGCGGCGGGCGGTGGCGCGGCGGCTGGACGAGGTGTGTCGGACGATCGGGTTCGCGCAGATCGTCGGGCACGGGGTGCCTGCGGAGCTGATCGCCGACATGATGGCCGTCACCTCGGAGTTCTTCGACCTGCCCGTCGAGGAGAAGGGGCGCCTGCTGCCGCCGGGACCGGAGGTCAACCGTGGCTACGCGCCTTACGGCAGCGAGGCGCTCGCCTACAGCCTGGGTGCCGAGACGGCGCTGCCGGACATGTTCGAGGCGTTCAACATCGGCGTCGACGCGTGGCCGGCGGGCGACGCCTACTACGAGGCCGAGGCGCACCGGATGTTCGCCGCCAACCTGTGGCCGGCCCGCCCGGAGCGGATGCGGGCGGTGTTCGTCGCGTACTTCGACGCGCTCGCCCGGCTCGCCGGGACGCTGATGTCCGCGTTCGCCCAGGCGCTGGGCCTGCCCGAGGACTACTTCGCCGGCCGCACCGGCCGGGCGCCGAACGTCCTGCGGGCCAACCGGTACCTGCGCCAGCCCGGCGCGCCGGACCCGGCGCCGGGCCAGCTCCGGATGGGCGCCCACACGGACTACGGCGCCTGCACGATCCTGCTCGCCGACGACGTGGCGGGCCTGGAGATCCTCGGCCCGGACGGGGCGTGGCACGGGGTGCGGCCGGTGCCGGGGGCGTTCATCGTCAACATCGGCGACCTGCTCGCCCGGTGGACGAACGACCGGTGGCGCTCGACGCTGCACCGGGTCATGCCGCCGCCCGCCGCCGAGCGTGGGCCGGCGCTGCGCCGCTCGATCGCCTTCTTCCACGAGGGCAACCACGACGCGGTCGTCGAGTGCCTGCCGACCTGCGTGTCCGCCGACAACCCGGCGCGCTACCCGGCGGAGACGGTCGCCGGCCACCTGATGGCCAAGTTGCTCGGCCCGCGCACGCTGACCTCGTCCGCGGCGACCTCGACCACCACCAACCGTCTCGGCACCTGACTGTCTCGGCACCCGACCACAGCGGCACCCGACCGCCGCCCCCGCGCGGGGGCGGGTCAGCGCTCACCCCGGCGTGACGAACGTCAACGCGGATCGCCGGGCGCGCCGGGAACCCCGTCGGCGACAGACTGCCGGGGACGCCCGCGGCCAGCGGTTTCCGCCGAGGCGCCGCTGCGGCAGGGCCGCCGGTCCCGGACGGGCACGACCTTGGGCCCCCGGCGGGTGCCCGGGGGCGGCGTAGCGTGCCGGGTATGGCATCGGTACCCACTGCACCTGTCGTCGCGACCGGTCTCGTCGGAGGCTATTCGGCCGCCCGTCTCAGCGGGCGCCGTGAACTCGCCGGCGTCGTCCTCGCCGTCGCCGGTACGGTCTGCGGACGCAGCTGGCTGCGCTCCCGCGGTCCCGTGCTGACGGGCGTGCTGCTCGGCACGTACACGGCGGCGTTCGGGGCGGCCCACCCGCTCGCGAAGAAGCTCGGAGCCTGGCCCTCCGTCCTGACCGTCACCGCCGCCGCCACGGCCACGACCTACCTGCTCGCCGACCGTCCCACCGCCTCCTCGAACTGACCGCCGGACGCGCGCCGCGCCGCAGGCCCGCCCGCGGCCGGCGCCGTCCCGCTCAGCAGCGGTAGACCCGGGCGGCGTTGGCGGCGAACAGGCCGTCGCGGGCCGGGGCGGCAAGCTCGTCGACGAGCCGCGCATACGTCCCGTACAGGTCGTCGTAGCTGCCGAACATGCCGTCGACGGGGAAGTTCGACGCGAAGAAGCAGCGAGCCGTGCCGAAGACCTCCAGGCTGTGCGCCACCCACGGCCGGAACGACGCGACGTCGATGCGGTGCAGCGTCATCGCCAGCCCGGACAGCTTGAGGTGCACCCGCGGGCCGAGCCCCGCCAGGCGGGCCAGGCCATCGCGCCATACCTCGGCGTGCTCCGGGTCCTCCGCCAGCGGCCAGCCGGTGTGCTCGACGACGACGGTGAGGTCCGGGAACGCGGCGAGCGCCGCGGCGGCCGCCCGCATCCCGTCCGGATGGACGACGAGGTCGTAGACCAGGCCGCGGTCCTGGAGCGCGCCGAGCAGGGCGTGCCCGGTGTCGGTGTCGAGGTCGAGACCGGCGCTGGCGCGCACGCCGCGGAAACCCGGCGCGCCCGCCTGGGCGTCGAGCTGCGCCACGAGCCCGGCGGCGCCGCCCCGCCCGTCGACCCCGCCGATGATCGCCTGCGGCTGGCCGGTGGCCTTGGCGAGGAGGGCGATCTCGGCGGTCTCGGCCACGAAGTGCTCGGGGGCGGCGGTCACGTGCACGTACGCCTCGACGTTCCAGCGGCCCGCCTCGGCGAGAAACATCGGCTGATCGAACGGCCGGCGCATCCGGTCGGCGTCGGGCATGCCGACGGCGGCGAGCGAGGCGTCGGCGGCCAGGAACGGGTACCAGTCGGTGCGCGCCGGATCCCAGTGGTGGACGTGGGCGTCGACGACCCGTTGCGGATGTTCCACAGCAGCCTCCCGGGGACGGGGCGATCAGCCGAACGGTGCGAGGGCGTCGCGCAGCACGTCGTCGATCCAGGGGCCGGGTTCCGCCCCGGCCAGCGACGCGGTGACGGCCGGCGCCGGATGCGCGCGCAGGCCCAGCCAGCCGGGTCGGACGACGAGTTCGGCGCCGGCCAGCGACGCCGTGTCCGGCGCGGCGACGAGGCTCGCCACCAGTTCGACGAGCCCGACGCGGCCGGCCGGGTACGGGCTCTCCGCGCTGACGGCGAACTCCAGCAGTCCGCCCCCCGAGCCGTCGGCCGCGGTCGGGCCGCCGGCACCGGTCAGACCGGACGGCCCGGTCGGGGTGATCGGGGTGTCGTTGACGGAGCGGGCGAGCTGGGTGACCGCCTGGGCGGCGCTGCGACCGCCGGGGGTCAGCGCGGGCACGACGTGCACGACGCGCAGCGCCCGTCCGGTCGCCGCCGCATGCCGAGCGGCGGCGCGGGACCACGCGGCGTGCCCGAGGATCGTCGCTGCAGTCCCCGCGTGACTGGCCAGGATGGCGGCCCAGTCCACGCCCGGTTCCCCGCCGACACCGATCGTCTCGACGCCGTGGATGACCACCACGGCGTCGAGCCCGGCGGCGGTGGTCGCCGCGGCCTGGCGGATGCCCTGCTCGGCGGCGGCGAAGCCGGTGGCCGCGTCACCGGTCCCGGTGACGCCGACCGGCGCCGCGACGGTGGTGTAGCCCCACGGGGCGAGTGCGCCGGCGAGCTGGTCGGTGAGCGCGCGATCATCGCCGACGACGAGGCACGCCCGCACGCCCGGCCCCGCCGAACCGGTTGGCCCCGCCGAACCAGCCGGCCCCGCCGAACCAGCCGGCCCCGCGGAACCGGTTGGCCCCGCCGGACCGGGAGGCGCGGCGGAACCGGGAGGCGCGGCGGCGAGCGGGGCGGAGCGTGGGTTCGAGCCGCCGGTCGAGCGCTGCTGCGCGTGCGCCGGCGCCAGCACCGGCCGCACGAGCGCGCCCAGCGCGGCGGCCGCGCCCGCGCCGCCCGTCGCCACCGCCTCGACCAGCCGCGGCGGCGCGATCAGGGACAGCTCGGAACCGGCGGAGAACAGCACCCGCCCGCGGCACCAGCCGAACTCCTCGCTCGCCAGCCGGACGGCGGCGGGAGCCATGTGCTCCGGCTGCGGCATCGCGGACAGGTCGAGGCCGCGCGGATCGGCGCCGGCGGCGACGAGGCCCTCGGTCACCATCCGGGTCGCGGCGATGGGCGAGAGCGCGTTCACCGCCACCCCCGCGGGCAGGACCGGGCCGAGCTGCCAGGTCAGGGCGGCGACGGCCCGCTTGGCGCTGCCGTAGGCCGGGCCGTCGACCGAGGTCCGCGCCAGCCCGACGCCGGAGGTGACGCCCACGATCCGGCCGTACCCGGCGGCCGTCATCCGCGGCAGCGCGGCGGCCAGCACGTTGAGATACCCGCCGAGGTGCACGCCGAGCAGCGCCGCCCAGTCGTCCGCGGCGGCGTCGGCGATGCGGGGGAAGCGCACGATCCCGGCCGCGTTGACGACGATGTCCAACGAGCCGAACCGGGCGACCGTCTCCTCGACGAGCCCCCGCACGGCGTCGGCGTCGGTGACGGAGATCGGCGCGGCGACGGCACGCCCGCCCGCCGCCTCGATGCGCCGGACGGTCCGCTCGGCGCTGCGCTCCCCCAGCGGCTCGCCGCGCAGGCCGTCGCCGCTGTCCAGCACGACGACGGTGGCGCCGCGCCGGGCGAGCTCCACCGACACCTCCGCGCCGATGCCGCCCCCGCCACCCGTCACGATCGCCACGCGGTTCCGCACCCGACCGACCTCCCACCCGTTCCAATAGGTGACGACGCTCACACGCTATGAGCGGGACGATTCGTCGTCAACGTGGCAACCGGGCCCGCCGCCGGTCCGGCGACCCGATCAGGGGCCGGCTTGGATGTTCGCCGTCATATCGCCCAACAGCTCACCGAGACGTTCCCAGGCGGCCTGGGCGGCCGCGGCGTTCGCGCCGGTCGGCGGGCCCGCGGCGAGCAACTGGACGGTCTTCACCGCCGCGTACAGGTACATCGGGCGGGCCCGCCAGACGGTGAGCTGCGGATACGTCTCGTCCAGCGCGCGGTGGACGGTGCGCCGCAGGGGAATGTCGGGGTTGCGGCGAGCCAGATCCATCCGGTGCAGGATGGTCACGGCCGCGTCGATCTCGTCCGGGTCCGGCTGCCAGGCGCCGGCTCGCAGCGCGGCCTCGGCCTCGGCCAGCGCCTCGGCGGCGGCCACCGCCGGGTCGCCGCCGCCGAAGGGCACGGGCGGCGGGGCCCAGTCGTCGTCATCATCGGTCACCCGACTACGGTCCCTCACCGACACGGCTCTGGGACGCCGAGTGACGCGACCCATAGCGGACGAAGAATGCACTGAATTCGGCGTGCACAGCGTGCACGACGCGCGGGCCGGCGAGTAGGTCACGTCGGCCTCACAGGCTGGCCCGCACGGGCCAGATGGGATGATCGGCGCCATGCGACCGAGCAGGCGGGCCCTCGTGATCGCGGCACCGGTCGCGGCGGCCGGCGCCGTCGCCGCCGGGCTCGTCGTCGGTGGCGTCGGCCACTCCTCGACCGCCCACGGGCCCGGCGCGGCGGACCCTACGTCGCCCTCCGCCGCCCGGCGTGCCAGCGCCGAGAGCACGGCACGCGGCGCGGCGCCACCGGTCACGGCACCACCGGTCACGGCACCATCGGAGCCGGCCGCCGGCCCGGCCGTGGTGATCGCCACGACGTTCACCAGTGCGGCCCGGCGTCGGCCGGTCACCATGGTCACCGTGGCCCCGGCGGGCGGCGGGCGTGGCCTGCCCGTTTGCCTCGTGCTGCACGGGCGGGGTGACGATGCACGCCGCGCCGTCGGCCTGCTGGGCCTCGGCAGCCTGCTGCCGGCCGCGATCGGTGCGGGCGTGGCACCGTTCGTCCTGGTGACCGTGGACGGCGGTACGACCTACTGGCATCGGCGGGCCTCCGGCGACGACCCGGAGGCGATGATCCTCGACGAGATCCGGCCCCGGCTGGCCGCGGCGGGCCTGCGCACGGCCAGGATGGCGGCGCTGGGCTGGTCGATGGGCGGTTACGGCGCGCTGCTGCTGGCCCGGCGCCATCCCGACCTCGTGGTCGCGGCGGCGGCGAGCAGCCCGGCGATGTGGCGCAGCTACGGCGCCAGCGCCCCCGGCGCGTTCGACTCCGCCGCCGATTTCGCCGCGCACCGGATCCTGGGAACCGCGCCGGCGCCGGGGGTGGCGTACCGGATCGACTGCGGCGACGCCGACCCGTTCGCCGCCGTCTCCCGCCAGGCCGTCGCGGACCTGCGGCCGCAGGAACACAGCCTCGGCCCGGGCGGGCACACCCCGGCCTACTGGCGCGCGGTCGCCCCGGCCCAGCTCGCCTTCGTCGGCGCCGCCCTGCACCGATCCGCCTGAGGCCGGCTGGCCCGAGCAGCACCACGGAACGTGCCGAACTGGCGGTCGGCGGGATCGGACGCCAACCGCATGCCGTCGCACTGCGACGACGACAGGGGCGGACGACGACAGGGGCGGACGACGACAGGGGTGTCGGGCGGCGGGCCGCGTGAGCCGGTGGGCACGCGGCCTGCCCGAGCGGCCCGTCCGTCCGCTCCCGGCGCGGCCGGGAACCGTGGGACGGGCGGCCCGTGAGAGCCGCCGGACTAGCCGATGGCCTGGACCTTGGCGGCCTGCAGACCCTTCTGGCCCTGCTCGATGTCGAAGCTGACGCGCTGCCCCTCGTCGAGGGACTTGAAGCCCTCACTCACAATCGAGGAGAAATGGACGAAGACGTCGCCGCCCCCACCGTCCACCGAGATGAAACCGAAGCCCTTTTCGGCGTTGAACCACTTCACGGTTCCTGCTGACACAGTCGCTCCTCTACTTTTCCTGCCGCGGCGCATCCACACGACACACCGCCATACCTCCGCCGACCGGATCCGCTCCGGTCGATGGCTCGTGCCATCCTGAAGGTGACCGGCGGCACCAAGAAGAGCAACGTCGGCCAGCGTACCCGCATGCGGCGCGTACGCCGAGCGGGACCGACCGTCCGCGGTGCCGTGCACGCCCGTCCGTGGTCCCCGGCGCGGGCGGGGCAGGGCGCCCGCTGGCGGCGCCGGGGCGTGCCGTTGTCGCATAGCATGACGGTATGGCGGTAGACGATCTGTGGACCACCGCCGATATCGCCCGTCGGCTGTCGATTTCGGCGCATCGCGCCCGTGGGCTGTGCGCTCGCGACGATTTTCCCTCCCCCATCCACTCCGTGGGCCATTTTGTCCTGTGGCGGGCGCGCGACGTCGAGGCCTGGCTGACCGAGGGCCGTTCTGATCTCTGACGGTCCCGGCCGCGCCGCCGGTGTCCGTCGGCGCGGGTCGCGTACGGCCGCGGGCGGCACGTGCTGGGAGGGCGGCACGTGCTGGGAGAGATAGCCTTCGGGCTGCTCGGAGTCGCGCTCGTGGTGACGGCCGCCCTGACGGCGCGCCGGTTCGGCCTGCCGGCGCCCGTGCTGCTGGTCGTGGCGAGCGCGGTCTACGCGTTGCTGCCCGGGCCCACCGTGCGGCTCGAGCCGGACCTCGTCCTCGCACTGATCATCCCACCGCTACTCTACTCCGCCGCCCTGAGCTCAAGCCTGGTGGAGATCCGCGCGAACCTGCGCGCGGTGGTCTCGCTGTCCGTCCTGCTCGTCGTCGTCACCGCGGTGGTCACCGGGGCGGCGCTCGTCGCCGTGGTGCCGGGCCTGTCGTTCGCCGCCGCCTGCGCCCTCGGGGCGGCGCTGGCGCCGCCCGACGCGGTGTCGGCCCTGTCGATCGGACGGCGGGTGGGCCTGCCGGACCGGCTGCGCACCGTCATCGAGGGCGAGAGCCTCTTCAACGACGCGACGGCGCTGACCCTCTACACGGTGGCCGTGGCCGCGGTGGTCGACGGACGGTTCGACGTCTCGTGGGTCGCCGGACGTTTCCTGCTCGCGGTCGTCGGCGGGCTCGCCGTCGGACTCGCCGTGTCCTGGTTGATCGGCCAGCTCCGGCGGCGCATCGAGGACCCGGTGACCGAGACGACCGTCTCCCTGGCGACGCCCTTCGCCGCGTACGTGCCGGCCCAGGCGCTGCACGCCTCCGGGGTCCTCGCGGTGGTGACAGCGGGGCTGGTCCTCGGCTCCCAGTCCCGCAGCCTGCTGTCCGGGCCCGCGCGGCTGCATGCGCGCGCGGTGTGGCGGCTCGTGGACCTCCTGCTGGAGGGCTTCGTCTTCCTGCTCATCGGCCAGCAGCTCGCGGCGGTCATCCCGGCGATCGGTGACTATCCGCGCTCGACGGTCGCGGCCGCGACGGCGGTGACGGTCGGCGCGGTCGTGTTGGTCCGGCCGCTGTGGCTGCTACTCCCGGCGATGCTGCCGACCCCCGAGACGCCGACCCCTGAGACGACGGCCCCCGAGACGCCGCCGACCCGGCTGCGCTTCCTGTCCCCCCATCCGTACCTCTCGACCCGAGAGCTGGCGGCGCTGTCCTGGTCCGGGATGCGCGGCGTGATCTCCCTCGCCGCGGTCTTCGCACTGCCACTGTCCATCGACGGGACCGGTTTCCCGCACCGGGACCTGCTGGTGTTCTGCGCCTACGTCGCGGTGCTGGTGACGCTCGTCGGCCAGGGGCTCACCTTCGGACCGGTCCTGCACCGGCTGGGGGTGCGGCCCGACATCGACGAGGGCCGGCGGCAGCGCGCCCGCGCCCGGGTCGCGGCGGCCGACGCCGGCCTGCGGACCCTGGCCGCTCTCCATGAGCGCGGCCAGCTTCCCGACGATCTCATCCTGCGCCTGCGCACAGTCGCCGAGGAGCGCAAGCGGCGCAGCGAGGACAGCCTGCGCGCGCTGAAGCGCGCCGACGCCGGCCGGCCCCCCACCGCAAGCCTCACGGAGGCCTTCAGCCGGGTTCGCCGCACGATGATCGAGGCGGAACGCGACGAGCTCCAGCTCTGGCGGGACACCGGCCACCTGTCCGACGCCTCCCTTCGCCTGCTCGAGGACGAGCTCGATCACGAGGAGGGCGCGCTGCCCCCACCCCCACCGCCACCGCCACCGCCGCCGTCCTAGTGCAGCCGTTCATCAGCCCCTGTCCGGTGCGCGGAGACGGCCTACAGGGGAGCGCAGCCACCGCATCCCCGCCCACGTTCCCCCGCGGGCCGGGTGGCCCTCGGGGGTGCCGGTCCGGTCAGCGGGAGCCGGGTCCGCTCGGCAGTCCGAGCGCGAGGATGGCGATGTCGTCGTGCGGTGCGCCCTCGGCGAAGTCGAGGACCTCGGCCTCGACCGCCGCCGTCAGCCGTTCGGCGGTGACCGGGCCCAGGCCGCTGAGCAGGGAGCGGAGGCGTTCGTCGCCGTACTGTTCGCGGCCGCGGCGCGCCTCGGTGACGCCGTCGGTGTAGAGCAGGAGCATGTCGCCCGGATTCAGCCGGATCGGGGTGTCGACCAGATCGGCGTCGTCGAAAAGCCCGAGCACGAGGCCGTGCACGCCGACCGGCCGTACGTCACCGTCGGCGCGGCGCAGCAGGACGGGGGTGTGGCCGGCCGAGCACAGGGTGAGCCGGCGGCCCGAGCGCGCGTTGCGGACGTCCAGATAGGCGGCGGTCAGGAAGCGTTCGCTGTCCGGGCGCTGCGTCAGCAGTGCCGTGTTGAGCTGGCCCAGGATGGCGGCGGGACTGGAGCTGTGGCTCGCCGCCGCCCGGATCGTGTAATGGGCCAGGGCGGTCACCCGGGCCGCCTCGACGCCCTTGCCGGCGACGTCGCCGAGCACGACGCCCAGACCGGCCGGCCCGGTGTCGAAGACGTCGAAGAAGTCACCGAGCACCTGGGAGCCGTCGCCGGCCGGCCGGTACCGGGCCGACAGATCCAGGCCCGGCACCTCGGGCAGTCGGGGCGGCAGCAGACTCGCCTGCAGGGTGCGGGCCAGCTCGGTGGCGCGCGCGAGCGTGGCCCACAACGCGATCTCGCCGGAGGCCGCCTCGGACAACGTCTCCAGGATGGTGAGGTCGCGGGCGGTCCACGGGCGCGGATGGTCGTCCGCGACGCTGAAGACCCCGACGATCTGACGATCCGGGCTGAAGACGGGATGGCCGGCCCACGCCGCCACCCCGAGCGTGACGTTCATCGGGTTGCCCCGGGTACGGGTGTCCGCCGCCGTGTCGGGCACGGCGAGCGGCCCGGCCGCGTCGATGACCAATGGGCACAACGCCTCGGCGAGCGCGTGACGCCGGCCGGTCCGGGCCGCCGGATCCACGCCGGCCTCGAACTTCCCGCCGGCCTCGAACCTGACGCCGGCCCGGGACTTGACGAAGGCGTGCCGGTCGTCGATCACTGTGAGCATCGCCAGCGGAGCGTCCAGCATCATCGCGGCCAGCCTGGTCAGCCGGTCGAACGGCTCTTCCGGGTCGGTGTCGAGCAGACCGCACCCGCGGACGGCGGCCAGGCGGACGGGGTCGGCCACCCGTGTACCCAAGTCCTGCGTCGGATGGGCCCGTCCCTCCGCCGGCCCGCGTTCCACAGCACACAGACTAGCCGCGCGTACGCACCCTTTCCGGCCACCGATGGGTGACGGCCCGGCCCCGGCGCGGCCGGCGACTGGCCATCGCCGCGCGGACGTGCATACTGGAGGTGATGACCGAGTCAGCGGTGCCCCGACGTCGCCTACCCAACAGCCCTTTCAAGGTTCCGGCGGTCCCCGCCCAGGAGCGGTTCTCGGTCGGTGACCGCGTCACGCATGACGTGTACGGGCTCGGCCGGGTTATCGGGGTCACCGGAGACACCTCCGTGGATGTTGATTTCGGCTCCCGGCAGGAACGCATCCCGAGCCCGTTCAGCCGGATGTACCGGCTCTGACGGCCCGCCCACGGGTCGTGTCGGTCCGCAGGCATTGCGCCGCGGACGACGGCTCCCGCGTGGTCGCCATACCGATCGTCATCCGACGATCCGTTCCCGAAAGCGAGACACCCCTCATCGCCACCTCATCGATTCATCCTTTCTCCGGGACGCGGGCAGCCCGGTCGCAGCCGAGGCGCGAGCTTCCGCCGCCGACGACCCGCCCCTTCCGGATCCCCGACTTCGCCCGGCCCGCCGCGGAGGCCAGCGCGCACCCGGTCTCGGTCGCCCAGGTCGCCAGGGTCGTCTTCCAGGCTCCGCCGTCAGACTCGGCGCCGGCCGCGACCACGCAGGACGCCGACGAGCCGGCCGCCCCGAACCGGCGCCGGCCCGGCACCGCCCCCACCCGGCACAACCAGCGGCGGCGTCGCCCCACCCGTTGACCGCTTGACCGCGTCTCCCGCGGCCCCAGGCTGGCTGACCTCCGCCAGCAGGACCCCGCGGGAGCGACGATCTCCTGGAACGGCCGGTAGATCGCGTCGCCTGGTGGGAACCCCGGGTTGTCACCCTGGTAGTTCGTGTCCGGCCACCGAATCATCTGCAGGTGCCGGCCGGTCGGTCGGGATGCGGCCGGAGATCTCACGTGCGAGTGCGACGGTGATGTTGTTCCCGTCCTCTTTGAGCCAATAGGACGCCGTCGACAGCCAGACGGCGGAGTCCGTGGACGCCGCCGGTCAGGGCGAGCGGTCGACGGAGCGGATGGCGGCGGTGACGGCGGCCAGTGCGAGCAGGCGGACGAGGTCGACGTCGGCCTCGACCCGGCCGGTTGCCGCGGCGACGAAGGCGTCGCCGTCGAGGCGGGTGTGCGGCGGAGTGATGGCCCGCGCCAGCCCGTCGTGGGCGCCCTGCGCAACCAGCAGGCAGCTCGTCTTGTCCAGGCGGGCGTTGGTGACGACGACCCCGATCGTGGTGTGGGTCCGCCCGGCCGCGAGGTCGAACGGTCGCCACTGCGACTCGGCGGCGTCGAGGGGGACGGGGTCGCCGCCGTGGTCGACGTCCCCGAACGCGTTGACCACGCACAACGCGGCGACGCTGACCTCGCCGCGGCACCGGTACGCGTGCCCGAGCCCCCCGGGACGCCGGTGCTCGGGCCCGCGCCACTGGCTCGCGTACGCCCCCGTGCCCGCGCCGACCCGGCCGCGCAGCACCTGCTCGCCGCCGGTCGCCCGCGCGGCGAGGTAGCCGGCATCGGCGGTCGGGCGGGCGGTGGGCGCGCCGACGGCGAGGTCGAACAGGGCCAGCGCCGGGACGACCGGCACCGGGCCCCCGCTCGTGGGCACGCCGCGGCCGCGCTCGGCGTAGTAGCGCATCACCCCGTCCGCGGCGGCCAGGCCGAACGCCGAACCGCCGGTCAGCAGCACGGCGTCGATGCGGGCAAGCGCCATCTGCGGCGCCAGGGCATCGAGCTCGCGCGAGGCCGGCGCCCCGCCGCGCACCTCCGCCGAGGCCACCGTGCCCACCGGCAGCTCCACCACCGTGCATCCGGTGACACCCACCGGATCGGTCCAGTGCCCGACCCGCACCCCGTCGACCCCGATCGCCATCGCGCCGAGCCTCGCACGAATCCGTCCCGGGCGACAAATCAGGACTAGGGACCCAGTCGGCGCGGACGGGCGCGGCGCGGTGCCGGGCCCCCGACAGTAGCGTCCGGGGCATGAGCGATGTACTGATCTCCGCGACGGACCTGGCCCGGCTCCTCGACTCCGCGCGGCCTGCGCGGGTGCTCGACGTCCGCTGGCAGCTCGGCGGTCCGCCCGGGCGGGAGGGGTACCTGGCCGGGCACATCCCCGGGGCCGTCTTCGTGGACCTCGAGACCGAGCTCGCCGCGCCGCCCGTGCCCGCGCAGGGCCGCCATCCGCTGCCGGACGTGGCCGCGCTGCAGGGCGCCGCCCGCGGCTGGGGGCTGTCCGCCGGGGACACCGTCGTCGTCTACGACGACTCGGGCGCGATGTCGGCGGCGCGGGCCTGGTGGCTGCTGCGCTGGGCCTCGGTCGAGCCGGTGCTGATCCTCGACGGCGGGCTCGCCGCCTGGACGGCCGCGGGCGGGACGCTCCAGACGGAGCCGGTCCAGCCGCCGCCCGGGGACATCACCCTCGTCCCCGGCGCGCTGCCGGCGCTGGACGCCGACGGGGTCGCGGCGCTGGCCCGCGACGGGATCGTGCTCGACGCCCGGGCCGGGGAGCGCTACCGCGGCGAGGTCGAGCCGGTCGACCCGGTCGCCGGGCACATCCCCGGCGCGCACAGCGCCCCGACCGGGGACAACCTGGGCGCCGACGGGACGTTCCGCTCCCCCGCCGAGCTCGCCCGCCGGTTCGCGGCGCTCGGCGTCACCGGCGAGCGGCCCGTCGGGGTGTACTGCGGCTCTGGCGTGACCGCCGCCCACGAGGTCGCGGCGCTGGCCATCGCCGGTCACCCCGCGGCGCTGTACCCGGGCTCCTGGTCCCAGTGGTCCAACCTGCCCGACCGTCCCGTCGCCACCGGCCCCGAGACCGGCTAAGCGAGAACGGCGGCCGCGCCTCACCCCGTCATTGCGCGGGGGATTTCCCGACAGTTGCTAGGCTGATCGACATGGATGGGAGCATCGAGCGATGACGCTGCTGATACCGGAACTCCGTGACCTGATCTCCAGTGGTCCGCTCGCGCACCTGACGACGATCAATCCGGACGGCAGCCCGCAGGTAAGCGTCATCTGGATCGGCCTGGACGGCGACGACGTCGTCAGCGGCCATATGGGCCGCTACGTGAAGGTGCGCAACGTAGAACGCGATCCCCGCGTGGTGCTTTCCTTCTCCGCGCCGAGGGTGCCGGAAGCCTACCTGGCCGAGTACGCCGTCCTGCGCGCGACGGCCACCGTCACGACCGGCGGCGCCTGGGACCTGCTGAACGACCTGGCGAAGGTCTACATAAACCCGGAGGCCGAATTCCCAGGCTCGAAGGGCGAGGGCCTCGTCCTGCGCTACTCGATCGACCGCGTCGGCGGCATCGGCCCCTGGGCGGCGGCGGCGCGCTGAACCTCGGCCGCCGGTATGCCGGCGGACGAAGGACGGCATGCCCGTGCCCTCACCGAACTCATCGGCCAAAGCCGGGAGCCGCGAACGAACTTTCGTTGCGGCAGGTCGATTCCGCGGGAAACAACATTGCGCTCGTCCGGGGCGAACATCGGCCCGTGATAGCTTGTCGAATAGCAGAATACCGACGTTCCCGACAAGGAGGCCGGATTCATGTCGAATCTCGCCGACGGCGACGCGCCCCTGGCCGCACCCGCGCTGACGACCCCCGAGCAGTGGCGCGATTATCTGCGCGAGTACAGCGAGACGTGTCTGCGCACGGCCGCTCCAGGCGAGCTCTCTGACGAGCAGATCCAGCAACGTTGGGCGGGTCACGAGCCGGCGGCCGAGCAGACGGTGGTGGCGGCCGAGCAACGCCTGGCGGTCCGTTTCCCGCCGACCTTCCGCAGCTTTCTGGCGACAAGCGACGGATGGCCCAACCTCGCCGGGTGGGTCGACGAGCTGCACGCGAGCACCGACGTCGACTGGTTCCGCGACACCGTAGACGGCGCCGGTTTCATCGACCTCTACGAGGAGCCACATAACGACGAACAGGACCCCAACGACCCGCTGCCGATCTTCCGTCGATCGCTGGTGATCGCGAGCGGCGAGGACTTCTGGCTGCTCGATCCGGCCGATCCCGGCCCGGACGGCGAATGGGTGGCCTGGGAGTTCACGCCGAAGTACGGTAGCCTGGAACGCTTCGCGAGCTTTGCGGAGATCTTCCACGCCGACCGGGCCTTCATGGAGCAGGAGGCAGCGGACGACACCGATCGATGACGCGGCGCTGACCGACGCGGCGCCCGGGAAGGCGGCATGACCGCCACCGGGAATCCCCCTCGTTCCCGAGGAGGAGGAAGTCAAGTGAACCCGGACGTCGACTTCCCGGGCCCGAAGGGCGACGGGTTCATCCTGCGCTACTCGATCAACCGCGCCGGCGGCGTCGGCCCCTGGGCGGCGGCGCACTGAATCCTCGGCGTGGACGCGCCGCCCGGCCATCGATCAGGCTGGCAATTTCCCGTCGAACATTGTCACGCCGGCCGGCGGTCGGCGTCGCACCGCATCGATAGCGTCGGCACCGACCCCGCATTCCGGGGTCGGGAGACGGGCCAGCCTCGTATTACGCGGTTTACCGCCGAACCGGAGGAGTTATCGATGACCGATCGCACGGCCGACACGCCCACCCCGCCACGGGCTGCGATGCTGCTGTACCCCGGGCTCACCCTGCTCGATCTGATCGGCCCGCAGACCGCTCTCGCCCCCGTCATGGAGGTGCATCTGGTCTGGCGGACGCTCGACCCGGTCATGTCCGACACCGGCGTCGCGGTGATCCCGACGACGACCCTGGCCGACTGCCCGCCGGACGTCGAGGTCCTGTTCGTCCCCGGCGGGCGGGACCAGGCCGCTGCGGCGGACGAGGACGTCCTCGCCTTCCTCGCCGACCGAGGCTCGCGGGCCCGCTACGTCACCGCCGTCTGCGGAGGCTCGTTGCTCCTCGGCGCCGCCGGACTGCTGCGGGGCTACCGGGCTGCCACCCACTGGGCCGGCCGCGACGCGCTGGCCCTGGTCGGCGCCGAGAACGTCAACGACCGTGTCGTGATCGACCGTAACCGGATCACCGGCGGCGGCGTCACCGCCGGCCTTGACTTCGGCCTCACGCTGCTCGCGCAGATGTTCGGCGACGACGTCGCGAAAATGGCCCAGCTAGCCATGGAATACGACCCGCAGCCGCCCTTCGACTGCGGTTCTCCCGAGAAGGCCGGCCCCGCCCTGACCGAGCTGGTGCGGACCACCACCCGGCAGACCAACGACGACATGATCCGCGTCCTGACCGACCTCGATGGCCGGGGCTGGGGCCGCGAACGGAGCGTCGTCACGGCCGGTTGACCCGCGGGCCGACCCGGTCCGCTCAGGCGAGGGTCCAGATCCGGACGGCGCTGTCCAGACCGCCGCTGGCCAGGGTGCGGCCGTCCGGGGAGCAGGCCACCGACACCGTCACGAGCTCCTCGTCCTCCGACCGCGCCCCGCCAAATCGTCCGATGTCTGCACAGCGCCGACGTCCGTATAACACGGTTGCGCGGGCCGGCCGCTCCTGCGGCCACAGGCCGGACCTGCCCTCGGTCGCACCCCTGGCACCGCCGATTTGACCACGGGCCATGGCCGCGTCATGTTACTCTGAGTAACGTCTCATGACGCCGGGTGGGGGAACGTGCGATGACGAGGCCGTTGATTGGACTCGGCGGGCGCGACAGCGGCCACGACGTCATGATCGGCCGTCGGCCGATCCGTCGTCCCCCGGCCGGCCCGGCGACGCCGAAGGGTCTCCCCGACCGGCCGCTGTCGGCGGCACTGACGACGGCCGTGCTGCTGGCGATGACGGTCGTCCTGCCGGGACTGCCGGCCAGGGCGGACGGCGGCTCGGCGCAGACCACCGTCGGCCTCATCGTTCTTGGAACACCCGCGCTGGCTGCCACCAAGCGCGGCAAAGTGGTGCACGCGGACAAGGACGGCAGGATCGGTCCAGGTGACCGGGTGCACTGGACGATCACGGTCTCGAACACCGGGAACACGGTGGTGTCCGGGGTGACCGTGAACGACCCCAAGGCGGGCCCGGTCCGCTGCCCCGCCACGTCGCTCCTCCCGAAGCAGGCTGTGACCTGCACCGTTCCTGATCACACGATCACGTCCGCGGATGTCGCGGCGGGCGTCATCACCAACGTGGCGAACGCGTCCGCAGCCGCTCAGGGTGGGCAGGTGCTCGCGCCGCCCGCCTTCGCCAGCGTGCCGATCCCGACCGCCAAGCCGGGCGTCGTCTTCCCGCCCCCGCCGTGGCTACCCGGATTCCCTGGCATTCTTCCCCATCACCCCGACTTCGACGGGCCCGACTTCGATCACCCCGGCTTCGAGCACCCCGACTTCGAGCACCCCGACTTCGAGCACCCCGACTTCGAGCACCCCGACTTCAGTGGCCCCGGCCTCGGTGGCCCCGACTTCGGTGGCCCCGGCCTCGGTGGCCCCGGCCTCGGTGGCCCCGCGGCGGGCGGCGCCATCGTGGGCGGCGGCGCGGTGGCAGGCGGTTCCGGCCCTGGTGACAGCTCCGGCACTGGCCCGGGTACCGGGTTCGGCGGCGGCCCGGGCCGGACCGAGCCCGGTTCCTCGGATGGCCATGGTGGTGCGTCACCGGCGCCGGGGGGCCAGCAGGATGCCCATCCGCCGGTGGCGGTGGCGGGGGGGCAGCCCGATGAGCCCGGGCGCAGCGGTCTTGAGCTGGTCGCACTCGGCACGGTCACCGCCGGCTGCGCGCTCGCCGCGCTCGGGGCGCTCGGCGCCCGGCGGACCAGACGCCGGCGTTGAGGCGACCGCCGGTGCAACGCGCCGCCGGGCGGCCGACCACGGTGGGGCACCCCTGACCACGAGACGCCCGGCCGCCTCGCCGTCCGTCCTCGGCGCCCTGGCCCTCGCCGGGATCATGCTGGCCGGGATCGCGCTGGTCGTCCTGGGATGGCCGGCCGCACCTGCCCCTGTGGCCGCCCCCCTGCCCGAGGCGGGCGGGCCGCACCTGCCCGGGCCGTCGCCCGAATCCGGCGGGGCGCACACGGTCCAGATCCCGCGGCACCAGTCCGATCTGCCGGCATCCAGCCTCCGGATCCCGGCGCTCGGTGTCACCGCCAGGATCGGTCGGGCGACCGAGAACAACGGCGTCCTCACTCCGCCGCTGGCGCCGTCCGAGGTCGGGCTGTGGTCCGGTTCGGCCGCGCTGGACGCCGGCTCCGGGGAGGTGACCCTCGTCGGGCACGTGAACTGGCGTGGGATGCCGCCCTTCGCGTTTGGACGGCTGGCCCACCTGCACGCCGGAGACCTCGTCTACACCAGCGACGCAGGCGGGCAGCAGACCGCGTGGCGGGTCAGGCGGGTCTCCGCCCGCGCCAAGGCCGGCGGCGTCGATCCGGCGGCCTTCGCCGGAGCGCAGGGCCCACGACAGCTAGTCCTGATCACCTGTGGCGGGCCGTTCGACGTCCGGGCCCACTCCTATTCCGACAATGTGTACGTGCGTGCCAGCCCCGCGTAAGCGACGACCCCGTCAGCGGGGAGGCTGCTCGCGGCCAGGATGTGGCCGTCGGGGAGTGACAGCACCGGAGAGGCTGCCGTGCATCGCCCATCCAGGCGGCAGTCAGTGGCTCAGAAGGGCAGGACCGACGCGATCGCCTTCCACAGACGCGGGCGTTGGACCCCCTTGTCCAGCGCCCCGTGGGCGGCGTAGTAGGCGGTCGTCTCGGCCCGCAGGCGTCGCTCGCCGGCGCGCCGCGGCCGGGACACCCACCTGACATACAGCTCCCGCACGTCCGCCGGCTGCTCCTCCCAGCCGGCCCAGGCGTCCGCCTGGCTGAGTGCCTCGAACAACTCGTCCGGGAGCGACCGCCGATCGTCCGCCATGTCCCACTCAGCCCACGTCGATGAGCTGGCCGTTGCGGAACATGTCGACGAAGAGCTGGTGGTCACGGTGGACCTGGGCGCCGTAGTCGTGGGCGAAGTCGACCAGCGAGGCGACGAACGCCTTGGCGTCGCGCGAGATCGCGCCGTGGATCGCGTCCTCGGTGGAGAAGCTCACCAGGTCGTGCTCGCTCTCGTCGTCCGCGACGGCGTGCATCCGGGCGGTGGAACGGCCGAGGTCGGCGACCAGGGCGAGCATCTGCTCGGGTTCGTTCACCTCCGACCAGTCCAGGTCCTGCGCGTACGGCGACACCTCGGCGACGAGCTGGCCGACGCCGTCGAGCTCCGTGTGGCCGAGCCAGGAGTCGCTGTGCGCCTGCAACGCGCGCTGCGACAGCGCCGTGCGGTGCCCCTGGTGCCGGAAGTAGTCGGCGATCCGTCTGTCGGGGACGAACCGGCTCAGCGCCGGGACCTGTCCCTGCTTCATGTACAGGACGACGTCGTTGTCCAGCGCCTCCGTCTGCCCCTCGACAAGCAGGCTGTACGACGGCAGACCGGCGCTGCCGATGCCCACCCCGCGGCGCAGCACGACGTCCTTGACGGTCAGCGACACCGGGCGGGTGCGCCGGTCCGGCGGCACCGTGTCCACATAGCGCTCGAACGCGGCGAGGACGCCCGCCTGGGTGGCCTCGTCCACCGGGCTGATGCCGTCGCCCCGGGCGAACCGACGGTCGTGGCCCTCGACCACGGTGAGCTCGTCGAGCAGCCCCACCCTGGTTGAGCGCCGCGCCTGCTGGAGGAACGCGTGGACCACTCCCGAAGTCGTCGCGAGCGTCAGCAGGTCGGACGACGGCGCGTCACCGCCCTCGGCAAGCTCGCGGATCCGGTCGGCGTAGGCGCCCACGCACGCCTCGACGAGCCGGGTGATCACCGCGTCGCTGAGAGCCTTGGCGCGTCCCAGCAGGGCCAGGCTCGCGACGAGGCGCCGCAGGTCCCAGGTGAAGGGGCCGACGTAGGCCTCGTCGAAGTCGTTGACGTTGAACACGAGCACGCCGTTGCTGCTCATGTACGTGCCGAAGTTCTCCGCGTGCAGGTCGCCGTGGATCCAGATCCGGCTGGTCCGCTCGTCCAGGAACGGGTCGTCGAGGGCGTGGACGTCGGCGTAGAACAGCGCCGCCGAACCCCGGTAGAAGGCGAACGGCGTCGCCGCCATCTTGCGGAACTTCCGCCGGAACGCCCCGGGCTCTGCCGCCATCAACTCGCCGAAGGCGGCGGCGAAGACGTCGGCGAGGACCCGGGCGCGCTCGGGGTTGGTGCCGGGCGTCGCCCTGCTCAGCCCGTCACCTCGCTGGTCTGCATCACCGGTGTGATCGTGGTGAAATTCGCGACGTCAGCGACGATCGCCTCCCTGTCGCCGCGGGACATCGCCGCCTGCATCTCCTCCATCGACGCGAACCGGAAGTGCGAGGCGGCGACGTAGGGGCCGTCCAACCCACGGTCGATCTCGACCCCCGAGATGCCCCACGTGGCGCTGGCCAGCGGGATGTGCTTGTCCCGGTAGTAGTCGTGGTCGAACGTCGCGCCCTCGGTCCTCGGGTACAGCACGCTGAACCGGATCATGGTGACCGCCTCCTCACAGTCGCGGCATCCGCCGATCGGGCCGCGCTGGTCCAGTTTCTCCCAGAACGCCCCACCCGCGCGCGCCACCCGCACCCGGCCCGCCGTCACCCGGTCGGCGGGCAGCGCCCGTTACTGCCGGGACGCCAGGTGGGCGAGGATCCCCGCCGGGGCGTCGGGCGCGATGGCCGAGGCGGCGGACGTGTCGGTGACGACGCTGTTCAAGCACTTCCCCGAGGGCAAGGTGGCGCTGCTGTTCGACGAGGACGCCGACCGCGAGGCCGCCCTCGTCGCCGCCGTCCGCGACCGGCCCCCCGGCCAGCCGATCCCCCAGGCCCTGCGCGATCACCTGACCAGCGCCCGGTCGGCCGAGCGCCGGGCCGACCCGCGCCTGCGCGACTTCCACGCCCTGGTCGACGGCACGCCCGAGCTGCGCGAGCACTCCCGCCGGATGTGGCTGCGCCACGAGACCGCACTGGCGGCGGCGATCGCCGAGTCCAGCGGACTGCCCGCGGACGACCCGGCCTGCCTGGCCCTCGCCCGCTTCGCCCTGGAAGCCGCCAACCTCGCCGCCACGCGCACCGGCACCGGCATCGACCCCGCGGCCGAGATCGACACCGCCCCCGAGAGCGGCGGGCACCCCGACACCGCCGCCCTCACGCGGATCTTCGCGTTGCTGGAGCATGGATGGACGGCGCTGGCCGCCTCCCCGCCCGACTCGCGGTGATCCCGCCTCCCAGGCTCGGAGTTACGCGATCGTCAGGTCGGCGGAGGGTTGTCCAGCGCCGTTGAGATGACGGCGAAGGCCTGGTCGGCCAGCGCGGCGGGGTCTTCGGCGCCGTCGCTGTCGCTCCACCGCCGCAACACGGCGTCAAAGGCGATCAGGGCCATTCCGGCGGCCATCTGCGGGTACAGATCGGTCGCCGGATCGAGGTCGAGTCGACGGGCCACCTCCGATGCCAGCTCGTCTCGCCACTGCGCCTGGCGCTCCAGAAAACGGGCGAGCAGTGCGGGCGTGCCCAGGATCAACTGCACCACGCGCAGCGCTCGGTCCCCATGGCCGGCGCAGGCGTCGATGGAGACCCAGACGGTGTGCCGCAGCGCCACCGACGGCGGCTCCTGCGTGGGACGGACCGCCAGTTCCGCACGCATGCCGGTGCCCATCTCCGCCAGGAAATGGACGACGACGTCCTCCTTCGACGCGAAGTACCGGAAGAACGTCCGCTTGGACACGCCCGCGGCGGCCACGATCTCGTCGACCGTGACCTCGTCGAACCCCTGACGGGCCAGCAAGTTCAGCGCGGCCTCGGTCAGCACGTCCGAGACGAGCTGACGCTTGCGCTGGGCCAGGCTCACACCAGGGCGGACGGTCACGCACTCATGGTACGCACCATGCCATTGATGACATCGAGAAGCACTTTGACACTTGGTGCCACCGAGGGCAATGTGTGCCGCATGAAGAGTCGACGAAGCTGGACCGTCGAGCAGATTCCGGATCAGACCAAGCGCGTGGTCGTCGTCACCGGAGCCAACAGCGGCCTCGGCCTCGCGACCACCAGGGCGCTCGCTCACAAGGGCGCGCAGGTGCTCCTGGCTGTCCGCGACGAGGCCAGGGGCCACCGAGCGGTCGCGGAGATCACCGCCGAGCAGCCTGGCGCCCGCCTCGAGGTCCGCCGGCTCGACCTGGCCGATCTGGACTCGGTCCGCGCCTTCGCCGACCGGTTGCGCGCCGAGACCGCGCGCCTGGACGTGCTCATCAACAACGCCGGTGTGATGGCACCGCCCCGGAAGGTCAGCGCACAGGGCCACGAGCTGCAGTTCGCCGTCAACCACCTGGGCCACTTCGCGCTCACCGGCCTGCTGCTCGACCTGCTGGCGAACGGGAACGACCCCCGGGTGGTCACGATGAGTTCGACCAACCACCGGCAGGGCCGCCTCTTCTTCGACGACATCTCCGGCGAGCGCAGGTACTCACCCATGGGTTTTTACAACCAGTCGAAACTCGCCAACGCCGTCTTTGGCTGGGAACTTCACCGGCGGCTGACCGCCGCCGGGAGCCCGGTGCGCAGCGTGCTCGCCCACCCCGGATACACCTCCACGAACCTGCAGAGGAGCGCGCCGGTCGGCATGGTGAAGCTGCTGTTCGGCCGCATTCTCACCCCGCTCGCCCAGTCACCGGACCAGGGTGCGCTGCCCCCTCTGTATGCGGCGACCGCGCCGGATGTGGAAAGCGGGCAGTTCATCGGGCCGGACGGCATCGCCGAGCTGCGCGGGGCACCGAAGCGGGTGCACATCGCCCCAGCGGCCGCTGACGCCGAGATCGGCCACCGACTGTGGGAGTTGTCGGAACGACTGACCGCCGTGCGGTTCGCTCTCCCCGCCGCCTGACGGCAGGTACGGAGTCGCCACGCGCCGTCTACCGCGCGATGCCCGCCATCTCCGACCGAATAACGATTTCCGCGCCGCCCTCCCGGCCGGCACGCTGCCGGCCGGCACGCTGCCGGCCACGGTTCCCGCCAGGCGCGCCGGCCTCGGGAACCGCCGCGCGGGCGCCCCTACGCGCCGATCGCGGAAAGCAGCAGGGGCAGGGAGGCGTGCAGTTCCTGCGTCCAGTAGCTCCAGACGTGGACGCCGGGGCTGTAGAAGTGGGTGGTGAGCAGCGGATCGCCGGTGGCTCCGGGGTGCGCGGCGACGTAGGCGTCGTTGAGCTTCTGGGTGAATGCCTGGCTCTCGGCGTTGACGATCGACTCCGTGTTGGTGGCGCCGGGGTCGGGATCGTTCGGGCCCCTGGTGCCATCCCCGGACGACACGTAGAGCGGGATGGAGGTCAGCTTGTCCGCCAGGTAGTACGGGTCGTGCTGCTGCCAGGTCGCCGCCCCGGACGTGGTCGTCGGGTCGCCCCACAGCTGCCTGACGTCCTTGCCGGCCGACCACACCTGCGTCCTGATGGTCGGGTAGTCGGCGTAGGGGTGGAGGGCGCCGCTGTAGGACGCCACCGCCTTGAAGTCGTCGGGATGCCGGGCCGCGTAGGACACCGCGCCGAACCCACCCATCGACAGGCCGGCGATCGCCCGGTCGGGACCGGCGTGGTAATTGCGTTCGAGCAACTGCCGCAGCTCGACCAGGTGGAACGTCTCCCACTTCTGCGGATCGGCGATCCAGTCGCTGTAGTAGCCGACGTTCCCGCCGTCGGGCATGACGACTATCACGCCGTGTCCGGCGGTCTGGCTTTCGACGTCGGTACTGGTGGTCCAGTCGACGTGGCCGGACGTCCCGCTGCCCGCGCCGTGCAGCAGGTACAGCGTCGGCCAGGTCCGGTCGGCCTGCGGGTCATAGCCGGTCGGCAGCAGGAGCCGCACGATCTCGTTCGCGTTCATGGCCGCCGAATGGACGGTGAGGTCGACCAGTCGCGTGTCGCCCGACGTTGGATAGGTGACACAGGTGACGGACGATCCGTCGTCGCTGGTGGCCCCGAGCGCCGTGCACGTCGCCGCCTGCGCCGGGGAACCCGCGATGGCCAGGCCGACCAGCGCGCTCGCCGCGACCACCGCGGGCAGCGTGATCCACCGTCTCCATCTCCGTGATCTCATGGCCACGACGCTATTGCGAATCCGGCGTACACACCATAAATGGGTTGAGTTTGGACTAATCGGCGTGTGAGAATACAAAGTTCGGCGGATCGCGGTGCAGAGCCGGCGAATCACCGAGTGCGGATCGACCCCTACACTTCTGGCGCGGGGCGCCGGACTCCCAGGGCCGATGCAAGAACGCGGTTCGCGGGAAAGTCATCGAGCGCCGCGCGCAGTATTCGCCGCCGGCCGTCGACCAGGATACCGAAGGTCAACAGGTCACTCAGGCCGCGCCAGAACTCGGCCGCGTCGCCCGCCCATTCCGGCACCCGCTGCAGCGGAAGACCCGCGCGTACCAGCAACCGACCGGCCGACGGCCGCGAACTGTAGATCATAGCCAGCTCAGAGATCTCGACCTCGGACAGTCCCGTTTCGCCGCCCGCACCCTCGGCGTCCGGACCTGCGCCCCGGGCGACGTCCGACGCGCCATGCGGTGTCGCGGCGGGACGCTCAGCCCGAGACTGCTCGGCGCCGACGGACCCCAGGTTCAACTGCGCGCCGAGGAAGCCGCCCCGGTTGTCGAGGGTACCGACATCGCCGAGACTGACGGCGAGGGAGTTGGGCTGCGGATCGTGGCTGTCAGACGCCATCGTCGGATCCCCGTCCTTCGTCGGCTTTCGGTACTACTGATGGTCGCCGTGCTGATGATTGATCGTCGAACCGAGCCGGCCGCCACGGTTATCCAGATGATCGATCCTGCCGACGCTGGTCGTGATGTTATTGTAATAGGTGTTCACCTGGTTCGCCCGTGGGTTCTCGACCGCCTTCGCGATCAGGTCGGCGAGATGGCTGATCGCGACCGGGTCACCGCCGACGACCACCTCCACCGGGACTCCGGCCGCCTCGAGGACGATCGAGTGGAGCGTGTACCCCCGCCCACCCATCATGAATGCCTGGACGACCCCGGCCAGGGCGGCCGGAACGCCGACGACCAGTAGGACCGAGGCCAGCACGAGGATGATGCTGGCCGGAAACGCCAACCCGCGGTTGCCGAGGAACAGCAGATTCACGAAGGCGCCGACGGCCAGCGGCAGATACCACCGCCATTTCGCCAGCAGTGCCGCCCCGAGTCCGCCCTGAAAGCCTATCCTTCGCTCGATTCTGGAGACCCTGGTTATGGTGCTGAGATTGTAGACATCACGATCGATGTACAGGAGGCCGCCCTGAACCGTGATGCCGGTACCCTGGCTCATTCCACCCCCACCTCCCACGCACCCTGGAACTCACGGTCCCGGCAGTTTCGCCCGCTGACGGACTCGCGATGCGCCTGGCGTCAGCATAGTCGCCGCAAGGATCGGAAGTCGCGCGGATTCGGGGATCCCGCCGGAGCCGTCGCCCGTCCATCCGTCATTTCCCGAATGGACGGGAACGGACGTGGCGGCGGCCGCCGACCCGTCCCACCTCGGCATTCTCACCACCTCCCGCTCGACCGTGCCCACCGGCTCAACCAGCCACGACGCGTGACCGGGGCATCCGCGTGCGGACCATGTTCGCCACGGCTGCTCGTCGGCCCATCCGGGACGCGGGCGCACGGAGGTGGCGTCGACGTGTGACGATGGACGGGGATGTCGGGTCGGGTCGGCGGACCGCCGCGTCGTTCGGCGGTCGGCACAGGTGGAAGCGGGAGGGTGGCATGTCACAGCGCCGTCCGCCGGTCGCGAACCCCTTCGAGTCGAAGCTGTCGGCCTTTCTCGTCCAGCCGGACGGCACCCGCGCGCCGTTGCCGGCGGCGCTCCGCTTCGATCGGGCCGATCCGTTTGCCGTCAGCCTGCGGCTGCGGACGAGCACCGTGCAGACGGTCACCTGGACGTTCGCCCGTCAGCTCCTGATCGACGGCGCCCGGCGGCCGACCGGTGTCGGCGCCGTGGAAGTGCGCCCGGCGTTCCACGACGGGACCCGGCTGCTGGTCCTGTCGCTGAAGTCGGCGTCCCGGCACACCGAGGTCCAGCTCCGCCACGAACAGGTCACCGCGTTCATCAACGACACGTTGGCGGCGGTGCCCTCCGGCGAGGAGGGCGACCACGTCGACTGGAACGCCGAACTGGACAGGTTCCACGACGACGGTTCTTGACCGTGCACGACGTTCCCGCCGAATGCGCGAGCACCGTGGGCGCCATGAACGCGCGGGTGCGCCAGAGCGAGTCCGGCCCCGCGGGCGACCCGGCGCGGGTCGAAGCTGGTGTCCGGACGCGGGGCGTGTGGCGCGGTTCCGCGGAACCCCGTGTGGAGTCCGCCGGCGACGCTCAACCGCGCGAGGCGGTCAGACGGTGGGAAGCAGTCCTCCGTCGATCACGTGGTTGGTGCCGGTCAGGTAGCTGGCGGCCGGAGACACGAGGAAGGTGACGAGCGCGGCGACGTCGTCGGCGGTGCCGGGCCGCTGGAGCGGGACGCTGAAGTTGGTCATGAACTGCCGGCGTGCGGTGTCGAGATCGGTGCCGGACTCGTCGGCGAGGACCTGCAGCCGGGTGGCGAGGGCGGAGGTCTCGATCACGCCGGGCGAGACCAGGTTGACCCGCACGTTGCTGCGGCCGACCTCGTTGGCGAGCCCCTTGCTGTAGGTGGCCAGCGCGGCCTTCGCCGAGGCGTACGCGAGCGCGGCCGGTTGCGGCAGTCGGGCCGCGTTGGAGCCGATGTGCACGATGGCGCCGCCACCGGCAGCGATCATGCCTGGCACGACCGCCCGGTCCAGCCGGACAGCCGACAGCAGGCTCCCGTTCAGGTCGGTGAGCCAGTCGGCGTCGGCCATCGCCAGGACGCCGCCGGGAACGCGGGTCTGGCTGGCCGCGTTGTCGACGAGGATGTCGATGCCGCCGAGGTGGTCGGCCGCCTCGGCCGCGAGCTGCCGGGGGCCGTCCGCGGTGGCGACGTCAGCCGCTACGAAGTGGCCGGGTCCGTCGTAGTCGCCACGGGATCGAGCTGACACGACGACGCGGGCGCCGGCGTCGCTGAGGTGCCGGGCGATGGCCGCACCAATCCCGCGCGTGCCGCCGGTGACGAGAGCCCTGGACTCTGGAAGGTCGTTCATACGAGGTTCCTTCATCGATGGTCGAATCATCGATAATCGTCGATGATAGGTGAGCGTAGCATCGGCGGATGCGTCGCGTCGTGCATCCCCCCGCCGACCAGATCAACCTGCCCGGTGTGCTGTCGGCGCTGGGGGACCCGATCCGGCTCGAGATCGTGAAGGTGCTCAGCGACGGGCAGGAGCATCTCCAGCCGGATTTCGTCGTGCCGGTCGGGCAGTCGACGCTGAGCCACCACATGAAGACCCTGCGCGATGCCGGCATCGTCTTCAGTCGACCCGAGGGCACGCGCTGCTTCGTGTCTCTGCGTGCCGACCTCGAGCAGATGTTCCCCGGGCTCCTGGAGGCGGTTCTCCGGTCAACCCGTCCATCGGCGGCGGAGCGGGCTCGAGCCGACGGTTAGCTCCATCCCCGGCGCCTCTCCGTCCCCTGGCGCCTCTCCGTCCCCCGGCGCCGCCTATCCCCCGGCGTCTCCTATCCCCTTGCATCTCCTAGACCGGCGTGGAACCGCAGCACCTGGGCTCGATGATCGCCGAGGATCGGGCGGGCAGCTTCGATCAGGCCGGCGAGCTCGGCGGCGCGCTCGCGGCTCGGCGCGCGGAACGTCGTGGCCGCGTCCCTGACCAGCCACGCGGTCACGTCGGCCCGCGAGCTGGCACGCAGCCGTTCGTCGGCGTCGCCGAGCAGTCTCAGGTTGGTGGCCAGGCGCTGCCAGGCATCCCCGGCGATCAGCAGCCGGTAACCGGCCAGCCGCAGGGACGGCGCGTTGCCGGCGTCGAGCAGCTCCGCCAGGACGGCCGGTGCGACGGCGCCGACCTGACCCCGCAGAGACGCCACCGCCTGGCGGGCGACCGCGGGCGACTCGTCCCGCAGCATCGGCACCAGCTCGGCTGGCCGAGTGACCCCGAGGCGCCGCAGCGCGCGGATCGCCTCCGCCCGGACGCGGGCCCGTGGATGCGCCAGCCATCGTGCGACGACGTCGGCGTCGTCAGCCACGCCGGTCTCCCCGAGCCCCGCGACGACCCCGAGCTCCCCGGTGACCTCGAGCCCCGCGACGACCCCGAGCTCCGGCACCTGCCGCGCGGCGAGCCGGCGGTAGTGCTCGGCCGGATCCGCACCGGCCCGGCGCACCGTCGCCTGGGCGATGCCCCGCACAAGCGGATGCCGATCGGCCAACGCCGCCTCGGCCACGTCGAGGTCACCGGTCACGTCGAGGTCACCGGTCACGTCGAGGTCACCGGTCACGTCGAGGTCACCGGTCACGATCAGCGCCTGCAGCGCCTCGGCCCGGACCAGGGCGGTGCGGCTGGCCAGCATCGCGTGCAGGTGCGCCGGACCGGCCGCGGCCCGGACCGCGGCCCGGGCGCACATCGTTCGGATCGGCAGGTCACCCTCCCTGATCGCCGCCGTCGTCAGCCGGTCCAGGCTCAACTGGCCGGCGGCGATCGCGGCGCGGTATGCGGCCCGCCGCGTTCCGCGGTCCCGGGCCGACAGCAGCGGGTCCAGCCGCTGCGCCGGCAGGTCCCGCAGCACCTGGTCGACCCGCTGCGCCAACCAGCCGCCCGCACTCCGTCCGCGCAGCGCGAACGCCAGCTCCGCCAGCGTGCTCAGCGCCGGCCCGCCCGGCGGCGACGGCCAACCCTCGACGACCGACCGCGCCCGGCTCCGCACCTCGGCCACCCAGTCGCAGGCACGAAGCGCGAGCACCGCGACCGCGGCCGGGTGTTCGCGGTCGGCCAGGCGGACGACCGCCGCCTCGCGGATCCGCCCGTCATGGTGGCAGCCGGCCACGACCAGCCGCAGCTCATCCACCTCGCCGTCGGCCAGGTCCGCCGCGAGGCGCCGCGACCAGATCGGCGCCCACCACCACCGCTGCCGCAACGCCTGGTCCACCGCCGACCACCACGGTGCCCCGGCCGTGCCGAGCGCGGTCACGACCGCCGCCCGCAGGGCCGGGTCGCCGTCGCGGGCCACGATCAGCAGCGCGGTCGCGAACTCCGCCGGGCCGACGCTCGGGTCGGCTCCCCCGGCCGCGGCAAGGACCCGCTCGGTCGTCGCGAGTTCCGGCAGATGATCCTGCTCGCCCCACCCGTCGGAGGCGGCGGCGACGGCGGGGCGGCGCAGCCACCGCCGCAACCGCCTACCCATCCTCGGGGCCACCGGTGCGCCTCCTTGCCCGGCAGGCGGCCGTCACCGTCCCGTTCCCGCGGTCTGGACGGGTGGGGTGCGCAGGACGGCGCGGGCGGGAAGCAGGCTGCCGGCCATGGCCAGGAGCAGGCCCGAGCCCAGCAGAACGGCGGCCCACTGCGGTGGCACGTACGGCGTGCCGGTCCCGCTGATGCCCCGGCTGAAGGGCACCAGCGTGACGGCGATGATGGCGGCGCCGACTACGAGGGCGATGGCGGTGATGAGGACGGCCTCCCAGCGCACCATGCGCAGCACCTGGTGGCGGGTGGCGCCGGTCAGTCGCAGGGTGGCGAACTCCCGGCCGCGTTCCAGGGTGGCCATGGCCAGAGTGTTGACGACGGCGATCGCGGCGAACGCGAGGAGCAGGGCGACCAGGAGGTAGTTGGTCCAGGCACCGAGGTCCTCCTGCTGCTGATCGGCGCTGCCGAGGGCGGCGCTCCCGAGGGCGGCACGGTCGCGGACGTGCAGCCCGGGCTGGGCGGCGGCCAGCGCCCGCCGGTCGAGGTGGGCCCCGGGTGCGGTGTCGACCAGGACGGTCTGGATCAGGGGGCTGGTGGTGTGGGTGGAGACGACCGCGTATGGCAGCAGGTAGTCGCCGAAACCGATGCTGCGCCGGTAAACGGCGACCAGGCGCAGGTCGCGTCGGGTGCCGTCGCCGAGCCACAGCCGGACCGTGCGGCCCACGTGTTTGCCGTGGGCCCGGTCGGCGCTCAGGGCGACGGTGTCGCCGCGCAGGTCGGCCAGTGAGCCGGCGGTGACGTCAAGGTCGAGCAGGCCGGAGGTGCCACCGGGGGTGCCAGGGGCGCCGCCGAAGGTGATGGCCTGGGCGGCGTAGCCATCCGATCCGCCGGTGACGACGGTGGTGGGGGTGAGGCCGGCCGCCGCGGTGACGCCGGGGGTGGCGCGGACGGTGTCGACGAAGCCGGCCGGCAGTCCCTGCCGGGTGGTCAACGCCTGGTCGGCCAGGACGCGGTCGCGGCCCTGCACCTCGCCGGCGTGGGAGCGGCTGGTCTGGAGAAACAGCAGTGTTCCGCCCAGCGCGGTGCACAGCACGAGAGGGGTGAACACCGCGGTGACCCGGCGGGTGTGGGCCCTGCTGTTGGCCACGGCGAGGAAGCCGGAGGTGCGGGACAGTCCGCGGATGAAGGGGCCGAGCAGGGCGAGGGCCAGGCGGGCCACCAGCGGTCCGAGCAGGCCGGCGGCGAACAGGTGGAGCAGGACGGCTCCGGCGGCGATGGCGGTGAGCACGCCGCCGGTGAGGAAACGGGTCGTGGCGACCACCGCGATCCCGCCCGCCGCGCACAGCAGCCCGAGCAGGAACCGGCCGAAGCCGAGGCGGGCAGGCGGCGCGGAGGCTTCGGACAGGGCCTGCGCCGGGCGCAGGCGACCCGCGCGCAGCCCGCTTACCAGGACGGCGAGCTGCGCGGTGAGCACGGTGGCGCCCGCGGCGACGAGCAGCGGGATCCATCCGACGTCCAGGCGCATCGCCGCGGGCGCCACCCCGTGGTCGACCAGGACGGCGCGCAGGACCCAGGCCAGCGCGGCGCCGCCCACCAGGCCGGGCAGGCAGGCGAGCAGGCCGAGTACCAGGGTCTCCCCGCCGACCAGGCGGCGGATCTGGCGTCCGGTGGCGCCGACGGCCCGCAGCAGGGCCAGTTCGCGCCGGCGCTGCTGCACCGACAACGCCAGGGTGCCGGCGAGGACGAACAGTGCGACCGCCATCGAGATGCCGCCGAAGGTCGCGCTGAGCGCGACGACGTTCTCCAGGGCGCTGTCCACGTCGAGGAACTCGGCGGTGCCCCGGCCGTCGCCGGTGCGCACCGACAGCGGCAGGCCCCGCACGGCCCGGCGGACCGCCTTGGCCACGGCTGCGGAGTCGGCATCGGGGGCGGGATAGACGCCGAGGACGTCCACCAGGCCGGCGGTGAGGCGGTTCGCCTCGGCGTCGGCGACGAAGACGGCGGGCCCCGGATCGGCGCTGTGGGGAGCGGCGACGCCGACGACGGTGTAACCGCCTGCTACCCGGTCGGTGGCGGCCACGGTCACCCGGCTTCCGGGGGCGAGATGCGCGGAGCGGGCGAGGCGGCTGTCGACCACCACCTCCCCGGGGCTGGCCGGTGCGCGTCCCTTCGTCAACCGGTAGGGGGTGAGCCGAGCGCTGCCCCAGCCGTGCAACTGCACGATGTCGGGGGTGGAGACTTCGGTTCCGTCGGCGGCCAGTCCGACGGGCAGCGAGACATCCGCGACCACCTGCCCCACGCCGGGGACGGCACGCAGCCGCTCGGCGAGGTCCGCCGCGGGGCGCACCCGCTCCGGCAGGGCCACGTGCTCGGTGTTCTTCCCGTCCCCCGAGCCGTAGGTGAACGCCAGTGACTGCCTGCCCGCGACCACCAGGGGAACGTCCCGGTAACGCTCGGTCGGCGGATGAGAGGTGAGCGCGGACTGGAACAACAGCCCACACGCGGTGATCAGCGCACAGGTGCACACCAGCGCGATGAACGAGCCGAGGAAGGCGGACCTGCGCGTCCGCAGGGTCCGCAGCGCCAACCAGAGCACCGTCACCCCCCGAGCCCGAGCAGGCGCCGGGCCACCGCCTCCGCCGACGGGTGGGGCACGGTGTCCACGATGCGACCGTCGGAGAGGAACACGACCTCGTCGGCGTATTCGGCCGCGCCGGCGTCGTGGGTGACCATCACCACGCTCTGGCCGTAGTCGTCGACCGCCTCCCGCAGCAGGCTCAGCACTCCCCGCCCGGACTCGATGTCCAGCGCCCCGGTGGGCTCGTCGGCGAACACGATCTCCGGACGGGTGACCAGCGCCCGGGCGATGGCCACCCGCTGCTGCTGCCCGCCGGACAGCGCGGCTGGGCGGTGCCGTACCCGCTCCTGCAGGCCGGTGCGCGCCACCACCTCACGCACCCAGGCGCGGTCGGCGCGGGTTCCGGACAGCCGGAAGGGCAGCGTGATGTTCTCCAGCGCCGTCAACGATTCGACGAGGTTGAACGCCTGGAAGACGAATCCCATCTCCCGGCGCCGCAGTTCGGTCAGCGCCGGCTCCGGCATCCGCGCGAGATCGTGTCCCGCCAGCCACACCGACCCCGAGGTGGGACGGTCCAGCCCGGCGGCACACTGCAGCAGCGTGCTCTTACCGGAACCGGAGGGGCCCATCACCGCGGTGAACGCACCGCGCCTGAAGCCAATGCTGACGCCCCGCAGCGCCGTCACCCCGGCCAGACCACCGCCATAGGACTTGACGACCCGCTCCAGCCCAACCACATCCGCGTCACCGTGCATGACCCATATCTTCCTACCCACAGCGACTGCCCGCGTACGATCTCGGCCACCTCGCGGGTACTGCATGACCGAGCCCGTGGCGGGCGGGTACTACGTGGCGCCGCAGCCCGACGGCGGCTGGATGCTCGGTGGCCTCGGCACCGCCCGCATCCTCGGCTGAACCACCCGCGCGGACATCACCACTGCCACCGCCGCGTTCAACCTCCGCGCCTTCCTGACCAATCAGGACAGATCCCGATGGGGCCGGAGCCCTGACGGTGACAGCAAGCCGCTCGGCTGACATACCTGACACCCGACAAGGGGTCTCGCGGAAGCGAAGCGTTCGTCACGGGCCGGCTGGGGTGGCGGCCATCCCGGGCACCGGCACAGTGGATGGCCGGCTCAACCCGACCTGACCTGAGCCTCGCCGCGGTTCCGCGGAACCGCGGACCCGGCCGGCGGCCCCGCGACCGATCGGGCAGTCATGCCGGCCCGACTCGACGCCGGCCCCCGACTCGATACCGGCCCCCGACTCGACGCCGGCCCCCGACTCGATGCCGGCCGCAGAGCAGGCGTCGAATTTTCGTCCGGGCGCCGTGTCGATCGGCTGCTGTGCCGTTCGACCTGATGGTGAGAGGGTCGGGAGGCGACCCGTGCTCGAGGAGGTCAACGATGGCGAAGTACATGCTGATCATGCGGGCCACGGACGAGTCCCTGGCGAAGATGATGGCGACGCCCTTCGAGGAGATGCTCGAGATCGTGGGCCGTTTCAACGAGGAGCTGATCCGGGCCGGCGTACTCGTCGCCGCCGAGGGCCTCGACGATCCGGCCCAGGGCGTGGTGGTCGACTTCGGCGGCGAGACTCCGGTGGTCACCGACGGCCCCTACGGCGAGACGAAGGAGCTGTTCGGCGGCTTTTACCTGATCGACGTCGCTTCGAAGGAGGAGGCGGTCGAGTGGGCCCGGCGCCTGCCGGCGAGTGCCGGCGCGAAGTGCGAGATCCGCCGGGTGCCGACCATCGACGAGTTCCCGCAGGACAACGAGTGGATCATCAGGGAGCGTGCGTGGCGCGAGCGGACCGGCCAGCTCTGATGCCCGCGGCCGTCGATGGTCCGCCGCGTGACGAGTCGGCCCGGCGGGCCGTCGAGGCCGTCTGGCGGATGTCCTCCGCCCGGATCGTCGGCGCGCTGGCCCGCTACACCGGGGACGTCGACCTCGCCGAGGATGTCGCGCAGGAGGCGGTGGCCCAGGCGCTCGTCGCCTGGTCGCGTGACGGCGTGCCGGCGAACCCGGTGGGCTGGCTGCTCACGACCGCACGGCGGCGCGCCATCGACGGTTTCCGCCGCCGGTCGGCCCTCGACGAGCGCTACGCCCTGCTCGCCGGCCAGCTCGCCGAGGGCGAGACCAGCTCGAGCCTGTGCTCGGCCTCGGCCTCGGGCTCGGGCTCGGTGCCACCGGCGGACCGGTCGGACGACCTGCCGTGGGATCCCGACCGGATCGACGACGACGTCCTCGCGCTGACGTTCGTCGCCTGCCATCCGGTGCTCTCCCCCGAGGCCCGCGTGGCGTTGACGCTGCGCGCGGTCGGCGGGCTGACGAGCGAGGAGATCGCCCGGGCGTTCCTGGTACCCGTCGCGACGGTCCAGGCGCGGATCACCCGGGCGAAGAAGACCCTCGGCGCGGCCAGGGTGCCGTTCGCCCTGCCGCCGGCCGAGGAACGACGCGGCCGGCTCGGTGGTGTCCTGAGCGTGCTCTACGTGATCTTCACGGAGGGCTCGACGGCGACCACCGGGGACAGCCTGCTGCGCCCCGACCTCGCCTACGAGGCCATCCGGCTGGCCCGGACGCTGGCCGCACTGATGCCCGTCGAACCGGAGGTGCACGGGCTGCTCGCCCTGTGCGAACTCACCGCCGCCCGCTTCCCCGCCCGCACCGGTCCCGACGGCGAGGCCGTCCTCCTGGCGGATCAGGACCGGCGCCGCTGGGACCGCTCGGCGATCCGCCGCGGCCTGGCCGCCCTCGAGCGGGCCGCGGCGCTCGGGGCCGCCGGCCTCGGACCGTACGGCCTGCAGGCGGCGATCGCCGGCTGCCACGCGTCAGCACCGTCGGTCCCGGAGACCGACTGGGAGCAGATCGTGCTCCTCTACGAAGCACTCGGCCAGGTGGCTCCGTCCCCCGTCGTCGAACTCAACCGGGCCGTCGCCGTCGCGATGGCGCAGGGACCGCAGCAGGCCCTGGCCATCGTCGACGACCTCGTCTCCACCGACCGCCTGGCCGGGTCGCACCTGCTCCCGAGCGTGCGGCGAGCTGCTCGGCCGGCTCGGCCGGACGACGGAGGCCCGATCCGAGCTGGAGCTCGCCGCCCGGCTGTGCCGCAACGACCGCGAACGAGCGGTCCTCCTACGCAAGGCGGCCGCGCTGGCGTGACCGTCCTCCGCGGTTCCGCGGTTCCGGTGGGAGGACCAGCGGCCGCGCTACGCCCCGGGCGTCCCGTACAAGGAGCACCTGCCGGTCATCGGGACACAGCGCGTTCCTCGGTCTCGGCGGGCTCGGGGCGGAAGGTGGGGATCTGCTCGCCTGCCTCGATCGGGATCGGGAGGCGGTTCTGCGGCGGGGCGAGCGGGCAGGGAGCGTACGGGGTGTAGGCGCACTGCAGGTTTCCCGCGCGGTTGAAGTCGAGCACGATCTGCGTGCTGCCCGGGACGGGCAGGGGCGTGGTCAGCCGGCGGCTGGCGCGGTAGGTGGTGACGCCGCTCGTCGCGTCGGTGAACAGGATGAGGCCGGCGCCTGGGAGATGCTCCGCGCGTAGGAGGATCAGCCGCCACTCGGTACCGTCGAGCGCGAAGACGGCTTCACCGACGGCCTCGTGGGTGTGCACGATGCCGTCGACCGCCGCGGCGACCTCGACCGGGCGCGGGGCGGGGAACGGCTCGAACTCGGCCGGGATCACCCAGGCGGGGTCGTAGTCGAACGCCGGCGTCCGGACGTAGGTCTCGCGCAGCAGGTGCCGGGGATCGAGCGAGCGGAGCAGGTCGTGCCCGCCGCGGCGGGACAGCTCGACGACGACGTCGCCGAACGACGCCGCCCGCCGGAACTCCCGCTCGCGGACGGGGCCGAACACATGGCGCCCGGTCACGGTCGCGCCGTCGACGGTGAGGGACTCCCCGGCGTCGAGGTCGACGACCGGCCCCTGCTCGCCCGTGGCCCACCGTCCCGGGAAACCCTCGACGCGGCCGGGCTCCTCGTCGAGGAAGTGCAGCGCGCTGTAGGCGAGGAAGCCGTATGGCTCGCGCCGCTGCTGCTCGGCCTCCTCCCGCCACGCGTCCCATTCGGCTCGCGCGGCCGCGACGGCGGCCGCGCTCCCCGACGCCGGGTCGGTCAGAGCCGACGTCTCGGTTGCAGCCGACGTCTCGGTCACGGTCTCGGTTGCAGAGGTCATGGTCGGTTCCTCACCTTCGATGGGCCATGCGCGTTGACGTCGTTGACGGTCACGCCGTCGCTGCCCGGTCGTACGCCGGGAGGCGCGGGAAGATCTCCTGCGCGATCAGCCGAAGTCCGTCGCGGAACTGGGGGGAGGACTGCGGCAGCGGGACGCTGAACAGGTAGTCGGTCGACCGCGTGAACGCGGCGTCCTGCTGGAGCTGCTCGACGATGTCGTCCGGGGCGCCGTACTTCACGTTCGACCTGGCCAGGAACTCCTCGGCCGTGGCCGGCGGGCCGCCCGGGGTGACGTACTGGCCAGGGTTGCGGCGCAGCTCGGAGTCGAGCAGGGCGATCGCGTCGCGCTTGGACGCCGCCGGGAGCAGGACGCGGGAGATGCCGATCCGCGGGCTGCGCTCACCGGTGTGGGCGTCGAGGTAGTCGTTGATGAGACCCGCCTGGACCTGGCCGGCGTCCCCGGACGGGACGAGGCGGTGCAGGAGCAGCCGGTCACCGGCGCGCCCGATCTCGGCCGCCGTCCGCGAGTTCCCGGTCGCCTGCCACAGCCGCGGCAGCAGCCCGGCCGGCGGCGGGTACAGCTTCACCTCCTTGTCGCCGGCGGCGATCGTGCCGGCGAGGGCCCGGCGCAGATCGGCGAGCGCGTGGGCGTACAGCGACTCCCGGTCGTCCTCGGACAGGTTGAAGGCCTCGAAGGCGACGGTGGAGAAACCCCCGCCGTTGCCCTTGCCGACGCCGAACTCCAGCCGCTCGCCGCTCAGGGCGTCGACCAGCGCCGCCGTCTCGGCCAACCGGATCGGGTTGTCGAAGGTCAGCGGGACCACCGCGGTTCCCAGCCTGATCGTCGTCGTGGTCTGCGACGCCGCCGCGAGGAAGGTGAGCGCGGACGGGAGACCGATGAGGGTGAAGTGCGCCTCCGCGGCCCATGCCGTCTCGTAGCCGAGCTCCTCCGCGAGGCGGATGACCTCGAGCGACTGGTTGTACGTGCGGGCGGGCTCGCCGTCCGCGGGAATCGTCAGGAACAGCGACAGGCCGCGCTGCGGATGCGATGTCACCGGATTCGATGTCACGTCCACGGTCACCGTCAGGACCTCCAGTTCACGACCATGTTGATCTCATTGCTGACAGGCATTACTACCGCCGTCCCCCGTCGCGGACCGGACCGCTGGACTCCCCCGCCGCCGCGCCGCCGGGCCGTGCGCCGGAAACCCCGAGGTTGTCCCGCAGGGTGTCGTGGGCGTACTCGCGCCGGAAGCGGCCGCGGTCCTGCAGCTGCGTCACCACGCCCTCGATGAACTCGACGAAGCCCGCGGGCTGGACGTCGATGTTGATGACGAAGCCGTCCGACGCCCGCGTGTCGACCCATTCCACGATGTCGTCGGCGACCTGCTCGGGGGTGCCCACGATCAGCCGCTGGCCGCCGGAGAGGTTGTGGAACAGCAACTGGCGGATGGTCAGCCCGCGGCGCCGCGCCTCGGCGACGAGCTGGTCGCGACGCGCGGTCACCGCCGGCGCGGCGGCACGCGCCGCCAGCTCGGCGTAGGGGAGCTGTGCGTCGAGGTCGAGCCCGGAGACGTCGAACTCGAGCTGCGCGGTGAGGAGCTCCACGAGCGGCCCGACGGCGAGCAGTTCGTCGAGCTCCCGCTTGCGCTCGCGGGCCGCGGCCTCGGTCGCCCCGAGGACGGTGAACAGCCCCGGCAGGACGAGCAGATCGTCGGGATTGCGGCCGTTCGCCGCCGCGAGCCCCTTGACCTCGGCCGAGAACTCCCGCGACAGCTCCGGCAGCCGCTGCGAGGTGAACAGCGCGCCCGCCCAGCGGGCGCCCAGCTCCTTGCTCTGCCTCGACGCCCCGGCCTGGAAGAGCACCGGGCGGCGGCCCCGGTAGCCCCCGGGCAGCGGGAGCACCCCGGACGTCCGGTAGAACTCGCCGGTGACATCCGCCGGCCGGGTGCGCCGCGCGTCGATGTAGACGTCGGCCGCGGCGTCGGCGACCACGGCGTCCTCGGGCAGCGAGGCCCACAGCGCGTCGACGGTGGAGATGAACTCCTCGGCCTTGCGGTAGCGCGTCTGCGGATCGAGGACCTCCTCGACACCGAGCGCGGCGCGGGTGACGTCCTCCTGGCTGGTGATGATGTTCCAGCCGGCGCGTCCCCTGCTGACGTGGTCGAGGGTCGCGATCGAGCGGGCGAGCAGGAACGGGTTGCCGTGGATCGCCGGGTTGGTCGACACCAGGCCGATGTGCTCGGTCTCGCGCGCCAGCGCCGCGAGCAGGACGGTCGGATCCGTCCCGCGCCACGGCCGGCGGTAGGAGGCGGCGTCGAGCGAGCCGAGGCGGTCGGCGATGAAGATCGCATCGAAGCGGGCCCGCTCGGCGAGCCGCGCGATCTCGGTGTAGTAGTCGATGCCGGCGATCCAGTCCGACGTCGGCGGCAGGGTCTTCCAGGCCGCGTCGTGGCGGCCGGTCGCCTGCAGGTTCAGGCACAGTCGCACCTGTCGAGTCACGAGTATTCCTTGCGGTCGTCGGGAGCGGGAGGTCGTCGGAAGCAGGTGGTCGTCGGCGTCAGGGGGCGTCCGCGTCAGGGGGCGTCGACGTCAGGAGACGGCGAGGCCGGCCCGCAGCCGTTCGCGCTGCTCTCGGTCGGCCGGTCGGGAGGTGAGGGTCGGCGCCGACTCCACGAGCAGCCGGGTGTAGGGATGCGACGGCGCGCTGACGATGCGCGCGGTGTCGCCGGCCTCGACGATCCGGCTGCGGTAGAGCACGATCGTCCGGTCGGAGATCCCCGCGACCGAGCCGAGATCGTGGGAGATGAACAGCATCGCGACGTCGAGGGTGGAGCGCAGCTCGCGCAGCAGCTCGAGGATCGCGACGCGGTTGGCCGAGTCCAGCGCGCTCACCGGCTCGTCCAGGATCAGCAGGCGCGGCTCGCCGATGAGCGCCCGGGCGATCGCCACCCGCTGGCGCTGCCCGCCGGAGAGCTCGCCGGGGAACCGGTCCAGCAGCGACTCGTCGAGCCGGACGGCGCGGAACTGGCGGCGGACGGCGTCGTCGATCGCCGCCCGGTCGAGCCCGCCCCGGATGCGCAGCGGTTCCGAGACGGACGCGGCGACGGTGTGCTCCGGATCGAGGCTGCGCAGCGGATCCTGGAACACGTACTGGACGACGCCGTCGCGGCCGAACGCCCGCCGCTCCCGCCCCGACAGGTCCGTGACGTCCCGCCCGCCGACGTGCACGGAACCGGCCGTGGCCCGCACCAGGCCGAGCACCGCGCGCGCGAGGGTGGACTTGCCCGCCCCGGACTCGCCGATGACGCCGACGGTCTCGCCCGGGCGGATCACCAGGGAGGCGTCCTCGAGCGCCTGTTTGCGCCCGCGCCCGCGGCCGAAGTGGACGCCGAGCCCGTCGACCCGCAGGACCGGCTCCGTCGACTCGGGCACGCTCGAACTCCTGGGCGCCGGCACCGACACCGACGCCGCCACCGGCACCGACGCCGACGCCGCCACCGGCTCCGGCGGGCGCGGACCGGCGGCGGAGGCGCTCAGGCCATACTGCTCGTGCTCGGCGACCAGCAGGCGCGTGTACTCGTGCTGCGGGGCGTGCAGGATCGCGGCCGTGGGGCCCTGCTCGACGACGTGCCCCTCGCGCATGACGAGCACCTCGTCGCAGAGCTGGGCCACGACGGCGAGATCGTGCGAGACGACGACGAGCGACAGCCCGATGCGGTCCTTCAGCTCGACGAGCAGGTCGAGGATGCCGGCCTGCACCGTGGTGTCGAGCGCGGTCGTCACCTCGTCCGCGATGAGCACCTCGGGTTCGAGGGAGATCGCGATGGCGATGAGGACGCGCTGCAGCATGCCGCCGGACAGTTCGTGCACGTACTGCTCGTAGACGTACTCGGGATCGCGCAGGTGGACGGCGTCGAGCAGCTCGACGGCCCGCTGCTTCGCGTCGGCCCGGCGCAGCCCCTGCTTGACCCGCAGCACCTCCTGGACCTGCTTGCCGACCCGGATCGACGGGTTGAGGTACGACGCCGGGTCCTGGAAGACGGCGCTGATCGAGGTGCCGCGCAGGGCCGTCCACTCCTGCGGGGACAGGCCCCCGACGTCGCAGCCGAGCAGCTCGATCGATCCGCCCGAGACCTCGAGGTGCTCCGGCAGGACGCCGAGCACGGCCTTGCAGGTCAGCGACTTCCCGCTGCCGGACTCCCCGACGATGCCGACGACCCCGCCGCGCCTCAGCCGCAGGCTCACCCCGTGCACCAGCTCCTCGTCGGCGGCGTCGTTGTGGATCCGCACGTCGGTCAGCGTGAGCACCGCGTCGCGATCGGCACGGTCAGCGCGGGCGGCACGGGCGGCACGGGCGGGCGCGCTCGGCGTCATCTGCTGCTCCTCAGTCATGGCCGGGACGGATCTGCCGGGTCCGCCAGGTCTGCCAGGGCGGCGAGCCGCCGGGTCCGGTTGGACCTGGCGGTCTTCGCGCCGGTCAGGGCGCGGCCGGTCTCGCCCGCGGCGTCCCGGATGGCGTCGGCGAGGAGGTTGCAGGCCAGGACGGCGGCGAGGATGAGCAGGGTCGGGAAGATCGGCGCGTACGGCTTCTGGGCGAGGTAGCCCAGGTCGGAGGCGAGGATCCCGCCCCAGGTCGGGGTGGGCGGTTGGATCCCGATTCCGAGGAACGTCAGGCTCGAGATCACCACCAGCCCGACGCCGAGGGTGTTGGCGAGGGTGACGGCGATCGACGGCAGCACCTTGGACCACACGTGACTGCGGACGATCCAGCTCGTCGATGCCCCCGCGATGGCGGCCGCCTCCACGTACTGCGACCGGGCGACGGACATCGTCGCCGCCCGGCTCACCCGGTAGAACACGGGCGCGATGAGCATGCCGACGACGATCATGGCCTGGGTGATCCCGTTGCCGAGCAGCGCCGTCATGGCGACCGCGAAGACGAGGAACGGCAGTGCGATGAACGTGTCGACGACCCGCAGGCTCAGCCACTCGAACACCGAGCCGAGATAGACCGACAAGATGCCGGGGATCGTGCCGAGCACCAGGGCGATCCCGGCGACCTCCAGCGCGCTGAGGATGCTCAGCGGCGCGCCGGCGAGGATGCGACTGAGCACGTCGCGGCCGATGTAGTCGGTGCCCAGCCAGTGCTTGGCCGAGGGCCCCGCGAGCGTCTGGTCGCCGCCCTTGAGCGGGTCGTAGGGCGCCAGGACGGGGCCCAGCACGGTCACGAGGGCGATGATCGCGAGCAGCGCGAGGGCGACCCGCGCGGTCGTGAGCCGCAACACGGTTCTGAGCACGGTCAGACCCCCCGGTTGGCGTCGGGGGTGACGCGGTTGAGCACGATGTTGACGAGCAGGTTGAACACCACGACGAGGACGACCGAGACGACGAGCACGCCCTGGACGGCCGGCACGTCGCCGCGGACCGCGGCCTGGCTGGCGTACACGCCGTACCCGGAGAGCCCGAAGATCGCCTCGATGATCACCGCGCCGCCCAGCAGGTTGGGGAACTTCAGGCCGAGGACCGCCACCGCCGGCGCGACGCCGTTGCGCAGCACGTGCACGAAGAAGATCCGGCGCGGGCCGAGGCCACGCACGATCGCGCCGGTGACGTAGTTCCCGCGGTAGGCCGACACCAGGCCGTTGCGCAACTGCCGGGCCACGTCGGCGGCCGTGTCGAAGCTGAGCGCGATCGCGGGGAGGATGAGATGGCTCAGCCACGGGCCCAACCCGGCCTGGATCGGCACGTAGCCGGCGGCCGGCAGAATCTGCAGGCCGACCGCGAACACCGCCGCCAGCCCGATCCCCACGATGAACGGCGGCAGCACCGAGATGACCGTGGTGAAGGTCGTGATCGCCCGGTCGGGCCAGCGGGTGTGGAAGTGGGCGGCGAGCGCACCGAGTGCGAACCCGAACACGACGCCGATGACGAGCGCGACCCCGGCGGCCGAGAGAGTGATCGCGGCCCGCTGGCCGAGCGCGTGGGCCACGCTGAGCCCGTTGTACCAGCTCGTCCCCAGGTCGCCGTGCAGGACCGAGCCGAGCCAGTCCCCGTACTGCACGAGGAAGGGGCGGTCGAGGCCCCACTTGTGCTCGATGGCCGCCACTGCCTGCGGGGAGGCCGCGTCGCCGAGCTGCAGGTAGGCCGGGCTGCGCCCGCTGAGATGCCCGAGAAGATAGGTGAGGAAGGTGCCGAGCAGGAACACCGGGACGAGGATCGCGAGCAGCCGGGCGGTCGAGGTGACCGCCCGGCCGATCCGGTGAGCGACCACGCCACGACGGGCGGCAGGCGGCGGCGCGGTGAGCGCGGGCGGTGGTGCGGACACTGGCTTCTACTCCCGTTGATCTTTCGTCGTGCGGGCTACTCGCTGGTCGGTCGGGTCGGTCAGGTGGGAGGGGTCCGGTCGGGTGGGCGAGGTCGATCGGGTGGGAGGGGTCCGGTCGGGTGGGAGGGGTCCGGTCGGGTGGGAGGGGTCGGTCGGGTGGGTGAGGTCGATCGGGCAGGCGGGGCCCCGTCCTCACGGACCCCGCCTGCGCCGTTTCTCAGTCGCCGTGCGTGAACGTGACGCCCTTCCAGCTCAGGAAGCCGTCGATCGCGGGCAGGTCGGAGAGCGACTTCTTCTTCGCGATGGCGGAGGCGTAGGTGTAGAGCGACACCGTGGAGCCGTTCTCGTAGCCGGCCTTGGCGGCGGCCTGCAGGCGGGGCCCGTAGTCCGGCGAGTCGATGGGCGTGGCCCGGACCGCCTTGAGCGCCTGCTGGAAGGGCGCGGACGTGTAGGGAGAGCTCAGGTTGAGCACGCCCCCGGTGTCGTAGTGCTCGGTCAGCGCCTGGACGTGGGAGTCGCGGCCGACGTAGCCGAAGATCGACGCGGCGAGGGTCTTGCCGTAGTACCCCTTGCCCCAGTTGGCGAAGTCGGCCAGCTTGATCGTCGTCCTGATGCCGACCGCCTTGAGCTGCCCCTGGAGGACCTCCGCGACCTGGTCGAAGTTGTTGGCGACGCCGGCGATCTCGAAGGAGATGGCACCGTCCGCGTAGCCGGCCTTCGCCAGGATCTCCCGGGCCCGGGCGGGGTTGTAGGGGTGCTCGGATTCCAGCGCATCGACGTAGGCCGGGTGCCCCTTGGGGAAGGGCTGGTGGTTCGGCTCGCCCTCACCGAACCCGAGCTTGGTGGAGAACTCGGCGGGGTTGACGGCGTAACGGATCGCCTCGACGACCTTCGGGTCGGTGAACGGCGCCTTGTTGATGTTGAGGCTCAGGAAGGTCGACCCCCACTGGCGGTTGACCCCCGCCAGGATGTCGAATCCCGCGCTGCGCGCCTGTTGGATCTGCGACCCGTCGATCTGGGCGAAGTTGTACACGCCGGACTGCAGGCCCGGCACGAGCGTGCTCGCGTCGATGCCGAAGTCGATCTCGATCCGCTTGACGTGGATGTTCGCCGCGTCCCAGTAGCCGTCCCACTTCTCCAAGACGATCTTCGATTCGGGGACGATCTCCACGACCTTGTACGGACCGGCGCCGACCGGAGCCGTCTGGTTGAGCTTGCCGGGGTCCGCCTGCGCGGCCGCCTTGCTGGGCAGCATGCCGCCGCGCACGGAGAGCAGGCGGGGGATCTGGTAGTCCTGCTGGCCGAGGTCGAGCCGCACCGTGAGGTCGTCGATCACGGTCGCCGACTTCACGTTGTTGTACGACCCCTTGAGGGCCGAGTTCTGCTGTGTCTTGATCCGGTCGATGTTGAACTTGACGGCCTCGGCGTTGACCGGCGTCCCGTCCTGGAAGGTCAGCTTGGGCTTCAGCCGGATGGTGATCTGGTCGCCGGCCTGGTTGTACGAGTAGCCCTCGGCGAGGGCCGGTTTCACCTCACGCTTCTCGTTCAGCGTGAACAGCGACTCGTAGATGGGCGTGAGGTAGTTCGTCGCTCCGGTCGATCCGGTGACGACCGGATCCCAGGCGGCCTGGACCTGCTTGGTCCCCCAGTGGACCGTGTCCGAGCCGCTCCCCCCGCCGGCGGCCGCGCTGGTCGAGCATCCGGCCAGAAGTGCGCCGGCCGTCACCAGTGCGGTGAGGACACCGAGGCGCCTCTTCCTCGTTCTGATCATTTCTCTCCGATCGGGGGATCGTTCGGGTGCCGCCGTGGCTGCAACCGGCGGGTCGTCGCACGACGGGCGCGTTGGTCCGGGCGACGGGTGCGAAGCCCCGTCGCCGATGTCGACGTCGATGTCGGTGTTGGCGTCCTCGTCCCGACCGCCCAGCCGGGTCTGGGTGCCCGGCGACGCGCATCAGGAGGACGTGTCCGAACCCGGCGCCACGCCTGTGGGGCGCCGGGCGGACTGTGGAGGTACTGCTCGGGGGGTTACCGCTCGGGCGGGCAGCCGCTCGCGGCGGACCGCTCGGGGGGACTACTCGGGGTCGTCAGGGATGGTGTCGCGGACGACCCAGGATCGGCCCCGCGAAGATGACGTATGGGTCGTGGCTGGAGCACGCGCGCTCGGGGGCACCGACCGGCCCCCTGCCCCTCAGCGACAGCGGGCGCTACCGGTGCGCATGAGGTCGACCTCACGGCAGGTGACGAGCGGCATGAGCACGCGAAGGCGCGGCACGCCTGTCCTCGGTTCCTCGATCGCCACGGGACCGATCAAAGCCGGCCGAGGCGGCGATGTCAACCCATGTTGTAATGATTTTGATCAGAAAGAACCCGCAGTTCCGCCGTCCGGGCCTCCCGTCTCATGACATCATCCCTTGACGACCTCCAGGGTCCCGCAGTCCAAGGAGTCACGTGTCCACCTCCGTTGCGGCCGAGCCCGCCCCGATGCGCACCAACGCCCGTCTCAGGCCGGTCGACACCGGCAGCCTCTGTCTCGATCTCGTCGCCACCCGCACGCCGGGCGGCCCGGACCTGCTCGAGACGGCGGACGACACGGCGGCGTGGCTCGACACCTTCGACCTGCCGACCCCCGCGGCCGGGCTCACGTCGCGTGACCTGGACCGGATCCAGGCACTGCGCGCCGCGGTGGACCGCCTCGTCCAGGCCCGGCTCGCCGGCGCCGGCCCCAGTCCCGAGGACGCCGGGCACCTCAACACCTGTGCCACGCCGCCGACGCCGACGTTCTTCCTCCGCGGGGATGCGTGGGGGCGGGTCGAGGTCCCACAGCCCGACCTGGCCGGCGTGCTGTCCGTTCTCGCGCGCGACGCGGTCCACCTGTTGACCACGAGCGAGCCGAGCCGCCTGCGCTCCTGCGAGGGCTGCGGCCTCGCCTTCTACGACCGCTCGCCCTCCGGCGCCAGGCGCTGGTGCTCGATGAAGCGCTGCGGCGAGCGCACCGCCTCCGCCAACTACCGCCGCCGCCACGCCGACGCCGACGCCGACGCCGACCACAGCGCCATCCCGGCCGACGCGGCGACGGAATCGACCGTGTCGTCGGCGAACCCACGTTCCCGGCGAAGCCCCGCGTCCAACCACTGACTCCGGAGCTGTCCAAGGGGCGTGCGTTCGACGGCGGACAATGAATGCCGTGATCAGCTCGCCGAATGATTCGGCCCATCCACCCTGGCAGCCGTTGGTGGTGACGGACGACGCGCATGCCCACTACACCGCGAGCGGCTTCACCCCTCTGGCCAACATTCAGCGGTGGATGCAGTGGCGACGCGACACCGGCTCCGCGTACACGCCCGATCCCTGGGCGCCAGGTCCCCCGTCCAGTCAGAGCTCCTGCACTTCCGCTGGGCCCCCTATTCACACCGAACCGGACGGCTGCCGATCAGTCGGACGGGGATGTGACGGGGCGCGGGCGCATCGCCGCGGGGATGGTGGGCTCCGCGTCGACGACGCGCACCAGCAGGCGTAGAAGCTGCTTCTGCTCGTCCGGCGAGAGCATCAGGACCGACGCCGGGGGAACGGACAGCGCCTCCTGGGCGTGGGCGAGAACGCGTCGGCCCTCCTCGGTCATCGCGACCGTCTTGGCCCGCCGATCGGTCGGGTGCGGCTCTCGCCGGGCGATGCCGCGGCGCTCCAGCAGGTCGACGACGCCGGTCAGATAACTCGGGTCATAGCGAAAAGTCTCGACGAGCTCGCGCATCGGACGCGGGGCACTCGACAACACCATCATGATCTTGAAGGCGGCGGGCGTGATATCGAACGCCTGGCAGACCGCGTGCATCCGGCCGGGCGCCTCGCCGCTGAACATCAGCGCCAGGATGGCGCGCCACGCTTCCCGGGCCGTCGCCTCACCGTCCGTCGCCCCACCAGCCAGCGCCTCGCGCGTGGCCGCGCCCTGGGCGATCGCCGCTCCGGCAGCCTCCCGAGCGTCCTCGATCATGCCTCAATCGTAGCGGTAGGCCGGCGCCAACATATCGTGGTTGCCACTATATATTTGACACCACTCAATGAAACTCGCCGCCGCCTTCCCCATGGAGACCAACATGCCTGACCAACCCCACGCGGCCCCGCCGCCCGCAACCGCCGCCCCCGATCCCGGGCCCGCGTCGGACGACAAGCTCGACCCGGCGCTGATCCGGCTGTCCGCCACGGTGATGCTCGGCGCGATCATGGTGATCCTCGACACGACGATCGTCTCGGTCGCCATCCACGCGCTTGGCGGCGAGTTCCACACGTCGCTGTCGACCATCTCCTGGGTGACCACCGGTTATCTGCTCGCACTGGCCGTCGTGATCCCACTGGCCGGCTGGTCGGTCGAGCGGTTCGGTGCGACGAGGATGTGGAACATCTCCCTGACGCTGTTCGTCGCCGGCAGCGCCCTGTGCGGTGTCGCCTGGTCGGCGGAGACGTTGATCGCTTTCCGGATCCTGCAGGGCCTCGGCGGCGGCATGATCATGCCGATCTGCATGACCGTGCTCGCCCAGGCCGCGGGCCCGCAGCGGATGGGCCGGGTCATGAGCATCATCGGCGTCCCGACGCTCATCGCGCCGGTGCTCGGCCCGGTCATCGGGGGTCTGATCGTCGACCATCTCAGCTGGCGATGGATCTTCTACGTGAACGTACCGATCGGCGTGCTCGCCCTGTTCCTGTCCTGGCGCGTGCTGCCCCGCGACGACCGCGGCTCGGCGCACCACCGCCTTGACCTGCCCGGCCTGGCGCTGATCTCGCCGGGGCTGGCGGCGCTCGTCTACGGCCTGTCCGAGGCAGGCAACGGCGGCGGCTTCGGGGCCGCGAAGGTGCAGGTCAGCATCGCCCTCGGCATGGTGCTGCTGGCCGGCTTCGTCGGGTACGCCCTGCGCCGCAACGGCGCCCTGCTCGACATGCGGCTCTTCCGTGACCGGACGTTCAGCATCGCGAGCCTCACGACCTTCGCGATCGGCGGGATGCTGTTCGGCGCGATGTTCCTGTTGCCGCTGTACTACCAGGTCGCACGCGGGCAGAGCGCCAGTGACGCCGGACTGCTCATGGCACCACAGGGACTGGGCGCCATGATTGCGATGACGATCGCGGGACGGGTCGTCGACCGCCGCGGCGCCCGGTCGGTCGTCCCGCTCGGCATGGCGCTCGCCCTGCTCGGCACGCTCCCGTTCACCCAGGTCGACGCGCACACCAACGAGGTGCTGCTGGCCCTGTCCCTGTTCGTCCGCGGTCTGGGCTTCGGGGCGGCGATGATGCCCGCGATGACCGCCGCCTACGCGACGATCGGGCCGGCGACGGTGCCGCGCGCGACCACGACCCTGAACATCCTGCAGCGGGTCGGCGGATCGCTGGCCACCGCACTCGTCGCCGTCGAGCTGCAGCACGCCCTCGCCAGCCGGCTGCCGGGCACCGGTGGTGCCGACGGCGCCCTCACCGAATCGGCGGGGGCGAAGCTTCCCGGCCCGGTCGCAGACCAGGTCGCCGAGGCGTTCGGCGTCACGTACTGGTGGATCATCGCGCTGACCGCCGGCGGCTTCGTCGCCAGCCTCTTCCTCCCCGGCCGCCCCACTGCCCCCACGGCGAACGGCCCTGCCCACGCCCAGCCGCGGACCCCGCGGCCCGAACCGGTCGTCGTGGAATAACCGCAAGAGTTCGTCGGGGGTCGCCGACCGGGTCAGTCGGTCAGCCGAGGCGGCGCTATGTCGGACAGATCCGCTCGAGCTTGGTCCAGCCGCGCCAGCCGCGCTCCTCGAGCCGTTCCAGGAGCCGGCGGGCGACCGGCACCGAGTCGAGGAAGACCGAGTCGAGGAGCTCCGCGAGCTCGTCGGTCATCTCCTGGTCGTGGCTATCCCATCCCTCGGCTTCGGCGGCCTCGAGAGAGGCGACCAACCTGTCGGCCAAAGCCGTCAGCCGCGGGTCGTCCACCTCCCAGTCGATCATTGCGACCAGATCCCAGTAGAGTTCGACCGCCGCCGGGTTGTCGAGCTGCTGCTGCTTCGTCTTCATGTAGAACGGCATGTGCTCCGGGTGTTGGGCGGCCACCAGGATCCAGGCGTCCCGCTCCCCCTCGATCATCAGGTCCGGCAGTCCGAGCTCGCGCAGCCGGTCGAGGTACGCCACCGCCTCCGGCGGCAGGGCCAGACTGTCCCCGGCCGCGAGCTGCGCGATCCGTTCGCGGTGCCGCTGCCGCTGCCTGATCTCCGCGCGCAGGCGCCGGTCGATGTCGGCGACGGCGGCGGCGAACTCCTCCTCGCCCGCGGCCAACAGCTCGCGGACGCGCGCGAGCGGCACGCCGGCGTCGGCGAGCGTCCGGATCCTGACGAGCTCGACGACAGCGGGGGCGCCGTAGCGCCGGTAGCCGGAGTGGTCGCGCTCCGGCTCCGGCAGGAGACCCTTGGCGTGGTAATGCCGCACCGCGCGCACGGTGACGCCGGCGTACGACGCGAGCTGGCTGATCGTGAGCACCGCGCCAGTCTCCTATTTCGCGGGCACGCGGAGGAACAGCCGGCGCGACCAGAGGTAGCCGAGCAGCGCGATTCCGACGCACCAGCCGATCGCGAGCCACAGGTCGGAGTCCGTCGAAGCGCCCGTGACGAGTGCGCGGAGGGTGTTGATCATCGGGGTGAACGGCTGGTACTCCGCGAACTGGCGCAGCCCGGTCGGCATCGCGTCGGTCGGCACGAAGGCGCTGCTGACGAACGGCAGGATCACCAGGAACAGCGGGGTGTTACTGGCCGTCTCGACGCTGTCCGCCGCCAGGCCCATGCCGACGGTCAGCCAGGTGAGCGAGAACGCGATGAGGATCAGCAGCCCGATCACACCGAGCCAGCCGAGCGGACCGGCCTCGGAGCGGAACCCGAGCAGGAACGCGAACGCCGTCACGATCACCACGGCGAAGCCGGTCCTGAGGACGGCGCCCAGCACGTGGCCGGTGAGCACCGACACCCGGGCGATGTCCATGGTGCGGAACCGGGCGATGATCCCGGTGGTCATGTCGGTCGCGGTCGAGATCGCGGTGCCGAGCGCGACGCTGGCGACGGTCATGAACAGGATGCCCGGCGTGATGAAGACGAGATAGTCCCTGCGGTCTCCGCCGCCCGCCTGGCCCGGCAGGCCGGCGCCCAGAGTTCCGCCGAACACGTACACGAACAGCAGCAGGAACAGGATCGGCTGGGCGATCAGAATGATCGACAACGAGGGGTAGCGGCGGATGTGCAGCAGGTTGCGCCGCAGCATCGTCGCCGAGTCACGGACGGTGTAGGTGGTGCTCATGCGGGGACCTCCTCGGATGCGGACGCCTCGGATGCGGGCGCCTCGGCCGCGCGGCCGGTGAGCGCGAGGAACACGTCGTCGAGGTCGGCGGAGGAGACCGTCAGGCCGGCGACGCCGTCGTCGTCGAGGCCGTCGAGCACGCGGCGCAGCCCGGCGATGCTGCCGTCGCCCGGTACCTGCAGGGTGAGTGCCTCGGCGTCGGTGGTGGCCGCCGGGTGCGCCGCCGCTGCCGCGGCCAGCCCCGCGGCGTCGGTGAACTGCACCGACACGTGCCAGCCGGGCACCCGTCTCTTCAGCTGGGCAGCCGTCCCCTCGGCGACCAGACGGCCACGGTCGAGGACCCCGATCCGGTCGGCCAGCTCGTCGGCCTCCTCGAGGTACTGCGTCGTCAGCAGCACGGTCACGCCGTCGGTGACCTGCTCGCGCACGATCGCCCACAGGTCGCGACGGCTGCGCGGGTCGAGGCCGGCCGTCGGCTCGTCGAGGAAGATCAACCGGGGCCGGGCGATGAGCGTCATCGCCAGATCCAGCCGTCGCTTCATGCCGCCCGAGTAGGTCTGCGCCCGCCGGTCGGCCGCGTCGACGAGGTCGAAGCGCTCCAGCATCACGGTCACCGCGGTGGTCGCGGTCGCCCGCTCCAGGTGCGCCAGATCGGCCATCAGCCGCAGGTTCTCACGACCGGTGAGCAGCTCGTCGATCGCCGAGAACTGCCCGGTGACACCGATCGCGGCGCGCACCCCGGCGGGCTCGCGTCGTACGTCGAAGCCGGCGACGCGAATCTCGCCGTCACCGGGTGTCAGCAAGGTGGAGAGGATGTTGACGACGGTCGTCTTGCCGGCGCCGTTGGGTCCGAGCAGGGCGTAGACGGTGCCCTCCGGGACGGTCAGGTCGACGCCGTCCAGCACGGTGTGGTCGCCGTAGGACTTGGTGAGTCCGGAAACCTCGATCGCGGAGTTGGTTGCGGTCATGCCGCCATGCTGGAACCCCGACGCAGGGTCAAGGTCAAGCCGGTGCGCCCGGAAATCTGGACCTCCCCGCCAACGTAACGTTCTGTCGATCCGGGCCACGGTCCGCCCCGTCTGTGCCTAACCTGAATCGACCGGAATGGACGGGGAAGGAGCTCTCTATGCCCAGGTGTCCGCACACGTACTGTCGACGGTCCCGATGAGTGCGCCGGTGGTCGTCGCGGTGGTGGGTGGCGGGGCAAGCGGTTGCCTCGCCACCGCCCAACTGGCAAGGTCCGTGGCGGTTACCGGCCGAAAATTCACGATCTTGCTCGTCGAACCGGACGACGTCGGTGAGGGCCTGGCGTATCTGACCCGGGATCCGCGGCACCGGCTCAACGTCCCGGCCGCGAAGATGAGCGCATTCGACGATGACCCGCAGCACTTCCTGCGCTGGCTTCGTCGGCATGTCGCGGTCGACTTTCCAGCCAGGGGTTACGCGCCCCGCCAGTTCTATGCCGACTACCTCCGCCACACGCTGGAGGAGACGCTGCGCGCCGCGAGCGGAGTGCACTACGAGCGGGTGCGCGCCCGCGCGACGGACGTCCGCCGGCACGGCCGCCGGCTGCGCCTCACGCTCGACGACGGGACCAGCCGTCCGGTCGACGGTGTCGTCCTCGCGCTCGGACACGGCGCTGCGACGACGTCGTGGGCTCCGCCGGCGCTGGCCCGGTCGCCGCGGTTCGTCGGTGATCCGTGGCGGGCGGATTCCCAGCCTCGCGTCCCGGCCGGCAGCGAGGTGCTGCTCGTCGGCTCGGGCCTGACGATGGCCGACATGGCCCAGCGCTGGAGCCGGGCCGGCGTGCGCCTGCACGTGACCTCGCGTCACGGGCTGCTTCCACTCCCCCACGTTCTGGACCCGGCGCCGCCGCTGGCCGCCCCGGAGTTGCCCGACGGACCGGTGAGCCTCGCCCGGGCCCGCCGGCTTGTCTTCGATCACATCCGCGCGGCCGGTGGCGACTGGCGGCGGGCCGTGGACGCGATGCGCCCGGTGACGGCCGAGCTGTGGTCACGCCTGGACGCCCCTGCCCGGTCGAGCTTCGTCGCCACGACGATGCGGCGCTGGGACCAGGTGCGCCACCGCGTCGACCCCGCCATCCACGCCTGGCTGGAGCAACGCCGCGCCGAGGGATCGCTGGTCGTGCACGCCGCGCAGGTCGTCGACGCTTCCGACACCCCGGCCGGCGTCGAGGTCTCGCTCAGTGACGGCTCGCGGGTACTCGCCGCGGCCGTGGTCAACTGCACCGGTGCGGGCGCCGGTGTGCGGACCAGCCATGATCCCCTGGTCATGAACCTGCTCGCCGCCGGCCTGGCGACCCCGGACGGCCTGGACCTGGGCTTCGCCACCGAGGCGTCCGGGCGGCTGGTCGCGGCCGACGGGCCCCGGCCGGCGATCTGGGCCATCGGACCGTTGCGGCGGGGGGAGCTGTGGGAGAGCACGGCGATCCCCGAGATCCGCGGCCAGGCGGCCGCGCTCGCCCGTGCCATCGTGGCCGCCCTGCCTGGGCCACGGGTCGTCCGGCGGGTGCGCGACCCCTACGGCCTGCCCCTCACCGCCAGCCCGGAGGCAGCCGGTCGCTATGTCGCCGGGCTCGGACGGATCCTGCGGGTACGGTCCGGAGCCGAGACGCTGGTGGCCGAAGCGGTCGCGGCGGACCCCCAGTTCGCCCTCGGGCAGGCGGTGCTGGCGCTGCTCGGTGCCGAGTGGGGCGCCGACGTCGACGTGGAAACGGCTCTGCGGAACGCGCAACGCCACGCCGGCCGGGCCGACGAGCGGGAGCGGCGCTTCATCGAGGTCGTCGCCGCCCGCATCCACGAGCCGGGCGGAGCCGGTTCGGCGGCGGCACTGCTCAGCTACATCCAGGCATACCCGGAAGACGCCCTGGCCGTCAGCATCGCCGTGCCGACAATCGCGTTCAGCGGCGCGACGGAGATCCCGGCCGAGGCATGGGCCCTGGTCGAAGGACTGGCTGCCGTCTACCGCGACGACTGGTGGTACCGGGGGCTGCTCGCCTTCACCCGCCAGGAGCAGGAGAACTGGGACGAGGCGGCCGAACTCGCCGCACTGGCGCTGGCCGTCGAACCGACCGCCGGCCACGCCGTCCACGCGAAGACCCACGTCCACTACGAGACCGGCGACCACGAGGCGGGGCTGGCCTGGTTGGACGCCTGGATCTCGACCTGTGGGTCGGATTCGTCGCATCGGGCGCACTTCTCCTGGCACGCGGCCCTGCACGAACTCGCACTCGGTGACGACAGCGCGATCCGGGCGCGTTTCTCGACCCAGCTCTCGCCGCCGGCCGTCTCCGGCGTCCGGGCGCTGATCGACTCGGCGTCGCTGCTGTGGCGCGGCTTCGCGGCCGGCGCCTGGACCTCGCTGGAACTCGGACCGGTGTTGGCGACCGTTCCCGCCGCGTTGCTCGTCGATCCGCCGACGCCCTTCGTCGGGCTGCACTCGGCGGTCGCCCTCGCCGCCGCGGGCGACTGCCGCCGACTCGCGCAACTGCGCCGGTCCGCGGCCGCCCGGGGCAGCGCGGCGTTCACCGACACCGTCGCGCCGCTGGCTGACGCCCTGATGCACCTCCTGCACGGTGACCCCGACCGGGCGACCGACGCACTGATCGCGTTGCCCGGCGTCGAGCGGCTCGGGGGCAGCGCCGCCCAGCGCGAGATCGTCGAGGACACCACGATCTACTGTGCCATCCAGGCCAACCGGCCCGACATCGCCCAGTCGCTTCTCCAGACTCGACTCGACCGCCGCTGCTCCCCCCGCGACGTCCACCGCCGCGCACAACTCCTCACCGGCCAGCACACCGGGCGCTCGTCACCGAGCGAGTGAGCAGCCGCTGCCGGGGCACCGCCTTGGCCACCTCAGCCGCCTCGGCCGGCGGCTGCTCTGTGTGGAACCGTTCCAGCCCACGCCGCTCGGCGACCCACTGGGCTTCAATGATGTCGGACGCGCGCGGCGTCGCACCCCGGGACTGCGCCGCGAGGAGGTGGCGCAGCTGGCGGACATGTCCACCGACCACTACACACGGCTGGAGCAGGCCAGGGGCTCACGCCCGTCCCGCCAGATGCTCGCCGCCGTCGCCCGCGCGCTGATCGTCTACACCGCCCGTCCGGGCAGCAGGTCCTACGAGCGGCTGGAACTGCTGCGCGTGGTCGGCCTCCAGGATCTGAGCCGTGGCTGAACCGCTCCGCACGATCCAGCAGATCGACGACGCCGTCGCCTCCCTCGGCCTGGACATCACCGACGAGGAGGCCCTCCGTCTGGAAGCCCCCTACAACCCCCGCCACGACTTCCAGGGCATCTCCGACGAACGCGAACTCGAGCGCATCAAGGCCAGCATCCCCGGCTACGCCACCCGCTGACACCGGGCCCGCCGGCTTCGCCCCCCGCACCCCGCGACGGCGTCGGAAAGACCACCGAGTGAGAGACCCCGGCGGCGGCTGTAAAGATCCTTGGTGCCTTGGTCGTCCGATACCATCGGCCCCTGTGGCGGTAGCGTCCATCGTGTCCGTGACTGGCCGGGCATTCCCACCACAATGGTCAGACCATCGCCCCGCCGTCGAGCGGCTCTTGGTTCATCGGCTCCCCGTTGTGTTTTCTGTTGTCGACGACGAGGTTGACTGTCCTCGGCATCGGCTCGGCGATGTTCGTGTCCTTCTGGAGAGGGGTCGTCGTGCGCGTCGCGATTTTCGCCGTGGGCACCCGCGGTGACGTTCAGCCCGCGGCCGTGCTCGGAGCCGAACTGGTCCGGCGCGGGCATGAGGTGATCATGGGTCTGCCGGGTGAGATCGCCAGCTTCGGGATCCGAATGGGTGTCGAGGTGTCGCCGATCGGCGCGGAGCCGCGCGAGTTCATGGGATCCGAGGAAGTCCGGCACTGGCTGGGCGCGGGCGACGTGCGGCAGGTGATCAAAGGATTCATGGACTTCAAGCGCCAGAACACCGACCGCATCGCCGAGGCGATGGCGGAGGCCAGCGACGGGGCGGATCTCATCGTCTCCGGGATCCTCACCGAGGACGAGGCGGCCTGTATCGCGGAATGGCGACAGGTGCCCATGGTCAGTCTGCACCACGCGCCGCTCCGCCGGAACAGCGCTTTTCCGCTTTTCGTCCTCAGTACCCGCCGACTCCCCGGTGCGGTGAACCGTATGATGTATCCACCGATCGAATTCGCCGGCTGGCGCGTGATCGCCGCGGACGTCAACCGGCTGCGCCGCCGGCTTGGTCTTCCGCCGACCCGTGAACCCACCCCGACCAAACTGGCCCGGGCCGGAACGACCGAAATCCAGGCGTTCAGCCGCTTCCTGGTGCCGGAACTGGAGAACTGGGATACACGCCGACCACTCGTCGGTTTCCTGGGACTGTCTCCGGAACAGCGGCGGCTGCTCGGGGAGGACAAGCTCGACCCGGAGGTCGACGTGTGGTTGGACGAGGGCGAACCACCGGTCTACTTCGGATTCGGGAGCATGCCCATCCACAACGCGCGAGGCACGCTGACGTTGATCGAGCGAGTGTCGCGTTCCCTGGGGGTCCGCGCGTTGGTCAGCGCCGGATGGACCGATCTGCCCGCGGGGATCAGCTCGGACGGTCAGGTCTGTGTGGTCGGGGCGCTCGACCATGACGCGGTGCTGCCCCGGTGCCGCGTCGCGGTGCACCACGGCGGCGCCGGCACCACGGCGGCGTCGATCGGCGCCGGCCTGCCGACCGTCGTCTGCTCGGTCCTCGGCGACCAGCACTTCTGGGGCGCCCGGCTGCAGCGGCTGGGGATCGGGGCCACGCTGCGCTTTTCCGACCTCAACGAGCGAGTGCTGGCCCGGGCCGTGGAACCGCTCCTGCACCCCGGGCGGCGGGAACGGGTGGCCCGCTTCGCCGCCCAACTGAAGTCCGACGATGCCGCCGGTCGCGCCGCCGACATCCTGGAACAGGTGCACGGCTCCCGGCCGACCCGGCCCCGGGTGGGTTAGGCGCCGGACCTGACGTCGCTCCCGGTCACGAGCCGCGGCGGCTACCGGCGAGGTCCTCGGCTCCGGTCTCGACGCGCGCTACATGATGTTCGTGTTTGTAGTTGTGGACGTGTCCGGCGAAGGCGTGGTACGGGCGGTCGGCGAGCGCGGCTCGGATGCGCCTCCAGGCCGGGTGGTCGCCTTGCCACAGCGGCATGTGCATGGACAGGAACATGGGCCTCCGTGGCAAGTTCAGGCAGCGGTCAACCTGGGCGCCGGCTCACGTCCCGGTCCCGGCCTCGGCGAGGTCGTCGAGGAGGGCGTCGAGAACCGCTTCCTCCTCGACGCGGCGGCGGTGGGTGGCGAGGGCGTCGGCCAGGTCCGGGTCGAAGCGGGTGCGGACCGGGCGACCGGTGAGCGCCCCGAGGCCGGGGCGTAGCGCGGCCTCGTAGTGGGCGCGGTCGTAGCGCCATGGGACGGCGTCGAACCGGTCGATGACGGTGTTCGCGATCGCCAGGCCGCCCCAGTCGAAGTCCCCGTGATAGCGCAGGAGCGCGCCCGCATCACGCAGCAACCGCAGCAACGTGCCCACGGGCGCGGCCGGCATGCCGCCGACGCAGACCAGCGGACGGCACCGGGCACCCAGGCGGTCCGCCGCGGCGCTCACGACCGTGGGGTTCTCGCAGACGAACACGGTCAGGCCGCGTGCCGCGTCCAGGACGGGCGGGTCCCGCACCAGCTGGCGCAGCGACAGGTGCACGGGCTGGCCGGCTTTCCGCCACAGGTCGAGCACCCGGCCGGTGACGCTGCGCGCGTCTCCCGGAAGGCCGAGCGTCAGCGCCGGCAGGGCCAGCTCGCTGACGAGGACGCCGACGGCGGCCCATGCCTCGCGCCGCCACTCGGCGGATCGCACGCCGCGCACGGCAGGTTCCGCCTGGGCGTCACTCGGCGCAACGACGTCCGCCGGTGCGCCAGCCGGCTCAGCGAGGTCGTCCGACTCGCCGCCGGTGCGGGCGGCCGGGCGGCCCAGCAGGGCGACGGCACCGAGCACCAGGGTGGACAGTGGGCGATCCGCGTCCAGCCCGTGGCCGTCACCCAACACCTGGGCGGCCAGCACCGAGATCGGTACGCCGTCGGCCGGCAGCGCGTCCAGGACGGCCACTGCCGCCTCCATGAGCTGGCGCCCGTGTGCCGGCCCGTCACCGAGCCGGCGCAGCAGGCCGGTCGCGGCGAGATGCCCGGTCCAGCCGGCGAGGGCAGGCCGGGCCGCCACCAGCGGGTCCGCGACGACGATCGCCGCGTCCCAGCCGCGGGCCGCCTCGGCGGCGGCGGCCGCGAGGTCGGTGACCGGGCCGGTGAGCGCCACCACGGCGGCCGCGAGGCTCGGCGCGCAGCCGCTACGCCGCACCACGGCGTCGATGTCGCCGAGGTCCACCCGCAGGGAACGCCCCGATCGGGGCCGGGAGCCGAGCAGGCCGGCGACGGCCGCGCGCTGCTCGTCGGTCGCGTCCGGCAACGTCACGGCGCCGGTGAGCGGCGTGCCTCGCTCGAGGCGGGCCCGCGCGCGCTCGACGATCCACCACGACGGCGGTCCGAACAACCGCGCCAGGCGAACGGCGTCGATGCCCCCGTCGGTTCCTGTCATGGGACGACCCGCTGTCACGAGGACGGCGGCGTCACGATGTGGCCCAGAGGCCGTCCGCGACGGTCGGCCCGGCCGCGACCTGCCCAGGGACGGCCGCGGTCGCCTGGGGTGCCGCCGCAGTTGAGGTCTCCGCACGGGGGTTCGGCCCGGGGCGGCGTTGGCGTCCGTCCCACTGCCAGCGGGTGACGAGGACGGCGTCGATGCCGTCGCGCCGGGACAGCTGGCTGATCGCCAGGCCGGGGACGGTCGGGTAGCAGCCCCATTCGCGCTCGCTCGTCATCACGACGTCCATGTCGAACACGGCGAGCAGCCCGAGGCAGGACGCGCGGGCGTCGTCGTCCACCCCGGCGAACGCCTCGTCGAGCATGACGAGCCGGGGCGCATGCGGGTTGCCCGCGGACCGGTAGTGGCCGGACGCGGCCGCGAACAGCGGGATCGTCACGGCGAGGGCCCGCTCGCCGCCCGACGCGGGACCTGACGCCGGACGCCACTGGCCTTCGGCGTAACGCTGGACCGCGAACACGTGCCACCGCCGGTAGTCCAGGGCACGGCCGAGGTGTTCCAGCCAGGTCCCACCGGCGTCCTGTTCGCGCTCCCGGCTGATCTGCGCCTGGAGGAACGCGCCGACAGCCTCGCGGTCGTCCGGGGACCAGGCGTCCGCGACCTGGCGCAGCAGCCGTTCGCGGGCCGGGCCGAGGCCTGGCGGGGCGCCCGGGCCGGGGCGCCACTGGAAGCGGAGTTTCATGCCGGTGCTGTTGGGGCGTTCGTCGAGCTCGGCGTTCATCCGCGCGACCTGGCGCTCGGCGTCGCTGATCAGGTCCTGCAGGTGGCTGGCGACCTCGCTGACGAGGTGGTTCTCCAGGATCGTGCGTTCCCGTTCGGTCAGCAGCCGCTTGCGGTCCACGACCTCCGCGCCGAGCGCGTCGGCCAGTTCGGCGGGGCTCATCGTGCGGGAACGGAAGGTCGCCTCGACCACCCAGCCGTCGTCGGTGAGCGTCGCGGCGGCGTGGTGGCCGTGGCGGCTCATCACCTCGCGCAGCGTGCCGTGCTCGGCGGCGATCAGCTTCTGCACCCGTTCCCAGGCCGCGTCCGAGTCGTCGACGTCGGCGACCGCGGCCTCGATCTGACGCGCGATCCGCACCGCTGGATCGGGCGCCCAGTCCCGGGTCGGGTCGGGCACCTCCAGGTCGGGCAGGGCCACGGTGAGCAGGCCGCCGGCGGCGAAACGACGCAGCCGGCCGGCTGCGTCCCGGCGGCGTTCGCCGTGATCGGCGACCTTGCCCACCAGTTCCAGCTCCCGCCCGCGGGCCTGCCCGACGGCTTCGGCCGCCGTCAACCGCTTTCCGCCGAGGGTCCGCATCGTCTCCGTGGCCTGCGTCAACGCGCGTTCGGCGGCGGCGAGCTGGCTCTGCACCTCCGCGACGGCGACGCCGACGGTCCGTTCCATCGTCTCGAACGCAGTGCGCGCGGCCAGCTGGTCCTCTTCGGCCATCGCCCGCTGGTCCTCGCGTTCGGCGAGGACCGCCTGGGCCCGGCCCAGGTCCTGCTCGGTCTGCTCCAGCTGGGCGACGGAGTCGGCTCGCTCGCGGACCGCCGGCCACAGCCCTGACAGCGCGACCCGGTAGGCGACCACCGCGTTCCTGATCTCGTCCAGGGACGCGGTGACGACGGGCAGCGCGAGCTCGGCGGCGGTCTCGTCTCGCTCCGAGCCGGCCTGCCGCGCCGCCTCCTGCGCCGCTTCGGCAGCCCGGGCCGCGCGCTGGTGGACCCCGTCGGCCCGGTGTCGGTCCAGGTCCGTCTGCCGGGCGGCGGTGAACGCCTGGCGCACAGCCGTGTCCGGCGGCAGCCCCGTCACCTCGCTGCCGAGCACCGATCGGCGGCGGCGCAGGTCCGCACGGTCGGCCTCGCGGTCGGCCACCCGGCGCGCGAGGGTCGCCAGCTCCTCGTCGATCTCCGCGAGCCGGGTCCTCCTGGCATGCTCGCGGGCCGCGTGCCCGAGGTAGCGGGCCGCCGGCTTGGACCAGGCACCGGCCAGACGCCCGACGCGGAAGCGGCCGTCCACGGCGACCCAGGTGTCCGTCGCCGCCTCGCCAGACCCAGTGTCAGTGCCGGCAGCGGTGTCAGTGCCGGCAGCGGTGTCAGTGCCGGCAGCGGTGTGTGTGGCGGGTCCGGCGTCGGCGTCGGCGTCGGCGGACCTGGTGACCGTCACGAGGCCGATGCTCGCGAGTACGGCGGCGACGGTTTCGTCGGAGACGGCGGCCGCGGCCGGGTCGGAGCGGTCGACGGCCGGCCGCAGCACCAGGCCGAGGTGCGCGGTGTCGGGCGATGCCGACGGACGCGCGCCGTCGACGCGGATCACCGCGTCGTGGGTGTCGGGTGACAGGAGCTGGCCGTCCGGGCACAGCCAGGCGTCCAGGAGCCCGGCCGCTTCCAGCGCCGCCTCCACTCCGGCGATCCCGGCGGCTGCCAGCGGCTGCGGCCCTGGTGCCAACGGCGCCGATCGGACGTCCATCCGCTCGCCAGGCTTGTACGGTTCGATGAGCTGCCACAACGGTGCGCCGGGTCGGCCGTCGCGGCTCGCGGCGCGGGTGTGCGGCGGCGGAGGCGACAGCCGCGCGCCGTCGGTCAGCGAGCGACGATCATCGGTCAGGACCTTCGTCCTCGCCCGCGCCTCGTTGCTCTCGATCACCAGCCGCTGATCGGCCGCGCCGAACTCGTTCTCGAGCTCGCGGGCCCGCGACGTCACCGCGGCGAGCAGCGGACTCGGACCGTCGAAGCCGTCAAGCCAGCCCGCCAGCTCGTCGAGAACGTCGTCGAGGTCGGGCAGGCGCAGCTGCTCGGCAGCGTCGAGGTGGCGGCGGACCGCGGCGACGAAGCCGTCGGCGGCGGTCTCATGGGCGGCGGCCGCCGTCGCCGCCGCCTCGACCGCCTCGTCGAGGGCAGACCGTACGTCGTCCAGCTCCCGCAGCCGATCACCGGCCTTCTCCTCCGCGCGCAGGGCGGTGGTGACCAGGCCGGCGACGAGCTTCGCTGCCTCCTCACGGCGGCGGGCCACGTCCTCGGCGGCCTCGCGCGCCGTCTGGCTGGCGTCCCGCACCGCCGCGGCAGCCGGCCCGTCCGGAAGCAGCAGCGGCACGACAGCCGCTCGGTGGTCGTCAAGGATGCCTGCGTCGCGGGCCGCGTCTTCCGCGGTGACCTGGGCGCGCTCCAACGCCGTGGCGGTCCCGCCCGCCCGGGTGCGTTCGTCGGCGACCCGACGGGCGTAGCTGTCCCGCTGCCGGGAGGCGGCCGTCTGCTCGGCACGGGCTCGGTTCGCGAGGCGTTCCAGCTCGGTGGCCCGCTGGCGGAGCTGGTTCAGTTCGCAGCCCTGGTCCATCTCGGGGCGGGTGGCCAGGGTGTTCCGTTCCGCGGTGAGTCCCGTGATCCGCAGGCCGAGTTCCGTTTCCTGCCTGCCGATCTCCGCTGCCTCGGCCTCCGCCCCCTCGCGCAGAGACTTCACCTCGCTGAGCTGGCGAGACGCCGACTCGTACAGGGACTGGGCGGCGCGGGGCTCGCGGGCGCGGCGACGGGCGCTGATGCGGGCGTACCGGCGGTAGTGTTCCAGGAACGCGGCGGCCGCCGCGTGGGCCTCCTCGAACCCGAGCAGGTCGGACCGTTCCTGCTCCAGCCCGCGGAACGCCTCGGCCGCATCGGCGATCACCGCCTGGTCGAGCGGGGCCAGCGCCTCGGTCAGCGCATCGGACAGGGCCCGCTCGTTCGGCTTCTTCGACAGCTGCGGCTGGCGGAGCTGGATGAGCAGGTTCACCAGGGCGTCGTAGCGCTCCTCGCCGAGGCCGAAGAACGCCTCGTCGACGGCCCGCCGGTACCGCGACGCCTGGTCGAAGACGCGCCCGCCCGGCCCGAGGACGTCGGCCAGCCGGTCCTTCGTCAACGCGGTCCGGGTCGGGCCGACGAGGGTGAAGTCGACGCCGACCCGTCCGTCGGCAACGAAGAACCAGGTGGTGACACCGCCGCGGCCCGTGACCGCTTTCAGCCCGGCCCCGATCGAGCGGTAGCTCGCGACCCCGGCGGCGTCAACGCGCCCGAACTCCAGCCAGCTGTAGCCGTGCCGCTCCGGGTGCGGGTGGCGCCCGCCCATGAGCAGGTTCCACTCCATCCGCTTCTTCGGGTCGCCATCCGGCTCCACACGGTGGGCCGCGACCTCGCCGTCGAGCAGGAACGGCAACAGCATCGCCAGCACCTTCGACTTGCCGGTGCCGTTGTTGCCGCGCAGGAGCAGGTTGCCGTCGCGAAAGTGGAACTCCTCCTCGTCGTAGAGGAAGACGTCCACAAGCCCCGCGCGCAGCGGCTGCCACCGGCTCGTCGTCGGCTCGGGCAGTGATCCGGGGATGGGTGGCTTCCCGTTGGCTCCGCTCACAGCAGGCTCCCCTGCTCGGTGTCGGTGGTGTCCCGCAGCTCGCCCAGCGCGAACCGGCTCAGCGCGGGCAGCACGATGACCGTGTCACCGCGCCGTCGCAGCAGGCCCAGAGCGGCCATCCGGGTCAGTGCCCGGTCGACCAGGAGGATCTCCGCCCCAGGCTCCGTCACGCCCTTGCGCCAATGGGTGCGATGCTGCGTGATCAGCTCCCGCATGTGCGCGTGCAGGGTGGTGATGGGCGTCGGCTCGGCGGCGCCAGGACGGGCGCCGGCACGCGCGAGGTACTCGGCGAGCAGCAGGGCGGAATGGCCGTCGGTGCCGTCCTCCGGCATCCTCGCGTCGGTGAGGTCGCCGTCGGGGTCGACCATCGCGATGCCCTCCGCCCGGACCTCGGCGACCAGGCCGGTCGCCTCCGTGATCCGCCGGGTCAGCGCGGCGCGCTGGCTCGTCAGGTAGGACAGCTGGTCGGCGTCAAGATCGGCGAAATAGACGACGGGGTCGTCCAGGAGCCGCCGGGTCAACGACTGGCGGCGGGCGAGGTTGCGTGCGTCGTCGGTGTCCGTGACCAGCTCCTCCACGGCGCCGGCCAGCCTGTCCTCGAACACGGCGGCGGCGAGCGTCGACGGGCCGCGCCGGGTGATCAGTATGCCGGCGAGCGCCGAACGGTCGAGATCGTACAGGGCGTCACCGGTACCCGAGGTGAAGGTGGCCTCGTCGCCGGCGACCCGCCGCAGGACCCCGAGGTCGAGCAGCACGCGGACGGCCGCGACCAGGTCCGCGCGTTCCTCGCGGCTGTCCAGACCGAAGCTGATGCCGGCTTCGGCGAGCCGGGGGTCGGCGCAGCCCAGCATCACGTCCTCCGCCAGCCGACCCAGCGTGACCTGTTTCTCCGCCCGTTCCAGGCCGGCGAGCGCCAGGCAGAGCAGCACGTAGCGGCGGCGGCTGAACGCCTGGTGCGCCGCGCCGGCGGTGGCCGGACGGGTGCCATCGGTGAGGTCCGCCGGTAGCTTCGCGAGTCTCGCCACCTCGGGGTCGACGCGCAGCGACCAGCCGGTCTCCCGCGCGAACCAGGCCCGCAGCCAGGTCTGATGCCCGCGGATGAGACGGAAGGCCGCCGCGTCGTCGCCGTGGGCGGTCAGCAACGGGCGGCGCAGGAGGGCCCGCATCGCCCGGCGGCGTTCATCCAGGAGCTGGGCGTCCAGGGCGTCGACGATCGCCCCCGACGAATCCCTGCGGCCGGATGACGTGCGGGGGCGCGGGTTCGTCATGCCGGCTCCGCCAGCAGGTCGTGGATCTCCAGGATGTGGTCCGGACCGGTGAACAACCCGGCGCTGGTCGGGATCGTCGCCACCGCACCGTCGGCGGTCGCGGTCAGCGCGATCGACAGCGTGCCGTCGGCGCTGGTCGTGTCGACGGAGGGCTGCCCCGGGCGGCTGCGGGCGAGCGCGTCGCCGAGCAGGGTGAGGAACAGCCGGAAGGACGGGTCGTCGAGCTCGGCGAGCTCGGACAGGCGGATCGGGACGCCGGTGGCGAGCCGGCGCCGCGCGGCCCGGACGATCTCCTCCTCGGCCGCGAGCCGTTCCGCGAGCAGTCGGCGTTCCGCGGCCCGGTCGCGAATGCGGTTCGGCGCGCCGCGACGCTCGTACCGCCCGGTGCGACGCAGGCGGACGTCGACCAGGATGGGCGGTGCCGCGCGCCATGAGGTCGACGGCGGCACCGGGCTGGTCGCCCGCGCCTCCAGCGTCGCGGCGTCGATAGTGAGGTGGCGAGCCGGGGCGAGCCCGAAACAGGCCCGCCAGAGCCGGTGGGCATCGTCGTCGCTCGGCGCCTGCGCGAACCAGAGGGCGAGGGCCCGGAAGTCGGCGGACCGGTCGCTGCGGCCGGAGCGCCGCTCGTTGAGTGCCAGCACCACCGACAGCAGGGCCGGCACCGCGGCGCGCGCCCGTTCCCGCAACAGCCGTGCCTGCGGCGGATGGAGCCGGTCGCCGACGAACCAGCGCCGCAGGCCCTCCCACCGCTCGGTCCACACCGCGAGCCGCTCGCCGACCGCACCCGACCCGGCAGAGACGACGCCGTCGGCGGAGGTGGTGCTACCGCGGGAGGTGACGCCACCGAGGGCGGCGGCGTCCGGTCCGGCGCCGCCGTCGAGGTCGGGCGCCGCGTCTCGCGCCTCACGCTCGGCCACGGCGCGCAGCACGTCGGTCAGGTCGTGCTCCTCGATCTCGCGGAGCACCTCCACGATGCGCGCCGAGGTCACGACGAGGTCCCGGATGAAACGCTGCAGGTAGTCGACGAGCCGTTCCTTGTAGGCGAGAAAGACGTCGAGATCGGCATCGTGCAGGTCGATGGTGCGCTGCATCGATCCCATGAACGCCTGCGCGTTGTCGGTCAGCCCCCGGAAGACCCCGGTCAGATCGCGCAGGAGCTGGTGCGCCTTCGCCGCGTCGACCTCGGGCTGCGCCAGCACCGCCAGGAGCGCGAGGAGTTGGCTGTGAATGTCGGACAGGGCGACGGCCTGCAGCTCGCCGCGCCGCCCGAGCGCCTCGTCGAACGTCTCCAGGGCCGCCTCGGCCGCCTCGCCGGCCGGGGTCAGCTGATAGAGAAATCGAGGGCGGTTGAAGTCCTCGACGGTGGTGACCCGGCTGGTGTCCGGATCACCACGCAGGTTTCCCCAGCCCTCAAGACTGCGCAGCTCCGCATCGACGTCCCGGACCGCCAGCCCGCCGGCGGCAGGCTCGTTCGCGAGCATCTCGACGACATCCTCAGGACGCAGATGAACGTTGAAACGACGCTTCGCGCGCACAAACGTCCGCATGATTGCCCGATACAGCTCGGCTTTTTCCGTCGTGACGTGGGTGAACGGGCCGAACCTCGAGACGGTTCCGGACACCTGACCGCTCGACATCCGCACCTCTGCCACCCGCACCAGCCTCCTCCGGACCTCTCGATGACCTCATATGTACACTCCGCCACCGATCGATGTGAGGTCGTCGGCGCACAATACCGTTCGTCAGCTCTGCGTCCTCGTCTGAGCTCGACGCCGGAGGCGTCTGAAGCTGCGTTGCGCACGACGTACAGGATCGCGTCGACGGGATCGCGCCGGTCGTGCTTCTCGCGACGGCCGATCGACGCCGCCGGCGGCAACAGCGGCTCGACCAACAGTTACCTGCGGTGGGGCGGCGGAGGCTCCTGCCACTACATCGCGCCGTATACCGGCCAGCCGAACATCAATATCCCGTCGTCACAGATCTTGGATGTCCCGCATCGGCGCCGAATGCTGTGCGGTGGTCGTGAGCCCAAGCGCGGAACGCGCGAGCCGGGTGGCCGAGGATGCGTTCGACATCGTCGGTGACGACTGCGTTACCGCCGTCCCGGACGAGCTGGTAGCCGTTGACGGCGGAGTCCGCGATGGACGGATCGAATCCGGCGCGGACCAGCTGCTGGCGGACCGCATGGGGAGGCACGTCAACCATCGTGACGGTTCGTCCGAGCTCGGCGGCGAGCTGGGCGACCTGGTCAGGAACGCTGAGAAGTTCGGGGCCGGTCAGGGTGTGGGCCGCGCCATCGTGCTCGTCGGTCAGCAGGGCCTCGACCGCGACCGCCGCCACGTCGCGGGGATCGACAACGCCCTAGTAGGACTTTGTTAGGTGACTCCGAGGAGTTGTGGCGATTTGCCCTGTGACGGGTCGTAGGGGCGGTGGCAGGTGCGGCAGGCGCCGGTCCAGACGTTGAGCAGGGTCTGGAGGCTACGGAGGACTCCGTAGAGGGTCAGGCCGGCGCAGGGGCTTTTGGGGTGCGGCGTAGCTGGGTGCACAGGGCTTGGGCGACGGAGACGAGGGTGACGTGGCGGTGCCAGCCGAGGAAGGAACGTCCTTCGTGGTGGTCGAGGCCGAGGCCGTCCTTGAGTTCGCGGTAGTCGTGTTCGATCCGCCAGCGGATCTTCGCGAGGCGTACCAGTTGGCGCAGGGGGATGTCGGCGGGCAGGGTCGAGAGCCAGTAGTCGGTGGGTTCGGTCTTGCCGGGGGGCCATTCGGCCAGCAGCCAGCATTCGGGCAGGCTGCGGTCGTCGGCGCGGGTGACCGACCGGCCGGCGGGGCGGACCCGCAGGGCCAGGAACCGCGACCGCATCGCCGCGGTCGGGTTGTTCGCGCTGTGGTGGGTGCCGTGCCGCCAGGTCACGGTGCGCAGCGCGGCCCGGCCGGCGGCCAGGGCGAGGTCCTTCAGGGTGGACGGCGGGTCCGGGTAGGCCGGGACCGGGCGGCGTCCGGTCCCAGAGTACGGCGGGGTCACCGGTGCGGCCGAGGCCGGGTGCGCGGTGGCGGTGGGGGTCACCCCGAGCACGTAGACCAGGTGCCGGTCGGTCAGGGCTTGGCGGAACTGCGCGGCGTCGCCGTACCCGGCATCAGCGACGACCGGCCGGGCGGGCACGCCCCAGCCGGCCAACTCGTCGAGCATGTCCAACGCCAGGCGCCACTTCTCTCGGTGCCGGACGTCGGCGGGGATCCCGGCCCGGGTCCGGCGAGCGCGGACCGCCGCGGCCTCGGTCGGATCATCGCAGCATGTGTCGTCCCAGCTGGCCGGCAGGAACAGTCGCCAGTCCAGCGCCGCCGACGCCCAGTCGGTGACCGCGTGCACGGACACCCCGATCTGGCAGTTCCCGACCTTGCCCAACGTCCCGGAGTACATCCGGGCCACTCCGGGCGAGGCGGGCCCGTCCTTCGGGAAACCGGTGTCGTCGACGACCAGCGCCTGCGGGGCCACGAAGTCCACCGCCCAGCCCGCCAGCCGGGCACGGACCTCACCATGCTCCCAGGTCGAGTTCCGCAGGAACTGCTGCAACCCCTGATGATCCACCCCGAGGCGCTCGGCCATCGGGACCAGGCTCTTGCGCTTCCCGTCCAGCATCAGCCCACGCAGATACGCCTCGCCCTTGGCCCGCTGGTCCTTACGCGGCAGGTCCGCGAACATCCGGGCCGCGAACTCCTCCACGACCGGACGCACCTGCTCCATCTCCTCCGGCGTCACAGCAGGCAGCGAACCAGGCGAAGATCCCAACAGCCAAACCAGACGATCAAAGACCTAACAAAGTCCTACTAGTACCCATCTACTCTGTGTTGCTACCATCGGCACCTGCGCTGGTCCATCGTCTACTTTCTGTCAGGGATCTGCACGCCAGAGTGGAAGGACCACAACTTGATCAGCAGAGTTGCGCGCATTTTTCCGACGCTAGGCATCATCTCCGTCTTGACCGCCATCTTCCTGGGGGGGAGCACGACTTCGCCCGCGTCGGCGGCGGAGGCGCCAAAAATCACCCAGCATTACAACGGCAAGCTCCTGCCCTGGGACAAGGAGACCTGGAACGGGGCGAAGATCTGCACTGTGACTTCGGCGACCGACGTCTACTGCTTCGACACTGCGGCCGAGGCAGAAGCGTTCAATAGCGAGCAGGCGCAGGCGGCGCCAGCAAGCACCCAAGGGTACAACTGTTCGGGCACGACCAGTCTAAACGGCGACGGCCATATCCTGAATTTTCATGATTGGGGATACTGGCAGAACCTGAGCCAGTGGGTCAACATCCCATTTCACGTCGCAGCTTGGAGTAACCCCAACAGCTGCAAGGCGTACATCCGTTATGCCGGTGGAGCCTGTGCATACATAGCTGCCGGGTGGCCCGGGGGGATCTCACCCCCGGGCTCCCACAGAACGGAGCATGACGATCTCTCGTCACTCCGCTCTTCTCACCTGATCCGTCAGAAATCGGGCATCCACGCCCAATGGGCGAACAGCCGGGGCTGCCTTCGCAGGAGCCCGTTCCACCATCGCTTGGCGCGCTTGAACGCCCTCAACCGTTGGAACTTCCGCCGCGCCCACCGCACCAGGTAGGTGTTGATGCGTCGCAGAAGAACATACATCTCGGTCCGGTAGAATCTGCCGTAGTAGTTCATCCAGCCACGGATGACAGGGTTCATCCACACGGCGATTTCCCCGATGTCCGAGGTGGTACGCAGGTGCAGCCGCCAGCGCCTGACAGTACGGCCCTTGTCTTTCAGGGCCTCCCCGCTCATCGCCGGCAGGAACGCGGTGAACATGCTCCCGCCGTCCTTCGTCGGGGCCTTCCGGGGGCGGAACGTATAGCCCAGGAACGTGAACGACGTCTGTTCATGGTTCTGACGCCGTTTCCGATCCTTGCAGTACACTATTCGCGTCTTGTCGGGATGCACTCGCAGCCCGACACTGGCCAACCTTTCGGTCAGTTCCCCCAGCAGCTGCCTGGCCTGCCGCTCGGTCGCGCAGTGCGCCACAACGTCGTCCGCGAACCTCTCGAACGGGACAGCCGGATACTCCCGGACCATCCACAGGTCCAACGCATAGTGCAAGAACAGATTAGCGAGCACGGGTGACACGGCCGATCCCTGGGGAGTACCGCGATCCCGTTCCACCAGCCTGCCATCGGGCATCCGGATCGGCGCTTTCAGCCACCGCTCCACATACAACACCACCCACTTTTGATCGGTGTTGGCCTTCACCGCCTTGACCACCAGATCATGATCAACCGAATCGAAGAAGCTCTGGATGTCAAGATCGATCACCCAGTTCTTCTCCCAGCACCGCTGGCGGCACTTCTCCACCGCCATCAGCGGCGACCGCCCTGGCCGGTACCCGTACGAGTCCTCATGAAAGATCGACTCGGTACGGGGTTCCAGGTGCCGGGCCACCACTGTCTGTGCGATTCTGTCGGCGACGGTGGGAACACCTAGCATCCTTGTCCCTCCGCCGTGCGGTTTTGGTATCTCGACCGCCCGAACCGGAGGCGGAAAGTAGGTCCCCGAGGACATCCTGTTCCAAATTCGGTACAGGTTGTTCTTCAGATCCTTCTCGAAGTCCTCGACGGACCACCCGTCCACCCCGGCGGCACCCTTGTTGTCCCTGACGTTCTCGTACGCCTCCCACACCAGTCGCTTCGATATATCGAACGGTTTACTTTCCGGATCCAACTTGCCCACTCGTGTCCTCCCAGAAGAATATTCTGGTTGCTCGTCCTCCCGGAGGGAGCCCCTCCGGTTGCTCGTGTGCGCAAACCACAGGTGAGCCGACCCCTTCGCTCCGCTCCCATTACAGAAGCTTCATCACTACTACGAGTCGGTCCGCCAGCGCGCATCGCATCGGTACTCAACGCCTCACGGTTCCCGCCGCTCGACGCACTCCCTCTCGGAGCCACCGTCATCTTTGCCCGGTGGACCCTGTATCGACGCGCGCCTTCTCACGTTCCGTACAGGAGCAGCAGACCAGAATCCCGCCGCCTGCATGCCGGACGCCACCTGGCCAATAGACGGGCACCCGCCAGGCTCATCCCGGAGTCGCATTGACACCCCGGTTTCGACGCCGTTTCCTAAATCTCGACACGTCATCAGCGGTTCACTCACGTTCGGCTTTCTGGTCCCCATCTGACGGCTCTTACACCGCCTTTTCCTCGACGCTCACCACGACAGTCGTCAACTAACGCAGCTCAAGGTGATTTGACATCTCCCCCCGCAGGGCGACGCCGGAGGGCCACAATCCTCCATCTCCTGCACAGCATCACATCGAGTAGTCGCTACCTACCGACCGACTCCTCTCCGTGTTCGTGACGCAACAATGCCGTGAAGCTTAGTTTGATTTTCTGGGGTCTGGTCAGGCTGCGCGTGGGGTGAGTGGGTGGAGCCGGATCGTCGGCGGGCCTGGGTGGCGGGTCGAGGCGGGTTCGTCGGGTTTTTTGACGCGGTAGCTGTTGTGGCGGGGGCGTTTGATGGCGCGGGGGCAGGTGCGGTGGCGCCGTGGCGGGTTGAGCGCGCGGGTGATCTCGGCGTGGAACCGTGGCAGCTGGACGTGCCAGTCCTCAGGGGGAAATGTCCGCCGTCCCGATGGCGGAACGGCGGACGAGACGTAGGGTTCGGGCGAAGCCGACCCGGTCGGGATCGATGTCGGCAGCCTCGGCTGCCTGGGCGATCAGGGCGGTGAGCGCGTACTGGACGGTCAGCCAGGCCCACATCTCCCCGACGGCCAGGTCCGGGAGCCGGGAACGCAGGATCCTGCCGGGGCCGCGTAGGTGGGTCTTGAGCTGGTCGTTGGAGATCTCCTCCTCCCATCGTTCGTGGTAGCCGGCGGCGATCTCGTCGGCCCGGGCGTCACGTGGGTCGAGGATGGTGGTGAGCAGGACGACGAGTTCACCGGTGCCGCCCCCGGCCCGGTCGGGGATGTCGTACTCGACGACCCGGGCCAGGTGTGCCTCGTCCGGATCGAGGTCGGTGCCGGTCTTCGCGGCGGCGAGCAACGCGGCCCGCCGCCGGGCACCGGTGACCTTCGGGTTGATCAGCAGGGCGTGTCATGACGACTGTGTAAGCCGGAGGTGGACCAGGATCGATCTACCTTGATCGGGTAGGTCGGAAAGGGACACCGAATGACACAGAGCACGACGCTTCGGACAAAAGACGAAGCGGCGGCGAAGAGGATCGCCGAGGCTTTCGCGCCGGAGGCGATCGACACGTTGTTGAAGGACGCGAAAGCGACCGGAACACCGATCGACGGTGTCGATGGCCTGTTGAACCAGATGACGAAAGCTGTCCTCGAACGGGCCTTGCAGGTCGAGATGACGGACCATCTCGGCTACGAGGTGGGTGATCCGGCCGGTCAGGGCACGGGAAACTCCCGGAACGGGAAGTCCACGAAGACGGTGTCGACACGGAACGGGCCGGTCGAGATCGAGGTACCGCGTGACCGGAACGGCTCCTTCGAGCCGACGATCGTGCCGAAACGGGCGCGGCGGATCGGGAATCTTGACGACACGATCCTGTCGTTGTACTCGCGGGGCATGACGACCCGCGACATCGAGGCGCACCTGCGTGAGGTGTACGGCGTCCAGGCGTCCCGGGAGCTGATTTCCAATGTCACCGAGGTCGTCGTCGACGAGATCAAGGCCTGGCAGTCCCGGCCCCTCGACGAGGTCTACCCGATCCTGTACGTCGATGGGATCCGGCTTCGGATCAAGGACAACGGGGTGGTCACGACCAAGGTCGCCTACCTGGCCGTGGGTGTCGATGTCGATGGCCGCAAGCACGCGCTGGGCTGTTGGATCAAGGACACCGAGGGCGCGAAGTTCTGGCAGAAGGTCCTGGCCGATCTCCGCAACCGCGGGGTGCGCGACGTGCTGATCGTGTGCTGCGACGGACTCACCGGCCTGCCCGACGCCGCGGTCGCGGTCTTCCCCGAGACCGTCGTGCAGACCTGCGTTGTGCACGTGATCCGCAACGCGATGAGGTTCGTGTCCTACGGCGACCGGAAAGCCGTCGTCAAGGCGATGAAGGACATCTACACGGCACCGACGCTGGAAGCCGCCGAACTCGGCCTGGCCGCGTTCGACAAGAAGTTCGGCGTCCAGTACCCCGGCGCGGTCGACGTGTGGCGTCACGCCTGGCCGGAGTTCATTCCGTTCCTCGACTACCCACCCGAACTCCGGAAGATCGTGTACACGACCAATGCGATCGAGTCGATGAACTTCCAGCTCCGGAAAATCACGAAGAACCGCGGGCATTTCCCCGACCGTGACGCGGCGATGAAGCTACTCTACCTCGGGCTCCGTAACATATCGAGCCAACGCGGCGGCGAGTCCGGTACCGGGACCCACGGATGGAAAATCGCGCTCAACACGCTCTCCAGCCTCTTCCCCGGACGCCTACCTTTCTGATAGTGTGAACGCGTAGGCCAAGCTATTCACCTCTGGCTTACACGGAAATCGTGACAGGCTCGATCAGCACGGTCAGGAACGTGCCGTCGGGCAGGACGTCGACGACGGGCAGGCCCAGCCCGGTCGGAGCCCGCCAGATCAGGTCCGCGCCGGTGCCGGCCGCCAGTCCCCAGTGGTCGAAGGAGTAGAACCCTCGGTCGGCGGTCAGGACCTCGTCGCGGCGAAGCCTCATCAACAGTCCCCGGGCCAGGGCCTTCTCGCTGGTCGCCCACCCGCCGACCTCGGCGGCCCGGAACGCGTGGGTGCCGCACTCCGCCAGTGTGACGACCCGGATCTTCGGAAACGCCGACCGCTTCTCACCCGACCCGGCGTAGCCGAACTCGGCGGCGTTCTCCTCGGTGTCGGGAACGTCGACGTCGAACCCGTCGACCGCGAGCAGCAACCGGTCCCGTAGCCACGCGCCCCGCGTCGACATGGTCGCGACCTGGCCCGCGACCCGCTCGAACACCTCGGCCATCACCGCCCGGCCCAACCGTTTACGGGCCTGGGTGATCCCGCTCGCGCTCGGCGGCGCCCACGCCGCGTCCCAGCAGCCGAACCGGTCCAGCGACCCGGTGACCTTCACGGCGACCTCGGCGTAGTCGTCGTCCGGGAACAGGCACATCCCCAACGTCAGATAGGCCGTCACATGCGGCGGGAGCTTCCCGCCCCTGCGCCGCTCACCGACCCCACAGGCCGCCACCGCGTCGTCCACCGCGTCACGCGGGACCGCCGTCACCAACACCCCGACCGACACCTGGTCCGGGGTCACCATCGAAGCCACGAACCGTGACCAAACCACCCAGCGGCGCCGAGGCCACGCCGCCACGCCGTACCAACCGGACCAGCCACGAACAGCGAAAGATCAACCATCCAAGATCGACTTAAGCTTCACGGCATTGATACATAGCTCCGAATTACTACGAGATCGATTTTATTCCTCCTCGGGCGACGGATCAGATCTTCCTGCAGAACCCGTCGTACGCTCCGGCGCCGGGCTGCTAGAACAGCGTGACCGCGCGTAACTGCTACCTGTAGCAGGCTGATGGCACGGAGGGCGGGAGAGCTCATGAACCGAGCGGTTACCCTGACAGTCGCGATCGGTTCTGCTGTCGCTGCCCTCCGTGCTGTCATCGTTGCCAGTCGATGCGCGTCAACGGCCGTCATGTGACGGCACCGACGGTGGGAACGCGCCGGGTCGTGATGATCTCGGTGTAACTCATGACGGTCGGGGCGGCGGGAAGGCGCAGTCCAACGGGCGGTTGCGTGATGACCTGTTCGATGGTCAGCGGTACACCAGTGTCGGAGAAGATCACATACTCGGTGGCGAGGCTGGGCTGGTCAGAGACCACCAGGCCGACCGCATGACCGGGCCGGCCGGCGTGGTCGCGAACCGGCCCCACGTCGAAGACGCCAGGGACCATGGCGAGGGCCTCGTACAGCGCGGCGTTCTGGGCCGGGCTCGTCAGGCCAGAACGCAGGTCGCTCAGGACGTTGGACGAGATCGAGGTGTCGCTGGGGTAATCGACTGTTGCGGCACGGGTCTTCAGCCTCGCCACCAGCTGCGCGGGGTCGGTGGGAGTCAGGGCCGGATCGAAGTCCCGGGGCACCGGTGGCCGGTCGGACCTGCCCCCGAACCGGTCGTCGTCGAAGGGAGTCGGACCGCCGACGTCCCCGCCGGCACGGTCGATCTGCTGGATGTACCGGTCGGTCCGCGTCATCCCATCGTGGTCACGCCACAGGTCCGTGATCGTCGTGCGGGCGGTGGTCGTCGCCTTGCGGCGGGCGACCGTGACGTCGAGCCCGTAGGTCTGAATGCGGGCATAGCGGACCGGGCCCGTCCCGGGTTGCACGCCGTCCCGCTGGCCGCGGGCGGCATCCGTCAACGCCACCACGGCACGCTTATGATCACCAGTTGTGGCGGTGAGGAGCGGCGTGGGCAGCAGGGGGGCGGCTGCGGCCGTGTTGGGTGTTCGCACGGCCGTCCATCCCACCAGCACACCCGCGATCAGCAGGACGGTGGCCGCCGCGGCCAGAATCCCCCTCCGGCTCGGGGCAGAGCCCCGGCTGAACGACACCCCGCGTCGGCGGGGTCGCGCGGGCGGGTCGGCCATCAGCAGGGCAAGCCTGCGCTCCCCTTCCCGCTGCTCGACGGCGCTGAGCGGATGGTCTGCCACCGGGTTGGCGGCACTGAGAAGCGCCCGCACAACAGCAGGATCGTCCTCGGTGCCGCCACGATCGATGCGGTCGGACATCATGACCTTTCCCTGGCAGTGAGTGGGGGCGTGGGTTCGGGGATGACCGGTGTCGAGGCAGCGTCGGCCAGGGCCGTCTCGAGACGGCTCCGGGCACGATGCAGGCGGACCTTTGCCGTGGTGGTGGACACGGCCAGGGCCACGGCCAGGCCAGAAAGGTCCAGCCCCTCCCACCCGGCGAGCTGCAGAATCTCCCGGTCGTTCTGAGAAAGCCGTTTCAACGCCTGCCAGGCGAGGTCTTTGCGTATCGCCTCGTCCGCGACGTCCTCGTCGGTCAGGGTCGCCGGGCTTCCCAGCGCGAACCCGAGGAACCGGGCTTCAAGCCGTGTCCGACGAACTCCCGCGCGACGCTGGTTACGCACGACGTTGCCAGCGATCCCATACAGCCACGGCCGGACCTCCGCCGAGACGGTGGGGCTGCGCCCCCAGTGCCGCCAGGCCGCGAGGAAGGTCTCCGAGACCACATCCCAGGCGGCCTCGTCGTCACCCAGGCGTCGCTGCGCGAACCGCAGGACCGCCCCGTGGTGCTCCCGGAACAGCGCCTCGAACGAGGGCATGTGCGAACTGACAGGCACAGGGACAGTCCTTCCGCAGGGGCGTCGTCCTGTATATGTCCCGCACCCCCGCGCGGTTACATCCCCACCAAGATTTTCCGCCCGGCCGGCAGGCCACCGGGACTCTTCTCTTCCGTAGTTCCTCGCGGGCAACGCCACACTGCCCGTGCTGACGTCTCGCGCGGCTCTGTTCCGTTGCCGGCCCTACGGATCTGTGAGTGTGTCGTTGCGGTGCTCCCGGGTGGAGTGCCTTCAGGCTCGGTGCCGGTGACCCCGGCGTGACTCGCTACGGATCCGGCCGCTGCGGCGTGCCTTGCCTTTGACCTGTCCATCGGGGTTGCCGGTACCGGCCTGGCCGCAATGCCACTTCCACTATTTGGATCTTGACTGGTTGCGGTGTGTCGGTTCGGGTGGTTCTGCCTGGTTGGCGGCATGATCGTGGGCTGTGACGGACACGGGTAGCCAGCTGATGGACTGGATCTCGTTGGGGGTCCTGACGTCGTTCGTGTCGCGGGATGCGGTCGACGAGGCGATCGAGGCGACCGGGACGGGTGCCCGGCGCAGCGACACGACGATCCCGCCGCGGGTCGCGGTCTACTTCGTGATGGCGCTCGCGTTGTTCGCGGACGACGACTACGAGGCGGTCGCGCGCCGGCTCGCTACCACGCTTGACGATCTCGACGTGGTCGGGCCGCGATGGGAACCGACCTCGGGCGGGCTGACCAAAGCCCGCCAGCGGCTCGGTGCGGCACCGCTGGCGGAACTGTTCTCGCAGGTCGCCGGGCCGGTCGCGGACCTCGACACGGTCGGGGCGTTCCTCGGCCCGTGGCGGCTGATGAGTATCGACGGACTGGAGTGGGACGCGCCCGCCTCGGCGGAGAACATCGCCGCGTTCGGCCTGCCCGCGGGCCGCGACGGCGCGCCGGGGGCGCTGCCGAAGGTCCGCGCCCTCACCGTGTCCGAGTGCGCCTCGCACGCGCCGGTGCTGGCCGTGCTCGGCCCGGCCGGCGGCGCGAAGCCCGCCAGCGAGCAGGCCCTGGCCCGCACCCTGTACCCACGGCTGGCCGAACGCTGGCTTCTGCTCGCGGACCGCAACTTCTACTCCTGGACCGACTGGTGCACGGCCGCGGACACCGGCGCGGCACTGCTGTGGCGGGTCAAGGCCAGCCTGCGGCTGCCGCCGCTGCGCGCGTTGTCCGACGGCTCGTACCTGACGGTCCTGGTCAACCCGAAGATCACCGGGAAGGCGCGGGACGCCCTGGTCGCCGCGGCCCGCGCCGGTGAGGTACTCGACCCGGCGAAGGCCCGCTACGCCCGTCTCGTCGAGTACGACGTGCCCGACCGGGACGGCGACGGGAAACACGAGGTCATCGCCCTGCTCACCACGATCCTCAACCCACGCGACGCGACCGCGTCCGCGCTGGCCGGGGCCTACCGGCAGCGCTGGGAACACGAGACCGGTAACAGGCAGCTCAAGACCTACCTACGCGGCCCGGGGAAGGTCCTGCGCTCGAAGCACCCCGACACCGTCTACCAGGAGATCTACGGCTACCTGCTCACCCACCACGCGATCAGCGCGCTGACCTGCCAGGCCGCGACCGCCGCCGGGATCGACCCCGACCGGATCAAGTTCAAGCGCACTGTCAGGATCATCCGGGACCGGGTCGCCACCGACCCGGCTTTTTCCCCCTGACCAGCGGGCACGCACCCAAGGCGAGATCGCCACCGACATCACCCGACCGACCCGGCTCAACACCCGCCGCGAACGCACCTACCCCCACGTCGTCCGCCGAGCCCGCCACAACCAGTACCCGGTCAAGAAACCCGGCCAGCACGGCATCCGCCACCAGGCCCCGCCCACGATCAGACTCGCCAACCCGGTGAAACCCCAGGTCACAGCTTGATCAACTTAGCGGAAGTGGCATTGGGACTGGGAGGCGATCGGCCGATACGGACCGTTCTGCCTCACCTTCACCCATGACGTGGCACCCCAGAACCTGCTGGAACGCTACGGAGCCGATCCCGCGACAGCCCATCCCGTCGCCTTCGCCGAGACCGGTCCCGTCCTCGACCCTCGCCCGGACCAGTGCATCCTCGCCACCGGCACCCTCGGGGAATGGGCCTTCTGCTTCGAGACCCTGGGAGTCGAGGGCATCATGTCCGCGACCCTCGCCGCGCTGTCCCACGACACGCAGACAGTCGCCGTCAACAACGACGCCAACGCCATGCACTACCTGACGCACTGGGTCGACGGGCAACCCCGAGAGGAGTTCGAGCCCGGGGCATCCTCCACCCTGCGCGCCCCCGGCCCCCATCCCTTCTGGGATGCCACCGAGCGCCACCGTGCCGTCCACCCCGACCAGAGGCACGTTATCGCCGCCCTGCGGGCCGCAGGCGACCACATCGGCGGCCGCCTCACCGTCCGGACACTCACGGCCCCGCTCCTCACGACCGTGCTGACCGTGCCCCGCTCGCGGCCCCCGTCACCCGCAGCCCCCCTCCCACTCGTGCACCCGCCGCAATCCACCTCGAAGCTCGGCCGGCGCCTCGCCGCCCTCGGCCCCCTCGACGCGGACCCGACGCCGACGACCCTGCACAGCCGCGTAGGCCTGTCTGGCCCGGGCCTCCCGCGAACAGACAGGGAAGGGTCGTGACGAACTCGTGGATCATCAGCGAGCCAGATCATGACCCGAGTAGCGCCGGTTCACTCCGCTACTGATCGACGCCGCCCGGCCCTGCCGTCACAGCCCGGGTGACAGGTGATTCACCGACGAGACCCATGTCAAGATCGCAGGGCGGTGGTGCTACCTGTACCGGGCGATCGACCAGTGCGGCCAGAGCATCGACGTGGCGGCCTCCCAGAAGCGTGACCTGGCCGCCACCCGCCGGTTCTTCACCGCGGCGCTGACCCACGGCCGCCGGCCCGTCGAAGTGACCACCGACTGGGCCCCGGCCCACCCGCGCATCCTCGACGGGCAACTCCCCGCCGCCCACCACATCGACGCCCGGTACGCGAACAACAAGGCCGAAGCCGATCATGGCCGGCTGAAAGCCCGACTGCGGCCAATGCACGGCTTGAAACGTCTGCGCTCCGCCCAGGTCACCGGCTCCGAACACGCCTTCGCCCAGAACATCCGCCGCGGCCACTACGAACTCGCCGTCGATGCAGAACCCCACCATCGGCTCGCCGCAGCGTTCACCGAACTCGCCCGGGCGCTCCGGCCAGGGCACCACCGTCGTCCGCCATGCCTCGCACCGGCTCAACGCAACAGCGCCCCCTGGCACGACCGCCAGGTCTCGCGCGGGACCGCAGTCTGACCTGTCGGCCAGGCCCGGCCGTTTCGGCGCGTGCCGTTCCGGCAGGAGACGGCCCGGCAGCAGGCTCACCCCCAACGGCGTTTCCCAACGCTTCGAACGATTCATCGTCCGATTCGCCACCATCCGCCGCGAGCACGCCGAGCATGGTTGGACCGTCGAACAGCTCGCCGCTCGGCATTTCATGCCCGAGGACTCCATTCAGACCGCGCTCGCCTTCGGGCCGTTGCCTCCCATCCGACTGCACGACCTGCGGCACACCGCCGCCAGTCTCACCTACCGCGCCACCAAGGACCTCAAGGACATCTCCGAGCTCCTCGGGCACTCCTCGGTCCACTTCACCGGCGACATCTACACCTCGATCTTCGCCGACGCGGACCGCGCCGCCGCCAAAACCGCCGCCGACATCGTTCCCCGCCGATACCCACCCGGCCCGGTAGAACCGGACAGCGCAGGCGGCCCCACGTCACCATTCCCCGCGAACGGTCCTGCCCTCGACCTGTGGGACGGGTCCGGGCAGGTGCGCAGCACGCGTCGGTCACACAGACCAGATCGGCTCCACCGACCGGCTGCCGAGAGCAACCACGAATGCACTCGCACCGTTCGGCATCACGGCATTGCAGCTGACCATCGCCGGCTGGGAGCACTCTCCGTAACCGGCGAAGGGGGCTCAAAAAGTGGTTGCGGTCGCAACGTCACCGGCACGTCATCACCAAGGCCACTTGTCGATCTTCAAGCCGCCCCGGCCGCTACAAAAGGCCTGGTCAGAGGGTGTGGGGCGGGTGGGGCTCGAACCCACGACCGACGGATTATGAGTCCGCTGCTCTAACCGGCTGAGCTACCGCCCCCTGGCCTGGTCCCCGGGCGTCCGGCAGTGCGGGAGCGCCGAGTGCCTACAGCGTAGCGGGTGGGTTCGGGCGCGGGGCGGGTGCTCGGGCAGGGCCTCCTGGACCCGAGGCCGGTGTCTGGGGCTGCCTCGGGTCCAGGCGCCTGCAGCTCCGAGGGGCACGCCGTCGGCGTGGGCGGGTTCTGTCCGCGCCGAGACGTCGACGGTCGTCCGGATGCGATGCTTCCCGAGGCTCGCCGGTCAGGCGCTGGGGCTCGGCACGGTCCGTTCCGAGCTGTCCAGCCAGAAGGTCTGTCCGTCGGGGGTGACGGTGAGTCCGAACCGGTCGCAGCCCGGCCGGTCGACGCTGACCCACCAGTCGTAGGCCGCTTCGAGTTCGTCCCAGAGCCGCCGGGTGCCGTACTGCGTGACCTCGTGGTCCTGCTCCCCGGGGGTCAGCGACGCCCAGGACCCCGACGCCGCGTGCGACAGCAGCAGCGTCGGAGCCGGACCGCCTTCTTCCAAACAGCCGAGCACGCAGCCCGGCAGCCGCGTGTTCACGGCGAACCCGGCCGTCTCATCCTCGAACGGCTCACGCAGATGCCGCCGGGTGCGACGGACGTCGGCATCGTCCTCCCCCAGCCACCACAGCCCCTTGCCGGGCCGCTGGCCGCGAAGCCGCATGAAACCCGCCGCACTGTCGAACCGGCCCGATGCCGCACCGTCCCCCACGGTCAGCGACAGCAAACCACCACCGAACTCACTCTCGAACGGCAAAACGATCCGCCCACCCGGCCGACATTGCGCCACCCAGGCGAACGGCACCAGCGCCACCGAGGCCGTCACGATCAACCGGTCGTAGGGCGCCCCGCCGGGAAACCCCGCCTCCCCGTCCCCTACGATGACCCGCACCGGCCAGCCGGACCGGGCCAGCGCCACCCGAGCCCGCTCGGCAATCCCCGCGTCGATCTCCACCGAGGTCACCGCGCCCGACGGGGTCCGCTCGGCGAGCAACGCCGCGTTGTACCCGGTTCCGGTGCCCACCTCGAGCACGGCCATCCCGTCACGCAGGTCGAGAAGCTCCAGCATCCGCGCCATCACCCACGGCGCGCTGCTCGAACTGGTCGGGACAATGCCCTTCCGGTCCCCGTACCGGCCCGTGCCGTCGTCTACCTGTGTGGCGATCCCGTCATCGGTCCGGCACAACGCCGCCCACCGCTGCGGATCGTCCTGCCGCCGCAGCGGGACAAGGAAGAAGCCATCCTCAGCGCGCACCCAGACCTCATCCGGTATGAAGTCCTCGCGGCGTACGCGACCGCCAGTCACGCCTTCCTCCCCTGCTCAGGGCATAGGGCTGATCCGACCTATGGCTTGCGGGCCACCGCGCCGTAGCCGTCCACTGCCGCGGCGCCCTCGGCGTCCGGTCGCCACTGCGAGATCGACACCACGCCCGGTTCGAGGAGTTCCAGGCCCTCGAAGAAGCGGGCGACCTGGTCCGGGCTGCGCAGGATGTAGGGAACGGCGCCGGTGTCGTCGTAGCCCTGCTGGGCCTCGTCGAATCCCTCGCTGGTGTTGGTGCTGTCCCACAGCAGCAGATAGCTGCCGGAAGGGACGGCGTTCACCACCCGCGCCACGATCGCGCGCGCCTCGTCGAAGTCGGCGACGTGGCCGAGGATTCCCATGAACATGACGACGATCGGCCGGGAGAAGTTCAGCACGTTCCTGGCGTCGGCGATGATCTGGTCCGGTTCGTGGAGGTCGCCGTCGACGTAGGTGGTCACGCCCTCCGGCGTGGTGTTGACCAGCAGGGCGCGGGCGTGCGCCAGCACGAGCGGGTCGTTGTCGACATACACGATGCGGGACTCAGGGGCGAGGCGCTGGGCGACCTCATGGGTGTTCTGCATGGTCGGCAGGCCGGTGCCGATGTCGAGGAACTGGTGGACGCCCACCTCACCGGCGAGGTGGCCGACGGCCCGGATGAGGAAACGTCGGGATTCCTTGGCCAGGGTGACGATTCCCGGGAACGCCTTGATGTAGGCGTCGCCGGCCTCGCGGTCCACCGGGTAGTTGTCCTTGCCGCCCATCCAGTAGTTCCAGATCCGAGCCGAATGCGGCGTCGTCACGTCGATCTTCGGATGGTCCACCGGGTCCGGGATGCCATCGCGCTGCTCAGCCACGTCTCTCCTCGCGCTAGCTGGGCCGGGCGAACCCGGCGAAGCCGGAAGATTCAGCCGGAACGCGGCCTGCGGACCAGATCGGCACGCACGGCGGTCTCGGCTACCGATCCAAGGCTAGATCATCGCGAACGGCAGCGGACCAACTACAGGGACATGAACGCCCAACGGTCGACTCTCGCCGTGCCGGGATGCGCCGGCCTCCCACCAGGCCGGCGAGCCGCTGGCCACGACCAGTCCCACCTGACCGGTGACGACCCGGTCCGACAGCTCCTCCCGGTTAGGGGACGTTAGCCTGACACGAGGCTGCGTCGTCAGGTGTTGCACCATGCATGGAACGCGGGAGGATCCAGGTGGGTAGAGCCGGCGCGATGCGACCGAGCGCCCAGCGGACGCGCGAGCGGCTGCTGCTCGAGGCCGCCCGCATGTTCGCCACCCGTGGTTTCCACGGAACGTCCATCGACGACCTGGGCGCCGCTTCCGGCATCAGCGGGCCGTCCGTGTACAAGCACTTCGGCAGCAAGGACGAGGTACTCGCCGAGCTGCTGATCGACATCGGCCAACGGATGCTCGACAGCGGGCACGCCGTCGTCGCGGCCGCGAGCGACGACGCGGACGCGCTGCGGCAGCTCATCGCCTGTCATGCCGGTTTCGCGACCAGCGAGCCCGACCTGATCAGGGTGCACGACCGGGACATGGCGAACCTGTCGGCCGAGGCGGCCCACCAGGTCAGGTCCCGCCAGCTCGCCTACACCAGGCTGTGGGTGACGCCCCTGCGCGCCCTGCGGCCCGGTCTCACCGAACGTCAGGCCCAGATCGAGGTGCACGCGATCTTCGGGCTGCTGAACTCGACGAAGTACAGCGACATCGGCATCGCGGCGCGCACCCGGCTGATCGGGATGGCCGAGCGCGCGCTCGCGTTGTCTGCCTGATGATCCGCGGACAACCGTCGCTAGCCCGGGGTGCGACGGCAGGTGGCCGGGTCGGGGACGGTGACCCCGACGTTGTCGAACAGGTGCGTGCCGGTGAAGTCGGCGGACACCAGCAGCCGCAGCTCGCCGGCCAGCGGGTCGACCCGGGCGAGCGTGGCGGCGTCGACCACTTCGGCGTAGTCGACCGGCGCCACCGCGGCAATCCGTCGCCGCAGCAGGGAGCGAATCGCCCCCGCGTCCCGTTCGCCTGCCTCGACGGCGGCGACGGCCTCCCTCAGCGCCGCGTAGAGCGTGGGTGCGGCGGCTCGGTCCGCGGCGGACAGCTTCCTGTTACGGCTGGAGGCGCACAGGCCGTCGGCGAGCCGGACGACGGGACACGCGACGATCTCGGCCCGGATCGACAGGTCCACGACCATCCGGCGCAGCACCGTCAGCGGCACCCAGTCCTTCTCGCCCGTGTACGCCCGGCACGGGCCGACGATGTTGTAGTACTTCGCCAGCGCCGTGGCCGCCATCCGCATGAACGACGGGTCCTCGGCGTTCTCCCACGGCGCGGCCAGCTCGTCGGCCGGCACGACGGCCGTGCGCACCGGGAGATCGGGGTACATCTCCGCCACGGCCGGGCGGAACACCAGGTTCACCCCGGCGCCGAACGCGAGGGCCGCGTCCGCGTCGAAGTCCCGGTCGTAGGCGGGGACCGCGTCGGAGGTCACTCCGGGGACCGGGGCCAGGAACAGCGGCATGATCGACAGGTCGCACTCGGCCGCCATGCGCCGGATCACCGTCAGGTGCCCCTCGTGCAGGGCACCGCTCGTCCCGAAGAAGCCCACCCGTCCACCGGCGGCGCGCACCGCGTCCGCCGCCGCCCGCACCCCGGCGATCGTCGTGACCGTCCGGGCCGAACCCGCGACGGTCCCGTTCCCGGTCCCGTTCCCGCTCCCGGTCCCGCTTCCGCTCCCGGTCCCGCTTCCGCTCACGGCGTGGCCTCGCCCAGGACGGTGTCACTCGACGTGATCATGGGTAGGTCCAGCACGGAGACGCAGCCGGGCGGCGCGGCGACCAGGGCGGCGAGCACGTTGATCGCCCGGGCCGAGTTGAGCTGGGCGTTGGCCGCCGCCGCCGCGGTCCCCGCCGGCCAGGTCAGGGTGGCGACCAACGGCGGTGACGCGTCGAGTTCCACGGTCCACGCCGGCTCCCGCTCCGTCTCGCGCCAGCCCGCGCCGAGCCCGAGCACGGCGGTCTGCTCGTTGGTGATCGTCAGGAAGGCGGTCGGCCCGCTGTAGGCGGTCCAGGTCCAGCGGACCCCGCCGACCGTGCCCGCCTCCACGGTGAGGCCGCTGCCGGGGAGCGTCACGGTCTCGGCGGCCAGCGCGGTCCGCTTGTCCGTCTGCTCGATCCGGGTGAAGGGGACGCGCAGCGCGGCGGCCACCATCCTGGCCGAGGACGTCATCAGCCACAGCCAGCCGGCGTCCAGCGCCGCGGCGCTCTCGGACTCGCCGGGTGGCAGCCCGAGGCCCAGACCATCGCGAAGCTGCGCGGCGGACGGGTAGTGCGACACGTGGTTGCGCTGGACGGCGTCGATGTGCCGCACGGAGCCGGTGTAGCCGGTCAGGAAGATCGGCAGGACGTCGCTGATCAGGCCCGGGATGTTGCCGCCGGCGGCGAACGTGGAGCCGCCCGTGCGGCAGGCGTCGGCCAGCAGGGCCTGTTCCGGCTCGCCGTCGAGGAAGTAGCCGCCGAGCCCGGTGTAGACGTTGATGCCGGCGGCGAGCAGCCGGGCGATCGACGCGGGGTCGTAGCCCTGCGCGCTCCAGATCGCCGCGTCGGGGGCCAGCTTGATGATCTCGTCGAGGCTGCGGGTGGTGGTGATGCCGAGCGGGGGGATGCCCACCACGTCACCCGCGTCGCGACCGTCCTTCGCCGCGCTGTGGACCAGGACCCCGACGAGCTCCATCCGTGGATGGCGGGCCAGCCGGCGGACGTTCTCCGCGCCGACCCCGCCGGTGAAGCACTGCACGATCCGGATCATCGCAACGCCACCACCTGGGCGTCGGTGGCCTTGCCGTGGTCGAACCGCTCGAAGATGTTGCTGCTCGAGCACACCGAGATCAGCGGCTGGAGCGCCGTGCCGTCGCAGGTGAAGGTGATCCCGTGCCCGATCGGCAGCGGCACGTTCTTCGCGCTCTTCATCGCCGCGATGACGGCGGCGGGGCTGATGTCACCGCGCACGCCCTGGGCAGCCCGGATGAACGACATCATGCCCTGGTAGCCGATGCCGGCGTAGCCGCCCGTCGGGGTGTCCGGCGCGTACCTGGCCATGATCGCGTCGTAGCGCCGTACCTCGGGATCATCCTTGCTGATCACGTCGTACGGGGTGGCGACCTGGGTGCCGTCGATGGCGGACCCGACCGCGTCCAGGACGCTGCGCTCCACGCAGGGCTGGGTGATCAGCGTGTCGGCGCTGTTGCCGACGGTCTCCAGGGCCTTGATGACGCTGATGCACACCGTCGACTCGCCGATGACGGCGACCGCGTCGGGCTTGCGCCGCAGCGCCGCGCTGACGATCGGGGTGGCGTCCGGGGTGCCGGCCGGGACGGTGGCGACCGTGAAGTCCACCCCGGCGGCCTTGAACGCCGGCGCCCCCAACTGCTGGGCGGCGCCGATGGCGGACGGGGAGTCGATGACGAACGCGGTGAACGATCGGTATCCCTTGTCCTTGGCGTACTTCGCCCACGCCCGCAGGATGGAGGGGAAGCCGCCCGTCCAGACGAACGAGGCGGGGGAGGTCAGCTCGGGGGCCGTCGCGCCGTTGGCGGTGATGTACGGGATGCCGGCCCCGGTCACGATCGGCGCGATCGTCGCGCCCAGGCCCGTCGAGGTCACGACCAGCGCGTCCGCCTTCGCCTCGACCACCTTGTTGGCGCAGGTCCGGGCGGTCGCGACGTCCTCCCTCGTCGGGCAGGTCAGCACGATCTCGATCCGGTGGCCGCCGATGCCGCCGAGGTTGTCGTTCGCGTAGCTGACCGCCGCCTTGGCCGCCGCGGTCGTCTCGGGCTGGCTGATCGCCGCCCCGCCCTCGTTCGTGATGATCGCGACGCGCACCGGCGCCGACGCCGACGGCTTCGTGCCGGGAAAGAGGCTCGGGTCCGCCGACGCGGCCGCTCCACCCGCGGCGGAACCGCTTGATCCACAGGCGGCCGTCGTCAGGACGAGCGCAGAGAGCACCGTGCCGGCCAGCGCGCGCGGGGCGATGCCCGCGCGCCGTAACGGGATGATCGACATCGTCGGTCCTTTGCCTGGAAGTCGGGTTCCTCCGCTGGGCCTCCGGCCTGTGCCGGACGTCACAGCGATGATCCAGGAAGGTAGAGCTCCCGCGCCGGCAAAGTCAACGTTCGTTAGCCGGCCACCCTGCGAACCATCGCGCTGACCCTGCCAAGTCGGGCACGAAACTCGCTGGTTGACCACAACCGTGAACGAACGTTAGCCTCTGCGACGACGGTGTCGGATGACCTGCCACACGTTTCGCGTTCGGCTCCGCCTCGTCGCCCCGCCCGCACGCACCAGTCCCGCCTCGCATCGGAGCAGGACGTGCCGATCGGCCGCGTTCCCCGCGAGCACCCGAAAGGCTGACATGACCCTCTCCGGTAAGACCGCGCTCGTCACCGGCGCCGGCCGCGGTATCGGCCGTGCCATCGCCCGTCGGCTCGCCCGCGACGGCGCGGCCGTCATCGTGAACTACGCGACCAGCGCCGAGCAGGCCGCCGGCCTGGTCAGGGAGATCGAGGCGGACGGCGGCGACGCCTGGGCGGAGCAGGCCGACGTCGCCGATCTGGCCCAGGTGGACGATCTGTTCACGCGGATCCGGGCCCGCACCGATCGCGTCGACGTGCTCGTCAACAACGCCGGGCGCGGGGCCGGCGGCATGCCGACGCTGGCCGCGACGACGCCGGCGATCTACGACTCCACGTTCGGCCTCAACGCCCGCGGCCTGTTCTTCGTGACGCAGCGGGCGGTCGAGCTCATGCCCGACGGTGGGCGCGTCATCAGCATCAGCAGCGGCAGCTCGTCGACCCGCCAGCCCGGACTGTCGGCGTACGCGGGCAGCAAGGCGGCGATCGAGGCCTTCACCCGCGTCTGGGCCACCGAGCTGGCACCCCGCAAGGTGACGGTGAACGCGGTGGTCCCCGGCATCGTGGACACCGACCTGATCCGCAACGGGATGACCCCGCAGCTCGCCGAGCACTACGGCAGCCTGGTCCCGCTCGGCCGCCTCGGGCAGCCGGAGGACATCGCGGACGTGGTGGCCTTCCTCGCCGGCGACGACGCCCGATGGATCACCGGCCAGTGCGTGACGGCCAGCGGCGGCGCCTGACCGCCAGCCCTGATCCAGCAGCCCTCCCTTCCGCCGCGGCCGTCCGTCGCCCGCCGTCCGCCGCCCGCCATCGCAGTCAGGAGCGCCGTCGTGCACGTCACCGTCGAGTTCCCCGTGTCGGACCCGCAGTACAGCCCCGAGCTGGTGACCGCGGCGGGGGTCACCCGAGTGGTCCAGACGGCCGAAAGGCTGGGCTACGCGGCGGTCGCCTTCACCGAACACCCGGCGCCGTCGCTGAAGTGGCTCAGGTCGGGCGGGCACGAGGCGCTCGACGTCGTCCCGGCCCTCGCGTTCTGCGCCGCGGCGACGACCCGGCTTCGCCTCATGACGTACCTGTTGGTGCTGCCGTACCGCAATCCCCTGCTGACGGCCCGGGCGGCGGCGACCGTGGACATCCTGTCCGGGGGCAGGTTGACCGTCGTGGTCGGAACCGGCTATCTACGCTCGGAGTTCCGGGCCCTGGGCGTGGACTTCGACGAGCGCAACCTGCTGTTCGACGAGGCGCTCGAGGTACTACGGGGCGTGTGGAGCCGATCCCCGTTCGACTACGAGGGCCGGCACTTCACCGCCGCCTCGATCGCCGCTCTACCGATGCCCGTCACGCCGGACGGACCGCCGATCTGGGTCGGCGGCAACAGCGCCGTGGCCCGGCGCCGGGCGGCCCGGGTCCAGGGCTGGAGCCCGCTGATGATCCCCGACTCGATCGCCGCCACGACACGCACGCCCGCCCTGACGTCGTTCGCCCAGCTCAGGTCGGCGGTGACCGAAGTCAACGAGCTTGCCTCCCGGGAGCGGGGACGGGACGTCACCGTCGACGTCCAGCTCCAGTCCCTGCAGAGCACATGGCTCCAGGACCCGAACGGCTCGCCGGACGAGCACCTGGACTTCCTGGGCCAGGCCAGGGACGCGGGCGCGACCTGGTTCGTCGTGCAGCCCCCCGGGCACAGCGTGGCAGCCTGCGTCGACGCTCTCGAGCGCTACGCCGACGTCGTCCACCTCACGGGCGAAATCTGAGCCGTGTCGTGTACACGACCGGACGCGATCCCTCCCGCCCATCGGGGCTCAGGCAGAACCGTGCCGCGTAGAGTGATCCTTCCGTCACCTGCCTCGGGGAGGGGAAGATCGCGGGGATTCCTGTCGGTTCCCACGCGGCGAACATCGGGGCGACGTCGGTGTCCCTGGGGCTGTCTCTCCTGGGTCTGGCGCCCGCTCTCCTCGCCGGGAGCATCCTTCTCGTCCCGCTCGCTTCGGCGCGGCCCCGCGGTAGGCGGCAGCGGCAGCAGCGTCGGGCGCGCGTGCGGGTCGATCGGGCCGTGGGTGCGCTCGCGCCCCGGCCGGATCTGTTGCCGGCTGATCGGGTCACCGATGTCGTCGCCCATCGGGGTCGCCTCGTCGTCCGGACCCACCTGACACTGATCGTGCCGCTCGCGGTGATGACGGCCGGCTTTTTTTTACGTCGGAGGGGGTGCTCCTCCGGGATCTCGCGCGTTTCCACGGCGATGTTCCCGCTCTGACCATGTTCCGGATGCTCGTTGTCATGGCGGCATACTCGCTTTTCCTGGCCGCCGCCGTGGCTGTTCAACGATCAATCTGGAATCGGCATCCGGACCTCTTCGCGGCGCATCACCTGCTGAAAGCCCTCGAACAGATGTCGACGCTTCGACCGGGTGCCGCGGCTCTCGGCGTCACCGGCAGATCCGGCGGGGATGTGGACGTCGACCGGGTCCGGCGGGACGTCGTGGCGACGCTGGGGCAGTCGGCGCGGTACGTGCGCAGGCTGATCGGACGGCGGTTGCCGTTCGTCGGACGTGCGGAGCTCGCGGACGTCCGACGACAGGCGGCCGAGACGGCCCAGGCGATCAGCGGCCTACAGAAGGTTCTCGTCTACGGCTCGCAGCAGGAGATCGTCGCGCTGATCCCGACCGTTGCGGAAACACTGGCCGCCCTCGTCGAGCAGCGGTTCGGAGACCTGTCCAGGAAAGAGGACGGGAAGGTGGCCGCGAGGATCCCGGACATCAGCCAGGCCGCATTCGCGTCGGTCGGCTTGCTGCGCAAGGACCCGACGACGGCACGCCGGCGGCGGTCGACCGTGCCTTCCGGCCGGATGACGTAGAGCTGCTGCGGCGGGAGCTGGCCAGGATCTACACCTCGTCCGCGGCGGCGGACCAGGTGCTGGCGTGGGTGGACTATCCCCGGGAACAGCGTCCGAACATTGACTACCATCGGCCCGACGTCGCCTGGCGGGAAATATTCCATGACTTCGAGGTGGGAATCGTCGCGGACCCGTATCGGCGACTGCTCGCCGGGGCACTCGAAACATACAGTGCGAATGTTGTGCTGCGGGACCTGGCGCGGCGATACTCCCTTCCCGTTCCGCCGGCGCGTACGCCATTGCCTCGGATCACGAACTCGAAGCGATGGCTCCGCCGCCCGCCCGGGTGACGTCGGACGTGATGAGCACCGAGTGCCAGCCGCTCCCCGTCAGAGCGCACCCCGAGGCCGCGTTCGCCCGTCGGCCTCGGGCGACGTGTGGCGCAGCGGACAGCGGAACGGGGACTCCGGACGGCCTGGCTAGAGTTACGGCAGTAGTACGGGGGGCCACACACACTCAGGGAGCTCACGCATGACCTCTGCCGTCGAGAGCATCGAGGCGCCGGACGTTCCCGTCCTCGACGAGGCGGGGCGCGCCCTGCTGTTCACCGAGGCGCGGACGGGGAACGCCTTCGCGGACACCCCGGTCAGCGACGAGCAGCTCGCCGCCATCTGGGAGCTCACCCGGTGGGCGCCGACCAGCGCCAACCTGCAGCCGCTGCGGGTGACCTTCGTGCGCACGCCCGAGGGCAAGGAGCGGCTGCTGCCGCTGATGAGCGAGGGCAACCGGGTCAAGACCGCCTCAGCGCCCGTCACCGCCATCCTCGCCGTCGACTCGCGCTTCCACGAGCACGCCCCCACGCTGCTGCCGATCCGGCCACAGATGCGCGACGCCCTCGAGGCGGATGAGGCCACCCGCAGCGCCATGGCCCAGGTCAACGGGCCGCTACAGGCGGGCTACTTCATCCTCGCCATCCGCGCCCAGGGCCTGGTGGCCGGGCCGATGGCCGGCTTCGACGCCGCGGCGATCGACGCCGAGTTCTTCCCGGACGGCCGGTGGAAGTCCCTGCTCGTCATCAACATCGGCCATCCCGGTGAGAACCCCTGGTTCGACCGGCTCCCCCGGCTCGACCCCGCCGACGTCATCCGCTGGGCCTGACCGCCAACCCGGTTCTGGACCCGGCCGCCGGACCCCGAGCAGGCGAGCCTCGGGGTCACGTGCTTGTGGACCGTCCTCGTCCTGCGGCGGCCGCGGGGTAGCGGGCCAGGGTGGCCTGCTGGCCCGCCGGCGGGGGCGTCGTCGCCGGGTCGTAGAACGGCGAGAACGCGCGGGCGAGCCGGCGGAGGTTCGCCGTGCCGAGTTTCCTGGCCGTGGCCGCCTCCCGCTCCTCGGACTGCCGGCGCTGCTCGTCGGTCATCCCGCGGCGATCGGTGTCCAGCAGGTAGCGCCGCAGCGGTGAGGTGCGCCGGTTCAGGTGCCGGGAGGCGGTGACGATGCCCCGGGCCCGGTATAACCACGCGAACAGCCGGGGGCGGCCATAGAGACGGTGGTAGACGCGGTTCACGACCGTGCGGTGTTCGTACTCCTCGGCGAGATGCCATTTCCACAGGTCGACCGCCGGTGACGGCGGGGCGCCGAGTTCGGACTCCATCAGGCCGTCGACCCACAGCTCCGCGCCGGTCGAGCCGATGGTCTCGAAGCCCTCGCAGTAGGCGAGCAGCCAGCGCAGCGACCTGGTCCGCAGGAAGTGCTCGTAGTCCCGTTCGAAGACGGCCTCGTAGGCGATCATATCCGGGTAGCCGCCGTCGCGGACCATCGCGTTGAACGCCCGGTGCAGCCGGTAGTGCTGGCCCTCCTGCCGGTTGAACAGGTCGATGTCGCGCAACAGCTCGGCGTCGGCCAGCGGATCCAGCTCCTCCGCCGCGCGGCGCATCACCTTGATGAGGAACGGTTCGATGTAGGCCGGGATGATGCCCTGCGCGTTGACGAGATGGACGGCCTCCAGGTTCGCGCCCCAGCGCGGCGAGACGTCGGTGAAGTCGAATTCCGGCGAACGGACACGCATACCCATACCAGACCCTTCCGAGCACGGACGGTACGACCGAGGAGCGACCGTGATCCCGCCGCCCGCTCCGCCGCCAATGATCCGACACTCGAAGGCCACAGGGACGGATCTCGGTGCGGTACCCCGGCAAGTGCCCGCGGCCGGCGTTGCCCCGCGCCCCGAACCCGAGCCCGAGCCCGAGCCCGAGCCCCGCAAGCGTGGCTCTGTCCCTACCAGCCCGGTCCCTACCAGCCCTGGCCCCTACCAGCCCCGATCCCTACCAGCCCCGGCCCGGTCTTCCCGCGCTCCGCGCCGGGACCGAGGGTGAGGGACGGGACCTCGACGGTCCTCGCCCGGCCCGGCGGGACCTCACCTCACCGCCGCGCCGAGGCCCACAGCGGAGAGGAATGATCGCCGGTGACCAGCGAGAAGGTTCTGTTCGGATTCGGCCTCGAGACCGGCGTCGGCGAGGTCGACGCCCTGCTCGCGCACGCGACGCAGGCGGATCGCGACGGGCTTGACCTGGTCACGCTGTCGGATCATCCCTACTTCGCCGACCGGCTGGACGCCTACGCGGTCCTGGGTGTCGTCCTGGGCCGGACGGCACGGGTCACCGGGGCGGTGAACGTGACCAACGTGCCGAGCCGACCCGCACCGATGCTGGCCCGCACGGTCACCGCGCTGTCCGCGCTGACCGGCGGCCGCGTCGCGCTCGGGATCGGGGCGGGCGGGCTGTGGGACGACATGGCCCGTCTCGGCATCCTCCGACGTTCTCCGGCGCAGGCCGTCCGGGCGATGGAGGAGGCGATCCTCGTCGTGAAGTCGCTCTGCGGCGGCGGGGACCCGGTGACCTTCGACGGGGAGTTCTACCAGGTCGCGGGCCTCGTTCCAGCATCCGTCGCGGCCCCGCCGATCTGGACGGGTTCAGGCGGCCCGGCATCGCTGGCGGTCACGGGCAGGCTCGCCGACGGCTGGATTCCCGGCTACGCCGCCGACTGGCGCAGTGCGCGGGTAGTCCAGTCGCGCCCCCTCATCGACGCGGCGGCTGCGGCGGCCGGCCGGAATCCGACGGAGATCGCGACCATCTACAACCTCCCCGGCCGCTTCACCTCGACGCCGCTGACCGCCACCCGCGACGATGCCGGCCGTTGGATCGGCGGTTCGGTCGCCCAGTGGGTCGACGAACTCACCGCGGCCGTGCTGACGTTCGGCGCCGCCGGATTCGTCTACTTCCCGGTCCAGGACGGCACGTCGACCGACCTCGCCCTCGGCACCTGGACGGGCGAGGTCGTGCCGGCTGTCCGCGAGGCCATCGCCCGCGCCTAGTTTCACCGGCTCGCCGCCCGAGGCGCGGCCCGTTGCGGTGCGGTGCGGGTCACGCGCCGCGGCGGCGTCGGACTCGCTACCTGCGGTTGTACTCGGCGTCGGTGACGTGGGTGCCCCACGTGACCTCCGGGCCGTCGGCGGGGGCCTCCCAGATGGCGATGTGTGTCATGAAGTGGTCGGGCGCCGCGCCGTGCCAGTGCTCCTCGCCGGGCGGCGTGTAGATCACGTCGCCGGGACGCATCACCACGACCTCGCCGCCGCGGGCCTGCACGTAGCCGACGCCCTCGGTGACGTAAAGGGTCTGGCCCACGGCGTGGGAGTGCCAGGCCGTGCGGGCGCAGGGCGCGAAGCGCACCGTGTTGACGCGAACCCGGGAGGGTTCCTCGCCCCTGGCGACGACGTCGAACCACACGTCCCCGGTGAACACCTCCGCCGGCCCCTTGGTCGTGGGCTGCTTGGTCAGAACCTGCATTGCCGCTCCTGGTGGCGTGGCGGGTGGTGGCGGGTGGTGGCGGGTGGTGGCGGGTTGTGGTGTGGCGGGTGGAGGTGAGGACCGTCTGGAGGACCGTACCGGCTCCAGTGCCCGCGCTGGAGTCGTCCGGGCTGCCTCGATCCCGTCCTCTCTCGCCGGCTTACCCCGAAGTCAATCCCCGCGGCGACCGTGACTGCTAGTTTTGACGACGAGCACAGCAGCGTGGATCCAGGGGGAAACAGATGGCAGAGGCGAATCCGGAGCAGTTCACCTGGCCGGAGACGATGCGGCGCGTGAACGACGCGATAGGCGTTTCGGTGCTGGGGGCCAACAGTTATGTGGAGAACGCTTTCTCGGCGGTACTGGAAAAGGCGCCGGCGGGCCAGCGGAAGACCCGGGACGAGTTGAAGGCGCCGGGCGCGAAGAGCCGCCGGCCACCGACGCCGGACACCTGCACCTACATGCCGGAGTCGATCGGCCCCGGTCGCAACGCCCGAGCCAGGTACCTCGCCGAGGGCCTGGCCAAGTTCGAGAAGGATCCGACCGCCGGATTCTTCTACGGTGTGTGCAACGACTACGCGTGGGCGGTGAACGGGGCGCTCGTCGCCAAGGTGTTCAAGCGGCCGGCCCTGAAGGTGTATGCGCCGCTGCTACCCGAGGGCACCAGGGTCGAGCTCTACGGCATCGTGGGGATACATTCGGACAAGCATTTGTTCACCGTCGTGAACCGTGCAGTCGACAGCACCCCCACCGATTATCGGACCTGGGGTCGCGGCTGCTTCGTGGTCGACCAGTGGTACGGCCGGCAGTCCGTGACACCGGCCGTGAAGTCGTTCGACCCGCAGGACGATCTGCCCGGTGCGGGTTTCTACGACCTCGCGTTCATCGCCTGGTGGGACGAGGTCCTCGCCAGGGTGCTGCCGACGTCGGGCGGCGGAAACACCCTCGCTCCCCAGGCCGAGTTCGCCGCCGGCCGGAAGTAGCGCCGCCGGTCAGAGGTAGCGCAGGCGGCCAGAAGTAGCGCAGCCACACCCAGGCGCAGCTACCGGGAGGCCGTGCGGCGCAGGAGGACGGCGGTGGGCTGGTCGGCGGGGAGGAAGGCCTCGAGCTTCAGTTCGGCGATGGTGACGTCGACGGCGGTGGCAAAGGTGGTGATCGTGCTGATGAGCCGTAGTTCCCCGTCGGCCGAGCGAAGGTGCAGGGGAACCGCGAAGCCGAGATGATCCGGCCTGAGCGGCTCGGCCGGCACGTACCGGCGGAGTTCGGCGTGGAGATCGCCGAGACGGTCGTCGGGATTGCGCAGGTTCTCGGCGTGAATGCCGTCGAGGATGTGCCGGGACCATTCGGCGAGGTTCACGATGCGCGGCGCGAGGCCCGCGGGATGCAACGCGAGGCGGTAGACGTTGGCGCCGGGCCCGAGCAGGTCCGGCGCCGCGCCGTCGGTAAGGAGGGCGAACGCCTCGTTGGCGGCGACCAGGTCGCCGTGGCGGTCGACGACGATCGCCGGGTAGGGCAGGTGCCCGGTCAGGATGTGCGTCAGCGCGGCGCGCACCGGGGCCAGCGGCGGGTCGTCCAGTGAGGTGCGCGGGTAGGCGGGGGCATAGCCCGCGGCGAGCAGCAGACCGTTGCGCTCCCGCAGCGGCAGGTCGAGGGATTCCGCCAGCCGGACAACCATGGCCCGGCCCGGTTCCGACCGGCCGTTCTCCAGAAAACTGACGTGCCGCTGGGTCGTCCCCGCCCGCTCGGCCAGTTCGAGCTGGCTGAGCCGCCGGCGCAGCCGACGTTCGCGCAGCGCCCGCGGGAAGTCCACGAGCCCCGTTGTACCGCCCGGGATCGCCCGCCGGCCATTCCTCCCGGGGAATTGCCGCCCTTCACCGCCGCCGGCACGATGCGGCGCATGACCGATGACAGGCAAACGAACGATGACATCCGCCTCGGCGTGCTCGTCCCGATCGGAAAGGCCCAGTGGGGCGCGGGAACCGACCCACGTGAGCTCGTCGACTTCGCGGTCCGGGCCGAGGAACTCGGCTACGACTCGCTGTGGGTCAACGACTCGCTGCTCGGCCCGCGCATCGAGGCGCTGACCATGCTCGCCGCCGTGGCACCGGTCACCGACCACGTCACCCTCGGCACGGCGACGCTCCTGCCGGTACTTCGCCGGCCCGTGCAGGCGGCGCAGACCCTCGCCTCCCTCGACCTGCTGGCGGGCGGACGGCTGACCGTGGCCGTGGGCGCGGCCTTTCCCGGCCGTTTCGGCCGGCCGTTGCACGACCTTTCCGCGGTTCCCTGGGCCGACCGGTTCACCCGGCTCGACGAGACCGTCGCCCTGTGGCGCCGCCTGTGGACCGCCGACGGCCCGACCTCCTTCCACGGCGATCTCCTGCACTTCGACGAGATCCCGCCGGCCACGGCGCCCAGCCAGGCCGGCGGCCCGCCGATCTGGCTCGGCGGCGCCGCCCCCGCGGCGCTCACCCGCACCGGCCGCCGCTACGACGGGTGGCTGCCCTACCCGCCCGACCCGGCGGACTACCGCAGCGGTCTGGCCGAGGTACGGAGGGCGGCCGCCGACGCGGGCCGTGTCCCGGACTCGATCACGCCTGCCCTGTTCGCGTCGGTGCTGATCGCCGACAGTGTGGCGAGCGGGCGCGACGCCCTGGCGGACTACAGCCGGGCCAACTACGGGCTCGCGCTGCGCGATCTCGAAGCCATCCAGGCCGTGATCACCGGTCCGCCGGCGCAGGTGGCCGCACACCTGATGCGCTACCTCACCGCCGGCGCGCGGCACCTGGTCTGCCGCATCGGCACCGTCGACCTCAGGTCCGCCCGCGACCAGCTCGAACGGCTCGCCGAACTCCTCCCGCTCCTGCGCGAGGCTGCCAGTGGTCCAGGTTCAGGTGAGGGCCGCGGCGAGAGCGGCGCAGGCGCGGGTGAGGGCCGGCGCCGCACGGCCGGCGAGATCGTCGCTCATGCGTACCGCGGGGCCTGACACGGACAGCGCCATCGGCGCCATGCCGGGCACGGACACCGGCATCGCGACGCAGCGCACCCCGACCTCCATCTCGCCCTCGTCGAGGGCGTAGCCGCGGGCGCGGATGCCGGCCAGCTCGTCGAGCAGCGCGTGGACCTCGACGATGGTCGTGGCCGTGTGGGTGGACAGTGTCGAACGCGTGAGGATCGCGCGGGCCTCGTCGTCGCCGAGCGTCGACAGCAGCGCCTTGCCGACGCCGGTGCAGTGCAGGGGAACCCGCCGGCCCACCTCGGTGAAGGTGCGCATCGAGTACACCCCGGGGGCCTGGGCCACGTACTCGGCCCGCTCGCCGGCCAGGACCGCGAGGTTCGCCGATTCCCCGAGCCCGTCGGCGAGCTCGCGTAGGACCGGGGCGGCCCGCTCGCCCAGCAGTGCGTTCGCGCCGGCGCCCAGCGGGACCAGTCGGGAACCGAGGCAGTACCGGCGGTCGGGCAGCCGACGCAGGTAGCCGCGGGTGGTGAGGGTCTGGACCAGCCGGTGGATGGTCGGCAGCGGCAGGCCGGTCGCCGCGGCCATCGCGCTGATCGAGCAGCCGCCGCCCGCCGCCTCGACCACCTCGAGGATGTCCAGGGCACGCTGGACCGACTGCACCCCCGCCGCACGCTGCTCGACCGGCATTCCCGCACGCCTTCCTCTCATCTCGGGTCGCCTCGGGCCAGGCGTCGACTCCGGGCATCCGCGCCTCGGCCCGCACTCCACCCACTCGCGACCCACCTGGCCGACTCGACCCACCTGGCCGACTCGACCCACCTGGCCGACTCGGCCCACGTGGCCCGCACGCGGCCGGTGCTTCGCCACCACTCTGCCTGCCCGTCGGTGCTCGCCTTGACCGGGACGGCGGTCCCGCCCTACGTTCGTATCACGATACAGATTTGTTTTTCCGTATGGTGGAACCCGGCAGGGTCGCCAGCGACGTCGTGCGGACCCTCCCCTCGGAAAGGCTGGCCCCTGTGACCGTGGAGGACGTCACCATCGCCGAACTGGTCGACGCACTGCCCGCCGGGGTGGTCGTCACCGATCCGGGCCTGCTCGACAAGTACCGCCGTGACCGCGCGGCGGACCCGCTGGCGGGGCAGCCGCTCGCGGCGGTGCGCGCGGAGTCGACCGAACATGTCCAGATCGCCGTCCGGTGGGCGGCGCGGCACCGCGTCGCGGTGGTGCCGCGGGGGGCGGGCACCGGGCTGTCCGGCGGCTCCACCGCCGTCACCGGGGGCATCGTGCTGTCGACGGAGCGGATGCGCGCGATCCGCGTCGATCCGCTCACCCGGATGGCCGTCGTGCAGCCGGGCCTGCTCAACGCCGAGGTCAAGGCAGCGGCCGCGGCCCACGGGCTGTGGTACCCGCCGGACCCGTCGTCGTTCGAGATCTGTTCCATCGGGGGCAACGTCGCAACGAACGCCGGCGGCCTGTGCTGCGTGAAGTACGGCGTCACGACCGACTACGTGCTCGGGCTGGAGGTCGTGCTCGCCGACGGGCGGGCGGTACGCCTCGGCGGCCCGCGGCTCAAGGACGTCGCCGGGCTGTCGCTGACCAAGCTGTTCGTCGGCAGCGAGGGGACGCTCGGCATCGTCACCGAGGCCACCCTGCGGCTCATCCCGGCCCAGCCGCCGTCGAGCACGCTGGTCGCCACCTTCCCCACCACCGAGGCGGCCACCGCGGCCATCCTGGCGATCACGTCCGCCATCCGGCCCGCGATGCTGGAGTTCATGGACCAGACGTCGATCAACGCCGTCGAGGACGTCCTGCACATGGGGCTCGACCGCGACGCGGCCGCGCTGCTCGTGGCCCGCTCCGACAGCCAGCATCTCGCCGCCGAGCGTGAGATGAGGATCATGAACGACGCCTGCGTGGCCAGCGGCGCCACCGAGACGCTGGCCACCGACGACCCGGACGAGGGCGAGGCGTTCGTCGCGGCGCGCCGCGCGGCGATCCCCGCGGTAGAGCGGCGCGGCGCCCTGCTGCTCGAGGATGTCGGCGTGCCGTTACCTCGGCTGCCGGAGCTCGTCCGGGGCATCGAGACGATCGCCGCCGACCGCGCGCTGACGATCGCGCTGATCGCGCACGCCGGCGACGGCAACACCCATCCCCTCGTGGTCTTCGACCCGGCGGACGAGGACATGACCCGGCGGGCCGAACTCGCCTTCGGTGAGGTGATGGACCTCGCCATCAAGCTCGACGGCACGATCACCGGCGAGCACGGCGTCGGCCGGCTCAAGAAGGCCTGGCTGCCCGACCAGCTCGGCCCGGAGGTGATGGAGCTGTCCCTGCGCATCAAGCGGGCGCTCGACCCCCTGGGCATCCTCAACCCCGGGGCGATCTTCCCCTGACGGCGAGGGCCACCGGCGGACGACCGCCCCGGACATCCCGACCGCGCCGCTCGGCACCGCAACCACACGACAAGGACAGACGATGACCGAACGGATCCAGATCGGCGCCCTCCAGGTGGCGGCGAGCCTGCACGAGTTCGTGCAGACCGCCGCCCTGCCCGGCTCGGGAGTAGAGCCCGCGGCCTTCTGGCGGGGCGTCGAGGAGATCGTCACCGCGCTCACGCCCGTCAACCGGGCCCTGCTCGCCGAGCGCGACGAGCTGCAGGAGAAGATCGACGACTGGCACCGCGCCCGCGCGGGCGAGGAGCACGACGCGCAGGCCTACCACGACTTCCTCGTCGAGATCGGCTACCTGCGGCCCGAGCCCGAACGGTTCCAGATCACGACCGAGAACGTCGACGACGAGATCGCGCTGACCGCCGGTCCGCAGCTCGTCGTGCCGGTCCTCAACGCCCGGTACGCGCTCAACGCCGCGAACGCGCGCTGGGGCTCGCTGTACGACGCGCTCTACGGCACGGACGCGATCGCCGAGGACGACGGCGCGCACCGCGACGGGCCCTACAACCCGGTCCGCGGCGCGAAGGTCATCGCCCACGCGCGGGCGCTGCTCGACGAGGTCGCGCCGCTGCGCGAGGGCGGCCACGGCGACGCGTCGCAGTACGCCGTCGTCGGCGGCGAGCTGGTCGTCACGCTGACCGCCGGCACGAAGACCGGCCTCGCCGACCCCTCGGCGCTGCGCGGCTACACCGGCGAGGCGGGGTCCCCCAGCGGGATCCTGCTGGTCCACCACGGCCTGCACGTCGAGATCCTCATCGACCGCGCCGGTTCGATCGGCGCCGGCGACCCCGCCGGGGTGCAGGACGTCGTCCTCGAGGCCGCGATCACCACGATCGTCGACTTCGAGGACTCCATCACCGCGGTCGACGCCGAGGACAAGGTGGCGGCCTACGCGAACTGGCTGGCGTTGAACCAGGGCACCCTGACCGCGAAGGTGGCCAAGGGCGGGTCGTCGTTCGACCGCGCGCTGGCCGCCGACCGGACGTTCACCGCGCCGGACGGCGGGCAGGTCGTGCTCCCGGGGCGGGCGCTGCTGCTGGTCCGCAACGTCGGGCACCTGATGACCACCGACGCGATCCTCGACGCCGACGGCGCGGAGGTGTTCGAGGGCATCCTCGACGCGATCATCACGTCCCTGGCGGCGCTGCCGAGCCTGCGCGCGGACGCGGCCCGGCGCAACAGCCGCACCGGCTCGATCTACATCGTCAAGCCGAAGATGCACGGCCCGGCCGAGGCGGCCCTCACCGTCGACCTGTTCGCCCGGGTCGAGCAGCTACTCGGCCTGCCGGCAGACACTCTCAAGATCGGGATCATGGACGAGGAGCGCCGCACCACGGTGAACCTCGCCGCGTCGATCGAGGCGGCCCGCCGGCGAGTGGTGTTCATCAACACCGGCTTCCTGGACCGGTCGGGCGACGAGATCCACACCTCCTTCGAGGCCGGGCCGATGGTGCGTAAGGCCGACATGAAGGCGCAGACCTGGATCACCACCTACGAGAACAACAACGTCGACCAGGGGCTGGCGGCCGGCCTGTCGGGGCGCGCTCAGATCGGCAAGGGCATGTGGGCGATGCCCGACCTGATGGCCGACATGCTGGTCCAGAAGATCGGCCAGCTCCGGGCCGGCGCGACGACGGCCTGGGTGCCCTCGCCCACCGCGGCGACCCTGCACGCGCTGCACTACCACCAGGTCGACGTCTTCGCCCGCCAGCGCGAGCTGGCCGAGCGGCCCCGCGCGGACCTGCGCGACATCCTGCGGATCCCGCTCGGCGACCCGAGCGCGTGGAGCGCCGAGGACCGCCAGCAGGAGATCGACAACAACGCGCAGTCGATCCTGGGTTACGTCGTGCGCTGGATCGATCAGGGCATCGGCTGCTCGAAGGTGCCCGACATCCACGACGTCGCGCTGATGGAGGACCGCGCCACCCTGCGGATCTCCAGCCAGCTCATGGCCAACTGGCTGCGCCACGGCGTCGTCACCCCGGAGCAGGTGCACGCCAGCCTGCAGCGGATGGCCGCCGTCGTCGACAAGCAGAACGCCGACGACCCGGCCTACCGGCCGATGGCCCCGGACTTCGACGGTGTCGCCTTCCGCTGCGCCACCAGCCTCATCTTCGACGGCGCCCGGCAGCCCAACGGCTACACCGAGCCGATCCTGCACGCCCATCGCCGGGAGGCGAAGGCGCTGGCCGCGGGCCTGTGACGCCGTGGCGTGTGACGCTGGCCGGTAAGGAGAAACGGACGACTATGGGCAAGGTGGTGTGGTCATGCGGGACGCAGTGATCGTCGAAGCGGTGCGGTCGCCGGTGGGCAAGCGGAACGGGGCGCTGGCGGGGGTCCATCCCGGCGATCTGTCGGCGCATGTCCTGACGGAGCTGGCGGCCCGAAGCGGAATCGACCCCGGCCTGGTCGACGACGTCGTGTGGGGGGTCGTCTCGCAGGTCGGCGAGCAGGCCCTCGACGTCGCCCGGACCGCGGTGATCACCGCCGGCTGGCCGGAGCACGTGCCCGGGACGACCGTCGACCGGCAGTGCGGCTCGTCGCAGCAGGCGGTCCACTTCGCCGCCGCCGGGCTCATCGCCGGGCATTACGACGTGGTGGTGGCGGGCGGCGTCGAGTCGATGACCCGGGTGCCGATGGGTTCCGCGGTCGGCGACGCCAAGCCGCATCCGGCCCGGTTCATCGAGTACTGCGGCGGGGTGCGTCCCAACCAGGGCGTCGGCGCCGAGATGATCGCCGAGAAGTGGGGCTTCTCGCGGACCGACTGCGACGAGTTCTCCCTTGCCAGCCACGAGCGGGCGGCGACGGCCCAGGACGCCGGCCGGTTCGGGGCGCAGATCGCCCCCGTCGACCTGCCCGGTGGCGGCGTGTTCGCCGCCGACGAGGGCATCCGCCGCGGCGGCACGGTCGAGACCCTCGGCAAGCTGAAGACCGTGTTCCGCCCGGACGGCGGCGTCGTCACGGCCGGGAACGCCTCGCAGATCTCTGACGGCTCCGCCGCCCTGCTCCTGACGACCGCCGAGAAGGCGGCCGAGCTCGGGCTCACCCCGATCGCCCGGGTGCACACCGCGGTCGTCGTCGGCTCCGATCCCGTCATGATGCTGACCGGTCCCATCCCGGCCACCCACAAGGCGCTGGCGCGCAGTGGCCTGTCCCTCGGCGACATCGGCGCGTTCGAGGTCAACGAGGCGTTCGCGCCGGTGCCGCTGGCATGGCTGGCCGAGTTCGGCGCCGACCCCGCGACGGTCAACCCCAACGGCGGCGCGATCGCGCTCGGCCACCCCCTCGGCGGCTCGGGCGCGCGGATCATGACCACGCTCGTCCACCACATGCGGGACAACGGCATCCGGTACGGCCTGCAGACCATGTGCGAGGGCGGCGGTCAGGCCAACGCCACCATCCTCGAGCTGCTCTGACCCGCGGGCTGCTCTGACCCTCAAGCTGCTCTGACCCTCAAGCTGCTCTGACCCGCGAGCTGCTCTGACCCGCGAGCGGCTGCGGCCCGATCCGATCCTCCCTTTCCGTCCTCACGAAGTGGACCAAACCCAGTGGTAGACGACGCCCACGACCTGCTGCGCTACGAGTCGGTCGGCCCGATCCGGGTCATCACGCTGAACGACCCCGACAAGCTCAACCCGATGACCGACGCGCTGCACGAGGCGCTCACCGACGTGTGGGTGAAGGTCATGCGCGACCGCGAGGTCCGCGCCGTCGTGCTCACCGGTGCCGGGCGCGCCTTCTCCGCCGGCGGCGACGTGCCGGGCTTCCTGGCCTGCGTCGAGGACCTCGACCACCGCCGGTCCAACATGCGCACCGCCCGGCTGCTGGTCGACCACATCCTCGGCTGCCACGTGCCGGTGATCGCCGCGGTGAACGGCCCGGCGGTGGGCCTCGGCTGCAGCATCGCGGTGTCCTGCGACATCGTGCTGATGTCGGACAAGGCCTACCTGGCCGACACCCACGTCAACGTCGGGCTCGTCGCCGGCGACGGCGGCGTGGTGACCTGGCCGTTCATGATGAGCCTGCTCAAGGCCAAGGAGTACCTGTTCACCGGCGACCGGATCCCGGCCGCCACCGCCGTCGAGCTGGGCCTGGCCAACCGGGTCGTGCCGCACGAGAAGCTGCTGGACGAGGCGATGGCCCTGGCGGAGAAGCTGGCCGGGCAGCCCGCCCAGGCGTTGCAGGAGACCAAGCGCTCCCTCAACCTGCACCTGCAGCACGCCGCTCTCAAGGTGCTGCCCTACGCCTTGTCGGCCGAAAGCGAGTCGTTCTCCTCGCCGGAGGTCGCCGAGCGGGCCCGCGCGTTCGCGGCCCGCTCCAGCAACGGCAAGGGCTGATCCACGCGAATCTCGGCGGACGGGTTCCTGAAACGGCTACGGCCAGAACAGGAACCCGCCCGCGTGGGGTTCACGCGCCGTGGGTGCGGGTGGCGCGCCAGCCGAACGCGAGCAGGCCGGTGCCGAGCACGAGCAGGGTGATCAGGAAGGTGACCTGCAGCGGCCAGAACTGGCTCGCGGGGTGGTAGCTGCTGTTACCGTGGACGATCCAGCCGTCGCGGGGGACGCTGGGCCGGGGCCCGGTGGTGTGGCTGGTGGGTGTGAGCGTCTGGACGGCCCGCCCGGTGCACAGCAGGAGTACGAGGAACCCGACCAGCGCGATGCCGACGGCGGGCAGGGTGCGTCGTAGCCAGGCGCCGGCGGCGACGGCCAGGGCGAAGGACAGCAGGATCTCCCCGACCGGCGTGAGGCCGACGGAGAAGAACCATGGCCAGCGTGAGGTCGTGAGGCCGCCGTCGGTGAGGGGTCGCTGGAGCCGGTCGTTGGCGAGGCCCGCGATGAGCCCGGTGAGGGCGAGCACGGTGGCGGCGGTGAGCACCTTCGCCGTGTACCAACGCTGACGGGGCACGGACTGGGTCCAGGCCGTGAGGTGGGTGCGTTGCTCGAGCTCGCGGGCGACCAGGGGCGCGCCGACCAGGGCGCCGATGACGGCGACGACCAGCGGGACACCGAGCTCGAACAGGGGTATCGCGTAGTTGAAGTCCGGGCCGAACCCCTCGAGTCCCGCGCACCCGGAGCCGTGCAGTTCGCCCGGGTCCTGGCCTCGGTTGATGCAGCCGGCGGCCCGAAACGGCGCGAGCGTGTGGGAGGCGTGCAGCCCGACCCAGAGCATGAGGGCGCACAGGGCCGCGACGGTCAGCGCGGCCCACAGCGCCTGCCCGCGGTGCTGTCGCCAGGCGAACCAGGTCATGTGAGTGCCTCCTGCGGGGGGTGGCGGGCGTCGTCGAGGTAGCCGAGTACCAGTTCGTCGAACGTGGGTTGGGATTCGTCGAGGCCCGGTCCGGCGACGGCGGCCGGGTCGGGCCGGACCAGCGCGGTGGTCCGCCCGGCGGTGCTTCGCGCGCTGATGACCGACCACCCGCCGGCCTGCGGCCAGCCGGCCGGCCCGGTGACGACCCGGTGGTCATGCCGCAGGTCGTCGATGTCGCCGGCGAGCCGCACCCGGCCATCGCGCAGCACGACGAGGTAGTCGCAGATGCGTTCCAGTTCGGCCACGACGTGGGAGGAGAACACCACGGCGGCGCCGGACTCGGTGCACGCGGCGAACATCGAGGCCAGGAAGTCCCGGCGGGCGAGCGGGTCGAGGTTGGCCAGCGGCTCGTCGAGCAGCAGCAGGTCCGGTCGTTTGGCCAGGACCAGGGTGAGCGCGACCTGGGCGCGTTGCCCGCCGGAGAGGGTGTGGATCCGGGCGCGTGGCGGGATGGCGAGCCGCCCGATCCGCTCGGCCGCCAGGACCGCGTCGAAGCGGGGGTTGAGGTGCCGACCCGCATCGAGGAGGTCGGCGACCCGCAGGCGCGGCCACAGCGGCGCGTCCTGGGCGACGAAACCGATCCGCGCGAGCTGGCGGGCCGGGGCCAGGCCGGCGACGTGGACCGTTCCGGCGCTGGGGGGCAGCAGCCCCGCGGCCAGGTGGAGCAGGGTGGTCTTCCCGGAGCCGTTGGGGCCGACCAGCGCCACCACCCGTCCGGCGGGCACCTCGACGGTGCAGTCGCGCAGCCCCCACGTGCCCCGTCCGTAGCGGCGTCCCAACCCGTCCGCACGCAACACGGCCGTCATGCGGCACCTCCGGCGCTGCGGTGGACGGCGTCGCCGGTGCCCGGCTCGTCCAGCGCGAGGGCGACCAGCGCCCGGATCTGTTCGGCGGACAGCCCCTGCTGCCTGGCCCGCCGGACCCAGCGGACCAGCGAGGCCAGCAGCGCGGGCGGCGCCTCCAGCAGCGGCGTCGGTGGCGTGGACGCGACGAAGGTCCCCACGCCCTGGCGGCGCACCACGATTCCCCCATGCTCCAGCTCGCCGTAGGCCTTCACGACCGTGTTCGGGTTGACCGCGAGCGCCTCCACCACCTCCTTCACCGTCGGGAGCTGCTCGCCCGGCTTCAGCCGGCCGAGCATGACGTCCTGGCGCACCTGTTGCACGAGCTGCCGGTAGATCGGTACGCCGGACCCGGCGTCGAGACGAAACATGCGCACTCCTAGATCACTGGTCTACTACTAGACTAGTGGTCTAAAGGCTGGCGGCGCAATGCCGGAGGCGCGGCGCCATCGCGCCCGCGCAGCGGCGCGCGAGAGCCCCGGTTCGCCGAGATGACGCTTGCGGACCGTCTCGCTAGGACGGAGCGCCGAGGGCCGCGTCGACGATGCGGTCGGCGAAGTCGCGGTCGACGGGTGCGCGTTGAATCGTCACCCGGAAGATCAGCGGGCCGAGGATCTGGGCGAGCAGTTCGTCGTTGTCGCGCTCCGCCACCGTCTCACCGGCGGCGACCGCCCGGTCGATCGCGGCGCGCAGCAGCGATGAAATGCGCCGCAGCAGATCGTCGCGGAGTTCGGCCACGGCCGGGTTCCGGTCGGCGGTGGCGATGACGGTGGTGAGGAACTGCCGCGCGACCGGCTGGGCGAGATCGGCCCCGGACCGGATCAGCTCGCGGCTGAGCCACTCCCGAAGGGGGCCCTCGCCGGCGCGCAGCAGCGGCTGTTCGGTGATCTTCAGCGCCTCGGTGATCAGGTCGACCTGACGCGGCCAGTGCCGGTAGATCGTCGCCCGGCCCACCTCGGCCCGCTGCGCCACGCGCTGGTGCGTCAGCGCCGCGGGCCCCTCCTCCTCGAACAGCGACCGCACGGCGTCGCGCACCGCGGCGCGGGTACGGGCGATTCGGGCATCCTCGACCGTCGTCTCCACGGGCCGAAATTCTATGAGACGCCTTGACTCACAAAAGATTTATGAGGCACTCTGCCTCACATGCCCGGGATGAGTCGTGGGTCACACGGCGCGCCGGTGGACGAGTCGAGGGGACAGCGATGACCGACGACCGCAACAGCGGGAAAATCACGCTCAACGATCTTCCGATCGCGCGGGATCGGGACGCGGCCTGGCGCCAGCTGCGCGAGCACGGTCGCACGGTGCACCTCGACGGCGGCATCGCGGTCACCGACGTCGAGACCGTCGAGACCGTGTTACGGCAGCCGACGGTCTTCTCGTCGAAGAAGGCGTTCGACGTCCTCGGCAGCCCGCTGCCGCTCGTTCCCATCGCCTTCGACCCGCCCGACCAGACCCGCTACCGCCGCATTCTCCAGCCGTTCTTCAGCCCGCGGGCCATCCGACCGCTGGAGGAGGAGCTGCGCCGGCAGATCATCGAGATCATTGAGCCGTTGGTGCAACGGGGGTCCTGCGAATACGTCTCCGAGGTGGCGGGAATCTTCCCGGTCCAGGTATTCCTCACGCTGTTTGGGCTCCCACTGGAGATGCGCGACCAGTTCATCGAATGGAAGGACGCCATCCTCGGGCTCAGCGACCCCTCCGGGAACACCGCCTTGGACGAGGCCGCGACCGAGGCCGCCATGGCCACGGCGCTGGGGCTGTTCAGCTACCTGTCCGACCTGGTCCCGACGCGCCGCGGCGTCGCGGGCGACGACGTCCTGAGCCAGCTTCTGTGCCCGCCGAACACCGAGGCCAGCATGGGCGACGAGGCCCTCACGGACGAGGAGGCCATCGGCCTGTGCTTCCTGTTCGTCCTGGCGGGTCTGGACACCGTGGTGGACGCGCTCTCGTTCGGCATGGACCGGCTGATCCGCAACCCGGCCCGGCGCCGCGAGATCGTCGACGATCCCGCGCTCATCCCGGCCGCGATCGAGGAGCTTCTGCGTCTCGACCCACCGGCGCCGTTCGTGCCGCGGGTGACCACCGAGGAGACGGTGCTGGACGGGCGGACGCTGCCCGCGGGCACCCGGGTCACCACCAACCTCGCCGCCGCGAACCGGGACGAGCTGCGTCATCCCGACCCCTACACGGTGAACTTCCACCGCGGCGAGAGCCCGCACCTGAGCTTCGGCGCCGGGGTGCACCGCTGCCTGGGGTCGCACCTGGCGCGCCTGGAGATGCGCCTGGTGTTCGAGGAGTGGCACCGGCTGATCCCCGACTACGCCCTCGCTCCGGGTGCGTCGCCGCAGGTCAAGTGGCCGCGCGGCACGCTCGGACTGGACACTCTGCCGCTGCTCTTTCCCACGTCGGCGCCGTCCACCGGGTCGGGGGCGCAGGCGTCATGAGATAGGCAGTTGAGTTCATTTATCGACCTGATCCTTGCGGTTTGTCGGGGGCGGTGGTTATGGTTCGCCCGGGCCTGCCCGGAGGATCCCGCTGCCCCCGGACACCTCGCCGGACACCTCGCGCGAGGGCCCTGCAGAAGCCGACCCAGCGGGCCGACCCGACCTCCGAGGAGGGCTCCCGCATGGGTACACGGCAGGAAGCACCCGTCCGCGAACTCCTGCGCCTGTTCGACGAGGGCGACTTCGTCGGCAACATGGACCGGCTGCTGGCCCAGTTCACCGAGGACGCGACATACCAGATGAGCGTGCCCGGCCGGGAGGCGCTGCGCGGCCGGGAACTCATCGCCAAGGAACTCGCTCGACAGGCCGGCGACTACTCCGACTGCGTCTGCGAGATCCTCACCGTGGTCAGCGACGACCGCCACGTCGTCACCGAACGGATCGACCATGTGACGATGCTGCACGACGGCACGCGGGTGTCGAACCCCCTGCTCGCCATCTTCGAGGTGAACGACGACGGCCGCATCGTCGCCTGGCGCGAGTACTGGGACGCCCTGTCGCTGTCGCACCGCATGGGCGTCGACCCCGGGACCATGCTCGGCCTGATGGGCCTGGAGACGGCATGATCCTCGACGATCTCACCGTGGACCCCGCCGGCTTCCACGCCGGCACCGGCTGGGCCATCAAGCCTCAGGGCGCCTGCAAGGGCGACGTGTGCGTACCGTTACCGAGCTCGGTGCGCCGGCCCGACGGCCGGCTCGACGTGACGGGGCTCGCCGAACGTCTCGGCATGGGCCTGGTGGCGGACGAGGCGCACGGCGTGTGGGCGCTGGGCCCGGAGTCCGCGGTCACCGGCCGGGCGCTCACCACCGCCGAGGCGCCGGCGCTCGAACTGCCCCGGCTGGACGGGACGCCGTGGCGGCTGGACAGCCTGCGCGGGCAGAAGGTCGTGCTCGTCGCGTGGGCCTCCTGGTGCGGCTGCCGGGAGGACCTACGGCTGTGGAGCGCGCTGCGCGAGGAGCTGCACCCGCTGGGCCTCGAGGTCGTCACGGTCGCGCTGGACACCGGCGGTCCGGACGCCGCCCGGCCCTGGATCGAGAAGGCCGGGCCGAACCATCCCGCGCTCATCGACGCCCGGCACGAGCTGGGGGCGAAGTTCGGCGTCGTCAACGTGCCCAACGGGCTGTGGATCGACGAGGACGGCGTCATCGTCCGCCCGGCGGAGCCGGCGTGGATCGAGGATCCGCACGCCAGCTCCGAGACTGCCGCGCGGTCGCTCGACGAGCTGCCCCCCGACCACCGTGACGTCCGCGCCGAGATCGGGAAGATGGCCATCGACCCGGCGGTGTACCCGGCGATGATGAGGGACTGGGTGGCGAACGGCCGCGCCAGCCGGTACGCCCTCCAGCCGCACGAGGTGCTCGAACGCGCCCGGCCGCGCGACGGCGCCGTCAGCCGGGCAGCCGCCCGCTTCGAACTCGGCGAGTACGTCCACCGCGCCGGCGACCACCCCGCCGCCGTCGCCCACTGGCGCGAGGCGCACCGCCTGCAACCCGACAACTGGACGTACAAGCGCCAGGCCTGGAACCTCGCCGACCCCGAGTCCGTGCGGACGATCGACGCGTACGGCACCGGCTGGCTCGACGACGTCCGCGCCCTCGGCGCCGAGAACTACTACCCCCAGATCCAGCCGTGACCGGCGCCGCGGCAGCCGAGGACGCCGCCGACATGTCCGGGGGCGCCGCCGCGTCCGGGGGCGCCGCCGGCCCGGTACCCGCCGCCCGCACCGCGGAGGAGGACCGCCTCGTCGCCCGGGTCGAGGAGCTGGTCGGGGGCAGGGTCACCGCGATCGAGCGCCAGCCGCGCTGGCGCAAGGCCTGGTACCTCACCGTCGACCGGGACGGCACCCGGATCCCGCTGTACGTCCGCGGGGACAAGCAGATCGACGCCGAGCCCTACCCGGGGTTGGACCGCGAGGCCGCGATCCTGCGGATCCTGGAGCGCAACGGCGTCCCGGTCCCCCACGTCCACGGCATGAGCAGCGATCCGATCGGCATCGTCATGGACCGGGTGCCCGGGACCCGCGACGTCGCCGAGGCGGCGGACGACGAGCAGCGCCGGGGCATCGCCGAGCAGTACATGGAGATCCTCGCCCGGATGCACAGCATCGACGTGGCCGAGTTCGCCGCCGCCGGCATCGAGGTTCCGACCACGCCCGAGGGCGCGCAGCTCGCGTTCGTCGACGCCAACGAGCGGCTGTACCGGCGAACGAAGAAGGCTCCCGAACCGCTCGTCGAGTGGGCGCTGCGCTGGGCGCGGCGCCGGCTGCCCACCGCCGGCAACCGGGCCCGGTTCATCCACGGCGACACCGGCCAGTTCCTGTTCGTCGACGGCCGGATCACCTGCGTCTACGACTTCGAGGCGTCGCACGTCGGCGACCCGCTGTCCGACCTGGCCGGGCTGCGAACCCGGGCCGGCACCGAGCCGCTCGGCGCCGACATCGAACACATGATCCGCCATTACCAGCGGGTGGCCGGCACGACCGTCGACCCCTCGGCGCTGTCGTTCTACACGGCCACCTACATGCTCACCGCGGTGATGGCGCTCAGCGGGCCACTGACCGAGCTGCGCACCGCCGATCTGCAGGCCGAGTACCTGACCTGGGACCTGATGGTGCGCCGGGCGATGCTGTGGGCGATCGCCGAGGTCGAGGGCGTCAAGATCGAGCCCGCGCCGCCGGTGACCCTCCCGACGGGCTACCCCGCCCGCGTCACCACGGTGCTCGCGGGCACCGTGCGGCGGATGGTGCCGGCGACGCCCGTCGACGAGGCCAACCAGAGCGCCGCGCTCGCCCTGGCCCAGTGGGCGGGCGCGATGGTCGCCGTGGGGGCGGCCAACGTCGAGCGCGACCTCGACCGGGCCGCCGCCCTGCTCGGCCACCGCCCCGCCGGCCAGGCCGCGGCCGACGCCGAGCTGGAACGGTTCGTGCTGGCGGCCGGGCCCGAGCACGACGTCGCCCTGCTGGAATACTTCGCCGCCCAGACCGAGGCGCGGGTCGCCGAGGCCGTACCCATGCGGCAGCGGCTCGAGCAGTACGCGCTGCCAAGGGTCGTCCTCTGAACCTGAACGCGACCCCGAGCCCGAGCGCGCCCCCGAGCCTGGACGCGAGCCCGAGCCTGGATGCGACCCCATGCCAGCCCTGATCCGAGGGAGCAACCCATGCTGGTGAGCACGGACACCGTGGACCCGGCGGTCTTCACCGCGGGCACCGGATGGTCGATCAAACCGCAGGGCGCCTGCAAGGGCGAGCACTGCGTACCGCTGCCGGCCGAGGCGCGGGACGCCGCCGGTGACATCGTCGTCGAGGTGGTCGCCCGCCGGCTCGGGATGCCGCTCGTCGTCGACGCGGAGCACGGGCTGACGGCGATCGGCCCCGAGGCCGCCGTCACCGGCCGGATGCTGACCATCGCCGAGGCGCCGGAGCTGACGCTGCCGACGTTCGACGGCGCGACGTTCCAGCTCTCGCGGCTACGCGGCACGAAGGTGCTGCTCGTCGCCTGGGCGTCCTGGTGCGGCTGCGCCCACGACCTGCCGCTGTGGGCCGAGCTGCGGGAGCGGCTGCGCGGGAACAACCTGGAGATCGTCACGGTGGCGATGGACGTCGCGGGGCCCGAGGCCGGGCGGCAGTTCGTGGAGCGCGCGGCGCCGCGGCACCCGGCGGCGATCGACGCCGAGCACAGCCTCGGCCGGCTGTTCGGCGTGGTCAACGTGCCGAGCGGGGTGTGGATCGACGAGGCGGGGATGATCGTGCGCCCGGCCGAGCCGGCCTTCCCCGGCCGGGTCGTCATCTTCGACGAGTTACGCGAGGCCGACCTGGCGCGCGAGGCCGCCGCGAGCGCCGGCACCCTCGACCGGATGCGCGAGGTGCTGCGCAGCGACGACGGGCTGTCCGACTCGACCGTCTCGCTGGTCGAGATGACCCGGGTCATCGCCGACCACGCCGAACCGGAGCTGTACCTGCGGATGCTGCTCGACTGGGCGGACAAGGGCGCGGCCAGCGAGTACGTCCTGGCGCCGGACGAGGTCGTCGCACGCTCCGCGCCCCGCCCGCCCGACGTCGCGACGGCCGCCGCCCACTTCGAGCTCGGTCAGCATCTCGAACGTGCCGGCGACCACCTCGCCGCGGTGGCGCACTGGCGGCGGGCGCACGAGCTGCAGCCGCTGAACTGGACCTACAAGCGCCAGGCCTGGCGCTTCGAGTACGGCCCCGACGGCCAACCGGACCTTTACGACGGCTCCATGGAACAGGATCTACGCGCCGTCGGCCCGGCGAACTACTACCCCAGACTGCGCCCCTGACCGCCGCCAAGGGGGCGGGGCGCATAGATGTGGTGGGCCGCCTTTGCGTAGACGGCGCCGACCATGAATCCGCCGGCTGCGTAGCCGTCGGTGCCGGAATCGAGCCAACCGCCCACCCAGCCACCGACGAGCCCCGTCACGATGGGCGCGGAAGCGGTGAGTACTAGCAGCAGCGCAAACCGCCACCTTGGCTGTTTCATCTCGCAATCGTTCCATGACGGACGGCTCGCGTCAGCCCGGCGCAGCCGGCGCGACCGGGACCGCGGACTGGGCGGCCGGGACGAGCAGCCGCGGGCGCCCGGTGCCGTCGGCCGGGACCGTCCAGGTGTCGGCGAGGGGCGTGCCGGAGCCGGGGTTCGCCACGGCGTAGCTGACGTGGTCGTGGTCGGTCCAGGCGGCCTGGTCGTCCACGTTGCGGGTCTCGGCCAGCGGATGGTCCGCGCCGGTCGCGAGATCGAGGACGTGCAGGCGCCAGGTGGCGGGGGCGAAGCCGTGGCTGCGCCGGGACTTGTAGGCGATGCGGTCGCCGTCCGGAGACAGCGACGGGCACTCCACGCCGTCGCGGAGGATCTCCGCCCGCCGGTCGTGCACGTGCCCGCGGATCAGGTAGTAATGATCGCCGGTGTGCAGGGTGGCGTAGAAGGTGTCGGAATCCGCCGCGAAGGTGACGCCCCAGAGGTTCTCGTCGATGGCGTGTAGCCGGCGCCCGCCCCGCGTCACGGCGAAGTCCTCCAGGTCGGCGACGATCCGGCCGGCGGTGAGGTCGATGAGCAGCGTCCGGGTCGAGAAGGTGTCGATGTTGTAGGCGTCGCCGACGACGAAGGTCGTCACCGCGCCGATCCACCCGTCCGGCGCGACCCGCGTGCGGCTGGCGAGGCCCGCGATCGGCAGCCGGAACAGCACGTGCAGCCGGTCGTCGAACACGGCGACCCCGGCGCGGGCGGACGCCCGGTCGTCGCGCAGGCAGATGCCGCGTCCGGCCCGCTGGTCCACCCGGTCACAGGTCAGGGCCGTCGACGCGCGCGGGCCGGCCGGATCGCGCAGGTCGGCGGCCTCGACCCGGCCGAAGCCCGCACCTTCGGCGGCGTCGAGCACCAGCAGGTGCGGGCGGGCCAGCAACGCCGGCAGCGACGCGGTCATCGGCACCGGGCGGGCGGCGCCCGGCGACGCCGCCGGCCCGGTGCGGTGTGCGGCCGACGCCCGGACGGCGGCCGCCTCGCGCCGTCCGTCCCGCACGCTCACCACCACCACTGCGGTCAGGCACACCGCGACGACCACGGCGAACGCCCCCACCCGAAGGCCCGACGGCCATCGCAGTCCCCGTCCGAGACCGCGGCCGCGACTGCGCGCTCCCCTGGAGGCTGCGGAGACCGCTGCTACGGGAACGCCGGATACGGGGATCGCGGATGCGGAAACGGCGGGCGCGGAAATCGCGGGCGCGGAAATCGCGGGCGCGGCACGGCTGGTCGCGGCGCGCCGGGAAGCGGCGCGTCTGGACGCGGGGAGCCGGGGAGCGGGAACGGCATCGGCGGGGCGGGGAGCCGGATGTCCGGGTCGGAAGGAACGCAGCAGCACCGCCGCGCACGTCCCGCTCACCAGGGTCAGCACGAGCGCGTCGGCGAGGGCGGCGCCCGGTCCGAAACGGGTCCAGACCGCGCCGAAACCGAGCGTCGCGGTCCCTCGCCCGGCGGCCAGCACGACACCGACGAGGGCGAGCCCCGTGGTGCGCGCCGACGCGGGCACGGTCTGACTGGTCAAGGCGGCGATCACGCCGTCCGAGGCGGCGAAGTAGATCCCCAGCAGCACGGGCAGGGCGAGCACGCTCCACCCGTACGGGGCCGGGGCGAGCAGGACGGCGAAACAGCAGCCGAGCGCCACCTGACCGCCGAGCAGTACCCGCCCGGCGCCGACCCGGTCGGCCAGCCGACCCATCGGCACCGCGAACAGCAGATAACACAGCGACTCGACGACGAACAGGGAGGGGAAGAGCCGGCTGTCCACGCCGGCCTGGTGGCGCAGCGCCAGGAACAGCAGCGCATCGCTCACCGCGGGCAGGCTCAGCAGGGCCGCCGCCGCAAGCAGCCGGCGCAGCGCGCGGTTCGCCCACAGCTCGGCGAGAGGAGTCCACAGCCGGCCGGGCGCCCCACCGGCCGGCGTCATCGCGGGCTTCGGCCCGGCGTCCGCGGGGCGGCGGTTCTCCACGAACAGTGCCAGGACCGCGAGGCCGACGACGGCGATGAGGAACGCCGCGGTGAACACCGTCGAGTAGGAACCGGGTGCGACGCCGAGCAGGGCCACGGCCAGCAGCGGCCCGAGCAGCGCGCCGCCGGTGTCGAACGCCCGGTGCAGCCCGAACGCCTCGGTGAGCCGCCCGCGGGGCGCGGACAGCGAGATGAGCGCGTCGCGGGGACCGGTCCGGATCCCCTTGCCGAGCCGGTCGGCGCCGAGCCAGGCCAGCACGGGCAGCCAGCCGTGCGCCCCGAGCAGACCAAGCCGGGAGGCCGCCGACAGCGCGTACCCGGCGCCGGCCGCCTCGCGGTAGCGCCGCCACCGGTCGGCGAGCAGTGCTCCGGCCAGCGCGGCGACCGCGGCGACGACCTGGAGGAGACCGTCGGCGGCGCCGAACTGCAGGGCGCTGAATCCCAGTCGCACGGTCAGATACAGGGGCAGCACCGAGGCCACCATCTCGGCGGACAGGTCGGTGACCAGGCTCGTCAGACCGAGGAACAGGACGTTGGCGGACACGGCGGGCGCCGCGGCCCCCGCGTCGGTCTCGGCCCCGGCCCCGACATCGACATCGGCCCCGGCCTCGGCCTCGGCCCCGACATCGAAATGGGGGCCGGCTTCGGTGCTCGCGCCGGCCTTGGCGTCGACATCGCCGCTCAGGTTGTCGCCGGCCTCGACGCCGGTCTTCCGGCTGCGTGCGGACTCGGGCAGCGGGCCCCGCCCCGCCAGGTACACGGCCGGCCCCGCTACCGCGCCCGACCCCGGCCGGTCAGTTCTTCTCTCCCGGCGCGGTGCCGCCGTGGTCCTCGGCCGGGACGGCGTCGACGGCGGGATGGCGCAACCCGGCCGGACCCGCGGCGAAGGCGGTCAGCAGGTTCGTGGTGATCTGGGTGATCGCCCGTTGGATGACCGGGCCACCGGTCCCGGGCCCGCAGACGTCGGCCAGCGGGCAGACCCAGGCGCTGGTCCCACTGTCGAACACGCCCGCCCCGGACGGCGTCGTGTAGTAGCTGACGTCGGAGAAGTCGTGGACGCCGCGGCAGGTGATCGGCGAGTGGGCGATCACCTCGATCGGCCGCGGGGTGGGGTAGGCGAGGTCGACCCGGTCGTACTCGGAGCCGATCAGGCCGGGCAGGCGGGCGCCGGCCGCGAGCCCCGTGCCCTCGAGCAGCCACGACTGCGGGCGGGCGACGATCAGGTCGCCGTGGACCGGGTTGCACTGGTACATCCCGCCGGTCAGCGAGCTTTCGGGGTCCGCGTTCGGCGGGGAGGGCCAGTTGGCGGTGATGTGCGCGTCGTCGCGGCCGTACAGGGGATCCTCCTGCCCGACCTTGTAGGCGGTCTCCAGCCGATCGGGTCCCAGCGGCGACGGGTCGAGGCGGATCCGCCGGTACACGGCGTTGGCGCCCAGAAACGCGAGGTTCGTGCCGCGGTCGCGGGCGGCGGTCAGCGCGGCCCGCATCGCCGGGGAGTAGTACTCGTCGTGGCCCAGTGAGATCACCGCCCGGGCGCCGTCGAGCAGGTGCGGGTCGGCGTGCAGGTCGAGATCGGTGGCGTAGGACACCGGCAGGCCGAGGCGCTCGGCGAGAGCCACGAGGGGCTCCTCGTTGCCGGTGAAGTCCGCCGCGCCGTCGCCGTAGTCGTACGGCCGGTCGAACGAGACGACCCTCGCCCGGTCCGCGAAACCGCGCGGACCGTGGTAGAGGCTGTAACCGCCCCAGGCGTTGTAGGCCTGCCAGGTGGTCACCGCGCTGAGGATCACCACCCGTCCCGCGGCGGACGGCCCCCGGACGGTCAGCGGCACGTACCGGTGGTTTCCGTCGGAGGCGTCCAGCCGGAACAGGTAGTCACCGGGCGGCCAGGAGGCGGTGGCGAAGGTGGTGGTGGGTGCCCAGGACGCCGCGGAGATCGTGTTGGTCGCGGGGCTGTGCGCCTGGCCGGCCTGGCGACGGCCGGGAAGCGGCCCGACCGTCGTCATCAGGCGGCAGGTCCGCCCGCCGTACCACCCGGTGCGAAAGGCCGAGATCGTCAGCGAGGGGGCCGTGGTCGACGCGAACAGCCGGACCGGCGTGCCCGCGGCGACGCTGGCGTGGTCGAGCCAGCCCTCCACCGCGTTCTGCGGGCCGAGCTGACTCAGGCCGCACTCGGCCCCCGGGCGGGCGTTCTCGGCCCGCACGTCGAAGCCCCGGGCCTGATCACCGCCGGGGCCGGTCGACGTCGGGACGCGGGCCGCCTCGGGCCGGCGCGGCGGGGGTGTGCCACCGACGCATCCCACGAGGACGAACCCGCATCCGATCACACAGACAAAGGCCACAAGGCGGATGAGTCGGCGCCGACGCACGGCTCATCGTCGCAGTATCCGCCGCACCCGGCCTCCCGGGGTGGCCGAATCCGACCGGATCGACCGGGTATGGCGCGCAGGCCCAACCTCACCAGCACCTCACCAGGACCCGGCCGGACCGGATCGGTCAGATCAGGTCAGGTCACGGCGGAACCCGCGGCCGGAGTGCCGGACAGGTGGGCGAGGTACCGGTGGCAGGCCCTCGCACGGTCGGCGTCCTCCCTCATCAGGGTGCGGAAGAACTCGGCGATCTCCCGCTCGTCGGCGTTCTCCGCGTCGCGGATGAACTGGTCGTAGTCGTTCCCGGCCTTCAGCGCGTGGTACTGCACCGTGATCAGGTCGTGGACGATGTCGCTGAACCCGGTCGCACCAGTCGCCCCGGTCTCACCAGTCGCCCCGGTCTCACCAGTCGCCCCGGTCTCACCAGTCGTCATGGGATGCCTCCTTCGCAGTTCCGGGAGGTCGCAGGGATATCCACGGCGTTCCGCGGAGGCTCGCCGCCAAACATCCCGCGCCGCCGGAACGACGACCGGAATCGGCGGCGGGGGCAGGCAGGGACGCAGGCGGGACAAGACGGGCCGTCCCGGTGGGAATGTTGCAGGACAAAGGACCTTTCATCTGGCCTGCCCCGTCCCGCCACGAGCCGGCGGGAGGGCTTCGAGCGCGGCACGCAGGCCGTCCCAGGGAAAGGCGGTGTTCTCCCGGCCGGGCTGGTCGGCGCCGCCGCGCGGGTCACCGGGCCGACCGAACACGAGGCGCACGCCCCAGGAGCGCAGCGCCTCGACGCTCGCGGCGTAGGCGGGGTGGCCGGCCAGGGCACTGTTCGGGTAGGGCGCCATGATGATCGGCAGACCCGCGCCGAGAGCCTCGTTGAGCAGGCCCAGCGCCAGGGTGTCCGAGATGCCCGCGACGATCTTGTTGACGGTGTTGAACGTCGCCGGCGCGACGACGAAGACGTCGGCCGGCGGCAGCACGTCGGGCTCCCCCGGCCGCTTGTACGCGGAGCGGACCGGATGGCCGGTGAGCTCGGCGAGCCGCCCGGCGTCGAGAAACACCATCGCGGCCGGAGTGGCGATCACGCACACGTCCCACCCGGCGGACCGGGCGTGCTCGACGAACGCCGGCAGCTCGACCGCGGGATACCCACCGCAGGCGACGAGGTAGAGCACCCGACCGTCGGTTGTCATGAACCATCCTCCCGCGGACCGTCTCGGCGCACGGGCGGCTGCCCGCCGACCGGATCGTCCCGCCTGCACCGACCGCGGTCGACCGAACCCCGCCCACCGGGCGCAACCCGCGGTCAGTACAGGATGCGCTGGCCCGGACCGGATCCGCCGGCGGCGAGCGCACGCGCGGGCATCCGGTAGAGCGACGCCTGGGTGGCGTCGTTGCAGGTGTAGTACAGGTCGCCGCCGCGATCGGCGAGGACGCCGAACAGCCGCTCGGTGTCGCCGACGCACGCCTGTCGCAGGACGGGCCGGGCGAGGGCGACGGCGCCGGCGGTGGCGGTGGCGGTGGCGGTGCGGGCGGTGCCGGTGCCGGTGCCGCCCGGCCGGTCCCCCACCTGCCAGACCGTCCCGTGCCGGGCGTCGGTGAACAGCACCCCCTCGCCGCCAGGGGCCGGCGTGAGGCTGGTGATGTCGGCGTCGTCGAGGCCGCGGTCGACCACGGTCCTGATCCGGCCGTCCTCAACGACGTGGATGCGGGCGTGCCCGTCGGCGTACGACAGGACGTACACCCGGCCGGCGGCATCGACCGCGACGCTGTAGGCGTTGGCCAGCGGGACCTCGCTCGCCCGGTCGGTGCCGTCGTCGTACCGGCGTTCGTGGGCCGCCCGGTGGCCGCGGGCGGTGGCGGCGCCGTTGCCGGCGACGAGCTGCGCCGCGGTGGTCCGGTAGTCACCCGATCCGGCGGCGGGATCGATCTTCCAGACCTGGCCGACGTAGCCGGTGGTGAAGTACAGGACCCCGCTCGGGCTCACCGCGACGCTGGTCGGCGTGCCGATCTGCGCGCCGACGTTCTTCGGCCCGCCCCCACCGCCCACCGGGCAGATCGTCGCCGGCGCCACCGACTTGCCGCGGTCGGCCGCGCCCGCCAGCACCCGGTCCACCGCCTCCGTCGACGGGCGCCCCGCGACGGTCTCGACCCGCCACGGCTGACCCGCCGGCCGGTAGACCCGGCGGACGACGCAGTTCCACTCGTCGGCGACGAAGACGGACCCGCCGCCGGCGGCGATGCCGGCCGGGCGGCGCAGCGCGGCGACCGCGGCGGGTTCGTCCCGGGCCGGTCCCGGCTGGCCGCTGCGGTCGGCGGCGGCCCGGCCGACGACGGTGCTGGCCGCCCCCCGCGCGAACAGCGTCAGCGCGTGCTGGCTGGAGTCGGCGAGTAGGATGCCGCCGTCGCCGTCCGCCGCCAGGCTGACCAGGCCCCGCAGCGGCAACGGCGCGCTCACCGGGTACGCCGGCGGGGCACTCGGGCGGACGGGCGCGGCCGCGGGTCCGCCGCCGCCACCCGATCCGACGCGCAGGACGCCGGTGGCGAGCAGCACGGCGACGGCGAGGACGACCGCGATCAGCGCCGACGCGGACCAGCCGAGCTTCCCCGCCCGCGCCCACACCGGCCTGGCCCCGTCCCGCAGGGACCGCAGGGACCGCACGACCCCGGCGTATCGCGAACTGGACCCGCCGCCGCCCGCGCCCGGGGGCCGACCGTCGGTCGGGAGGCTGGCGTCCGCCGGCCGGTAGCGCCGCGTCGGCGGGAGCGGGCCGCGGATGCGGCGACGCAGGTCCTCGTCGCCGCGGAAGCTGATCCCGGTGCCCGCCAGCCAGTCCGGTCCGAACGCGTACCTGGTGGCGGCGATCAGGTCCGCCGCGAAGGCCAACGCGCTCGGCTGGCGGTCCGCCGGATCCTTCGCGAGCGCCCGCAGGGTGACGGCCGCCAGCTCGGCGGGGATCCGCGGCAGCGGGTGCGGCACGGCGCGGCGGTGCCGCTCGGCCATGACGTGTGGACGCGGGTCGGCCCCGAACGGCGGCGAGCCGGCCAGCAGCTCGTACAGCACCGCGCCGAGGGCGTAGACGTCGGCGGCCACCCCGGCGGCGGAGAGGTCGAACTGCTCGGGCGCCAGGTACGGCGTCGAACCGACCACGCTCGTCGGCGTGGCGGTACCGGTCGCCTCCAACAGCCGCGCGATGCCGAAGTCGGTGAGCTTGGGCGCCCCGTCCGCGGCGAACAGGATGTTCGACGGCTTGATGTCGCGGTGCAGCAGGCCCTCGCGATGCACCCGGTCGAGGGCGACGGCGACCGCCGCGACGGTGGCGCAGGCGGCCGGCGGCGCGAGCCCCGCCTGCGCGCGCCGCGCGAGCGTCCCGCCGGGCAGCAGCTCCATGACGATGAGCGCCATGTCCGCGTCGCGCACGTAGTCGAGGACCCGGACGATGTGCGGATGGTCGAGGCTGGCGACGATCCGCGCCTCGGCGTCGACGCCGTCGGCGGGCAGCTCCGGCGCGGGCGCGGGCACCGCCAGCACCTTGACCGCCACGTCCCGGTCGAGCCGGCGATGCCGGGCGGCGAACACGCGGCCGAATCCACCCCGGCCGAGCTCGGCGCCGATCTCGTAGTCCGGCAGCACCGCCTGGACGTGCCCCTGCACGATCACGCGCTACTCCGCGTCCGCCGCGTTCCCCCGCCGCCCCGGCCCGCCACCAGGTCGGGATCATCCGTGAGCCGACTATAACCGAGCGCCTCCGGCCGATCCGGCGCCAGAGCGGTCAGCGTGCCGGGGCGCGGACGACGACCGGGACGGTGACAGCGAGCGCCCGTGGCCGCCCGGGATTACCGCCGACGTCCTATCCACCGTCCCCGACACGGGCCCGATGGGTTCTTCGAAACGGCAGTTCGGGGCGGGAGGACTCCCTCGCCGTTGTTCTCCGAGCAAACACCTCGGATTTCTCGGCCGGGAGGTCGGCGGGTTTCGGGGAACACCGCGTCGGTCGGATCGCGAGAGAAGGTGCCACGAAAAGCACGGGCCGCTCGACGCCCGGCGGTGGGTGATCGGCTGTCGGCTGCGGGCGGCCCCGCGGGTACCGGAACCACCGGCCGTCACGGGCCTTGCGGCCCGGTGGCACAATCGGCGCCGAGTCCGAAACGGGGGTGAGGACGGCGTGTCGGCCATGGGACGATGGGACTTCTTTCTTTCGTATGCGGCCGAAGATCGCCAGTGGGCCGAGTGGCTCGCCTGGCAACTGGAGTCCGCGCATTACCGGGTGCTCATCCGGGCCTGGGACTTCGTGCCAGGATCGAACTGGAGCCTGCATATCCAGCAGGGCGTCGTCGGCGCGGAACGCACCATCGTCGTGCTGTCTGCGGCGTATCTGCGCTCCCTGGACGACACCCCGGAGTGGCAGGCGGCGTTCGCCGCCGACCCGTCCGGAGCCGGGCGGCGGCTCCTGCCTGTCCGGGTCGAGGACTGCGAGCTGCCCGGGTTACTGAAGCAGCTCGCCCCCATCGACCTGTTCGACCAGCCCGCCGATTCCGCCCGTGACACGCTGATCGCCCTGGTCCGGCACGCGATCGACGGACGCGCGAAGCCGAGTATCGAACCAGCCTTCCCAGCCCAGGCGCAAACCCGGCTGGCCGAACCCGCCTTTCCCTCGGCCCCAACCGGCTGTGGCTCGCGGGCCGGAAGTCCGGCCACACCGCCGACCGGCGAAGCGGCGTCCGCATGGCGACGAAGAACGAACCAGGCCGCCGGCACTGCTCGCCCCCCGGTCGCCGCACCCGGTGGTCCGCCCCGGACCACGCAGCCACGGCCCGCGACGATGCTGGCGATCCGGCCGGGCAGCGGCAATGCCTCGGTGTCTTCCTCTCCGAACGCGGCCCCAGCCTCTCCGCTCTCCGACCCTGCCGCCCGAGGCCCATCAGACCCTGCCGCCCGGGGCCCAGCGGAGGCCGCCCGCAATCCGGGGCAGGCCGCCCGAGACGCACCACGCGCGAACCCGCCAAAGAAGTCAGGTCGGCCGGCGGCGGCGCCCCGGCGCCGGCGCGGTGGATCCTGGGCGACGCTGCCCGCGGACCGGGTCATCCGGCTGGCCGACACGGTCGAACCGGCGGTCCGCGCCGCGCTGGACCCGTTGCCCGCCGACGCGCCCGCCGTCCTCGGCTACCGCCCGGACGCACAGCCGTCGCTCGCCGCCTGCCAACGGGCGTTGCTCGCCGATCTGGAGTCGGTCGCGGTGGCGCTGTTCCCCGACTGGCTGCCAGGCGCCGAGGTCATCGAGTCGGCGGGCGGGGTGGGCGTGGCCGCGGCGCGGGCCCTCGCCAGCCGGAGCGCCGCCGCGCTGGACGTCTTCGGGCCGTACCTGGCGGATCTGGCCGAGCGGTCCCTGCGCGGGGCGCCGACGGGCACGCGGTTCACCGTCGAGGTACGGGCCGCGGGCGTCGCGAAGGCCATCGCCGCCGGGTTCGGCCGTGATCGGCTGGTGCTGCTCGTCGATCCGGGGGCATCCGGGGGTCGGCTCCGCGACCGACGGACCGCCCTCGACGCACTGGCCTGGTTCGCCTATACGGCACGCGTCGGCGTGTGGTTGACCGGGCTCCCCGACGGCCCGGACGCCGACCAGGTCAGGACCGTGTCCTGCCCCGCGAGCGGGCGCCCGGCCCCGGCCGACGGGGCGTCCGAGACTGCGGCGTCCCCGCTGCCGGGCGAGGGCGCCACACCGACCCCCGCGGCCCTGACCACGGCCGCGATCAACCAGATGGAGCCGACGGCAGCGACGCGCGAGGGGCGCATCCGGGCGCGGAGCGCCGGGGCGGAGCCGGCCCGGCCGCAGTCCACCTGGAGGGCGCCAGCCGCCCCACCGTCGGCGTCGACGACGACGGCACCGACGGCGACGGCGACACCGACAACGGCGACAGCGACGGCGACGGCGACGGATGAGCCGGGTATGCCGGCGGGCGGCGATGACCGACCGAACCGAGTGGTCCTGCCGGCGGTCGTCGGCCGGCCGCATCCGGCGAGCCGGGCGGAGAAGCGGCTCGAAGGCGCGTTGCGCGCCAAGGAGTGGGCGCACGGGCGGGCCTGGAACCAGCCCTACCGCTCCGGCCCCCTGACCGGGCTGCACTACCTCGACCTCATCTGGTCCGCCGAGCGGGTGGTCATCGAGGTCGACGGCCCGGAACACCGCGGGATTGCGCACTACGAATCGGACCGGCGGCGGGACGCCGAACTCGTCCTCGACGGTTTCGCCGTCCTGCGGTTCACCAACGACCAGGTGCTCGACGACGTGGACGCCGTCGCGAGCCAGATCGAACGATGCGTCGAAGCGCGCCGAAAGACTCCGAAAGAGGCATAGGACCATGACCCCCGCCAACTCCCCGACCCCCGCCAGCTCTCCGACCCCCACGAGCTCCCCAGCCCCCACGAGCTCCCCAGCCCCCACGAGCGCCCCGGCCCGCCCGACCACGGCGCGCCGCACGGGATCAGCCAGCAGCGACCGCTCAGCCCTGTCCGCCCGGGAGGCGGCGATCCTGCTGGCCCTGCTCGCCCAGGACCGGCCGATCTCCAACGAGGAGCTGCGCGAGCGGTTCCGCTTCACCCTGGTCGGCGCCGAGCGCCGCCGGCTCAACGAGCTGCGCCTCGTCGAGAGCGGCAAGGTGCCCGGGCACGGCAACTTCCTGTTCCATCAGGTCACCGACGCCGGCTGGGCACGGGGCTGCCAGGAGTTGGCGCCGCGTCCGATCGAGACGGGCACCCTGCCCGCCGGGGTCTTCTTCGCCGTCGCCGAGGGCCTGCACCGGTTCCTGGAACGGGAGCAGATCGCCATCGGGGAGTTGTTCCGCGCCGATCCGCCCGGCCCGGCCGATTCCCCGCCGGCGAGTGCCACGACCCCGGCGCTGCCCGATCCGAGCACGGAACCGGCGGCGGGCACCGCGACGGCTCCATCGACAGCGACGACGGCAACCGTGGACGCCGAGCCCGCGGACGAAGCCAGGCCTGCGGACAGCGGTCGGCCCGCGGACGGCCTGGTCGACGAGGACGGTGGCGTGGCCATCGAGGCGGCTATCCGGGCGGCGTACGCCAGTCTCGCCGCCGGGCCGTACGACTGGGTGCGGCTGGCGAAGGTCCGCCCGCTTCTCGGCGGCACGGCCAAGGCTCAGGTCGACCGGGCGTTGCGGCGGATGGCGCGCCAGCCGGACGTGCGGGTCGTGCCGGACGAGGACCAGAAGTCGCTGAATGCCGCGGACCGCGCGGCGGCGGTCCGCATCGGCGAGCACGACAACCACCTGCTGCTGATCGGACCGGCATGATCACCGAACTGGACGCCCTGGCCGCTGTCAGGCTGGACTGGGTGCACGCGCTGGAGGACGTCTGGCGCAGCTCCCCGGTCCACGTCGACGGCCTGCACACGGAGCCGCGGCGACGCATCCTCGCCGCGCTGATGGAGGCCGACACGCGCAAGCCGCTCGGCGTCGTCGTGCAGGGCCAGGCCGGCGCGGGCAAGACGCACCTGCTTGGCTGGGTCCGTCAGCAGGTCCAGGAACTCGGCGGGTACTTCTTCCTGGTCGGGCACGCGAGCAGCGAGGCGTTCCATGCCAGTGTCGTCGGGTCGATGCTGTCCGACCTGTTCCGGCCCGTCGACGGGGAGACCCAGCTTCGACGGTTCCTGCGGTCGCTGTGCGAGCTACTGCGCGTACCCGCGGAGCTGACCGCCTCCGTCGTGGGCGAGACGGCGTTGGAGCCGGGGCACCTGAAGGACCTCATCGTCGCGCTGGGCGACCACGACCGGGCGCTGGCCCGGGAATGTCAGCACACCCTGCGGGCTCTGACGCTGTACAACTCCGACGACTACGACGAGCTGACCGTTGGCGAGACGTATCTGCGATCGATGGACGAACAGGAGCCCGGCGAGCGGGCCCGCCGCGGCATCCGGCCCGCCACCCGCCGCCCGGCCGACATCGTGCACGAGCTGTCCCGGCTGCTGGCCCTGACCGGGCCAAGCGTGATCGCGGTGGACCAGGTCGACACGGTTGTGGCCGAGGCAGCGGTCCGTGACGACGATCCGGACGGGCGGCGCGGCGGGTCGGTGGCGTTCAACGTGCTCGCCGACGGGCTGCTCATGCTGCATGAGCGGACCGAGCGGACGCTGTGCCTGCTGGCCTGCCTGCCAGCGAGCTGGATCCTGTTCCGGGAGAACGCGGTGACGTCCGTGCGCGACCGCTTCCACGAGATCATGCCGCTCAATCGGCTTGAGGATCCCGCGATCACCGTCCGAATCATCGAGCGGCGGTTCCGGGAGGACTTCGACCGGATCGGCTTCACCCCGCCGTACCCGACCTGGCCGGTGAAGCGCGCGGCGTTCGACCGCGCCCCCCACTACACCCCACGCGAGCTGCTACAACGCATCGACCGGCATCTGGAGACCTGCCTGTCCGCCGGCGTCGTCCGCGAGCTGGACGACTTCTCCGCGCAACCCGACGCGCACGCTGCCGCCCGGGCCGCCGAACCGGCCAGGCCCGATGCGTCCGCAACCGCGGCCGGATCCGCCGGGACCGTCGGATCCGGTATGGCTGGGAGCGCGGGGGAAGTGGCCGGCCAGGCCGAAGCCCGGCCGGCGGCCGCGTCCCAGGAGGGTGCGAGGCGAGTCGGTTCGACACCCGCGGCGGACGGGAACTCGACCGGGCCGGCCTCGACCGCGGGGACGCCGCCGCATCCGGCCGAACCATCCCTGGCGGCGCTGGACGCGGTGTTCGCCGAACTGGTCGCGACCGTGCCGAGCGTGACGCCGGCCAATGAGGACATCGTCATGCCGGAGCTACTGAACGCGGGACTCACCGCCTGGATCACCGAGAACGGCGGGACGCGCCGCGGCTTCGGCCTCGAACCGAGCCCGAGCGCCCGACCGCCGCTGCACGCCCGGCTGTCCCACACCCTCAACGCCGAGACCGGCGAGCAGGCTCAGTGGTCGTTCCGGGCGATCACTTCCGGCCACGGCCGGGCGATCCTGCCCCGCATCACCAGCGCCTGCGTCATGTCCGGGATCGCCGCCGGCAATCCGCGCCGGCGGCTGTTCCTGCTGCGCAACACCGACTGGGGCCACGGCACGAAGACGCACGAGGCACTCGCCGCCTTCACCGAGGCGGGCGGCGTCGTGCACCGCCTCGACCGCGACGACCTGGCCACCTTCGCGGCGCTGCGGACCCTGTTCGACCGTCAGCATCCCCACCTGCGCGAATGGCTGACCGCGCGCCGCCCCGCCAGCGCAACGTCCCTGCTGCGCACGGCCTTGGGGGACGCCGCCGTCGAACCCCCCGGCGGCGCCGCAGAACCCGAGGCCGGCGCCGCGCGGACAGTGGACGACAGGGCGGGTGCGGCCGGCGGCTGCCCGACATCGGCGAACGGCTCCCCCGACCGGGTCGCCGGCATCCCCGCCCCCACCGAGCGGACGAGCGCGCCGGGCACGCCGTCCGCCTTCGTCCTAGGCACCTCGCTGGCTTCGGCGGAACCGGCCCGGCTCGATCTGGCCGTCCTGCGCCGGCACGTGGCGATCTTCGCCGGGTCGGGGTCGGGCAAGACCGTCCTGATCCGGCGGCTGATCGAGGAGGCGGCGCTGCGGGGCGTGTCCTCGATCGTGCTGGACCCGAACAACGACCTGGCCCGGCTGGGCGAGGCGTGGCCGAGTCCGCCGGCCGGCTGGCAGGGCGAGGACAAGAGCCTCGCCGACGACTACCTCGCCGGCACCGACGTGGTGATCTGGACGCCACGGCGCGACGGCGGCCGGCCGGTGAGCTTCCAGCCGCTGCCCGACTTCGCCGGTCTGCGCGACGACCCGGACGAGTTCGCCGCGGCGATCGACGCGGCCGTGGCCACGCTCGCCGCGCGGGCGGGCGTGACCGGCGCGACGTCCCGGGCCAGCATCGGCCGGGCGATCCTCACCGCCGCGCTACGTCATTTCGCCCGAGGGAACCGGTCCGGTCTGACCGCGTTCGTCGAGCTGCTCGCGGACCTGCCCGACGGGGTGACCGACCTCGACCCGGCCGACAAGCTCGCGAAGAGCCTGGCCCAGACGCTGCGCGCGGCGATGGTGAACGATCCGCTGTTCGGCGGGCAGGGCGCGCCGGTCGATCCCGGGGCGCTGCTGCGCCCGGCCACGGGACGCCGCGCCCGCGTCTCCGTGATCAGCCTGATCGGGCTGCCTCAGGACGAGCAGCGGCAGAGCTTCGTCAACCAGCTCCAGCTCGCCCTGTTCGCCTGGGTGAAACGCAACCCCGCGGGCGAGCGTCCCCTCGGCGGGCTGTTTGTCATGGACGAGGCGCAGACGTTTGCCCCGTCGGGGCCGACGACCGCCTGCACCGCGAGCACGCTGGCGCTCGCCGCCCAGGCCCGCAAGTACGGCCTCGGGCTGGTGTTCGCGACCCAGGCGCCGAAGAACCTGCACAACGGCATCCCCGGCAACGCCACCACGCAGTTGTTCGGCCGGCTCAACAGCCCGACCCAGATCGACGCGGCCCGGCTGATGGCGCGCGCCAGCGGCGGCGACGCGGCGGACATCGGCCGGCTCGGCGTCGGCGAGTTCTACGCCACCAGCGAGGCGTTGACCTTCGAGAAGATCCGCACCCCGCTGTGCCTGACCCACCATCCCGCCTCTCCCCTGACCGACGAGGAGGTCATCGCCCGCGCCAAGGAGGACTGGCCCCCGAGACGCGCACCGACGACGGTTCCGCTGCGCCCGTCTCGCGCACCCGCGAGCGCCAAATAAGCGCATAAGGCGCCAAGCGGGCACCCGATGACGCGATTGTCCGGGCTGATCCGAACGCCCGAACGCCGTCGGCCCCGACTATTAGCGTCCGATCCGTGGCCCGCTGCGGGGGCGGCCCGGTCGGAGGCGGACATGCGCGTGGTCACCGTCGTCAACTACAAGGGCGGCGTCGGCAAGACCACCGTCACCGCCAATCTCGGCGCCCAGCTCGCCCGCGAGGGCCGCAAGGTCCTGCTCATCGACCTCGACCCGCAGTCCAGTCTCTCTTTGTCGTTCTACCGACCGGAAGACTGGCAGGAGCGGATCCGACCTGAGCGGACAATCTACCGCTGGCTGGAGTCATGGCGGGCACGGGGTGCCCCGCCGAGCCTCCTGCCTTTCGTGTCGACGCCGGAACAGGCCAATTTCTATCTCGACGGCGGCCAGCTCGACCTCGTCTCCGCTGATCTGCGGCTGAGCGACGCCGAGGAGCGACTTATCCACGAGCTCGGCGGCCCGAATCCCCCACGAACGCCGTTCCTCCGGGTATACGGACGACTTGTCGCTGCGCTGGAGACCGTGCGGGAGGCCAGTTATGATCTCGTGCTGTTCGACTGCGCGCCGAACTTCGGAGTGCTGACCCGGACGGCGATCGTCGCCAGCAACTGCCTACTGGTACCGAGCCGTCCGGATCGGCTTTCCACTCTGGCGATCGACCACCTCGGGGAACGGCTCGATCATTTCGTCGGCGAGTACGACGACAGAGCGGGCCCGGCAGCGACACGGAAGGGAATGCCTGCCCGGCTGATCCCTCGGATCCTTGGAGTCGTCTTCACGATGGTGCGGTCATACCAGCGCGACGAGGTCGCCCCCTCTCAACGCAACGCGATCGACCAGGTCCAGCGCAAGCTTCCGGTGCTGAACTCCATCATCTTCGACACCGTCCGGTATGGCGGCACGACAGCGAGCGCACCCATCGTGCTTGCGGATCCGCAACCCCGCCAGCAGCGGGACATTCCCGGCCAGTGGCAGGCTCTAGCAGCCGAGTTCACCGCGAGACTGGAGGCGCTGCACGATGAATGACACGAGGCCGGCGGCGCTCGCGGCCGCGCTTCGACGGCTCGCCGACCTGGTTGAGAGTCTGGACCTCGCGAGCCTGGACGATCTCCTCTCCGGCCGGCGATCTCTGATCCTCGGCGTGCGAGAGCAGTCGGCGAACGCCCGCCAGGCTGGACGCTCCCCTGTTCCAGCCACCTCCACCAAACCGGCCTTCGGCGACAATCTGGGGCATATCGTCTCGCCGCAGGAGGCCACTGCCGCGCACGCCGCCCTGACGGCGATGTCTAGCCGAGAGGAGGCGCGGCGATACCTCGACACCTTCGGAACCATTCCCCGGTTGACGGCACTCGCCGACGCGCTGCACGTCCCGCACCGTGCGCGGGAACGACGAGCCGATCTCATTGACAAGATAGCGGACGCGACCGTCGGCGTTCGCCTGGACACCCGGGCCATGCGAGGAACCCCGCCGAGACCCGCCCCGTGACCAAGGAATAAAGTTTTCCGGTATGGGGGACTCTGCGGTAACACCGGGATTGGCGGCAAGCAAGTTCGGCCTGTTCGACGGGTTCGAGGCGTACCGCACGCCGTCGGTCGAGGACTACCGGCGGGTGCTGACGAGTGGCATGGTCGTGCCGGACACGAACGTCCTGCTCAACCTGTATCGCTATCACCCGGACGCGCGCGACAACCTGTTGGATGTGCTCACCGGGCTTGGCGAACGGGTGTGGGCACCGCATCAGGTCGTCGCGGAGTTCTGGACCCAGCGCACCAACGTGCTGCGCGACCCGCGTGGCACGACGGCGGCCCAGAGCGAGCTGCTGAAGCTGCGCGACCAGGCTGACAAGGTGATACGCACCTGGGTTAACCGGCTCTCCCTCGACCCGGTGGAGGCGACCGGCCTACACAGGGCCCTCGCCGCCGGGTTCGACCATGTGTCGGAGCGGATCGCGGCCACCCATGACCGCGAGATGGCACGATATTCCACCGACTCGAATCTCGACCCCGTCGTGAAGCGACTGGCGACCATTCTCGAGCGGCGGGTCGGTCCCGCCCTGCCGCCCGACGAGCACCGCGAGGCGGTCGACGAGGGTCTGCGCAGAGTCGAGCAGCAGCGCCCGCCCGGTTACAAGGACGGCACGAAGAAGGGTGCCGCTCCGGCCGGCGACTACGTGCTCTGGAAGCAGATCCAGGTGGAGGCCGGCGCGCGACACTGCGCCGTCCTCTTCGTCACCGGGGACGTCAAGGAGGACTGGTGGCGTCTCGACCAGGGCCTCCCCGTGGGCCCGCGGCCCGAACTCGTCCGGGAGCTGCTCGACACCGCCGGCTGCGCCCTGTACATGGTCCGGCCCGACACGCTGCTCCGGCTGGCCGGGGAGGTGCTCAGCGTCGAGGTGCCCGCCGCCGCGCTGGCCGACGTCGGTCGCGTCCAGCAACTGCAGCAGGAGCGGAACGATCGGGACGACGAGCCCGAGGACCAGGAGACCGGCTGGACCGCGGTGGCGCTCGACGCGGTCCTCGGCCGGCTGCGCCAGGAGGCGGCGGTGCAGGCGCGGGCGATCGAGCGGGCCGCCGAGTCCGACGGTTTCATCAGCCGCGACGAGGTGTACCGGATCGCCGGCTACGGGGCGGACCGCAGCCTGCGCGGGTTCACCCGTCCCGTGCGCCGCATCGTCGCCTACTTCCAGGGCCGCGGGCGCATCCCGCTCGACGCCGAGCCGCTGCTGGACGCCGTCTACGACGACCAGTCCGGCCAGGCCATCGGCTTCCAGCTCCCCGTCTCCGTCACCGCGCTGCTCGGCTCCCCCGCCGACCCGGCGGTCGACGAGGACTGAATCCACCGGCCCTGGAGTTCCGATGGCCTACACGAGTCCCGTTGACGTGTTCCTGCTGCTGGTTCGCGACGACCAGGTGCTGCTAGCCCTGCGCGCGGGAACAGGGTTCGCCGACGGCTGGTGGAATCTACCCAGCGGAAAACTCGAACAGAACGAGGACGCCGCCAGCGCGCTCGTGCGCGAGGCCCGCGAGGAGACCGGCCTCGTCCTCGACCGGTCCAGGCTCTCCCTCACCGCCACGGTGCACTCCCGCAACCACCGCGGCATCGCGCGCCTCGGCCTGGTCTTCCGGCCCGCGAGCTGGACGGACGAGCCGGTCAACGCCGAGCCGGACAAGTGCGCCGGAATCGCCTGGTTCCCCCTCGGCGCGATCCCCGCGCGGACCTACGGAACGTCCCGTACCGGCATCGACCTGTTCCGACGCGGCGAGAACTTCGCCGCCGAAGGCTGGTGGTGATGTACCGCCCACCGGGTGGAGGAGGGCGGGCAGAGAAGGGGAGGAGGGTGGGCAGAGAAGGGGCGGCGTCTGTTCGGGCGCCGTTCACCTCACGGGCCTTCCGCCGGTCACCCTCACCCGGCGAGGGTGACGGTATGACAGCGATCCGTCGCACCGTCCTGGCGGCCGCCGCGGCGGCGGCACTCGCGGGTTCCGCCGTCGCGCCCGCAGCCGCATCGACGACGGCAGCCGCATCGACGGCCGGGAAGCCCGCAGCGGCCGGTGCCGCGACGGCGCCGGGCGGGCCGCGGGAGCGAATCTGCCCGCCCACCGCGGTCGCGGTCGGGTTCAGCGACGCGCTGGACAAGGCGTCGATCGGCGGCGTGGCGGTCGGGGGGCTGTCGGGGCTCGCCGCGGATCGGCGCGGCGGCGGGTACGTGGCGGTCCAGGACCACAGTGGGACGGAGCCGGCGCGGCTGTTCTTCTTCCGCGACCCACGCCACCCCAAGCTGACGGGCACGCTGACCCTGCGTCGTCCGGACGGCACCCCGTACGACGCGACGAGCTTCGACGGCGAGGGCGTCGCCGTGCTGCCCGACGGGCGGTTCCTGGTCAGCTCGGAGACGGAGCCGTCGGTGCGGGTGTTCGGGCGGGACGGCCGGCAGGCCGGGGAGCTCGCGGTGCCGGCCCGGTTCGCGGTCGCGCCCGCCGGTGAGGCGACGGCGAACGCCACCCTGGAGGGCCTGTCGATCTCGCCGTCGGGGCGGTTCGTCTACGCCGCGATGGAGGGCACGCTCGCCGGGGACGCCCCGGCCGGCGGCGCGGAGGCCCGCTACCGCCGAATCCTCGTCTACGTCGCCGACTCCGGCGCGCCCGGCGGGTTCCGGCTGACCCGCCAGATCGGCTATCAGGTCGACCCGGGCAACCGGATCGCCGAGGCGACGGCCTACGGCGACGGGCGGCTGGTCGTGCTGGAGGCCTCGTTCACGGCGAACGTCGGCAACACCGTGACCCTCTACGCCGTCACCGGCGCCGACCGGACCCCGGACGTCGGCGGCATCGCCGACCTCGCCACCGCGCCGGCCGCCGACATCGTGGCCAAGCGACCGGTCGCGGACCTCGTCCGCTGCCCGACTCTCGGCGCGCTCAGCCGGGAACCGCAGCTCAACCCGCTGCTCGACAACTACGAGGGCCTCGCCGTCGCCGCGTCGCCGGCCGGCCGCGGCCCGGCGACGCTCACCCTGATCAGCGACGACAACCTCGCCGCCGCCCAGATCACCCGCGTGCTCACCCTCGTCGCGCCCCTGCCCTGACAATCGCTCGCGCCGACCTCTCGACGAGGCGATCCGGGCAGCGAGGGCCCTGCCCCGCGAGGCGGTGCCGGACACCATCCGAACGCAGGGCGATTCACCCGTTCGGGGGCGCCGGGGCGGAGTGGTCACCCCCGGATGGGCGTGGCGGGGTCCACGATGCGGGCGCCCGAACGAGCGTCACCAGGCCGGCCGTCGAAGGTGCCTGGCGAGCAGCGTCACCACCGCAGCGCGCCGCGCCCCCACCAGCGTTCCCGCGGCCGGCCGAGCGGCCGTGCGCGCCGCCGGACGACGAGACGGCGACCCCGCCCGGGGGAGCACGCCCGGGCACACAGACTGCCTTCGTCAACCGGTGCCGGTCCCTTGGTCCCCCCACAAAGCTCCATCAGTCCCAGCGGGTTCGCCGCGACCGCGCAGGCAGAGTCGTCTCGACGATCCGTCGGTGACCGACCTGAAGGAGCCAGCGTGCCCATCTGGCACATCCGTCCCTACGAGACCGTCGACTACGCGGCCACCGTGCGGCTGCTCGAGGAGGTGCGCAGCACCCCGGGCGGACCGCCGATCAACCTGACCGACACCGTGCTGGCGCTGCGGCACGAGCCGCCCGACACCGAGTCCCCGGTGGTGGTCGCCGTCGCGGGCGAACACATCGTGGGGGCCGCGGTCGGGCGCAAGGAGGGCGGCGCGGGCCGGGTCCTCACGGTCGCGCTCGCGCCGGCCTGGCGCCACCACGGCATCGGCTCCGGCCTGCTGCAGAGCGTGGAGAACCTGCTCCTGCACGCCGGCTGCCGGCGGATCACCACGCTGATCACCCCCGGCCAGTCCGGGGAGGAGGCGTTCCTCAACCGCGGCTTCACCGCCACCGGGCAGGTGCTCTACGACAAGCAGATCCCGCTGCGCCCGGCGGACGTGTCGACCGTCGAACGCTGGGGTGGGGCGCTGCTGAGCACGTCCGAGTGGTCGAACCTCGCGGGCATGGAGGACGAACGCAAGCTCATCGAGCAGCGGCTGTTGCTGCCGGTGCGCGAGCGGGAGCTGGCCGAGGCGTACGGCGTCGTCATCCCCACGGCGATGCTGCTGTTCGGGCCGCCGGGAACCGGCAAGACGTCGTTCGCCCGCGCGGTCGCCGCCCGGCTGGAGTGGCCGTTCGTGGAGCTGCTGCCGTCGCGGCTGGCGTCGGGGGCGGCCGGGCTCGCCGCCGAGCTGCGTTCGGCGATCAACGACCTGATGGGCGTCGAACGCGTCGTCGTGTTCATCGACGAGGTCGACGAGATCGCGCAGTCCCGCGAGACCCGGCCGGAGAACCAGTCGGTCGTCAACGAGCTGCTCAAGGCGATCCCGCTGTTCCGCGGGGTGCAGGGACGGCTGCTGATCTGCGCGACGAACGCGGTGTCGGCACTGGACCCGGCGTTCGTCCGGCCCGGCCGGTTCGACCTGGTACTCCCCGTCGGGCCGCCGGACGCCGGCGGGCGGCGCGTGCTGCTGGCGGGTCTGCTGGAGCGGGTCGCCAACAAGGCGGACATCGACCTGGACGCGGTGGTGGCCGCGACCGACCTGTTCACCCCGGCGGACCTCTCCGCGGTCGTGCAGCGCTCGGCCGCGGCGGCCTTCCACCGGGCCGCCGACAGCACCTGGCTGCACGGCAAGCCCGGCTCGGACGCGGCCGGCCCCGACGGCGGCCAGAACCCCGCCGCCACACCGCTGGGCACCGCCGACCTGCTCGACGCCGCCCGACAGGCCCGTCCGACGATCAGCCTGACCGAGCTCGACCGCTTCCGCCGGGACGCGGAGGCCTTCACCCGCATCTGACCCCGTCCCCTGCCGGTGCCGGGTGCGGGGGGACCTTCGGACCGTCCGCACCCGACGTTCGGCTGCTCCGCCCGGAAAGCGGCCGAACCGGCGGAGAATGACGGCTGGAACGAATGCTTCCGGTTTCTCCGCGGCCTCGAGATGGGTTTCTTCGCCATGACTGTCGGAAATCGCGCGCTCTACATCGTCGTCTGCGGCGGCGGGTACCCCGCCGACGACCTCCCTGTCTTCGTCAAGCAGGCGCAGTCCACCGGGTGGGACATCCGGGTCGTCGCCACCCCGTCGTCGCTGAAGTTCATCGACACCGGGCTGCTCGCCAACCTCACCGGCCACGGGGTGCGCAGCGAGTACACGCTGGTCGAGGACGACAACGAGGAGCGCCCGGTACCCGACGCCATCGTGGTGGCGCCGGCCACTTTCAACACGGTGAACAAGTTCGCCGGCGGGATCTCGGACACCCTCGCGCTGAGCCTGCTCAACGAGACCATCTGCTCGGGAATCCCCATCATCATCGGGCTGCCGCCGAACCCGACCCACGCGAAGCATCCCGCGTTCCTCGCGAACATCGCGACCCTGCGCTCCTGGGGCGTACAGGTGATCTTCGAATACGAGGACGTCGTGCTGGAGAACATCCCCGACATCGAGGCGTGGAAGGCGTTGTTCCCCTGGCAGAAGCTCCTCGACGCGCTCGAGGCCGCGAAGACCTCCTGACCGAACGGCCGGCCGGCCCGCAGGTGAGCCGGGGACCGTGCGCGAACAGCTCCGCACGGTCACCCGAGCACGGTCACCCCAGCACTGTCACCCGAGTGCCGGCTGACCGGCGGCCGGCGCTGGCGCGTCCGCCCGGATCCGCAGACCGGTTCGGAAGGCCGCGCCGGCCAGGAGCAGCAGTCCGACGCCGGCCCAGACGACGAGGCAGACGACACCCGCGGCGATGCCACGGCCGTCGAAGTACTGGACGCCGCGCAGCACCGACAGGCCGCCGCCGTGGGGGAAGTACGGGGTCAGCGTGGCGTAGAAGTCGTTGAGCAAGGGCCGGCCCACCGGCCCGCCCGCGCTGGGGTTGCCGAGGATCGTCAGCGTCAACGTGAGCGCGATGGAGGCCAACGTTCCGAACCGCGCCGCGACGCCCGTGCAGGCCAGGCAGATGGCCGTCGTGTAGCCCCAGAGAACGGCGAACAGCGGCAGGGGATGGCCGGCCAGTGCGCCGTAGACGGCGTCGACGAACACCGTTGCCACCAGGCTGAGCAGCCCGGTGAAGAACATCAGGAACCCGACTCGCAGTGCCATGTGCCGGAGGTTGCGCACGGTACCCAGGACGCGCCCCAGCACCGTGGCGCCGAGGGCGCTGCCGATCGCCAGGAAGACGATGGCGTAGAACTCGATCGTTCCGTTGGGATTTTTCGGCGCGGTCGGGGCCAGGTCCGTAACGGTCAGCTTCGTCCCGCTCGCGGCGGCGAAGCGCTGGCCGACCTGGACCAGGGCCGACTCGACGGACCGCGCGGCCCCGCTCGCGACCACAAGCGTGGCCGATTTCGCACCGGTGACCACCAGTGCTCCGTACACGGTCCGGTGCTCGACGGCCCGCCGGGCCGCGGCCAGGTCGTCGACCTGGCGAACGTCCAGCGCGGGCGAGGCGTCGAGCTGATCGGCGACCGCCGGCGGTGCCGCCACCGCGACGCTGATGTCGTGCGGGGAGACCTTGCCGAAGGCACTCGCGTAGCTGCACATCAGGAGCATGACGACGGCGATCAGCGCGAAGGAGGCGATGAGGCCGTTGCGCAGCGGTTCGAGGGAACCCGGGCCCTCCTCCTGCAACGGGCCGCCGGCGATGGTCTCGGCGACGAGACGACGCTGCACCGGCGTCAGCGTCGACGGCGGCGGCGGCGGCGGATCAAGGACCTCGCGCTGTCCGTCAGCCATGCAAACCCATCCTCCACTTGTCGAAAGTCACAATTGGTACGTTCGTGAGTACGAACCGGTAACGACTCTATTCATCGCCACGCGCTCCGGCTCGCGGAGGCGGATGATCAGGTCTTCTCGGTCAGGCCGCCGCGGGGCCGGCGCCGTCCGTCACGGTTCGGTCAGGCGTGCAGCGGCAGGTCGACGCTCACAGCGGTCGGGCCGCCGGGCGGGCTGGTGACGGCGAGCCAGCCGTCCACGGTGCGGACCCGCTCCACCAGGCCCGCGAGTCCCCCGCCGCCCCCGGGGTCGATGCGCGCCCCGCCGGCACCGTCGTCGCCGACGACGACGCGCACCCGCCTGGCCCGCCCGACGATGCTGACGTGCGCCTCGTCGGCGTGGCTGTGCTTGGCGGCGTTGGCCAGCAGCTCGGCGACGCAGAAGTAGGCGATCGTCTCGATCGCGGCCGACGGGCGGTCCGGCAGGTCGACGCTCACCCGCACCGGCAGCGCGCTGCTGGCGGTGAGGCTCGCGAGCGCGGCGTCCAGGCCCCGGTCGAGGATCGGCGGGTGGATCCCGCGGGCGATGTTCCGCAGTTCGACGAGGGCCTCCTTGACGTCGCGGTGGGCCGCGTCGACGAGCGTGCGGGTGGTGTCCAGATCGACGGCGTCCCCGTCGGCGGCGAGGTGCTCGCGGGCGATGCCGAGGTTCATCGCCATCGCCACCAGCCGGGCCTGCGCCCCGTCGTGCAGGTCGCGTTCGATGCGGCGCAGCGCCGCGGCCGAGTCGTCCACGGCGGCGGCGCGGGTGCGTTCCAGGTCGCGCATCCGCTGCGCGGTGAGGGATCGCCGGGTCGGGCCGAGCAGGCCGCGGGTCAGCAGCACGTCCAGGTGCACCAGCCCGCGCACCGCCCAGCGGGCGACGGGCAGCAGGAGCAGGCCCGTCGCGGTCACCGCGGCGATGAGGGGCGCGGTGTCGAGGAAGTAGTCGGTGCCGAACGAGGCGCCGCGGTGGCCATGCCCGTCGCTGTCGTGCTGCAACGGCAGGAACGGTCGCCAGACCGGGTAGGTGACCGCGCCCAGCGCGTAGCCCCACAGCGTGATCGAGACGATCCCGCTGGCCAGCGCGAGCGGAAACTTCACCAGCAGGTAGGCAAGGGCCCGCCAGCCGACCGTGTCGCCCAGCCCCGCCCGGATCCAACCGGACGCGCCGGGGCGGCGTGGCCGGAACGGGCGGGGCGCGGGAACGCGGGCGCCGAGCAGTCCGACGGCCAGCCACCGGTTCGCCTCGCCGAGCTGGCGGGCGCCGACGACCAGAACCGCCAGCAACGGTAGGCCGATGACGGTGGCGGCGAGGCTGGCGCCGACGGAGATCGCGACGACCGCGTAGACGAAGCCGACGATGCACAGCGGCAGACCGACCAGGGTGTAGGCGAACTCCCGGTGCACCCGCCAGCGCGGCGGATGTCCGCCGGGCTGGAGTCCTCCGGGCTGGGGTCCGCCGGGCGGAAGATCGCCCCGTTGCTCACCGCCCCGCGGGCCGTCCACCGGCCGGCGCGGCGGTCCTCCGGGCTCCCGCGAGGGGACGGGGGGCGGAGGGGTCGTCATGGTCATCGGCGCCTTCGGGTTATCCCGACCCCACCCCGCTCCGCTCAGACCGGCGAGGCCAGCCTCGGGGCGGGAAGCTCCGCGGCGTGCGTGTCGAGCCACTGGGCGTAGGTCCGCGGCGGGCGGCCGAGCAGCGCCTCGACGGTGGGCAGCACGGGCGACTCGTCGAGCGAGCCGTCGAGGTAGAAGTCGGCCATCGCGGCGGCGTCCGGCAGTGGTTCACCGAGGCGGCGGAGGCGGGCGGGACGTCGCCGCGCGCGCGGATCCTCGCCGTGTTCGACGCCCTGGTCGAGCAGACGCGGCCCGACCGCTGCCGCGGCTGCCCGTTCCTCATGGCGCTCGCCGAGATCCCCGACCCGCAGGCGCCCGCCCACCGCCACGCCGTCGCCGCCAAGGCGTGGGTCCGCGATCAGTTCGCCGCGATGACGGCCGCCCTCGCCGCGCGCGCCGACCCCACCGCGCCCGGCGCCGACTCCACCTCAGATTCGCGGGAGCTGGCCGACCGGCTGGTTCTGATCATGGAAGGCGTCTACGCCAGCGTGGCGGCCCTCGGCGCCGACGGGCCGGCGCGGCACGCCCGCGGCCTCGTCCGGATCCTGCTGGACAACCACGGCGGTCGCCGCTAGCCGGCGTTGGCGAGCTCGGCGATGGCGGCGTCGACGGCGAGCAGCCGGCGGGCGTTGTCGACGTGCAGATTCTCGATCATCCGCCCGTTGACGGTGACGACCCCCCGGCCCGCGGCCGCCGCATCCGCCCAGGCCTGCACGATCTCCGCGGCCTCGGCAAGCTGCTCGGCGGACGGCGAGAACGCCTGGTTGCAGGGCTCGACCTGGCCGGGATGGATCAGGGTCTTGCCGTCGAACCCCAGCTCACGACCCTGCCGGCACTCGGCGGCGAACCCCTCGGCGTCGCGGACGTCGTTGTAGACGCCGTCGAGGATCGCCTTGCCGCTGGCCCGCGCCGCCAACAGGCACAACCCCAGACCGGTCAGCAGCGGCGCCCGGCCGGGCACATGCTCCGCGCGCAGCTCGTTGGCCAGGTCGTTGGTGCCCATGACCAGCACGGCCAGGCGCGGCGAGGACTGGGCGATCTCCAGGGCGCGCAGCATCGCGATCGGCGTCTCGACCATCGCCCAGATCAAGGTGCGCGCCGAGGCCCCGGCGGCATCCAGGTCCCGCTCGACAGCGTGCACGTCCGCCGGCGAGCCGATCTTCGGCACGACGACGGCGTCCGGTCCCGCCTGGGCGGCGGCGCGCAGGTCGTCGGCGTGCCAGGGCGTGTCCCGCCCGTTGACCCGGATCGCCACCTCCCGCCGGCCGTAGGCGCCGGCGGCCACGGCGGCGCAGACCCGCGTCCGGGCGTCCTGCTTGGCGGCCGGGGCGACCGCGTCCTCCAGGTCGAGGATGAGCGCGTCGGCCGGCAGGCCCTTCGCCTTCTCCAGCGCCCGCTCGTTCGCCCCCGGCATGTACAGCACCGACCGGCGCGGCCGGTAGTCCGCCGCCGGCCCCCCGGCCGTGGCCTTCTCGGCCGCTGCCCTCCTGGCCGCCGTCTCCTCGGCTCTGGCCCCCTCCGCTGTCACCGCGTCCCTCCCATCCCCGCGCGCCCGTGCGGGCCCGGCCCGGGCGTCATCCTCACGGGGCGGACCGACGTCAGCCACCACCCGCCCCCGCGGGCCTGGCCTGGACCAGACCTGTCGGCTTGCCAGTGCCAGGCGGACCTGGCCCCGCTTCAACCAGACCGGCTGTTTCCGGTCGAGGACGCGGCGGTCTCACCCTACTAATGGGAGCTGCCGGGTCGCCGTAGGGCACAAGCTCGGTGCCGGTAGCCGCCGGCAGGTGAGCACGCTCGTCTACAGGACCATCGCGCGTCTTAGGGTCGAGCCAACCCGGTCACGTGAGCCAAGCCGGCCAGGCAAGCCAAGCCGGCCAGGCGAACGTGCGCGACGAGGTGAACCGACCAACCATGTGAGCGGGCCCAACCAGGTGAGGATGTGCGCGTGGTCAGTGCGAGCGGGTGGCGGTTGCCGGTGGTGGCGGGGCTGGAGCTGCACGTCGAGGACGTACGGCCGGACGACCGCCCGCCCGGCGCGACGGCTCTGGCAGGTGCCCCCCATATCGAGGTAGGCGTCACACCTTCCGAGGTCGGTGCCCCACCGGCCGGGATCGGTGCCCCACCGGCCGAGGTCGGTGCGCCCGGTGCCCCAGGCGCCGGGGCAGGTGGCTGGGGCAGCCCGGTCGTGCTGGTCCACGGGATCGCCGGCAGCACCGCGGACTGGGCCGCGGTGGCACCCGAGCTGGCCGCGTCGCGCCAGGTGATCGCCTACGACCATCGGGGGCACGGCGCGAGCGGCCGGGCATCCGGCGGTCGGGCGGACTACACCTTCGACCTGCTCCTTGCCGACCTCGCCGCCGTGGTCGCGGCGCTCGGGCCGGCCGAGGTCCATCTCGTCGGCCACTCGCTGGGCGGGGTGATCGCGCTGCGGTACACGCTGGAGCATCCGGACCGGGTGCGTTCCCTCGTGCTCGTCGACACCGCGGCCGCGCCGGCCACCGCCACCGGCCCGGTCGCGAGGCGGATCGTGGCGGCGGTGCTGGAGGGAGCGGCGGCGATCGCGTCCGGCAGCGGTGGTGCGGCGGAGGGCGGCGACAGCGTGAGTGCGGTCCACGACCGACGCAACCCCGCCGAGCGCCAGGTGGCGGGGTTGGGCCAGACGGACCCGGAGGCGCTCGCCGCGCTGGGCCGGGAACTCGGCGGCTATCCCTCGCTCGTTCCCCGGCTCGGCGAGATCACCGCGCCGACGACCGTCATCGTCGGCGAGCACGACTCCACGCTGCGGGCGGGTGCGCAGACCCTGGCGCACGACATCCGGGGGGCCCATCTCGCCGTGATCGCCGGCGCCGATCACAGCCCCCAGGTCAGCCGTCCGCTCGCGTGGCTGACCGCCGTCGACGACCACTTCGCCCGCGTCGAGACGGCCGCGGCCGGCGGCACCCCGGACAGCGGTGCCCCGGCCGACGGTGCCCCGGACAGCGGTGCCCTGGCCGGCTGACAGGACACCTTCCGCTTGTCCGGAGGTCAGGCGAGCAGGAGGGCCGCGCCCTTCAGCGCGCACCACAGGCTGAAAGCGGCGAAGGCGAGAACCCAGAACAGCGCCGGAAGGTGGGTGCTCTCGGCGAGCTTGTCGGCGTCCGAGCCGACCGCGCCGCGCCGGCGGGCCCGGTGCAGGACCAGCACCGATCGCGGGCCGGAGAACAGCAGCAGCCAGGTGAGCAGGTAGGCGTACCAGACCTGGACCCAGCCCGGGGCGTACCGGCCGGCGAGGACCAGCGAGGCACCGACCGAGACGACGACCAGTTCGCCGAACCCGTTGCGCATCACGAGCAGCAACGCGGCGAGCGCCACCACCGCCAGGATGAGCACGGCGGTCGCCTTGCCCGCCGCCAGCAGTCGCGCCGAGCAGACCCCGATCAGAGAGGGGAAGACGTAACCCGCCGCCCGCGTCGCGAACAACCCGACGCCGCGGCGCCGACCGAACGAATAGGTCAGGCCACTCCCGTCGGACTCCACCCAGACGCCGCCCACCCGCCGGCCGGCGAGAAAGGCCGCGAAGGCATGGCCGCCCTCGTGGACCGCGGTGTCGAGATGCTCCGGCACGCTGCTGACCAGCACCGCCAGCAGCGCGAGGAGCCCGGTCACGACGGCGACCGACCGCGGCGCCGCCGCACCGTCCAGAACGACGGCAAGAGTGCCGTCCGCCACCACGCTCACCGCGCCCCCGAAGCCACGCCGAATCCCCCGGGCCGGCGCAGGCGCGTCACCCCGAGCCCGAGGCTGCCCGCCGCCGGCCTGGTACCCCCAGCAACGGATGCGCCCTGACACGGATGCCGCTCTGACACGGATGCCGCCCGGCCACGGATGCCGCCCGGCCTCCGCTCCCGCGTCCGGCCACGATCATCCCGGGCCGATCTGGGTAACTCCTCGTCTTTTCCCGGTATCGCCGGGATTCCGCGGCCGACGGGATGTCCGGTGAACCCGCCCGGTCACGGCTTCAGACGGTGTTGAGGTACTGGTCGCGGAGCTGGCGCTTGACCAGCTTGCCGGTGGGGGTGCGCGGCAGGTCGTCGACGAAGTCGACCGTGCGAGGGATCTTGAAGCCGGCGAGGCGGGGGCGCAGGAAGTCCAGCAACTCGGCGGCCAGCTCAGGGCCGGGGACTGCGGCCGGGGCGGGCTGGACGACGGCGACGACCCGCTCCCCCATCTCCTCGTCGGGCAGGCCGATGACCGCGACGTCAAGCACCTTGGGATGCAGGGTCAGGCTGTCCTCGATCTCCTGTGGGTAGATGTTGACCCCGCCCGAAATGATAGTGAACGCCCTGCGGTCGGTGAGGAACAGGTAGCCGTCCTCGTCGAGGTAGCCGACGTCGCCGGTGGTCGACCAGGTGGGGTGGTCGGGGTGGCGGGCGGCGGCGGTCTTCGCCGGATCGTTGTGGTATTCGAACGCGGGGACGTCCCGTTCGAAGAAGATCGTGCCGACCTGGCCGGTGGGCAGCTCGGCGCCGTCGTCGCCGCAGATGCGGACGATCCCCATCCCGGGGCGGCCGACCGAGCCCGGCTTGCGTAGCCATTCCTCGGTCGTGATGAACGTGGCGCCGGCCTTCTCCGTCGACGAGTAGTACTCGTAGATGATCGACCCCCACCAGTCGATCATCGCGCGTTTCACCTCGGGCGGGCAGGGCGCCGCCGCGTGGACGGCGACCCGGTGGCTGGACAGGTCGTACTTCTCCCGGACAGCCGGGGCGAGTTTGAGCATGCGGACGAACATCGTCGGCACCCACTGGCTGTGGGTGATGCGGTGGTGCTCGATCGCGGCGAGTGCGCCCTCGGCGTCGAAGCGGTCCATCAGCACGACCGTCCCGCCGTGACGGTGCACCCAGCCGCCGAACCGCAGCGGCGCGGCGTGGTAGATCGGTGCGGGCGAGAGGTAGACGGTGTCGGGGCCGAAGTCGTACATCGACCCGAACAGGGTGACCAGCGGGTCGCCGGGTTCGTGGACCTCGCGCTCGGGCAGGTCGTCCCGGATCCCCTTGGGCCGGCCGGTGGTGCCGGACGAGTACAGCATGTCCGTGCCGCACGGCTGGTGGGGCAGCGGGCCGGGAGGCACCGAGGCCAGCGCCTCGTCGTACGAGCTGTACGTACTCGACGCACCCGCGTCCGCGCCATAGACCAGCCGGATCCCGACCCGGGGGGTCGCCTCGACGATCTGTTCGGCCACGTCGAGCAGGGCGGCCGAGACGGCGAGGCCGCGCGCGCCGCAGTCGTCGATGATGTAGGCGATCTCGTCCGCGACGAGGTGCCGGTTGACGGCAGTGATGTACAGGCCCGATCGAAGCGCTGCCCAGAAGACCTCGAAGGCCCGCGGGTCGTTGTCGGTGAGCAGGGCGAGATGATCCCCGCGGCGCAGACCAACCTCGTGCAGGCGGCGGGCGAGCCGGCTCGAGGCGTCCTCCAGCTCGCCATAGGTGAGCACGGCACCCGTGCCGGCGACGATCACGGCCGGCTTGTGGGGAGACTGCTCGGCAAACACCCCCGGGTACATGCGCTCTCCCTGATGCCGATGCGGCGTGGCTGTTCGAGCGGATCCGAATGTGGCAGTCATCACAATATCGACGCGGTCACGTTACGTCCACAGACTTCGACACATCGGCGCCAGGCTCGACCCCCGAACCGGCCTCGCCAGCCGGGTTGACTTCGAGTGCGCTCTCATCGTTACGGTCGGCTGCGGGCGACGTTTTCCTGCCTGTCCGGGACCCTCGATGTCCGATTAATCCCTCTGGGTAGGCGGTGCGGGGGAGCTCTCAGCCGCGGGATCGGCGTCCAGACATGCAGGGTCAGCACACATGCAGGGTCAGCACACATGCAGGGTCAGCACACATGCAGGGTCAGCACACATGCAGGGTCAGCACACATGCAGGGTCAGCGATGACGAGCAGGAGGCTTCACCCATGCGGTACCGCAAGCTCGCCCGGACCGGCGTCGAGGTCAGCACCCAGTGCCTGGGCGCCATGATGTTCGGCGCCTTCGGCAACACCGACCACGACGAGTGCGAACGCATCATCAACCACGCGCTCGACGCGGGCATCAACTTCGTCGACACCGCCGACGTCTACTCCCAGGGCGAGAGCGAGCAGATCGTCGGCAAGGCCATCAAGGGCCGCCGTGACGACATCGTCCTGGCCACCAAGTGCTTCACCCCGATGGGCGACGAGCGTAACCACCGCGGCGGCTCGCGGCGCTGGATCACCCGGGCCGTCGAGGACAGCCTGCGCCGGCTCGACACCGACTACATCGACCTCTACCAGGTACACCGCCACGACTGGGACGTCGACCTGGAGGAGACCCTCGGCGCCCTGACCGACCTCGTCCGCCAGGGCAAGGTCCGCTACCTGGGCTCGTCGTCGTACCCGGCCGACTGGATCGTCGAGGCGCAGTGGGCCGCGCGCCGCCGCAACAGCGAGCGGTTCGTCTGCGAGCAGCCGCAGTACTCGATCTTCGCCCGGTCGATCGAGGAGGCGGTGCTGCCCGCGACGCTGCGCCACGACGTGGGTGTCATCCCGTGGAGCCCGCTGGCCGGCGGCTGGCTGACCGGCAAGTACCGCCGCGACGCCGAGATCCCGTCGGGCTCGCGCTACGGGTCGGAGGGTCTGTTCGCCCGCCGCCGCGGCGGTGCCGGGCTGGACGAGGACCCGAGCACGCCCGCCCGCTACGACGCGGTGGAGGGGCTCGCCACCGTCGCGGAGCAGGCCGGGATCTCGCTGACCCACCTGGCGCTGGCGTTCGTGGACAGCCACCCGGCGGTGACGTCGACGATCATCGGGCCGAAGACGATGGCCCAGCTCGACGACGTGCTCGCCGGCGCCGACGTCACCCTCGACGCGACCACGCTCGACGCGATCGACAAGGTCGTCCCGCCGGGCACCGACATCGCCGGCATCGAGCACCACAGCGGCAACCCCTCGCTGCGCCCCGCGTCCCGCCGCCGCGCCGGCTGAGCCCACGTCACTGGCATGACCCGGTTACTGGCATGACCCGCTGACACGCACCCGTGTCAGCGGGCTGTCAGCGCGGCGGCCGCGCCACGCCGGGCGACCCGCCGGCGTCTCGCCAAACTGTCAGTGGTGGCCGGCAAGCTGATCGGCATGACGGTCAGACACGAACACTCCACTCCCGCGATCGTCGCCGAGGGGCTGGTCAAGCGCTACGGCGCGACGACGGCGCTCGCGGGCGTCGACCTGAGCGTGCCGGCCGGCACGGTCTTCGGCCTACTCGGCCCCAACGGCGCCGGCAAGACCACAGCGGTGCGCGTCCTGGCGACCCTGATCCGGCCGGATGCCGGGCGGGCGCTGATCGGCGGCTACGACGTCCGCCACGACAGCCACCGGGTCCGCCAGCTCGTCGGGCTCACCGGTCAGTACGCGTCGGTGGACGAGATGCTCACCGGCCGCGAGAACCTGCTGATGATCGGCCGGCTGCTCGGGTTGTCCCGGTCCGCCGCGAAGGCCCGGGCCCGCGAGCTGCTCGCCGACTTCCGGCTCGCCGAGTCCGCGGACCGGTCGGCGCGGACCTACTCCGGCGGCATGCGCCGGCGCCTCGATCTCGCCGCGAGCCTGGTCGGCCGCCCGCGGCTGCTGTTCCTCGACGAACCCACCACCGGCCTGGACCCCCGCAGCCGCAACGAGATGTGGGACGTCGTACGCGACCTTGTCGGCGGCCAGGGCGTCACCGTGCTGCTCACGACGCAGTACCTCGAGGAGGCCGACCAGTTCGCCGACGACATCGCGGTCGTCGACCACGGGCGGATCATCGCCCACGGCTCGCCGGAGGCGTTGAAGAAGCAGACCGGCGCGCAGACCCTGGCGGTCCGCCCCGGGGACGTCGCCGACACGCCGCTGGTCGCCACGACGGTGGCCGAGCTGGTCGGGGTGGCGCCGGACGTCGCCGGTGGCCTCGTCAGCGCCCGCGTCACCGACCCGGCCGTGCTGCCGGCGCTCGTGCGCCGCCTCGACGACGCCGGCGTCACCGTCGGCGAGATCACCCTGCGCAGCTCCAGCCTGGACGAGGTGTTCCTCGCGCTGACCGGCCATCCGGCCACGGACGGCTCGAACCCGCCCGCGCCGACCTCCCCCACCGACGTGGACGGCGGCGAGCCGGCCGTCGACGACCCGGCCGCGCGGATCCCCGCGGCGACGAGGAACTGACCCGCCATGACCGCTCTCACCACAGCCCTGCCGAGCCAGACCCCCGGGACGACGCGGGGAGCGGAGCCGGTCGGCTCCGCGCGGGTCACCCCGCTCGACGCGCTTCGCCACACCGCCACGCTGGCCTGGCGCACCCTCGTGCAGGTCAGGCACAACCCGATGGAACTGCTCGACTTCAGCGTCCAGCCGCTGATGTTCCTGCTGCTGTTCACCTACGTGTTCGGCGGGGCGATCTCCGGCTCGACCGGCGACTACCTGACGTTCGCGCTGCCCGGCATCATCGTCCAGAACACCCTGTTCACGACGCTGAACACCGGCACCGGGCTGAACACCGACCTCACCAAGGGGGTGTTCGATCGGCTGCGCTCACTGCCGATCGCCCGCTCCGCGCCGCTGGCCGGGCGGATCCTCGCCGACATGACCAAGCAGCTCTGGGCCATCGCCATGCTGCTCGGCCTCGGCTACATCCTCGGCTTCCGGGTCCAGACCGGGCCGCTGCAGGCGCTGGCCGCTGTCGGCCTGGTGGTGCTGTTCGCCCTGGCCGCATCGTGGATCTCCGTGCTCGTCGGCATGCTCGTCTCCGAGCCGGAGAAGGTGATGATCTTCGGCTTCACGTTGATCTTTCCGTTGACGTTCGTCAGCAACGCGTTCGTCCAGACGTCGACCATGCCCGGCTGGCTGCAGGCGTTCGTCAAGGTCAACCCGGTCACGGCGCTCGCCGACGCCACCCGCGGCCTGCTCGTCTCCGGCCCAGTCTGGACCCCGACGTGGCACGCGTTGCTGTGGGCCGCGGGCCTGGCCGCGGTGTTCGCGCCGCTGGCGGTGGCCGCGTTCAAGCGGCGGGTCTGACCGGGACGGAGCTCGCCACCGCGGCGGCGGCCGGCGGCTCGCCGGCGGTCGACGCCTTTGTCGCGGCAGCCGCATTCGCCCGCGCTGGCCGGCTGGCGAGCATCAGCGGCGCGCCGGGGCGGCCCGTCCTCACTAAGATCGAGACCGGCGCCGTCGGCGTCGCATCGACCACGTGAGGGAGCCCGCGCGATGAACGGTTCCGATCTTCTCGCCGACGCCTTCGGGCGGATCCGGGACGAGGTGCGCGACGCCGTCGCCGGGCTCGACGCGCACCAGCTCGCCGACCGCGTCGACGGGACGTCCAACTCCATCGGCTGGCTGGTGTGGCACCTGACCCGGGTTCAGGACGACCACGTCGCAGATGTCGCCGGGCTCGAGCAGGTCTGGACCGCGGGGGGCTTCGCGGACCGGTTCGCGCTGCCGCTACCGGCCGCGTCGATCGGCTACGGGCACACGACCGAGGAGGTCGACGCCGTCCGCGTGGCCGACCCGGCGCAGCTCGTCGACTACCACGAGGCCGTCCACGACCAGACCGTCCGCTACCTCGCCACGCTCACCGGCGGCGACTTCGACCGCGTGGTGGACGAACGGTGGGAACCGCCTGTCACCCTTGGGGTCCGCCTGATCAGCGTCGTTTCAGACGACCTCCAGCATGTCGGCCAGGCGGCGTTTCTGCGGGGCATCATCGAGCGACGGCAGTCGTGACGGCGCCGGGACGGGCCGCCGGCCGACCGGACGTTTCGTCACCTCGGCCGGGAACCCATCGCATATTCGGCAAAAGGTAGGCGTCGTGCCCCATCGTTTCGTTGCCGGCGACGGTCAGCTCATCGTGCTCGACGTCTGGCGGCCCACCGAGGCCTTCCACCAGTTCTTCATCGACCCACCCGCGCTCGACATCCTCATGCGGGACGCCGGGGTCGTCGACCCGCCCGAGATCCCCGTCTGGCAACCGACCGAGGGCGCTCCCGAAACCCCCTGACCCCTCCACCGATGGGAGGATGACGGTCGTGCCCGACGCCGGATCACGCCCCGTTCCCGGTCCACGCCCCGCGGCCGCGCTTCCGGCTCCACCGCCGCAGGACGGGATCATCCTCGCGACAGCCCGGGACGAGGACGCGGATCAGATCGTCAAGCTGCAGTATCTCTGCTACCAGTCCGAGGCCGAGCTGTACGGCGACCACTCCATCGCGCCGCTGACGGAGACCGTCGCCGAGCTGCGCAGCATCCTCGCCGCGGGCGGTGACGGGCGGCGCGGCGACGCGACGGTCGTCCTGGTCGCGCAGCGCGGCTGGGAGGTGGTGGCGGCGGTGCGCGGGCAGCTCGACGGCGACACCTGCCGGGTCGGCCGGCTCGTCACCCATCCGCGGCTGCGCCGCCGGGGGCTCGCCAGCCGGCTGCTCGCCGAGATCGAGCTCCGCCACCCCACCGCCACCCGCTTCGAGCTGTTCACGGGCGCCCGCAGCGTCGACAACATCCGCCTCTACACCCGCTGCGGGTATCGGGAGACCGGGCGAGCCGTCGACGGCGGCATCGAGATGATGCTCCTCGCGAAGCCGGCCGGGGCGCCCGCCTGAGCGGGCGGGCCGTCAGGGGTTGCGGGTGCGCAGGAGGGTACGCAGCTCCGCGTTCCAGTCGATGCCCTCGCTCTCCCGGCCCGTCGGCACCTTCTCCTCGATCTCCGCGAGGAACCGGGTGACGATCGAGCGGGGCAGTTCGAGGTCGGCATGCCCGGACGGGCTGGACAGGGAGACGGTGACGACCGCACGCCCCTCCGACCGGGTCGGCCGGATCCGCACGTCCCCGGTGCCGGTGGGGCCCTGCGTCCCCTCCGCCAGCAGCGTGCGCGCGAAGATCCAGGTGATGGATTCCCGGCCGGGGCGCAGGATCAGCTCCACCGCGAACGGATCCGCCGGATCGTAACGCAATGTGCCCGCAACGGAGGCTCGCGCACCGTCCTCCGTGACGAAGTCGGCGGAGAGATCGCGCACCACGACATGCGCGGGCGTCGAACTGTGACGGAGCATCGCTGCCTCCCAACACGGTCGGATCCGACCCTGTCAGCATCGCTCCCGCCACGCTCCGGATCAGCCGCCCGAGGGGCCCCTGTGTACAGGCGGAACAACCCGACGCCCACGGGCCGATCAGCACAAGCGCGGGCGAAACGGCGGGCGGCCCGCGGCGCTCGGACGTCAGCCCAGGTGGCGAGGCGCCCAGGAGGCGGAACGCAGCAGGGGCCCCGCCCTGAGGGCCGTTTCCCGGGTCAGCCCCAGGTGGTGAGGTTGCGGCTGAGGCCGCCGACCGGTGCGCCGATCACCTCATGGCTGGTCCCCCGCGTGTCCAGGACGATGGCGCCGGACGGTCGGATCCGACCGAGCTCGCCGTCGGGGTCGTCGTCGGTGTCGCCGCCGGAAGCGCCGGGAGAGCCGCCGGGAGCACCCTCGTGGCCGACATCGGCACCGCGGCGGGCGGCACCGGGAACGATGGGCGGATCGCCGTCCCGGTCGGTGGGTCGGCGCAGCGGCAGGGCCGCGCCGCGCGGGGCCGCCCGCCCGCCGCGCAGCACGATCACCCCACGCAACACCTCGTCGACGAGGACGTCGGCGTCGGCCGGCGCGGCGGCCGGCGCCGTGACCACTGCCCGCAGAAGCCAGCGCGGTCCGTCGAAGCCGAGCACACGCACCAGCCAGGCCTCTCCGGCAGGCGCCGCCCCCGCCCCAGGCGCCAGCTCCGGGCCCTGCGCCGCCCCCGCGCGGCATGCCCCCTCCGCACCGGGGGCCGTCTCCGCACCGGGGGCCGTCTCGACCGTGAGCCGAAGCTCCGCCCCGCAGTCGCCGACGCTTTCCACGACCGGCCCGCACGTCCTCGGCCCGGTCCAGGGGGCGAGGCCCGCGAGCCGCTCGCCGGGCGATGCGCGCAGCTCGCCGCGTGTCTCCTCCCACAGGCTCTGGCTCTTCGGCGCCGCGTACGCGGCGAGCGTCATCGCCGCCCGGCCGGCGCTCACCTCGACGGCGACGCCACGGCCGGTGTCCGGATCCGTTCGCAGGTCGACGGTGACGCCGGCCGGCACGGGTACGACGAGCGAGCCCAGATCGAGCCGGCGAACCCGGTCGTTCGGCGCGTCGGCGAGGTCGTAGGGCCCCGGGGGCGACTCGCGGCGGCCGGCGGGGACGCCCGCGGGATAGTCCGATCGGTCATCGGCGTTGGCGCCGAGACGGTTGCGGCCAAACCTTCCAAACATCCCGACCGCCCTCTCCACCTGGCAACCCGTCCAGGATCGCCGATCTCCCGGCCGGTGTCGACGCGGACCGGGATTCAGGGAACGCTCGTGTGACCTCGAGCCGGTGTGTACCCGTTGGGTAGACCGAGGGTAGGTTCGGGGGGGTGAGCGGAGTTCGACAGTCCCGGCCGGCGCCGCCGGCGACGAACCGTCCGCGGCCACCCGCCCCCGGGTGTCGCCCGGGCGGACGGTCGGCAGCACACGCCCCTCACCCGGGCCGGCAGTCGTCCGCGCGGGTGACGCACCCGGGTGGCCCGTGCCCGCTCCGCCGAGTCGCATGATCGGCGCTGCCGGCGCGTCCACGACCGTGATCACGGCGTCCGCTCCCCTGAGCGACATCGGTCACTGGGCCCGCGGCAGTGGCCTGGAGATCGTGCTGCTGGTGACGGGGGCGGCGCTGCTCACCCGGTTGGCGACCTGGCTCGGCGACCGCGTCACCAGCCGGATCGACGTACCCGCCACCGGCGCCGACCGGGTGGTGCGCACGGAGGCGGCCAAGCACCGGCATGCCGTCGCCCAGGTCGTCACCTGGGTCGTGCTGGTCATCGTCTACTGCCTGACGGCAGTGCTGGTGCTGCAGCGCTTCGGTGTGCCCCTGACCGGCTTCGTCGCGCCGGCGACGATCGTCGGTGTGGCCCTCGGCTTCGGTGCGCAGCGGGTCGTGCAGGACATCCTCGCCGGGTTCTTCATCATCGCCGAGCGCCAGTATGGCTTCGGCGACCTGGTCCGCCTGCTCGTCGCCGGCGGGCCGCCGACCGGGTCGACCGGCACGGTGGAAGAGGTCACGCTGCGCATCACCCGGATCCGGACGACCAGCGGCGAGGTGGTCACCACGTCCAACGGACAGATCGTCCAGGTGATCAACCTGTCCCGGGACTGGGCCCGCGCGATCGTCGACGTGCCCATCCCGGCGACCGCGGACCTCACCACCGTCAGCGACCTGCTCAACCGGGTCGGCGCCGAGGCGTACGCGGACGAGACCCTGCACGCCCTGCTCCTCGACGCCCCGACCGTGATGGGAGTGGAGAGCATGGACCTCGACGAGTTCAAGATCAGAGTCGTGGCCCGCACCCAGCCGGGCCGGCAGTTCGAGGTGGGCCGGACGCTGCGGGCGCGCATCGGCACCGCCCTGCTGCGGGAGGGCATCATCGTGCCCACCGATCTCGACACCGCCGCCCCCACCTCCTCGTGACCCGCCTCGGCCTCGTCACCCGCCCCAGCCTTGCGAGTCGCCCCAGCCTTGCGAGTCGCCCCAGCCTTGCGAGTCGCCCCAGCCTCGTGAGTCGCGTCGGCCTCGTGAGTCGCGTCGGCTCCACGGCGCGCCCCGATCCGACCAGGCGGTGCCGAGCATGACCACGCTGTCCTCGCTGCGGCCGGTCCAGTTCCTGCAGTCGATCCACATGCGCCGCTCCACCATCGCCCTGGTGGTGTTCTTCCTGCTGACCGTGGCGCTGTACCTGCTGGTCCGCCCGACCCCCGAGCGCGTCGTGCAGAGCCGCCGCTCGGCGCAGACCACGCAGGCGACCGTGACCGACGGGTCGGACGACAGCGGCGTGGTGAGCACGCCCAAGCCGCATCGCGCCACCGCGACGCCGACCGGCTCCGCGACGCCCACGCCGAACCCGTCGCCCACCGCCACCGGAGATCCGGCGGCCACGGCGACCCCCACCGCGCCGTCGACCCCCCTCTCCCCGACCGCGACCGCCGACGCCGGCTCGGGCCTGCGGTCGGACGGCACCGCGACGACGCCGGGCGCCATCGTGCCGGCACCCTCCGCCACGCCCGGCCTCGACTCGTCGGGAACCACTACCCAACCGTGACCCAACCACCCAAAGCCGCACGATGTCAGACCACGGAAAGACCACGCATGGCCACCCGAAAGTGGGGATATAGACCGGCCGGTTGGGTAGAGACCGGCCATGACCACACCGCCCACCCCCGCATCGCCCGAGGGCGGTGCCCCGCGAGCCGGGACCGGTCCTACGGGATCACCGAGGTCGACGACCGAACCGATTCCCGCAACCCAGATGCCGACCGGCGCGCCGCCGCCGGCCACCGCGTTCCCGGCGCCGCCCGCGTCCGGTGCCGCCCCGTACGGCCAGGCGCCCCCGCCTGCCCCGTACGGCCAGGCGTCCCCGCCCGGCGCGGCGCCGGGGCAGTACCCGCCGCCGACCGCCGCGCCCGGATCACCGACCTCTCCGCCGACCGCGCCAGGATCATCGCCCCCGCCGACCACCCCGCCGGGTGCGGGACGGCCGCCGGGTGCGGGACGGGGCGGGCGCGCCGAGCGGACGCACATTCCGGTGACCCGCACCAGCCGGGTCTGGACGACGGTGGTGCTGTTCGCGCTCGTCCTCATCCTTCTACTGATCTTCATCCTGCAGAACCAGGACGATGTGAAGCTGTCGTTCCTCGGGGCGCACGGGTCGATCCCGCTCGCCGTCGCGATGCTGTTCTCGGCGGTAGCCGGCGCGCTTCTCGTCGCGATTCCCGGCGTCGGCCGCATGATCCAGCTCCGCAAGATGGCCCGGCGCGGCACGGCGGCCGTCCCGGCCGGTTCAACCGGCGTGGCTGGCTCGACCGGGGCGGCTGGCTCGAACGGCGTGGCTGGCTCGAACGGGCCGGCTGGCTCGGCCGATCGACCGGTCTCCGCGGATCCGCCGGCCGGCAGGCCCGCCAAGAAGCTGCTGCACCGCTCGGCTCGGTAACCGACTCGCGATGAGAGGGCGCCGGAGGGACGGCCGGGCCACCGGCGAGCGTGCCGCCGCCGCACCGGACACCGGTGCCGGTGGCGAGGTCGGCGATCAGTCCGCGATCGGGACCGGCTCGGATGCCGGAACCGGGCAGAGCCCGGGAGCGGTGGTGGTGCCCGACCAGGCGGTGCTGCGGGATCAGGCGGTGGCGGCCGTGCGGGCGGCCGACGGGCCGGGGCAGGTCACCGAGCTGCCCCGGCGCTCCTGGTTCGGGGTGTTGCGCCGCACGGTCCACGAGTTCATGGACGACGATCTCCCCGACCGGGCGGCCGCGCTGACCTACTACGCGGTGCTCGCCGTCTTCCCCGCGCTGCTCGTGCTGGTGTCGCTGGTCGGCCTGCTGGGCCGGTCGACGACGGACCGCCTGCTCGACAACATCGAACAGCTCACCCCCGGTGCCGCGCGCGACATCCTGCACAATGCCGTGAACGGGCTGCGCGACAGCGCCGGATCCGGCGGGGTCGTCGCGATCCTCGGCCTGGCCGGCGCGCTGTGGTCCGCCTCGGGGTACATCGCCGCGTTCATCCGCGCCGCGAACGCCGTCTACGACATGCCGGAGGGTCGGCCCGTCTGGAAGATCGCACCGCTGCGGCTGCTCATCACGATCGCCCTGGTGGTGCTGCTCGCGGTCAGCTCGGTGATCGTCGTGTTCAGCGGCGCGCTCGCCGAACAGGCGGGCACCGCGATCGGCCTGGGCCATGAGGCGATCACCGCCTGGTCGTTCGCGAAGTGGCCGGTCCTCGTGCTGATCGTCACGGCCATGATCGCGCTGTTGTACTGGAGCACGCCCAACGTGCGGCCGCGGGGCTTTCGCTGGCTGACGCCGGGCAGCGTGCTGGCCGTCGTGATCTGGCTGGTCGCGTCGGGCGCGTTCGCCTTCTACGTGGCCACGTTCGGGTCGTACAACAAGATCTACGGGACGCTCGCCGGCGTGATCGTCTTTCTGGTGTGGCTGTGGCTGTCGAACCTGGCGGTCCTGCTCGGCCTGGAGTTCGATGCCGAGATCGCCCGGGCGCGGGCGATCTCCGCGGGCCTCGACGAGGGCGTCGAACCGTATGTGGAACCGCGCGACACCCGCGCCTGGCCGCGCCCGCGCCGACGGGTCGCCCGGAACTGACGGGGCGCGACCGCCCGAGGACCCGACAGCCGGCAGCCGCGAGACGAGCAGCGGGCCGGCAGTGACGGGCTAAGGGACAACGGTCACCGGCCACAGGCCGCTGCGGACCAGCCGGCTCGCCAGGGAGCCGATGAGCCGGTGCCCGGCGCTCTCGGACGCGCCGACGACGACCATGTCGGCCTGCACCTCGGCGGCGCTCCGCTTGATCCCGTCGAAGGGGTCACCGGCGCGCACGAGGAACCGGATGGGCACGCCGAGCTCCTCGGAGCGTTCCTGGATCGACGAGCGCACCTCGGCGGCGATCGAGTCGATGACCTGTTGGACCGCCTCGCCGGCCGGGGCCGGGGACAGCGCCGCCCAGACCGACGGCGACGCCACGTACACGACGACGAGCCGGGACGCCTGCCGGCGGGCGAGACCCGCCGCGAACGCCGCCGCGCGCATCGCCGTGCGGGAGCCGTCCACACCGGCGAGGATCGCCCGCGGGCCGTCCGTGCCGAGCTCGAACCGCCCCGGCTGCCAGACCGGCCCGAAGTCCTCGACCAGCATCACCGATGGCCCCATCTCAGCACTCACACCTGCAGTCTTTCGCACCCGACGGCGTCTGAACACCGGCCGGGCGCCGACAGCGCGAGCCGGTGGTCGACGTCAGACGCAGGGCCACCTCAGGCGCCGGCCTGGCTCAGGCGCTGGCCGCCTCAGGTGCAGGGCTGGTGGTAGGGCATCGACGCGAACGCGTCGGTCCACTCCTCCTGCGTGATCCGGTTCGCCGGGGCGGCGCAGGCGGCGCGGGCGAGCAGGCCCGGGTCGGCCTCCCACAGCCGCAGCGTGCCGTCGTACCCGGCGGACAGCACGACGCCGGTGCCGGCGACGAACGTGACCGTGCTGATCGGGCGGGTGTGCCCGTGCCACTGGGTCAGCGTGACCGGCGCGGCGGGGTCGGTGACGTCGAACAGGCGCACCGTCTCGTCGTCGCCGCCGGATGCCACGAGCGCGGGGGCGGCGCCACGGGCCACGCTCGAAACCCCGCCGAGCTGCCCGGCGACGACCGCCTGCGGGACGGGACGCCCGGGGTCGCGCACGTCCCACAGGCGGACGGTCGCGTCGACGCCGCCGGTGACGAGCAGGCCGCCGTCACCGCTGAAGGTCACGGCGCGCACCGCGCGGGTGTGCCCGCGCAGGACCGCGCCCGGCGTGGGGTGGGCCGCGTCGCGGATGTCCCACAGCCGCACCGTGCCGTCCTCCCCGGCGAGGGCCAAGGTCCGCCCGGCGGGGGCGAACGCGACGGCGTAGACCCCGCCGGTGGACGTGTCGGCGCGGGAGCGCCGCGTCGGGCTGGCGGGGTCGGTGACGTCCCACAGCGCGAGGACGCCGTCGGCCCCGGCGGAGGCGAGGGTGTTGCTGTCCGGGCTGAAGGCGACGGTGCGCACGGCGTCGGTGTGCAGGCTGGCGACGGACCAGCGCCGGATGTGGGCCGGGTCGTGCACGTTCCACAGCCGCACCGCGCCGTCGGTGCCGCCGGAGGCGAGCAGGTCGCCGCCGCCGTTGAAGGCCAGCGCGCCGATCCAGCCGGTGCTCGCCACCGAGCCGAGCCGGACGAGTCTGGTCCGCTCGGCGACCTCCCACAGGGTGATGACGCCGTCCGTCCCGCCGGTGGCGACCCGGCTCCCGTCCGGGCTGACCGCCGCCGACAGCACGGCGCCGGGCCCGGCGTCGACGGTGGTGGGGGCGACGTCGGCGCCGAACAGGGCGATCATTGCGCTGCGGGTGGCCGGCGAGCTCGGCGCGGCGGTGTAGGCGGCGAGGGCCAGGCGGCGGGCGAGCCCGCTGTCGTTGTCCTGGAGGGTGATCGCGCGGGTGGCGACCGAATCGGGCACGTTCGACGCGGCCGACCCGTTCCCGCCGCGACCGACGAGGACCACGATGAGGCCCGCGGCGACGGCGATGACCGCGACCGCCGCCACGATCAGCCACGGCCGGCCCGAGCGGCGCCGCCCGCGCGCGGACGCCGGTGCCGCGTCCTCGGCGCCCGCACCGGACGCACCGCCGGCTGGCCAGCCCGCGACGTCTCCCCCGCCGGCCCCGGCCCTCGCCCCGAGCCCGGATCCCGCCCCAAGCCCGGGTGCGGCTGCGCGCCCGGATCCGGCCCCGGCCGCGGGTGCGGCTGCGGGGTCCGGCTCCGGAGTTCGGGCGACGCCGCCCGGCGCGTGGCCGGCCGCGTCGCCCGCCAGGCGCTCGCCCACGCCGCCGCGGGACTCGGCCTCGGTCCAGACTGTGACCAGGCCGTCGGTGGCGTCCGGCGGGCTCGCCCACCATCGCTCGGCCGGCTGCCAGACGGGATGCCGACCTGACGGGGACGCCTCCCCGACCGGCCGGGACGGTGCGGACCCGGAGGTCGCGGCCGGCGGACCGGACCGGACGCTGCGGTCGCCCCGGTCCGCGGGCGTCGGGGGGCCGGAGAGGTCGGCGCGCGCAGGCGTCGGCGGGAAATCGGGCGGCGGCCCGACGGGCTGATGATCCGTGATGGGGGTGACGGGAGTGAGGGGGCCCGCGGCGGCTGGGGTGGGGGGCGGCTGGGTGCCCCGCGGGGTGGTGTTCAGCGGCCGGATGAGCGCGGTCACCTCGGACAGCGACAGCGGCGGCTGCGGCACCGCGACCGGCGCGTCGGCCCGCAGGTCGAGCAGCCGGGCGTAGAGCTCCTCGGCGCGCGGCCGGTCCGCGGCGACCTTGCGCATCGCGTCCTCGACGAGCGGGCGCAGGCTGTCCTCGAACCCGTCGAGTGCGGGCGGCTCGTTCACGGTCCGGAACAGCAGCCCGGGCGTCGGGCCGCCGCCGAACGGGTAGCGGCCGGTCCCGGCGTAGATGAGGACGCCGCCCCAGGCGAAGACGTCCGCGGCCGAGGTGACCGGCTCGCCCTTGGCCTGCTCGGGCGCCATGAAGGTCGGCGTCCCGAGCTGGCGGTCCCCGCCGTGGTCGAGATCGAGCCTGGTGGCGGTGTCCAGGGCCCGCGCGATGCCGAAGTCGATGACCTTGGGGCCGAGCCGGGACAGCAGGATGTTGGACGGCTTGAGGTCGCGGTGCACGATGCCGGCCCGGTGGATGGCCATCAGGGCGGTCGTCATGCTCACGGCGAGCTGGTGCAGCTCCGCCGTGCTCAGCGGGCCGCGCCCCACCACCGCCTCGGCGAGCGTCGGGCCGTCGACGAACTCGGTGATCAGGTAGGGCTGCTCTGCGGTGATGTCGACATCGAGGACCGCGGCGGTGCAGAACCGGGCCACCCGACGGGCGTTGTCGGCCTCCTGCTTCAGCCGCGACCGGAACTCGGCGAGGCGGGCGAGGTCCGGGCGGATCAGCTTGACGGCCACCTGCCCGCCGGTGGGGTTCACCCCCAGGTAGACCGTGCCCATGCCGCCCGCCCCGAGCCGGCGCAGCAGGCGGTAGGGGCCGACCTGGGTCGGCTCCCCGGACCCGGGCCCGGGACGGCGGTCGTGCGCGCCGTCGGCGGTGGCGCCGTGACCGGATGGGTGGGACATCGGTGCGTCACTCCCGCCCTGGTCGTCGAGGAAGCCGGCCAATGCTCGGCCGGCGGCTAGCGGCGCTGCGCCCTGGCCCGGCGCCGGCCCCGAGCCGCGAGCTGGTAGTGCACGGCCAGGAAGGACAGCGCGAGGAACAGCGGCAGCAGGACCGACGACGCCGTCGCGCTGGTGTCCGCGGAGACGAGCACCATGTCGATGCCGGCGTCGAGGTCCTTGCCGCAGTCCGCCCTGACCGGGCGGTAGCCCGGCCGGAAGCTGGCGAACTGGACGACAGTCTCGAAGGTACCGGCCTGGTCGGCGACTGCCCGCCCGACGAGTTCGCCGCTGGCCGTGAGCACGGCCGGCGCCCCGGGCCGGCAGCCGGCGCCGCGGGCGAACAGGGTGTCCCCCGCGGTGACGACGGTCCGGTCGAACAGCAGCTCCCCGGGTTGCGCCTCCCGCGCCACCGGGGTGCCGACGGGCGGTTCCGGTGCCCCGGCGGGGAGCACCGGGGTGCACTTTCCGAGCACGCGGACCGTGCCCTTCGCGCAGCGCGGCGGCGCCGGGACGGCGCACTGCTCGTCGAGGGGCACCGCGACGCCCCCTGGGCACAGCCGCCGCCCGGCCGGGCAGTCCAGCGTCGCCGCCCGCACCGAGCCGTCCCAGCAGACGACCGGAACCGGCGGTGACGGCGTCGGAGCCGGGCACGCCTCACCCACCGGCACCCCGACCGGCGAGCCGGCGCAGAACCGCTGCGGCAACGGGCACTGGTCGGCGGTGGCCCGCACCGACCCGTCCGGGCAGGTGACCGAGGCGGCGTGCGGCGACGGCGAACCGCTGGTCGGCGTGGGCGCGGCCTGGTCGGTCCGGGTGGCGGTCGGCGAGGGGCAGGGCGTGGCGGCAGCCGCCGCCGGGCCGCGGGGGCGAGCCGGGGCCGGGCTCTCGCACGGCGGCTGCGTGCCGCAACCCGGCGCCGGCGACGATCCGGCGGGGCAGGGCGTGGAGCAGGGATCGGTGGACGGCTCAACCTCGACGACGGGCGAGTCCGGGAGCGCGGGCTGCGGGCTGCAGGTCGGCGCATGGCAGTTTCCGGCGGGAACGCCGCGGGACGGCGCTGGGCACGTCGGGGTGGATCCGCAGGTCCCGTTCGGGCCGGGGGTCGCGCCGGTCGGGCACACCGGCGGAGACGTCGGGCAGGCACCGGCACCGGCCTGCGCCGGGCAGGCCGTCGGCGTGTGCGTGCAGTCCCCGCCGGCGGCGACGGTCGTCCCACTCGGGCAGGCGGACGGAGTGTTCGTCGGGCCGGTAGGGCTGGGCGTGTCCGAGGGCCCTAGGCCGCTCGGCGACGGGGAGTCCTCGCCGTCGGGGGTCTGCGGCGCGGGTGCCGGAGTCGTCGGCCTGGGCGGGGGCTGCGGCGCGGGATCCGTGGTCGGAGACCCCGAGGTTGCGCCGCCGGAACTCGGCGGCGTGCCACCCGACGGGGACTGGCCACCCGACGGGCCGCCGCCGGTGGAAGTACCCCCGGCCCCGCCGGAACCCGACTCGGCTGCGGAACCCGACACAGCGGCGGCACCCGACGAATCGGCGGAATCCGTCGCGACTGCCGAATCCTGCGCGCCGGCGGAATGCGGCGGGGCGTCGGTGGCCGTCGCGGCGGCGTTCACGCCCGCCAGCCGGGGTGGCCCGGCCAGGCCGCCGGCCACCCCCGCTCCCACGCAAAGGAGCAGAACGCCGAGAAAGACGGTCGGCACGACGCCGCGCCGAGACCGCCCCATGAGCCGGTCAGCCGATCGATGGCCAGACACCAGTGCGCCCCCCCGGGTGCGACCGGCAACACGTTGAGGCCGGCCCGTCCCCACGACCCGCGAAAACACGTGATGCACGTTTGGTGGAAGTCCCACCATACGACGATCGTTAGAATAACAGCAGACCGGCCGCGCATCCCGGTCGCGGGGGGAAGTAGTGACAATCGCAATGCCGGCCGCGCGGCCGGCTCGGGAAAGAATTCTTATCACTGTTTGCCTGGCGGCGTGCCTCGGTTGGCTCATGTTGTCTGCGGCACCCGCTGCCCGTGCGGTACCGGGGGGTGGCGTGGAGCTGGCCGTGACCGTCGACGGCCAGCCGCTCGGCCGGGGCGATCTCGTCCTCGACGCCGGCGCGGTAGCCCGAGTGGTGGTCGGCGTGCAGAACCTGAGCCGGTCGGACGTGGACGTCGACTCGGTGCGGCTGAGCGGCACCGTGCTGGGCCTGACCTTCTTCGACTACGACACCCGCGTCCGCACGACGGTGCCGGCCCGCGGCTCGGCGAACTGGACGGTCGATCTCGACATCCGGGACCTGGACGGGCGGGCCACCGGGCTGATGCCGGTCGAGGTCGCGCTGCGGGACACCGATCTGCACACCGTGGCGAAGGCGTCCGGAACCGCGAGCGTGCACGGCTCGCTGCTGTCCGTCTACGGCCTGTTCGGGCTCGGTCTGCTGGTCCTGATGGGGCTGCTGTGGGCGGTGGCGCTGCTCCCGCTCGGTCGACACGCCACGCCGGCCACCTGGTGGCAGCGGGGGTTGCGGTTCCTGCCCGCCGGCTGCGCGGTCGGGTTGTTCGGCGTCTTCGTCCTCTCCGCGACCCGCCTGCTGTCGCCCACCACCGCCGTCGACGCCTCGCTGACCGTCATCTCGGCCGCCGTCTGCTTCGCGGTCGGCGCCCTGCTTCCACGGCTGACCGCCGCCCGTCCCGGCTGACACCACCCGTCCCACCGGTCGCCAACCGTCCCGCCGGTCGCCAACCGTCCCGCCGACCGCCGGGGCGTGTCGCTCATTGACGACACCGCAACCTAGCGCCACCCTTCAACTCCATAGGGTAGTTGCACGGTGGAGAGCGCCAGGTCCTCCGTCGGGCGGACTGGGAAGGCGGACCACGTGCCGAACGACCGCAGGACATTCATGCGGCTGGCCGCGCTGGCCGGCGCCACCGCTCCACTCGCGCTCGGCGCGGTCACACCCGCCGCGGCAGCGACGGGCGACGCCGCGATCGGGACCGCACCGGCCGCGGTGCCGCTGCCGCGTTCCCCGTTCGGACGGCCGCCGGTGCTCGTCCCCGGCCCCAGTCTCTACAGCGCGGGCCGGCTCAGGGCCGGGAACGCCGCCGGGCTGCTCGTCGGTAGCTGGGACGACTTCCCGTACAGCGCCATCGGCGGCATCTGGCGCGACGGGACCGTGCACTTCCTCGACGGCAGCAACGATCCGACGGCCGTGAACGAGGCCGGCGTCGTCATCGGCGACGTGGTGAGCCACTACGACCGCCAGGCGTTCCGCTGGTTCAACGGGAACTACCAGCGGCTGGGGTTCCTCGGCGGCACCAACACCATCGGCGGATACCGCAGCAGCGCGAACGCCGTCAGCCGCAGTGGGGCCGTCGTCGGTTACAGCAGCACCGACAGCGGCGCGCAGCACGCCACCCTGTGGCAGGACCTCCGGCCGCAGGACCTCGGCACCCTCGGCGGCCCGTCGAGCGAAGCCGTCGACGTGAACGCCGCAGGCCACATCGTCGGCTCCAGCGCGACCGCCGCCGGGCAGTCGCACGCCGTCGTCTGGTTCGGGGGGGCGATCCACGACCTCGGCACCCTTGGCGGCTCGTCGAGCACCGCCGTCGCCGTCAACGAGCGCGGGCAGATCGTCGGCCACAGCGAGACCGCGGACGGCCACCGCCGCGCCGTGCTGTGGGACCGGGGCCGCGCGATCGACCTCGGCACCCTGCCCGGCGACACCACCTCCAGCGCGGTGGCGATCAACAACGCCGGGCAGGTGCTCGTCAGCTCGTACGGGACCACGAACGGCGCCTTCCTCTGGCAGGCCGGGCGCAGCACCCCGCTGCGGGTGGCCGGCAGCTCCGTCGAACCGGCCGACCTGAACGACCAGGGGGTCGCCTGCGGCACGGTGACGGCGTCCGCCGACGGCACCACGCGCGCCTTCCGCTGGCAGGCCGGCGGGCTCACCCAGCTCGCCACCCTCGGCGGCTCCTACGGCAACGCGTGGGCCGTCACTCCCACCGGGATCATCGTCGGCTCGTCCCGCTCGGCGAGCTCGCCGGTCCCGCAGGCGGTGTTCTGGCCTGCCCCCGGCCGCTGAACCCACCACCGAGGCAAAGCGGCGGCCGGGGAGCTGGGGAGCGGGCCGAGGCGGTAAAGCGCCGTCAGGCAGCCGGTTCGGCCAACACCAGGAGATATTCGAACTCGTAGCGGCCCGGACCGCCCAGCGGGCCGAGATACTCGCCGGCGGCGAATCTCAGCAGGTCGTCGTCGAGGGCGGCGAGGAGTTTCGGATTCGTGCCGAGACGTTCGTATGTCTCGACCACCGGGGCGAAACACGCCCGGTAGAGCGCGCACCATTCCGCCGGCGAGCCGGCGAAGTCCAGGCGGGCCGTGCGCCGGTGCGTTTCCAGCCGGGTGACCCGATCACCGAACAGGGCGCGCACGTGGGCCGGGTCGCCCCAGTCGGTCGGCGCCGGCGCACCGTCCGGACGGGTGGGGGCGTGCCGCTCCAGCAGCGCGAACAGCCGTCCCATCGCCCCGCCGGCGGTCCAGTTCGCCATCGCCACCGTGCCGCCCGGACGGCACACCCGCGCCAGCTCCCGGGCCGTGGCCGCCTGGTCGGGCGCGAACATGGCGCCGATGCAGGACAGCACCACGTCGAAGTCGTCGTCGGCGAAGGGCAGCAGCTCCGCGTCCGCTTCCACCCATTCCATGCTGATGCCGCGGTCGGCCGCCGCCTGCCGGCCCCGCTCGATCAGCTTGGGCGTGAGGTCGGAGGCGGTCACGTCCGCGCCCAGCTCCGCGGCCGCGATGGCCGCGTTGCCACTGCCGGTGGCGACGTCGAGCACCCGGTTGACGGGGGCGATCCCCGCGGCCCGGACGAGGTCGCCGCCGAGTCCGACGAGCAGGCGGGCGATCACCGAGTAGTCCCCACGGGCCCAGGTTCGGCCGTCCGGGGCGGGTTCTCCCGGTGCCTCTGGCGCAGCGGTCGCGGCGCTTGTCGGCGCCCCGACCAGCGTGTGCGAGTAGAGATCGTCAACAGTCATGATCTTCCTTTCCCCGGCACGGGTTCACGGATTCCACCGGGCCGATCCACCCCACCACGAAAGAAACCCCAGGTGGATCGCCGATAAACAGCACGGAGCACCCATGAAGGGCACACCGCACTCGGCCCCGAGGCCGCTGAAAATCCCCGGAAGCCGACGGGAACTATTCTCAGTGATCGGCCGGTGACACGCCAGCGATACGCATAGCCGACGAAATTGAAGCAGCCACCGCCCGGCAATGCGGCGGATGCGGTATAAGCCGCGGCCGGACGGCCGAGCGCCGGTCACCCGATTACGCCCGGCCGGTACGGCGCGCCCCAGGCCGGCGGATCGGCCAGGATGGCGGACGGGGCGTCTGACCCCCGGCAACCGCCGGCACCGACCAGCACAACGGAGGATCAGCATGAGCGAGTCCGGCGACGTCGCCGTCGAGACCCGGCCCGACCACGTCGCGGTCGTCGAGATCCGCCGCCCGCCGCACAACTACTTCGACGTGCACCTCGTCGAGGAGCTCGCCGACACCTACGACAAGCTCGCGGCCGGGTCCGAGGTCCGCGCGATCGTCCTCGCCGCGCAGGGCAAGCACTTCTGCGCGGGCGCCGACTTCGCCGGCGCCAGCACGGCGGCGGCGGTCACGGCCGAGGAGGGGGCGCCGGCGCTCTACCGGGCGGCGGCGCGGCTGTTCGCCGCCCCGATCCCGGTGGTGGCCGCGGTGCAGGGCAGCGCGATCGGCGGCGGGGTGGGGCTCGCGCTGTCCGCGGACTTCCGGGTGGCGAGCCCCGAGACCCGGTTCGTGGCGAACTTCTCCCGGCTCGGCCTGCATCAGGGCTTCGGCCTGTCGGTGACGCTGCCGGCGGTCGTCGGCCGGCAGAAGGCGCTGGACCTGCTCTACACCGGCCGCCGGGTCGGCGGGCAGGAGGCGTTCGAGATCGGCCTGGCCGATCGCCTCGCTCCGGCGGAGGGCCTGCGCGACGCGGCGCTCGCGTTCGCCGCCGAGATCGCCGCGGCTGCGCCCCTGGCGGTGCGCAGCATCCGGCAGACGATGTGGGCGGACCTCGTGCCCGCGATCCAGGCCGCCACGGACCGGGAGGCGTCCGAGCAGGCCCTCCTGCGGGCCACCACCGACTTCGCCGAGGGCGTGCGGGCCACCGCCGAGCGCCGCGACCCCCGCTTCACCGGCCGCTGAGCCCGCGCCACGGGCCGGCGATCTACCCGCTGATCTTCCTCGTCGGACTCCCGTCGGCGGCCACGGCGGCCGGCTGGCTGCTCGCCGGCCGGGAACCGGCGACGATCGCGCGCCGGATGCCCCCGTGATCACGCGCGGGTGGCGGTCGCGGATGGCGGGGAACGGTTGTCGACGACGTCGCCGGTGGCGAGGTGGCAGCCGCGTTCGAGCAGGCGGCGTGCCGTCGACCTGCTGTCGACACCGTCGGCGATCACCTCGATCCCCAGGTCGATCATGGTGGCGAGGAAGGCGTCGGTGAGGATGCGCAGCCGGTCCTGCGTCGACCGGTCGACCCACAGCGCCGTGTAGGCGGGGTGCAGGGTGATCGTGTCGACTGGCAGCAGCCGCAGGCTGTCCACGGTGGTGTCCGCCGAGCCGACCTCGGCCAGGGAGATCCGCACACCCGCGCGGTGCAGCCGGGTGAGGACCTCAGCGGTGGCGTCGAGGTCGCGGTCCCGGCTCGTCCCGCGGATGTCGAGGACGAGCGCGCCGGCCGGCAGCCCCGCGTCGGCCAACGCCGAGGAGATCTCCGCCGGCAGCCCCTCGCGGGTCGCCCGCTCGGCGAGCAGCGGCACGTGCACCGCCGCCGGTCGCGTGCCGGACGGCGTCCGGCGGGAGATCCACGCCAGGGCGTGGCGCAGCAGGAACCGGTCGAGGGCCGGCCCGACACCGGCCGAATCACCCAGGGCGGCCAGCTGCTGCGGCCGGAGCACGCCCAGCCGCGGGTGGTGCCATTCCAGCCGGGCCTGGTAGGCGGGCACCTCGTCGGTCGCCAGGTCGACGACGGGTCGCAGGCAGACGCCGAGCCGGCCGCCGCTCGGGTCGTCGCGGGCGGCCGCGGCGAGGGCGGCCTGCAGGGCGGGGACCGTGTCCGGCGCGCCGAGCTCGGCGTCGTAGACCGTGAGGAGTCCGCTCTTGCCGGACTTGGCGGAGTACATCGCCAGGTCCGCGCGATGCAGCAGGGTCTCGGCGGTGATCGCGGTGTCGGCGGTGCCGACGACGACGAGCCCGAAACTGGCCGCGACGGCGTAGGTGCTGGACCGGAAGGCGAACCGCCTCCGCGAGCCGGTGCCCGATCACCACCGGGTCCTCGGCGTCGCCCGCCGGCGCGGATTCGAGCAGGATGGCGAACTCGTCCCCGCCGAAGCGGGCCACGGTGTCGGTGGCCCGAACGGCCGCGGTGAGCCGGCGGGCGGTGACGCGCAGCAGCTCGTCGCCGGCCGCGTGCCCGAGCGCGTCGTTGACCTGCTTGAAGTCGTCGAGATCGCAGAAGACCACGGCGACCGGGTGCGGCACCCGGGCGTAGCGGCACAGGGCCTGGTCGAGCCGGTCGGCGAACAGCGCCCGGTTGGCCAGGCCCGTCAGTGGATCGTGGAAGGCCAGCCGGCGCAGCTCCCCCTGGTTCTCCTCCAACCGCTCCAGCAGCCGCACGTTGTCGGCCATCGTCGTCATCTGCCGGATGAGGGCCAGCACGAGCAGGCACAGCAACGCCCAGATCTCCTCCTGCCCGGCCAGATCGGCCCCCAGCACCCGCACGACCGCGACGGCGCCCGCGACGAGCAACGGCAGGTACGGCAGCATGACGTGCCACCAGCGCCGCCGGTACTGTGCGGCGGTCCACTGCGCCGCCGGGACGACGGCGAGGGGCGGCTGCGCCGGTGGCAGCAGCGCGGCGAGGCCCACCAGCAGCGGGCCGGTCACGAAGCCCATGTCCAGGATGCGCGGAAGGTCGGCGAGGTCCCGCGTCGTCGCGTACAGGTAGATCATGATGGCCAGCGCGAAGACCATCAGCCCCGAGCCGAGCAGACCGAGGCCGAGCAGGGAACGCGGCCGGCGGAACGTGGCGATCAGGATGATCGTCACGGCGGTGACGAGCGCGGCGGCGGTCACGACGAGGGCGGGCAGGATGTCGTAGACGGGATGGTCGTCCCCCTTGATGCCGTTCTCCAGCACCGTCACCCAGGCGAGCAGCGCCACGGCACCGGTCACGATGACGCTGTCGAGCACCGTGATCAGGTACCAGCGCCGCTGCCGGGCGGTCCCGCGCGCGAGCGTGTCGAACGGCTCGGCCGGGTAGCGCAGCACCCCGGCCAGCCCGCACAGCCACGGCGCCAGCAGCGCCAGCATGGGCAGGGTGATGTGCGGCACGGGTTGTCCGCCCCGGACGACGTCGTGCAGCGAGGCGAGCGCCGTCCCCGACAGCGCCAGCACCATCACGCCGACGAGCACGCGCCAGGTGCGTTCCGCGCCCTCGCGCCGGGCCGCGGTCACGAAGCAGGCCAGCGCGCCGGACGCCGTCGACGCGAGCCCGGCGGCCCGCACCACGATCAGCGCGGCCCGGGCGGGCAGCGTCAGCGTGGCCAGCGCCACCGCGACGACGACCACGGCGACACCGAGCGCCGTCCACCGCCACCAGCGGGCGACGGGCGGCCCCCCGAACCCGGGCGGGCGGGCCCGCGCGGGCGCGGGCGGACGGCCCCGCGCGGGCGCGCGTGCCTCGTCCCCCGTCCGGCCGTCACGCCCCATCTGAACGTCACCGTCCAACCCGGCCAAGCGCGGCGTCACCGCGGCGGTGGCGCCCCTCGGCCCCCGTTACCTATGCCCGTCCTATGCCCGTCCGGCGGCCCAGATCCGACCGAATCGGCCCGACCGCTGCCCAGCGTGACCCCCGGTCCGGGGTCTGGCCCGGACGACCGAGGGGGACTACGGCGCTCCCGGGCCCGGACCTCACCCGTCGCGCAGCACCTCACCCGTCGCGCAGCACCACGGCGAGCCGGTCGACCGCGGCGACGAGGCCCTCGCCCGAGGTGCGGCTGTAGGTCAGCCGCAGGTGGGGGGCGACGGCCTCGCCCACGGTGTAGGCGCTGCCGGGGCCGACGGCGACGCCCGCCCGCCGGGCGGCCGCGGTGACGAGCCGATCGTCGGCGCCGAGCGGCAGCGGCAGCCAGACGTGCACACCCCCGCTGGGCGGCTGCGGCGGGTCGAGGGTGGGCAGGGCCCGCGCGATCGCGGCGAGCAATGCCGCCCGGCGGGCCAGCAGCACCCGGCGCAACCCCGCCAGGTGCCGGCGCCAACCCGGGGTGCTGAGCAGCTCCACCGCGGTCTGCTGGAGCACCGGGGCGACGAACAGGTCGTCGGTGATCCGCACCCGGGCCAGCCGGGCCGCGACGGGGCCACGGGCGGTGACCGCCGCGATCCGCAGGCCCGGCGACACGCTCTTCGACAGCGACAGCACGTGCACGACGTGACCGTCCGGATCGGCGGCGGCCAGTGGGGGCGGGCTGACCGCGGTGAGGTCCAGCGGCGCCACCCAGTCGTCCTCGACGCAGAACGCGCGGTGGTCCCGCAGGGCGGCGAGCACCGCCGGCCGGCGGTCCGGGGCGAGCACCGCCCCGGTGGGGTTGGCGTGCCGCGGCTGGAGATAGACCAGCCGGGCCCCGCTGCGACCGAGGACGTCGGCGAGATCGTCCGGACGCACCCCGGCGGCGTCCGCCGGCACCGGGACCGGGACGAGCCCGGCAGCCCGCGCGGCGGCCAGCGCCCCCGGATAGGTGGTGTGCTCGACCGCGAGGGCCTCGCCGGGCCGGCCGAGGGCGCGGAAGACCAGCGCGAGCGCCGCCTGCCCGCCGCTGGTGACGAGCACGTCCTGCGCGGTGTGGGACGGGCTGACCAGGCCGGCGATCAGCCCGCGCAGGTCGGGCAGGCCGGCGACCGGGGTGCGATCCCAGGCGCCGGGCCGGCGCGCGGCGCGGGCGGCGGCCGCCGCGAGCAGGCCCACCGGCTGGGCCGCCGGATCCAGGTAGGCCGAGGCGAGGTCGAGCACGCCGTCGGGGACGGGCGAGTAGAGGTCGGTCATGTCGTGCGGCAGGTCGTCGCGGGCGCCGAGCGCGGCGGTCTGCCAGCTCAGATCGGTCGACCGCGACGCCGGCGGCTCGGCGACGACGCTGCCGCGGCCGGGCGTGGTGACGAGCAGCCCGCGGGCGGCGACCGTCGCGAGGGCCCGCTGCACGGTCAGCGCGCTCGCCCGGTGCCGGCGTTGAAGCTCCCGGGTGCTCGGCAACGCCGAGCCTGCGGGCAGGCGGGCGCACAGCGCGGTCAGCTCGTCGGCGATCCCCGCCGGGCCGCCCCCACGGCCCCGCCCGGCCGCTGACCCGTCAGCGCTTCCACCGCTATCCTCATACATGAGGGACAAGGAAAGCGCATTCGTCGGGCGCGGGGAAGCGCGGGGGCTGGTGTCGGGCGCCGCGGGGGTGGTGGCGTTCAGCCTCACGCTGGTCGCGACCCGGGCCGCGGAACCCGCCTTCGGGGCGCTCACCGTCGGCGCCGGCCGCGCCGTGCTGGCTGCCGGCCTAGCGGCGGCCCTGCTGCGCCGCCGCGGTCTGCCCCTGTGCCCCCCCGACGGGCGGGCGGCGACGATCGTCATCGCGGCGACCGTGGTCGTCGGGTTCCCGCTGCTGACCTCGTGGGCGCTCGCGGACGTCCCGGTCGCGCACGCCGCCGTCGTGGTGGGCCTGGCGCCGGCGGCGACGGCCGGATTCGCGGTGGTGCTGGCCGGGGAGCGGCCGACCCCGCCCTACTGGGCGGCCCTGGGCGTCGGGCTCGCCGCGGTGCTGGCCTTCGCGGCGGTCCAGGGTGCGGGCCGGCCACGGCTGGCCGACGTGCTGGTGCTCGCCGCGGTGGCGCTCGTCGGCCTCGGATACGCGGCGGGCGGGGTGCTGGCGCGGCGCTTCGACGGCGCGGCGGTGATCTGCTGGGCGCTGCTGGCGGCGCTGCCGGTCACGGTGCCGCTGACCGCGATCGGCCTCGCCGTGCATCCGCCGCGCCAGGTGACGGCCGGGGCCGCCACCGGACTGGGCTACGTCAGCGTCGTCAGCATGTTCCTCGGCTTCGTCGTCTGGTATCGGGGGCTCGCCCTCGGCGGGGTGGCGCGGGTCGGGCGGCTCCAGCTCGCCCAACCGGTGCTGACACTGCTCTGGGCGGCTCTGCTGCTCGGTGAGCCGCTGACGCCGGTCGGCGTCGGGACGGCGGTGGTCGTCATCGCCTCGGTCGTCGTCGGCCGCCGGGCTCCCGTACGCCCGAGCCAGACCGACGGGACTCCCCGCCAGGCATGACCCAGGTCACCCGCAGTTGCGCGGGACTGAGCCGGGGGTGGTGCGCCGGGCCGCTGCGGCCCGCCCACCGGACGGCCGGTGGGCGCCGCCCGGTGCGCGGTGCCCACCGACGGTGGGGGCGGATTTGCCGCGCTGGCCGGCAGCCGATATGCAGGAAATTTTACCCGCGGCCACTTTCGCCGACTCGGAACCCGGAGTGCGGCCGTCACGGCGGACTCCGCGCGCGTCCGCGCATCGCCGGGGCCCGGAGAACAGCGTGCATCCGCAGGCCGGATCGGCATCACCGCACCCCCCACACCGGTAATACGGCCGGGCCGATGACATCGACCGGGGCGGCCGTCAGCACCGGTCAATGAGTCGCATCACGCATTCACCCGGTCGGGGCACCCACCGCCCACGGGCCGGACCATCTCGGCGTCGCACTGCGCCGCGGTATACACCCCGAAAGGCGTAGCACCGACGCCCGGAATCAGAACACGACGAATCCCTCTTTGCGACGCCCTGTACCTTGTGCTGCTCCTGGCCCGGCCGCCGACATTCACCGGGCACCGGCCCGACCACCACCCATGGGCCGGCGCAGGGGCTCGAAAGGGCCGGTCCGCCGCATTGGTCGGCGGCCACCGCGCAAGGCACAAAAAAGGTGGGTAATGAGAAGAAGCCTGCGTTCATGCGTCGCGGCGGTTGCCGCGGTCGCCAGCATGGTCGTCGGCATGACCGCGTGCGGCGGCGGGAACGGCGGAGACATCCTGAGCCAGGCCCGAAACGGTGGGGCGGACCCGTGCGCACCGACGCCGGGCGCCGACCGGAGCAAGATCGACCTCGGCATGCTGTACTCCGGCTCGCCGTACGACGGCGACCCCAGCGCGCTGTTCCGGGCGGGCGTGGACGCCCGCCTCGGCGAGCAGAACGCCAACGGCGGGATCTACGGGCGCCGGCTCTCCTACAGCATCGAGGACGACGAGGCGGCCCCCGAGCTGAACACCGTCGGCGGGCGTGCTCTCGCGCAGCGCGACAAGGCGCTCGGCATCCTCCAGTTCAGCGTGGCGGCCTCCGGATCGGCGCACCTGCTGGAGTCCGCCGGGGTGCCCGTCGTCGACGGGCAGATCACCGATCCGTCGCTGGCGCCCCGCTCGAACGTGTTCAGCTACTCCCGGCCGACGGTGGAGGAACCCACCTCCAGCGGCTGGGGCGAGTTCCTCGCCAACCGAGGCGCGCACCGCGCGGTCACGGTCTCCCTGGAACTGTCCTCGGCCACCAGGTCGATGGCCGATGCCGCCCGCAGGAGCGTGCTCGCCGCCGGCCTGAAGGTCGCGGACAACCTGCAGGTGCCCAGCGGGCCCTTCGACGCCGACCGGTTCGCCGACGAGGTCCGGGACTCCGGCGCCGACAGCCTCATCGCCTTCGTCCCGGCGCCGAACTTCTACCAGATCGTCGCCGCGGTGCAGGACGCCGGCGTCGACCTCAAGGCGATCCTGGGCAACCCGACCAGCTACGACCGCAGCCAACTCGCCCGGTTCGGGGACTCCGCCGCGGGGGCGTACGCGTTCCTCGACTACACGCCGTTCGAGCTCAACACCCCGGCGCACCGGCGGTTCCTCGCCGCGATGGCCACCTACGCCCCGCAGGCCGCCGCGCTGCCGGACGGCACGGCGCTGATCGGCTGGATCAGCGCCGACCTGTTGCTGCGCGGGATCACCGCCGCCGGCGTCTGCCCGACCCGCGCCGGCGCGCTCGCCGGCCTGCGCCGCCAGACCCGCTTCGACGCCGACGGGCTGCTGCCGGCGCCGATCAACCTGAGCAAGGGCGTGGCCAACATCGCGCCCTGCTACGACTACGTGCAGGTCACCAAGGACGGTAAGAAGTTCGTCCCGGTGCCCGGCAAACCACGGTGCGGACGGATCCTGCGGGCCGGATGACCGCGCGAGCCGCATGACCGTCCGAGCCGCATGACGGTCCGAGCCGCATGGCCGTCCGAGCCGCATGGCCGTCCGAGCCGCATGACCGCGCGAGGCCGGACGACCGCGCCCGCGCGGACGGCCGGGCTTCCCACCGCCGACCCGAGCGGGCCGACGGCGGGAACCCGGCGCGCCGCGGTGTCAGACGCCGCGGTCAGCAGGCGGTCACCAGATCGGGCAGCCACCGGTAAAGCGGTTTACCACTTGCCCCAGTAGTAGAAGCCGGGGTGCCATTCCTTGGGATGCCAGACCTTGGGGAAGTAGTGGTGGTGCCACCAGTAACCGGGAATCCAGTATCCGGGCTCCCAGTATCCGGGGTGGAAGATCCGGTGCTGCCCCTTGTGGTCCTTGGGGCCTTCGTGCGGCTTTTCCACCGCCTTCGGAGGCGGCGGCGCGGGCGTGGTGACGGCCGGACTTGGGCTTGCCGGTGACGGCGTGACCGCGCCGGCGGGCGCGGCCGTCAGGAATGCGGCGAAGGCGAGGACGACAGCCAGTACCAGAGATCTGCAACGCTTGATGATTTTCATGGCCATCCCTTCGGCAGATGCGCCGTCACGACACCCCGACTGTTCGGATCTCCCGTCGGGAAGCCGTCCCCGGCGCGTCTACTGAATACCCTCGCCACGCTCCGCACAACCGCCGACACGCCACGTCGTCACCAATACGCGAACCGCGTTGTCCGGCGCTTGAACCCTGCTTGTGCCCTGCGCCTGGATCGGCGCATCCGAAATCGGTGAAAGGGCGGTTTTTCCTGTTGCCCGCCCGCGCGAGGCGGCTCGTCAGGACACGGCTCGTCAGAACACGGCGTCAGGACATGGCGTCAGGACATGGTGCGACCGAGGTGGCCGGCCAGCCGACGGTAGGCGTCCGCGTCGGCGGGCACCTCGACCACCGGGCCGAAGGGCATCTCCTCGCGGCCCTCGACCGGCACCGCCCGCCGGGCGATCTCCAGCGAGATGACGGCGAGTTCGGGATCGAGCCCGCCGGTACGGCCCGTCGCGACCGCAAGATCCCAGGAGTGCATCGTCAGCTCCTGGGTGTAGGCGGCCGCGGCGACCCGGCCGGGCAGCACCGCCCAGGGCAACTGCAGGGGCCGGTCGAGCAGGGTGTCGTCGGACCAGACCGCACGCAGGTCGGCGGCGGACTTCGCATAGCGCTCCGCCCAACCGTCCAACGGCACCCCGGTGGTCACCGGAGGCAGCTCCCGGGGGTCACCGCCCCGACCGACGACCGCGATCCGCGCGACCACGGTGAACAGGTGCCCGACCAGGGTGGCGACGTCGAATTCGGAACAGGGGGTCGGCAGCGCGGTCTGGTCCGGCTCGACGGCGGCGACGAGCCGCCCCGCCTGGTCGAGGGCACGGTCGAGCAGCGGGCGCGGGTCATCCAGCGGGTTCATGCGGGCGGGTGCTCCTTCGGTCGTCTTCGGTCGCCGTCAGTCGTCGCGGCGTGTTCGAGGGCGACGGTAGCCACCGAACAGGTCGCCTTCTGTCCTGTTCCCAGCGCCGGACGCGCCCCGCCCGCGCGGCACCTCGCGAAACATGACCACGCCAGATTCCGGGTACGGACTCATCACTCTCGGTAATGCCGCATGCCGGCGGGACCGCGAATTCTGTCTCGGGCCGGCGATGGTCCGTGCCGAAACTTCGGCCCGAGATCCCGGCAGGGCCGGAGAGATCCGTGCGCAGATTTCGGGAAGGTCGATGATGGTCACCGGCGCCGGGCAGCGCCACCGCAGCGTGCTCTCCCACGGCGCGTTCACGCACTGGCCCAACCCCGACCCAGACGTCCGCGCCGGCGCCGGCGCCGGCGCCGCGGATGCCACCGTGCGTCTCAGCCGCGCGCAGCTACTCGGGCTGCTCGGTGGGCAGGTCGCGCACGACACGCTGGCCGTCGACGGCGACGCCACCGTCCTGGCCCGGCTGCTGGGACTGCTCGACGCGCCCGACCCCGCGTTCGCGATCGTGACCCCCTGAGCCGGCCGGGACGCCCGCCGCGAGCGCGGCCGCGGGCCACCCCACCGGACCACCCCACCAGCCCGCCCGGCCACCGGCCCGACGCCGCGCACCGCCGCCGGCCTACGGTGATCGGGTGCGTGCGAGTCGGCTGATCGCCATCATCATGCTGCTGCAGGCGCACGAGCGGCTCACCGCCGCGCAGATCGCCGGGCGGCTCGGCGTCAGCGACCGGACGGTCCGCCGGGACCTCGACGTCCTCGGCGAACTCGGGGTGCCGCTGTACTCCGAACGGGGATACGGCGGCGGGTGGCGGCTGGTCCACGGCTGGCGCAGCGATCTGTCGGGGCTCACCGCCGACGAGGCGCACGGGCTGTTCCTGGTCGCGGGTTCGGCGGCGCGTCCCGGGCTCGGGCTGGAGCCCGCGGTGGACTCGGCGCTGCGCAAGCTGCTGGCGGCCCTGCCCGCGGCGACCCGCCCGGACACCGAGGCCGTTACCGCCACCTTGCTCGTCGACCCGGGCCGCTGGGGTGGCCCGGCCGTGACACCGCCCGCCCAGCTCGCGAAGCTGGCCGGGATCCTGCGGGCGGGCCACCGCGCCCGGGTCCGCTACGCCGGCCGGGCCGCCCGCGCGGCCGGCGCGCCCGCCCGCGACCGGGACGTCGACCCCTACGGCCTGGTCCAGAAGGGTGACACCTGGTACCTCGTCGCCGGGACGGACGACGGTCCACGAACGCTGCGGGTCTCCCGCATCGAGTCGGTCACCGAGCTCCACGAGCCTGCGCACCGGCCCGCCGACCTCGACCTGCCGGCCCTCTGGGCGCAGTCGCGCCGCGCGGTCGAGGAACGGATGTGGGCCTACCGGGTCCGGCTGCGCGCCGATCCCGCGATCGTCCCGATCCTGCTCGGCGTGCTGGGCGCCCGCGGCCGCATCGAACGGCCGGCCGGGCCCCCCGCGGGCGGGGGCACCGTCGCCGGCGCCGAGCATGTCCCGGCCGGCATCGCGCACCTTGGCACCGCCGACGCAGACACCGCCGGCGCAGACACCGCCGGCGCAGACACCGCCGGCGCAGGCACCGCCGCCGACACGGTCGGCACCGCGGCCAACCCGGTCGACTCGGCCAGTCCGACCGACTGGACCGACCCACTCGACGCCGCGGGTGGCACCGCCGGTTGGACGGCGTTGTGCGCCTCGTTCCCGAGCGCGGCCGTCGCCGCCGCCGATCTCGCCGGGTTCGGCGCGCGGGTCATCGTCGACGAACCGCCCGGCCAACCCGACGGCGTCGCCGCGCACCTACGGCGCATCGCGACCGAACTGCTCGCGCGATACTCGGACCCGGCACCGCGGACGGCACCGAACCCTGAAACGGCACAGAACCCCGAAGCCGACGATCGTCAGGAGACCGCACCGTGACCCAGACCGGTACCGAGCCCCAGACCCTCATCGAAACCCTGACCGGCACCGAGACCGCGACCAGCACCGAGACCGCGACCAGCGCCGATCCCGGGACCGGCATCGAGACCGCCGGACCTGACTTCGCCGGACTGCCGCCGCGCAGCCGTCTGGTCGCCGAGGCGCTGCACGCAGCCGGGGCGGAGCAGGCCGCGCGGGCGATCCGCGAGCTGCCCGACTCGGCGCGGACGGCGGCGGAGGCGGCTGCGGCGGTCGGCTGCGAGGTGGGCGCGATCGCCAACAGCCTGGTGTTCGTCACGGAGGCCGCGCGGCCGGTGCTGGTGCTGACCAGCGGCAGCCACCGCGTCGACACCGGCTCGCTGGCCGCCCGGCTCGGAGTGGCCGCCCTGTCCCGGGCCAGCGCCGCCCAGGTGCGGGAGGCGACCGGGCAGGCCATCGGCGGGGTGGCCCCGGTGGGTCATCCGGCGCCGCTGCGCACCGTCGTCGACGTGACGCTCGCGGACCACCCCCGGATCTGGGCCGCCGCCGGCACCCCGCACACCGTCTTTCCGACGACCTACGAGGAGCTCGTCCGGGTCACCGGCGGCACCCCGCTGTCCGTGACGGCCTGAGCCGCCGTCCACGGCGCGCGCGGCGTCACGACGCCTGCAGGGCGGCCGGCGACTCGGGCAGGACCTGACCGCCGTCGATCACCAGCGCCTGCCCGGTGATGTAGGAGGCCTCGTCCGAGGCAAGGAACAGCGCCGCGTGACCGACCTCGTCAACCTCTCCGAGCCGGCGCATCGGGATCGCGGCCTCCATCGAGTTCAGGTAGTCCGCGCCCAGCTCGTCGAGTCCCTCGGTGCGGACGTTGCCCGGGAGCACCGCGTTCACGGTGACCCGATCCCGGGCGAGCTCGACCGCGGCGGTGCGCATGAACCCGAGCAAGGCCGCCTTGGACGCCCCGTAGTGCGACCAGCCGGGATGACCGGTGACCGGCCCGGTGATCGACGAGGTGAGGATCACCCGGCCGCGGCCGGAGGCGACCAGCGCCGGCAGGAACGCCTGCACGGTGAGGATGGCGCCCTTGACGTTCGTGCCCAGCACCTCGTCGATGTCGGCCTCCGTGATCGTCGCCAGCGGCGCGGACGGGAAGATCCCGGCGTTGGCGCAGACGACGTCGACCCCGCCGTGCCGCTCGGCGACGGTCCGGGCCAGCCGCGCGTTGTCCTCGGCGCTGGCCGCGTCGGCGAGCACGAAGCTGACGGTGCCCTCGCCGAGCTCGTCGAGCTCCTGGGCCGTGGTGGCCGCGGCGACGACGTCCCGGCCGCTGAGCACGACGTTCGCCCCCGCCCTCGCGAAGACCCTGGCGATGCCCTTGCCGATCCCCTTACTCCCGCCGGTGACCACGACGGTCCGACCCGCGACCGAGGTGAACATGTGGCACGTCCTTTCGTCGATGCGGGGTGATGTCCGCATAGTCCCCGGCGGACGAGACGTTCAAGCGGCCAGACTTGACCGTCCGCCCCGGCATGCCGTCCGCCCCGGCTTGCCGTCCGGCCCGGCCGCGGTCAGCCGGCGAGCAGGCGGCCGTTCAGGTAGGCCTCGGCGAGGTCGCAGCTCTCGCGGGCGTACGCCGGGATGCTGGGCACCGCGTCGGAGTGCGGGTGGGTGCCGAGCCACGCGACGAGCAGCAGCCGGCGCAGCAGCACGAAGGTCGGGATCATCGCGACGTCCGCGGCGGTCAGCGGGAGCCGCCGCTGGTAGGCGGCGAGCCACGCGGCGACGAGATCGCCGGCGGAGTCCAGGTGCTCGATGAACGACAGCGACGCCGCGAGATCCCACAGATACCAGCCGAAGCCGCAGTCGTCGAAGTCGATGACGCACACCTCGTCCGCCTTCACTGACTTCGCTGACTTCGCTGACTTCGCTGACTTCGCCGCCTGCGCCGCGCTCGCGCCTCCCGTGCCGATGACCAGAGCGTCGTCGGGGACGAGGAGGTTCGCCATCCGCATGTCCGCATGGATGAGCCCGAACCGCTGCGGCCCCCGGCCGAAGGCCGCCAGGCGCTCCTCGGCGACGGCGACGGCCCGGCCCAGCAGCTCCACGGCCTCACCCGCAGCGCCACCCCGCGATCCCCGCCCGGCGGCGACCTGAGATCCCGGCGCGTGGACGACCCGCGATCCCGGGTCGTCCACGCCCGCGGCTGCGTCCGCTCCGACGACGACCGCCTCGGCCAGCGCCGTGCGCAGGCCGGAGATCCAGCTCCCCCACCGGGCAGCGGGGCCGAGGGTGCTCTCCCAGGTCCAGGCGAAGCGGGCGAACGACGGCGGGCGGGCCCAGCTCCGCGCGTGCCGATGCAGCCGGGCGGTGACGTCGCCGAGCTGGCTGAACGTCCCTTGCAGCGCGGCGAGTTCCAGGGCCTCGGGCGACCGGCCGTCGACCCACTCGAACAGCACGGCATGCCGCCCGGTCGCGGTCGCCACGAGGGCGCCGGTGCGGGTCGGGACAACCGGCGGAGTGCGCACGACACCGTCGGCGCGAAGGGCGGCCACCCAGGCAAGCTCCCCGTGGATCTCGGCGAGGCTGTGGTAGCCGGGGCGATGCAGCCGCAGCGCCCAGCGACGCCCGCCGGCCGGGTCGTCCACCTGGTAGGTGACGTTCTCCGAGACGTGCAGGAGGGTGGCCTTCGGCGCCGGCCCGAGATCGTAGGCGCCGAGCACCTCGTCGACGGTCTCGTCCAGCCCGAGCAGCCCCTCCGCCGAGGTTGCGCTCATCGCACGGCCCCCCAACCCGACGGCACCGCCCCCGCGTTCCCGTTCCCGTCCTCTGGCACGGGGAGCACCGTAATACGGCTCCATCGGCCGCCCGGGCAAAGGTCCGTACCGTTACGCGAGCGGAGGGCGTTGGGGACGGGAGGTGGCGGCATTGGCCTACCGGGTGACGTTGCGCGGCGAGCGGCACGTCTTCGCCGATCTGGCGGGGCTGTTCGCGAAGGCGAACGAGGAAAAGTCCGGCGACCAGCTCGCCGGGATCGCCGCCGGGTCGGCGCGCGAGCGGGTGGCGGCCAAGCTCGCGCTCGCCGACGTCACGCTCGGCGAGATCGTCGCCGCGCCGCTGATCGACGACGCGGTCACCGACCTGATCCTGCGCGGCCACGACACCGCGTTGTTCGCTCCGCTGACCTCGCTGACTGTGGGTGAGTTCCGCGAGCTCGTGCTGTCGCCGTCGTTCCCGGCGCGCTGGCGTGACGACGGCCTGGCCCGCGCGATCACCCCCGAGATCGCCGCCGCCACCGCGAAGATCATGAGCGACAAGGACCTGATCTGTGCCGCGAAGCCGCTGCGGACGGTCACCCGCTGCCGCAACACGATCGGCGAGGCGGGCGTCCTCGGCGTGCGGGTGCAGCCGAACCATCCCGCCGACAACCTGGAGGGCATCCTGCTGTCGGTGCTCGACGGCCTGCTGCACGGCTGCGGTGACGCGGTACTCGGCGTCAACCCGGCGCGCGAGTCGGTCGAGCAGGTCGGGGACATCCTGCGCGGCCTCGGCGCTCTGGTCGACGCACTGGCGCTGCCGACCCAGACGTGCGTGCTCGCGCACCTCACCACCCAGCTCGCCGCCCTGGCCGCCGGCGCGCCGGTGGACCTGCTGTTCCAGTCGGTCGCCGGCACGGAGGCGGCGAACACGAGCTTCGGGATCACCCTGGACCTGCTGGCCGAGGGCCGGGAGGCCGTGCTCGCCCACCACCGCCGGGACCGGCCGGGCGACTTCGTCGGCGAGCAGGTCATGTACTTCGAGACCGGGCAGGGCAGCGCGCTGTCCGCCGACGCCCACCACGGCGTCGACCAGCTCACCTGCGAGGCGCGGGCGCACGGGGTGGCCCGGGCGTTCGACCCGTTCCTCGTCAACTCGGTCGTCGGTTTCATCGGCCCGGAATACCTCGCCGACGCCCGCCAGATCACCCGCGCCGGCCTGGAGGACCATTTCGTCGGCAAGCTGCTGGGCCTGCCGATGGGCTGCGACGTCTGCTACACGAACCATGTCGACGCCGACCAGAACACCAACGACGACCTGCTCGTCCTGCTGGTCGCCGCGGGCTGCACGTTCGTGATGGGCGTCCCGAGCGCCGACGACGTCATGCTCGGCTACCAGTCGACCAGCTACCACGACGCCGCCGGCATGCGCGAGCTGTTCAACCTGCGCGCCGCGCCGGAGTTCACCGCCTGGCTGACCGACCGCGGCCTGCTCGTCGACGGCCACCTCGCCGACCCCACCGGCCCGGTCGCCGCTCTCCTCACCGCCGGCCTCGACGGCGCCCTCGCCACTCTCCCCACCCCACCCGCCATCCCCTCGGGCCCGACCCGGTGACCCCGGGCCGCTCCCCCGACCCCGACCCCGACCCCGACGCTGATTCCGACCCCACCGCCGCATCCCCCGAACGGACCAGTCCGGATCGGGAGCCCGCGGTGGTGCCGGTGGATCTGGCGGCGCTGGCCGAGCGGGTCCGGGCGGTGACGCCGGCACGGGTGTTCGTCGGCCGGACCGGAACCTCCTACCGGACGGCGAACCTGCTGACGCTGCGGGCCGACCACGCGGCGGCCCGCGACGCCGTCGACGCCGAACTGGACCTCGCCGGGGCCGCACTGGCCGCGACGACCGAGCGGTTCGGCCTGTTCGCCGTCCGCTCGGCCGCCGCCGACCGGGCCCAGTACCTGCGCCGGCCAGACCTGGGCCGGCGGCTGTCCGACGCCGGCCGCGCGCAGGTCGCCGCCCGCTGCCCGCCCGGCGCGGACCTGCAGATCGTGATCGGCGACGGCCTGTCCGCGGCGGCGGTGGACGCCCAGGTCCCGGCGCTGCTGCCCGCGCTGCTCACCGCGGCGGCCGCGGCCGGCTGGTCCACCGGCCAGCCGTTCGCGGTGCGCCAGTGCCGCGTCGGCATCATGAACGACATCGGCGACCTGCTGCACCCCACGGTGATCGTCCTGCTGATCGGCGAACGCCCCGGCCTCGCCACCGCCGAGAGCCTCTCCGCCTACCTGGCCCACCGCCCCCGCTCAGGCCAGACCGACGCCGACCGCAACCTCCTGTCCAACATCCACCGCGGCGGCCTCACCCCCGCCCAGGCCGTCGAGCGCCTCACCAGTTTGGTCGATACGATGCGCACATTGGGCATCAGCGGCGTCTCGATCAAGGAACCGACCGCCGCGGGGACCCTCCCCACCGGCGCGCCGACCGAAGCTGATGCCGCTCCGCCCGAAGCCAATGCACCTTCCAGCATGTGAGGCGCCCTCGCTTTGCGACTTGCCCGAACTAGGCAAATCGGGCGCCCATTAACAAATAAGTCATCATTGGCACCCCGGAAGATCGGGCAATGTGACCGGCGGGGCATGGAGCCCCGACAACACCCGCATCCTCACCACCAGCGACGATGGCACCGCTCGGATCTGGGACGCCATCACCGGCCGACCGATCGGCTGGCGGCTCGAGCAGCTCCCGGACGGCGAGCTGGCGGTCTGGTCGGCGGACGGGGACGAGCTGCTCGGCGCGTCGGAGGAAGCGTGGCGGTGGTTGGGCTGTCTGGTGCCGCGTGGTGGTCGGCTGGTCCGGTTGCCGGCCGAGACCTGGGGCCCGCTTCCGCCGCTGTCCCGGCCGACCGGTCATCGCCCTGACACTCCGCTCTGACGAAGGCGATGGGCAGCAAGGATGGTCCCATGGCAGCAACAAGGCTTCTTCTGATCTCGGGCAGCACCCGTGGGGCGTCGACGAACACGGCTGCGCTGCGCACCGCCGCCGCGCTGTCGCCCGACGGGGTGGCGACCGTCCTCTACGACGGGCTGGCGGAGCTGCCGGCGTTCACCCCGGATGCCGACGACTCCGCGCCGCCGCCCGCGGTCGCCGCGTTGCGGGCCCAGCTCGCCGCGGCCGACGCGGTGCTGTTCTGCACGCCGGAGTACGCGGGCGCGCTGCCCGGCAGCCTGAAGAACCTGCTCGACTGGACGGTCGGCACCGGCGATCTCTACGGCAAGCCCACCGCCTGGATCAACGTCGCCGCCCCGGGCCGCGGCCTCGGCGCACTGGCAGAGCTCGCCACCGTGCTGGGCTACGTCACCGTCGAGGTGATCGAGGCGGCGTGCGTGGCGATTCCGGTGGACCGCGATGCCGTCGCCGCCGACGGGACCGTGTCCGACGAGGCCGTCCGGGCCACGCTCGTCGCCGCGATGCGCGCAATCACCGAGCATCTCGAGGCACGGAACTCCGCGTCCCCGGCCGCAGCACAAGCCTGACCCGTTCGACCCACCCCGCTTCGCCGGATCGTCACCTCATGGTCGCGCTGCGTGCGATATCGTCCGCCGTGGGTGCATTCGCAGAGCGGCCGGGAGGAAGCGATCAGTCCCTCGCGCCGCCGGCAGCCAGACCGGGCCGGACGCGGACGGCGGGACTGACCCGTGGCCGAGTTCGACAACCCGCGCCCGGCCGGCGTATCCGGCGGGGATGCCCGGCCGTCCCGGCCCGACACACGTCAACCCGCCGCCGACGCTCTACCGCCCCAATCCGACCGGCCCACCGCCACCCCTCGCGAGGGAGTGGAACGCAAGGCCGCGCTCCTCGACCGCCGCGCCGCCGAGGTCTCCGCCCACGACCGGCCAGCACCTGCCGTCACCTCGGCCGAGCGCAAGGCGGCGTTACTCGAAGCCCGCGCCGCCGGCATGGATCGGACCGCCCCCGACGAATCCGGCAGGCCGTCCTCCGACGCTCCCCGCGCCGCCACCGATCCCGAACGCAAGGCGGCCCTGCTCGACAGCCGCGCCACAAACCGCTCGCCCCGGCCCGAGGCTGTCCCGAACGCCGAACAACGCCCGCCTGCCGAGACCGCGCACGCCCCGTCCCCGCGGGACCCGCCGTCTCGATTGCCAGACCGACCGCCGACCCGCCCCACGGACGCACCCGCCCGGCCCGAGATCAGCGAGAAGGTGTTCCAGCACATCCTGCACGGCGAATGGAACAGGCGCGGCCGACCAGTCGGCTTCCACAGCGCCCCCGACGGCCATCCCCCACCCGACCGCCGCATCACCTCGGTGGAAGACAGGAAGCCGGACGGCACCTACCATGCCGACGTCGAGTTTCGCCATCCGACCACCCGAGAATGGAAGAGGAAGGATGTTCCGGAGCACACCATGTTCCCGAACCAGTGGTCGGAGCAGAAAGTGCGCGATGCCGTGCAGACAACCTACGAGAAGATCTACGAAGACGTCATCGAGCCGAGACTGAGAAATAATGATGAACTTCCCAAGAAGGCGCTGCGAAACAGCTACGATGGCGTGCTGATACAGCTCTACATCAGCCCAGGCGGAGAACTCAGGACTGCATTCCCGATCCAGAAGGCCGACCCAGGGGAGCCTCGATGAGCAGATGGACGTTCCGGCGCGACGAAGATCAGAACCTGGAGATAGCCGCGCCACCGCTCGACCGGAACACCCAAGCTGCCGTCCTCGACTTCCTGGAAAGCGATGTCGGCCCAAACCCGCCGGACATCGCAAGGTATTTCCGACGATGGCAGAAAGTTCGTGCGGGCGAGCTGAACGCTGCGCTGGGGAACGGCACCGTGCAGGAGATCGAGGGGGATCGGGTGCTGTTGGAGTCGCTGTATGAACAGTGGGAGTCGGTGTATTTCACGGTTGCGGAGTTCGAGGAGCTGCTGGACGACTATGCGGCGTTCCTCAACTCCCGGAGCCGGCCCGGCGCCGACGGGTGAGCGGTTCCGCGGAACCGTCGTCGGGTAGGCCGTCGAGCGGTTCCGCGGAACCGTCGGCGAGGGCCGGACGACGAGCGAGGGTTGGACCACCAGCAAGAGCCGAACCGTCAGCGGGGTAGGCCGACGAGTTCGTCGAAGCGGATGTGGCGGAGTTGCACGCCGAGGCGGCGGGCCTGGCGGCGGACCGGGCCGGCGGGGTCGGGGGTGAACGCCAGGCCGGCGTCGGCGGCGATGTTCGCGGCGACGGCGCCGATCGGCAGGCCGTCGGTGAGCAGGTGGCGGGCGAATTCCGGAGCCCGGAGCGCGGCAAGGGAACGGTCGGCCTGGGTCGCGGCGTAGCTGCGGGCGGTCTCCCCGCGCGAGCGGATGCGCCGCAGCAGGACGGCTCGGTCGGCGAGCAGCGTCACGTGCCGCACCTCGTGGCCGGCGGCGCGCAGCGGGTCGACAAACGCGGCCAGCAGGCCGGGGTCCAGCACCGTCATCGGCACGACGACCGGCCCGTCGCCGGCATCGAGCACAGTACCGAGCATCTCGACGACGCCGTCCCGCCACAGGGGCATGTCGCGAAAGTCGCCGCGCAGCGGCGCGGGCAGCATCCGGCGCAGCGCGAAACCGAGGTGCTCCGGGTCGCAGACAAAGGAGCCGGCCAACCCACGGTGCAGCTCGTAGGCCACCTGCGTCTTACCGATGCCATTGGGTCCGTTGAGCCATATCAGCACCCGGAAGACGATATCAGCGCCAGGACCGACCCTTGACGGCCATCCCCGCATCCGCCCTCCCACACCGGCGGATACGGGATACGCGAAGCGCCGGCAGCCGCTGCCAAAAGGGCCGATCCGGCGGCGGCCGGGCCGAAGACGGACCAACACCGCGTCGCCGAACGCCACGCATCAAGTGTCCGCTTCAGCGGCAGCGGTCGCGGCCGGCCCTACGCTTCGGGCCTGTGACCGGAAACCGTCATCGCCGCGGCCTCGCGGGTCGGCGACGAACCGGGCGGTGGTTTACGGACCGCCGTTCGCGGAAAACGGGGTAATCCCGCCACCTCACCTCACGGCCTGACGCCGCCCGGCGATCGGCCCTGTTCTGCTCCGACTTTCGGCAAGGAGACTCCACGAGTGGCCACCAGCCCCCAGCGAACGACAGTCTTCGATTTCGCCCCCCAGGACCGATCCCTGCTCGACGCCCAGATCCGGGCGTTGGAGAACCTGGACCGCGGTGACTTCCGGGAGCTTCCGTCCGCGACCGCCGGCAAGTTCCAGCAACTTCAGGGCGCGGGAACGTTCGCGTCCGTCCGGATTCCCGGCGCGGACCCGGACGTCCAGCTCGACGCGGGCGTGTTCGTCCCGCTCGGTGCCGGTCCGCACCCGGTCGTCGTCCTGCCGGCGCCACTGGCCCCCACCGGATGGCGTTCCTACCCCGGGCTGCTCGTGAACTTCGCGATCCGGGGATATCTGGCCGTCTCGTACAGCGAGCGGGGTCTCGCCGAATCCACCGGGAAGATCGACGTCGCCGGGCCGCGGGACCGGGCGGACGGCTCCGCCGTCATCGACTGGATCCTGGAGAACCACGCCGATCGGGTGAACCCGGACCAGATCGCGTTCGTCGGATCGTCCTACGGCGCCGGCCAGAGCCTGATCATCGCCGCGCACGACGACCGGGTGAAGGCCGTCGGCGCGCAGAGCGCGTGGGCGGATCTCACCCGCTCGCTGTACGAGAACGAGACCCGGCACATCGCCGCCTTCGAGGCCCTCGCGGCGCTGTTCGGTGAGGACCGCCTGTCCGACGAGACGCGGCAGATCTTCGAGGACTTCCGCGCCAACAAGAACATCAAGAACCTGCTGGACTTCGGGGCCATCCGGTCGCCGATCAGCTACGTCGAGCGGCTCAACTCCCGGCAGGTGCCGATCTTCCTCGGCACGTACTGGCACGAGACGATCTTCTCTGTGCCGGCCGTCGTCGAGTTCTTCAACCAGCTCACCGGCCCCCGCCGGCTGCTGGTGCAGATCGGCGACCACGGCGGAGACGAGATCCTGGGTTTCCTCGGGGGCTGGAGCCGGCCGACCGCGACGTCCTTCCGCTGGCTGGACCATCACCTTCGGGGCAAGGACAACGGCGTCGGCCAGGACGGCAACGTCCACACCGAGTACATGCACAACCTGTTCGACCTGCGTAAGTCCAACGACTGGCAGTCGTACGTCCAGCCGACCCGGCGGTTCTACCTCGACCAGCCGCGCAACGGCTCCACCGACGGCGCCCTGGCGTCCCGGCCGGCCACCGGATGGACGACGACCATCCAGGCGGGCGTGGACACCCCCGCGCACGTCGCCGAGCAGCTCGTCCAGACCGGCGTCCTGGAGCGGCTCGGCGCCCCCGCGATCTACGACACGGCGTCGATCTCGCGGCGGGACGCGGCCGTCTGGGTGACCGAGCCGCTGGTGCAGCAGAGCCAGCTCACCGGCAACGTCCGGCTGCACCTGACGGTCCGCCCGTCGGCGGCGACGGCGACGATCGTGACCCACCTGTTCGACGTGGATCCGGGCCGCGCCAAGGGCAAGATCATCACCAGCGCACCGTACACGCTGCTCAACGAGCGGGAGGGCGAGGCCCGCGCGATCGACGTCCAACTACAGCCCGCGGACTACCGCATCGCCGCCGGCCACCAGCTCGCCCTCGTGATCGACACGAAGGACCGCCTGTTCGCCGACGCCACCGTCGACGGCAGCCAGGTCGAGCTCGCCTCCCCGGACGGCGCCGCCTCCTACCTGGAGCTCCCGCTCGCCAACCTGCCCGACGCGGAATAGCCCTCCTGTTCCGCGGAACATTCGCCTGAGTCAGGGACGGGACGACGGCCGGGCCCGTGCGGTGGACGCCGCACGGGCCCGATCCGTCCGCGACGATGGCGGCGACCGAACGGCGTTCGGCGGCCGGCCCGGCACCGCGGTGCGGATCGGTGGGGCGCGGACCCACCGGCGGCTACGCTCGGCGGCTGCGCCCGCCGCCGCCACTTACCGCCGCCACCGCTCACCGCTGCCACCGCCACCGCCGGTTCGGAGACGTCCGTCCATGAGCTCCGACTACGGCATTCCCTCCGCCGAGATCGCCGAACTGGCCGATCTCACCTGGCCGGACCCCGAACCACCATCCGTAGCCCGCCACCCGGCGATCACCCTCGGTAGTAGGCATCCCGAGCGGTGACGGTGAGGCGCCGTCCGGCGGTTCGTCCGCGTCACGACCTCGGCGATACGGCGACCACTTCGCCGGGCTCGTCCTGCTCTCTCTGCGAGCGCTGTTGTCCCTGTGTGAACGCTTGCCGACTGGCGGCGGGCTCGGCAGGCCCGGCGGTCACAATGGTCCCGATGTCCTCCACGCCCTCCTTCGCCACGCATCTCGCCGGTCTCGACCCGGTGGAGCTGGGTGCCGTGCTGCGCGCCCGCCCCGACGTACTGGTCGAGCCACTGCCTCTTGGTTTCGACCAACTCGCCCAGCGGCTGGCCGACGCCCGCTCGTTGAGCCGGGCGCTCACCGAGCTTGACCGGGACAGTCTGCAGGTGGGCGTGGCGGTCGCCCTGCTGCCGGGCCCGGTGACCGTCGACCGCCTCGCGGGACTGCTGGACGTGCCCCGCGACGCCATGCGCGCCGTGGTGGACGGTCTGTTCGTCCGCGGCCTGGCCTGGCCCGCCCCGGCGCCGGCGGCCGGCACCGAAGGCGGGGAGAGCACCCCCGGCGAAAGCAACCCCGGCGAGCCGGTCATCCGCCTCCTGTCGCCGCTGCAGCACCACTGGTCGGAACCTTTCACCGAGATCGACACCGCGGCGCAGCTTGCCAGCGCCGCGCTCGTCGAGGACGTGCGGACGGCAGTGCGTGCGCTCGGTGAGGACCCGACCGGGCTGCGCAAGCCCGAGCTCGTCACGCTGTTCGCCCGTCTGCTGGCCGATCCCGCGCGGGTGGCGGTCCTCGTCGCCGAGCTCCCGGCGCCGGCGCGGGAGCTGCTGACGGACCTGTGGTCGGCGGTCGACGAGGACGACGACCTCCCGTTCGTCGTCGTGCTGGCCGAGCGTGAGCAGCACGTCGGACCGTCCGCCGTGCGGGCTCTGATCCGCGCCGGCCTGATGCTGCCGGTCCGGGGCCTGGCGGAGCTGCCTCGCGAGGTTGTCATCGCCGCCTGGATCTCCGAGCACCGGCGCACGCTGACCGGCCCGCCGGACATCCCCCGCCCGTCGGTCGACCCGGCCGGGGTGCAGTCGAGTGCGCAGGCGGCGGCGCAGGACACCGTCCGTAACGTTGCGGCCCTGCTCGACGAGGCGGCGGCCGTGCCGATCGCGGCGCTCAAGCGCGGCGGGATCGGCGGGCGGGAACGGCTGCGGCTGGCCAAGCGGTTGTCGCTGCCGCCGGCGGACCTGCCGGTGTGGATCGATCTGACCGCGACGGCGGGCCTGCTGATCCCCGACGCGGCCGGCTATGTGCCGGGACCGGAGTTCACCGCCTGGCGGGAGGCCACGCCGAGCCGGCAGTGGGCCTCGCTCGCGCTGGCCTGGTACGTCCAGGAGCACGCCCCGTCGGGCCGCGAGCTCGACGACGAGCGGGACATCGCCCCGCCGCTGCCCATCGAATCCGACGCCGGCCTGCTGCGGGGGACCCTGCTGCGCGCCGCCGCCGACGGCCGGTCGGTGCGGCTGACCGCCGAGAACATCGACTGGTTCTTCCCGCTGGACGGATACCCCGACCCCCTGCGGACGGCCGTGATGGCGGCGACGATCCGCGAGGCCGAGCTGCTCGGCGTCGTGGCGCTGGACGTCCTGTCCGGTCTGGGTGAGGCGCTGCGGACCAGCACCGCCGACCTGGCCGACCTCGCCGGCCCCGCCGCAGCCTTCCCGTCCTACCGCGCCCTCACCGCGGCGATCACCACGGCTGCGACGGCCCTCGGCGACCGCTGCGCCAAGCTGCTGCCCGAGTCCAGGCCCAGCCTGATCCTCCAGTCCGACCTCACCGCCGTCGTCTCCGGCCCACCGACCGCGGCGATGGCCCAGGTGCTGCGCGCCACCGCCGAACCCGAATCCCGCGGCGCCGCCGGGACCTGGCGGTTCACCCCCGCGTCCGTCCGCGCGGCGTTGGATGCCGGCTGGTCCGCCGACGAGCTACTCGACGAACTGCGCGCCATGGCCGACCACACGCTGCCCCAGGCCCTGGAATACCTCGTCGCCGACGTCGCCCGCCGCCACGGTCACGTCCGGGTCCGCGGCCTGCGCAGCGCCGTCCTCGGCGACGAGCCGACGACCACCGAGCTGCTGCACACCCGCGTCCTCGCCAAACTCTCCCTGGCCCGGCTCGCCCCCACCGTCCTGTCCAGCCCCGAGAACCCGGACACCGTCCTCGCCGAACTGCGCCGCGCCGGCTTCTACCCCGTCGCCGAGGACGCCACCGGCACCGTCATCGTCCCGTCGTCCGGCCGCGCGCCGGCAGGACCTCCGCCGCGCCGCCAGAAATCCGCCTCTGGTCGACGGTCCTCGACGGCGTCGCCCGGCCGCACCCCGTCCGCAGCCTCCCCCGGCGGCTCCCGGGACCGTCGGTCCGATCCTTCGGGTACCTCCCCAGCTTCCGCCGGTAGCGGCCGGACCCGAGCCGCCGACGGCGCGCCCCGGCGGGTGACGCCGGAGGAGCTCGTCGCGCGCCTGCTCACCGACGCCGACGAGGGCGTGCCCCCGCCGAGCCCCCTGGTCCGCGAGCTCGCCGGCCTCAACGACCGCCTCAACGACAGCGAACTCGCCCTGCTCGCCGAGGCCGTCGAGTCCCGCGGCGACGTGGTGATCACGTATCGCGACAAGAACGGCAAGCGCACCGTCCGCCGCATCACCATCAACGCCATGTTCGGCCGCTGGCTGGACGCCTGGTGCCACCTCCGCAACGACGACCGCGAATTCGCCATCGCCAACATCCAGTCCATCTCCCCCGCCGGCTGACCCGAACCCGCTCGAGCCGGCAGTCCCTCCATGAAGGACAGCCGCGGCGCGCCAGACCGTCGGACGCTGGCACGCCACCCCGTCGCACCCCCTCCAGGGACGATCAGGGACCCGTACGCCACGCTGACCGCGGCGGTCCAGGCGGCGTTGCAATCCCTCCAGGGATGATCAGCGACCCCATAGTAAAGGTGCAGGTCAAGGGCGGTGCGGACCGGGTGCTGAACGGCGATCTTGCAGCGGTCCGGCGGTAATGCAACTGCGCAGGTCAGAGCCATGATCCGGAGCGGGCATCCTGAAGCACTCGGGAAGTGCCCGGCTCGCTCGGATGCGTCATCACAGTGGGTGCCGGAGGTACTCGTCCAGCGCCTACCGCCAAAAGCCGACGATTTCACGGCCCGCCGCCGCGTCTCCTGCGCGGCGAACTCGAGGGCTCCGGATGAGTGCCTGAGCGACGTCGAGCTGGCCCTCCTTGTCTGCGCGGTCAATCCTGCGACGGTCACCGCCTGGCGGAGCCGTCATATCGCCACCGTCTGGGACGTCTGCGCGTCCGGCTGAGCGGCTGCCGCGACGACGGTGGCCGCGCGGACGAAGGCGGCGACGGCTGGCGAGCGGGAGTCCTGCGGCCAGGCCAGAGAGAGCGTGGACGGGGGGAGATCGCCGACGGTCCGGTAGGCGATGCCGAGCCGGCGGTGCCGGGAGGCGACCGAGACGGGCAGGAACATGATGATGCCGCCCAGCTCGATCAGGTTGAAGATCTTCGCCAGGTCCAGGGGAGTCGGCTGGGCCTCAACGACCCGTCCCCGGGGCGGGGAGGGTGACTGCTCGCGGCCGTTCTGGGTCCGCGCGGTCGTGGGCGGACGGCCGTCACGGTCGGCGGGTGTGCCGTCGGGCAGCGATCGGCCGGCGAGGTCGGCCAGGCACAGGGAGGATCGGGCGGCCAGCGGATCGTCGGCCGCCAGTGCGAGCAGGCGGGGCTCGGTCACCAGCGGCTCGACGTCGAGATCGTGGTCGTCGAACGGGGTGGGCAGCAGCGCGATGTCCGCCCGGCCGTCGCGCAGGGCGGGCACCTGCTCGCCACGGCCGCCGAGCAGCAGCTCCACGGGGAGGGCCGCGTCCTCGCACTGGAAGGCGGCGAGGATTCGCGGGAGCAACCCGGCGTCGAAATCAGCTTTGAGGGCGAGCCGCAGACTCGGCGTCGGCTGCCCGGCATGCCGGGCCCGTCGGGCGGCCGCGGTGACCGCGTCGAGTGCGGTCCGGGCGTCGTGCAGGAAGACCTCCCCCGCCGGGGTGAGCGCCACCTGACGGGTCGTCCGCTCCAGCAGCCGCACGCCCAAGTGCCGTTCCAGGTCGCGGATCGCCCGGGACAGCGGCGGCTGCGCCATGCCCAGCCGCTCGGCCGCACGCCCGAAGTGCAGCTCCTCGGCGACGGCCACGAAGTACCGGAGCTGCCGGACCTCCAGCTCACTCATATCCGCACGGTATCAATGCGGTGCCGGTCGGTCCTTCAGCTCCGACGCCGTATCGGATTGACTGAGCGACGCCGACGCCGACGCGCGGGCCCACACATCCCGCTCACGCCGTCGCCGAGTAGGCCATCTCCCGTCCCGCAGGCGCAACGGCGCGCACCTCGCCGTTGTCCGGGCGCAATCCCTTGGAGTCCGTCTTGATCGTCCTCACCGCCCCCACCGGTCAGATCGGCCGACAGCTCCTCGACACCCTCCTGACCAGCGACCAGCCCATCCGCGTCATCGTGCGCGACCCCTCCCGCCTGCCCACGCACACCCGCGAACGCGTCGAGGTCGTGCCGGGTTCGCACAGCGACGCCGACGTCGTCACCCAGGCGTTCGCGGGCGCCGACGCGGTGTTCTGGCTGGCTCCCCCGAACCCCCAGGCCGTGAGTGTCGACGCCGCCTATCTCGACTTCACCCGACCGGCATGCGAGGCGATCGAGAAGCAGGGGGTCAGCCGGGTGGTCGGCGTCTCGGCCCTCGGCCGCGGGGTGGCCCTGGGCCGCAACGCCGGACTTGTGACGGCGGCCCTGGCGATGGACGACCTGATCGCGAGCACCGGCGTGCACTACCGGTCGCTGGCGATGCCCGGATTCATGGACAACATGCTCAACCAGGTCGAGGCGATCAGGAACCAGGGAATGTTCTTCTCGACGCTGTCCGGCGACCGCAAGCACCCGACCTGCGCCACCCGCGACATCGCCGTCGTCGCCGCCCGCCTGCTGCTCGACGATTCCTGGACGGGCCAGGACGACGTCCCGGTACTCGGCCCCGAGGACCTGTCCCAGAACGACATGGCGACAATCATGTCCGAGGTGCTCGAACGCCCGATCCGCCACCAGCAGATCCCCGTCGACGCCTTCAGGGCGACGCTGATCCAACACGGCATGTCCGACGCGATAGCGCAGGCCATGCTCGACATGTTTACAGCCAAGGCCAACGGCCTCGACAACGCCGAACCCCGCACCCCCGCATCCACCACCCCCACCACCTTCCGCCAGTGGTGCGAGGAAGTCCTCAAGCCAGCCATCCTCGCCTGATCACCCCGCCCAACCCGATCCCACCAGGGTGATCAGCGACGGCACCCCCGGTCTTCGGCTTCGGCCGCTTCGCGTGTTGCGATCCCTCCAGGGATGATCAGCGACCGGCAAACAGGCCGAGCAGCAGCGCCATGGACCGCGTTGCGATCCCTCCAGGGATGATCAGCGAACTTATAGTAAAGGTGCAGGTCAAGGATGGTGCGCACCGGGCACAAACCGGCGATCTTGCAGCGGTTCGGCGGTAGTGCAACTGCGCAGGCCAGAGCCATGATTTGGAGGGCGGCCGGGACGCTCCGATGGGTCGGGTTCCCGGCACGTCATCCTGGCGGGGGCGGTGGAACTCGGCCGGCGCCACCGGCAGTGGGGAGCGTGGCAGGACGGCCCATTCGTGCCTGGCTGGCTTGTTCTCGGTCACGGTCTGGCCGGAGCCGAGTTCCCGGACGATCTGGCGGATCGGCGCCTTCGCGGTCCGCTCACCTGCTGTGAAGCTCCATCTCGGGGATTCACGGTCCGAGAACGGGGCGCTGCGCCACCTGTCTGGCCAGGATGGGTGGCCTGCGCCACGACGCGGCGCCGCATTTTGGCAAAGAAGATGGGTCGATGAACTCCGACCCCCTCATGACCGTCCTTGAGGTGGCCGATCACCTCAGGATCACTCCGTCATCCTGGCGGGCCAATGTGGCGAGCGGGGACGCCCCGGCCGCCGACGACCCCGACGCCGATCGACCAGCCAACCGGCGCAGGCCACGCTGGCGGCGCTCGACGGTCGAGGAATGGAACCGGACTCGACGTCGAGCGGGGCGCCCGGACCAGGACACCCCACCGGTCGATCCCGCCTGACGACCTTGCGGACCGCCGGTCCGGTGCGGTTCGACGCCGGTTCGACGCCGGCCCAGCGTCTGTTCGACGCGGACCCAGGGAGCACGCTGGGGTGGCCAGTGTTGGTCCTCCTCGTCCAGCCAGGGGCGGAGCACCCGCTACCGCCGGACCACACACCAGCGGTCGCTTCAAGGATCTCCAGAAGTACCTCGTCGGCGCCAAGAAGCTAGTCTCGGTCGAGTCACCCCGGCCGCCGCGAGGAGCAACCGCGCTCATCCGCAGCACCTACGACGTCAAGACGGCGACCGGCACGGTCCCACACCACCGGTGACGTCGTCTACGTGTACAGGCGATGGTGGACCAGATCACGGCCAAGCTGACCAAACAAAAACCGCCCCCACCGCGCCCCGGCGGTTCCGCGGAACCGCCGGCAGCCGGCATCCTCCAGAGATGATCAGCAACTCCACCTGCGGCCAGGACGAGGCCCTCTGCCGTGCGGGGTTGCGATCCCTCCAGGGATGATCAGCTATGCCAGGGTCAAGGTGCAGGTCGGGGACCCCCGGGACGAGGATGCAAAAGCGATCTTGCAGCGGTTCGGTGGTCATACAAGTCCGCAGGTCAGAGGCATGATCCTGAAAAGGATCTCCGGGGAGGCCGGTAGCCCGACGTGAGGGCTCCGCGACCTGTGGACTGCCCCGTCAGGGCGGCGCCGCGAACCGGATGTGACCCGTCGAGAAGTACCGCATCACGGACCCTCCCATCCGCCCAAGAGGCTCGCCGCGATCCAGGTCACGTCCTCCGGCGGGGAGGAGCAGCCACAGCATCATGGCCTCCGGCAACGCAAGGGTCTGGTTCGACGCATGGCGCGGGCGCATTCGGAGCCGGACTCACCTCATCTTTGAAGCAAAGAAGTCGGAATAGATGCAGGTCGGACCGTGCGCCTGCCCGCAGGCGGGAATCATCGGCCGGCCCGCCGCGGTGAAGTCCGGGTGGGGTGCCCCTTCGCCTTGTGGCGCTGCGCCGACCCCCGCCAGCGGGTGGCGGTTGCGGCTGTGCGACACTTTCCGGCTGTGCAGGGGGCGGCACGATTGTCGCCACCGGACTAAACGGTCCACGCATGATCGGGGGATGCATGAGGTTTCGGGTCGATCTCGCGGCCGATGGGTCGCCCCTGCGATGGGATGACGTTTTCACTCCGGCGCGGGCGTTGGCTTACGACCTGATCCGCGGTCAGGATCCGGAGCTCGCGGAGGAACTGCACGAGCGGGGCTACGCGGGTTCACCGCTGCGCCCACTCGGCATCTCGTCGCCGCAGTTCCGCGCGACGCGGAAGAGCCGCGGCGTCTACGCCACCTCGCCGGACGGCTCGCTCTGGCTCGGTTCTCCGGTGCCCCGCGTCGCCGCCGGGCTGCTGGCCGGAATAGCCGGCCGGCAGACGCTCCGCTGGGCGTCGTTGCAGCTCACCCTCCGCGGCGTTCAGCTCGAACCGGCGCCTGATCACAAGGCGGGCGAGGCGGTGTTCTCGACGCGCACGCCAGTCCTCATCAAATGGGAAGACCGTTACATTCATCCTGACCATCCCCACTTCACCGAGAGGCTCAGCCATAATCTGCGGCACAAGGCCGACCTGCTTGGCCTCCCCGCCGACAACGACGTCGACGTCCTCTCCGCCGGCCAGCCCCGTAAATTCCTCGTGCAACGTGCGCCGCGGCACGGCAGCACGGCCGAGGTCCGCATCCGCGCGAATCCCGCCCTCCTCGATGCCGTCTACGACTGGGGCCTCGGTCTCGGCACCAATCAGGGCTTCGGATGGATCCGGTAGCGTGGCTGCCGCCAAAGTCTCCGCGAGCCAGGTCAACGAGCGCCTGTTCCTGACGGAACATCCGCTGCAACGATCCGGGGCGCGTTCCATCAGGTGAACACGCTGCCGCCACGGCTCGCCGGCTGGCCGGTGTGCCGTCCGTGCCGGCTGGCCATGTGGGCGATGCCCGACGGTGCCTCGGTCACGCTCGGTGAACATGAGCAGGTAGGTGTTCGCGAACTCCTGCGGGTTGGCGATGTCGGCCATTGTTGCTCCGTGAGCCGACTACGCGTCCTGCTGGAGCACTACCCCCTGCGGCAGCGGGCCTGGGAGCAACTCATGCTCGGGCTCTACCGCGTCGGCGACGTCGCCGGCGCTCTCGATGCCTACCGACAGGCCAAGCGGGCGCTCGCCGAGCACACCGGCCTCGACCCGGTGCCACGTCTCAGCCGGCTCCACGACGACATCCTCCACCACCGCGCGAGCCTGACAGGCCCGGGTACCGAAGCCGGCAGCCTGGTCACGTCGAGCGGACGTACGGCCTGACGGCCGCGCGTTTGATGGTTGATCCATCTGGGCGACCCGGCGCAGCCCGGCTCGGTCGGCGTGGACGGTGATGAGATGGCCGGCGGTGCACCCCTCGGCGCGGGCGTCGGGTCTACGGCTTGCGGGCGATACCGCCGTAGCCGCTGACCTGGGCGTCGGTGAGCTCAGGCGGGACGTCGGCGTCGGGGCGCCAGCGGTGCAGGGGCTGGACGCCGGGTTCGACCGGCTCCAGGCCGCCGAACAGGGACTCGACCTCGGCGCGGCTGCGGGCCGCGGCGGGGATGCCGCGGTCCAGGTAGGTCTGGACGAGCCGCGCGACCCCCTGGTCGTAGTCGGCGGTCGAGTGGGTGATGACGACATGGCTGCCGGACGGCAGGCCGTCCACGAGGCGGCGCACGATGCCGTGCGGGTCGTGGTCGTCGGGGAAGAAGTGGAAGATTGCGACCAGGGAGAGCGCGACCGGCCTGGTCAGGTCGAACGTCGAGCGCAACTCCGCGGAGGCGAGGATGCTCGACGGATCGTGCAGGTCGGCGTGGAGGTAGGCGGTCCGGCCCTGGGGCGTGCTGGTCAGCAGCGCGCGGGCGTGCGTGAGCACGATGGGGTCGTTGTCCGCGTAGACCACCCGAGCGTCGGGCGCGATGTCCTGCACGACCTCGTGCAGGTTGGGCGAGGTCGGGATGCCGGTCCCGACGTCGAGAAACTGCCGGATGCCCACCTCGGCGGCGAGGTAGCGGGCGGCCCTGACCAGGAACGCGCGGTTCTGGCGGGCGGCGAGCGGCGCGTTCGGGAAGGCGGCGATGGCCTGCTCGGCGGCCTCGCGGTCGGCCGGGAAGTTGTCCTTCCCGCCGAGGTAGTAGTCGTACATCCGGGCCACGTGAGGCTGGTCGACACGTAGATCCACCGGATCGCTCCGGTGCCCGGCACCGGCCGATGATCCCTCGGATCCCGCATCCCGCAGTCCAGTGTCACTCACCGCATCAACCCCTACCGGTGCGTCCGACTCGAAGAACCGAGCCAGAAAACCCTATCCCGCAGTGAATTCAGGAGTCGATGACGGCACGACGCACGGGGATGGCGACGATCTACGAATCACCCTGAGTGATTGATTCGCGGATGACGTCGCGGACCTGGGCGCGCAGCCAGCGGTGGGGGGCGTCGGCGTCGTAGCGGGGATGCCAGGCCAGGCACAGAGACAGGTTCGGCAGGTCCAGGCCGAGGTCGAGGGGCACGAGCCCGAGCGCGGCGAGGCTGTCCCGGCCGAGTAGCCGCGGCGCCACACCGACAAGATCGCTTTGCGCGACGAACGACAGTGCCACGGTGTGTGACGGGACAGAGGCGGCGACGGCGCGGCGTAGACCGAGGGTCGCCAGCGCGTCGTCGATCGGGCCGTGGAGCCGACCGCGGCGGGAGGCGACGACGTGGCGGGCGGCCGCGAGGCGCTGCGGGGTCAGCGGACCCTCGGTGAGCGGATGTCCGGCGCGGACCACGGCGATGGCCGAATCCTCACCGAGGGTCTCGACGCGGATCTCCGGCGCGGTGGAGTCGATCTGGCCGATCTCCAGGTCGGCGGTGCCGTCACGCAGAGGGTCCGCCGACGGCGTCGGCTCCGGCAGGAAGCGCAGGCGCACGCGGGGAGCCTGGCGGGCCACCCGGTCGAGCAGGCCGACACCGATCGTCGCGACGAGCATGTCGCTGCCGAGGATGGTGAAGGTTCGGTCCAGGGTGGCGAGGTCCGGCGCCCCCACCGGCGCGAACACGCCGTGGGCGCGCTGGACGAGATCATGCACTTCGGCGTGGATCTCCAGGGCCCGCGGGGTCGCGACCATGAGGTTGCCGGCGCGCACGAGGATCGGGTCGCCAGTGGCCCGGCGGATGCGTCCCAACGCCCGGCTCACCGCCGGTTCGGTGAGGTGCAGGCGCCGAGCCGCGCCGCTCACGCTCCGCTCGGCCAGCAGCGCGTCCAGGGTGACCAGCAGGTTGAGATCAACGCCGGCGAGCGGGCGAGCCTCGGCGGATTCGCCGGACGTGGCGGCCGGGAGGACGACGGGATGTGCCGGCCTTCCGTCGCGTCCGGTGGCGGCGGGAAGGTCGGCGACGGAATGCATGGCATGCATCCTCGCATTGCCGTAATTGCATTTGAAGGCAGATCGCCGGCGACCTACGCTCAGCCCTAACGACCTATCGCGATGTTACGTAAACCGTCGAGGAGCTGCCGTGACCGCCGACTCCCCCGCAGCCGTGCCCACCGAGCCATCCGATCCGAGGCCACCCGATCCAACGAGGCCGTCTGATCCAGCGAGGGCGTCCGCCGCCGCGGGCCGGCCGAAGCCGGGGCGCCGCCGCCTGCTGGACCGGGTGTTGCTGCGGGTGCGGGTGGCTGCGGTCGAGCCGCTCGCCCGGCGGACCCGGCGCATCGTCCTCGCGGGCGAACCGCTGGCCGGGCTCGACTGGACGCCGGGGCAGAACGTGACCGTCTTCCTCGCCGACCCGACCTCCCTCGCCTCGTGGCGCCACGGACCCCGCGACCTCAAGCGCACCTACTCCGTCTGGGACTACGACCCGGCCGGGCGGCTGGAGCTCGCCGTCTACGACCACGGCGGCGAGTCGCCGGGGGCGAGCTGGTCGCGGACGGTCCGGCCCGGCGACGGCGTCATCGTCACGAAGCCGGACGGGCATCTCGTCGCCCGCGCCGGCGCGCCCCTGCACCTGTTCGCCGGGGACGACACGGCCGCCGTCCCGCTCGGCGCGATCCTGCGCAGCCTCCCCGACACCGCACAGACCTTCGCGGTCTTCGAATGCGACGAACCGGACGACGAGATTCCGCTGCCCGGGGCGTCGGCCCCGAGGTGGGTGCACCGCCACGGCGCGCCGGCCGCAAGCTCGCCGCTGCTGCCGGCCGCCGTCGCCGAGCTCGACCTGCCCGCCGAACCGGGCGTCGCGTACGTCGCCGGCGAGGCGCGCACCGTCCAGGCCGTGCGCGACCACCTGGTCAACGACCGCGGCTGGCCCCGCCGGGACGTCCTCACCCAGCCGTTCTGGACCCCGGGCAAGCGCGGGATGGACTGACACCGAGAACTCACGGACCCCCGCACACCGGCCGCCCGATCGAGGGCGAGCCGTCATCCCGGCGCGCACCGGATCAGCACGCCCCCGAACCCGACGAGGGCGGCACGACCCAGACCGTCGGCCTTCCGAAAGGGATTGATTCCGCATGCCCACCTTCCTGCAGGACGATGCCGTCAGCGCGGTCCTCGACCGGTCCTTCGCCGCCGCCGAGAAGGACGCCATCACCCTGGACGCCTTCCGGTCGACGGTGGGGCCCCACCGGACCATCGGGGACTACATCCCGGCGGAGCTGGCCGACCTCGCCGCCGACGTCTACATGCCGGTGTCACGGGAGGTCGGCACGCTGCTCTACCTGCTCGCCCGCGCGAACCGGCCGGCGCTGACCGTCGAGTTCGGCACCTCCTACGGCATCTCCGCGATCCATCTCGCGGCGGCCGCGCGGGACAACGGCGCCAGTCGGATCATCACCACCGAGCTGTCGGCCACGAAGGCGACGGCGGCGGCCGGGAACCTCGCCGAGGCCGGCCTGGACGCGTTCGTCGAGATCCGGGCGGGGGACGCGTTCGAGACCCTGCGCGAGCTGCCCGGCCCCATCGACCTGCTGGTCCTCGACGGCTGGAACCAGCTCTACCTGCCGCTGCTGCTCCTGCTCGAACCCCGACTCGCCCCGGGCGCCCTCGTCGTCGCCGACGACGTCACCCTGTTCCCCGAGGAGACCCGCGACTACCTCGACTACGTCCGCACCCCCGGCAACGGCTACACAGGCGTCGAGATCCCCCTCGACGACGGCCTCGACCTCGCCCTGCGCCACTGACCGTCCGTCACCACGCGGCCGGGCCGGTCCTGTCGAAGTAGCCGCCGGTCGGGCCGTCGGCGCCGATCGAGGCCAGGCGGACGATGACCTCCGCGCCCTCCTCGACGGTCTGGGTGCCCTGGTGGCCGTTGAGGTCGGTGGCGGTGTAGCCGGGGTCGACGGTGTTGAACCGGATGGCGGGGAACGCCTTGGCGTACTGCGAGGTGATCATGACCAGCGCGGTCTTGGAGGAGTGGTAGTCCAGCCCCGTCACCTGGAACTCGATCCGGCTGGGGTCGCTGGTCGCCGCCAGCGAGCCGAGACCGCTGCCGACGTTGACGACGACCGGGGCGTCGCTGTCCGCCAACAGCGGCAGGAAGGCGCGCGTGACCCGCACGACGCCGAAGACGTTCGTGTCGTACGTGGTCAGCATGTCGGCCGCGGTGACCTCGCCGAGCCGGCCGAGCTTGCCCCCGCCCACGATCCCGGCGTTGTTGACCAGGACGTCGAGGCCGCCGGCCTCCGCGCGGACGGTCTTGGCGGCGGCGTCGACGGAATCCTCGTCGGTGACGTCGAGCTGGACGAAGCGGGCGCCGAGTCGCTCGGCCGCCTCCCGGCCGCGGTCCGCGTCGCGCGCGCCGACGTAGACGGTGTGCCCGGCCTCGGTCAGGCGGCGGGCGGTCTCGAAACCGAGACCCTTGTTCGCTCCGGTGATCAGGGTGGTGGTCATGGTCTGGTCATCTCCGATGATCGGCGGGCTGGTGTCGCCTGGTGTCGCCTGGTGTCGCCTCCACCGTCGCCGTACCCCGGACGGGCGGCCAGTGCCCACCGTTGCCAGTGGACTGCCAGTACCAGGCTGTCCCGGCGCCGCCGCCGGATACTGGGGACCGTGAGCGGATCCGGAGAACTGGGCCGGGCGCTGCGTGGCTGGCGTGACCGCACGGCCCCGGCCACGGTGGGGCTGCCCGCCGGCGGAGTGCGCCGGGCCGCCGGGCTGCGCCGCGAGGAAGTGGCGCAGCTCGCCGGCCTGTCGGTGGACTACCTCGTCCGACTGGAGCAGGGCCGGGCCACCTCCCCATCCGCGCAGGTGCTGTCCGCGCTCGCCCGCGCGCTGCGCCTGTCGGCGGTCGAACGCGAACACCTGTATCTGCTCGCGGGCCAGTGGGCGCCGGGTCCCGGGCAGGTGTCGGCGCACATCCCGCCGGGGGTCCGACGGCTGCTCGACCAGCTCGACGGCGCACCGCTGAGCGTGTGGGACGCGGCCTGGAACCTGATCCTGTGGAACCCGTTGTGGGCCGCCCTGCTCGGGGACCCGTCCGCGCTGCGCGGACGGGAGCGCAACATCGTCTGGCTACATTTCACCGGTCCGCCGAGCCGGATCAGCCACACCCCCGAGCAGGCGACCCGGTTCAGGGCGGCCATGGTCGGCGATCTGCGGGCGGCGGCCGCCCGCTACCCCGCCGATGCCGGCCTGCGCGCCCTGATCAAGGACCTGCGGGACGTCAGCACCGCCTTCGCAGACCTGTGGGACGCCGGAGCCGTCGGCGTCCATGAGGCGGTCACCAAGACCGTCCACCACCCCACTGTCGGCGTGCTCGCCCTCGACTGCGACGTGCTCACCGCTCCCGGCGGAGACCTGCGCATCGTCGCCTACACCGCCGCCGCCGGCAGCGACGCCGCCGACCGGCTCCGACTCCTCCACGTCATCGGCACCGAGGCGATGACCGCAGACGGCACCCCGCGATAGCAGCCGGCGGCGCAAGCCAAGTCAGCCGGCGCGGACGGCCTGCGCGGGGGCGAGGCGAGCGTCGAACCGGGACGGACGGGGCTGTCGCCTCACCGGTCGGTGCCGAGGACCGGCTGCGCCCGCGGTGGCACGGTCGCGGGCCCGTTGCCCGCGGGCCCGATCTCGGTGACCTCGACGATCCCGTCCCGTCCGGCCGGCGCCGGGACGGCGGCGGCGGTACGCGTCGCCGGCGGGGTGCCCGCCGCGGGCGCCGCAGTCGGGGCGGGCTGCCGTGCCGTGCCGCGGGTCAGGAACGCGGCGCTGACCGCGGCGAGCAGCGCGAGGGCGGACAACGCCCAGCTGATGTCATGCTCGGCGTGCCCGGTCGAGCCGCCGTCGTCGACGACGGTAAGGAACAGTGTGCCGACGGTGGCCAGGCCGATGACCTGGCCGAGCTGCATCAGCGTCAGCAGCAGGCCGCTGGCGTCGGAGGCGTCCTCGACGGGAACATGGGTCAGGGCGACCGAGATGGTGATGGACAGGACGCCGAGGCCCAGCCCGATCAGCGCGGTGGCCACCTCATAGCTCGCGCCGCCGCCGGCCGTCGGGCCGAGGAGCAGGTAGGACGCGGCGGCGCAGGCGAACCCGATCGGGATCAGCGGCCGGTGCCAGGCCGCGGGCAGCCGCTGCCAGGAGGTGCTCGTCAGGCCGAAGGCGGCGACGCAGGGGATGAACGCGATCCCCGAACGAAGCGGGCTCATCTCCAACTCGCCCTGCAGGTGCAGCGTCGTGGTGAACAGAAAAGCCCCCCACGTCGACGGCCCCAGCACCAGCGTCCCGGCCGCCGCCGCCAGGCCAGGGGCACGCAGGACGCGGCCCGAGATCAGCGGGCGTCCACCGGCGGCGGACACGTGCCGCTCCACGGCCACGAACACGACGGCAAGCACGACCGAGGCGGCCAGCGCCACGAATGTCCACGGCGGCCAGCCCAGGTCGTGGCCCAGCACCAGCGGCAGCACGAACAGCAGCACCGTCGCGGACAGGACGAGCAGGCCCGGCACGTCCAGGGACGGCCCGCGCAGCTCCTCGTCCCGCGGCAGGACCCGCGGCGCGGTGACGAGCAGCAGCAGTCCGATCGGAACGTTGACGAGGAACACCGCCCGCCAGCCGGTGTCGAACAGGTCGGCGCTGACGAGCAGTCCGCCGGCAGCCTGGCCGACGACCACCCCGCCGGCGAGCACGGCCCCGTAGTACCCCAGCGCCCGGGCCCGCGCGGGCCCGACGAAGTTGCGCTGGATCAGGCTCATCACCTGCGGAGTCATCAGCGCGGCACTGGCGCCCTGCAGGAACCGGAAGGCGATGAGCGTCCCCGCCTGCGGTGCCGCCCCGCAGGCGGCGGAGGTGAGGGTGAATCCCGCGAGGCCGAGCAGGTATGCCCGCCGGTGGCCGATGAGCCCGCCGAGGCGAGCCCCGGTGATCAGGAGTACGGCGAAGGTGAGGATGTAGCCGGCGGCGACCAGTTGCAGGCCGGCGTCGGAGACGTGCAGGTCGGCCCGCAGCGTGGGCAGGGCGACGTTCACGACGCTGACGTCGAGGTTCGCCATGAACTGCCCGGTCAGGATAACGGCGAGCAGCACCCCGCTGGCCCGTGCCGTCCCGGCGGCGGGCCGGGTGGCCTGGGTGCTGGCAGGTCCGTGCCGGGTAAGCGATTCACGACGTGATGACGGTGCACGGGCAGCAGACGTGTTCCGCGGCATGAATACAGCGTGGGGCCGGCCTGGTGCTGGTAACGAGAGCCTGTTGATACTGGTACTGACGGCACCCGGCGAGAGTCGCCGCAGCGATGTCGGGATTCCCGACAATGGAACCGGGGCTCGACGCCGACGCGGCGGGCGCAGCCGGTTCTGGTAGCGGGTACGCGGTGATACTGGTACTGACAGCACCTGGCGCACCATCACGACTCCGGCGAGGCTGTAGCCATGACGACGCCCGTGACAATCCCGACCGCGGTGCGGGACATCTCCTCCACGTCGCAGACCGTGTCGGTCCGGGCCGTTGCCCGCTCCGGGCGACGGCGCGGCGAGCTGGCGTCGTTCCTGCGCAGCCGGCGCGAGCGCATCAGCCCGGAGGAGGTCGGCATGCCGCCCGGCCCCCGCCGGCGTACTCCCGGGCTGCGCCGCGAGGAGGTCGCGCAGCTCGCCGGGGTGGGCGTCACCTGGTACACCTGGCTTGAGCAGGGCCGTCCCATCAACGCCAGCGCCCAGGTTCTCGACGCGGTCGCCCGCACGCTGCGCCTCGAAGACGCCGAGCGGCAGCATCTCTACCGGCTGGCCGACGTGCCCCAGGTGCAGCCCACCGCGGACAAGGACGACGACGTCCCGCGGGACGTGCCCGCGATCCTCAACGCCCTCGATCCGCTGCCCGCGATGCTGCTGAACGCCCGCTCGGACGTGCTGAGCTGGAACGGTGCCTTCGCTGATCTCCTTCCGGCGCTGGCGGCGGCGCGGCCCGAGCGGCGCAACACGGTGTGGTACGCATTCACCACCCCGTCGTGCTGCAACCCGTTCCGTAATTTGCACGAACAGGCGTCCGAGCATGTCGCGATATTCCGTTACCGCTACAGCCAGCACATGTGCGAACCGGAGTGGCTGGATTTCGTGCGGCGGATCTGCGCCGCCAGCCCACTGTTCGCCGAACTGTGGGCCACCCACGACGTGGCGCCGCCAGGCCAGTGCAACAAGGTGTACTGGTATCCGAAAATCGGCGATATCGCGATGCGGTCGACCAGCCTCGACCTGACCGATCGGCCCGGCAACCGCCTGGTCGTCTACACCCCGGTCGACGGCGACAGCCGTGACCGGCTCGCGCGGCTGCGGGCGCACCCGGAGTTCGCGGTCGCCCCGCACCGGCACTGATCCGGCCTGCCCGAGGCAGGGGGGTCACCGCGCGTGGACCCGATGGACGCGGCCGGTCCCCTGTCGAGATCCCCCTCGACGACGGCGTCGACCTCCGCCCTGCGCCACTGACCCCGCGATGCCCTTCGGAGCCGGCTCAGCCGGCACGGCGACGTTGGCGTCCCCGGTCGCGTCCAGCGCCGTCGCGGGCGACGTCGACGTCGACGTCGACGTCGAACCCCTCCGCGGTCAACCCGGCGTGCAGCACCTCCGCCAGCCGGGCGTCGTCCTCCACCACCAGCACCCGCACGCCGTCCCCTTCCCGCGGCCGCCTCCGCCGCCGGTCGGTCGCGGCCGGCGGCGCCACGGGCCGGCCGGTGACCGCCCCGGGTGCTTCAGGCTCTCAGCGGGAGCTGAGAACGACCTGAACTCAGGTCGGACAGCGGTCCCGGTGGCGGCACGGACGCCCCGGGTCAGGCGCGAGGTCAGGCGTGCGGGACGGTGCCGCAGGAGGACATCGTGGCGCCGCGGTAGCCGGTGAGGAACGAGTCCTTGCGCTGCTGGGCGGAGCCGTGGGTCCAGGTCTCCGGGTTGACCTGGCCGGCCTGGGCCTGGATGCGGTCGTCGCCGACGGCCTGGGCGGCGCCGAGAGCCTCGTCGAGGTCGGCCTCGCCGATGGTGACGTTGCCCGCGTTGTTCGCCAGCGTGCTCCACACCCCGGCGTAGCAGTCGGCCTGCAGTTCGAGCTGGACGCTGAGCGGGTTCTCCCGGGACGGGTCGGCCTGCTGGGCCTGGCGGACGCGCGCCTCGGTGCCGGTGAGCGTCTGCAGGTGGTGGCCGACCTCGTGGGCGACGATGTACGCCTGCGCGTAGCGGCCCTGGGCGCCGTAGTTGCGCTGAAGCTGGTCGAGGAAGCCCAGGTCGATGTACACCTTGCGGTCCGGCGGGCAGTAGAACGGCCCGACCTGCGACGACGCCGTGCCGCAGCCGGTACGCACCGCCTGGGAGAAGTAGACCAGCCGCGGCTTGGTGTAGGTCTGGCCGGCGCGGGCGAACTGGGCGCCCCACACCTCGTTGATCTCGTTGAACGCCTTGAGGACGAAGCAGTCGTCGTACTGGTCGATCGCCCCGGCGGTGTTGCAGCGCCGGGCGACGTCGCTGGACGTGCCGCCGCCGGACGTGCCGCCGCCGGGCTGCGACAGCGGCGACCCGGCCGAGTCCGACCCGCCGCCGCCGAGGACCGCGACGAGCAGGTAGATGACGACGCCGAGGATGCCGGCCCCGCCGCCGCCGACCGCGAGCCCCCGGCCGAGCCCCCCGCCCCCGCGCTGGTCCTCCAACTCGGAGGCATCCACCGACTCGTCGTCGAACTGCATGTCCCGCCCTCCGCCGCGTCCCGAGCCCGTCCGATCTGCCCGAGTTCCGCTGGCAGTATGTCCGGATCGATCAGGCTCCGAACATCGACCCGCCGAACCGACGGCGGTCAGCCGGCGGCGTCGAGCTGGCGGGCCAGCAGGGTCTGGTCGAAGTAGAGGCGGTTCTCGGTGATCAGGCCGTGCTGGACGCGGTAGACCTCGACGACCCGCAGGGTGACGCGCCGTCCGGTCGGGGGGTGCTCGGTGCCGTCGGCGTCGCGCAGGACCCCGGTGTGCGTGGCGGTGAGGGTGTACTCCTCGACGACGAGCTCGCCCTGCTCGGCGAGGATGTGCGTGTCGACGTCCGCGTCGCCGAACGCGGCGAGGAACGCGGCGCTGTACCCGGCGGCGGCGTCGCGCCCGCAGATGCGCACCCCGCCGGGGGCCTCGACGACGAGGTCGTCGTCGAGCAGCGCGTGGACCGCGGCCTCGTCGCCGGCGTCGAAGGCGTCCAGCGCCCGCTTGACCGTGTCCAGCGCCTCCCCCATCGGGCCCTCCCGCTGCGTCGCCGCGACCTCACCGAGGCGGAATCATCCCACCGGACGCGGCCGCGCGACGACGGATTCACCGGATCCCGCGGCCGCCGCGTGGGGCTCTGGCCGCCGCATGCGACCTTGGCCGCCGGCATGGGACCTTGGCAGCCGCATGGGACCTTGGCCGCCAGCACGGCGCCGGCGGTACCGCGCGCGGCGCACCCGGCGGGCGGCGGCGGGTGGGCGGCGGTCAGACGCCGGTGGTCGAGCCGGGGCGGAGGATCATCAGCACGGTGACGGTGGCCCAGAGCAGGTTGAAGATGCCGACGGTCATCGCGAGGCGCTTGGTGCGGGCGAGCGCGATGCCGTTGCCGGTCGCCGCGCCGCTGTCCAGGGCCGCCGCCACGCGGGAGGCGGGCAGGCTGGTGGTCGGCATGTCGGCGGTCGGCAGGTCCATCGCCGAGACGGCCCCGGCGGCGGGCGCGCCCCCGGGCGAGGCGTCGGCGGTACCGGTACCGGTACCGGCGCCGGCGACGCGCGCGGCCGCGGCGGCGGTGATCTCGTCGATGAGGTTGCGCTGGGCGGGCAGGATCGCGAAGGCGAGCACGAGGGCGGCGAGGCCGGTCAGCGCGATCGCGACCATGAGCCAGGTCTGGCCGAGAACGTCGAGGCTCTGCGCGGTGAAGAACCCGAACACGACCACGAGCAGGCCGAGCGCCGAGTAGATCCCGCAGATCCGGTACAGCACCCGCGCGATCCCGGCGGAGTGCTCATCGCCCGGGCGGGCCAACGCCGCACGGGCGGCCGGCGGGAACATGCTCGCCGCCACCGTGACCGGTCCGATCGCGACGATCGCGGCAAGGACGTGCACGCTGAGCAGGAACTTGGTCACGCCTTCGCCCCGCGGGACGCCTCGGGCGCCGGCCGCAGCGGTCGGAAGCACAGCAAGCAGTTCACGCAACACACCTCGCCGGAACGGGCACCGCCCGGCCGCGAAGCCACGGAGATCACTGAGCCGCGGGGATCGCTGAGCCGCGGGGATCACCGGGCCGCGGACATCGCGGAGCCGGGAGAAGGGTCGGACGGTACGACGTCGACGCTACGACCCCCGGGACGCCGGCACGCTGACAGGATTGCCAGGTATCGCCGTCTTCTCGCCACCCCCGGCCAGCGCCGGCGGCCGCGGACCCGCCCGTCCGCGCCTCCCGAGCCTCGGACCAGCACAAATAGCTTGAATGTCATCAAAACGCCCATGCGACGACCGAGATGAACCGTGCGCCACCATCGGGCTCGCCCGAACCCCCGACGTCGCGTCCGGCCCCGGGCAACCGGACCGGGACTGGGCCCGCCGAGCCGCCGCGAGTTCCCGCCGGCGGGCCGTAAGCGGGCGGACGGGCGCCGCGGGCCCGGGTTAGGTTGGCCGGTATGCACGTGGTGGCCGTCCTCGCGATGGACGACGTCGTCCCGTCCGACCTCGCGACACCGCTGGACATCTTCGGTCGCACCCGCCTGGCGGACGGGCGCCCGGCCTACGAGGTGCGGCTCTGCGCCGCGGACGCGGAGGTGACGACTGGCGCGTTCGCCCTGCGCGCTCCCTGGCGGCTCGACGCGCTGACCGCGGCCGACACCGTCATCGTGCCGGGTTGCGACGACCCCGCGACGAAGCCGGACCCCGCGGTGCTCGACGCGCTGCGGACCGCCGCGGCCGGTGGGGCGCGGCTCGCCTCGATCTGCGCCGGCGCCTTCGTCCTCGCCGCGGCGGGCCTGCTCGACGGGCTGCGTGCCACCACCCACTGGATCGCCGCGGCGGAACTCGCGCGGCGCCATCCCGCCGTCGACGTCGACCCGAACGTCCTGTTCATCGACAACGGCCAGATCCTGACCTCGGCCGGCGCCGCCGCGGGGATGGACCTGTGCCTGCACATGGTTCGCCGCGACCACGGCACGGCCGTCGCCGCCGAGACCGCCCGGATGTCCGTCATGCCGCTCCAGCGCGACGGCGGGCAGGCGCAGTTCATCGCCCGTGAGCCGCCGCCGCCCGACGGCACCGAGCTGGAACCGCTGCTGCACTGGCTGACGGCGAACGTCCACCGCGAGCTCACCCTCGCCGACATCGCGGCGCACGCGATGGTCAGTACCCGCACGCTCAACCGCCGCTTCCGCGAACAGACGGGGTTGACGCCGGTGGCCTGGTTGCAGCGCTCCAGGCTGCGCCGGGCCCAGTACCTGTTGGAGACCACCTGCCATCCGGTGGAGACCATCGCCGCGCAGGTCGGCTTCGGCTCGCCGGCCGCGTTCCGGGAGCAGTTCCGCCGACTGGTGGGGACGAGCCCGCGGGCCTACCGGCGGGCCTTCGGCGGCGGCACCCCGGCCCCGGGCGCCGGGACGTTCGAGACGGCCAGAAGCGCCGGATCGGCCGGATCGGCCGGATTGACCGAGGCGAGCATGGCCCGATCGGCGGTCCTCGTCGCGGACGCGCCCACACCGATGGGCCACCGGAGCCGGACACCTCACCGTGCGCGGTGACGCAGCCGAACCGCCGGGTCGGGTCCCCGGCCCGTCTGGGGGATGATGCCGTCAGCGAGTGACCCACCTTGTGCCGTGCGTCTTCGGAGGGAGTCGGTATGCCAGTGCAGGCCGCCGTTCGGCTCGATGTCCGGCTGTTGCTGCGGATCGACGACCAGGTGCTGCTGGCACGACCGCCGGACGACGTCTGGCACGTGCTGCCCGGGGGCCCGGTGGCAGGCGGCGAGAGCACCGACGACGCACTCGAACGGCAGGTGGGACGGCTCGCCGGGCCGCGGGTCGTCTCCCGGCAGTTCGTCGGCGCGGTCGAGCACGACGGCTCCATCACCGGCCGGTCCCCGGAGTCCTCGACGGACCATGTGCTCAGCGTGCTGTTCGCCGGGGTCTGGCCGACCGGCATCCCGACCCCGTCCCGCTGGGGGGAGCACACCATCGTCCCGGTGAACATCGACGTCCTGCTCGCGACGCGGCTGCGCCCGCTGTCCATGGCCGAGGTCGTGCGCCGCTGGCTCGCCGAGGGCTGGCCGCTGTGGCGCGGGCTGGAGCCCGCCGGGGCCAACCGGCGGCTGCCGTCGCTGGCCTCGCTGCGGGCACAGCTTTTCGCCCGCCGCGAGGAACTGCGGACGCTGGCCTTCCGCGACGCGGCGGTGGCGATGTGCGCGCTGGTCACTGCCGCCGACGGGCACATCGACCCGACCGAGCAGGAGGGGCTGCGCGGCTTCGCCGCCACCGACCCGGTGCTGTCCCAGTTCCCCGAGCAGGACACGGTGCGGCTGTTCGAGGCGCACCTCGACCGGCTGACCACGGATTTCGCAGCCGGCCGCCAGGCGGCGCTGGCCGAGATCACCAAGGTGCGCGGCCGAGTGGCGCAGGCCGCCGCCGTCGTGCGGATCGGGCAGGTCATCGGCCTGGTCGACGGGGAGTTCGTCGCCAGCGAGCGGGCGGTCGTGCGGGAGGCGGCGCTCGCCCTCGGGCTGGAGCCGGCCGAGTTCGCCCTCTGACCAGCGTTCAGCCGCCGGTCAGGCGTCGTCCTCCGAGCCCGCCTCGACGACGCGGACCGTGCCCACCGCGCGCCAGTTCACCGCCAGGACGTCGCCGTCCGCGAGGGTGATCCGGTCGAGCCCGACGTTGCCGGCCCGGCCACTCATCACCTCCTCGGCGCGTCGGCGGAGCGCGGCCGCGTCGGTCCCGGCCGGCAGGTCGTACGCCCGGCCGTCGAGCACCAGCCGCACCATCCCACCCTCCCGGAACCACCCTCGGGGAACCACCCGACCGGAACCACCCTCGGGGAACCACCCGACCGGAACCACCCTCGGGGAACCACCCGACCGGAACCACCCTCGGGGAACCACCCGACCGAAGCTGCCGGACCGGAGCCGCGCCCGCCGCGGCACATCGCCACCCGCCACCCGCCACCCGCGTCAACCGACCGTAATACGTGCCGTACACGGAGTGCGTCGCCGTGAGCCGGGCAGCGCCGGGCGCACGCCGGCTCAGTCGTCCTGCTTGATCCCGAACCAGGACATCACCTTGCCACCGAACTTCAGGTCTCCGTCAATCTTGATTTTCCGGGTGAGGAACAGCTTGGCGCCGCTGACCTGGCCGACGAGCACCCGAACGAAGCGGACCCGGTCGGTGGTGATGGTCAGCGCACGGTCCGCCGGCGCCGTGTCGGAGCCGGCGGACGGCCCGGTCGCGAGCGTGCAGGCGCCGTCGACGACGCGCAGCTCGTAGGTGCGGGTGCTGCCGCCCGGACCGCCGGTGAGCGCGAAGCGAACCAGCGCGTTCTCGCCCTGCGCCTGCTCGGGCCGGAACGTGTCGCGCATCTGGCGGAAGATCTCGTCAAGGACGCCCTCCCCGGCCGGGCCACCCAGCAGATCGGAGATCTCCCGCTCCGACAGGGCAGACAGACCGCTGACGATCTTGGCCGGGTCGGCCGTGGGGTCGACGGCGAGGTCGGACATGGCCACTCCATTCATTGACGGGCGGCCCGCCAGGCGACGGGCGCGGCACGAGCACGCTAGCGAACCCGGCGGCGGCATTCGTCGCCCGGGGCGCCCGATCGGGTCCCCCGCGCCGGGGTGGCTATCGTGACCGGAGTGGCCAGCCCGGCGTTGCTGCGCATCGAGATCGACGGATGCCCCGTGCCCCTCGACGATCCGCCTCCGCTGGCCCTGCTTCCCCACGGTCATTTCACGGTCATGCAGGTCCGCGACGGCCGGACCCGCGGGCTCGCTCTGCACCTGCGACGTCTCGACGCGGCGAACCGCGAGCTCTACGCCGAGCCGCTCGACGACGAGCTGGTGCGCGCCCGGATCCGGGCGGCGCTGGCCGCCTCGACCCGCGACGCCACCGTGCGGGTCGTCGTCACCGGCGCCCCGGACGGCGGACCGACGCGGCTCATCGTCGCGGTCGGGGCACCCGCCGAGCCGCCCTCGGCCCCGCAGCGGCTCATGTCCGTGCCGTACTCGCGTCCGTTCCCGCACCTCAAGCACCTGGGTACGTTCGGTCAGCTCCAGTACGGCCGGCTCGCGCGCCGACAGGGCTTCGACGATGCGCTGCTCACCGGGCCGGGCGGCGTCATCACGGAAGGCGCGACGACCAACATCGGCTTCCTCGCCGGGGACGCGGTCGTCTGGCCGGACGCGCCGGCGCTGCACGGCGTGACGATGGCCCTGCTGGAGCAGTCGCCGGACAGCGTGCGGGCGCCGGTGCGGCTGACCGACCTCGACCGCTTCGAGGCGGCGTTCGTGTCGAACTCCCGCGGGATCGTGGCCGTGGCCGCCGTCGACGACCACCGCTTCGCCGGGTCGACACCGCGCATCGCCGAGCTCGCCCGCCGGTACGACGCCGTTCCCGGCGACCTCGTCTGAGGGATCGGCGTCCGCGGCTCGACGCCGGCCGATCGACGCCGGCCGATCGGCGGGGCAGCGGATCGGCGAGGCCGGCGGAGCCGGGTGGCGTCTCTCGCCGATCGCGCGCCGGTGGCCCGTCCTTTCCGGGGCCGCCGAAAGGTCGAAGTGAAATTATTTTTCTACTTGACCGTGCATACATTATCATCACGTCGACGACCATTTCCGCGAGATACATTCGATGCCACAACCGGGCCGTCACGGAACCACCACGAGCCATTTCCCGGCGGCGGAATGCTAGGTACTGTCATGGCTCCGCCGGCATTTTCCGGCGGGTCCGAACAGTCCGAACCGGATACGGTTCCGTGTCGCCCGTGAAGGAACACCGCACCGATGCCGCTTTCCTCAGCAAGGCTCCTCATAGCGCTCCTGCTGCACGAGCAACATCGCGTCGAGCCCGCCGGAGTGCCCGTGCGGTACCCCTTCCCGCCGCCGACCGAGCGCCACCTCCTGCGCGCCGCGACCGCCGTCGCCGCCGGCCGGTCCAAGGGCGCCCTGCGCGAGCTGCGCCAGAGCGAGCACGATCCCGCCGACCCCGACCACGTGGCGGTACACGAGGCGCTCTACCTCGCGGCACTCGCCCTCGACCGGAACTGGTCCCCGGACGACGCGGGCCTCCTGCGGCCCTCGCCGGCCACCGCCGGCCGGTCCGCAACCCCGTCCCGCACCCGCGACCCGGCACCCCCCGCAGACGGCCCGCTGACGGCCTGGACGGCGCAGGCGATCGTCCGGCAGCGTCACAACCTGCTCGCCCCGACCACCGCGGTCATCTGCGTGCTCGCGGCCGAGGTGATCCCCGCGATCCGGATGGCCCGCGCCCGTCTGCTCGCCGCATCGGTCCCGCCTGCGGCGGGCGCCGGCGCCGAGGCCACCGCCGCCGCCCGCCGCCCCCTCCCGGCCGTGCCCGGCGACGTCCGCACCAGCGAGCCCGCAGTCGTCCCCACCCTCGACACGGCCCGACCGACCCCCGGCACACCCACCGCTCGAAGGCTCGGCGCCAGCCACTCGCCCACCACCAGCCACTCGCCCCATGCCAGCCACTCGCCCCATGCCAGCCACTCGCCCCATGCCAGCCACTCGCCCGTCACCGGGACGAGGCACCGGACCGCGGCCGCCGGGAAGGGGCGCGCGCACGCGGTCGCCACGAGACGCGGTGCCGCCGGTACCCCCTCCGCCGGCGGCACCAGCGCGGACATCGCGCCCTGGCTCAACACCCTGCCCCTGGTCCTCGGCTGGACGGGTGCGGCGGGGCTCGTCCGGCACACGGCCTCCGCCCATGGGCTGCACCGGACGGGACCGCGGGCACGCTCCCGTGCCGGCGGCTTCCTCCCCGCCATGCTGGGCTGGGGCTCCACCGTCGGCCGGTCGTCCGCGGGGCACCCGATGCCACCCAAGCACCCGTTGTCACCCCACGGCTCCCCGCTGCCCGACCGCCCGCTGTCTCCGGACGACTCACCGCTGGACGGCCCGCTCCTCCCGGACCGCCCGCTTCTCCGGGACGGCACAGTCCCACCAGACAGCCCGAACTCCCCGGCCGTCGCTATCTCCCCAGCCGTCGCGGTCGCCCGGGACGTCGAGAGCCCCGGGGGCACAACGATCCCCACGGCCGTCGCAGTCGGGCCGGACCTGCCGCTCAGGTCGAACGCCGAGGCACTCCCAGCCACCGGCAGAGCCCCGGCGCGAAGCGACCCGACCGATCCGACCACCCCCGCCGGCATGGCCACCCCCGCCGGCGTGGGCCCCCCACCCGGCCCACCCGGCCCTGCTGCCGACCTTCCCGCCGCGACCGGTTCCCCTACGCAGACGGACCGGCCCTCCCCAACCCTGGCACCATCCCCGACCTCAGCGCTTTCCCCGACCCCGGTGCCCTCCCCAACCTCAGCGCACTCTCCGGCCCGGATCCCCGTGCCAACCCGGACCCCCGCTCGGGGCGGGCTGCCGGGCTCTGCCGGGACGCCCATGCCCGCGGACCCGGTCGGCCTGCCGCTCCGGGTCGCCGCGGTGGGCGGCCCTTCGCCGTCGGGGAAGGCCGCGGTGGCAGGGCTCGCCGCACCCCCGGGGGTGGTCGCGCGGGCGCGCCTGGCGATGACCGCGGCGGCACCCGATTCGAGCGTCGAAGGCGCGGCCCTGGCGGCGGTGGACGCGCTCACGATGGCCGACGCGTTCGTCGCCCGGCTGGCCGAGCTGCCCGTGCAGCAGGCCAGCGCATACGCCCGGATCCTGCGCGCGGACCTGCTGTTCCGGCTGGGTCGGGCGGCCGAGGCCGGCGTCGCGCTGGACGCCGTGGAGACGGCAGGCGGTGCTGACGACGCGACGCTCGCGCACGCGGCCCTGGTGCGAGGCGACTGGGCCGGCTTCCCAGACGGCGGGGCGCAGACCCTGGGTCGCAGGCCGGACGGTTCGCCGATCCCCTCGGCCCGCCCGGCCTACCTGGACCGGGCCGAGGAGCTGTGGCGACGGTCGCTGGCCGCCTACGGCCGCATCAACTCCGACGCCGGGCGGGCCGCCGGGCTACTCCGGCTCGCCGAGGCTCCGACCGCCACGGGACGTCCGATCCTGCGTCGCGCTCGCATCGACGAGGCCGCGCGCCGGGCGCGGGCCGCGGGCGACGACGCCCTCACCTGGACCGCCCGGGTACACAGCCTGATCGAGCGAGCCCGGACCGGAGAGGCGTCCACGACGGAGCTGCGGACCATGATGACGGCGCTGGCGGAATGGAGCCGCTTCGACGGGAGCACCAGCTACGGCCGCGGCCTGAGCCAGCTCCTCGCGGCGGCGACCGGCGGCGCGGTGACCGTGAGCACCGCATGACACCGCGAGCACCCCGTAACAACGTGGGCACCGCATGACAACGGCGATCCCGGGACGGCGCACCGGCCGAGAGGCCGGGTGGACGGGGCACGAACGCCACGCCGCCGCAGACCGCGGTCTGCGGCGGCGGGCGGGCCGACCAGTCGGCGAGGGTCAGCCGCGCCTGCCGGGAAACGGCGGTGGCGAGGCTGGACGCTTCCCGCGTCCTCGGAGAACCCCGATCCGTCCGCGCACCTCGTCCTCGCCCGGCAGTCCCGGCGCCCCGGAGCCCGACGATGCCGGTGCCGCAGCGGTCCCGGCCCCCTCGGCCGCGACTGCCGAGGCAGCGCCCTCCGGGATGCCGCGTGGCTCGACCGTGCGCGGGATGTCGCCGCGCGAGTCGCCCGGGGGCAGGGTGACGGCGCCCGGCAGGTTCGAAGCCGCGCCGGCGGGAGAGTCCGCGGACAACGCGGCGGTGGGGTCCTCGGCGAGGGGTGGATTCCCGGGATGACCGGGCAGCGTCACCCAGGCGGTCCCGGTGTACTTGTCGCCGACGGACACGTCGATTTCGCGGAACTTCGCCGGGTCGAGATCTCGCAGCCGCTCGGCGGCGGTGTCACGGTAGTACTCCGGGGACAGCGCGAGGACCAGATCGGCGTCCGGGTAGCGCTCCAGCATGCCGCGCACCTGGGGTGCGTCGATCAGCCGGGCGGCGACCACCACGGCGTCGCCCGGGGCACCGGTTCGATCGATGATCACGTCGCCGTGGTGCAGCGACATCCGCAGCCGCAGCCGGCTGCCGGATTCGCGCCCGTTGTTGTAGGCGCGCTGGGCGATCTGCAGCTCGCGGACGAAATCGCTGGCGAGGTACGCCTTGGCGACCGAACCGGCCACGGCGATGAGGAAACCGTCGCCCTGGTCCTGACGCAGCCGGATCGACTCCGCCGGCAGCCGCAGCCCCGCGACGGCCGCCGCCACGATCTCCCGCAGGGCAGCCCGCCAGTCGACCTGGCCGAGCATGCCACGCCGGCTGTACCGGCGGGCGTCCAGAAAGAACAGGCTGACCTGCTCCGGCATGCCCGCAACCAGTCGTCCCCGCCCCTGCGCGGCCGGGAGGATGTCCTGTGGCGCATCGGCGTCGAGGGGGGACGCGAGGCCCTGGTAGGCCCCGAAGACCTTGCTGGCCGGGAACGCCTCCGCCGCGGCGGCCAGCAGGCGCGCCCGGCCGCCGACGAGCAGACCGTTCTCGAGCTGCCCCGAGATCTCCGACCAGTAGTCGTACGGCGTGCCGGCGAGCTCCGGCACCCGGCCGCGAGGGATGCCGGCGCGCACCAGTAGCAGCTTCGCCGTGGAGTGCGTGTCGAACGCGTCGGCGAGCGCCCTGATCTCGACCTCGCTCAGCCGCTGCGTCACGAGTCCCCCGAACCGGTTCCAAGATGCGGCGGACGCCGACAGGCCTCTGCCGGCCGGCGCGATTTCCGCGATCATTCTAGTCCGGGGATCGGCGGCCTCGGCCGGATGCGTCTCATCCGTGACAGGTCGAGTGCACACCCGCGTCGGCAGCGCGCGGACGGTGAGGTGCCGCCCGCGCGCGCCGCGGATCGTGTGCCGCGCCTGGAGGAGCTCCGCCGACAGAGCTCAGATGAGGCCGAGCGCGCGGACGGCCTCGCGCTCCTCGGCGAGCTCACGCACCGAGGCGTCGATCTTCTCCCGGGAGAAGGCGTCGAGCTCCAGACCCTGCACGATCTCGAACTTCCCGCCGGCGGCGGTCACCGGGAACGAGGAGATGAGTCCCTCGGGCACGCCGTAGGAACCGTCGGACGGGATCGCCGCGGAGGTCCAGTCCCCCTCGGGGGTGCCGTTGACCCAGGTGTAGACGTGGTCGATCGCGGCCGAGGCGGCCGAGGCGGCCGACGAGGCGCCGCGGACCTCGATGATCTCGGCGCCGCGCTTGGCCACCCGCGGAATGAACTCCTCGGCGATCCACTTCTGGTCGCCGACGGCCTCGGCGCCGCTGCGGCCCCCGACCTGGGCGTGGAAGATGTCCGGGTACTGGGTGGCCGAGTGGTTGCCCCAGATGGTGATCTTGCGGATCTCGGCGCTGGGAACGCCGAGCTTCTTCGCCAACTGCGCGATCGCGCGGTTGTGGTCGAGGCGGGTCATGGCGGTGAACCGCTCGGCGGGCACGTCCGGCGCGTGCGTCTGGGCGATGAGCGCGTTCGTGTTCGCCGGGTTGCCGACGACCAGGACCCTGATGTCCTCCGCCGCGCCGCTGTTGATCGCCTCGCCCTGCGGCTTGAAGATGCCGCCGTTGGCGGACAGCAGGTCGCCGCGCTCCATGCCCTTGGTCCGCGGGCGGGCGCCGACGAGCAGGGCGACGTTGGTGCCCTCGAACGCCCGCTTGGCGTCGTCGAACACATCCACCCCGGCCAGCAGCGGGAACGCGCTGTCCTCGAGTTCGAGGGCGGTGCCCTCGGCTGCCCGGACGGCCTGCGGGATCTCCAGCAGCCGCAGCTTCACCGGCGTGTCCGCGCCCAGCAACTGGCCCGACGCGATGCGGAACAGCAGCGCGTAGCCGATCTGACCGGCGGCGCCGGTGACGGTGACGTTGACGGGCGTTGAACTCACTGGCATCTCCTGGTACAGGTCATCCGGAAGCTCGGGCGGCGGACCGGGACGACCGGCGGCGATCGTGGACCGGCCCACGAAATGCGATGTCTTTCCTTCGCCCCAGCGATGCTAGTCCGACCGCCTGCAACACGGGGAGCTTGGCGGGGCGGAGCCGCTCACACCCCCCGGTGAGGCGTCGGCCCGACCGGCGGGCGCGCCGGCGCCGGGCCGCGGACGTGCGCGGACAGGCCGTCGAGGGGTGGGCGCGCCGGGGCCCGCGCCACCGGCGACTCCCCGGCGGTGCCGGCCCCTACTGGCCGATCTCGTCGCCGCAGCGAGGCGCCGGCGGCACGAGCTCGAAATGCCGCGCGTCCGCGGTGACCTGCAGAAAGGTGTAGCAGCGGTTGATCTGCCCGAAATGCGAGGAGAAATCGATCGGCGCGGGCAGCAGACCGTCGGCGTCGTAGCCCTTCAGCCCGCGCAGCCCCCGGATGAACGACTCCCGGCTCGGGCACGGCCCGGCCGCGGCGAGGCCCCGCAGGAACATGTCGGCCGAGATCCAGCCGGACAGGGCGGCCTGCTGGGCCGGCGGTGACACCTGCGGGGCGTACTTGACCATCCCTGCGAGGAAGCGCTGGTGCGCGGGCGTGCCCACCTCGAACGGCTGGTAGTCGACGAACGTGTAGAGGCCGGCGAGCACCGGGCCGAAGACCTGCAACAGCCGCTGGTCATAGCTGACGGGCGACAGGATCACGCGCAGGTTCGCGTGGGCGGCGCGGGCGCCGACGACCACCTGGCCGAAGGCGGCGCCGGTGACCGCGCCGACCAGGACGTCCGCGCCGCTGGCCCGCACCTTCTCCCCGATGCCGGGAATGTCGATCGGGCCGGTCGCATCGACGCGGCCGACCACCCGGATGCCTGCCGCCTGCAGGCTCACCGCCAGCTTGTCCGCCATCGTCATCGACGTCGCCGAGAACGCCGACTGCGCGATGACCGCGGTGCGCCCGCCGCGCTCGGCCACGAACGTGCCCCAGGTGGTGACGGACGGCCCATCCGAGATCATGTTGGAGTAGCTGAACATGTTGTCGTTCTGCGTCCAGGCCGCCTCCAGCGAGGTGCCCGTCACCGGCACCCGGGCGCCGTGCAGGTAGGCGGCGGAGCCGCTGGCCACCGAGGTCGACTCGATGAGGCCGAAGACCCGATCGGTCTGGACCAGCGCGCGGGCACCGGCCTCGTTGCCCGCGGGGTTCGAGACGTCGTCGCGCCAGGTGTAACGGACCTGGCGACCGCCCACGCCGCCGGCCTCGTCGGCGACCCCGAGCCGCGCGTCGACGCCGGCCCGGAACGGCGCGAACAGCGACGCCGCGTTGCCGGTGTCCGGGTAGAGCAGCCCGAGGCGCACCGCGTCCGGGGTGACGCCCGGCTCGGTGCAGACCGGCGCCGTCGGCTTCTCGTCGCTGGACACCCGGCAGCCGACCGCCCCCAGCGTGACCGCGACACCGAGCAGGCCGACGAGGATGCGGCGGTGGGCCCGCGCTCGACGCCGAGACCCGCCCCGCGGTCGACGCCGGCCGGCGGCCGGGACCGTGACGCTGCTCACTCCACCAACCTTGGCGCAGGATGACATGGTCCGGTGCCATTCCGTTGATTTTGTGAGATTCGCCGGAGCTGGGTTGGGCTGGTTTAGGCTGCCGACGGCGCCGCCGGCCCGCTGGCTCACGCCGCGGCGGGCGGGGAGGATGGTTCGGGGAGGATGGGGCGATGGCCGCGGCGAAACCGACCCTGAAGATCGAGTACTGCACCCGCTGCCGTTGGCTGCCGCGGGCGGCCTGGCTCGCCCAGGAGCTGCTGACCACGTTCGAGGGGGATCTCGCCGAGGTCTGCCTGGTGCCCGGGACGGGCGGGGTGTTCGTCGTGCGGCTCGGCGACCGGGTGCTCTGGGACCGGCGGGAGCAGGGCTTTCCCGAGCCGTCCGCCGTCAAGCGGCTGGTGCGGGACGAGGTTGCGCCCGGACGGCCACTCGGCCATGTGGAGGCGTCGGCCAGCGATCCGGACGCCTGAGCGCGGACAGATCAGAACGCGGCGGCGGCGGCTCGGGCGATGGCCTCGTCCAGCGGCGCGGGACCGCCGCTGACCCCGACGGCGCCGACGATCATCCCGTCCCGCCGCAACGGCAGCGCGCCGGTCAGGCCCGAGCCGGGCTCGGCCGGCGGGCGTTCCCAACCCCCGTACCCCTCGTCCCCTGCTCCCACCCCGGCCCCGGACCCGGCGGCGGCGCCCTCGCCCCCGGTGTGGTTCACCAGGCGGGCCGGTGCGGCGGAGGCCCGCGCCGCGCACGCCCGGTCGACCGAGATGTCGGCGGTCTGCAGGCGGGCGTTGTCCATCCGGACATGCGCCACCAAAATGCCCGCATAGTCGACGACGGCGATGTTAACCGGTTGGCCGAGGTGAATCGCATATCTTTCCCCGGCGGCGATGATCCGGCGGGCATCCTCGAGCGATACGGTCATCCGCGACTCTCCCCATAAAGCGGCGTTCCGGTGCGCCTGACCATAGGCCCAGATCGGCCGTCGGGTGGTGGAAGGCGCGCCGCAGAACAACCGTCGCTCACGGCGGTTCCCCATGCGAGCGGCGGAACACAGAAGGACACAGCTTGCCCGCAGCCGGCGCGGTGGCGCCGCGGCCGGGGCCCGGAACACGGGGAAACAGTGAGGTCGCGCCAGGCGGGTCGCGCGGCGGCGCCGTCCGCGCGACCGCCGGCAGGACGCGGGGGCCCTGGGTTCCCCGATGGCCCTGGCCCGCCGCCGGGGTCGCCCGCCCGGGCCAGGCGGGTGGCCCGGCCGGACCACCACCGCCGCGCGTAGGCCCGCCCGTCCGGTCCGGCGCGGGGCCGTCCCGGCCAGCGGCGGCGCCGCGCCGAGGTGGGTAGCGCGGGCGGCGGCGGTCCACGTCGCCGCCGCCCGCGCGGGACACCACGACCGACCCGCGCCGTTGCGGGGCGGCCGTGGTGAGTCCGGTGGCCGGCGGCCCGGTCAGGCCGCCGCGGCCAGCGGTAGCACGACCCGGGGAAAGCGGTGGATCAGCCGGGTCGTGAGCTGCCCGCCGTCGAGCATGTCGAGCAGCGCGCCGGCCCGGCGATGGTCCAGCCGGCCCGACCGGTGCAGACCCCGCAGCCGCAGCAGACCAGGCAGGTGCGCCTCGATGGCCCGCTGGTCAGGTCGGGGGGCACCGTCGAGCCAGGCGTCGAACTGCCCGCCGGTCATGATCTCCCACACGATCGTGTCGGCCACCGCGCCGGTGCCGTCGGTGATCGTCACCAGGTGGGGCACCCGGACCAGGTCGTCGAAGCCCGCCAGGTCCGGCCGCAGCCCGGCGGTCACCACGTTGTTGCCGAGCCGGGGATCGAGCCCCGGCGCCGGGCGGCGTAGCACGTTGCGCAGATGGGAGGCGAAGGCGAGGGCCAGAGCGCTGCGCCCGGGCGGGCTGGCGTGGGCGTGCAGCACGATGGCGTCGACCCCGGGCGAGCGCACCTGCTCGGCGGCGGCCCGGACCAGCCACGCCGGCTCGACCAGGACGAACCCCACCTGGGCCCGCCGGCGCTCGGCGATCGCGTCGCCGCCGTCCTCGACCGAGCCGGGCACTCCGAGGGTTTCGTGCGTCCACTGGCAGGTGATGAGCCCATCGGCACCCGGCAGTGAGAGCAGGGGAAGGTCTCCCGAGCTGAAGATCCGTTCCGTGGCGGGCGGGGGCATGCTGTCTCCGGTCCGGTTGGCCGGAAGCGCCGCGAAGGCGATCACCGGCCGCAGGGGCGGGTCGGTACGGGCAGGGACAGAACGGGCCTCGTTGCACCGCATGTCCGTCCAATCCAGCAGGTTGGGAGCCGAGACGACGTCGCGTTGGGACGTCTGGACCAGCCACGCATGCTGCGGGCTGCGGGCGAGCGGAGCCCGCACGGCCGTGGCGCACGCCTGCCGGGAAGGGACGACCGGAGTCAGCAGGACCATGATGGCGGACGCCTACTGCAGCAGGTTGTCGAAATCGCCGTCCTTGGCGCCGAGTATCAGGGCCTCTATCTCGGCTCGGGTGTAGACGAGGGCGGGGCCGTTCGGATGCCGGGAGTTGCGGACGGCCACCTCGTCGCCCGGCAGCTTCGCCATCTCGACGCAGTTGCCCTGCGAGTTGCTCCGCCGGCTCTTCTGCCAGGTCACGCGCTCCAGCGCCGCCGCAGACATGCCACTGTAGATCTTGGTCACGCGATCTCCTGAAGCCCCGAGTAGCCGTGCCACGACGGCCCTCACCCACGCAGCCCGCCTGTCGCACCGCCGCACTGCGATGGACCCCTCGCCGACCACGCCGGACGGGTCTACCTCCGAAAACCCCCGCCGATGTGCTCGCGTGTGCGCCTGCACGAACTTCGGCTCACGATACAGCACGGTCAGGTGCACGTGCATCAAGCGGGTCGCATGTGCGCGCCACGGCCTCACGTGCGATCGGCGATGCGGCCGCCGCGGTCGCGGCCTCCCGGCCAGGCGGACCGGCGAGCGGCCGGCGGGGGCGCTCGCCGGCCGGCCGCATACCCCGGTGGCGCTAGCACTCCTGGTCGGGAGTTCACAGAGATGACCCGAAGGAGGTAGCGAATCGTCCGAATAGACCCGCAAAGTGGCGAATCACGCAGCCGACCAGCGGCTCCATAACGGCGTACCAAGGGACCTGGCCACGGGAAGGGGACCGTGACATGCGGGAATGACCTGCGAGCGCGGCGGGGCCCTGGGACTCCGGCACCAAGGGACGCCGATCAGAGGGGCGCTCGCTGGTGTAAAAGTTCATAGCCCCGACACGTCGGGCATCGGGACACAGCCCACGACGACCGGATTCGGAGGCGCCTCGAACTCGCGGGGACAACGCAATGAGAACCCATCGCCTGACCACCGGGGAGGCCGTCGCACCACACAGCGTCTCGCCGGCCACATCCCGGATCCACCGTCCCGGCGCCGGAACATCTCCGGCCGCCGCGGCGGAGCAGGGCGGAGCGACCGGCACCGGTGGGCGGCGCGGGGAGCACGACCGGGCCGTCGACCCGGTCGCATTCACCCGAGTGGGGAGTCGGCCGCCCTGCCCGGTCCCGCCGTCGGGTGGAATCAGACGACGAGCAACCGCGCAGACACCCGCGCTCCACGGCCGGGGACGCCGGCCGGTGGTCCGGGGCTCCCGACGGACGCACCGGACGAACGTGGGGACCATGGGACAAGCGGGCGGGCGGGGGCACGAGAGAGTGGGAGCGAGAGTGGGAGTGGCCCCATGCGACATCGTCGGAACGGATCGGAAGGCCCGTATCACTGGGAGCTACGGCCGATCCCTGGCCGCACCTTCGGGGGCATCCGCACCGCCAAGCCAGCGGACACCCACCACCGGCACTCTCTGTGAGCGTGTATACAAATAACCCTCACTGCGCTAAACAAGCAACTGTCACCTAGTACTACAGCCACAGTGATCTCTTTGTGGTCTCTGGTGCGGAAGGGGTAGCGCGACACGAATATCCTGTGATCGTCGGGTGTATGCGGGGATCTGGCGAGGATGCGCTGGCGACGGATGATGGCGTCGACGACGTGGATGTGCAGGCATGGGAAGCGAGCCTGGAAAGGCTGTTCTCCCGCGTCTCGGAATGTTTCCGTAGCGACGAGTCGGCTGCCCAGGCCCGCATGTATCTGACGGGTCTGCTGTCGGGTGTCGAAAGGAAGAACGGCTGGACACTCGCCGAGCATGCCGGCGATCCGGCCCCACACAAGATGCAACGACTGTTGAACTCCTACGCCTGGAACGCCGACATGATGCGGAACGTGATCCGTTCCTACGTCCTGGAGAACCTCTCCGAACCGGACGGGGTGTTCGTCGTCGACGAAACCGGATTCGTGAAGAAAGGCACCGAGTCCGCCGGGGTACAGCGGCAGTACTCCGGTACCGCGGGACGCATCGAAAACTGCCAGCTCGGGGTGTTCGCCGCCTACGTGTCCGGGAAAGGCAGAGCGCTGATCGACCGCCGCCTCTACCTGCCCGTGTCCTGGACGAACGACCCGGCCCGCTGCCAGACCGCCGGCATCGGCAAGGACACCACCTTCGCCACGAAGCCCGCCCTCGCCCGGGCCATGGCCGCCGACGCCTGGCAGGCCGGGGCACGGTTCACCTGGTTCGCCGCGGACGAGGCCTACGGCAACAGCCCCACCCTGCGCGACTGGCTCGAAGCCCACGACGTCGGCTACGTCCTCGCCGTCGCCCGCAGCCACCAGGTCTCCACCGCCACCGGCCGCCACCGCGTCGACACCCTCGCGGCCAAGGTCCCCACCCGCGCCTGGGAAACATACTCCGCCGCCGACGGATCGAAAGGCCCCCGCCTCTACGACTGGGCCGTCATGGACACCACCGACACCGCCCCCAACACCGGCCGCCGCCGCCAGGTCCTCCTCCGCAGATCCCGCACCGGCAAGCACGAACTCGCTTTCTTCCTCACCTACAGCCCTCGCCCGGCCCCGCTCTCCCTACTCGTCACCGTCGCGGGACGCCGATGGGGAGTCGAAGAAGCCTTCCAATGCGGAAAGAACGAAGTCGGCCTCGACCACTACCAGGTTCGGCTTCACGACGCCTGGTACCGGCATATCACCCTCGCAATGCTCGCACAGGCCTGGCTCGCCGTCACCGCCGCAAACAGCGGCGAAACCCAGCACAAACACTTAAAAAAAAGAATTCCGTCTCCTCTGGCTACCGCCGCCACCGCGGCGGCATCGCGATCGACGCACCACCCGAACTCCCCACGAACGCGATGATCCCTCTCACCGCCAACGAGATCCGGCACGTCTACGCCCTCACCCACCGCATCAATCACCCCACAGGCCACATCCGCCGATGGTCACACTGGCGCCGCCGCCACCAGGCCCACGCCCGCTACTCCCACTACCAACGGCGCATACACGCAGCTCAGACCCCCTCCATGAGGATCAAGACCACACCACAACCACTGTCGCTGTAGTACTAGCCAAGAGAACCAGCCGCATAACCGCATCCAGAAGATCAGATGTCATACTCTTGCGTTGACCGATGGCGAGGGGGCCGACCGTGACGACAGCTCAGCCGGGAAGTGGGCCGACCGTGCGTCGGATCCTGCTCGGCTCTCAGCTCCGTCGACTTCGCGAGGAGAAGGGCATCAGTCGGGAGACCGCTGGATACCACATCCGCGCCTCCGAGTCGAAGATCAGCCGGATGGAGCTGGGCCGAGTCAGCTTCAAAGAACGAGATGTCGCCGACCTGCTGACCTTCTATCAGGTCACGGACGATGCCGAGCGCGCTCCTTTGCTGGCGCTCGTGCGCGAGGCGAACACCGCCGGCTGGTGGCAGAACTTCAACGACGTTCTCCCCACCTGGTTCCAGCCGTACGTGGGACTTGAGGAGTCCGCCCAACTGATCCGCACCTACGAGCTGCAGTTCATTCCGGGGCTGCTCCAGACCGAAGACTATGCACGAGCCATCATCACTCAAGGTAGTGGCGGGGCACCCGTCGAGGTGATCGAGCGGCGGGTGAGCGTCCGCATCAACCGGCAGAAGTTGCTTTACCGCAAGAACCCCCCGCGACTGTGGGTGGTCATTGACGAGGCGGCGCTGCGCCGGCCGATCGGCGGCCCCAAGGTGATGCGCGCGCAGATCGAGCATCTGATCAACATCACGCCGCTGCAGAACCTCACCCTGCAGGTGATGCCCTTCGCCTTCGGCGGCCACGCGGCCGAGGGCGGCGCGTTCACCATCCTGCGCTTCCCGGAGATGGACCTGCCCGACGTCGTCTACCTGGAGCAGCTCACCGGCTCCACCTACCTGGACAAGCGCGAGGACGTCGACCGGTACATGGAGGTCTACAACCGGCTCAGCGTCGACAGCACGACCCCGGCGTCCACCCCCGACGTCCTGCGGCGCATCGTCAACGAGTACTGAGTCCGCGCCGGCCCGGCCACGCACCTGCCCGGTGCCGGCCGTCGGCGCGGCCGTTCAGCGGCCCTGGGACCCGACGGTGCCGGCGTCGGCGCACGCGGACGGCGGCCAGGCGAGCTCCAGGCTCAGCCACTGATCGTCCAGGTCGACGCCGATCCCCAGCATCGGGGCACCCCCCTCCGGCCCGGCGGCACCGGCATCGTCCGGCCAGGGCGGTGGCACCCGGTCCGGCCAGGGCAGCGCGACGAAGACGCTGCCCCCGGCGGGCGCCCACAGCACCGTGACGATCGCCCGCCCGCCCGAGGCCGCGGCGAGCAGCGCACCGACCCGGTCGGCCAGCGCCGCGCGCACCGGCGCCGGGGCCGAGCGTAGATCGCCGGAGAGCTGGATCTCGACGCTGATCCCCGCGTTCTCGGCGTCGGCGAGCACCGGGTCCAGATCCGCGAGCGCGGACGACGGCCCGCCGCCGGTCAGCATCCGGCGGATCGCCGCGGCCCGCACCGCGCAGCGACTGCGCACGGCCGCCGCCCGCGGGTCGAGCCGGCCGGCGGCGATCCCCGCCAGCAGCGGCAGCGCGTCCGCCTCGACCGAACCCAGCCACTGGACGCGCTCGCGGCGGATCATCAGCGACGCGTCGATGCGCGCGGCGACCTCGGCCTCGGCCGCCAGGGTGCGCGCGGTGGTGTCGGCGGTGGCGCGCAGCAGCGGGCCGAGCATGGCGGTAACGATCTGTACGCTGCACATCCCGTAGATGTTCGAGCTCAACCGGGCGAGCACCAGCGGATTGTCCGGATCCCGCACGAGAACCAAGCCGACCACCAGCAGGATCGTCACCACGAGGGCGGCGATCCACTCCCGGCGAGGCCGGGAGGCGGTGATGAACGCGAGCAGCAGTGGCAGGGCGAGCAGCGGCCAGTCGGCGATCCGCACGATGTCCGGTCCACGGGTGTTCGCCGCGCCGACGACGGTGACGGCAAGGATCACCGCCAGCAGCGCGAGTGATTCGGCGCGCCCCAGCGGCCGGTCCCGAACCCGCCGCAAGGTCTCGGCGATCACCAGCGCGAGGACCACCCACAGCAGCGCCGCGACCGGGCGCTCCCGCACCCAACCGAGCGTCGCGACCAGCGGCGCCAGCATGACGACCAGCCAGAGGCCGGCGACCTGGCCGACAGCACGCCGCTGCCCGGCGGCATAGGCGTCGCCGAGGTCGGTGGCGATCGCGGTGACCCCCCGCCGGTCGGCGGCGACCCCGCCGTCACGACCCGAGGCCGGACCCGCGGCGCGCGCGGGGCCCTCGGCGTCGGGAACTTTGCCCCGGTGACCGGCGAACAGGCCACCCCTCGCCCCGCCACCACCAGCACCACCGGCACCACCGGCACCACCGGCACCACCGGCGAGGATCGGCGTGGTCGTCGGCGTGCGCCACTGGAGCCGCACGGTCGTGCCGCGACCAGGCGCCGAGACGATGTCGACCGTCCCGGCGACGTCGTCGAGCCGGCCGACGATCGAACGGCGCAGGCCGAGCCTGGCCGGGTCGACCCGGGTCGGGTCGAAACCGCGGCCGGCGTCGGACACCTGCACGGTGACGACCCCCGCGCCCCCGTCGAGGCGGACCCGTGCCCGCCGGGTGCCCGCGTGGCGCTCCACGTTCGCCAACGCCTCGCCGACCGCGCCCGCGAACGCGGCACCGACGACGGCGGGCGGCTCGGTTCGGACCGCCCCGCGGGCGGCGGCGCGCAGGTGGCTGTCGAAGGCGACCCGCAGCCGCGGACCGTTGGCGTTGCGGACGACCTCGGCCAGGCGCTCGTCGATGGCCGGCTCGTTGGCCTCGTCCGGATCGAGCAGGCCCTGGACGGCGGCGAGACTCTGCCCGCAGCGCCGACGGGCCAGTGCCACGTCCCGCCCGCCGCCCCAGGCGATCCCGGTCAGCGTGTTGAGGACCGTGTCATGGATGATCCGCTCGCGCTCACGGCGGTCCCGGGCGACCGCGTGGACCACGGCCTCGCCGCGGTGGCGGGCGACGACGTTCGCCCAGCGTCGGTCGGCGGTACGGGCGATCTGGCGCAGCCGGCCGATCGCGAGACCCAGCAGTCCCGGCGCCAGCACCAGAATCGTCGACTCGACGATGACCTGCGGGTTGTGCCCCCATCCCCCGGCCAGGGTGCCCGCACCGAGCAGCAGGACGCTCGGCGCGGCCAGCGCCGGCGGGAAGGCCCAGACGGCGACGACCGCCGCGTTGATCGCGGTCAGGAACACGAAGTTACCGCTGTCCCCGACGGACTGGGGCGGCAGCCAGTGCCCGGCCGTCAGCCCCAGCGCCAGCGCGACCGCGACGCTCGCGGCGGCGAGCGGGCGCCCCACCCCGCGACGCAGGCCCGCCACGCAGAAGAACACGCCCCAGCCGACGCTGAGCAGCACGACCGCCATCGCCGCCGGTTGGCCGGCATACCAGTGCCAGACCAGCAGGTAGGCCAGGGTCAGCAGGACCGCGACGGCACGCAGCGCGACGAGCACCGCGGCCATGATCTGTTCCAGTGCCCGGTAGGCACGCCCCGCCTCGACCGACGCGCGACCCAGCTCCAGCGCGGCGGCGCCGAAGGCGGTGTCGGTGATCCCGTCCCCCGCCGCCGGCGCGCCCGGCGGCGGCGCCCCCCTGCCGCGGCTGCCGGTAGCCTCGGGTTCGAGTTCCTCCGCCGTCCCCACGGTGGAACCAGTGCCGCGCATCACCACTGTGGCTCCGTCATGGTTTGGCGGTTCCGTCATGGCTTGACATCACTTCCGACCCGAAGCCCGTTCCGCCCGGGCGAGCTCGTCGCAGGCTACAGGCCGCACACCCCCTTCCGCTGGCAAGCGACGCCTCCGGCCGCCGGCATCGTGAATTGGGCGTCCGGGCAGGTCGGCGACGCGAGATCGGGGAGTCGGTCGCCGATGGCCGCCCGAGCCGGCGGCCCCGTGCCCGCGGTGCCCTAGGCTTGACCGCGTGTGGAAGGACCGCCAGTGAATCCTCCGCCGTCCGCGGACCCCGCCCGCGTGGACCGGGAACCGGCCCACCGCCACCCGACCGGTCGGGACCGGACCGCCGGCCCCCCAGCAGACCGGGAGCGGGTCGACCCGCAGCGAACCGACCCGCAGCGAGCCGACCGGGAGGGGACGCCGCGGGTCGGTGAGCTGTCCGCCCGGCTGGCGGACCTGGGACCCGGCGACGCCCACCGGCTCGGCCGGCGTCTCGCCGACACCCGGCGCACCCGCGAGCCCGCCGCCCGCCAGCGCGCCCTGCGGGCCATCGCCGCCGATGCCGATCGGGCGGCCGCGCGCGTCGCCCGGCGGCGGGCGAACGTGCCGGTGCTCAGCTACCCCGACATCCTCCCGGTGACGCAGCGCAAGGACGAGATCCTCGCCGCGATCCGCGACCATCAGGTCGTGATCATCGCCGGGGAGACCGGCTCCGGCAAGACCACCCAGCTACCGAAGATCTGCCTGGAGCTCGGCCGCGGGGTCCGCGGGATGATCGGCCACACCCAGCCGCGGCGGATCGCCGCGCGCACCGTCGCCGACCGCATCGCCGAGGAGCTCGGCACCCCCTCGCCGCAGGCCGGCGGGGTCGTCGGCTACCAGACCCGGTTCACCGACCAGGTGCACGACGACACCCTCGTCAAGCTCATGACCGACGGCATCCTGCTGGCCGAGATCTCCTCGGACCGATCGCTGCGCCGCTACGACACGCTGATCATCGACGAGGCCCACGAACGCAGCCTCAACATCGACTTCATTCTCGGCTACCTGCGTTCGCTGCTCCCCCGCCGGCCGGATCTCAAGGTGATCATCACCTCCGCAACGATCGAGACGGCCCGGTTCTCCGCGCACTTCGGGGACGCGCCCGTCATCGAGGTCTCCGGACGCACCTACCCGGTCGAGGTGCGCTACCGCCCGCTGGTGCCGGGCGCCCGCGACGCCGACCCGACCGGCCCGACCGGCCCGACCGCGGCCGAACCGGATGCGCGGCCCGCCGAGGAGTCGGCCGGCGTCCGCGGGGCCGGCCGGGGCCGCGGTGGCAGCGGCCCGGGCGGGCGCCGCGGGCAGCCGGCCGAGCCCGAACGCGACCAGACCCAGGCGATCAGCGACGCCGTCGACGAGCTGTGCGCCGAGGGCCCCGGCGACATCCTGGTGTTCCTCAGCGGGGAACGGGAGATCCGGGACACCGCCGAGGCGCTCGCCCGCGAGCAGCGGCCGAACACGGAGATCGTGCCGCTGTACGCCCGGCTGTCCGCCGGCGAGCAGCACCGGGTCTTCCAGCCGCACACCGGACGGCGGGTGGTGCTGGCGACCAACGTCGCGGAGACCTCGCTGACGGTGCCTGGCATCCGTTATGTCATCGATCCCGGCACCGCGCGCATCTCCCGTTACAGCCATCGGACGAAGGTGCAGCGCCTGCCGATCGAGCCGGTCTCGCAGGCATCCGCGAACCAGCGCAAGGGCCGATGCGGGCGGACCGCGGACGGAATCTGCATCCGGCTGTACAGCGAGGAGGACTTCGCCGGCCGACCCGAGTTCACCGACCCGGAGATCCTGCGGACGAATCTGGCCTCGGTGATCCTGCGGATGGCCGATCTCGGGCTGGGCGACATGGCCACCTTCGGCTTCCTCGACCCGCCCGACCCGCGCCAGATCAGCGACGGGGAGCTGCTACTCACCGAGCTGGGGGCGTTCGACGCGGGCGGCGCCGGCCCAGGCGAGCCCGCCGCAGGGGCGACCGGCACGGGCGGCACCGGCACCGGCGGCACCGGCACGGGCGGCACCGGCGGCACCGGCACGGGCCGGCGGATCACGCCGATCGGTCGGCGCCTCGCGCAGATCCCCGTGGATCCCCGGCTGGCCCGCATGGTGCTCGCCGGCGACGAGCAGGGCTGCCTGCGCGAGGTGCTGGTCATCGCGGCGGCGCTGGCCATCCAGGATCCGCGGGACCGTCCGGTCGAACACCAGCAGGCCGCCGACGAGCGGCACGCCCGGTTCGCGGACCCGACCTCGGACTTCCTCGCCTACCTGAACCTGTGGAACTACCTGCGCGACGCCCGCGGCGAGCTGTCCGCCAACCAGTTTCGGCGGATGTGCCGGACCGAGTTCCTCAACTACCTGCGCATCCGCGAGTGGCAGGACGTCCACGGCCAGCTCGCCGCCGTGGCCCGCGGTCTGGGCCTGAACGCCGACGCCCGCGCCGGCGACCGCGCCCCCCGCGACGACCGTGGCGGCCGGGACAGCGCAGCCGGCAGGGAGAACGCGGCCGGCAGGGACGGCGCAGGCGGCACGGCCGATCCGCGGGCGGTGCACCGGGCGCTGCTGACGGGCCTGCTGTCGCACATCGGCCGGTACGACCCGGAGCGCCGCGAGTACGCCGGGGCCCGCGGCAGCCGGTTCATGCTGTGGCCGGGCTCGGCCATGGCCCGCGGCCGGGCCCGGGCCGACCGCGCCGCCTCGGCGGACGCCGCCGCCGACGGGACCGGCCCGGACGCGCCGCGGCAGCGTCCGTCCGGGCCGCCGGCCTGGGTGATGGCCGCCGAGCTCGTCGAGACGTCGAGGCTGTGGGGCCGCACAGCGGCGCGGATCGACCCGGACTGGATCGAGCCGCTGGCCGGGCATCTCGTGCACCGCAGCTACAGCGAGCCGCGCTGGTCCCGCCGCCAGGGGGCGGTGCTCGCCGACGAGCGGGTGACGCTGTACGGCGTGCCGATCGTCGCCGGCCGCCCGGTGCAGTACAGCCGGATCGACCCGGCGCTGTGCCGGGAGCTATTCATCCGCCACGCCCTGGTCGAGGGCGACTGGCAGACCCGGCACGAGTTCTTCCAGCACAACGCGCGGTTGCTCGCCGACGCCGAGGAGCTGGAGCACCGGGCGCGCCGGCGCGACATCGTCGTCGACGACGAGGTGCTGTTCGGCTTCTACGCCGAGCGGATCCCGGCCGACGTCGTCTCCGTCCGGCACTTCGACGCCTGGTGGCGCAAGGCCAGGCGCGGCTCCCCCGACCTGCTCGACTTTCCCCGTTCGCTGCTCGTCTCCGCGGGCGCGGCGGACGTGCGCGAGACCGACTACCCGGACGTCTGGCGGCTGGGCGAGCTGGCCCTGCCGCTGAGCTACCAGTTCGAACCGGGGGCGGCGGCCGACGGGGTCACCGTGCACATCCCGTTGCCCGTGCTCAACCAGGTGAGCGCCGAGGGCTTCGAGTGGCAGGTCCCGGGGCTGCGCGAGGAGCTGGTGACCGCGCTGATCCGCGGGCTGCCGAAGGTGGTCCGCCGCAGTTTCGTGCCGGCGCCGAACTACGCCCGCGCGGTGCTCACACACCTCACCCCGGGTCAGGCCCCGCTGCTGGTCGCGGTCGAGCACGAGCTGCGCCGGATGGGCGGCCCGGAGATCCCGCGGGACTCCTGGTCGCTGGCCGCCGTCCCGGACCATCTGCGGATCACCTTCCGGGTCGAGGATGCTCGCGGGGCGGTGCTCGCCGAGGGCAAGGACCTCGACGCGATCAAGCAGCGGCTGCGGCCGCGGACCCGGGAGGCCGTCGCCGCCGCGGCGGACGGCGTCGAACGGACCGGGCTGCGGTCCTGGGAAGGCGTCGGCACCCTGCCGAAGGTCGTGGAGCTGCGCCGCGGCGGCCACGTCGTCAAGGCGTTCCCGGCGCTGGTCGATGAGGGGAAGTCCGTCGCGGTCCGGGCCACCGACACCGAGACCGAGCAGCGCCAGGCGATGTGGGCCGGCACCCGCCGGCTCGTGCTGCTCGGCGTCGCCTCGCCGATCCGCGGCCTCAACGGGCGGCTGTCCAACGCGGCGAAGCTCGCCCTGAGCCACAACCCGCACCGGGACGCCGCCGACCTGCTCGACGACTGCGTGCGGGCCGCCGCCGACCGTCTCATCACCGCTGCCGGCGGTCCGGCCTGGGACGAGGCGGGCTTCACCGCGCTGCTCGCCGCGGTGCGCGCCGGCCTGCCCGAGGCGTCGTTCGCGGTCGTCCGCGAGGTCCAGCAGGTCCTCGCGCTCGCGCACACCGTCGACCTGGCGCTGCGGGACCTGCGCGCTCCGGCGCTGGCCGCCTCGGTCACCGACGCCCGCGGGCAGCTCGACGCGTTGATCTACCGCGGTTTCGTCACCGACACCGGCGCGGACCGGCTCGCCGACCTCGCCCGCTACCTCACCGCCCTGGAGCGCCGGCTGGAACGGCTGCCCCGCGACCCCGGTCGGGACCGGATCAACACCGCGACCGTGGGGCGGGCGTGGGAGGCCTACCGGGAGCTGCTCGCGACGGTGCCCGCCGGCCGGGAGCCGGGCGAGGAGATCCGCCGCATCCGCTGGATGCTCGAGGAGCTGCGGGTGAGCCTGTTCGCCCAGAACCTGCGCACCCCGTACCCCGTCTCCGAGGAACGGGTCTACCGCGCCATCGACACCCTCCTCGGCTGACGGCCTCCCGTCCCGCGCGCCTGGCCGGCCGGCCAGGCGTCCTCGTCGAGATCATCACCGGCCACGCGGTGACCCGCGGACCACGGCCGTCCATCGAACGCCCCTGGGGCTGGCGGAGGTGATCGGCGCGGGGACGCCGGGCCGACCGGGTTACGGCCTGTCCCCCTGGGCGGCAGGAGCGGAAGGAGCATCCGCGGCGACGCTGGCGCCCAGGGCGGTGGGAGCGTTCAGGGCAGCGGGAGCGTTCAGGGCAGCGGGGGCATCCGGGATGACCGGAGTGTCGAGGGAGGCGGGGGCGGAGAAGTCCCACAGGGCGCCGACGGCCCACCACGGCCAGGCATGGCCGCCGTCCCACAGGATGTGTTGCAACTCGGAGTCGGGCGCGAAGCGGGCGGCCTCCGCCTCGCCGTCGGGGAGGTTCATCTTCAGGTAGTCCGACCAGCCGCCGCGCCATGGCACGGTCCTGTCCGCGGTGCCGTGGATGTGCAGCATCCGGACGGGGACGGTCGGGCAGGACACCAGCGCCTGCCCGCCGACCATGCCGACCGCGGCGACGAGGTCGGGGGCCTCGCAGGCGACCCGGGCGGCGAGCATCGCGCCGTTGGAGAAGCCCCACACGTACACCCGGCTGCGGTCCACCGGGGTGTGGCGGGCGGCGTCGTCGACGACCTGGCGCAGGTAGCCGACATCGTCGGTGGTGGCCTGGCCGCAGCAGTCGCCGGCGTTCCATGCCTCGCGGACGCCGACCCCGTAGGCGACGGCGAAGCCCTGGGCGTCGGCGAACGGATCCGCTCCCGACATCTCCCGCACGTTCTCGGGGCTGTTGAGCAGGCCGTGCAGAAGGATCACCAGCGGGCGGGCAGTGCCGCGGAACGTGGGCGAGAGCCGGACGTCGGTGTGCAGTTCGTAGGTCCGCCCGGAGGCCAGGCGATGCACCGTGTCCGCGGACGGTGCTGCCGGGCCGGATGCGGCCGGGGACGGCGCGCCCGGGGACAGCGCGGCCGGGGACAGCGCGGCCAGGGACGGAGCCGCGGAAGCGGATGGCCCGGCCGAGGTCGCCGCACCCAAGGCTGCGGCCAGACCGGCGACCGCGGGCGAACCCGCGGCAGCGGGCACGCCGGTGCCGCCAGGCGAGCCGGCGCCGGCGGGCGAGAGGCCGCCGGAGGGCGAGACGCTCCCTGCGGGCGAGACGGAGGCGACGGCCGGGAGCCGGGGCGAGGCCGCGGGGCTGGACGCGGTGGGAGCCGTGGGCGCGGCAGGTGCGGCGGCTATCGAGGACGGGCCGGTGAGGTGGGCAGCGCCGGCCGAGGACCCTGCGGCGGCCGCCGGGGCCGAGGTGACCGACGCGGCGGTGGCCGACGCGGATGACGACGGCGACAACGCCGCGAGGATGAGGGTGGCCAGGCCGACGGCGACGACGCCGACGATCCCGACCCCGCGCCGCAGCCGTCCCCGCCGGGACAGCCCGACCCGCGCCCAACGCAGCACGGACACCGTCCTCTCAACTCCTCGTCTCCGCCCGGTCAGAGCGGTCATGCTAACCCGCTTCCGGTCAAGAACTCCTATACCGGGCTAGCACAGCACAGCCACGGGCGATTCGGCCGAACTCGGACGGCTTGCGCACCCGCCCGGGTGCGCCCGACCGTGCCGCGACCGCCCGGGCGCGGGCACCCGCCCGCACCGGACCTGTGCATGGCCGCGGCGTCATCTGTGTCGTTCTGGGGGGACGAATCGGACGCTGAACCCTCCAGAAGGACCCGGGTGGGTGTTCTCTCCCATGCCTGCGCCGCCGACGCACCAGCCGTCGCCCGTTCCGCGACCCGCCTCAGAGAGTGTTGGGTAACTGAGGATGTTCGAAGTGTGATGGTGCTGGTGGGGTGGCGTGTCGTGGGGTGTCCGCGAGGATCTTCCGGTCACGATCGGACCGGTGTGTGTCTGTTCGTGTAAGGCTGCCTACGACACGTCGTTGACGGACGGGCAGTGGGCGGTGATCGGACCGTTGTTGCCTGTGCGGGACCCGCGCCGCGGCGGTGCCCCGGTGAAGTACGACCGACGCCTGGTGATCGACTCGATCCTGTACGTGCTGGGAACGGGTTGTTCGTGGCGGCGGATGCCGCATGACCTGGCGCCGTGGGACGTGGCCTACCGGTGGTTTCGGGACTGGACCGCGGACGGGACGTGGGCGCGGGTCCACGACACCCTGCGCGACCGGGTCCGTCTGGCCGACGGGCGGGATCCGCAGCCGTCGGCTGCGGTGCTGGACTCGCAGTCGGTGAAGTCCGCCGAGGGCGGTGAGGCGATCGGCTACGACGCGGGCAAGCGGGTACGCGGCCGTAAACGCCACCTGCTGGTCGACACCTGCGGGCTGCTGCTGACGATGGTCGTGCACTCCGCGTCGGTGCAGGACCGGGCCGGTGCCCGCCGGGTACTGACCGGTCTGCACCAGCTGTTCCCGCAGGTCGGGTTGGTGTGGGTGGACGGCGGCTACGTGAACGTCGTCGATGCCTCTCTGGTGGCCTGGGCGGCCGAGCAGGAGAACATCGAGATCGTCGCTGTTCCGCGTAACGCCGACGTGCGAGGGTTTCAGGTGCTGCCCCGCCGGTGGGTGGTGGAACGAACGTTCGGCTGGTTAGGCAGGTGCAGACGCTTGGCACGCGACTACGAACGTAAGACTGCGCACGCCGAAGCCATGATCCAGGTTGCGATGATCCGGCTCATGGCGGCCCGGCTCGCCGGTGAGGACGTCGAGCCCCACGGTCCCATCGAGACCGAAGCCGCTCGACGCCTCACCGAAGACCTCACCAACGAGTAGCCACCCGGATACCCAACACTCTCTCAGTCACACCGCCAGACGTCACGGATGGGAAGCGGACTTCTCTGGGCGTTGCGCTAGCGCAGCGCCGTGACCGATGTGCCGGCTACCGCCGAGCAAATATGTAGCACGGCTTCCCGGCCGGTGCGGGCGGAATAGGCGGGTTTGAACGCCGCCGTGAACGCGTCCAGCCGAGCACGGTCCACGAGGGCCACCGCACAGCCCGCGAACCCGCCTCCGGTCATCCGGGCACCGAAGCAGCCCGGGGCGTCGTCCGCCGCGGCCACGGCCGCATCAAGCTCCGGCCCCGACACCTCGAAGTCGTCCCGGATGCCCCGATGGCCGGCCAGCAGCAGCCGGCCGGCCGCCTCGGCGTCCCCGCGGGCCAGTGCCCCGGCGACCGCGTCGACCCGCGCGTTCTCGGCGATGACGAAGCGGGCACGGCGCAGCGCCACCGGGTCGAGGCGGCCGGCGGCGTCCGCCGGCAGGGCCTCGAGGTCGCGCAGCGCCGGCACGCCCAGCGCCCGCGCGGCGCGCTCACATTCGGCGCGCCGGTCGGCGTAGGCGCTCGTGACGAGCTCCCGCCGCGAGCCGGTGTCGATGACGACGACGGCGAGCCCGGCCGGCAGCGGCACCGGTGTGACGGTCAGCGTCCGACAGTCGATGCGCAGGGCGTGCCCGGCGATCCCCCCGACGCAGGCGAGCTGGTCGAGCAGGCCGGTGGCGGCGCCGACCCAGGCGTTCTCCGCCCGCTGGGCGAGCCTGGCGAGCTCCGTCGGCGCCGGCACGGAACCGGCGAGGTGGGTGCAGGCCACGGCGACGGCGAGTTCCAGGGCGGCCGAGGAGGACAGGCCGGCGCCGAGCGGGATGTCGCTGGCGAGCGCGCCCTGCCACGGCACCAGGCCGGCCCCGGCGAGCTGGCCGGCCCCGGCGAGCTGGACCGCCACGCCCTGCACGTACCGGGCCCAGCCGGTCGCGCGGGCCGGCGGCGGGGTGTCCGCGGCGGGCGGCGGCAGCCCGACGACGGCGGGCGTCGGGTCCTGTTCGGATACCAGCCGAAGATGCGCGCCGGTGGCGGTACCCGCGGCGGGGACGTGGTCGGTGCGGCGCAGGGCGATGCAGAGCTCGCGGTCGATCGCCACCGGCAGGCACAGGCCGTCGTTGTAGTCGGTGTGCTCGCCGATGAGGTTGACCCGGGCCGGTGAGCGCACCAGCAGGGTCGGTTCGCGGCCGTAGGCCGCCACGAACGCCCGCACCGCCCGTACCGCCGCCGGTACCGCCCGTTCGCCCGGGCCGCCCGCCGAACCCGGGCTGCCCGCCGAACCCGGGCTGCCCGGGGGCGGCGTCACGACGGCCGGATTCGCAGCGGCGCGGCCGGGACCGCCTCGAGGCCGCCGGGCAGGGTCGCCTCCCCGTCCCAGGTGTCCGCCATGACCGCGCGCAGCCGGCCCGCGGCATCCTCGGGGGTGAGATCGCGCGCGGGCTCCGCGAGCATCTCGTAGCCCACGAGATGCTTGCGGATCGTCGGCGAGCGCAGCAGCGGCGGATAGAAGTGGGCGTGTAGCTGCCAGACCCCCTCGGGGGGGCGCCGCGAACCGGTCGCCCGGCCCGTGGCCCCCGCCGGATGCGGACCCGGGGCGCCGTGCCAGCCCATCGAGAACGGGAACGGGTGATCGAACAGGGCGTCGTAGCCGGCGAGCAGGCGGCCCAGCACGTCGGCCAGGCTGTCCCGTTGGGCGCGGTCGAGCTCGGCGAGCCGTTGCACGGGTCGGCGGGGCAGCAGCAGCGTCTCGAAGGGCCACACCGCCCAGAACGGCACGACGACGAGCCAGTCGGAGTCGTCGAGGACGATCCGCTCCGCGGCGCGTGTCTCGGTGCGGATGTAGTCGAGCAGCAGGGAGCTGCCCGACCGGGCGAAGTGCTCCCGCTGGTGGGTGTCCTCGGCGGCGGCCTCGTCGGGCAGGGCGTCGCAGGCCCAGATCTGCCCGTGCGGATGTGGGTTGGAGGCGCCCATCGCGGTGCCGCGGTTTTCGAAGACCTGCACCCAGCGCCACTGCTCGGACAGCTCGGCCTCCTGCGCCGCCCACGTGTCGACGACCGCGCGGACCTCGAAGGAGGACATGTCGACCAGCCCGCGGCCGTGGTGCGGGCCGAAACAGACGACCCGGCAGGTCCCGTGCGCGGGGGCGCTGCGCAGCAGGCCGCCCGGCTCGGCGCCGGGCGGCGCGGGATCGCTCCCGGCGGGTCGCAGCGCCGGGAAGTCGTTGGTGAACACGTACGTGCCCCGGTAGTCGGGGTTGCGAGCGCCGCCCGCGCGCTCGTTGCCGGGGCACAGATGGCAGGCGGCGTCGTACGCGACGGCGGGAGGCGTCGCCGCCGTCTCCCGACCGCCGTGCCAGGGGCGCCGAACCCGCCCCGGCGAGACCAGAACCCAGCGGCCCGTCAGTGGATTGAACCGCCGATGCGTGGTGTCGTCCATCGATTCGACAGCCTGCCACGGCCGCGGCCGGACCAGCCCCGTCCGGACCACCCCGGAAGATCCACCGGCGGCCGCGGCGGCAGGCGATCCTCACCGCCCGGTTACCTGACGCGACGCTCCGATGACCCTAAGGTCAGAGGGGTGACACCGCCGCGGTGCGGCCGCGACAACCCGCACGTGCGGCGATCCGGACGGGCGACGACCGGGGCCGCCGGTGCGTCGCGGCCGCCCGATGCATGCAACGCGCATCACACGGCGGACCGCGGACGCGCAGCACACGGCGGACGCACAGCACACGGCGGACCCACCACACGGCAGACCCACCACGCGACGGACCAGCACACGGCGGATCAGCACACGGCGGATCAGACGGGCGGGGACGGTCGACAGCCGACCGGCCCGGAAGGGACGGGCAGGGCATGGATCGACGGACGCTGCTGCGCTCGGCGGTGGCGGCGCTGGGCACCGCCGCGTTCTCCGGGGCTACCTGGCATGCGGCCCTGGCCGCCACCGCCCGGCCGGGACTGGGGCCCTACGGGCCACTACGCCCACCGGACCACTCCGGGGTGGCACTTCCCGCCGGTTTCACCAGCCGGATCGTCGCCCGCTCGCACCTGCTCGTCGGCGCGACCGAGTACGTGTGGCACGACGCGCCGGACGGCGCAGCCTGCTTCCCCGGGCCCGGCGGCGGCTGGACCTACGTGTCGAACTCCGAGGTGATCCTGCACGGCGGCGCCTCGGCGCTGCGGTTCCGGGCGGACGGCTCGATCGCCTCGGCGGGGCGCATCCTCGGCGGCACCACCGCCAACTGCGCAGGCGGGGCCACCCCGTGGGGGACGTGGCTGTCGTGCGAGGAGTTCTTCTCCGGCCGGGTGTACGAGGCATGGCCGGACGGGTCGCGCAAGGCCGTGGCGCGCCCCGCCCTGGGCCGTTTCACCCACGAGGCGGCGGCCTGCGACCCCGACCGCCGGGTGATCTACCTGACCGAGGACCGCAAGGACGGCTGCTTCTACCGGTTCCGCCCGGACCGCTGGGGCGATCTGTCCGCGGGCCGGCTGGAGGTGCTGGTCGCCGATTCGCACGCCGAGTCCGGGCCGGTGCGCTGGGAGCAGGTGCGCGATCCGGACGGCTTCCCCCGGGCGACCCGCCGGCAGGTCCGCGAGGCCCGCCGGTTCAACGGCGGCGAGGGCTGCTGGTACGCCCACGGCGTCTGCTACCTGACCACCAAGGGAGACGACCGGGTGTGGGCGTACCGGGTGGACGCCGGGCGGATCGACCTGCTCTACGACCGGGCAAGCCTGCCCGACCCGCCGCCGCTCACCGGGGTGGACAACGTCGTCGGCGCGCGCTCGGGCGACCTGTACGTGGCCGAGGACCACTCCCGTCCCGCCCTGGTGCTCATCACCCCGGACGGCGTGGTCGCGCCCTTCCTCCGGCTTCCGGAACACGACCGGTCCGAGATCACCGGCCCGGCGTTCAGCCCGGACGGGAGCCGGCTGTACTTCTCCTCCCAGCGCGGGGTGACCGGGCGCAACCGCGGCGGCATCACGTTCGAGGTGACCGGCCCCTTCCGCCGGTAAAGCTGAACCTGACTTCAGCTCCAGGGACGTAGGATCGCGGGCATGCTCCCCACCGACCTGCTGACTGTAGGTGAGCTGTCGCAGCGCAGCGGATTCGCGCCCTCGGCGCTGCGCTTCTACGAGCGGCAGGGACTGATCGCCGCCACCCGCACCGCCGGCGGCCAGCGCCGGTACGAACGGCACGTGCTGCGCCGGCTGGCGTTCATCCGCGCGGCCACCGCGATGGGCCTCAGCCTCGACGAGGTGGCGCAGGCGCTGGCGTCGCTGCCGGATGCCCGCACCCCGACGAAGGCGGACTGGTCGGCCATCTCGCGGCGCTGGCGCACCCGGCTGGACGAGGAGATCGCGGCCCTGGAGGCCCTGCGCGACGGGCTCGACTCGTGCATCGGCTGCGGCTGCCTGTCGCTGCGCCGCTGCCGGATCTCCAACCCCGCCGACCGGATCGGCGCCCTCGGCCCGGGGGCCCGGGCGCTGCCCGCGTCGCTGCGTGGCGCCGGGCGGATGCATCACGGCGGCCACCGCCCGCAGCCCGCCCCCGACCGCGCCGGCCCGTGTCCGAGCGGACCCGCCGCCACCGAGTCGGGGTCGGTCGGATAGACAGACGTGACGGCGGGTGGCGCGGCGGTCCGCGACCGCGCCAAGGCGAGCCGAAGCAGGGTCTGAGGAGGGGTTGTGGGGGACACATACGGTGCGTTCCGGTCGAACGCCGGCTCCACGGAGCAGGTCGATGGCCTCGGCCAATGGACTGGCGGCGATCCGATCTCCTCGCTGCCCAGCCGGGTCGGCCACCGACCCGTCGAGGCGCCGCCCACCGGGCCCGGCCCGGTTCGCGTCCGTCGCCGCCGGCCGATGATCGTCGGGATCGGCGGCACCACCAGACCCAACTCCACCACCCACCGGGCCCTGACGACGGTGCTCGCGACGATGGCCCAGGCCGGCGCCGAGACGGTGCACTTCGGCTCCGCCGAGCTGGACCTGCCGATGTACGCCCCCGAACGCCCGGAGCGCTCCGCCGCGGCCCTGCGCCTACTCGCCGCCGTGGAGCAGGCCGACGCCGTCGTGATCGCCACCCCCGGTTACCACGGCGGGATGTCCGGCCTCGTCAAGAACGCGCTGGACTACCTGGAGGACCTGCGCGGTGCGCCGCGGCCGTACCTCGACGGGCGGGCGGTCGGTCTCATCGTCTGCGCCCAGGGCAACCAGGCGGCCGGAACGACGCTGAGCGCGCTGCGCTCGTCCGTGCACGCCCTGCGCGGCTGGCCGACCCCGCTGGGCGTGACCTTCAACACCGAGCAGCCTCTCTTCGACGCCCACGGCCGACTCGTCGACGCGGCCGCCGCGGCGAAGCTCGAGACGCTCGCCGATCAGATCATGGGATTCACCTATGCCTGGTCCCAGGTGATCTGAACCGCCCCGCCGCAACGCCGCCCACCGCAACGCCGCCCCGCCACCCCGCACCCTGCCCACCGCCCCTCCCGGTGGCACTCTCCCGTCCCGGTACTGTTCCGCACCGCGACGATCCCGCCACGATTCACCCTGACGTTTCCGCCCAGACGGGACGGGTCTACCGTGGCTGGCCCCGGCGGCGGAGCGCGGGTGCCCGGCCCGACCGGGTGGGCGGATGACGAGGAGACGACGTGCGACGACGGTACGGGCTGCGTGGACTCGCCCGGACAGGTCTGGCCCGGGCTGGTCTGGCTGCCGCACTCGCGGCGGCGCTCGCCGGGTGCGGCGGTGGGTCGGATGCCGGGTCGGGCAGCGCCGCGGCGTCCGATCCCGCCGCGAAGGGATCACCCGTCAAGCTGATGATCATCGCGCCGACGGGCACCGCCGGGACGAACTATCCCGAGATGGTGGCGTCCGCCCGCGCCGCCGTCCGCGGGGTCAACGCCCGCGGCGGCATCGGCGGGCACCCCGTCGAGCTCGTCCACTGCAACGAGCGCAACGACGCCGCCACCGCGAAGAAGTGCGCCCAGCAGGCCGTCGATGAGGGCGTCCTCGCCGTCGTCAGCGAGGTCAGCGGCACCGGCGGGATCATGCCGATCCTGCAGAACGCGGGTATCCCGTCGATCGGGTCGGCCGGCATCTCCGCCGACGGCTCCGAGCTCAGCTCCCCCGTCAGCTACGTCATCAGCCCGCTGACGCTCTACCCGGCGGTCTGCCCGGCGCTGCTGGTGAAGGCGGGCGCGAGCCACCTCGGCCTGGTCGGCTACGACCTCAGCGCCAGCGACCGGCTGATCGTCATGGCCGAGGGCGGCGCGAAGGCCGTCAACCATCCGATCAACCCGAAGATCCGCATCCCGATCACGACGAGCGACTTCACCCCGGCGATCTCCCAGTTGTCCCGCTCCGGCGCCGACGGCGCCGTGCTGGTCGTGTTCGACCAGGCCGCCTACGCGGTGATCTCCAAGGCGGGCCAGCAGATCCGTACCTGCCACGCGGCGGGCACCCTGTCGCCGACGTACCTGGCCACGCTCGGCCCGGCGGCGGACAAGCTCGTCGTCGCCACCGCCTTCCCGGAACTCAGCCAGGCCGCCGAGTTCCCCGAGGTCGCGCGGATGGTCGCCGAACTGGACGCGGAGCAGTCCGCCGGGGACGCCGACGCCGCACCCGCCCTGCGCACCACGACGACCACCACCGGGGCGTGGCTGTCCGTACAGATCGCCGAGAAGGTCGGCAACCAGGTGTCCGGACCGCTGACGTCGAAGAACCTGCTCGCCCAGCTCAACCGGACCAGGAAGCTGGACCTGGGCGGCATCGTCCCGCCGCTGGACCTCACCGCGACCACCCCGATCCCCGGCGCGGAGCGGATCTTCAACACCACCCTGCGGGGTGCCCGCTGGGACAGCGCCTCGAAGTCGTTCGTCCCCCTCGGCCCCGAGACCTACAACGGCCTGGACATCCTGCGCCGCGCCGCCTCCTGACCCGCCGTCCGCGGCTCAGGGGCCGTCAGGGCAGGGGGAGGTAGGCCGGTTGGCGGGCCGGCTCGTCGGCGTCGCCGAGGTAGGCCGCCCGCACGCGCGGGTCGGCGGCCACCTGCGCCGGCGTTCCCTCGGCGATGAGCGCGCCGGCGTCGAGCACGACCACCCGGTCGCAGACGCTCATGATGACGTCCATGTCGTGCTCGTTGAGCAGGATGCCGAGCCCCCAGTCATCGGCGAGGCGGCGCAGCAGGGCGGCGACCTCGGCGCTTTCGGACTCGTCCAGGCCGGCGCACGGCTCGTCGAGCAGCAGCACGGCCGGCCCGGCCGCGACGGCGCGGGCGATGGCCAGCAGCCGGCGGCGGCCGTAGGGCAGGTCGGAGACGGTGCGCAGCAGGTCCTCGCGCAGCCCGAAGGCGTCGACGGCGGCGATCGCCGCGGCGGGCAGCGGCCGGGACCGCGGGAACACCAGATCGGTGAGGTACGCGCGGGCGTCGCGGCGGTCGCTGGCCGCCTGGATGTTCTCCAGCACGGTGAGGTCGTCGAACAGCTCCAGGTTCTGGAACGACCGGCTGATGCCCGCGCGGGCCCGCCGGTGCGCGGGCAGCCGGTCGAGGCGGACCTCGCCGAGCGTCATCGAGGTGACCGCCGCCGAGGTGTAGCCGGTGATCGCGTCGATGACCGTCGTCTTGCCCGCGCCGTTCGGGCCGATCATCCCGACCACCTGGCCGGGAACGACCCGCAGGTCGACGGCGCGCACCGCGCGCACCGCGCCGAAGCTGACCGTCAGCCCCCACACCGACAGCGTCGCCGGCTCGACCGCGCCCGACGGCGGGCCCTGGCCGGGAGCCGCGCGCAGCGCCTGGTCCAGCCGGGCGGCATCGGCGCGGCGACGGCGGTCGGCCGCGCCGGGTAGGCAGCGGTCGCGGAGCAGGCGGGCGGTGCGGGCGTTCTCGGGCGCCATCCCGCCGCCGGAGCGGGAGAGCACGACGACGAGGACGATGCCGCCGATCAGCGGCACGTACCGGTCCAGCTCGGCCAGCCAGTCACGCACCGCGCCCCCGAAGACGGCGGCGAGCACGGCCGCGGCCGCCGCGACGAGCCAGGGCAGCCGGCGCCGCGCCGCCGCGCCGAGCCCGCCGCCGGTGCGCCGATCGCCGGCCACCGCGGCGCCGGCGGCGAGGCCGAGCAGGCCGGCGATCGCCGCGACGACGACCCGCAGCAGCGCGCCGAGCCGGCCGAGCCACTCCCCGACCGAGCCGCCGATACGGGTCGCCAGCGCGCCGGCGGCCATCGTCGCGCCCGCGAACGAGCCGCTCACCCAGCCGACCCCGCCGACAACGGCGTAGGCGATGAGCAGGATCGAGGAGAACGGCGCGAACGTCCCGTCGCCGTAGTCGATGTTGCCGCGCTCACCGTAGACGTAGAAGGCGTAGAGCACCCCGCCGAACCCGGCGATGGCCGCGGACAGCGCGAACGCGTACAGCTTGGCGGCCACGACGCTGATGCCCAGCGCCGCGGCGGCCCGCTCGTTGGTCCGCACCGCGATGAGCCGCCGGCCGGCCCGGCCGCGGCGCAGGTTCGCCACCGCGAGCGCGACCAGGACGAAGGCGAGCACGGACACGGTCGCGAAGCCGCGCGGATCAGTCACCTTGTCCAGTGGGACGCCGAGGAAACGCTGGCGTCCCACCACTGTCCCCTCGGGCGAGGCGAGGTCACCGAACAGCGAGCCGAGCGCCCCCGCCCCCGGGGGTGGCGGGGAGTGGTAGCCCCGCTGGAACAGCAGGGCGTCGACGGCCGCGCCGAGACCGAGGGTCACCACCGCGAGCTGCAACCCCCGGGTGCGCAGCGCGGGCAACGCGAACAGCAGTCCGACGACGGCGGTGCCGGCCACCCCGACGGCCATCGCCGCCTCCAACGGCCAGCCGCGGGTCGCCACCAGCCGCCCGGCGATCAGCGCCGCGATCCCGGAGAAGGCGAGCTGGGCCAGGGAGAGCTGCCCGGTGAACCCGACAAGCACCACGACGGACAGGATGATCAAAGCCCACAGCGCGTTGGCGTCAAGGGCGTCGACCCAGTCGCGGGGCAGCAACCAGACCGCCGCCAGCATCGCCGCGACGGCCACGGCGAGGGCGCGCGGATGGACCCGGCCGCTGCCGAGCACCGGGTGGCGCTCGGCGAGGTGACCCCGCTCGGGCAGGCCCCGGCCGCGCACGGCCAGGTAGAAGACGATGACGGCCAGCGGCACCGCCCGGTCGACCCCGCGCCACCAGGGATGGTGCGCGACGAACTCGTACTGCGCCTCCACCTCGATGACGCCGAGGACGAGGCCGCCGAGCAGCACCCCGGGGAAGGACTGGAACCGCGCCACCAGCGCCACCGCCAGCGCCGGCACGATGAGCAGCAGCAGGTTCGTCGCGGACAGCGGATTCTGCAACGGGGCGAGCAGGACGCCACCGAGCCCGGCGAGCGCGCCGCCGGCGCCCCACGCGCCGGCGGCGATCGCGTCGACGGACCAGCCGAAGGTGGCGGCGGCCCGCGGGTTCTCGGTGGCCGCCGTCGCGGCGAGCCCCACCGTCGTGAACCGGAAGACCGCCCACGCCGCCGCGATGAGCACGACGACGGCGGCGAGCCGGACGAACACGTCCACACCGATGGACTCGCCGAACAGCTCGACCGTGCCGGTGGGCAGCACCGTCGGGGAGGTGCGCACCGCGCCGGCGAACATCAGCGTCAGCGACGACTGGAGAATGATCAGCAGGCCGAGGGTCGCCATCAGCCGCAGCAGCGCCGTCGCCTCCCGCAGCGGGCGCATGACCAGCAACTGGAACCCGACGCCGATACCGGCCGTCGACGCGACGGCGAGCACCGCGGCCAGGACCAGCGGGAGCCCCCACGGGCCGCGCAGGCCGTGGAAGGCGTAGGCGGCCCACGCCACCAGCGCGCCCTGGGCCATGTTGAGCACCCCGGCCCCGCGGGCGATCACCACCACGCCCGCGGCGACCAGCGCGTACAACGCGCCCGTCCCGAGGCTGAGCAGCGCGAAGCCCATGACGTCGTTCACGGTCCACCCTGCTCCGGGCGCCACACACCGGCGCGCCCTGCTTCATCCCCCCAGCGGTCCCCCACGGCGGCCACCGGCCCGCCCCGGCGCGACGAGCGGCTCCCGCCCATCGCGCCACGGACCTCGCGCGCCGGAACCATTGATCACGGCGACCGACGCAGACGGTACGGCGGGCGCGACCGGCGTGACAAGCAAACCATCCACAACAGCCATGGCGACCCACGTCGCGATCATTGGTTGGCGGTGGCAGCCACCGCGACCCACGGGAATCCCGGCGGCGGACCAAGTCGGGTGATCGTGGTCTTACGGGCGGACACCGGACACTCACCGATGTCACTCGGACGAGCCACAATCCCGCCCGGACGTGGCACGGACCTGGCGCCGCACCGCGTCAGGCATGGTGGCCGCGCCCATCACCCGGTACATCTAGAACAGGCGGACACGTCGCCGTCGCCCGGCGCCCGCCCCAACCCGGCGATGGGCCGGCGGCAGCGCATCCTCACCGACCAGTACACGGCCACGGCCAACAGCCAAGGCCGACCACAACTGCCAAGGCCGACCAGAACAGCCAAGGCCGACCACAGCCAGCCAAGGCCGACCAGAACAGCCACGGGAGTGGGACGGATGACAGAGCTCGTGCCCGGTGCGAACGCGCCGCTGCCCCGCGGCCCCGTCTCGGTTCGCCTGATCGGGCCGTTCGACCTGTGCGCGTTGGTGACCGCGGCGCACGGCAAGGTCGACGGGGATGACGACTTCGTGTTCTACAACCAGCCGGCGACGGCCGGCGTCATCCTCAGCGGCGACGAGGTGATGGTCGACCCGGAGCGGCTGCGGCCCGGCGCCGAACGCGTCGTGATCGTCGCCAGCTCCGAGGACGGCACGACTCCCTTCGGGCAGCTGCCCGGGCCCGTCGTCACGCTGCACGACCGGCGCGGCAACCTCAGCGCCCACTTCACCCCGCCGCCGCTGTCCAGCGAGACCGTGGTCACCCTCATCGAGATCTACCGCCGGGGAGCGGAGTGGAAGGTCCGCGCCGTCGGGCAGGGTTACGCCGACGGCCTCGCCGGCCTCGCCCGTGACTTCGGCGTGGACGTCGACGACGGCAGCCCGGCCGCGCCCGAGGCCGCGGCGCCCCCACCCGGTCTCGTCCCGGCCGTCCCCCGCCAGGACGCCCCCGCCGCCACCGCTCCCGCCAGCACCGCTCCCGCCAGCACCGCTCCCGTCCCCGCCGGCGGCCCGCCGGCGGGGTGGGGCGGCCCCTGGGCATCCGGCCACGGGAAGGTGCCCGACGATCGGCCGGCGCCGGACGGGGCCGGGGAGGGCGACGTTCCGGCGATGTTGGCCCAGGTCGTCGCGCTCACGAACATCGAACGCGAGCGGGAGGGTCTCGCCCCGCTCGCCGTCGACCCGACGCTGACCGCCGCCGCCGCCGAGCACAGCCGGGACATGGTGGCGCGCGGCTTCTTCGCCCACACCAGCCCGGACGGCCGGACCGTGTCCGATCGGGTCACGGACCTGGGCTACCGCTACGCCCGGGTCGCCGAGAACATCGCCGCCGGCCAGACCACGGCCGAGGAGGTCGTCGCCGGCTGGATGCAGAGCCCGGGCCACCGGGCCAACATCCTCATCCCGCAGCTTCGCCAGATCGGCGTCGGCTACGCCGCCGGCGGCGAGTACGGCACCTACTGGACGCAGGTGTTCGGCACGCTCCTCTGATTCACGGCGGCCCGAGAATCGGCAGGTCAGCGGTCAACCGGGTTGGATGTCGGCCATGGACGCAGCACCCAGCCGGCGGGATCGGCGCTGGATCCGGGAGGCCGTCGCGCTGGTGGAGGCCGACACGAACCGCTCGGCGGACACCCACCTGATCCCGCTGTCGCTGTGGTCGGCGCGCCGCGGCGTGGACGTCTACCTCAAGGACGAGTCGACGCATCCCACCGGTTCGCTGAAGCACCGACTCGCCCGGTCGCTGTTCCTCTACGGGCTGAGCAACGGCTGGATCCGGGAGGGCACGACGGTCGTGGAGGCGTCCTCGGGCTCCACGGCGGTCTCGGAGGCGTATTTCGCCCGGATGCTGGGCCTGCCGTTCATCGCCGTGATGCCCGCGTCGACCAGCGCCCAGAAGATCGCCCTGATCGAACGGGAGCAGGGCCGCTGTCACCTGGTCTCCGACGCGGCCATGGTCTACCCGGAGGCGCACCGGCTGGCCACCGCGACCGGCGGGCACTACATGGACCAGTTCACCTACGCGGAGCGCGCCACGGACTGGCGCGGTAACAACAACATCGCCGAGTCGATCTTCAGTCAGATGGCCCTGGAACGCCATCCCGTCCCGGCCTGGGTCGTCGTCGGCGCGGGCACCGGCGGGACCAGCGCGACGATCGGCCGCTACCTGCGCTACCGCCAGCACGACTCCGCCCTGTGCGTGGTCGACCCGGAGGGGTCGGCGTTCCACCGAAGCTGGTCCACCGGCGACCCGCACGCGGCAGGGGAGAACTCCCGCATCGAGGGGATCGGCCGGCCGCGGGTCGAACCGAGCTTCCTGCCCGACGTCGTCGACCGGATGATCAGTGTCCCGGACGCCGCGTCCATCGCCGCCATGCAGTTCCTGCAGGCGCTCACCGGCCGGCGGGCCGGCGCCTCGACGGGCACGAACCTGTGGGGTGCCATCCAGCTCGCCTGCGAGCTCGTCGCCGCCGATCGCCAGGGCAGCATCGTCACCCTGATCTGTGACGGCGGCGACCGCTACGCGGACACCTACTACTCCCCCGCCTGGCTCGCCGCCGCCGGCATCGACCCACGTCCCAGCGCCGAGTTCCTGCGCCGCGCCGTCGACAGTGCCACCTGGCCCACCTGACCGCCGCACCGCCGCACCGCCGGGGCGACGCCGCGCGGCACCTCCCGGGGACGCCGTCCCGGCCCGACGGGTCAGGGGGCGACGGGACGGCCGCGCAGGACGATGACGTCGGGGGCGGCGAGGACGCCGACGTCGGCACGCGGGTCGGCGGGGTAGACGACCAGGTCGGCGGGGGCGCCCTCGGTGAGCGCCGGATGACCGAGCCAGGCCCGCGCCGACCAGGTGGCGGCCGACAGGGCGACCTCGGCCGGCAGGCCGGCGCGGCGCAGTTCGGCGACCTCGGCGGCGACCAGGCCGTGCGGCAGGCTGCCCCCGGCGTCGGTGCCGACGTAGATGGGGATCCCGGCGTCGTGGGCGGCCCGCACCGTGTCGTACCGGCGGGCGTGCAGGGCCCGCATGTGCCGGGCGTAGGCGGGGAACTTCTCCTCGGCGCCGCGGGCGATGCCCTCGAAGGTGGCGATGTTCACCAGGGTCGGGACGATCGCGACCCCCCGCTCGGCGAACAGCGGGATCGTGTCCTCGGTGAGCCCGGTGGCGTGCTCGATGCAGTCGATGCCCGCCTCGACGAGGTCGGCGAGCGAGTCCTCGGCGAAGCAGTGGGCGGTCACCCGGGCGCCGACCGTGTGGGCAGCGTCGATCGCCGCCTTCGCGGCGTCCGCGGGCCAGCAGGGCGCGAGGTCCCCGACGCCGCGGTCGATCCAGTCCCCGACGAGCTTGACCCAGCCGTCGCCGCGGCCGGCCTGGGCGACGACCTCGGCCACCAGGTCGTCCGGCTCGACCTCGGCGGCATAGTTGCGGATGTAGCGGCGGGGACGGGCGATGTGCCGGCCGGCGCGCACCAGGCGGGGCAGGTCGTCGCGGTCGTCGACCCATCGGGTGTCTGCCGGGGAGCCGGCGTCGCGCAGCAGCAGCGCGCCGGCCGCACGGTCGGTGGTGATCTGCTCCTCCGCGGTCGGCCGGTCCACGGCGCCGCCGGCGTCGAGGCCGACGTGGCAGTGCGCGTCGACCAGCCCGGGCAGCGCCCAACCGGACACCGTTCGCACGTCCCGGGCGGCGGTGCCGGCTGGCGCGGTGAAACTGATTCGACCGTCCACGACCCAGAGCTCGTCGCGGACCTCCTCCGGCCCGACCAGCACCGCGCCCCGGATCCGCAGGGCCGGCTGAGCCGTCATCACCGGCCTGCCCCCGACCGGCCTGCCCCCGACCGGCCTGCCCCCGATCGAGCGGTCTCCGTTCCGCGAGCTCCCGCCTTGGGGACGGCCAGCCTGGTTCCGACCAGTGTCGTCAAGTTCGCCTCCGCTGCTCCGTCAGGCCCAGTCTGCCCTTTTCCCGCCGGAGCAGCGCGCCCCGGCCCGCGCTGAGGCCGGGCGCGGGGATGCGCCGAAGCCGGGGCGACGGTGCCGGCGTCAGACGTCGAGCTGGGCCTCGATGGCGCGCAGGCGGTGACGGGCCAGCGCGAGGTTCGCCCGCCCCTTGTCCAGCACCAGGTAGAGAAACAGACCGCGGCCGGAATGACTCTGCAACAGGCGGATCAGGTGGTATTGACGGCCGAGCGTGATGAGGATGTCCTCGATGGTGTCCTGCAGGCCGAGGCTCTCCATGGTCCGCAGCTTCGCCCGGATGACCTCGGTGTTGCCGGCGGCGGCCACCTCCAGGTCGAGGGTGTGCGCGTTTCCGGTCGTGCCGAGAGTCATGCCGCTGGTGAAATCGACGAGGGCCGCCCCGAGCGCGCCCCCGATCTCCAGCGACTCCTTCAGCGCTATATCGACACTGTTCATATCGCCTCCCGCGTTGTCGAGGTGGATGGCGGCGCCGACACTGCCGCCCGTGTGCACCGACGTGGGCTCACGCGAACCGCGCGTCGACAATCGTCCCCGCATCACAGTCCCTCGCAGACTTCAAACCGCCCGATCTACGACTGCTCATCCAACTTTAATCGGCCGCGACCGGAACGCACGAGGCTGAGCCAAAAAGGTACGTCCGCGGACAGAGAGACCACATTGGCCGGCCGTCGCCAACCCGCGAAAAACTTCCCGACCGAATTACTGGGCATTGCATTGACATGCCGATATGATTATGAAGATAGGATTTAGACGACGTAGATGTCCGTCGGACGGCGTGCAGGCCACGCGGGAGCCACCGGCGGCCGCATCGTCGCCGCCGGATCCTCCTGGGCGGCAGCGCAAATCCCCCTGCTCGGACGCCATGATCCGGTGTTGCGCGGGGTAGGAGCGGCGGCATGGCCGATCACCGAGCGACATGGCACCGGGGCAGCCTTCGGCAGGACGACCCGCCGCGCAGCGGCGGGCAGCAGGGCGGCGGCGGGCAGCAGGGCGGCGAGCAACGGCGCGGCAGCGAGCGGCAGGGTGGCGGGAACCAGCAGGGTGGCGGTGAACGGCGGCTCAGGGCCCGGCGGGGTGGCGGGCAGCCCGGGTGGCGAGATGCGCTGCCGGTCGCGGTGCTGGGCCTCCTGCTGCTCGTCTCGGTTCTCGGGGCGGGATGCGGCTCGCAGCCAGAGGGCGCGCAGCAGACTGCGGCGGCGGCGCAGCGCGCACCCGCCGCCAGTCCGACCGGCCTGACCCACCCGATTGGCCCGACCAGCCCGGCCGACCTGATCGGCCCGACCGGCCCCACCGGACAGAGCGGCCCCGGCGGGGGGCCGGGATCGACGCCCGAGCCCGAAGCGGCCGGGCATGGGGACGAGCCGGGGCGGCCCGCGGCCGGGGGCGCCGACGCGCCGCAACTGCCGATGGGCGGTCGCACGCTGCTACCGCGCTTTCGGATCGTGGCGCACTACGGTTCGGTGGGCGGCGGGGCGCTCGGCGTGCTCGGCGAGGGGACGCCGGAGCAGGCGGCGCAGCGCGTGCTCGCGGCCGCGGCGCCCTTCGCCGCGGGCGGCCGGCCGGTGCAGCCGGCGATGGAGCTCATCACGACCGTCGCGTCGGCCTCACCCGGCACGGACGGGCTGTACAGCTCCGCGCTGTCGCCGGCCGCGGTCGAGCCGTACCTCGCCGCCGCCCGGGCGCACCGGATGCTGCTCATCCTCGATCTACAGCCCGGGCGCGGGCGTTTTCTGGACCAGGCGCGCAGGTACGAACGTTTCCTACGGGAACCGGACGTCGGGCTCGCCCTCGACCCGGAATGGAAGATGGGGCCGGGCCAGGTCCCCGGCCGCCAGATCGGCAGCAGCGACGCGGCCGGACTGAACGAGGTCTCCGCCTGGCTCGCCGGCGTCACCCACGCGCACAATCTGCCACAGAAACTGTTCGTAATACATCAGTTCACCGAATCCATGCTGCCCGACCGGGCGGCCATCGCGGCCCGCCCCGAACTCGCCACCGTCTTCCACATCGACGGCTTCGGCGTCCGTCAGGACAAGCTCGACAAATACGCGCTACTGGCGGCCAAGGCGCCGTTCTTCACCGGATTCAAGCTCTTCCTCGACGAGGACACGAACATGTTCAGTCCGGCGGAGACGCTGACCCTCACGCCCCCGCCGGACCTCATCACCTATCAGTGAGTGGCGCCGTCGCCCTTGGAGCGGCCGCCGTCACCTCTGGAGCGGCGCTCAGCCCCGCCACCACGGCCCGGTGATGGCCACCGTGAGGCCGTCGCCCTGGACGTTGGCGTACAGCCAGCGGCCGTCCTGGGAGAAGGTGGCGCCGGCCCACTCGCTGTCGCTGCCGGCGTTGCGGGCGAGCGGGTAGGGGGTGCCGTCCGCCGAGGGGGCGACGAGGTAGTTCTCGCCGTCGCCGTCCTCGCAGAGCACGATCCCGCCGAGCGGCGAGACGGTGATGTTGTCGGGCCCGTCGAACCGGCCGCCCGGCTCCAGGCGCAGGACGAGTTCCAGGGTGGAGTGCTTCGGGTCGAACCGCCAGACCTGCCCGGAGTGGTCGGTGGCGGCGCCGTCGGCCTTCTTCGCGTAGCTGGAGACGATGTACGCGGTGCCCTCGGACCAGAAGATGCCCTCGGCCTTCGGCACCCGGGTGATCTTCGCGGCGTCGAACTGCGAACGGACCGACACCGTGGTCGCGTCCGGGTCGGGCACGTCCACCCAGGTGACGGCCAGCTTGGTGTGCAGCTCCCGCACCGCGGACAGGTCACGCACGTCGGGCACCGACAGGGCCTGCAGCTTCCCGCCGGCCCGCAGGCTGCCGGGGCCGCCGAGCGGGCGGCGCGGCAGGAACCGGTAGAGCAGGCCGTACGGCTTGGACGCGTCCTCGGTGAGGTAGACGATGCCCGAACGCGGGTCGATCGCCACCGCCTCGTGCGGGAAGCGGCCCAGCGCCGTCAGCGGCACCGGGGCGGCGTCGCGCAGCCGACCGAAGGGGTCGACCTCGAAGACGTAGCCGTGCTTCTTGGTCAGCACCGCCTCGGTGGCCGGGGTGGCCTCGGTCTCCTCGCAGGACAGCCAGGTCCGCCACGGCGTGCCGCCGCCGGCGCAGTTGCGGTAGGTGCCGGCGAGGCTCGGCACGTGGCCGAGCAGCCGGTCGCCCGCGACCGTGAGGGTCGTCGTCCCGCCGGCGCAGGCCGGGTCGTAGACGAGGCCGTCGCGGTGCGGCACCGCCGGGATGTCGGTTCCCGGCGACAGCTCGTGGTTGCGCACCAGCACGCTGCGCCCGAACCCGCCAGGGAAGGCGTACATGCCGTCGTGCGACCCCGGCACCGCGCCGCCGCCGTCCAACGTGTCCTTGCCGGCGCGCGAGAACACCGCGTAACGGAAGCCGGCCGGCAGGTCGATGACCTTCTTCGGATCCGCGACGAGCTCCCCGTACCCGCGGAACGCCTTCGGTGTCGCGGCGTTCGCGGTCCCCGCGAAGACGGCATCCACCGCCCCGGCCAGGGCGAAGCCGAGGCCGGCGGTCCCCGCACCGGCCATCAACTGTCGACGGTTCACAACCATGTGTGTCCTCCTCCGGCGCCGGTCCCATCGACGCCGCAGGGAACGCTGTCAGCCGAACATGGCCGGAGATCGACACGGACGGAAACATCAGTGCACCTACAACCAACCGATACGCTCGCCGACCGTCACCGAACCGACGCTCCCCGGCCCCGACGACCAGCACCGACGACCAATCCCCCGCCGCGCCACCACGAGCGAGACCCTCTCCATCGGCTACTCAATGTAACGATGCTCTACTCGGTATCGATCTCCGCCTCACCCGCCGTCACATCAGCCGGGCGTATTCCCTTTCTCAGGATGAATTCCCGCTCCCGCTCGGCGAGATGCTTCGCGCGGCGGGCAATGAAGCCCTGATCGTCTCCCTCATGCAGCGAGGCCATCGCCTCGGGCGGGATGCCGTGGCTCGCCAGCACCGCGTCGGCAACGTCCGGCGCGAGCGTGAGCAGCGCCCGACGAACGGACAGACCCGGCCCGGTCGGCATGATCAACCTGTTCGCCGGACTCTGTTCACCGCCGGCGGAACCGGACGTGACGACGTGCCGGTACGCCCTGGTGTCCGCCTTGACCAGCTCGTCCAGGGCGTCGAATGTCTCTCCGGTCGGATACAGCCGCTCGGGCAGCTCCTGGAGTTCCCATAGCAGGTAGGTCCGAACCCGCGCGCTGCGCATGTCGAAGCGGTCCGGGAACGGGCGGGCCTGCTCGTCGCAGCCGTCGGGGTCGGGCCCGCCCTCCGCGAACTTCTTCATAGCCGCGAGATAGTTCTTGACCTGGGTCGTGTTGGCGCTCGCGAAGAACCCGGACCAGGACGTCGACCAGAACCAGCGGATCAGCACATCGCGTTGACGCCTGTCGGGTTCCGGACACAGATCGAAGAAGGCAGTGAGCAGGAGAACCTGGATGCTGTATGGAACCAGCCGGGCCAGCGGCACCCCGACGGCAGAGCGCAGAAAGTCGACCGTCAGACCGAGTGCTGTCTCAGTTCGTTCGACCGCAGTGTCCAGCTTTCCCTTTGTCCGCCTGGCGAGACTCTCCCACCGCCCCGTCTGGACATCTTCCTCACCGGCGACGGCAAGCACTGCCCGGAAGACCGTGCTGGACGGCAATTCGGCGAAACCCCGACTTCCCAGCCCTTCGAGGATCAAGGAGATCCGATCCCCCAGATTGTCCGCCGAACCCGCGTCATAGGTCAACGCGGAGACCATCTGCTGCGGAGTCATCGGGCTACCCTTGCTGTTCAGCCGGGAGAACACTTCGACGGCCTGATCCAAGGTGCCACCCTGAAGTCGGATGACAGCGAATCGATAGGATTTGATTCGCTGTGAAACCTGTTCGGCCTCGTCGATCATGTTCTCGACATCATGCGAATCGACAAAGAATTCAGTTCCGCCCTGAAGCCTCCGAGCGAAGTTCAGGAAGTCCAGCGTTCGCAGCACCGAGCGCATCGGAAGAAGTTGCGCAGGTGGCATACCGACCTGCTTCCAATGCCGGTAGCGGTTCCGTGAGGAGCGATCGCTCAGCTCTCGAGAAGGACGGTCACCGAGCTCTCGAAAAACCCGCCAGATCCAGTCGCTCTGACCATCGGGTACGGCCTGGTCAACCGACCTCATGAGGGTCCCGAACAGGGTGGATAGTCGCTGGTGGCCGTCGAGCACGAAGGCCGTGGCGTCCCTCGAGGGGGCCCCGGAACCGCTATGTCGCCCACTCGGTCGAGGCTTGGGAGGGGAAGATTCGTCTCCCAGACGAGCAGGCTGCCGACCGGGTATCCGCGCTCCAGACTGTCGAAGAGCTCCAGCATCTGGTCCGGTCGCCAGACATACGGGCGCTGGAACCGAGGGATCCGCAATGTCCCCTGGGCGATCGCGCCCAGGGTGTCGCCCAGTAGCTGTACCTCCGGCTTCACGATCATCGCGGTCTGCCCCGGGGCGGTCTCCATCACAGCACCTCGTCGATCATTGCGAGCAGCTCGTCAAGCTCGGCCTGGACGCCCGGCGCGACAGCCTCAAAATCGGCAGCCGTCAGGTCCAGGTCGCGACGCACCAGGCACTTGATGATTTTCCCGTCGAAACCGTGTCCCAGTTCCTGCACCAGTTCCGGGTCCAGATCGGCGAACAGATTCCGCTGCTCAGGCCGCACCGTCGCCGGCTTCGAACCGGTGGCACCGAAGCCATTCTTCAGGTCATAGTAACCACGCTGCTCGGGGCTGAGTCGAGCAAGTGCCGTGACAGCCCGTCGACATTCTGGACGGTCGCCTCGATATCCATCGCGTCGAAGCGCAGTCCGAAGGTGACATTTCCATGCGGGCGCTGGCCGAAGATGAGGTCAGTGAAGTCGCCGGCCAGTTCGATCCCGAGATTTTCCCGTTCGAGCGGCGCCTCGGAGTCGGTGCGCAGCCCGGTCTCCAGCAGGAGCGGCAGGCGGGCGAGGGCGCTCTTACCGGAGTTGTTGCGGCCCAGCAGGACGGTGATCGGGCGCAGCTCGAGGGTCTGGCGGCGCTCAAAGCACTTGTACTTCTCGACGGTGAGGGCCACCAGGGACATGCGGCCAGCCTAGCGGGGCCGCATGTGGTATCCCGCACGATCGCGGCAGGCGGCCCCCCTAGGGGCAAGGTCCACGCCGGCGCGGACGCGCTGCCGGCCCGGCGGTCGGTGCCGCCGGGCCGCAGAACGCCGGTCACGGGAAAGGGAGCCAGGGGACGGAGGTCAGCCGACGCCGACGGTGTCGTAGTCGGCGATGCGCAGGGACATCGTCTCGGCGAGGCGGGCCATGGCGCCGTCGATGAGCTTGAGGTCGCGGATGGCGAGCTGTCCGTCGTGGACGGTGCCGGCCTGCTCCTCGCTGCGGCGTTCGGCCCGGTCGAGCAGCGCCGACGACCGGGTGTAGGTCGCGTCGCGCGGGCCGTTCAGCGCGGCGGCGATGACGTCCAGCGACTCGTGCAGGGTCGCGGTCGCCCCCTTGATCTCCCGTCGGCTGCCGAGGTCGAGCGGGCCGGCCTTCTCGACGTCGTGGACGAGGTTGCGGCTGTAGCTGCGCGACGCGGTGGCCAGGCGCATGACCTCCCCGATGCCCTCGTCGATGCCGCCGACCACGGTGCGGCGCAGGGGCTGGGCGGTCGCGACCAGGCCCTGGTACGCCGCGTCGACGGCGCGGGCGTCGGCCCGCAGGGCGGAGTCGCCGCCGACCGGATCGCCGAGCAGGCGGGAGCTGGCGTGCTCGACGAGGTCCGCCACCGCCTGCACGTACGCCCGCAGGGCGACCCGCAGCACCCGGCGCGTACGCAGCGGGAACACCACCATCACGACCACGATGGCGACCCCGGCGCCGAGGGCGGTCTCCTCCAGCCGCAGGCGCAGCAGCGAGTTGGAGAACTCGTCGAGCTGGACGTAGAGCTGGGAGACCATCACGGTGATCCCGACGACCATGAAGGCGTAGTTGATCCGCATCAAATAGAAGCCGAGGAACAGCGAGACGAAGATGACCGTGAGCGAGAGCGCCGTGTCGTGGCCGACCGCATGCGCGAGCACCGAGCCGATCAGGATGCCGACCAGCGTGCCGATCACCCGGGACAGCGCCTTGCGCACCTGCTCGCCGGAGTTGTTCGCCCCCATGAAGGTGATGAACGCGGCGATCACCGCCCAGTAGAACCGCCGGCCCGACAGCAGGTCGCCGAGCGCGATCGCCCCGGCGACCGCGACGCCCATCTGGATGGCCGCCCGCACGTGGGGGGCGAGCCGGACGCTGCCACCGGAGTGGACGCCCCGTTCCAACGAGGCCACGGCGCTGGGCACCGCGGACCCCGGCAGCCAGCCGCCGAACAGCATCACCGACGGCTGGAACGCGGCCGCGCCGTCCTCGGCCTTCACCGAGCCCAGGGCGAGCCACTGGACCATCGCCTCGGTCAGCGCGAGCACCGACCCGGCGAACCGGTGCACGACGACGACCGCGGTACGGTCCCGGTCGCCGACCAGGGGATCGGGATCGTGGTCCACCGCCGCCAGCAGCTCGATCAGGGCGCGGGCGTGGGCGTTGGCCGCCTCGGCGTCGCGGTCGAGGATTCCGTTCAGGGCCCCGCGGACCTCGCCGAGCTGGTCGGCGGGCAGGTCGAGGCGGGCCATGGCCTGGGCGAACCGGGCGACGTTGGTCAGGGCCAGCTCGACGTCGAACAGGCGCTGGTGCAGGAGCTGGCCGGAGGAGCCGTCCGCCACCGCGGCCGGATCGCCGAGCTGAGCGTCGATCATCAGGGCGGCCTCGTTGAGCCGGACCAACTGCCGCTGCAGGCGCTGCTCCTGCCGCTCGCTGTGTTCCGGGTCCTCGAACAGCTCCAGGGCGAGCTTCGCCACCTTGCGGGCGCGGGCGGCGTAGGAGCGCTGGGTCCGCTGCAGGGCCTTCGCGGGATGCGGATAGAACAGCACGAAGCGGATGACGATCGCCACTGCCAGGCCCACCCCGAGCTCGGCGCACAGCCAGCCGAGGTCACCCAGCGACACGCCCGCCCCCAGGAAGAACCCCAGGAAGACGCCCATGAACAGCAGCATGCCGCCGATGAAGCCGCGCATGCCGAAACGCCGGCAGTAGGTACCGACCGCCAGGCTGAGAGCGAGGACGATCAGCGAGATCGTCCGGTGATCGGCGAGGCTGATGCCGAGCACGAGCATCGGGACCATGGGGACCGGCAGCAGGAGCATCGTCACGAGCTGGCCCCGCGCGGTCGCGTCCATCACCCCGAAGACCGAGATCAGCCCGATCAGCGCACCCATCATCATGGCGATGACCTGGTACTGGTGGTTGGCCGCCGCCACCGCGGCCGCCTTCGCCGCGGGCAGGTGCGCGCCGTGGGTGTCGATCTGCAGCGCGTGGGTGGCCCGGACGAACAGCCATTCGACCAGCAGGATCGCGCCGATCGTGATGACGCAGTGCAGCGCCATCCGGAACCGGTTCAGGCCGGGGTCCGAACCGAGGAAGCGGTCAACCCAGCGTTTGCGGAGCTGCTCGACCGGCCGGGCCGGCGGGCTGACGGTGGCGACGACGTCGAGCCGGGCCTCACCGATGCTCAATACATCCCTCCAACGGGGGGTCGCGATCCTGCCCTGGTCGAGGACCGGATCGGCTGGATCAGGGCGACGGGGGACCGCCCTCGCGCATGACGCGGAGGTGCCCGGCGAACGGCATCGGTCATCCAGACCGGCGCCCGTGCGGGCGATGGACGCGGCCGGGCCGACGGCCCCGGCGGCGATCCGCACGATCGGAATCCCGAGGTGCGGCTATTTGTAAGTTAGCAACAATTCAGCTTCCGGAGTGCCCTCTCCGGATGTGGGAGATGTGACAGCAGGTGAGGGAATAGGGTGATCTCCCATGGGCCGTTCGGGCCGGTCATGACGGGGGCTCACCACACGCCCGCCGGGCACCACGGAACGTGCGACGGTCCGCGCCCCGCTCGCCGCGCCCGAGTGAGACCAGCCACCCCGCCGGTCGCCGAACGTGACGGTGTGCTCGCCGGTCGCGCGCGGACGACACCTCTGCCGGCACCAGCGGGACAACATCCGGCGACCACCATTTCCGGACCGAATTCTCCGTAGACGGACTTCCCCAAGAATCCTGTTGCGCGGAATTTCGGCGCACTGCCGTCACAGGTGCCGGTGAGCTACGAAATGCCGGCCGGCGTCGATGTCAGCCGGCGGCTTTCCGGCCTCGCCGACAATCCGGCCGCCAACTCACACCTGCCGCTAACTCGCATCGCCATTCCCGGCCAGGCCCGGAGGGTCGGTGGCCGACGGCTCCCGCCGACCGGCCTCGACCCCGGCGGCGGGCGCGGCGGCGGGCGCGGCGGCGGGGACGGGGACGGCGGCGGGCGCGGGACCAGCGCGGTCGCCGAGCAGTCGGGTGCCGTCGGGGAGGTTGCCGGTGGCGGCGGCATGGCGCAGGTACTCCCACAGGGCGCGCTGGAGCTCGACGGCGGCGCGGGTCGGCTCGACGTCGCGGCGCCGCGCCAGCCCGATCGTGCGCTGCAGCCCGGGTGCCACGAAGGGGGTCACCCGCATGCCGAGGCGGCGGGCGACCATGCTCGGGATCACGGCACTGCCGAGCCCCGCCGCGACGAAGCCGAGCACCGCGTCCATCTCCCCGCCCTCGATCGCGAAGGTCGGCTCGAAGCCGACCTCCCGGCAGGCCGTCACGGTGGCCTCGCGCAGGTCGTAGCCGCGCCGGAACATGACCAGCGGATGGTTGCGCAGGTCGGCGACGGTCAGCGAGCGACCGGTGACGACTGGTGGCTCGTCGAGGGAGGAGACCAGGACCAGGCTCTCCCGGATGAGCGGGGAGGTGGCCAGGGCCGGGTCGGAGCTCTGCAGCGGCAGGATGATCAGGGCAAGGTCGAGGTCGCCGCCCGCGAGGTCGCGGACCAGGTCACGTGAGCCGCCCTCCTCTACCAACAGGCGGATGCCCGGGTATCGCTCGTGGAACAGGCGCAGCACGTCGGGCAGGAAGCCGGTGCACAGGCTCGGCGTCGCGCCGAGGCGGACCGTGCCGTGGCGCAGGTCGAGCAGCTCGTTGACGCGCTGGCGAGCCGTCTCCGTGTCCGCGAGGATGCGGCGCGCGAGCGGCAGCAGCGTCTCCCCCGCCGCGGTCAGGCTGATGTTGCCCCGGGCGCGGTTGAACAGTGGTGTGCCCAACTCCTGTTCGAGCGCGCGAACCTGTTGGGACAGTGAGGGTTGCGCCACATGCATCCGCTGCGCGGCCCGAGTGAAATGGCGGGTCTCCGCGACGGCGACGAAATAGGCGAGCTGGTGGAACTGCACGCCCGCCAGCGTAGACCTCGATAGCAGCCGACTATGGAGTCCAGGTTTATCATGTCTTGGACCACTCGAGGCCCCGGTTCTAGGGTGCGGGCGTGGCTGTAACAACCCCGACGCGACCGGCGCCCGCTGGACGCCCCCCGCGCCCCGCGCGATCCTCCTTCGCCCCGTTGAACTTCTGGCGTTCGACGATCGGCAAGAAGACCGTGATGGCGGTCACCGGTCTGCTGATGCTGCTGTTCCTGATCGTCCACATGCTCGGGAACCTGAAGATCTTCTTCGGCCGAACCGACTTCGACCACTACGCCCACTGGCTGCGCACGATCGGGAACCCGGTCCTGCACGAAAGCTGGTATCTGTGGATCCAGCGGTTCGTCCTGGTAGTGGCCGTCGTGCTACATGCCGTCTCGGCCTACCAGCTCAGCCGACGTGACCTGAAGGCCCGGCCGACGAAATACTCCCACCACCAGCGAGCCAGGGCCGGCTACGCCACGCACATCATGCGTTACGGCGGCATCACCCTGGCGCTGTTCATCGTTTACCACATCCTCGACTTCACCACGCTCACCCTGAACCGCCACGGAGTCGACGGCGCGGCCTACGACAACGTCGTGTCGAGCTTCAGCGTGTGGTGGGTCACGGTCATCTACATCGCCGCCATGATCTGCCTCGGCCTCCACATCCAGCACGGTTTCTGGAGCGCCGCCCAGACCCTCGGGTACAACCGGCCGAGCCGCGACCGCGCCTTCAAGGGTGTGGCGACGGGTCTCGCCGTGCTTCTCACGGTGGGATTCCTGATCGTTCCGGTGTCGGTCCTCGCCGGCCTCGTCGACTGACGCACGAAAGAGGCTGACATGTCCTTCTACAAGCTCGGCGACGACATCGCCGACACCACCGCGCCGGACGTGCCGATCGAGCAGCGCTGGGACAAGCGCCGCTTCGACGCCAAGCTGGTCAACCCGGCCAACCGGCGGCGACACAGCGTGATCGTCGTCGGGACGGGCCTGGCCGGCGGGGCTGCCGGGGCGACCCTCGCCGAGCAGGGCTACCACGTCATCCAGTTCTGCTACCAGGACTCGCCGCGCCGGGCGCACTCCATCGCCGCGCAGGGCGGCATCAACGCCGCGAAGAACTACCGCAACGACGGCGACTCGGTCTACCGGCTGTTCTACGACACGGTCAAGGGCGGCGACTTCCGGTCCCGGGAGTCCAACGTCTACCGGCTCGCGCAGACGTCGACCCAGATCATCGACCAGTGCGTGGCGCAGGGTGTGCCGTTCGCCCGCGAGTACGGCGGCCTGCTCGACACCCGGTCGTTCGGCGGCGTGCAGGTCGCGCGCACCTTCTACGCCCGCGGCCAGACGGGCCAGCAGCTCCTGATCGGCGCCTACCAGGCGCTGTCGCGGCAGATCGATGCCGGCAACGTGGAGATGCACGCGCGCACCGAGATGCTCGACCTGATCGTCATCGACGGCCGCGCCCGCGGCATCGTCGCCCGTGACCTGATCACCGGCGAGATCTCGACCTACCTCGCCGACGCGGTCGTCCTGGCCACCGGCGGGTACGGCAACGTGTTCTACCTGTCGACGAACGCGAAGAACTCGAACGCGAGCGCGATCTGGCGGGCCCACCGGCGTGGGGCCTACTTCGCCAACCCGTGCTACACGCAGATCCACCCGACCTGCATTCCGCGTTCGGGCGACCACCAGTCCAAGCTCACCCTGATGAGTGAGTCGCTGCGCAACGACGGCCGGATCTGGGTGCCGAAGAACCCGGGCGACACCCGTTCGCCGGACCAGATCCCCGAGGACGATCGCGACTACTACCTCGAGCGCATCTACCCCGGCTTCGGCAACCTGGTCCCCCGCGACATCGCCTCCCGCGCGGCGAAGAACCAATGCGACCTGGGCCGCGGGGTCGGCCCCGGCGGACTGGGCGTCTACCTCGACTTCGCCGACGCGATCAAGCGGATGGGCGAGCCCGCCGTCCGCGAGAAGTACGGCAACCTGTTCGAGATGTACGACCGGATCACCGGCGAGGACCCGTACAAGGTCCCGATGCGGATCTACCCCGCCATCCACTACACGATGGGTGGCCTGTGGGTGGACTACGACCTGCAGAGCACCATCCCGGGCTGCTTCGTCATCGGTGAGGCGAACTTCTCCGACCACGGCGCCAACCGGCTCGGCGCGAGCGCGCTGATGCAGGGCCTGGCCGACGGCTACTTCGTGCTGCCGCCGATGCTCGGCAACTACATCGCCTCCACCAAGCTCGACAAGGTCGACGCCAGCCACCCGGAGGTGACCGCGACGGTCGCCGAGGCGACGGGCCGGCTGGACCGGCTGCTGTCGATCGACGGCGAGCGCACCGTCGACTCGTTCCACCGCGAGCTCGGCGAGATCCTCTGGAACGAGTGCGGGATGGCTCGCACCGAGGACGGCCTGCGCAAGGCGCTCGGCCGCCTGCCCGAGCTGCGCGAGGAGTTCTGGCGTTCGGTGAAGGTGCCCGGCAGCGGCGCCAGCCTGAACCAGAGCCTCGAGCGGGCCAACCGGGTGTCGGACTTCCTGGAGCTCGGCGAGCTGCTGTGCGTCGACGCGCTGCACCGCGAGGAGTCCTGCGGCGGTCACTTCCGGGTCGAGAGTCAGACCCCGGACGGGGAGGCCCGTCGCGACGACGACCGGTTCGCCTACGCCGCAGCCTGGGAGTTCGGCGGCACCGGAGGCACCCCGGTCCTGCACCGCGAGCCGCTCGAGTTCGACTACGTCCACCTCGCCCAGCGCAACTACGCGTGAGAGACGGGGTCGGACAGCCATGAACCACGAAGCATCGATGATCAACGCGCAGACCATGACCCGCGCGCTCCCGGAAAACCACGACAGCGCAGACAGCGCGAGGAGCCGACCGTGAAGCTCACCCTGCGGATCTGGCGCCAGGCCGGCCCGGCCGAACCCGGCCGCATGGTGGCCTACGAGGTGCCCGACGCGAACCCGGACATGTCCTTCCTGGAGCTGCTCGACGTGCTCAACGAGCGGCTCACCCTGGAGGGCGAGGACCCGGTCACCTTCGACCACGACTGTCGCGAGGGCATCTGCGGCTCCTGCGGCGTGGTCATCAACGGGCAGGCGCACGGGCCGCGCGCCCTGACCACCACGTGCCAGCTCCACGTGCGCTCGTTCTCCGACGGCGACGTGATCGACATCGAGCCCTGGCGCTCGGTCGCGTTCGGCGTGCTCAAGGACCTGATGGTGGACCGGTCGGGCCTCGACCGGATCATCCAGGCCGGCGGGTACATCAGCGCGCCGACGGGCAGCGCCCCGGAGGCGCACTCCACGCCGGTGCCGAAGCCGATCGCGGACACGGCGTTCGACAACGCCACCTGCATCGGCTGCGGGGCCTGCGTCGCCGCCTGCCCGAACGGCTCGGCGATGCTGTTCACCTCGGCGAAGGTGACGCACCTCAACAGCCTGCCGCAGGGGGCGCCGGAGCGGGCGAGCCGCGTGCTCAACCTGGTCGAGGCGATGGACGCCGAGGGCTTCGGTGGCTGCACGAACACCGGCGAGTGCACCAACGCCTGCCCGAAGGGCATCCCGCTGGACAGCATCGCGACCCTCAACCGCGAGTACCTGCGCGCCTCCCTCGGCCGCAAGTAGCCCCACCACGCCCGACTTCCTTACCTTTCCAGAGGGACGAAACGGACACCAAACCCTCCGGAAGGGCAAGGAAGTGGCCGGCCCGCGCCCCGTCGACAGCACTCCCGTCGGCGGGGCGCCGCCGCGCGTGGCGCTGACTGGCGTAACCGGCAACCGTGGCATAGCTCGCGAACGGGCGGGAACCGCGACGCGGCCGCGCCCGCCGGCGGACCATGGGGACGGTGGACAGGCGCGCGCGGGACGTTCCCGATCAGGTGGCGGTGATCGGCGGCGGGATGGTCGGGCTGTGCGTGGCCTGGTTCCTGCAGGAGCGCGGGGTGCGGGTGACGGTCTTCGACCGCGACCGGCTCACCACCGGGCCGACCTGGGCCGGCGCCGGCTCGTCGTGGGGCAACGCGGGCTGGCTCACCCCCGGCCTCGCCACCCCGCTGCCGGAGCCGGCGGTGCTGCGCTACGGGCTGCGGGTGCTGCTGCGGCCCGATTCGCCGGTGTACGTGCCGCCGGTCGCCGACGCCGGGCTCGCCCGCTTCGTCGCCGGGTTCGTCCGGCACAGCACGACCGGTCGCTGGCGGCGCGCCATGCGGGCACTCGCGCCGCTGACCCGGGCGGCCCTCGGCGCGTTCGACGAGCTCGCGGCGGGCGGCGTGACCGCGCCGACCCGGGCCGCCGCGCCCTTTCTCGCCGGCTACCGGGACCGTGCCGACCTCGACGCGCTGTTCGTCGAGCTCGCCGAGGTGCGCGCCGCCGGCCAGCCGGTCGACGCCGAGGTGCTCGATCCCCTCGCCGCCCGCGACCTCGAGCCGCTGCTGTCCGAGCAGGTCCGTTACGTCGCGTCCGTGCACGGGCAGCGGTTCTGCGACCCTGGGCGCTTCGTCGCGGCCCTCGCCGACAGCGTGCGGGCCCGGGGCGGAGTCCTCCACGAGTCGACGGCCGTCACGGGCGTCCGGGAGGTCGGCGACCGGGTCGAGGTACTTGGCCCGCTCCCGGCGGCGGGCGCGTTCGACGCCGCGGTCCTCGCCACCGGTGCCTGGCTGTCGAGGCTGGCCCGGCCCTTCGGGGTCCGCCTGCCCGTGCAGGCCGGCCGCGGCTACAGCTTCCACGTCACGACCGAACAGCCACCGAGCGGGCCGATCTACTTCCCGGCCTCCCGGGTGGCCTGCACGCCCATCGGCGACGGCCTGCGGGTCGCCGGGATGATGGAGTTCCGCCATCCGGACGCGCCGCCGGATCCGCGGCGCACCCGCGCCGTCGTCGAGGCGACGCGAGGCCTGCTGCGCGGGGTCGACCTCGACACCCGCACCCACGAGTGGGTCGGGCCGCGCCCCTGCACGCCGGACGGGCTGCCGCTGATCGGCCCGACCGCGTCACCGCGGGTGTTCGTCGCGGGCGGCCACGGCATGTGGGGCATCACCCTGGGCCCGGTCACCGGCCGACTGCTCGCCGACGCCGTGGTCGCCGGCACCCCCGCGGCCGACCTGGCTCCCTTCGACCCGCTGCGCTGACTCGCAGGCCCCACCACACCGAGTGAGTGCGGCCGGGGTGGGCGGTCTCGCCCTCCCCCCGGCCGCACTGCCTCCGTTACCGGGCTCGATCAGGCCTCGGTACGGGGGGTGGCCTCAGTGGCCCGGCGACGCCGGGCCGCGACCCGCAGCAGCGCACCGCCGCCGAGCAGGGCCACCGCGATCGAGGCAATGGCTCCGGTCTCGACACCGGTGAAGGGCAGCGCGCCGCCGGCGGGCGCCGCGGCACCGGCGCCGACGCCCGCGCCCGCGCCCGCGCCGACCACGCCGACCCCGACGCCGGCACCGACGAAGCACGGGCCGCCGTCACGCTTGTCGCGGTCCTTGTCGTCTTTGTCCCCGAACCAGTCGTCGTTGTCGTCGCGGCCGTCCTTGCCGTCGCGGAAGTCCGAGCCGTCCTTGCCGTCGCGGCCGTCCTTGTTGCCGAAGCCGTCGTTGCCGAAGCCGTCGTTGCCGAAGCCGTCGTTGTCGAACCCGTCCCTACCGAAGCCGTTGTTGCCGAACCCGTCCTTACCGTCGCGGCCGTCCTTGCCGCCGAAGCAGTCGTCGCGGTTGTCCTGACGGCTGCCGTCGTCGGTGCCGATGATGGGCTTGTCAAAGGCTGCGGCTGGAGATGCCGGCAGGGCGGCGAGCGCCACGCCGCCGCCTGCCACCAGCGCGACTCCGAGGGGTCTGAACTTCATACAGGCACTCTCCCTGCGGATCATCAGGTCACACAGTTGGACGATTGACTACACGCAGAGTATCGATGATTACTCTCCGTGTCCACAATCCTCCATAGTCAGTTTTTCACTCTGCGTGACCAGGGAGAAGTGACCGGCACCCCCTCGACGTCGAGGCGCTCGGGAACCGGCAGCGGCTGGGAACGGACCGCGAGCGCGGGGCCCGCCTGCGGCTCGAGCACCTTGAGTTCCAGGGTCCTGGTCTGGCCGCGGTCGACGGTCAGGAAGGTGGAGACGATGGGCAGGCCGTCCTCGGAACCGCTGGTCAGCCCGAGCGGCTGGCCATCGAGATGGGCGCTGGCGAACAGGCTGTCCCGACCCGTGTACACCGACAGCCAGAGGTTGTTCTGGGCCTGCGGGTTGCTGCCGGAACCGCGGACATCCTCGCGATTACGGACGTACTCCGGCAGGCCGTCGGGGGCCGCGTTGGTCAGTTGGACGGCGATCGTCACCGCGCCGGCTCCGTTCGGCAGCCGCCGCACGCGATAGCTGGTCCGGCGGCGAAGCCAGTAGTCGAGCTTGCTCGCCGTGGCGTTCTGCGTGACGACGGCGAGATAGGGCCCGGATCCCGTCGGCAGCGCGCCACCCAGCGCGGTCGTCGAAAGCACGTCCTGCTCATCGGCATGGTTACTTGACAGACTGAGTCGCCCCTCTCCGGCCGCCTTGGACAGGGCGGTCAGCAGCTTCGTCGTCTCCCCGCTGCCCGATTCCACCGCCGCATAGACGGCCTGACCCACCTGAGCGAAGAAACGGTCCCGGGCAGCCACCGTCGGGATGCGGGCGTACACCTTGGACTCGACGAGGTCGACCAGGTTGGCCGACGTGACGACCTGGCCGTCGGGCAGCACGGCGGGCCGGCTCGCCGCCAGCAGATAGGACAGCGTGGTCGGGTCGACGCTGATGGTGCCGTCCACATCGATGCCGGTGCCGGACTGGTAGAGGTGCGAGTAGAGCTTGCCGACCGTGGGGTAGTCGGGGGTCAGGTTGGCGTTGGCCCACACCCGGTCCGGCCAGAACGACGCGTAGCGTGCCGCGAACGGGCCCGGCAGCACCGTGGCCGGCGTCCGCTGGGTGGGACCGCCGGGCAGCGAGCCGTTGCCCGAGATTCCGTCGAGGGACAGGCGTCCCCGATCCGCGGTCAGCAGGCCGAAGCCGCCGATGATCCCACCGGTCGCCCGTGACTCCGCGGGGTTCTGGACGATCAGCAGGTAGCGCCGCCGCTCGGAGGCGCCGAGCATGTCCGGCCCGAGGCGGGCCGCCAGCGCCACGCTGTCCAACGCCCCGGACAGGGTCCGCCCGCGATCGATCACCTCGGCGCGGGCGTCCTCGACGCCGCTGACCCGACCCGGCCAGCCGCAGGTCTCGGTTCTCTCGCCGGCCGCCGACAGCGCCGACAGCGCCGCCGCGGCTCGCTCGGCCGGGGCGCGGGCGGCGGCCAGCGCGGAAACGTTGATCGTCATCTGGTGGCGCAGCCGGTCCGGATTGAGGTCACCGCCGAGGTCCGCGACGGCCGGCAGCCCGGCGTCGGCCATCGTGTCGACGGCCCGCACGAGCGCCGCCGCCGAGCGCAGTGGGCAGCCTGCCCACGGCAGCCGCCCGAAGGCCGACCACACCGGGTCGCCGGTGAGTGACCGGGCGGCCCGGGCCCGCTCGGCGATCCCCGCCACCTGTGCCCGCAGCTCGCCGTCGGCCGGGATGTCCCCGGCCAGCACCTGCCGCTGCAAGGTCGCGATGCGCGTGCGGGCCTCGTCGAGCTGCGAGCGGGCCAGCAGACCGCGGACGGCCACCCAGCCGGCGAGGCCCACGATCAGGGCGAACGCAACGGCGAGGCCCCCGATCAGCCAGCGGGCCCGTCCGCCGCGTCGGCGGGACGACTCCGTTCCGCCCACGGGCTGCCCGCCGCCCGCGCCGGCCACGGCCAGTTCGGACGCGCCGATCGCCTCATGCCGATCGATCGCCTCGGACCTGTCGATCTGACCGGCAGCACCGATCTCACCGGGGGCAGCGCTGGCGGGGCCGGGCGCAGGAGCCGCCGCACTCCGGTCGGCCGGCCCGCCGGCCGAGGACGCCGAGCGCGCCCCGGCCCGGCTCGGCGCGCCGTCCGGGGCGGACTCCACGCCGAGCTGGCGCGGGATGGCCTGCCCTGCGTGCGGGCGCCCGCCCGCACCGCTGTTCCCGGATCCCTCAGCCCCCGATTTCCCAGCCGTCACCGGTTGGACGACGGTCGGGTGGAGTCGCGTCCGCCCGTCGCCGCGGCGGAGCCGGCACCGCCCGAGCTGTCGGCACTACGCGAGCTGTCGGCACGCCGTGAGCTGTCGGTTCCGGGTGCGCTGTCGGTCCCGGGTGCGCTGTCGGTCCCGGCCGAGCCGCCGGGCGTGCGGCGATCCGCGGGCGGCTTCGTCGCTGACCTGCCGGCGACGCCCGGCCGAGTCTCACCCCGGCGGTTGCGGGCGCGACCCGGGACAGCGAATCCGCGGCGCAGCCCGGCGCCGGCCAGGTCCCTCGGCTCGCCGGGTTCCGCCGAGGCGGACGGATCCGCGTCGATCGGTTCCCGCGCGGCCGGTACGGAAACGGCGCCACGCCCGCGGTCCCCGGCCGCGGGTCGGGTGCCGCCCGACCGGCCGGCCGCGGCGGCCGACGACGCGCCCGACGACGACCTTCCCGCCGATGACGTTTCCGACGACGCGCCGGCCGACGCGGGCACCCCGAGCGGCCGGACGGGCCCGACGCCGACGTCCGGCGCGGGGATGCTGGCCGCCCGCCGCATCGACGAGCGGGCGTGTCGGCCCCGCTGCATGAAGTTGCCGTACTGGCCGTAGTAGTAGGCGTCCGGCCCCTTCGTCGGGACCATGTTCAGCACCGTGCCGACCATCCGGGCGTCCACCGCGCGCAACGCCTCGGCGGCCCGGCGAAGCTGCTCGCGGCGGGTCCGGCCGACCCGCGCCACCAGCAGTACCCCCTCGGCCCGGGTCGCGAGCACCGCCGCGTCGGTCACGGGCAGCAGGGGCGGGGCGTCGATCAGCACGATGTCGAACCGGGCCTGCAGCAGCTCGACGAGATCGGCCATGCCCTTGGAGCCCAGCAGCTCGCTGGGGTTCGGGGGGACCGGTCCGGAGGCGAGCACCTCGACCCGGCCCTCCCCCACGCGGCCCTCGCCCCACGGCTGCAGGACGTCATCGAGGTCGGCGGCGCCGATGAGGACGGAGGTCAGGCCCGCCGCGGACTCGACGCCGAGATAGTCGCCGAACGACGGGCGGCGCAGGTCGCCCTCGATCAGGCAGACCCGGGCACCGCCCTGGGCCAGGCTGATGGCCAGATTGCAACTGGTGGTGGTCTTGCCCTCACCCGGCACGGAGCTGCTGACGAGGATCGACCGGGGGCCGGCGTCCACGTCGACGAACTGCAGGTTGGTGCGTAGCTGCCGGAAGGCCTCCGCGCGGGCGGAGTTCGGCCGGGCGTTGGTGATGAGCGGCCGGCGGACCGCGTCGGCGTCGAAGGCGATCACGGCCAGGTTGGGCAGGTCCGTCGACTCCCGCGCGTCCTCTTCCCCGGAGATGCTGGTGTCCAGGCGGAAGCGGATGAGCGCCACCGCCACGCCGGCCATCAGCCCGAGCAGCAGGCCGAGAGCCATGTTGCGGGTCGGTTGCGGGGAGACCGGCGAGACCGGCAGCTTGGCCCGTTCCCAGACGCTCACCCGGACCGACGGCGGTTCGTTGTCCGCGGGCGCCTCGATCTGACCGACGGCGACGGAGAACGCCTCACCGACCGCGTCGGCGATCGACTGGGCCCTTCTTGGCACCCGGTCGCGGACGATGGCGCGAAGCAGCACGGTGTCCGGAACCGCCTGCGCGGAGATCTGCCCCCGCAGCGCCTCCGGAGTCGACTTCAGGTGGAGCCGGTCGATGACCGAGGCCGCCACCCGCTCGCTGGCCACGAGGTTCGCGTAGGACTTCACCCGCTGCTGGGAGAGCAGCCCGCCCTGGTACGCCGAGGCGGCGCCCTCGGCATTGTCGGGCGAGGAGACGACCATGGTCACGGACGCGGCGTACTCCTTCGTCGCCCGCCAGGTCGAGGCGGCGGCGAGCAGGCCGCCGAGCACCAAGCAGGCCACTATGAGCATCCAGCTGCGGCGAAGGACGCGGACATAGTCACGCAGTTCCACTCGCTGACCACCCTCCGGGATGTATGTACCGACCACTCGCCGTCATCGAGGACCGCCTCAACATACTCGATGAGTAGCGATTACTTTACTCTCAGTCACGCTTACTCTATGGCCTCATGTGGAAACGTAGAGTAGACGGCACGGTCGACCGGCGGCGGACAGCGCACCTCGCGCGGCGCGTCCTGAGGCTCAACCTCCGCCAACGGGTCGGATTGCAGATCGCCCTGGACAGCGCGGCGATGGTCCTCGGCCTCACGTCGGCCCAGCTCGGAAGGTTCGACTTCGCCCACGACGCCCTGGCCGACCTCGACTTCTGGGTGATCTGCGCCCTGGCGGTCTGCCTGCTCCACTTCCTGGGCACGGCGCTGCACCTCTATCTGGGGCGTTACCGCTTCGGCGGCTTCGAGGAGGTCCTCGGCCTGCTCGTGGCGGTGGTGCTGACGAACGTCGGCGTGCTCGTCGTCATCGCCGCGTTCGACTCGCCACGCCCGATGCCGCTGAGCGTGCCGCCGCTCGGCGGCGCGGTGACCCTGGTCGTGATGTTCGGCGTGCGCTACCTGTGGCGGCTGGTGGAGGAGCAGCTACGCCGGCCGAACCGGGACAGCGCCGAGCCGGTGCTGATCTTCGGTGCCGGCGACGGAGCCGAAGGGGTCCTCGCGGCGATGCTGCGCACCCGGGACAGCCCCTACTACCCCGTGGCCCTGCTCGACGACGACCCGAACCTGCACAACCTGCGGCTGCTCGGGGTCCGGGTACTCGGCGGACGGGAGTCGATCGGCCAGGTCGCGGCGGCCACCGGCGCGAGGACCCTGCTGGTGGCCATCCCGAGCGCGGACGCCGGCCTTCTCCGGGACATCAGCAGAATCGCCGAGAGCGCCGGTCTCACCGTGAAGGTCCTCCCCAAGGTCGGCGATCTGATCGACGGACGGGTCGGCGTCGGCGACATCCGTGACCTGGACCTCGCCGACCTGCTCGGCCGCCGCCAGGTCCGCACCGACATGGCCGCCGCCGCGAGCTACCTGGTGGGGCGCCGGGTGCTGGTGACCGGCGCGGGCGGGTCGATCGGCTCCGAGCTGTGCCGGCAGATCGCCGGGTACGACCCAGCCGAACTGGTCATGCTCGACCGGGACGAGTCCGCGCTGCGGGCGGTGCAACTGTCGATCACGGGCCGCGCGATGCTCGACGACGACGCGATCGTGCTCGGCGACATCCGCGACCTCGATCTCGTCACCACGCTGTTCATGGAGCGCCGACCGCAGGTCGTCTTCCACGCCGCGGCCCTCAAGCATCTCCCACTGCTCGAACGCTTCCCCGGGGAGTCGGTGAAGACCAACGTCTGGGGCACCCTCGCGATCCTGCGGACGGCCGTGGCCTGCGGCGTCGAGCGGTTGGTGAACATCTCGACGGACAAGGCCGCCAACCCGGTCAGCGCGCTGGGCTACTCGAAGCGGATCACCGAACGGCTCACCGCCCATCTGGCCCGGGAAGCCGACGGGACGCTGGTCAGCGTGCGGTTCGGCAACGTGCTGGGCAGCAACGGCTCCGTACTCACCGTGTTCGCGGGCCAGCTCGCCGCGGGCGGCCCGATCACCGTCACCCATCCCGACGTCACCCGGTACTTCATGACCATCCCCGAGGCCGTGCAGTTGGTGCTGCAGGCCGGCGCGCTCGGCGCCCCCGGCGAGGCCCTCGTCCTCGACATGGGCGACCCGGTGCGGATCGCGGACGTCGCCGCGCGGCTCGCGGCCCGTGAGAAGCGGCCGATCGAGATCGTCTACACCGGCCTGGGTCGCGGGGAGAAGCTGCACGAGGAGCTGTTCGGCGACGGTGAGACCGACCAGCGCCCGCACCATCCCCTGATCTCGCACGTCGACGTGCCCGCGCTGGACCCGACCAGGGCGCTTGCCCTCGACCCCTGGGCCCCGCCGGCGCAGGTGCTGGCCGAGCTCGCCGCCCTGGCCGGCGAGGCGGTCCTCGTCCCCGCCACCGCGGCTGTCGATGTCCCGGCCGCCCCCACAGCCCCCGCCGCTGCGGCCGCCCCGGCGGCCGGCCTGATTCCCCGCCAGCCCACCGCGGACCGCTCCGACGCCGCCCGGCCTGTCACGCCCTGACCCGGCGGGCGGCGGTGGCTCCCGGTGGGCGGCGGTAGTCCTTGCGGCCGCAGTAGTCCCTACGGCCGCGGTGGGTCAGAGCCGCTCGGATGCCGGCGCACCGGGCACTGCGCCGGGACTGGTGCCCGCTGCGGTGCCGGTGCGGTCGGCGTACCAGGCGACCGTCGCCTCCAGCGCGGCGGCGAGGTCCAGGCCGGTCGCGTCGGGGAACAGCGTCCGCATCGTCGCCGCATCCGCCTGCGAGTCGCGGATGTCGCCGGTGCGGGGGGCGCCGTGGAGCACGCTCAGCCGGCGCCCGACGATGCGCTCCAGCTCGCCGATGACGGTGAGCAGATCCGTGCGGGTGCCGAAGGCGATGTTGACCGGCCGCGGGTGGTTCACCCGGCGCATCGCCGCGTCGCACAGCATGCCGGCGACGCTCGCCACGTACGTGAAGTCCCGGGTCTGGCGGCCGTCGCCGTGGACCGTCAGCGGCCGTCCCGCGAGCGCGGCGTCGATGAAGGTGGGGACGACTGCGGCGTAGGCGTGCCCCACCGACTGGTACGGGCCGAACACGTTGAACAGCCGGACGGCGAGCACGGGCAGGCCGAATCCGGCCTGGTAGGCGAGCGCGTACCCCTCCGCGGCGAGCTTCGAGGCCGCGTACGGGCTGCGCGGCAGGGTGGGGGCGTCCTCCGCGCGGGGCAACGGCCCCACCCCGCCGTAGACGGACGACGACGACGCGACGACGACGTGCGTCTCGGCGCGCTGGGCGACGCCGAGCACCGTCAGGGTGCCCGTCGCGTTGACCGTGTGGGTGGCCATGGGGTCCAGCAGTGAACGTTCCACCGACGGCCGGGCGGCCAGGTGCACGATGCTCCCCGCCCCCGTGCACGCCTCCTCGACCAGGGAACGGTCGGTGACGCTGCCGATCACCAGCTTCACGGGCAGGCCCGTGAGGTTCGACACCGCCCCGGTACTGAGATCGTCGATCACCACCACCTCGGCCCCGGCGGCGAGCAGCGCTCTGGTCAGGTGGGCACCGATGAAGCCGGCACCGCCCGTCACGACTACCTTCACCGATTCATCACCCTTCGAGTTCAGAAGGATGCCGATAGTAGTAGAGCCGACCCGATCCACCGACCATCCCGCGCGGAGACGGCCGTCAACATCGCCCACACGACTACCCTGAGTGTCACGTTGAACTCATAGAGACGCGGGTCTACGGTCACCACGTGCCCGACCACCCGCGCTCGCTGGTCATCGTGGGCGCCGGCGGCCACGGCCGGGAGTTGCTCGACGTGGTCGAGGCGGTCAACACGGCCGACGGTCGGAACCGCTACGCCTTCCTCGGCTTCCTCGACGACGGGTCGGCGGACCCCGACCTCGTCGCCCGCCGCGGCGCGCCCCTGCTCGGCGGGCTGGACATGCTCGGCCGCCTCGACGCCGACTACCTGATCGGTTTCGGCGACGCCGCCGCCCGCCTCCGCGTCGACCGGTACGCCAGCGTCCACGGCCGGCGCCCGGCGACTCTCGTCCACCCCCGCGCCAGCCTCGGCGGCGACGTCCGCCTCGGGCCCGGCACCGTGGTCTGCGCGCTGGCCAGCATCACCACGAACGTCCGCACCGGTCGGCACGTGGTGGTCAACGTCGGCGCCAGCGTGGCCCACGACTGCCGCCTCGGCGACTACGTGACGGTCGCGCCCGGAGCGCGGATCTCCGGCGGGGTGGCCGTCGGCGCCCAGGCGTGGATCGGCGCCCAGGCGAACATCGTCGCCCGCCGCAGCGTCGGCGACCGCGCCGTCGTCGGCGCCGGCTCCGTCGTCACCGACGACATCCGCGCCGCCCAGGTCGTCGCGGGCGTGCCAGCCCGGCCGATCGACGCCGCCCCCGACCGACCGCGGCCGCCAGGCGACCGCACGGGCCGCCCGCCCGGCCAACGCGACGCCCCGACATCGGGCTGAGGACGCCTCCCACCCGGGCCGAGGACGCCCCGGCACCGGAGGGACCCTCACTCCCGGGGGCTGAGGACGCCTCGCTCCCGGGCGGTCCGCGCCTGCCGGCGGCACCGATTCGCCTGATTCGGCCCGGCGGGTGCCACCCATGGCCCTAGGATCGCCTTGTGGAACGTTGGTTCAACCTCGCGGGCTGCGACAACGTACGCGATCTCGGTGGCCTGCCCACCGTCGACGGAGCGGCCACCCGGCACGGCGTGTTCCTGCGCTCCGATTCGGTGCAGACGCTGACCGAGGCCGATGTCCTCCTGCTACGGGAGACCTTCGGCCTGCGGACGATCATCGATCTACGGGCCAGGGAGGAGGCGGCGCGGGAGGGCCGGGGGCCCCTCGCCGAGCATCCCATCGACTATCACAACCTGTCGTTCCTGCCCGGCGAGTGGGTGATGCCGGACGACCCGCGGTACCCCGCGATCGTCCGGGACCTCGACTCGGTCGACCGTATCGAGCACTACCTGGACTACCTGCGCCTCGCCGGGCCCGCCGTGGCCCAGGCGCTGCGGGTGCTGGCCCAGCCCACCGCGGGCCCCGCACTGTTCCACTGCGCGGCCGGCAAGGACCGCACCGGCGTCCTCGCGGCCCTGCTGCTGAGCATCGCCGGGGTCGACCGGGACGCCATCGTCGCCGACTACGCACAGACCAACGAGCGGATCCATCTGGTCAACGCGCGCCTGGCGAAGCGTCCCTCCTACAACCGGCCGACCGCCCCGCTCACTCCCGACCAGCTCTCCTGCCGCCCGGAGGTCATGCGGGGCTTCCTCGCCGGCGTCGACGCCGGCTGGGGCGGGCCCGCCGACTGGGCCCTCAAGGCGGGTCTCGCCGAGTCAGATCTGACCACGCTGCGTCAGATCCTGGTCGCCTAGTCCGCGCCGGGAGCGGATCGTCCGGACTGCCATGACCGACCGGACCCCGCCGACGGCACCGTCGTTGACGGAAGATGCGCACATGGTCCACCGGGTGCCCCTGCGAGCGGTCCTGGCCGCCCTGCTCGCGGTCACCCTGGTGGCGAGCTGCGGCATCCTGCGGCGGACCCACCGCGTGCCGGACGACCTGATCCCGGTGTTCCGCTCGGCCGCCACCGCGTACGGCATCCTGACCCCCGCCCAGCTCGCCGCGCAGGCACGCGTCGAAAGCAAGTTCGACGCGCAGGCGGTGTCGCACGCCGGTGCCCGCGGCATCATGCAGTTCCTGCCCACCACCTGGGCGGCTTTCGGGCTCGACGGCAACGAGGACGGCGTGGCGGATCCGCTGGAACCGCGCGACGCCATCCTGTCCGCCGCGTACTACGAGTCACGGCTCGCCGAACAGGTCGCTCACCTGCCGGGGGACCGCGTCTCGCTGATCCTCGCCGCCTACAACGCCGGGCCGGACGCCGTGCGCCTCGCGGGCGGCATCCCCGACATCGGCGAGACCCGGGCGTACGTGACGAAGGTCCGGGACTGGGCGGACACCTTCTCCGACCAGCTCTGACCAGACCGCCCGAGCCACTCCCCGACCGGCCCGCGCCAGACCGCCCCACTCCAGCCAGGCCGCCCGTCTCCCCGCGCCGGCCGTCTCCCCGCGCCGGCCGTCTCCTCAGCCCACCCGCAGCCGCTCCCCCGGCACCTCGACCTCGTCGCCGGGGACGAGCTGGCGCCCGCGGCGGCTCTCCACCTCTCCGTTGACCCGCACCATGCCGCCCGCCAGCAGCCCCTTCACATCCGACCCGACGCCGACGACGTCGGCGAGCTTGAGGAACTGGCCCAGCCGGATCGCGTCACCCTGGATGCTCACCTCGCGCATGCCCTCAAGCATCGCCGGTCCCCTCGGCCGGGCGCGCGGGGCATCCCCCGGCGCATCCGCCCCGCCCGGTCCGCCGGCCTTGGGCCGGACACGCCGCACCTCGGGCTGCTCGCGGCCGACGCCCCGCACAGGCACCATCGGGCGTGGCCGGCGCGACCGCGAACACACCCGCTCACCCGCGTCACCGGCCCGTCCGGACCACCGTTCGGGAACGACAATCCACATCCCGGGCGGAGGGCTGAGGCATGCTGGCGGACGTGGCAGGTATCCCCTCGGACCCGTCGGACGGGCCGGGCAGGCGCGGCGGCGGATCCCCGCGGCCAGCGAAAACACCCGGTAGCGGCCCGCCGGCGCCGCGCGACGCGCCCCCGCCTGCCGCGCCGGACGGCCGAACAGCCCCGATCCACGGCTCACTCTCCGCGCCGGCCGGCCCGCTCCGTTCACCGGACGGCCCACGCGACTCGCCGGACAGCCCGCTTGACTCGGACGATTCACGCGCCCCGTCGGACGAACCAGGCATCTCGTCGGACAGTCCCTTTGCCCCGGCCGGCGACGGGGACGGCGACCCCACGCCGGCCGAGGCCGATCGGGCGGCGGCGCGACGCCGCATCGCCGCGCGCGGGCGGGCGAGACGTGGCGTGCGCACCCCCGCCCTCGGCACTGCGGCCCCGGGCGAGCTGCCCGCGCTCGACGACTACCCGGACCAGCGCATCCCCCCGCTGGACAGCCTGCGAACGGGCGCCCAGACCGGCGACGGGTCGGCATCGGCGACCGTCGGCGGCACGAGCGAGGACGTGGTCCGGCGGGTCGAACGCTCCAGCGGGATGCTCGCCTCCCGGGCCGCGGCGCGGATGGGCGAGGTCCTGCCCTGGTTTCCGGCCATGTCTGCGAGCCATCGGGCCGGAATCCAACTCGTGGTGCAGGCCGGCATCTCCTCGTTCGTCGAGTGGTGCCGGCGGCCCGAGCATGCCCGGCAGCTGTCGGAGGACGTCTTCCGGGTCGCCCCACGCGAGCTCGTGCGGGCGGTGACCTTTCGCCGCCTGGTCGATCTGGTCCGGGTCGCGGTGGAGGCGATCGAGGCCGAGGTGCCGAACCTGGCCGGCCCGGAGGACGAGCTGCGGCTGCTCGCCGACGTCCTGCGCTACTCCCGCGACATCGCCTTCGCCGGGGCGGTCGTCTACGCCCGCGCCGCCGAGGAGCGCGGCGCCTGGGACGCCCGGCTGGAGGCGCTGGTCGTCGATCACGTGGTGCGCGGCGAGGTGGACCGGGCGCTGCCGTCGCGGGCGGCGGCGGTGGGCTGGCGCAACCCGCCGGCCGTGACCGTCATCGTCGGCGGGGCCGAGGGCAACGCGCCGGAAGCGGTGGTCGACGAGGTGCATCGGCTGGCCCGGACGGCCCAGCTGGAGGTGCTCGCCGGCGTCCATCACAACCGGCTGGTGATGGTGGTCGGCGGCCGGTTCGCCACCTCCGACGACACCGGCCGACCCGACGGGATGGCGACCGCCACCACGGCCGGGGACAACGCGACCGCCGGCGGCCCCGCCGGCGCCGGCACGCGGGGCGGCCCGACGCCGGACCGGCAGCCCGGCGCCGTGGTGCACACCGCGCTCGACGCGGCCCGGGCGCTGCTGCCCGCCTGCGGTCCGGGGCCGGTCGTCGTCGGCCCGGTCGTCGCCGACCTGACCGGCGCGCCACGCGCGGCTCGGGTGGCGCTCGCCGCGACCGACGTCGTCGCCGCCTGGCCCGCGGCGCCCCGGCCGGTTCAGGCCCGGGCGCTGCTGCCGGAACTGGCGCTGGCCGGGGACGCCGACGCCCGGCGAGCGCTGGTCGAGGAGGTCTACGTCCCGCTGCGCGACGCGGGCACGCCATTGTTGGAGACCGCCGGGGCATACCTCGACTTCGGTTCGTCCCTGGAGGCCACGGCCCGAGCCCTTTACCTCCACACCAACACTGTCCGTTACCGGCTACGGAAGGCCGCGGAGGTCTGTGGTCTCGACCCAGCGGATCACCGGGAGCGATTCATCCTGCATGTTGCGCTCGTCCTGGGACGCCTCGACGGTGCGTTATCTACAGGGAAGACATGATCGAGTGCATCGCTCCGGAGTCGTCGCACCCCAGTGCGAGAACGGTCACACCAGGCCACTCTGCTGGCCTGTCACGCGAATCCGGCCCGATGCCCGCAGCACGAACGAATTCACGGTGACGGCAGATCGGTTTGTAGGCCATCTACAACGCCCGGTCGGGACATCGGTGAGTGGCCGCCAGCGACAAGTAGTCCTCGCGAAGGGTTAGGTAGTCACGTGCTCGCGATCCTCGCACCCGGCCAGGGTGCACAGACCCCCGGACAGCTCCGCGCCTGGCGTGGTCTCCCCGGGGCGGAGGAAAGGCTGCGCTGGTGGTCGGCCGCTGCCGGCATCGATCTGCTGGAGGTCGGGTGCGAGGCGCCCGCCGAGACGATCCGGGACACGGCGATCGCCCAGCCGCTCATCGTCGCCAGCGGTCTCGTCGCCGCCGAACAGCTCGGCCTGCCCGTCGCCGCCCCGGTCGGTACCACCTCCCTCGTCCTGGCGGGCCACAGCGTCGGTGAGATCACCGCCGCCGCCCTCACCGGCATCCTCTCGGCGGAGGAGGCCCTGGTCCTCGTGGCCCTGCGCGGCCGCGCGATGGCCGAGGCATCCGCGCGGACCGCGACCGGGATGACGGCGCTGCTCGGCGGGGAGCCGGAGGCGGTGACCGCCCGGCTGGCCGAGCTCGGCCTGACCGCGGCGAACCGCAACGGCGCCGGCCAGATCGTCGCCGCCGGCACGACGGAGGACCTCGCCCGGCTCGCGGCTGAACCGCCCGCGGGCGTCCGGCTGCGCTCCCTGTCCGTCGCCGGCGCCTTCCACACTCACCACATGTCCTCGGCGCGCGACGCGCTCGACGCCGTCGCCGGCGGCATCCGGCCGGCCGCGGCCCGGGTGGCGACCCTGTCCAACGCCGACGGCGCGATCGTCACGGACCCGGCCGATCTCGTCTCCCGGCTCGTCGCCCAGGTCGCCGCGCCGGTGCGGTGGGACCTGTGCCTGGCGACACTGCGAGAGCTCGGTGTCACCGCGGTCATCGAGCTGCCGCCGGCCGGCACCCTGGCCGGAATCGCCCGCCGCGAACTGCCCGGCGTGAAGATCCTCGCCGTGAAGAGCCCGGACGACCTGCCCGCCGCGCGCGAGCTGATCGCCGAACACGTCGGCACCGACCACCTCAACCAGGCGCCGGCGAGCCCAGCGCCGCGGACGCCGGCGGACGACGCGGCCCTCGTCGGGGTGCGGGCGTGAGCGCCGTGGGCGGAGCCCGGATGCTCGGGCTCGGCGTCTACCGCCCGGCGCGGGTCGTCACCAACGACGAGATCGCCCAGCGGGTGGACACCTCGGACGCGTGGATCCAGAGCCGCACGGGCATTGCCACCCGGCGGGTCGCCGACGAGGAGGAGACGACCGTCGCCATGGGCGCGGCCGCCGCGGAGAAGGCGCTCGCGGCCGCCGGCCTGACGGCGGACACCATCGACCTCGTCATCGGCGCGACGTGTACCTCGCCCTCGCAGATCCCCGGCGCCGGGCCGCAGATCGCCCACCGCATCGGGGCCGGACAGGCCGGCGCGTTCGACATCAATGGCGCCTGCGCCGGGTTCAGCTACGCGGTGTCGACCGCCGCCGACATGGTCCGCGCCGGCAGCGTGCGCCACGTCCTCGTCGTCGCCACCGAGCGGCTGTCGGACTACACCGACTGGGATGACCGCAGCACCTGCATCCTGCTCGCCGACGGCGCCGGGGCGACCGTGATCGGCGCGGCCGAGACCGACGAGATCGGCCCGGCGGTCTGGGGCCATGACGGCTCCCGGCCGGAGGCCATTCGCGTCCCCGGCTACGGGGACAACATGTTCCGCATGGAAGGCCAGGCGGTCTTCCGCTGGGCGATCTCCCTGGTGCCGACCGTGCGGCAGATCTGCGAACGGGCTGGCGTGGCGCCCGACGAGCTCGCGGGTATCGTTCCGCATCAGGCCAACCTGCGGATCGTCGAGGCACTCGCGACGGGCATCGGCGCCACGAACGCCGCCGTCGCCCGCGACGTCGTCGAATCGGGCAACACCTCCGCCGCGAGCATTCCGCTGGGGCTTGCCCGCCTGCTCGACACCGGCGAGATCCGCCGGGGCGACCCGGTGCTGCTGTTCGGTTTCGGCGCCGGCCTGACCTACTGCGGGCAGGTCGTGCGATGCCCGTGACCCTGTTTGACCTCGCGGCGCGGATGCCCGCGCGCCGCACCCCTGGCGGTCCGACGACCGGGCCCGCCACACCCCTGTCCCAGGTACCAGCATCCTGGCGCCTGCCCGCGACGATCGCCTGATCGCGCGCAGCCACCGCCGCCACCAGCCCAATCCCACAGGAGGAACCACCGTGTCCCAGGACATTCTCGCCGGTCTCGCCGTCATCCTCGAAGAGGTCGCCGGTGTCGACCCCGCCGACGTCACCCCCGAGAAGACCTTCATCGACGACCTGGACGTGGACTCGCTGTCCATGGTCGAGGTGGTCGTCGCCGCGGAGGAGAAGTTCTCCGTGAAGATCCCGGACGACGACGTGAAGTCCCTCAAGACCGTCGGCGACGCGGTCTCGTACATCCAGCGGGCTGGTGTGGCGGCGTGACCACAACCCCAAGGCAGGTCGTCGTCACCGGCCTCGGGGCAACCACTCCCCTCGGTGGCGATGTCGCCTCGACGTGGGAGGGTCTGCTCGCGGGCCGCTCCGGCGCCCGGCGGCTCACCGAGGAATGGATCGAGCAACTTCCGGTCCAGATCGGCGCGCCGCTCGCGGTGGAGCTCCCGCTGGGCCGGGTCGAGGCACGCACCCTCGACCGCAGCCAGCAGATGGCGCTGGTCGCCGCCCGCGAGGCGTGGGCCGACGCGGGCTCGCCCGACGTCGACCAGGAGCGCCTCGCGGCCTGCGTGGCCTCCGGGATCGGCGGCGTGATCACCCTTCTCACCCAGCACGACGTGCTGCGGGAGAAGGGTGCCCGGCGGGTCTCGCCGCACGTGGTGCCCATGCTCATGCCCAACGGCCCGGCGAGCACGGTCGGCCTGGAGTTCAAGGCGAAGGCGGGCGTGCACGCCCCGGTCAGCGCCTGCGCGTCCGGCTCGGAGGCCATCGCCCTCGGGCTGGACATCATCCGGGCCGGCCGGGCAGACGTCGTCATCGCCGGCGGGACCGAGGCGGCGATCGCGGCCCTGCCGATAGCCGGCTTCGCCCAGATGCAGGCCCTGTCCCGCCGCAACGACACGCCGGAGACGGCGTCCCGCCCGTTCGACAAGGCGCGGGACGGTTTCGTTCTCGGCGAGGGCGCGGCGATCCTGGTCCTGGAGGCCGCCGAGCACGCCGCCGCCCGCGGCGCGCGGGTCCACGGCACGCTGGCGGGCGCCGGGATCAGCTCGGATGCCTACCACATCGCCGCCCCGGATCCCACCGGTGCCGGCGCCGCGCGGGCCGTTCGTGCCGCGTTGCGCTCGGCGTCGCTGGAGCCCACCGACATCATCCACATCAACGCACACGCCACGTCGACCCCGTCGGGTGACGTGGCCGAGGCGGTGGCCCTGCGCTCCGCGCTGGGCAACCACGTCGACGAGGTCGCGGTGACGTCGACCAAGTCGATGACCGGTCACCTGCTCGGGGCGGCCGGCGCGGTGGAGGCGGTGGTCAGCATCCTGGCCCTGCGCGAGCGGATCGTCCCGGCGACCCGCAACCTCGACGCCCTCGACGACGAGATCGCGCTCGACGTCGTGAGCATCGACAACCGCAAGATCGGCACGGGCGCGGCCCTGTCGAACTCGTTCGGCTTCGGCGGCCACGACGTCTGCCTGGCCTTCACGGTCTGACGGCCCCGCCGCGGGGACGGCCCACGCCGCCCCGCATCGGCCAGGCACTCGGCCGTCACCGTCGGGACGCCGGCGGAGCCGCATGCCGCGCCCGGCCGGGCGCGGATCCGGATCCGCCGGCCACAGCGACGGCAGTGAGGCACCGAACGGGTGCCCACACGGCTCAGCACCACCCCTGCTCCACCGCTGAGTGCCGCACCAGATCCGCCCATCGCAGTCACCTAGATGTCGCCGTGACGCCGGCCGCCCCACCGCCGCCACGGCACCGCCCGCCGGTGCGGCGGGCGCCCATGGTCGCCGGACCGAGTGTCTCGCGGGTACCGGCGCGTACCCCAGGTGGTCGCGCGTCGGCCGATGAACCGGTCCGGCGCCGTTCAGGCAAGGAGACGCACGGTGAGTCTGTCCACGATCGACCGAGTTGACCCACGCACACCCGAGGCCCGGCTTGGCCGGTTCTTCGACGCCGACACGGTGTCCCTGTTCGCAGCCGGCGACACATCCGGGGTCGTCGCCGGTCAGGGCCTCGTCGACGGGAACGAAGTCGTCGCATTCGCCACCGACCCGACCGTACAGGGTGGTGCGATGGGGCGCGACGGCTGCGCCCGCATCGTCCACGCCATCGAGTCCGCCGTCCGGCTCGGCTGCCCGGTCGTCGGCATCTGGCACTCCGGCGGCGCCCGGCTCCAGGAGGGCGTTGCCTCGCTCGACGGCGTCGGACGGATCTTCGCCGCGACGGTCCGGGCCTCCGGCCGCGTCCCCCAGCTCTCGCTGGTGCTCGGCGCGGCGGCGGGCGGCGCTGCCTACGGCCCCGCGCTGACCGACATCGTCATCATGGGGCCCGAGGCGAAGGTCTTCGTCACCGGCCCGGACGTGGTGCGGTCGGTGACGGGCGAGGAGTGCACCGCCGCCAGCCTCGGCGGCCCCGAGGTGCACTCCAAGCGCAGCGGGGTCGTGCACGTGACCTGCGACTCCGAGGACGAGGCGATCGAGCGGACCCGCGCGCTCGCGGTGCTGCTCGCCGACCAGCGCGACATCGGCCAGGTCGCCGGGCGCGAGCTCGCCGAATTGCTGCCCGAGAACCCGCGGCGGGCCTACGACGTGCGGCCGCTGGTGAACGCCGTGCTGGACGGCGAGGGCATCGAGCTGCACCCGCAGTGGGCCCGGAACATCGTCACCTCGCTCGGCCGGCTCGGTGGCCGCACCGTCGGGGTGGTCGCGAACAACCCGCTGCGCCGCGGCGGCTGCCTCGACGCCACCTCCGCCGAGAAGGCGGCGCGCTTCGTGCGCATGTGCGACTCGTTCGGCGTGCCGCTGATCGTCCTGGTCGACGTGCCCGGCTACCTGCCTGGCGTCGGGCAGGAGTGGGAGGGCGTCGTCCGCCGCGGGGCGAAGCTGCTCTACGCCTTCGCCGAGTGCACCGTGCCCCGGGTCACCGTCGTGACGCGCAAGGCCTACGGCGGCGCGTACATCGCGATGAACGCCAGCTCGCTCGGGGCGACGGCCGTGTTCGCGTGGCCGACGGCGCAGGTCGCCGTCATGGGCGCGGAGGCCGCGGTCGGCATCCTGCACCGGCGCAAGCTGGCCGAGGTGCCGGCCCAGCGCCGACCGGACGTGCTGGCGGAGCTCACCGAGGAGCACATCCGCACGGTCGGCGGCATCGACCGGGCCGTCGAGCTGGGTGTGATCGACGCCGTCGTCACCCCGGCCGCGACCCGAGGCGCCGTCGCCTCCGCGCTGGCCAGCGCGCTCGCCGATGCCCGTGCGGACAAGAACGTCCACGGCAACATCCCGCTGTAGCGGCCACCGGGGCCACCTCGCCCCGTCTCCCGGTACCCTCGGACCCCCCTGACCCGGGGTCCGAGCCGCAGACCGTTCCACCCCCGACCGCCTTCCCCGGCATCCGTACCGCCCGATCGTGGCGCTCATCCGTCCGCCAACTGCATCCAGGTGCGCACGACATTGCTCATCTGCCGCGGGTTCATCCACAGGGCGGCGCGGGCGAAGATCGGATCCGCCCGCAACGCGACCTCACGCCGCTCCGGTGCGGCGGCGGGCGCGATCGCCCGCATGTGCTCAAAGCTGAGGGTGCCCGCGCGGAAGGCCTCGCCGGAGGCCGGCAGCGCCTCGACGGCACGCGCGACCACCAGTGCCGTGGCCGTCGTGGGGTGCACCAGCCGGCATTCCCGGCGCAGCCAGGCCGCGGCCGACCGCGCACCGTCGAGCCGCCACAGCCCGCGCCGGTCGAATTCGGCCAGCAGCCGGATCCACAGCGCGTCGGTGGCGTCGACCAGCCGGCGGACGTCGACGACCAGCAGGGCGACCTCCACATCGGGCAGCTCGCGCGCGTCGACGGCGACGACCCCGCCCAGCAACGCCTCGACATCGATCACGATCACCAACCCCTCCCGCACCGATGCACCGCACCGGACTCCGGCGGAACTCCGCCTGCCCCACGGCGCATCAATCGAACGTCTGTTCGCATAGTAGAGCGGGTTGCGGCGAAAGCCAACCGGCGGCTCGGCTCCGTCACCATCGGGCAAGATGGTTACCTGTTGCGAAATAACGATTCGCCCCCAGGCGTTGGTCCGTCTGGAGGTGTGTGCATGTCCCTGCAGGTCGACAGTCCCGGCCGGCCCCCGGCAACGGAGCCGGACCGGCCGGACCCCGGTACCAGTGCCACGGCTGGATCAGCCGTGGTGGCCTCACCGAGTGGCGGCACCTTCGCCGCCCTGCGGATACCGAACTTCCGCCGCTTCCTCACCGGGCAGGTCGTCTCGCTGTGCGGGACCTGGATGCAGACCATCGCCCTGGGCTGGCTGGTGCTCTCGCTGGGCGCCTCGGGAACCGCCCTCGGCCTGGTGACGGCCGTGCAGTTCCTGCCGGTGCTGCTCTTCGGGCCCTACGGCGGCCTCATCGCCGACCGGACCAACCGACGGCATCTGCTGATGATCACCCAGGTCGGCTCCGGGCTCGCCGCGCTGGCCCTGGGAGTACTGGACCTGACGGGTACCGCCCGGCTGTGGATGGTCGCGGTGGCCGCGGCGCTCATCGGCCTGTGCAACGCGGTCGACAACCCGGCCCGGCAGAGCTTCGTGCAGGAGATGGTCGGTTCCGACCACCTGCCGAACGCGATCACCCTGAACTCGGTGACGGTGAACGCGGCCCGCATCGTCGGACCGGCCATCGCGGGCGTGGTCATCCTGGCCGTCGGCACCGCCGGGTGCTTCCTGTTCAACGCGGCGTCGTTCGGCGCGGTGCTGCTCGCCCTGCACCGCATGGACACCTCGGCGCTGCACGAGAGGCCGCCGGTACAGCGGGCACCGGGACAGCTACGGGCCGGTTTCGCCTACGTCCGCCGCACCCCGGTGCTGCGGATTCCGCTGATCATGATGCTGGTCATCGGCGCGCTGTCGTACGAGTTCCAGGTCGTGCTGCCGCTGGTGGCGCGGGAGACCTTCGGCGGCAACGCGGCGACCTACAGCATGATGACCTCGGCCATGGGGGCCGGCGCGGTCATCGGCGGGCTGCTGGTGGCCCGTCGCCGCCGCATCGGCGTCCGGCCGCTCGCAGTGATCGCCGGGGCCTTCGGCATCGCGTTCCTTCTCGCCGCCGCCGCGCCCTCCATCGAGCTGGAGCTGGCCGCGCTCGTGCTGGTGGGCGGGACGAGCGTCGCGTTCATCTCGACGGGGAACGCGACCGTGCAGCTCTCCGCCGACCCGGCCATGCGCGGGCGGGTGATGGCGCTGTGGTCGGTGGCGTTCCTCGGCACGACCCCGTTCGGCGGACCGATCGCCGGTTGGGTCGCGCAGACCTTCGGCCCGCGTGCCGGCCTGGTACTCGCCGCCGGCGCGGCCCTCGCCGCGGCCGGGTTCGCCCTTGCCTCGCTACGCCCCTCCCCGGTCGCCGGTGCCCCGGCCACCGGTGCCCAGCCCCGGCACGGAGCGGGACGGGCGAAGGCGATCGAATGACCCTCGGCGGTCTGCCCGGTGGTCAGGGTGTTCCGAGCGATTCGGAGTCATTCGTCTCGTCACCCGCCTAGTTGCCGGGGCCCTGCTGGCCCTGACCGGCGGCCGACGGCCGGCCGGCGGGTGGGGCCGGCGGGGCCGCCGCGGGGGCCGCGGACGGCGGCCCTGGCGCCTCGGCGGAGTGGCTGGCCGCCGCGCGGCCGAGCTCGGGGAGCTTGTGCAGCTCCCGGGTCTGGCCCCGGTGCGCCCGCACGGCGTCGGAGTGGTAGCGCTCCGCGACGTTGAGGAAGTCCGGCTCGTGGTAACGACGGCCGTCGACGGTGGGCCCCGTGCGGCCCTCCATGATGGCTTCCACATCCTCGCCGGTGATCGTCTTGTGGGTCTCCAGGGCGTGGGTCAGGGCGAGGATCTCCCGGCGGTTCGCGCCCAGCACCGCCTCGGTGCGCTCGTAGAGCTCGCGCAGCTTGACCTCGACCTGCTCGCCGAAGGGCCGGTCGGCGTCGATGGAGGCGTTACCCATCTGCTGTTCGAGCATCGACAGCCGGGAGGCCAGGGTCTCGCCCATCGCCGCCGAGGAGATGAAGTTGGCCACGAGCAGGGTGGCGCTGCGCAGGTCGCCGCCGACCCCGACGGTGTTGTCCCCCTCGAAGAACATCCGCTCCCCGGCGAGGGAGGCCAGCGAGACCATCACCTGGATCTCGATCTCGGACTTCCACATGAACATCCGGTCCTCGACGGCGACGTGGGCCACGAAGCCGCCGACACCGCCGCGCCGCTCGATGGTCGCCAGGTCGATCACGCGACCGCGCTGCATCCGGTAGGCGACGACGGCGTGACACGCCTCGTGCAGGGCGATGCTGTGCCGTTCCCGGTCGATGTGCTCGTGGTCGTCGGCGAGGCCGTACTCCTTGATCACCCGAGCCCGGAGCATGTCCTGCCAGGTGATCACCTCACGGCCGTCCTTGACCGCCTGCACCAGCGCCTCGTTGACGGTGTCCTTGATGGTCGCGCCGGTGGACTCCGGGCTCATGATGGCAAGCCGGTCGATCTGCTCCGGGGTGAGCTCGTGGCGCACCTTCGCGAGGTACCCCTCGAAGGTGCGGATGCGGCCCTCCTTGCTCGGGTAGCCGACCTTGTACTGGCGGTCGATGCGGCCGGGACGTAGCAGCGCCTCGTCCAGCGACTGCGGCATGTTCGTCGCCATCATCACCAGGATTCGGTACTTCGGCGGCGGCTTCGGACGCATGCCGAGCGTGCGGCGCACCACCCGGTTGAGGAACCCACGCGGCTTCTTCAGCCCCGACATCTCGGTGAGCAGCGCCTGCAGGGTGCCGTCGAACCCGCCGCCACCGCCGCCCATCACGAACTGCTCCCGCGCGTGCTCCCGGGTGATCTCCGAGCGGGCGGCGGAGCTGAGGTAGGACAGACCGTTGCACAGGTCGCGCGACCCGCCATCGCCACGCGCGCCGAACGGGTCGGCGAGGCGCCCCGCCGCGCCCGATCCGGCCATGCCCGACGCCACACCGGACGCCCTGGCCGCGGGCGCGCCCTGGCGGGCGAACCACGACCGCGCCCCGCTGCCCATCCCACCGAAGCCGCCGTTCAGCGCCCCGCGGCTGCCCAGCGTGTCGGCCTCGTCGAAGAAGACGATGACGCCGCCGTAGCGCAACGAGAGCTTGCGCAGCTTGCGGAACAGCGACTTCACCTTGAGGATGCCCACGCCGATGAACATCGCCGAGAAGGCGCCCGGGTCGACGAACACGAAGGGCTTGCCGGTCTCACCGGCCACCGCCTCCGCGATGAGCGTCTTGCCGGTGCCGGGCGGCCCCCACAGCAGGATGCCGCCGGGCACGTGCCCGCCGCGACTCTCGATCTCCTCGGGCCGTTCCAGGTAGAAGACGTTCTCCTGCACCCGGCTAACGACGTGGTCCTGACCCCACACGTCGGCGAAACGGGTGGTGATGTCCTCCGGGAAGTAGGTGTCGACCCCGCCCTTGGACAGGAACCAGAACATGACGACGAACTGGCCGACGACCAGGACCATCAGCAGGACGATCTGGAGGACGAACGGAATGGCCTTCCACAGGTCGCCCGGCACCTGCACGAGCGCGTCGAAGACCGAGGTGTGGGACAGCCGGGCGTAGACGAACAGGGCGAGGGCGAGAGCCACGACCCACTTCGCCGCCCGGCTGAGCCGGTAGCGGTTCCAGTCGTTGAGCCGCAGCATCCGGCGCTCCGCCAGACCGAAGATCCGGTCGGTCCAGAACACGTGGTAGCCCGACCACCGCTCGGCGAGGAGCATGTGGAGCTGGTGCAGCACCTCGAGGCCGAACAGGACGAGCACCCAGGCGCTCTTCCTGGCCTGGATCCGGAACGCGTCGGCCCAGGTCATCAGCGGATCGCCGGAGACGTCCGCGGCCACCACGAACAGGAACACGGCGCCGAGCAGGATCAGGAACTTCACCCGGTCCCACAGCGGGAGCGGGCGGCGGCGCGGCTTCCCGTCGCCCTTGGCCGTCGTCTCCGGTTGGGCCGTCGCGGTCGACGCCGCCGCCGGCCCGCCGGGCGGCGCAGGGCCGTCCGGCCCGGCCGCGTCGACGCCGCGCAACCCGGTGTCGAGGCCGGCCACGCTCCCATCCGTCCGGGCTCCACCCGGGTGGGGCCCATCCGTGCCGGGCCCGTCCGCGCGGATCCCGTCTACGCGGATCCCGTCTGCGTGGTCCATCACGCCCACCCCTACTGCCCTCGGTCCGTCGGCTCGATCGTGAAGGACTTGGCCACATCGCCGATCTGGTCTGCGTGTTGCGCGTAGCACAGCGACGAACACGCGAGGATGAGCTGGTAGAGGACCGTCTGCCCGTTGTCGAGCAGACTCGTCTGGTCGATGGTCACCAGGCCGGCGTCGGTCTGCACCTGGTAGACGAGGTGCACCCCGTGCACGCCGTCCTTCTTGTGCACGACCTCATCCGCCAGCAGCAGGAAATCGGGCGTCAGCCGGGCGCCGTAGGGGTCCTGGCGCACGGCCTTCTCCTGGGCGGCCACCGCGTCGTCCACCGACAGGACGAAGTTGCGCAGGTCGTTGGTCGACACCGCGTTCGCCTCCTCCGGCAGCAGGTGGCGAACCTGCGCGAACCCCTTGGGCAGGGTGGCGTCCGGGACGAGCAGGCGCGAGTCGTCGAATCGCCGGGCCGCGTCGAGGCCCATGACCCATTCCCGCGACATCAGCCCCTGCAGCATCTCGGGACTGACGTTGCGGGCATCGATACCGAACAGTGCCGGCCCGGGCATCTCCTGGTGATTCCACCCGTTCGGAACCCGGAGAAACGCACCGTCCTTCTTGTTCGTCACATATTCGTAACTCGGCGAGCCGCAGCCGCCGACCAAAAGCACCGCCGCCGCTACCGTGAGCAGTAGCAGGGTGCCTGGTAGAGACTTTCGGCGCGGACGGGTCGTCCGACGTCGAGCCGCCACGGCAAACCTCCCGCCTCGCAAGGTCGAACGCATGGTGCGGCGCCGGGCCATGGGTCCATATCGCTTTCCTCCGAAAAGTGTGGCCCAGAAGCCGCCCGACGTGCACAACCTTCACCAAAAAGGGTGAGACTCCATACCCTCCGCTGTCGGGCGTCGACCGGCGACGCCACCGTCACGTGCAACCGCGCCACCTGCCCACAGAGGGCTCCCGACGGCCGGTCCGATGCCCCGCGGCCGAACTTTCGGGCCGCCAGAATCACCGTCCCGTGCCGGCCCGGACGTCGACCCGGGTGTCTCACCCCGGGCACGACGAGCGTCGCCGCGCGGTCGTGCCGGTCAGGTCAGGTCAGGTCCCTGCTGGATACCCGGAAGGCCCCGGCCGAAGCGGTGGAACGCGACCCGCGTTCCCACTCACCCACGCCGGGACTCACCCATCGAACGAGCGTGCCGGTCGACTTCCCGGCCGCAGCCGGCTCGACACCCCGCGGGTCCCGACCGACCACATGAGGACACGCCGACCACATGGGGACACGCCGGCCACACGAGGACTCGCCGACCGTGGGGCACACTGTCGGTATGGCGCACTATCGGCGTGGTCGAAAGGTTCCCGCGCTTCGTCCCACTCGACGCCACCTCGTCGGGGGGCTGACGGTGGTCGCGGTGTTCGCCCTGGTGGGGCTGACGGCGTGGAACCCGATCGCGGCCGTGCCCGCGCTGGCGGCGATCATCGTGCTCGGCGTGATCGACTGGGCCGTCGTGACGGCCGCGCCCGGCGCGGACGACCTGCCCTCCGGCCCGGCCGCCTTCACCGGCGACGAGCCCGAGTGGGCCGACGACCTCGACACCCCGACGCAGGTGCTGCCCCGGCTGACCTTCGGCTACGCCCGGGCGACGAGCGGCGGCGAGCAGTACGAGGAGCCCGACCAGGACGCGGTGCGCACCATGGCGATCGACATGCGCGGCTACCTCGACGAGGCGGGCCCCGGCCGGATGGGCTGAGCGGCCTCGTCCGCCCGCCGGTCGAGCAGATCGTGCACGGCGGCCGTCGCCGCCCGGACCGCCGCCGCCACGTCGGTGCCGCCCGCGGCGTCTCGGCCCGCCGCGAGACCCACCAGAAACGCGGTCAGCGGCGCCGCCGGGCGCGCGACCCCGTGCGCGACGTCCCGGGTGAGATCGAGGAGTGCGGGCACGTCGACGCCCGCCAACTCCAGGCCGAGCTCGGCGCCGACCTGCGCGAACCATCGGTCCAGGACGTCGCCGCCACCACCGGGCGGCGGGCTGTCCCCGGGTCGCGGGCTGTGGGCGGGTCGCGGGCTGTGGGCGGAGGTCATCGTCACATCGTGCCCGGCCGGACCCGGCCGGCCCACCGCCGTGCGCGAGCCACGTCGGCGGGCGCGTCACAGTCCAGGCAGGCGAGGGCGTCCGCGCGCACGGACGTCACCTCCTGGTCGGTGAACAGGCCGCGCACCGGCCGCCCGACCGGGTCTGTGGGCAGCGCGGCACGCAGCCGCGCGGTGCGCCAGACCGCGGCGAGGTACTGGCGCCGCCCGCCCGGGTCGACCAGGACGGCGGCGTGGGCCGCTGGCTCCTCGGCGGCGCGGCGCAGCAGTTCGATCTCCCGGCCGGTGAGGAACGGCAGGTCGGCCGCGAGGACGGCGACGAACGGGGTGGCGACCGCGGCCAGCCCCGCGGCGATCGCCGCGACCGGGCCGCCGCCCGGCGGGTCCTCCCGGCACCACCACACCCCGCCCTCGGGAGGCGCCGCGAGCTGTCGACGGGGGCCGACGACGACGATCCGCTCGGTGCCGGCGCCGGCGACCGCGGCAAGCACCCGATCGAGCAGGGTCGTGCCGCCGACGACGACAGCCGGCTTGTCCCGGCCGCCGAGGCGGCGGCCGGCGCCACCGGCGAGCACGAGCGCGCTGCAGCCGGCCCGCGGGGCGGTCATCCGCCGATCGCCGACATGGGCCGGTCCGGCTGGCGGAAGCCGCGCTCGCCGATCCCGTGGCCGGCCTTTTTGCCCCGTACCGCGGCCCGCCACAGTGCGGCGAGCCGCTCGTCGTCCGCACCGGCGCGCAGGGCCGCGCGCAGATCGCTCTCCTCCCGGGCGAACAGGCAGTTGCGCACCTGACCGTCGGCGGTCAGCCGGACCCGGTCGCAGGCCGCACAGAAGGGGGCGGAGACGGAGCCGATCACCCCGACCCGGCCGGGCCCGCCGTCGACCTCGAACAGCTCGGCGGGCGCGCTGCCCCGCCCCGGCAGCGGCCGCAGCGTGAACTCGGCGCGCAGGGCCGCGAGGATCTCCGCCGCGGTGACCATCTCCGATCGCTGCCAACCGTGCTGGGCATCGAGCGGCATCTGCTCGATGAACCGCAGCTCGTAACCCCCGGCCAGCGACCAGCGCAGCAGGCGGGCGGCCTCGTCGTCGTTGACACCCCGGACGAGGACGCTGTTGACCTTGACCGGGGCAAGACCGGTCGCCGCGGCGGCGCGCAGCCCCGCGAGCACGTCGCCGTGCCTGTCGCGGCGGGTGATCCGGGCGAAGCGGGTCGGTTCCAGGGTGTCCAGGGAGACGTTCACCCGGTCCAGGCCGGCCGCGCGCAACGGCTCGGCCAACCGGACGAGCGAGAGCCCGTTCGTGGTGAGCGAGAGCTCCGGCCGCGGCCGCAGGGCGGCGAGCCGGGCCACCAGCGCCGCGAGCCCCGGCCGCAGGGTGGGCTCACCGCCGGTGAGTCGGACCTCGGTCACGCCGAGCAGCCGCACCGCGATGCCGACCAGGCGGACGACCTCGTCGTCGGTCAGCAGGCGCGCCGACGCCAGCCAGGGCAGGCCGTCGGCGGGCATGCAGTAGACGCACCGCAGGTTGCACCGGTCGGTCAGCGACACCCGCAGGTCCGTCGCAACGCGACCATGGGTGTCGACAAGACTCACCGCTCCAGCGTATAGAGCCCAGGCGCCCGAACCCACCGGGCCCTTCGGCCGGGGCGGACGGCCGAGCGGACCGACCGGTGATGCCGGCGAGGCAGACCCGGCCGGGCCGACCGAACCACGCCCCGGCGGCGCCCGCGGCCGCCGGCGGGCGGCGGGCCGGGGACGTCGCGCCGCACCGTCCGTCGCGCGCCGGAGGGGCTGCCGGGCGGGCGGCCGGCGCCCGTGGTCAGCGGGCCTGCGAGACTTAGCTCGCGGCGGTCGATGGACCGGCCCACCCGGCCGCGCATGTGCGGCGGGCGGCGCCGTCCGCGCACGCGACCGCGGGGCCGGCGTCGCCGGCGCCACAGGCGGGAACTTTCGGCGCGGGGAGGGGCTGGGCGATGCAGATCTTCGGAGTTGACGTCGGAGGAAGCGGGATCAAGGGCGCTCCGGTCAACATCGAGGACGGCACGCTGGCCGCGCCCCGGTTGCGGATCCCGACCCCGCAGCCCGCCGAGCCCGCCGCCGTCGCGGCGACCATCGCCGAGGTCGTCGGCCACTTCGGCTGGTCCGGTCCGGTGGGTGTCGCCCTGCCCTCGGTGGTCAAGAACGGCGTGGCGCTGACGGCGGCGAACATCGCGCCGTCCTGGATCGGCACCGACATCGTCGGCGTACTTGCCGGCGCCCTCGGCCGAGCCGACGGGGATGTCACCTCGGTGCCGGCGCAGCCGGCCGGATCCGCCACTGCGGCGGACATCACCACGGTGAACGACGCGGACGCGGCCGGGATCGCGGAGATGGCCTTCGGGGCGGGCCGCGACACCGCCGGGCTGGTCGTCATGACGACGTTCGGCACCGGCATCGGGACCGCCCTGTTCCTGCACGGGCAGCTCATCCCGAACACCGAGCTCGGGCACCTGGAGATCCATGGACACGACGCGGAGACGAAGGCCTCCGACGCGGCCCGCGAGCGGGAGGACCTGTCGTGGGAGAAGTGGGCCAAGCGGGTGACCCGGTACCTCAACACGCTCGAGGCACTGCTCTGGCCCGATCTGATCATTGTCGGCGGCGGGGTCAGCAAGAAGGCCGACAGGTTCCTCGACCAGCTCGAGCTGCGCACCCGGGTGGTACCGGCGCAGCTACAGAACGAGGCGGGCATCGTCGGTGCCGCGCTGTCCGGCCTCGCCGATCAGAGCCGGCCGCGACCGTCGGCCCGCCCGGCGCGGCGGCGGGGACCGGCGACCCGGCCGCCCGGCGGCCGGCGACCGTAGGATCATCCGGCCGGCTCCCGGCCCGGACGGACAGGCCCGACTCGGTCAGACTGTGCGTGTCGTCCGCCGCCAGCCCGCCAGCCGGCCGCATCGATGGCAGGCTGTCACCTACCGGGACGCACATGCCGAAGGCGGGTTCAGGTGCGTCATGCCGATCTGCCCGCAGGCTCGTCGGCCGACCGGCGCGATGTGCGCCGCGGCGTGCCGACCCGGGCACGGTACGGCTTCGAGTGAACAGGAGGCGCCATGCGTGAGCTGAGGGCGGTCGCACTCAGCGAGGACGGCGGCTACCTCGTGCTCGCGGACGCAGGCGGCAGGACCGACGGTGAGCAGTTCCGAGTGCCGGTGGACGACCGACTCCGGGCTGCCCTGCGCGGGATGCGCCGCAGCGAGGTGCGCACCGAAAGCGCGCTGACCCCGCGGGAGATCCAGGCCCGGCTGCGTGCCGGGGAGACCGCCGCGGAGGTCGCCAGAGCCGCCGGCATACCCGTGGAGCGTGTGGAGCGTTACGAGGGTCCCGTGCTGGCCGAGCGCGCCCGCGTCGTGCAGGAGGCCCGGGCGGCGCTGCTACCCAAGGACCCCGGCGGGGTGCCCGGGCGGCCGCTCGGCGAGGTCGTCGACGCCCGCCTGATCGTCGCCCAGGACAATCCCGCCGCCGCCCAGTGGGACGCCTGGCGCCGCGTCGACGGCATCTGGCTCGTCCAGCTCACCTCGGACAGCCGCTGCGCCCGCTGGACGTGGGATCCGGTGGTGCGCCGGGTCCGCCCCCACGACGACGCCGCCCGGGCGCTGGTCGCCCCGGAAAGCGCCGAGCAGGCCCCCCCGCCGCCGCCCGCGCCGCCCGTGCTTCGGGCCGCGGGTCCGGCGCTGACGCTCGTGTCCGACCAGGGGCTGCCGGCCACGCCGGCCCAGCCGACGGTCGCCGCCGCTCCGCCCCCGGCTGCGCCGCAGGAGCCCATGGTCCGGCCCCACGTCCAGCCCACCGCCTTTCCCGCCGCCCCGGCGGCCGCCTACCCCGCCGAGGATCGTCCGTCGGGTGGCGGCGGGATGCCTCCGCAGCGTCCCGCGGCCGGGCCGCCAGCCGCCGCCACGATGCGGCACCCGGCGGCCCGTGCCGACGGCCGCTGGCAGCCGGCGCCCCGCGAGCACTGGGACGAGCCGGCCCGGACCGAGACCTTCCGCGCCGTGCCGGAGCCCGGCCCTGCCACCGACCGTGACGACCCTGCCGCCGACTACGCCGGCTCGACCCGCCCGGTGAGCCGGCCCGAGCCGGAGTCGGCCGACCGGTTGGCCGCCGAGACCGGTCTGGGCGCGGGTGCCGGCACGCGGCCGGCCGAATCCTGGGCCGCCCCGGCGGGTGGCGAGGTGGCCGGTGAGGCTCCTGACCTTTCCCTGCCCGCCGAGGAGGCTGGTGCGCGCCGACCCGAGCCGCAGACGCCGCGGCGGACGGCGGCGACCCGGGTCGGCTCGCTGCCTCGCGGGACCGGCCGCCGGGTCGCCCCCGAGCCGGGCGGCACCAGGACCGCAGGCGCGCCGCCGGCAGCCGCCACCGGTCGCGCCACCCCGGCCGCCCGGTCCCGGCCGGGCGCACCGGCCGCGGCCGGATCCGGGCGAACGGGAGGAACCCCCCGGGCCGCCGTCGCTCAGGCCGGCGCGCCGGCCGTGACTTCCGCCACGTCGCCGGCCGGATCCGGCGCGATACCCGCCGCAGCCGCCGGCCCGAGCACCGCCGCCGGGGCCCCCACCGGCCCGGCCAGGCCGGTCGCCACCCCCCCGGGCCGGCGTCCGGGGCAGGCCGACGATGCCGCCGCCGCAGCGCCATCCGCGGATGGCGGCGCCTCCGCCACCCCCACCGAGGAGTCTGCTCAGACACCCGCGGTGAGCTCACCGGCGGTCCCGATCGCGGCGGAAGAGGCCCCCGCCGCCGCCGCCAGGCAACGCCGAGGCGCGTCGGCGCCGGCGGCCAAGAGCGAGCCGACTTCTACCGATCCGGAGGAGTCGACGACGGAGAGTACCGACGACTCGACCGCAGAGAAGTCGAGTGCACCCGCTGCGTCACGAAGCCGCCAGAACAACGGCACCCGTGGGGGGGAACGTCCCGCAGGCGGTCGACGCGGACGCAAGTCAGTGCCAGCATGGGACGACATCGTCTTCGGCGCCCGACGGCCCTGATCAGGCCGCCGCTCGCCGGGGGCGAGTAACCATCCGCGGTCCGAAGCTCCGCGGACACCACGCCGCTCTGGATGCAATGACGCCACGAGAGCCGGCTGTGAGTAAACCGTCACATGGTCAGCAGGAACGTCTGACCGCCTAACACAGTTGGAGTAGATGTGACAGGGACTACCACGAAGCCGACGCTGACCAACCTCGATCGTTGCGACCGGTGCGGTGCCCAGGCATACGTGCGGGTGGTGCTGCCTGGCGGCGGGGATCTCCTTTTCTGCCGGCATCATGCCAAGTCGCACGACTCCAAGCTGCGTGAGATGGCCGTCGAATACCACGACGAGACCGACAAGCTCAGCGTGTCCTGAGTCCTACGCTCAGGTATTAAAGGGGCATGCCACGATCACGTGGCGTGCCCCTTTCGCTGCTCTCCGTCACTACAGGGGAGCGGACGCGGTGACATCAGGCCGAGCGTTTCCCCGTCCGCTCCCCCGATCAGGGGATCTACCCCGACACCGCGTGGGCTCCGTTGACCTCCAGGCGCTCCACCAGGCCATACGGTGGGGCCGTGTCCGCCATGGGGAAGGAGGCATCCACCCCCGTGGCTCGCAGCCCGGCGCGGGGCCGCTGGTCGGTGCTGCTTCGCCGGGCCGTCCTCGAGGCCAATCCGGAACTGGTGGCGCAAGCCCGGGAGCGCCGGACGGTGGCCCAGGCGAAGGTGCGGCGCAGCGCGATGTTCCGCCGTCTTGACCGCCAGCAGCGCCGGGTCCCCCGGGGGCCGCTGCGCCTGGCGCGCACGACGCTCGCCAACGCCTGGCGCCACCGGGTGCTGGGCCTGGCGGCGGAGGCGGGATTCTGGCAGTTGCTGTCCCTGCCGCCGTTGCTGCTGTCCCTGCTCGGCGCGCTCGGCTACGTCGCCGACGCCATCGGCGGTGACGCGCTCAGCAGCATCCGGGACAGCATCCTGCGCGGAGCCGGTGACCTGCTGACCGAGTCGGTGGTCGATGACGCGGTGCGGCCCACCGTGGACGAGATCCTCTCCCGCGGTCGGCCGGATGTGATCTCCATCGGCTTCGTGCTGTCGCTGTGGACGGGTTCGACGGCGATGGCGACCTTCGTCAACACCATCACCATCGCCTACGGCCAGCGCGACCAGCGCTCCGCGGTGCGTAGCCGGCTGGTGGCGCTGGGGCTGTTCCTCGCCCAGGTCACCAGCGGCGTGATCATCCTACCGGCGCTGATCCTGGGACCTGGACTGATCTCCCGGATTCTCGACGCCGACCAGCACCCGTCGGTCGACCATCTGCTGACCCTGCTGTTCTGGCCGGTCGTCGGGCTGGTCGCGCTCTCGATGCTGACCTCGCTGTACCACCTGTCCCTGCCGGTGCGCCGGCCCTGGTGGCGGGCGCTTCCCGGAGCCACCCTGGCGCTGGTGTGCTGGCTGGTCGGCAGTGACGTGCTGCGGCTGTACCTGGAGATCGTGTTCAGCCACGAGCTGGTCTACGGCTCGCTGGGCGCGCCCGTGGCGGCGCTGCTGTTCTTCTACATCACCGCGCTGGCTGTGCTGCTGGGGGCCGAGCTCAACGCGGCGCTGGACGAGCAGTCCTCGCACCGGAGGAAGAGGGGGGACAGCGGGCCCACCACCAGCGACACCCCGCCTGCCGCCGGTAGTCCCTCTGCCACCGGCAGTCCGCCTCCCACCAGAAATCCGCCTCCCACCGGGAACCCGCCTGCCGCCGGCGGCTCAGCTCCCACGAGCCGTCCGCGCTCCGCCGGCGGTCAGTCCCCCACCGGCGGCTCGCCGACCGGCGACGGCCCGTGCCCGGGCGGCGGGGAGGCCGATCGCCCCGGCCCCGGCGGCGGCGTCTCGTTCGACCGTTGCGCCGTCGACGACAACCCCACCGCGCCGACGACCGCGCTGTGGCGAGGGCCTGCTCAGTAGGTGCAGGAGACGCCCGCCGGCGCAGCAGCCGGGGTCGCCTGTGCGCTGGCCGGGGCGCCGTCGCCCACGGCCACAGCCGGCCGGGACCAGGACACCGGGACGGCCGTGACGGTGGCCGGACCGGCAGGCAACGCGCCCGCCGAACTCGCCCCGGCGGCGCGGCCACCGAAGGGCTTCAGGAAGGCACCGAGCTGGTCGGGATCGGGCACCAGCACGCTCTGCCCGGCGCGTTGACCTGCCGCGGCCGGCACGGTGGCGAACGCGACCCCACCGGAACCGATCGACTGCATACGGACCGCCAGCAGGCGCAGGTCGGCCAGGGAGGTCCCGTCGTCGAGGGTGATCGCGGAGGTCGCGGCGTCGACCACATTGATCAGCTTCGCCGGATTGAGCAGCGTGTCGGTGGAGGCGATCCGTTGGAAGACGACCCCCAGGAACTGCTGCTGGCGGCGGATCCGATCGATGTCGCTCTCCGGCAGGCCGTACCGCTGGCGGACGAAGGCCAGGGCCTGCGCGCCGTTCAGCCGATTCTCCCCCACCTGGCCGGAGAACCCCGAGTAGTGATCATGCAGGTTGTCGAAGCCGCGCGCCGTCAGCTCGGCCGGTAGCTCCTTGATGCAGACGGTGACCCCGCCCAGGGCGTCGGTCATCCCCTGGAAGCCGACGAAGTCGATCTGCACGTAGTGGTCGACGCGGATCCCGGTGAGGCCCTCGATGGTCGCGACCAGCAGGGACGGGCCGCCGTAGGAGAAGGCCGCGTTCAGCTTGGAGCGCTGGGCCGCGTGCTGGACGCCCCGCGCGTCGGTGTAGGCCGGGATCCGCACCCACAGGTCACGAGGGAAGGAGATCAGGGTCGTCGAACCGTTGCCGTCGAGATGGGCGAGGATCGTGGTGTCTGACCGCTGCCCCTCGGCCGCGCCGAACTCGCCGTTGGTCCCCGCCCGGGTGTCGGATCCGACCAGCAGGATGTTCTGCGTTCCGCCGGTGGCCGACGCCGGCCGGTCCACGCCTGCGGAGAAGGTCAGAGGGGTGTGTCGGACCCGACCGTCGTAGTGTCGCAACACGGCCCAGCCGCTGGTGGCCAGAACGAGTACGACCGCGGCGAGCACCGCCGCGACCGCGGTGACGCCGCGGCGGATCGAGCTGCGGCGCGGCGCGGGTTCGCCGGTCTCCGGCAGGTCCGGCCGGGTCGGGCCGGGCGGATCGCCCACCCGCCGGCCGCCGGGCGGCTCGGCGCGGCCAGTCTCGGGATGACGCCCGGCCTGGGGATCACGCCCGGCGTAGGGATCACGGCCCGAACGGGGATCGGCGTAGGGATCGCGGGAGCCGCCGCCGGCGCCCGGCTGGGCCCGTGGACGAGCCGGGCGGTCCACTGCGGGCGGATGCGACCCGGCGTCGCGGCGCGGCCACTGCCCCGCAGGCCAGTTCTCCTCGGACGCGGGCCGGGGCACCTCACGACGGGGCACCTCACGTCGGGGCACCTCACGTCGGGGGACATCGCGACGCGGGACATCGCGACGCCGGCCGTCGTCCTCCCCCGCGCGGCGTCCCTCGGGCGGCCCGTGCCGTTCCGGCCGATCCGGAGGCCAGGTCATGGCCGCCTCCCCCTCCCTCGTCCACCGGGAGCAGATCTCCCGCGCCGGTGACACCGTCCTGTGCCGGGCATCCGTTCCAGGCGGCGCGCCGCGAGCCGACGAACGGAACACTCCGGGACAGCCTCTCACCGATGTCGTGCTGTGGGACACCATCGGCGTCCCCGGCGGCTGTCGGATGGGCGACCCGACACGCCGGCGACCGCGGGTCCGACGAGTGCGGGTCCGGCGAGCGCGGGTCCGGCGATCGCGTGGCACGCGGTCCCGACCCACAATCCTTGGGCGCGACCGGACCGCAATTGCGGTCCCGCGCCGACGATCGGGCCGAAAATGCTGACATCGCCTGGATGTGAGGTCACTTACAGCACCCTGGTGGAGTCACCCACGCCGACTCGGATGTCCGGGCTCACCGGGAGTCCCCCGATCCCCGCCCCGGGAGGCGGATGAACGTGCGGATATCGGGCCGAGATTGCGGGGATCGATGACGTCCGCACCCGGACCGAACCTCCCTAGGGCGCACCGTCCCGGCCCTTATCCGCGGTCCGGCACCCCCGTCAACGGGCAGCGACAGAAAGTTACGTAACGGCGGATTGGACGGATCTCGCACAACCCGTTGCTTGCCCGCGTTAACCCGTTCGAAGCGGGAAGGCCAGCCCTTGGGTAACCTTCCGAAGTCGCCGGAGGCAGCCGGCACGTACCCTCGGCCCGGGTGATCGGATGACGGCGCGCACGAGTACCCGATCGCCGCGCGACGGATCGGGCCGGGCGCCATCCGGATCGGCTCACATCATCCGGACGATCGGCGTACCGAAAATCCGGCTCCGACCGCGGCGAGATGTCCGCCGCAGTCTCGATGGACGGCGGACCGGTTCAGCACTACCCGCCGGAGCTCGACCCGGCCTACCGTTAACGGTATGAGTGCCCAGTCCCACCAAAGCACACCTCCACCGGCCGGCACGGGGGTACCCGAGGGAGCCTCGGCGGAGCGTGACCAGAACGTCATCACTGTCGGCGAAGCGGACGTTGTCCGCCCCCGCATCGATGTACCCGGGGCGGCGACGGATTCCGCTGGCGCGGAGTCGGATTCGGAGCCGGCGACCGCCGGGCCCGGCGAGTCGACGGTCGAACCGACGGCGTCTTCCGGCCGCGAACCCGGCCAGGCCAACCACGATGAGGAACCGCACGCGGCGTTCCGGCGGTTTATGGCAACCGGCTGGGCGCCCATTGACGACGCTGTGCCATCCCGCGATGACTGTGCACCCTACACCGCGAAACGCCGCGCCTTGTTGGGCTCACGGTTCCCGACCGATGCCCTCGTGGTGCCCAGCGGCGGCCTGCGGGTACGGGCAAACGACACGGATTTTCCGTTCCGTCCGGGAAGTGACTTCTTCTGGTTGACAGGCTGTCATGAACCCGATGCGGTGCTGGTTCTGCTACCCAACGCGGCCGGTGAGCACGATGCCACGCTGTATGTCGCCGGCCGCTCGGACCGGTCCAGCTCGGCGTTCTACACCGACCGCCGATACGGGGAACTCTGGGTCGGTCCCCGGCCGGGGGTTCGCGAGACGGCCGCCGCCCTGGAGATCGAGTGCCGGCCGCTGACCGAACTGCCGGGCGCGCTGGCCCGGCTGGCGCCGGGAAACACCAGGATGCTGCGGGGAATCGACTCGCTGGTCGACCGCTCGGTACTGCGGTGGTCCGACGACAGATCGGGCGACGACCGCGATGTGGTCCTCGCACAGGCCCTTTCCGAGCTACGGCTGGTCAAGGACGACTTCGAGATCGCCCGGTTGGACGAGGCGGTCGCGGCGACGGCGCGAGGCTTCACCGAGTGCGTGGGGGAAATCGGCCGCGCGATGGAGCTGCCCAACGGGGAACGCTGGTTGGAGGGCACCTTCTGGCGGCGCGCCCGCGTCGACGGCAACGACGTCGGCTACGGCTCCATCGTCGCCTGCGGACACCATGCGACCACCCTGCACTGGGTGCGCGACGACGGACCGGTGCGCGCCGGTGAGCTGGCCCTGCTGGACATGGGGGTGGAGGGGAGGTCGCTCTACACCGCCGACGTCACCCGCACGCTGCCGATCACCGGCCGTTTCACGGACCTGCAGCGCCAGGTATACGACGTGGTTCTCCGCGCGCAGCAGGCCGGCATCGACGCGGTCCGCCCGGGAGCCTCGTTCCTGGCTCCACACCGGGCGGCGATGCAGGTCATCGCCGCCGCGCTGGCGGACTGGGGACTGCTGCCCGACGGGGCCCAGGCATCGCTGTCGGAGGATCCCCACGCACCGGGCGCGGGGATCCACCGCCGATACACGTTGCACGCCACGTCGCACATGCTCGGGCTGGACGTGCACGACTGCGCCCAGGCGCGAGACGAGACCTACCGGGATGCGGCGCTGGAGCCGGGGATGGTGCTGACAGTGGAACCGGGCCTGTACTTCCAGCCCGACGACCTCACCGTTCCGCCCGAGCTGCGCGGCATCGGGGTCCGGATAGAAGATGACATCCTGGTCACCGGGGAGGGAAGGCGGAACATGTCCGCCGGGCTTCCGCGAACCTCGGAAGACGTCGAAAACTGGATGGGCCGGCATCTGCCGAACTGACGGAACGAACAGAGCCGACGACAGCGCGCGTCGGCTCTGAGGTCAAACGTTCCTGCCACACCGGCGAGGCCGGTGTGGCAGGAACCTGCCCTGGCAAAACCTGATCAGCAGGTCTTTGGGCACCGGGGCCTGCGGCCCGCGGCCGAATACCGCGGGCACGACGGGTACTACGGGGTCCACCGCTTCGAGTCTCGACCCGGAAAAGTCGTCAAGACCAGGATCAGTGGGCCTTGTCGTACGCCTCGACGATGTTGGAGGCGATACGGCCACGGTCACTCACCGTGTATCCGTTGCTGCGCGCCCACTCGCGAATGTCGGCGGTGCGGTCGGTTCCACCGGTACGCCGCGAAGCGGTACGCACGCCACGGCGGCTGCCCGCCGCACGGCCGCCGGAACGGCGGGCCGCGGTCACGAACGGGGCCAGCGACTCACGCAACTTCGTCGCGTTCTTCTCCGACAGGTCGATCTCATACTGCGCACCGTCGAGTCCGAAGCGGACAGTCTCGTCGGCCTCTTCTCCACTGAGATCGTCAATCAACGAGACGATGGTCTTCTGGGCCATGCCACACTCCTTCAGGTCAGCGGACCGCAGAACTCACGCGTCTAGTATTACCACGAGAACACCGGGAACTGTCACGCCTGGTTCGGCGGACTCGCAGACTTGGGGCCGCCGAACACGAAGACACCGGTCTAGGCACGCTGGTGAGGCTGTCGGAGTGCGGAACCCAAAGACGGTGGCCAAGCTCGGCATGATAGGGGCGATCATGTTCTGCGAATCACACCTTCCGAGCCGAAACGCCGGCCGCAAGCGGACAGTTGGGCCGCCGTCGGCCGGGCGGCGACCATGTCCGCCGACCTTGGGACACCGATCGTGTTCGTCTACCGACTCCCCGGACGATTGCCGGGCAATCGGCAGGCATCAGCCGGTGGGTGCTTTGGGGTGCTGGCGCCGCGAGCGGAACCGACCGGTACGAATGCCAAAGGGGATCGTGGCGGCGGATGAGTACGCCTGATTCCGGCGCCGACCCTATGGCTCGGCGCACGGACGAGTACCCACGGACGTGGGTGGTGGACGGTGCCAACGTCATTGGGTCCCGGGCCGACGGCTGGTGGCGCGACCGTCCGGGCGCGGCCCGGCGCCTGCTCGCCGATATTTCGGCCTGGATCGCCGGGTCCGACGGGCACGTCGGATCGCCGGGGTCAGCGGAATGGCCGACGGGGATCGTGGTCGTTCTGGAAGGGGCGGCCCGGGCCGGGGTTCCCGCCGCGGCGGTGGTCGTCGAGCCGACTCCGGCGAAGCCCCTGGCTCCCGACGATGACCATGTCCAGTCACGCGGAAGCACGGACCAGCCGAGCGGAAGCATGGATCAGCCGAGCGGGAACACGGACCAGCCGGCCGGGAACAGGTACCGGCAGGCAGGGAACGCCGGCCGGCCACGCGGGAAGGACGACCGGTCTACGGGGAAGGGCGACCACTCTGCCGAGAACGGCGACCGCTGCGCGGAGAAGGGCCGCCGCCCGCCCGGAGACGGCGCCGGCAATTCCGGGAACGGTTCCGCCCGATCGGACGCGACGAACGGCGACGGCGCCACACCCGCGCTCGCCGTCGTCCACGCCCCCGGTAACGGCGACGACGCGATCGTCGACGCCGCCCGCGACGCCGGCCCCGGCGTCATCGTGATCACTTCGGATCGCGGGCTCGCCGCCCGCGTCCGCGCCCTCGGCGCCGAGGTGCGTGGCGCCGGCTGGCTGTGGGACCGGCTTCGCCGGTAGGAGCGCCCGCCCAGTTCTCGGCCGCACCCGGCGGCGCCCACCGGGCTCACCGCCCGGCGGCTCCCGGACCCGGCCCGTCCGGCATACCCCTTGCGGGGCTCCCAACGCGCATGCGGGGCCGGAAGGGTGCTATGGGAGAAAAAGACCCGACCGTGGTGCCAGCGCACGTCTGACGCCTTCTGAGGGCCTCGCGTCACCCTGACGCATCAGCCTGCGCACTGAGGGCCTCGCGTCACCCTGACGCATCAGCCTGCGCCGCGGCGACGGCGACCACGCATCGCCCGGGGAACCCGCCCCCGGAAGCCCGCGGGGATCGCGCGCGCGGCGGTCCTCGGGCGCGGTGCCGGCCGCAGGCGCCCGGCTCCTCGTGATACGCCAAGCGGCCCCTGAGACGTGCCGTGCGGACGCCCGGCGTAGAGCCGGGCGAGGCCAGAGCCGGGCGAGGCCAGAGCCGGGCGGGACGCAGCCTCAGACGCCGACGGACACCGGTCGCCGTGGCGGCGGGCCGGCGGCCAGGCGGGCGGCGTAGCGCCCGGCCGCGACGCTGAGGTCGAGGGGAATTCCGAAGCAGTCGGACAGCCTGGGCGCGGTGAGCACCTCGGCCACCGGACCCGCGGCCCGCACCTGGCCGCCGCGCACCAGCAGGGCGTGGGTGACGCCCACCGGGATCTCCTCGACGTGGTGGCTGACGAGGACGCTGACGGGCGCCGAGGGGTCGGCGGCGAAACGGGTCAGCCGGCGCAGCAGTGCCTCCCGGGCCCCGAGATCAAGCCCGGAGGCGGGCTCGTCGAGCAGGAGCAGCTCCGGGTCGCTCATGAGCGACCGGGCGATCAGCACCCGCTTGCGTTCGCCCTCGGACAGCGTCCCGAAGCGCCGGTCCCGCAGCTCCCGGCAGCCGAACTGGGCCAGCAGGCCGGCGGCGCGGGCGAGGTCGACGTCGTCGTACGGCTCGTCGCCGCGCCCGAGCACCGACCAGCCGGCGGTGACCACCGCGTCGAGCACCCGTTCGTCCGGGGGCGGCGTCTCGACCAGCGCCGGGCTGACGACGCCGACCCGGTAGCGCAGCTCGAGGAGGTTCACCGTGCCCAGCCGGTGGCCGAACAGGTCGACCGCGCCCGAGGTCGGGAACAGCCGGCCCGAGGCCACCTGCAGGAGGGTCGTTTTTCCCGCGCCGTTGGGGCCGAGGACGACCCATCGCTGACCGGGAAGCACCTCCCAGGCAACATTTCGCAGAAGGTACGACCCATCCCGCACGACATTGACATTGTCGAGCCGCAGCACCGCGTCCGGCATGCCGCTCACGTTACGCGAGACGTGCTCGCCCGGCGGCGCCGGGACAGCCCGACCCCGCCACACCCGCCCTGCGCCGCCCGCCCGGGCGATCCGATCACGGCGCGCCCGGATCGGCGGGGGCCGGCCCCACCAGGTCAACCTCCGCCCAGACCACCTTGCCGTCGGGGATCGGGCGGAAACCGTGCCGCACGGCGAGCCGGGAAACCAGGTCGAGCCCGCGCCCGGCCTCGTCGTCCGGCGAGGCGTGCCGGCGCCGGGGCAGCCGGCCGCCGCCATCGGCGACCTCGACGACGGCCCGGTCACCAAGCCGCCGCAGCCGCACGGACAACGGCGGCCGGCCGTGACGCACGGCGTTGCTTGTCAGCTCGGACAGGACCAGGACGACGGCGTCGATGATCTCGACCGGCAGCTCGGCGTTCTCCAGGGCGAGCCGGCACTGTGCCCGCGCCGCGCGCAGCCCGGACGGACCGTCGACGGTGACGTCGAGCAGCGTCGGTCCGGCGGTCGGCTCGTCGGGCAGGCGGGCGAGCAGCAGCGCCACGGCGTCGTCGGCGGGCGCCGGCTGGTTGTCGCGGCCGAGCCCCGCACAGGCCGCGGTCGCCAGCGCGTCAAGGTTGTCGTCGGGTGCCTCGCTGGTGCGGGCCAGGACGGCCGCGAGATCCGAGACGCCGGCGTCGACGTCCCGGCCACCCCCGCGGACCAGGCCCTCGGTGAACAGGGCGATGAGGTAGCCCCGGCCCAGGCGGACGGTGTACTCGGTGGCGTCGGTGTGCCCCGACGGATCTCGGTGGACGTCGCCGAGCGGGGAGCCGACCGCCATGTACAGCCGCGAGACGAGCCCGTCCGGGGCGACCACGAGGGGCGGCGGATGGCCGGCGCTGGCCAGCGTCAGCACGCCAGTGTCGAGCTCGGCGATCGCGTAGATGCAGGTCGCGACCTCGCGTCCCGGCATGTCCGCGACGACGCCGTCGAGCAGCGCCAGCACCTCGCCGGGTGGCAGGTCGAGCCGGGCGCAGGCGCGCGCGGCGGCACGTAGCTGCCCCATCACGGCGCTGGTGCGCAGCCCCCGACCCCGGACGCCGCCGATCACCAGGGCAGCCCGGCCGGCCCCGAGGTCGATCACGTCGAACCATTCCCCGCCGGCGTCCCCCTCGGTCCCGGCGGGCAGGTAGCGGGAAGCCACCTGCAACCCCCGGGGCACCACCGGTGCCGCGCCACGCAGGGTTTCGTGCAGCTCCACGGCGCTGCCGCGCGCGCTGTGCTCGCGGTCGAGGCGCTCCAGGGCGACCCCGGCGCGCCCGGCGAGCTCGGTCAGGAAGGCCAGGTCGGCCTCGGTGAACGGGGCCCGGTCACCGACGGCGGTCAGGCTGAACACGGCCGCGATCCGGCCGGCCCGCACCACGGGCAGCACGGCCGTCGTGTGGGCGCCGGCCTGACGGATCCAGCGCGCGATGTCGGACGGCGCCTCCCAGCCGTCCCCGGCGTGGCTGACGACCTCCCCAATCCCACGGGCCGCGACCTGCGTGATCGGGTTCGACGGCGAGGCGAGCGCCGCGATCCAGGCGCCGGTCGACGGCGCGGCGCCGCTCGCGGCGGAACCCGCGACGATCAGCGGCCGGAGCCGCGGAGCCTGCGCCGCCCCGTCGGTTCGCCCACCGTCGTCCTGCTCGGTTCCGGTCGGGCCCTGCGCGCCGCCCTCAGCCGCCGCAACCGCGGTGGGCGCGAGGGCCGGATGGGCCGTGACCAGGTGGACCGCGCACAGGTCCGCGATCTCCGCCACGATCAGCTCCGCGACGGCCCGCAAGGACGGCTCGGGGTCCTCGGCCGCGGTCACGATCTGCGTGGCCCGGGTCAGCAGGCGCAGCCGCCGGTCGGCGCGCTGCCGGGCCTCGCGCTCCTCGTCCGCCGCGGTGAGCGCCGCCTGCGCCCCCGCCGCCTCGGTCACGAGCCGCTCGTGTGCCCTGGCCCGCTCCAGCGCGCGTGCGCCGGCCGCGGCGAGGCCGCCGAGGTAGGCCCGATCCGCGGCGGTGAAGGTCCGCGGGGCCGGGAAGGCGAAGGTCACCACGCCGAAGGCCGAACCGTCGGAGGCGACCAGCGGCAGCATGGCCCACGCCTGCTCACCCGCCGCCGCGGTGGCGTCGGCGAGGCCGGACACCGGCCAGCGGGCGAGCAGCTCCTCCCGGTCGGCCAGGAACAGGGGCCGGGCTCCCCGCACCACCTCGGCCACCGGATGCACCGCTCCCAGCGCCACATCCGGCCAGCGGCCGAGCCGCTGCGCCGGATCCCCACCGGGACGGGCGAACCGCAGCTCCGCCTGGCCGTCGTCGACCAGCGCGACCCCGCGCCCGGCCGCCCGCGCCGCCTGACCGCCGACGTCGAGGATCGCCGCGAGGACCTCGTCGACCGTGCTGGCCCGGGCCAGCGCGACGGAGAACAGCCCGCCGGACTCGGCCCGCTGCGCGGCCGCCTCGGCCTGTTCGACGGCCGCCTCGGCCCGCTGATCGGCATCGGCCCGCGCCGCCTCGGCTGTCCGCTCCCCGGTGAGGTCGCGGACCACGCCGAGCCACTCGGCCGGCCGGCCGTCGCGCGCCGGACCGGTGCCGGCGGCGGCCTGGCCGCCGGCGGCATCCACCGCGGGTCCGGGCACGGGCAGCACTCGGGCGGTGACGACGCGTTCGGCGGCGCCCAGACCGCTCGGCGCGGAGATCCGGAATTCGGCCTCGAAGGTCTCGCCGCGTTCGACCGCCCCCCGCCACAGCCGCGCGACCCGGTCCCGGTCGTCCGGATGCACCCCGGACAGCCAGCCGCTACCGGCCAACGCCCCCGGTTGCTGGCCGGTGGCGGAACGCCAGCCGGGCAGGTCGACGTCGAGGGCGCCGTCGGCCGTCGCGTGGAACACGTCCAGGCCGGCGGCGTCGGCGAGCCCGCGGTAACGCGCCTGCGCCCGCAGCCGCTCCCGATCGGCGATCTGCAGGCCGGTGACGTCCAACGCGACGAAGGACACCCCCACCGGACCGAGCTGCGGATCGCTCACCGGGAACCAGCTCGCCAGCCAGGTCAGCGGTGTTCCGGCCGAGCCCGCGACCCCTACCTCCAGGTCCACCACGGCCTCACCGGTACGCAGCACCCGGGCCAGCAGGGCGTCGAGTTCGGCATCGCTGTCACCGAGCACCTCGGACACGGTGCGGCCCAGGTGGTCCCGGGCGGACCGGCGGTCCAACCGGGTGAGCGCCTCGTTGACGCGCACGAACCGGCCGGCCCGGTCGAGCAGGGCGAGTCCGACCGGTGCCCGGACGAACAAGGCATCCAACATCGCGTATGCCGCCACCGCGGGATCCACCCCGCTGCCGCCCCCGCTGCCACCGCCACCCGGTACCGGTGGCCCGCCGCGGGCAAGGCTCAGCGGCCCGCGCTCCGGGGGGACGTCCTCGGGGCCTCGCCGCGGGCCGGTCCCATCGATGACGTCGCGCGGCATCGCCTCGCCGGCCCCCGGCGGATCGGCCCGCGGGACAAGTGGCCATCCCTCGGGCAGCACGGGCAGGTCTCCGCGGCCCCCGCCGCTCTCGGGGTCCTGGCCGGGCACCAGGCTCGGGCCGGGGCTCGCCATCGAACCGGGACCGGGACCGGCCAGGGAACCAGGACCGGCCAGGGAACCAGGACCCGCCACGGCACCATGGCGAGGCGTGGACCCGGCGCCGGAGCCGCCGGCGGGGCCACCCGGCGCGGGGCGGGTGCCCGGCGCGGGGGCTGGGCCGGGCACGCGAGTCGGCGGGGCAGTCGGTGTGCCGTCGATCGAGCGACCCCCGCCGCCCACGTCCGGCCGACCCGGCCCGGGAACCTGACCCGGCATGATCGGCCCCGAGGCCGACCCTGTCTGGATCGGCCCCGTCGAGACCGGCCCCGTCGAGACCGGCCCGGTGGAGAGCGGCCCCGTCGGGATCGGCCTGGCGTCTTCCGGACCGCTTCCGGCGGGACCCGTCGCCCCCGACTCCGGCGGCCGCTGCGCGCCCCGCTCCGGGCCGTACATCGGCACCAGCTCCGCCTGCCCGGGTGCCCCGGCCCCGGGGGTACCCATGGCCTCGATGGGCCCCCCGGAATCGGACTGCGACACCCCGAAGGCGCCGGATGCGGGCCAGACGGGCGGCTGCCCGGAGTACGGCGACGTCATGGGAGACGATTGTGGACGGTGTGACCATGTTGTGCCGAACCGCCCCGGACGGGGGGTCGGTCGACTACAGGCAGCGCCGGGGTCCAGAAACGCCGCGGCCCGGCGTCCGCTCTGGGCACGGACGGGCCGGTCACGACCTCCGCCGACAGCACGGTGACCCGCCCGGTCGACACGATGACCGGGTCAAGAGTGAGATGAACCACCTCGGGGACGTCGTCGGCGAGCCGGCCGACGCGCAGCACGAGATCCTCCAGCGCCGCGATGTCGACGGGGGTCGAACCGAGGTAGCCGAGCAGCAGCGGCGCCGCCCGCACCGAGCGGACCAGCCGGGCGGCGTCGACGTCGGTCAGCGGCAGGATGTGGTGGGCGCGGTCACCGAGCAGCTCCGTCGCCGGGCCCGACAGGCCGAAGGAGACCAGCGGGCCGTACTGCGGATGCTCCTCGGATCCGACGACCACCGACACGCCGACCGGCGCCATCCGCTGCACGACGATCGGCACCTCCGGTCCGAGCTGGGAGCGCAGCGACGTCCAGGCCGCGCGCACCGCCGCCGCGTCGGGCAGGTCGAGGCGCTGCCCGCGCAGGTCCGGCCGGTGTCGGTACGGGCGTGACCGGGCCTTGACGGCCACCGGGTAACCGAGCCGCGCAGCCGCCTCGACGGCGCGCCGCGGCGAAGTCACGAGCTCCGCCGGCTGCACCGTGATGCCGTAGCAGTCCAACAGCGCGGCGGCTCTCTCCTCGGGCAGCCGACCGGCCAGGCCGGCGACGAGCGCGCGGGCCTCGTCGGTCCGCACGGCCGTCACCGGCTCGGTGCCGGTCGGGCGGGACCGCCACTGTGCGTAGCCGACGACGCGGCGAAGTGCGGTCACCGCGGCCTCCGGGGACGGGTAGGCCGGGATGCCGGCGAGCTCGCTCGGCATGTCGACGCCCTGTACGGAGGCCAGGATCGGCACGGTGATGCGCTCGGCCGCCTCGACCGCGCCGGCGGCGACCGGGCCCGGCGCCGAGGGCGGCAGTCGGGCCACCGTCACGATGAGTGCGTCGGCCCGTTGCACCGCGGCGAGCAGCGCGGCCGTGATCGCCGCCGAACCGCTGCCCGCGGGCAGTAGGACCTCCTCGGCGATCAGGCCGGCGGCGTCGGCGGCGTGCGCGGTCAGCCGGACCAGCGCCCGGGAGTCACCGATCACCGCGACCCGGTTGCCCGCGGGCAACGGCTGCGAGGTGAGCAGCAGTGCCACGTCGAACGCCTGGGAGATGCGGTCCACGCCGATCACACCGGCCTGCCGCAGCAGGGCGTCGTCGAGGGCGGAGCGGCCGGAGTACACGGTCACGATCGGCTTGCGCCGGCCGAGACGGCGCGCCAGCCGGGCGAACTTGCGCGGGTTGCCGAACGTCTCCAGATGCATGATCACCGCGTCGGTCTCCGGGTCCTCCTCCCAGTACTGGAGCAGGTCGTTGCCGCTGACGTCGGCCCGGTCCCCCGCCGAGACGAACACCGACAGCCCGACCCCCCGCGCGGCGGCCGCCTGCAGGATCGCCCCGCCGAACGGTCCGGACTGCGAGTAGCAGCCGACCCGGCCGGCCGGCGGCATCTGCGGCACCATCGACGCGTTCAGGCCCCCCGCCGGGTTCTGAATGCCCATGCTGGCCGGACCCACGACGCGCATGCCGTCGGCCCGCGCCTCGGCGGCCAGGGCGGCGTCGGCGGCGTCGTCACGCTGGTCGGTGAGCACGACCAGGCCCCACACGCCCGCCCGCCCGCAGGCGGCGACGACCCCGGGCACCTCGGCCGGCGGCACGCACACGACGGCCAGGTCGATCGGGCGGGGCACCTCCTCGATGCCGCCGTAGGCGCGGATCGAGGCGACCGCGGTGCCGGCCGCCGCGGCCGCCGGGTTCACCGGGTAGACCGGGCCGTCGAAGCCGCCGGTGAGCAGGTGGCGCAGCACCGAGTTGCCCACGGAGCCCGCGGCCCGCCCGGCGCCGATGACGGCGATCGACCGGGGATGCAGCAGCCGGCCGATGGAGGCCGCCTCCGCGCGGTGCTCGCGGGCGCGCATCACCGTCACCGACTGCTCGGTGGGGGTGATCTCGAACGACAGCCGGACGGCACCGGAGTCCCAGGCCCGGGCGACGGTGTAGCCGGCGTCGAGGAAGACGCGGATCATCTGCCGGTTCTCGCCGAGCACGTCGGCGTCGAAGCGCCGGATCCCGCGGTCCCAGGCCGCGGCGGCGAGGTGCTCCAGCAGCACGGAGCCGAGACCCCGACCCTGCTGGGCGTCCTCCACCAGGAAGGCCACCTCCGCCTCGGTCGGCCGGGCCGCGGTGCCCTCCCAGTGCGCCACGGCGACGAGATCGTCACCGATCATGGCGACGATGGCGCCGCGCATCCGCTGGTCCACCACGGTCATCCGGTGGATGTCGGCGTCGCTGAGCGCCCGGCGGGCGGTGAAGAAGCGGAAGTAGATCGACTGGGGGGACAGCCGGGTCCAGAACGCCCGCAGCAGCGGGCCGTCGGTCGGCAGGATCGGCCGGATGTGGGCCGTGCCGCCGTCGGTGAGGATGACGTCGGCCTCCCACTCCGCCGGGTACGCCAGGGGCGTCTCGTCCCCGGCCGGGGACGGCAGCGGCGCGGTGCTCACCGGTCCACGGTCGGGTCGAGACCGTGCAGGGGCAGCACCTCGCGCCGGGTGGCGGCGACCGCGCGGTCCAGCGGGTCGTCGGGATCGCCCTCGCCGGCGTCCCAGGGCCGGTACCGCACGCTCACCCCGTCGCCGAGCGTCCGGGGCATCCCCGCCGTGGCCCCGACGGAGTCGTGGCCGGTGACGGCGCGGACCCGCTGCGGGGCCTCGGCGCGCCACTGCGCCGGCAGCGCGGTGCCGGGATCGAGGGAGTGGTGGGCGGCGACCGCCAGCAGTTGCGTCCACGCCCGCGGCACCACCGCGTCCAGCGCGTACCCGCCGCCGCCGCAGGCCAGCCAGCGACCGTCGCACAGCTCGTGGGACAGCGCGTGCAACGCCTCGTAGGAGGCCCGCTGCCCGTCGACCGACAGCTCCAGATCGGCCAGCGGATCGAGGGCGTGGGTGTCGCAGCCGTGCTGGGTCACCAGCACCTGCGGCCGAAACGACCGCAGCAGCACCGGGACGACGCCAGAGAAGGCCCGCAGCCAGCCGGCGTCACCGGTGAACGCGGGCAGCGCGACGTTCACCGCGCTGCCCGCGGCGCCGGGCGCGCCGACCTCCTCCGGGAAGCCGGTGCCGGGGAACAGCGTCCGCCCGGTCTGGTGCAGCGAGATCGTGAGCACCCGCGGGTCGTCGTAGAACGCCGTCTGCACCCCGTCGCCGTGATGCACGTCCACGTCGACGTAGGCGACCCGGGTCGCCCCGGCGGCGAGCAGCCAGGCGATCGCGATCGCGGGATCGTTGTAGATGCAGAAGCCGCTGGCCATCCCCGGCATCGCGTGGTGCAGACCGCCGGCGATCGACACGGCGTGGCGCGCCGGCCCCGCCCACACCGCCCGGGCGGCCTCGATCGTCCCCCCGGTGATCAGGGCGGCGGCCTCGTGCATCCGCTGGAAGACGGGGTTGTCGGCGGAGCCGAGGCCGAACAGGGCCGCCATCCGGGCCCGGGTGGGGTCGGGCGCGGCGCGCACCGCGTTCAGGTACAGCGGATCGTGGACAAGCTCGATCAGCTCGTCGGGAGCCAGGGTCGGGGTGGCGATCCGCAGCCCCGGCGCGTCGAGCACGCCCAGACTCTCGGCGAGGTCCATCGTCAGGCCCAGCCGGACGGGGTGCAGCGGGTGCTGCGGCCCGAAGTCGTAGCCGGCCATGGCCGGATCCCACGCCAAGATGGTGGGTTCGACCGCCGACGGCAGGGTGCCGCCGGACCGCTGTGTTTCGCCCGGCACCGTCACCCCTCGACGGTAGCCCGAACGGGTCCCACGCCGGTAGCGGTGGTGACAGTCCCGACCGGCCACCGGCGGATCGAGGTTCGCCGTAGATCCGCGCCAAATGCCCTAGGGTCAGTGCCCGTGGCAGCAGACGGAACGGCACCGCAGCGTCCGGCGGCGGCGGCGGGCGCGGAGCATTCCGCGGCCGTCGGCTCGACCCGGGTGCGTCCCGGCACGCCGCTGTGGGAGCCCTCCGCGCGGCGGATCGAGCAGGCGGCGGTGACGAACTACCGTGGCTGGCTCGCCGCCGAACGCGGAGTGGATCTCGGCGACGAGGCGGCTCTGTGGGAGTGGTCGGTCACCGAGCTGGGCCCCTTCTGGGAGTCGATCTGGGACTTCTGCGCCGTCGAGGGCGAGCGCGGCGGCGGCCCCGCCCTGGCCGGCAGCCCAGCCCGCGCCGATGCCACGATGCCGGGTGCCGTGTGGTTCCCCGGCGCCCGGGTCAACTACGCCGAGAACGCGCTCACCCGGCGGGGTGCCGCGCCGGCGGTGATCGCCGTGCGGGAGGACGGCGCGACCGCGGTGGTCTCCTGGGACGACCTGCGCCGCCAGGTCGCCCGGGCCGCGGCCGGCCTACGCGCCCTCGGGGTCACCGCGGGCGACCGCGTCTGCGGCGTGCTGCCGAACACCGTCTACGCGACGGTGGCGATGCTCGCGGCCGCCAGCATCGGCGCGGTGTGGTCGTCATGCTCGCCCGAGCTCGGCGCCACCGCCCTCGCCGCCCGCTTCGCGCAGATCGCCCCGAAGGTACTCATCGGCGTCGACGGCTATACCTACCGCGGCCAGGGGTACGACACCGTCGCCGCACTCGCCGCGCTCGCCGCCGACCTGCCCGGGCTGGCCGCGACCGTCATCGTGCCCTACCTGGCGCCGGACGCGTTCGCCCGGGCCCGCGGCGCGGGGCTGCCGGGCCTGCTCACCTGGGACGAGCTGATGGCGGCGGAGAGCGCCGAGCTCGAGTTCACCCGGGTCGCCTTCGACGCGCCGCTGTGGATCCTCTACTCCTCCGGCACGACGGGGCCGCCCAAGGCGATCGTCCACGGGCACGGCGGCATCCTGCTGGAACACCTCAAGGCGCTGGCGCTGCATCTCGACCTCGGCCCCGACGACCGGTACTGCTGGTTCACCACGACCGGCTGGATGATGTGGAACTACCTCGTCTCCGGCCTGCTGGTCGGCGCGACGATCGTGCTCTACGACGGCGCCGCCGGCTACCCGGCGCTCGGCACCCTGTTCGGCCTGGCCGAGGCGCTGGAGGTGACGTGCCTCGGCACGTCCGCGGCCTACCTGCAGTCCTGCCGGGACGCGGGCCTCGTGCCCCGCGAACATGCCGATCTGTCCCTGTTGCGCACCATCGGGTCAACCGGGTCACCGCTGTCCGCCGCCGCGTACGCGTGGGTGTACGACGCGGTCAGCTCGCAGGTGATGCTGACGTCGATCAGCGGCGGCACCGACGTCTGCACGGCGCTGGTGGCCGGGCTGCCGACCATGCCGGTGCGCGCCGGAGAGATCGGCTCGCGGGCGCTGGGCTGCGCCGTGGCGGCCTTCGACGCCGACGGCAAGGAGGTCGTCGACGAGGTCGGCGAGCTCGTCGTGACCGCGCCGATGCCCTCGATGCCGCTGCGCCTGTGGGATGATCCGGACGGCAGCCGGCTGCATGACAGCTACTACGCGACCTACCCCGGGGTCTGGCGGCACGGCGACTGGGTGCGAATCACGCCCGATGGTGCCGTCGTCGTCGAGGGGCGTTCGGACGCCACCCTCAACCGCGGCGGGATCAGGATCGGCACCGGCGAGCTCTACGACGTCGTCGAGCAGCTCGCCGAGGTCACCGACAGCCTCGCCGTGGACACCTCGGACGCCGACGGCGGCGGAGGGCTGCTGCTGTTCGTCGCCCTCGCCGAGCCGGGCCTCACGGCGGAGCTCGCGCAGCGGATCCGACAGACGGTGCGCACCGAACTCAGCCCGCGGCACGTGCCGGACCGGATCCTCGAGATCGCCGAGGTGCCGCGGACGCATACGGGCAAGAAACTGGAGGTCCCGGTCAAGCGGCTGCTCGCCGGCGCGGCGCTGGCCGACGTGGTGAGCCTCGACGCCGTCGCCAACCCGCAGGCGCTGTTGGCCATCGCGGCCACCGCCGACCAGGCCCGAGCGGCCAGCGCCGACTCGGCCGCCGGGGCGCCCACCGCCACACCGGACAACTGACCGACCGCACCCCGGGACGGCGCCCCCGCCGACAGCAAAGCCGGATCTTCGCTGGTCCCAGCGAAGATCCGGCTTCCATGGAACACCCGGCCGCGCCGTCACCGGCGTGCCGTGCCCCCCGCGGGGGATGCCACCCGTGGCCCTGTGCGCGCCCGCCGTGCCGGCGGTCTTCGGCCGCGAGCGGTCAGTCGAGAAACTCCCGCAGCCGGCCGGCGACGGCGGGCTTGCGCAGCTCACGCAACGTGTCCCGCTCGATCTGCCGGATCCGCTCACGGGTGAGTCCGAGCCGGTTACCCACCTCGGCGAGGGTGTGCTGCTTGCCGTCGGCGAGGCCGAACCGCAGCCGCATCACCTCCCGCTCCCGCGGGTTGAGGCCACCGAGCACGTTCTCGATCTCGTCCTGCATCGCGCCGTACGAGGCGGCATCGGCAGGGGAGGTCGCGTCCGAGTCCTCGATGAAGTCGCCGAGCACGGAGTCGCCGTCGTCGCCGACGGAGGTCTCCAGGCTCACCGTGTCCTGCGCGTAGCGGCGCAGCTCGACGACCTGCTCGATCGGCATGTCCAGCTCGAGGGCGAGCTCCTCGTCGGTCGGCTCGCGGCCGAGCGTCGAGACGAGCTGGCGCTGCAGCCGCGTGATCTTGTTGATCTGCTCGACCACGTGGACCGGGATCCGGATGGTCCGGGCCTGGTCGGCCAGCGCTCGACCGATCGCCTGGCGGATCCACCAGGTCGCGTAGGTCGAGAACTTGTAGCCCTTGGCGTAGTCGAACTTCTCCACCGCGCGGATGAGCCCGAGGTTGCCCTCCTGGACCAGGTCCAGCAGGGTCATCCCGCGGCCGCTGTACTTCTTCGCGACGGAGACGACCAGGCGCAGGTTCGCCGAGACGAGCTGCTGCTTGGCGGCATGGCCGTCCTTCACAAGCAGACCCAGGTCACGGCGGAGGTCCGCGGGCAGGTCGGGGTCGGACTCCAGCTTGTGCTCGGCGAAGAGACCGGCCTCGACCCGCTTGGAGAGCTCGACCTCCTGCGCGGCGTTGAGCAGCGGCACCTTCCCGATCTCGCGCAGGTACATGCGCACGAGGTCGGCGGTGCCGGCGTGCTCGGCGGTGGAGCGGGTGGCGGCGGTGACTTCGTCGGTCGTCTCCTCCTCTTCGAGGAGCTCGACGCCGGCAGCGCTCAGCTTGGCGATCAGCGCGGGCAACAGCTCGAGGCCGATGTCCGCGGACTCGAGCGCGTCACGCAACTCGGACCGGCTGATCTCGCCGGACTCGCGACCGCGCGCGATGACCTCGGCGACGGCACTCACATCGAGTTCGTCGCCGTCATCGGGAACGGCGGCCAGCGAACGGCCGGGGGCGGTACGGGCAGAGGCAGCGGACCGGCGAGTGCGCCGCGGGCTACGCGGGCGGTTCTCGTCGGTGCGCTCGGCAAGTTCCAGGGCAGGCAGCGTCATCAGTGGCAAATCCGATGGTCGGTGCGGGTGGGACGTCTGTTTCCGTGCACGTGGGAGGTAACGAACGAAGTCGCGGAACCATTCCCCGTGCAGGCGCACCCGGACATCAGCGATCGCCGGGCCTACCGGCAGTGTAGACCCATGCCCTCGAGACGCTGAACTCGCTGTCGCGAAGACTACCTGGCAGATCCCATGGTGTGGCGCGTTCCGCGAACTATCTTGACCTTCTCGCGTGGCGAGACCCCCATCGAGAGCCCGGATCCTGAACGATGCGTACTCGCCCCCTCACTGGAAGTGAGGATTTTCGAGGGGCTGCCGTCCGCACCACATTTTCCGTCCAGTACCGCCATCGGGCGGCGTCGGTCATCCGACAATCCCGACAGTGCCGCCGCGTCTCCCCGATGCCGTCCCCGATGCCCCCGAGACCCCCTCGAGAACCGGCTCAGCAGCGTGACCCGGCCTCGGATCCGGCCGGATCGGCATACTCCGCGCCGCCCACTCGGGCGGCATCCGGCGCCCGGCCGGCCTCACTCCCCGAGAGCAGTTCACTCCCCGGGTGCACCTCATCCCCGGGTGCACCTCATCCCCGGGAGCACCACATCCCCGAGAGCACCACATCCCCGAGAGCACCACGCCACCGACAGCACCGCGCCACCGACAGCACCGCGCCGCGACCGCCCGCGGTCCCGTCGCCGGTTGCCCGGCGCATCAAGTCGGCCGCGGGGCGCCAACGAGGTTTTCGTTAGGCAGACCACACCAGGGGCGCCCTCCACCTGGGCACAGCGCGTGACGGCTACTCTCACACGATGTCCGTCCCCAGCCTCCCGGCAGAGCTGGCGGAGTTGCGCGAGACCGCGGTCTCCGTGCTGCGCGGCAACGACCTCGGCGACATCACCCGGCCGTCGCCGACGCTGTATCCACACCAGTGGCTGTGGGACTCCTGCTTCATCGCGATCGGGCTGCGCCACCTCGACCCGCAGCGCGCCGCCGCCGAGATCCTCTCCCTGCTGCGCGGGCAGTGGCCGAACGGCATGATCCCGCACGTGATCTTCGCGGAGACCACCGACTTCTACCATGCGGGGCCGCAGCGTTGGCGCTGCGACCGGGTGACGACCACCGCCGGCGGCGCGCAGAGCACCGGCGTCACCCAGCCGCCGATGATCGCCGAGGCCGCGGTCCGGGTCGGCGCCATGATGTCCGACTCCGAACGCGGGGAGTTCTACCGCCGGCTGTTCCCCGGGCTGCTGCGCTTTCACCAGTGGCTCTACGACGAGCGTGACCCGGACGACGACGGCCTGGTGTCCCTGGTCCACTCCTGGGAGTCCGGGATGGACAACACCCCGACCTGGATGGAGATCACCAGGCCGGTGGCGCCGCTGGGCGTACGGGCGCTGCGGCGCATCAACGGCGACGACGCCCTGGACGCGCTGCGCCGCGATTCCAAGGAGGTCCCCTCGGATGAGCGGCTCACCTCGGGGGACCTGTTCACGCTGTACCGGATCGTGCGCGAGCTGCGCCGGGCGCACTACAACTTCCGCGAGGTTCGGCGGACCATCGTGCCCCTCGTACAGGACGTGGCGTTCAACGCGATCCTGGTCCGCGCCAACGAGCACCTGAGTACCATCGCCGCCGAGATCGGCGAGGTCATCCCGGCCAGGCTGCGCCGGTCGGCGCGCCGCACCCGGGAGGCGATGGGAGAGCTCGTCGTCGACGGCGTCTACTACAGCCGCGACTTTCGGACCCGGACCCTGCTGCGCCACGAGACGATCGCCGGCCTGCTGCCGCTCTATGCCGGCGTCGTGCCCGAGGACCGCGTCGACGAGATGGTCAAGACGCTCACCTCGCCGCGTTACTGGTCGCGCTTCGGCGTCGCGAGCGTTCCTCTGGACGACCCGAACTTCCTGCCCCGTTGCTACTGGCAGGGCCCACTCTGGGTCAACATGAACTGGCTGATCGCCGACGGGCTGGAGCGCTACGGCCGGCTCGACGCCGCCGAGGACCTGCGCCGCAACACGGTCGACGTGATCGCCTCCTCCGGGGCGATGTTCGAGTACTACTCGCCACTCGACGGCTCGGGCGCCGGCAGCAACCGGTTCTCCTGGACGGCCGCGCTGCTCATCGATCTCCTCGACGCCGAGCGCTGACCCGGCGCCGCCCGCGCGCCGGACGACCGCGCCGCCGTCAGACGTGCACGACGGCCACCCGGCTGTCCTTGGGACGTTCGGGTTCGGCCACGAGCCGGTGCAGGCCCTAGACATCGCTGGTGAGCAGTACCGCGGGCCGATCCGCCCGCAGCGCGGTCGCGGCCACGACCGCGTCGATCGCGCACCGGTGACCAGACAATCCGGCAACAATCCGGCAGCACCGAGCAAGTCGCCGGCCGCGGAAGGCGCCCGGCCCGACCCGGTCCCGCACGGCGGCGGTGAGTTCCTCCTACCAGCGGTGGCAACGAGGTGGACCATCGTCGCCGGCTGGCCGGCCCGGCCGGGGGAACCCTCCCGGCCGGGCCGCGGACCCTGCCGGCTCGCTCAACTGCAACCGCTGGTGGAGCCGCACTGCTCGCAGACGTAGCAGCTCCCCGCCGGGCGCATCGTCACCCCGCAGGTGAAGCACAGCGGGGCGTCGACGACCGTCTGGGCGACCAGCGACTCGCCGGGAGGTGCCAACCGCAGCTCGCGGGCCACGTGCGCGGGCCCGTGCCCGACGGCCACGCCGTTGCTGCCCGGCCCCGGCCGGCTCGCGGTCGGCGCCGGCCCGGCGCCGACCGGACCCACAGCAGGGCCACCCACAGCCGGACCACCCACAGCCGGACCCGCGCCCGGGTCGTCCGCGCCGGGCAGTGCGTCCGCGAGCGACCCGGCGGGCGCCGCGACGGCGTCGACGGCCGCGTCGGCCTGCGAGCCGTACCGGCCGTTGACCTCGCGGACCCGTTCGGCCGCGGTGGAGATGCCGAGCTCGGCGCGGCGGTCCGCGTCGAGGTAGTCCAGGGCCAGCCGGCGGAACAGGTAGTCCATGATCGACTGGGCGATCCGAACGTCCGGGTCGTCGGTCATCCCGGCCGGCTCGAAGCGCATGTTGATGAACTTGCTGACGTACGCCTCCAGCGGCACGCCGTACTGCAGGCCGATCGAGATGGCGATCGCGAAGGCGTCCATCACGCCGGCCAGCGTGGAGCCCTGCTTCGACATCTTGATGAAGACCTCGCCGAGGCCGTCGTCCGGGTAGGAGCCGGCGGTCAGGTAGCCCTCCGCACCGCCGACGGCGAACGAGACCGTCTGCGACGGGCGGGTCTTCGGCAGCCGCCGGCGCACCGGCCGGTACTCGATCTCGGCGGCTCCGCCCGGGGCGGTCCCGGCGAGCGCGGGCGCGCCGGCCGGGGGTGCCGCCAGGGCCGCGGCGGTCGCGGCGCTCGCCGCGGCGTCCCGCTTCGCCCCCCGGACGTCGGACAGCGGCTGGCCGACCTTGCAGTTGTCCCGGTAGATGGCCAGCGCCTTCAGACCCAGCCGCCACCCCTCCAGGTAGATCTCCTCGACCTCCTCGACGGTCGCCGTCGAGGGCATGTTCACCGTCTTGGAGATCGCGCCGGACAGGAACGGTTGCACCGCGGCCATCATCCGCACATGCCCCATCGGGGAGATGGCCCGTTCGCCGATCGCGCAGTCGAACACGTCGTAGTGCTCCGGGCGCAGGCCGGGGGCGTCGACGACGTGGCCGTGCTCGGCGATGTACTCGACGATCGCCTCCACCGTCTCCTCCGGGTAGCCGAGTGCGCGCAGCGCCGCCGGGACCGTCTGGTTGACGATCCGCATGCTGGCGCCCCCGACCAGCTTCTTCATCTTCACCAGGGCGAGGTCCGGTTCGATGCCGGTGGTGTCGCAGTCCATCGCCAGGCCGATCGTGCCGGTCGGGGCGAGCAGGCTGACCTGGGCGTTGCGCCAGCCGTGCTTGTCGCCGACGGTCTGCGCCCGCGCCCATTCCCTGGACGCCGCGGCGAGGACCCGCGTGTCCTCGGTGTGTACGGACCGCACGGCGTCGTTCGCGGCGGAGTGCTTGCGCACCACCCGGCGGTGCGCGTCGGCGTTGCGGGCGAAGCCGTCGTAGGCGCCGACGATGCCGGCGAGCTCCGCCGAGCGCCGGTAGGCGGTGGCGGTCATCAGGGAGGTGATCGACGCGGCGAGCGCGCGGCCGCCGTCGGAGTCGTAGGCGCGAGCGCTGGCCATGAGCAGCGCGCCGAGGTTGGCGTACCCGATGCCGAGCTGGCGATAGGCGCGGGTGACCGCGGTGATCTCCGGCGTCGGGAAGTCCGCGAAGCAGATCGAGATGTCCATCGCGGTGATGATCAGCTCGACCGCGGCGACGAACCCCTCGGCGTCGAACGTCCGGTCCGGGCGCAGGAACTTCAACAGGTTCAGCGACGCGAGGTTGCAGCTTGAGTTATCCAGGTGCACGTACTCGCTGCAGGGGTTGGAGGCGCTGATCCGGCCGCTCTCGGGGCAGGTGTGCCAGTCGTTGATCGTGCCGTCGTACTGGATGCCGGGGTCCGCGCAGGCCCACGCCGCCTCGGCGACGGTGCGGAACAGCCCCTTCGCGTCGATCGTCTCGATCGTCCGGCCGTCGAGGCGCGCCCGCAGGTCGAAGCTGCCCCCGTCGACGACCGCGCGCATGAACTCGTCGGTGACCCGGACCGAGTTGTTGGCGTTCTGGTACTGCACGGAGGCGATGTCGCGCCCGCCGAGATCCATGTCGAACCCGGCGTCCCGCAACGCCCTGATCTTGTCCTCCTCCCGGGCCTTCGTCTCGACGAACTCGACGATGTCCGGGTGATCGACGTCGAGCACGACCATCTTCGCGGCCCGCCGGGTCGCCCCGCCCGACTTGATCGTGCCCGCCGACGCGTCCGCGCCGCGCATGAAGCTCACCGGGCCGGACGCCGTGCCGCCGGAGGACAGCAGCTCCTTCGAGGAGCGGATGCGGGACAGGTTGAGCCCGGCCCCCGAGCCGCCCTTGAAGATCAGCCCCTCCTCGCGGTACCAGTTGAGAATCGACTCCATAGTGTCATCAACTGAAAGAATGAAACACGCGGAGACCTGCTGGGGGGCCGAGGTTCCGACGTTGAACCACACCGGGGAGTTGAAGCTGAACACCTGGTGAAGCAGCATCCAGGTCAGCTCGTGCTCGAAGATCTCGGCGTCGGCGTCGGCGGCGAAGTAGCCGTGCTCGCGGCCGGCCGCTCCGTAGGCGTGCACGACCCGGTCGATGAGCTGGCGCAGGGAGGACTCCCGGCCGGGCGTGCCCAGCGCCCCGCGGAAGTACTTACTCGTCACGATGTTCGACGCGTTGACCGACCAGGAATCGGGGAACTCCACCCCGCGCTGCTCGAAGTTGACCGAACCGTCCCGCCAGTTGGTCATGACGACGTCCCGGGTCTCCCAGGTGACCTCGTCGTACGGGTGGACGCCGGCGGTGGTGCGCGAGCGCCGGATCTTCAATCCGCCCGCCCTGGCCGCAGACCTGCCCGCCTTCGTGCCGCGACTTTCGGTCATGACGCTCCTCGTCCTGTCTTCTCATCGGCGCGCGCTGGCGCACTGGTGGTGGCATCCCCGCCCGGGCCCGGTCCACTGCACGCGTGGACGGCGGACCGCGGGCGAATCGGCGTATCGGCCGACGCCGAACCCTGGGGTCGACCGGGTCCGGCGGCAGCGACACGCATGACGAACACACCGGCCCCGGCGGTCCGGCCCCCGTCCCCGCGCCGTCCGCCCACGGGCGCGGCCGGGTAGGGGTCGCGAGCAGGACGCGCGAAACCGGGTCGCGCGGGATCGGACGCCCACGCCGGCCGGGTCAGGTCGTCCCGTCCAGACGGGAACGGGCCGGCGGGGCGGCGAGCTGCTAGCGGGACGGGCGGGACGGGGCCTCGGCGGTCCCGCGGCGGCCCCGTCAGGTGCGGGTGGCCGAGGCGCCGCGCACCCGGCCGACCTCGTACTCCCCCGTGATCGGCTCGGCCCGGCCGAGCCCGCCCTCGACGATGTTCAACTGGTTTCCGCCGCCACGGCGGCCCGGGGTCTCCGGCTGCTCGCGGACGGCGGCGGGTGTGTCCCGGCCTGGGCGGCCGGGGCGTGGGGTATCTGAGTCGGCCCGCCGGCCGCCGGGTGGGGGGCCTTCGGGACCGGCCCGCTGCGACGGGTCCGCCTGGTCGGTGAACGCTCCGCCGGCGGGACGGACGGTTGGATCTCCCAGCTCGTCAAGGTCGTCGAGGTCGGCGCCGCGGCGGGCTCCGGACGTCTCGGCCCGCAGCGCCGCGATCGCGCTCTCGAAGTCGCCGAGCGACTCGAAGGCCAGGTACACCGAGGCGAAGCGGAGGTAGGCCACCTCGTCGAGCTCGCGGAGCGGGCCGAGGATCGCCCGGCCAATCGCCTCCGCGGGGACCTCCGCCGAGCCCGAGGAGCGCACGGCATCCTCAACCCGCTGGGCCAGCAGAGCAAGATCGTCGTCGCGCACCGGCCGGCCCTGGCAGGCCTTGCGCACACCGGTGATCACCTTCGCGCGACTGAACGGCTCCGCCACGCCGCTGCGCTTGAGCACCCGCAGCGACGCCTCCTCCATGGTGGTGAACCGGCGACCGCACGACAGGCAGGATCGCCGCCGCCGAATCGCCGAGCCCTCCTCGGCCTCCCGGCTGTCGACGACACGGCTGTCCGGATGCCGGCAGAACGGGCATCGCACGCGATACGCCTCCTTCGTCCGGTCCGGCGCGGCCACCTGGCGCGGCGGGACAGCGAGCCGACCCGCGCCTCCGCACCGGCCGAGCCGCCCCTGTGGACGGCCGCCCGCACCTCTGTGGAAAGCCTGTGCGCAACCTGTGGATGACTTACACCCGCATAAGCACCAGATGTTGTGTCTAACCTAGCGCACAACCCCAGTGATGGGGACACCGACCCCCCGCGTGTCACACCGGGACATCAGCCCGCGGGGGCGCGACAACCCTGCGCGAGGGCGCCGCACCCGCCCGCTGCCGCCGGGCACCGGCCCGTCACGGCGGCGAGCCGCCGAGCGCCGATCGGGACCGGACGGTGGCGGAGCGGACCGGCCGACCGGAGGGTCAGCCCAGCAACAGGAACTGGCCGGGGGTGAGCTCGACCGAGGGGAGATGGTTGATCCGCATCAGCCGATCCACGACGGCGCGGGTGTCGGCGTCGGGATCGAGCGCGACTGCGATCTCCCACAGCGTCTCCCCGGCGAGGACCAGGTGACCCCGCGGCGGCTCGCCGGACCACGCGATCGAGGCGCGCGGCAGGACGACCACCAGCACCGCGGCGATCGCCAGCGCGACGACGGCGACCACGACCACCCGGCCGCGGTGGGTCAGCCGCAGCGGCGGCAGCGGCTCGCCGGCGGCGCGGCGCACCGGCGGCCGGGATCCTGATCCGCGGGCAAGCCGCCGCGGCGGGCCCGGCGACCGGGATCTCCGCGACCGAGATCCCGGCGCCTCGGACCTCGACGCCTGAGACCTCGACACCTGAGACTTCGACACCTGAGACTTCGACGCCTGGGACTTCTGCGCCTCGGACCTCGTCGCCCGGGGAACCGGCGCGTGCGAGGGGCACGCCCTCGGAACCGGCCTCCCGGCACCGACCCTGGCGGCCGGCAGGGCCACCCGCATCCGCGCCGGACCGCTCGCCGGCCATCCCCCGGCGCGGCGCACCGCCCGCTCCCGGGCGGCCGCCAGATCGACCACCTGTGTGGTGTGCGCGCTTTGCACGGCTTCCTCCCAAGGCGCCCCGGACCACGTCGTCGACGCCACGAACTCCCGTTCGATCGAACTCCTGATCGATTGTCACACCGGAGTCCCGCCAGGGAAAGGGACACGCTCGAACAGACGTTTGAGATTCCGCGACCGGGCGGTTACCGTCGAGACGATCAGGTTTGCACCGGGCGGTCTCCCCCGGTCGCGGACAGCCGGGTGCCGTGGGGGGTGCCGGTCTCGCCGGGCGAGGCCGACAGCCGCGCGCACGTCCAGCGCGCGGCCGAGCGGCGGCCCACCGGCGACAGAGTAGGCGACGAGGAGAGCGGTAGGCGATGACCAGCCAAGGCAGGGGTACACGCCGGGGCGGGGCCCGCGGCAACGTGCGGGCCTTTCCCGAAAACCCCGCGGACGCAGCCGGCCTGACCCCCCGGCAGCGCAAGGTGCTCGAGGTCATCCGGGCCGAGGTGGAACGGCGCGGGTACCCGCCCAGCGTGCGGGAGATCGGGGAGGCGGTGGGGCTGACCAGCACGAGCAGCGTGGCGCATCAGCTCAAGGTGCTGGAAGAGAAGGGCTACCTGCGCCGGGACCCGAACCGTCCGCGGGCGATGGAGGTGCTCAGCCCCGATCGGCCGCGGCGCAAGGCCGACTCCGGCGCGGCGGCCGTCGTGTCGACGTTCCCGGGCGCCGCGGCCCCGGCCGGCGCGAGCGGCGAGGGGTCCGCGGCCTACGTGCCGGTCCTCGGGCGGATCGCCGCCGGGGGGCCGATCCTGGCCGAGCAGGCGATCGAGGACGTCTTTCCGCTGCCGAAGGAGATCGTCGGCGAGGGCACCCTGTTCCTGCTCCGGGTCGTCGGCGAATCGATGATCAACGCGGCAATCTGTGACGGCGACTGGGTGGTGGTGCGCCAGCAGCCGGTCGCGGACAACGGTGAGATCGTCGCCGCGATGATCGACGGCGAGGCGACGGTCAAGCGGCTACGGGTCCGCGACGGCAAGGTCTGGCTGCACCCGGAGAACTCGACGTTCAGCGACATCCCTGGCGAAGAGGCGACGATCCTCGGGCGGATCGTCGCCGTGCTGCGCCGGGTCTGACCGTGGACGGCCGGCCGCGCGAGGCGGCCGGCCGATTCGGCTGCCGTGGACCGGGCGGGTATGCTCCGCCGACCGCGCCGACGGCGAGCTCAGCGCCGGTCCCGGCGCGGCGGATCAGGGCTGGACGGGTCAGGGCTGGAAGGTGTGCAGTTCCGCGGCGAGCGACGGCGACACCCTCGCGAGCAGTCGGGTGCCGTCCGCCGTGTGCTCCAACTCGAGCACTTCGCCGTGAGCGTGTACCCGCGAGACGAGATCGCCCCGCGTGTAGGGGACGAGGACCTTCATCTCCACGTCGGGGTGGGGGACTCGGTCGCACAGAGCGTCGACGAGCGCGGTCAGCCCCTCCCCCGTGCGCGCCGAGACGAAGACCGCGTCGGGCGCGAGCTGGCGCAGGCCGGCGAGGACGGTCGACTCGGTGGCGTCGACCTTGTTCACGACGATCAGCTCGGTCACGTTGCCCGCGTCGATGTCGTTGAGCACCTCGCGTACGGCTGAGATCTGGGCGGCCGGGTCGGGGGCGGAGCCGTCGACGACGTGCAGGATGAGGTCCGCGTCGGCGACCTCCTCCAGGGTCGAGCGGAACGCCTCGACGATCTGGTGCGGGAGGTGCCGGACGAACCCGACCGTGTCGGTGAGGGTGAACGCCCGGCCGTCCGGCAGGGTCGCGCGCCGCACGGTGGGATCCAGCGTGGCGAACAACGCGTCCTCGACGAGGACGCCGGCGCCGGTGAGACGGTTGAGCAGCGAGGACTTGCCGGCGTTGGTGTAACCGGCGATCGCCACCGCGGGCACCTCGCCGCGCCGGCGGGCCGACCGCTTCGTCTCCCGCACGGTTGCCATCCCGGCGAGCTCCCGGCGCAGACGCGCCATCCGCGCGCGCAGCCGTCGGCGGTCTGTCTCGATCTTCGTCTCGCCAGGTCCGCGAGTACCGATGGGCGCGCGCCCACCGCCGCTGGCCGCGGCGCGGGACATCGACTCACCCCAGCCGCGCAGGCGGGGCAGCATGTACTGGAGCTGGGCGAGCTCGACCTGGGCCTTGCCCTCCCGAGACGTCGCGTGCTGGGCGAAGATGTCGAGGATGAGCGCGGTCCGGTCGATGACCTTGACCTTGACGACCTCCTCCAACTGGCGTAGCTGGCCCGGGGTGAGCTCGCCGTCGCAGATCACCGTGTCCGCGCCGGTCGCGGTGACGACCTCGGCGAGTTCGCGGGCCTTGCCGGACCCGACGTAGGTCGAGGCGTCCGGCCGGTCGCGTCGCTGCACGAGCGCGTCCAGCACGACCGAACCCGCCGTGGTCGCGAGGGCGGCGAGCTCCGCCATGGATGCCTCGGCCGACCGCAGCGAACCCGACGTCCACACGCCGATGAGGACGACCCGCTCCAGCCGCAACTGGCGGTACTCGACCTCGGTGACGTCGTCGAGCTCGGTGGCCAGGCCGGGCACGCGGCGCAGTGCCGCGCGCTCCTCCAGGTCGAAGCCGTCCCCCGAATCGTCATAGAAGCCCGAGAGGTACGCCGAATCCGAATCGGCGAGGTCGATGAGGGATCTGTCGAAAGTGGACGCCGTCAGGGCGTCGGCAGGAAGAGTCATACCATCCGTTCTCAACGCGGCTCGCTGCCGCGAGATTCCGCGCCGCTTCGTCCGGCCAGGTCACGCTCGCGGGTTCCGGCGACCTGATGAGGTCCGCGGGCAAGCGTCGGCGCGGGGCGCCGACCGCTTCCCTCGCGGATTCATCCCGTCTCCCACCAGGGTCCCACGCCGCCATGACGATCGCGAACGGTTTCCGGGCTGGCACACCGTGACCTTCGCGCCGGACCGGACGGGCACCTGGACAGGACGGGCACCTGGACGAGACCGGTGCCCCCGAACGGGACCGGCGTTTGGACGAGACAGGCGCCCCGAACGGGACAGACGCCCGCACGGTACGCCGGGCCGCGTACCGTCGACGCCGTGTACCGGGAACGGCCGACGACCCGGCTGCCGGCGACGCTCTGGTCCGCGCAAGGCCCGTCCGGGCCCACCAGCGACCTCGATCGGGCGGGTGCCAGCCCGCTGCGGCGGCGCCTGCCGGCGGGCAACCCGGCCGCCGACGGACGGGCCGCGCAGGTCCACCGGATCCTGCCCGACGGCTGCATCGACATCATCTGGAGCTCCGACGGCCGGTTGATCGTCGCCGGCCCGGACACGGTCGCCACGCTCGCGAGCTGGGCGCCGGGGGTGTGCTACCTCGGCCTGCGCTTCGACCCCGGGCGCGGGCCGGCCCGGCTCGGGGTGCCCGCCGCGGAGCTGCGCGACCGCCGCCCGGACCTTGCCGACCTGTGGGGCGCGGGTCCGGCCCGCCGACTCGCCGAACGGCTCGCCGACGCGGGCGATCCGGCGCTGGTGCTCGAGACGTGCGTCGCCGCCCGCCCCCGCGATCCGGGACTGGGCGATCCGCTGGTGCCGGCGATCGTCGCCGGAATCCGGGCCGGGTCGCCGGTGGCGGATGTGGCGCGAGCGGCCGCGCTCAGCGAACGCCAGCTCCTGCGCCGCTGCCGGCAGATGTTCGGGTACGGCCCGAAGACGCTCGCCCGCATCCTGCGGCTGCAGGAGGCGCTGAGCTCGGCGCGGACCGGCCGGCGCCTGGCCGCGGTGGCCGCCGACGCCGGCTACGCCGATCAGGCCCATCTGGCCCGGGAGGTGCGCGCCCTGACCGGCGTCACGCTGACCAGCCTGCTCGACCCCGCCCGGCCGAGCAGCCCGGCACCGGCGGGTCTCGCGGAACCCCTGGAACCCCCGGGGCCCCCGGGGCTGCCGGGGCTGCCGGGGCTGCCGGGGCTGCCGGGGCTGCCGGGGCTGCCGGGGCTGCCGGGGCTGCCGGGGCTGCCGAACGAGGATGGGCCTGCCGGCCCTCTCGGTCAGGGCGCCGGAACGGCGGGTAGCGGGGCGAACAGGTCGACGTGGTTGCCGTCCGGGTCGAGGACGGTCGCGTAGCGCTGGCCCCAGAAGGCGTCCCAGGGCGGCAGGTGGCCGGTGTGGCCGGCGGCGAGCAGGTCGGCGTGGAGCGCGTCGACCTCGGTGGGGCTGTCGCAGGCGAAGGCCAGGCTCACCCGCCCGGCACCGCCGGTCGCCGGCGCCCAGTCCGGGTCGAAGGAACGGATCGTCTCCTCGGTGTCGAAGGCCAGGCGCAGCCCGCCGGGCAGGGTCACCTCGACGTGCGGTTCGGCCTCGGCGCCGGCCGGCGGGTCGAGCCCGAGCAGGCGGTAGAAGGCGAGGCTGCGGGCCATGTCGGCGACGATCAAGCCGATGAGGTTGAACGTGGATGGCATGACCGCACCGTAGGACGCCCCAGGGCAGGCGGTCTTGTCGAAAACGGACGTCGCCGTCGGAGGACACGCCCGAGGTCCCCCGGAGCGGGTCAGCGGGTGGGAGAGCCGGGCAGCCCGGCGGCCGCCAGGATCTCGGTGGCGTCGGCGACCCCGGCCGCGTCCGCGCTCGCGGCCGCACCATGCCCGTCCAAGGCCGCCGGCCGCGGGGCCGCCGGACGCAGGGCCGCCGGACGCAGCACGCCGTCGAAGACCAGCTCGGCCGGTCCCCGCAGCAGCACGGTGTCGGGACGCCAGACGACCACCAGGCCGCCGCCCGGGACGTCGACCTCGACCTCGACCTCCGGCGGCGGCGCGCCGGCGCCGTCACGCACCCCCGACGCGGCCGACGGGCGGGCAGCCGCCGCGCCGTCCCCGGCCCCGGAGGCGGTGGCGGGCGTGAGGGCGGGGCGCAGGCCCCGGCGGGCGGCCCAGGCCACCGCGACGGCGCAGGCACCGGTGCCGCAGGAGGCCGTCTCCCCGACCCCGCGTTCGTAGACCCGCATGGCGACCCCGCCCGGCCGGTCCACGACGATCTCGACGTTCACCCCGTCCGGGAAGTCCACCGGGGAGAACGCGGGGGGGCGGGTCAGGTCGAGGCCGCGCAGCGCGGGCACGTCGAGATCGTCGGCGAAGCAGACCGCATGCGGGTTGCCCATCGACACGCCGACCGCCGTGAAGTCGCGCTCGGCGACGGTCACCGCCGACCCGGGCCCGGTGGACATCCTCGGCGGGCCCATGTCGACCGTGACGTCCCCCGCGGCCGGCACCTCCACGAGCCGCAGGCCGGCGCGGGTCGCGATGGTGAACCGGCCGGGCTGGGCGTAGCCGGCGGCCACCAGGTAGCGGGCGAACACGCGGGCGCCGTTTCCGCACATCTCCGCGACGGACCCGTCGGCGTTGCGGTAGTCCATGAACCAGCGGGCCGTCCCAGCGAGGGAGGCGGCCTCGGGGACCGCGGCGGACAGCACGACCCGCAGCACCCCGTCCGCGCCGACGCCGGTGCGCCGGTCGCACAACGCGCGGACCAGGTCCGCGGTGAGGTCGAGGTCGCCGTCCGGGTCGGGAAGCACGACGAAGTCGTTGCCCGTGCCGTGGCCCTTGACGAAGCGCAGCTCCCGGTCGTCCCGCACCAGGCGATCGTACGGCGCGGCAGCCCATGCCGCCGAGCCGCCCAGGCTGCCCGGGCCGCCGCCGCGGCTCATCCCCCTGCGGCGCGCACCCACTCCCGCATCCGATCGTCGGTCCGGGCCGGCGGCTTGTACCAGCGATCCGGGCGGCCCCGACCCAGCGCGATCAGCCGGGCGTCCTCCACCGGGACCGGCGGGCAGAACACCGGCCCGATCGCCCGGTCGCAGCCGAGGTCGACCACCCGGGTGGCCAGCCGGGCGGTGTCCACGCCGTCGGCGACAACGGTGAGCCGCCGCTGGTGGGCCAGCCGGGCGATCGCCGCGACGACCGCCTCCCCCTCCAGATCGCGCATGGTCGCCCGCAGGAAGACGCCGTCGAGCTTGACGAGGTCCAGCGGCAGCAGGTCGAACATCGCCAGCGACCCGAACCAGGTGCCGAACGACTCGACGGCGATCGCGACGCCGAGGGCGCGCAGCCGCTCCAGCAGGCGGGGCACCACCGGCGCGGCGAGCCCGAGGTCCCGCTCGCTGAACTCCAGGCCGATCGCCCCCGCCGGCAGCAGCCGGCCGGAGAGCAACCGGTCGACCTCTGCGACGAAGGCGGGGCTGGCGAGCTGGCGGCCGTCGACGTTGACCCACAGCCGGGGCGGCCGGATCGGCGTGCCCACGGCCATCCGGTGCCAGGTGCGCGCCTCCGTCACCGCCATCCGAAGGACCCACTGGTCGACCTGGTGGACGAGGCCGGCGGCGGCGGCGATCGGCATGAACTCCGCCGGGCCGAGCACGCCGCGCTCAGGATGCTGCCAGCGCGGGTGGGCTTCCATTCCCGGAACCGACCCGTTACGCAGGTCCACCTCGGGTTGGAAATGCAATCGCAACGAGCCGTCGTCGAAAGCGGCGTAGAGGGCGGGAACGAGAGTCAGGTCGGGTGGGGAACCGGCAGCAGCGGAGGGCGCGGTCACATCGATCTCTCCAGACGCCGAGCGGGACCGGCCGCCGCACGCCGGGCGTCGGCGACGCCGCGGTTCGGCGCCGACCCGTCGCCCCGGAGCCGCTTGACCGATCACCCGTCAGAGCGAACCCACCAGCCGTAGCACCTGAGTGACATCCGGTTGGTCCAGCCAGACTATCCGCTCGTCCCGACGAAACCAGGACCTTTGCCGTCGGGCAAAGCGTCGCGTCGCGGTAATTGTGGCCTTCTTGGCCTCCTCGGCGGAGTCCATTGCTCCGTCGAACCAGGCGAGCAGTTGAGCATATCCCAGCGCACGGGACGCCGTACGTCCTTCCCTGAGTCCCTTTTCCGCCAACCTCCGCACTTCGTCGGGAAAACCCGCGCCCCACATTCTCTCCACCCGTTCGACGATGCGTTCGTCCAGATCGGTCCGGTCCACCCCGATCTGGACGACGTCGTAGACGGAGCGGTGCTCGGGCAGGGTGGCCTCGAAGGTTCCGGTCAGCTCGACGACTTCCAGCGCGCGCACGATGCGGCGACCGTTGGTGGGCAGGATCGCCTCGGCGGCCCGCGGCGCGAGCCGCGCCAGCTCGCCGTGCAGCGCCGGCGCGCCGCGGCTGGCCAGCTCCCGCTCCCAGCGGGCCCGCACGGCCGGATCGGTGCCCGGGAAGGTCAGATCGTCGAGAGCGGCGCGCAGGTACAGCCCGGAGCCGCCGACCAGCACCGGGGTCCGGCCCGCCGCGAGCAGGCCGTCGATCACTCGCCGGGCGTCGGTCTGGAAGCTGGCGACGTCGGCGGTGCGCGTCACGTCCCAGACGTCGAGCAGATGGTGGGGCACCCCGCGGCGCTGCGCCGGCGGGACCTTGGCGGTGCCGATGTCCATCCCACGGTAGAGCTGCATCGAGTCGGCGTTGACGACCTCACCGCCGAGCGCGAGCGCGAGCTCGATGCCAAGATCGCTCTTGCCCGCGGCCGTCGGCCCCACCACCGCCACCACCGGTCCCGACCCTGACCGCTCCCGCGTGCTCATCGCCCCGATGGTGCCACGCGCCGGCGCGGCGCCGGCGTGCCCGGTCGGCGTCCCGGCTCAGCCGGTCACACGGCCCCCGAGCTGGCCTCTGCGACGGCGGGCGCCGGCCGCCGCGCCGGCAGGCCCGACGACCGCCAGAAGCCGACCAGCGCGGCGACCAGCGCGTCCGGGGCGTCGGCCGCCGGGTCGTGGCGGGCGCCCGGCAACACCTCGTAGCGGGCCGCGAGCCGGCGGGCCATGTCGGCCTGCACGGCGGCCGGCCATCCGTCGTCGCTCTCGCCGTGTGCGACGAGCACCGGCAGGCCCGCGCCGCGGGCGGCCGCCGCCAGCTCCGCGACCCGGTCCGGCGTGTCGAGCAGATGCTGGGCGATCGCCATCAGGGAGGTCTGGTTGTGGGCGAAGAACCGCCGGCGCAGGAAGTCGGCCGTCGGCGCCGGGCGGGGCCGCTCCACTGCGTGCAGTGCCGCCCACACCGCGGCCGACCCGCCCCGCTCCAGGACCAGCCGGATCGTGCGCAACGCGGCCTGGCGCCGCCCGACGATCCCGGCGGGTCCGGAGGACAGCAGGGTCAGCGTGCGTATCCCGCCGGGGTCGGCGATGACCGCCGCGCGGGCGACGAGGCCGCCGAAGCTGTGCCCGACCAGGTGCACGTCCTGCGCGCCGAGCGCGTCGATCACGCGATGCACGTCGTCGGCGAACGCTTCCAGGCTGTACGCCGCGATCTCGTCGGGGCCGGGCGACTCGTGCTGGCCGCGCTGATCGAGCGCCGTCGCGGCGAAGCCCGCGGCGGCCACTGCCGGCATGATCGGCAGGAAGTCCTCCTTGCTCGCCGCGTAGCCCGGCAACAGCAGGACCCCAGGGGCGTCCACCGACCCGCACCGCAGCGCGGCCAGGCCAGCGACATTGGTCCGCCAGACACCTGGCGGCAGCTCAGCCGGACTCCCTACCACGTTGCGCGCCCCCCCGATTCCATACGGCAACCAGATAGCCGACACCGTAGGGCGCGTCGTCATAGGTGAGCTCGCTGGACCAGGCTTTGGTTGGCGTGTTGTCCCGAGTCGCGGCGAGTAGCGCACCGGCGAGGACCTGCCACGAGGCCCGGCCGGCGGCCAGCAGCTCGGCCGCCAGCTCGGGATCGAGATCGAGCAGCGCGGCGGGATCGGGTTCGGCCAGAGCCGCCGCGGCGGCTGCGTCGAACGCTGCGGCGCGCTCGTCGAGCCCTCCCGGCGCCTTGAGGGTGCGCCGCGCCGACCCGTCCCCCATGACCAGCAGGGCGAGCCGCTCCCCGCGCCGCACCTGCGCGACGAGGCGTTCCCCGAGGCCGGCTGCCTGCCGCGTGGAATGGGTGGCCGGCACCCCGAGCGCCGTGCGGTCCCCGGACCAGCCGGTGCTCGCCAACAGCCAGGCGCCGACGGTCAACGACAGGGGCAGCGACGGCGCCGCTGCGGCCAGCGCCGCGCCCGCCGGCAGCTCGGCGGTGGGCGGCCCGGCGGCCGGCGGCCCGGCGGTGAGCGGCCCGGCGGTGAGCGGCCCGGCGGCCGGCGGTCCGAGCGGCACGCGCAGGTCCACCCCGAAGCCGGCGAGCGACCCGACCGACTCGGGCCCGTAGCGCGTCTCTGCCGGCGCGTCCCCGACGACCACGATGCGGTCCGGCCGCGCGGCGCACAGCCGCCGCACGGCGTCCACGGCCGCGGCGCGGGCGTGGACCTGCTCGCCGCGGCCGACCTCGGGGACCAGCAGCGGCGGGTGCGGGCAGACAGCCGCGGCGACGAAGGTCACCGACGGCCCGGGCTCGGCGCCGGCCCCACCGACGGCATGCCGAGGGCGACGGTCTGCCGGGGCGCCGCCGCAACGCCGTCATCGGCGCCGCCGGCGGGGGCGGTGCGGGCGAGCTCCCAGGCGTCACCCGCGCGGGTGCGGCGGTGGGACAGCAGCGGACCGTCGGCGGTGAGATGGTGCGGCGCCGCCCGCGTCACCACGGTCTCGACGACGTCACCGGGCCGCACCACGGGCCCCGGGCCGGCCCGGAAGTGCACGAGACGACCGTCGCGCGCCCGGCCGGACAACCGGCCGGTGGCGTCGTCCTTACGGCCCTCGCCCTCCGCGACGAGCAGCTCGACCCGCCGGCCGACCAACTCGCGGTTCTGCGCCCAGGAGACCTCGTCCTGCAGCGCGACCAGGCGGCCGTACCGCTCGGCCACGGTGGCCCGGTCGATCTGGCCGTCCATCGTCGCCGCCGGGGTTCCCGGGCGCGGGGAGTACTGGAAGGTGAACGCCCCGGAGAAGCGCGCTTGGCGCACCACGTCGAGGGTGTCGGCGAAGTCTGCCTCGGTCTCGCCGGGGAAACCGACGATGATGTCGGTGGTGATGGCCGCGTCCGGCATCGCCGCCCGCACCCGCTCGACGATGCCGAGAAACCGGTCCCGGCGGTAGGAGCGGCGCATCCGGCGCAGCACCTCGTCCGAGCCGGACTGCAGGGGCATGTGCAACTGGTGGCAGACGTTGGCCGTGGCGGCCATCGCCTCGATGACGTCGTCGGTGAAGTCCCGCGGATGCGGCGAGGTGAAGCGCACCCGCTCCAGGCCCTCGACCCGGCCGCAGGCGAGCAGGAGCTTGGCGAACGCTCCGGGGTCGCCCAGCGAACGGCCGTAGGAGTTCACGTTCTGCCCCAGCAGGGTGATCTCCAGCGCCCCCTCTCCGACGAGCGCCTCGACCTCGGCTAGCACGTCGCCCGGCCGGCGATCGCGCTCGCGGCCGCGCAGGCTGGGCACGATGCAGAAGGTGCAGGTGTTGTCACAGCCCACGCTGATGCTGACCCAGGCCGCGTGGTGGCTGGCCCGGCGGGTCGGCAGCGAGCTGGGAAACACCTCCAGCGCCTCGGCGATCTCCAGCTCGGCGGCGGCGTTGTGCCGGGCCCGCTCCAGCAGCACCGGCAGGCGATGCAGATTGTGGGTGCCGAAGACGACGTCGACCCAGGGGGCCCGGTCGAGGATCGTCGAGCGGTCCTTCTGCGCCAGGCAGCCCCCGACGGCGATCTGCATCCCCGGGTGGCTCTTCTTCACCGGGACGAGCTGGCCGAGATTGCCGTACAGCCGGTTGTCGGCGTTCTCCCGCACCGCGCAGGTGTTGAACACCACGACGTCGGCCTCGCTGCCGGGGGCGGCCGGGACGTAGCCGGCGGACTCGAGCAGTCCGGAGAGCCGTTCGGAGTCGTGAACGTTCATCTGGCACCCGAACGTGCGTACCTCGTAGCTGCGGCCCGTCACGTCAACCAGCCTACGGCGCGTCGCTCGCGGCCCGGCGGGCGACCGGCGCCCCGCCGGGCCGGCGACGGCGCCGGAACATCGCCCGGAGGGACGAGCACCCCGAATCAATGTCACGAAATATACAGGTTGGCGAATTTTGGCGGCCGGTGGCGTATCATCCGCGAATGTCGCTGCAACGGTCCGGAAACGGAACGCAGCGACCGTCCACCTGTCCGACCCACGACTATCCGCGCGCCTGGCCCGTCCGTCCCCGATCCGCCGGGATGCTCGGTCCAACACCACACCGTTCTGTCATTGTGTCGGGAGGTCGATGTGCCCCTGGTGACCCTGGAGGGAGTCGGGAAATCCTTCGGCGACAACCGGGTACTGAGCGACGTCGATCTGTCCGTCGAGGCAGGGGAGGTCGTTGTCGTCATCGGGCCCTCCGGGTCCGGGAAGTCGACGCTGTGCCGCTGCATCAACCGGCTGGAGACGATCGACGAGGGCCGTATCCTGTTCGAGGGGAACCCGCTGCCCGCAGAGGGGCGGGAACTCGCCCGGATGCGGTCCCGGGTGGGGATGGTTTTCCAGTCGTTCAATCTGTTCGCCCACCGTACGATTCTCGACAACGTGACGCTCGGGCCGACGAAGGTGCTCGGACAGAAACGGGGCCAGGCCGAGGCCCGCGCCCGCGAGCTGCTGGCCCGGGTCGGCATCGCGGACAAGGCCGACCGGCTGCCCCGGCAGCTCTCCGGCGGCCAGCAGCAGCGCGCCGCCATCGCCCGGGCGCTGGCCATGGACCCGGTTCTCATGCTGTTCGACGAGCCGACCTCGGCACTGGATCCCGAAATGATCTCTGAGGTGCTCGACGTCATGCGGTCCCTGGCCGCGACCGGGATGACCATGATCGTGGTCACCCATGAGATGGGATTCGCCCGCTCCGCCGCCGATCGCGTGGCCTTCATGGCCGACGGTCGCATTCTGGAGATCGCGCCGCCCGACGACTTCTTCGGCGCGCCCACATCCGAACGGGCCAGGGACTTCCTGGCCAGGATCCTGCAGCACTGATCGCAGCACTGCTCTCAGGCACTGATCTCAGCACTGATCGGGGACGGCCCCGACGCAGGGCCACCCCCATGGCCCCGCGCGCGCCGGGCGGGAGCCGCACCCCAGGCAGCACCGGGACACCTCGTTCGACACCAGCCCGCGCTCCGGATCCGGCGGTCCGGGGCACCGCGAGAGGATCGGTCATGCGTACACCGTTCAGTCGGGGCCGGCGGCCAACCGCCGGGCGTCTTCCCGGGAACCCCGGGCAGCCCGGCGCGAGCTCGCCCCGGCGGTCCGGCGGGGCCGGCCGTGTCCGGCGTCGCGGCGGCGCCCTGCTGCTCGGCGCCGCGATGCTCGCCACCCTCGGCCTGACCGCCTGCGGTGGCGACGACGACGCCGAGGACGCGGTTGCCACGAACGCCGCGGCCAGCTTCGCCCCCGGCACCACCATGGCCCGCCTCCACGACGCCGGGAAGATCACCGTCGGGACGAAGTTCGACCAGAACCTGTTCGGCCTGAAGAACCTCAGCGGCAAGCCCGAGGGCTTCGACGTCGAGATCGCGGAGATCATCACGGATGCCCTCGGGATCCCCCGCGACAAGGTGAACTTCGTCGAGACGGTGTCGGCCAACCGCGAGCCGTTCATTCAGCAGGGCCGCGTCGACATGGTCGTCGCCACGTACACGATCAACGACAAGCGCAAGAAGGTCGTCGACTTCGCCGGCCCGTACTACGTCGCCGGACAATCGATCATGGTGGCGAAGAAGAACACCGACATCACCGGCAAGGACTCCCTCGCCGGCAAGAAGGTGTGCTCGGTCAGCGGCTCCACCCCGGCGGAGAACATCCGCAAGGTGGCGCCGGCCGCCCAGTTGGTGCTGTTCGACGTGTACAGCAAGTGCGCGGACGCGTTGAAGAACGGGCAGGTGGACGCGGTCACCACCGACAACGTGATCCTGCTCGGCCTGATCGACAAGGATCCGGACGCCTTCAAGCTCGTCGGCGGCACCTTCACCAAGGAGCCGTACGGCATCGGGATCAAGAAGGGCGACACGGCCTTCCGGACCTTCATCAACGACACGCTGGAGGCCTCGTACTCCGACGGTCGCTGGGCGAAGGCGTTCAGCTCGACCGTCGGGAAGGTCGAGCCGAACACGCCGACCCCGCCGCCCGTCGACCGGTACACCTCCTGACCCGTGTACTGATCCACACCCTGATCCACCTGGTCGCGCCGATCGGCCGGATCCACCGGTCCGGTCCGGTCCACTGATCACTGATCACTGATCGTCTGATCACTGATCCGCAACCGCTGACGCGGCGAGGGCCCGGGACGCCGGGGCCGACCGGCCGCCGGACCCCGTCCCGGCCCTCGCCGCCGTCGTGCCGCCGCACCGCATCGGGCGTTCCACCGCACGAGGGAGCATCGCGATCGACGCCGTCTTCGACAACCTCGACACCTTCGCCGAGGGATTCCGCCGCACGGTGGGTCTGAGCCTGTTCGCGGCGATCGTGGCGCTGATCCTCGGCACCGCGCTCGCGGCGATGCGGGTCTCCCCGGTGCCCCCGCTGCGCTGGTTCGCCACCGCCTACGTGGAGATCGTCCGCAACACCCCGCTGACGGTGGTGTTCTTCTTCGTCGTGTTCGTCCTGCCGCAGGTCGACATCGTGTTCTCCTACTTCACCTTCGCGGTGGTCGCCTTGTCGATCTACCACGGGGCGCTGGTCTGCGAGGCGGTCCGCTCGGGCATCAACGGGGTCGACCTCGGTCAGGCCGAGGCCGCCCGCGCGCTCGGCCTGACCTTCACCCAGACGCTGCGGATGATCGTGCTGCCGCAGGCGTTCCGCAACGTGCTCCAGCCCCTCGGCAGCGTGATCAGCGCCCTGATCCGCAACACCTCGATCGCGGCGGCGTTCGGCGTCCAGGAGCTGACCGGGGTGGTGCAGCGGCTGACGACGGCCAACCCGGACTCGGTCATCGCCGTACTGCTCGGCGGTGTGGTCGCCTACCTGATCCTCACCCTAGCGCTGGCGGGCGCGCTGGCCCTGACCGAACGACGGGTGGCGAGGGCACGATGAGCGGCACCCCGATCGTCCTGGCGGATCCTCCCGGCCCCCGGGGTCGGCGGCGCATCCTGATCTCCAGCATCGTCGTGCTCGTCGTCCTCGCCGGGCTGATCACGCTGGCCCTGCTGCGGCTGGCCGACTCCGGGCAGCTCGACGGCGAGCTGTGGAGCGTGTTCGTCGACCAGCCCGACCTGCGGACCCTGCTGTGGAACGGTCTACTCGACACGCTGCGTGCGGCGCTGACGGCGATGGTCTTCGCCGTGGTCCTCGGAGTGGCGCTGGCAATGGCGCGGATGTCGCGGCACCGGGCCGTACGCATCCCCGCCACCGCCGTGGTCGAGCTGTTCCGCAGCCTGCCGGTGCTCATGCTGATCCTGTTCGCCTACCTGGGGCTGCCGGCGCTCGGCTGGAAACTGTCGGCCTTCTGGGCCCTGGTGCTCGGCCTGACCGCCTACAACGGGGCGGTGATCAGCGAGATCTTCCGGGCGGGGATCGCCTCGATCGACCGGGGGCAGACGGAGGCCGCCGCCGCGCTCGGGCTGCGGCCGGTGCAGGTCTTCCGACTCATCCAGTTCCCGCAGGCGGTCCGGCGGATGAGCCCGACGCTGATCAGCCAGTTGGTGACCCTACTCAAGGACACCTCACTCGGTTTCGTCATCGCCTACAGCGAGCTGCTGCGCTCCGGGCGCGGCGCCGTGGAGTTCCTCGGCAGCCGGTATGCCCTGCCGATCTACACGGCAATCGCCGTGATCTACATCGTGACCAACAGCCTGCTGTCGGCACTGGCCCGGTGGCTCGACCGCCGGCAGAACCGCCGGCTCGGCGGGGGGCACGCGGAGCTGCCCATGGACGCCGCGGCGGCCACGGGCGCCCGGCCGGCGGCGGCGGTGCCCGAGCAGGGTGGGCCGGGCGGTACCCGGACCTGAACCGCCCCGGAGCAGGAACACCGACGCCCACACGCCCGGGCCCGGACGCACCGTGGCGCTGAGCCGCCCCTGTGGAACCGTCCGGCCGGGCGCCTGGTCAGCGGGCCGTGCCCACCGCCCGGGTCTCGCGGACCACGGTCACCCGGATCTGACCCGGATAGGTGAGCTCGTCCTCGATCTGCCGGGCGACGTCGCGGGCGAGCAGGTGGGCGGCGACGTCGTCGACCTCCTCGGGGACGACCATGACCCGCACCTCCCGGCCCGCCTGCATCGCGAACACCCGGTCGACCCCCGGGCGATCACCGGCGATCTGCTCGATCCGTTCGAGCCGCTTCACATACGACTCCAGGCTGTCGCGGCGCGCCCCCGGCCGGCCGCCGGAGATCTGGTCGGCCGCCTGGGTCAGCACGGCGCACAGGGAGCGGGGCGCGACCTCGTTGTGGTGCGCCTCGATCGCGTGCACGACCTCCTCGGTCTCCCCGTAGCGGCGGGCCACGTCCGCGCCGATGAGCGCGTGGGAACCCTCGACCTCGTGCGTCAGCGCCTTGCCGAGGTCGTGCAGCAGGGCCGCGCGCTTCGCCAGGGGCAGCGCCATCCGCAGCTCCGCTGCCATGATCCCGGCGAGATGCGCGCTCTCGATGAGGTGTGCGAGCACGTTCTGGCCGTAGCTGGTGCGGTAACGCAGCCGCCCGAGCAGGGTGACCAGCTCCGGATGCATCTCGGAGATCCCCGTCTCGAGCAGCGCGTCCTCGCCGGCCCGCACGCAGCGCTCCTCGACCTCCACCTGGGCCCGCGCGTACTCCTCCTCGATGCGGTGCGGGTGGATGCGTCCGTCGGACACCAACGCCGCCAGCGTGATCCGACCGATCTCCCGGCGCACCGGGTCGAAGCAGCTCAGCAGGACCGCCTCCGGGGTGTCGTCGATCAGCACGTTCACCCCGGTGACGGACTCGAAGGTCCGGATGTTGCGCCCCTCGCGGCCGATGATCCGGCCCTTCATCTCGTCGCCCGGCAGGTGCAGCACGGTCACGACGGACTCGGTGGTCTGCTCGGAGGCGACCCGCTGGATGGCCGTGGTCACGATCCGGCGGGCGCGTTCCTCTCCCTCTTCCTCGGCCCGCGACTCGATCTCACGGACCAGCAGGGCGGCCTCGCGGCGGGCCTCATGCTCGATGGTCGAGACCAGCTCCGCCCGGGCCTGGGCCGCGGTGAGCTCGGCGATCCGCTCCAGCGCCGCCTGGCGGGCGGCCTCGATGTCGGCCGCCTCGGCCGTCCTGCGGGCCAGCTCGTCCTCCCGGTCGAGCAGGTCCTGCTCACGCCCGGCGAGCCGGCTGGCGTGCTCGTCGAGACCGGCGGTTCGCTCTTCGACCCGCTGTTCCCGGGCCGCGAGCGCCTCCTCCCGGCCGCGCAGTTCGGCCCGCCGGACCCGCAGCTCGTCCTCGAAGGCCGTCCGCGCCGAGGCGATCTCGGCCCGGACGGCCTCCAGCTCGCCGCGGGCCGCATCGCGCATCGCGGCCTCCGCGCGGGAGGCGTCGGCCGCAGCCTCGGCGCGGGCCTGGTTACGCAGCGAGGCGACCTCGTCCTCGCCACGTCGGCGGATTTCCGCGGCTTCCCGCTCGACCCGGGCTAGCCGCTGCGCCGCCTCACGTTCCGCGCGCGCGACAGTCTGCGCCGCCTCCCGCTCGGCCGCCCGCCGCACCGACGCCGACTCCCGCGCCGCCGACTCCCGCGCCGCCGACTCCCGCGCCGCGGACGCCGACGCCGACACCTCCGCCGACGCCGGCTCTCGCGACTCCGACTCCGACTCCCGCGATGGTGCTTCGATCGATGCCACCACCGTCGAGGCAACCTGCCTCGCCGCCCCGGCGACGACCGTCTCGGCGAGCCGGCCCGCGTCCGCGCCGGCGGGCGATCCGGCGTCCGGCGCGGGCGCGGGCGCACCATCGCCCGCTGCCCCGGGCCCCGACGCAGGTGCCGCATCGTGGTGTGCCGTCCGGGGGGCTGAGGAGTCGGCACCGGCGTCCGGTGCGCCACCTTCGGCCGCCCCAGGAGCGTCAGCCGCCGGCTGGTCGCCACCGGCCGTGGACCGGACGAGGGGCAGCACCCGCACCGCGGGTTCGGCGTCGTCGTCGTCGAGCGGAAGCGCGTCGACCGAGGCCGCGATACCCGAGGAGCTCCGGGTTGCGCGTATCGCGGCGCCGTAATGCCGATCCCCCCGCGCCGTGCGCGCCAGCCACGCCACGGCGAGGATAAGCGCGACGAGCACGACGAGAACGAGTGACAAGAGGATGACGAGAACGCCGTCCACCGCTGCTCCCTCCGCTATCGTCGGACCCGCCCAGGCGGGCTGGATCGGAGCGGCGAAGGACCCACGACCCGGCGCGATCACAGCCGTGGAGGGGCAGCACGCGGACTCCACCATTACGATAAGGAGCCCACGGCGGCACGCTGGAGCAGACCATCAACAGTGATGGCCCATCCCGGCATAGCGACTCGGACACCCGCTCGTGGCGGCTGCCTCCTTGTGAAGTTGAACGAGCTATCGTCACCGCGTCCCCGCGGGGGATCCTGTCACCTTTCTGGGAGAATAAGTCGGGTCACATTCTCCGGTCAAGAAATTCGTCACATTGACAACTGACGGAATTCCCGCTAGAGCTCAGGCGGAGGGGTCGAGGTCGCCGCCGTCCCACGTCGTCGGCGGCGGCTCGCCCTCGTCCGTACCTGCGCCGACCTGCTCCTGCACGACCCGGATGGCAAGCTCGGCCGGATAGCCCCGCCGCATGAGCATGGCCAGCAGCCGCCGCGCCCGCGCCCGCTCGGGCAACCGGTCCATCGATCGCAACCGGCGCCGCACGAGGTCTCGGGCCATCTCCTGCTCGTCCTCCGCGGCGAGAACGGACGTGGCCGCCTCGATCACGTCCGGCTGGACCCCTCTCCGACGAAGCTCCGCGGCGAGCGCCTGCCGACCGAGCCCGCGGTGGGTTCGCGCCGAGGACACGAAGGCGGTGGCGAAGGCACCGTCGTCGACGAGCCCGACCGCGGTCAGTCGGTCGAGGACCGTCTCGGCGACGTCGTCGGCCACGCCTCGGCGGCGCAGGGTTGCGGCCAGTTCGCCCCTGCTGCGCGCCCGCGTCGCCAGCAGGCGCAGGCAGATCTCCCGCGCGCCGCCGACCGGGTCCGTCGGCCGACCGGCACCGGGATCGCCTGCGGCGTCGGTGCCGGTGGCCGGACGGCGGTCGGCATCGCGCCGACCGGCTCCCACCATCGGTTAGAGGTCGATGGGGACCGGTGCCACAACGTCGGATTCGACGCTGGGCAGGATGCCAAGCTTTTCCTTGATCTTCTTCTCGATCTCGTTGGCCAGGTCGGGATTGTCCCGCAGGAACGACCGGGCGTTCTCCTTGCCCTGGCCGAGCTGGTCGCCGTCGTAGGTGTACCAGGCACCGGACTTGCGGATGATGCCGTGTTCGACGCCCATGTCGATGAGGGAACCCTCGCGACTGATGCCACCGCCGTAGACGATGTCGAATTCGGCGGTCCGGAACGGCGGGGCGACCTTGTTCTTCACCACCTTGACCCGCGTGCGGTTACCCACTGCCTCCGTGCCGTCCTTGAGTGTCTCGATACGGCGGACGTCGAGGCGCACCGACGCGTAGAATTTCAGCGCCTTTCCACCGGTCGTGGTCTCCGGCGAACCGAACATGACGCCGATCTTCTCGCGGAGCTGGTTGATGAAAATCGCGGTCGTGCCGGAGTTCGCCAGCGCGGCCGTCATCTTGCGCAGGGCCTGCGACATCAGCCGGGCCTGGAGGCCGACGTGGCTGTCGCCCATCTCACCCTCGATCTCGGCCCGCGGGACCAGCGCCGCCACCGAGTCGATGACGATGATGTCCAGCGCCCCGGACCGCACGAGCATGTCCGCGATCTCGAGTGCCTGCTCACCGGTGTCCGGCTGGGAGACCAGCAGGTTGTCGATGTCGACACCGAGCTTCCCCGCGTACTCCGGGTCGAGGGCGTGCTCGGCGTCGATGAACGCCGCGATGCCGCCGGCCGCCTGCGCGTTCGCCACGGCGTGCAGGGCGACGGTCGTCTTCCCGGACGACTCCGGGCCGTAGATCTCGATGACGCGGCCCTTCGGAAGGCCACCGATACCGAGCGCGACATCCAGCGCGATCGAGCCCGTGGGGATGGCCTGGATCGGCGGCCGGGTGTCGTCCCCCAATCGCATGACCGATCCCTTGCCGAACGCCTTGTCGATCTGCGCCAGGGCATTGTCCAGCGCCTTGTCACGGTCGAGTCCTGCCGCCATTGGAGTTACTCCATGCTGAGGTCGTCGATTCTTGGCCACGGGGGTGACGTTAGGCCGTGGGTCCGACAGTTTCGAGGGCCGGGGGTGATCTGTGGATAAGTGCCCGCATGGGGATAACTCTAGCCGAACAGGCGTTCGACGGCTCGGCGACACGCCGATCGGCGCACTCAACGCTCCCGAGCGGGCACGCCGAACTCGTCGCACACGGCCCGCCACACGGTCCTGGCGTCGTCACCGCGGGCCAAGGCGGCCTCGACCGTCGCGCCGCCGAGCCCCGCGAGCACATGATCGCGGGCAAACGACTCCGCGTAGGCCGAACCGAACCGTGTGTCCATCTTCGCCCAGAACTCGGTCAGCCGCACCTCACCAGTGTGCACCGCCCGGAAAGGACCGGGTCAACCGCCGCCGCAGCGATCGGTCCACGCCTCGCGGGCGCCCACCGGACCCGAGCGCACCCGGTGCGCCGGGCGGGACCGGCAGGACCGGCAGGATCACCGAGCCCGATGGACCGCGGCCGCCGGAATCTGTCGGTACCGCGTCGCAGACTGGTTGACGTGCCCAGTCGCAGCCCCAACGACCAGCCGGATCCGCTCGCGCCGTTCTCCGCGCCGACGCGGAGCTGGTTCGGTGCGGCCTTCGCCGCCCCGACGCCGGCCCAGCATGGTGCGTGGGGGGCGATCCGCGGGGGCGGCAACGCGCTGGTCGTCGCCCCGACGGGCTCCGGAAAGACGCTCGCCGCGTTCCTGTGGTCCCTGGACACACTGGCCCGTTCCCAGCCGCCGCCCGAGCCGACGCGCCGGTGCCGGTGCCGGGTGCTCTACATCAGTCCGCTCAAGGCGCTCGGCATCGATGTGGAACGCAACCTGCGCGCCCCGCTGGCGGGGATCCGGGGCGCCGCGCAGCGCCTTGGCCTGCCCCAGCCCGATATCACCGTGGGCGTCCGTTCAGGCGATACCCCGGCCGCCCAGCGGCGCGGCTTCGGGACCCGTCCGCCCGACATCCTGATCACCACTCCGGAGTCGCTGTTCCTCATGCTGACCAGCGCGGCCCGCGAGGCGCTGCGCGGAGTCCGCACGGTGATCGTCGACGAGGTGCACGCGGTGGCCGGCACCAAGCGCGGCGCCCACCTGGCGCTCAGCCTGGAGCGCCTCGACGCGCTGCTGGAGACGCCGGCGCAACGGATCGGCCTGTCGGCCACGGTGCGCCCGGTCGAGGAGGTCGCGCGCTTCCTCGGCGGGGCGGCCCCGGTGGCGGTGGTCCGGCCGCCGGCGGCGAAGACCCTCGAGATCGAGGTCGTGGTCCCCGTGGAGGACATGACCCGGTTGGGCGAGCCGCTCGTCGACGCGCCGCCGGACGGTTCCGCCGCGGCCGCCCCGCCACGGGCGTCGATCTGGCCGGCGGTCGAGGAGCGCGTGCTCGACCTGGTGCTGGCGCACTCGTCGACGATCGTGTTCGCCAACTCGCGGCGGCTCGCCGAGCGGCTGTGTGCTCGGCTGAACGAGCTCTACGCCGACCGGCTGGTCGAGGCCGCAGCCGCGGCCGGGGGGCCGGAGTCGAGCCCGGTCGCGACCGGTTCCGACGGCACCGGCGCAACTCCGGCGCGCGTGGCCCCGGCCGCGATGATGGGCGCGGCCGGCCAGGGCGGCGGCACCGCCGGGTGGCCGGAGGTCGCGCGGGCACACCACGGCAGCGTCAGCCGGGAGCAGCGGTTGCTCATCGAGGAGGATCTCAAGGCCGGGCGGCTGCCGGCGGTCGTGGCGACCTCCAGCCTGGAGCTGGGAATCGACATGGGCGCGGTCGACCTCGTCGTCCAGATCGGCTCGCCACCCAGCGTCGCCGCCGGCATGCAGCGCGTCGGCCGGGCCGGTCACCAGGTCGACGCCACGAGCCTCGGCGTGGTCCTGCCGCAGCATCGCGGGGACCTGCTCGAGAGCGCCGTGGTCGCCGAGCGGATGCGGGCGGGAGCGATCGAGGAGGTCCACGCTCCGCGAAACCCGCTGGACGTACTCGCCCAGCAGATCGTGGCGATGACGGCGATGGACGACTGGTCCGTCGACGATCTCGGCGGGCTGGCCCGGCGTGCCGCGTCCTTCGCGTCCCTGCCGGCTTCGGTCCTGGAGGCCGTGCTCGACATGCTCGCCGGGCGCTACCCCTCCGACGCCTTCGCCGAGTTGCGTCCCCGCATCACCTGGGACCGGGCCACCGGCATCCTGCGTGGCCGGCCCGGCGCGCAGCGGCTTGCGGTGACCAGCGGCGGAACGATCCCCGACCGGGGCATGTTCGGCGTGTTCCTGGTCGGGGAGAAGGCCAGCCGGGTCGGGGAGCTCGACGAGGAGATGGTCTACGAGTCGCGGGTCGGCGACGTCGTGCTGCTCGGCTCGTCAAGCTGGCGGATCGAGGAGATCACCGCGGACCGGGTGCTGGTCACCCCGGCGCCGGGCCGCCCCGGCCGGCTGCCCTTCTGGCACGGTGACGCCCCCGGTCGGCCCGCCGAGCTCGGTCGCGCGCTCGGCGCCTTCCTGCGCGAGGTCGGCCGGCTGCCGGCGCCGGCCGCTGCCGAGCGGGTGCGGGCCGCCGGGCTCGACGACTGGGCCACCGCGAACCTGCTGCGCTACCTCGACGAGCAGCGGGCCGCCGTCGGGCACCTGGGAGACGACCGCACGATCGTCGTCGAGCGGTTCCGGGACGAGATCGGCGACTGGCGACTCGCGGTGCACTCGCCGTTCGGCGCCCCGGTCAACGCGCCCTGGGCCCTGGCGCTCGGGGCCCGGCTGCGGGAACGGTACGGCACCGAGGTGCACGTCATGCACACCGACGACGGCATCGTCGCCCGGATCCCGGACGCGGCGGAGGTGCCGGGCGCGGATCTCGCGCTGTTCGATCCGGACGAGATCGACGCGATCGTGCGGGCGGAGATCGGCGGCAGCGCCCTGTTCGCCAGCCGGTTCCGGGAGTGCGCCGGGCGGGCCCTGCTGCTGCCGCGGCGCACCCCCGGCCGGCGGACCCCGCTGTGGCAGCAGCGCCAGCGCAGCGCTCAGCTCCTCACCGTCGCCGCCACGTTCAGCGACTTCCCGATCGTGCTGGAGACGATGCGGGAATGCCTGCAGGACGTGTTCGACACCCCGGCGCTGGTCGGGCTCATGCGTGAGGTAGCAGCCAGGTCGCTGCGGGTGGTGGAGGTGGAGACGGCGTCCCCGTCGCCGTTCGCCTCGTCGCTGCTGTTCGGATACGTCGCCGCGTTCCTGTACGACGGCGACGCGCCGCTGGCCGAACGCCGCGCCCAGGTGCTGTCGCTGGACAGCTCGCTGCTCGCCGAGCTGCTCGGCGAGGCCGACCTGCGGGAGCTGATCGATCCCGCCGCGCTCGCCCAGGTGACCGCCGAGCTCACCCGGCTCGCTCCCGACCGGCGCGCCCGCGACGCCGAGGGGGTCGCCGACCTGCTGCGCGTCGTCGGCGACCTGACCATGCAGGAGGCCGTCGACCGGGGTGCCACCCCTGGCTGGCTCGCCGAGCTGGAGCACGATCGCAGGATCCTGCGGGTGCGCATCGCCGGTGAGGAACGGTGGGTACCGATCGAGGACACGGGCCGGCTGCGCGACGCCCTCGGCGTCCCCCTGCCGGTGGGGGTGCCCGAGGCGTTCACCCAGCCGGTGCGCGACCCGCTGGGCGATCTGATCTCCCGGTACGCCCGCACCCACGGTCCGTTCGATGCCGAGGAGCCGGCGCGGCGGCTGGGGCTGGGCACGGCGGTCGTCGTCGGGGTGCTCGAGACCATGACCGCCCAGGGCCGGCTGGTGCGCGGTGAGCTGCATCCCGAGCGCACGGGCATGCAGTGGTGCGACGCCGGGGTGCTGCGCGCGCTGCGCCGGCGCAGTCTCGCCGCGCTGCGCCGCGAGGTCGAGGCCGTGCCGACCCGGGCACTCGGCGCCTTCCTGCCCATCTGGCAGGGATTGACCAGCGGTCGGGGCCGGGGGGTCGACGGCGTGCTGCGGGCCGTCGAACAACTGCAGGGCGCCCTGATCCCGGCGAGCGCCTGGGAGCAGCTCGTCCTGCCGGCCCGGGTCACCGACTACTCCCCCGCGATGCTGGACGAACTGTGCTCCGCCGGCGAGGTCCACTGGGCGGGCGCCGGCGGCCTGCCTGGCGGCGACGGTTGGCTGACGCTGGTCACCGCCGACGCCGCCGCCCTCCTGCTGCCCGCCGCCGACCTCGACGCCGCCGCCGGGCAGCCGCACGCCGCGGTCCTCGACGCTCTCGCGGACGGCGCGGCGCTGTTCTTCCGGACCCTGTCGGATCGGGTCGGCTCGCTCGACGACAACGGCCTGACCGCGGCTCTGTGGGATCTCGTCTGGGCGGGCCTGATCACCAACGACACTCTCGCGCCGCTGCGCGTCGCCCTGAGTGCCACCGGCGGGACCGCCGGACCCGTGGCGAGGCGGCGGGCCCCACGGCCGCGGCAGTCCCGATACGGTCGGCCGACGCTGCCGCGGCGGACCGGCCCCCCCACCGCGGCCGGCCGGTGGTCGCTGCTACCCGAGCGCGATGAGGACCCGACCCGCCGCGGCCACGCGCTCGCGGAGGCGCTGCTCGACCGGCACGGCATCGTCACCCGGGGGGCGGTGACCAGCGAGCGCCCGTCGGGCGGTTTCGCCGCGGTCTACCGGGTGCTCAGCGCGTTCGAGGACGCGGGCCGGGCCCGGCGCGGCTACTTCGTCGAGTCGCTGGGCGCAGCCCAGTTCGCCGTGCCCGGCGCGGTCGATCGGCTACGAGCGATCGCCGCGGCGCAGCGCGACGCGGCCCAGGCCCCCTCCTGGGCGCCACCACCGACCGGATCCGACCTGGGCACCTCGGCGGCTGACGGAGGGCCGTGGGCACAGGCGGATCCCCGCCGGCCCGGATCCGCGGTGGGCCGGGCCGGCGCAGGCCCCGCGGCCGTGGTTCTCGCGGCCACCGATCCGGCCAACCCATTCGGTGCCGCACTGGCGTGGCCGGACCGGCCGGGACCGGGGGCGGACGCGGCGGCCGGGCATCGACCCGGCCGTAAGGCGGGAGCGCTGGTCGTCCTCGTCGACGGCGAGCTCATCCTCTACGTGGAGCGGGGCGGGCGGTCCCTGCTGTCGTGGACGGCGGACGAGCGCCTCACCGGGACCGCCGTGGAGGCCCTGGCCCGCGCCGTCACGGATGGATCACTCGGCCGGCTGACCGTGGAGAAGGCCGACGGGGAGCCGATCGCCGCGAGCGGCCTCGGCGCCGCCCTCGAACGCGCCGGCTTCCATCCGACGCCGCGCGGCCTGCGGCTGCGGGCTTGACCGACCAGATCGGGGCACGCGAGGTAGACGGGCCCGAGCCGGCGGTGCGGTCCCTGTGGGACCGGCGGATCAGGGCGCTGACCGTCGGTCTCGTCACGATCATCACGCTGGTCGCGTTCGAGGCCCTCGCCGTGGTCACGGTGCTACCGGACGTGGCCGCCGATCTCGACGGCGTCGGCCTGTACGGCTGGGCGACCAGCGCGTTCTTCCTCGGCACAACGGTCGGCATCGTGCTGGCCGGCGCCGGCGCCGACCGGGCCGGCCCGGCCCGCCCGTTCGCCGTCGGGCTGCTGTTCTTCTGCGCCGGGCTGCTGCTCGCCGCCCTGGCGCCGACGATGGGTGTGCTCGTCGTCGGCCGGGGGCTGCAGGGCCTCGGCGGCGGGGCGATCCCGGCGATCGCGTACGCCACGATCGGCCGCGCCTACCCCGCCGAGCTGCGGCCCCGGGTGTTTGCGGTGCTCTCCACCGCATGGGTGGTGCCGGGCCTCGGCGGGCCGGCGCTGGCCGGCCTGATCGCCGCTCACGCCGGCTGGCGCTGGGTCTTCGGCGGGCTGCTGCCGCTGACCGTCGCCGCGGGGGGCATCCCCTTCCGGGCGCTGCGCGCGCTACCGGGACGACCGGCCGGCGGGCACGTCCGGATCCCGATCGTCGCGGCCGTGCGGATCAGCGGCGGCGCGGGCCTCGTCCTGGCCGGGCTGACGAACCGCTCGCCGCCCGGCCTACCACTGATCGCCGCCGGCGTCGCCTGCGGTCTCGGCCCGCTGCGCCGGCTGCTGCCGGCCGGCACCCTGCGCCTGCGTCCCGGCGTCCCCGCCGCCGTGGCCGCCCGGGGCCTGCTCACCTGGGCCTTCTTCGGGGCGGACACCTTCGTGCCACTGTCGATCACTACGGTGCGGCACGCGTCGACCACGACGGCGGGACTCGCGGTGTCCACGGCGACTCTGTGCTGGACGGCGGGCTCCTGGACGCAGGCCCGACTCGCCGAGCGCCGGTCGTACCGCGAGCTCATCGGGGCGGGACTCGGCCTGGTCGCCCTCGGCACGGGCGGGTTCGCCACCGTGCTGCTGCCCGCGAGCGTGCCGTTGGCCGCCCCGATCGCCTGCTGGGGAGTCGCCGGGATGGGAATCGGTCTGTCGTACTCGACCATCGTCACGCTGGTCCTCGGCGAGACGCCGGCCGACCGGCACGGGGAGGCCAGCACCGCGGTGGCACTCAGCGACAACCTGGGCACCGCTTTCGGCGCTGGGGTGAGCGGTGTGGCGGTCGCGGCGAGCCAGGCGACGACCGGCGCACCGGACACCGGGCTCGCGGTCGCCTTCGGCCTCACCGTCGGCATCGGGCTGTTCGGCGCGATCGTGGTCGCCCGGCGGCTCCCGCGGCGCCGCTCGCCCCGCCCGGCCGATGTGCCCCAGTCGTGACCGGGCCCGGGACCCTGACCTGCGGCGGCAGGTGACGCGAGGAGTCGAACGGCGAAAGGTGGACGGTGGAGGCACCGGCCGCGGAGGCGCGCAGGAGGCGGGGAGGATGCGGGGATGCCCGAGGGCGACACCGTGTGGCGGGCGGCCCGGCGGATGGACGCCGAGCTCGCCGGCGCGCGGCTGCTGAGCACCGACTTCCGGGTGCCCCAACTGGCCACGGCCGACCTGTCCGGCCAGCGGATCACCGGGGTGGCGGCGCGCGGCAAGCACCTGCTGACCAGGTTCGACGGCGGGCTGAGCCTGCACACTCATTTCCGGATGGAGGGCTCGTGGCACCTCTACCGTCCGGGGGCGGCCTGGTCGGGCGGTCCGGCCTGGCAGATCCGGGTCGTGCTCACCACCGCAGAGCAGGTCGCGGTCGGGTACCGGCTGGCGATCGTCGAGCTGCTGGCGACGAGCCGCGAACAGGACGTCGTCGGCCATCTCGGCCCGGACGTGCTCGGCGCGGACTGGGATCTGGACGCCGTGGTGGCGACGCTGCGGGCAACGCCGCAGCGGCAGATCGGTGCCGCGCTGCTCGACCAGCGAATCATCGCCGGCCTGGGCAACATCTGGCGGACCGAGGCATGCTTTGTCGCCGGGGTGTCACCCTGGACGCCCGTGGGCGACGTACCCGATCTACCGGGACTCGTCCGACGAGCCCAAGCGATGATCAGGACCGGCGCCCACGGTGGGCATCAGGTGACGACCGGGTCAACGCGACCCGGAGAGGAGCACTGGGTCTACGGCCGGGCCGGGCGGCCCTGCCGGCGGTGCGGGAGCCGGATACTCACAGCCGACCAGAGCCGGATACCCGGCCGGGTCGACGACGAGAGCCGGCGCACCACCTGGTGCCCCCGATGCCAGACCGGACCGGCGGCTCCCGAGGGAGCCGTCGCCCATCGCGGACGTGCGAACCGAGGCGCCGAGGCGCGCTCCGGCCGCGTCCGCCGGCCTGATGCCGGGGAAGGTGGTGCCTGATGGTGCATGCGTGCGTGATGGTGCCTGATGGTGCATGCGTGCGTGATGGTGCGTGATGGTGCGTGATGGTGCGTGGTACACGCCCGATCCTGGCGAAACCGTCAGTTCCGGGAGAAGGAGATCAGCCGCGCCCGGCCGCGGGTGAAGGCACCCTCGGCCGCCTTGAGACTGATTTCCAGGTCCGCCGCCGCCTCCCGCGTGCTCATCCCGGCCGCCCGCGCCATGATCACCTGACGCTCGCGGCCACGCAGCGAACCGGCCCGGGCCAGCAGCCAGCGGGCCTCCGCCCGGTCGCAGACGGCGTCGTCCGGCGCGGGTTCCCACGGCTGCAGGTACCCGCGGACGACCGCCCGCTCCGCGCGCTGACGGGCCCGGTGGTGGTCGACGCACAGGCGCAGCACCGTCGTCGTCAGGAACTGACCGACTCGACTCGCGTCGAGGTCCCGGAAGCCCGCCGCACGGATGAACGCCTCGTGCACGCAGTCCTCCGCGTCGGCCTTGCTCGGCAGCCGACGGCGGGCGATGTGGATCAGCCGCTCCCGGTGGGGCAGCATCAGCGACCAACGCTGCTCGCTGTAGGGCCGGTCCAGCTCGGCCAGGGACGTTGCAGTTGCCGTCGCGGTTGCGGAATCAACCGGGGGGAACTCCCCGGCAGGGCATGTCACGGTTCAGTCCACCTCTGACTTGCTCGGACCGCGCCACCCCCCAGCGCGATCACGGTCGGCCCGGTGCACGCCAGCACCGGCAGAACCGCGATGCGCCTTGGTCTTCTATGTCCGCTGCGTGCCAAGCAGCGGACTTTGGACAAGCCGGACATTACACATCCACTCCTGGGCAAGCCAGTCCCGACTTCTCCGTACACGCGGCACGGCCGCCCAACATGCACGCACCGTACGCTCCACGGAGCCGGAACCTTCGCTCCTACGCCGGAGCAACACCACCAAACGGTGGCAAAACGCCGAGAAAGCCAAGAGAATGGCGTTCTCCAGCCCAACGGACCGTATGCCTAATTGCCATTCGCTACGCACCGTGTTCAGTGAACCCGCTGTAAACGTGGCGATCTACGACCCGAAGGTGCCACCCAGTCGAATAGACGACACGTGGTCGGAGCCTCGCAGTTCGTACCGGCCCGAGCATGGGTGCTCCCGCCGTATGGGGCGGGGCAGCGGGGAGCCGGACGGCTAGATGCCCGCGAGTTCTCGCAGGGCCGCCGCGTACCCCCGCAGCGCCTCGGTGTCCTCGCGCAGCCTGATCAGGCCGGGTGCCGACGACGACACGGTACCGACCGTCTCTCCGGCCGCGACGAGCAGGTCGTCGAAGACGGCGACCGACGTCGTCATCGTCGCCACCAGGGCCTCGGTGGTCCGGGCGAGTTCGGCCCGCCGCCCGGGATGGGAGATCGCCCGAACGGCCGCCTCGCAGGCGACGACCCGGGCCGCGCCGACGCGCAGCCCGTCGACCAGCTCCGCCGCGCCGGCCGCGGCCGTCTGCAGGAGCGTTCGGGCCGGGCCCGGGCCGAGGGAGCGGGTCATCGCCACGAGCGCGGCCAGCCCCGCCTCCCCGCGGCGCAGCGGCTTGGCGGCCGCGGACCGGCGCAGCTCCCACGGGCTCGGCGCGGGGGTACGCGGCAGCGGGAGCCCGTTGTCGGCCCGCCGCAGCAGCCCCAGTTCGCGCCCGGCGAGAGCCGCCCGGGCGAGCGCGGCCCCGCCGGCCACCAGCCAGCCCCAGGAGTCGGACGCCACGGCGGCCACGGGGGTCAGCGCGGCGACCCCGGTCCAGATCGACACGGTGGCCGCCTCCCGCCGCCGAGCCCAGCGCAGCCCGCGCCCGGCCCGGCGCTCGGCCCGCTCCAGCGAGCGTCGCTCGACGTCGGCGCCGACCCAGGCCGGCAGGGCAGGTACGACGGCGGCGGCGGCGTCCGCGGTCGCGCGTGCCACGCTCGACCGCCGGTCGAGAAGCGCCTGAACCCGCTCCCACGCCCGGCCGGTGGGGCGGGGGGCGCCCGCAGGACCGGAGGCGCCGGGGGATGCCGCCCGACCGTCGCGCGTCGACCAGTCCGTCACCGTCGGCTCCTCACCCGGCTCACGCCGCCGGCCCACCGGGCGCGGACGCGGGGCCGTCGGCGCCCTGCCCGCCCGCGGCAGGCGGCGGTGCGCCCCGGCCGCCGGCGTCGGGCGCCCGGTACGACTCGCCGTCGGACTGCCCCTTGGTCAGCGACGCCCGCTGCGGGTCGGACCCGGCGCCGAGAGCCGTCGGCGTCCCGCTGCCCAGGGCCGCGCCCGGGCCGCCCCCGCCGCCGAGATCGCCGCGCAGCTCGGCCAGCCGGGACAGGGCCCGGGCGTCCATGGTGGCGCGGCGGACCTCGACCATCCGCGCCTCCATTCCCTGCGAGGCGAGCTCGTGGCGACCGAGCGCCACCGCGTAGCGGTGCTCGACCTTGTCGCGGATCTCGGCGAGCGTCGGGGTGTCACCGGCCGGGGCCAGCGACGACATGCCCTCCATCGCCTGGGTCATCTGCTCCTGCATGGCGGCGTGCTCGATCTGGGTCAGCAGCCGGGCCCGCTCGGCCAGGTGGCGCTGCATCCGCGCCGTGTTGTCCTCGACCGCCGTGCGGGCCTGGGCCGCGGAGGCCGCCGCCTGGCGGTGCAGGTTCTTCAGGTCCTCGAGGGAGGTCTCCGCGGAGACGAGCTGGCTGGCGAATGCCTGCGCGGTCTCCTCGTAGCTGGCCGCGGAGACCGGGTCACCCGAGGCCCGCGCGTTGTCCGCCAGCAGCAGCGACGAGCGGGCCGACTCGGTCAGGCCGGCGACCTCCTCGGCCTGACGGGCCAGCCGCATCTCCAGTTGACGCTGGTTTCCCACGACGAGCGCGGCCTGCTGCACGAGCGCCTCGTGCTGGCGGCGGGCCTCCTCGATGGCCTGGTCGATCTGCACCCGCGGGTCGGCCCGCTCGTCGAACTTGCGGTTCGCCGACGCGGAGAGATACCGGGCAATCTTGCGGACGACATTCGCCATACCACGATCGTCGCACGACCTCGGCCCAGTGGTGACCCGGCCGGTACACCAATCGCGTCGTCCACCCGTCAGACGGGCGCATGGGCGTCAGACGGGAAGGCGTCCGTCAGACGGGAGGGCACAGCGCGGTGCGACCACGTCCCTGGCAGACCACGCATGAGCGGCAGGCCGGCACGAAGCCACCGCGTGCCGTCGCGAAGACGACCAGTTGCTCACCCAGCCCGTTACACGCCTTGCAGACCTGGATCGGCAGGTGCGCCGGGGCTGCGTCATCCTCCTCGGGTTGCGAGGCGGTGCTCACCTGATCTTCTCTCCCTCCGGGCAAGGCCCGGGAGCCATGCCCGGGGGGACGACGACCGACTCAAGCTGCACCGTGAGAACTACCCGGGGAGAGTGGCAGACCGACCCGCGCGCCGCCACCGGAGTCGCCCGTTCGGGCCGGTGGTCCCGGCGGCCGCCGTGGTGGCGGCGGCCCCGGTGGCGGGCCGGGCTCAGACCATCGCCTGGAACATCCAGTGCTGTTCCTCCAGCTCGCGCACGACGTCGATGACCAGATCCTGGGTGACCGGGTCGGGCCGCTCGGTGGCGTCCATCCGGGTGCGCATCCGGGTGACGACCTCGGCGAGCACGTCGGCGATCAGCCGGACCACCTTCTCGTCGGCGAGGTAACCGACCTCGACTCCGTGCAGATGGGTCCCGCGGGCGACGGTCGACGACTGGCCGTCCGGGTTCACCCCGATGGCTACGGCCCGTTCGGCGGCGGCGTCCGCGTAGCGGCGGGCCAGCTCCACGATCTCGTCGAGCTGGCGGTGCACGCTGCGGAAGTTCCGCCCGATGACGTTCCAGTGCAACTGCTTCGCGAACAGGGACAGATCGATCAGATCGACCAATGCGCCCTGCAGCGCCTCGCCGGTGATGGAACGGGCCTCGTCGGACAGTGGGCTACGGATCGCACTCATGCTCGTCCTCTCGGGTCGGAGCCGCTTGCGTTCCCTGGCGTGCCCCGGAAGAAGATCCGTACGCGGAACTTCCGGCGCCGTCCCGCTCCGTCACCGAAGAGCGTCGACACGCGGTAACCACGCTGGTACAGGCCACAGCGCACGGAGACCTGACCGGCATCGAGCACCGGCAGTGACCAGCGGGACGCCGCCTGCGAAGATCGGTCCAGGGTGGGACCTGCGGCCGTCGAGCGGGCGCGACCGGGTGAGCTCAGGCAGCCCGATCCACGACCGTCGGGCGAGCCGGCACCACGACCGTGGCCCCGCCGACGCCCGCGCCCACCGCCAGCTCGGCGAGCTCCAGGTCCTCGCTCACCTCGCGCAGCAGATCCGCGAGCCGGACTCCCAACGCCTCGCAGATGGCTGCGAGCAGCTCGGAGCTGGCCTCCTTCTGCCCACGCTCCACCTCGGAGAGGTAGCCCAGCGACACCCTGGCCGCCGAGGACACCTCCCGGAGCGTGCGGTGCTGATCCTGACGGCGGCGGCGCAACGCCTCGCCGATCATGCGTCGGAGCAGGACCATCGAGCCTCCTCCTTCGTCCGCGGGATGCGTTCACCGTATACCCACCACCGTGGCCCTCGGGCCCTCGTTGATGGGACTGTAACTGTGTAAGCACCTCGGGTCCGGCGATTACTCCCGCGATCCGCCCGTGGTGTCGTCACCGAAGGTGGCGATCTCGCTGCCCGGCAGTCCCGCCAGAGTACGCCGCACCAAGTCCAGAGCGGTCACGGCGGCGAAGGCGCGTACCCGCGTGCGGTCGCCGGGCAGACGGACCGAGCGGGTGATCGTCCCGTCCGGGCCCGCGAGGCCCAAGTGCACCGTACCCGCCGGCTTGCCCTCCAGCTCCCCCGGGCCGGCGACACCTGTGGTGGCCAGCCCGTAGTCGGCACCGAGACGTGCCCGCACCCCGGCCGCCATCGCCGCGGCGGTGTTGGCCGACACCGCTCCCTCGGCGGCGAGCAGGGCCTGATCAACCCCGAGCGCCGACGCCTTGACGTCGGTCGCGTAGGACACGACGCCACCGCGGAACACCACACTCGCGCCGGGCACGTCGGTCAGCCGGCCCGCGAGCAGCCCGCCGGTGATGGACTCGGCGACGGCGAGCGTCGCCGACCGCGCGCGCAGCAGCCCCAGCACGACGCTCTCCAGCGAGTCCTCCTCGCCGCCGTACACCCCGGCGCCGAGCGCCGCGCGCGACGCGGCCTCCACCGGGGCGATCAACGTCTCGGCCTCGGCCCGGTCGCGTGCCCGGGCGGTGATGCGAACCCGGGTCTGGCCGCCGCTGGCCAGGAACGCGATCCGCGGGTTGCCGATCGGCGCCAGCCGGTCGACCTCGGCCGCAAGCGCCTCGGCGACCGCCGACTCCCACATCCCCGCCGTGCGCAGCACCCGGTGCACGACCACCGCCGGCTGGCCCGCGCGGCGCAGGATGTCGGGCAGGACGCTGGCGGTGAACATGTCGTTCATCTCGAAGGGCACGCCCGGCATGGCGTACACGACGCCCGCGCCGATCTCCATCCGGATGCCCGGGGCCGTGCCCGGCCCGTTGGGCAGCGGCTGCGCTCCCGCGGGCAGGTCCGCCTGCCGGTAGTTCATCACCGGGACGTCGCGGGCGTCGCTGCGGCCCATCGTCCGGAACCGTCGACGCAGCTCGGCCTCCAGGAAGTCGTCGCGGCGCAGCTCGACGCCGGCCGCCGCGGCGATGCCCTCGCGGGTCAGGTCGTCCTGGGTCGGCCCGAGACCGCCGGTCATCACGACCGCGTCGGCGCGTTCCAGCGCCACCCGGATCGCCGTGGCGATCACGTCGACGTCGTCGCCGACGACCGTGGACGTCGCGACCGTCACCCCGACGTCGGCGAGCTGGCGGCCGAGCCACGCGGCGTTGCCGTTCACGATGTCGCCGTAGAGGAGCTCGTCCCCCACCGCCAGCAGCTCAGCGCGCATCCGTCAGCCCCTTGTCGTCGGTGATGCCCGTCCCGGCCGCGGGCTCGCCGGTGGCGTCGCGCGCGGTCTGGCTGCGCAGCGCGAGCGCCCGGTACACGTAGTCGACCCCGGTGGCGACGGCGACGACCACCCCCGCGGCGAGGATCACCGCCCGGCTGGTCGCGGCGACCCCCGCCAGCGGCAGCACGTAGAGCCCGATCGCCACGTTCAGCAGCAGTGTCTTCGCCTTGCCCCCGCGGCTCGCGGCGATCACCCCGAAGCGGATCACCCACAGCCGCAGCAGCGTGACCCCGACCTCGCGCAGCAGGATCACCGCCGTCACCGGCCACGGCAGCTCCCCGAGAACTGACAGCGAGATCAGCGCGGCGCCGGTCAGCGCCTTGTCGGCGATCGGGTCGACGAGGATGCCGAAGTCGGTGACCAGCTGCCAGTGGCGGGCGATGGACCCGTCGACCTGGTCGGTGATAGCGGCCACGGCGTAGGCGACGAAGGCCGCGTACCGCCATCCGTCGTCGTCGGGACCGGCGAACAGCAACAGCACGAAGACCGGCACGAGAATCAGTCGGATGATCGTCAGCAGGTTGGCGACGTTGAGCACCGACACGCTCGGCCGCGGGTCCGGCCCGTTCGCGGCGGCAACGGGACGGCCGAGGGCGGCGGCGCCCGGCTCGGGCGGGGCCGACGAGAGGTCGGCGGGTGGCAGCTCACGGGTGGGCTGGCCGGCCGACGACGGCCGCCGCCCGCCGACGCCGCCCGGGGCGTCGGCTCCGGGGGCCGTCACGTCCCGTCCGCGCCGGGCCGGCCCACCAGGACCGACGCCCGCGCCCCGCTTGCCCGCGCCCCGGTTGCCGGCGGCGCGGCCTCACCTCGCCCGGCCGAGGGACGGGCCCGGTCGAGCACCGCGGTGAACTCGGCGACCAGGTCGACCCCTTCGGTCGCGACGACCCGGGCCTCGATCAGGTCCCCCACCTCGACACCGGGCAGACCGGGCAGACCGGGCAGACCGGCGCGGGGCGGGCCCCCGCCGGACGGGCCGGCCGCCGCGGCGGGGCCGGGCAGTCGGACCATGCACGAGCCGTCGGCATCGGGCTGCTGGTGTCCGGCGCACCCGGCGGCGATCCCGTCGGCGACCTCCTCGACGAGGACCTGCACCCGGCTGCCGATCCGCTCCTGCGCCCGGGCGGCGGTGAGCTGTTCGACGAGATCGGTGATCTGCACCCGGCGTCGCTCGATCTCCTCATCGGCGATCTTGCCTGGCAGCGAGACCGCCTCGGTGCCCTCCTCGTCCGAATAGCCGAACACACCGACCGCGTCGAGCTCGGCGGCCTCGAGGAACTCCGCCAGGATGTCCACGTCCGCCTCGGTCTCGCCGGGGAAGCCGACGATGACGTTCGATCGGGCGCCGAGGCCGGGCAGCAGGTGGCGACCGCGGTCGAGCAGGTCGAGGAAGTGCTCGGAGCCGCCGAACCGGCGCATCCGGCGCAGCACCGCCGGGCTCGCGTGCTGGAACGACAGGTCCAGGTAGGGGGCGAGACCCGGCGTGGTCAGCAGCACCTCGAGCAGCGAGGGGCGCAGCTCCGCCGGCTGCAGGTAGACCGTGCGCACCCGCACGATGCCCGGCACGGCGGCAAGCTGCGGCAGCAGCTTCTCCAACGCCCGCAGGTCACCGAGGTCCTTGCCGTAGGACGTCGAGTTCTCGCTGACCAGAACCAGCTCGCGGGCGCCCTCGCCGGCCAGCCACTCCGCCTCGGCCAGGACGTCGTCGACGGGACGGGACACGTGCGAGCCGCGGAATGACGGGATCGCGCAGAACGCGCACCGCCGGTCGCAGCCGCTGGAGATCTTCAGGGCGGCGACCGGCCCCGCCGTCAACCGGCGACGGCCCGGGGCAACCACCGCTCCCCCACCACCGGCACCACCACCAGGTGCGCCGCTCGCCGGCCTGCCGATGGTCCGCCCGCCGGCGCCGGCGTGCCCGGGAACGTGCACGGCGACGTTCGCCGAGGCGCCCCGCTCCACCGGGGTGATCGGCAGCAGGGTGCGCCGGTCACGCGGGGTGTGGGCGGGCACGGTGGCGCCGCCGAGGACCGCCTCGAGATGCTCGCCGATGCTCGGGTAGGCGTCGAAGCCCAGCACCGCGTCGGCCTCGGGCAGGCTCGCCGCCAGCTCGTTGCCGTAGCGCTCCGCGAGGCAGCCGACGGCCACCACCGCACGAGGGCCCGCGCCGGCCGGTTCGCCGTCGCCGGCCCGCAGGTCGTCCACGGCCAGCAGGGCGTCGATGGAGTCCTTCTTCGCCGCGTCGACGAATCCGCAGGTGTTGACCAGCACGGCGTCGGCGTCGGCGGCCTCTGCGACCAGCTCCCAGCCCTGGGCGGCAAGCCGGCCGGCGAGCTCCTCCGAATCCACCTCGTTCCGGGAACAACCGAGCGTGACGAGAGCTACCCGGCGCGGGACGTGAGTGGACACCAGGTCAGGCTACCGGGACGGCGGCACCCGGCGCCGCACCAGCCCGACATGGCCGACTCGCACGGATGGGGAGCCTCACGGGCGGGCGGGCCCGGTCTCGATGGACCGGCAGGCCGCCGGTGGCGCCGGATCGCCGCGCCCGCGGGTCGCGATCAGTCCGCCGACGCGACGGGCGCGGCGGCGAACGCGGACGGCGGCGGGCCCGCGGCGAGGGGGGTGCGGCCGGCCTGCCCGACCTCGCACTCGCCGGAGGCGACCGCGCTGACCCGGATCGTCACCACCTGACCGGCACCGCCGGAGGGCCCCAGGTTCCGGCCGTTGCAGGACACGTCGACCGCGCCCGCGTTGCCCATCCTGATGTTCAGCGCCCCCGGCGCCGTGATGGTACGGCTGTCGCCGGAGTGCAGGAGCTGCGCGAGCAGCACATGGCGGTCGTCGTCACGCACCTCCAGCCAGCTCTGCGCGTCGCGCGCCGCCACCACGACGTTCACCCCCGCCGGAGGGGAGGTGCTGGGAGCGGGGACGGGCGCGCTGCTCGGCGCCGCGGCCGGTGACGGCGCGGTCGGCGCAGGCGCAGCGGCGTCGCCCTGCCGGGTGGACCCGGATGAGCCGGACGACCCCGAACCGGGCACCAGCAGGGCGATGACCGCGATCAGGCACACCGCGGCCAGCGACACGATCATCGCGGCGCCCCAGCGGAACCCGCCGCGCCGGCGCCTGGTCCCGCCTCGCAACGGGTCGAACTCGCCGGGCGGGACGCCGAGCACCGGCCCGGTCAACGCCTCGTGCGAGGCGTCGTAGGCGGCGAGCACGGGGCCGGGGTCGAGGCCGAGGCTGGTGGCGATGCTGCGCAGGTGGCCACGGGCGTAGACCGTGCCGCCGCAGCGGGAGTAGTCGTCCCGCTCGATCTGGTCGATCAGGCTTGCCCGCACCCGAGTGCGCTCACTGACCTCGTCGATCGTCAGGTTGCGCTCGCGACGGGCCGCGGCGAGCAGCGAGCCAGCGCTGGCCGGCTGCGGATCGTCCACGGATTGCATGAGCGACCTCCGCAAGCGTGAATTTCTGCCTACCGTGGAGGCACCGGCTCAGTTTACGGTCCGTCACCCCGCCTCGAAAGCGCAGACCCGGCCACCGGCACTTCCTAGCCGTTACGCAGGGTTGTGAGCAGGCCTTCGAGTTCGTCGGGCATGACCAGCACGTCGCGCGCCTTGGAGCCCTCGCTGGCTCCGACGATGCCCCGGCTCTCCATCAGGTCCATCAGCCGGCCAGCCTTGGCGAACCCGACGCGCAGCTTGCGCTGCAGCATGGACGTGGAGCCGAACTGGGTACTCACCACAAGCTCGACGGCCTGCAGGAACAGCGCCAGATCGTCGCCGATCTCCTCATCGATCTCCTTCTTCGCCTCGCCGCCCCCGTCGAACACATCCTCCCGAAATGCCGGCGGCGCCTGTTCCTTGGTGTGGTCGACGATCGCGGCAATCTCGTCCTCGGAGACGAATGCCCCCTGGATACGCGCCGGTTTGCCCGCGCCCATGGGAAGAAACAACGCATCGCCCAGTCCGACGAGCTTCTCCGCCCCGGCCTGGTCGAGAATCGTGCGGCTGTCCGCGAGCGACGCGGTCGCGAACGCGAGCCGGGACGGGACGTTGGCCTTGATCAGGCCGGTCACCACGTCCACCGACGGGCGCTGGGTGGCGAGCACGAGGTGGATGCCGACCGCGCGGGCCATGGCGGTGATCCGGCAGATGGCGTCCTCGACGTCGCGCGGTGCGACCATCATCAGGTCGGCGAGCTCGTCGACGATCGTCAGGATGTACGGGTACGGCGTGTACACCCGTTCGGAGCCGGGCGGGGCGACGATCTCCCCATTGCGGACCTTGCGGTTGAAGTCGTCGACGTGGCGCACCCCGCAGGCGGCGAGATCCTCGTAACGGTTCTCCATCTCCTTGACAACCCACTGCAGCGCGTCGGCCGCCTTCTTCGGGTTCGTGATGATCGGCGTGATCAGGTGCGGGATGCCCTGGTAGTTCGTGAGCTCGACCCGCTTGGGGTCGACGAGGACCATGCGGACCTGGTCCGGCGTCGCCCGTGCCAGCACCGAGGTGATGAGCGTGTTGATGCACGTCGACTTGCCTGCGCCGGTGGCTCCGGCGATGAGGATGTGCGGCATCTTCGCCAGGTTCGCCAGCACGTAGCCGCCCTCGATGTCCTTGCCGAGGCCGACGACCAGCGGGTGGGCGTTGGCGAGCGCCTCACCGCTGCGCAGCACGTCGCCGAGCGACACCAACTCCCGGTCGGTGTTGGGGATCTCGACGCCGACCGCGCTCTTGCCCGGAATCGGGCTGATGATCCGCACGTCCGGGCTCTTCACGGCGTACGCGATGTTCTTCGCGAGCTGGGTGATCCGCTCGACCTTCACCGCGGAGCCGAGCTCGACCTCGTACCGGGTCACCGTCGGGCCGCGGGTGAAACCGGTGACCCGGGCATCGACCTTGAACTGGGCGAAGACGTCGGTGAGCGAGGCGATGACGCCGTCGGTCGCCGCGGACCGGACCTTCGGCGGCGTGCCGGAACGCAGCAGCGTCGGCGACGGCAGGGTGTAGTCGCCGTCGGTCGGCGGGACCAGGTGCTCGATCTCGTCCGGGGCGCTCGGGGATCCCGGCCCGGGCACGCCGGTCGCCGTATCCGCGGCGCCGCCGGTCACCTTCGCCGCCCGCGTCCGCTCACGTCGGGCCGCGGCCGCCGCCGGACGCGCCGCCGAGGCGCCCCCCGTGCCGGCCAGGCCGGCCACCGGGTCCTCGTCGTCGGGGCCGCCGACGTAGCCGGTGTCGGCCTCGGGGCCGGCGAGCTCCCCGAACAGGTCGAGGCGGAGGTCGCCGGCCGCGGACGCGCCGTCGGCCGCCACGGCATCCGCGGCATCCGCGGCGACACCGCGCCGGGAGCGACGCCGGGACCGGCCGCCGCCCGGCCCGGCCTCGACGTCGAACACCTCGTGCGGACCCGGATCGTCCAGGCCCGAGCCGCCGGCGCCGCCCGCATCGTCCAGACCCGCGCCGACCGGGCTCGCGCCGTCCGATCCGGGGATCGCGGCGCCCGCCCGGCTGCGGCGGCGGCCACGGGCCGGCCGGGCACCGCCGGCGGCGTCCGGGTCGAGCAGATCGTCGGCGAGCACCGAATCGTCGAGGTCGCCGTCGTAGTCGGAGTCGTAGCCGTCGTCGCGGCGCGCCTCGGGATCGCGCACCCCGGCGGTGAGCCGTTCGACGAGCTCGGCGAGCCGCTCGGGCACCTGCCGGATCGGCGTCGCGGTGATCACCAACACGCCGAACGCCGCGATCAGCAGCAGCAGCGGGACGGCGACGAACGGCGTCACGGCGCTCGCGAGCGGCAGACCGCCGAGCAGGCCGACGAGGCCGCCGGCCCCCCGGACCCGCCCGATGCCGTCGGAGAAGTCGGGCAGCCCGCGGGCGATGTGCACGACGCCGAGCAGGCCGACCCCGAGTGCGGCCCAGCCGATCACCACCCGACCGCGGCTGTCGGGGTCGCTGGGCGCGCGCACGAGCCGCCAGGCGGCCCCCAGACCGAACAGCGGCAGCGCCCACGCCCCAGCGCCGACGAACAGTTCCAGGACGGCGGCGACGAAGGAGCCCACGGGCCCGCCCGCGGAGAACCAGACCGCGACGGCGGCGAGGATCGCCCCGCCGAAGGCCGCGAGCCCCAGCCCGTCACGCCGGTGGGCGGGATCGATGCGCAGATCGCGGGCGCCCCGCCCGGTCCGGCGCAGCATGGTGCCGAGCAGCGTCGCCGCTGCCATCCACACCTGGTAGACGGTTCGGACGACGGCCCGGCCGACCATCAGGGTCAGTGGCGTGCGGCCCTGCCGGTCCTGCGCCTTCGCCCGGCCTGCGGGCGCGGGCCGGGTGGATCCCCCGGGCCGCGCCGCGCGGCCGGCCGCGGGCACGCGGGCCTTGCCGCCGGAGGCCGGGCGGCTCTTGCCGCCCGCGCCACCGCGCGTTGCTGTCCGACGCCCATCGCCCCCCGGCGGGGACGTGGCCGTCCCCGTCTGCACACGCGTACGCGCGCCGCTGGTACGTGTGGCCACCGTAGAAACGGTACACAGGGAGGCGGCCGAGTCCCTGCAACCCCGACGAACCGGGCGTGCCGTGCTGGGCACACCCACCCGCACGGGCAGGCGAGGACGGGCCACCCCGCCGGATCAGACCTCCAGAACGACCGGAACGATCATCGGCCGACGGCGGTAGTGCTCGTTGACCCAGCGGCCGACCGTGCGCCGCACGAGCTGCTGCAGGGCCGAGGTGTCGTTCATCCCGCCGCGCATCGCGTCCGCGAGCCCGTCACTGACCAGCCGGGCCACCGAGTCGAAGGTGGCGGGCGAGTCGGTGAAGCCGCGGGCGGACAGGTCGGGGCCGACGACGACCTTGCCGGCGGCGGCGTCCACCACGACGGTGATCGTGATGAACCCCTCCTCACCGAGGATCCGGCGGTCCTTCAGGCTCGGCTCACCGACGTCGCCGACCGCGGCGCCGTCGACGTAGACGTAGCCGCAGGGCACCGCGCCGGTGATCCGCGCCCGGCCGTCGATCAGGTCGATGACCATGCCGTCCTCGGCGAGAACCACGTGGTCCGGCGGCACGCCGGTGGCCTCGGCGAGCTTCGCGTGCGCCCGCAGGTGACGCCATTCGCCGTGCACCGGCATGACGTTGGACGGCCGGGTGGCGTTGAGGACGTAGAGCAGCTCGCCCGCGGGGGCGTGGCCGGAGGTGTGCACCTTGGCGACGCCCTTGTGGACGACCTTCGCGCCGTAGCGGGTCAGACCGTTGATGACCCGGAAGACCGCGTTCTCGTTGCCGGGGATGAGGCTGGACGCCAGCACGACGGTGTCCCCGGCCTGGATGCGGATCTGGTGGTCGCGGTTGGCCATCCTGGACAGCGCCGACAGCGGTTCGCCCTGCGACCCGGTGGAGATCAGGCAGATGTTGCGGTCGGGAAGCGAGTCCACGTCCCGGGCGTCGACGATCAGACCCGGCGGCACCCGCAGCAGCCCGAGGTCGCGCGCGACGCCCATGTTGCGCACCATCGAGCGGCCGACGAAGCAGACCGAGCGGCCGTGCGCCTCGGCGGCGTCGAGGACCTGTTGCACCCGGTGCACGTGGCTGGCGAAGCAGGCGATGATGATCCGGCGGGTCGCGTCCCGGAACACCCCGTCGAGCACCGGGGCGATCTCCCGCTCCGAGGCGACGAACCCGGGCACCTCGGCGTTGGTCGAGTCGGACAGCAGCAGGTCCACGCCCTCGCGGCCGAGCCGGGCGAAGCCGCCGAGGTCGGTGAGCCGACCGTCGAGCGGGAGCTGGTCCATCTTGAAGTCGCCGGTGTGCAGGACGAGGCCGGCCTCGGTGCGGATGGCGACGGCCACCGCGTCCGGAATCGAGTGGTTGACCGCGAAGAACTCGCACTCGAACGGCCCGTAGGTGTGCCGCTCCTCCTCGCGGATCTCCTGCGTGACCGCCTTGATCCGGTGCTCGGCGAGCTTCGCGTTCAGCAGCGCCAGCGTGAGGCGGGTGCCGATGATCGGGATGTCGCGGCGCTCCCGCAACAGGTAGGGCACCGCACCGATGTGGTCCTCGTGCGCGTGGGTGAGGATCAGCGCGTCGATGTCGGCCAGCCGGTCCCGGATGGCGGTGAAGTCCGGCAGGATCAGGTCGATCCCGGGCTGGAAGTCCTCCGGGAACAGCACGCCACAGTCGACGATGAGCAGCCGGCCGGAGTGTTCGAAGACGGTCATGTTGCGGCCGATCTCGCCGACTCCGCCGAGCGGGATGATCCGCAGGCCGTCCGCGCGCAGCGGCGGGGGCGGGCCGTAGTCGGGGTGCGGGCGGCTCATGAGACCTCACCCGCCGCCATGACGGCGAGCCCGGCCGGCGGACCGGACGGTACCTGGCGTGTGCCAGCCCCGCGCGGGTCGCCCACGTCGAGCGTCGCCGCGGCGAGGTCGGCACGCAGCCGTGCGACCTCGGCGGGGGTGGCATCGACCAGCGGCGGCCGGACCGGACCAGCCGGCAGCCCGGCGAGCCGCAGCGCGGCCTTGGCCAGGATCACCCCCTGGGTTCGGAAGATTCCCTCATACGCGGGCAGCAAGCCCTGATGCAGCGCGATCGCCCGACCCACCTCACCGGCCCCAATGGCCTCGATCATGGCACGGATCGCCGGGGTGGCCACGTGCGAGACGACGCTGACGACCCCACAGGCCCCGATGGACAGAAGCGGCAGGGTAAGCGCGTCCGTGCCGGAGTAATACGCCAGATCCGTCCGCGCCATCACCCAGGAGGAGGCGGCCAGGTCGTCCTTGGCGTCCTTGACCGCGACGATACGCGGGTGTTCGGCCAGCCGCATCAGGGTGTCGGTCTCCACCGGCACCCCCGTCCGGCCGGGAATATCATAGATCATAACGGGCAGGCCGGTCGCGTCGGCGACGGTGGTGAAGTGCAACGCGAGCCCGGCCTGCGGCGGCTTGCTGTAGTAAGGCGCGACGACGAGCAGCCCGTGGGCGCCCGCGCCCTCGGCCGCCCGGGCAAGCTCCGCCGTGTGGGCGGTGTCGTTGGTCCCGACGCCGGCGACGACGCGGGCGCGCCCGGCCACGGCCTCGACGACGACCCGCACCAGGCGGGCCTTCTCCGCGTCGGTCGTGGTCGGCGACTCCCCGGTCGTGCCGTTGACGACGAGCGCCTCGTTGCCCGCGTCCACCAGGCGGACCGCGAGCTGCGCCGCACCCGCCTCGTCGAGAGCGCCGTCCGCCAGGAACGGCGTGATCATCGCCGTGATCATGCGCCCGAACGGCGCCGGCGGCAACACTGACATACCGGTCACGCTAGAGCGCACCTCCGACATCATCTCTCCGGCCGGCGCGAAACCGCCGAACCTCCGGACAATCCACCCTTGCTGCCCACACCCTTGCCGCACCCGGCGCCGTACGGCACCCGGCGCGGACCCATCGTCCGCCCGACCCGCCACCCCGGCCAGACCGGCGCGGCCCGCGCGGGGCACACCCGCCCAGACCGGACGGCCGCACCGCACCGGCGGGCAGGCCGTCCGCCAACACTCGATCCCCATCACCCCCGCGCACCAAGCCACATCCGCGCCCGCGCATCCGCACGCCCGCATCCACACCCGCCACGCCTCGTCCGCACCCACCCGCCTCGCTCGCGCACACCACACCTCGTCCGCGCACCCGCCTCGTCCGCGCACCCGCCGCATCCGGCACCGACGCGCCGCGGCGGCAGGGTGAGAACCGGCCGCGCCAGACCGAGCCGCCTCCCCACCGGCCGACACGCCCGCGGTCGCGATCTCGTCCGGCCTGGCCCGACAGCGTGACCGACCCCCCGGACGCGCGCGCCCGGCCCACCCGCTACCGCCACCGACGGCGGTGGCGCCAGTCGGCCGCGCGCCGCCGACGATCGCTGCGGCCGGGCCCGACCGTGGCACCGAACGGCATCGGGCGGGCCGACGAGGGGCGGGAAACAGGGGCGGGAACGACTAGTGCGTGCGAACAGACCCCCCGGACACCCGACCGGGCGATCCCAGCCCCGGCACGCTCCCGCGGTCGCCCGCGCCCAGCATGTTGCGGTCCAGCCGGATCCACAGGTCCCGGCGACCCAGGCGCACCAGCGACCGCAGCCCACCGGAACGGAGCGGGCCGAGCGCCACACCCGGGCCGTAGTTCTTCGGCATCCGCCACCGTCCCGTTCGCCGCTACAGAGCCTCCAGCGTACCGCCACCGGGCCGGTCGGGGACGGTCACGGCGGCTTCCGCGGGCCGCGCGGGCGAATCCGTCACCGCGGCGGCGGGGGCCGGCGGCGCCGGATCGGGCGGGGCGTGCCAGCCGCTGGCCCGCAGCCCGGCGAGGACCGCCAGCGCCACCAGCAGGGCGAGCAGGGTCGTCTTCGCCGGACCGAGGACCCAGGCGGCCAGGCTGCTGCGCTCCCGGGTGAGCAGCACCGTCGCCGCGAACGAGGAGGGCAGCGTGATCACGGCGACGGCATCCGGGGCCAGCTCGACGGGCAGGGCGGACAGGCCCACCGTGAGCAGCATCAGCACGCCGATCGCGCCGGTGATGCGGGAGACGTCCGCGGAGACGCTGAGCCCCACGACCAGCCGGGATCGTGGCGGCCGGCGCGCGTCGGTGGTGTAGAAGGCGTACACCTCCCGGTTGCGCTGGACGTCCTCGATGTAGGTGCGCGGCACCGGGTCGCCGAACAGGTCGATCATCATCGGCGTGTCGAGTTCGATGCTCGTGTCGTCGGTGCCGATGCTGACGTGGTAGCTGCCCGTGCCGCCCGAGTCGACGTCGACCAGCGCCGCGGGGTGCAGGAGCTGGCGCCACGGCGGTCCGGACCGGCCGAGCACCGGACGGCCGCGGATGAGCACGGTGCGCAGCTCCTCGCTCGTCTTGATCAGGAACGGCCGGTAGGGGTCGAGGGTGACGGCGGCGAGCGCCTCCCAGCGCCGCCCGTACTCCGCCACGGTCGTCAGCACCGGTTCGGCTGCCGCCCCGACGCCGACCAGCGCGTCGATCCAGGTGGTGAAGCCGGTCAGGTACCGCTCGACGGCGGCCAGGTCGCGCCCGTCGGGGACGTCCGGGTCCCGCCAGAGCTCCCCGACGGCGAGCAGCAGCGTCTCGGCGCTGCTGAGGGGATCGAACGGCTCGGCGAGGGCGGCGGCCAGCACCCGTTCGGCGTCGACGACCTGGTCCTGCCACCGGCGCAGCCGGGACGCCGGCACGGCAAGCTCGGCCTCGCGCTCCAGGTAGGTGCGGATCGCGTCGAGCCGCAGCGGGCGCCCCCGCCCCGGCACCAGCCGTGGATAGTTGCCGGACAGCCGGCCGGGGCGGAAGCGGGAGATGGCGTCGACCATGCGGCGGGCCGGCTCCTCCAGCGGCGCCCCGAGCGGATCGGCGAGCCTGGCGATCAGGTTTCCCTGCAGGGCCACCGACGTGCCGTAGGGCATCAGGTGCGCGTCCGAGCCCCCCGGGCCGGTCAGGTCGAAGGCCACGAGGGCCCGCTTGGACAGCGTCGAGACCGGCAGCAGTACCAGCACCTCGGGCGGCAGCCTGCCGACGGTGTTCACCCGGCCCGCCCCCGTCACCGGCACGACCTGGTTGAGCACGTCGTCCAGCGGACCCCAGTTGACCGAGCGCGCCAGCCGGCACCGGTTGGCGCTGAGGATCGTGAACTGGTCGACCACCCGCCGCCGCAGTCCCTGGAAGGGCGCCGGCGGGGCGAGCAGGGTCATCGTGACCTCGTCGACGTCGGTGAGGTCGAGAACGGGGGCGTGCTCGGCGTCGTCACGCCGGCTCCACCGCCGTAGCCGGCCGAACGCGCCGGGCCCGGCCCCAGCCCCGGCCGCACCGACGGTCCCCATCACGAATCAGGACATTACCGGCTCATCCGCTGTTGCTCACCCAGCGCCACCGGCGAGGACGCTCCGGACCCCGCGGGCGATCTCCAGATCCTCCCGGGCGGCGAGGACCAGCGTGCGCACCGCCGCCCCCGGCACGCCGATCTCCCGGTCGACCGTGCCATCGACGGGGGCGGCGTTGCGCGCCGGGTCGACCGCCACCCCCAGGTACCCGAGTCCCGCCGCGGCGCCGGCCCGGACCGTCGCCGAGCCCTCCCCGACCCCGCCGGTGAACACCAGGGCGTCCAGCCCGCCGAGCGCCGCGGTCATCGCCGCGATCTGCGCCCGCAGGCGGTGCAGGTAGACATCCAGGGCTAGCCCGCAGGCCGGGTCACCACCGGCGGCGCCGGCCTCGACCGCGCGCAGGTCCGCGGTGCCGGCGAGCCCGAGCAGCCCGGCCGAGCGGAACAGACCGTCGGTGAGCTCCGCGGCGCTCACGCCGGCCTCGGTCTGCAGCCACAGCAGGGCACCCGGGTCGACGCTGCCCGAGCGGGTGCCCATCACCAGGCCCTCCAGCGGGGTGAAGCCCATCGTCGTGTCGACGCCGACCCCGTCGAGCACCGCGGCCAGCGAGGCGCCCGAGCCCAGGTGGCAGGTCACGATGCGCCGGGCGCCGGTGAGCCGGGCCGCGCGGCGGGAGGCGTGGGCGTGGGAGAGCCCGTGAAAGCCGTAGCGGCGGATGCCGTAACGTTCCCGCCACCGGGCCGGCAGGGCGTAGGTCATCGCCGCCGCGGGCAGCCGGCTGTGGAACGCCGTGTCGAAGCAGGCGACCTGGTCGACCTCGGGCAGCGCCGCCCGCACGGCGTCGAGCGCGTCGAGCGCCGCCGGCTGGTGCAGCGGGGCGAGCGCGGTCAGCGCGCGCAGCCGGTCGGCCACCGGCGCGTCGACGAGCACCGGATGGGTGAACTCGGTGCCGCCGTGCACGATCCGGTGCCCGACCGCGGCCGGCTCGCCGTCCGCGGCGCCGGTGAACTCGCCCAGCGCCGCGGCGAGCTCGGCCGGGTCGGCGCGGCCGGCCGGGGTGTCGAGGTCCCGGGCGGCGAGCAGGGTGTCGTCCGGGCCGATCAGCCGCAGCTTGAGGCTCGCCGACCCGGCATTGACCACCAGGACGTTCACCGTCGGGCCGATCACCGTCAGTACGGCCAGGTCCAGTCGCGGATCTCCGGGTCGTCCTCGCCGTGGTCGCGGGTGTAGGCGCGGGCGGCGAGGCGGGCGTCGACCATCCGCTGGCGGACGTGGGCGGCCCGGGCGCCCAGGCTCGGCACCCGGTCGATGACGTCGACCACGAGGTGGAAACGGTCCAGGTTGTTGAGCATGACCATGTCGAAGGGGGTGGTGGTCGTCCCCTCCTCGATGTAGCCGCGCACGTGCAGGTTCTGATGGTTGCGGCGGCGGTAGGTGAGCCGGTGGATCAGCCACGGGTAGCCGTGGTAGGCGAAGATGACCGGGCGGTCGGTGGTGAACAGCGCGTCGAAGCGGGCGTCGGAGATGCCGTGCGGGTGCTCGGCGGAGTCCTGCAGGCACATCAGGTCGACGACGTTGACGACGCGGACCTTCAGGTCCGGGAAGTGCTGGCGCAGGATGTCCACCGCCGCCAGCGTCTCCAGGGTCGGGATGTCGCCGGCGCAGGCCATCACGACGTCGGGCAGCCCGTCCCCGCCGGCCACGCCGTCCCCACCGGCCAGGCCGTCCCTGGCGGTCAGGTGGTCGTTGCTCGCCCAGTCCCAGATGCCCAGGCCGCGTGTGCAGTGCGCGATCGCGTCGGGCATCGACAGGTAGTTCAGCGCCGGCTGCTTGCCGGCCACGATCACGTTGATGTAGTGCCGGCTGCGCAGGCAGTGGTCACCGACGGAGAGCAGGGTGTTGGCGTCCGGCGGCAGGTACACCCGGACGACCTCGGCCTTCTTGTTCACGACGTGGTCGATGAACCCGGGGTCCTGATGGGAGAAGCCGTTGTGGTCCTGCCGCCAGACATGGCTGGTCAGCAGGTAGTTCAGCGAGGCGATCGGCCGCCGCCAGGGGATGTGCCGGGTGGTCTTGAGCCACTTCGCGTGCTGGTTGACCATCGAGTCGACGATGTGGATGAACGCCTCGTAGCAGGAGAACAGCCCGTGCCGGCCCGTGAGCAGGTAACCCTCGAGCCAGCCCTGGCACAGATGCTCGGAGAGCACCTCCATGACCCGGCCGTCGACGGCGAGGTGGTCGTCGCCCGGCTCGATCCGCGCGTTCCAGGCCCGGTTCGTCACCTCGAACAGGGCGCCGAGCCGGTTCGACGCCGTCTCGTCGGGGCCCATGACCCGGAACGTGGTCGGGTTGGCCGCCATCACGTCGCGCAGGAACCGGCCGAGGAGCCGGGTCGGTTCGGTCAGGGTGGTGCCCGGCGCGGTGACGTCGACGGCGTAGTCACGGAAGTCCGGCAGGGTCAGGTCGCGCAGCAGCTCGCCGCCGTTGGCGTGCGGGTTGGCGCTCATCCGCCGGTTGCCCGTCGGGGCGAGCGCCGCGAGTTCGGGCACCAGCCGGCCGTCGGCGTCGAACAACTCCTCCGGGCGGTAGCTGCGCAGCCACGACTCGAGCTGGGCGAGGTGCTCGGGATTGTCATGCACCTCGGCGACGGGCACCTGGTGGGAACGCCAACTGCCCTCGACCCGGTTGCCGTCGACGACGGCGGGGCCCGTCCAGCCCTTGGGGGTGCGCAGCACGATCACCGGCCAGACCGGACGGGTGGTCTCGCCCTGCTCCCGGGCGCGGTGCTGAATCGCCTGGATCTCGGTGAGCGCCTCCTCCAGCACCCCCGCCATCCGCTGGTGCACCACGGCCGGGTCGTCACCGGTGACGTGGTACGGCCGGTAGCCGTAGCCGCGCAGCAGCTCGTCGAGCTCGGACTCGGGGATGCGGGCCAGCACGGTCGGCTCGGCGATCTTGTAACCGTTGAGGTGCAGGATCGGCAGGACCGCGCCGTCGCGGGCCGGATCGAGGAACTTGTTGGAATGCCAGCTCGCGGCCAGCGGCCCCGTCTCCGCCTCGCCGTCGCCGACGACTGCGCAGACCACCAGGTCGGGATTGTCGAAGGCGGCGCCGAACGCATGGGTGAGCGCGTAGCCGAGCTCGCCACCTTCGTGGAAGGAACCGGGCACCTCGGGGGCGACATGGCTGGGGATGCCGCCGGGAAAGGAGAACTGGCGGAACAGCCGCCGCAATCCGTCGGCATCTCGGCCGATCGAGGGATAGACCTCGCTGTAGGTGCCCTCAAGGTAGGCGTTCGCCACGATTCCGGGGCCGCCGTGCCCCGGGCCGATGACGTAGACGGCATTCAGGTCGAGGCGGCGGATCAGCCGGTTCAGGTGGGCGTAGATCAGGTTGAGCCCCGGCGTGGTGCCCCAGTGCCCCAGCAGACGCGGCTTGACGTGCTCGGCGCGCAGCGGCTCGGTGAGCAGCGGATTGTCCAGCAGGTAGATCTGGCCGACGGACAGATAGTTCGCCGCCCGCCAGTAGGCGTTGAGCAGGTCGAGCTCCGCGGCGGACAGCGGGCCCGAGGCCTCGCCCGAGTCCTCCCGCCGCGCCGCGTCAACGACACTGGTCATCCGCTGCTCCTCCTTCGGCCGACCGGCGCCGGCTGCCTCAGCCCTCCCCGACCAACTCAGCCCTCCCCGACCAACGGACTGGAGGCGACTTCCGTGCCGTCCTCCAGGGCGGAGATCCGGAAATCCGCGAAGACGTTCGGCGCCACCGCCTGCAGCTCGCGCAGGATCGTGACGGCGAGACCGCGAATCTCCACGTCGGCGTGCTCGCTGGCGCGCATCGCGATGAAATGCCGCCACGCCCGGTAGTTCCCGGTCACGACGATGCGGGTCTCGGTCGCGTTCATCAGGACCGAGCGGGCGGCCTGCCGGGCCTGCTTGCGCCGCGAGGTGGGGGCGGCGATGTCGGCGAACCGCTTCTCCAACCCCTCCAGCAGCCGGCCATACGCCTCCAGGGACGCCGCCGCCGCCTGCTCGAACAGGGCGTGCAGCTCCGGGTCGCCGGCCACGACCTCGGGCTCGACGATCGCCGCGTCGCGCTCGGGGACGTAACGCTGGGACAACTGGCTGTAGGAGAAGTGCCGGTGCCGGACCAGCTCGTGGGTGAGGCTGCGCGAGACGCCGGTGAGGTAAAGCGAGACGGTGCCGTGTTCGAGCACCGACAGGTGCCCCACGTCGAGGATGTGGCGCAGGTAGCCCGCGTTGGTCGCGGTCGCCGGGTTGGGCTTGCTCCAGCTCTGGTAGCAGGCCCGGCCGGCGAACTCCGCCAGCGCCTGGCCGCCGTCCGCATCGGTGCTCCACGGCACGTCCGCCGGCGGGATGAACTCGGTCTTCGCGATCACCTGGACCCGCAGCCGGGCGGTCGCGGGACCCGCGGGCGCCGTCGCGGACACCGGCGTCGCCCCGCCGGGTACCGCCTGGGACGCCGTCCCGGGATTCGGTTCGGACGCCGGCTCGGACACTGCCACCTCCATCGCCCACCGCGGCACCCGGGGCAACCCTTGCCCCGGCGCGGACTGCGACCACGGTAGACGCCCCGGGGTCCCCGGTGTGCGGCGGACCTCGCGAACCCACCTCCGCCGCCTGGCCGCCGGCCGCGATCGGCGCGCCCCAGGACTGCCCGGTCGCAGTCGGCCGCAGCGGGCCGGCGGGCCACTGCGCAATCAGTCGAGCCGGTCAGCAATCAGTCGAGCGGGCCAGCAATCGCCCAACGCGGCCGGTGTCGGCACCCACTTACCCGTCCGGTCACGCGATCGGCGCACAGGGATTGGGGGTCGGCGCGAGCGTGGTACACCGGTTGTGGACGCCTCGTCAGTCCCCAACGACGAGGAGTCGCAGTGCCCGCTCACGGACGTGGCCTGGCGCGGTCGGGGGTCTCCGCCCCCGTCAATCCCCGGCCGCCCAGCCACGTCGCGGCGGGCAGCCCTCCCCCGCGATGGCGCGGCGGCCCACCCGCCGCGCGCATCCCGGAACCCGCCAGGCCGGGGCCGGGGCCATGCCGAGGCCTGGTCGGCATCGAGGCCTGGTCGGCATCGAGGCCCGGTCGGCATCGAGGCCCGGTCGGCGGCGGAGCCAGGTCGGGGTCAGGTCAGCATGAGGTCAGGTCAGGTCGAGGTGGGGGTCCAGGCGGCGGGGTCGGCGGCAGCCTGGTCACCGGTCGCCATGTTCTTCACCTCGTGCTCCCGCCCCTCGTCGAAGGGAGGGAACCAGACGAAGCCGATGCCCTTGCGGGCGGCGTAGCGGACCTGCTTGGCGAGCTTGTCCGGCTGGTGGTAGGTCTCGACCTTCAGCCCGCGGGCGCGCAGGGCGGTCGCGGTGGCCAGCGCCGCCGCCCGGCGCTGCGCGGCGGGGATCACCACGAGCACGTCGGCGGGGCTCGCCGGGCCGCTCGGCAGCAGGCCCTCGGCGAGGAGCTTGGCGAAGATGCGGGTCAGGCCGATGGAGATGCCGACCCCGGGCAGGTTGCGACGGATGAACGAGCCGGCGAGGTTCTCGTACCGCCCGCCGGAGCAGATGCTGCCGAAGTCGGGCCAGTCGACGAACTTCGCCTCGTAGACCGTGCCGGTGTAGTAGTCGAGGCCGCGGGCGATGGACAGGTCCGCGACGACGCTGCCCGTGGGCAGGTCGGCCAGGTCCTCGAGGACCTGGGCGAGCTCGTCAAGGCCCTCGGTGAGCAGATCCGACTTCACGCCGAGGCGGCGCACCTCGTCGACGACCCCGGGGCCCGTCGCCCGGATCGCGGCGAGATCGAGGCAGGCCCGCACCTGGTCCGCGTCGAGGCCGGCCTGGGCGGCGAGCAGGTTCGCGACGCCGTCGGGACCGACCTTGTCCATCTTGTCGGCGATCCGGATCACCGCGAGCGGATCGCCGATCCCCAGCCCCTCGTAGAACCCCTGCAGCACCTTGCGGTTGTTGATGTTGAGGGTCCAGGGCGGGACGCCCAGGGTGCCGAGCACCTCGTGGACGATCCGGGGCAGCTCGGCGTCGAAGTGCAGGGGCACCCGGTCGACGTTGATGACGTCGATGTCGCACTGGGTGAACTCGCGGAACCGGCCCTCCTGGGGCCGCTCGCCGCGCCACACCCGCTGCATCTGGTAGCGCTTGAACGGGAAGACGAGCTCGTTGAAGTGCGCGGCCACGTACCGGGCGAACGGCACGGTCAGGTCGAAGTGCAGGCCGAGGCGGGCGCTGTCGTCGTCGGCGTCGGCCTGCAGGCGGCGCAGCGTGTAGACCTCCTGGGAGGTCTCCCCCTTCGCGGTGAGCACGTCCAGCGCCTCGACCGACGGGGTCTCCACCGAGCAGAAGCCGTAACGCTCGAAGGTCCCCCGGATCGTGTCGAGCCAGCGCTGCTCGACGATCCGGACCTCGGGCAGCCATTCCGGGAAACCGCTGACGGGCAGGGGGCGGACGATCGGCGCGTCACTCATCGCCGGGAGGTCTCCTCATCGATCTCGAACGGACGGGCACCTGTCGTCCCGGGCGCGGCCGACCGCGACGCCGGGCGGGGCTCACCGATGTCGAACGAGACGACGCATGCGTTGCACCCTACTCCGCGGATCACCAGAACCGTCCCGCCGGGACGGGGCCCCTGCGCCATCGGGCCCCGGGCCGGCGAGCGGCACACCCGCGCCCGTCAGGATCGGCGTCCCACCGGCGTCTCGATCTCCGCGTCCCGGGCGGCCGCGCCGTCCGGGCCGGCTGCGGCCGGCAGCCCGAACCGCGGCCGCTGCTCCGGCACGGGGCTGGGGATGACGCCCGTGGGCCGGCCAGGGGCCAGGTAGACCCAGCCGGCCTGGCGCCACCGGTCGCCGTCGAGGGCGTGTCGGGCATCGATGATGAGCTTGCGGCGGACGAGCTGGCCCAGCCGGGCCGGGTCGAGCTCGGCGAACTGGCGCCACTCGGTGAGCAGCACGACGGCGTCGGCGTCCGCGGCCACGTCCTCGACGGTCTCGCTGTAGGCGACGCCGGGCAGGGCGCGCCGCGCGTTGGGGGTCGCCACCGGATCGACGACCGTCACGTCGGCGCCGGTGCGGGCCAACAGGTCCGCGACCGCGAGCGCCGGCGAGTCGCGCACGTCGTCCGAGTTGGGCTTGAAGGCGGCGCCGAGCACGAGCAGCCGCCGGTGCGCCAGCGTGCCGTCGAGCGCCGCGGCGACCAGGTCGACGACCCGGTCCCGGCGCCGGTTGTTGATCTCGTCGATCTCGCGCAGGAACCGCAGCGCGACGCCGACGCCGAGCTCGTCGGCACGCGCCTGGAAGGCGCGGATGTCCTTGGGCAGGCAGCCGCCGCCGAACCCGACGCCGGGACGCAGGAAGTTGCCACCGATGCGGACGTCGTGGGACAGCGCCTCGGCCAGGGTGAGCACGTCGGCGTCGACCGCCTCGCACACCTCGGCCATCGCGTTGATGAAGGAGATCTTCGTGGCGAGGAAGGAGTTCGCCGCGGTCTTGACGAGCTCGGCGGTCGCGTAGTCGGTCACGATCACCGGCACGCCCTGGGCGATCACCGGGGCGAAGGCTGCCCGCAGCGCCCCCTCGGCGGCGGGCGAGGCGACCCCGAACACGAGCCGGTCGGGATGCAGGGTGTCGGCGACGGCGAAGCCCTCGCGCAGGAACTCCGGGTTCCAGGCGAGCTGCACGCCGGCAAGGTCGGAGACGATGTGGGCATCGGTCCCGGCGTTCGCCGGGGCGAGCCGGGCGAGGGAACGGGCGATCCCGGCGGCCGTGCCGGCCGGGACGGTGGACTTGCCGACCACCAGGCACGGCCTGGTCAGCAGGGGCGCCAACCGCTCGATGGCCGCGTTGAGATGGCTGAGATCCGCCCCGTACCCGTCGGGACGCTGCGGCGTGCCGACGCACACGAAGTGCACGTCGCCGAATTCGGCGATCTCCTCGAAGGAGGTGGTGAAGCGAAGCCGGCCGGTCGCGAGGTTCGCCCGCAGCAGATCGGCGAGATCGGGCTCGAAGAACGGGATCTCGCCCGCGGAGAGCCGCTCGATCTTCGAGTGGTCGACGTCGACGGCAAGCACCTCGAAGCCCAGCTCGGCCATGCAGACCGCGTGCGTGGCGCCGAGGTAGCCGGTTCCGATGACCGTCAGCCGCGGTCGGGGCCCGCTGCCCGGCGCCGCCGCGTCCTCATGACTGTCCGACGTGCTCATCAGGCTCCTCTTCATCGTCGTACCCCCCTGGATTGAGGCGCTGGAACTGCCAGGCGTCCCGGCACATGTCCGCGACGCTGCGGCGAGCGGTCCAGCCGAGCGCCTCGCGGGCGAGCGTGGCGTCGGCGACGAGCGCGGCGACGTCCCCGGGCCGCCGGGGCACGACGCGGCAGGGAAGATCCCGGCCACAGGCGGCGGAGAACGCCGCGTGCAGCTCCCGCACGGACGTCCCGGTGCCGGTTCCCAGGTTGATGACCCGGTGTCCCGACTGGTCGGCGAGGTGGTCGAGGGCCAGGCGATGGCCCTCGGCGAGGTCGACCACGTGGATGTAGTCGCGCACCCCGGTGCCGTCGGGGGTGGGGTAGTCGTCACCGAAGATGGACAGCTCGGCGCGCCGGCCCACCGCCACCTGGGCGAGGTAGGGCATGACGTTGTTCGGCACCCCGTGGGGATCCTCGCCGAGCAGGCCCGACTCGTGCGCCCCGGTGGGGTTGAAGTACCGCAGCGAGATGACGTGCCAGGCCGGATCGCGGGCGCACACGTCGGCGAGGATCTGCTCGCACATCCACTTGGTGCGCGAGTAGGGGTTGGTCGGCCGGGCCGGGGTGTCCTCGGTGATCGGCACCGTGTCGACCGTGCCGTAGATGGAGCAGGACGACGAGAAGACCAGGCGGTGCACGCCGTGCTCGGCCATGACGCTGACCAGGCCAAGCGTGGCGTTGACGTTGGTGTCGTAGTACTCCAGCGGCATCTCGACCGACTCGCCCACCGCCTTGCGCGCGGCGAAGTGGATCACAGCGTCGATCGGCCGGCGGCGGAACACCTCGCCGAGAGCCGCCCGGTCGCGCACGTCGAGCCGGACGAACTCAAGGTCCCGGTCGGCAACCTTGCGCAGCCGGTCCAGAACCCGCGGCGAGCTGTTGACGAAGTTGTCCACACCGACAACTCGGTGCCCCGCCGCGAGGAGGTCGACACAGGTGTGCGAGCCGATGAATCCCGCGGCGCCGGTCACCAGGACGGTCCCGGTCCGGTCCGTCGACGTCATACCTCGACCATCCAGTTCCTCTTCGTCAACTCGCTCACCGTCAACTTGGCTCCGCGGCGAACCCGGCTGTCCAGGCACCTCGGATGGCCCGACGACCCGGCTGTTCCTCACCCCGGACGACCCGGGTTCCCGGTGGACGGTTCGAGGGACACCACAACGCAGGCGGCACAGACAACAGGCACAGGAGAACATAACCCCCAGGTCGAACGGTCACCGCCCCGGCATTCCCGGTCGACCGGGCGCCGCTGGCCGCGCCGACACACGGGCTCCCGGACCGGCCGGCGCTCCGGGTGCCAGCGCCGACGGGGCCGGCCGCCGCCATCGCGGCGGCACTGTGAGCGCGCGGTGTGAGCGCGCGGTTTTGGGAGTGTCGCACCCGCACACTCCGCACGCCCGGATTCCGGTAACCTCGCGCACGCACTCCGCGACCGAACAACGCCGGTGAATGCGGGGCCGGAAAGCGGAGCCGAACCCGATCCCGTCGCGAGGCGGCCGGTGGCGCCGAGAGAGCGCACCGTGTGCTCAGGCGACCTGGCGGCTCTCGGTGAGCTGGCCGGCAAACCAGGAGATCGTCCGGGTCAGGCCGTCGTGCAGGCTCGTCTTCGGCTCCCAGCCGAGCCGGGTGCGGGCGATGGTGATGTCCGGCTGCCGGACGGAGGGATCGTCCTGGGGGCGGGGGACGAAGGTGATCGGCGCCGTCGACCCGCACAGGTCGCGCACCAGCTTTGCCGTGTCGAGGATCGACATCTCGTGCGGGTTGCCGATGTTGACCGGGCCGGGCAGATCCGAGTGCAGCAGTCGGACGATCCCGTCGATCAGGTCGTCGACGTAGCAGATGGACCGGGTCTGGGAGCCGTCGCCGGCGACGGTGATGGGCTCCCCGCGCAGCGCCTGAGAGACGAAGGCGGGGATGGCACGCCCGTCATCCACGCGCATCCGGGGACCGTAGGTGTTGAAGATCCGCACGATCGCCGTGTCGACGCCGTGCTTGCGGCGGTAGGCCATCGTCACGGCCTCGGCGAAACGCTTCGCCTCGTCGTAGACGCTGCGCGGGCCGACCGGGTTCACGTTGCCCCAGTAGGTCTCCGGCTGCGGATTGACCTGGGGATCCCCATAGGACTCCGAGGTGGAGGCGAGCAGGAATCGGGCGCGCTTCTCCCGGGCGAGGCCCAGGGCGTGGAACGTGCCGAGCGAGCCGACCTTGAGCGTCTCGATCGGCAGCTCATAGTAATCGAGGGGCGATGCCGGGGAGGCGAAGTGCAGCACGACGTCGACCGGGCCGGAAACATAGATGAAATCATTCACGTCCCGGTTGACCAGGCGGAAACGGGGATCGACGAGCAGGTGCTCGACGTTGTCCGGCCGGCCGGTGAGGAAGTTGTCGAAGCAGATGACCTCGTAGCCTTCGCCGAGCAGACGCTCACAGAGGTGACTGCCGAGGAAGCCGGCGCCGCCGGTCACTATCGCACGCACGTCGAGTGCTCCCGGATCTGAAACATCGAGGACCCTGGAAAGTGGCAACCGACCGCCGCTGGGACGGGCGGCGGCGCGGATGGACCGCATCCCGAGAGCCAGGCAGGAGTGCGGCGCAGCGGGTCGGACGGCGCCGCATGAGCAGGTGAAACCGGACCTCAGATCATCCGGAATCGAGGGATCACCGTAGCCGCCGGTCCGCCCGGGTGGTCAGCATAGCCACTGCCGGATCGGCCATGAAAGGCCGCGCGACACCACCACAGCACTACCCCCCAGTAGTCTAGACGGCCGGCTACACCGACCTCTGGGGCATGGTACACAGGGCGTCGGCCGGCTAGTCCACCACCCCCTCCCCCAACGTCAGCCTGTTACCAGGAAATCCGCGGTCAGGCACCACACCTGATCACGTCGCGTGGATGGTCAATGCTCCGACTGAACCGTTCGCATTCGGTGAGCAAACCGCCGCCGTCCGGCCGGTGGACGCGGCCGGGCGTCGCAGGCCGAGTCGGCTGGCAATCGCGCGGCCGCATCCCGCCAGATTCCCGGGCCGGAGCCGGCCCGCCCGATCAGCAGGGGTCGCGCTCGAGGGCGATCGCGTGCCGCATCGCCGCGCGTCCCCGGCGGGTGTCGCCGGCGTCGCCGTAGGAGACCGCGAGCCGGTACCAGCGCCGCCAGTCGCCCGGGTCCGCCTCCACCTCGGCCCGCCGTCGCGCGAACACGGCATCGGCGGAGGCCCGATCGATGCGCCCCGAAGGCCGGCGAACCAGGACTGGCTCGCCGGCTGCGACCGGCTCGTCCGCCCTGGCCCTGCCCGCACCGCCGGCACCGCCGGCAGCGCCGGCACCGCCCGCACCGCCGGCACCGCCCGCATCGCCCGCACCGCCGGCCAAGCCCGTCCTGGCGGCCTGGGCGTCGCCCACGGTACCGATCTCGCCGGCGATCCCGGGGCCGACCTCGGTGCCGGCCGCCAGCATGCGGGTGAGCCGACCGCTTTCACGGCCGAACCGCAGCTCACGCGCGATGACGACGAGCCCGACCACGGGCAGCAACAGCACCCCGGCGCCGAGCCCGCGAGCGGCCCAGCGATCGTCGCCGAGCAGGACGACACCGCGCCAGCCGATCAGGCCGAGGTAGAACAGGCAGGCAGCGACCAGGACCGCGACCGTCGCCCGGGCCCTCACCGGCCAGCCCCGTCGCCCCCCGGCGCAAGCCGGAGCCGGGCCCCGGCCAAGGCCGCCACGGCCAGTCGCCCCGCCTGACGCGTGCAGCAGAACAACGCGACGTGCAGGGGACGGCCTGGCGGGAGGGCGACTCCGCCGTCGATCTCGTAGCGAGTGTTGGTCACCTTACGGGCCTGCGCGCGGGGATCGTCGGCGGCCGTCGGCGGCTCGTCCGGTCGCCAGACCACCATCATCTCCGTGCAGCCCGCCGGCCAGGTCCATTGCAGCCGTTCATCGGCCCACCGTAGCCCGACGGGCGGGGGCAGGGCGTCGGCGGCATTGACGGCAGGCCCGGCGCAGCCTGCATCCGGCTCGTCGACGCCCCTGGTCGACGAAGGGGCCTCGGCGCCGGTCGCGGAACCCACCGGCAGCCGCACTGGCGCCCCTGGCGCGCCCGGCGACGGCACACCGGTCGGCGGCACCAGGTCAGCGGACGGCACCGGGTCAGCGGGCGGCGGGCCGGGCTCGGCCGTCCCGGCCGGTGCGGACCAGGTCCCGCCCACGCCCGCGGCGACCTCGTAACGCGGAATGGCACCGTCGGGCGGTACGCCACCGTCCTCGAGGCTGCTGCCCGCGGTCACGCCGACCGCCCGGCCGACGCCGTCGGCGGTGAACCGGGTGACCCGGTATCGCACCTCGCCGGCGGTCGTCGACGGTTGCCAGCTCACCAGGACCGAACGGCCATCCCGCCGAGCCCGTACCACCGCCGGCGGGGCGACGGTGCCCCCGAGCGGGGCCACGCCCGCCGGACCACCCGGCGCGGCCGACGGAGAAGTGGCCGCCGAGGGACGGGGCACCGAGGGACGGGGCACCGAGGGCTGGGGCGGCGACGTCGGGGCGGGGCCGGGCCGGCTTCGCGCGAGCAGCGCCGACGCCTCGGCATGGTCGGTGACCAGGGCGAGGGCCTCATCGAGGAGGCGGTCGTGGTCGGGCGCACCGGCCGTCCGGGCGCGGGCGACGAGCGCGTCGGCGGCGCTGCAGCGGGCCTCGGCCAGGGACAGCAGCTCCCCGACGAGCTGGTTACCCGGGCCGGGCACGTCAGCGCCGGTCTCGGCGAGCCGCCGGGCCGCGGGAATCACCGCCCGGTACCGCCCGGCCGCGATCAGCGGGGCGAGCGCCGCCCACCGGTCGGCCGCTGCCCGGATCGCGGTCTCCACCTCGTCGTCCATCGCCCGGATGGGCGGCAGGGTCTCGCCCGCGAACTCGCGGGCGGCCGCCACGTGCTCGCCGGCCTCCACCGGACGGCCGGCCCGCAGCGCCGCACGGGCGCGGGAGACCGCCGCGCGCCAGGCGTCCGCACGGGCAGGAGGCGGGCCGCCGGGGTGCGGGGCGCCGGGGTGCGGTCCCCGTCCCGCTGCGGCCGCCGGATCGGGGAACGCGCCTGGACCCGGCCGGGAGGAGCCTGGGCCCGGCGGCCGGGAGGAACCCGGCGGCGCGGCTGGGGGCAGTGGGGCGGCCGGGGGCCATGGCGCAACAGGAGGGGGCAGCGTGGCCGGAGGCAACGGCGCAACAGGAGGCCGTGGCGCAACAGGAGGCGGCAGCGGCGGCGCGGTGACCCCCTGCTCCCGGGCGAGGGAGCGGACCACGGCACGCGCGCGGTGCGGGTCGAGGCCGTCCGCCTGCGCCTCGGCGACGAGTTCGGCCGCCTCCGCCGGGAGCAGCGCGTCCTCGACGAGGACCGCCGCCGCCACCCGCGGCCGCAGCCGCTCGCTCGTCGCGACGGCGAGCGCATCGAGGTAGGCGTCCGCGTCCCCCTCGACCAGCAGCGCGCCGACGGCGGCCAACAGGTCGTCGAGCAGCGCGCGGCGGCGGTCCGGCCGGCGAGCGCGATTGCGGACCAGCGCCTCGTCGCGCAGGTCCCGGATCTGCTCGCGCGAGGCGCCGGGCGGCACGCCGAGCAGGCCGAACAGGCTGCGTGGCGGGGCGGACGCGGTGATCCGACCCAGCTCGTCGAGATCCGCGCGGATCTGGCGGAGCACCTCGGCGGGAATCGGCTCGGGCTGTGGCCGGTCGGTCGGTCCGGTGGCCGGGCCCGCGGGGACGATCCGATGGCGGCGGGTCCGCAGCGCGAACGCGGACTCGTCGATGCCCTGGGTCGCCGCCCACGCCCGCAGGCCGGCGACCCGGTCGGCCGGGATGCCCCCGAACCGGGCGACGAGGCGGGCGACGGCGGCATCGAGCGCGGCGAACCGCTCGTCGTCCCGGGCGGCGCGGGCGGCGGCGACCCGATCGCGCAGGGCCAGGCGCGAGGTTCGGTCGGCGAGCGCCGCGGACAGCTCGGTGTGCAGGTCGAGCAGACCGATGATCACGCCACGGTAGCGGGGATGGTCCCGGCTGCGCTGCCAGAAGGCCCAGACCTCGGCGATGCGGGCACGGATCGCCGCGTCGTCGAGCGTGTCCACCTCCGCCAACGGGATGTCGTAGATCTCGAACGGGTCGCTGTGCTCGGCGCCGCCGCGGCGGTGCACCACGGCGAGCACCCGGCGACGGTAGTCGTCGGATTCGAAAGCCCGCATCGTCGTCCCCCGTCAGACCCAGCCGCCCGACATACCGCCCAGTCCGCCCTCCGGCCCGCCCGGCCCGGAGGGTCCGCCGGGTCCCCCGGGGGGCCCGCCCGGACCCGGCCGGCCGTCGACGCCCGGGAGGCCACCGCGTTCCCGGCGGGCCCGGGCGACCTGCTCCCGCTCGCGAGCCACGTCGGCCTGGCTCAGCGCCGCCGACGTCTCGACCCGCACCGTCAGCGGTCGATCGGCGAGACCCTCGTGGGTGGCCGTGACCTCGAGGATGCCGTCGAAGCCCATCCGGAAGACGATCTGGATCTGCGACCCGGCCGGGAAGCCGGGCGGGATGCCGGTGATCTCGGCCTCGGCTATCACCTTGTTGTCCTCGACCCGGGTCGACTCCATCCCACCGGCCTGTTCGACCACGTAGACGGTGACGGCGTCCTGGTCGTCGCGCACGGTCCCGAAGGACCGCCGGACCGCAATCGGCAGCCGGTCGTTGCGGTGCACCAGGAACACCGCGCCCTGCTCGCCCAGACGGCTGAGCGCCAGCACGCCGAAGCCGCGGGAGACGACGTTGACGACCTGCACCTCGACGGTACGACGCACCCGCTGGGCGGGCAGGCCCAGCGCGTCGGCGAGCCGCCGGCAGGCCGCGTCCAGATCGGCCGGGGCGGCGGCGTCCGCCCCGGCGCCGTCGACGAGCTGGCCGCGGGTGACCAGATCGGCGAGCACCAGCCGTTCCAGGGCCTTCTTCTCGCCGTAGACGGCAGCGCCGCGGGCGACCGCGAGATCCGGGTCGGACAGCTCGACGGGCACCCCGAACTCGGCGGCGAGGCGGCGGGCCACGGCGGGCATCCGGGAGGCACCGCCGACGAGCAGGATCCGGTCGATGCCGCGGACCCCGCGGGCGAGCGCCGCGTCGCGGGCAGCCCGGGTCAGGGCGACGGTCCGGTCGAGCAGCCCGGCGGTGAGCCGTTCCAGCTCGTCGCGGGTCAGCACCACCCCGGTGCGGCGGCCGGCGTGCTCGACGACGACGGTGGTGGTGGCGACGTCGGTGAGGTCCCGGCGGGCCCGCTCGGCGGCGAGCAGCAGTGCCTGGGAGCCCGCTCCCTCGTCGAGGGGGTCCGGTGCACCGGGATGCTCGGCGAGGAACCGGTCGCACAGGTGCAGCACGATCTTCTCGTCCCAGTCGGCGCCGCCGAGCTGATGGTCGCCGTCGATGGCGACGACGGAGACCCGCCGGTCCGCGAGCTCGACGACGGTGACGTCGAAAGTGCCGCCACCCAGGTCGTAGACGAGGGCGACCTCCTCTGTCGCGATGCCGGGGCCGCTGAGGGTACGCCGGCTGCCGATCTCGAAGCGGGCGAACCCGTAGGACAGGGCGGCCGCGGTCGGCTCGTTGATGACATCGACGACGTTGAGCCCCGCGTACTCGCCGGCCAGCACCGTCGCCCGGCGCTCCTCGTCACCGAAGTACGCCGGAACGGTGATCACGACGTCCTCGACCCGCTCGCCGGTGGCGAGCGCCGTGTCGGCGACCAGCGCCTTGAGGATCAGGCCGCTGACGGCCGGCGCGGACCAGGCGGCGCCCTGGGTGATGAAGCGCCAGTCGCCATCGCCCATCCGCCTCTTGACCAGCGAACAGACGTCGTCGGGTCGGGCCCGGGCGAGCTCGCGGGCGGTCTGCCCGGTGAGATAGTCGTCCGCGCCCACGAACAGCACGACGCTCGGCAGGGTCAACGCGCCGTCGGACAGCGGCACGATCTGCGGCTCCCCGGTGCGCGACACGCGGGCCAGGCAACTGAACGTCGTGCCCAGATCGATTCCGAAGACGCTGCGGGTACCCGCCGGCGGCCGGCGGTCGACGTGTCCGACCACACCCGGAAACCTATCTTTCGCGGCGGAGCCGCCTCGCGGACACCCGGCGACTAATCCAGCTCGAGCGGGCCAGTCAGGCCAACGCAGGTCGAGCAGATCAGTCCAGGTCGAGCAGGTGCTCCAGGCCGACGGTCAGGCCGGGACGGTCGGCGATGCGTCGCACTGCGAGCAGCACGCCCGGCATGAAGGAGGTGCGGTCATAGGAGTCGTGCCGCAGGGTCAGGGTCTCACCCGCGCCGCCGAGCAGCACCTCCTGGTGGGCGACGAGGCCCGCGAGGCGCACGGCGTGCACGGGCACGCCCGCGACCCGCGCGCCGCGGGCGCCGTCGAGCGCCGTGGCCGTCGCGTCCGGCCCGCCTGGCGTGAGTCCGGCGGCCGCGCGGGCCTGCGCCACGAGCTCGGCCGTGCGCCGGGCGGTGCCGCTCGGCGCGTCGACCTTGTTGGGATGGTGCAGCTCGACGATCTCGACGGAGTCGAAGAAACGGGCGGCACGGGCGGCGAACATCATCATGAGCACGGCTGCCACCCCGAAGTTCGGGGCGACCAGCACTCCGACCTTCGGCGCGTCGCCGAGCCAGCCGCGCACCGTGGCCAGCCGCTGGTCGTCGAAGCCGGTGGTGCCGACGACGACGTGCCGGCCCGCCTCGACGCACCAGCGGACGTTGTCGAGCACCGCGTCCGGCGTGGTGAAGTCCACGACCACGTCGGCCCCGGCGAGCGCGTCCCGGTCATCGCCGACATCGAGCGCGGCGACGAGCGCGAGGTCCGGGGCGGCCTCGACGGCGGCACACACCGTCGACCCCATGCGACCACGTGCACCGAGAACCCCCACCGTGAGCTGCTCGCTCATGCCTCTCCCCTCCGTGGCGGACGCCGGACGACGCCCTCGCCGCCGCGGCCGGACCGGCCGTCCGCGCGCCCGGGCCGGGCCGGGCCCGCGGATCAACGGGCGACGGCCGCGCCGAAGTCGTGGTCGTCGAACGGCCCGATGACGCCGAGCGCCCAGGGCTGCTCGACGAGCGTCGCCGCGACCTGCGTGACGTCGTCCAGGGTGACCGCGTCCACCCGGGCGATGATCTCGTCGACGGACAGCAGCTCGCCGTGGACGAGCTCACTCTTGCCGAGGCGGCTCATCCGCGAGCCGGTGTCCTCCAGCCCGAGGACGAGGGAGCCGTGGCTCTGCCCGCGGGCGCGGTCGAGCTCCTCGGCGCTGATCCCGCGCTCGGCGATGGACCGCACCTGGTCCCGGGCGATCGCCAGGACCTCGTCGGCACGCTTGGGGGCGCAGCCGGCGTAGACGCCGAACAGGCCGGCGTCGGCGAAGTGCGAGGCGAACGAGTACACCGAATACGCCAGGCCCCGCTTCTCGCGGACCTCCTGGAACAGTCGGGAACTCATCCCACCACCCAACGCCGTCGAGAGCACCCCGAGCGCGAAGCGGCGCGGATCGTGCCGGGACAGGCCGACCGTGCCCAGCACGAGGTTCGCCTGCTCGGTGGGCCGCTCCGACACGACGATGCCGGGCGCCGGCGGGTAGTCGTAGCGGCCGGCGCGCACTGCCGACGGATCCCCGGCCGACGTCAGATGGTCGCCGAAGGCATCCGCGACGAGCGCGAGCACGCGATCGTGCTCCAGGTTCCCGGCGACCGAGACAACCATCGCCGGCGGGACGTACCGGGAACGGTAGTAGTCGGCGATGGTCTCGCGGCCGAGCCCCTCGATCGACTCGATCGTGCCGAGCACCGGCCGGCCGAGCGCCGACGCGCCGAGCATCGCCTCGGCGAAGACGTCGTGGACGACGTCGCCCGGGTCGTCCTCGTGCATGGCGATCTCCTCGAGGATCACGCCACGCTCGGCCTCGACGTCGTCGGCGGTCACCAGCGAGTTGGTGACCATGTCGGCGACGACGCCGACGGCCATCGCGAGGTCGGAGTCCAGCACCCGCGCGTAGTAGCAGGTGTACTCCTTGCTCGTGAACGCGTTGAGGTCACCGCCGACCGCCTCGACCGACGCGCTGATCGTCAGGGCGTCCCGGGTCGGGGTGCCCTTGAACAGCAGGTGCTCGAGATAGTGGGAGCAGCCGGCGGTCACCGGGGTCTCGTCCCGCGAGCCGACGCCCACCCAGACGCCGATCGCGGCCGAGCGGACCCCGGGGACGCGCTCGGTGATCACGCGCAACCCGCCGGGCAGCACGGTGCGCCGCACCGCGCCGCCCAGCAACGTCTCGCTGCCGGAGCCCCCGGCGAGCAGGCGGGCCACCCGCTCACCGGCGTCCGCGGCGCCCCGAACCGAGGCGCCGACGCCGTCGGCGCCGTCGGTGGAGCGGGTCAGGTCAGGGGCGGGGGTGTCGGACACGGCGGGCCGTCAGGAAGCCGCCGCCGCGTCCGCGGCCTCGGCACTCGGAGAAAGGCTGATCTTGCCGCGGGCGTCGATCTCGGTGATCTCCACCTGGAGCTTCTGTCCCACGGTCAGCACGTCCTCGACCTTCTCCACCCGCTTGCCGCCCGAGAGCGTCTTGAGCTTGGACACATGCAGCAGGCCGTCCCGGCCCGGGGTGAGCGAGACGAACGCCCCGAAGTTGGTGATCTTGACGATGGTACCGAGGTACCGCTCGCCGACCTCGGGCATCTGCGGGTTGGCGATCGCGTTGATCGCCGAGCGGGCGGACTCCGCCGAAGGGCCGTCCACCGCGCCGATGTAGATCGTGCCGTCGTCCTCGACCGTGATCTCGGCGCCGCTGTCCGCCTGGATCTGGTTGATCATCTTGCCCTTGGGCCCGATGACCTCGCCGATCTTGTCGACCGGGATCTTCACCGAGATGACCCGCGGGGCGTGCGCGGACATCTCGTCCGGGCTGCCGATCGCCTCCGCCATGACGTCGAGGATCGCCAGCCGCGCGCCGCGCGCCTGCTGCAGGGCCGAGGCCAGCACCGAGGCGGGGATGCCGTCGAGCTTGGTGTCGAGCTGCAGGGCGGTGACGAAATCGCGAGTGCCGGCGACCTTGAAGTCCATGTCGCCGTACGCGTCCTCGGCGCCGAGGATGTCGGTCAGCGTGACGTAGGCGTCGTCGGCGTGCACGAGTCCCATCGCGATGCCGGCGACCGGCGCCTTGAGCGGTACGCCGGCGTTGAGCAGGGACAGCGTGCTCGCGCAGACCGACCCCATCGACGTCGAGCCGTTGGAGCCCAGCGCCTCGGAGACCTGCCGGATCGCGTAGGGGAACTCCTCGCGGCTGGGCAGCACCGGCAGCAGCGCCCGCTCGGCGAGCGCGCCGTGGCCGATCTCGCGCCGCTTCGGCGACCCGACGCGACCGGTCTCGCCGGTGGAGTACGGCGGGAAGTTGTAGTTGTGCATGTAGCGCTTGGTCCGGTCGGGGTTGAGCGTGTCGACCGTCTGCTCCATGCGCAGCATCGCCAGGGTGGTGACGCCGAGGATCTGCGTCTCGCCCCGCTCGAACAGCGCCGAGCCGTGCACCCGCGGGATGTAGTCGACCTCGGCCGACAGCTCCCGGATCTCCGTCGTCGATCGGCCGTCGATCCGCACGCCCTCGGTGACGATGCGGGAGCGGACGAGCTTCTTGGTCAGCGCCCGGTAGGCGGCGCCGATCTCCTTCTCCCGCCCCTCGAACTGGGCGGCGACCTTCTCCGCGGCCAACTGACGGACCCGGTCGAGCTCGTTCTCCCGCTCGGCCTTGCCGGCGATGCGCAGCGCGGCGGACAGCTCGTCGCCGACGGCGGCGGACAGCGCCTCGAGCACGTCGTCGTGGTGGTCGATGAAGACCGGGAACTCCCGCGTCGCCTTGCCGCCGGCCAGCGAGGCCAGCTCGCTCTGGGCGCGGCACAGCTCGCGGATGGCGGGCTTGGCGGCCTCGAGGCCCGCGGCGACGACCTCCTCGGTCGGCGCGGGCGCGCCGCCGGCGATCAGCTCCACCGTGCCCGGGGTGGCCTCGGCCTCGACCATCATGATCGCCACGTCCGAGCCGTCCTCGACGACGCGGCCGGCCACGACCATGTCGAAGGTGGCCCGGGCCAGCTCCGAATGCGTCGGGAAGGCGATCCACTCGCCGTCGACGTACCCGACCCGGGTCGCACCGATCGGGCCGGTGAAGGGCAGCCCGGACAGGGTCGTCGACGCGCTGGCCGCGTTGATCGCGACGACGTCGTAGAGCGTGTCCGGGTCGAGGGCCAGCACCGTGGCGACGACCTGGATCTCGTTGCGCAGCCCCTTGGCGAACGAGGGGCGCAGCGGCCGGTCGATGAGGCGGCAGGTGAGGATCGCGTCCTCACTCGGCCGGCCCTCGCGACGGAAGAACGAGCCGGGGATCCGCCCGGCGGCGTACATCCGCTCCTCGACGTCCACCGTCAGCGGGAAGAAGTCGAGCTGTTCCTTGGGCTGCTTGCTGACCGTCGTCGCCGAGAGCACCATCGTGTCGCCCAGGTAGGCGACGGCGGAACCGGCGGCCTGCCTGGCCAGCCGACCGGTCTCGAATCGCACCGTACGGTTTCCGGCCGGGGTCGCAATGACCGCCTCGGCCGCATGTGTCGAGTCGTCCACTCGAACCACTCCATCCTCTTCTTCGGCCGGGTCCACGCAGCCGATCTTGTTCTCCGGGCCGGGTCCACGTCTCGAGGATGCCGGTGCTCAGTCGAAGCCCCCGGGGAGGGCACTGCCCGCTCCCGGCGACCACGACCGAGGACCGGCGGCTCTCGCCACCACGGACCCGGTCAGGTCCTCCGATCCGCCGGCGGAGACCTCCGCCGGCGGGCGACGCATCTGGTATCTACCCCCGATGCGTCAGAGGGAGCGTCCCCGAAGGGCCGCTCCCTCTTCGCGCTACCGTCGTAGCCCGAGTCGCTCGATCAGGGCCCGGTATCGGTTGATATCCGTCTTCGACAGGTAGTTCAGCAGCCGGCGGCGGCGCCCGACGAGCAGGAGCAGACCCCGGCGGCTGTGGTGATCGTGCTTGTGCACCTTGAGGTGCTCGGTCAGGTCGCTGATCCGACGGGTCAGCATCGCGACCTGCACCTCGGGCGAGCCGGTGTCCCGCTCAACGGTGGCGTAATCGGACATGATCTTCTGTTTGACGTCGCTCGCGAGCGGCACGCTCCACCCTCTCCTTCTGCTTCGGGACGGCGCGCGCCCGGGGTCTTCCTCACCCGAACCGACCGCCGGACCACGGCCTCATCGCCGTGTGGTCCGGACACGCCGCACCCGCCTGGACCCGAAGCCTATCAACCCGAGGGGAACCGCTCGGACACCGGTGGCCCCCGTACCCGCGGGCCTCCACCCCGGCCCCCGCTCCCCGACCGGGCCGACGCCCAGCCGGGGCCGACGCCCAGCCGGGGCGCACGCTCAGACAGGCCCGCGCTCAGACAGGGCCCACGCTCAGACAGGGGCCGCCCTTAGACAGGCAGGGTGACCGCCCTGGTCGCCTCGACGTCGGCAGCCATCTGCGTGACGAGCTCGTCCACCGACTCGAAACGCAGCGTCGGGCGCAGGCGGCTGGTGAACTCGTAGGCCATGTACTCGCCGTAGAGATCCCCGTCGAAGTCCAGCAGGAACGCCTCCACCCGCCGCTCCCGGCCGGCGAACGTCGGGTTCGTGCCGATCGAGATCGCGGCGGGCTGACGATGGCCGTCCCAGCAGGCGAACCCGGCGTACACCCCGTCGGCCGGCACCGCCGCCCATGGCGTCACCTCGACGTTGGCCGTCGGGTAGCCGATCGTCCGGCCGCGGGCGTCGCCGTGCACGACCACGCCCTCGACCCGGTGTGGTCGGGCCAGGGCCACGGCGGCCGACTCCACGTCGCCCTCGGCGACGCGACGGCGGATCTCGGTCGAGGACAGCACCCGGTCTCCCGAGCGGACCAGCCGGACCCCGTCGACCTCGAACCCCTCCCGGGCCCCGTCCGCCGCCAGCGTGGCCAGCGTGCCGGCGGCCCGATGGCCGTAGGTGAAGTTCTCCCCCACCACGACCACGCTCGCGCCGAGCCGCTCGACCAGCATCCCGTGCACGAACTCGGCCGGGGGGAGCCGGCTGAAGTCCAGCGTGAACGGCTGCACGCACAGCGCGTCGACGCCGATCGCCGCGAGCAGCTCGGCCTTGTGCCGCAGCGTCGTCAGCAGGGCCGGATGGCTGCCGGGGCGGAGCACCTCCCCCGGATGCGGATCGAAGGTGAGCACGACGGCCCGTTCGCCGCGGTCGCGGGCGCGGCGCACCGCCTGCCCGATGATCTGCCGATGCCCGAGGTGCACCCCGTCGAAGAAACCGATCGTGACGACCCCGCCGCGCCACTCGGCCGGCGTGTTCTCCGCCCCTCGCCACGTTTGCACGTGGGAAGCCTAGGACATTCTCGCGCGGTACGGTCGAGCGCCGCCCGCCCCCGGCCGCGCGCGGCGTCAGGCCGGGGCGAACACGACCAGCGAGCGGACCGCCTCGGCGCTTTCCTCGACCAGTGCCAGCACGGACCCGTCCGGGCCGAACACGCCGTAGGTGCCCGGCCGCCCTACCGGCGCCAACCGGCGGCCGTGACGCACGTCGACCGCCGCGTCCCCGGCCACGTCCCGGCGCGCGAAACCGGCCGAGACGGCCTCCGACAAGCCGATGACCGCCCCTGCGCCCAGCTCGGCGAACGTGTCGAGGCTCACCGCCCGGCCCAGCCCGAACGGCCCCACGACGGTGCGTCGCAGCGCCGTCAGATGCCCCCCGCAGCCCAACGCCGCCCCGAGGTCACGCGCGAGCGCCCGGATGTAGGTCCCGCTGGAGCAGCCGACCGTCACGTCGAGATCGCAGCCCCCCTGGTCCGCCAGGCCGTCGGCGCTGCGGCGGGCGAGCAGGTCGAAGCGGTGCACCGTGACCCGGCGGGCGGCGAGCTCGACCTGCTCACCGGCCCGCACCCGGGCGTAGGCGCGCACCCCGCCGACCTTGACCGCGCTGACGCTCGACGGCACCTGGTCGATCGACCCGGTCAGGGCCGCGATCGCCCGCGCGAGCCGCGCGGGGTCGACGTCGACGGGCCGGTCCTCGAGCGGCTCACCCTCGGCGTCGTCGGTCGTCGTGGTGCGGCCGAGCCGGATCGTCGCGTCGTACACCTTGTCGGTGAGTGCGAGGTGACCCAGCAGCCTCGTGGCCCGGCCGGCGCCGAGCAGGAGCACGCCGGTCGCCATCGGGTCGAGGGTGCCAGCGTGACCGACGCGGCGTTGGCCCAGGATGCGCCGGGCGCGGGCGACCACGTCGTGCGAGGTGAGCCCGGGCGGCTTGTCGACGACGACCAGCCCGTCGACCTGCGGCCCCCCCGCCGGGCGGGATCCCCGCGGGCTCACCGGACGCTCACGGCCGGGCCCCGCCCGGCCCGGCCCTGGGCGGTGACGGGCGTGGGCGCGCAGATGCGCCCGGCGGCCGCGTCGGGGCCGGTCAGGGCCCCGCCCGCGGGGTCGGCCAGCCGCGGCGCCCGAGCCAGCGCCGCCCGCACCGTGTCCATGAGCTCCGGCAGCTCCGCGCTCGTCACGAAGCCGGCGGCCAGGCGGTGGCCGCCGCCCCCGAGACCGGCGCACAGCGCGCCGACGTCGACGCTCCCCTTGGACCGCACGGAGACCTTCCAGACGCCGTCGTCCTGCTTGCAGATCAGGGCGACCTCGGCCTCGGAAGCCGTACGCAACGTGTCGATGAAGCCCTCGATCTCGTCGTAGTCGAGCCCAGCGGCCCGCAGGTCGGCCTGGGCACACCAGGTCCAGGTCAGGTCGTGCTCGGGTTCCAGCCGGGCCCGGCCCAGCACCTCACCGAGGAGCTTCAGGTAGCCGAACGGGTGGGTGTCCCACAACGCCTGGCTGATCAGATCGTGCCGGATGCCGGTGGCCAGCAGGCGCGCGGCGAGGCGGTGCACCGCGGGCGTCGTCGCCGCGAACCGGAAGGAGCCGGTGTCCGTGACCAGGCCGGTGTAGATCGCCGCGGCCAGGTCCGCGTCCAGCGCCACCCCGAGGGCGTCGATCAGGCCGACGACCATCGCGCTGGTCGAGGCGGCCTCGCTGTCGACGAGGTTGAGGTCGCCGAAACGGGTGTTGGAGGCGTGATGGTCGACGACGACCACCCGGCTGCCGGCGGTGATCCGGGCGAGCCGGCCGAGCCGGGACCGGCTGGCCGCGTCCAGGCAGACCACGAGACCCGGCCGGGCGGTGATCGCCACCGGATCGACGAGCAGCTCCTGACCGGCGAGGAAGCGCAGTGTCCGGGGAACGGCGAAGGGCTCGGCGTCGAAGGACACCCTCGGCCGCGCCCCGAGCGTCCGCAGCGCCAGCGCGAGGGCCAGCGCCGAACCGAGGCTGTCGCCGTCGGGATTGACGTGCGCGACGAGCAGGATGTCGCCACCGGCGTCGACGGCCGCCGTCAGCGCGGCCACCACGGCCGCCCGGTCGGCCGCCACGAGATCGCTCGCGTCGCTCATCGCCCGTCCCATCGCCGTGTCCGTGGCCCGCCGACGCACCGGCGGTTTGCCCCCTTGGAGCGGCTTATCACTCTCAGCGCCCGACGGTCGGATCGCCGCCGGGTGACGCCGGATACACCTGGTGGCCACCGGCCGCGCCGGCCTCCCACGCCCGGGCATCTGCGTCTGGGGCGTCGACCGCGTCGACCGCGTCGAACTCCTCGACCTCGTCGAACTCGTCGACGAGGTCGGTGTCCGCGTCGTCCTCGACGTCGTCGTCGACGGTCCGCGGACGGCGGTAGGGATCCTCGTCGCCCGCCGGCCGGGCGTCGCGGCGCACCTCGGCGAGCCGGGCATCCCGCTCGCGGGCGACGCTGATCAGCTCCTCCAGGTGCTTGGCGTCGTCGGGCAGCCGGTCGTGCACGAAGGTGAGGGTCGGGGTGACCTTCACGCCGGTGGCGCGGCCGACCTGGCTGCGCAGCAGCCCGCGAGCGGACTCGAGAGCCTCGGCCGACGCTTGGCGTGCGGCCTCATCGCCGTACACGGTGTAGAACACGGTCGCGTCGACCAGGTCGGGCGTGACCCGCACTTCCGTGACCGTCACCATGCCGAGGCGGGGATCCTTCACGCCGCGTTCCAGCGCGGACGCGACCACCTCACGAATTCGCACGGCCAGCTTCCGTGCCCGGGCCGGATCAGCCACCGTAGACCTCCTCGCTCCGTGTTACCTCGGCGTCGTTCCCGCCGCGATCCCGCCCACTCGGAGACGCCACCATGATCGGTACCGCGCGGGGATCGGTACCGCGCGGGGATCGCTGCCGCGGAATCGCTGCCGCGTGATGGACAGCCACCACGCGGGAGTTCCAGCCGCCCACCGGAGGCCGATCGCCTGAGCGAGGGCCGGGCAGGCGCTCGGCGCCCACCGGCGTGCGGCTCAGTCGAGGGTGCCCGCCGACTGGTGGGGCTGCCCGTCGGCGTCGTCCTCGGCCAGGCAGCGCTCGCGCGCGGCGAGGACCTCGACCTCGGGGCGCCCTGCCACCAACTGCTCACAGGCGCGCAGGACCTCGATGCAGTGCGCACGGTCGGCGGCGACGACCGCCATCCCGATCTCGGCCCGGCGGTGCAGGTCGAGATGCCCCGTCTCGGCGACGCTGAGGGCGAAACGACGGCGCAGTTCGGCCACGATCGGCCGCACCACCGAACGCTTCTCCTTCAGCGAATGCACATCCCCGAGCAGCAGGTCAAGGCTGAGAGTACCGATCCACATGGTCGTCTCCCGCGGTGCCGCACGAGCCGGCGGTGCCGACCGGGCGCGCAGGCGCCCGACCGGCCGGCACCGACCGACACTGTGCCTCAGACGCGGGGAACCTCCCGCTGCTCGAAGGTCTCGATGACGTCATCGACCTTGATGTCGTTGAACGACCCGAGACCGATACCGCACTCGTAGCCCTCACGGACCTCGGTCGCGTCGTCCTTGAACCGCTTGAGCGACTCGACCGTGAGGTTGTCCGCCACGACCACGCCGTCGCGGATGAGGCGGGCCTTGGTGTTGCGGCGGATGATGCCGGAGCGGACGAGCGAACCCGCGACATTGCCGATCCGCGGCACCCGGAAGACCTCGCGCACCTCGGCGGTACCGAGCTGCGCCTCCTCGTAGACCGGCTTGAGCATGCCCTTGAGGGCGTTCTCGATGTCCTCGATGGCCTGGTAGATCACCGAGTAGTACCGGACCTCGACACCCTCGCGGTCGGCCAGCTCCGTCGCCTTGCCCTGCGGGCGGACGTTGAAGCCGATGATGACCGCGTCCGACGCCGACGCCAGCATGACGTTGGTCTCGGTGATCGCACCGACACCCCGGTCGATGATCCGCAGGCCGACCTCGTCGCCGACGTCGATCTTGAGCAGGGCGTCCTCGAGAGCCTCGACCGAACCGGAGACGTCGCCCTTGAGGATGAGGTTGAGCTGGGTCTTCTCGCCCTCCTTCATCCGCTCGAGGATCGTCTCCAGCGTCGGGCGACCACGGCTGAGCGCGAGCTCGGCGTTGCGCTCCCGCGCCTGCCGGCGCTCGGCGATCTGGCGGGCGACCCGGTCCTCGGGCACCACCAGGAAGTTGTCACCCGCGTCGGGAACGCTGGTGAAGCCGAGCACCTGCACCGGACGGGCCGGACCCGCCTCGGTGACCTGACCGCCGTGCTCGTCGAGCATCGCGCGGACCCGGCCGAACGCCTCACCGGCGACCACCGAGTCGCCGACCCGCAGCGTGCCGCGCTGGACCAGCACGGTCGCCACCGGGCCACGGCCACGGTCGAGTCGGCCTTCGATCGCGACGCCCTGGGCCTCGGTACCCGTCGGGGCCCGCAGGTCCAGCGAGGCGTCGGCCGTCAGGATGATCGCCTCGAGCAGCCCGTCGATGTTCGTCTTGTTGCGGGCGGAGACGTCGACGAACATCGTGTCGCCGCCGTACTCCTCGGCGACCAGCCCGTACTCGGTGAGCTGCCCGCGCACCTTCGCCGGGTCGGCGCCCTCCTTGTCGACCTTGTTGACGGCCACGACGACCGGCACCCCGGCCGCCTGGGCGTGGTTGAGCGCCTCGATGGTCTGCGGCTTCACCCCGTCGTCGGCCGCGACCACGAGGACCACGATGTCGGTGACCTGGGCACCTCGGGCACGCATGGCGGTGAACGTCTCGTGACCCGGGGTGTCGATGAAGGTGATCGGCCGCTCGTCGCCGTCGACCACCGCCCGCACCTGGTAGGCACCGATGTGCTGGGTGATGCCGCCGGCCTCGCCCCCGACCACGTCGGTGAAGCGGATGGCGTCGAGCAGCTTCGTCTTACCGTGGTCGACGTGACCCATGACGGTCACGACCGGCGGCCGGATGCTGAGCTCGACGTCGTCGCCGTACTCGCCGCCGAAGGACAGGTCGAAGCTCTCCAGCAGCTCCTTGTCCTCGTCCTCCGGGCTGACGATCTGCACTTCGTAACCGAGGGTCACGCCAAGCAGCTGCAGCGTCTCGTCGGTGCAGGACTGGGTCGCGGTCACCATCTCACCGAGCTGGGTGAAGACGACCTGGACCAGCGCGCCGGGGTTCGCGTCGATCTTGTCCGCGAAGTCGGCCAGCGAGGCGCCGCGCGGAAGTCGGATGGCCTGCCCGTTGCCACGGGGGACCATCGCGCCCATCCGCGGCGCCTCCAGGCCGCTCTCCCATTCCTGCCGCTTGGCGCGCTTGGACTTGCGCTGACGGCCTGGGCGACCGCGGCCACCCGGGCCGAACGCGCCCGCCGTGGTACCGCCACGCCCGCGACCACCCGCCGCGGGACGACCGCCACCGCCGCCACCGGGACGACCCGGCGCGCCGGCACCGGCACCGCCACCGCCGCCACCGGGACGGCCGGGAGCACCGCCGCGACCGGCGAAACCGCCGGGACGCGGGCCGCCACCGCCACCGCCACCGGGACGACCCGGCGCGCCGCCACCGGGACGGCCGGGAGCGCCGCCCGCGGGACGGGGCTGGAACATGTTCGCGTTGGGCCGCGGACCTCCGCTACCTCCCGGCCGCGGCGGCATCCCGCCGGCACCACCAGGGCGCGAGCCGGGACGCGGCGGCATCGAGCCGGGCGAGGGGCGAGGACCGCCGGCGCCGGGAGCACCGGGACGAGGCCCACCCGGGCGAGGACCCGGGCGCGGCGCACCCGGCCGCGGCGGGGAGGCCGGGCCGGAGCCGGACTGACCGGCCGACTGGCGGGGCCCGGCGGACGGCGTCGTGTACGGGTTGTTGCCGGGCGCGGACGGCCGGGGGCCGGGGCGCGGACCGGGACGAGGGCCACCGGCGGACGGACCGCTGGGAGCGCTGCCGCCGGGCGGCGGAACCGGGGCGCCGGGACGCGCACGGCCGGGGGCCGCGGGGCCGGCGGGACGCGGGCCGGGCCGAGGGCCCGACGGAGCGGCCGGAGACGACACCGGAGGAGCCGACGCCGCGGCGGGCGGCGGCGCGGCCGCGCTCGCCGCGGCGGGCCGCGGCTGGGATGCCGGCACGCTCGGCGCCGGAGCGCCAAGTGCCGGAGCGCCAGGCGCCGGCGCACTCGGTGCCGGCGGCGCGGCCGGGCCGGGACGACCGGCCGGGCCGGGACGACCCGGGACGGGACGAGGGCCGGGTCGAGGCGCGAGACCCGGGCGCGGCGGGGCTGGGCGGGCGCCGTTACCGGGCGCCGGCCGACCGCCGGGACGCCCGCCCGAGGCGGGCCCACCCTCGGTGGGGAAGGCTTCCTTCAGCTTGCGGACGACGGGGGCTTCGACGGTGGACGAAGCGGACTTCACAAACTCGCCCAGATCCTTGAGCTTGGCGAGCACGGTCTTGCTGTCGACACCAAGCTCCTTGGCGAGCTCGTGTACGCGGGCCTTTCCTGCCACGGTGCTCCTTCGTTCGGCCCGCGGTCCGTGCCCGCGTGACCTCGTTACCTGCCGGTCGTGATCATGGCTGGGTGCTCATTGAGCGATCATCGCTGTCTCGACCTGCTTCCCTGTCGACGTCATCTGGCGCCGCCTCCCGGACCGGGCGCCGTGGCTGGCGGCGTCCGTCCCGTCTGACCCGGGCGCTCCGCTGCCGCGGACCACCCGTACCTCCTACCTTTACCCGACTTTCGCCCCGTCCGGAGCCCCCGCGGCGGACGGATCCCGCGGACGGGATCCGGCTGCCGCGGGGCGGAACCGCTCCAGATACAGCCTGACCTGCACCGACCCGAGCGGGCCCGCCACCCGCAGCGCTCGCGGGAACGCCTTACGACGCTCCGCGAGATCGAGACAGGCCAGGTCCGGATGCACGTGCGCACCCCGACCATGCATACGGCGACGAGCGTCCGGCAGGAGCTCGCCGCTGTCCACGACGATACGCAAGAGGTCGGAACTTGGCGCACGGCTTCGACATCCGATACAGGTACGGACGGGCTCCGCACGACACGCCATCATAAGTCTATCCCGCCCGACCCCGGGAGTGGCCACCCGCGGTGGGAGAGCGGCGCGGAACCCCGGGCGGCCCGGATCGCCGCGGCGCTCCCGCCGGCGGCGGCTCGGCGGCCGGCGGCCCGCCGGCCCGGTCCTCGGTGTCGGAATGGATGTCGATGCGCCATCCGGTCAGCCGCGCCGCCAACCGCGCGTTCTGCCCCTCCCGACCGATCGCCAGCGACAGCTGGTAGTCGGGGACGACGACCCGCGCCGACCGGCTCGCCAGATCCGTCACTTCGACCCGCGCCACCCGGGCCGGCGACAGGGCGCTGCCGACGAAGGTCGCCGGGTCGGCCGACCAGTCGACGATGTCGATCTTCTCGCCGTGCAGCTCGGCCATGACGGCGCGCACCCGGCTACCCATCGGCCCGATGCAGGCGCCCTTGGGGTTGACCCCGGCCACCTTGGAACGGACGGCAATCTTGCTGCGGTGGCCGGCCTCACGGGCGATCGCGGCGAGCTCGACCGTGCCGTCGGCGACCTCCGGAACCTCCAGCCGGAACAGGCCCTTGACCAGCTCAGGGTGGGTTCGCGACAGGGTCACGGTGGGACCGTGCGGCCCACGGGCGACGTGCACCACATAGCACTTGATCCGGTCGCCGTGCTCGAGCCGCTCGCCGGGGACCTGCTCGGCCGGCGGCAGGACACCCTCGATCGTGCCGAGATCGACCAGCACCACCTTGGAACCGGCCCGCTGCTCGTGATGCTGCACCACGCCGGAGACGACCTCGTGCTCACGGTCGGCGTACTGCCCGTAGGTGACCTCCTGCTGCGCCTCCCGCAGGCGCTGCATGATCACCTGCTTCGCCGTCATGGTCGCGATCCGGCCGAAGTCCGCCGGCGTGTCGTCGTACTCGCGACTGGTCCCGTCGGGACCCTGCTCGCGGGCGAGGACGGACACCTCCCCCGTCGTCCGGTCGATGACCACCCGGGCGTCGGGAGCCGACCCGGCCGTGTGGTGATACGCCGTCAGCAGGGCCGTCTCCATCGCCTGCACCAAGGTGTCGAAGGCGATGTCCTTCTCCCGCTCGATACCGCGCAGCGCGGCCACGTCGAGCTTCACCGGGTCATCTCCTCACCGGCCGCGCCCTGGGCGTCGGCCTGGCGGCCCTCGTCGTTGGATACCGGCCCCGGCGACGCCGGGTGATCGTCCTGATCGCCCTGCGTCGCACCATCACGGGCGGCGTGCGCCTGCGGCGCACCGGCGCTCACGCCGGAGTCCGGCGCGCCCGGCGCGTCCCCCGACGGTTGCGCCGGCGATTCGCCAGAAAGATCATCATACCCCTCGGCCGCGAACTCGACCTCCACCGTCGCCCGCTCGACCTGCGCATAGGTCACCCGCGCGACGCGACGCCGCTGCGGTCGCCCGCGCCGCGCCGGGCCGGTGGCAACGGCCAGATCCGCCCCGGCGTCGTCGGCGGACAGCACCCGGCCGGACAGGACATCCCCGGCGCTGTCCCGCACGGTCACCAGCCGTCCGACGGCGCGGCGCCAGTGCCGGGGCGCGGTCAGCGGCCGGTCGACCCCCGGGGAGGTGACCTCCAGGACGTAGGGCCCGGCGCTGAGGCCCTCGCCCGCCGCCTCCGCCGCGTCGAGCAGGTCCGAGACCACCCTGCTGGCCTCGGCCACCGCGTCCAGGTCGATGCCGCCGTCGCGGTCCACCGCCACCCTGACCAGGCTGCGCGAACCGGCCCGGCTCACCGTCACATCATCAAGATCGAAACCCGCCCCGGCCAGGCCGGACGTCAACCGGTCGCGCAACGCCGGCCGGACGGTCCCCGCCCGCCGAGCCGCTCCGGATGAGCCTCGGCCCCGTCCGTGACCGGACTCCCCCGCCCCTGACACCTGGTCCGTCCCTTCTCGTGTTCACGCCTGACCTGATCGTCTCGCCGCCCCCTGCCGGCCGGCCACCCCGCCCGACCGTCCGGGCCCCGGGCAGCCATGAAGCCGGCCGCCGGCGACCGGCCACCAGGAGCGATACCCGGGTTCGGCCGGACACCACGGATGCACCGCCGGGTTGGCCGGCGACGACGCATGGCGGTCCCCCGCCGGCGGACCACCGCCCACGAGCCCACCGGGCCACGGCGGCGGCGAACAGGATGAGATCCATAGCCTACGTCCGCCGCCGCGCCGGCCGGCCGGGGCCCGCGCGCCGAGATACCGCCGGCAGGCGGATGGATCGCCCGGGCGGGTCGGACGGCGGTCAGCCCGGCCGGCGGGATGTGCGAAGCTCGGGACCGTGGACCCGGCGTTGCACATACCCGTCTCGCGGCGGCGGATCCTGCTGGGGCTCGGCGGGCTCGTCCTCGCCGACGCCGTCGGGGTGGCCGGCTGCACGACCACGGTCTCACCCTCGACCGGGTCGAACGGCGGTCTCAGCGCGACGGACACGGCCGCGGCGCGGGGCGCGATCGGCCGCGCCACGGCGCTGGCGGCGGCATACCGGACCGCGGCCGGACGCCATCCGTCCCTGCGTCCCCTGTTCGACGCGCTGCGCGCACATCACGAGGTCGCCGTGTCGGCTCTGGGCGCGCAGGTCCCCGCCGCGGTCGCGACGATCCCGGCGGCCAGGGCCACCGGCTTGATCCCGGCGGCGTCCGCACCCGCCGGGCCCACGCCGGCCGGGGCGGCGGCGACGGCCGCGGTCGTCACCGACGACTCGCCCACGGCCCGCGCGGCGACGCTGGCCTCGCTGCGCGCCACCGAGAGCGGCGCGACGGCCGCAGCGCGCACCGACAGCCTGCGTGTGAGCGGCGTACTCGCGCCGTTGCTGGCCAGCCTGCACGCCGCCGGTGTTGCGCAGGTGGAGCTCCTCGACCTCTACAGCGCGCAGGCCGGCGCCGGCAGCCCGGCCTCGACCGCCGGCAGTGCCGGGAGCGTCGGGAGTACCGGGAGCGTCAGGAGTGCCGGGTGACCCCGGGCAGGCGGGGCGGACAGGTCGTCGCGGCCCCTTCCGCCGCAACGGGGACAGCCCGGGATAGCCCGGCGGCTTCCGGGCAGGCGGCCGCCGTGGCAGCCCTGAACACGATGCTCACCGCCACCCACGCCGCGATCTACGCCGCCGCGACGGCGGGCGGTGCGCTCGCGCCGCTGGGCCCCACGGCCGCCGGCGCCCGGGAGCTGGCCCGGCTGAGCTGGGTCGCCCATCAGGCGCTTCGCGACGACCTCATCGCCGCGATCGGCAGCCGCGGCGGTCAGCCGTCCCCGGCCCTGCCGGCCTACCGGATCCCCACGACGCCGGTCAGCGTCGCCGCCTCGCTGACCCTGCTGGCCCAGATCGAGGACGCCTGCGCCGTGGCGGCCCACGACGCCACAGCCGTCCTCGTCGCCGACGCCCGGGCGCTGGCCGTCGACGCCTTGGGCGGGGCGGCCGTGCGGGCCCAGCGGGCGCGCCTCGCGGCCGGCCTGCCGCCCGCCACGGCCTCCCGCGCGCTGCCGGGCGCGACGTGAGCGTCCGCCGATCCGCTAGCGAGTGGTCCAGGCATCGGGATCATTGCCGAGGGTGGTGACGATCTCCGGAAGGCGGCCGCCGGCGACCTCGGCGAGGGTCACGTTCTCCAGGACACGGCGCAGGTTGACCCGCACGGCGATCCAGACGTCCTGCAGGTTCTTGGCCGCACCCTCGTAGCAGGCGTCCTCGGGGCGGCGCCCGCGCACGCTCGCTAGCGGGCCGTCGGTCACCCGGATCACCGTGGCGACCGTGATCTGGTCGGCGGGGCGGCCCAACTGGTAGCCCCCGTCGGCGCCCCGACGGCTCTGGACCAGCCCGGCCCGGCGCAGATCGGTCAGGATGTTCTCGAGGAAGCGCAGCGGCAGATCCTGCGCCAGGGCCAGCGACTCGCCCTTGACGAGCTGACCGTCACTCGCCGCCAACGTCAGGAGTGCGCGCAGCGCATAGTCGGCGCGAGCGGAGATCTGCATGCACCCATATTGCCGCCCGGCAGCGCCGAGCGCGCCCGACGGGTTGGCCTGGCGCGCCGCGGGTGCACGTGCCGGCACTCACCGTCCGCAGCGGCGTCCCGGCCACCCGAGGGAAACGGGACGCCGCTCGCTCACCCCGCGCCGCCGGAATGCCCACCGTCTCCGCCGCCGGCGCCCAGGTCGACCGGCGCATACGGCACCCCGCCGTCCCCGGAGCTTCCCCCCGGATCGATTCCGCCGTCGGCCACGCCGAGTCCCCGGCTCCCCCGGGCCGCCCGCACCGCGGACGTCCCCTCGGCGACGAGACCGCGGCGCACACGCATCCGCTGGTCGGCGGTGTTGAAGGCGGCGTCGACGACGACTCCGATGACGAAGATAGTGATCATCGAGGCCATCACCCCGACCGTGTCGAGCAGTTCCCGGGAGTTCTGCAGGTCGGCCCCGACCGAGGGATGGCCGGGAACGATGACCAGCAGCTCGCCGGCCATCAGGCTGCGCCAGGCGAACGCCCAGCCCTGCTTGAGCCCCGCGAGCACCGAGGGCAGGGCGGCTGGCACGACGACGTACCGGTACAGGGAGAAGCCGCGCGCACCCATGCTGCGCCCGACCCGTATCAGCAGCGGCGGCACATAGTCGACGCCGTAGATCACCCCGTTGGCGACCGAGGGGCCGGCCCCGAGCACCACGACGAACATGATCGCCGACTCGCTGAGCTTGAACAGCAGGATGGCCAGGGGGAACCAGACGATGGAGGGCATCGTCTGCAGCGCGGTGATGAAGGAGCCCACCGCTGTCCGCAGGATGGTGGAGCGGGAGACCGCCACCCCCACCACGACCCCGATCACGACCGCGAGGGCGTAGCCCTCCAGCGCCCGGACCAGGGTGCGCGCCAGGGCGTCCCAGAAGTGGCTGGTGCCCAGGCGGCTGCCGAACTCCGACAGGGCCTTACCCGGTCCGGGCAGCACGTAGGAGGGCTTCCAGCCGCTCCAGACGACGACCTGCCACAGCAGCAGGAACAGAGCGAGGGCGCCGATCTTCGGCCACGTGCCCGACCACACCCGCGCCGCGAACGGCCGCTGCTGCGCGGTCGGGATGTCGAGCGCGTCGAGCCCTGCGAGCGCGGCATCGACCTCGAGTCCGGTCTCGGTGTCGAGGGCGGTCGACCGGGTGCGGAGCTGGGTCGAGGCGCTGCTGTCAGTGGCCATGCCGGCCGACCTCCTCGCGTAGGCGCGTGGTCACCTCGGTGGCCAGCTCCGCGACCCGCGCGGAGTCGATCCGCCGTGGCCGCTCGATGTCGACGTCGAAGACCTCCGCGACCCGCCCGGGCCGGGAGGACAACAGCACGATGCGGTCGCCGAGCCGGACGGCCTCACGGACGTCATGCGTCACGAAGATCACCGTGACGCCTGTCTCCCGCCAGATCCGCTCCAACTCGTCGTGGAGCAGATCTCTGGTCATCGCGTCGAGGGCGCCGAAGGGCTCGTCCATGCAGAGGATGTCGGCCTCCTGCGCGAACGCCCGGGCGAGACTCACCCGCTGGCGCATGCCCCCGGACAGCTCGTGGGGACGCTTGTCGGCCAGCCCGGCGAGGCGAACCATCGAGAGCAGGCTCTCCACCCGCTCCCGCCGCTCGCCGCGGCGGATACCCCGCAGCCGCAGCGGCACCTCGATGTTGCCGCCCGCGGTGAGCCACGGCAGCAACGCCGAGTCCTGGAACATCATCCCGGCGCGCCGGCCGGTGATGTCCACGGTGCCGGTGGTCGGCGCGTCGAGCCCGGCGATCAACCCTAGCAGGGTCGATTTACCGCAGCCCGACGCGCCGAGCAGACAGATGAACTCGCCGGACCGGACATCCAGGGAGACGTTGTCCAACGCCTGCACACGTGCGGCGCCGGAGCCGAAGAACCGGCTGACGCCGTCGATGCGCACGGCGGTGTCGGAGCGGACAGCGGTCACGGATCATTCCCTCGTTGCGGTGGAGACGCACGCCCGGCCAGGCGCCCTGCGGGTGGATCAGGAGTCGGAGACGGTCGCCTTGCCCTGCTTCGCCAGGATGTCGTTGAGGATCGTCAGGTCGAAGATGCCGTCGAGCTTCGGATTCTTGATCAACCCGAGCTCCTCCTGATGCTTGGCCGAGGTGAGCAGGGAGGCGGCAATCGGGTCGGGCGTGAACGTCAGCGACTTCCACGCCGAGGTCAGGACCTTGTCCGACAGCGGCTTGCCGGCAAGCTTGCCCAGGGCCGTGTTGGTGACCGTCGCGGCGGCGTTCCGGTCGGCGTTGAGACCGTTGATCGACGCCACGTTGGCGCTGACGAGCCGGCGGACGATCTCCGGGTTCTTCTTCAGGTAGTCGGTGCGCACCAGCAGCACTGTCGTGACGAACTGGCCCTTGGTCTCGGGCCACTCGTCGGCCTCGTTCACGAGCACCTTGCCGCCCGCGGCGACCAGCCGGGACGCCGTGGGCTCGGGCACCCAGGCGCCGTCGATCGCCTTGTTGGTGAAGGCGTCGACGGTGATGGAGTTGTCCTGCGGCTTGATCGAGACGTCGCCGCCGCCCTGGGTGTCCGTCTTCAGGCCGTTCTTCTTCAGGTAGTAGCGCAGCGCCACGTCCTGGGTGTTGCCGAGGCTCGGCGTCGCGAGCGTGGTCCCCTTGAGCTGCGCCACCGAGGTGATGTCCGGCCGGACCACGAGGGCCGCGCCGCCCGACGTCGCGCCGGAGACGATCCGCACCGCCTCGCCGTTCGACTTGATGAAGCTGTTCACCGCGGGGTTCGGCCCGATGTACCCGGCGTCGAGCGCCCCGGACAACAGCGCCTCGGCCTCCTGCACCCCGGAGTTGAACGTCGAGATCTTCAGCGTGACGCCGGAGCCGAGCTCCTTGGTGAAGATCCCCTTCTCGACGCCGTAGAGCGCGGGCGCGTGGGTGAGGTTCGGGAAGTACCCGAGGCGCAACGTCCCGCCCACCTGGCCGGGCGTCGCGTTCGCCGAGGCGTTGGCGTCATCGCCCGAGCTCGAGCAGCCCACCACCGCCAGTGCCAGTGCCCCGGCGGTGATCAGTGGCGTCATGGCTCGCCACAGTCTGCTCGGCCTCATGAAAACCCCCTTCGCGCAGGCTGACGCCCGCGCCATGCAAGTCAATCGACGTCATCGGGATGGTAAGCATGCCAGATGCCCCGCATCCTGGCCATGTGCCTTCATCGTCCAGACATCGTTCAGCAATAGAAGAGCTGAATTTCTGGGCAATCTCAACAAAACGGACAGAATTTGATGATGGAAGACTGATCCCCGCGGACCATCCCGGAACAGGCTGCGGACCAGGTCACAGGCCTGTTCGGCAGGCGCGACGCGGCGGCGCGGACGATGCGGCGGCGCGGACGATGCGGCGGCACGGACGATGCCCGGGCTCAACGTCAAAGCTCAGCGCGTGGCGGCGCGGCGCCCCCACGCGCCACCACGGACGATCGACAACCTGCCGGAACCCGGCCAGGCGACCCTCCGCGCCGCGCCCGGCCCGAGGCGCCCCCGTGTGGCCCGAGGCAATCGCACCTGGCCTGAGGCTGAGGGGAAGCGAGCTAGAAGAGGATCGAGGCGAAGGTGCCCACGCGCTGGAATCCGACCCGCTCGTAGGCTCGGCGGGCGGCGTGGTTGAAGTCGTTGACGTACAGGCTCACCCGCGGGGCGAACGCCGCCCGCGCAAGCGCGACGACGCTGGCGGTGCCGGCTGAACCCAGCCCACGCCCACGCAGCGCCGGGTCCACCCAGACGCCCTGGATCTGGCAGACGTTCCCGGCCACCGCGCCGATCTCGGCCTTGAACAGCACGCGGCCGTCGACGATGTGCGCGAACGAACGCCGCTGCCCGATGAACTCCGCGACGCGGGCCCGGTAGAGGGCCCCGCCGTCGGCGAGGACCGGGGACACCCCGATCTCCTCGGTGAACATGGCGATGCAGGCGGGCAGCAGGATGTCGAGCTCATCGGGCCGGACCGGGCGGACGGACGGGTCGGGCGCGATGAGCGGCGGCCCGTCGATCACGAGCAACGGCTGGTCGGACCGGACCTCGCGGGCCCGTCCCCAGGTCGGCTCGAGGTGCCGCCACATCGCCATGACCGACGAGGAGACGCCGACGACGGAGGAGCAGCGGCGGCCCTGCCGGCGGGCCCGCTCGGCGAACAGCTTCGCCGAGGCGGGACCCGCCGCCACGGGCCAGAGATTGGCGCCGGAGTAACACACCGCGGCCAGGCGGCCGTCGACCGTGTGACCCCACATCTCCGCGCCGAGCCGCCACGGATCAAGCCCGGCGGCCTCGACGCGGGACGCGACGAACACGTCGGCGACCGGATTACGGGCCAGCAGCTCGCGCACGGCGGGGAGATCCCGGTCGTCGAGCAGTCGCGTCGGCGCGGAGCGCAGCGGCAGGCCCATCCGGTCGCGCCGCCTAGCTGACGGTGACCGAAGGCTCGCCGGACGGGGTGCCGTCCGCCGTCATCTCCTCGGCCAGCCGCATGGCTTCCTCGATGAGGGTCTCCACGATCTGCGCCTCGGGCACGGTCTTCACGACCTCGCCCTTGACGAAGATCTGGCCCTTGCCGTTACCGGACGCGACGCCGAGATCGGCCTCCCGCGCCTCCCCCGGCCCGTTGACCACGCAGCCCATCACGGCGACGCGCAACGGGACCTCCATGCCTTCGAGACCGGCGCTGACCTGGTTGGCGAGGGTGTAGACATCGACCTGGGCCCGACCACAGGACGGGCAGGACACGATCTCGAGCTTACGCTGCCGGAGTCCCAGGGACTCCAGGATCGCGGCGCCGACCTTGACCTCCTCGACCGGCGGCGCGGACAGCGAGACCCGGATGGTGTCGCCGATGCCCTCGGCGAGCAGCGCGCCGAAGGCGACCGAGGACTTCACGGTGCCCTGGAAGGCGGGGCCCGCCTCGGTCACGCCGAGGTGCAGGGGGTAGTCGCAGGACTGGGCGAGCAGTCGGTAGGCCTGGATCATGACGACCGGGTCGTGGTGCTTGACCGAGATCTTGATGTCGCGGAAGTCGTGCTCCTCGAACAGCGAGCACTCCCACAGCGCCGACTCGGTGAGCGCCTCCGGCGTGGCCTTGCCGTATTTGGCGAGCAACCTCTTGTCGAGGGAGCCGGCGTTCACCCCGATCCGGATCGGGATGCCGGCGCCCTTCGCCGCGCGGGCGATCTCGCCGACCTTGTCGTCGAACGCCTTGATGTTGCCGGGGTTGACGCGGACCGCCGCGCAGCCGGCGTCGATCGCGGCGAAGACGTACTTGGGCTGGAAGTGGATGTCCGCGATCACCGGGATCGGCGACTTGCGCGCGATGGCCGCGAGCGCGTCGGCGTCGTCCTGGCTGGGGACGGCCACCCGGACGATCTGGCAGCCCGACGCGGTGAGCTCGGCGATCTGCTGCAGTGTCGCGTTGACGTCCGAGGTCAACGTGGTGCACATCGACTGCACGGAGACCGGAGCGTCACCCCCGACCGGGACGTTGCCCACGTTGATCTGCCGGCTGTGCCGCCGAGTGCCGAGCGGTCGGGCCGGAGCGGCTGGCATGCCCAGAGTAACGGTCACGTTGTCCTCACTGGCGAATCGGAACTGGCGAATCGAAAAAAAGGATCGACGTGCGACTGATTCGGCCTGTCGGCTGCGGGACGCAGGGCAGTAGGGCGCACGGTCTCGCGCAACCGTGCGGGATCACTGGTTCAGGCGGATCGGATTGAAGATGTCGGCGGACAGGAGGAGCAGGCTGAACCCGAGCAGGACGACAACCGTGGCGTACGTGGCCGGTAAAAGCTTGGCGAAATCCACCTTCTGTACCGGACCACGGTAGCCCCGGAGCCTGCGCAGACCGTGTCTGGCCTGCTCAAAGCCCAGCACGGCAATGTGGCCGCCATCCAACGGGAGCAGAGGCAGCAGGTTGAAGATGCCGACCGCGAGGTTGATCGCGGCTACCAGGATGAGGAACTGGCGCACCCGGTCGAGCACCGAGCTGTCAGGCGCCGAGACGACGTCACCGCCGATGCGCGCCGCACCCACGACGCTGATGAAGCCCTCGGGATCGCGATCGTCGCTGAAGATCTTACCGATGTCGCCGATCCGGTGGGTCAGCGTGTCGTACATGCCGGTGAAACCGGAGCCGATCACGTCGAAGGTGTGCGGAACGGCCTCGATCGGGTTGTAGTGCACCGTCTCGAGTCCCGGCCGGACGCCCAGCGCGCCGACCCGGTCGTTGCCCGCCTCGCCGGTGGAGCGGTTGCGGCGGACCTCGACGAGGTCCGGGCTGAGGGTCAGCGACCGTCCGTCCCGCTCCACCACGAGCGAGGCGGGGCCGGCGCCGTGCTCGCGCACCTGGCGGGTGAAGTCCTTCCAGGTGTGCACCGCGATTCCGTCGAAGCTGACCACCCGGTCGCCGGGTCGCAGCCCCGCGGCGGCGGCGGGGCCGGGCCCGGAGCAGCTCGCGGTCGTCGCCACGCAGCTCGTCGAGCCGATCTTCGACTCGCTGATCTGCGTGGTGCCGAGCGCGACCAGCACCCCGTAGATCAACACGATGGCGATGACGAAGTGCACGAAGGAGCCGGCGGACATGACCACCAGCCGGGCCCGGGCGCGGGCGTTGTGGAACGCCCGGGGCTCGTCGGCCGGATCGATCTCCTCCAGCGGCGTCATCCCCTCGATCTTGACGAAGCCGCCGGCGGGGATGGCCTTGATGCCGTACTCGGTCTCGCCGCGCTGGCGGGACCAGATCGTCGGGCCGAATCCCACAAAGAACTTCGAGGCCTTCATGCCGTAGTGCCGGGCGGTCACGAAGTGACCGCCCTCGTGCAGCACCACGGACACGAGCAGCGCCGCGGCGAACGCCACGATGCCGAGAATCGCCATCAGGTCGGCCTCCGCCCGACGGGACACCGTTCGGGGGCGCCCGGATGGACCCTGGCCCCCCGCGAACCACCGCGCCCGGCCCGGCCCGGGCGGATCACATCGACCCCGGAACGGAAGCCGGCCGGGTGGGATCCACCGCCCGCCAGGGACCCACCGCTCACTCCGGACAGAGCGTGATTCACACCGATTCCCGTTCGCTCTCGCGCCGGATCAATCGCTGCGCCGCGTCGCGCGCGGCCCGCTCGGTGGCGAACACCTCGTCGAGCGAAGGGTGATCGACGACCTCGTGTTCGGCGATGACCTCGGCCACCAGATCGACGATACGGACGAAGGGCAGGCGTCCGGCCAGGAAGGCGGCCACCGCCTCCTCGTTGGCCGCATTGAACACCGCGGGAGCGGTACCACCCCGGCGACCGGCCGTGCGCGCGAGCTCCACGGCCGGGAAGGCCACCTCGTCGAGCGGTTCGAAGGTCAGCGCCTGGGCCCGGGTCCAGTCCATCGGCGGCTGCGCCTCGGCCACCCGCTCCGGCCAGCCCAGGGCCAGCGCGATGGGCAGGCGCATGTCGGGCGGCGAGACCTGGGCCAGGGTGGACCCGTCGGTGAACTCGACCATCGAGTGCACCAGCGACTGGGGATGCACGACGACGTCGATGTCGTCGTAGGGCACCCCGAAGAACAGGTGCGCCTCGATCAGCTCCAGACCCTTGTTCATCAGGGTGGCGGAGTTGATCGTGACCACGGGTCCCATGTCCCAGGTGGGATGGGCCAGCGCCTGCTGCGGGGTGACGGCGGCGAGCTCGTCGCGGCGGCGCCCGCGGAACGGGCCGCCGCTGGCCGTGAGGACCAGCTTGCGTACCTCGTCGCGGCGGCCGCCGCGCAGGCACTGCGCCAACGCCGAGTGTTCGGAGTCCACCGGGACGAGCCGGTCCGGGTCGCCGCCGAGCGCGTCCAGGACCAGGGGACCCCCGGCGACCAGAGACTCCTTGTTCGCCAGCGCCACCGTCCGGCCGGCGGCCAGCGCGGCGAGCGTCGGCGCGAGACCGACGGACCCGGTGATGCCGTTGAGAACAATGTCACAGGGCCACTCGGCGATCTCGCTGGCCGCATCGGGCCCGGCCAGGATCTTCGGCACGGCGAACTCGCCCCGGCGGTAGCCCCGCCGCGTCGCCTCCGCAAAGAAGGCGAGCTGCAGGTCCTGGGCCGCCGATGCCGCCGCCACGCCGACCGCCTGGACACCGAGATCGAGTGCCTGGGCTGCCAGCAGGTCCACCCGGGACCCGCCGCCCATCAGCGCAACCACCCGGAAGCGCTGCGGATTGCGGCGTACGACGTCTATGGCCTGGGTTCCGATCGAGCCCGTGGACCCGAGCAGAACAACTTCACGCAGGTTCGAAGCCTCCACCACACCTCCATTCTCTCAGGCCCGTCGACGCCTCGGCGCCGCCCTGTTCGGTTCATGACAGGTGCCACCCGTAGATGTGCAATGGGTCTGACGGCCACTACCTTTTGTGACCTCATCCTCTCCCCGTCGAAGCGACGTCGACCCCAACCCGGCAGGGTCGCCGGTCTCGCACCCAACCGGGGGAGCTCATCCGTCCGCGGCCGCCGACGAGGGGGTCCCCGTCACCGAAGGTGATGGCGACGGCACGGGAGTCCCCGATCCGCCCGTGCCGGCGCCCGGGCTCGCACTCGCCGAAGGCGATGCGTTCGCCGCCGACGACGGTGTGGCCGGCGTGGCCGAGGCTGCGGGCGAGCCGCTCGGGGCGAGCGGGCCCGGCAGCGGGAGCGCCCCGCCCGAGCCCGACGTCCCCGCGCCGCCGCCGGCGACGTCCCCGGACGTGGGGGTGTAGCCGAAATAGGTCAGCGCCACGACGGTGGCGCTGAAGGCGTCCGAGGTCGGCCCGAGCGCCGGACGGGCCTGCGCGCCGGGCCAGGTGTGTCCGGCGCCCTGCATGGCCAGCAACCCGACGTCGCTCCCGTTCGGGCAGCCGGTCCACACGGTGCGCTGCCAGGCCGCGGTGTCCCGGGAGGCCTGGCTGGCACCGCTGCACCGTAGTGCGGAGGCGTAGCGGGCCAGCCGGTCGGGCGTCGACTGGGCGATCACGCCGGCGAACGGCGCCGGACGGGGGTCGCCCCCGCCGTCGAGCGGCGCGATCCGGTCGGCCGTCCCGTGGATCTCGAGCAGGTTCGTGGTGGGCGCCGCGCAGGAGGTGGGCAGCACGCTCGAGCCGACCGTGACCGCCGCCGCGAGCCTGCCCGGCAACGCGCAGGCCACGGTGAGCACCATGTTCGCGCCGTCCGCGTAACCTACGGCGAAGATACGCTTCGTGTCGAGGCACATCCGGCCCGTGAGCTCGTTGAGCAGCGTCCCCGCGAACAGCACGTCGTCGGGGCCGACGGCGGCGGAACGCGGAAAGTTCCACCGATCCTGCGCCCCGATCGGCGCCGCGACCGCGAAGCCGGCCTTGGTGCCCTGGTCGGCGAGCCGAGTGTAGGCCTCCAGATCGTCGGTGCTCTGCCCGAGATCGTGGAAGGTGAGGATCAGCGGGAGCGCCCGGGCCTGCGATCCCGCGGTGGGAACGGCCAGGACGTACGTGCGGTCGATGCCGCCGACCCGCAACGTACGGGTACTCACCCCGGACGGCAGAGTCTTACCGGTGACGCATCCGCTGGGTGGCGGCGGGGGGACCGTGGGCGTCGGGGACGCCGAGACGGCCGCCGCGCGCGGCTCGCGTCCGCCGGCGGGACCTGTCGCGGAGGATGGCCCCGAGCCGTGCTCCGAGCCGGCATCCCGCGAGATGGCGTACCACAACAGAAGCAGGAGCACGCCGACTGCGGCCGTGATCGGCAACCAGACCGTGTTCGTCGTCCGCGCGCGATGCCGAAGAGAACCGCGCCGTCGGCTCGCCGGACTACCGAAGGACACGGCTGCCGTGCGCAGGCGAGCCGCTCGCCGCGCCAGCGGCCTCGACGGGCTTCGCGGACTCGACGGGCTTCGCGGACTCGACGCGCCTGGCACGTCCGGCGGGCTCGGCGGCGAGCTGACCGCAGGCCGCCGCTATCTCCCGACCGCGGGTGTCGCGCACGGTGGTGGCGATCCCCCGCTCCCGCAGCCGGCGGACGAACGCGCGCTGGCCGGCGGGTGCACTGGCCTGCCAGGACGAGCCCTCCGTCGGGTTCAGCGGAATGAGATTGACATGCGCCAGGCGGCCGGCGAGCAGGGTCGCGAGCGCGCCCGCGCGGGCCACGTCGTCGTTGACCCCGTCGATCAGCGCGTACTCGATGCTCACCCGCCGGCCGGTGACCTCGGCATATTCCCAGGCGGCGGCAAGCACCTCGGCCACTGGCCACCGCGTGTTGATCGGCACCAGCTCGTCGCGCAGTTCGTCGTCCGGGGCGTGCAGCGACACCGCGAGGGTCACCGGCAGGCCCTCGCCGGCCAGCCGGCGCATCGCCGGCACGAGTCCGACGGTGCTGACCGTCAGCCCACGCGCGGACAGCCCCAGCCCCTCGGGCGGCGGCGCGATCAGGCGACGCAGCGCCGCGGTCACCGCGGTGTAGTTGGCCAGCGGCTCACCCATGCCCATGAAGACCACATTGGACAGGCGGCCCTCACCGCCGGCCAACTCCCGGCGGCGCAGCACTCGAGCGGCGTGCACGACCTGTTCGACGATCTCCGCCGTCGACAGGTTACGGGTCAGGCCCCCCTGACCGGTAGCACAGAACGGGCAGCCCATGCCGCAGCCCGCCTGGCTGGACACACAGACCGTCGCCCGATCCGGATACCTCATGATCACAGACTCGAGCAGCGCGCCGTCCGCGGTCCGCCACGCCGTCTTTCGGGTCAGGCCGTCGTCGCAGCTCAGCGTCCGGGCGGGCACGAGCAGCCGCGGGAGCAGCGCCTCGAGGAGCGGTCCACGGGCGTCCTCGGGCAGGTCGGTCATCGCGTCGGTCTCGTCGGCATCGACCAGCCGGGCGAAGTAGTGGCGCGACACCTGATCGGCGCGGAAGGCGGGCTGGCCCAACGAGACCGCGATCTGGCGGCGTTCGTCCCGGGAAAGATCTGCCAGGTGCCGCGCAGGCCGCGCGGCACGCCGGGTCAGGGACAGGCGGACCGGCCGGCCGGTCCCGGCGGACACCGGGCCGTCCGGGGATTCGGATTCGGCGGTCATGGGAGTCATCGCGGCTCCAGTGTGCCAGGAGGCCGCCGCCTAGACGAATGCGGCGATCGCCCGCGCGGGCGGCGCGCACCGCCCGGCGCCCCCGACCGGGCCTGTACCACCGCCGGTACGGGCCGGTGCCACCGGCCCCCGGTCGAGAACGGAGGCTCAGGTCTCGCGGCAGCGGCTCACTCGTGCCTACGGCTGCTCAGTCGAGGAAGGCGGTGAGCAGCAGCCAGGCGACGGGGGCGGTGCACAGCAACGAGTCCAGGCGGTCCATCACGCCGCCGTGACCAGGCAGCAGATTACTCATGTCCTTGATGCCGATGTCCCGCTTGAGCAGCGACTCGCCCAGGTCTCCGATCGTCGCCGTGCAGGCGGTCGCGAGGCCGATCAGGATCCCCTGCCACGCATGTGCTCCCAGCGGCCATGCCAGCAGGATCCCCGCCACCAGCACGCAGCCCACCGCGGAGCCCGCGAACCCCTCCCACGACTTGCCGGGGGACACGCTCGGGGCCATCTTGTGGCGCCCCCCGGAGAGGACCCCCGCGGTGTAGCCGCCGACGTCGCTGGCCACGACTGTGGCCAGGAAGGCGAGGACCCGCCAGCTACCGTCGGACGGCTCGGTCAGCAACGCCGCGAACCCCGCCGGGAAACCCACGTACCCGGCGACGAAGGCGATGCCGCCCACATCCCGGACCATCCCCTCGGCTGGCCCGACGGCTCGCACCGCAACGCCGGCGCCGACGGTGGCGGCGAGCGTCAACAGCAGGCCCGTCGTCCCCTCGACATAGGCCACCGCCGGCATCGCGAGCGCCCCGGCGACCAACGGCACGGGCGGCACCCGCACTCCGGTGAGCCAGACCGCTCGGATCACCTCCCAGGTGCCCAGGGCGACGGCAACGCTGATGACGCCGACGAACGCCGCCCGCACGGTGAACAGCGGGACGAGAATGATCGCGCCGAGCAGGACGCCGACCGCGATCGCGGCCGGCAGGTTGCGGCCGGCGCGGGAACGGCGCGGTGGGGCCACAGCGGGCCCGGGGCCGCCGGCAGCGGCCCCGGTCGCTTCGGCGCTTCCGGATGGCCCGCCGTCAACCACGGCGCGGCCGTCGACTGCCGTCATGGATGCCTGTATCTCGACTATCTCGACAGAGGCGGACAGGACCGGCACGCATGCCCCGCCGTCGCCCTTCGCGCGCCACCACGATCATCTGGCTCGCGTCGCAGGGTGGGCGGGCCGCATCGGCTCCGGGGACGGCGATGATCAGACCGACAGCAGGTCCGTTTCTTTGAGGCGGAGGAGCTCGTCCACCTGCCCGACGTAACGGTGGGTCGCCTCGTCGAGGTCCTTTTCGGCGCGTCGACCCTCGTCCTCGCCGGCGTCGCCGTCCCGGACGATGCGGTCGATCCCGTCCTTGGCGTGACGCCGGACGTTGCGGATGCTGACCCGGGCCTCCTCCGCCTTGGAGCGGGCGACCTTGACCAGGTCACGCCGCCGCTGCTCGGACAGCTCCGGGAAGACGATGCGGATGATCGTGCCGTCGTTGCTCGGGTTGACCCCGAGGTCGGAGTCGCGCACCGCCTTCTCGATCGAGGGCAGCGACGACTTGTCGTACGGGGTGATGATCACCATGCGCGGCTCGGGGATGTGAAAGGACGCGAGCTGCTGCACCGGCGTCGGCGCGCCGTAGTAGTCCACGAGGATCTTGGAGAAGACCGCGGGCGTGATGCGGCCGGTGCGGATGTTCGCGAAGTCCTCCCTGGCGACCGAGACGGCCTTCTCCATCTTCTCCTCGGCATCGAGAAGTGTGTCGTCGATCACCGCGTTTCCTTCCGTCCACTCTGACTCGCCGGCATCCGTCCGGCTCCAACAGCAGCCTCCCTGCCGGCCGCCCTCCGGACACGGCCGCCTTCCGACCTGCGGAATGACACGTGCTGCCCGTGGGCGCCAGGGCCCCGGCCCCGTCGATGATCGCACAGCCGTGACAAGCAGTGTCCCGCACGAAGTCACCCCCACGGAGCCCGGGGGGACGCGCCACGCCGAACATGTCGAACCGTCGTGTTGCCGCCCCGATACGTGACACCGGGGCATCACACCGGGGCATCGTCGCGGCGAACACGAAACAGGCGGGCGGCCACTGTCCGCCCGCCGTCCCGTGAACCTGCGCTCAGGCCTGCCGGATGTTGAACCGGGAGAACCGACCGACCTCGATCTTCTCGCCAAGCGAGGCGCCCGCCTGGTCGAGCAGGGCTCGGATGGTCACCTTGCCATCCTTCACCCACGGCTGGTCCAGCAGCACGCTGCTCTTGACGTAGCCGTTGACCCGGCCGTCGACGATCTTCGCAATCGCCTGCTCGGGCTTGCCCTCCTCGCGGGCGGCAGCCTCGTAGATCTTGCGCTCGGCCTCGAGCACCTCGTTGGGGATCTGGTCCGCGGTGACGTACAGCGGGTCCGCGGCCGCGATGTGCTGGGCGAGGTCGCGGGCGAGCTGCTTGAAATCGTCGGTCTTCGCCACGAAGTCCGTCTCGCAGCGCAGCTCGACGAGCACCCCGAGGGTCGGGGGCAACTGCGGGTCCGTCCGGTGCAGGTAGGACTCGACCAGGCCGTTGGCGGCGCTGCGTGTCGCGCGCTTGGCGACCTGTGCCTTGCCCTTCTCCCGCAGCCAGGACTTCGCCTTCTCGAAGTCGCCGTCGTTGTCGACCAGCGCCTTCTTGACGTCGCTCATCCCGGCTCCGGTGAGCTCCCGGAGCTTGCGAATGTCGGCGGCTGTGATGTCTGCCATGGTGCTCTTCTCGTCGGTGTCCGTCGGAATGCTGTCGTTGTCCTGGTGGCGTGGCGTGGCACGAGAGCCACCGGCAAGCCGGGTGTCACGGCCGGTACCCCGCCCTCGGACCCGCCGACCGGAGCACTACGGGCCCTCAGATCGGCAGGCTCCCCGCGGCAGCGGTCCTGCGCCGCCTGCCCTGACCGCCACGCGTGCCCGCTGCGGGGCGGCCGCAACCGATGCCGGCCGCCGGGCGGCGCGCACCGGGCGCCACGGAGGCCCGGTGCGCGGGGCGACGCGAGGTCAGACCGCCGTACCGACCGCTGCGTCGGGCTGGGTCTCGGCGGCGGCGGCCGGCGCCGGCTCCTCGGCGGGCTGCTCCTCGCTCGCCGCCGGCGCGGCGGCCTCGCCGCGCAGCAGCGCCTGCTCCCACTCGGCCAGCGGCTCCTCACCGGCGGACTGCTCGGGCTTGGCGTCGGCGGCCTTCGAGGCACCGGCCCGGGCCATGAGGCCGTCCGCGACGGCGTCGGCGACCACGCGGGTCAGCAGCGCCGCGCTGCGGATCGCATCGTCGTTGCCGGGAATCGGGTAGTCGACCTCGTCGGGGTCGCAGTTCGTGTCGAGGATCGCCACGACCGGGATGCCCAGCTTGCGCGCCTCGCCGACCGCGATGTGCTCCTTCTTCGTATCCACCACCCACACCGCGCTCGGCACCCGGCTCATGTCCCGGATGCCGCCGAGGGTGCGCTCCAGCTTCGCCTTCTCCCGGGTCAGCACGAGCTGCTCCTTCTTCGTGCGGACCTCGGTACCGCCGGTCACCTCGATCTCCTCGAGCTCCTTGAGCCGCTGGAGACGCTTGTAGACGGTCGAGAAGTTGGTCAGCATGCCGCCGAGCCAGCGCTCCTTGACGTAGGGCATGCCCACCCGGGCGGCCTGCTCCTCGATGGCCTCCTGAGCCTGCTTCTTCGTCCCGATGAACAGCACCGTGCCACCGTGCGCCACCGTCTCCTTGACGAAGTCGTAGGCGCGGTCGATGTACGAAAGAGTCTGCTGCAGGTCGATGATGTAGATGCCGTTACGCTCAGTGAAGATGTACCGCTTCATCTTCGGGTTCCAGCGCTTGGTCTGGTGCCCGAAGTGGACGCCGCTCTCGAGCAGCTGCTTCATGGTGACGACGGCCATGGCGCGTCGCTCCTCCCCGTCCGGCCGTGGCCGGACGCCTCGGTTGTGACGGCGCCGCCTGACGACGGCTGCCCCTGACGCCCGGAGTGGTCGTGGCCGCCGCGATGCGGCGGACCGAGGAGACCCTTCCGACGGCCTCATGGAGACCCTCGGAAGCGGGCGTGCGAACTGAACCCGCGATGCGGGCCCTGCCGACGATGATACCCGGACCCACGCTGCGGCCCAGCGGAAAACCCGCCCACCCCGGTCCACCGGGATCGGGCGCCGCTGCAGCATGCCCGCCGGCGGGATCATCCTTCGCCGATCTCGGTCGTGGTGGACGGAGGGACCGCAACGACCGCGCAGCGGGCCGATCCGCAGGTCGACGGCTCACCTGAGATCAACGTCAAAGCAAGTTATCCACAGCCAGAAACTTTGGACTACCCAACGAGAGCGAAACATCGCACCGTTGAACCGGCCGATCCGCCGCTCTCGCGGACCGGCCCAGCGGCGGCCGGGACCGTCGCCCCGGACGCCACCCGGCCGCCGCGCCTCCCTCGACCCCGGAGGTTAGGACCGCCATGCCCCGACTGCCCCGCTTCGACCCGCTCTGGCTTGTCATCCCGGCGATCGCGCTGCTGATCGCCGTCGGCTGGCCCACCAGAGTTCCGATCAACCCGCGTGGGAGCGGGCCGCCCGCCACCATCACCGCGCGCACCGCCGACCCGGCCGGTCCGCTGCCAAGGACGGAGCAGGATGACGGCCGCGGAACCGATCCGCGAGACGGGGCGGTCCCGCACGACACGATCGGCCAGGCTCTGGCGGTGGCGCCAGGACCCGTCGCCGCCACGACCCGAGCGCCCGTCCCCGGCACGGGGGTCACCGTCACACCCCCACGTCCGACCAGATCGCCTGGCGCGCCCTCCGCCCGAGCGGTCCCCGCCGTGCCGGGCACGACGGCACCGGCGTCCAGCGCGTCCCTGCCCGCACGCGACGCCGCCTCCGGATCGGGCCCGGGCGATCCGGTCTCCATCCACCGACCCCCCGAGCCGGGTTCGCCCCGGCCCGGGGACCCTCGGCGACCGGCCCTGTCCCCGCCGGTCGCCGATCCGCCGGGCGGTGGCGCGCGGGCGCCACGCCGTGCACCACCGTCCGGCGCTTCCGACCTACTCGCTGCCACGGCGGCGCCCGCGACCGCGGAAGGCGTTCCGCCGCTACGGTGGCCGCTGCCGGGACCGGTGGCGGTGAGCCGAGTCTTCCAACGCCCGGCGACGCCCTTCGGCCCCGGCCACCGCGGCGTCGATCTGCGGGGTTCGCCGGCCGGTCCCGTGCTCGCGGCCGCCGCCGGAACTGTGAGCTTCGCGGGTTCCGTGGCGGGACGGGGAGTGGTCACTGTCGATCACGGGCCGGTCCGGACGACCTACGAACCCCTGCGGCCGGCCGTCCGCGCGGGTGCCGCCGTACGGGCGGGCGACCTGCTCGGCTGGCTCACCGACGGCCACCCCGGCTGCCCCACGACGACGTGCCTGCACTGGGGGCTGCTGCGCGGCGTCGAGTACCTCGACCCCTTGAGCTCGTTCCGGCGTGTTCCGCCTCGGCTCCTGCCCCTTCGCCCCGGATGACCGACGACAGTCCAGGGCGAGTCACGCCCGCGGGTGCGCCTGATCGAAGGCCGCGCGGAGTCGCTCCGGCGTCACATGCGTGTAGATCTGTGTGGTGGCGAGGTTGGCGTGGCCGAGAAACTCCTGGACAGAGCGCAGATCGGCGCCTCCCTCGAGCATGTGCGTCGCTGCCGAATGGCGCAGTCCGTGCGGCGTGAGCCCCTTGGGCACGATGCCCATCTCCACACAACGCGCCAGGACCCGCCGCACCGTGCGTGGATCGAGCCGGCCTCCGAGCTGTCCCAGCATCAGAGCCGGCCCGCTTCCGGATCCGACCAGGATCGGCCGGCCCGAGGTCCGCCACGCCCGCAGCGCGCCGGCAGCGGGCACGCCGAACGGGACGCTGCGCTCCCGACCGCCCTTGCCGTGTACCCGCAGCAGCCGCCGCTCGTCGTCGATGTCCCCGAGGTCCAGTCCGCACAGCTCGGACACCCGCAACCCGCTGCCATAGAGCAGTTCGAACACCAGCGCGTCACGCAGGCCGAGGGCCCTTCGCACGGCTGGATCGTCATCGCGGCCCGGTCGTGTGCCGGTGAGGTGCCGTACTTGTGCGGCGGCCGGATCGCCCTGCGCCTGGCCAGGCCCGGACACCGCATCGAGGAGCTGGCGCGCAGCGACGGCAGTCAGGACCTGCGGCACCTGCCGGATCGCGCGCGCGCCGACCAGCCGGGCGGCCACGTCGGTCGCCAGGAAGCCGCGGCGGACCGCATAGGCCGAGAACACTCGGGCAAGCGAGGCACGCCGCGCACGTGTCGCCGGAGCGGCACCGGCCGCGCGCATGGTGGCCAACCAACTGCGCAGAATCGTCAGGTCCAGGTCGGCGAGCTCCGGGCGCCCCTCCCGCTCCGCGTGCGCCCGCAGACTCGCCAGATCTGCGACGTAGGCACGAACCGTCTCCGGTGACCGGTCAAGCTCGGCGACGAGGTGGCGCCGGAAGCCAGCGATCGCCGCGGCCCAGCCCACTTCGGCGCCTTCGACCGCCGCCGGCCTCGGAGCGGGGTGCGCGCTCGCCGTCCGGGCTCCCCCGGGGACCGGATCCACCCGGCCACGCTCAGGACCACGATCGCGGTGCGATGCCATGCGAGGACCGTGTCCGGACCCGGTCGCCGCGTCAAGACCCCGTCGACGGCGGACGTTGTCCTGCCCCTCGCCGGCGGCGTGGCGCGGGCAGGCGACGGATCCGGCTCGACTGCATCGGCTCGGCTGCATCGGCTACCCGGGCAGTCCCCCGAAGGGAGACCCCGCCGGCTCGGACCGCGTCCGGACGGGGTCTCCGCTCAGCTCCGGCGGGACCGGGACCGCGCGTTGGACGGCGCCCGGCCGAGCGGCGTCAGCCGGTAACCGTTGGGGACGCTCTCGACCAGCCCCTCCACGGTCAGCGGCCCCAGCATGGCCAGCACCTCCTCCGGGCGCAGCCCGGTCCGCTGGGACAACACCGACACGCCGACCGCCGCGCGGGAAGGCATGGCATCGAGCAGATCACGCACCATCGCGGACAGTTCATCGCGAGGCCCGACGGCCGTCGGTGGGCGTGCAGCGAACCGGCCCACGGCCGCGATCTCCTCGCTGACGTCCTCGGCCCCGGTGACCAGCACGGTCTGTTCCCGGAAGTCGCGGAGCAACCGGTGGCAACCGGCGCTCATCGCGCTGGTGACGGGCCCGGGTACGGCCATCACATGGCGGCCGAGGCGACGGGCGTGGGCGACGGTGTTGAGCGCGCCGCTGCGAAGGCCCGCCTCCACCAGCACGGTGCCTCGGCACAACGCGGCGATCACTCGATTCCGGGTCAGGAAGCGCCGGCGGAAGGGCGGGGTGCCGGGCGAGACCTCGCTGACAATGGCGCCCGTGCGACCGATCTCGGCCAGCAGCTCCACATGGGCAGCCGGATACGGCACGTCGACGCCGCCGGCGAGGACGGCGACGGTCGGGCCGGCCGCGGCCAGCGCGCCGCGGTGCGCCGCCGCGTCGATCCCGAACGCCGCCCCTGACACGACCGCCCAGCCCTGCTCCGCCATCGCGAAAGCGATCTCGCCGGCGAGATGCAGTCCGTAGCTCGTCGCGGCCCGGCAACCCACCAGGGCGACCGCCCGCGACGCGAGCTCTCGCAGGTCACCGGGGCCGCGCACCCACAGGCACAAGGGCGCGCCGATCGCGGAGCCGTCGCCCTCGTCGCGCAGGCGATCCAGCGCGTCAAGCTCGATCGGCCATTCGGGATCCTGCGGGCACACCAACCGGGCACCGACCCGGGACGCGGCATCCAGGTCCCGCAGGGGATCCACCCCGGGATGCGCCGACCGCACCTCGGCCCACACTCGAGCGGCACCGCGCCGCCCCACCTCGACGGCCACGCGCTGATGCTCGGGTCCGAACACCCGGGTCAGTGCGATCCGGGCGAGTCGCTCCGGGTCCGTCTCCACCATGCCAGCGGACGTCGCCGTCACCGGGATGACGCCATCGGTCGGCTCCCCACCGCCCTGCTCGGGGAACGGAGCTCCGACATCGGCCCCGTTCGCCGCCGACCGCAGGGGCCCCACTGCCTCCGGTGCGGGCAGGTCGGTCTCGGGTTCGGGCTGCTCAGAAGGCGTGAAGGGCACGGTCATGCCGCCCATCCGGGCAACCTCAGGTCCAGCGCGGCGCCGAACTGTTCCGGCCCGGGCGATGCCCGCCCGGCGAGGTCGGCGAAGGTCCATGCCAGGCGGTGGACGCGGTCAAGGCCACGGGCGGTGAGCAGGCCCGCGTCAAAGGCGCGCTCGGCCACGGCGGTGACCTTCGTGGGCAGCGGCCAGAGCCTGCGCAGCGCCGGACCGGGCACCTCCGCGTTGACCCGCCACGGGGTGCCCGCCAGCCGGCTGCCGGCAAGTTCCCTGGCTCCCGCCACCCGGATGGCAACCTGCGCCGAGGTGGCCGAGCGGCCCAGGTCTGCCTTGAGCTCGGCCCGGCTGGGAGCGCTCAGGGCCACCTGGATGTCGATCCGGTCCAGCAGCGGGCCGGAGAGGCGGGCGAGGTAGCGCCGACGCACCAGGCTCGGACACTCACAGCCCGTCGCCCGCGGGCCACGCGCCTTTGCGCAGGGGCACGGGTTGGCGGCGAGGACCAATTGGAACCGCGCCGGAAACCGGGCGGTCGCCCGGGCCCTGGCCACCTCGATCATGCCGCTCTCCAGCGGCTGGCGCAGGGCGTCGAGACTCTGTCGATTGAACTCGGGGGCTTCGTCCAGGAAAAGAATCCCGCGATGGGCCTGGCTGGCCAACCCCGGGCGAATGACCGCCGAGCCCGACCCGACCAACGCCGCCGGGGTCGCGCTGTGATGCGGGCTGCGGTAGGGCGGCCGGGTGACGAGCGGCGCGTTCGACGGCAGCAAGCCGGCCACCGAGTGCACTGCCGTCACCTCCAGCGAGGCGTCGGTGTCGAGCATTGGCAGCAGGCCGGGCAGCCGGTCGGCCAGCATCGTCTTCCCGCTGCCGGGCGGCCCCTGCATGAACAGGTGATGGCCGCCCGCCGCGGCGACCTCGACGGCGAGCCGACCCCGGGTCTGGCCGGCCACGTCCGCCAGCTCCAAGCCCGACTCCTCGGCCGGGGCGGGTGCAGCGGGCGGCGGCGCCGGCACCTCCGGCGCGGCGGCCTCCCCGCGCAGGACTGCCAGCACGCCGGCCAGATCGCTGGCCGGTTCGACCCAGGCGCCGGGCACCAGCGCCGCCTCTGCCGCGTTGGCCGCCGGGACCACCACGCGCTCGACGCCCGCAGCGGCCGCCTTGAGCACTGCAGGCAACACCCCTCGCACCGCGCGCACACGACCGTCGAGCGCCAGCTCGCCGATGAACACCCGGCGAAGCAGGGAGTCCGGCGGCACCACCGCGGCGGCGCCGAGCACGGCGACGGCCATCGCCAGGTCGAAGCCGCTGCCCGCCTTCGGCAGGGTGGCGGGAAACAGGCCAAGGGTGATCCGGCGGTTCGGCCACCGGTGGCCGGAGTTGACCACCGCGGCGCGGATTCGGTCGCGCGACTCGTGCAGAGCAGCGTCGGGCAGGCCGATGAGAGTCAGCCGCGGCAGCCCGTCGGCGAGATCCGCCTCGACCTCGACCAGGTGTCCCTCGACCCCGAGGACCGCGACCGCCCGGGCTCGGGCGAGCGCCATCAGAACGCACCCCGCAGATGCTCGACGCGGACCGGACCGACCGGCGGGCGCGACACCAGCACCACGTCGAAACGCACCGGAGAGGGCTCGTGCGGGTGCTCCGCGAGCCAGCGGGCGGCCAACCGGCGGATCCGGGCCGCCTTCCGACCGGCCACCGCTTCCGCGGCGGACCCAAAGCGCGTCCCGGATCGGGTCTTGACCTCGCAGAACACCAGATCCGCCCCGTCCCGGAGCACGAGATCGAGCTCGCCCTCTCGGCAGCGCCAGTTGCGGTCGAGGATCGCCGCGCCCCCCGCCGCCAGATGCCGGGACGCGACCTCCTCCCCGAACCGACCCAGTGCGTCCTTCGCGCGCATCGCCACGCTCCCGTCCGCCGGGGGACGTGCGCCCGCCGGCCTGATTCAGGGTCGGCGTTGCGGGCGGAAACAACCAGGAGCCTTGATCAACATGTGGATGACGGACTTTATCCACAGGCGGGCCGCAGTCAGACGGTACGGTCGGGTACTGGCCAGAGGGCGCCGGCGGAGGTGGCCGGCCAGTGAACGAAGCGCCTCGCCCGGAGCGCCACATCCATGGCCACCAAGGCGGGGGCGGAGTCGGGGCAGAGCCCGCTGGCAACGCCAGAGAGGGCCTGCGACCAGGAGCGGAGCGTCAGAGCTCGGCCTTGGTCAGCTCCTCCACATTGATGTCCTTGAACGTTACGACCCGGACATTCTTCACAAAGCGCGCCGGCCGGAACATGTCCCACACCCAGGCATCCCGCAGGGTCAACTCGAAGAAGACCTCACCGTCCGTGCTGTTCCTGACCTCGATCTGATATTCGTTGGCGAGGTAGAACCGGCGTTCGGTCTCGATGACGTACGAGAACAGCCCCACCACGTCGCGGTACTCGCGGTAGAGCTGGAGCTCCATCTCGGTCTCGTACTTCTCGAGATCTTCCGCGCTCATGCGGTCTCCGTGACGCCGTGCAGGCTGGTCGCAAGCACTCTGTCCTCCAGCCGCAATGATCGGGCTTCCCTCGTCGGCACCGCGTGCGCAGCCACGTTGACGTACGACTTCCGGTGCTCGTCACACGGTCCGTACCGCGCCAGCGCCGCCGCGTGGGCCGCGGTGACGTATCCCTTGTGCTGCGCGAAATCGTACTCGGCATAGCGCGTGTGCAACGCACGCATGATCCGGTCCCTCGTCACCTTCGCCACGATCGAGGCCGCCGCGATGCACGCGGCAACCCGATCCCCCTTCACGACCGCCAACGATTCCGTACCGAAGCCGGCGACCGCAAACCCGTCCGTGAGCACGTAGCCCGGCCGACACCCCAACCGCGCGACGGCACGTCGCATGCCGGTGATGTTGGCCACGTGTACTCCGGTCCGGTCGATCTCCGCCGCGGGGATCACCACCGTGGACCAGGCCGCGGCCGATCGCAGGACCTCGTCGAAGAGGTCCTCCCGAACCTGCTCGGTCAGCAGCTTGGAGTCCGCCAGCCGAGGCGACAGCCGGCGCCTGCCATCAGGGCCCAGCACTACCGCGGCCACGACCAGAGGACCGGCGCAGGCGCCACGACCCGCCTCGTCGACTCCGGCGACCGGGCCCAGTCCACAACGCACCAACGCCCGCTCGTAACCGAACAGGCCGGCATCGCGCCTGATCACGACCCCGCCCGGCCTCATGGGGATCCGCGTCGCGGCGGGACCGAACTCCCCGCGACGACGGGCGGTCGATGACGGCGCCGCGCCCGCCAGGCCGGCGGAGCCAGTGCGACGATCGCCACCAGGGACGTGTCGTCCGTCGCCGGCCGGCCCGACCCGCGTTGGGCCGCCCCCGCGCCAAATGTGTCCGACGCCGCAGGTGTCGTGTGCGTCGGCGTCACGCGAGGAGCAACCGACGCGGCGGGTATCCCGCTGAAGGTGTCCGGCACGCCCAGGAAACCGAGCCGACTCAGCGGCCAGACCCGGACGAAGGCACGCCCCACCACCTTGCCCTTCGGGATCGGTCCGTTCTGGCGGGCATCCGACGACGCCCCCCGGTGATCGCCCATCACCCACAGATAGCCCGCGGGCACCTTCACCGGGCCGAAGCGCTGGTAGTCGTTCTGATACACATACGGCTCGTCCAGCGGATGGCCGTTGACCGTCACCCGGCCCTCCGCGTCGCAACACGCGACCGTGTCACCGCCGACCCCGATGACCCGCTTGATGAAATCGGTTTCGCTCGGGGCCCCGAGGCCGAGCAGGTTCTGCGCACCACGGACGAACTTGCTGAAGACATTGGTGGGCTTGGGAACGATCGACTCCTGATGGTCGAAACCCGTCCCCTTGCCGTTGAACACGACGATGTCGCCCCGATGCACGTCACGAAAATGGTAGACGACCTTGTTGACCAGCACACGGTCGTCGACCAGCAGGGTGCGTTCCATCGACTCTGACGGGATCCAGAAAGCCTGGACCAGCAGCGCCTTGATGAGCAGCGCCAGCAGAAAGGCGACCAGCACGAGCACGGGCAGCTCGCGCAGGAACGAGCCCCGACCCCGGACTCCCGATCCGGGTCGACCGGCTCGGCGGCCTCTGCCCTGCTCGTCCGACTCCGCGGCCAGCGCCCCGCCCGCGCCGTCGAGTGCAGCCGGGCCGCCGACATCGCCGCGGGCCTCCGCGGAGTCAGCAGCCCGGTCGGACCGTTCGTCGGCGGAATCACTCCGCGGAGGTGAAACCTGCGGCGGCCCCTCGGATACGGGACCGACCCATCGTGGATCGTCGACGGGCCGGTTGCCTCCCGCGTCCCCCGACGACGGACGATGCCCACCCGGACTGGATGCGTTCACTCCGCCACCTCGCTGGATCGACCGTCTGACCTCATCGGACCGGTCGACGTGCCACCAGCCGCCCCATGCGACGTCGTTGCGGACCGTGCCGCCCATCTTCGTCCAAGAACGAGGTCAACACGCGCACGGAGTACCGGCAAGTCGCCGACAATGGGCCCGGGCGGGGCACTGGGTGACGAGGACGTCAGCGCGAGATCGGGTCCCGCTTCTCCTTGATCTTCGCGGCCTTGCCGCGGAGCTGCCGCAAGTAGTACAGCTTCGCCCGGCGAACATCACCGCGGGTCACGATCTCGATCTTGGAAACGATCGGGCTGTGCAGCGGGAAGGTGCGCTCGACTCCGACGCCGAAGCTCACCTTCCGGACGGTGAAGGTCTCCCGCACTCCGCCGCCCTGCCGACGGATGACGGCACCCTGGAAAACCTGGATGCGCTGACGGTTTCCTTCGACGACCCGCACGTGGACCTTGAGGGTGTCGCCCGGCCAGAACTCGGGCACGTCGGTCCTCAGCGACTCGGCGTCGAGGCTGTCCAGGGTGTGCATGGCAGTCGCTTCCTGAAGAGGTTGAGAGTGGATCGTCCGCGCCCTCGGCCCACGACCGCGGCGAACAACCCATGGCCGAGCCCGACCCGGACCCGTGCATCGACAGGCTCCACCGCGGAGACGTCCCGCAGGGATCATTCGACCTGAGGCCACCCGAGCCGGTCACGAACCGGCGGACACTGCATTGTACTGTGCCACACGAGCGGGCGACTCCGGCCGTGCACCCCAGGGCCGCCACCCGCCCCGTCAGGCAGCCACACGCCATTTCAGGGCAGAGGACACGACACGACGGCGGCCCGCGATGACCGCCAGGCGTGGCGGCCGGGAGCAGACCCAGGCTCCACGTGGCCATGCGCCCCGTCGACTCGGAAGATCATCGCCGGTCCGGCGAATCCATGGCCGAACCGCACCTGGCCGCGGACTCGCCCGCCACGGCCGCCCCTGCCCCTGTCGCGGTCGCGGTCGCGGTCGCGGTCGCGGTCGCGGCATGCTGCTGTACTTCGGCGGCCACGGCTTCGAGGACGGCACGGTCCGCGTCGGACAACTCGGCGTGCTCCACCAGATCCGGCCTCCGCACCACGGTGCGGCGAAGCGCCTGCGCCCGCCGCCACCGGGCCACGGCCGCGTGATCCCCGGATCGCAGGACCGCCGGTACCTCGGCGCCCCGCCAGACCGGCGGGCGCGTGTACACCGGTGCCTCGAGCAGGCCGTCGGAAAACGAATCGTCTGCCGCCGAAGCGGTGTTACCGAGCACCCCCGGCAGGAGACGGGCGACCGCCTCGAGGATGACCAGCGTGGCGACCTCGCCGCCGGCCAGCACATAGTCACCGATCGAGATCTCATCATCCGCCCAGGTATCGATCACCCTGGAGTCGATGCCCTCGTAACGACCGCAGCAGAACACCAGCCACGGCTCCCGTGCGAGCTCCTCCGCGTGACGCTGCGAGAACGGCCGGCCCGCCGGGGTCGGCACCACGACCCGCGGGCGGCGCGCCGGATCCGATGCCGCGATCTCCGACAGCGCCGCGTCCCACGGCTCGGGGCGCATCACCATGCCGGGACCACCGCCGTAGGGGGCGTCGTCGACCGTCCTGTGCACGTCGCTGGTCCACGTCCGCAGGTCATGGGTGCGGACGTCGAGGGTCCCGCGCTCCTGGGCCCGACCTACCAACGACAGGCGCAACGGCTCGAGGTAGGCGGGAAAGATGGTCACGACGTCGGCGCGCATCGGCAGCTCCCCGGAGCATCGGGGCCGGCCCCGAACCGGGGGTCGCCCGCAATGGCGGATCATCCGACCGGGCCGGAGCGGAGTCAGTCTAGATCAAGCAGACCAGGCGGTGGATCGACGACGATCCGACCCACAGCCGGATCCACCGTCGGGACGATCTCCCGCACGAACGGAACGAGATGCTCGCCCCCGCCCGGACGCCCGACGGCGAGCAGGTCACCCGCCGGTGTATGGATGACGTCCGTCACCCGCCCCAGCGTGGCACCGGCCGTCGTGACCGCTTCCAGGCCGACGAGGTCACGGTCCCACCACGTGTCGCCGGCTTCGCCCTCGGCATCCTCGTCATCGTCCACAGGTGGTCCGGCCTCGGCGGGGTCGATGGTCAGCAGAACGTCGCGCAGGGACTCCGCGGCGCCACGATCCTCGACTCCCTCGAAGTGGAGCAGGAGACGGCCCGAATGCCAGCGGGCCGCGGCGACCGTGAGGGGGGCACCGCCGCCCTCACGCCCGAGCACCGCACCCAGCGCAAACCGACGCTGCGGCACATCCGTCCGCACCTCGATCGTGACGTCGCCTCGAACACCATGTGGTCGGCCGATCCGGCCGACGACGATCGACTCAGTCACGGAGGTGGGCGTCGGGTGGACCGGTGGCATCGCCAGGCCGACGAGTGTCAGCGGTCCACATCGACGACGTCGATCCGCAGTCCACGGCCGCCAACGCCACCCATGACCGTGCGCAGAGCACGGGCTGTGCGGCCCCGCCGACCGATGACCTTCCCGAGGTCGTCGGGATGCACCCGCACTTCCAGGGTCCGGCCGCGCCGACCGTTGTTGAGATCCACGCGGACATCGTCAGGATGATCGACGATGCCCCGCACGAGATGCTCGAGGGCCGCTTCCAGCACCTACTGCCCCGCGGCGGTCGGCGCGTCCGCGGCCGGCGCGTCCGCACCATCCGCAGGCGCGGCCTTCTTGGCCTTCTTCGGGGTGGTCGCCGGACGGTCCTCGGCGCCCGCGGCGGCCCGCGCCGCCGCCTGGAAAACCTCCCGCTTGTCGGGCTTCGGCTCGGCGACCTTCATGGGCGGCGGGGCCGGCAGGTTCTTGAACTTCTGCCAGTCACCGGTGACCTTGAGGATCGCGAGGACCGGCTCGGTGGGCTGAGCCCCGACCGACAGCCAGTGCCCAACCCGCTCGGCGTCGACCTTGATGATGCTCGGGTCGGACTTCGGGTGGTACTGCCCGATGGCCTCGATGACCCGGCCGTCCCGCTTGGTGCGGGCGTCGGCCACGACGATGCGGTAATGCGGCTCGCGCATCTTGCCGAGACGCTGCAATTTAATCTTGGTTGCCACGGTGGTCGAACGGCTCCAGACGTGTCGGTGACCGCCGGACCCCGGATGTACGGGAGGTCCGACGGTGGGAAAGCACCAGCGCCGGAACAACCACTCGAATCACTCTCGTAAGGCACGAGATCGGAGGGCAGCCACACCGACGCTGGCAGGCAGGGCCTGCACTAGAGCTTACAGTCTGCCAGACCGCGGCCGTCAGCCGTGCACCCGGGAGAGCGCGGACTCGCCGGGCTGGACCACGGCTGTCAGCGACCGCCGCGCGGACCTCCGGGCGGCATTCCGCCAAGGCCCTCCTGCTGGCGCATGAGGGCCGCCAGATCCGGCATGCCGTCCGGGAAGCCAGGACCCTTGCCGAGGCGCTCCTGCGCCGCGGACTTCTGCGCCTTGGCCTGCGCCGCGCGAGCCGCCGGGTTTCCCTTGCGGTTTGCGCCCTTCCCCTTCTTGGCGGCCTTGCGGGCGGAGGCGGCCTTCGCCCGGGCCATCCCGCCGGGCAGCCCCATCCCACCCGCCATCTGCCGCATCACCTTGCGGGCCTCGGCGAAGCGGTCGAGTAGCTGGTTGACCTCGGTAACCGTGACACCGGACCCGCGGGCCACGCGCGCCTTACGAGAGGCCTGAAGGATCCTGGGGTCGCGCCGCTCGCCCGGCGTCATCGACCGGATGATGGCGACCACCCGGTCGACGTCGCGGTCATCGACCTGGGCGAGCTGCTCCTTCATCTGCCCCATGCCGGGCAGCATGCCGAGCAGGTTGCCGATCGGACCCATCTTGCGGACCGTGAGCATCTGGTCCAGGAAGTCCTCGAGCGTGAACTCCGAGGCCGCCATCTTCGCGGCCATCGCCTCGGCCTGCTCGGCCTCGAACGCCTTCTCAGCCTGCTCGATCAGGGTGAGGACGTCGCCCATCCCGAGGATCCGCGACGCCATCCGCTCCGGATGGAAGACGTCGAAGTCGTCGAGGGCCTCGCCGGTGGAGGCGAACATGATCGGACGCCCGGTCACCTGGGCGACCGACAGCGCCGCGCCGCCGCGGGCATCACCGTCGAGCTTGGTCAGAACGACGCCACTGAACCCGACCCCGTCGGCAAAGGCGTTGGCCGTGGCGACGGCGTCCTGGCCGATCATGGCGTCGAGGACGAAGAGAATCTCGTCCGGCGAGACGGCGTCACGGATATCCGCGGCCTGACGCATCAACTCCTCGTCGACGCCGAGCCGGCCGGCCGTGTCGACGACGACGACGTCGAAGACCTGGCGGCGGGCGTGGGCGAGGGCGTCGCGAGCCACTCGGACCGGATCCCCGACCCCGTTGCCGGGTTCCGGGGCGAAGACCTCGACGCCGGCGCGCGCCCCGACCACCTGGAGCTGGTTGACCGCATTGGGGCGCTGCAGGTCGGCCGCGACCAGCAGCGGGGTGTGCCCCTGTGCCTTCAGCCATCGCCCCAGCTTGCCCGCGAGGGTGGTCTTGCCCGTGCCCTGCAGGCCGGCAAGGAGGATCACGGTAGGCGGCGTCTTGGCGAACCGCAGAGTCGTCGTGCCGCCGCCGAGGATGGCGACGAGCTCCTCGTTGACGATCTTGATGACCTGCTGGGCCGGATTCAGCGAGGCGCCGACCTCGGCGCCCCGCGCCCGGCTCTTGATCGCCGCGACGAAACTGCGGACCACGGGAAGCGCGACGTCCGCCTCCAGCAGCGCAACCCGGATCTCCCGTGCCGTGGCGTCGATGTCCGCATCGGTCAGGCGCCCCCGACCACGCAGCGACGTGAAGACCTTGTCGAGGCGGCTGGAAAGGGTGTCGAACACGCGCACACACTCCGAGATCGCAGGCGGACCGCAGGCACCAGCGTACGCACCCGACGACGAGGACAACACACCCCGCGTCCGAACACCCCGCGCCCGATCAGCCAGCGGTGGACGGCCACTCGCCCTACGCGGGCTCGAGTCCGGCTGGGCGGACAGGCGCGCCGGTGCACCGCCCGGCGCTGCCGGTCACCCCGCAACTATGCGCGGCCCGGCGAGGCATACCCGCACGGACGCCGACCTGGTCTCGTACCGGCCGGATCCGCCCTCTGCGCTGAGGACGGCGAGACGCCTCGCCGGACGCTCACCCCCCAGCCGGAAACTCGCCGAGGACGTTGGTCGCGGCTTACCGAGGAGCCTCCCGGCTCCGCTCAGCGATGAAGCCTAGATCACATTTGCAGCGACGGGAAGACCTCGACGTGTGACACTCCGTGGTCTTCACGCACGCAGGAGCCGATGGGCGTTCGGTCCGTCAGACCGGCTCGCCGAGCAGGGCGTCGACGAAGGCCTCGGGCTCGAAGGGAGCAAGGTCGTCCGGCCCCTCGCCCAGCCCGATCAGCTTGACCGGCACGCCGAGCTCGCGCTGCACAGCGATGACGATCCCGCCCTTCGCCGTGCCGTCGAGCTTCGTCAGCACGACGCCGGACAACTCCACCGCCTCGGTGAACACCCGGGCCTGGACCAGCGCGTTCTGCCCGGTGGTGGCGTCCAGCACCAGCAGGACCTCGTCGACGGGACCGTGCTTGCCGATCACCCGCTTGATCTTCGCCAGCTCGTCCATCAGGCCGGTCTTCGTGTGCAGGCGGCCGGCGGTGTCGATCAGCACGGTGTCGGCGGCCGAATCGATGCCCTGCTTCACCGCGTCGAAGGCGACCGAGGCCGGATCACCGCCCTCGGCCCCGCGGACGGTCACGGCGCCGACCCGCTCGCCCCAGGTCTGCAGCTGATCCGCAGCCGCCGCCCGGAAGGTGTCGGCCGCGCCAAGCACCACCGTCCGACCCTCGGCCACCAGCAGCCGCGCGACCTTGCCGCAGGTCGTGGTCTTTCCGGTGCCGTTGACCCCGACGACGAGGACGACGGCCGGACGATCCGGCACCGACGTCCGCAGCGAACGATCGGTCGCAGTGCCGACCTGGGCGAGCAGCTCGTCGCGCAGCATCGCCCGCGCCTGCACCGGGGTACTGGCGCCGAGCACCTTGGTCCGCTCACGCAGCGCCGCCACCAGCTCACCGGTGGCCGCCACGCCGACGTCGGCGACGAGCAGGGTCGCCTCCACGTCCTCCCACGTCTCCTCGTCGAGGTTGTCGCCCGACAGCAGGGACAGCAGACCGCGGCCGAGTGCATTCTGCGAGCGGGACAGGCGCAGGCGCAGGCGCACCAACCGGCCGGCCGCCGGGGCCGGCATCTCGGCCGGGCGCTGCTGCGGCGGAACCGAGGGCGCGAGGTTCGTGTCCGCCGGGCCCGCGGTCACGGCGTCCCTGGTCGTCGGCAGGCCGGCGGCGTCCGCTCGAGGCGGCGCGGTCTCGGGCGCGGCGGGCAGGCCGACGTCATCGATCGTCCGGGTCGCCGAATCGCGAGGCACCTCGGCGTCGTTACCGACGCCGGGAGCCAGATCGGTGTCAGACCGGCCGCCCCTTCGGACGGCCCGGCGGGGGCGCCGCCGCACGGCGCTGCCCACCACGAGTCCCATGGTGGCCAGCACGACGACGGCGATGACGACGATCAGGATGAGGAGCTCCACACCCCGATCCTGACAGATGGCCGGCGCGGCCCGGGGTGCTCACCCACCCCCGGCACCCACCCGGGCCGGGTCAGACAGCCGCGCGTTCCCGCAACCGCTGGCTGATCACGGTCGTGACTCCGTCACCACGCATCGCCACGCCGTACAGGGCGTCGGCGATCTCCATAGTCCGCTTCTGGTGGGTAATGATGATCAGTTGGGACTTCTGCCGCAGTCCCTCGATGGCGTCCAGCAACCGGCCGAGGTTGCGATCGTCCAGCGCCGCCTCGACCTCGTCGAGGACGTAGAACGGTGACGGACGGGCCCGGAAGATCGCCAGCAGAAGCGCGAGCGCGGTCAGCGATCGCTCCCCACCGGACAGCAGTGACAGCCGCTTGACCTTCTTGCCCGGCGGGCGTGCCTCGACCTCGATCCCGGTGGTCAGCATGTCGTCGGGGTCGGTGAGCACCAGCCGGCCCTCCCCACCGGGGAAGAGGGTGGCGAAGACCACCTCGAACTCCCGGGCGGTGTCGGCGAAGGCCGCGGCGAACACCTCGCGCACCCGGACGTCGACCTCCTCGACCACGAGCAGCAGGTCCCGCCGGGTGCTCTTGATGTCGTCGAGCTGCGCCGACAGGAACGCCGCCCTCTCCTGCAGGGCAGCGAACTCCTCCAGCGCGAGCGGGTTGATCCGGCCGAGGCGGGCGAGCTGCTTCTCCGCGGCGGCGGCCCTGGCGGTCTGCTCGGCTCGGTCGAACGGCGCCGGCGTACCGTCCGGGTCGTCGGGCGGGACCGGCACGTGCGGCCCGAACTCGGCCACCAGATCCTCGGCGCCGATACCGAACTCCTCCATCGCCTTGGTCTCGAGCGTCTCCGCCCGCAGCCGCTTCTCCGCGCGGGCCAGTTCGTCGCGGTGCGCCGCATCCCGCAACGCCGCGACCTCGGTGGCCAGTGCCCGCGTCTGCTCGCGTACGGCGGTCAGGTCCGACTCGGTCGCGCGGCGCAGGGCTTCGGCCTCCGCACGCTCGGCCGCGGCACGAGTCAACGAACGGTCCAGCCGATCCAGGGTCACCTGGGTGGCGTCGCCGAGCGCCGACGCGACCGCGGCCTGACGTTCGCGTACCTCGCGGCGGCGGGCGGCGGCGGCCCGGGCCGCTCGTTCGCTCGCCGCGGACCGGATCAGCCCGTCCGCTCGACCCTGCAGGCCGCGCACCCGTTCCTCGCTGGTCCGCACGGCCAGCCGGGCCTCCACCTCGGCGGCGCGCACGGCCGAGGTAGCGGTGACCAGCCGGTCCCGCTCGGCCGGCGTCGGCTCGTCGATCTCCGGCTGCGCCGAGGTCGCGGCGAGGGCGGTCTCCAGCTCGGTCAGCGCGCCGTAGGCCCGGTCCCTGGCTGTCTCCGCGCGGCCGCGAACGGCCTCGAGCCGGGCCACCTCCGAGCCCGCACCGCCCTTTGCCCGCTCGAGCTGTGCGACCTGCTCGGACAGCGCCCGATACCGGGCGTCGGCCCCGTGCAGAGCGGCCAGCGCCGCGTCGATGGCCGAACGGGTCCGCGCCACCTCGGCCCTGGCCGGCTCGAAGGACTCATGGGCCGTCTCGGCCCGTCGGGCCGCCTCCACCACTCCGGCCTGCGCCTCGTCGGCCGCCGCGCGCAGCTCGATCGCCGAGGGCGGATGTGCGCTGCCCCCGATCGACGCCGCAGGACCGAGGACGTCGCCGGACCTCGTGACAGTCCGCAGATCAGGCCGAGACCGAACGGCGAGCTCGGCGTCGGCCAGGTCGTCGACGACGATGGTGCGTTCGAGCAGCGACACCAGCGCGAAACGGAAACGGTCGTCGACGATGTCCACCAGCGCCAGGACGGGGACGCAGCCTTCGGGGAGCCGGCCCACCACGTCGGCGACCGGCTCGTCCGCCTCGCCGCGGCCCCGGTCGGTGCGCTGCCATCCGCCGGCGCCTTCGGCATCGTCTGCGGTCCCGCTCCCGTCCCCCATGGTCCCCGCGATCACCATGGCAGCTCGGCCGGCATCAGCCCGCCGCAACCAGGCGAACGCCGTCAGTACCTCGGTCGGCCCGGCGACCAGCAGCGCGTCGGCGGCCGGCCCCAGCGCCGCAGCCACCGCTACCTCGGCTCCCGGCCGCACGGTCACAACGTCGGACAGCCGGCCCAGGGGCGCAAAAGAGGGGTCCAGGGGCGGGAGTTCGGACCGGTGCCTGTCGGCCGGGTCGGAGTCCTTGACCGCACCTGATCGGTGCCGACGGCCGCCGGGACCGCCCCTCTTCCCGACGGAGGACCTCGCCGGCGACCCACCGCCCGACGACGTGCCATCGTCAGCCCGCTCGGCACCGTCCCGCGGGCCGCCCGCGTTGCCCGGCGGCTCGCCCTGGGAGATCCGTACCCGCGCGACGGCCTCGAGCAGAGCCGCCACGCCGTCGGCTGGCGCGAGCGAAAGCTGGAGAGCATCACGGCGCGCCGCCCAGGACGCCCGGTCCCGCTCGGCCGCACGCTCCTGTGTCCGCAGCGTCTCCAGGCGGTCGGTCGCGCTGGCGTGCACCGCCACCGCGGTGCCGTGCCGTTCGGCGAGTTCCTCCCGAGCGTCCTCCATCTGGCTGAGTTCCGTCTCCAGCGCGGTCCTGGACTGGGACGCCTCCGCATCGCGCTCCCGTGCGGCCGTCAGCGCCTCCGTCGTCCGCGCGATCTCCTCCTCCGCGCCGGTCGCCCTCGACCGCGCGGCCTCGACCTGGCCGGCGAGCCGAGCGATCTCCTCGCGCCGGGAGGACGCGGCGCGAGCCGCGGCGATCAGCTCGCGCTCCTCGCGTGCCAGCGCTGCCTCGAGGTCCGCCCGCCTGATGACCACTTCCTCGAGCAGCTCGCGATCGCGTTCCAACCGCTCAGTGAGCGCGATCTCCTGCTCGCGGACCGCGATCGCCTCCTGCTCGAGCTCCTCTGGATCACGGCGACCTCGTAGGTCATCGGATCCGATCCGCAGCAGCCGAGCTCGCTCGGTCGCCAGTGAGCGGGTTCCCAGCAACCGCTCCCGCAGGGAGGCCATCGCGTACCAGGTCTCCTGCGCCGCGGCCGCGCGAGGGACGACAACGGCAAGCTCCCCCTGGAGCTGTTCCTCACGCTGCGCCGTGGCGCGTTGCGCCGTCTCCGAGTCGGTGAGGCGTCGCCGCAGCGCCTCCTCGTCCACGACGTCCGAAGCGATCGCGGTCCGTGCAGAGTGGAGATCGTCCGCAAGCAGCCGAAGCCGGGCGTCCCTGAGCGAGGCCTGGATGACTCCGGCCTTTCGCGCGAGCTCCGCCTGCCGGCCGAGGGGACCTAGCTGCCGACGTAGCTCCGCGGAGAGGTCGCTGAGCCGGGTGAGGTTCGCCGACATCGCCTCAAGCTTGCGCAGCGCCTTCTCCTTGCGCTTGCGGTGCTTGAGAACGCCGGCGGCCTCCTCGATGAACGCGCGGCGATCTTCGGGGCGCGCGTGCAGCACGGCGTCGAGCTGGCCCTGGCCCACGATCACATGCAACTCGCGGCCGATCCCCGAGTCGCTCATGAGCTCCTGGATGTCGAGGAGCCGGCATCCCGTGCCGTTGATCGTGTATTCGCTCTCCCCGCTGCGAAACATGAGACGGCCGACGGTCACCTCGGTGTACTCAATCGGCAACGCACCGTCGGAGTTGTCGATTGTGAGCAGCACCTCGGCCCGGCCAAGCGCCGGGCGCGATGGTGTGCCCGCAAAGATGACGTCCGACATGGTGCCGCCGCGCAGGGCCTTGGCGCCCTGCTCCCCGAGCACCCAGGCGATGGCATCGACCACATTGCTCTTACCGGACCCATTCGGGCCTACCACACAGGTAATTCCGGGCTCGAGATGCAAGGAGGTCGAGCTCGCAAAGGACTTGAAGCCCCGCAGGGTCAGGCTCTTGAGGTGCACCGGTCTCCGGAGCGGTGAGGAGGGCTCGCCGGACTGGTGACGGATGGCCGGGATCAGCCGACGGTGGGATAGACCCATCCTATCGAGCGACGCAAAGCGATCGTTTAGCTACACTCCGCAGTCACACTCCGAATAGAGCCTGCGGAGTCGGAGAAATAACCTGTCTCACCAGGATTCCGGCAAGACCGACACTGCTTCCCAGCCCCTCAACGGGGACGGAACATCGCAGCACTTCAGGGCCACGCTAGGAGTCCACCCCCGAACGATGACCCTGACGCTGCGACGACCGCCCCCGACCAAGCGACACCTCAATTACAGTATGTAACCAATCGCACACACACTGAGGCCCAAAAATCGCTTGAAGCTGGGCGTAGTCAATACGAAGGGGCGTTCCTCACAGAAACGCCCCGATAGCCGACCTTGCGGTTCAGCTGTACGCCGGCTCGGCGTCGAGTGCCCGGACATCCTCCGGTACGTCGACACCTCCGACCAGTGCCTCGTTGACCTCGCGTACTCGAGTCAGTTCAGCCTCAAGCTCCGCAACTCGAGCACGGAGCCGGCGTACCTCATAGGAGAGACGCAGGTCGCTGCCGGAACCGACGTGGCCGAAAAGGGCCTTCGCCATAGTGATGGTCCTCCACGATGAGTGACCTAGTGGGTGTCGGACAACACAAGATCCGAACAGATCAGAGTGCGCCCCAAACAATGGCTCTAGAGTCCCACGCCGAGTGACCGAAAGTCAAGAGCATGCCACATGCCCCCCGACTGATCCGGTGAACACGCAAAAACTTGGACGTCATCCTGACGACAGTTGGGTCAGCGCAGTGTCCACAAGCAGTCACTTCCGGCGAAAGTCGGCCAGATCGCCCTGTGCTCTCTGCCACACCACCTCGACCCGATCCGTCCAACCGGGAGTGTGACCCGTCACGAGCAGGCGGGCGAGGTTCTGGCATGCAGGCGCTGCGCCCTCTGCAATCACCACGACGGCGCCATCGGGCATATTGGTGGCCGTTCCCACCAGGCCGAGCCGGCGGCCACGAGTGCGCACGTAGTCACGAAAACCGACGCCCTGAACACGGCCGACGACACGCGCCGTGAAGCGGACCACGGTCGGGCCAGGCGCCGCCTGCTTCATGGGTACCTCGCTCATCAGCACGGTAGGGTACAGCCCATCGTGGACACCTCATCTTTCTCAGACATGGCAGGCCGATCGAGCGAGACACGACGGCCGGTGGACCCCCAACGGGTGCGGCCGCTGGGGCCGCGTTCCCGCCGCAGGTCCACCGCCGTGGTACTCGTCTGCGGAGCCCTCGGTTCGGCGCTGCTGATCAGCGGTTGCGGGCAGAACTTCTCCCAGGACGGCGGAGCGCTACCCGTCCCGCACGCAAGCATCGACGGTGATCGTCATGTGACGCCGGAACCGGTCGACGGTGCAGATAAGATCATCGGTCCCGGTTACGCTCCGCCACGGACCTCCGGCCCCACGCAGACCGCAGTTCCCAATCTTCCAGGCGGCAAGCTCTAGCCAGGAAGATCCGTCATCTATCCACGCGAGCCGATCGCTGGCGAGACCCGACCGGACACCCGGTTGCCGAGCCCGAGGTCGGCTCGCTCGCCGGCCAGGTAACCCGCCCGACCGCCGCTACCGGAAAGCTGACGCACCCGCGGTGTCCGCAGGCGCGGATAGACGGCGGCGAGATGCGCGTCCACCCGCTGGCTCCGGTCCGCCAGGACCACCGCGACCGAGGGGTGACTCCCCAAGCCGTCGTCCTCCTCCGCCCGCTGCTGAGCCTGGGCCCGCTCGCGGGCCGTCCGCTCCGTGCGGGCCAACCGCTGCGCGACGGCCAGGGCGAACCCGGCCATCCATGACCGGCGAAACGCTCTCGGGTCCTCATGCCGCGGCGGGCGCGTGACGGCCAATCCGTGTGCCTGCTGCACAAGCAGCGAGGTGAACAGCAACTGCACGCGGCGGATGTCCGCATCCATGCCGAAAAGGTGCGCGGAATGCTCCGTCCCGTGGTCACGGCGAACCGTGCGATGCACGAGCCGGCATCCCAGCGGGGCTGCGATGCTCGCCAACAGCGAGACCTTGTCTCGGGCATAGGGCGAGTCGACCGCAACCACAAGGTCTGCGGCGGCGACCCGGCTCGGCGCGGCCTCCTCGATGAGCGCGCGGTCGATCCCATACTGCGCGATGAGCTCAGCCGCCTTGACGTTGTACGTCTCCCTGGCGGCCTCAGTGAGCCCCTCGGCCTCCGCCATGGCCAGGAGTTTCCGCACCCGGCCGAGCAGCGCATCCGGATTCATGGCATCTCCGTCCCTCTGCCTCGGGCGGCCGAAGCACGACCCGACGCCGTCGGTGGTGCCTCACCGAGCCGGAAGCATCCCCGGCTCGGCCCCGGATGAGGCGACAGTGTGGTCCAGCACGGGAGTGGGCTCTCACCGCCCTCGCGCTGCTACGTTCGGGATCACCCCGCGAGGAGGTCACCGTCTTCGAACGTATGATCGAATCCTACCATCTGGGCTGGCGGGGTGGGCGCTGACAGGTGGGGCAGGTGAAGCTGGATCTGTTCATGAAGGCGTCCCGGCGGATCGTGTCCCCACACCGGCCGCAGGGCAGACCTGCGCGACCGTAGACCTCCAGTGACCGCTCGAACAGTCCGCTGACGCCCTCGGTCGAGACATACAACCTGTCGAAGGATGTCCCGCCCGCGTCGAGGGCCGCAATCATGACCGTGCGGACGCAGTCCAGCAGCCGACGGATCTCGGGACGGGACAATGTCTCCGTCGGACGGGCGTAGTGCAGCCTGGCCGCCCACAGCGCCTCGTCCGCGTAGATGTTGCCGACGCCGCTGACCAGCGTCTGGTCGAGCAGCGCCCGCTTGACGCCGGTACGGCGGTCACGCAGCCGTCGGACGACGAGGTCCTCGTCGAAGTCGGGATCAAGAAGGTCCCGGGCGATATGAGCGACCGGCCCGGGCAGCTCCCCACCACCGACGTCGACCGCCAGGCCGCCGAAGGTTCGCTGGTCGACGAAGCGCAGTTCCCGGCCTCCGTCGAGGAAGGTGAAGCGGATTCGCAGGTGCTTCTGATCCGGAGTCGCCGGCGGCACCACGAGTAGTTGACCGCTCATGCCGAGATGCGCGATCAGGGCGTCGTCGGGGGCGGAGGACGGGGACGACTCCGGCGCGGGCAGACCCACCGGCGCACTTTCCGTCTCCGGATCGACCGCCAGCGCGGGCGCCCCGGCCGGGATCGCGGCCGCGGGGTCCGTCCTCAGGGCGAGCCAGAGGTACTTGCCGCGACGTCTCGCGGCCGTCACCCGCCGCCCGACGAGCAGGGCGGAGAATTCACCCGCGCCGACCGCATGACGGCGGACCGCACGCGGGTGACACACCGCAACCGAGGCGATGACCCGGCCGACGACGCCGCGCTGCAGCCCGCGGCGTACGACCTCCACCTCTGGTAGCTCTGGCATGATCTCCGACTGTCGGGGGTGGATCAGGGGCGGAACCGGCCCGAGCCATCCGTGAGAAGTAGGACGTCAGCACATGGCAGTCGGTGGTCGCGGCCCTCAGCGACCCGAAACGTGCCCCGGGTCCAGTTGACCTGCCACGGAAGCATCACCGAGCACGGCGGGACCGATCGGACCGCCGTCCCCGTCCTGCTGCTCCGCCGCGGCCGCTCGACTCTCCAGCACCGCGAAGGCCGCTGCCGCGGCCCGCTGCTCTGCTTCCTTCTTGCTGCCGCCCTCGCCCTCGCCCAGCGGCTCGCCGGCGATGCGTGCGTGCGCGGTGAATCTCTTGGCGTGGTCGGGACCGGCCTCCTCGACCACATATTCAGGCGGTCCAAGAGCGAGCAGAGCCGTCTGCTCCTGCAACGATGTCTTCCAGTCCAGCCCGGCGCCACGACCCGCCGCCTCGTCCAACAACGGATCGAACAGGCGATGCACGAAGATGGAGGCCGCGTCGAGGCCAGCCGAAAGATAGACCGCCCCGATGATGGCCTCGAGAGTGTCGGCCAGAATGCTCGCCTTGTCGCGGCCTCCGGTCGTCTCCTCCCCTCGGCCGAGCAGCAGGTAGGGCCCCAGGCCGTTCGGACCGATGCCACGGGCCACGTCGGCAAGCGCCCGCATGTTCACCACCGAGGCCCGCTGCTTGGCCAGCTGCCCCTCGGGAAGATCAGGGTGACGGAGGAAGAGTGCGGCGGTCACGACGAGACCGAGCACGGCGTCACCCAGAAACTCCAACCGCTCGTTGGTTGGAAGGCCGCCCTTCTCGTAGGCGTACGAACGATGCGTGAGCGCCCGGTCCAGCAGCTCCGGATCGATGGCAGCCTCGAGGACCTCGATCAGGCCGTCCCGTGGCGGGGGAGGCGGAAGATGGCGCGTCATCCGGCCAACCCAGCCAGCGCCCGCCGCCGCGCCACCAGGGTCGCCATCGCAGCCCGTGTGCGCGGGACGAGATCCCCGCGTACGGCCAAGGACGCCACCCTCAGCGCCGCGAGCAGCCCGCCGGCCCCGGCATCCACGGATCCTCCTTGGGTGTGCTCCGCATGGACCGCGACACCGTCGATCCCCAGCACGATCGTTCCCCCTCGCACATCAGGATCTTCCAATGTTCCCCATGCCGGATCCAGGCCGGCGTCCGTGCCGCCGGCAGTATTTCGACGTTCCCAGCTCGATACACCTCGAATGGTCGACAGCACGACATCACCGGTGTAACCGTCAGTCACCGCGACCTCCAGCCGCCGGTCTGAGCCTGCTGCTGAAGACCAGCCAACGGCCGCCCGATCCTGACCGGCCGGCTCAGATCGGGCGAGAATACTTTCCACCGTGCACGGGCCGACATAGTTCAGCTCGAGCGACCTAAGCAGCTCGTCGGCGAGGCGCCGCAGCGGATCCGACAATGCCTCCCGGGGTGCCAACAGCCCGATCCGGGGTGTGTCCACCGCGAACCGCAAGGCCGCGTATGCGTTGCCCAGCAGCGCGGACTGGGCAAGTTCGTCGGCCGTGACCCCGACGGTCGATCCGGCGTCGCACAACACGATGCCCGCGTCCTGCCGACCGATGATCGTAGCTAGTACCGCTCGCGTGGCACCGGGAAGCAGACCGTGGGTGAACTGGGCAGCAGCGACGACCGATTCGACGGGCGCTACCGAGACCATCGCATCGGCGTCGCCCTCACGTGCCAACCGAGCGGCCACCCGGACGCCCGCGTCCCTGCGCGAGCGGACTTCGCGAAGGGCGGCGGGTCCCCCCGCCACCGTGCGGGTAGCGGATCTCAGCAGCACTCTTTCGCCAGCCGAGATGCCCAGCCGTGCAAGCTCCTCACGCACACCTTCGGCGGGCGAAACCAGGATCAGCACCAGGCGCGGGTCCGCGTCCAACGCGGTGGGCAACGCCTCAAGGAGGGGCCCGACAGGGAGCCCCTCCCCCAGCAGATCAACGGCGATGCGGGTCACACCGGGTCAGACGTCAAGCACCTGACGATCGTTGTACCGGCCGCACGTCGTGCACACGGTGTGCGGCCGGATCACGTGCCCCCGGGAGCACTTCGCAAGGGTCGGCACCTTGGCCTTCCACTGCGAACGGCGAGACCGGGTGTTGCTGCGCGAGGTGCGCCGCTTCGGGACGGCCACTATTCCTTCTCCTTGCTCTCGTCAGGGTCGGACCGACCCTGATCAGTTCCCGTCGGAGCGCCGCCGTCCGCCAAAGCGGACAACGCAGCCCACCGCGCGTCGAGGCGGTCGTGGGAGTGATTCGACCCGACCTCGTCGAGCCGTGCCCCGCAGTCCACACACAGTCCCGCGCAGTCCGGCCGGCAGGTGGGCGACAGCGGTAGATCCAGTACCAGCGCGTCCCGGACCACGGGCTCGAGGTCGGCGTGATCGTCTACGAGGACCCGGGCGTCGTCGTCATCCGCCACGTCCGCAGCTCGGTCAGCGTAGTAGAAAAGCTCCCGGATCTCGACGGTACCGACGTCGGACACCTCGTCGAGACAGCGGCCGCACTCGCCCCTCAGTGGGGCCACGACCGTGCCGCTGACCAGCACCCCCTCGATCACCGACTCCAGCCGGAGATCCAACGTGGCAGCGGCCCCCGCGGGGACCCACATCATCTCGGTCCCGAGATCGGCTGGGAGCACCGCCTGGGTCCGGACACGGCGCATCGACCCCGGCCGCCGGCCGAGCTCGCGGGTGTCAAGCACCAGGGGGCCCTTGGGCGTCCTACGGCGGGGGTTGGATCCAGTCATGGCGGCAGTCGAATTCACGTCTAGGTTCGGCTCGGGAAAGCCCGCGGTGGCGGACCTTACGTGGGGCTGGGGCTGTTGCAGCGCCGGCTGACAACCGAGAAGCCGGCCTCCGATGGCCCCTCACGGCATCCCGGAGGACCGCCGGACGCACCCCAGCCAGTCGACGACTACGCGTCCAGCGTATCCGATCGGGCCACGACACGGCCCGCACGCTGTCGGCACCCGCCGGGGACGCCCGGCCCCATGGCCCTCATCCAGCCCCGGTGCGAAGCGGACTGCAGGGCGAGCGGCCTCGGGCGCACCCCAGCGGCTGCGATGGCGACTACTCGACCGCGCGCTCGCGAAGCTGCTTGAGCACCACGTCGGGCACGAGGTGCGAGACATCTCCGCCGTAGCGAGCGACCTCCTTCACCAGGCTTGAGGACAGAAACGCATACTGCGGGTTCGTGCTCATGAAGAGTGTTTCCACACCTGCGAGCGAATTGTTCATCTGCGCCATCTGAAGTTCGTAGTCAAAGTCGCTGACCGCGCGCAGACCTTTGACGATCGACTGGATACCGCGCGCACGGCAGAAGTCGACCACCAGGCCGTGTGATGCATCCACCACTACGTTGGACGGCGCCATCGGATGATTGCGCACCGCCTCACGGATGAGCTCCATGCGCTCATCGATGGTGAACAGGGTGGCCTTGTTCTTGTTGATCGAAACGGCGACCACGACCTCGTCGAAGAGCTTGCTCGCCCTGATGACGATGTCGAGATGGCCATTGGTGATCGGATCAAATGAACCGGGACAGACTGCCCTCCTCATGATCGAATACCGTACCAGAGAACACCCTCTCCGTACCTCCGGTCACGCAGTGCACACAAGCCATCCGGCCACGCAACCGGACCCGACCGGTGCGACCTTTCGACTACACAGACACCGTCCGCAGCCAGCCATGCGCCACAACAGAGCTTTGCCAGCACTTCGCCGAGCTCGACGTCGCTCATCGCATATGGCGGATCGAGAAACATCACGTCGTAGGGATCCCCCGAAGTGTTCTGCACCACACGCGACACCGGGGCCTGCACGATCTCGGCGCCCGAAAGCCCCAGGGCAGTCACGTTCCGCCGCAGGGCCCGGACCGCTAGCGGATCATGGTCGACAAGCAGAGCATGTGACGCGCCGCGGGACAACGCCTCCAGGCCCACCGCGCCCGAACCCGCGTAGAGATCCGCGACCCGGGCACCCGGCAGGTCGACACACGTCGACAACGTGTTGAACAGACCCTCGCGAGCACGATCCGACGTCGGCCGGGTGGATCGACCCGCGGGAACGACGAGTTGTCGACCACCTGCGGTCCCACCGATAATTCGCGTCATCGAGGCGCTGGTCATCCCTTCTCGAGAAAGGCCGCACTGGCGTCATCGAGCGCCGCGTCAAGCAGCCGCCGCAGGGCGGGATGCTGATCCAGTTCGGGATCGGCGTCAACCAACCGGGTTGCCTCGACGCGCGCCTCCCGGATCAGCTCCTCGTCCCGCAGCAGCGCCAGCAGCTTGAGGGATCGGCGTCCCCCCGACTGGGCCGCGCCGAGCACATCCCCCTCCCGGCGCTGAGCCAGATCGAGTCGGGCGAGCTCCGCACCGTCGTTGGTCGCAGCGACCGCTCCCAGCCTTTCCCAGGCTGGCGTTTCCTGGTCCGCCGCCGTGTGCAACAGGCACCACCCGGGTGCGGTGCCACGCCCCACTCGTCCCCGCAGCTGGTGCAGCTGCGACACGCCGAACCGATCCGCGTCGAGCACCACCATCACCGTCGCGTTGGGCACGTTCACCCCGACCTCGATGACCGTGGTCGCCACCAGCACATCGATCTGCCCCTCGGCGAAGCGGGTCATCGTGGCCTCCCGCTGTGCTGCCGGGAGACGGCCGTGCAGCGATTCCACCCGCAGGCCGGCGAGTTCACCGTCCACCAACTGTGGCAGCACGTCCGTCACCGTCGCCGCCGGACGCCCCGCCCGCCCCGCCGCCTCGTCCGGGAGCGCACCGGGATCGTCGTCCACGCTGTCCCCGCCGATTCGGGGGCAGACAACGTAGGCCTGGCGACCGGCCGCAACCTCATCACGGATCCGACCCCACATCCGATCGGCCCACGAGCGGATGGCGGCAGGAACGACGAACGTGGCGATCGGAGAACGGCCACTCGGCAACTCGGTGAGCTCGGATACCTCGAGATCCCCGAAGACCGTCATGGCCACGGTCCGTGGGATCGGGGTCGCTGTCATGACGAGCAGATGCGGTGGGCGCCGGCCCCGCGCCCGCAGCGCGTCACGCTGTTCGACGCCGAATCGATGCTGCTCGTCGACGATGATCAGCCCGAGATCCGCGAAGACGACCTCTTCGTGCAGCAGCGCATGCGTCCCCACGACGAGACCGGCAGAGCCCTCCGCGATGTCCGCCAACGCCTCCCGCCGAGCGCGGGCGCCCATCGAACCAGTGACCAGGGTCACTCGAGTCGCCTGTTTGTCGGCACCAAGCTCGCCGGATCGCGCCAGGTCGCCGAGCATCTCCCGCAGACTCCGGCAATGCTGGGCTGCGAGCGTCTCGGTCGGTGCGAGAAGGACGGCCTGGCCGCCCGCATCGACCACGATGAGCATCGACCGGAGTGCCACGACCGTCTTGCCGGACCCGACCTCGCCCTGCAGGAGGCGGTGCATCGGCACCGGGCGCCCGATATCCGCCGCGATGGTGGCACCCACCTCACGCTGGCCCGCTGTGAGGGGGAAGGGCAGCGCGGCATCGAACGCGGCCAGCAGGCCGTCTGGCCTGGCGACGCGGGCGGTCGTCGCCAACGCTTCCACCTCGCGGCGGCGGCGCGCCAGCGCTACCTGTAGCACCAGAGCTTCGTCCCAGGTCAGACGCTTGCGCCCCGCAGCAACCTCGCCGCGGTCGGAAGGTTGATGCACCAACCGGTATGCCTCGGCGAGCGTGGACAGTCGATGCCGCCGACGCAGTTCCTCCGGCAACGGGTCCTCGAGAGGACCGAGGGAGTCCAAGGCCAGGCGGACGCATCTGGCCAAGGTCCAGCTCGGTACTTTGGCGGCGGCAGGATAGATCGGCACCAGCGCGTTTGCGAACAGCGGGCCGTTGACGTCGCCCTCGACCTCCGATTCCAGCAGCTGGACCTCGGGGTTGGTCAGCTGCCGGCGGCCGCGGTACTCGTCGATCTTCCCGGCGAACAGCGCTGTCGTCCCGGGACGAAGGTCGCGTTCGCGCCAGCTCTGGTTGAAGAAGGTCAGAGCCAGCACGTGGGTGCCGTCTGTCACGGTGACCCGCAGCATGGATCGGCGGCTGCCCCGCATCGGTCGGCGCTCGATCTTCTCCACCCGCGCCTGGACCGTGACCGTGTCACCGACGACCAGGTCTGCGAGATCCGTCAGTTCGCCCCGCTCGTGATACCGGCGGGGCAGGTGCGCCAGAAGGTCACCGACCACGTGCAGCTCGAGGCCCTCCGCCAACAGGGTGGCGGCCCGCGGACCGAGGAGTGACTTCAGGGGCGTGTCGAGGTCGACCACACCCAGATACTGCCCGAACCGCCGACGGCGCCGAGCTCGATCGCCTTGTGCCCCGCGGCCGAGACCACAGCGCCTGGGGTAACCTCAACCTGGTCTCTGCTGCGCGAGTTCTCCCGACCAGGCCATCAGGCTCACGGGATGAGTACGATCGCGGTCCTGACCGCCCGACGTCCCGGGCATGCACCGGGACCATTACTACTTCGACGGAGTGTTTCTCGTGTCTTCGGTGTGCGACGTCTGCGGCAAGGGGCCGGGCTTCGGTATGTCGGTCTCCCACTCCCACCGACGCACCCGCCGTCGCTGGAACCCGAACATCCAGACGGTCCGTGCCGTCGTGGGTGGCACCCGTCGGCGGCTGAACGTCTGCACCTCCTGCATCAAGGCGGGTAAGGTCGCGCGCGCCTGACGCTCTCTACACCTGTTCGTCGAGGTAGGGCTCGGGCTCGCTGACGAACTGATGCCCGGCCCGGCTTGTCCAGACGTGGTGGCCGGGCACGGGCTGGCTCAGGGTCCACATCCCGGCATGTTTCAACCGATGGTGATGTCGGCACAGCGGATCCGTGTTGTCGACCCGGGTCTTCCCACCGTCGGCTCGCGCCTTCGTATGATCAAGGTCGCAGTCTCGTGCCGGCTTGGAGCATCCCGGGAAGACGCAGGTCCTGTCCCGCGCGCGGACGAACCGGGCCATCGCCGGCGAAGGGTGGCGTCGGTCTCCCACGTCAAGCACGGAACCGTCGACGGGATCGGTGACGATGCGCCGCCAGCTCGAACGTGAGCCGTGGGCGAGCTCGCGGGCCAGCTCGGCCGGGATCGGACCGTACCCTTCGAGCTCGCCGGGCGCGGTCGAGAGCCCCATCAACGTTGCCAGGGACACCACGACCGAGACCTCGGTGGCGACTGGGCCGTGTCGCTCGCCCATCACCAGATCGACCAACACGTCGGCCCGACGCTGACCGATACTGCGCCCGTCGTCCGGTCCCCCGGAATCTCGGGCCAGCGCATTGATGCGCCGATAGACGGCGACCATCCGATCCACGGGCAGCAACGCCGACAGTTCCCCCATCCCGTCCTCCTTGGCGCGGGTCCGAACATGACGGTCGCGCTCCCGCCGGCGCCGACGCTGGTCAGCACCGTCCGGGTCGACGGCGAGAACCGACCTGGTCACCGCGGCCCGGAAGCCGGGGCAGCTCGCCCGCGCTCCGCGCGCCAGCACCCTGTTCTCGACCGTCCGGGCCTGGCTGGCGTCGAGGCTTTTCGTGACGTCGGCCATCGCCCTCACCCGGTCGAGATCGATCTCGCCGGACTCCAACGCCGCAAGCGTCTCGGGCAGCCGATTGACTACCGCCACGGCCAGCTCGAGCTGGCGTCCGGCGGCGGCGGGTGCGGAACGCGCCGCAGCGGCGATCTCATCCCCGGCGAACTCGCTGAAGCCCCGTTCCGCGCCCTCCCGATCACCCGCAAGCGGCGGACGCAGCTCGGTGAACCTGGCCCGCACGCGCAGCCGCCACGCCTCAAGCCTGGCTAGTTCCCGGGCGATCCGGCCGTCCAGATGGAGACACTCGTCGTCGCTCAGACCATCCACGGGCCGCCCGAACACGGTCGCCCGCGCGGGCGGCGGGCTCGCCCGGTCCGCGTCCGCCGTCGCGGACCGGCTTGCGCGCTTACCTTCGGCGGGCAGGGCCATGCCAGCCTGAGAGGTCTTGTCAGTCTCGGGAGTCGAATCGAACATGTATTCGATTATGCCCCACCGCCACGACAACTCTGCCCCAACGCCTGCGATCGACCCGATCGACCCGATCGACCCGGTCGGCGCAGGCGGGCGCAGGTGGGCGCAGGTGGGCGCAGGTCAGCACCCGGCCATCGGCCCGTCTGGGACCGCCGCAGTCGACCCGTGCGGCGGCGGCGGCGCCGGTCACCGCCACCGGATGCGGCCGCGGACCTCGGCGCCGCCGATCCGTTAGGGTCCCGGCATGGCAGGCACCAGGCGTCGGATTCGAATCGCCCTCCTGTTCGGTGGCCGCAGCACGGAGCACGCGATCTCCTGCGTGTCTGCCGGCGGCGTGCTGCGCGCGCTCGACCCCGACGTCTACGACGTCGTCCTGGTCGGCATCGACCCGTCGGGGCGCTGGGTCGTCCTGCCTGGAGCGGATGCCCTCGCGCCGACGGGTGGTGAACTCCCCTCGGTCACGGCGTCTCGAGGGACGAGTGTCGTGCTTGCCCCGGACCCCACCGTGTCACGTCTGCTCCCCCGCGATGCGGCGGAGGCGATTCGCGGCCCGTTCGGGGACATCGATGTGGTCTTCCCGCTCCTGCATGGCCCATTCGGGGAGGATGGGACCGTACAGGGCCTCCTCGAGATGGCTGGGGTGCCCTACGTCGGCTCAGGTGTCTTCGCCAGCGCGGCCGCCATGGACAAGCAGCACATGAAATCCCTGCTGCGGGCCGCGGGCCTGCCGATCGGCCCGTACACCGTGCTGCGGGCCGGTCAGACCCTGTCCGAAGCCGACCAGGAACGTCTCGGTCTGCCGGTCTTCGTCAAGCCGGCCCGCGGTGGATCAAGTATCGGCATCAGCCGGGTGGACGCCTGGGCTGATCTGGACACGGCGGTCAAGACGGCCCGGGCGAACGACCCCAAGGTTCTCGTCGAGGCGGCGATCACGGGCCGTGAGATCGAATGCGGGGTACTCGGCCGGCTGGACGAGCCCGGCGCGCAGGCCAGCGTCCCGGCCGAGATCACCGTCACCTCGTCGGCCGGCTTCTACGACTTCGAGGCGAAGTACGTCTCCGACCAGACGCGCTTCGACATCCCTGCGCGGCTGTCTGCGACGGCGCTGGCCCGGGTGCAGCAGGTGGCGGTGGCGGCGTTCGAGGCACTCGACTGCGCCGGACTCGCGCGCGTCGACGTGTTCGTCACCTCGGACGATCAGGTGGTCGTCAACGAGGTCAACACGATGCCGGGCTTCACCCCGACGTCGATGTTCCCCAGGATGTGGGCGGCGAGCGGGATCACCTATCCGGATCTGGTCGACCGGCTCGTGCGGCTCGCCCTACGTGACGGCGCCGGGTTGCGGTGACCCTCCGGCCGACCCTCGGTGGACCCCGTCGAGCAGCCGACGGGACTCACGGAGTCGTCGAAGCGCTGTGCGCCCGCACGGCCGGGCCGACGGAGACAAGGATGTCGAAAGGTTGCACCTCGGTCGATGCGGAACCCGCCAAGGTGAGAACGACGTGGGGCGATCGGGTCGGAGTCGAGTACCGCACGGTCTCACCGAGCTTCTCCGCGAACCACCCGACACCATCGACCTCCGACAGCATCGAGTCCGGCCGGTAGCTCGCCGGCACCCCCGAGACCCCGCAGGTGAGGACGATCGGTCCCCCACCGTAGGCCGCCGCGGTGTCCCGTGGCGGATCAAGTCGGCGCCGGTCGAGGCCGTGGCCGAGTGAGGACGGCAACGCCCCGATGAGGGCCCGGCAGGACGCACGATCGGCCGGCGCCGGCACCGGGACGTTGGTCAGTCGGACCGGTCCTGGCCCACCACAGCCCGTCACCAGCAGGCATCCCACGGTGCCGCAGGCGGTGAGTCCGACAGCCACCCGGCGCGACGCAAAAACCGAAGGCCGGATCCCTGGCCGCCGACCGGCGCTCTCCGAGTCGATCCGACTCGGGTCGACTCGCCCGGAGTCCACCCGCCGAGCTGCCGCCGCCGACCGGCCCGCCCGTCGGGCGGCGGGCAGACGTCGACCCTGCTTGTCACGACCCACTGCTGTCATGTCCCGATTGTGGCCATCGCAGGGGTTGCCCGCCGGGCGGCCTTCGACCCCCACCAACAGCAGCCTTTGCCGACCAACGGTCAGGGTCTGCCGGTGTTCCTGCCCGGATCCCCGGGCGAACGATCGGCGGACGAAGCGCCAGCACGCCGGCCGTCAAACCGGGGCACGGGCCGGCGGCCTTCAGAAGTGGACGACCGGACAGGTCAGTGTGCGGGTGATGCCGTCGACCGACTGCACCCTGGACATGACCATCTTGCCCAGATCGTCCACCGTGGGCGCCTCGGCACGCACGATGACGTCGTAAGGACCGGTCACGTCCTCTGCCTGGGTCACCCCAGGGATCTGCTCGATCTCCTTGGCAACCGACGCGGACTTGCCGACCTCGGTCTGGATAAGGATGTACGCGTGGACCACAGACGCTCCCTCGTCGGACGTCAACAGCCCGTCGAGCAGAACTACGGGCCGACAGAAGGTAACAGGCAAACGGGCCGGATGAGAGCCTCTGGGGCCGAGGAATTTCTTCGACTCGACCGACGGGCGCCGGTCGACGCCCCTCGCACGCTCATCCGGCCCCAATCCTGGGGTGCGACGGCCCGACCTCGTACCCGATTGTGATGGCAACCACGATTCTCGCTACTGATAGTGAAGCCCGAGGAGACACATGAGGGTTCGGAGCGTCTCGTGATCAAACCCGCTCCCGTCGCCGCGTCCCCGGCCGCGGCGCCGCCACGGGTGCTGACCATCGCGGGCTCCGACTCCGGCGGCGGGGCGGGGATTCAGGCTGATCTCAAGACGATGCTCGCGTTCGGCGTCCACGGGATGAGCGCCATCGTCGCCGTGACGGCGCAGAACTCGCTGGGCGTCCACGGCGTCTGGGATCTACCGCCCGAGGCGGTCCGCGCCCAGATCAGGGCGGTGGTGGACGACATCGGGGTCGACGCGGTGAAGACCGGCATGCTGTCCTCGGCCGCCCTCGTCGCCCTGGTCGCCACGGAGCTGGAACGCGTCACCGCACCGGTCGTGGTCGATCCGGTGGGCGTGTCGAAGCACGGCGACCCGCTGCTCGCACCGGACGCGGTCGATGTCGTCCGCCGGGAGCTCATGCCGCGCGCGACGATCGCGACTCCGAACCTGGACGAGGTCCGCCTGTTGACCGGTGTGGCCGTGCGGGACGAGGCCGACCTGCCCCGGGCCGCCGCGGCGATGCTCGCGCTGGGGCCGCGCTGGGTGCTGATCAAGGGTGGTCATCTACCCGGTGACGCGGTCGATCTGCTGACCGACGGCTCCACGGAGATCCTCTTGCGCAGCCGTCGGATGGACCGGCGACACACCCACGGCACCGGCTGCACGCTGGCCTCCGCGATCGCCTCGAGGCTGGCGCGAGGAGACTCACCGACGCAGGCAGTTCAGGCCGCGAAGGAATACGTCAGTGGCGCGCTCGCGGCCGGTTTCCCCCTTGGGGCGGGGATCGGCCCGGTAGATCACGGTTATCGTCACCGCAGGTAGCCGGCGTTGGTCCGGGCCGAGCCGGCCCGTGCGATGTCTGGTTCAATCGCCCCGCCGCATGTGACCTGACGCATCCGCATCATCGCCGTGGGAGGTAGCCCGTGGGGGCGAACAGTGCTGCAGTGGCCACGCAAGGAGGCGCCACGCAGGAAGGCGCCACGCAGGAAGGCGCCACGCACGGAGGCGTGGACCACCGGTGGTACCGCATCAGCGGCGGCGCTCCGCTGCGGGGCTCGGTCGAGGCGTCCGGCGCCAAGAACTCGGTCACCAAGCTGCTCGTGGCCACCCTGCTCACCCCACAGCCGTGCACGCTGACCCGGGTCCCGCGGATCGCCGAGGTCGACGTCGTCCTGGGCATGCTCACGGAGCTCGGCACCCAGGTGGAATGGCTCGACGAGCACACGGTGCGGCTCACCACCGAACGGATCGTCGACGCCTCGCTGTCGGAGGCCTACTCCGGGGTGAACCGCATCCCGATCCTCATGATGGGTCCGCTGCTGCACCGCGTCGGCGAGGCCGTGATCCCGCTCCCCGGCGGGTGCCGCATCGGGAAGCGACCTGTCGACTTCCATCTCGCCGGGCTGCGGGCGATGGGTGCGGAGATAGTCGAACAGGTGCGTTCCGTGCAGGTCAAGACCCTCGGCCTGCGCGGCACCCACGTCGCCCTGCCATTCCCGAGCGTCGGCGCGACCGAGAACCTGCTGCTCGCGGCGGTGCGCGCGCAGGGCACCACGGTGATCTCCAATGCCGCGGTGGAACCGGAGGTCGTCGACCTCATCCTGTTCCTGCAGCAGATGGGCGCCCTGGTCGACGTGGAGGCCGACCGGACGATCGTCGTCCAGGGCGTGGCAACGCTGCGCGGCGCCACCCACGCGCCCATCCATGACCGGATCGAGGTCGCGTCGTTCGCCGCCGCCGCGGTGGCCACCGGGGGACGGGTGGAGGTGATCGGCGCCCGGCAGGAGCACCTGATGACGTTCCTGAACCACCTGCGCCGGCTCGGCGGCGAGTTCGAGGTGACCCCGCGTGGCATGACGTTCTTCCGAGCCCGGCCGCTCACCGCCGCGCATGTGCAGACCGACGTGCACCCCGGGTTCATGACCGACTGGCAGCAGCCGCTGGTGGTGCTTTTGACCCAGGCCAGGGGAGCCTCGGTGATCCATGAGACGATCTACGAGGACCGGTTCGGTTACACCCGCCAGCTCGCGGAGATGGGCGCCGACATCGCGCTGTCGACGCTGTGCCTCGGCGGAAAGTCGTGCAGGTTCGCCGCCCGCGACTTCGAGCACTCGGCGGTCGTGAGCGGCCCGACCCCCCTCACCGGCGGTGATCTTACGATTCCGGACCTGCGGGCGGGCTTCGCCTATGTGCTCGCCGCGTTGGTCGCGGACGGAACGAGCGTCATCCGCGGGACCAGATTTCTCGAGCGCGGGTACGAGGACCCGGTCGGCAAGCTCCGCTCGATCGGGGCCCGCGTCGACGCCGATCCGGTGCCCGCCCCCCGCGCTGCCGGTCCGTCACCCGAGCCACCCGCCTGACCGAGTCCACGCCGGAACCGGGAGTCCACGCCAGAACCGGCAGGAGTGTCATCCGCGGCCGGCCCCTGCGGTCTGGCGCCGATGTCATCGATGTGGTCGGTACTCCGGTCCCGGCTCCCGGCTCATCAGATCCTTGACCGCCTCCAGCGGCGGCAGACCCTCATAGAGGACCCGCTCGACCTGTTGCGTGATGGGCATCGAGACGCCGAGCTGATCGGCCATGGCCAGCAACGGTCGGCAGGACCGCACCCCCTCCGCGACCTGCCGCTGCTCCGCCTCCACCTGCTCCAGGCTGAGTCCGCGCCCCAGCTTCTCGCCGAAGGTCCGGTTGCGCGACAGCGGCGAGCCACAGGTCGCCACGAGATCACCGAGCCCCGCCAGCCCGGCGAAGGTCATCGGCTCGGCGCCCAGCGCGATGCCGAGCCGCGCCGTCTCGGCCAGACCCCGGGTGATCAGGGAGGCGAGGCTGTTGGTACCGAAGCCCATTCCCTCGAGCATTCCCGCGGCAAGGGCGATGACGTTCTTCACCGCGCCGCCGAGCTCGCATCCCGTCACATCGTGGTTGGTGTAGGGCCGGAAGTAGGGGGTCCAGCAGGCAGCCTGGACGATTTCCGCCGTCCGGGTCGAGGTGCTGGCGACCACGGTCGCCGCCGGATGCTCCGCGGCGATCTCATGGGCCAGGTTCGGGCCGCTGACGACCGCGATCCGGTCCGGCGTCACTCCGGCGACCTCGGCGATGACCTGGCTCATGCGCAGCCGGCTACCCGCCTCGACCCCCTTCATCAGACTGACGTAGATCGCGTCGGGCGCGATCCGTGGCACCCAGCGGGCGAGCACCGAACGCAGCGCCTGTGAGGGAACGGCCAGCACCACGAGCTCAGCGTCCGCCAGGGCGCCGCCCGGGTCGGACATCGCCCGGACCCGGTCGGGGAGCTGGACCGAGGGCAGATATCGCGGGTTGACATGCCGGTTGTTGATCGAGTGGATGATCTCCGGGTCTCGGGCGACGAGGTCGACCCGGGCGCCCGCGTCCGCGAGGACCTTCGCGAAGACGGTTCCCCATGACCCGGCGGTCAGCACCGCCACCCGCCTCACCTCGTCCTCCCGGAAGCAGCGCGACGACCGCCCTCGGTCGCGCCGACGCGGGCCCCGCCCGGCCGGACCGAGGCCGGGGGCGGGGGCGGGGGCGCGACACCGCTCGCGGCATCCTCGGACCGGTTGTTGGGATCGGCGGTAATGGTTCCCTCCGGATGGGTCACGGGACCGGCGTCGACGTCCGGTGCGGCGAGCACCCCGACGCTGCGCGATGGCGTGCCCACCGCGTCCTCACACTCGACCGTAGACGCCGCTCTGGCGGGCATCACGCAGGATGCGGCGCTCACCAGCGACGTCGCCACCCACCAGGGAGATTCCGACGACTCCATCGCCGAGAGGCCACGCTCAGCGAAGAGCCGCGCCCGCCACCCGCACGATCAACGCGGGCAGCGACCGGAGGCGGACACTGGGGATACGCACGCGGACGACGCTCACCCCACGACCAAGGCGAGACGTTGGCCGACTCTCGCGAAACACCTCCCTGCCACCGCTGGCCGTCGACCGGACCGGGGCGTCCGGCTCGCGACGCCACGCGGCGTCATGGCCTATGGTCACCTTCGTGTGGCTCCCACGAGGCGGGGCGTCCTGGACGGTCCTTCTGCCGCTGAAGAACCTGGCGCGGGCGAAGAGCCGGCTGGACCGGCCGGACCGTAGTCTGCTGGCGCTCGCGATGGCCCTCGACACGGTGACGGCCGTGCTCGCCTCGGCAACTGACCTCGTCGGCGCCGTGGTGATCGTGACCAATGATCAGACGGTCCGCCGGGCGCTGTCGCGGTTGCGGGACCAGGGTGACATCAGCGCCGGGCACGAAGCGGGTCGGGCGCCGGCCCTCTCGCTGTCGACGCAGGAGCGGGCCCGCCTCGTCATCGTTCCGGACACCCCCGACCAGGGCCTCAATCCGGCCCTGGCGCACGGCGCAGAGCTTGCCGCGGGCCGCTGGCCCGGGCGTCCGCTGGCGGCCCTGTCCGGGGATCTGCCGGCGCTGCGGACCGCGGAGCTGCACCAGGCCCTGGCGGCCGCCGGCGACCACCGCCGCGCGGTCCTCGCCGACGCCGCGGGCACGGGCACCGTGTTGCTCACCGCCGCGACCGGGTCGCCGCTGGGCCCGTCGTTCGGACCGCTCAGCCACGATGCGCACCGCCGCTCAGGCGCCGTCGACCTGACCGACGCCCTCGGGTCCTCGGTACCCGGGCTACGACGCGACGTCGACACCATCGATGATCTCGCGCAGGCACGTCGCCTGGGGGTGGGCGGCGCAACGGCGGCGGCGCTCCTGGTCGGCCGGGCGCCGGTGCCCTGACCAGGCCCGGCGGATGCGGGCCGGGGCCGTCACGCAGGCGGCGTCGTCAGGCGACCGGGTCCGCCCCTGGAGCCGGCTCGGCGGTCGGCAGCCGGCCGCCAGCGGGGGGCCACGGCCGGAGCGGCGAAAGGGGCAGCGGACCCGGCCGCGCGAAAAAGAATCCCTGGCCCAGTTCGCACCCGAGCTCCTCCAGTTCGGCGATCTGACCCTCGCGCTCGATGCCCTCTGCGACGACGACGGCGCCGAGCGCGTGCGCCAGAACGATCATGGAACGGCGCATCGCCGCGGCCCGGCCTCCGCCCTGCGGCGGTTCCAGCAGAGTCCGATCCAGCTTCACGACGTCCACAGGAAGCAGGTGCATCGCAGCGAGCGTGCTGTTGCCCGCACCGACGTCGTCCAGAGCGACGGCGACACCCAGCGCACGCACCTCGTCGAGCACCTCGCGCGCACCGTGCAGGTCGTCGATCCGGCTCGTCTCGGTGATCTCGACGACCAGGCGCCGGGGATCGAAGCGACTGGCGGCGAGCGCACGGGCGACGCTGTCGAGCAGGGTCGTGTCGGCGACCCTGCTGGCCGAGACGTTCACGTGCAGGCGCAACGTGGAGTCCGGGTAGGCCACCGCTATCTCCGCGCAGGCCCGGGTGAGGACCATGTCGTCCAGCGCGCCGACGATGCCGCCGTTCTCCGCGGCAGCGACGAAGGTGCCGGGCGGCACCGGTCCGCGGCCCGGTGCCGTCCACCGGGCGAGCGCCTCCAAGGCGACGGGACTGCGATCGCGCAGGCGCACGATGGGCTGGTAGTGGACGTCGAACCCGGCCGATCGGCCGCCGCGACGCAGCGCGGTGGCCAGTGCGTCGGCGAGATGGGTGCCGACGACGAGGTGGGCGCCGGGAGTGGCGCACAACCCGGGCCGATAGACGACCAGGCGGTTCTTGCCCGTCCGCTTCGCCGCGTGCACGGCCGTGTCGGCCCGGCGCAGCAGGGCCTCGGTCGTCTCCTCCTGGGTGCGGCCGGCCACGACCAGCCCCACGCTGCCCCGCACGGGCCAGTGATGGCCGCCCACCGACACGGGTTGGCGCAGGGCCGCGAGCACGCGTTCGGCCACCGTCTCGGGCAGCTCCCGCCCCCCGTCGAGCAGCACGGCGAACTCGTCGGAGCCCAGCCGGGCGACGGTGTCCGTGGCGCGCACGCAGTGCCGCAGACGCTGGCCGACGGCACGCAGCAGATGGTCCCCGGCGGCATGGCCGAGGCTGTCGTTGATGATGCGGAAGTCGTCCAGGTCGCAGTACAGGACGGCGACGTCCCGACCGTCCCGACCATTTCGGCGGCTGGCGGCGAGGGCGTCGGTCAGCCGCTGGTGGAACAGCGTGCGGTTGGCGAGCTCGGTGAGCGGATCGTGTGACGTCCAGTGCCGCACCTCGCGCTCGGCGTTCCCGACCAGCGCCACCAGCCGCTGGCTCGCCCGCAGGGTGACCATCTGCCGGACGACGACGGCGGCGATCAGGGCCGAGCCGACCACGATCTCGACCGGGTCGAGCACAACGCCTGCCCGCGACCGGTCGAGCATCAGCGCGGCGACGCCGGCGGCGGGAACATAGGGCAGCGCGAGCCGCAGCCAGCCGACGAGGTCGCCGCGTGGCCCGTCCCGGGCCACCCGACCGCCGTCGCCCGCCCAACCCGCACGCCACGCCGCCAGGACGACGAGCAAGGCGCCGACCACCGCGCCAAGACCCGCCAACGAGCTACCCAGCCGGCCGGCATCGCCGCCGACCTGCGCGCACCAGGCCCCGACCACTGCCAGGAACACCAGGCCGGTGCCGGCCGCGGCGACGGCCGGCAGGTCGACCGGCTGGCGGAAGCCCGCGACGTGCAGGACCGCGAGCGCCAGGACGAGGACGACGATCGGGTGCGCGACCGTTACCAGGTGTCGCACCACCCCGACACCACTTTCGCCCCCTCCAACGTCGGCGACGTCGGCCTCACCGAGGCCGGCCAGCATGCCCGACCAGGTGAGCAGGAACAGCGAACCGCCGAGGATGATCTCGTCCAGAGCCGTGGCCGGCACTCCGACGAACCCGCCGGTCAACCGGGACCCCCCGCCCGCGCCACCGCCAGCACCGCCAGCACCGCCAGCACCGCCAGCACCGCCGGCGCCGCCAGCACCGCCACCCGCACCGCTGGGCACGCCCGCAGACCGCAGGCCGTCGGCGAGGCGGCCCAGCCGCGAGCCTCCGCCGGCGGGCCAGCCCATCTCGCCCAGTCCCCCGGCCGAGATCGAGGAGGCGAGCAGGGTGCATCGGGCCCGGGAACGCCGCACCCGGCTCGCCGGTACCGCGGCGAGAGCGGCGAGAGCGAGGACGGGCATGGCGAGCTGCCCGGCGTCGGCGAGGTACCCGACGTCCGCGGCCGTCGGGCGGTCGGTGGCGAGCCGTTCCCAGCGGTGCAGCGTCCAGGCCGTCTGCCCCACGGTCCAGGCGGTCAGCGCGAACGACAGCCAGACCAGCCAGCGGCCACGGGGCCGGCCGAGCCGGCGTCCGGCCCACGCGCAGCTCAGCGTCGCGGTCAGGCCGGCAGCGATTGCGGCGGCGTCGACGAGCATCCCCCGTCCCGCCCTCCTCCCCGTGCATCGGCCGCCTGGGACAAAGGAATCCTCATGGAGCAACGGAAACGGCCGATCAAATCACCACATGTCATCAACAGGCGCGTTGGCGCCCCTCGTCAACGTAGCGCGTGATCGCCCTATCACAAAGAGTAGATAGATGCCTCGCGTGCCGCGCGGTCTTCTCGGGCGTCCACCGTGTCGACGGTCACGGCCAGGCCCCACTCGGGGCGGCAACCCGCGGGACGCTCATCCCCCGGAAGGGGCGCACCGCGACAGGGAGATCACGGCGCGGGCTCAACGTCGACGACGGTGACCCGCTGACTGGCGGTCAGGGTCCCCCGCCCCGCTCCGGTGTACCAGCCGGACGTCGGCGCGACGTCGGAGTAGTCGCGGCCGACCGCGACCGTCACGTAGCGGAGATCCGCCAGCCGGTCGTGGCACGGATCGAAGGCGACGGCGAGGGCGCCGGGTTCCCAGCCGGCCGCGTCGGCCGCCGCCCCTCCCCCCGCGCCGGTCCGGGGAACGCCATCGGCCACCCCACCGCTCATGACGACCTCCACCCAGGCGTGTGACGGGCCGTCCCCGACGAGATGCCCGGACACGTAGCGGGCGGGCAGCCCCGCCGCGCGGCACAGGGCGAGCATCACGTGCGCCTGGTCCTGGCAGACCCCGGAACCGCCGGCAAGGGCCTGGGCCGCCGTGGTCGTCACGTCCGTACTGCCGGGGACATATCGAATTCTGCTGTGCACCCAGCCGCAGAACCGGCGTGCCGTCGCCACCGGATCGTCGGTGGCCAGGGCGCGGGCAGCCGCGGTGAGCGTCGCGTCCGGCACGGTCAGCGGGGTGGCGTCGAGCAGCCGACGGCCGGCCAGTGCCGTGGCCCGCAGCCATGGCCGAACACCCCCGGCGATCCGGTCGATCGTCACGGTCACATCGAAGTCAAGTCGGGGCGGCACCCGGTCGAGGCGCACCACCGCACTTCGTGTCCCGTCGGCGCCACGTCGCCAGGTGGTGCGGGCCGCATCGGAGGAGACCGCCAGCCGGGCGTCGCGGACAGTCTGGTCGCCATGCCGATTGGGCGGGACCACGACGAGCCGGTGCACCAGGTCGGTGGCGTCGCCGTCGTAGGTGTACCGGAAGCGCTGCGCGACCCGATAGGTCACCCGCGTCCCGGCCTGCAGGTCGGTCAGGTTGACGGCAGCCACTCCCGGATGCTCCCCCCCGGGCAGATCACTCCCGGACGCCGTCGAGGGTTGCGGCAGCGTCGCAGCCCCGCCGGGTTCGAGCGGATCCGACATCCTCACCGGAGGTCTCCTCGCTCCAGCACCGGCCGTCCAAATGGTGTGATATCAGACACACAGTGCCCGCTTGACCGTGGAAGGGGCACAAGGACCGTTTTTGGAGAGAACGACCGATCGACGGCGGATGTTTCCATCACACTGCCGATCGTCGCCTTCGACTGTTTCCATGCCGTTAACGCCGGGTCCCGGGGCCCGGCAGGCGACCACGGGGAGGCGACCAAACCACTACAACGGGCACGGATCGAACCGGTGGCCCGCCATGATGCCCTCGATGAGTCATCGGCGCCGCCGTATCCGGACATCGTCCCGCGCTGCCGAGTTCGCCGTCGGCTGGCACCATCTAGAGGCATGAGCGAGCTGGTGGCGACCCGTCCCGAACAGCCTCAGCGCAAGGCCCGCAGCGGCCTGCTCGAACCTCTGGAGGCGCCCCGTCCGCCTGCGCCGTCCGATCTGCCGGCCGATCGGTTCATCAACCGCGAGGCGTCCTGGCTCGATTTCAACGCCCGGGTGCTGGCGCTCGCGGAGGACGTCTCCACGCCGTTGTTGGAGCGCGCCAAGTTCCTGGCGATCTTCGCCAGCAACCTCGACGAGTTCTACATGGTCCGGGTCGCCGGTCTGATGCGGCGTGAGGCCACCGGACTCGCGGTCCGCTCGGCCGACGGCCTGAGCGCACGGGAGCAGCTCGACCTTGTCAGCCGGACCACCGCCCAGCTCACGGAGCGGCACTCGCGCTGCTTCACCGACGAGGTCGTGCCGTCGCTGGCGCACGCGGGGATCAGCATCCGGTTCTGGTCCCAGCTCAGCGAGGCCCAGCGGGAACACCTGCACGACTACTTCCACGAGCAGATCTTCCCGGTGCTCACCCCGCTCGCGGTCGACCCGGCGCATCCGTTCCCCTACATCAGCGGCCTTTCGCTCAACCTCGCCGTTCAGGTCCGCGAGCCGGGCGGGGAGATCGACCACTTCGCCCGGGTGAAGGTGCCGCAGAACGTGCCGCGGCTGGTCTCCGTCGCGGTGGACCCGGCCGGGGACTTCCCCGCGGACGGCCCGACGCCGGCGGAGTGCGCCTGCTTCGTGCCGCTCGAAGAGGTGATCGCCGCGCACCTCGATCAGCTTTTCCCCGGCATGGAGGTGATCGACTCCCACCTGTTCCGGGTCACCCGCAACGCCGACCTCGAGGTCGAGGAGGACGAGGCGGAGGATCTCCTGCAGGCCCTGGAGCGGGAGCTGGCCCGCCGACGCTTCGGTCCCGCCGTCCGGCTGGAGGTCGACGACGACATCGATTCCGACCTGCTGGCGCTGCTCATGCGCGAGCTCGAGGTCACCGAGCGGGAGGTGCACCGGGTCGCGGGGATGCTGGACCTGTCGGCCCTCTGGGCCCTGTACGACCTCGACCGGCCGGAGCTGAAGGACGCGCCGCGGGTTCCGATCACCCATCCCCGACTGATCACCGAAGAAGGGGAGACGCCCGACTTCTTCAGCGTGCTGCGCGAGGGTGACGTCCTCGTCCACCATCCGTACGACTCGTTCACGACCTCGGTGCAGAGGTTCATCGAACAGGCCGCCGCCGATCCGCACGTCCTCGCCATCAAGCAGACGCTCTATCGCACGTCCGGCGACTCCCCGATCGTGGACGCTCTCGTCTCGGCGGCCGAGGCGGGCAAGCAGGTCGTCGTGCTGGTCGAGATCAAGGCGCGGTTCGACGAGAGCGCCAACATCCGCTGGGCGCGCGAACTCGAGCGGGCCGGTTGCCACGTCGTCTACGGCCTGATCGGATTGAAGACCCACTGCAAGACCTGCCTCGTCGTCCGGCAGGAGCGCGGCGGGCTGCGCCGGTACTGCCATGTGGGCACCGGCAACTACAATCCCAAGACCGCACGGCTCTACGAGGACCTCGGCCTGCTCACCGCCGATCCCGAGGTGGGCGCCGACCTCACCGATCTGTTCAACGTGCTCACCGGGTACAGCCGGCAGACCGAGTACCGCTCGCTGCTGGTCGCTCCGCAGCACATGCGTGACGGGATCCTGCAGCGCATCTCCGCGGAGGCGCGGGCGGCCCAGGAAGGCCGTCCGTGCGGCATCCGCCTCAAGGTCAACAGTCTGGTCGACGAGCAGGTGATCGACGCGCTCTACCGCGCGTCCATGGTGGGCGTTCCCGTGCACTGCCTGGTGCGGGGAATCTGCGCCCTACGGCCCGGTGTACCGGGCCTGTCGGAGACCGTGCACGTCCGGTCGATCCTCGGCCGCTTCCTTGAGCACAGCCGGGTCCTGGAGTTCGCGTCCTCGGACGAGTTCTGGATCGGCAGTGCCGACATGATGCATCGCAACCTGGACCGGCGGATCGAGGCGCTCGTCCGGGTGCCGCATCCGGAGCGCCGCGACACCGTGCGCCGCATCCTCGATCACGCCTTCTCCGACGAGGTGTCCGGGTGGGTGTTGCAGTCCGACGGCCGGTGGGAACGGCGGACGGCCGGCCCGGACGACGTCCGGCTGTCGGACTACCAACACGACCTCATGGCCGAGGCCATGCGGCGCGGGCACCGGTAGCCCGGCGCCCGCACCGTGGCTCAGTCGCCGCTCGCCGAGACGCTCGACTTGAACTCGGAGCCGGGCCGGAACTTCGGCACCACCGAGGCCGCGACGTGCACGGGCTCACCCGTCGCCGGGTTGCGCCCGGTGCGCGCGGCCCGCTCGACCCGCTCGAACACGCCGAATCCGGTGATGGTCACCTTCTCGCCGCTGGCGACGGCCTCCTGAATGGCGTCGAACACGGCGTCGACGGCTTTGGTGGCATTCGACCGTCCGCCCTCGATCTGCTGGGCGATGCGGTCAACCAACTGGGACTTGTTCACAACAACCTCCGGACGCCCCCCGCAGGCGCGGGGTGGGGAGCAGATCGGGCATCACACTGCGCTGCACCGTAGGCATCTCCACTGTCGAGGGCAATTCCCGCGACCGTGTCGCGTCACACAAACCCGCACGTCAACGGGTTCGAGCCAGTGGGCGACGGGATGCGTGCTGTACGGCCAGCGCGCAGCATCCGGTAGATTCATCACGTTGGGTAGCGAGAGGCGTCTGTTTTTTTGGGCGCAATGTCACGCTTTGGTAGCCGGCCGCCTCCGCGACCGCGCAACCAGCTCTGCTACGTAATCAACCAAACGCCGCAGGCGATGGTGAACAGGTCGGCGCCGGTCGGTAATCGACCGGCCACTCGGGCAGGACTACCCACACATCAGCCCCGATGTTAGTTTCGTCACATCGGGGCCGATGGGCGAGTGGAGAGGCCGAATCGTCTGTGCTGCAGGCCTCCGCCCGGTTGGAGCGGGATCCGCGCCGGAGCTGCCGCCGACGTCGGGACGCCCGCGCGCGGGCGCTACACCGCCGAGGGCAGCCAGACCGGCCTGGTCGCCTCGAAGCCGGTGATCAGCTCCTCGTGCCGCAGAGTCAGGCCCACGTCGTCGAGCCCCTCCATCAGCCGCCAGCGGGTGAAGTCGTCGAGCTCGAAAGGGGCCACCAGGCCGGCTCCCCGAACCTCGCGAGCGGCCAGATCGACGGTGATCTCGACGGTCGGGTCCTGCTCCACCGCCGTCTGCAGGGTCTCGACCGTCTCCGCCGGCAGCTGTACCGGCAACAGCCCGTTACCGAGCGCGTTGCCCCGGAAGATGTCGGCGAACCGGGGCGAGATCACCGCCCGGAAGCCGTAGTCCTGCAGCGCCCAGACGGCGTGCTCACGCGACGAGCCGGTGCCGAAGTCGGGGCCCGCGACCAGGATCGACGCCTCGGCGTAGGCCGGGTTGTTGAGCACGAAGCCCTCGTCGGCCCGCCACTCGGAGAACAGGCCGGCACCGAACCCGGTGCGCTCGATGCGCTTGAGCCACTCGCTCGGAATGATCTGATCGGTGTCGACGTCGCTGCGCCGCAGCGGCACGGCCCGACCGGTGTGAATCGTGAACGCCTCCATCGCCGGAAACGCTCCCCTCTGGACGAAGTCGTGATCAGGATGGCGGTCGCGGTCGCGGGGAACCCGGCTAGTTCGCCGGGACCCGCGGCCGCGCCGGCGCGGCTTACAACTGCGCCGGGGCGGTGAGCTGGCCGGTGACCGCGGTGGCGGCGGCGACTGCCGGAGAGACGAGGTGGGTCCGCCCGCCGGGGCCCTGGCGTCCCTCGAAGTTCCGGTTCGACGTGGAGGCGCTGCGCTCCCCCGGGCGCAACGTGTCCGGGTTCATCCCGAGGCACATCGAGCAGCCGGCGCTGCGCCACTCCGCTCCGGCGGCCCGGAAGACCTCGTCCAGCCCCTCCGCCTCGGCCTCCGCCTTGACCTGCATCGACCCGGGGACGACCAGGGCCCGGACGCCGTCGGCCACCCGCCGGCCCCGCAGCACGTCGGCCGCGGCCCGCAGGTCGCTGAGCCGACCATTGGTGCAGGAGCCGATGAACACCGTGTCGACGGTCACCTCGGACAACGGCGTGCCCGCCGTGAGTCCCATGTAGGTCAGCGCGCGCTCGACGGAGGCCCGCGCGGCCGGGTCCGCGTAGTCGGCGGGCGCGGGGATCAGCGAGTCCAGCGGCGCCGCCTGGCCCGGGTTGGTCCCCCAGGTCACGTACGGGGTGAGGCTCGCGGCATCGATGACGACCTCCCGGTCGAACACGGCGTCGTCGTCCGAGGCCAGCGTGCGCCAGTAGGCCACAGCCTCGTCCCAGTCCGGGCCGGTGGCGGCGTGCGCCCGACCGGCGAGGTACTCGAACGTCGTGTCGTCGGGAGCGATCATCCCGGCACGCGCCCCGGCCTCGATCGACATGTTGCAGACGGTCATCCGGCCCTCCATCGACAGGCCCCGGACCGCCGCGCCGCGGTACTCGATGACGTGCCCGGCGCCGCCGCCGGTGCCGATCCGGGCGATGATCGCCAGGATGAGGTCCTTCGCGGTGACGCCGGCCGGCAGGTCGCCGTCGACCGTGACCGCCATCGTCTTCGGGCGGCTCTGCGGCAGCGTCTGGGTCGCGAGCACATGCTCGACCTGACTGGTGCCGATGCCGAAGGCCAGCGCCCCGAACGCGCCGTGAGTGGAGGTGTGGCTGTCGCCGCACACGATCGTCATCCCCGGCTGGGACAGCCCGAGCTGCGGGCCGACGACGTGGACGATGCCCTGGCCGGGGTCGTTCATCGGGTACAGCCGCACCCCGAACTCAGCGCAGTTCTTGCGCAGCGCCTCGACCTGGGCTGCGGAGATCGGATCCGCGATCGGCGCCAGCGTGTTCGTGGTCGGCACGTTGTGGTCCTCGGTGGCGAGGGTCAGGTCGGGGCGGCGCACCGGCCTTCCGGCCAGCCGCAGCGCCTCGAACGCCTGCGGCGAGGTGACCTCGTGCACGAGGTGCAGATCGATGTAGAGCAGATCCGGTTCACCGTCGGCGCGGCGCACCACGTGGGCGTCCCAGACCTTCTCCGCGAGTGTGCGCCCCATGGCCCACTCCCCTCCTGCGCCGGGCGAGCTGCCCGCGCGGTCGTCCGACAGTCCTGAGTTCGGGGTCGTGCCACGACTAGGCGCCGCGCCATTTGCCCGATCTTGCTATCCCGCCTGCCTACCACCTACCATCCCATCATCTGGGATGGCAGTATCAACTTATGAAACAGCTTAGCGGAGTCGGGGTCCTGGACAAAGCAGCACTCGTCCTGGCCGCTGTGGAGCAGGGGCCAGCCTCCCTCGCCGACCTGGTGGCTCGGACCGGGCTCACGCGGGCGACCGCGCACCGCCTGGCCAGTGCGCTCGAGATTCACCGCCTCGTCGGGCGGGACGGCGCCGGCCGTTTCGTCCCCGGCCCGCGGCTGGCGGCCGGGGTGGCCACCCCGCTGCCCTGGGACGTGCTCGACCGGGCCGACCGGATCCTGACCGATCTGCGCGATGTCACCGGGGAGAGCACCCAGCTCTACGTCCGGCGCGGCGCCCTGCGGCTTTGTGTGGCCGCCTCCGAGCGGGCGAGCGGCCTGCGCGACACGGTTCCGGTCGGCGCCGCGCTGCCGATGACGGCGGGGTCCGGGGCGCAGGTCCTGCTCGCGTTCGCGGATCATCCCGACCCCGACCTGCTCGCCGCCGCACCGTTCGACAGCGGGACGCTCGCCCTGGTACGCGAGCGCGGCTGGGCCGAGAGCATCGGCGAGCGGGAGACCGGTCTGGCCTCGGTGTCCGCCCCCGTGCGCGGGGAATCCGGGACGGTGATCGCGGCGGTGTCGCTGTCCGGCCCGCTGGAGCGCCTGACCCGATCACCCGGGCGCCGGCACGGGGTGGCCGTGCTCGCCGCGGCGGCGCGGCTGTCGACATCGGCCGTCGACTGAAGGAACCACTCGCCGTCAACCCCAGGCCACCGCAGATCGGCCGGCTTGCCGGTCCGGTCGAGCCCTGCGTGCGGCCGGCGTGACCACGCAGACACGTTTTCCCCGCTTGTCCTGGCTTTCTTGAGATTGCGGATGCCCCGATCGGGCCCCACAACCAAACAGAACGCGGACTACGCCCGCTGGGTCCATTCCGGCGTCCCGGTGGCGCGGGTCTCCCCCGCCGCAGGGAGTGTCCTTCCGCCGTCGTAGCCTGTTCGAGTCGTCCGTCTCGGATGATCGGAGAAGTAGGCCGGATGACCCAGTGGGGTCATTGCCATCCAGCGAGCAAGCGATATAGGTCGCCCGCGCACTGGGGGCGCCCGTCCGGAGGACTCTTCGGGTTCCGCATGGCCGGGCGGTCGTCGCCCGCGGCGGCGCCGCCGTAGGTTCGGCCGCCTCGTGCGGCGCCAAGGAGGGACAGGGCGCGGTGCGCAAACTGGGTTCGCGGTACGTGCTGCACGAGCTGCTCGGGCAGGGTACGACCGGCCAGGTCTGGCGAGGTGTCCGGGTCCAGGACGACGCCGCGGTGGCGATCAAGGTGCTGCGTCCCGAGCTCGCGGGCGATCCGGAGATCGTCGATCGGTTCCTGCGGGAGTGGGATCTCCTCGTGGATCTCGACAGCCCCGATCTGGTCGCCGTCCGCGACCTCGTCAACGAGCCGGACGCGCTGGCCATCGTGATGGATCTCGTCGAAGGCCCTGACCTGCGGGCGCATCTGCGTGAGTTCGGCCCGCGGCCCGCCCAGGAGGCGGTCCGGCTGGCGATCGGCACCCTCTGGGCGCTCGACAGCGTGCACGCCGCCGGGATCGTCCACCGGGACGTCAAGCCCGAGAACATTCTCATCGACACGTCCCAGCCCGACCGCCCGATCGTCCGCCTCACCGACTTCGGCATCGCCCGCGTGATCAGCACGCCGTCCCGCATCAGCGCGACCGGGCCGATCGGCACCCCCCTCTACATGGCGCCCGAGCTCGGCACCGGCGCCCCCCCGACTCCCGCCGCCGACGTCTACTCGGCGGGGGTGGTGCTCTACGAGCTCCTCGCCGGATCGCCGCCGTTCGACTCGACGAATCCCGCGGAACTGCTGCGGGCGCACCGGGAGGACGACCCGCAGCCGATCGCCGGCGTGCCGGCGCCGGTGTGGGACGTGCTCGCCGGCATGCTCGCCAAGTCCCCGCGACGACGGCCGACGAGCGCCGCCGACGCGGCCGACGACCTGAGCGACGCGCTCGAGGTAGGCCTGCGCGGCGCTGGCGGCGCTGGCGGCGCTGCCGGCGCCGCCGAGGAGCGCGACCGGCGCGGCGCCGCGCCGAGCTCGGGACTCGGCGAGCTCCCCAACGAAGCGGCGCCGACCGGCGCCTACCACCGACGGACCGGCGAACGGCCGGCAGCGCCGGCCGCCACCCAGCGGGTGGTCCGGCCCGCGGCCGCCGCGGCGACCGTCGGGGCCGCCGCGGGCACCGGTGGCTGGAACGACCTCGAACACACCCAGATCGCGGGCAGCCTGACCGCGGCCGCGACGAAGGTCAACGGCTGGGACGGCGGCGAGTCCGAGCACACTCGTATCGCCCCGGCGACCAGCGCCCAGAGCGGCGGTCGCGGTGGTTGGGACAGCGACGCGCCGACCGGGATGAGCCCCGCGGTGCGCGTCCCCGCCCGCTCCGGTGGGCCGGCCGCCGACACCAACACGGTCATGTCGGCGATCCCGGCCAGCAAGCAGCCCGGCGCGGCCGGCGGCAACGCCGGGGGCGGGTCGCGGGCGGCGGCCGACCGCCGCCGGCGCACCCGGATCGCGGCCGGTGCCGGTCTCGTCGTCGCCCTCGTCGCCGGGGCCGGGGGCTGGGCGCTCGCCTCCGGCGGCAGCACCGACTCGGCGCTGTCGGCCGACAGCGCCTTCGAGTCCTCGGCCGATCCGAGCGCGGGCGCCCCGGCCGCCGGCTCCCCCGGTGCTGGAGCACCCGGCATCGCGGTCGGCGTCAATGGGAGTGCCCCCGGGGCGGTCGCCGTCCGGCCCGGGGCGAAGGGCTCCCCCGCGCCCGGTGAGCACCCGTCAGCCGGCGCCTCCGCCGCGGCCACGACCCCGGCCGGCAGCCCGACCGCGGGCAGCAGCCCATCGCCCTCGCCGACCGACGACGGCACGGTGACGGTCCCCAACACCGAGGGCAGTGCGCTCAACACGGCGCAGAACACGCTGAAGTCGGCCGGCTTCACGAACATCAACCAGACCTACGGCTGCTACAACACCGGCAAGGCCGACAACGTCGCCCACCAGTCCCCGAAGACCGGCAAGGTTGCCAAGACCACGGCCATCAGCCTGCAGGTCGAGGACTGCGCCCAGGTCCCGAACGTCAACGGGATGTCGGAGTCGGACGGCAAGTGGCAGCTCTACTGGGCCGGCTTCACCTCCACGGCGGTCAACGGCGCGTGCGCCAACGGTGAGACGAGCAGGATCTCCGGGTCCTCGCCCACGGGGCAGCGCCCGCGGCACTCCACCACTGTGACGCTGACGGTGACCTGCACCAAGCCGGCGCCGGCCCCGACGACGGCCGCGCCCGCACCTACCCCGTCGACAGCTCCCACGACGGCCACGAAGGCCTGACGCGGTCGGTCGGCCCGCCCGTCAGCGGCCCGACCGGCTCCGCTCGAAGCAGCGACTCCCGCACCGCTCCGCTTGCGGCGGGAGTCGCTGACTGCAGGGCCGCCCCGCGCGGCGTAGCCAGATGCGCCGGCCGGATTCCGCTCTCGCGATCTCATCCCCACCAGATCCCGGCAGGTGCGCGGCCGCCACCTGTTCCAATTCCGGCCGGGACAGGAACGCCGCTGCCCGCCGAGGCGAAGCCGGCAGGAGACCGACGCCGGCGGGGCCGGCCGTCAGCGGTCGGCGGGGGGCGATCGCTCGGACACGATGATGCTTGCATGATGCCCGGCGCGATGCGGCGACCGCGCCGTCCACGCGCCACCCGGCGGGCGCCCGGCCGCCGCTCAGCCGAGCTTGTCCATGGGCAGCGACCGGATGTCGTCCCGGGCCAGCGGACCGCCGCCCAGCCGCGGCACGCGAGGCTCCTCGTCGTCCGTCCGGATGCTGCGGGGCAGCGGCATGGGTACCGGCAGCGCCGCCTCCGGCTCCGGCGCGAGGGCCGCGTGGGCGGTGGCCGCCCACAGGTCGACCTCGACGATGATCTCGCCGTTCTCCGACGACATCCGCAGCCGTCCGCCGTGCACCTCGACGAGCCGCCGGACGACGTAGAGGCCCATGCCGGCGCCGTCGGTGGGTCGGGTAGCGGTGCCATCTCGCTGCGTGAACGGTTCGAAGAGCTGGCGGATCGTGCCGGGGTCGAGGTCGGGCCCGGGGTTACGGACGCGGAGAACGACCTCGTCGCCGACCCGACCCGCGATCAGCCGAACGGGCGCGCCCGGCCAGGAGTGCACCAGGGCGTTGTCGACCAGGTTCGCCACCACCTGGATGAGGGCCTGCCGCGCCATCCGCACGGGCAGTTCGGGCGGCAGATCCACCGTGATGCTGCTGGGCGAGCTGGTGTACGACAGGTTGGCGATCACATGCCGGACGACCTCGGGGAGATCGGCGATGGTCGTCTCGTCCGTGCCGGTGGCCGTGGCGGCCGTCAGCATGTTCTCCAGCAGCCGGGAGAGCCGGTCGGAGTAGTTCACCGCGGCGTCGAGCAGATCGTCGAGCTGGGCGTCGGAGAGCCGGCTGCGGCGCCGCTTGATGGTGAGCAAGTTCCCTCGGATTCCGGTCAGCGGCGTGCGGAACTCGTGCGAGACGGTCGCGACGAGGTCGCTGCGGATGCGGTCGGTCTCCTCCAGTCGGGCCATCAGGCTCTGCTGGCCCTCGTAGAGCTGCTGGCGGTAATGCTCCACCCGCCGCCGGGACTGCTCGTTGTAGTGCCAGAAGACCATCTGCGCGCAGGCGAGAGCGAAGATGAAACCCGCGTGCAGACCGGCCAGCAGCCAGGCATTGTCCAGCACCGCCGCGCCGGCGCTGACGATGTTTCCCATCGCCAGGTTCGCGACGAACACGAACGCGATGGCCAGCAGGTAGACCGTCCACTCCTCATACAGCGCGATCAGCGCCACGACCACGAAGAAGTGGAAGTACATCGGGGTGAGGCCGTCGGCGATGTGCACGAGCACGACCGAACAGCACAGTAGGCCGAGGCTCGCGGCAAGGGCACGGACCCGGCGTCGGCCGGGCACGACCGCGGCGGCGAACAGCAGGGCAGGCGGGCTGGCCGCCAGGAACCCGTGCGCGAGGCTCAGGTCCTGCCAGATCGCGTAGCCGACGATGACCGGCAGGTGCATCGCCAGCACCAGGCACATGAGGGTGTGCCGGGCCGTCCAGTCCTCGATCGGCAGCCCGCGGCCCTGCGGGAGCAGTGCGGTGAGACGCCGGGCCATCCCCGGCTGCGATCCTCCGCCCTCTCCCTCCGCCGTCGGCTCCCCGGCCGAACGCAGCCGTCCGGCGCGGCGCGCGGCGCGTCCCGCGTGGGCGCTGCCGTGCCGGCGTCGGGCCCGTTCGGGCGTCGATGGACTGACGGTGGACATCCGAGCAAGTTTCTACCGTTCCAACCCGGGAGCACCATGGTTGTCAAGGGTGGTGTCGCATGGCGACAGTGCCCAGGTTTGACTAGGCCATCCGCACCACTCGGCACCGGGCTCAACGGAGCATGGCGCGAACCTCGGTTGCGCCGCCAGGCTGTGGTCCGCGAGGTGGCCCCAGGACGGCCGCCCATGGAGGAGGACACCGTGCCCCCAGTGGCCCTGACAGCCTCGACCGCGTCCGCGATAGTTCCGCCGACCGCGGGACGCTGCGGCCCGTCGACGGCCGGCGCCACCGACGAGCCCGCCGGGCCCGCCGTCCTGACCCACCCGGCCCGTCCGCAGCTCCGGCTCGTCGCGGCGGCGCAGGGGGGCGTGGGCGGTCCCGAGGCCGAGGTTCACGGCTGGGGCGGTCCCGCCTCCTGCGGCTGCCGGGAGTGCGCGATGGCCCGCCACCCGGCCGCCATGCCGCGCCTCACCGTCGTGCGGTAGGCGGCGCCTGGCACCTGACATGACGATGGCCCCCGGATGGAAATCCGGGGGCCATCGTGAGTTCTGGAGAGTGGGCATATCTCTGAACCCCTACGAAGAAGGAAGATAGACCCGTTGTAGCCCCGACCGGATTCGAACCGGCGCTACCGCCTTGAGAGGGCGGCGTCCTGGGCCGCTAGACGACGGGGCCAAGACTTTTCCTATTTTACGCTGCGGTGCACGTCGTACTGTACACGATGCCGAAGCAGTCCGGCGAAGCGGTGCAACTCCGACCTTTGGTACAGCTGGGGTACCAGGACTCGAACCTAGACTAACGGAGCCAGAATCCGTTGGGCTGCCAATTACCCCATACCCCATGGGGCCCTGTTCGGGCGCTGCCCACTGTACCTCATGGCGCGGGGGTGTCTGCGCTCCGGGGGTCCGATGCACACCCGTCATCCCTCGATGCCGCAGCGATCCTGCACCGCCGGCACACCACCCACCCCCGCAACCACCGGCCAAACCACCCTCTGATCCCGCCGCCCAGCTCGTCCACAGTGCGCCTGCTCGTCGGCGCGGCGCCGGGTGGAAGGCACCGCGCATGCGAAAGCAGACCGCGCGGGCGAGGCAGGTGGAGAATCCGCGCGAGCCCCAGCGGCCCGGGGAGCGGTGTCGGTTGTCCGGCCGGCGGAGGACCGGCGGACACGCCGCCGCCCCGCCCCCAGGCGAGGGAGCTCAGCGGGCTGTCACGGGGTTGGTCAACGTGCCGATGCCCTCCACGGTCACCGCCACGGTCTGGCCCGGTCGCATCGGCCCGACCCCCGCCGGCGTGCCGGTCAGGAGCACGTCGCCGGGCAGCAGGGTCATGGCGGCGGACATGTAGGCGATGAGTGCGGGCACGTCGCGCAGCAGCAGCTTCGTGCGGGAGTTCTGCCGCAGCTCACCGTCGAGGGTGGTGCGGATCGGAAGGTCGGTGGGATCGAGCTCGGTCTCGATCCAGGGACCGATCGGGCAGAACGAGTCGTGCCCCTTGGCCCGCGTCCACTGACCGTCAGTCTGCTGCTGATCCCGAGCCGTCACGTCGTTGGCGCAGGTGTAGCCGAGTACCACGTCGAAGGCCCGCTCCACTGGGACGTCACGGCACAGCCGCCCGATGACGACCGCCAACTCCCCCTCGAAGTCGACCCGGTCGCTGTCCGGCGGGAGCGTGATCGGGTCGCCCGGACCGGCGACGCTCGTCGACGGCTTGAGGAACAGGATCGGGCGCTCCGGCGGGGTGTCACCGCCCATCTCCCGGACGTGGTCGGCATAGTTCTTGCCGACGCAGAGCACCTTGCTGGGCAGGACCGGAGCGAGCAGCCGGACGTCGCCGAGCGGCCGCCGGGCGCCGGTAAAGGAGAAGGGGCCGAAGGGATGCGGGGCGATGACCGAGATCACGGCGTTGCCCTCCTCGATCGACCCCTCGACGACCCCGAATCCGGGCTCCGAACCATCGGTGAACCTCGCGATACGCACGCCCTGACCGTATCCACCCGAGCGTCGGAACTCGGCGGCCGTCGGGCGGGCGCACCGCGCGGCAGCGACCCGTGTGATCGGGTTCGCCAGAACGCCGGGCGTGCCAGAGAATCGGGCCAGATCGAGTGACAGTTCCAGGTACCGGGCGGCACCCGATGCGGTCCAGCGTCCCGCCCGCCCGGTGCTCCGGCGCCGGCAGCGGTGGGCCCGCTTCGCCGTGTCACACCCGGATCGGAAGGAGAATGGTGAGCGAGACCGATACCACCCCCGTCTACGACGTCGGGGCGCCGGAGCCCAAGCCGATCGACGAGGAGCTGAGCGTCAAGCTGGGCCACCTTGCCGAGGACGCGATCCTGCGCGCCAAGCCCAACGGGGACGAGCGGTGCGACAACTGCCTGTACTACCTCGACACCGACAAGGACCTCACCTACTGCTGGCACCCGAAGCTGCGGATTCTCGTCGGCGGTGACTGGTGGTGCCAGTGGTGGGAGGAGATCCCGGAGGACTGACGGGCCGTCAGGCGCGGCTGATCGGTCCGATCGCGCAATGGGCCGCGACACCCCCTGAACGGGCCGCTACGGGCCTGTCAGGGGGTGTCGGTCACCTCAGGGGCCGCCGCCCCGGCCCTGGACATCGCCAGCCGGCCAGACCCAGTCCGCCAGTCAGACGCAGTCCGCCGTCAGCGGCCGGTCAGGTCGCGTTCGGATCAGCGCGCTCGCCCTGCCGCCGCAGCCCGAAGTTCACCGCGTCCTCGAGAGCCGACCAGGAGGCGGCGATGATGTTCTCGTCAACGCCGATGGTGTCCCAACGTGACCGCCCGTCGCTGGTGCCGACCAGAACCCGGGTGACCGCGCCGGTGCCCTGCTTGCCGTCGAGGATGCGGACCTTGTAGTCGACGAGCTCCAGGTCGGCGAGGCCGGGGTAGGCCTTCTCCAGGGCGTCACGCAGGGCGGTGTCGAGCGCGTTGACTGGCCCGTTGCCCTCGGCCGTCGCGACGTGCCGCACCCCGTGCGAGGTGAGCTTGACGGTTGCCTCGCTGACCACCTGGCCGTCGGAGCGCTGTTCGACGATCACCCGCCAGGACTCCAGGGTGTAGAAGCGCTGGCGGCCTGTCACCTCGTCGCGCAGCAGCAACTCGAACGACGCCTCGGCCGCCTCGTAGGCGAACCCGGTGGCCTCGCGCTCCTTGACCAGGTCCACGACCCGGCCCAGGGCTTCACGCTCGTTGGACAGGTCGAGCCCGAGCTCGCGGCCCTTGAGCTCGATGGTCGCACGGCCGGCCAGTTCGGAGACCAGCATCCGCATGTCACTGCCGACCGCTGCCGGGTCGATGTGCTGGTACATGTCCGGGTCGATCTTGACCGCGCTGGCGTGCAGCCCCGCCTTGTGCGCGAACGCGCTTGCGCCGACGTAGGGCCGGTGGGGGTCCGGCACCGAGTTGGTGACCTCGTCGATGGCGTGGGAGACCCGGACGAGTTCCCGCAGCCGCCCCGGTGGCAGCGCCGCGCGGCCGAGCTTGGTCTCCAGGCCGGCGATGACGCTGAGCAGGTTCGCGTTGCCGCACCGCTCGCCGTAGCCGTTCGCCGTGCCCTGCACGTGGGTCACCCCCGCCTCGACGGCGACCAGGGTGTTCGCCACCGCGCAGTCGGCGTCGTCGTGGCAGTGGATGCCCAGCCGGGCTCCGGTCCTGGCGAGAACCTCGGTGACGACGGCGCCGACGCGGGTGGGCAGCATGCCGCCGTTCGTGTCGCAGAGCACGACGACCTCGGCGCCGGCCTCGGCCGCGGCGGAGACGACCTCGAGCGCGTACTCGGGATGCACCCGATAGCCGTCGAAGAAGTGCTCGGCGTCGAGGAAGACCCGCTTGCCCTCGGCCCGCAGGTGGGCGACGGTGTCTCGGATCATCGCCAGGTTCTCGGCGGGGCTGGTGCGCAGCGCGCGCTCGACGTGCCGCAGATCCGACTTCGCAACCAGGCAGACCACCGGCGTGCCGGCCTCCCGCAGGGCTGCCACCTGGGGATCGTCCGCCGCCACGCGGCCGGCGCGCCGGGTCGCCCCGAACGCGGTCAGCACCGCGGTCGACAGCGTCAGCTCGGTGCGGGCCCGAGCGAAGAACTCCGCGTCCTTCGGATTGGATCCCGGCCAGCCGCCCTCGATGAAGCCGACACCGAGGTCATCGAGGTGGCGGGCCACCGAGAGCTTGTCACCGACCGAGAGCGACAACCCCTCCTGCTGGGTACCGTCGCGCAGGGTGGTGTCGTAGATGTGCAGGGAATCGGGATCGTATGGCCGCACGGGGGTGCCTCTCCGGTGGATCGGGGGCCGTGGAACCGCGTCCGGCACGGCCGTCCCGCGTCCCACCGAGTCACGCACGGACCGTGCTCCGGCACCGACGTCCGGCAGGGTTCGGGGACCATGGGACCGCCACGCGCCCGGTCCCATGGGTCAGCGACCGGAGCGCGCGACGGAGACGGGTTCGCCGCCGGGTGACAAGCCTACGATGTAACAGACTCGACATGTGACAAGTGTGGCGCGCGCCACAGTCGGTCCAGTTCGACCGCTCGCCGCGATCGCCGAAGGCGATTCCCGGAGACCACCCACGGCCACAACCACCAGCAGGGGTCCCCGCAGATTCGCCAAGCCCCGACCCCATCCCCACGGGGATCGCCGAAGGCGATTCCCGGAGACCACCCACGGCCACAACCACCAGCAGGGGTCCCCGCAGATTCGCGCAGCGAATCTGCGGGGCTGCTCAGTCTCCGGCGAAGCGGCGCAGGCGGTCGACCTGAAGGATCGTGATCGTCTGCCCTTCCGACAGGATCCAGGTGCGCCGTTCGAATTCGCGCAACGCCTGATTGACGGACTGCCGGGAACCGCCGAGCAGCGAGGCGATCTCCGTCTGGGTGAGGCCGAGTTCGATCACCGGCCGGCCCGCTTCTCGCATCCGCAGCAGCAGCAGTTTCGCCACCCGGCGCGGCAGGTCGAGGAAGACGAGGTCGGCGTTGGCTCCGGTGAGCCGCCGGACGTGGGCGACCAACGCCCGGATGAGCTGCTCGGCGACGGCCGGGCGTTCCCGGACGAGCTCCCACACGGCGGCCCGGTCGAGGACCAACGCAGTGCTGGGTTCCAGGGCCTCGACGCTGGCGGATCTCGTCCCCGCTTCGACGATGTTGAGCTCGCCCAGCGTCTCCCGGGGGCCGGCGATGTTCAGCACGTGATCGCGCCCGTCGTCGGCTTTGGTGAGCACCTTGAGCCGCCCCGTGGCGACCACGAGAAGGGTGTCTCCCGGCTCACCTTCGGTGAAGACGACCTGCCCACGGCGGAATCGCCGCGTGACCGCCCGCGAGGCGAGCCGCAGCAGGTCTTCTTCGTCCAGCTCCTTCAGCAGCGTGGTCGCTCGTAGCAGGGCGACCGCCTCATTGTCGTGCATGCGGTGACCGTAGCGCCGTTGCTCCGCCTGATGTTCCCCAACCACCGGGGTATGCCCATCCGGAGTGGACGGCGCATCGGGAACATCCTTGGCGTACGTCACGCAGGCATCATACCGTTATATTTTGGTCACTCCAGCACCGCACCACGTCGCGCATGGAGAGAATTCCGGCCACTCCACCACCCGACGTGACGATGAGATGACGAAATCCTCCGCGCAGCATCGCGGCTGCCGCGTCGTCGAGCGACCAGCCTGGATCCGCGAAGACGACATCGCGGGTGAGGTGATCGCCGGCGATCTCGACATCCGGATCCTGTTCCGCCGCGATCGAGCGGAGAATGTCCCGCTCGGTGAGAATTCCGTAGCCCTGACTGTCCGCATCGTGGACGACCGCCGCCCCCACCTTGCGAGCGGCCATCAGCCGCGCCGCCTGGCGGAGCGTGTGGCCCGGGCCGATCATGAGAACAAGGGAGCTCATCCCCTCCGAAACGCGCACGACGCCCTCCGAACCCCGCTGTACCGTCCGAAACCCCGGCACTACCCTCCGACACCCGGCAGCACCCTCGGGTATCGGCAGCACTCCGATACCGATAGAGCCGTCCGCAGCGGTAATGCCGTCCGCAAGCTCCGCGATGCCCACCCGGCGCTTGTGCATTCGTGAAGCCTGCTACTCGCGACGGTAGGCGCCGCAGAGCCGATTGGCCAGGGCGAAACGGGAATTGACGTGGCCGCATTGTGACCTCGACCACGTCACAAAAGCGAAGAATGCGGCTGAAACGGAGTCGGTCGGCGATGGCACCGCCGACCCGCCAAGGAGACACGGGAAGGACCGAGCCCACCCGATGCCTGGGCAGCCCGCGCACGTGGTATCCGCCGAGGCATGCCGCGGCCGCGCGGATCGGTGTGCCTCGGCGGGTCGACGAATCGCGGCTGCCTAGTTCCGGACCAGCTCGTTCCAGGATCGGTAGCGGTCCAGCTCACCTCGCGTGGCCCGGTGGAAGATCTCCAGCAGCTCTCGGGTCACCGGACCCGGCTTACCCGCCCCGACCTGCCGGTCGTCGACCGAGACGATCGGCACGATCTCGGCCGCCGTCCCGGTGAAGAAGGCCTCGTCGGCCAGGTAGAGGTCGGTGCGCACGACGTGCTGCTCGATCACCTCGTAACCCTGGTCGGCGGCGATCTGCATGATCGAGGCGCGGGTGATGCCGCCCAACGGCCCGTCGGTCAGCAGCGGAGTGATGACCTGACGGCCGGAGACGATGAAGACGTTCTCCCCGGTGCCATCCGCTATATGGCCGTTCGGGCTGGTCAGGATGGCCTCGTCGTAACCCGCCTTCACCGCCGCGACCTTCGCCAGCGACGAGTTCAGGTACTGCCCGGACGCCTTCGCCGCCGGCGGGGTGATGTTGGGGTCGTTCCGCTTCCAGGAGGAGATCTGTGCTCGCACGCCGTTCGCCTCGGCCTCCTCGCCGAGGTAGGCACCCCACGGCCAGACCGCGATCATCACCTCGACCGGTGAGGGCAGCGGGTTGAGACCCATCTCCCCGTAGCCGAGGTAGACCAGGGGCCGGATGTAGCAGGAGGAGATGTCGTTGACCGCGATGGTCTCCTTGGTGGCCGCCACCACCTGCTCCTGGGTGAAGGAGGGCTCCATCACGTAGATCTTCGCGCTGCGGTAGAGACGGGCGATGTGGTCCGACAGCCGGAAGACGGCGGGGCCGTCCGCCGTCTCGTAACAGCGGATGCCCTCGAACACGCCCCAGCCGTAGTGCAGGGTCGGGTTGAGCACGTGGATGCGGGCGTCGTCCCAATCGACGAGCTTGCCACTCATCCAGATCTTCGAGGTGGGGGTGATGGGCACAGCGGACTCCAGGCCAGGATCGACGAAGCGAACAGGGATGACGAATTCGCCGATCATCGCCGTGGTGGGCCCCGTCGGCTGCCGTCTACCGGATCTACGGCTCCCGCTTCGAGGATAACCACCTCGCCGCGCGGCGGGGAACGCCGCGAGAACGGCAGACGACCGGCGGCGACGGCCGGCGCGGTCCCGGCGGGCGAAGCGCCGGGGTGGGACGGAACAGCGAGGGCCGCGCCGGCCGAGTGGAGCTAGCCGACCGCGCGCGCGGCGAGGTCCTCGCCGCGCTCTCGGGTCGACAGGGCCGCGGCGCCCGTGCCCGCCCGGCTCGCGAGCGAGGCTGCGACCGCGGCCTCGACCCTCGCCGCCTCCTCGGCGTGTCCCAGGTGGTCGAGCAGCATCGCGACCGAGGCGACCGTCGCCGTCGGGTCGGCGAGCTGCTTGCCGGCGATGTCGGGCGCGCTGCCGTGGACCGGCTCGAACATGCTCGGGTGGGCGCCGGACGGGTCGAGATTGCCGCTGGCGGCCAGCCCGATGCCGCCGGTGATCGCCGCGCCGATGTCGGTGATGATGTCGCCGAACATGTTGTCGGTGACGACGACGTCGAACCGGCCCGGATCGGTCACGAAGAACATCGAGGCCGCGTCCACGTGCTGGTAGTCGACCCGCACGTCGGGAAACTCGGGCGCCACCTCGGCGACCGTGCGCGACCACAGGTCGCCGGCCTTGGTCAGCACGTTGTTCTTGTGCACGAGGGTGAGATGGCGCCGCTCGCGGCGGGCGGCGCGGCGGAAGGCGTCCCGCACGACCCGCTCGACGCCGTAGCGGGTGTTGAGGCTCTCCTCGGTGGCAACCTCGTGCGGCGTTCCCCGCCGCAGCACCCCGCCGGCACCCGCGTACGGGCCCTCGGTGCCCTCGCGCACCACGATCATGTCGATCGTCGGCTCTCCGGCCAACGGCGAGGCTACCCCGGGATACAGCCGCACCGGCCGCAGGTTGACATGGTGGTCGAGCTCGAAGCGCAGACGCAGAAGCAGGCCCCGCTCGAGCACGCCGCTCGGCACTCCCGGGTCGCCGACCGCGCCGAGCAGGATCGCGTCGTGACCGCGCAGTTCGTCGAGCACCGAGTCGGGCAGCGTCTCCCCGGTCTGATGCCAACGCCGGGCGCCCAGGTCGTACTCGGTCGTGTCGACCTTGGGGTGCACGGCCCGCAGTACCCGCAGCCCCTCCGCCACCACCTCGGGGCCGATCCCGTCACCGCCGATCACCGCAAGCCTCATGTGCCCGACTGTAGCCGGAACCGGCGGATCGGAGCGGCTCGACTCGATCCGGCGCCGGGGCTCCGAGGGGACCACCGAACCACGGCGGCGAACCTCCCGGCCCGCGGCAGCGGGGGTGGCACGGCGAGGGCGTCCTCGGACGGCAGCGGGGGTGGCACGGCGAGGGCGTCCTCGGACGGCCCCGGATGTGGAGACACGGCGACGGACGGACACCGTGGGATGAGCCGCCACGCCCGCCGCTACCACAGGGCATCACCGGGCGACCGGCGAGACCACCACACCGCGGCCTAACGATTACCAGCGGTGACCGCTACCCCATCGGGCCACGCGAGGTATCACGTTCGTTGTTCCCGAATTGATGTGCGCCCGCCGGAGCACCAACTCCGACCGCGCGGCACCGACACCTCAGAAAGTGAGGTGCATTGTCATGCTCGACAACAGATCGGTGACGATCGACAGCCCAGCCGTATAGAACACGCCGCCCCCGCCGGGCGGACGCAAGAAAGACGACAACCAGCAATCCGACCGCCACCCGCCGGTCACACAAAAGACCGCAGGCTTCACAACTCCGGACGGTACTCGCGACCAGCATCGAGGCCAGATGGTAAGAAACTCACTTACAGGACAGGTGCGACGTGCTTCGAGGCGAGGGGGTGCACGGCGCATGATTACTCGACAGCGGACTCCCGCGGGATCTCCACCCCGCGGCCGCTGCGATGTCGGCGACTCCGCAGAGACGTCCGGCGAGGTGGCCGACGCCCGGCGCGCCGTCGCGTCCGCGGGAGCCGAGACGTCTGGCTCGGCGAGTCCGCCGGGACTCGCCGACGGGGAGCAGGACGCCTACGAGGCCGACCATCCTGACCTGGCCCGGATTCTCGCCGATCCCGCCGAACCTGCGCTGTACTTCCAGCCGATCGTAGATCTGCAGCGTGGGGTTATCGCCGGATATGAGGCGCTCGCCCGCTTCCACAGCCATCCGACGCACTCCCCCGACCGCATTTTCGCCGCGGCGGACCGGCTCGGGCGCGCGGCCGAACTCGAGGCTCGGGTTCTCGCTGCCGCGCTCGCGGCCCGCGATCGGCTTCCCGACCGCTGTTTCCTGGCCGTCAACGTTCTGCCGCACCTGCTGGACGAGCCCGAAGTCGCCGAGGTCTGGCGGGAGGCGGACCTGCGCCGGCTCGTGCTGGAACTCAACGAGGCGGTCGACCTCGACGCCACGACCGGACTGACCGCCACCGCGAGCGCCCTGCGCAACCGCGGTGCCTTCGTCGCCATGGACGATGTCGGCTCCGGCTACGCCGGGCTACGCCAACTCGCCCGGATCCGTCCCGACTTCGTCAAGCTGGACCGCTCGCTGGTGGTCAACGTCGACGACGACCAGGTCAAGATCGCTCTGACCGAGCTGGTCGGCAACTTCGCCAGCCGGCTGAACGGCTGGGTGATCGCGGAGGGCATCGAACGGGTCGACGAGCTGGCCATGCTGGTCGCGCTCGGGGTTCCCCTCGGGCAGGGATTTCTGCTCGGGCGCCCGTCCGAGGGCTGGCAGCAGCTCGATCCGGGAGTGGCCCGGCGCATCCGGCAGCTCTCCGAGCGCAGCAACCGCGCGGCGAGCATCGAGAGCCTCATGGAACAGGTCACCGTCCGCGTGGGTGACTCGGGCTCGTGCGCCATGTCGCCGGACTGCCCGAGCTGCCCCATGCGGGCGGCCGCGAACCGCGGTGATCCGACCACTGCCGGCCCCGACGACGAGCAGGCTCCCAGAGCGACGATCATCGTGTCCAACCGATGCCGGCCGGTCGCACTGCACCTGTCCAGCGGACCCGGCGGCGGCACCGAACCCCGCCGGGTGCCCACCACCCTGTTCGCCCGCCCGGAGGAGCCGGTGACGGAGGTGGCGCGCCGCGCCATGACCCGCGCCAGGGCCAGCCGGTTCGACCCGGTGATAATCGTGACCGAGATGGGTCGACCCCTCGGTCTGGTACGGATGGAGCGTCTGATGCTGCGTCTCGCGGAAATGTCCACATGAGACGGAACCGATATTGGACCGCCCAGGCGCTGATGTCACCGAGCCCGGCGGCCGGGGGTCATTCCCTGCCCGCGGAGATCACCGTTCGGCGGCCGGCCATGAAGGAATTCTACTGTGGCGCGATCATTCACGGGTGCGAGACGCGCATCGTCGCGTCCGCCGAGGAGGATCTGCTCCGTGCCGTGGACACCCACGCCCGCGTGGATCACGGCATGACCGACGTTCCGGAGGCGATGCTGGATCAGGTCCGCCGCAGCGTCCGGGACGTGGAACCGGCGGATCTCCGCGACTGATCGCCGCCGTGGCAACCCGCCGGCGCGCCCGGACCCGCACCAGGAGACCGGGCCGCGACGAGGGCTGATCCCCCGCGAGCCGACCCGGCAGAGCGGCCGGAGCGGCCTGCCGCCTGCGGCGCCGCGAGGCGCCGCCGCAGGCCGCGGACATGCCTGCCGCCGCGCGCCAGGCTCAGGCCACCGGGGCGGCGGCGGGCTGACCGCCGTCCCTCGGCGCCGCGACGACCGGCGCCGCCGCCCGGTCACGGGAGGCGCGGTTGACGGCGCTCACGACGGCCCGCAACGACGCGGTGACGATGTTGGGATCGATGCCGACCCCCCAGTACACCCGGTCGTCGACGGAGACCTCGAGGTAGGCCGCCGCCCGAGCGTCGGCGCCCGAACCCAGCGCGTGCTCGTTGTAGTCGAGGATGCGCACGCTCAGGCCGCGGGTCGCCAGGGCGGCCACGAAGGCGTCGATGGGGCCGTTGCCGATCCCGGTGATCACCGAGTCCGCACCGTCGAACCGCACCGAGACCGAGACCTCGTCGCGCTCCCCCGAGGCGGCGTTCGTCCGCGACCCCAGCAGCTCCAGCGGGCCCGCCGTCTCGGCGCCGTCGAGGAAGTACTCGCTGCGGAAGATCCGCCACAGCTCCGCGGCGGTGACCTCGCCGCCCTCGGCGTCGGTGTGGCGCTGCACGACTCCGGAGAACTCGATCTGCAGCCGTCGCGGCAGTTCCAGCGAGTGCTCCGACTTCAGCAGGTAGGCGACGCCGCCCTTGCCGGACTGGCTGTTCACCCGAATGACGGCCTCGTAGGTGCGGCCCACGTCCTTGGGGTCGATCGGCAGGTAGGGCACCTCCCACCGGGTCTGGCCGGTCCGTTCCATCGCCTCCAGGCCCTTCTTGATCGCGTCCTGGTGCGAGCCGGAGAAGGCGGTGTAGACGAGGTCGCCACCGTAGGGGTGGCGGGGGTGCACGGGTAGCTGGTTGCAGTATTCGACCGCCCGACGGACTCCGTCGATGTCCGAGAAATCGATCATCGGATCGATTCCCTGCGAGAACAGGTTCAGACCGAGGGTGACCAGGCAGACGTTGCCGGTGCGCTCGCCGTTGCCGAACAGGCAGCCCTCGACCCGGTCCGCGCCGGCCAGCACGCCGAGCTCCGCCGCGGCGACCGCGCAGCCCCGGTCGTTGTGCGGGTGCAGCGACAGGATCACGGCGTCGCGCCGGGTCAGGTTCCGCCCGACCCACTCGATCTGGTCGGCGTAGACGTTCGGCGTCGACATCTCGACCGTCGCCGGCAGGTTCAGCACGACCGGTCGCTGCGGCGTCGGCGACCACACGTCCATGACCGCTTCGCACACCTCGACGGCATAGTCCAGCTCGGTACCGGTGAACGACTCCGGGCTGTACTGCCAGCGCACGTCGGTGCCCTCGAGCAGCTTCTCGGCGTACTGGACGCACCAGCGCGCGCCCTGTACGGCGATCTCGGTGACGCCGGCCCGGTCCAGGCCGAACACGACCCGCCGCTGCAGCGTCGACGTCGAGTTGTACAGGTGGATCAGCGCCCGGTCGGCGCCCACCAGCGACGCGGCCGTCCGTTCGATCAACTCCTCGCGCGCCTGGGTCAGCACCTGGATGACGACGTCATCCGGGATGCGGTCTTCCTCTATGAGCTGGCGGATGAAGTCGAAGTCGGTCTGGCTCGCGGCGGGAAACCCGACCTCGATCTCCTTGTAGCCCATCGCGACCAGCAGCTCGAACATCTGCAACTTGCGCGCGGGGGTCATCGGGTCGATCAGTGCCTGGTTGCCGTCGCGCAGGTCGACACTGCACCACTGCGGGGCGCGGACGATCGACTTCTCGGGCCAGGTCCGGTCCGGCAGCGGGACCGGGGTGAACGCCTGGTACTTCTCGATCGGCATGCCGGACGGCTGCTGCGTGGTCATCGTGCTCCTGCTTCCTCGGAAGAGCCCCACGTCGACCGGATCTCACGATCGCACAGGGGACTTGGGGGCCGGCAGATCCCTCCGCGCGTCGGACGGGGCGGCCGCCCGGGCTGGGCGTGACCGCCGGGCCACCATGACCGCGGGGATCCCGACGCTGGCGCACGAGAACACCGCGACGGGGAAGCCAGCTGGATCAGGCCCCGCCGCGGCGGCTAAGGAGGAGCAGCGCACGCATCGCGGATAAACAGTACCCGATGTCGGCCCCGATCGGTCGGTGGTGGGCCGCCACGGCCCGGTCGCGCCTCGCCTCGCCTCGGCCGCCCGCGCCTCGCCTCGGCCGCCCGCCTCGAGTCCGCTGCCCGCGCCCTCAGGCGCCGATCGAGCCGATGACCCGGAACGGGCCGGTGCGGGCCCGCAGGTCGTCGGTGCGCACCGTACAGGCGACCGAGCGCGCGCCGTCCTGCCAGCTCGGCTCGGACGGGTAGATCGTGCCGACGATGTAGTGCGGGGTGGCGTCGATGGCCCCGGCGAAGTCGCGCAGCGCCCCGGCGCAGCGCGCGTCCGCCACCTGGGCCACCGTCGACGCGCCGGGCCAGCGGCCGAACAGCGGCGCGAGGTTCACCAGCCGGGTGACCTCGTCGATGTGCGGCCGGTCGCAGCTCACCCGGACCGCGACCACCGGCACCATCGGCACGGGTGCGCCTGCCGGGTAGGGCGTCCAGTTCAGACAGTCGCCGCGGTGCAGGGCGGCCAGCAGTGCCGGGGCGACCGCATAGCCGGCGGGAGGGCCGGTCAGGGAGCCGGTGACCGCGGGCCTCGCACTCGTGGCGCTCGCCGCGCCGCCCTGCGACGCGCTCGGTGCGGCCAGGCGGGTGGCGGTGCCCGGCCCGCCCCGGGTAGCCGTCTGCCGCAGGGCCACCACCGTAATGGTGATCATCCCGACGACGATGGCGATGAAGGTGACCATCTGAGCGATCTGCCGGGGGCGTCCCGGCGGCTTCGGCGGCGCCACGAGCCGGTGAAAGAACCCGGGCAGCCCGCGGGGAGCGGGAACGACCTGGCAACGACCGGATGCGGTCCGGCCGTGCTGCCGGCTGCGTTCGGCCGCGGACGGCTCGAGAAAACGGGCTCCGCGGACGAATCGCTCATCCAGGCGAAGCCCCTCGAACGGGTCCTGATGCCGCGACGCCATGCTAGCCACGGTAAACCCGACACCCAGCCAAAGCCGCATGTTCGGCGTAAAGATCACTCCGGGCACTTCCGGGCGGGAACGGGGCGGCCGGCACCGCCGCGCCGGCCTGGCGGGCAGCCCCGACCGGCCGCCGCCGACGACCCACCTGCGGCGTCGCGGCACCCCGACGGCAGCCGACCGCCGCGCCATCGCCGTACCGTGGGCCGGCCCGCCCGCCCGTCGCCGCGGCGCGCCCCCACCGGGGTGCCACCGCCGCGGTCCGACCCCCGGCACCGACCGGCCACCCGATCCCAGGGGTCGGGCCCGAACTGCCGGCCACCCGGTCCGGCGCTGCTCGGCCTACATCCCTACTCGGCCTGGACCGCTACTCGGCCTGGACCGCTACTCGGCCTGGATGCTGACCGCGCGCGCGTAGGAAGCACCGATGATCTTCGCGATGTCGGCCAGGATGTCGGCGGCGACCGCGTCGTCCAGCGACAGCGACATCAGCGCCTCCCCACCCGCCTGGACCCGGCTCACCTGGGCACTGGCGATGTTGATGTTCGCCTCGCCGAGCAGCGCGCCGACCGCGCCGACGATTCCGGGCCGGTCCTCGTAGCGGAAGAACGCCAGGTGCGCCTCGGGTCGGATGTCGACCTCGAAGCCGTCGATCGCGGTGATCTTCTCGACCTGCCGGGAGCCGACGAGGGTCCCGCTGACCGACACCGGGGTGCCGTCGGCGAGCACACCGCGCACGGTCACCAGGTTGCGGTAGTCCCTGGAGCCCTCCTCCGAGGTCTCCAGGGCGACCTCGACGCCACGCTCCTTCGCCAGCAGCGGGGCGTTGACGTAGGTGACCTGCTCCTCGATGACGTCGGTGAAGACGCCCTTGAGCACGGCGAGCTGGAGCACCGAGACGTCGTGGACCGCGATCTCCCCCCGGACCTCGACGGTGATGGCGGCGGCGAGCCCGCCGGCGAGCCCGGAGAAGAGCTGCCCCAGCTTCTCGGCGAGCGGCAGGCCCGGCCGGACGTCCTCGGCGACGACCCCACCGGCCTGCACGTTGACCGCGTCCGGCACGAACTCGCCCTGCAACGCCAGGCGTACCGAGCGGGCGACGGCGAGCCCGGCCTTGTCCTGGGCCTCCTGGGTGGAGGCGCCGAGGTGCGGGGTGACCACCACGTTGTCGAGACCGAACAGCGGCGACGCGGTCGTCGGCTCGGTGACGAAGACGTCGATGCCGGCGCCGCCGACCTGACCTGAGCTGATCGCCTCGGCGAGCGCCGCCTCGTCGACAAGACCGCCGCGGGCTGCGTTGACGATGATGACGCCGGGCTTGGTCCCGGCCAGCTCCTCGGCGCCGATCAGGCCGAGCGTCTCCGGGGTCTTGGGCAGGTGAATCGTGATCACGTCGCTGCGCCGCAGCAGTTCGTCGAGGTCGACGAGGGTCACGCCGAGCTGGGAGGCGCGGGCCACCGACACGTAGGGGTCGTAGGCGATGACCTTCATGCCGAAGCCGGCCAGCCGCTGCGCCACGAGGACCCCGATGCGGCCGAGGCCGACGACGCCGAGCGTCTTCTCGACCAGCTCGACACCGGTGAACTTCGACCGCTTCCACTCCCCGCCGCTCAGCGACTGGTTGGCCGCCGGGACCCGGCGGGCGACGGCGAGCAGCAACGCGATCGCGTGCTCGGCGGCGCTGACGATGTTCGACGTGGGCGCGTTGACGACCATGACGCCGCGCTGGGTGGCGGCGGCGACGTCGACGTTGTCCAGGCCGATGCCGGCCCGGGCGACGACCTTGAGCCGGCTCGCCGCCGCGAGCGCCTCCGCGTCGATCTTGGTGGCGGAACGGACGATCACGGCGTCGACGTCGGCGATCGCGGGCAGGAGGGCCGACCGGTCGGCGCCGTCGACGTGACGAAGCTCGAAGTCCCCGGACAGCACCTCCAGCCCGGCCGGCGACAGCTCCTCGGCAACGAGTACGACGGGCACTGGACCTCTCCTAGCAACCTCTGGTCAGGCCGGAGGCGACGCGCGGAACGAGGTGTGATCACGTGGCCGTCGGCCTGGCGGTGGTGAGCGTGCTGACTGCGCGCCGGGTGGCGCGGCGGGCCCAGCCTACCGACGCGGACTGCGCCCGCCGAACGCTTTGCGCACCGGTCCCGCCGGAAATGCACGATCCCGGCGATGTGGTCCGGCTGTCCTCGCCGTTCGGCGGCCGGGCGCCGCCACCATCCGGCGGCGGAGCCCGGCACCGGCGTCCGCCGGCGGCTGACCGCCCTGCCGCTCGGCGATCCCGGTCCTACTGGCGATCCGCGCGTTACGCGGCGAGCCCTGCTTAAGCGGCGAGCCCTGCGTTACTTGGCGATCCAGGACATCAGCGGCCGCAGCTTGGCGCCGACCTGCTCGATCGGGTGCTGCTTGCCCTCCTCCACGAGCTTGGTGAAGTTCGGCCGGCCGTTGTCGTCCTCGGCGACCCACTCACGCGCGAACGTGCCGTCCTGGATCTCGTCGAGGATCTTGCGCATCTCGGCCTTGACGGCCGGGGTGACCACCCGCGGGCCGCGGGTGACGTCGCCGTACTCGGCCGTGTCGGAGATCGAGTAGCGCATCTGCGAGATGCCGCCCTCGTACATCAGGTCGACGATGAGCTTGAGCTCGTGCAGGCACTCGAAGTAGGCGACCTCGGGGGTGTAACCCGCCTCGACCAGCGTCTCGAAGCCGGCCTGGACCAGCGCGCTCGCGCCACCGCAGAGCACCGCCTGCTCGCCGAACAGGTCGGTCTCGGTCTCCTCGGTGAAGGTGGTGCGCAGCGCCCCGGCGCGGGTGCCGCCGATGCCCTTGGCGTAGGCCAGCGCGACGGCCAGCGCGTTGCCGGAGGCGTCGTTCTCGACGGCGACGAGGACGGGCACGCCCTTGCCCTCCTCGAACACCCGGCGCACCAGGTGACCGGGGCCCTTCGGCGCCACCATGAACACGTCGACGCCTGCCGGCGGCTCGATGAGCCCGTAGCGGATGTTGAACCCGTGCCCGAACGCCAGCGCCTTGCCCTCGCTCAGATGCGGGGCGATGGAGTCGGCGTAGATCTTGCGGTGGGTGGTGTCCGGAGTGAGCAGCATGATGATGTCGGCCTCGGCGGACGCCTCCGCCGGGGTGAGCACGCGCAGGCCCTCCTCGGCGGCCTTCGCCCGGCTGCGACTGTCCGCGGGCAGGCCGACCCGCACGTCGACGCCGCTGTCGCGCAGGTTCAGCGCGTGCGCGTGGCCCTGGCTGCCGTAACCGATGACGGCGACCTTGCGGCCGGCCAGGACGTCGAGCGAGGCGTCGTCGTCGTAGTAGATCTCGACCATCGTGGGGGTGTCTCCTCGTTGAGTGAAGGGAAGTGCGGGCGCGGCCTGACCGGGATCGCCGCGGGACGCCCCGGCCGGCCGGGCCGGGTGAAGCGGGTGGAACAGGTCGACCGGTCAGGCCGACCGGTCGACGGCGCGCAGGCTGCGGTCGGTGATCGACCGCGAGCCGCGGCCGAGCGCCACCATGCCGGACTGGACAAGCTCCCGGATCCCGAACGGCTCCAGCATCCGGATGAGGGCGTCCAGCTTGTCGCGGGTGCCCGTCGCCTCGATCGTGACGGCGTCCGGGGCGACGTCGACCACCTTCGCACGGAACAGGGTGACGGTCTCCAGCACCTGCGACCGGACGGACAGGTCGGCGCGCACCTTGAGCAGCATCAGCTCGCGCTGCACCGAGACGGACGTGTCCATCTCGACGATCTTCAGGACGTTGACCAGCTTGTTGAGCTGCTTGGTCACCTGCTCCAGCGGCAGGTCCTCGACCGCGACGACGATCGTCATCCGGGAGACGTCCGGGTGCTCGGTCGGGCCGACGGCGAGCGACTCGATGTTGAACCCGCGCCGGGAGAACAGGCCGGAGACCCGGGCGAGCACCCCCGGCTTGTTCTCCACCAGCACGGACAGGGTGTGCCGGGTCATGATGTCGCGCTCCTGGGGTCGGGGGTCGGGTCGGGGGCCGTCACAGGTTCACCTCGGCGTCCCCGGAGTAGTCGAAGTCGGGCGCGAGGTCGCGGGCGACCCGGATGTCGTCGTTGCTCGCGCCGGCGGCGACCATCGGCCAGACCATGGCGTCGGGGTGGACGACGAAGTCCACGACCACGGGGGCGTCGTCGATCGCCATCGCCTTCTCGATCGTCGCGTCGACCTCGGCGGCCGAGTCGCAGCGCAGGCCGACGCAGCCCAGCGCCTCGGCGAGGCGGACGAAGTCGGGCACCCGCTTGACCCCGGTCCGCGGCGACCCCGGGTGCGTGCCGAGCTCGGTGTTCGAGTAGCGCTTGTCGTAGAACAGGGTCTGCCACTGCCGGACCATGCCGAGCGAGCCGTTGTTGATGACCGCAACCTTGATCGGGATGCCCTCCAGCGCGCAGGTGGCGAGCTCCTGGTTGGTCATCTGGAAGCAGCCGTCGCCGTCGATCGCCCACACGGTGGCGTCCGGGCGGCCGACCTTGGCGCCCATCGCCGCCGGCACGGCGAAGCCCATCGTCCCGGCGCCGCCTGAGTTCAGCCAGGTGTAGGGGTTCTCGTAGGAGATGAACTGGGCGGCCCACATCTGATGCTGGCCGACGCCGGCCGCGAAAATCGTCTCCGGGCCCGAGATGCGGCCGAGCCGCTCGATGACGTGCTGCGGCGCCAGCGACCCGTCGGCCGGGGTGTCGTAGCCCAGCGGGTAGGTGCGCCGCCAGCCATCCAGGGTGCGCCACCAGCCCTCGAGGTCCGGGCGGGCCTCGGCGGCCAGTGCGGCGATCAGCTCGTTGATCACCTCTCGGCAGTCACCGACGATGGGCACGTCGGCGGTCCGGTTCTTGCCGATCTCGGCGGGATCGATGTCGGCGTGGATGATCGCGGCCTTCGGCGCGAACGAGGCCAGCCGGCCGGTCACCCGGTCGTCGAAGCGGGCGCCGAGGGTGATGAGCAGGTCCGCCTTCTGCAGCGCGGTCACCGCCGCGACCGAGCCGTGCATGCCGGGCATGCCCAGATGCTGGGGGTGCGAGTCGGGGAAGGCGCCGCGGGCCATCAGTGTGGTGACCACCGGGATGCCGGTCATCTCCGCCAGCGTGCGCAGCTCCGCGGCGGCGCGCGCCTTGAGCACGCCGCCGCCGATGTACAGCACCGGACGCCGGGATGCGCTGATCAGCTTCGCCGCCTCCCGCACCTGCTTGTTGTGCGGGCGGGTGATCGGGCGGTAGCCGGGCAGGTCGAGCGTGGGTGGCCAGATCTCGTGCGGCAGCACCGACGTGACCGACTGCAGGATGTCCTTGGGCAGGTCGACCAGGACGGGGCCGGGGCGCCCCGTGCCCGCCAGGTGGAACGCCTCGGCGATCGTCCGCGGGATGTCGTCGACGGACTGGACGAGGAAGTTGTGCTTGGTGATGGGCAGGGTGATGCCGCAGATGTCCGCCTCCTGGAAGGCGTCCGTCCCGATCGCGGCGCTGGCCACCTGCCCGGTGATCGCGACCATGGGCACCGAGTCCATGTAGGCGTCCGCGATCGGGGTGACCAGGTTCGTCGCCCCCGGACCGGACGTCGCCATGCACACCCCCACCCGCCCGGTGGCCTGCGCGTACCCCTCGGCCGCGTGGCCGGCGCCCTGCTCGTGCCGGACGAGGATGTGGCGCACCCGCGTGGAGTCGTACAACGGGTCGTAGGCGGGCAGGATCGCCCCGCCGGGGATGCCGAAGACCACATCCGCTCCGACCGCCTCGAGGGAGTGGACGAGCGACTGTGCTCCGGTGATCTCTCGTGTCATCTGGGCGTCTTCCTTGACAGGCCGGGAATCTGCGACAGCGGGTGGTCTCGGCAGGCGGAACGCGGGGGCGCGCGCTGGGGCTCGGTCACGTGACGGGGCAGGATCACGAACGCGGGTGGGGCAGGATCACGAACGCAGGGGCTGGATCACGAAGCGGGGCTGGGCACGAAAAAGCCCCTCGTGCCTAGGGCACTGAGGGGCGGCGCACGGGGTCGAGGTCGTCGACTACGCGCGCTCTGAACGTACGAGAATCTGACTGTGCACAGACATACCGTGCCGGAGTTCGGGCCGTACGTCAAGCAGCGACCGCAGGTGGCCGCCCCGCCGACCCTGCCGGCGAGCCACCGCGGCCAGATACTCGAGGCCGGCGAGGCCCGCGAGGCCGCCCGGCGGGCGGGGCGGGATCAGCGACCGCCGGAGCCGGGCGCGGCCACCGCGCCGCCGTCGAGGGCGGTCAGGAAGCGGGCGGCGATCGGGGCCGCCGTCTCGGCGCCGAAGCCGCCGTCCTCGACGACGACGGCGAAGGCCACGTCACCCCGGTAACCGACGAACCAGGCGTGGGTGGGCGGCGGGTCGCCGTCGGCGTACTCGGCCGTGCCGGTCTTGCCGTAGACCTCGCCGGGCATCGGCACGCTCGCGGCGGTGCCCTCGGTGACGACGGCCCGCATGAAGTCCCGCAGCGGCGGGAGCACCGCGGGCGGGATGGCGTTGCTGCGCGCCGGCTGGCCGGCGACGAACGGCTGGCGCCAGGTGCCGCTGGCGACGGCCGCCGCCACGCTCGCCATCTGCAGGGGCGAGACCTCGATGCGGGCCTGTCCGATCGACGCCGAGGCGGACTCGACCGAGTCGCGCGGGGTCGGGAAGCTCCCACCGACGCTGGCGATGTCCAGCGGCGCCCGGCCGTCGAAGCCGTAGAGCTGGGCGGCCTTCTCCAGGGCGTCGGACGGCAGCGACTCCTCCAGCCGGATGAAGGCGGTGTTGCAGCTCTTGGCGAAGGCGGTCCGCAGCGGGATGGGCCCGAACTGCTCGGACTCGGCGTTCTGGAAGGTCCGCCCGCCCACGCTGACCGTCTGGGTGCAGTCCAGCGGGGTGTTCGCCGCCTTGCCGTTCATCAGTGCGGCGGTGGCCGTCACGATCTTGAAGGTGGAGCCCGGCGGGTACTTGCCGCGCACGGCGCGGCTCGCCCCGCTCGGCGGGTGGTTCGCCAGCGCCAGCACGCCGCCGGTGCGGGTGTCGATGGCCACCATCGCCGCGGTGGGTCGGGCGGCGGTCGCGAGCGCAGTCTCGGCGGCCTGCTGGACCCGCAGGTCGAGGGTCGTCCGGACCGACCCGCCGTCGGTCATCGGGTAGGTGCGCAGCGTCTGGACGGTGGCGCCCCGCGCGTCGCGCACGACGACGGCACCACCCTGGGCGCGCAGCCGGTCGTCGTAGACGCGCTGCAGCCCGGACAGCGGGTCGGTCCGGCCGACGAGGTTGCCGGCGAGGTCCCCGGAGTCGCGCAGCGGCTGGCCGTCGGCGGCGAGCAGGTCGCCGCGGTGGCCGGTCGAGGCGGTCCGGTCCAGGTGCAGCCCGGGGCGCAGGGCGGGATGCACGGACGCCGGCTCCGCCCGGACCTTCCACCCTCGACCGGTGTCGACGAGGTTGAGCACGCCCGCGTACTCCAGCGGCGCCGGCAGGCCGGACAGGTCGAGCCGGGCCACGTAGGGCGCCCTCGCCGCCTTGCCGCTGCGATCGATCGATCCCGGGGTGAAGGTGGCCCCGGTGACCAGCAGCCGGTCCCGCACGTCGGCCATCGTGGTCAGCAGGGCCGCGACGTCGACGCTGCCGGGCACGCTCACCGCGCTCACCGCGGCCCGACCGGCCCCGTCACGGCCGCCGGCCGGCGCCGACCCGGCGGCCCCCGCGCCGGCCGCGGCCGGTGTCGCCGCCCCGCCGCTCCCGCTGGCCGGGGCGGCGCTGGCCGGCGCGGTGCTGGCCGGCGCGGTGCTGGCCGGCGCGGTGCTGGCCGCGGACGCCGGGCCCGCCGAGGTGCGGGTCGCCGTCCCGCCGGTGGTGGTCAGGGTTCGCCAGGCGGCGAGGTAGGCCGCGGCCGCGGCCTGGGCCCGGCGGTCGGCCGCCCGCTCGTCGGAGCGGCTCTTCAGCACGTAGCCGAGCCCGCTGCCGGCGGCCAGGACGAGGACCACCACGGCGGCGATGATCGCCCGCCGCCGGCCGCGGCCGCGGCGGCGCGAGGTCGACGCGGTGAATCCGGACGGAGTGAGGGGCATGACGAGACGCCTCCCCTCGCAGACGACTGCCCGATCGGAGACCCACCCTACGAAGGCCCCCGGCACTGCGCACCCGACGCGCCGGTCGGCGTCGGCAACTCGACACGCGGGTCCGACACGGAAGGAAAACGTGGTCTTCCCGGGCCCAGGTCACGTCGGGACAACCTTCGGCACCCGCGACTGACATCCCGAACCCGAATGACTACGTCCAACCGGGCAATATCCCCCGAATCGGGGTTGGCAGCCAGGAATCCCCGCAAGAGTCCGCGACGACGGCAAGACCGATCATATCGAGCAACCCCGCGCAGGCTGGAACGGCCCTGGACGGCGTCCCGGAAACCTCGGGCCGGCTGGCGGAGACGCCCGGGGGCGGGGGGTGTCCGGCGGGGCGGGGGGCCTGGCGGGCGGGGTTGGAGTCACACCGCCCGCCCGGCCGGTTCAGGACGCGCCGAGGCGCTCCAGCAGCAGGCCGCGCACGCTCGCCGCGTCCGCCTGACCCCTCATCGCCTTCATCACCGCGCCGACCAGCGGGCCGACGGCGTTGACCTTGCCGCCGCGGATCTTCTCCGCGATGTCCGGCGCCGCGGCGATGGCGGCGTCGACCGCCGCCGTAAGCGCCCCGTCGTCCGCGACGACGGCGAGGCCGCGCCCGGCGACGACCTCGTCCGGGGTGCCCTCCCCCGCCAGCACGCCGTCGATGACCTTGCGGGCCAGCGCGTCGGTGAGCTCGCCACCGGCGACGAGCACGGTGATCCGCGCGACGTCGGCCGGGCTGATCGCGAGGTCGCTCGGCTGGCCGCCGGCGTCGGCGGCGCGACGCGCCAGCTCGTTGAGCCACCACTTGCGCGCCGCCGCCGGGGTCGCCCCGGCGGCCACGGTCTGCTCCACCAGGTCCAGCACCCCGGCGTTGCGCAGGTCGGTCAGGTCCCGCGCGGTGTAGCCGTGCTCGGCGATGAGCCGGGCGCGCCGCGCCGCGGGCAGCTCCGGCAGGCCGACGCGCAGCTCGTCGACGTACTGCGCGGGCAGGGCCAGCGGGGTCAGGTCCGGCTCCGGGAAGTACCGGTAGTCGGTCGCCTCCTCCTTGGACCGGCCCGGCGACGTCCGCCCGGACGCCTCGTCGAAGTGACGGGTCTCCTGGAGGATCCGCTCGCCGTCGTCGAGCAGGCCGGCCTGGCGGGTGATCTCATAGCGCACGGCCCGCTCCACCGACCGCAGGGAGTTCAGGTTCTTCGTCTCGGTGCGGGTGCCGAACGGGGCGTCGGGTTCACCGGGGGCGGGGCGGCGGCGCAGCGAGACGTTCGCGTCGCAGCGCAGCGAGCCCTGCTCCATCCGCACGTCGGACACGTCGAGAGCGCGGATCAGCTCGCGCAGCTCGTCGACGTAGGCGCGGGCGACCTCCGGCGAGCGGACGTCGGGCTCGGTGACGATCTCGACGAGCGGGATCCCGGCCCGGTTGAAGTCGACCAGCGAGTGGGTCGCCCCGTGGATGCGCCCGGTGGCGCCGCCGACGTGCAGCGACTTGCCGGTGTCCTCCTCCATGTGCACGCGGGTGATCCCGACCCGGTGCACCTCGCCGTCGACCTCGACGTCGAGCCAGCCGTCCGTGCACAGCGGCTCGTCGTACTGGCTGATCTGGAAGTTCTTCGGCATGTCCGGGTAGAAGTAGTTCTTGCGGGCGAACCGGCACCAGGACGCGATGTCGCAGTGCAGCGCGAGACCGATCATGACGGCGAAACGCACCGCCGCCTCGTTGACCACCGGCAGGGCGCCGGGCAGGCCGAGGCAGACCGGGCAGACCTGGGTGTTGGGCTCGGCGCCGAACGCCGTGGGGCAGCCGCAGAACATCTTGGAGACGGTGCCGAGCTCGACGTGCGTCTCCAACCCGATCACCGGCTCGTAACGGGCGAGCGCGTCGGCGTAGGAGGGCAGCGCGCTGGCGGGAGCCGCAGTGCTCACCGGGGGTACTCCTCGTGGGTCGCTGGATGCGCGGGTCGGCCGGTCATGACGACGAATCGTCGGCCGAGCCGGGCTCGGCGGAGGTGGTCTCGGCGGAGGTGGTCTCGGTGCCGCCGGGTCCGCCGGGTCCGGCTGGCGGGCGGGTGTCGCGCAGGTGCACGTAGCTGAGGAACACCGCGGCCGGCAGGCCCAGCACGCCCCAGACGAGCAGGATCGGGTTCACCGTCGCGATGCCGAGGCCCAGCACCACGACGGTCAGCAGCCAGACCACGACGACCAGCAGACGGTCCTGCCGCCCGCTGCGCAGACTCACCATCGCCGACCCCCTCCGTCCTGCCCCGTCCCCGGCCCGGTCCGCACCTCCTGGCCGGTCCGCACGTCCTGGCCGGTCCGCACCTCCTGGCCGGTCACAGCGCCGGGGCCTCGTCGAGCAGCGCGTGGCCGCGCCGGACGTCGAGCGCCTCCTCCAGCGCCCCACCGACCAGGTAGAGCCGATCGTCGGCGAACGGCGGCGCCATGATCTGGATGCCCACCGGCAGCCCGTCCGCCAGGCCCGCCGGCAGGCTCATCGCCGGGCCGCCGGCCAGGTTCGACGGGATGGTGCACAGGTCCGACAGGTACATGGCGACCGGATCGTCCACCTTCGCCCCGAGCGGGAACGCCGGGGTCGGGGTGGTGGGCGAGACCAGCACGTCGACCTGCTCGAACGCGGCGGCGAAGTCCCGGCTGATCAAAGTGCGGACCTTCTGCGCCTGGCCGTAGTAGGCGTCGTAGTAGCCCGAGGACAGCGCGTAGGTGCCCAGGATGATCCGCCGCTTCACCTCCGGGCCGAAGCCGGCCTCGCGGGTGCGGCTCATGACCTCCTCGGCACCGGCCTGGCCGTCGTCGCCGACTCGCAGGCCGAACCGCATCGCGTCGAAGCGGGCCAGGTTGGACGAGCACTCGCTCGGTGCGATCAGGTAGTAGGCCGCCAGCGCGTAGGTGAAGTGCGGGCAGCTCACCTCGACGACCTCGGCGCCGAGCTCGGTGAGGGTCTCGACGGCGGCGGCGAAGGCGGCCTGCACCCCCGCGTCGTAGCCCTCGCCGGCGAGCTCCCGCACGACGCCGACCCGCAGGCCGCGGATGTCGCGCCGGCCCGCCGCCTCGACCACCGCGGGCACGGGCACGTCCACGCTGGTGGAGTCGAGCGGGTCGTGGCCGGCGATCGCGGCGTGCAGCAGCGCCGCGTCGGTGACGGTGCGGGCCAGCGGGCCGGCCTGGTCCAGCGAGCTGGAGAAGGCGACCAGGCCGTAGCGGCTCACGCCGCCGTAGGTGGGCTTCACCCCGACCAGCCCGCAGACCGCGGCCGGCTGGCGGATGGAGCCACCGGTGTCGGTGCCGATCGCCAACGGCGCCTCGAAGGCGGCGACCGCCGCCGCGCTGCCGCCGCTGCTGCCGCCGGGGATGCGGGTGGTGTCCCACGGGTTGCGCGTCGGCCCGTAGGCCGAGTTCTCCGTGGACGAACCCATCGCGAACTCGTCCATGTTGACCTTGCCGAGCAGGACGACGTCCGCCGCGCGCAGCCGGCTGACCACGGTCGCGTCGTACGGCGCGTGCCAGCCCTCGAGAATCCGGCTGCCGCAGGTGGTCGGCATCCCGCGGGCGGTCAGGACATCCTTGAGTGCCAGCGGCACCCCGGCGAGCGGGCCGAGCCGCTCCCCGGCGGCCCGGCGCTCGTCGACGGAGCGGGCCGCGGCGAGCGCGCCCTCGGGGTCGACGTGGAGGAAGGCGTGGATGGTGTCGTCGACCTTGGCGATGCGGTCGAGCGCGGCCTGGGTCGCCTCGACGGCGCTCAGCTCGCCCGCGGCGATCGCCGCCGCCGTGGCCGCGGCGGTCAGGTGCACGACGTCGGCCGCGGCGGCCGGGGTGGTCGTGGCGGAAGGTGTCGGGTGGTCCGTCATGCGGGCGGCGACCTCACTCGTCCGGATCAAGGATGCGGGGCACCCGGAAGCGGCCGTCCTCGGTGGCGGGGGCGCCGGCGAGGGCCTCGGCGGCGGTCAGCGACGGGCGGGCGACGTCCGGGCGGAAGACGTTCGTCAGCGGCACGGCGTGACTGGTCGGCGGGATGTCCGCCGCGGCGACCTCGGAGACCCGGGCGACCGCCGACAGGATCGCCTCGAGCTGCGGTGCCAGCGCGTCCAGCTCGTCGTCGGTCACCGACATCCGCGACAGCCGGGCGAGATGGTCTACCTCGTCCCGCGTGATCCCCATGGCGTGTGGCCCCTTCGTGGGCGGTGGGCGCGAAGCCCGTGACTGGTCGTGCGTGCCGCGGGCGGCAGCCGGGAAAGCCGGGGACTCCGGGCCGCCCGGAGGCTGGCCGCGGGGGGAGAACCGGACCGGACGCTTCGCCGCGTCGACGTCATGTCATGGTACGGGCCGCGGCGCGACCGGGACGGACCCCGCCCCGCCGACCTGCCGGCCGAGCCGACCCCGCGGTGGCGGCGGCGGGCCGGTCGGCGCCGCCCGCCGGGCCCCTGACCAGGCAGGCGGCGGCGCGGCGCGTCATCTCGGCGTGACCGGTCGGCCATGCCGACGACACGCTCTTTGTGCATGCTCAACTACATGTCGTACCTGCTGCGCGTCGTGTTGCCGGACCGCCCGGGCACCCTCGGCGCCGTCGCCACCGCCCTGGGCGCCGCCGGCATCGACATCGTCAGCGTCACCGTCGTGGAGCGCACCGCCGCCGGCGCGGTGGACGACCTGCTCGTCATGCTGCCGCCGGGCGGACTCGCGGATCGGGCGATGAGCGCGGCCCACTCGGTCCCGGGGGTGGTCGTCGAGTCGCTGCGCCCGTTCCTCGCGGACGGCGGCGGCGTGGCCAGCGACCTCGACCTCGTCGACGCGCTGACCGCCGAGCGGCCCGTCGACGCCGCGGCGACCCTGACGGAGCTGGCCCCGGGCGTGTTCAACGCGGACTGGGCGGTGCTGCTCGAGCATGTCGGCGCGGGCGACGTGCGGGTGCGGGAGACCTCGGTCGGCGCGCCCACCCTCGGCGGGGACGACCTCGGGGTGCCCGAACGGGTCCGGTTACCGCTACCCTGGCTGCCGCTGGACCGCGCGCGGCGGATCGGGCCGGACGAGGGCACCTTCCCGCCTCGGTGGGAGGCGGTCAGCATGGAGCTCGCCGCGGCACCCGTCGGCTGCGACCGGCTGATCATCCTCATCGGCCGTCCTGGCGGCCCGGCCTTCCGCCCCTCCGAGATCGAGCGGCTGGCCCACCTCGCCGGCATCGCGGCGAGCCTGAGCAGGACGGACCGCCCCTGACGGCTCGGCCCGCGCCAGCCCCGGGTCACCCCGGCGGGGCATCGTCCTGCGTCTGCGCCGCCTGGCGGGCGGAGTCGACGTCCGGAGCGGCTGGAGCATCCGGTGTGACTGGGGTAGCCGGTGTGACTGGGGTAGCCGGTGTGACTGGGGTAGCCGGTGTGACTGGGGTAGCCGGCGCGTCGGCGGGCACGGCCCGCTCCCGCGCGGCGTCCGCGCCCCGCTCGAGCAGCACGGCGAACCCGGCCTCGTCCAGCACCGGCACGCCGAGGCTGCGCGCCTTGTCGTACTTGGCCGCCCCCGGATCGGCGCCGACGACGACGAAGGCGGTCTTCTTGCTCACCGAGCCGGTGACCTTGCCGCCGCGGCCCTGCACCGCCTCGGTCGCCGAGTCCCGGCTCCAGCCGTCGAGCGTTCCCGTGATGACCACCGCTATGCCGTCGAGCGGGCGGGGGCCCTCCTCGGCGCCGGCGTCGGCGAGCGACGCGCCACCGGCGGCGATGCGGGCGACGATGTCGCGGTGGCGGGCGTCGGCGAACCAGTCCACCACCGCGCTGGCGATCTTCGGGCCGACACCCTCGACGGCAGCGAGCTGCTCGGCGGGGGCGGCGGCGATCGCGTCGAGCGAGCGCAGTTCCCGGGCGAGCGCGCGCGCCGCCGTCGGCCCGACGTGGCGGATGGACAGGCCGACCAGCAGCCGCCACAGCGGCCGGTGCCGCCCCGCCTCGACGCCGCGCAGGATCTGGTCGATCTTCTTCTGGCCGAAGCCGCGCAGCCCCTCGAACGACTCCGGCGTCAGGTGGAAGATGTCGCCGATGTCGCCGACCCGGTCGGCCTCGAGCAGGGCGATCGCCGTCTCGTAGCCGAGGCCGTCGATGTCCAGCGCGTTCCGCGAGGCGAGGTGGAAGATCAACTCGCGGAGCTGCGCCGGGCAGGCGTCGGTGTTCGGGCAGCGGATGTCCACCTCACCCTCGGGGCGCACCAGCTCGGTGCCGCACTCGGGGCAGTGGGTGGGCATGACGAAGGCGCGCTCGGTGCCGTCGCGCAGGTCGACGACCGGGCCGACGATCTCCGGAATCACGTCGCCGGCCTTGCGCAGCACGACCGTGTCGCCGATGAGGACGCCCTTGCGGCCGACCTCGTCGACGTTGTGCAGGGTCGCCAGGCCCACCGTGGAACCGGCGACGAGCACCGGTTCGAGCTCGCCGAACGGGGTCACCCGACCCGTGCGGCCGACGTTCACCCGGATGTCGCGCAGCTTCGTCGTGACCTCCTCGGGCGGGTACTTGAAGGCCACCGCCCACCGCGGCGCCTTCGACGTCGACCCCAGCCGCCGTTGCAACGCGAACGCGTCGACCTTGACGACCACCCCGTCGATCTCGTGCTCGACGTCGTGGCGGGCCCGCCCCCAGCGGTGGATGTACGCCAGCACGTCGCCCACCGAGGCCAGCACCTCGAAGTGCGTCGAGACGGGCAGCCCGAACTCGGCGAACCGGGCGTAGGCCCCGGACTGGGAGACGGCGTCGAACCCGCGCTGTGCCCCCAGACCATGGACGATCATGTCGAGGGGACGGGTGGCGGTGACCCGGGGATCCTTCTGGCGCAGCGACCCGGCCGCCGCGTTACGCGGGTTGGCGAACGGCTTGCCGCCGCCGGCCACCAGTGACGCGTTGAGCTCGGCGAACTTCTCGGTCGGAAAGAAGACCTCGCCGCGGACCTCCAGCAGCTCCGGCACGCCCGCCCCGTGCAACCGGGTCGGCACGCTCGCCAGCGTGCGGATGTTGGGGGTGATGTCCTCCCCCGTGCGCCCGTCGCCACGGGTCGCCGCGCGCACGAGCCGGCCGTCGGCGTAGACGAGATCGACGGCGAGCCCGTCGATCTTCAGCTCGCACAGCCAGCCGTCGACCTCGGTCTCCCGCGCCGCGCGCGCGGCCCACAGATGAAAGTCGTCGTCGTCGAAGACGTTGTCCAGCGACAGCAGCCGCTCGAGATGCTCGACCGGGGTGAACAGAGTCGAGTACGACCCGGCCACCTTCTGCGTCGGCGAGTCCGGGGTGCGCAGCTCGGGGTGGCGCTCCTCCAGCGCGGTGAGCTCACGCATCAGCCGGTCGTACTCGGCGTCGGAGACGGTCGGCGAATCCAGCACGTAGTACCGGTAGGCGTGCTCGTCCAGCTCGCGGGCGAGCTCGGCGGCGCGGGCCCGGTCCGCGACGGAGGCGGCGACGGTCGGTTTCGCCGCCGCATGGGCCTCGACCGCAGCCTCGACCGCGGCCCCGGCCTCGCCGGCCGCCGCAGCCTCGACGGCCGCCGCGTCACCGGAGCCCAGTGGCGCGCTCATGCCGGCGCGTCGACCAGGACGCGGCCCGCCCGGCGGCAGTGCCGCATGACCGCTCTGGCCGCGTCGACGTCGAATCCCGCAAGGCCGCACGCGGGTGCCACGGCGACCACCTCCCCGAGCTGTTCGGGCCGGAATCCGAGCCGGCTCCACAGTGCAGTGACGGGTTCGACCGTACGGCGGACGTCCGACAGTTTCGCCGACCCGCCACCGGTGGCCACCCCGCCGCCGGTGGCCACCAGGCCCGCGATGAGCCGCACCCCGGCCTCCACGAGCTCGCCGACCGCGTCGTCCTGGGCGCGGGTCAGCAGGGCCGCGTCGAGCCCGACGAAGTCCATCCCGGCGCCGCGCAGCGCCGCCAGCGGCACGTCCGCCGCACAACAGTGCACGCCGACCCCGGCGACACCGGCCAGCGCGCGGGTGGCGTCGGCGAGTGCGCGCAGCCGCTGCACCGCCAGGCCCTCCTCGACAGCCGGCACCACCGAGAAGCCGCTGGGCGTGCGCACCCGACCGGCCAGCACCACCGGCAGCGACGGCTCGTCGAGCTGGACGATCAGCCGCGCGCCCGGCACCCGGCGGGCGATGTCGCCGAGATGGTCGGCCAGACCGGCGGCGAGCGCCTCGGCGAGGTCCCGGGTGGCGCCGGCGTCGGACAGCGCCTTGTGCCCACGGGGCAGCTCGATGTCGGCGGCCAGCGTCCACGGCCCGGCCACGGCGACCTTGAGCGGCCCGGAGTAGTCGGCGGCGACGTCGAACAACGCGTCCAGGTCCTGTCGGAGCAGGTCCCGGGAACGGCGCAGGTCCAGGCCCGGCCGGGGCACCAACCGCCAGCCGGCCGGCTGCAGGTCGACGGGCAGGTCGAGCAGGATCGCCGCCGACCGGCCGATCATCGCGGCGCCGGGCCCGCGGGCCGGCAGCTCCGGCAGGTGCGGCAGGTCCGGCAGCTCGTCGAACACCGACTTCGTGGCCTCGACGGGGTCAGTGCCCGGCAGCGAACCCACCCCGGTGGCCGCGCCGGCCGGCCACAGCGGCGCGGGGCCGGCCTCAGTGCTCATCGGAACTCATCCCGCCATTGTGGCCGACGGTGCCCGGCACCCCGCCCAGCCCCGCCGGCCGCTCACGCGGCGGTGACGCGGATGTGCCCCCCTCCGAGCACCCGGTCGCCGTCGTAGAGCACGACGGCCTGACCCGCCGCCGTCCCGCGCACCGGGGTGGTGAGGGTGACGACGAGGTCGTCGCCGCGCGCCTCGGCCTCGGCGGCCACGACCCCGCCGTGCGCCCGGACCTGGGCCTGGCAGGTCACCACGCCCTCGTGCGGCCAGGCCGCGCGGTCGGCGACCAGCCGGCGGATGTCGAGCTCCTCCGCCGGGCCGACGGTGACCGTCGAGGTCGCCGGGGAGATGTCGAGGACGTAGCGGGGGCGCCCGTCCGGCGCCGGGTGCCCCACGCGCAGCCCGCGGCGCTGACCGACGGTGAAGGCGAAGGTCCCGTCATGCTCGCCGAGAGTCTGCCCGGTCCGGGAGTCGACGATGGGCCCGGGCCGCGAGCCGATCCGCTCCCGCAGCCAGCCGCCGGTGTCCCCGCCGGAGATGAAGCAGATGTCGTGGCTGTCCGGCTTGTCGGCGACGGCCAGCCCGCGCTCGGCCGCCTCGCGGCGCACCTGCGCCTTGGTGGAGTCGCCCAGCGGGAAACGCGCCGCGCCGAGCTGCTCGGGCCGCAGCGTGCCGAGCACGTAGGACTGGTCCTTGGCGGGGTCGACCGATCGGCGCAGCGTGCCATCCGGGTCGAGGCGGGCGTGGTGGCCGGTGACCACGGCGTCGAAGCCGAGGGCGAGCGCCCGGTCCAGCACCGCGGCGAACTTGATCCGCTCGTTGCAGCGCACGCACGGGTTGGGGGTGCGTCCCGCCGCGTAGGACTCCACGAACTGGTCGATGACCTCGGCCTCGAACCGCTCGGCCAGATCCCACACGTAGAACGGGATGCCCAGCACGTCCGCGGCACGGCGCGCGTCGCGGGCGTCCTCCAGCGTGCAGCAGCCCCGGGCGCCGGTCCGGTCCGACTCGGGCGATCGGGACAGGGCGAGATGGACGCCGGTGACGTCGTGCCCGGCGTCGACCGCCCGCGCGGCGGCGACGGCGGAGTCGACCCCGCCGGACATGGCGGCGAGCATCCGCATCAGACCTGCACCTCCCCAGAACCCTCCGGTTCCCAGAAACCTCCGGCGGCGCCGCGCACGCGGCGCGGATCAGGCGCCGGTCATCCCCGCGAGCGCGCCCGCGCGGCTCGCCCGCTCCACCACCGGCCCGATCGCCTCGACGAGCGCGTCCACGTCGGCGGCGCGCGACGAGTGGCCCAGCGAGAAGCGCAGCGAACTGCGCGCATGCTCCTCGCCGGCCCCCATGGCCAGCAACACGTGCGAGGGCCGGGCTACTCCCGCCGAGCAGGCCGAGCCGGTCGAACACTCGATGCCGCGCGCGTCGAGCAGCATCAGCAGCGAGTCGCCCTCGCAGCCGGGGAACGTGAGATGGGCGTTGCCGGGCAGCCGCTGCGGACCGCCCAGCGGGGCGCCGTTGAGCACGGCGCCCGGCACCTTCTCCTGAATCCGGCGGACGAGGTCGTCGCGCAACGCGGCCAGCCGGGCGCCCTCGCTCGGCGCCTGGGCGCAGGCCGTCGCCGCCGCGGCCGCGAACGCCGCCACCCCGGCGGTGTTCAGCGTCCCGGAGCGGATGTCGCGTTCCTGGCCGCCGCCGTGGGTCAGCGGCTCCAGTGCAAGGCCGCGGCGCACCACCAGGGCGCCGACCCCGACCGGCCCGCCGATCTTGTGGGCGCTGACGGTGATGGCGTCGGGCCCCTGCTCGCCGACCGTGACGGGGATCTGGCCGAACGCCTGCACCGCGTCGGTGTGGAACGGCACCCCGTGCCGATGCGCGACGGCGGCGAGCTCCGCGACCGGCTCGACCGTGCCGACCTCGCTGTTCGCCCACATCACCGAGACCAGGGCCACCGCGGCGGGATCGCGGTCGAGGGCGGCGGCGAGGGTGTCCGGGTGCACCATGCCGGCGGCGTCGACGTCGAGCAGCTCCACCTCGGCGCCCTGCTCGGCACCCAGCCATTGCACGGTGTCCAGCACCGCCCGGTGCTCGACCGCGCTGACCAGCACCCGGCGCCGGCCGGGCTCGGCCCGCCGCCGCGCCCAGTACAGGCCCTTGAGCGCGAGGTTGTCGCCCTCCGTGCCGCCGCCGGTGAACACCACGTCGGACGGCCGGGCGCCCAGCACGCCGGCCAGCGTCTCGCGCGACTCCTCGACGATGCGGCGGGCCCGGCGGCCGCTGGCATGCAACGACGAGGCATTGCCGGTGTCGGCGAGCACCGCGGCGTACGCGGCGAGCGCTTCCGGTCGCATCGGCGTCGTCGCCGCGTGGTCGAGATAGGTCACACGGTAGAGGGTAGCCGCGCGCGGCCGGGCGGCGCCGCCGCGCCGATCACACCCGCCCCGCGACCGCCCCCCGCCCGCGGCGCGGGACGGACGGCGGCGCCGGGATCAGCGGTTCGAGGTCGCCCCGCAGCAGGCAGCCGGACCAGACGCCGGCGCAGTAGGCGGCGTCGTCGGCGACGCGCAGGAGCAGGTACGGCACGGGGCCGACCGCCGGGCGCGTCACCCACCAGTCGTGCACCAACGGCAGCGTCGCCGCGGCCAGGACCAGCCGGCCCGGCGTGCCGGCACAGGCCAGCAGGGGCAGCCAGGTGCGCCGCGACGTCTCGGCGGCGGCAAGCAGGGCGTGGCGCCGCCCCCGGACGGTCAGGGCCAGCGCGGCGCGGCCGGGGCGGTCGGTGCGGCCCAGCCGGCGGGCGAGACGGGCGGTGGTCAGCGCCACCGAGCCCGCGGCCAGGGCGCCGACCACGGCGACCCCACCCCGGTCCCGGCGCAGCGCCAGCAGGCCGACCGCCGCCACCGCGCTCGCCGCCCCGCGGGCCGGTCGCAGCGGTCCGGGATGCCGCCGGGCGAGCTCCGCCGCAGACGAGCCGTAGCCATGGCGCTGACGCGCCCAGGCCCGCCAGGACGGCCGCGGATCGTGGTGCACCACCGCCGCCGGCTCGTAACGGACGGTGTGACCGGCGCCGACGAGCCGCCACACCAGGTCAACGTCCTCGCCGAAGCGCAGCGCCGGGTCGAACGCGGCATGCGCCCGCCGGATGAGCAGCACCGCCGACGGCACGTACGACACCCGCCCTCCGGGGCGCACCGCCGCCGGCCACGGCCCGAGATCGAGCGGGGAGCGGCCCGCCTCGTAGCGTTCCCGCAGGCCGCCACGCGACCCCGGCGGTACCGGGGAGGCGACCCGCGGCGCGACGGCGACGACCGCCGGGTCCGCGAGGTGGGCGATGAGGCGGTCGAGCCAGTCGGCGGTGGGCCGGACGTCGCAGTCGCAGAAGACGATCACCTCGGTGCGCGCGGCCCGGGCGCCCCTGGTGCGCGCCGCGGCGGGGCCGCGGGCCCGGTCGTGCCGGATCACCCGGGCGCCGGCCGCGGCGGCCTCGGCCGAGGTGTCGTCGCGGGAGCCGTCGTCGACGACGACGACCTCGGCGCACTGCCCGCGCAGCGCGCCGACCAGCGCGCCGATGCGCCCGGCCCCGTCCCGGACCGGAATGACAGCCGTGATCCCGCCGACCCCGGAGACCCCGGCGACCTCGGTGACCCCGGAGACCCCGGCGACCTCGGTGACCCCGGAGACCTCGGCGACCGTGCCCACCGGCGCCGTGCTGCGCGGCGGCAGCGGATGGACGATCCCGGCGTCGACGAGCCGGCGCGCCAGCAGCCCCGCGCCGGGCCCGGCCGCACCGACCGTGGCGCCCCCACGCAGCGCCGCGAACACCCGTGCCCCGGGGGCGGACAGCGCCATCAGCCGCAGCGGCGACCCGCCGAGCAGCACGATCCCACCGGCGGCCGCGGCGGCGGGCGCCAGAACCGTGACGCCGGGGTCACACTGCACCCGGAACAGAGCCGGCAGTGGCACCGGAGCCGGCTCAGAAGTCACCGGCAGCGCGACCGGAGCCGGCTCAGAAGTCACCGGCCGCCCGGCGCAGGTCGGTGAGCAGGTCGATGAGCGTCCGCACGCCCCCGTCGCCCAGGCCGGGGTCGGCGAAGACGGTGTCGTTGAGCTTCTCCGTCGCGGCGAGCGCCGTCACCCGCCCCTCCTCGGTGATCTCGGCGAGAATCGCCCGGCGGTCGGTGGGGTGGGGGGTGCGGCGGACCTGGCCGCGGGCCTCCAGCCGGTCGACGGCACTGGTGATGCTGGTCGGATGGACCTGAAGCCGGCTCCCGATCTTGTTCAGCGGGAGGGCACCGCGGCGGGAGAACAGCAGCAGCATGAGCAGCTCGTACCGGGCGAAGGTCAGATCGAGTGGGCGCAGGACCTCGTCGACCCGAGCCAGCATGATCTGCTGGGCGCGCATCAGCGACGTGACCGCCGCCATCCCGTCCGCCACCGAGCCCCAGCCGTGCGCGGTCCAGTGCCGGTGGGCCTCCGCTATGGGATCGGTGGGCAGCGGTTTGGGGGTGGCCACGGCTTGGACGCTCCTGCACTTCAGGGGATGTCTCCCACCCGGCCGGCGGGCCGGGGACCGCCCAGATGACGGCCGGCGTCCATTGCACCCCAGGACGCCACGTGCAGGCAAAGACTCATGCGTACGCGGAGATTACGGGTCGCCACGCTCAACGCACCGTGCGACGTCACCCCGTCGGGGAATGTCAGACATTCCGGCGATACTGGCCACCCACGTCGAAGAACGCCTGGGTGATCTGACCCAGCGAGCAGACCCGGACCGCCTTCATCAACGCCGCGAAGGTGTTTCCGGTGTCGGCGGCGACCGCGCGCAGCTCGGTCAGGGCGGCCTCGGCCTCGGCGGCGTGCCGGCGCTGGAACTCGGTCAGGCGGGTGAGCTGGGAACGCTTCTCGTCCTCGGTGGCTCGGGCCAGCTCCAGGGAGCCGGCGGCGTCGGCGGCGCGATCCGGGCCGCCGACTGCGCGGTCGGGGGCGAGGAAGGTGTTGACCCCGACGATCGGCAGCGTGCCGTCGTGCTTGCGGCGCTCGTAGAGCATCGACTCGTCCTGGATCCGGCCCCGCTGATAACCGGTCTCCATCGCGCCCAGCACGCCACCGCGGTCGCTTATCCGCTCGAACTCGGCGAGCACGGCCTCCTCGACCAGATCGGTCAGTTCATCGACGATGAACGAGCCCTGCAGGGGGTTCTCGTTGGCAGCGAGTCCCCATTCCCCATCAATGACCATCTGAATGGCGAGCGCGCGGCGCACCGAGCTCTCGGTGGGCGTGGTCACGGCCTCGTCGTAGGCATTGGTGTGCAGGCTGTTGCAGTTGTCGTAGATCGCGCACAGCGCCTGGAGGGTCGTGCGGATGTCGTTGAACGCCATCTCCTGGGCGTGCAGTGACCGACCGGAGGTCTGCACGTGGTATTTGAGCATCTGCGAGCGGGGCGTGGCGCCGTACCGCTCGCGCATCGCGACCGCCCAGATCCGCCGCGCCACCCGCCCGATGACCGTGTACTCCGCGTCCATGCCGTTGGAGAAGAAGAACGACAGGTTCGGCGCGAAGTCGTCGATCCGCATTCCCCGGGCGAGATAGGCCTCGACATAGGTGAATCCGTTGGCCAGTGTGAAGGCGAGCTGGGTGACGGGGTTCGCGCCGGCCTCGGCGATGTGGTAGCCGGAGATCGAGACGGAGTAGAAGTTGCGGACGTTGTGCTCGATGAACCATTCCTGCACGTCCGCCATCGCCCGCAGCGCGAACTCGGTGGAGAAGATGCAGGTGTTCTGCCCCTGGTCCTCCTTGAGGATGTCCGCCTGAACCGTGCCCCGCACGGTGGCGAGGGCGCCGGCGGTGATCTCGGCGGCTTCGTCGTCGCTCGGCTCGCGGCCGTGCTCGTCGACGAACGCGGCCAACCGCTGGTCGATCGCCGTGGTCAGGAACATCGCGAGGATGGCCGGCGCCGGGCCGTTGATCGTCATGGAGACGCTGGTCGCCGGGTCGCCGAGATCGAACCCGTCGAACAGGGCCGTCATGTCGTCAAGGGTCGCGATCGACACACCCGAGGTGCCGACCTTGCCGTAGATGTCGGGTCGGGGAGCCGGATCGCGACCGTAGAGGGTGACCGAGTCGAAGGCCGTGGACAGCCGCGTCGCGGGCGACCCGGCGGACAGGAAGTGGAAGCGCCGGTTCGTCCGGAACGCGTCCCCCTCTCCGGCGAACATCCGCGCCGGCGCCTCCCCGGCGCGCTTGAACGGGAACACCCCCGCGGTGAACGGGAAGTACCCCGGCAGGTTCTCCCGGCGCAGGAACCGCACCAGCCGGGCGTCGTCGTCGATGGCCGGGACCGCGACGCGGGAGACCTGGCTGCCGGCCAGGGTCGTGCGACGCAGCGGCGTGCGGATCTCGCTGCCACGCACCGTGTAGGAGAGCTGATCGCCCTGCCGCTCGGCCACGATCGCCGGCCACCGCTCGAGCATCTCCCTCGCCCACGGCGCCAGGGCCGCCTCCGCCTCGTCGCGTAGAGCGGCCAGGGCGCCGGCCTCCGCCGAGGCGGCGCCCAACGCGTCGAGTGCGGTGGTCAGGTGCTCGCGGCGGCGGGCGAGCTGGGCCTGCCGTTCCGTCTCGGCGTGGTAGTCGCGCACCGTCTCGGCGATCTCGGCCAGGTAACGCACTCTGGCCGCCGGGACGATGGTCGTCAGCCCGGTGGCTGCGCGCACCTCGACGGCGGGCAGCACGCCGGGCCTCGTCGCCAGGCCGACGTCGCGTAGCAGGCCGAGAAGGTGCTGGTATAGGGCGGTGACCCCGTCGTCCTGAAAGCGCGCGGCGGAGGTGCCGAAGACAGGCATGTCCTCCCAGGACCGGTCGAACGCCTCCCGGTTGCGCACGAGCTGGCGGGCGACGTCCCGGCGGGCGTCCTCGGCGCCACGGCGCTCGAACTTGTTCACCGCGACCACGTCGGCGAAGTCGAGCATGTCGATCTTCTCGAGCTGCGAGGCCGCGCCGTACTCCGGCGTCATCACGTACAGGGAGACATCGCAGTAGGGCACGATCGCCGCGTCACCCTGACCGATGCCGGGAGTCTCGACGATGACCAGGTCGTAGCCGGCCGCCTTGCAGGCCGCGATCGCCCCCGGCACAGAGGGTGGGACCTCGCTGCCCGCCGCCCGGGTGGCCAGGGACCGGAAGAAGACCTCGCCGGCGCCGGTGTCGCCCAGGGCGTTCATCCGGATCCGGTCACCGAGCAGCGCCCCACCGCCGCGCCGGCGGCTCGGGTCGACGGCCAGCACCGCGATACGCAGCGCGTCGCCCTGATCGAGACGGAAGCGGCGCAGCAGCTCGTCGGTCAGCGAGGACTTCCCCGAGCCGCCGGTACCGGTGATGCCCAGCACCGGCACGGCCGGCCGCCGACCGGCCTCCTCCCGCAGCGCCGCCGCCAGCTCGCCGTCCCGATCGGCCTCGAGAACCGTGATCGCCCGGGCGAGCGCGCCCTGTACGCCGGCGATGACCTCCTTGAGCTTCGGACCATCCGCGGCGAGGTCGACGTCGCAATCGGCGATGATCGTGTTGATCATCCGGGCCAGGCCCATCGCCTGACCGTCCTGCGGGGAGAAGATCCGGGCGACGCCGCGGGACTGCAACAGCTCGATCTCCGCCGGCACGATCACTCCGCCGCCCCCGCCGAAGACCCGGATGTCACCCGCACCGCGTTCCCGCAGTCGCTCGACGAGGTAGCTGAAGTACTCGACATGCCCGCCCTGGTAGGAGGACAGGGCGATGCCCTGGGCGTCCTCCTGGATCGCCGCGGTCACCACCTCCTCGACGCCACGGTCGTGGCCGAGGTGGATGACCTCCGCACCCTGGGCCTGCAGCAGCCGACGCATGATGTTGATTGCCGCGTCATGCCCGTCGAACAGGGCGGCCGCCGTGACGATCCGGACGGGATGGACGGGGACGTGCAGACCTGCCGTGTCCTGCTGGGCGTCGGATGACATCGTGCGGCTCCCCGGGGAGAACGGACGGGCCGGCGCACCGAGCCCACGGCCTTCTGGCTTCCGATAGTAGGACGTCCATCCGACAGGTGCCACTACGGCCAGAGCCGACGGAGGCCCGACGGGGGGCAGTGCGGTTGATCGGGGCTCCGCCCGGGCACGTGGGCTCCGGGAGTCGGGACGCGAGCCGGCATGCACCGGCTGAAAGGTCTCCCAAATACAAGTGTGGGGTTGCCTTAAAAAGGCAACCCCACACTTTGTGTAAGTCCGGCGGCGTCCTACTCTCCCACACAGTCCCCCATGCAGTACCATCGGCGCTGAAGAGCTTAGCTTCCGGGTTCGGAATGAGACCGGGCGTTTCCCCTTCGCCAAAACCACCGAAACACTATTCAACTATACAACCGAAACCGGCCATACAGCTGGGAACCGCACAGTGGACGCGTAGCATCTTCGAAGACAAGCCCTCGGCCTATTAGTACCGGTCAGCTCCATGCGTCACCGCACTTCCACCTCCGGCCTATCAACCCGATCATCTAGTCGGGGGCCTTACCAGGCTACCCTGTGGGAGACCTCATCTCGAAGCAGGCTTCCCGCTTAGATGCTTTCAGCGGTTATCCCTTCCGAACGTAGCCAACCAGCCATGCCCTTGGCAGAACAACTGGCACACCAGAGGTTCGTCCGTCCCGGTCCTCTCGTACTAGGGACAGCCCTTCTCAAGTCTCCTGCGCGCGCGGCGGATAGGGACCGAACTGTCTCACGACGTTCTAAACCCAGCTCGCGTACCGCTTTAATGGGCGAACAGCCCAACCCTTGGGACCTACTCCAGCCCCAGGATGCGACGAGCCGACATCGAGGTGCCAAACCTTGCCGTCGATATGGACTCTTGGGCAAGATCAGCCTGTTATCCCCGGGGTACCTTTTATCCGTTGAGCGACGGCGCTTCCACAAGCCACCGCCGGATCACTAGTCCCTGCTTTCGCACCTGCTCGACATGTCTGTCTCACAGTCAAGCTCCCTTGTGCACTTGCACTCAACACCTGATTGCCAACCAGGCTGAGGGAACCTTTGGGCGCCTCCGTTACCCTTTAGGAGGCAACCGCCCCAGTTAAACTACCCACCAGACACTGTCCCTGATCCGGATCACGGACCGAGGTTAGACATCCAGTACGACCAGAGTGGTATTTCAACAATGACTCCACCAGAACTGGCGTCCTGGCTTCACAGTCTCCCACCTATCCTACACAAGCCGAACCGAACACCAATATCAAGCTATAGTAAAGGTCCCGGGGTCTTTCCGTCCTGCCGCGCGTAACGAGCATCTTTACTCGTAATGCAATTTCGCCGAGTCTGTGGTTGAGACAGTGGGAAAGTCGTTACGCCATTCGTGCAGGTCGGAACTTACCCGACAAGGAATTTCGCTACCTTAGGATGGTTATAGTTACCACCGCCGTTTACTGGCGCTTAAGTTCTGAGCTTCGCCCCGAAGAGCTAACCCGTCCCCTTAACGTTCCAGCACCGGGCAGGCGTCACTCCGTATACATCGTCTTACGACTTAGCACGGAGCTATGTTTTTAGTAAACAGTCGCTTTCCCCTGGTCTCTGCGGCCACTCCCCGCTACGGAAGCAAGTCCCTACACGGAGAACGGCCCCCCTTCTCCCGAAGTTACGGGGGCATTTTGCCGAGTTCCTTAACCACAGTTCACTCGAACGCCTCGGTATTCTCTACCTGACCACCTGTGTCGGTTTAGGGTACGGGCGGCCCTGACACTCGCTAGAGGCTTTTCTCGGCAGCATGGGATCATCCACTTCGCCACAATCGGCTCGGCATCAGGTCTCAGACACATGGAACGCGGATTTACCTACGCACCGTCCTACACCCTTGCCCCAGGACAACCACCGCCTGGGTTGGACTACCCTCCTGCGTCACCCCATCGCTTGCCTACTACCAGCCGGGATCCCACCCTCCCGAACACATCTCCGAAAAGACACATCCGATCAGATGGTTAGCACAACCAGGTTCAGCATGGGCGCGTCAGCGCCGGTACGGGAATATCAACCCGTTGTCCATCGACTACGCCTGTCGGCCTCGCCTTAGGTCCCGACTCACCCTGGGCGGATTAGCCTGCCCCAGGAACCCTTGGTCATCCGGCGGACGGGTTTCTCACCCGTCATTCGCTACTCATGCCTGCATTCTCACTCGTATGGCATCCACGACTAGGTCACCCCGCCGCTTCACACGCCACACGACGCTCCCCTACCCATACACACACCTGGACATCAAAGATGCCTGGCTAACATGCGTATGCCGCAGCTTCGGCGGTGCGCTTGAGCCCCGCTACATTGTCGGCGCGGAATCACTTGACCAGTGAGCTATTACGCACTCTTTCAAGGGTGGCTGCTTCTAAGCCAACCTCCTGGTTGTCTATGCGACTCCACATCCTTTTCCACTTAGCGCACGCTTAGGGGCCTTAGCTGGCGATCTGGGCTGTTTCCCTCTCGACTACGAAGCTTATCCCCCGCAGTCTCACTGCCGCACTTCACTTACCGGCATTCGGAGTTTGGCTGACTTCAGTAAGCTTGTGGGCCCCCTAGGCCATCCAGTGCTCTACCTCCGGCAAGAAACATGCGACGCTGCACCTAAATGCATTTCGGGGAGAACCAGCTATCACCGAGTTTGATTGGCCTTTCACCCCTACCCACAGCTCATCCCCCAGGTTTTCAACCCTGGTGGGTTCGGTCCTCCACACGGTCTTACCCGCGCTTCAACCTGGCCATGGGTAGATCACTCGGCTTCGGGTCTTGGACATGCGACTCAACGCCCTATTCGGACTCGCTTTCGCTACGGCTACCCCACACGGGTTAACCTCGCCACACATCGCAAACTCGCAGGCTCATTCTTCAAAAGGCACGCGGTCACCAGACCGAAGTCCAGCTCCCACGGATTGTAGGCACACGGTTTCAGGTACTATTTCACTCCCCTCCCGGGGTACTTTTCACCTTTCCCTCACGGTACTAGTCCGCTATCGGTCACCAGGGAGTATTTAGGCTTAGCGGGTGGTCCCGCCAGATTCACACGGAATTTCACGGGCTCCGTGCTACTTGGGAACACGTCCGGGAGGAACACTGTTTTCAGCTACAGGGCTATTACCCTCTATGGCGGTCCATTCGCATGACCTTCGCCTAACAGCGCTCTTTCTGACTCCCTGACGGAACGGCAGTCCCGTCCGGACGATCCCACAACCCCACCATCGCAACGCCTGCCGGCTATCACACGACAATGGTTTAGCCTCATCCGCTTTCGCTCACCACTACTCGCGGAATCACGGTTGTTTTCTCTTCCTGCGGGTAATGAGATGTTTCACTTCCCCGCGTTCCCTCCACATGCCCTATGTGTTCAGGCATGGGTGACAGGATTTAAAGCCCTGCCGGGTTTCCCCATTCGGAAATCCTCGGATCACAGCTCGGTTGACAGCTCCCCGAGGCATATCGCAGCCTCCCACGTCCTTCATCGGCTCCTGGTGCCAAGGCATCCACCGTGCGCCCTTACTAACTTGGCCACAAAGATGCTCGCGTCCACTGTGCAGTTCTCAACGTACGGACGGCCCCAGCCGACCCGGCAGAACCCACCCCCACACAGGAAGGCGGTCTCCTACCACGACCGGTCCGTTCACCAGCAGACCCCCACCACAACCCCCCCGAAAGGGAATCAGCAGAAGGGGTCACACCAGACGAGGAAGCCTCACTCCCTCAGGACCCAACAGCGTGCCACGCACCACCAGCCACCCACCAGACCCGTTCCACCCCCACCCGACCCCCCTCCAAAGAGAGAAGACAGCCAAGGAGTACTAGACGCCCACCGGACAACCAGCAGCACAATCGTCAGCGTTCCACCCATGAGCAACCAGACCGGCATGCACATCCGGTCCTGGCCCTGAACCAGCCCACCCCCAACAGGACAGACCAGCCAGACGCTCCTTAGAAAGGAGGTGATCCAGCCGCACCTTCCGGTACGGCTACCTTGTTACGACTTCGTCCCAATCGCCGGTCCCACCTTCGACGGCTCCCCCCACAAGGGTTAGGCCACCGGCTTCGGGTGTTACCGACTTTCGTGACGTGACGGGCGGTGTGTACAAGGCCCGGGAACGTATTCACCGCAGCATTGCTGATCTGCGATTACTAGCGACTCCGACTTCACGGGGTCGAGTTGCAGACCCCGATCCGAACTGAGACCGGCTTTTTGGGATTCGCTCCACCTCGCGGTATCGCAGCCCTTTGTACCGGCCATTGTAGCATGTGTGCAGCCCAGGACGTAAGGGGCATGATGACTTGACGTCATCCCCACCTTCCTCCGAGTTGACCCCGGCAGTCTCCTATGAGTCCCCGACATAACTCGCTGGCAACATAGGACGAGGGTTGCGCTCGTTGCGGGACTTAACCCAACATCTCACGACACGAGCTGACGACAGCCATGCACCACCTGTGCAGGACCCTTACGGACCCCGTATCTCTACGAGATTTCCCTGCATGTCAAGCCCTGGTAAGGTTCTTCGCGTTGCATCGAATTAAGCCACATGCTCCGCCGCTTGTGCGGGCCCCCGTCAATTCCTTTGAGTTTTAGCCTTGCGGCCGTACTCCCCAGGCGGGGCGCTTAATGCGTTAGCTGCGGCACGGAGGCCGTGGAAGGTCCCCCACACCTAGCGCCCAACGTTTACGGCGTGGACTACCAGGGTATCTAATCCTGTTCGCTCCCCACGCTTTCGCTCCTTAGCGTCAGTTCCGGCCCAGAGACCCGCCTTCGCCACCGGTGTTCCTCCTGATATCTGCGCATTTCACCGCTACACCAGGAATTCCAGTCTCCCCTGCCGGACTCTAGCCTGCCCGTATCGACTGCAGGCCCGGGGTTGAGCCCCGGGTTTTCACAGCCGACGCGACAGGCCGCCTACGAGCTCTTTACGCCCAATAATTCCGGACAACGCTTGCACCCTACGTATTACCGCGGCTGCTGGCACGTAGTTGGCCGGTGCTTCTTCTGCAGGTACCGTCACTTGCGCTTCGTCCCTGCTGAAAGAGGTTTACAACCCGAAGGCCGTCATCCCCCACGCGGCGTCGCTGCGTCAGGCTTTCGCCCATTGCGCAATATTCCCCACTGCTGCCTCCCGTAGGAGTCTGGGCCGTGTCTCAGTCCCAGTGTGGCCGGTCGCCCTCTCAGGCCGGCTACCCGTCGTCGCCTTGGTAGGCCATCACCCCACCAACAAGCTGATAGGCCGCGGGCCCATCCCGAGCCGATAAATCTTTCCACACCACCAGATGCCCGGCAGTGTCATATCCGGCATTAGCCCCGGTTTCCCGAAGTTATTCCAGAGCTCGGGGCAGGTTGCCCACGTGTTACTCACCCGTTCGCCGCTAGGAGCCGAAGCCCCTCGCTCGACTTGCATGTGTTAAGCACGCCGCCAGCGTTCGTCCTGAGCCAGGATCAAACTCTCCATCAATGATTTCGAGAGTGCCGGCAAAACCGGCAGACCCCGACATCGACACCACAACCGTGATGCCGTGTCCAAAGGAATCCCTCACAACCACAACCAGCCACCCCCACACACCAGAACGATGCGCAAAGGACAACCAGCCAGGCCATGAACGGGGTAAAACAATTGGCACTGACAATCGGCACGCTGTTGAGTTCTCAAGGAGCAGGCGCTACCAGCTCTTTACCCTTGCGGGTTTCGCTCTGGTGCTTCTTTAAGTTACTCGCCTCTTCGTTCGGTGTCAAATCGCTTCGTTTTGTGCGAGTTGACCCTCTTCGAACAGGTCCTACTTTTTCCTACTTGCCCTTGCGGGCTCCGTGCTGGTGCTTCTTTAACTTACTCGGCCTCTTCGTCCGGTGTCAAATCGCCTCGATTTGTGCGAGATGAACCGTTTCGAACAGGTATTGCTTTCCTGCGCGCCCAAGACAATCCGCCTTGCGGTGATTGGCCTCTGCGATGTTTCTAGGTTACGAGCTTTGGCTCAATTGTGTCAAATCGCTCCGGCTTTCGATACTTTCGCACCGATCTGCCGGCGATTGCCACTTGGAGACCTTATCGCACCGTCCGCGGCCCGTTTCCTCGGGGGGTCTGTGCCCCCTCGGAGGAGATTTGGTCCTGCGCGACATCGGGCTCTTTGCGGAGCTCGGTGGGCGACGAAGGAGAACTATACACGAGGAGGACCGCCGTGGGCGGCCCCAGGGGCATAACTTTCCGGCACCGTCGACAGACGGTGCGTTAGCCCTCGTCCCGACCCAACGGCCGGGGCGCCGGGATGGTTCCCGGCCCGCGGAGCCGCGCCGACTGACGTCCGGCGTCGCCCCGTTGCTGTCTGCCCAGGTCAACGCGCGAGGCGTGCGCCGGGGTTCCGGTACGTCGACCTCGCGCTCGGCGAGCTCGAAGTGAGGTCTGCCCGATAGCGACGCCACCCAAACCTTCCTTCGCGACCGAGATCGATCGGTACCCCGTCCGTGGGGTGAACCGGGAAGGCGCCGCCGTACGGGCCTGCCGACCGAGGCTCCTCCCCCAAGGCGGCAGGCCTGTCCCCCCGAGGCCGCAGGCCTGTCCGCCAAGGCCGCAGGCCCGCCCTCCGGCGGGGTCGGACCCGAGCGCCGGACGAGGAGGACGGGCGCTCGGGCGGCGGATCGGTCGCACCTCGAGGCCGACCTCGGGCAGACCGGTCGACCGTGGGTCCCCCGACATGCTGGGATGGATCCGACGCGGGTGCGATGCCGCGATCGCCCCGGATTCCGGCGTCCACCGGGCCCGGCCGAGCCGCGCTCGTCGGCGTCGCCGGCCCCGGGCACTGCGGCCGCCAGGCCGGATCTCCCCGCGGTAGCCGGCATGTCCAGCCAAGTCCCGGGCCGCGTCCCGGCCGGAAGCCGCCGGCGCGACGCCGCGGCGAAGGGCGGAGGGAGGCGGAGGCGTGGTCGTCGCGCCGAGGGGAGCCCGCCCGGGCGCCGGGCCCCTGCGCGGGACCGGTCCAGCACGGGTGGCTGGGAGACCAGCACGGTTGTCCGGAGAGATCAGCACGGTTGTCCGGGAGAGGAGTGAGAGGTGTCGATGCTCGGCCGAGCCACCTGGCGGGAGCTCGGGAACGACCGCCCGCTGCTGCTGCTGCCGCTGGGCAGCACCGAGCAGCATGGACCGCACCTCCCGCTCGACACCGACACCCGGGTGGCGTCCGCCGTCGCCCACGGTCTCGCGCAGCGGCTGGAGCCCCTGCTCGTCGGGGCGGCGTTGCCGTACGGAGCCAGCGGCGAGCACGCCGGGTTCCCCGGCACGGTCTCGCTGGGCACGCAGGTGCTCGAGCGGTTGGTCGTCGAGCTCGTCCGCTCGGTCGACGACACGGCTAGCGCCGTCGTGCTGGTCAACGGACACGGCGGAAACACCGCCGCCCTCAGGTCAGCCCGGCGGATCCTGGCCGGTGAGGGCCGCCCGGTGCACCTGTGGGCCCCGACAGCGGCCCTGGCCGCGGCCGTCGGTGTGCCGGCGGCGGACCGCGACCTGCACGCCGGTCGTTCGGAGACCTCGCTGCTGCTGCACCTGGCCCCGGACCTGGTCCGGTTGGACCTGGCCGTGGCCGGACCCAGCCCGTCGCTCGACGACCTCCTCGCCCACGGCGTCGCCGCGCTCAGCCCCTCCGGGGTGCTGGGCGACCCGGGGGGCGCGTCCGCGGCCGAGGGCGCCCGCCTGCTCGACGCCTACGTCGACGACGCGGTCGAACGGCTGCTGGCCTGGACGCGGCGCCAGGGCCTCACTCCCCCCGCGGCACGGACCGTGGACCGGTCCGCGTGACCCGCGGCAGCGGCGGCCCGGCCTCGTCGCCGGCCCCCGTAGCGCTGATCACCGGCGCGGCGCGCGGTCTCGGTGCCGCGGTCGCCGAGGCGCTCGACGCGGCCGGCTACCGCCTCGTCCTCGCCGATCTGGCGGTGCCGGAACCGCCGACGGCGGGCTACCCGTACGCGACCGGGCGAGACCTCGACGCGGTCGCCGCCCGCTGCCGCGACGCGGTCGCGGTCCGGGTGGACGTCCGCCGGCAGGCCGACGTCGACGCGGCCGTCGCCGTCGCCGTCGAGCGCTATGGCCGGCTCGACACGGCTGTCGCCGCCGCCGGCATCATCGCCGGCGGGCCCCCGATCTGGCAGACCGACGACGACTCCTGGCAGACGCTGCTCGCCGTGAACCTCACGGGTGTGTTCCACGTCATCCGGGCGGCGGTCCCGGCGTTGCTCGAGGCGCCCGCCGGCCGGTTCGTCGCGGTCGCCTCGGCGGCGGGAACCCGGCCGCTGGCCCGCCTGGCCGCCTACTCCGCCGGCAAACACGGCGTTGTCGGGCTCGTGCGCAGCCTCGCCGCTGACCTCGCCGGGACGGCGGTGACGGCGAACGTCGTCTGCCCCGGCTCGATGGACACCACCATGCTGGCCGAGTCGGCGAAGATCTACGACCTGCCCGACCCGGGGGAGTTCGCCGGCCACGCCTACCTGCGCCGGCTGCTGCGACCCGAGGAGGTCGCCGCCGCGGTGGCCTTCCTGTGCTCACCCGCGGCGAGCGGGATGACCGGTTCCGTGCTGGCCGCGGACGGCGGGTTCACCGGCTGACCGCCCAGCCCGGCAGCCCGCCCGGTGGGGGCGGCGAGACGGGGGCGCGGCGAGACGGCTGTCAGTCGGGCCAGCCGTAGCGTTCCGGCGCCAGGACGAAGGCGGCGGCTCCCCGCAGCGCGATGCGGGCCGGATCGTCGCTAGGCCCGATGCGCATCCGCCGGACGAAGGCCAGACCGGCATGGCGCTCGAAGCCGGCGAGCAGGGCGTCCCAGAAGATCGGTCCGGACTGCGCGAATCCGCCGGCCACGACGGCCGCCTCCAGGTCGAGCAGGCTCGCGCTGGCGGCGAGCCCCGCACCGACTGCGGTCCCGGCCCGGGCGAGCTCCCGGCGGGCGATCTCGTCACCAGCCGCGGCCGCGGCGGCGAGGGTGTGACCGTCGGCCGGCTGGCCGGCGGCGGGAGTCCACCCGGCCACCCGCGCCCGGTGCACCGTCCGCGGACCGGACGCGAGGGCCTCGACGCAGCCCCGACCACCGCACGGGCAGTCCGGTCCGTCCACGTCCACGACGACGTGCCCGATGTGGCCGGCATTGCCGGAGGTGCCGTGGAACAGCCGGTCGCCCAGCACCAACCCGCCGCCGACGCCGGTCGAGACGGTCACCGCGAGCAGGTTGCGCACGCCCCGCCCCGCCCCGGCCCAGTGCTCGCCGGCGACGAGCGCGACGCCGTCGTTGTGGACCAGCACGGGCCGGCCGGGAAACAGCTCACGCAGCCGGGCGCGCAGCGGGAACGCCCGCCAGGACGGGATGTTCAGCGGCGATACCTCGCCCGCCGGCCATTCCATCGGGCCCGCGCACCCGCAGCCGACCCCGGCGACCGCGTCCGCCGCGACCCCGGCGGACGCCAGCGCCGCGCCGACGCAGTCCCGCAGCGCCCCGAAGACCTCCTCGGCGGACCCGCCCGCGCCGCCGCCGGGCTCACGCCCGCCCGGGCGACCCTCGGCCGGCCGGTGAACAGGCACGGGGCGGCGAGCGGTCGCGACGATCGTGCCGTCAACGTCGACGATCGCGGCCGCGATCTTCGTACCGCCGATGTCGACGGCGAGCGCAGGCCTGCCAGCGGGGCCCGGCGCCCCGAGCCCGACCACCGTCGCGGACGGTTCGGCCCCGAGGGCACCCTGCGACTGCGACGACTGCGACTGCGACTGCGACGACGTGGCGATGCCCGATCCCTCCCAACGGCCCGAGCTTGCCCCGTGGCCCGGCCTCACCGTAGTGCTCGCCGGGACGGACGCGGAGACAACAACGGCCGGGCTCCAGCCTCGTCTGGGGACGGGTGGAGGCCCGGCCGTGCCGGTCCGGGGAACCGATCAGCCAGCCTTGCGCTTCTCGATCGCCTCGGTGAGCTGCGGGACGACGTTGAAAAGGTCGCCGACCAGCCCGTAGTCCGCGAACTCGAAGATCGGCGCCTCGGGGTCCTTGTTGACGGCGACGATCGTCTTGGACGTCTGCATCCCGGCCCGGTGCTGGATGGCACCGGAGATGCCGACCGCGATGTAGAGCTGCGGCGACACCGTCTTGCCGGTCTGGCCGACCTGGTTCTGGTGGGGGTACCAGCCGGCGTCGGTCGCGGCACGCGAAGCGCCGACGGCCGCACCGAGGGTGTCGGCCAGCTTCTCCACCAGCGCGAAGTGCTCGGCGGCGCCGAGACCGCGGCCGCCGGAGACGACGACCTGGGCCTCGGTGAGGTCCGGTCGGCCGGACTTGGCCTCGACCACCCGGTCGACGATCTTCGCGCCCTTGGCGGCGTCGGAGATCGCGACGTCCACGATCTGCTCGGCCGGCGTCGACGGCGCGGCCTCGGGGGCCGTGGAGTTCGGCCGGACGACGACCACCGCGACGCCCTTGGTGACCTTCGAGGTGACGATCGTCGAACCGCCGAAGATCCCCTGGGTGGCGACCAGGTCCGCGGACAGCGCGGTGGCGTCCCAGATCAGGCCGGACTCGGTCTTGGCGGCGACCCGGGCCGCGACCTCACGGGAGTCCGCGGTGGCCGCGACCAGCACGGCCGCCGGTGACGCCTCGCCGACCAGCTTGGCCAGCACCTCCGCCGCCGGTCCGCCGACGTAGCTCGCGATGTCGTCCGACTCCGCGACGTACACCTTGGCGGCGCCGTACTGGGCGAGGTAATCCTTGGCCTTCGCGTAGGTGCCCGGGGCACCGAGGAAGACCGCGGACGGCTCACCGAGCGTGCGGGCGAGCGTCAGCAGCTCGGCGGTGACCTTCTTCGGTTCACCGTCGGCGTGCTCGACGAGTACGAGAACTTCAGCCATCGAACAAACCCCTCAGATGAGCTTCTGCGCGGCGAGGAACTCCGCGACCTTCGTTCCGCCGTCGCCCTCGTCCTTGACGATCGTCCCGCTCGAACGCGGCGGGGCGGGCTCCGACGTGACGACCGCCGAAGCGGCGCCCGCGAGGCCGACCGCGGCGCCGTCGAGCCCGGCGTCGGCGGCGGACAGCGTCGTCAGCGGCTTCTTCTTGGCCGCCATGATGCCCTTGAACGAGGGGTAACGCGGCTGGTTGATCTTCTCGACGACACCGACGACCACCGGCAGGCTCGCCTCGACGAGGGCGTAGCCGTTGTCGGCGAGCCGCTCGATCGTCACCTTGCTCGCGCCCGGGTCCACCGTGACCTTGCGGGCCTGGGTGAGCTGGGGCAGCCCGAGGCGCTCCGCCAGCAGGGCGCCGATGACGCCGCCACGGGCGTCCGAGGCCTCGGAGGAGGTGATGACGATGTCCGGGGACAGCGTCGAGATCACCTTGGCGAGCGCCGCGGAGGTCGCCAGCGCGTCCGACCCGTGCAGCGAGTCGTCCGTGAGGTGAACGGCCTTGTCCGCACCCATGGACAGGGCCTTGCGGATCGTCTCGACCGCCTTGGCGGGCCCCATCGTGACGACGGTGACCTCACCCCCGTGCGCTTCCTTGATCTTGAGGGCCTCTTCGACCCCGTACTCGTCCATCTCGTTCATGACGTTGTCGACGCTCTTGCGGTCGACAGTCTTGTCCGCGGCGTCGAGCTTCTTCTCCGCCCAGGTATCGGGAACCTGCTTGACGGTAACGACGATGTTCACGCCTTGGGGCCTCCGTAGCCAACATCCGATGTCAGTGCTCTTGACATCGTCGCATCTGGGGCGCTCACACGCCCGATGATCGGCGGCGTGACGCGGACCGCACTGTGCCCCTGACCTGGACAGCCGGCTCGGGACGGGGATCGACTACACGCCGTCACCAAGACTAGTCCGTGCGCCCCGCGGCAGCCATACCCCGCGGTGGGCGCACCACGCCCGGCCAGTTCCCCCCAGAGCGGGACAAGGCCTCCCCCGCCGACATTGCTTTGCGGCGCATTTGTCCCGTCCGCTCCAGGATGCACGTGCATAAGTGTCATGCATCTGGATGGTGCAGATGACCTGACATCTACGTTCCGTGACCTTGTCGTGAAGCCACCCCCAACCGGCGACGAGGCACTAGAGGCATCGGTCCCTGGTGGGCGTGCAATTCGGCCGGGTTGTGCACACCCTCTTCCGTTGACAGTGACTGGACCGCTACTTTCTGCCTCAGGCGGGTTACACCGCCTGCCAGGCAGGGTCAGCACCCAGGGCACCGCCTGCTTAGGTCGACCTAACTCGACGGGGGAACGATGTCGAATACGCCGCCCGACCACTCCGCACCCACCTCCCCCTTCGCGCGTCTGCTGCGCGAGGCCGGGGTATCGGACACCAGGTTCGCCTGTCAGGTGAACGCCCGCGCCCGCCAGCAGCGCCAGATCGAGCTGGGCCTGGCAAGGACGACGGTCGGTCACTGGCGACGGGGCATGCGCCCGCGCGACCCCATGGTCGCCGAGTTGGCAGCCGCCGAGATGTCGGCTGCGCTGGGCTACCCCGTCCTGCCGGCCGACCTCGGCTGGCGCGGGGAGTCCTACCGCCACGACGACCTGGGGCTGTGCGGAGCGAACGCGCCCGTCGAGACCCTGAGCACCCTCGCCGGACTATCGGGGAGAGACATGCGGCGACGTGACCTTCTCCAGGACGGAACCGCCTTCATCGCGTCCGCCTTCGCCGAACCGGTTCTCTCCAGCCTCACCGGCGTCGTCGACCGGATCGTCGGCGTGCAGCCGCCGGTCGCGGGCGGCGGCGCGCTGATCCGCGACGTGACCGAGACCTTCCGCACGCTCGACGCCAAGTTCGGCGGCAGCGAGATCCGCCCCCAGGCGGTCAGCTTCCTGCACGACCAGACCCGGGCCGCCCGCGACAACCGCCCCAACCCGGACCTGTTCAGCGCCCTGGCGGAGCTGACCCAGTTCTGCGGCTGGCTCGCCCAGGACAGCAGGCGCGAGGCGCTCGCCCAGCGCTACTACATCCAGGCCCTCAGCCTCGCCGAGCACGCCGACGACGCCATGCTCGCCGGGCGGATCCTCTCCGGCATGAGCGACCAGGCCGCCCAGCTCGGCCATCCGCGCCAGAGCCTGGCGCTGGCCCGGGCCGCGCTGCGCCGCTCGCTGACGCACTCCACCAGCGCGGTGCAGGCCATGCTGTACGACAAGAACGCCTGGGCGCTGGCGCGCAACGGCGACGAGTCCGGGTGCCGGCGCGCCCTGGACAGGATGGACGAGGCCATCGCCCGCGACGACGGGGCCGGGCCGTCCTGGGCCGGCCACTACAACGCCGGCGACGCCGCCGAGTGCCGCGGTCACTGCCTGCTGCTGCTGAAGCGGCCGCGAGAGTCGGCGGAGAAGCTGGTCGAGGCGCGCACGCTGCAGGGCGCGGCGCGCGCGCGTACCCGCAGCTACGCCGAGGCCGACCTGGCACTGGCCTACCTGCGTGGGCCCGTGGCGGAGCTGGAGGGCGCCCTGGAGGCGGGCTACCGGGCGGTCGCCGTCGCCGGGCAGGTCTCCTCGCAACGGATCGCAAGGAAACTGGCCGAGCTCGACGAGGAGCTCGGCAAACACCCGACCGTCGCGTCCCGAGAGTGGCGCGAGCAGGCCCGCCCCCTGCTCCAGTCCGCCCCCGCCGCCTAACCTCCCGAATCTCCCGAACCGCCCACCCTCCCGACGGAGGCGGCCACTCGGCGTGACCCGTCCCTCACGTGACGCACTCCTGGGGCCTGCCTCGCGACGGCCCGGCGCTCCCGCCGGGCCGCGCGGGGGTCCCCGTCAGGTCACACGGGTCACCCACCGCTCGGATGCCTCGGCGCGCCGGGCACTCTGGGATGGTGACATCCGCGCAGGAGTCCGGCCGCACGGCGCCGGACGCCAAGACCGACACCGGACCGGGCGACATCCCGGTCGCCGCCCCCGAGCCCAGGGCCCGGCCGGCCCTCCGGGTCGGCACCGTCATCACGGTGATCGCCTGGGTGGTCGCCACGGGCCTCGCCCTGCTCGCCCTCGGCCGGCTGGTTCACCTCGACGACGGCCTCGACTGGCCCTACTCGGCGATCAACGCCGTCACCCCGCTGCTCTACCTGCCGGCCTACGCCACGCTCGCCGTCGCCTTCGCCCTGCGCCGCAACCTGCTGCTGATCCTGTCGGTCGTGCTGGTCGCCGTCCACCTGTTCTGGTCGGTGCCCGAGATGCTCCCGGGCGACGCCGAGGACGCGCCCCAGGGGTCGGCCAGGTTGCGGATCATGTCGGCGAACCTGCTCTACCGCAACGCGCACGCCGACCGGCTCGGCGCGCAGATCCGCTCGGCCAACCCCGACGTGCTCATCCTCGTCGAGCTTTCGCCGCTGACGCTGTCCCGGGTGAACGCCTCCGGCGCCCTGGCCGGCTTCCCCTACCGGGAGGTGCACCCGGACGACGGCGCGTTCGGCGCGGCGATCTACTCCCGGTTCCCGCTGCGCGACGCCGCCGCCCCGGTCGTCGGCGGGTCGATGTCGCTGCGGGCCACCGTCGAGGTCGACGAGAACCGTCGCTTCGTGATGTACGCGGTGCACACCATCTCGCCGACGTCCGGCTCCTACACCAACCGGTGGCGCACCCAGCTCACCGCGCTGCGCCACGAGGCCCAGCACGCCACCCTGCCGGTGGTCATGGCCGGCGACTTCAACGCCACCCGCGACCACCGCCCGCTGCGCAAGCTCGTCAGCGCCGGGGTCCGCGACGCGCACGACGTCGTCGGCGGCGGGTGGGAGCCGACGTGGAACGCCCGCTCGGTGCTGCTGCCACCGGTGCTGCGCATCGACCACGTGCTGGCCTCGCCCGCCTTCGCGGTCACCGGCCTCCAGGTCGGTCACGACTTCGGCAGCGACCACCTCCCGGTGATCGCCGACCTCGCCATGCGGTAGCGGAATCAGCGGCCGGTGAAGTCGGCCTTGCCGGGGCCGTGAGCGAGGAAGGACTCCATGCCGATCCGGCGGTCCTCGGTGGCGAACAGGCCGGCGAACAGTGCGGCCTCCAGGCGCAGGGCCTCGGCGAGGGCCAGCTCAGAACCGTCGTCGACGGCCTGCTTCGCCGCCGCCAGCGCCATCGCGGGGCCGGCCGTGTACCGCCCGGCGATCTCCCGGGCCCGGTCGTAGACCTCGGCGGCGGGGACGACGACGTCGGCCAGCCCGATCTCGGCGGCCTCGTCGGCACGCACCTGCCGGCCGCTGAAGATGAGGTCCTTGGCCCGAGCCGGGCCGATCAGCCGTGGCAGGCGCTGCGTCCCGCCGGCCCCCGGAATCACCCCGAGCAGGATCTCCGGCTGGCCGACCTTCGCGTTGTCGGCGAACACCCGCACGTCGGCGCACAGCGCGAGCTCCAGCCCGCCACCGAGGGCGTAGCCGGTGACCGCCGCGACCACCGGCTTCGGGATGCGGGCGACCACCTCGAAGGTGGAGTTCAGGTCGCCGACCCAGGCCGACGCCTCCGCGTACCCCATCGGCGCCATCTGCCTGATGTCCGCGCCGGCGGCGAAGACCTTCTCGCCCCCGTAGATGACCACCGCCCGGATCGCCGGGTTGCGGGTCGCCTCCACGGCGGCCGTCCGCAGCTCGGCGGCGACGCCGGAGTCCAGCGCGTTCATCGGCGGCCGATCCAGCCGGATGGTGCCGATCCCACCGTCGACCTCGAGCCGCACGACGCTCATCCAGGGTCCTCCCGCTCTGGCCCGCGCCGGGCAGGCGGGGCATGGCGACACCCGGCCGGCCGTGGCGATCGCGTGCCGGGGCCGGCCGCTGCCCGGCCTGGTCGTCGGTCGCTCCAGGGGTGGGTCGCGTCGGCCGGCCGGGCCGGATCGTGCGGATCGGTGGGTGGTCGGAGGTCACGATAGGCCGACCGACGCTGATCTTCATGCGATCGCGGCCGCGGGGGCGGGGTGGGATGGAGGCGCCCGATCGGCGCACCTGGGGCGGGGGCGTCCGTTAACGTCACCGAGGTGTCCGACGCAGGCGGCAGCACCCGCGCATCCCACATGTCAACCCGCTCGGGCGGCGACCTGCGCCCGGGCCGGCCCAGCCCGCTCGGGGTGAGCTGGGACGGCGCCGGGGTCAACATCGCTGTCGCCGCCCCCGGCGCCGAGGCGGTCGAGTTCTGCCTGTTCGACGACGCCGACCGGGAGTCCCGTCACCGCCTGCCGGAGCGCGACGGCGAGGTGTGGCACGGCTACCTGCCCGGCGTCGGACCGGGGCAGCGCTACGGCCTGCGCGCGCACGGCCCGTACGACCCGAGTCGGGGCCAGCGCTACAACCCGGCGAAGCTGCTGGTCGATCCGTACGCCCGGCTGCTGACCGGGGCGCTGCGGCCGGATCCGGCGATCTACGGGTTCGGCGGCGGCGATCCCTACGGCTACGAGCCGGACGCACGGGACTCCGCCCCCTTCGTGCCCCGCTGCGTCGTCGCCGGCCCCGCGCGCCGGGACGGCGCTCGCCGCCGGGGCAGGGGCCGGCACCCGGCGGACAACAGGCCCGCGATCCCGTGGTCGCGGACCGTTCTGTACGAGGCGCACGTGCGCGGCTTCACCCGCCTCCATCCGGGCCTGCCGGCCCGCCTGCGCGGCACCTACGCGGGACTGGCCCATCCCGCCGTGGTCGACCACCTGCACCGGGTGGGCGTCACCGCGCTCGAGCTGCTGCCGGTGCAGGCCTCGGTCTCCGAGCCGGCACTGCTCGAACGCTCGAGGATCAACTACTGGGGTTACAACACTCTGGGGTTCTTCGCCCCGCACGCGGCGTACGCGGCGACCGGCGACCCGATCGGCGAGTTCCAGACGATGGTCGCGACGCTGCACGCCGCCGGCATCGAGGTGATCCTCGACGTCGTCTACAACCACAGCGCCGAGGGCAGCGAACGCGGCCCGACGCTGTCCCTGCGCGGCCTGGACAACGCGACCTACTATCGGGTGGAGCCCACGGACCCGCGGCGCTACCGCGACGTGACCGGCTGCGGCAACACCCTGAACATGACGTCGCCGCACGTGGTGAAGCTGATCTGCGACTCCCTGCGCTACTGGGTGAGCGAGATGGGCGTCGACGGCTTCCGCTTCGACCTGGCCACCGCGCTCGCCCGCAACCCTGACGCCTTCGACCCCGCCGCCGGCCTGCTGACGGCGATCCACGCCGACCCGCTGCTGTCGTCGGTGAAGCTGATCGCCGAACCGTGGGACGTCGGCTGGGGCGGCTACCAGGTGGGGTCGTTCCCGGCGCCGTGGGCGGAGTGGAACGGGCGCTTCCGCGACACGGTGCGGGACGTGTGGAACGGGCGGACCAGCGGGGTCGCCGACCTCGGCTACCGGGTGACGGGCTCGTCCGACCTGTTCGAGCACGGCGGGCGGCGGCCGTGGGCGTCCGTGAACTTCGTCACCGCCCACGACGGCTTCCCCCTGGCCGACCTGGTCTCCTACGCGGAGAAGCACAACGAGGCCAACGGCGAGGGCAACCGGGACGGGGAGTCGGACAACCGCTCGTCGAACTACGGCGCGGAGGGCCCGACCGACGACCCGACGACCCTCTCCACCCGCCGACGGGTGCGCCGCGGCCTGCTGGCCACGCTGCTGCTGTCGGCCGGGGTGCCGATGCTGCTGGCCGGCGACGAGTTCGGCCGGTCCCAGGGCGGCAACAACAACGCATACTGCCAGGACAACCCCGTGTCCTGGCTGGCCTGGCCGGGCTCCGAGCCCAAGGCCGGACCCAGGGCCGGACCCGGTGCCGGACCCGGTGCCGGGGCTGGCGGGCGCGACCCTGCCGGACCGGACGCGGCCCTGCTACGGCTGGTCAGCGGCCTGATCTCGCTGCGTCGCCTCGAGCCGGCGCTGCGCCGCGAGGTGTTCTTCCACGGCGGTGAGTCAGGCCCCGGGCGGCTCGCGGACATCACCTGGTTCCGCGCCGACGGGCAGGTGATGTCCACGGCGGACTGGAACGCGCCGAAGGTCGTCACGCTGGTCGCCCACATCGCCGCGGGCGCCCCTTCGAGCGCCAACGCCAGCGCCACCTCGGACACCGCCTCGGACGCATGGCGCGACGGTGGATGCACGCCGGGCCTGCTGGGCGTGATCCACCCCGACGGCGCGGACACCGCCGTCACCCTGCCCGCGGCGCCGTGGGCGCAGCGCTACGACCTGCTGCTCGACACCGCCGACGAGGACCTCGCGGGTTTCCCGGCGACTCTGGCCGACCCTCGCCGAACCCTGCTGCCCGGCGCCGTCGTGCCCGTCCGCGCCCGCAGCGTCCTGCTGCTGCGGGCGCATCCTCCGGCCTGATCAGCCCAGCCGGGGCCACCAGGGTCGGCGCCCGCCGCGCCGGCGGCCGGAGACCGAGCGACGGGCGACGGGCGACAGGCGACAGGCGAGCGACGGGTTGGCGAGCTACGGGTTGGCGAGCTACGGGTTGGCGACGAGACCCAGCTCGGCGACGCTGGCGGTGAGGCGGTGGCGGGGCAGCACCCGCACGGTGTAGCCGAACGGTCCGGTGCGGCCGAGCGGGATCGTGCCCTCGTAGCGGTGGCCGCCCTCGCCCTCGCCGACGAGCTGCAACGACAGCACCTCCGGGGCGAGGATCCGGTCGGTCTGGTCGATCCGGCCGTAGGAGGCGAGAACGTCGACGTCGTCGGGAGCGAGCCCGCCGAGGTCGATCGTCGCCCGCACCACCAGCGACTGGCCCACCTGAGGGGTGTCGCCGAGTCCGGCGGAGTCGACGTTGAGCACCCGCACCCCCGGCCAGGCGGCGCGGACCCGGCTCTTCCAGGCGGCGAGGTCGCGGGCGCCGGCCAGGCCGTCGGCGGCGGCGGTCCGGGCGGAGACGCCGGCCGGCACGTAGTACCGCTCGACGTACTCCTGCACCATCCGGCTGGCCAGCACCTGCGGGCCGAGGCTGGACAGGGTGTGCTTGACCATCGCCGTCCAGCGCCGCGGCGCGCCGTCGCCGGCGTCGCGGTCGTAGAACCGCGGGGCGACGGTGTTCTCCAGCAGGTCGTACAGGGCCGCGGACTCGATGTCGTCGCGCCGATCGGGGTCCTCGACGCCGTCGGCGGTCGGGATCGCCCAGCCGTTCTGGCCGTCGAACATCTCGTCCCACCAGCCGTCCCGGATGGACAGGTTGAGGCAGCCGTTGAGCGCCGCCTTCATCCCGGACGTGCCGCACGCCTCCAGCGGGCGCAGCGGGTTGTTCAGCCAGACGTCCGAACCGGAGTACAGGAACCGCGCCATGCCGATGTCGTAGTCGGGCAGGAAAACGATGCGCGCGCGCACGGCCGGGTCGTCGGCGAACTGGACGATCTGCTGGACGAGCTGCTTGCCGCCGTCGTCCGCGGGGTGGGCCTTGCCGGCGATGACCATCTGGATCGGCCGCTGCGGGTGCAGCAGCAGCCGGCGCAGCCGGTCGGAGTCCCGCAGCATCAGCGTGAGCCGCTTGTAGGACGGCACCCGGCGGGCGAAGCCGATGGTCAGCACGTCGGGGTCGAAGACGGACTCGACCCAGTCGAGCTCGCCGGGGGCGGCGCCGCGCTCCAGCCAGGAGGCGCGCACCCGGCGGCGGACCTCGCCGACGAGCCGCTCCCGCAACTGGCGGCGGGTGGCCCAGACGACCTCGTCGGGCAGGGCGGAGATCTTGGCGAAGCCGGCCGCGTCATCGGCGAGCAGCCCCGGGCCGGGCTGGCGGTCGGCCAGCTCGATGACGGCCCGCGACACCCAGGTCGGGGCGTGCACGCCGTTGGTCACCGAGCCGATCGGCACCTCGGCGGAGTCGAACCCGGACCACAGGCCCGCGAACATCTCCCGGCTGACGATGCCGTGCAGCTTGCTGACGCCGTTCGAGCGCTGGGCGAGGCGCAGGCCCATGTGCGCCATGTTGAACACGTTCGGGTCGGACTCGACCCCGAGCTCCAGGATCCGCTCGGCCGGCACGCCGGGCCAGGAGTTGTCCCCGCCGAAGTGGCGGGCGACGAGGTCGCGGGGGAAGCGGTCGATGCCGGCGGGCACCGGGGTGTGCGTGGTGAACAGCGTGCCGGCGCGGGCGGCCTCCAGCGCCTCGTCGAAGCTGAGCCCGGTCTCGACGAGCTCGCGGATCCGCTCCAGGCCGAGGAAGCCGGCGTGACCCTCGTTGGTGTGGTAGACCTCCGGCGTCGGCGTGCCGGTGACGGCCGCGTAGGCGCGCAGCGCCCGCACACCGCCGATGCCCAGCAGCATCTCCTGCAGCAGCCGGTGGTCGGTGCCGCCGCCGTAGAGCCGGTCGGTCACCCCCCGCTCGGCCGGCTGGTTGTCCTCGACGTCCGAGTCGAGCAGCAGCAGCGGAACCCGGCCGACCTGCGCCTTCCAGATCTGCGCGTGCAGAGTGCGGCCCTCGGGCAGCCCGACGGCCACCTTCACCGGCACGCCGGCGGCGTCGGTGAGCTGGGTCAGCGGCAGCCCGTGCGGGTCGATGCCCGGGTAGCGCTCCTGCTGCCAGCCGTCGCGCGACAGGGACTGGACGAAGTAGCCCGCCCGGTAGAGCAGCCCCACGCCGATGATCGGCACGCCGAGGTCGCTGGCGGTCTTGAGATGGTCGCCGGCGAGGATGCCGAGCCCGCCGGAGTACTGCGGCAGCACCTCGGTGATGCCGAACTCCGGCGAGAAGTACGCGATCGCCGCCGGCGCGCCCGGCAGCCGCTGGCGCTGGTACCACAGGTCGGCGGAGAGGTAGTCCTGGAGATCGTCTGCGATGTCGGTGAGCCGGCGCACGAAGCGGCGGTCCGCGGCGAGCGCGACGAGCCGGTCGTGATCGACCTCGCCGAGCAGGCGTACCGGGTCACCCTTGGTGGCCCGCCAGAGCTCGGGATCGACCGACTCGAACAGGTCCAGCGTCTCGGGGTGCCAGGACCAGCGAAGATTCAGGACAAGTTCCCCCAGTGGAGCAAGCTGCTCGGGGAGCTGCGCACGGACGGTGAACCGTCGTAGGGCTCTCACGAAGACGTGAGCCTAGAGGAGTGCCGGTGACATGGGCGCACCCGGGTTCGACCTGCGCGTTACGTTCTCCGAACAACTCGTCGCCCGGCCGAACGATCAGCCGGAATCCTCCGGAATTGCACTCCCGAGACCGGCCGGTCTTGCTACTCGTCGTCGGGCGCGGCGGCCACCTTCGCGGCGAGGGCGGACATGACCGCGGGGTCCCGCAGGGTCGTGACGTCGCCGAGTTCCCGACCCTCGGCGACGTCCCGCAGCAACCGGCGCATGATCTTGCCGGACCGGGTCTTCGGCAGGTCGTCGGCCCAGACGATCCGCCGCGGCCGGGCCAGCTTGCCGATGCGGCGGGCGACGTGCTCGCGCAGCTCGGCCTCGACGGCGGAGTCGCCGACCCGCTCGCCCGCCAGCGTCACGAACGCGACGATCGCCTGGCCGGTCTGCTCGTCGGCCTGCGCGACGACGGCAGCCTCGGCCACGGCCTCGTGGGCGACGATCGCCGACTCGACCTCGGCGGTGGACAGACGGTGCCCGGAGACGTTGATGACGTCGTCGATCCGGCCGATGATCCAGAAAAAGCCGTCGGCGTCGAGCCGGGCCGCGTCGCCGACCACGTACGTCGTCGGACCGAAGCGGGAGAAGTACGTCTCGACGAAGCGCTTGTCGTCCTTGTACAGGGTACGCAGCATCGACGGCCACGGCTGCGTGATCACCAGGATTCCGGTGCCCTCGGTGACGGGCCGGCCGTCCTCGCCCAGCAGCGCCGGGCTGATCCCGGGCAGCGGCGTCGTCGCCGATCCCGGCTTGGTCAGGGTCGCACCCGCCAGCGGCGAGATGAGCACCGACCCGGTCTCGGTCTGCCACCAGGTGTCGACGATCGGGCAGCGCCCGCCCCCGATCACCAGGTGGTACCACAGCCACGCCTTCGGGTTGATCGGCTCGCCGACCGTGCCGAGCACCCGCAGCGAGGACAGGTCGTGGCGGGCGGGGTACTGCGCGCCCCACTTGATACAGGTGCGGATCGCCGTCGGCGCCGTGTAGAAGACGGTGACCCTGTACTCCTCGACGATCCGCCACCAGATGTCGTGGTCCGGGTAGTCCGGGGCGCCCTCGAACATCACGCTGGTGACGCCGTTGGACAGCGGTCCGTACACGATGTAGGAGTGGCCGGTGATCCAGCCGACGTCGGCGGAGCACCAGTAGACGTCGGTCGCCGGGTCGAGGTCGAAGACCGTCCGCAGGGTGTAGGTCGCCCCGAGCAGGTAGCCCGCGGTGGTGTGCAGGATGCCCTTCGGCTTCGCCGTCGACCCGGAGCTGTAAAGGATGAACAGCGGATGCTCCGCCGGCAGCGCCACCGCCGGGCACACCGGGTCGGCGGCGGCGAGCAGCTCGTCATACCAGACGTCGCGGCCGGCGGTCATCGGCACCTCGGCGGCGTTCTCCCCCGGGCCGCGGACCACCACGATGTGCTCCAGCGCGGGCAGGTCGCCGAGCTCGACGTCGACGGCGGCCTTCACCGGCGCCCGGCGCCCCTTGCGCCGCGCCCCGTCGACGGTGATGAGCACCTTGGCGTCGGAGACCTCCATCCGCTCCCGGACCGCCGACGGCGCGAAGCCACCGAAGACCACGTTGTGGACCGCGCCGATCCGGGCGCAGGCCAGCATCGCGGCGGCCACCTCGGGGATCATCGGTAGGAAGATCCCGACGACGTCCCCGGCCCGCACGCCGAGGGACAGCAGACCGTTCGCCAGCCGCTGGGTCTCGGCGAGCAGGTCGGCGTAGGTGACGTCGCGGTGCTCGCCCTCCTCACCGCGCCAGTGGAACGCGACCCGCTCGCCCTGGCCGGCCTCGACGTGGCGGTCCAGGCAGTTGGCCGACAGGTTCAGCTCACCGTCGGCGAACCAGGTGTAGAAGGGCGGGTTCGTGTCGTCGAGCACCTGGGTGAACGGCTTGTCCCAGGTGAGCAGCTCGCGGGCCGCAGCGGCCCAGAACGCCTGCGGGTCCGCCGCGGCGGCGGCCTGGTCGGCGTCCACGGGGCGACGCCGGCTGAACCCGGCCGGTGGATCGAAACTCTCCACCGACAGCAGGCCCTCCAGCGTGGCCTCCAGATCGGTCGTGTCACTCAGATCGGTCGTGGCGTTCAGACCGGTCGTGGCGCTCGGGTTGGTCGTGGCGCTCACGCCCGGATCGGTGCTCACGGTTCCTCCTGGACGAACGGTGTCTGGACGAAACGGTGTGTGGCGGGACACCTACCCCAGTGTACCACGAAGACCGGTCGCCGCCCAGGATCACGCCGGGGCGGCGGGAGTCGGATCGGGCCGGTCGGCGCGCACCCGGTCCAGCAACGCCGCCAGCACCTGTTCGCCCGCGACCGCCCCCGCGCCGGCGGTGACGGCGACGTTCGGCGCCGACCAGCCGAGTTCGTGCAGCTCACCGTGGGCGGGCCGGACCGCGGCGTCGGCGGCCAGCAGCATCGGGATGTCCAGGACCGAGTCACCGGCGGCCAGCAGCGTCGCCGTCCCGGCCCGGCGGACCACCTCGTCGACGGCCCGCTGCTTGGTCAGCACCGTCGGCACCAGGTACACCTTGCGGCCCTGCACCGACACCGACCAGCCGCCCGCCCGGGCCGCCGCGGTGACGCCGGTCAGGTCCGGGATGGCGGGCCGGTCGTGGGCGACGAGGTAGACGAACAGGTCGTCGGCGGCGCGGACCGTCCGGGCCCAGCCGCCGGCGGCGAACCGTTCGGCGAGCGCCAGCATCTCGGTCAGCGGCGCGCAGGCGGCGGCCACCTCGGCCGCGATCCCGGCCGCCCACGCCGGATCGGGTTCTCCGTCGACGAGCAGGTGCCCGCCGTTGGCCGCGATCGCGTACCGCGGCCGGATGCCGAGGTCGACGCGGCGGTACTGGGCGAGCGTGCGGGTGGTGACGGGGACGACGACGGCGCGGCGGTGCAGCTCGGCCAGCAGCGTGAGCTCCCGAGCCGTCGCGAAGGACAGCGGGGCGCCGTCGAGCCGCTCGACCTCGACCAGCTCGGGCTCGACCAGCTCGGATTCGGCGGTGCCGGCCGGCAGCAGCGAACGCCGGGAGAAGATCAGCGTCTTGTCCAGGTCGAGTGCCACCAGGTGGCCGGCTCCCGCCGTCACGAGGCGTCCGAGGGGCCTGCGGGGCCTGCAAGATCCGAGGAGCCTGGGAGATCCGAGGAGCCTGGGAGATCCGAGAGCGCGGGGACCGCCGGCAGGTCCGGCAGGTCCGGGACGTCCGGGCGCCAGCGCGCGTTCGGGGTGTGGAACACCGGCGCCGCGCCGACCGGACGAACCAGCCCCACGCACGAGAACGGCAGGTCGGCCATCTCCTCGACGGGAACGCCGCGGTCGGCGGCCAGCGCCAGGACGTGGGGCAGCTCGTTGACGCGGTCCGGGGCGACCAGGATGCGCCACGGCACCCGGCGCAGCAGCACTCGGGTCGTCTCGCCGACCCCGGGCTTCACCATGATCACGTCCGGGATGTCGTAGGTGGCGGCGATGCGCTCCACCGCCGCCCAGCCGGCCCAGGTAGGCCGCCGGTCGCCCGCCCACAGCCGCGGCCAGGTCTCGGCGACCTCGTCCGCGACCGCGTCGAACTGCGCGACGACCGTGTCGATGAAGTGCCGGGACAGGTCGTGCGGCGCGAGCTCGCCGTAGAACTTCGCGCCGTGGAAGTCGTCCGGGCCGATGTGCTCGGCGTTGAGGACGGTCCGGCTGACCAGCCCGCTGACCGTGGAGTTCAGACAGGCGCTCGGGATGAGGAAGTCGTCGCGGGTGCCGTACAGCGGCACGCACCGCGCCGGATCGGCGAGCACGGCGAGGGTGTCGTCGAGCCCGAGACCCGCGACCGCCTCGCTGAGCACCCGCGTCATCACGCCCTTGCCCGTCCAGCCGTCGACGAACTGGATCGCCTCGCGATCGAACCGGTCGGTCAGGTAGCGCACGGCGTTCATGTCCACCCCCCGATCCTTGATCACGGAGATGGCGTGGTGCGGGGTGTCCAGGCCGTGCCGCCAGCCGTACCAGCGGCGCATCAGGATCCCGACCGGCGTCCCGGCCCGGGCGATCGAGGCCAGGACCGGCTCGGGCTTCGTGACCCGGACGAGCTCGGCGACCAGCCCCGTGGCCAGCGCCACCCGCCGGGCCGAGCGTTCCAGCGCCTGGTGGTAGAGGCGCAGGTAACCGGCGTCGGGCTGGTACTCGACGGGCAGGTCCTCGGAGTAGTGCCGGCCGGCCTGCATCGCCTCCTCGCGGTCCTCGGTGGGCCGTTCGAGGTCCACGGCGCTCAGATCGGTGAGCAGGAAGGTGACGTCAGCCGGGTCGTACGAGCCCGAGCCGATCGTCCCCGCGAGCGCGGGGTCGCCCGGCCGCCCGGCCACCGGCGTCGCCGGCCCGGAACCCGTGGCGCTCATCGGGCCTGCTCCGGCCGGGCCGGGCGGTAGGCGGGCAGGGTGAGCACGGTGACCGGGGCGCAGCGGCGCAGCTCGGCGACGAGGCCCGCCGGGTCGGCGACCGGCACGGGCGAGGCGGCGTCCGCGCCGGAGTCGACGATCAGGACTATGTCGTCGTAGGCGCCGGGACGGACGTTGTAGACATGGCTGACCCGGCTCGGGTCGTCCGGCGCCGGGAACGTGAGCGCCGCCCGGATGGCGTAGCCCTCGACGTCGACCGGATGGACCGGCGAGCGGGTCGTCGACTGGTAACGGACCTCGCCGAAGCCGGCGGCGGCCAGCGTGTCCGCGATTCGCATCGGGGTGTACATCAGTTCCTCCGTCCCGAGGACGAGTGTGCGGCCGTCCGGCCGGGTCAGCGCCGCGCGCACGGCGGCGGCGACCGGTGCCAGGGCGTCGTCGAGCCGGCGCCGATGCGCTGGCGACCAGCCGTACCGGCCGCCTTCGGGCAGGTCCGCCGGCCAGTCCGCGGCCAGCCACCGAACCGGATGGCCGGCCTGGGCGGGCGGCGGCACCTGAGCGGGTAGCGCGATCGCGTCGGACGGCGAGGGCCCGGCGGGCTCCGTGACAGCGGCAGGCGGCGGCACCTGAGCAGGCGGCGGCATCTGAGCAGGCGGCGGCATCTGAGCAGGCGGCGCGGCCCCGGCGAGGCGGGCGCGGATGCTCGCCGCCCGGTCGGCGATCTCGGGCGGCACCGTGACGGTGGCCGCGATCAGGGCGACGACCTCGATCCGGACGCCAAGCTCGGCGGCGAGGTCGGCGAACGCCGTGCGGGCCGCGGCCGGCCGGGCGTCGACGAGGGTCGCCACCACGTAGCGCCCGCGGGGGGCGTGGGCGTGCAGGATGCGGATCGTGCCGAGAGCGGTCCGGCCGGTGGACAGCTCGTCGTCGACGAGCACGATCGGCTCGCCGCCGCGCAGGATCGCCGGATCCTCGGGAACCAGCCAGTGGTGGGAGGCGTGCGAGTGCGACTCGGTGAACTCCAGCACCGGCGGCACTCCGGGCAGGTCCCGCCGGGTGGTGTGCAGGTAGTGGCTGCCCGGCAGGCCGTCGGCGACGGCGTGGCCCAACGCCGTCGCCGTCTCGCAGTAGCCGATGACGAGCGGCCCCGTCCGGGTGCCGCCGCCGTGGTGGGCGGCGACGGCCGCGCCGTCGGCGGGGAAGTCGGGCAGAGTCCGTACCAGCGCCGCGAGGTCCGCGCCGGCGGCCAGGCCGGCACCCGGCGCGACCGGCAGGTGCTTGCCGAGCACCCGGCTGACCAGCAGGTGGGCGCGGCGCGGGTTGCGCCGCAGGGCCAGCCCGACCAGCGCGTCGAGGCCCCCGCCGCGCACGTCCGCGCTGACCTCGACGGCGAGCCCCAGCTCCGCCCACAGCCAGCCCGGGTCCGCCGGCAGCGGTGTCGTCGTGGTCATCGGGCGGTCCCCACTCCGCCGTGACCGCGGGTGGCCGCCAGCACCTCGACGAAGGTGTCCCCCTCGCGCAGGACCCCGAACGCCCTGGCCCGGCGCAGCACCGCCTCGGCCCAGGCCCGGTGCGGGCGCAGCTCGTTCATCTTGTTCGCGTAGCTGCTCGGGCGGACCCCGCCGGAGTCCCCGGCGAGGATCGTCTCGGCATCGGTGTACTCCTCCTGGCTGACGACGTGCAGCGCGTGCACGGCCGGGATGTGGCTGGGATGGATCACGGTCTTGCCGATCAGGCCGTTGGCCCTGTCCAGGACGACCTCCCGGATCAGCCGGTCGAGGTCGGCCGAGACCAGCGCGCTGCGCATCCGGATCGCCTCCTGGCTGCCGTCGACCCGGTCGGCCTGCGCGAACGGGGTCACCCGCAGCGAGCTGACGAACAGGCGCTCCGGCTGGGCGAAGTACTCCCACACCGGGCCGGTGACGATGTGATCGCCGCCGCGGGCGCAGATGTTCACGATGTCGGCGATGCAGTCGCGGACCACGGCGATGTCGTAGATCGTCAGGTCCCGGTCCCGGCGCAGCCCGAACAGCCCGCACAGGTCGGTGGCGCCGAGCCGGATCGCGAGAACCTGCTCGGCGTGCTTGTCGACCAGGCGCCGCACGGCCGTGAGCGCCTCGACGCGGGTCTCCCTATTGATCACCGGCGGGCTTTCCAGCACCGGCATCGCCCACAGCGGCCGGCCGACGACGTCGGATGCCCGCAGCACCGCCTCCAATGCCGCCTCGCCGCCCTCCTCGGCGAACTTGGGCAGGACGAACCCGCCGAGGCAGCGGGCCCCGCCCGGACCGAGCCGCGCGATCAGGTCCGGGATCTGCCCGACGGCGCGCACCCGGACGAACAGCAGGGGCAGCCCGTCGCCGGAGCGCGGCGGGTCGTCGGCGAGCGAGCGCAGCGCCGCGACGACGTTGGCCTCGGCGTCGGCCACCTCGGTGTCGGCGATCGAGTCCTCGAGACAGAGCACCATCGAGTTCACCCCGGCCGCGGTCTGCCGGCGCACGTCGGACGCCAGGCGGGGCCTGGTGCCCGGCGCGTACAGCGTCGCGCCGAGCGCGGTGGCCAGCAGCCGGCGGTCCCCGTCGACGGCGATCTCCTCCGGCGGCCGGTGGAACAGGGTCTCGATCGTCTCGTCGTCGAGGAAGGCGAAGTGGCGCAAGCGACGTTCCCCTCGTGAAAGGCGGCGGCGTCGCTCGACCAAGGTCCCCGGTTCGGTGGGCGCCGGCCGGAGTTGCAAGATCGTCAAACGTCGCCTTTCGGGTGACGGTACCTGCCCGGGGGCGTCTGACGACAGACAACGACAACCGTCAGTCAGCCGACATTCGGCGGTCACCCTGAGGTCATCGGCAGGCAGCCGACCTGCGACGGAGCAACCCTCAACGGGTCGGGCCGGGACGGATCTCTCCGTCCCGGCCCGACGATCTGCCGTTGACCAGCCCTGCGCCGGTCAGCTTGCTCCGGTGCCGAAGAGCTTCTTGTACTCGGCGGCGGACTTCGGGTTCTGACCGCCGTTCGTGATCGTCGAGCAGACGTTGCCGGGGGTGGGATCGCTGAAGTAGGCGTCGTAGCCCATCACGTCGCCGGCCGCCTTGAACGTCTCGAACATCTTCTGGATGTAGAACGGGTTGTCGCCGCCGCCGTCACCGCTGCAGGAGGCCACGCCCCATTCACCGACCCCGACCTTCTTGCCGTGCTCCCGGGCGAACCGGATCACGTAGCACAGGCCGTTGACGTCCTCGCACTGCTTGTTCCACGTCGCGTCGTCCTTCGACGGCGGGAAGTGGTCGTAGGCGTCGATGCCGACGTAGTCGACGTACTCGTCGCCCGGGTAGGCGCTCCACGGGCTGTTGCCGGTGGGCACCGGCGAGTTGTGCGCGTTGAACGTCCAGTCGATCTTGACTTGCGGGTCGGTGGACTTGATGGCCGCCGCGATCTTCTGGAAGCAGGTGCGGAACGTCGTCGCGTCGGCGTCGGTGTGCCAGTACATGAACGTGCCGTTGAACTCCCAGCCGATCCGGACGATGGAGTCGCCCCGGCCGTGGGAGACCAGGAAGCTGCCCAGCTTCTTCCACTGACCGTCGTACTCACCGCGGGCGCAGGCCCCGTTGTCGCCCTGGCCCTTGGGGTAGGTCGGCTCGCTGATCAGCAGCTTGCCGGCGAACCCCTTGAACAGGTCGACCGGCCAGGCCGGCTCCACGAGCCCGCCCCAACCCGAGGTGCGGTCGGTGTAGACGTGGACGAGGTCGTTGGGCCGCCCGCGCCAGTTGCCGAACTCCGTGAGCTGCGCGAGCTGGTGCGACTGGAACCCGGACAGCCAGGGCAGGCCCGACTTGGCCCCGCCGGCGTCGATCTCCGGCGCACCGCCGGCAGCCGGGGCAGCCGGGGCGGCCGCGCCGGTCGTGGGGGTCGGGCTTGCCGGCGGGACCGTCGGCAGCCCGGCGGCCGACGGCGAGGCGGCCGAGGCGGCCGAGGCCGACGGCGAGGCTGCGCCGAACTGCCGGCGCCCCCCCTTGCCCTCGGCGGCGGTCGGGCTCGCGGTCAAGCTGGGCGACGCGGTGACGTCGGCGGTGGGTGACGGCTGCGGCGCGGCGCTCGGCGTCGGCGATCCCGCGGCGTCCGGACTCGGCGACACGGTCGGCGTCGCGGCGCCGGGGCTCGCCGAGGCGGCGGTGCCCGTGGTGTCCGTCGCGGTGGTGGTACCCGTCGCGCTGGTGGTACCCGTCGCGCTGGTGGTGTCGGAGTGCTGCACGGGGACGTCGGGCAGGGCCGGCGCCTCCTTGAACTCCTTCGCCGCCGCCTCGGGGCCGGTCACGTCGAGGGCGTCGGCGGCGGTGGCGCCACCCTGGGTCGCCTTGACGTTGACCGTGCCCTTGAAGTCCGCCGGTACCCGGAAGCCCAGGATGAAGCGACCGTCGGCGTCCGCCTTGGTCAGCGCGCTGCCGCCCAGGCTGGTGGTCTCGGCGGCAACGGTGACGTCGTCACCGGCGGCGAAGTCACGACCGCCGACGAGCACGATGTCCTCGTCGAACAGGACCAGCGTGATGCGGCTGCGGGCCTGCGGGGTCATCGTGGAGATCGGGACCCCGGGCTGGACGGTGTTCGCGGTCTCGGTCGAGGCCGTCGGGCTGGCGCTCGGCGAGACCGCGCTCGGCGGCGTCGGGGACGGCTGGGGACTCGGCGTCTCGCCCGCGGCCTGCGCCAGCGGGGTGACCGCCCCCAGCAGTCCGAGGACGAACACCGACACCAGGCCCAGCCGGGCACCGGTACGGACCGGTCGGCGGGTCCGGCGGCGGCCAGGGCCGCGGCGGCCGGGCGCGCCACGAGGTCGAGTGGGCGGGGAGACCGAACGGCCGACCGGAGGGGACGGTCGGCGACGAGAGGTCGAGACCATGCTCGCGCGCTGCCTTTCGGAGTTGGCGTGAGACGCACCCGCCGAGCGCACTGCACACCGACAACGGAGCATGGTCGGATCACGACCGTTGATGGGGCGTCCCCTCCGAGCCGCCGCCTACGCGGCCACTCAGCGCGCCATCAGAGCTCGACGACACCGCGGCGGGCGCGTCGACCGGGCTGCCACTGCGGCCCGTCCGTGACGCCGACCGTCTCCGACCTCGGGGTCAGGACGGTTCGACAGATGCTCCGACCAGGTGGCGAACACCCACCTGGCCGGTACTGGAACTACGCGTGATGGACCCAATCGTAAGGGGCACACCGACTACAAGGAACAGCACCAGGACGAATACTTTCCGTGGTAGTGCCATTATTGCAGACCTGGTGGGACATCTCCGCACGGCGGACGCCACAAGACAACACTCGCCCAAATCACGACGCGGAAGAACATGATCTGACCAGGCCGGAACGGTCGTTCAGCGGACGACCAGATCCTCGTCGGCGGGATGCGTGACGCTCCAGCCGGTGGGGTGGACCAGCGCCGGCAACAATCGGACGCCCCACGGAAGCTGCGCCCCGTCGAGCGTGACGTCGATGGTGCGGGTCACGGCCTGATCGACGGCCGCAAGCCGGGACAGCTCGTGGGCCTCGGCGGCCACCCGCGGCGGCGCGGCGCCCGGCCGCGCGAACAGGATCAGCTCACCGACCGGGCCGGAGGTGTGCACCTGGACCCGCATGGTCCGCCGCCGCCAACCGGATCGACTCACCGTGTAGGTGACCGTCGGCTGAATCAGCGCACCGGCATCCGACCCGAGCGGCACCGGCCCGGTCACCACCGGACCGCCCCCCGCACCCGCCGGGGTCCCGGACCCGGCCGGGGCCCCTGGCGGGTCCAGGACACCGGGGGCGCCGGGGGCGCCACCCTCACCCCGGCCGTCCGAGCCGCCGGGACCGTCGGGGACGACCGGCTGCCCCGCGCCGGGACCGGGTCCCGCCGGTGCCGTGCCACCGGGAACGAGCGGGCCGGGCGAGCCGGGCGCGAACCGCCCGTGCCACGCCTGTGCCGGGCCGCCCGCGGCCGGCATGCCGCCGGCCGGCGGGAGCAGGGGCAGCGGCAGCCCGCCGAGTGGGGCCGTCGGCGGGTTGTCCCCATGCGCGGACCCCCGGGTCCCACCCGGCTGAGGGACCCCCGCCACCCGATGGCGGGCGCCGACCGGCACGGGCACGGGCACCGGCACCGCGCCGGTGCGCGGCTGGGCCGGGCCCCCGAGCGGGTGCGCGGCGGTGATCGGATCGGAGCCGGGCGGGTCGGACCCGGCGGTGGGCCGCCCCGCGAACGGACCGCCGAGGATGCTCCCGGGTCCTCCCCCCGGTCCACCGACGACGTGACCGCCGGTGGCGGGCCCGGACGCCGTGGGAAGCAGCGGCGGCGGGTCGCTGCGGGTCGCGGGCCGGGCCAGCACCGCCACCCCCGCGGTCGCGACCCGGGCGATCCCGCCCGCCCGGTACATCGGATACGCGGCCACGTGGTAGGCCCATCCGTCCGCCGGGGCGGCGAGATGCCAGCCGCCCTTGATCTCCAGGCTGGTGTTGGTGACCTTGGCACTGGCGGCGTACGGGTCGTCCGGGCCGGTGGGCGTACGGTCCCGCCGCCAGAGCACCCGCGCCTCGGTCACCCCGGGCGGCATCTGGAAGGACAGCACGATCGACTCGCCGCGGTCGTCGGCGCGCAGGTCGCGCACGGGCTCGATCACCACGTGCCGCACGGCCCGGCCGACGACGGCCGACTCCCCGTGCACCGTCACCGGGGTGTAGATCACCTCGCCGACCGGGGCGGACTCCGCGGCCTGCCCGGCACGGCTGGCGCCGACCAGGCGGACGGGCCCGGTGATGGCGGCGAGCTGCACGTCGTCGCCCTCGCCACCGAGCCCGCCGAGGGGCAGCGGGCCGGAGCCCGGCATGGCCAGCGGGCCCGAGCCGGCGCCGGGCAGCGGCAGCGGGCCGGAACCCGAGCCCGGCACCAGCCGCGGACCGGTGTTCCCGGCACCGCCGGCAGGACCCGACGCGACCGGCGTCGCGTAGATCCGCACCTCCCAGCCGGGCGGGGGCGTCCAGCGCAGCGTGGTGCGACCGCTGGTGGTGACGGCGGCGAGATCCTGCACCGGCCGGGGCCGGGCGGTCACCTCGACCTCGGCCTCGGCACCGGGCGTGCGGACGGGGCGCCCGGCCGCGTCGTGGTACTCGACGAAGACGTGGTAGCGGTACGTCACGCCGACGACGACGTCCGTGTCGTGGAACACGCCGCCGGTGACCCGGGCCCGCCGGGGCGGCTGGCTGACGGGCGAGCCGGGCGCGACGGTCCGCTCGACCGTGACGACCGACAGGGCGCCGTCGAGCTGCCAGCCCAGCCGGATCCCGGCGGCGGTCCGCTCGGCGCGCAGCTCGGCGAGGTCACGGGTGCAGACCACGGGCGCGGAGGCGACCGGCTCGGAGCGGCGCTCGCCGCAGATCGCGGTGACCTCGTGCCGCACCGGCGTCCACGCCGGCGCGCCGGCGTCGTAGAGCTCGGTGGAGCGGGTGGTGCCCAGGCTGCGCCGGCCCAGCGTCGCCCCGCCGCCCTCGACGAGCACGACGCGCTCCACCCGGTAGGAGACGGGGCCGCCGACGGACGGCGACGCCCGCCAGCGAAGCTGCACCGAACCGTCGGGGCCGGCGACCGCGGCGAGGTCCGACGGCGGCGACAGCGGCAGCGCCGCCAACGCCGCGAGCGCCTCCCGGTTGTCCGCGGCGGTGGCGAGCACCGCGGCCAGGGCGGCCTCCTGGGCCTCGGGTGGCAGCGCCCGCGCGGCCTCCACCCGCCGGCGGATCACCGCCTGGGCGGCGATGAGCTCGGCCAGCACCTCCGCCGGGCTGCGGCCGTCCGGACCGGGCACGTCCGCCGCCTGCGCGGCGAGCCAGCGGGCGTCGTCGAGGGCGGCGTCGGCCCGGTTGGCCGCGCGCGCCTCGGACAGGGCCCGCCAGCCGGCGTCGGCCGCGCCGAGCGCCGCGGACACCCGGGCGCCGAGCTCGTCGGCGGCGCCGGCGACCGGGCCGCCGACGGCGACCAGCACGGGATGCGCGGCGGCGAGCAGCTCACCGGCCTCGCGGGGACGCCCACCCTCCAGCGCGCGGCGCACGGCGGCGAGCGCCTCGGCCGCCTCCCGGGCCTGGCGCAGGCTGTGCCCGCAGTGCCGGCAGACCACCGCGGCGGCCTCGGTCATCGAACCGCAGGACGGGCAGGTCGTGTAGAGGTCGGTGTCGCAGTACCGGCAGTGCCGGGCGGCGCCGGCCGCCTCCGGGCGCCCGCAGCCGGGGCAGACGACGTAGTCGACGACCCCGCCGACGTTGACCGCGGCACCGAGTTCCCGCGCCACCCCGAGCACCACGGACTTCGCCTGCGCCGCGGTGAGCCCGCGCCCGGTGGCCAGCGCCGCGCGGACGAGGCCCTCGAAGGCGACGGCGGTGAGCTCGCCGTCGAGGACGACGTGTTCCTCCACCGCGGGGCGCAACTCGTCGGCCGCGTCCGCCATCAGGCCGACCGTGTAGGCGGCCGGATCACCCTCGACCAGCCGGGTCGAGACGAGGGCCAGCAGATCGGCCGTGACCGTCTTCTCCCGGTCGTGCGGGCGGCGGCTGTTGGCGGCCGCCACCGCGGCGTAGGCGGCGGCCAGCCGTTCCGGCGAGGCGTCGGGGGCGAGCCCGAGGAACGCCCACAGCGACGCGCTGGACACCCGGTCGCCGCCGCGCAGAGCTCGCAGTTCGGCCAACCGCTCGGCGATCTGGCGGCGGACCTCGGGCGGCAGCGGCTCCACCCCGCCGCCGACGCCGTCGACGATGATCTGCTCCCGGCTGAGCCGGGCGTCGAACTCCTCGACGGTCACCCCGGCGGCGACGGCGAGCCGGCGCAGGCCGTCGACGCGGGAGGCGGGGATGCCGCCGAAGCGTTCCCGGACGGTGGCGAGGTAGCCGTCGACCTTCGCCAGCCGCTCCGCGTCCCCGCTGCGCCGGGCGGCGAGCACGTGGGCGCGGACCCGCTCGCGGGACTCGGCGTCGCGCAGCGGCTCCTCCCACTCCCCGCGGCGGCGCACCAGCTCGGTGGCGAGCGTGGCGTACTTGGCCGAGTTGCGCTCGCGCTGTAGGAAGGCGAGGACGCGGACGAGATGGGCCCCGATGTCGGAGTCGGTGTACGGCACGGTGGGGTCGAGGCCGGCGATGAGGAAGGGGTCGGCGGTGTCCAGGGAGGAGCCCGCCCGCAGCGGTGCGAGCACCCGCTGGCGATAGCCGCTGCCGTCGAACGCCGCGCTCAAGGATCCACCTTCGTCCCACGTGACCGCCGTGCCCTCCGGACGGACCGGCGACCGGCCCGTCTTCGGGCGCCGAACGCGGGGCGGCAGTTTACCGCCCCACACCCGGCAGGCCCCACACCCGAGAGTACGAAGCGGCGCCCCGCCCCGGGTCCCGGACGCCGCGGACGCCCAGTCCGGTCCTTGCGGACCGGCGGCCCGTATCGCCGTCTGGCGACGATTGGCGGACCCTGACCGTGCGTCCCGGCTGACCCTACCGACTACGGGGCCGACACCCGGAAGCGCCTGCGTACGTGGGAAATTGGCAGCTCATAACACTTCTCGAGCGGGTTTTTCCCGGGCCGTGGGAGAAGTCCCTGGTCGCGGGATCGACCGGCTCAGTCCCGCTGCTTGAGCAGGCTGACCTTCGCCGACTCGGTCGCCCGCATCTCCTCGGAACCGACCCCGGCACGCACCTGAAGGACCAGCGCGTTGGCGGCACCCTCGTGCGCCGCGGTAACCCGAATTGTCTGGTCCCCCGCCATCGCGAAGGTGACCTCGACCGGCGTGCCGCGCTGGTGACCCGGCGGAATCCCGGAGATCGCCCCGGCGACGATCACCTTGTTGTCGTCGATCGCCGTCGATTCGGCCGTGGTCCCCTGCTCGAAGACCCGGATGTCGACCTCGGCCTGATCGTCGGTCACCGTGTAGAAGGTGCGGGTCACCGAGATCGGCAGCGGGTCGTTCTGGTGGGCGAGGAAGGCCGCGACCGGCACGCCGCGGTCCTCCGCGAAGATCCCGAAGCCGCGGGAGGTGACGTTGGTGACCTTGGTGCGGACGAGGTCGACCACGGACGCGGTCGCGAGCCCCGCGGCGCCGGCGCTGGCCGCCGCCGCCTTCTCCACCGCGGCGGCGTCGGCCGCGGCGAGGTCCTGATCGGGACGCAGCGCCCCGCTGGCCACCAGGTCGGAGTGGACCTCGCGTTCGAGGGCCTTCTTCTGCCCGTACACGGCGGCGCCCTTGGCCACCGCCAGGTCCGGGTCGACGAGCCGGGACGTGAGCCCGAAGGACTCCTGCAACCGGCGGCCGACCGCCGGCGTCTTGCTCATGCCGCCGACCAGCAGGCACAGGTCGATCTTCTCGACGCCCTTCTCCCGGGCCCGCTCCAGCACGGAACCGGTCAGGTCCAGGGTGCGGCGCAGCAGCGGCCCGGTGATCTCCTCGAACGTCGCCCGGGTCACCGGCACGCTCACCCGCCTGCCCTTGTGCACGACAAGGACGTCGACGCTGTCCCGCCCGGACAGCGCGAGCTTGGCGTCCTCGGCCGCGGTGAGCAGCTCCTGCTCGTCGTAGACGTCGTCGAGGGGGTCGCCCGCGTCCGGCTGCGCCTCGGCGAACTTCTGCGCCAGATAGCGGACGAGCTCGTTGTCCCAGTCCGCACCGCCGAGCTCGTGGTCGCCGTCGGTGGCCACCACGGTGATCGCGCCCTCGCTCAGCCGGATGACCGTGGTGTCGAACGTGCCGCCGCCGAGGTCGTAGACCAGGACGGTCGACTCCTCCGCGCCGTCCTGGCCGAAGCCGTACGCGAACGCCGCGGCCGTGGGCTCGTTGATGATGTCGACCACGTTCAGCCCGGCCAGCTCGCCGGCGAGCTTGGTCGCCTTGCGCTCCTCGTCACCGAAGTACGCCGGCACGGTGATGACCGCGTCCGTGACCGGGGTGCCGGTCGCCCGCTCGGCGTCGGCGGCGAGCGCCTTGAGCACGAGGCTCGACACCGCCGAGGCGCTGTACTCCACGTCGTGCGCGACGAAGCGCCAGTCGGACGCGCCCATGTGCCGCTTGACCAGCCGCGCGACGTCGTCGGGGCGGATGCGGGCCTGCCGCTTGGCCTGAGTGCCCACCACGAAGGACGTGGCGCCCTCGCCACCGCCGTCGAACAGCACGACCGACGGTGTCGTGGGCTGGGACTCGATGTTACGGATCACGTCCGGCCGGCCGTACTCGTCGACCTGGGCGATGCAGGAGTAGGTCGTGCCCAGGTCGATCCCGAACACCTTGGTACCCGCCACCGTCTGAACTCTTCCCTTCGCAAGTCTCGTCAGCGTTCGCCGCCACCGCGACTCAGCGCGTGCGGTAGACCTCGGTCTCCGCGGGCCGGACGACGGTCGTCTCGCCACGGACGAAGCCCGGGCGCACGGTGCGGGCGATAGTCCCGTCCCGTCCGGGATCGTCCGTGGCCACCCGCCGCACACCGAGATGCCGCGCCGGGTCGAAGGTCCCCCCCGGTACCGCTGTGTACGGCCGCACGTCCACGGCCAGGTCCAGCACCTGGAGGAGCTGCTTGCGCAGGATGCCGGCGACGCTCTGCGGATCGTCCGCCCCCAGGCTACCCATCTGATCGTGGAGCCGGATCAGGCCCCGCAGCAGCGGCGCCATCGCCTCGGTGAGCTCCCCGGCCCGCAGGCGGCTGTTCTCCGCGTGCAGCCGGTCCACCAGCTCCGCATCGTGGCGGCGTAGCCGGGCGAGCTCGTCGACCTGGCCGGCGAGTCGCTCGAGGGCCACCGCCTGGATCGCGCCGATCGACCCGGCCAGGTCCCCGGCTCCCGCCGACCCGGCGCCCGCCCGCCCGCCCTGCGGGAGACGCGCAGCGGCCACGGAGTCCTCCGTCCGCCCGGCGGCGTCCTCACGGTCGGCATCCCCACGGTTGAGATCCTGGTGACGACCGACTTCGCCGCTCCGACCGACCGCCGCGCGTGCCGTCAACATGCCGTCCGCATCGTCGTCGGGGCCGGGAGCGGAGGGGCCCGGCGGCCCGCCGACGCGCGCCGCACCTCCACTGGTCCCGCCGTCCGGCAGGGAACCGCCGGCATGATCCGATCGCTCGGCGCGATCCGATCCGACGGGATAGTTCGAGTCGTCGAGGTAGTCCGCCTCCGCGGGATCGTCCACCTCGTCGTGGTAACCCTCGCCCGCCGGGCTCGCCACGTCGTCGTGGTCGCCGCCGCCCCAGACCGCCGGCGACCCGATGTCTCCCACCTCGACGGCACTCGACCCGTCCGCACCGGACCCGGCGCCCGCGGCGTGGCCGGCGTCGGCGGCAGGACTGCCGCCAGGCGCCGGCGGCGGGCCCGTCGCCGGCGATACGGCGAAACCGGCCGCCCGCAGCTCGTCGTCGTCGATGCCGCGTGCGATCGTCCCCAGGTTCGGCCCAGGGCGCTGCGCCGGCCCGGCGAGATCGGCATACCCACCGGCCGCCGCCACCATCGGGTCGTCGGGCCGCGCCCCGTGCGGGTACTCGCCCGGGTGGTGGCCCTCCCTCGGCGCGAGCAGATCCGGATAGTCCATACGGCGGGAATGCTCCAGCTCCTGCGGGTACAGACCTCGGCCACCGTCCCGCCGCGGGCCGCCGGGGTCCAGCTCGGCAACCGGCTCGACAACCGGCTCGACACCGCCGGGCCAGGCGGGCTCGGTGCGGCCCGGGTGGTCCGGGTCCGCGAGGTCGGCCTCGTGGGCAGGCTCGGCCAGGTGCCGGGGATCGGCGGCGTAGCGCCGGATGGCGGGTGGGTAGGGCTCGCCGCGGTGGCCGTCGGCCGGCTCGTCGCGCCAGTGCCCGCCCTCGTAGCCGTCTGCCGCGGGCCCCGGGTCGGTGGCGGCCGCACCCGCCCCCGCACCCCCGAAGGCATCGGCGGAGGAGCCGAGGGCATCGGCCGCGGAGCCGAGGGCGCCGCCGCCGGGAGGCGCGCCTTCGGCATAGGTGGCGTCGGCGACATAAGGCGGGTTGTCGGCATACGAAGCAGCGTCGGCATACGAAGCAGCATCGGCATACGAAGCAGCATCGGCGAACGAAGCAGCATCGGCGTAGGAAGCGGCGTCGGCATAGGAAGCGGCGTCGGCGTACGAGGCGGCGTCGGCGGCGGGGCGGACGTCCGCGGTATCGGCGCGATCGCGTCCCGCGGGCTCGTACGGGCTGACCGCCGGGGCAGAGCCCAGCGGCGGCACCCCGAATCCGCGCACCCCCACCGGCACGGACTCGTCCCAGTCCACGCCGGTCCCGGGGGCAGACCGTCCGCCGGCTTCGGGGCGCCCGCCGAAGCCCTGGGCTCGGTCGGGCGGGTCGAAGTAGTCCCCCGGACCATGGCCGGCAGGCTGCGGATCCCAGCCGCGGAGCAGATCGTCGCGCTGCGGTCCGGGAGCCCGCCCCGACCGCTCGAAGGCCCCCTGGTCCTGCACCGCCCGGTCCTGCACCGCCCGATTCTGGGCCGCCCGATTCTGGGCCGCCCGGTCCTCAGGATGGTCCGGTCCCCGCCAGGCCGAGTAGCCGTCCGCGCCGAACGGCTCCAGCCCGTCCCGTGCCCCCCGCGGGTCACGGCCCGGCTCGCCTCCGCCCGCGAGCGGATCCGGGGCCGACGGGTCGGGCTCCAGCGACTCCGGATCCAGGGGATCCGGATCCAGGGGATCGGGAACCAGGGGGTCCGGCGGGCCGGGGCGCGGCCCGCCGGGCGGGAACCAGCTTCCCCGGCCGCGGGGCGCGGGATCGCGACGTGACTGGAACATCGGGTATCGATCCTCCTCGCCGCCGGGCGGCGGGACCGGGGGGGTCATCGCGAGGTACCGGCGTTACTCACTTACGGCCGGCGGTCCAGTTCAGCCCCCAGCCGTAAGCCTGGTCGAGCTCGCGGTGACCGCTGACGTACCGCACCTCGCGGCTGACGGTGAAGTCGTTGCCGGTGTTGGTCAGCAGCGCGATCGCGCACATCCGGGCGCCGCCGGCCTGCTCGTCGAGGCGTACCTCGATCGGGGCACCCTGAGCGGGCGTCAGGGTTACCACCGCGTCGGCCTGGTCGAACGAGGCCACACCCTGGTAGATGAAGGCGAACACGAGCAGGCGGCGGATCTGGCCGATCTGCGCGAGGTTGACGTAGAGGTTCTCGCCGCCCGTGGCGGCTCCGGTCCGGTCGTCCGCGTCGAGGTTGACGTAGGGCGGTCCGTCGAACGAGCCGAACGCGTCGCCGAGCGCCTGCACCACGCCGGAACGGCCGTCGGTGAGCTCGAACAGCGCGGCGAGATCCAGGTCGACGCCCCCGCCGGCGGCGCCGAGCACCCGCTTGAGGAAGCCGCCCTTCTGCTGCTGGCCCCCGGCCGGGGTCTGGTTCCAGTTGAGGTTGACGTGGAGCCGGCCGCCGCCGCCCTGCTTGCTCAGCGACACGGACGGCGCGGACTTCGTCAGCGTCACCTTGCTCAGCGAGACCGGTCCGGAGCCGGCCGGTGGCGTGGCGGGACGCTTGGTGTAGTCGATGCCCATGGTCCGCTCCTTCGCGGTTGCCGGATTGGTGATCTGCAGTCGGTGGGCGGATACGACCGGTGGGTGGATACGACCGGTGGGTGGACCGTCGCCGGCTGCGCCCGGTGTCGCCCCGACGATGTCACATCGGCGGCGGACCACTCCAGACCGCAGCACCCACCGGATGCGCGAGCCGGCCCCGGCCGGTCGCGCCGGCGCTACAGCGGCGCGCCCACCGCCTCGCGCGGCTGGCCCTGGCCGCCCTCGCCTCCGTCGCCCGTGGCGGAGCCGGTGGAGTCGGCGTCGGCGTCGGCCTGCTGGCGGCGGTGGCGGATGGAGGACACCAGCGCCAGGCCGATGAAGGCCACCCCGACCAGGCCGGTGACGATCTCCGGGACCTCGGTCTCGATCGAGATGGCCAGGATGATCGCCAATGCGCCGATCGCGTAGTGCGCACCGTGCTCGAGGTAGATGTACTCGGACAGGGTGCCGCGGCGGACGAGGTACACGGTCAGCGAACGGATGTACATCGCGCCGATGCCCAGGCCGGTGGCGATGACGAAGATGTTCTGGGAGATCGCGAACGCGCCGACGACGCCGTCGAACGAGAACGACGCGTCGATGACCTCCAGGTAGAGGAACAGGAAGGCGGCCGCCCTGCCGGTGGCGAGCACCAGCTTCGGCTGCCCGGAGGGCCTCGGGGCACCGGCGTTCTTCCCGGCGCCCTCGACGGCCGCGCCGTCGGCGGCGTCGTCGGCGGCGTCGGCGGTGTCGTCCTCCTCGGCGCCGACTCCGCGCGACTCGAAGAACTCGCCGAGACCCCGCACGCCGAGGTAGGTGGCGAGACCCGCGACGCCCGCGGTCAGCACCTGCTGGGTGTGGTCACCGGAGAACGCCTCGCCCACGACGAGCAGCGCGATGAGACCGATCACGGTCGGGATCACGTCAAGCTGGCCGGCGCGGCGCAGCGGCTCCTCCAGCTTCTTGATCCACTGGACCTCCCGCTCGGAGTCGAACAGGAAGTCCAGGAACAACATGAACAGGAAGATCCCGCCGAAGGCGGCGATCGCCGGGTGGGCGTCGCCGAGCTTCTCGGCGTACTGCGCGCTGTCGTTGAGCGCCAGGTCGAAGACCTTGATCGGGCCGAGGTGCGCGGTGAGCGCCACGATGATGATCGGGAAGAGCAGTCGCATGCCGAACACGGCGATGACGACGCCGAGCGTCAGGAAGAGCTTCTGCCAGAAGGCACTCATCCGGCGCAGGATCGTCGCGTTGATGACCGCGTTGTCGAAGGAGAGGCTGATCTCGAGCACGGCGAGGATGGCGACGATGGCCGCGTCCCGGGGGCTGCCGATCACCCCCGCTCCGGCCACCCCGATCGCGGTGATCGCCAACGACCACCCGAAGATCCGCAAGGCGTGCACGCCCATCAACACCTTCCCGGACCGATCGCCAGACCCCGGTCGCGCCACGCGGGCGGATCCGCGGTCCGTCGGATCCCGCCGCGTCGCCTGAACTCGCCGGAGACCGCGTCGGCCCGCGGCCGGTTGGCCCGGAGCGGCGGTCGTCGGCATCGTAGCTGTTCATCCGGTGGGTGCGACCTGACAAATGGGTTACACCGGATACGTCGCGCCCTACCCGCGCACTACCTCCACACACTCCGGGTGATGGAGTCGTTGCGCTGCCGCCGCCGGCCGTCCCGGGCCGGTGAGCGGCTTCCTCGGGACGGCCGGTGCCGGTCCTGCGACCGGCGCCGGCCGTCCCCGCCGCCGGGCACGCGGCCCGGCGTGCCACACGTGCTGCGAACCCGGGTCAGACGTTGACGCCGAAGTCGCGGGCGATCCCGGCCAGGCCCGAGGCGTAGCCCTGGCCGACGGCGCGGAACTTCCAGTCCGATCCGTGCCGGTAGACCTCGCCGAACACCATGGCCGTCTCGGTGGAGGCGTCCTCGGTGAGGTCGTAGCGGGCGATCTCGGTGCCGCCGGCACCGTTGACGATGCGGATGAAGGCGTTGCGGACCTGGCCGAAGTTCTGCTGGCGCGAGTCCGCGTCGTAGATGGACACCGGGAACACGATCTTGTCGATGTCCCCGGGCAGCGACGTGAGGTTCACGGAGATGGCCTCGTCGTCGCCCTCGCCCTCACCGGTGAGGTTGTCGCCCTGGTGCTCGATCGCACCCTCGGGGCTCTTGAGGTTGTTGAAGAAGACGAAGTGCCCGTCCGAGACGACCTTGCCGTCGGCGCGGCACGCGATGGCGCTGGCGTCCAGGTCGAAGTCGGCGCCGGTCGTGCTGCGCACGTCCCAGCCGAGGCCGACCAGGATGTTGGTCAGGCCGGGCGCCTCCTTGGACAGCGACACGTTGCCGCCCTTGCTGAGACTGACTCCCACTGTGTTCCTCCTGCTGTGCGTCGACTGCGTTGTCTGGGGGCCGCACCCGAGCCGGGCGGCGGCCGCTGTCCGGAAGCGCGGCACGCCCCCGGGTGTCCCGGATACCCCGGCGGCCGGGCGCCGGCAGCCTACTGCCCGGCGCGAACGGCACGGTGACTCTCCGCCCGCGGAGGCCACGTGCCGGAGTACGTGTGCTCTGCGGGACGAACGAGTCGCGCGCGAGGTTCCCACCGCCGGTCCGGCGGCGGACGGCCGCCCGACCCGATCCGGTATACCCGGCTGACGGCCCGCTCGCCGTCGCGCAGCCGACAGGGCCCGGACCTGCCCCGCGATGACCCGATCGGGCGGTCACTTCACCCGCCGGAAACGCGGGTGGAACACGACCCGACCGGTCACCCAACGCAACAACAACGCCGGCCGGGCCCGCCAGACCCGCTCCGGGCCCGGCACTGTCACCGGTACGGCAGCGAATGCGCACGCCGGACGGCACAACAGACGAGGTTCGGACGTTCGTGGGCGCAGCAACTGGGGAACATCGGCTTCGGCGGGAACCATCCGGACGGGGCCGGCGGACCCACCCCAACGCCAACAATCACCCATCCGGTGGCCGCAGGCAGTTCACGCAGAGGTGTCGTTATTCGCCACGTGCAGGGCGGACCATTGAGGTGTGGTTCGTCTGGATAAGGTCGCCATGATGATCGGACGTTCAGTAGGCCGGGTTGTCATCTCCGATGTGACCCCGGTCGTGTCGTGTGGGCAGTGGCCCGCGCGCGCGGTCGTGGGCGAGAACCTCACCGTCGGTGCGACCGTGTTCCGGGAGGGTCACGACCTCATCGGCGCCAACGTCGTGCTGTCGGGTCCCGACGGTCAGGGCACGCCGTTCATCCGCATGCGTTCCGCGGGCCCCGGCACCGACCGGCTCGAGGCGGAGATCACTGCCGGCGACGAGGGCCTGTGGGGGTACCGCGTCGAGGCGTGGTCCGATCCGGTCGCCACCTGGCGGCACGGCATCGAGCTCAAGGTCGACGCGGGGCAGGACGTCGACGAGCTCGCGGTCGACCTCGAGGACGGCGCGCGGCTGCTGCTGCGGGCGCTGCCGGGCGTGCCGGAGGGCCGGCGCGCCGAGATCGCCCGGGCGGTGGCCGCGCTGCGCGACGACACCCGCAATGATCCCCACGAGCGGATCGCCGCCGCCCTGGACCCTCGGCTGACGAGCCTGCTGGACGCCTTCCCGCTGCGCGAGCTGGTGACCCGCTCCTCCCTGTACCGGGTCTGGGTCGACCGGCCCCGGGCGCTGTACGGGAGCTGGTACGAGATGTTCCCCCGCTCGGAGGGGGCGACCCTCGACCCGCCGCGCTCGGGGACCTTCCTCACCGCCGCCGAGCGTCTGCCGGCGATCGCGGCGATGGGCTTCGACGTGGTCTACCTGCCGCCGATCCACCCGGTCGGCGAGGTCAACCGCAAGGGTCCGAACAACACCCTCGTTCCCGGCCCGGACGACCCCGGCTCGCCCTGGGCGATCGGCAGCGAGCACGGTGGCCACGACGCCGTGCACCCGGACCTGGGCACGATCGAGGACTTCGACCTGTTCGTCGCGCGGGCCCGCTCCCTGGGCATGGAGATCGCCCTGGATCTCGCGCTGCAGTGCGCACCGGACCATCCGTGGGCGAAGCACCACCCGGAGTGGTTCGTCGTGCGCAGCGACGGTTCGATCGCCTACGCGGAAAATCCGCCGAAGAAGTACCAGGACATCTACCCACTGAACTTCGACACCGACCCGACCGGGCTCTACCAGGAGATCCTGCGGGTCGTCCGGCACTGGACCGCGCACGGAGTGCGAATCTTCCGGGTGGACAACCCGCATACGAAGCCGGTCGAGTTCTGGGAGTGGCTCATCGGTCAGGTGAAGGCGACCGAGCCGGACGTGCTGTTCCTCGCGGAGGCGTTCACCCGGCCGGCGATGATGCACACCCTCGCCAAGATCGGCTTCACCCAGTCGTACACGTACTTCACCTGGCGCAACCAGAAGTGGGAGCTGGAGGAGTACGCCCGCGAACTGATCGACGCCGCCCACTACATGCGGCCGAACTTCTTCGTGAACACCCCGGACATCCTGCCGGGCTACCTGCAGGAGGGCGGGCCGGCGGCGTTCCGGATCCGGGCGGCGCTCGCGGCCACGATGTCCCCGACCTGGGGCGTCTACGCCGGGTACGAACTGTACGAGAACACCGCGGTGCGGCCGGGCAGCGAGGAGTACCTCGACTCGGAGAAGTACCAGTACCGGCCGCGGGACTGGGCGGCGGCCGAGCGGGAGGGCCGCTCGCTGGCGCCCTACCTGACCCGGCTCAACCAGATCCGCCGGGCCCACCCGGCGCTGCACTGGCTGCGCAACCTGCACCTGCACCACGCCGACGGCGACGAGTTCATCGTCTACTCCAAGCGACTGGCGGATGTGGACGACCCGGGCGGTTCGGCCGAACCGGGCGGGACGGGCGGGACGGGCGGCGCCGACACCGTGCTCGTCATCGTCAACCTCGACCCGCACGAGACGCGGGAGACCACGGTGCGCCTCGACATGCCCGCCCTCGGCCTCGGCTGGGACGACTCCTTCGACGTGACCGACGAGATCACCGGGCAGACCTTCCGGTGGGGCCGGGACAACTACGTCCGGCTCGACCCGTCCGTCGAGCCCGCGCACATCCTCACCGTGCGAGCCCGGTCGTGATGGAACCGGAACCCCTCAGCGAGCCCATCGGCGACGACACCCCCCGCCCAGCCCCCGCCGGACCCGTCGGGGAGTCGTCCCGCGACCCGTACTGGTTCAAGCGCGCCGTGTTCTACGAGGTGCTCATCCGGGGCTTCGCCGACTCCAACGGCGACGGCACGGGCGACATCCGCGGCCTGATCTCCAAGCTCGACTATCTGGAGTGGCTCGGCGTCGACTGCCTGTGGCTGCTGCCGATCTACTCCTCGCCGCTGCGCGACGGCGGTTACGACATCAGCGACTACTTCCAGATCCTGCCCGAATTCGGCGACCTGGGGGACTTCGTCAGCCTCGTCGACGAGGCGCATCGTCGCGGCATCCGGATCGTCGCCGACCTGGTGATGAACCACACCTCCGACGCCCACCCGTGGTTCCAGGCGTCCCGGTCGGATCCGGAGGGGCCCTTCGGGGACTTCTACGTCTGGTCCGACACGGACGAGCGGTATCCCGAGGCGCGGATCATCTTCGTCGACACGGAGAAGTCGAACTGGTCCTGGGACCCGGTGCGCGGCCAGTACTACTGGCACCGCTTCTTCTCCCACCAGCCCGACCTGAACTACGACAACCCGGACGTGCAGGAGGCGATGCTGGAGGTCCTGCGCTTCTGGCTGGACCTCGGCATCGACGGTTTCCGGCTCGACGCGGTGCCCTACCTCTACGTGCGGGACAACACCAACGGCGAGAACCTGCCGGAGACCCACGAGTACCTCCGGCGGGTCCGCAAGGAGGTCGACGCCAAGTACGCCGACCGGGTGCTGCTCGCCGAGGCCAACCAGTGGCCCTCCGACGTCGTCGAGTACTTCGGCAACGACGACGAGTGCCACATGGCGTTCCACTTCCCGCTGATGCCGCGCATCTTCATGGCGGTGCGGCGGGAGTCGCGCTATCCCATCTCCGAGATCCTGGCCCAGACACCGCAGATCCCGCCGAACTGCCAGTGGGGCATCTTCCTGCGCAACCACGACGAGCTCACCCTGGAGATGGTGACCGACGACGAGCGCGACTACATGTGGGCGGAGTACGCCAAGGACCCCCGCATGAAAGCGAACATCGGCATCCGCCGCCGGCTGGCCCCGCTGCTGGACAACAGCCGCGACCAGATGGAGCTGTTCACCGCCCTGCTGCTGTCACTGCCGGGTTCCCCGGTGCTGTACTACGGCGACGAGATCGGCATGGGCGACAACATCTACCTCGGCGACCGGGACAGCGTCCGGACCCCGATGCAGTGGTCACCCGACCGCAACGCGGGCTTCTCCACGTCCGACCCGGCCCGGCTCTACCTGCCCCTGATCATGGACCCGGTGTATGGCTACCAGGCCCTGAACGTCGAGGCCGGGCAGCGGATGCAGACGTCGTTCCTGGCCTGGACGAAGCGGATGATCGAGGTGCGCAAGCGCCATCCCGTCTTCGGCCTGGGTACGTACGAGGAGCTGGCCGCGTCGAATCCGTCGGTCTTCGCGTACGTGCGCGAATTCGGCGACGACCGGGTGCTGTGCGTCGCGAACCTGTCCCGCTTCGCCCAGCCGGTGGAGCTGGATCTGCGCCGTTTCGAGGGATTGGTCCCCGTCGAGCTGCTCGGCCGGGTGCACTTCCCGCCGATCGGCGAGCTCCCCTACCTTCTGACGTTGCCCGGGCACGGACATTACTGGTTCGCGTTGACCGTACCGGGGGAATTCACCCCCTAGCCCCCTGGGGCCGACGGGGGGAGAGTAGGGCGCTAGACCCGGCCCCGGTGACGGCGGCCGGGTCCGGTGAAACCGGCGGGCCGGCCGGCACACCGCGGGGCTGGCCGGCGGGAACACCGAGGTCGCCGCGGTGTACGCGCGCGACGTGGCCGACGAAAGGTAACTTTCGGGACATTCGACGTTAGGTGCACACGATGATCGTCGAGCACAGGCATCGGGAGGTCGAGGATGGGTGACCACCACACCGAACTGACCGGCCTGCTGACCGACTGGCTTCCCCGACAGCGCTGGTTCGCCGGCAAGGGCCGCGGCGCCGGGCGGATCCGGATCCGCCGGGACACCACCGTCTTCGAACCGCTGCGGCTGCTCGTCGTCGACGTGGACTACGACCACGGGCCGCCTGACCACTACCAGGTTCCCCTGGTGGTCCGGGCCGACGCCCCCTTCGGCCACGACGGTTTCCTGATCGGCGAGTGTGCCGGCGGGCTGGTGTACGACGGGCTGCACGATCCCGACGGAAGTGCTGCCCTGCTGCGGTTTCTCGGCCGCTCGGCCCGCCGGGACGACCTCGTCGCCGAGGCGACGCGGACGCTGGACGACCTGCCCGCGCACGCCGTCGGCGCGGAACAGTCCAACACCTCGATCATCTACGGCGACGCCTACATCCTGAAGGTGTTCCGTCGGCTCTGGCCGGGCGTCAACCCGGACCTGGAGGTCACCCGGGCCCTCGCCGAGGTCGGCAGCACGCACGTCGCCGCCCCGGTCGCCTGGTTCTCCGGGGAGGTCGAGGGGCGGCAGACCACTCTCGGTTTCCTCCAGGAGTACCTGCGCAGCGGGACCGAGGGCTGGCGGCTGGCGCTGGCCAGCGTGCGCGACCTCTACGCCGAGGCCGACCTGCACGCCGACGAGGTCGGCGGGGACTTCGCCGCGGAGGCCGAGCGGCTCGGCGCGGCCACCGCCGAGGTGCACGCGGACCTGGCTCGGGCGCTGCCGACGCGCCAACCCACCGCCGACGCGCTGCGCGCCCTGGTGACGTACCTGCACGGCCGCCTCGACGTCGCCGTCGAGGCCGTCGCCGAACTGCGGCCCTTCGAGGCCGCCGTGCGCAAGTCCTACGACGAGCTCACCGGCGCGGCGCCGGCGGTCGTCCATCCCCGGCCGTTCCAGCGGCTGCACGGCGACCTGCATCTCGGCCAGGTGCTGCGGGTCGACTCGGGCTGGGTGCTGTTCGACTTCGAGGGCGAGCCGGCCCGCCCGGTCCCCGAGCGGGTGGGGTTGGAGTCGCCGCTGCGCGACGTCGCCGGGATGCTGCGCTCGTTCGACTACGCGGCTCGCTCCATGCTGCTGGAACGGGGCGACGAGCCCGCACTGGTCTACCGGGCGCAGGAGTGGGCCGACCGCAACCGGGAGGCGTTCTGCCAGGGGTACGGCGCCGCGGCAGGTCGCGACCCACGCGACGACGCGGCGATGCTGCGCGCGTTCGAGCTCGACAAGGCGGTCTACGAGGTGCTGTACGAGGCGCGCCACCGGCCGGGGTGGATCGGCATCCCGATGGCCTCGGTGGAGCGGCTCACCCAGACTCACCCACCGGCCCAGACCCATTCGCCGGCCCAGACCCATTCGCCGGGCCAGACTCACCCACAGACCGGATGAGCGGGAGCGGGCGGACCGACCCGCCGCCGGTGCGCCGGACCATCATCCCCATCGCGGAGAGAGGCAGGGGTGTCCCAGTGAACAGCGGCGACGTCAACAACGGCATGGCGCGGACGGGACACCGCGGCGCCGGGCCGATCACCGGCCGACCCGACGCCGATGCGGCGGGCGCACCGGCCCGCGACCGCTCGGGCCGCGTGGCCCTGGCCGACCGGGTACCGGGGTCCCTGCCCGACCTGGACAACTCGGCGGCCGACGCGCCGGCGGCGGCCGGCGACCAGCCGGCCCCGGGCGGCCCCGAGGCGGCTACCAGGCCGCCGGCGTCCCCCGGCGCCGCCGCGCCGGCCCCGGTCGAGCCGCTGGGCCTGCCGCGCGAGGAACTGGAACGGCTCGTCAACGGCACCCACCACGACCCGCACGCGCTGCTCGGGGCGCACCCGGCCGGGGACGCGACCGTCGTGCGGGTGCTGCGTCCCGACGCGAGCGCCGTGACGGTGCTCGTCGGCGAGGACCGCCACCCGGCGGCCCGGCTCCACAGCGGCGGGGTGTTCGCCGTGGCGCTGCCGGAGGTCCTGCCCGACTACCGCGTCGAGGTGGCCTACCCGCACGGCTCCCACGTCGTCGACGACCCCTACCGGCACCTGCCGACCCTCGGCGAGATGGATCTGCACCTGATCAGCGAGGGCCGGCACGAGGAGCTCTGGAAGGTGCTCGGGGCACACCTGCGTGAGCTGACGACCCCGGGCGGCGCGACCGTCACGGGGGTGAGCTTCGCCGTGTGGGCGCCGTCGGCGCGGGGGGTGCGCCTGGTCGGCGACTTCGACTTCTGGGACGGCCGGGCGTTCCCGATGCGCTCGCTGGGCCACAGCGGCGTGTGGGAGCTGTTCGTGCCCGGCGCCGGCGTCGGACTTCGGTACAAGTACGAGATCCTCGGGTTCGACGGGGTGTGGCGGCAGAAGGCCGACCCGATGGCCTTCCGCACCGAGGTCCCGCCCGCCACCGCCAGTGTCGTCACCCACTCGGACTACACGTGGGACGACCGGGACTGGCTCGACCGGCGCGCCCGCACGGCCTGGCACGCCGAGCCGATCAGCGTCTACGAGGTCCACCTGGGCTCGTGGCGGCGCGGGCTGTCCTACCGCGAGCTCGCCGACCAGCTCACCGCGTACGTCCTGGACAACGGCTTCACGCACGTGGAGATGCTGCCCGTCGCCGAGCACCCGTTCGGCGGCTCCTGGGGCTACCAGGTGTCGGCGTACTACGCGCCGACGGCGCGCTTCGGCAGCCCGGACGAGTTCCGCCACCTCGTCGACACGCTGCACCGCGCCGGCATCGGCGTGATCGTCGACTGGGTGCCGGCCCACTTCCCCCGGGACTCCTGGGCGCTGGGCCGCTTCGACGGCACGCCGCTGTACGAGCACCCCGATCCGCGCCGGGGCGAGCAGCCCGACTGGGGGACCTACGTCTTCGACGTCGGCCGCAACGAGGTGCGCAACTTCCTCGTCGCCAACGCGCTGTACTGGTTCGAGGAGTTCCACATCGACGGCCTGCGGGTCGACGCCGTGGCCTCGATGCTCTACCTCGACTACTCCCGCCCGGAGGGCGGCTGGCTGCCGAACGTGCACGGCGGCCGGGAGAACCTCGAGGCGGTGGCGTTCCTGCAGGAAACCAATGCGACGGTCTACCGACGCTTCCCGGGCGTCATGATGATCGCCGAGGAGTCGACGGCCTGGCCGGGCGTCACGCGCCCCACCCATCTCGGCGGGCTGGGCTTCGGCTTCAAGTGGAACATGGGCTGGATGCACGACACGCTCGACTACAACTCCCGCCAGCCGGTGCACCGCAGCTACCACCACCACCAGATGACGTTCTCGATGGTCTACGCCTACTCGGAGAACTTCGTCCTGCCGTTCAGCCACGACGAGGTCGTCCACGGCAAGGGATCGCTGCTGCGCAAGATGCCGGGCAACCGGTGGGAGCAGCTCGCCAACCTGCGCGCGCTCTATGCCTACATGTGGGCGCATCCCGGCAAGAAGCTGCTGTTCATGGGCTGCGAGTTCGGCCAGGACAACGAGTGGAACGAGGCCGCCTCGCTCGACTGGCCGCTGCTGAGCGACCCGCCGCACCGGGGCGTGGCCAACCTGGTGGCGGACCTCAACGAGCTGTACCGGTCCATCCCGGCGCTGTACCGCCGGGACAGCGATCCGACCGGCTTCTCCTGGATCGACGCCAACGACACCGCCAACAACGTGTTCTCGTTCCTGCGCTGGTCGGACGGGACCTCCGCCGGCGGCCAGCCGTCCGCCGCCACCCCGAACTCAGCCACCCCGAACTCAGCCGCCCCGAACTCAGCCGCCCGGGCCGGCGCCGACGCGGCGGGGCGGCCGGCGGCCGGCGGCAATCCGGCGGGCGCGGATGTGGCGGACGGCGGGGTCCTGGCCTGCGTCACGAACTTCGCCGGAATCGGTCACCACGGCTACCGCCTCGGCCTGCCCTTCCCCGGCCGCTGGCAGGAGGTGCTCAACTCGGACGGGCAGCGCTACGGCGGCGGCAACGTCGGCAACTTCGGCGCCGTGCAGGCCGTCGAGGAGCCTCACCACGGCCTGCCCGCCTCCGCGACCCTCACGCTGCCGCCGCTGGGCACCGTCTGGTTCCGCTACGACCCCGGCACCGCCGACTCCCCCGGTTCCCCGGCCTGAAGGCCTGACCGGGGTCGGCGTCTCGTCGGCGGAGCCGGGGCCGCGGTCGCCGGGCCGCGGTCGGAACAGGCCCGCGCTGGCACCGGGCCGTGCTCGGAACAGAGCTGTGGTCAACACCGGCCTGTGGTCAACACCGGCCGGTGGTCAGAACAGGCCGCGGTCAGAACAGGGCCGCGGCCAGGGATCGGCGGGCGGGGGCGACGGCGGGTTCGGCGTCGCCGAGTGCCTGGAACAGGTCGACGAGGTGGGCGCGCGCCTGCTCCCGCTGCGGACCGGAGGTGCGCCGCACGACCTCGACGAGACCGGCGAGCGCACCGGCCACGTCGCCCTGCGCGATACCCAGATCCGCCGCGGCGATCGCGGCGTCGACGTCGTCGGGATCGGCCGCGAGCCGCGCGCGGATGTCCGCCGGGTCGTGGTCGCGCACCCGGCGCAGCAACTCGGCGCGGGCCAGGCCGGTGAGCGCCTCCGGGTCCCCCGGCGCCTCGGCGAGGCGGACCCGGTAGGACTCGACCGCCGTGTCGATGTCGCCGCGGGCCAGCGCGGCCTCGGCCGCCGCCAGGTGCGGATCCCGCGCGGAGTCGCCGGCCGCCGCGCCGGGCATCCCGCCCATCGCCTCGTCGACGAGGGAGAGTAGCTGGTCGAGCCAGTTGCGCACCTCGCGCTCGGGGACGGCTCCGGTGAACTCGCCGATGATGCGGCCGCCGACGACGGCCTTCACCGCCGGGATGCCCTGCACCCCCGCCGCCTGCGCGAGGCCCGGATTGGCGTCGACGTCGATCTTGGCGAGGACCCAGCGACCGCCGTCGGCCAGAGCCAGCTTCTCGAGCACCGGGCTGAGCTGCTTGCACGGGCCACACCAGGACGCCCAGAAGTCGAGCACGACCGGCACCTGCATCGAGCGGCTGACGACGTCGGTGGCGAAGCTCGCCTCGGTGACGTCGATGACCACGGGACCGGCGGGAGCGTCACCGGAGGCGGCGGCGCCGTTCGCGCCCGTCGCGGCGGGCCCGGCGTTCGCGGGCGGGGGCGGGGTGGCCGGCTTCGGGTCCAGGGGGACGGCGCCGGCGAGGCGCAGACCGCCGAGGCTGTCGGGCAGGCGCCCGGGTCGTCCCGGGCCTCCCGCACCCCGCGGCGGTCCGGATGGGACTGGTGGCCTACGTTGCATGCCTCCATCGTGACATCCGGGTGGGGCGGACGGCCCTGCCGGCGGATGACTTTTCGGGGCCCGTTGTCCGCACCGTCGCCCGGCGGCCCGGATCAGCCGGCATCGTCCCCGGCGTGGTCCGCCACGCCGTTGCCTGCCACGTCTCCCGCGGGGCCCCCGGCGAGCAGCCGGTCGATACTCGCCACCTTTCCGTGCAGGGCGTCGCTGACGCCGGGGCGCAGGTCCGCCTTGAGCACGAGGCTGACCCGGCCGGCACGGGCGCCCACGGCCTGCGTGGCCCGGCGCACGACGTCCATCACCTCGTCCCACTCGCCCTCGATCGTGGTGAACATGGCGTTGGTCTCGTGCGGCAGGCCGCTCGCGCGCACGATGCGGACCGCCTCGGCGACCAGCTCGGCGACACCCTCGCCGGTTCCGATGGGCGTGACACTGAAGGCAACCAACATGCGATCAGACCTACCACGCCGACGCCCCCGCCGACCATCGCTCCGACGCAGTGCCACGCGCCTGCTACTTTGACAAAACGGATTGGTCGGTAAGCTAGCGACTTGTCACGAAAAGTTGCGCGATCGACCCCCAAGTGGGCGGTTACGCAAACCCGGGACAACGGGCTCTGACGGCACGCCCTACCATTGCCCGCCGTGGGGTGGAAGAAGACGGATGACGAGGCGTAGGTGGGGCCACGCACACTGCTCGACGCGCTGACGGACCTGGCTGTGGTCGTCGGCGCGGACGGCCATGTCACCGACCTGGGCGCCGCGGCTCGCGCCTTCCTCGGTGACCGGATCCCCCGTGACCCGCATCTGCGGGACCTCGTCGAGGTGGTCGACCCGGCGTTCCGTGCCGCGCTCGGCGAGGCTGCGACGGCCGCGCTGGCGCAGTCCGGGCAGTGGCGCGGCTCCGTGGGTCTGGTCGACCCCGCCGGGACGACCGTGCCGCACCACGTGACCATCCGGCGCGATCCGGACGGCGGCCTGGTCCTGCTCGCCCGCGACACGACCGACCAGCGTGCCCGCGAGATCGCCGAGAACGACTCCCGGGCCAAGGACGAGCTGATCGCCCGCCTGGGCCACGAGCTGCGCACCCCGCTCAACGCGATGCTCGGCTTCGCCCAGCTCCTGGAGCTGGAACCGCTCACCCCCGACCTGCACGACGACGTCGAGCGGATCATCACCGGCGGCCGGCATATGCAGGCCCTCATCGACGATGTACTCGACCTGGCCCGGCTGCGCGCGGGTCGCGGCGACATCAACAAGGGCCCGGTCAACGTCCTCGACATCGTCCAGGGCGTGGTGGAGCTGGTCGAGCCGCTCGCCGCGCAGCGCAGCATCCGCCGCGTGATCGACCCGGCCGTGCCGCTCGTCGCCGACGCGGACCGCCGCCGGCTGTGGCAGGTGCTGCTCAACCTTGTCGGCAACGCCCTGAAGTACGGCCGCGAGGGCGGCAGCGTACGGGTCGGCATCGTGCCGATCACAGGTTCCCGCATCCGCATCGAGGTCGAGGACGACGGTGCGGGCCTGTCCCCGCGGGCGATCGACCGGTTGTTCCGACCGTTCGAACGGCTCGGCGCCGAACGCAGCGGGATCGAGGGCAGCGGGCTGGGGCTCGCCCTCTCCCACGCCCTGGTCACCGCGATGGGTGGGGTGCTGACGGTCGCCAGCCGTTACGGGGTCGGCAGCGTGTTCGCCATCGTGCTCGACGCCGTCGACATGCGCTTCGAGGACCCCGACTCCGACGACGACGGCTTCGGGGATCACCTCGGCGGCCACGGCTACCGCGAGACGGGTTACGGACGCGCCGGGTACGGCGATTCCGGTCACGGACGCACCTACGACGGCGAAGCCGGCTACGGTCGCGCTGGATACGGCGAAACCGGCTACGACCGTGCCGGGTACAGCGAGACGGGTCACGGACGCGCCGGATACGGCGAGCCGGGCCACGGCGACACCGCCTATGGCGACACCGGCAATGGGCGGGCCCGCCGTACCGGCACCGGCGAGGGTGCCCACGGCGGGCGGCACGCGGGCGTCTCCGGCGGCGGCGCGGGTGGGGTCGGGCGGCGGGCGGCTCCCGGCGACCTGCGGGTCGTGCACGTCAGCGGCGATCCGGCCGTGCGGGCGGCCGTCGCGGACATGCTCACCGAAAGCCTCGCCGCCGATCCGGTCACCGTGCCGCGGGCGGCCCTCGCGATCGACGCGGTGCGCCGCGCGCGGCCGGCGTTCATCCTGCTCGACCGCGACCTGCCCGACGCGAGCGCGCCCGAGCTGCTCGCCCAGCTCGCGGCGGACCCCACCACGGCCGCCACTCCGGCGTTCGTCCTGACCGAGGACACCGACCCCCGCGAGCGCACCATGCTGCGCCGCGCCGGGGCGGTCGACATCCTCGCCCTCCCGCTGGACCCGGCAAGCCTCGTCGCCGCCGCGACCGCTCTCACCGCCGCGATGACCGCCCCCCGCTGACCCGCTCCCAGCGGTCTCCCGCCCCACTCGGAGGCTGCTGCGACGGCTGGGACGGCTGCGACGGCGAGGTTGGCCAGCGACTGCCCACGGTCGACGAGCGGTTCGCAGCTACCCGGTTTCGTCAGCCAGGAGTTCGAAGTCGGCGAAGTCGAAGCCGGGCGCGACGACGCAGCCGACGAGAACGTGCCGCCCGCCACGGGGCACGGCGGTCTGCCACTCCCCTGCCGGGACGACGAGCTGCGGCACCTCGCCGGCCGCCGCGTTCGGCCCGAGCAGGCCCGCGGGTCCCGGCGACGGCCGGCGGGCCGTGCCGCCGAGGGTGAGCTCAAGGGCGCCACCGCCCTGCCAGAGCCAGATCTCGGCCGAGGCCACCCGATGCCACCGGGACGCCTCGCCCGGGCGCAGCAGGTACAGGATGGACGTCATCACGGGCCGCCGTCCGCCGTGCGCCGTGACGAGGTCGGGGCTGGCCCAGGTCTGGCGGTACCAGCCGCCCTCCGGGTTAGGTTCGAGGCCGAGGGTGCCGATCAGCTCGTCGGCGGACGTCGTCGGGTCGTCGAGGCGGCTCATCGACGGTTCCTCCCCATGGGTCTCAGGGATATGACGGGTCGCAGCGACGTTGCGGTCGCAGAGACGTGGCAGTCGCGGGGACATGGCGGTCGCAGGGACATGGCGGTCGCAGGGACATGGCGGGTCGGCCGGACCGCTCAGGGGGATGGAACCGGCCGTGCCGGCATGATGTCGGCGAGGAGGCGCTCGGCGGCTGACAAGGGGTCGGCGGCACCGGCGAGGACCTGGTGGGCGAGCTCCGCCAGGCGCGCGTCGTGCGGCGGGGCGGCCAGGCGGTCCCGCAGCGCGGTCAGGGCCAGACCCCGGATCTCGTCGGCGGCGCGAGCCAGCCGGCGGCGGTCGAGCTCACCGGTCGCGGCGAGTTTCCGCCGGTGCGCGGCGATGCGCTCGACGAGCTCGTCGATGCCCTCGCCCAGGGTCGCGGCGACGCGGACCACCGCCGGCTGCGGGGCGCCGGCGCGCATCCGGGTCAGCGCGGTCAGGTCGGCGACGGTGCGTGCCGCGCCCGGCCGGTCCGCCTTGTTGACGACGAGAACGTCCGCGACCTCCAGCAGGCCCGCCTTGACCGCCTGCACGTCGTCGCCCGCGCCGGGCGCGAGCAGGACGCAGGTCGTGTCCGCGAGCGCGGCGATGTCGATCTCCGCCTGGCCGACGCCGACGGTCTCGATGATGACGACGTCGAACCCGGCCGCGTCGAGGACCCGCAGTGCCTGCGCGGTCGCGGCCGCCAGCCCACCGAGGCGCCCGCGGCTGGCCAGGGAACGGATGAACACCCCGGGATCACCGGCGTGTTCACTCATCCGAACCCGGTCGCCGAGCAGCGCGCCGCCGGAGTACGGCGAGGACGGGTCGACCGCGAGCACCCCCACCCGGCGCCCGGCGCGGCGGTAGGCCCGCACCAGCGCGGTGACGGTCGTCGACTTGCCGACCCCCGGGGCGCCGGTCAGGCCGACTGTCTGCGTGCCGCCGGCGTGCCCGGCCAGCGCCGCGCCGATCTCGGGCCACCGTCGGGGAGTGTTCTCCACCGCCGAGAGCAGCCGGGCGAGCGCCCGCCGATCACCGCCGGCCGCCGCCGCCAACTGCGCCGCCGCCAGCTCCGCTCCGGATGAGTCCGCCGTGACCGACTCCGCCTTGGTCAGGTCCACCGTGACCGACTCCGCCCCCGTCGGCCCCACCGTGGCCGAGACCGGCCTGGCCAGCTCCGTCGTGGCCGGGCCGCGAGCGCGGTCGGGCAGACCCCGCTCGCGGCCGACACCCACGGCGGAGCCGGTGGTCACGCCGCCGGGACGCGAAGGATCAGGGCATCGCCCTGGCCACCACCGCCGCACAGGCCGGCCGCGCCGAGCCCGCCGCCGCGCCGAGCCAGCTCGTTGAGCAGGGTCAGGGCGATGCGGGCGCCGGACGCGCCGAGCGGGTGGCCGATCGCGATCGCCCCGCCGTTGACGTTGACGATGTCGGAGCTGATGCCGAGGTCGCGCATGGACTGGATGGAGACCGCGGCGAACGCCTCGTTGATCTCGACGAGGTCGAGGTCGGCGGGCGTGAGCCGCTCCTTGGCCAGCGCGGCGAGGATGGCGTTGGACGGCTGCGACTGCAGCGAGGTGTCGGGGCCGGCGACGAAGCCGTGGTGGCCGACCTCGGCGAGGATCGGCAGGCCGAGCTCCTCGGCCTTGGCCCGGCTGGCCACGATGACCGCGGCCGCCCCGTCGGAGATCTGCGACGCGGACCCGGCGGTGATCGTGCCGTCCTTGCCGAACGCCGGGCGCAGCTTGCCGAGCACCTCGGCGGAGGTGTCGGCCCGCACGCCCTCGTCCTGGCTGACGACGAGCGGCTCGCCGCGGCGCTGCGGCACCGAGACGGGGACGATCTCGTTGTCGAACAGGCCGTTCTTGGCGGCGGCGGCGGCCCGCTGGTGCGACCGGGCGGCGAACTCGTCCTGCTCGGCGCGGGAGATGTTCAGCGAGCCGTTGTAACGCTCGGTGCTCGCGCCCATGGAGATCTGGTCGAAGGCGCAGAACAGGGCGTCCTGGTCGATGGCGTCGAGCGCCTCGGCCGCGCCGTACTTCACCCCGGCGCGCATCGAGCGCAGCAGGTGCGGCGCCCCGGTCATGGACTCCATCCCACCGGCGACGACCAGGTCGAACTCGCCGCTGGCGATGTAGGTGTCGGCGAGGGCGATCGCGTCGAGGCCGGACAGGCACACCTTGTTGACGGTGATCGCGGGCACCGTCATCGGGATGCCGGCGGCGACGGCCGCCTGCCGGGCGGTGATCGGGCCGGTGCCGGCCTGGATCACGTGCCCCATGATGACGTACTGGATCGCGTCGCCGGACAGCCCGGCCCGCTCCAGCGCACCCTTGATCGCGATGCCGCCCAGGTCCGTCGCGGTGAAGCTCTTCAACGCCCCGGACAGCTTCCCGATCGGTGTCCGCGCGCCGGCCACGATCACGGAACCAGGCATGGCTGCCTCCTCATCACTTTTGGGACGATCCTCGCCGGCGTCTTCCCGCAAGCCGACGCCGGACGTACCCCTGCGACGACGTCACGGCAGTACGGTCCGGTGCGCTCGCCCCACGGGCACCTGCAACACCACGATAACGTGATCTTGTTCCTGGTGCCCGGCCCGGCGGCGCACCCCGTGCCCGGCCAGGGCCGCCCCGCGGCGGCCGGGCGGGATCCCGCCGCCCGGCCCCGGTCAGGACAGTGCGCCGCAGGCCACCACGAAGGGGGAGGGATCCGCCGGCAGCCGCACCGTGCTGGAGGCGCTGTCCTGGACGGTCAGGCCGTCGGGGGTGAACCCCAGCGTCGTGGTGACGACGTTGAACTGGGTTCCGTCGTTCGAGGTGCCGGTGCTGATCTGCAGGGTCTTGTCGGCGCAGCGCAGGCCGATGCCGGAGTTGCCGTGGACGCCGGCACCGAGAGCCAGACCGCTCGGCGGCGTCACCGCGACCAGTTCGTCGAGGCTGACGTAGCGCAGCAGGGCGTAGCTCTTCGTGCCGTTGGTCACCTGGGTCTGCACCAACAGCTCACCGAAACCGTCGCCGTCGATGTCGACGACCGCGCTGTTCAGCGGGGTGACGATGCTGCCGAGGGGGATCCTGGCCTGCTGGCCGTCCCGGGAGAACCGCACGCGCAGGTTCGTCCCCTCCACGGCGACCGTGTCGGCCTGACCGTCGCCGTCGACGTCGTTCACGCCCGCCGGCTTCGCCACCGGCGTGGGCAACTGCGGGCTGCCCGGGCCGGTCGTGCCCGTCGGCGCGGTCGGCTGCGTGCTGGTGGGGGCCACCGGCGGCGAGGACGCCGACGTCGTCGGCCGGGTCGGGGGCGGGCTCGGCGGCGTGCGGGTGGCCGAGCCCAGGGTCGACCCACGGGTGCCGCCGGAGCTGGAGTGCCCCCCGCCGCCCAGCGACGGCACGGTCGCCGCCCGGCTCGGCTCGCTGAACGTGCTCGGCAGGACCGGCGGCGCGGCCGGCTCGACGACCTGGCTGGACGGGCTCGGCCGGATGGCCACCACCGCCAGCCCGATGAGCGCCGCCATCACCATCCCGCCGACGGTGAACACGGGGATGCGCCAGCGGCGCCGACGGGCGATGCCGGCGCGGATCTGCCGGTAGGCGTCCGGGGACGGCCGGATGGGCTCGACCGCCTCGGTCAGCAGCCGAACGAGCTCGTCCGGTTCCAGCGCGCTCACCGTAGGCCCTCCAGCTTGCCGCTCAAGGCGGACAGCCCTCGGGAGGTGTAGGCCTTGACGGAGCCGACGCTGCAGCCCATCACCGCCGCCGCGTCCGCCTCGGACATGTCGGCGTAGTAGCGCAGGACGACCGCCTCCCGCTGGCGCCGCGGCAGCTCTCGCAGTGCCTGGATGACGGCGGCTCGCTCGACGAGAGAGTAGGCCCCCTCCTCGGCGCTGGCGGCATCGGGCATGGGCTTGGGGGCATGCTTGAGAGCGACGAGTCGACGACGCAGCGTGGAACGTGCGAGATTGACGACGGTCTGCCGAAGGTAGGCCAGGGCCTTGTCCCGGTCCTGCAGGCGTCCCCAGGCCCCGTGGACGCGGATGTACGCGTCCTGGACGACCTCTTCGCACAGGCCGACGTCATCCAGCAGCAACGCGGCAAGACGCACCAATGACCGGTAGTGCTCGGAGTACAAGGCGGTCAGGGCGGCGTCCGCGTCCCGCGCGACGTCGCTACGGGCGGCGTCGCTCCGCGCAGGCACGGGCCGCCACCCCTCCACGACTGTCATGGGCGCGGTCACACCACGTTGGACGCGGACCGAGCACTCGAAGTTGTCCCGAAAGTTCTATCGCGTCGCGCACCAAACAGACAGCCCCCACATCCCGCGACCCCGCCTCCGTACCCATCGGTTACCTCTGCCGCCCTGTCGACGTCGTGTGCCGCCCTGTCGACTACCTGTACTGCCTGTCAGTTGACTACCTGTGCCGCCCTGCCAACTGCCCGTGTCGCCCGTCCGACTGCCCGTGCCACCCGTCCAACCTGCCCGCGCCGCCCGTCATCCCCCCTCGACCACGCACCGCCGGAGGCCGATCGTGAAGGACATCCTCGAAGCGATCCTCGCCCAGACGCCGCCGTCCCCCGACCGGCGAGCGGAGTTCGCCGCGTTCGCGATCCCGGAGTTCTACCGCGGCGTCGTCGTGCGCCGCGAGGAGACCGGGATGTTCGACGGCCTCCCGTCCCAGGACAAGGACCCCCGCCGCTCCCTGCACGTCGACGAGGTGCCCACGCCCGAGGTCGGCCCCGGCGAGGCCCTCGTGGCGGTCATGGCCTCCTCGGTGAACTACAACACGGTGTGGACATCGATCTTCGAACCGATGTCCACGTTCGGCTTCCTCGAACGCTACGGTCGGACATCTCCCCTCGCTTCCCGCCATGACCAGCCTTACCACGTCGTGGGTTCCGATCTGGCCGGAGTCGTGCTGAGGACAGGAGCCGGCGTACACGTCTGGTCCCCGGGGGACGAGGTCGTGGCCCACTGCCTGTCGGTCGAGCTGGAACACGCCGACGGTCACAACGACACGATGCTGGATCCGGAGCAACGAATCTGGGGTTTCGAGACGAACTTCGGTGGGCTGGCCGAGCTGGCCCTCGTCAAGGCGAACCAGCTCATGCCCAAACCAGGCCATCTCACCTGGGCGGAGGCGGCCGCGCCGGGGCTGGTCAACTCCACCGCCTACCGCCAGCTCGTCTCCACCAACGGCGCCCGGATGAAGCAGGGCGACGTCGTCCTGGTCTGGGGGGCGTCCGGGGGGCTTGGGTCCTACGCCACCCAGCTCGCACTGCACGGCGGGGCAATCCCGGTCTGCGTCGTGTCGTCGCCGGCGAAGGCGGAGATCTGCCGATCCCTCGGGGCCGAGCTGGTCATCGACCGGGCCGCGGAGGACTACCGGTTCTGGAGCGACGAACGCACGCAGAATCCGCGGGAATGGAAGCGGTTCGGCCAGCGCATCCGCGAACTCACCGGCGGCGACGACCCGGACATCGTGCTCGAACATCCCGGGCGGGAGACCTTCGGCGCGTCCGTCTACGTGACCCGTCGTGGCGGCACCATCGCGACCTGCGCCTCCACCAGCGGCTTCCTGCACGAGTACGACAACCGGTACCTGTGGATGAACCTGAAGCGCGTCGTCGGCTCCCACTTCGCCAACTACCGGGAGGCCTGGGAGGCCAATCGGCTCATCGCCCGGGGGATGATCCATCCCACCCTCTCCCGGGTGTACCCGCTCGCCGAGACGGGGCAGGCCGCCTACGACGTGCACCGCAACACCCACCAGGGCAAGGTCGGCGTGCTCTGCCTGGCCCCCGCCGACGGGCTGGGTATCCGCGACCAGGAGTTCCGCGCCCGCCACCTGACCGCAATCAACCGGTTCCGTGGCGTGTAGCCAGCGAAATCTCGACGGGCCCGATGCCCGGCTGGCGTCACGTTCACATTGACGGTCTGAGATGCTGAGGTCCTATGACCGAGCACACGGATCTCATCCCGATGGCCGGCGAGACCGACGGGCCCCCAGCCTTCGATCTGGTCCGCCGTGGCTACGACCCCAACCAGGTCACCCACCACGTGAACTGGCTCGTCGAGCAGCTCCGCGAGGCCGAGGCGCACCGGGCCGCGGCCGAGGCCGCCGCCTCGGAGGCGGCGACCGAGGCGGCCCGCGTGCGCGACGACCTGGCCGCGAACCGTCCCGCCTGGGAGGAGTTCGGCGGCCGGGTCACCCAGATCCTCCAGCTCGCGGAGGAGGAGGCGGCCACCGTCCGCGCCGAGCGGACCCGCGAGGCCGACGCCCAGCTCGAGGAGGCCCGCCGGATCGTCACCGAGGCCGAGGCCGCCCGGGAGAAGACGCTGCGGGAGGCCGACGAGCAGGCCGCCTCGATCGTCTCGACGGCGCGCGCCGAGGCCGAGCGGATCGTCGAGATCGCCCGGTCCACCGCGGCGGCGGCCGAGGACGAGTCGAAGCGCCGGCTGGCCGATCTGGAACGTCAGCGCGAGCAGGTCACCACCCAGCTCGCCGCCCTGCGCGAGCAGGTGACGGCCCAGCTCGGCGCGCTGCGCGACAAGCTCACCGCCGCCAGCGCCTCGATCGCCTCGATCGAGGCGGCGCCGACCGAGGAGCGCAAGGCGATCGGCGGGGAGACGACCGTGCTGCCGGCGCCCGCCAGCGTGCGCAGCGCCTGAGCCCGAGCCCTGCGGCTGGCTCGGGCGGGCGCGCCTTCAGCCGGCGCCCTCCGACCGCAGGCGCGCCGCCCGGCAGCGGCGATCCCAGCACGGGCGATGCCAGTGCCGGCGGTCCTCGACGCGCTCCGGCGGCCAGACGACCAGGTGGGCGGTGCCCGGGTTGATCTCGTGGTCACACCCGGGGCACCGGTAGACCTTCGCCGTCGCCGCCCCGGTCACCGGGCGGACCACCCACTCTCCGTCGCGCAGCACCACCACCGGATCGGGCAGCCACGCCCCGACCGGCCGCCCGCGCCCGTTCTGCCCGCGCGCGTCCCGACCCCGGGTGGGACGGCGCCGCGCCCGACGCGTCACCGACCCCGTCTGCCCGGCTCCCAGGAGCGCGCCCGCCGCGGCCACGGCCACGGCCCCGCCGGGCCGCCGTCCGACTCCGGCGAGGCGACCCACTCGGCTCGGTCGACGACCTCCCCGTCGACGATGCGGCCGGGATCTCCGGCCGGGTCGCCACCACGGCCGCCACGGCCGCCGCGCCCGCGCCCCCGGGCGCGCCCAGCCGCACCCGTGGCGCCCGCAGAACCCGCGGCCCGCCCGCTGGCGCCGCCGACACCGCCCACCCCGCCGGCGCCACCCGCGCCACCGACACCGCCGGCGCCGCCCACTCCGCCCGGAGCGGCGCCGCGGACCCGGTCGATGCCGGCCGCCACGAGCGACCGGGCCACCTTCGCCTTGCGCAGGGCCCCGGCCGGGCTCGCCAGGGCCGAGGACGCGCCGATGAGCACCTGGAAGCCACGGTCGCTGCCCCGCCAGTGCTCGCGCAGGATCGGCTCGCCGGCGCCGACGACCAGCCGGCGGAACGCGAAGGCGACGATGGCGACGTCGTCGAGCTGGCCCACCACGGGGATCATGTTCGTCAGCCGGTTGCGCGGCGACACGAGGTAGGCCAGCGCCGCCGCGGCCTCGACCTTCGCGGACTGCGGCACCCGCGGATCGGCGACGACCCGCCGCAGCATGATGACCAGATCGGGGAGAAACATCGTTATCTCCCGACCGAACAGCCGCACGGCGTCCTTGTCGAGCGTGACCATCGCCGTCGCGTCTCCTCTTGTGCGAACCAGGACTTCCCGCCGACCGGCGACATCCTAGTGCCGCATCCGGCACCTTCCACGGGCGACCGCGGCGCCGGCCGTCATCTGTCAACGGACGGCGCCCCCACGGCGTGCCACGTTCTGTCTGGAACGCCTCGATCTGGCGACCCCGCCGGCGCCGTGTCTCGGGCGGCGCGATCCCCGCCCCGGCACCCCCGGTTCCGCGTCCGGCGGATCGGACTACCGGTGTGGATGTGCGAGAAAGCCCCGGCCGGTCTTGCGGCCCAGGAAGCGGGCCCGGACGAGATGCTCCAGCAGCGGTGCCGGGGCGTAGCCCGGCTCACGGAACTGCTCGTACAGCGAGCGGGTGATGGCGAGGGTGACGTCGAGCCCGACCACGTCGGCGAGGGCGAACGGGCCCATGGGATGGCCGCAGCCGACGGTCATCGCCGTGTCGATGTCCTCGATCGTGGCGTAGTTCGCCTGCAGCATCTTCACGGCGTCGTTCAGGTAGGGGAACAACAGCGCGTTGACGATGAACCCGGCCCGGTCGGCGCAGCGCACCGGGTGCCGGCCCGCCGCCCGCGCCAGCGCCAGCGCCGTCGCCGTCGCCCCGTCCCCGGTGAGCACCGTGGGCACCACCTCGACCAGGCGCATCACCTGGGCCGGGTTGAACCAGTGCATGCCGACGACGTCCTCGGGCCGCCGGGTCGCGGTGGCGCACTCGACGACCGGCAGCGAGGACGTCGTGGTCGCCAGCACGGCGCCGGGCCGGGCGACCTTGTCCAGGTCGGTGAACAGCTCCCGCTTGACCGCCAGGTCCTCGACGACCGCCTCGAGCAGCACGTCGCAGCCGCCGAGATCGCCGAGGTCCGTGGTCACGCGCAGCCGGCCCAGCGCGGCGTCGCGGTCGTCCTCGGACAGCCGGCCCTTGGCGACGGCCGCCGCCAGCGACGCCTCGACCCGGCCGAGCGCCGCGTCGGCGGCGTCCGGCCGCCGGGCCCGCAGGACGACGTCATGGCCCGATCGGGCCAGTACCTCGGCGATGCCCCGCGCCATCGTGCCGCTACCCACGATCCCGACCGACCGAACCCGCGGTGCCGCCCCGCCGACCGCCCCCGCCCCGCCGCCAGTCGCCGCCCCGCCGCCAGTCGCCGCATCACCGGAGGTCGCCGCACCACCGGAGGTCGCCGCGGCGGCTGTCCTCGCGCCACCGATTCCTCCGCCGGGCTCCCCGACTGCGCCGGGATCCGCCCTGGCGGGGCCCTCGGGCGGCACCTGCGGGGAGTCCGTCTCCGGGTAGGTGTAGAAACCGCGGCCGGTCTTGCGGCCCAGCAGGCCGGCCGCGACGAGCTGGCCGAGCAGCGGCGCCGGAGCGTGGAGGTGATCGCGGGTCTGGTCATACATCGACGCCAGGATGGCGTGCGCCGCGTCGAGGCCGATGAGGTCGAGCAGGGCCAGCGGGCCCATCGGATGACCGCAGCCGAGCCGCATCGCGGCGTCGATGTCCTCCCGGGTGGCGAAGCGCGCCTCGACCATCCGCACCGCGTTGTTGAGGTAGCCGAACAGCAGCGCGTTGACGATGAACCCGGCCCGGTCCGCGGCGACGATGGCCGTCTTGCCGACCGCGCCCACCAGCGAGACGACCGCCGCCAGGGCGTCGGCGTCGGTCACCACCGTGCGGACGACCTCGACCAGGCCCATCACCGGCGCCGGGTTGAACCAGTGCATGCCGAGCACCCGGGCCGAGCGACCGGTACCCGCGGCGAGCTCCGTCACCGACAGGGAGCTGGTGTTCGTCGCCAGGACGGTCGCCGGTGGGCAGACCTCGTCGAGCCGGGTGAACAGCGCGGTCTTGGCGTCGAGCCGCTCATCGATGGCCTCGATCACCAGGTCGCAGCCGGCCACCGCGGCGAGCTCGGTGCCGAGGCGCAGCCGGCCGAGCAGCTCGCCGCGAGCGGCGTCGGCCAGGCGGCCATGGCGGGCCGCCCGGTCCAGGGAGTGCTCGATCCGCCCGCGGGCCCGGCCCAGCGCCTCGGTGTCCCGTTCGACGCCGACGACGTCGAGCCCGGCCCTGGCCAGCACCTCGGCGATCCCGGCCCCCATGGTGCCGAGCCCCACCACCCCGACCCGCCGCCACCGCGGGTCCCCGTCGGAGGCGGGCCGCCCACCCGCCGAAACCGTCGCGACGTCGCCGCCGGTGCGGGAGGCATTTTCCGACCTGTCGTGCGAATGCGTTCCCCGCCGGGCTCTTTCGGCCATGCCCTGGCTCCTCAAGGTCGTCGCGACAGCCCGACGACAATGTGCCCGATATCGCGGGCCGCACGGTATCCAACCGCGGACCCGTCGATTCTCCCAGCCTTTCCACCGCCCGGCCCGAGATCAGGCGGAGTTCACCGGTGCGACGAGTCCCTCAGCCCTGAAACCTCTTCTCCCAGCCAGGGGAAAAGAGCGACGAAAGACGAGACCGCCGGCAATGCCGCAATGACCCGTCAGGAATTTCCGCAGCCGACCCCGGAAGAACCGATACTCCGGAGTGTCGCGCCGCCCGACTCGAACGGATTTCCAGCCGGGACGCGCCGGCGGGGACGGGCGGTCAGAACAGGGTCGGAATCGAGGGTTCCAGCCCGCGCAGCTCGTCGTAGTCGACGACGGCACAGCCCAGTCCGCGGTCGGCGGCCAGCAGTCGGGCCTGCGGCGTGATCGACTGCGCGGCGAGGATGCCCCGCACCGGATGCGGCAGCGCCGGGTCCGCATCCAGCCGGACGAGGTAACGGGTGAGCTGCTCGACCCCGTCGATCTCGCCCTTGCGCTTGATCTCGACGGCCACGGTGGATCCGTCGCTGTCGCGGCAGAGCAGGTCGACCGGCCCGATCCCGGTCTCGTACTCGCGGCGGATCAGGGTGAGCCCCGCGGCTATCGCGTCCGGCCGGTCGGCGAGCAGCACCTGCAGGTGAGCCTCGACGCCGTCCTTGCGCAGCCCCGGGTCGACGCCCAGCTCGTGGCTGGAGTCGTGGAGGATCTCCTCGAGGGTGATGACGAGCTGCTCGGCGGCCCGGTTGGTCACCCGCCAGACCCCCGCCTCCTCCGCGATGACGCAGGGCGGGCTCATCCAGTTCAGCGGCTTGTAGGCCCGCCCGTCGGCGTGGATCGACACCGACCCGTCCGCCTTGACGAGCACCAGTCGGACGGCGCTCGGCAGATGGGCGGTGAGACGTCCGACGTAGTCGACACTGCACCGAGCGATGACAAGCCGCATGACGTCACGTTATCGCGACCCCCCTGACCGCCCCGCCGTCCGGTGGCCGCCGGTGTTCACCTCCGGCCGGGACGGATGTCGCGGGCGGAGACGAGGTCGTCGAGAAGCTCGCGGCGGCCGGCGTAGCGGGTGGCGAGTCGTTCGGCCTGGTCCGGGGCCAGGCGGCCGAGGCGGACGGGGTCGGAGTTGTCCTGCATGTCCGCTCGCTTGACGACGACGGCGAGCGGGTCGGCGGCGACGCGGGCCAGGTAGTCCTGCATCGACTCGTCGGGACGGTGCGACAGGGCGTCCACGGCGGCGACGACCGGCGCGGGGTAGCCGGCGGCCGTGAGGTCCGCGAGCGTGGTGTCGCTGTCCTCGACGACGTCGTGCAGGACGGCGGCGAGCTGGGCGGTGTGCGGGTCCACGCCGGCGGGCTCGGCGGTGCGGGCGACCGTCGCCATGACGCGCAGCGGATGGCCGATGTACTCCTCGCCGCCCTTGTCGATCTGGCCGGCGTGGGCCCGGGTGGCGAGGGCGATGGCGTCATCCAGGGTCGGACCGGCGCTCGAACCGGCGGTCGAGCCGCCCGGCGCCGGGCCGGGCCGGCTGGGTTCGGCCGCGTCAGGGGTGGTCGAGGGCATGCCTCGACCGTACGACCTCCACGATGCCGCGAATTATGGCGCTGAGCTCATAGTCCCGGGGCGTGAACACCGCGGCCACGCCGAGTCGGGCCAACTCCCGCGCGTCCGCCGGGGGGATGATGCCCCCGACGACGACGGGGATCTCCCCGGCGCCGGCGGCACGCAGCCCGCCGAGCACCTCGGGCACCAGGTCCAGGTGGGCCCCGGAGAGCACCGACAGCCCGACGACGTGCACGTCCTCCTCGACGGCGGCGGCCACGAGCTGCCCGGGGGTCAGCCGGATCCCCTGGTAGACGACCTCGAAGCCGGCGTCACGGGCGCGCACGGCGATCTGCTCCGCGCCGTTGGAGTGGCCGTCGAGGCCCGGCTTGCCGACGAGCATCTTCACCGGCCGCCCGAGCTGCGCGCCCGTGCGGGCCACCAGGGCACGCAGCTCCTCGAGCCCGGTCCCACCCCCACCCCCTTCCCCGCCGACTCCGACGGCGCCGCTCACCCCGGTCGGTGCGCGGTATTCGCCGAACACCTCCCGCAGGGTGTCGGCCCACTCCCCGGTGGTGACGCCCGCCCGTGCGCAGGCCAGCGTCGCGGGCACGAGGTTCACCTCGGTGCCGGCGGCGGTGCGCAGCCCGAGCAGCGCCTCCCGGACGGCGGACGGATCACGCCCGGCCCGCCAGGCGGCGAGCGACTCCCGGGCCGCGGGCTCGAAGGCCGGGTCGACCGACTGGATCGCCGTGTCGAGCTCGGCGAGCAACGGGCTCGGCTCGGTCTCGGTGAACCGGTTCACGCCGACGACGACATCCTCGCCACTCTCGATCCGCGCGCGGCGGCCCGCCTGGGCGGAGACCAGCGCCGACTTCAGGTAGCCGCTTTCGACGGCGGCCACCGCCCCACCCATCGCCTGGACCCGGTCGATCTCGGCGGTCGCGTCCGCCACCAGCCGGCGCACCCGTTCCTCGACGACGGGCGAGCCGGTGAACAGGTCCTCGTACTCCAGCAGGTCGGTCTCGTGGGCGAGGATCTGCTGGACGCGCAGGGACCACTGCTGGTCCCACGGCCTGGGCAGGCCGAGCGCCTCGTTCCAGGCCGGGAGCTGCAGCGCCCGGCACCGCGCGTCCTTCGACAGGGTGACCCCGAGGGTCTCCAACACGATCCGGATGACGTTGTTCTCCGGCTGGGCCTCGGTCAGCCCGAGCGAGTTGACCTGCACGCCGTAGCGGAACCGGCGCGCGGAGGGGTCACTCACCCCGTACCGGGTGCGCAGCAGGTCGTCCCACAGCTCCCCGAACGCCCGCATCTTGCACATCTCCTCGACGAAACGCTCCCCGGCGTTGACGAAGAACGAGATCCGGGCGCACACCTCCCCCATCCGCGCGGCGGGGATCGTCCCCGTGGCCGCCACGGCGTCGAGCACGGCGATCGCCGAGCACATCGTGAACGCGAGCTCCTGCACCGGGGTCGCCCCGGCCTCCTGCAGGTGGTAGCTGCAGATGTTGATCGGGTTCCACCGCGGCAGCTCCGCCACCGAGTAGGCGATCAGGTCGGTCACCAGCCGCAGCGACGGCCCCGGCGGGAAGACGTACGTCCCACGCGAGAGGTACTCCTTGATGATGTCGTTCTGCGTGGTGCCGGTGAGCTCGGCCGGGTCGGCGCCCTGCTCCTGCGCGACGACCTGGTAGAGCGCGAGCAGCCACATGGCGGTGGCGTTGATCGTCATCGACGTGTTGGTGCGGGCCAGCGGGATTCCGTCGAACAGAGCGCGCATGTCGCCGAGGTGCGCGATCGGCACGCCGACCCGGCCCACCTCGCCGCGGGCGAGGGGATGATCCGGGTCGTAGCCGGTCTGGGTCGGCAGGTCGAAGGCCACCGACAGGCCGGTCTGGCCCTTCGCGAAGTTGCGGCGGTACAGCGCGTTGCTCTCGGCGGGGCTGGAATGTCCTGCGTAGGTGCGGATGATCCAGCCCCGATCCCGGGCTCCGCGCCCATCGCCGGCACCGGCGTCGGTGTGAGGCCCGGCGTCGGTGTGAGGCCCGGCGTCGACGCGAGCCCCGGTGTCGGGACGAGCCCCGGCGTCGGCGGGGCGGTTGGCGCCGGCCCCGGGGCGGGAGGACGGCTGCGGGGTGCGGGTGCCGTGCGGATTCGCCGAGCGGGTTGACAGGTCCGTCATCGCCGCCGCCTCCCTGGAGCGCTGCGCCGGGGTCGGTGACCGACCCACGGCAGGCGCGGGCGGGGTCATCACGCCGGCCTCAGCCCGCGCGGACCGCGGGCGACGAGTCAGAGACTAGGCCGACCCACCGAGCCCCGCCTGTCGGCGCGGCAGGCGGCACGACCGCCCGTGCCGGCCGACCCCCGGCCGGACCCGCCACCGGCCGCGCAGCCACCGGCCTGCGCAGGCGCCGGCCTGCGGCGCCTCCGGTTCAGCCCGCGCAGGGAGCCGGTTGGCCCTTCCACTCCTGGATGAGGGCCGCGGGAATCGCCGTGCAGGCGCCCGGGCCGTTCCTGACGACCGTCCACGGTCCCGTGCCGATCCGCCGCCACACGTGCGGGTCGGCGGGCGGGTTGGCGATGCTCGGGACCTGGATGCGGCCGATCGCCCAGTACTCGTCGTGCGCGGCGTCGGCGCCCTCGATGGCGCCGAAGAACATGCCCTGCGGCACGATGACCTGGGCGGCGGTGATCGTGCTGTTGCCCGCGGCCCTGATCTGCTCGGCGACCGTCCAGGACAGGGCCAGCCGAAGTGCGGTGGGGTTCGGCTCGTCGTCGACCCGCATCTGGTGCGCCCGGTTTGGCTGGCGTGTGCCGTCCCACGGTGCGGTGCGCAGGGCGGGGGTGAGCTCGGGCGCCGGCTGGCCGGACGAGTTGACCGTCGTGCCGTCGCCCGAGCCCCGGTCGGCGGTGGCGTAGCCGATGGTCACGCCGATCAGGACCGCGACGACAAACGCCGCGATCACGACGACCGGCCGCAGCTCACGCACGCCGAGAAGCCCCGCGGGTCGCGCACTGCGTTCGCTGGCGATATCCACCCGCGCGGGCACCTCCACGTCCTGCAGACCTCCGTCCGGCGTCCACCATGCCATCAGCCGGGCCAGTGACCCGAAAGCAGTACCCGATCAGCAGGTACCCGGCAAGCATGCCGCATCGGACGTCCAGCAGGCACGCGGGCGCGCCCGGGATGACGGTACGCATCCACCCAGGTTCGGTCCGCTTCGCTCGGTCGCCGAACGCGAGGGCGGCGCCGCGAGGCGGCTCAGGCGTGCCCGACGTGCACCAGCTCGGTCGACTCCTCGAACCGCAGCAGCCGCCCGAGCCGGTCCGCGGCGAACATCCGGCCCAGCGCGCTCGGTACGTCGACGAGCACCATGGATCGGCCCGCCGCCCTGGCCCGGCGCGCCCCGCCGAGCAGCACCCCGAGCGCCGCATGGTCGCCGAGCTCCAACCCGGCGACATCGACGCGCAGCGGCCCGCTGCCGTTGTCGATGGCGGCGTGCAGCAGGGACCGCAGCGCGCCCACCGTCCGCACGTCCACCATGCCCACCAGCCGCACCGCCTGCCCGGAGCGGCCGCCCGCCCCGCGCGGTCCGTACATGTGCACCACGTTCACGCCGTTGTTCATGTGGTCTCCCGTCCCCGGCCGCCCGGCACCCCCGCTCACCGTGACGCCGGCGCTACCAGCTATCCGCGCCGACCGCGGGTAGCACCCAGGTGCGGTTCCGCGCATGACGGACCGCCTCACGCCCTCTCACCTCGTCCGAACCGTCGTCGCTCGGCCACGGGGGGTCGGGGCCGGTTACCCCGATGATCCCAGCCGTCGCGGCGCGATGTTTCCTCTGTCGGATTCCGCGACGGGATCAGGACGGATCGGGGCGGGAACTCCTGCCGATCCGCCGTGCGTCTGGGACCATGGAGGCCGGATGTCGACGGGCGAGAAGCTCCGTCCGAGGGCTCCCGTGCGCCCCCGTGACCCGGCTGCGGCGCGGCGATTCGGAGGTGCCAGGTGGCCGTGAACTCGGCGCAGTACTTCGTCGAACCGGCGTTGGCGATGCTGACCGTGGGGCTGCTGATGGTCATGGCGCGCTGGGCGTCCACCCCGCTGCGGGCGCTGCCCCGCGGGGTCGTGCTCGGCCACGACTTCGGGCTGCTCGTCCCCGTCGCGGTCGTCGACACGCCGGCCGAGGTGATCCGGGCCCGGGCCGCCCTGCGCAGGCAGGGCATCCGCTCCACCTGGGCGATGGCGATGACCCCGCTGCACATCGACGCCGCCGGCAACATCCTGTCCCGGCCCCGGCAGCGCCGGCACGTGCTCGTCTTCGGCGCCGACGCGACCCGGGCCGCCCGTGCCCTGGCCACCCCGCCCGGCGGGCTGTCCTCGCAGACCTGAGGCGGCGCGGACCCGGACGGCAGCAAGACGGCGGCGACCCGGGATGGCAGCCGACCCGAGACGGCTGCTCAGGCCACCGCTCAGGCCACCGCCCGGTCGGAGACCCGCCGGATGTCGGCGCCGAGCGCGGTCATGTTCTCGACGAAGCCGGCATAGCCACGATCAATGTGGTACACGTCGGTCACCTCGGTCTCGCCCTCGGCGACGAGGGCGGCGAGCACCAGGCCCGCGCCGGCCCGCACGTCCGACGCCATCACCCGGGCCGCCGTCAGCCGGTCCGCGGGCCGCACGATGACGTGATGGCCGTCGGTGCGCAGGTCCGCGCCCAGCTTGTGCAGCTCGCGGCAGAACACGAAGCGGCTGTCGAAGACGTTCTCGGTGATCAGCGACGTCCCGCTGCTGATCGCCTCCAGCGCGATGATCTGCGGCAGCAGGTCCGTGGGGAACCCCGGGTAGGGCAGGGTCACGACGTCGATCGAGCGCGGGCGGTCCCGGCCGACCACGCGGAACCCGTCGTCACGGACGTCGATCTCCGCGCCGGCCTGCACCAGCTTCTCCAGCACGATCCCGAGATGCCCGGCCCGGCCGTGCCGGATCATGACGTCGCCGCCGGTCATCAGCGCGCCGATCGCGTACGTGCCGGCGACGATGCGGTCCGGCACCGTCCGGTGCTCGACCGGGGACAGCGCGTCCACTCCGTCGATCACCAGGGTGGACGAGCCCGCGCCGTCGATGCGCCCGCCCATGGCGGTGAGCATCGCGCAGAGGTCGGCGATCTCGGGTTCCTGCGCGGCGTTGTCGATCACGGTCGTGCCCTTGGCGAGGACGCCGGCCATGAGGAGGTTCTCGGTGGCGCCGACGCTCGGGAAATCCAGCCAGATCGACGCGCCCTGCAGCCGACCCGAGCAGCGCGCCACCAGCGCGCCGCCCTCGACGTCCACCAGCGCCCCGAGCTTGGCCAGCCCGTTGACGTGGATGTCGAGCGCCCGCGAGCCGATCGCGTCCCCCCCGGGCAGGGCGACCCGGGCCTCCCCGCAGCGGGCGACCAGCGGGCCGAGCACCGCCACCGACGCCCGGATCCGCCGCACGAGCTCCCCGTCGGCCGAGAACCCCGGCGTCTCGGGAACATCGATGGTCAGCCGGCCGCTGCCCACGTCGCGTTCGACCACTGCCCCGAGTCCGACCAGCACCTCGGACATCACCGTGACGTCGAGGATGTCGGGAACGGCGGTCAGGGTCGTGCGACCGGCGGCCAACAGGCTCGCGGCCATCAGTTTGAGAACCGAGTTCTTCGCGCCCGGGACGGCGACCTCGCCGGCCAGTCGGGTGCCGCCTGTCACGACGAAGCGCTCCACGGACCTCGATGCTAGGTCCTGCGGCAAAGATCTTCATCGGCACCCACCGGATTGACCCCCACCACCCTGCGCGCTTGCCTCATCCCGATCCGTCCGGGCTCACGACGGACACCCCGTCATGAGCCCGGACGAACGGCTCCCCCTCTACTCGGCGACCTCACGGCACAGCCCGGCCTGGATGGTCTCGCCGCGTTCGAGGACTCCGCCGGGGATCTGCCAGGCCCCGTTATCCCTGCGGCGGATGCACAGAATCGACCCGTTCTCGTGGAGTGTCACTCCGGCTACGCTCACCGAATGCATGTGCGGAACGTACTCTTTGCACCACGGAAATCGGGGTGAGCGGCAGTCTCCGTCAGCGGTTGGCGGACCTGCCGCCGGAGACCGATCCGGGGTTCGGCACCGCCGCTCGAGCGTTGCTGGCCGGGCCGGACGCGGGCGACGAGGCCCTTACCGCGATCATCGAGGACGCCGACCTGCCCGAGCAGACCCGGTTCAATGCCTTCTACTGCCTGCAGGCACGGGCCTGGCGACGCAAGGACCATCGCCGACACCGTGCGAACACGGACCGCTACCAGTCTCAGTTCGGGCGGCACCCGATGTTCTTCTATCTGCAGGCCGAGTACTACGCCGCGCTCGGCGACGATCCCGCGAACCTCGACGCCGCATTGACCTTTGCCGTCGAGGCCGTCCAGCGGTTGACGGGTGTTCCCGGTGTACTGCACTTGGCCGCCGAAGTCATCGCGGACCGTCATGAACGTGATCCTGACAGCGACCCTCGCCTACTGCTGGACGCCGAACGGCACGTCCGTCAGGCCATTGCGCTCAGCGACGGTCGGTACGCCCGCTATCACGCCACCCACGCCAGGATCGCCACGTTGCGGGGCGCGTTCACCGCCGCCCGCGCCAGCATCGCGCGGGCGATCGAGGACGAGGACTCGACCGGCGCCGAGTACGCCCTGCGCATCGGGGACTACCAGCTCATCCGGTCCCGGATCCAGTACGCCCAGGAGGCCGAACGGCTCGGCGCCCGACAGGAGGAGGCGACGCGCGAGCTGCGACAGATTCGCAGCCAGGTGCTGGAGATCATGGGTCTGCTCGCCGCCGTGATCGCCTTCATCACGACGGCGGCGAACATCGCGGCCGGCCAGCCGGCACGCCCGGCCGCCGGGTTGCTTACCCTGTCGGGCGGCGTCACGCTGCTGGTCTTCTGGGGCTTCCACGTCCTGCTCATCGGCACGGCGGGCGGCGGCGGGTCCCCCTGGCGTCGGCTCGCCCCCGCGATCGTCGGGGTCATACTCGTGGCGACGGGTTTTCTCATGACCTGATGGGGGCCGACGGGTGCGGGTGCTGCGGTCCATCAGTCGGTCGGACAAGCCGGATAACGAGGATGCGGCCGGCTGCCGTCCGGATGGGCTGTGGGTGATCGACGGCGCGACCCCACTGGGCGACGAGGTCCAGGTGGACGGTCGTTCCCCGGCGGCCTGGCTCAGCGCGGTGGCCGACGCGTTTCTGGTCCGGGTGCCGTGGGAGGGCCGTCCGCTGCGGGCGGTGCTGCGAGACCTCATCGGCCACGTCCGGGCCGAGGGGCGGCGAGCCGGGCTGCGGGCCGGCGGCTTCCCGACGGCCACGCTGAGCCTGGCCCGCGTCCTCGACGGCCAGCTCGATCTCTGCCTGCTCGGCGACAGCCCCGTCCTGCTGCGCCAGCCCGGCGCCGCTGTGATCGAGTTCGTTGATCCACAGTTCGCGGGGGTGGAGGAGGCGCTGCTCGACCGGGTCCGCGCCGAGCTCGACCGGGGCGACGCCGCCGCCGACGCCTACGCCCGCGCCCACAGCCTCAACCGGGAGCGTCGACGGTGGCGCAACACCCCGCGGGGTTCCTGGGTCCTGTCGGACGTGCCTGCCGCCGCCGAGCACGCCTTCGTCACCAGGCTCGCGGTGGCGCCGGGGACGGAGTTGGTCGCGATGTCCGACGGATACGCTCGCGCGCTGCTGCCCTTCGGCCTTGTCCGCGACAGTGCCGGGCTGCTCGACGAGGTCGCCGCCGGCCGCGAGGCGGAGCTGCTCGACCGACTGCGGGCGGCCGAGCGCGCCGACCCGAGCTGCGCGTGCTTCCCCCGCTTCGGGATGAGCGACGACGCGACCATGCTCTACGCACGGCTCTGACCCCGAAGGCGTCCCTGACCCCGAAGCCGGGCCTGACCCCGAAGCCGGCTCCGGCCTCGGACCTGACACCGTCGCCGGTCGGGCGGCGGCTCCTAGATCGGGCGGCGGCTCCCTAGAGTAGAGAGCATGGCGGTACACCTCACCCGGATCTACACCCGCACCGGGGACGACGGCACGACGGCGCTCGGCGACATGTCCCGGGTGGCGAAGACCGATCCGCGGCTGGCCGCCTACGCCGACGTCGACGAGGCGAACGCGGCGATCGGCGTGGCGCTCGCCCTCGGCGGACTCGCGGACGACGTTCGGGCGGTGCTCGGGCAGGTCCAGAACGACCTGTTCGACGTCGGCGCGGACCTGTGCACGCCGGTCGTGGCCGAGCCGGCCTATCCCCCTCTTCGGATCACCGCGGCCTACGTGGACCGGCTGGAGGAGGCGTGTGACCGCTTCAACGCCGACCTGCCGAAGCTCGACTCGTTCATCCTGCCCGGCGGCACACCGGGCGCCGCCCTGCTGCACACCGCCCGCACCGTGGCCCGCCGCGCGGAACGCTCCGTCTGGGCTCTGCTCGACGCCGAACCCGAGCGGACCGGCCCGCTGCCCGCCCGGTACCTCAACCGCCTGTCGGACCTGCTGTTCATCCTCGCCCGGGTGGCGAACCCGCAGGGTGACGTGCTGTGGCGGCCGGGAGCGCACGCCTGACCGGCCGCCCCGGTGGAGCCAGGCACATACCGGAGGGTCGACAGTCCAGTCAACCCAATTGTAGACTGGCGATCATGAGTACGACGGTGCGCGTGAGTGACCGGACGCGGCAGCGGGTCGCGGCCATGGCCGCGTCCACCGGCCAGCAGATGCAGACCATCATCGACGAGGCCGTCGAGGCCTACGAGCGCGAGCTGTTCTGGCGCGGGTTCGAGCAGGGTTACAACCAACTCGCCGACGACCCGGCCGCCTGGGACGACCTCGAGGCCGAGCGCTCGGCCGAGTCGCCGACCCTGCGGGACGGGCTGGAGTGATCTCACCTCGCCGCGGCGAGGTATGGATGGTCGACTTCGGTGAACCGATCGGCCACGAGCAGGGGCTGCGCCGGCCGGCGGTGGTCGTGTCCGCGGATCGGCTCAACCGCAGCCGCGCGGGCCTGTCCATAGTTGTTCCCGTCACCAGGACCCGCCGCGGGCTGCCCTCCCACGTCGAGCTCACGCCCGGCGGCACGGGCCTGCACCAGACGAGCTACGCCAAGGTCGAGGACGTCAAGTCGGTGTCGCAGCAGCGGTTCGACCGCCGCCTCGGCGTCGTTGGCCCCGACCACCTGCTCCGGATGACCGAGGCGCTGAAGTTCCTGCTGGACATGTGACCGCGACGGACCGGGACGGCGAGTCCCGAGAACGAGCGAGGGCGCGTCCCCCGCAGGGAACGCGCCCGTGACTGCCTCGAAGGCCCGACCCGACCCGACCCGGCCAGACGCCGGAACGGAGCCCGTCGGGCCCTAACCACTCAGCTCAGCGTGGCCGTCTCGGCCAGGATGCTGACGCCCTGGTGGGTGACGGAGATGAAGCCGCCGTCGACCTGCGCCGAGATCTCCCGCCCGCCGGTCTTGACCCGCACCATGCCGCCCGGGACCAGCACCCCGAGCAGCGGCACGTGGCCGGGCAGGACGCCGAGATCACCGTCGGTGGTCCGGGCGACGACCATGTCGGCGTCGCCGGACCACACCTCCTGCTCGGGCGAGACGATCGCCACCCGGATCGGCATTACAGGTTCTCCGCGTTCTTCTCCGCGTCCTCGATGCCACCGCACATGAAGAACGCCTGCTCGGGCAGGTGGTCGTAGTCACCCTGGGAGAGCCGCTTGAACGAGTCGATGGTCTCGTCGAGCGGGACGAACTTGCCGGGGATGTTGGTGAACTGCTCCGCGACGAAGAACGGCTGCGACAGGAACCGCTGGATCCGCCGGGCCCGGTTGACGAGGATCTTGTCCTCTTCGGAGAGCTCGTCGATGCCGAGGATGGCGATGATGTCCTGCAGGTCCTTGTAGCGCTGCAGGATCCGCTGCACCTCGCGGGCCGTGTCGTAGTGCTCCTGACCCAGGTAGCGGGCGTCGAGGATCCGGGAGTTCGAGTCCAGCGGGCTCACCGCCGGGTAGATGCCCAGGTCGGAGATGGACCGGTCGAGCACCGTCTGGGCGTCGAGGTGGGTGAACGTCGTCGCCGGGGCCGGGTCGGTCAGGTCGTCCGCGGGCACGTAGATGGCCTGCAGCGAGGTGATCGAGTGGCCGCGGGTCGAGGTAATGCGCTCCTGGAGCACACCCATCTCGTCGGCGAGCGTCGGCTGGTAACCCACGGCGGACGGCATCCGGCCGAGCAGCGTCGACACCTCGGAGCCGGCCTGGGTGAACCGGAAGATGTTGTCGATGAACAGCAGCACGTCCTGCTTCTGGACGTCCCGGAAGTACTCGGCCATGGTCAGCGCGCCGAGGGCGACCCGCAGCCGGGTGCCGGGCGGCTCGTCCATCTGGCCGAACACCAGCGCGGTGTCCTCGATGACACCGGCCTCGGTCATCTCCAGGAACAGGTCGTTGCCCTCACGGGTGCGCTCGCCGACTCCGGCGAACACCGACACGCCACCGAACTCCTTGGCGACGCGGCGGATCATCTCCTGGATGATGACGGTCTTGCCGACCCCGGCACCGCCGAACAGGCCGATCTTCCCGCCGCGCACGTACGGGGCGAGCAGGTCGATGACCTTGATCCCGGTGGTGAACATCTCGGTCTTGGACTCGAGCTGGTCGAACGCCGGCGCCTGCCGGTGGATCGACCACCGCGTCTCGGCGTCGACCTTGTCGACGTCGAGCGGGGTGCCGAGCACGTTGAACACGTGGCCCTTGGTCGCGTCGCCGACGGGCACGGAGATCGGGGCGCCGGTGTCACGCACGACGGCGCCGCGGACCAGACCGTCGGTCTGCTGCATGGAGATAGCGCGCACCGTGTTGTCGCCGATGTGCTGGGCGACCTCCAGCGTCAGCGTCAGCGTCTCGCCGCCGATCGTGCGGTCGACCTCGAGGGCCTGGTAGATCTCGGGAAGCTCGTCCGGCGCGAACTCCACGTCGACGACCGGTCCGATGACTCGGGCGACCCGGCCGATCCCCGGGGTCCGGCCCTCCGCCGTGGCCGGCGAGCTGGTGGTGACGGTCATGGCGTCCTCAGTTTCCCTCATTGCCCGTCGCCGCAGCCTCGGGCTAGCCGTTCTCTGGCACCTCCGGCGCCGCCGGCCTGGTGGGCGCGTCCCCGCCCGCCGTCCGCCGGCGCCGTACTTCTACGTAGTGGTCAGTCGGTGTCGTCTCGCCCGGGCACTCGAGGTGAGGTGGGTGCTCGTCCCCCGAAGGTGTCTCACCTCGACGATGCGCCCTCCCGCGTGAGGACGCCCCACTGTCAGTGTCACCCAAGGGATCCGGCGGCGCGACGACATGGGGGATGTCCTCGCCCAGCCGTGCGCCGCCGGTTCACGTCAGGAGGCCGAAGCCAGGGCGTTGGCGCCGCCGACGATCTCGGAGATCTCCTGGGTGATCGCGTCCTGGCGGGCCCGGTTGGCCTGCCGGGAGTAGCTGCGGATGAGGTCCTCGGCGTTGTCGGTCGCGGACTTCATCGCCCGCTGCCGCGCCGCCGACTCCGATGCCGCCGACTCGAGCATCGCCGCGTACAGGCGGCTTTCGACGTACCGGGGCAGCAGCGCGTCGAGGACCGCCTCCGCGGACGGCTCGAACTCGTACTGGGGCAGCGGACCGCCGGCCGGCGGCTCATCGGTCTCGGTCAGCACCATCGGCAGCAGCCGGCGCGCGACCGGGTTCTGCGCGATGGCGGAGACGTACTCGGTGTGGACGACGTGGATCTCGTCGACCCCGCCGTCCTCGGCGGCGGCGACGAACGAGGCGATCAGCGCGTCCGCGACCGACTTGGCGTCGGCGTAGGACGGCTGCTCGGAGAAGCCGGTGTACTCGCCGCTCATCGCCCGGCCACGGAAGCGGTAGTAGCCCACTCCCTTGCGGCCGATGACGTGCAGTTCCGGCTCCTTGCCCTCCGAGCGCAGCAGCTCGATGAGCTCGTTGGTGCGCCGCAGCGCGTTCGAGCTGTAGCCGCCGGCCAGCCCGCGGTCACTGGTGATCACCACGACCGCGGCCCGGGTGGGCTGAGGTCGCTCGGTGGTCAGCGGGTGGCTGATCGTCGTCTGCGACGCCACCGCCTCGATCACCCGGGTGATCTCCTCGGCGTAGGGGCGGGCCGCGGCGACCCGCGCCCGAGCCTTGGCGATCCGGGAGGCCGCGATCAGCTCCATCGCCCTGGTGATCTTCTTCGTCGACTGCACCGAGCGGATGCGCCGCCGGTACTCGCGAAGCTGCCCCGCCACGGATCAGCCCTCGTCGTCGGTGCGTGCCGGAGCCCGGTGAACCGGGATGGACTCCTTGCGGACCGCACCGGGGTCGAGCGGGCTGGCGGCGGGCTCGTTGACCAGCGGCCGCCCGTCGGACAGCGTGAACTGGTTCTTGAACTCGGCGATCGCCGCGGTCAGCTCCTGAATCGTGTCGTCGCCGAGCTTGCCGGAGACGAGGATGGCGTCGTAGACCCCGCGGTGGGAGCGGCCGACGTAGTCCAGGAACTCCGACTCGAACCGCCGGACGTCGGCCACCGGCACGTCGTCGACCTTGCCGGTGGTGCCGGCCCAGATCGACACGACCTGCCGCTCGATCGGGTACGGCTGGTTCTGCGGCTGCTTGAGCAGCTCGACCAGGCGCGCACCGCGGGCGAGCTGGTCACGCGAGGCCTTGTCCAGGTCGGAGCCGAACGCGGAGAACGCCTCCAGCTCGCGGTACTGGGCGAGGTCCAGGCGCAGCCGGCCGGCGACGGACTTCATCGCCTTGGTCTGCGCGCTGCCGCCGACGCGGGACACCGAGGTGCCGACGTTGATGGCGGGGCGGACGCCCTGGTTGAACAGGTCCGACTCCAGGAAGATCTGGCCGTCGGTGATCGAGATGACGTTCGTCGGGATGTAGGCCGAGATGTCGCTGGCCTTCGTCTCGATGATCGGCAGCCCCGTCAGCGACCCGCCGCCGAGCTCGTCGGAGAGCTTCGCGCAGCGCTCCAGCAGGCGGGAGTGCAAGTAGAACACGTCGCCGGGGTACGCCTCGCGGCCCGGCGGACGGCGCAGCAGCAGCGAGATCGCCCGGTATGCCTCGGCCTGCTTGGACAGGTCGTCGAAGACGATCAGCGCGTGCTGACCGTTGTACATCCAGTGCTGGGCGATCGCGGAACCCGCGTACGGCGCGATGTACTTGAAGCCGGCCGGCTCGTCGGCGGGGGCGGCGACGATCGTGGTGTAGGCCAGCGCGCCGGCCTCCTCCAGGGTGTTCACGACCTCGCGGATGGTCGACTTCTTCTGGCCGATCGCCACGTAGACGCACTTGACCTGCTTCGACGGATCGCCGGAGGCCCAGTTGTCCCGCTGGTTGATGATCGTGTCGATGGCCACCGTCGTCTTGCCGGTCTGCCGGTCGCCGATGATGAGCTGGCGCTGGCCGCGGCCGATGGCGGTCATGGCGTCGATCGCCTTGATGCCCGTCTGCAGCGGCTCCTTGACCGGCTGGCGCTGGACGACCGTCGGCGCCTGCAGTTCGAGGGCCCGGGTGCCCTCGGCCTGGATCTCGCCGAGACCGTCGATCGGCCGGCCGAGCGGGTCGACGACCCGCCCGAGGAAGCCGTCGCCGACGGGGACAGCGAGGATCTCGCCGGTGCGGCGGACCTCCTGCCCCTCCTCGATGTGCTCGGCCTCCCCCAGGATGACGGTGCCGATCTCGCCGATCTCGAGGTTCAGCGCGAGGCCCAGCACGCCGCCGGAGAACTCCAGCAGCTCGTTGGTCATCGTGTGCGGGAGACCCTCGACCCGGGCGATGCCGTCACCGGTGACGACGACCCGGCCGACCTCCTCCCGGCCGGCGGAGGTGGCCTGGAAGGAGTCGACGTACTCCCGTAGGGCGTCGCGGATCTCCTCCGGCCGGATGGAGAGCTCAGTCATCGCTTACGTCCTTCGTCGTTCATCGCTGGCAGGGCAGGTCGCCTGGGCGCCGCCATGGTCATGACCGCCACCCGGCTATCGGAGCAGCGCCCGGCGCGCGGCGGCCAGGCGGCGTAGCACGCTGCCGTCGACCACCTCGTCGCCGACCTTCACCACGACCCCGCCCAGGAGGTCGGGATCGAGATCGACCTGAAGTTGGATCTGGCGGCCGAAGTACCGGCTGATCGCCGCGCCCAGGCGGGCGATGACCTCGTCGGTCAACGGCACCGCCGTGCGCACGATCGCGACGACCCGACCCCGGCGGGCCGCGGCGATCCGGCTGAAGTCGGCCAGGCGACGCTCGACGTCACCGTGGATCCGGTCGGCCGCGGCCTGCTGGGCCAACCGCAGGGTGACCGGGTGAGCCCGACCGGACAGCAGCCGGCTCAGCAGCGCGTTCTTGACCGACGCCGGCGCGGCCGGGTCGGTCAGCGCCAGGGCGAGCTGCGGGTGCTGGCCGAGGATCCGGGCGAACCTGAACAGCTCGTCCTCGACCTCCTCCAGCGCGCCGTCCCGCTCCGCCTCGACCAGCAGGGCCTCGACGCTCAGTTCAAGCAGCGCGTACTGCAGGTCGACCGGCCGGGACCAGCGCGCCGAGACCGCGGTCTGCACGATCCGCAGGCTCACCGCGTCGAGCTGGCGGCCGAGCAGCCTGGCCGCGAGCTCCGTGCGCGCCGTCGGGGGTGCGCCCGGGTCGGTCAGCGCGCGGCGCACGGTCGGCTCCCGGCGGAGCAGGTCGGCGACGGCCCGCAGGTCGTCGGCGACCCGACTGGCATCCACCGAGGTGACGGCGGCGCCCGGCGGCGTCGCCGTGGCCTCGTCGAGGGTCGCCCGCGCGGTGGCGAGCCCGTGCCTGCTGGCTCCCTCCACCGTCAGCCTCCCGACCCCACCGGCGCGGGAGTGCTGCCCGCACCCTCGGCCGAGTTGTCCAGGGCGGCGATGAAGTCGTCGACGAGCCGAGCCTGGGTGGCGGTGCTCTCCACCTGGTAGCCGACGATCTTCGAGGCGAGGTCGATCGCGATCACGCCGACCTCCCGACGGACCTGGGCCACGATCTGCGCCCGGTCGGCCGCGAGCTGAGCGTCGGCGCGCTCCTTGATCTCGGCGATCTCCCGCTGCGCGGACGCGCGGAGCTCCTCGACGATCTGCCGGCCCTCGGTGTGCGCATCGTCCCGGATGCGCGCGGCCTCGGCCCGGGCCTCGGTGAGCTGCGCCCGGTACTGCTCCAGCAACGCCTGCGCCTCACGCTGCGCGGCCTCGGCGCGGGCAAGCCCGCCCTCGATGCGCTCGGTGCGCTGCGCGTAGGTCTTCGCGATCTGCGGGCGGATCTTCCAGAAGAAGAAGGCCACCAGCAGCCCGAAGGCCAGGGTGCCGATGAGCAGTTCGCTCAGCGGCGGGATAAGAACGTTCTCGTCGGAATGCCCGCTCTCGCTCGCGGCGAGAAGGATGGCGGCTGATGCGCTCATGGTCGCTGCGCCGGTTTACGGGAAGACGAAGGGAACGACGAAGCCGATAAGCGCGAGCGCCTCGGCGAGGGCGAAGCCGATCAGCATGTACCGGAAGGCGACCTGCTCCGCCTCGGGCTGCCGGGCGATCGCCTGGACGCCGAGACCGAAGATGAGACCGATGCCGATACCCGGGCCGATGGCGGCCAGACCGTAGGCCACGGCGCCGAGGCTCCCGGTCACGGCGTCCTTGGAGGCGAGAACGATCGAGGGGTCCATTACGGTGCTTTTCCTATTCAGTCGGGCACCGGGACTCGGCCGGTGCTGGGGGGAGTGTTCAGAACTAGGCGTGCGCGGCTGCCGGCACGCCCACCGGGGCGTGCTCGGCGAGTTCCTCGGACGGAGCAACCTCGTGCTCTCCATGCGACATCGCCCCGCCGATGTAGGCGGCGGTGAGGATGGTGATGATGTACGCCTGGAGGGCATCGATGACGAGCTCGAACGCCGTGAGGATGATCGCCACGAGCAGGGACGCGACGCCGAATACGAAGGGAGGCTTGGGCAGGAGGTAGTCCGCGCCCAGCGAGAAGACCAGCAGCAGGAGGTGACCGGCGAACATGTTCGCGAACAGTCGGATGGCCAGCGTGAACGGCCGGACGATCAGCGTCGACAGGATCTCGATCGGGCCCAGCAGCAGGCGGATCGCCAGCGGCGCGGTGGGCGCCGGGTCGATCATCTCCTTGAAGTACGCACCCGCGCCGTTGGCCTTGATGCCCGCGTAGTTGAACATCACCCAGGTGACGACGGCGAGGACCATCGGGACCGCGATGCGCGAGGTCGCCGGGAACTGGGCCGCCGGGATGATCGCGAGGACGTTGCTGACCAGCACGAAGCTGAACAGGACCAGCAGGTAGGGCGTGTAACGCGCGCCCTTCTCCCCGATGACCCCGCGGGCGATCTGCAGATCGACGAAGTCGTACGCGGACTCGCACAGGTTCTGGATCCCGCGAGGTATGATTTTAGCTCGACGGAAACCCAGCCAGAAGATCACGCCAACGAACAGCGCGGCGAAGATCGTAAGCGCGGTGGCCTTGTTGAGGTAGAGATTGACCGAGCCGATCCCGACATCGAACCAGTGCGGAGTCTGGAAGACCTCCTTCGTGGGGCCTTCGAAGCCCTCATCAGCGAGGACCGGCACGACAAACACCTCCATGATCGATTAAGTAGCGCGTCCACGGCTCAGCGAGGTTGCCGTGCCGGCGGCAGATTGCCCCCACCCTACCGGGTTCGCACGACACGCTCACACCGAAGAACGACCCGTAGCCAACCGGCGGCAGCGCTTCGAGGGACACCTCGACAAGCCCAGGCCCTGATGGGTGTCGGCAGGCCGACGTCCTGTTGCCCGCGATACTATCCACACCGGCGCGCCACAGGCACCAACTCGCTTCGAGGTTCACCCCGGTTCATGTGCGCGTTGTCCGGAGGTTTCGCTCCGTTGATGACGATTCCACATTGCGTGACCACCTCATGACGTCCAGTTCGCGTTGACGCCCGCCTGCGGGCCGTCGCTCGGCGTGGTGCCGGGACGTGCACGGGTTGCGGTCATCTCGCCACTCCCTCCCGGCGGTCCGCCGCTTGCGCCCACTCTTGCCTATTTCGCCCGCGACGTCGATGACCTGGGAGGTCATGGTTGCGCCGGTGGGACCGGTGCGCGGTCGCCGCGGGTTTTCCCGATGACCGGTGAGATCGCGGCGAATCGGACCGACCGCACCCATGGAACAGCGGGGAATGGTCGGATAGACAGGTCCACGGGAGGGAACGCCCCGGTCCATTCGGAACGGGACGGCCGGGACCATCGGGATGCAACGAACGGGACGACCGGAACGTCCCCACCAACTCCGGCAAAAAGGGGCGAACGACCCCCGACCAACCGGCTAACGCTGAGTCAGCCGGTAGATGACCAGGTACATGGCGGCCCCCATGCCGACCGCGAGGCCGATGGGCAGGAACAGCGCCCGAAAGCCGAACAGCCGGTCGGCACCAAAGCCCACCAGTCCCCAGAACGCCATCCCGGCGATCAGAGTTCCGAAGACGTTCCACGCCTCGCCGGGATGCTGCCCGCCCCGCGCACGCTGCCGGGGCGGACGACCGGACCCGTGCGGGGTGCCGGCACTTTCGGGTGCCCCACCATCGGGCCCGGGCCGCGGCGCGCCGCCGGCGGCCGGCCCCGGGCTCCGGTCGCTCCGGTCGCTCATCGCGTCGGCGGCCGCCGCGCGGCGTCCCAGGCACCGGGGCGATCCGGGTCGAAAAAGGGCACCCGGGTGTGGGTCGCGACCCACAGCTCGGCACCCATCCAGGCGAAGACGCCGCCGAAGATCGACCAGGCGAAGGCCGGCAGGTCGAGCGCCGAGCTGTCCTGGAGCCCCAGCAGCACCACCCCGAGCACCGCGATCTTCAGCGCGTAGGTGCCGAGGGCCGCCGGCAGCAGCAGGTGCGGCGCGCGGCGCGCGACCGCGCCCACCGCCAGCTTGCTGATGGTGAAGAACGCGACGACGATGGCGAGCCCCAGCGCCGCGCTCAGCGCGCCGGTCCCGCCACGCAGCCCCGCGGAGATCGCCACGGCGGGCACCGCGAGCGCGAGAGTGAGGATCAGGCCGAGTCGGATCACCCGGGCCGCCGGCACGATCACGCGCGTGCCGACTTCTGCGTGCGGACCAGCAGCGCGAGCAGCGCCGCCAGCCCGACCCCGACGGTGGCGACGAGGATCGGCAGGGGGGAGGCGGAGAACGACGCGGCGACACCGCCGAACCCAACCAGAGCCGCCCAGAAATACATGAACAGAACCGCCCTCACGTGCGAATTACCGATCTCCAGCATCCGGTGGTGGAGATGCATCTTGTCGGCCGCGAACGGCGACCGCCCCGCCCGCGTCCGCCGGATGACCGCCAGCCCGAGGTCCAGAAAGGGAACAGCGAGGACGGCCACGGGAATCGCCAGCGGGATCAGCGACGGATACGACCGCGAGGGTCCAGCGTAACCTCCATAGGCGACCTGCCCGGTGACAGAGATCATCGAAGCGGCGGACAGCAGGCCGATCAGCATGGAGCCGGAGTCGCCCATGAACAGCCGGGCCGGATTGAAGTTGTGCGGCAGGAACCCGACGCACACCCCGGCGGTGACCGCGGCGAGCAGGGCCGCGGGCGACGCCCGGTAGAAGCCGTCGATCACCGCGATCTCGTAGGCGAAGTAAAAGGTCGCCAGCGACGCGATCGCCGCGACCCCGGCGGCGAGCCCGTCGAGCCCGTCGATGAAGTTCATCGCGTTGATCATCACGACGGTGGCGAGGATCGACAGCGGGACGGCGGTCTCCGGCCCGAGACTCAGGGTGGTCTCGCTGTTGCGGTCGATGGCGAACGACCACTGGACGCCGAGCAGCACCATGATGCCGGCGGCGGCGACCTGGCCGGCGAGCTTGGTCAGGGAGTCCAGCTCCCACCGGTCGTCGGCGACCCCGAGCAGGCAGATCAGCGTGCCGGCGATGAGCACCGCCCGCGTCTCCGACCAGTCCTGGGACACCACCGACAGGAACGGCAGCCGGTCGGCCACCTCCAGCCCGGCGTAGAGGCCGGCAAGCATCGCCAGGCCGCCGAGCCGGGGCGTCGGGATCGCGTGGACGTCGCGGTCACGGACCCCGGCGACGGCGCCGATGCGCATGGCAAAGGTCCGGGCCAGCGGCGTGGCGAGGAACGTCACCGCCGCCGAGACCACGAAGACGAGCAGGTACTCGCGCACCGTCGGGTATCTCCCACTGCCGACCCGGATGTGGTGGAACGCTGTGATGGAAACGCGGAGGTGGAACTCGGAACGTCGCCCGCGGCGGCTACCGCGGGTACGCGGGGTGCCGTTCGACGAGTGTGGCAACGCCCGCCGCGATGTCCGCCGCCGCGGCGGGATCGCGCACCGCCCGGGCGATCAGGGCGGCGATCTCCTTCATCTCGCCCTCCCCCATTCCCTGGGTGGTGACCGCCGGCGTGCCGACCCGGATTCCGGAGGAGATCGCCGGCGGCTGCGGGTCGTAGGGGATCGCGTTCTTGTTCAGGGTGATGCCGGCGGCGTCGCAGCGGACCTCGGCGTCGCGGCCGCTGACCCCGAGCTCGCGTAGGTCGAGCAGCGCGAGGTGGGTGTCGGTGCCCCCGGCGACCGGCCGGATGCCCTCGGCGGCGAGACCGTCGGCCAGCACCTGCGCGTTGGCCACCACCTGGCGAGCGTACTGGGCGTAGGCGGGGGTGGCCGCCTCCCGCAGCGCGACGGCCTTCGCCGCCACCGCGTGCATCAGCGGTCCGCCCTGGCTGAAGGGGAACACCGCCTTGTCGATGCGCCCGGCCAGCTCCTCGCGGGCGAGGATCATCCCGCCGCGGGGGCCGCGCAGCACCTTGTGCGTGGTGAAGCTGACGACGTCGGCGTACGGCACGGGGCTGGGGATCGCGCCGCCCGCGACCAGCCCGATGAAGTGGGCCGCGTCCACCATCAGCCACGAGCCGACCTCGTCGGCGATGGACCGGAAGGCGGCGAAGTCGATCAGGCGCGGGTAGGCGGTCGCGCCACAGATGATCATCTTGGGACGGTGCTGACGGGCGAGATCGCGGACCTGGTCGTAATCGATGAGCTCGGTGTCCTCGCGCACGCCGTAGGCGACGACGTCGAACCACTTCCCGGAGAAGCTCACCTTGCTGCCGTGGGTGAGGTGACCACCGTGCGGCAGCGACATCGCCAGCACCGTGTCGCCCGGGGTCAGCAGCGCCGCGTACACGGCGAAGTTCGCCGACGCGCCCGAATGGGGCTGCAGGTTGGCGTGCTCCGCGCCGAAGAGCTCCTTCGCCCGGGCGATGCCGATCTCCTCGGCCCGGTCGACCACCTGGCAGCCGCCGTAGTACCGCCGGCCGGGATAACCCTCGGCGTACTTGTTCGACAGCGTCGAGCCCAACGCCGCGAGCACCGCCGGCGAGGTGAGGTTCTCGCTCGCGATGAGCTGCAGGCCCCCGCGCAGCCGAGCCAGCTCGTCGAGCACCACCCCGGCGATGTCCGGATCCGTGTCGGCGAGCTGGTCGAAGTCCGGGCCCCAGAACGGGGTGCTCATGGCGTACCTACCTCCTGCGCTCGTGCCGCCCGATCGGGACCAATGGTCCTCCGCGCCGGCACGGCCCTCCACTCGGGCCGGCCCAGGGCCGGGTCGCGGGCCGATTCAGGACCGGCTCAACGGCCGGCGGGTTCCCGCACGAGGGGCAGGACCTCGCGCAACGCGTCGAGGCCGACGGCGCCGCTGCGGACCACGACCGGCACCTCGCCGGTGCAGTCGACGATGGTCGAGGGCACGGCCGCCGGGCACGGGCCGCCGTCGAGATACACCTCGGCGGCACCGCCGAGCTGGTCGACCGCCTCGTCCGCCGTGGTCGCCGGCGGCTGGCCGCTGATGTTCGCGCTGGAGACGGCCATCGGCCCGGTGCGGCCCAGCAGCTCGATCGCCACCGGATGCAGCGGCATGCGGACCGCCACGGTGCCCCGGCCCTCGCCGAGATCCCAGCGCAGCGACGCCGCGTGCCGGACCACGAGCGTCAGCCCACCCGGCCAGAACGCCGAGATCAGATCCTTCACCTGCGGGGTCTTCCGGTCGATGAGCCCGTCCAGGGTCCGCCAGGAGCCGACCAGGACCGGGACGGGCATGTTGCGCCCGCGCCCCTTGGCGGCCAGCAACGCGGCCACCGCGTCCCGGTCGAACGCGTCGGCCCCCAGGCCGTACAGCGTGTCGGTGGGCAGTACCACCAGCCCGCCGCGGCCCACGGCGGCGACCGCCGCGTCCAGCCCACGGGCCCGCTCGGCCTCGTCGGAACAGTCGAAGCGCTGCATCACCGCTCCTCCCCTGTCGCTCGCTCCCCGGCGCCGGCCCGGCGCCGGCCGCTGACGAACCGGTCCCGCCCGGCCAGGTCGGGATGGTCGGCCACCTCCGCCCACCGCCCGTCGGCCCGCAGCAGGCCCGGTGCGGCGGCACCGTGACCGTCGGCGTGCTCGACGACGAGCAGGCCCCCCGGGCGCAACAGCCGGGCCGCCAGCGCGACGACGGCTCGCACCACGTCGAGGCCGTCCGCACCGCCCCACAACGCCCGGGGCGGGTCATGCTCGCCCACCTCGGGCTCCACCTCGTCGCGGTCGGCATCCGGAAGATACGGCGGATTGCTGACGACCAGGTCGACCGACCCGGCGAGCCGGGCAAGCGACGCGGTGGGCGCGGCGGTGACGTCGGCCTCGTGCACCGTGACCGGAAGTCCGCTCGCCGCAACGTTACGCCGCAGCCAGCCCAGCGCCGCGGGGTCCACCTCCACGGCGTGCACCCGGGCACCGGGCACCTCCGCGGCGAGGGACAGCGCGATCGCCCCGGACCCCGCGCACAGGTCCACACACACTGGGCCGCCCGGCGCCGCCGGCGCTGCGGACGGGGCGGGCAGGGCAGGTAGCGAGGACGGGGCGGGCAGGGCGGGCACCGAGGGCAGCGCGGGCACCGAGGGCAGCGCGGCGAGGGCCCATCCGACGACCGACTCCGTCTCCGGCCGGGGGATGAACACCCCGGGGCCGACGGCGAGGTCGAGGTAGCGGAACCCGGCGAGGCCGGTCAGGTGCTGCAGCGGTTCACGCCGGGCACGCCGGCCCACGAGCTCGTCGAGGCGCTCCGCGGCCGGCGGGGGCAGCTCGTCGACTGCCACCAGCCGGGCCCGGGAGATCCCCAGGGCGAACGCGGCCAACTGCTCGGCGTCGGCGCGGGGGCTGGCCACCCCGGCCGACCGCAGCCGTTCGGTGGCCCGCGCGAGCCAGGCCGCGAGTGTCACGGCGGACCCGCGGGTCATCGACGGGCCGGTCATGACGCCTGGGCGGACAGCCGGGCCTCCAGATCCGCGGCGGCGAGCGCGTCCAGCACCTCGTCGAGCTCGCCGTCGAGCACCTGGTCGAGGTTGTGCGCCTTGTACCCGACCCGGTGATCGCTGATCCGGTTCTCGGCGAAGTTGTAGGTGCGCACCCGCTCCGAGCGGTCCACGGTGCGGACCTGGCTGGCGCGCGCCAGCGACGCCTCCGACTCGGCCTTCTCCCGGGCGACGCCGAGCAGCCGGGCGCGCAGGATCCGCAGCGCGGACTCCTTGTTCTGGAGCTGGCTCTTCTCGTTCTGGCAGGACACCACCAGACCGGTCGGGACGTGGGTGATCCGGACCGCCGAGTCGGTGGTGTTCACGCTCTGCCCCCCGGGTCCGGACGAGCGGAACACGTCGATGCGCAGGTCGTTCGGGTCGATCTCGACGTCGACCTCCTCCGCCTCGGGAAGCACCAGCACCCCGGCCGCGGAGGTGTGGATGCGCCCGGCGGACTCCGTCACCGGCACCCGCTGGACGCGGTGCACCCCGCCCTCGAACCGCAAGCGGCCATACACGCCGTCGCCGGGCGCCGAGCCGCGGGCCTTCACCGCCACGCTGACGTCGCGGTAGCCGCCGAGATCGGACGGGTTGGCGTCGAGGATCTCGGTCTTCCAGCCGCGGCGCTCCGCGTAGCGCAGGTACATCCGCAGCAGGTCGCCGGCGAACAGGGCCGACTCCTCGCCGCCCGCGCCGGCCTTGACCTCCAGGATGGCGTCCCGGGCGTCGTCGGGATCGACCGGGACCAGGTAGGCACGCAGCCGCTCGTTGAGCCCGGCCAGTTCGGCGTCGAGGTCGGTGACCTCGCCGCGGAACGACGTGTCCTCCGCGGCGAGCTCGCGGGCGGCGGCGAGGTCGCCCTCCACCCGCTCGAGCTCCCGGGCCAGATCGACGACCGGGGCGAGCTGCGCGTAGCGGCGGCTCAGGGCACGGGCCTTCGCGGGGTCGTTGTGCACCGCCGGATCGGCGAGCTGCCCCTCGATCTCGGCGTGCTCCGCGACGAGGCCGTCGAGCGGGGACGTCATGGTGTTTCCTCTTCGCGCATCACGGTCCCGGACGCCACACGGCTCCGGAGCCAGGGTCGGCGGGGCGGCGCTGCCTGCGGCGCCCCGGACGCAAACGGCGCCCGCCCGGGGATCCGGACGGGCGCCGTGGCCGCACTACTTCGCGCCGCCGACCTTCTCGCCGGGGCGCCGCCGGCCGAACCGGCGCTCGAACTTCTCGACCCGCCCGCCGACGTCGAGGATCTTCTGCTTGCCCGTGTAGAACGGGTGGCACTGCGAGCAGACCTCGGCGTTGACGACGCCGTTCTCCTTGGTGCTGCGGGTGGTGAAGGTGCTCCCGCAGGTACAGTTCACGGTCGTCTCGTGGTAAGTCGGGTGGATATCAGCCTTCATGGTCCCTCTTTCGATGTGGCCGCCGGGTCGCCGTCCGGATGGAGGGCGTGAACCGGAGCCGTTCCGCTACCAGTCTGCCAGAGGCGGACGCCACGTCCGCGGTGACTTTCCCAGGTCCGTCAACGCCCCCACGGGCCAAGCTGTTCCGCCCCGGCTGCGTCCCCCGCTGCTCTCCCCCGACCTCACCGAGGACCCCACCGGCTCCCCAGCCGGACCATCCCTGGACGACTACCGGCATCCCCAAATTTCGCCGAAGGCCCCACCAGCTTCCCCAGCCGGACCGCCGAAGGCGATCCGGCGTCACCCCGAACGGCGACCAAGGAATCCGGGGTCCCCAAATTTCGCCGAAGGCGAAATTTGGGGCTAATCCTGCGGCGGCGCCGTCTTGGCGATCTGCATGAGGAACTCGTAGTTCGTCCGGGACTGCTTGAGCCGGTCCAGCAGGAGCTCCAACGCCTGCTGGTTCTCCCGGGTGTGGAGCACCCGGCGCAGCTTGTGCATGATCGAGAGCTCTTCGGGGGCGAGGAGGATCTCTTCCTTGCGGGTGCTGGAGGCGTCGACGTCGACCGCCGGGAAGATCCGCTTGTCGGCGATCTTGCGGTCGAGCTTGAGTTCGGCGTTACCCGTCCCCTTGAACTCCTCGAAGATCACGGTGTCCATCGTCGAGCCCGTCTCGACCAGCGCCGTCGCGATGATCGTCAGCGACCCGCCGTTCTCGATGTTGCGCGCCGCGCCGAGGAAGCGCTTCGGCGGGTAGAGCGCGGTCGAGTCGACACCACCGGACAGGATCCGGCCGGAGGCGGGGGCGGCCAGGTTGTAGGCGCGGCCCAGCCGAGTGATCGAGTCGAGCAGGACGACGACGTCGTGGCCGAGCTCGACCAGGCGCTTGGCCCGCTCGATGGACAGCTCGGCGACGTTGGTGTGGTCGGCCGGCGGCCGGTCGAAGGTGGAGGCGATAACCTCACCCTTGACCGAGCGCTGCATGTCGGTGACCTCCTCCGGCCGCTCGTCGACGAGGACGACCATGAGGTGGACTTCCGGGTTGTTCGTGGTGATCGCGTTGGCGATGGACTGCAGCACCATCGTCTTGCCGGCCTTGGGCGGGCTGACGATGAGGGCGCGCTGCCCCTTGCCGATCGGCATGACGAGGTCGATGACCCGCGTCGTGAGCAGGTGGGGCTCGGTCTCCATGCGCAGGCGCTCCTGCGGGTACAGCGGCGTGAGCTTGGTGAACTCGGGCCGCCCGCGCGCCTCGTCGGGTTCCATCCCGTTGATCGTGTCCAGCCGGACCAGCGCGTTGTACTTGTCCCGACGCTGCTCGCCCTCCTGCGGGGCGCGCACGACGCCGGTGATGGCGTCACCGCGGCGCAGCCCGTTGCGGCGCACCTGGGCCAGGCTGACGTAGACGTCGGTCGGGCCGGTCAGGTAGCCGCTGGTCCGGACGAAGGCGTAGTTGTCCAGAACGTCGAGGATGCCGGCGACGGGCACGAGGACGTCGTCCTCGCGCAGCACCGGCTCGTTCTCGGCCGGGCCGACCTGTCCACCGCGACCGCGGTTGCGGCCACGCTCACGGAAGCGGCCCCGCCGGCTGCGGCCGGCGAAGTCGTCGTCGCCCTGACCGTTCTGGCCGGAACGGTCACTACCCGGACGCTCACTACCGGCACGGTCACCGCCGGCACGGTCACCGCCCGAGCGGTCGCCGCCGGTACGGTCACTGCCCGAGCGGTCGCCGCCGGTACGGTCACCGCCCGAGCGGTCACCGCTCGAACGGTCGCTGCCGGAACGGTCGCTGCCGGAACGATCACTGCTCGAACGGTCACTGCTCGAACGGTCACTGCTCGAACGGTCACTGCCGGAACGGTCACCCTGGGTCCGGTCGGCGCGGCCCGATGAACGGTCACCGGACTGCCGGTCCTGACGATCCCCGCCGGACCGACGATCCGTGCCCTGGCGGTCGTTCGTGGGCCGCTCGCCGCCGTCGCCGCCAGAACGGCCATTGTCGCCGGAACGACCGCTGTCACCGGAGCGACCATTATCGCCGGAGCGGTCGCGGCGGTCCTCACGACCGCGGGCAGCGCCTTCACCCTGTCGGCCGGGGCTGGTCGCCGGCTGGGTCGGGGCGGACTGGGCGGAAGCGGCGGCCGGCTGTGCGGAGACGGCCGCGGGCTGCGCCGGGGCCGCCACGACCGGGGCCGGACGGGTCTCGACGACCGTGTCGCCGGCCGGGTCCGGCAGGGTCGGCTGCTCGAGGGCAGGGCTGGCCACACCGCGCGACGCGCCGCGGCGAGAACGGGTGCGGGTGGTGGTGCTGGGGCCGCCGCCGTCGCCGGCGGGCTGACGGGCCGCCGCCAGGGGCGCCCCGGCGGGCGCCTCACTCGGCGCCGGGATAGGCGCCACCGGCGCCAGGTCGGTGGCGGAAGCCGTTGCGGAACCGCCTGCGCCCTCGCCGTTCTGCAGGTTCTGGATCGCGGCGATGAGCTGGCCCTTGCGCAGCCGGCCCACCCCCTGGATACCCATGGACGAGGCCATGGACTGCAGCTCGGGGAGCAGCATCGCGGACAGCCCGGTGCCCTGCCGCCGCCGCCGGGTCGCGGTGGCGCCCTCGGCGGTCGGGGCCGCGGTCGCGGCGGCGGCCCGGGAGCCGCGGCCGGCGCGCGCGCTGCCGTTGTCGGCGGCGGGCGCGGTGGTGATGGCGTCTGCGGACGAGGTGCCGGCCGCCGGCCCGCTCTCGTGGGGCGGCGATGCAGGCGTCGCAGGCGCCGCAGACTCACGTGCGCTCACTGGCAGCACGTTGGTGGTGTCGCTCAAGGTTTTCCTTCCCTGAAGGAACTGGCTCCTGATGAGCCGGGCGTAGCTTGTGAACCTTCTTCGCCTGCACAGATGCCGGGTGAAGGGGATGTACAGCACCGGATGGGCGACGTCGCGCCCGTCTACGGCGCCAGCGGCCGACTGCCGCGAGCGAACTCGCCGATCCCGCCCAGGTGTGCCGGTGTGGAGCCGAGGCAACGACGACGAGGCCGATAACACCGGAGTCCCGAACCACGGCCCATCTGGCACTGCCAGAGCGGCACTGCGGGAGCGAGCACGCGCCGCGGTGGCAGCGGGTGCAGTCACCAGACTATCCAGCGGCAGACACCTCGGCAACAACCTTGAGACGTCAGGACTTCCCGATGTGACCCACGACCACGAGCTGCGGCCCGACCGCCCCACCCCAGCCCGAAAATATTACCTTATGAATCCGTTTGACTACCTTTCGGGGTCGAGGCGGGTAACCTGCGCCCCGAAACGGTCAACGCTCAGCGGCGCGACCGAGAACTCGGAGCTCGCCGCGCCCACCGCCGCCGCGGCCTGCTCCCCGCCGACCGCGAGGGCCAGCACGGACGGCCCGGAGCCGGACAGGGTCGCCGGCACTCCCAGGGCGCGCAGTCGGGCGACCAGCTCGCCGGTGGCCGGCGCGGCGGGCAGCCGGTAGGGCTGGTGGAGCAGGTCCTCGGTGGCGCTGAACAGGGTGCGGGCGCGCTGCGCCGCTCCCGCGGGCTCGGCGGCGGACATCGTCAGCGCCAGCAACGCAGCCCGGCCGAGGGTCCGGGCGGCGTCGGGCAGCCCGACGAGCGCCGGCAGCGCGCCCCGCGACGCCTCGGTGGACTGGCGCACGGTCGGCACGAAGACCACCGGCCGCAGCTCGGCGAAGGGGTCGACGCGCAGGCAGCGGGCCCCCTCGACGTCCTGCCAGGCGACGGTGAAACCACCCGACAGCGCGGCGGCCACATTGTCCGGATGGCCCTCGATGTCATGCGCGAGACGCAGCATCCACGCGGCTCCGGCGGGCACCGAGGACCCGGGACCGGCGGCGGCCGCGGTCACGTCGGAAGGGACGCCAGGACGGGCTACGCCGGGGTCGCCCTCGTTCGCCGCGGCGCCGGCCTCGAACTCCGGGCCGAGATCGGCCCGGGTGAGCGCCGCCGCCGCCACGATCCCCGCCACGATCGCGGCCGCGGACGAGCCGAGCCCGCGGCCGTGCGGGATCCGGTTCACGCAGCGCAGGGCGAGCCCCGGCTGTGCCCGGCCGAGCAGGTCGAACGTCGCCCGGATCGCCCTGACCACCAGGTGCGTCTCGTCCTGGGCGACCTCGTCCGGGCCGACCACGTCGACCGTCAGGCCGGACGCGGTCACCTCCACGTCGACCTCGTCGTACAGCCCGAGGGCGAGGCCGAAGGCGTCGAATCCCGGGCCGAGGTTCGCGCTCGTCGCGGGAACCCGCACCCGGACCCGCCGGGGGGCGCCGTCGGCAGCCGTCCAGCCGGCGCCGGCCGCCGGCAAGCTCCCGTCCGCCCCCGGCGCGTCGCGAGCTCTCGCGCCGAGGATGCTGCGGTCACCCGCGCCGGAGATCTCGCGGACCGCGGCGCCGAGGGCCACCTCGGCCCCCGGGACCGCGCCGGACACGGCGGTCACGACGTCCGCAGCCCGAGCGCCTCGGCGGCGCCCGCGACGGTCGGCCGGATCGTCTCCGGGCGCGCCGCCCCACTGATCGCCCAGTCGGGGTCCTTCAGGCCGTTGCCGGTCACGGTGCAGACGACGCGCTGGCCGGCCTCGATGCGGCCGTCCTTGCGCGCCATCAGCAGCCCGGCGATGCTCGCCGCGCTGGACGGCTCGACGAAGACGCCCTCCCGGCGGGCGAGCAGCCGGTAGGCGGCGAGGATCTGCCGGTCGTTGACGGCGTCGATGAGGCCGCCGGAGGAGTCCCGTGCGTCCACGGCGAAGTCCCAGGAGGCCGGGTTGCCGATGCGGATCGCGGTGGCGATCGTCTGCGGCGAGGTGACGATCTCGCCGCGCACGATCGGGGCCGCGCCCGCCGCCTGGAAGCCGCACATCCGCGGCCGGCCGGCGCCGACGCGGGCGTCCTCCTCGAGGTACCCCCGCCAGTAGGCGGTGATGTTGCCGGCGTTGCCGACCGGCAGGCAGTGCACGTCCGGGGCCCGCCCGAGCGCCTCGACGATCTCGAACGACGCCGTCTTCTGGCCTTCCAGGCGGTACGGGTTCACCGAGTTGACCAGGGTGACCGGCGAGGTGTCGGCGAGTTCCCGGGCGACCCGCAGGCAGTCGTCGAAGGAGCCGTCGAGCTGGAGCAGCCGGGCGCCGTGCACGAGCGCCTGGGCGAGCTTGCCCAGCGCGATCTTCCCGCTGGGGACGAGCACCGCGCAGGTGATGCCGGCGCGGGCGGCGTAGGCGGCCGCCGAGGCCGAGGTGTTGCCCGTGGAGGCGCAGATGACCGCCTGGGAACCCGCGCCGACGGCCCGGCTGATGGCCATCGTCATCCCGCGGTCCTTGAACGAACCCGTCGGGTTCGCGCCCTCCACCTTGAGATGAACCTCACAGCCGGTGAGCTCGGACAGGTGCTCCGCGTGCAGCAGCGGCGTAGCGCCCTCCCGCAGGGTGATCACCGGCGTGTCGTCGTCGACCGGCAGCCGGTCGCGGTACTCCTCGATGATCCCCCGCCACGGCCGGTGCGACCGGTCGGGCGGGGTGGACGCCGCCGGCGCCGCCGGCCCGCCCGGGAACGACGCGGACTGTTCACGAGCGCTGGACTCGGCGGCGGCGCTGGACTCCGCACGAGCTGTGGACGTCGTGGTCACGGCTCACCTCCCTCGACCCGCATCACGCCGGACACCGCCCGCACCCCGGCGAGGCCGCGTAGCTCCTCGACGGTGGCCGACAGCGCCGCGTCGGGCGCGGCGTGCGTCACGAGGACAAGGCTCGCGTCGTCGCCGCGGCCGTCCTGGCGGACGCTCCTGATGGACACATCGTGACGCGCGAAGGCACCGGCGACCGTCGCGAGCACGCCGGTCTTGTCGGTGACGTCGAGATTCACGTGATACCTCGTCACGGTACGGCCCATCGGCAGGACGGGCAGCGCCGCGTAGGACGACTCGCCGGGTCCGCGACGGCCCGCGATGCGGTTGCGCGCCACAGCGACCACATCACCGAGCACCGCCGACGCGGTCGGCGCCCCGCCCGCCCCCTGGCCGTAGAACATCAACTGCCCGGCGGCCTCCGCCTCGACGAACACGGCGTTGAACGCCTCCCGCACCCCGGCCAGCGGGTGGGTCCGCGGGATCATCGCGGGATGCACCCGGACGCTGATCCCGTCGGTCTCGGCGGAGCGCTCGGCCACCGCCAGGGCCTTGACGGTGCAGCCCATCTCCCGCGCGCTCGCGATGTCGGCGGCGGTGACGTCGCCGATGCCGACCCGGTAGACGTCGTCGATGGTGACCGGCGAGTGGAAGGCGAGCTGAGCCATGATCGCCGCCTTCGCGGCGGCGTCGTAGCCGTCGATGTCGGCGGACGGGTCGGCCTCGGCGTAGCCGAGCGCACCGGCCTCGGCCAGCGCCTCGGCGAACGACGCGCCGGTCTCGTCCATCCGGGTCAGCACGAAGTTCGTGGTGCCGTTGACGATGCCGAGCACCCGGCGGACGCGGTCGCCGGCCAGGCTTTCGCGCAGCGGGCGGATCAGTGGGATCGCCCCGCCGACCGCGGCCTCGTAGTACAGGTCGGTGCCGGCGGCGGCCGCCGCGTCGTGCAGCGCGGCGCCGTCGGAGGCCAGCAGCGCCTTGTTCGCGGTGACGACCGGTTTACCGGCCCGCAGGGCGGCCAGCAGCCAGTCCCGGGCCGGCTCGATCCCCCCGACGACCTCGATGACGAGATCGACGTCGTCGCGGGCGACGAGTCCGGCGGCGTCCGCGGTGAACAGGTTCGCGTCGATGTCGAGGTCACGGACCCGCTCCGGGCGGCGCACCCCGATCCCGACGAGTTCGAGCGGCTCGCCGACCCGGGCGGCGAGGTCGCCGGCGTTGGCCCGCAGCAGCCGGACGATCTCGCTGCCGACGACGCCGCAGCCGAGCAGCGCGATCCTCACGGTGTCACCGCCGGGTCCGCCGGGTCCGCCGGGTCCGCCGGGTCCGCCGGGTCCGCCGGCTCCGCGGGGTCGATGTCGAGGCGCAGCAGGTCCTCCTCGGTCTCCCGCCGGACGATCAGCCGGGCGGCGCCGTCGCGCACCGCGACGACCGGCGGGCGGGCGACATGGTTGTAGTTGCTGGCCATGGACCGGTGGTAGGCCCCGCTGGCCGGCACCGCGACGAGATCGCCGGGGCGCACGTCGTCGGGCAGCGGCACGTCGTGGGCGACGACGTCGCCGGACTCGCAGTGCCGGCCGACGAGCGTGACCACGTGGGCCGCGGCCGAGCCCGTGCGGGAGACCAGCCGGGCGGTGTACCGGGCGTCGTAGAGGGCCGTGCGGATGTTGTCGCTCATCCCGCCGTCGACGCTGACGAAGGTGCGCAGCCCGGGCAGATCCTTGACCGTGCCGACCTCGTAGAGGGTGACCGTCGTCGGGCCGACGACGGCCCGGCCCGGCTCCACGCCGAGGCGCGGGACGGCGAGCCCCGCGGCCGCGCACTCCTTGCCCACGACGGCGGTCAGCCGCTCGGCGACGTCGGCCACCTCCAGCGGGGCGTCCTCGCTGGTGTAGGCGATGCCGAGCCCACCGCCGAGGTCGAGCTCGGGCAGTTCGAGGTCGTGGGTGTCGCGGATGCGCGCCAGCAGGCCGACCATGCGGTGCGCGGCCAGGCCGAACCCGGCCGTGTCGAAGATCTGCGACCCGATGTGCGCGTGCAGGCCGACGAGGTGCAGCGAGCCGGCGGCGAGCACCCGCTCCACCGCCTCGGCGGCCGCACCGCCGGCCAGCGAGAAGCCGAACTTCTGGTCCTCCTGGCCGGTGGAGACGTAGTGGTGGGTGTGCGCCTCGACCCCCGGCGTGACCCGCACGAGGACCCGCTGGCGCACCCCGGCCTCGGCGGCGACGGCGGCCAGACGGTCGATCTCGGCGAAGGAGTCGACGACGATCCGCCCGACGCCGTAGGCCACCGCCGCTCGCAGCTCGGCGACCGACTTGTTGTTACCGTGGAACAGCAGCCGCTGCGCCGGGAAGCCGACCGAGCGGGCCACGGCGAGCTCGCCGCCGGTGCAGACGTCGAGGTTCAGCCCCTCCTCGGCCACCCAACGGGCGACCGCGCGGCACAGGAACGCCTTACCGGCGTAGTAGACGTCGCAGTCGGAGAACGCGCGCCGCCAGGCGGCGCACCGGGCCCGGAAGTCGGCCTCGTCCAGGACGAACGCCGGGGTGCCGAACTCGGCGGCCAGCTCGTCCACCCGGACGCCGCCGATCCGCAGCACGCCGTCGGGGTCGAGCCGGGCCGTCGCCGGCCAGAGGCTCTCCTCCAGTGCCACCACCGGGGCCGCCACCGCCGGGTTGTCGGTCTCGCTCATGTCGCCTCTGCCTGTCTCATCCCGCGGCCTGCCTCATCGCCGCGGCCTGTCCCAACGTCCCGGCCTGCCTCGACGTCCCGGCCTGTCTCGACGTCCCGGCCTGTCTCGACGTCCCGGCCACTGTCCGCCATCCGGTCACATCCGCTCGGGAGCGCTGACGCCGAGCAACCCGAGGCCGTTCCCGAGCACCACCCGGGTCGCGGCGACCAGCAGCAGCCGGGCACCGGTGAGCGGGCCCGCCTCCTCATCCCCCTGCGGGAGTACCCGGCAGGCGTCGTAGAACCGGTGGTAGACCCCGGCGAGTTCCTCCAGGTAGCGGGCGACCCGATGGGGGCCACGCAGGCTGGCCGCCGCCTCGATCACCCGCGGGAACTCGCCGAGCCCCCGCAGCAGGTCGACCTCGCGCGGATGGGTCAGCAGCGCGACGTCCGCCGTCTCCGGCGCGGTCGGCAGGCCCAGTGCCTCGGCGTTGCGCAGCAGCGAACTGATCCGGGCGTGGGCGTACTGGACGTAGAACACCGGGTTGTCGCTGGTCTGGCGGGTCACCAGGTCGAGGTCGAGGTCGAGGGACGAGTCGAGCGAGGACCGGACCAGCGAGTAGCGGGCCGCGTCGACCCCGACGGCGTCGACGAGGTCGTGCAGGGTCAGGAAGGTCCCGGCCCGCTTCGACATCTTCACCGGGGCGCCGCCGCGCGACAGCGTCACCAACTGCCCGATGATGACATCCAGGTTGCTCGCCGGGTCGTCGCCGAAGCAGGCGGAGATCGCCTTCAGTCGGGCGACGTAGCCGTGATGATCCGCCCCGAGCAGGTAGATGAGCTGGTCGAAACCGCGGCCCCGCTTGTCGCGGTAGTAGGCGGCGTCGGCACAGAAGTACGTCGGCTGGCCGTCGCTCTTGACCAGGGGACGGTCCTTGTCGTCACCGAAGTCGGTGGTGCGCAGCCACACCGCGCCGTCGGCGTCGTAGACGTGGCCCTGCGCGCGCAGGTCGTCGATCGCCTTCGTCAGCGCGCCGGCGGTGTGCAGCGCCCGCTCGGAGGCCCACCGGTCGAAGTGGACGCCGAAGCCCTCCAGCGTCGACCGGATCTCGGTGAGCATCAGGGCCAGGCCCTCTTCGGTGGTCACCGCGAGCGCCTCGTCGCCCGGCAGGTCGAGCAGGCCCGGCCGGGCCGCCAGCACCGCCGCGGCGATCTCCGCGACGTACGCCCCGTGGTAGCCCTCCGCCGGGATCTCCCGGCCGGCGGCCGCGGCCAGCACCGACGCGCCGAACCGCTCGATCTGCACGCCGGCGTCGTTGACGTAGTACTCGGTGCCCACCGAGTACCCGGCCGCGGTCAGGATGCGGCCCAGCGCGTCACCGACGGCGGCCCACCGGGCCGAGGCGAGTGTGACCGGCCCGGTCGGATTGGCGCTGACGAACTCCAGGTTGACCCGCACGTCGCGCGGCTTCGCCGCCTGGCCGTAGCTTTCACCGGCCCGCACCACCGTGCGGGCGATCTCGCCGAGGGCGTCCCCGGCGAGGGTGAAGTTGAGGAATCCCGGACCGGCGATGTCGACACTCGCGATCCCGCTCTGGGTCACCAGCCGGCCGGCCAGCACCTCGGCGACGGCGCGCGGCGGGCGGCGGGCGGACTTGGCGAGCTGCAGCGCCACCGGGGAGGCGTAGTCGCCGTGCCCGGGGGTCTTCGGTCGCTCCACCGTGACGGTGGTCGGCACAGTCACGTCCAGGTCACCGTCGGCGACCGCGCGGCCAATGGCCGCGACGATGGCGTCGGCGAGATCGGCGGGAGTCATGTCGCGATGCTATCGGCGCGACGCCATCCCACGTCCGCCCGCCGATCCGCCGTCAATGCCACCGCGCGGCGAACCAGCGGTCCGGGCGGCGCGAACCCGGTGATCCGCTGGCTGGACCTGGCTAGACCGGCTGGCCGGCGGCAAGCTTCTGGACGACGGTGATCAGCTCGTCGGGGTCGAACGGCTTCGTCAGGTAGTAGTCCACCCCGATGCGCGTCCCACGCTTGACGTCGGCCTCCTGCGCCCGCGCGGTCAGCATGATCAGCTTGATGTCGGCGGTCGACCGGTCCTCCCGCAGGTGGGCGGCCACGTCCCAGCCGTTCATCCGCGGCATCATGATGTCGAGCGTGATCACCTGCGGGGCTACGGTCCGCACCATCTCCAGCGCGTCGACACCGTCGACGGCGGTATGGACCTCGAAGCCTTCCAACTCAAGGTTGACGACCACGAGCTGACGTATCACCGCGTCGTCGTCGACGACGAGGACCCGGGGGGCGGCGGGGTACACACCGGAAGCTTACGGCCGACCCGGGTGCGCGATCCGGTGTTCCCGCCTGGTAACGTATGCCGCGTTGACCCGGAGCCCCCGTAGCTCAGGGGATAGAGCACCGCCCTCCGGAGGCGGGTGCGCAGGTTCGAATCCTGCCGGGGGCACGTACAGCATCCAGGCAGTGAAGAGACTGAATGGCTGTTGTACGGGGCGCGGAGGTGCCGACGACCACCCCCGCCACATCGGCAACCTGATCAAGATTGATAGCTGGAATTTTGATCATTATCTGTACCTCCCGACTCTCATGATCGACATGAACGGTGAGTTGCGTGACCTCGTAGAGGCGTCGCTGTAGCGCTTCGGGCGCTTGGCCGAGCTCGAGTTGAAGCGTCGGTAGCGCGTCGAGAAGGGTGAGGTTGTCAGGTCCAGGTCGGTCTGGTTCAGCTTCGTCCGCCACGTCAAGATCTTCGATCTTAGCGAGGGCGGTCGTGCGCTCTACATCGAGTTCGTTGTAGTTACGCCGTAGCCCCCGTGTGAAGGGATCGGCGGGATCACCGTCTTGCGCTTGGCGCAGGATGTTGTCCTGCCTACGCGCGAGATCGTCGATCTTTCGCTGGAGCCTGTCCCTCTCGGCGACCAGTTTGTCTTCCCGTCCCCGGTGGTTCGCCTTCGGCCAGCAGATGTAGTAGACCGGGTCCCCGGGCCGGCGGAGGTTGCCGGCCATACGCCGCCCACAGGTGCAGATAACCATGCCCCGGAAGACGTAGGTGCGCAGAGTAGCGGGATGGCTGTTGGGGGCATTCCCCTCACGGGAGCCCCGTTTGGTCTGCCGCTGGGCGTTGAACTCGTCGAACATCCATTTGGGGATCAACGGCTCATGGACCGGTTGGGGTGACCAAACCCACTTCTCCGGGTCGTTGACCGCCCCATGCCTGGACCGGCTTGCGCGACGGTTGAACACCTGGTAGCCGGTGTACTTGGGGTTGCGGAGCAGGTCGGCCACCGTGGACTTGGACCAGGCCCCGCGTGCCTTGTGGGCCCCGCCGACCGGCTCGGGTGGGGGGTAGCGCTCAAGGTCGGCGTTGAGCTGTTCAGCGATCGCGCCGTAGCCGATCTTCCGGTAGTAGCGCCAGTGCGCGATCTGGGTGACGGTCTCACCGCGCGCCCCGTCCGGCTCGAGCCGGTTCTTCGTCGCCCCACGATCGGCCTTGGCCGAGTTGGGGTGCCGGAAACTCTTGGCACGGTAGCCGTAGGGCGGCTTACCGATGTTCCACCCGTCCCGGACATGGGTGCACAGCCCACCCCATGAGCTCTCCAGGGTGTTCCATACCTCGTACTCGGCGACGGACTGGTTGATCCGCCGTTGCAGGATCTGCGACGCCCGCGGCCCATCGACCTTGATCGGCTCGTTCCACGCGAACAGCGGAACCCCGGCCCGTTCGAGCTGACGTTCGATCGAGAGGTTCTCGAACATCCTCCGGGCGATCCTTGACATCGACTCACAGATCACCACGTCGAACCGGCGGTTGGGATGACCCGCTTCGGTCAGGAGGTCGTCGATGCCCCCGTCTCGGGGGATCGGGATGTCGAAGCGGGAGACGTCGGCGCCATGGCCGCGCTCCCCCAGCTCCTTACGCCCGGACTCCACATCGTAGAAGTGGGCGACGATCATCCAGGACTCCGGCAAGACCGACTTGGCCCGGTCAAGCTGGCGTATCAGCGACTGGCGCGGATCTTGCTGCTCCTCGGTGGAGGTGCGCCCGGCAAAGGCGGCGCGGACCTCTCCACGCAGGACCGAGAGCGGCATCCCGAACGGGGAGACCGCCAGGTCCGAAAGTGCCGGGTTCGTCAGATCCGCCGCCCGGTACGCGGGGCCGGGTCCCGGACGGTCCGGTCCGGCCGCGCGGGACGGATAACCAGGATCGATCACGCCGCCTCCTCATCCGATGTGCCGTTGCCGGTACCTTCTCCGGCAGCCCAGAGCAGAAGATCGCGGATGACGGCCGCCAGCTCGGCCCGTATCCGGTCGGCTTCCGGCCCACTGATCGTCTGGACCTCGCCGTGGAACACCCATCGCCGGCCCGGCCGCCCACTCCCGCCGTCCGGCCGCGTCCGGGGCCGCAGCGCGAGGACCCCCGCGTCCTCGACCTTCGGCGGTTCCTCCACCGACCCGTGAGGTTCTTCGATCGGGGCGCCTCCCGTCGGCGCGACCTGTTCGCTCGCCTCAGGGTGAGCGGTGTCGGGTCGGGGCATCCGCGGCCCGCCGTTGTCGTCGGGGTTGTTGAGGGGACCGGTGGTGCGGGCAGCCGTCATAGAGCCTCCTGACGTCGAGGGAAAGGACGAGGCAGGGGAGGTCAGGATCGGGCAACCGCTTCCAGCAGGGCGCGGTGCAGTATCCGGCTCATTGACGGAAAGAGTAACACCCGGATGGGCCGGAAGGGTACCCGCGAAACACGGAAAATGCTCCGATCCGGGAATTGATCGCGGGCACAGGACCGCCGGAGCCGGGTACGGATTCCCACCTACGGTGGGGGCGGACGACCGATCGGGAAAGGAGCCGGGTCCGGACCCGGACTCCTCCCCTGCCACTGGGTCAGGACGTGGTGGGTCGGCGGATGCCGCTGACGGCCCGGACGGCGAGGACACGGGCCGCGGGCCGTCTGACTGCTGCGCTGCAGGGGATTCTGGGCGTTCAGGGCACGGCAGGCGAGGGGAGTCGGGACGGTCGGGGTCGGCATGGGCCGGGTCGGTCACGAGGTGGGTCTCCTTTCGCGCGGCGCGAAACGCCGCTGTATAGGAAGCCGGTTTTTGGGCCCGCTTTTGACACTCGATCTTCAGAGTTGTTGGAGTGTTGTTCGACGGGCAGTGAGGGTGATAGGGGCCGGCAGGATGCTCGGGACGTTGTTTCCGTGTCCCGGCTAGTAGGAATGGGGCCCACCCACCGGACCGCCAGGTTTAGAGATCAAGATGTGCCATGACATGCATTCACAGCAGAAAATAGTGTGCATTAACTAGTTCGAATGAATGGTGATCGCTGGGCACGGTAACCAGCCCAGTCCGAAGATCGCTGGCGCCCCGCCACCGTCGCCGTGCGGCTCCGGGCCGCGCGGGACGGTCGACGGGCCTACGACGATCGCCGCGCACCGCGCGGAGCGGCCATCGGACCCGGCCACCGGCGGGCGAGGGTCCCCGCCCGCCGGCACGCAATCCACGCGACGACCAGAACCCGAACGGGCCTGCCGCATAACCCACCCGAAGGTCCGGGTCCGGACCCGGACCCGGACCAGGTCGGCCGTGAGACCGGATCGCCCCCCCGACCGGACACGAACACGACCGCAACCATCGGGACCGGCGGGGCGGAACCGGCGGCCGGCGGGACCCGCACGAAGCAGGGCAGGACCAGCGCGAGCCGGGGAGGTCCGACCCGAGGGACCGGCGGTATCGACACGACCGAGTCGGCCGCGGGACCGGCACGGCCGGCGGGACCCGACTCGACCGACCGGACCAGCAGAACCGACGCGACCGACGCGACCGGAGCTGAGCGACTCGACCGGCCGGACCGGCGGCCGGTGGTTCCGAAGTTGTGATCATGGACGGAGCCTCCGAGCGTGCATGCTCGGAGGCTCCACGGGGTGGGTGTCAGGCGGTGGAGATGGGCCGCCGGGACCGGTCGCGGTGGGTGAGTTCGTCGCGGATGTCGTCGCAGCGCGCGGTGAGTTCGCGTGATTCCGTGCGTGCCGCGTCACGGACCTTGATCACGGAGCGGCGTGATCCGTACTTGCCCCCATACATCTGCTGAGCGACCGTGGCGAACATTCCCGTGCGTCTCAGGTCATCGGCGCTGTTCGCGACCTTCATGATCCGTTGAAGGGTCGGGAAGTCTCGTCCGTCACCCCACGCCTGCCCGAAGATCACTTCAGAGATTCCGGCGAGGAAGGTCACGGCCGCCAGATGCTCCGCCTGCCCGTCTACCGCTTCGGGGGTGGGGCTAACGGGAGTGGGCTTGATGGTGCGGTAGCCGTTGCGGTGGGCGGCGTCGTGCACGGCCCACCCCCGGATCATGGACCGGTCGGCAAGGAACATGTCGCCGTTCTTCGGCTGGTACTGCCACCGGTCGGGTTCGCGGGTGGTGACGTCGACGGAGGCGACGACACAGTCGCGGATGATCATCCCGAGTCGGCGGGCGAAGATCAGTACCGCGTCCTGGGCGACGCCGTCGGACACGTCGTCGCTGCCGTAGCTACCGCGTCCGTCCCGCGCGATCGTGGCGGAACCGTCCGCGCGGCGACGCGACCGGGACGCGTCGACCTTCCAGCAGTAGCGGTGGGCGTGGTTGACGATGTCGGCCCAGTCCGCTTCGGTGACCCGCGCCATGTCCTCGGTCGTGGCGGCTTCAGCCGGAACGGTCGACGGAATGTCCCGGGAAAGTAACGGAGAAAAGAAGGAATACGACATGGAAGACCTCCATGCGGGTGGGGGAATTAGCGCCGCGCGCCGGGCGCAACGCGCCGATAACTAATACTCCCTCCCCCACGCGGGAGAATCAATACCTAACGGCGACTTTTTCGGACTTTTTCCGACGATTCTTCCGCCCGCGTTTCCGCAGATCGAAGTCCATTTGTGCGAATTAGGAGCAGGGGAACGCAAGGCGAAAGGTACACAGAAAGAAAAGGGGAAAGGCAAGAAAGCGGGGTCTTCAAATATAGAAAATCGAAGTCAGGAAGACGAAAAAGCGAGTAATGGGCGATGCCGAAGAGCAGTCAGAGAAAGGCGGCGGTACGGGTCGCTGCCGTCCGCCCACAGCGAGGCCGTCCTACTATCTTCCGGGCTCCGGTAGCCCAGTCTGGCTGTTCTTGGGCAGTGCCACGTAGGCTCTGATCTGCGCCAGCATGCGGTGGGGGGATAGCTCGTCAAATGGGCGACCCCTGTGCGGACCGGGTTGGCTACCCGATGGGCGAGGGGTACGCCGATACAGGGATCGGATCTATCTGGCCACCCGCTGGGCCACTCGGCGACTGTGTGGCCAGCAACGCGGTCTACATGGCCAACCTGCTGGTCAGAGCCCTCGCTGGCGGTCGCTGTGTTGCCGCTGACAGTGGCAGCGGTGGCCAACTACGCGGCGGTCGGGGCCGCCAGCGGTGGCCAACAACCACCATCTGGCAGCTCGGGCTGGCCATCTTCATCCGACCTCATACAGCCGACTACAGTATGCAATGCGTGTCGAAAGTTCCAGAACGTGAGATTCTGGTGATCAAGCGCCGTCCTGACGCCGCTTCGCGGAGGCCGTTGTCGGCGCATCACCGTCGGGCTTGGCTGCCTGGGAGGGGCTGCCACTGGCCGAGCCAGGGCGCTTGGCCTATTGCCGGAACCGTGTCCGCCAGCGCCTTCCTGCCGCGCTTTCCCAGCCCCCTACTCGCATACGGCCGTCGCGGTATTCCGACCGTTCAGGGTGCGCCGAACGACTGGCCTGCGAGGTACGGGCGATCCTCGATCGCCGGGCGCGCTGGTTATCGGTCTTCCCAGGGATGCCCTGCGGCGAGGAGTGCGGCGCGCTGCCAGATGAGCAAATATTGACCCCCCCCCCCGGAGAAATTGCCGTTCTGACGGGAACGCTGTGCGTCGTGACGCCGGTAACGCAGGGTGGGAATGTCGAGCAGGATTCCGGTGGCGAGGGCGGAGCCGGCGATGAGGGTTGCGGTGTCCTCGACGCCGCGTAGTGCCGCCCATCCCCCGACGGCGAGGAGCAGAGTGCGGCGCCACATCACCCCGGCCGGGTGCACCGGTGGCAGGGTCTGGTCGGGAAGAGCAGACGCCCACGCGACAGCCAGCGCACCGCGGGCCAGCGGCCCGGCGGGCACGGCCAACGGCAAGGTGTGCAGGGTGCCGTCCCCGTGCAGGTCACGGGCATGACCGACCGCGTAGCCGGCCGCGGGATGCGTGGCGAGCGCGCCGCTGAGGGCGGCGAGCGCGTCGGGTTCGAGCTCGTCGTCGGCGTCGAGGTTCTGGACCAGCGGCGCGGTGCATTCACCGAGGGCGATGTTGCGGGCGACGCCGGGGCCTTCCCGGGTGCCGTGCGCGCCGATCCGGACGCGGCCGTCAGCCGCCGCTCCACAGGCGGCCAGCGTGTCGAGAACTTCGTCGGACGGCCCGTCGATCTGCACCCGCCACGTCCAGTGCGGATGACGCTGCCGACGCAGCGACTCCCACGCCGCCGGCAGGTAGCCCGCGTACTCGGCGTGAGCCGCGGTGACCACATCGACCCGCATGTTCGCAGTATGTACCGATCCGGTCCGCATTCGTGTGGTACATATCCGGAGAAGATCCGCCGGAAGGAGGCACGTGGACGTCGCATCGATCAACGCGCGGCTCGGTCAGGCAGCCTCCACCGACTCCCGTGAGCTGGACCGGGTCTGCGAGGATCTCGCCGCCGAACTGATCGACGCCGGCATCGAACCCCCCTTCCAGATCCCGTCGGCGGACTTCGTCATCGACCCCTGGCTGATCTGCGCCGACCGGTACTGGCGCCGCCGATTCCTGCGCGAGCCCACCGTCGAGGTCGCGGCCCGCTGCGCCCGCTGGCTATACGACCACACCGAGGCGCCGATCCGCCCGAACATCATCGACAAGTGGTCGCTGGGCTACGCCTTCATCACCAAGGACAGCGTCGAGTCCCGCCACGACCTCACCCTCGCCACCGGCCGGATCGTCGAGACAACCCAGGGCTCGGCCGACATCTGCTACTTCGCCGCGCTCTACCACGCCGGAAAGCTCCGCTCGAACTTCTGGTTCGACGAGCTCCACCAGTTCCTCGAATCCTCCCTGCTCGCCGTCGCCGCCGGCCGCCACCGCGACGACCCGCTGTTCACCGGCCTACGCGCCTTCGCCGCGTTCGGCAGCCGCACCATCACCACCAGCCACGCCCTCGACCTCCTCGACACGGCCTGGCGCGCCACGCCACGTTCCCGGGCCGTCGTCGACGTCTGCCTGGGCGCCCTCGCTGCCGCCCCGCGTTTCCCGGGACGGGGCGAGCAGCTACGTCGCCGCGCCACCGACGCCGTCGCCGAGTTCCCGGACGACCATCTGTTCCGGTTTCGCCTCGCGTGCGGCCAACGCATGTGCGGCGACTACACCGACGCACTCGACACCATCGACACCGCGCTGCGCCTGCTGCCCGCGATCGGCACCCGGATCAGCCACGAACTTCTTCAGGAGCAGTACCTACGGGAACGCGACGTCATCGAAAAGGGTCTCGATCTCGCCGAACTGGCCGCCGGCCAACAAACGCGCTGGCGTGCCCAGGACGCCGCCAACCGCGATCTGCGCCGGACGTTGCAGACCTCCGCCATCCGCGCCGTCGAACTCGTCACCGTCTTCACCGCCGCCGTCGCCTTCGCTGTCGGCTCACTCCCGATCACCCTCACCGGCAACCTCGGCTTCCGCGACCGCGCACTCCTGCTCACCATCCTCGGCGCCGGGCTCCTGCTCTTCGCGTTCGTCATCATCGCCGGCACCTGGATCATCACCGGTCGACACCACCCCGACCCCGACGCCAATCCGCCGGACAGAACCAGCAGGCCCTGAACCCAGCCGCCCAGAGCCTCCCCATCTTCACGTCTCAGCCCCGGAGGCTCGGCGTAGCTGGGCTGCGCAGACCCTCAGCCTCCGCCAGTGGTCAACGCGGGAACAGAGATCACGGTGACCTGGGTGGTGGAGACGGTGGTGAGGCCGTTGAACACGCCGGTCTGGCCGCCGCCGGTCCAGGTGACGTTCCAGGTGACGGTGGCGGTCACGGGGAACACGCCGCCGGGCTGGTCGTCGGAGCTGGTCTGGTAGGTGTGGCCGCAGTCCGGTGAGGACGCCTTCGGGTCGATGTCGGGCCGGTAGGGGGTACCGGGGCCGGTGCAGCGGACCTGGGTGCCGTCGCCCATCGTCCAGACAACCTCGGCGGGGGTGGCGACGGCGGTCACCGACACGCCGCCGGCAGCGGCCGTAGCGGAGACAGGCTGCCAGCCGGCTGGGTCGAGCCACATCCAGGTCGGGAGGCGGACGAGCTGCCGGCCGGTCGGGCTCAGGGCGATCTTCGGGCCTTGGAGGCGGAGCTGGTTGCGGGCCTGGTCGGCGAGGGCCGCCGGGTCGGGGGCGGCAGCAGCCGGACCGGCCTGCCCGTCGGCGATCCAGACCGGGGGGCGGTAGAGCGCGTCGCGCCACCCGTCGTTCTGGCACTGGTAGACATACCAGGCCCCCGGTCGCCCATCCGGGCCGGTCGCGGCGGGCCGGACGTGTAGCGCACCTGGCCGGTCCACCGCGGCCATCACGCGAGTTCACCGTCGGGCGGGGCGGGACGGAACAGGACGGGCTGGATGGGATCGCCTTCGGGTTGGAAATCGCTGCGGGTGTAGGAGCACGTCGCAAGTTCTGACGGGTCGAGCGACACGTCACCCGGCGGACTCACCGTCCCGCCGCTGGCCGCGCCGTCCTTCGACGCGCCGCCACGCGGCGCGGGACGAGGTCCATCGTCGTGTGGGACCTGGGGGCTGCCGTTCTGGCCGGCGGCGAGTTCACATCCTGGATGCGGGTTCTGGTCGCAGGTGGTGAATGCGTACGGGTCGCGGGCGAACGCCGGGGAGGCGACTGCGGCGGCCAGCAGGAGAGACATCGCGGTCACTGTCGCCGCGCGCCGGGACCTCAGCATGATCCGAGTGCCTCAACGGCGAAGCGGGTGACCTTCCACGAGCCGTCCTGGTGCAGACGCACTTCGGAGGTGACAGCTCGTCGGCCGCCCGGTTCGTCATCGACCAGCGCCCCGTTGGTGCGGTACTGGAGCCAGTTCGTACTGTCGGCGCAGTCGAACACCATCACCGTCTTCGGCGCGTCGATCGGGCTGACCGAGGTGACCTTCGGATGCAGCACGGGCGCCCCGCGCGACACCAGTCCGTTGTAGTGGTCGGCGTACAGGCTGCCGGAGGCGACCTGCAACGCTGGCCCGGAGGCGTAGCGCACCAGGTCGGGTGACTTCCAGTTCGAGGTGTGACTGGCCTCGGCCATCGCCTGCCACAACCCGACATAGGCGGCCACCGCCCGTTGCCCAGCGATCTCGGCCGGCGAGCTCGGCGTCGGCGACACGGTGACACTCGGCGCCGCCGACAGACCGGTCGACGTCGTCACCGGTCCCGGCTCGGAGCCGTGATCCGAGCTGCACGCCCCCACGACCACGGCGACGGCCAGCAGCGCGCCGGCCGTCGCCCACCGCGCCGGCCGGCGGTCCGTGTCGAGGTCCGAACGAGGAGCCACAGCATCCACCTCGCAATGTGCGGCGGCGGTCCGTCACCCCTTCACCGGCGAAGTCCGGGACTACCTGGCAACCATCGGCGTGTCTCATGAGACACGCCGATGCTTTGGGCGTGCTGCGTGCGGACGTATCGAGCTCGGCCGCTGTGGGTGGCCCCCAGGATCCACCCGCTGGCGGCCCATTTCGTCACTCCGGGTGACGGCTGCTGCCAAGGCGCTCGCGCTGGGAGATGACGCTCGGCGCTTCTGATCAGCTATGTAGTGTTGGCGTGGTGGGATCTCCGCAGACGCTCAGCGAAGCCGACCGACGTCTTGTCGCCGCATGGGCCGCCGATTGCGCAGAGCGGGTTCTGGGGCTGTTCGAGGCCGAAGCTCCACAGGATGACCGCCCTCGCGCCGCCATCGCCCGGACCCGGGCGTTCGCCCGGGGAGAGCTGAACACTGCCGAGGAGATCAGCCGTCGATTCGTGGGTGGCGTCGCTGCCGGTGATGCGAAGGCTCCCGCGGCAGCTGCCGCTGCCCGAGCCGCCGGTCAAGCCGTAGCCATCTGCCACATGGGCGCGCACGCACTGGGCACCGCCGCGTATGCAGCCAAAGCAGCCGGCCTGGCGGCCCCCGGCCGGCCAGGAGCCGTCAAGGACGAGATCCGCTGGCAGCTCAATCACATGGCGGCAGAGGTCCGGGCCGCCCTGCGAGCCCTCCCGCCTGTCGGCGAGAATCGATCAGGTCCTCTCGGGCCCGGGCTCCTCGCATCAGGCCAACTCGGCACGATCATTCGCGACCTCCAAGCCGGTCTTGCCCTGCCCGACCGGGACTGCCCGAAAATACGGTCGTTGTAAACGTAGTGCGATCGGCGGCCTTCAGCCCCGTCGCACCATCACTCAGGTGGTCGTAGCCGTCGCCGGCGACTTGGCCACCTGCGGGCAGTTTCCGCTGGTCACCGACGGGCGGCCGAATCCGCCAGGTGGTTCTCGACGGAGGGGACGAGCATCGTCCAGACCCACCTGGCGAACCGCTGCTCAGCGTCGGCGCAGCTCGCCACCTTCCCTTGGACCGGACAGCGTCTGTGCACCCGCGCCGCGACGCCACAGAACCGCCGAACGACGGAGCCGTCCGTGCCTGTCGGGCGTTCGGGCAACATCGACCGCCGGCGTGCCCGCCCGGACTACTCGTCGCCGTCCGGGCCGAGCCGAAGGGCTTCACAGAGATCGGCCGTGGTCGGGCTTCCTGGCCAGCGGGCGGCCAGGTCGGCGTGCAGCCGCCGTAGCCGTGGCAGGAGCCGGGCGGACCCGGTCGCGATGGCGCGATCGTGGCTGCTTCGATGCCGGCGGCGCCGGCGAGGTCGGGGCTGTCGGCCTGGAGGTAGGCGGCGGCCAGGTGGCAGAGGAACTCCGCCGCCCAGCCGGAGGTCCGTGCCTCGCCGAGTCCGGCGAGTCCGCGAGTGAGGCAGGCGATTGCCTCCTCGTTGTAGGCCGGGTCGTCGCGGCCGAGGTAGCGGCAGACCCAGCCGCGTTCCAACGCGTAGAACTCCGGCGTGTAGTAGTAGATCCACGCCGGAGCGGCCTCCCCGTCCGCCGCCGCGGCGGCGGCGAGATCGGCGCCCCGTGCCAGCGCCTCGACCGCCGGCCGGCGCTGGCCGGCGAGCGCGTGGGCGCGGGCTTCCTGGTGGGCGTCGTAGGCCCGCTGGCCCACCCACACCCGCCCGTCCCGCGACGCCGCTCGTGACAGGCCGACCGCGGCGTCGAGTTGGCCGAGGTGGAACGCCAGATGTCCCTTGAAGCTGATCGTGGTCGCGTGCAGGGTCACCTGGTCCGCCTCCCACGCCCACTCGGCGGCCCGGTCCAGCCACCCGCGTGCCGCCGCCCAGCGGCCGGTGGAGATGTGCAGCCAGCCGGCGAACTCGGCCCACTGCGCGCCGATCTCCACCAGCGGGCCCCGTACCCGCCCCGACGCCTCGCCGATCAGCCTCTCCACCTCGCCCAGCTGCGCCACGACCGGGGCCAGCAGACGGGCCGAGCCGATCAGGTCCTCGGTCGCCCGCTGCTCGGCCAGGATCGCCGCCGACGACGCCACCACCCGACCATCCACCCGGCTCGGCCGGGACACCGCACGGCGCAGCCGCTCCTCGACGTCCGCCAGCGGCGACAGCCCCCACTCCTGCAACACGGACCGGACGTACCGCCGTAGCTGCGGAACCGCCGCCGCCACCGCGGGAAGCGTAATTTGGCTCGCCCGCTGACAGGTCACCACGCCGTACATGAGATCATCCCCGCCCGTCGTCTCGGCTTTGACGCTGTCCCCTCCGGGCCTTGCCTTGCGGTGGTCATCCGGCAGGGACAGCCGACTGCGAGAGGACGCCCTGGTGCGACGAACCCTGGGACCAGCGATCAGCCCGGTCGGCTCCGGAGTGCCCTCGGGACAAGATGATGAGTCCGTGCACCTTTAAATGCAACTGCATCTGTACCATTGTTTATGGGGCGTGCGGAGTCCGCCGGACCGGGTGCGGGCGATGGCAGACTGCGATCAGGTGTGGGTGTCCGATGGCGGAGGAAGCGTGGCGAAGTCGTCAGCAGGGCCGACGGTGCGCAGCCGTCGACTCGGAGTAGAGCTCCGGCGGTTGCGGGAAGCCGCCGGCCTGACGGCCGAGGAGGCAGGGCAGGCCATCCGGGCGTCCGACGCCAAGATCAGCAGGATCGAGAACGGACGGGTCGCCGTACGCGCCGTCGACGTGGCGGATCTTCTGACCCGCTACGGGGTCGAGGACACCGACCAGCGGGACGCGATCCTCACGCTCGCCAAGGAGACACGTCAGCAAGGCTGGTGGCGCAGCTTCAGCGACGTCGTCCCGCGTTGGATGGAGGTCTACATCGGCCTCGAAGCCGACGCCTCGTCGATCAACGTCTACCAGTCGTCCCTCGTGGAAGGACTGCTCCAGACACCGGAGTACGCCGCCGCCGTGATCCACTCGACGTGGCCGGAGCTCCCCGACGAAGAGGTGCGCCGCCGCGTGACGCTGCGGACCAGTCGCCAGGAACGTCTCCGCGGAGCCCGACCACCACGACTGTGGGTGGTGCTCGACGAAGCCGCACTCCGGCGGCCGATCGGCGGACGCGACGTGCTCCACGCCCAGCTCAGGCACCTGGTCGACGCCGGAGCCCAACCGAACATCACGATCCAGGTACTACCGTTCGACGTCGGAGGGCACGCCGCGCTCGGCACCTCCTTCACGCATCTCGGGTTCCCGGACGCCGCCGATCCAGAAGTCGTCTACCTGGAGGTCTTGACAGGCAGCCTCTACGTCGAGAAGCCCGACGAGGTGCGGCAGTATAGAGACAAGCTCGATCATCTCCGAGCCCTCGCGCTCAGCCCCCGCACCTCCGCCGAGATGATCACGAGCTTGTCGAAGGAGCCATCATGACACGCAAGATCGAATTTGACCGGGACAGTCTCTCCTGGCAGCTGTCCAGCTACACCAACGGTAGCGGCGCCTGCGTCGAAGTCGCCGCACTGCCGGAGGACGGACGCGCCATCCGGGACTCGAAGGACCGCAGCGGCCCGATCCTCGTCTTCACCGCAGCCGAGTGGACCGCATTCGTCGCCGGTGTCCGCGATGGCGAGTTTGACTCCTGAAGCAGCTGCAGGTTCCCCGTTGGACCTCAGCCGCCGACGATCTGCGATGGCTGTTCAGAAACCGGCATGGAGACATCTACAGGATCAGTTCCGCGCTCAGGACCCTCATAGGACCGCCCTATCCTCCATCCCGCCGCCGCGGCTACTGGCCACGCAACGGCGAGGAAACACCCGACGCCGGACTCCCTGGCCAACCATGACGGCTCTCAACCGGCACTAGGCAATGTCCGAACAGGAAGGTGGCACCGACGAGCCACGGAGCTCACGTTGTGGGTGCGGTCCCGTGCTGCGCCGGGTGAGCGAGCCACCGCCGGCCGGGTCGGGGGTCCTGCGCGCCGGCACCCTCGTCGTCGACGCGGCTGCCCGCACAGCCACCCGCCACGGCACATCCTTAAAGGTGACGTTCCGGCGAGGACCGACGGGCGCGTCATCGGGCATGAGGCGGTCGGTACCGTCGAGGAGGCCGGGGCAGCCGTCAAGAACGTGGCCGTCGGTGACCGGGTCGGCGTGTCCAAGCCGTCCGGCCGCCGCCTCGGACACGCCATAGTTTTCGCCGGCGAAGGCCAGGCGCGGTCACGTCCGGTGGCGTGGTGTACGGAGGGTGACTCCGCGTGATCCTTGGTTTAGTTTATGCGGTGAGTGTTTCTGGTGTCACGCTGATCTCGGGTGTGTCGGCCGGCGTGTTCCCCGCGTCGGCTTTCCCGAGGATTTCCAGGCCGAAATAGCGGTGGGTTTCGATCCACTCGTCGTGTTGCTCGGCCAGGACCGCGCCGACGAGACGTATGATCGCACCACGGTCCGGGAAGATACCCACGACGTCGGTCCGCCGGCGGATCTCCTTGTTCAGCCGTTCCTGCGGATTCGACGACCAGATCTGCCGCCAGATCTCCCGCGGGTAGCCGGTGAACGCGAGCAGATCCGCTTTCGCCTCTTCCAGATGTGCGGCGGCGCGCGGTAGTTTCTCGGTGAGAGCGTCGACGACCCGGTCGAACTGCACGGCCACCTCGTTCGCGTCCGCCTGATCAAAGATTGTCCGGACCAATGTTGCGACCCACGGCTGCGACGACTTCGGTGTGAACGTCAACAAGTCGCGCAGGTAATGCGTCCGGCATCTTTGCCACGACGCGCCCGGCAGCGTCGCCCCGATCGCCGCGACCAGGCCCCGGTGGGCGTCCGAGGTCACCAGGCGGACCCCGGACAGGCCGCGGGCGACCAGCCCGCGGAAGAACGCCAGCCAGCCGGCCCCGTCCTCGCTGGACACGACGTCGAGGCCGAGGATCTCCCGGTGCCCATCGCCGTTGACCCCGACCGCGAGCAGGCAGTGGACGTTCACGACCCGGCCGTCCTCGCGGACCTTCATCGTCAACGCATCCGCCTGCACGAACCGGTACGGCCCGGCGTCCAGCGGCCTCGAGCGGAACGCCTCGACCTGGCCGTCGAGATGCTTCGCCAACTCCGACACCTGCGACTTCGAGATATGCGCCACCCCGAGCTGTTCCACGAGCTTGTCCACTCTTCTCGTGGAAACACCGAGCAGATAGGACGTCGCGACCACCGAGATCAACGCCTGTTCCGCCCGCCGCCGGCGTGTCAGCAGCCATTCCGGGAAGTACGACCCGGACCGCAGCTTCGGAATTGCTAGATCAATCGTCCCGGCGCGCGTGTCCCACTCCCGCATCCGGTACCCATTCCGACGATTCGTCCGATCCGGTGATATCTCCCCGTACTCCGCACCACAGATCCCATCTGCCTCAGCGCCCATCAACGCCTCCGCAAACGCCTTCACCATCGAACCCAACAGATCCGGACTCGCCGCCACCAGTTCCTTGCCCAGCCCGTCGGCGTCGGTCACAGTCGGACGCACGGCCATCGCGTTTCCTCCTCATCGAGTTGCCTTCGCATGTTTCTCGAGAGGATCACGCGGTGGCCGTCCCACGTCACGGACCGCCACTCCGGCAAGTCGTCAGACGATCACAACCCGTACACCACGTCTGTGGACTCAACTGCCAGGCGCGGGGTGTCGACGGTTTGGGCACCCGCGGGCAACGGCTGTGGCGTGTTGGTTCAGTCGACCGTTGGTTGGGGCAGGTCCTGGTAGACGTCCGGGATGCCGTCGTGGTCACGGTCGACGGTTTCCGCTTCCTGTATCCGGCGGTAGACACGGTTACGGAGGCGAAGCACCACGGTGGCCAGCAGGGCGGCGAGCAGGGAACCGGTCAGGACGGCGATCTTGACATGGTCGTCGCGTTCACTGCCGGTGCCGAAGGCCAGTTCGCCGATGAGCAGAGAGACGGTGAACCCGATACCGGCGAGGACTGCCAGGCCGACGACGTCGACCCAGGCCAGCCCGTCCTCGAGGGTGGCGCGGGTGAAGCGGGCCACCAGGTAGGTGGCGGTCATGATTCCCAGCGGCTTTCCGACGACGAGGCCGATGACGACGCCGATGGCGGCGCGGTCGGAGAGCGCGTCGGCCAGTCCGTTCAGGCCGCCGAGGGTAACTCCGGCGGAGAAGAACGCGAAGACCGGTACCGCGACCCCGGCCGAGAGGGGCCGCCAGCGGTGCTCGAAGTGCTCGGCCAGCCCCGGGCCTGCATCGGGCCCGCCAGCCCGCTGGCTGCGTAGTACCGGTACGGCGAAGCCCAGCAGCACGCCGGCGACGGTGGCGTGCACACCGGAGGCGTGGACCAGTGTCCAGGTGGCGGCGGCCAGGGGCAGCAGGAGCCACCATGAGCGCACCCGGCGTTGCACCAGCAGGGTGAACACCGCCAGCGGCACCAGGGCGCCTAGCAGCGGGAGGACTGAGAGGTGGCGGGTGTAGACGACGGCGATGATGACGATGGCGAGCAGGTCGTCGACCACCGCGAGGGTGAGCAGGAACGTGCGTAGCGCGGACGGCAGATGCCGGCCGATGACCGCCAGTACCGCCAACGCGAAGGCGATGTCGGTGGCGGTCGGGATCGCCCAGCCGCGCGACGCGCCGCCGCCGAGGTTGACCAGCGTGTAGAGGATGGCCGGGACGGCGACGCCACCCAGCGCGGCGACGACCGGGACGGCGGCCCGCCGAGGGTCGCGGAGATCTCCGGCGACGAACTCGCGTTTGAGTTCCAGGCCGGCGACGAAGAAGAAGATTGCCAGCAGGCCGTCGGCGGCCCACTGGGCCAGGGTGAGGTTCAGGTGCGCCCAGGACGGGCCGACCTGGTAGGACAGCATCGACCGGTAGGAGTCCGACCACGGTGAGTTCGCCCAGGCGAGGGCCAAGACCGTGGCGGCGAGCAGCAGCGCGCCACCGATGGTCTCCCTGCGCAGGATCGCGGCGATGCGGCGGGTCTCGGGCCACGACCTGCGGTCGAACAGGCTGAACCGGCGAGGCGGGGTCTGGCTCATGGCGGGGCTCCTAGCCGAGGGGTCAGGTCACAAGCTGCCGACCAGACTTCCCGGCGCACCACTACTTCCCACCGTAGTCGGATCGAAGAGGACATGCGCGCCGCCGCAGTCGAAAGTGCCGGACGGACACAGGCCCACTCCGCCATCGCCGGCCGGTGACGTCCAAGGGCGCCGCACCAAACCCGATCTTGCCCTGCCCGTCGCGTGGGGGCCATCCCACGCGAACCCGAAAAGACCCAAATCAACCCTTACGTTAATGTCTTCCTCTCGGTGCGGTTTCGTCGAGGCATGGGCGGGACGACGCAGGTCGCTGCCGATCAAGGGGGGTGTTCGGTCTTGGGGACCGCACGGGAGGCCGCGGGGCCCAGGACGGCCCAGCCGGGGTGGCTTCGGCCGCCGTCGACGAAGCCGGAGCCGCCGGTACTGACCGGGCTGTGGGGGGTCGCCGCGGTCACGGTGTTCCTCCTGGTGGTGGATCCAGGCCGGCATCTGCGGGGGCGTGGCCGACGCCGCCGGTCGCGGCTCGTGTCACTGTCGCTGCTGCTGATCATCGGGTTGCTGGCCGCAGGGCTCGGGGCCTGCTCCAGCTCCTCGGGGCCGGAGCAGGATCATGGCGCGGCGGGAGTGCACTGGGTGTCCGGCGCCAACGGCAACTACCCGGCCGACGTCAACGCCTGGGGTACGTTCACCGGCCGCGAGATCGGGGTCGCGGTCGTCTTCACCAGCCGTAAGGACTGGTACAACCTCGTCTCGGCGGACTGGCCGACGGCGGCCTTCACCGGGGACAAGTTCCCCGGCGAACTGTCGATCGCGCAACCGCCGTTCCCCGAGGACGGTGACGAGGCCACCTGTGCCAGCGGCGCCTACGACGACTACTGGCGCACCTTCGGCACCACGCTGACGAAATTCGGCCGGGCCGGCGCCTACGTCCGCCTCGGCTGGGAGTTCAACGGCGCCTTCAACTACTGGCACGTGCGCAGTGCCGAGACCTGGAAGACGTGCTTCCGTCGAACGGTGACCTCGATCCGGTCGACCGCACCGAAGGTCAAGATCGACTGGAACATGAATGCCCACTCCGACAAGCTGCCCGCCAGCGGGCAGGACGTGTGGGATGCCTACCCCGGCGACCAGTACGTCGACGTCGTCAGCATCGACTCCTACGATTTCTATCCCCCGTCGATCAACGAGGAGAGCTGGGACCGGCAGTGCCACCAGCGGTCCGGACTGTGCACGGTGATCCAGTTCGCCCGTGCTCACGGCAAGAAGTTCGCCGTCCCGGAGTGGGGGGTGGCCTGGTCGAACGGTGGCGGGAAGGACAACCCCTTCTACATCAGCAAGATGCACGAGACGTTCGTCGCGAATGCGGCGAACCTGGCCTACGAGGCCTACTACAACAACTCCGAGCCGACGAACGTCCGGTCGTCGCTCTACCGGCCGGACCTGAACCCGAACTCCTCGAAGCGCTACATGGAGCTGTTCGGCGCCCGCTAACCCTGGTCCCGCCGATCGGAGCGCGGACTGTTGTCGCTGGAAGAGGGAGTGTCCAACGTACGTTGACCGTAACGGTTCGCGACTCTGGCAGGCTGTACGGCTATGGGAACGGCGGCCCCGGCATCGGGCAGCGCAAGCGGTTCACCGGCGGCGGTGGACTTCTTCATCTCGTACACGGGCGCGGATGAGGCGTGGGCAACGTGGGCGGCGGAGGTGCTGGAGACCGAGGGCCGATCGGTGACGGTGCAGGTGTGGGACTCCCCGGCGGGGGAGAACTTCGTGACCTGGATCAGTGTTCAGATGGACGCTGCGGGCCGGACGGTCGCGCTCTGCTCGGAGGCGTACTTCGCCTCGCACTGGTGCACCCAGGAGTGGACCGGCGCCCTGGCCGGGCGCAAAATCATCCCGTTACGCGTCACCGACTGCCCGATCCCGACCGTGCTGTCCACGATCGGCTACCGGGACCTGCACGGCGTCGACGAGGCGACCGCCCGGCGCCGGCTGGTGGAGGCGGTCGGTCTGGCCCGCCCGACCCGCAGGTCCGACGGCTTCCCCGGCGGTACCGTGGCCGGGCCGCGGGGCGGAGCGGAGGCGGTGTTCCCGGGGCAGACGCCCGAGGTTTGGAATGTGCCGGGACGTAACCGTCATTTCGCCGGCCGAGAGGCGCACCTCGATCAGATCCGCCGGGAACTGGCTGCGGGACCGGTGGCAGTGACCGCGCTGCACGGCATGGGCGGGGTGGGCAAGACCCAGCTGGCCGTCGAGTACGCCCACCGACATGCCGGCGACTACCGGCTGGTGTGGTGGGTCGACGCGGAACAGACCGCGCTGCTGGCCGAGAAGTTCGCTGCCCTGGCCGGACCGTTGAACCTGCCGTCGGACGGGCCGCTGCCCGACGTCGCGGCCGGGGTGGTGGCCGCGTTGGGCCGGCAACAGAGATGGCTGCTTGTCTTCGACAACGCCGAAGAACCTGCCGCGCTGCGTTCCTGGTTTCCAGCCGGCCCCGGGCACATCCTGATCACCTCTCGTAATCCGGCCTGGGACGCCCTGGCCGCGACCGTCGAGGTGGACCTGCTCCCCCGGGTCGAGTCGACTGCCCTGCTGACCCGGCGGCTACCCTCACTGGACGTTGCGGTAGCGGACGGGCTGGCAGCGGAGTTGGGTGATCTGCCGTTGGCACTGGCACAGGCAGCGGGCTATCTCACTCGCACACAGCTGCCTGCCGTCGACTACCTGGACCGTTTCCGCCGGCGGCGGCAGGCGTTCCTCGGGAAGGGCGACGACCCGTTGTATGCCGGACGGATCGACACCTGCTGGTCGGTCTCTCTGGATCGGCTGAAGACCGAGGCGCCGGCCGCAGTGCAGTTGCTCGAACTGTGCGCCCTGCTTGCCCCGGAACACATCCCCATCGGCCTGCTCGGACAGCCCGACCTGCTCGAACCACCGCTGTCCGGCAGCGTCGCGGGCGACGATCCCGACGTCGACCTCGACGACACGATCGCCGCCCTCCTGGACTACTCACTGGCCCGCCGCATCGGGGACGGCCTCGTCGTCCACCGTCTGGTCCAGACGGTTGTCGCCGGCCAGCTGACCTCCACCCGCCGCACCCACGTAGGCGACATGCTGGGCCGACTGCTGGGCGCCGCCGTCCCCGACGATGCCGAGGACCCGGCGGCCTGGTCGGCCTGGGCAGCCCTCGGCCCCCACCTGCTACACGCCCAGGCCGGGCTGATCAGCGTCGACGACCCGCACCGGCTACGCCACGCAGCCGACCTGTTCTGCTGGCACCTGTACGTCCGCGGGGAGTACCGCGCTGCCCGCCAGATCGCCGGCCGGCTGCACCAGCAGACCCTCACCGACCTCGGCCCCGATCACCACGACACCCTGGAAACCGCTACCACCCTCGCCGCCGTCCATGCCGCTCTCGGTGACCACCAAGCTGCCCGGACGTTGGACGAGGACGCCTGGTCCCGGCGTCGGCGGATCCTCGGCGATGACCATCGGCACACGCTGGTGTCGGCGGGAAACCTTGCCATCCGGCTGGCCGCCCTCGGCGACGCGCAGGGCGCGTCGGAACTGGAGAGGGACACCTGGTTGCGGCGCCGGCGGGTCCTCGGCGACGACCACCCCAACACCCTGGCCACCGCGTCCAATCTCGCCATCCGGCTGGCGGAACTCGGTGACCTGCGGGGCGCCCGGGACCTGGCCAAGGACATCTTGGACCGGCGTCGGCGGATCCTCGGCGACGACCACCCCGACACCCTGCAGTCCGCGAACAACCTTGCCGTTCGGCTGGCCGCCCTCGGCGACCTGACAGGCGCGCGGGCGTTGGACAAGGACACCTTGGACCGCCGCCGGCGGGTCCTCGGCGAGGACCATCCCCATACCCTGGCCTCCGCGTTCAACCTCGCCGTCCGGCTGGCCGCCCTCGGCGACCCGCAGCGTGCTCGCGATCTTGCGGAGGACACGCTGAGACGCTGGCGGCGAGTGCTCGGCGAAGAACATCCCGACACGCGCCAAACAGCCCGGCTGCTGGCAAGCTTGCCTGACCGGATCGAATGCAGGTGACAGAACCCCACGCGGCGGGTGGTCCCCGCCGCTGATCACATTGCCGTTCCGCCGCCGGTAGGGCCACGAGGGACGCGCGGGCTCGGCGCCGCTGGCAGATTGCCGCTACTCGGGTCACCCGCTCGGGGCCCGTCGCAGTGCCTTGTCATTAGGCGATCGTAAGGAGCGGACGCGGGTTCTCGCCGGGAGGTTGCGAGGTGAGGGAGGGTGATGCGGTGGCGAGGGCGGAGGCGCGGGAGGGCGGGTAGATGGCGGCGAGTATCGACTGGTGGGTGATCCATCCGATGGCCTTTTCGCCGCTGTCGTCGAGGACGGGGAGGCAGTGGGAGTCGGTGCTGGTGAGGGCGTGCAGGGCGGCGGCGAGGCTGGTGGCGGCGCTGACGTGCGGCGGGAGAACGCAGAGGTCGCCGACCGTCCGCGGCATCGTGCCCAGAGCTGGGTCGGGGACGGCCTCGCTGTGGGAGACGGTGCTGTCGAGGGCGGTGGCGACGGCGTGCGCGGTGACGATGCCCTGATAGCGGTCCTGATCGTCGGTGAGGGGGAGAGCTGCGTGTGGGGATCGGGCGAGGGCCTCGGCGGCGTGGGTGAGGCTGGTGGAGGCTGGGATGGCCGGGGGTGGGGGGCGCATTGCCCGGGTCGCGGGGATGGCGCGCAGGCGGCGGGTCTCGTGGGAGGCGGTGAGGTCGATGCCGCGGCGGGTCAGTTTCAGGGTGTAGACGGTGTCGTGGCTGAGTAGCCGGCTGATCAGGGTGGCGATGACGACGGCGGTCATCAGCGGAAGGATGATCGTGTATTCGCCGGTGAGCTCGAAGAGGATGAGGACGGCGGTGATGGGGGCGCGGGCGGCGCCGGCGAACACGGCACCCATGCCGACGAGGGCGTAGGCGCCTACAGGGGCGACGAGCCCGGGGGCGAGGTCGTGGGCGAGGGTGCCGAAGGCGGCGCCGGTCGCGGCGCCGATGAACAGGGAGGGGGCGAAGACGCCACCGGAGCCGCCGATGCCGATCGTCAGACTGGTCGCGATGATTTTTCCGCCGATGAGGATGAGCAGGAACCACAGGGCGTACCCGCCGTGGACGGTGCGTTCGAGGACCGGGTAGCCGACCCCGTACATCTGGGGCAGGGCGAGCAGGACGGCGCCGAGGAGCACGCCACCGACGGCGGGGCGGAGCCATTCGGGCCAGCGCCATGCCCAGTCGCAGAGGTCCTCGATCAGGTAGAGCAGGCGGGTGAACAGCACGCCGACCAGGCCGGCGAGTGCTCCGAGAAGTATGAACAGCAGGTATTCGCCGCCGTGGCGGAGTTCGAATACGGGCAGGGTGAGGAACGGGGCGGTGCCGAAGGTGGCGCGTCCGATGATGCTGGCGGTGACGGCGGACAGGACGACGACGCCGAACGCCTCGGCGGTGAACGACCGCAGGATGACTTCGAGGGCGAAGAAGACTCCGGCGATGGGGGCGTTGAAGGTGGCGGCGATGCCGCCGGCGGCGCCGCAGGCGACGAGGATCGGCAGTCGATGGTGGGCGACTCGTAGGAGTTGGCCCAGGGTCGAGCCGAGGGCGGCGCCGATCTGCACGATGGGGCCTTCTCGGCCGACGGAGCCGCCGGTGCCGATGCAGAGCGCGGAGGCCAGGGATTTGACAGCGGAGACGCGGGGTGCGATGCGGCCGTCGCGTTCGGCGACGGCGTACATCACTTCGGGTACGCCGTGGCCGCGGGCCTCGCGGGCGAACCGGTGGATCAGCGGGCCGTAGACGCACCCGCCGAGGACGGGTACCAGCAGCAGGAACCAGTAGCCCAGACCGGGGACGTGCGGGTTGGGTAGACGGCCACCGACCGAGCAGTCGGCCCTGCCGCAGAACACCTCGGTGAAGACTTTGATCAACCAGCGGAAGGCCACCGCGCCGAGCCCGACCCCGGCACCGATGACCACCGCCAGGCCGGCAAGGCCGGCTCCCGCCCGTTGCGAACCGAGGTCCACGGCTACCGCCCACCGGGCCACGGCCGATCTGGAGCGTTGCCACATGTGTACGTAGTCCAAAGGTCGTAGGGGTGGTCCTGTCAGGGGAACCAGCGGACCAGCGGCAGACGCTGGCGACGGTGCACGGGACGCGCTCTCACCAGGGGCGGCGGTGCCGACGGTGGGACGACGCCGACCCGGGTGTCGGCGGTGACCCGCGGGCCGCCGCAGGCCGGGCACGCAATCCCGCTTGTCGGCGCGGGCACCGGTATCCCGTACTGCTCGTAGAACTCGAACTGGGTGCCTTCGAGGTCCTGCCATCGCCGCACCTGGTACTCCCGGCACCACCACGCCTGGCAGCGCCGGCACGTGAATCGGAAACGGGCCGCCTCGACCGTTGCCTGCCATGCCATCGCGTTGCCTCCCTCGAGGGTGCAGCCGAGGACCGACGGGGCCAGCCGGTCGGGTGCGGGGCGGGCCGCGGAGCCCCGTCGCATATTTGCATAGTACAAAAGTTGCTGTGGGCGTGCTTGCCTCGTGCGGGGTCGATCACGGCTGGCCGCGCGCGGTAGAACGGTGACATGGCGCGTGCGTCGGATGACCCCGCCCCGACACCCCCGGTCCACGGTCGGCCGGGCGGGACGACCCCGCCAGATGTTTCCGGGTCCGCCGTCGACGAGGTCGTACGAGACCGCTTCCACTCACCCGTCGGCGTCAAGGCGGGCGAGCCAGTCGTTGTAGGCATGCCAGCTCGCCTCGTCGTCGTCGATGTCGACCTGCCGTGGCCGGGCACCCGGACCCGCAACGAGCGCGGGGGTTCGGGTGGGTTCGTGGCCGGTGTGGACGGCGAAGGTGGCCGTGCGGGCCCGTTCCGTCCAGCCGGTGCGGGCCCGGCGCACCGCCTCGGGCTTGCGGGTCCATGCCCGGAACACCAGAACGATCATCAAAGCCATGATTCCGTCACCGGCGACCCACATGACGCCGCCGCCGGTCTGGGTGTCCAGCAGGGGGCTGCTGCCCCAGGTGTGCGGGGCCATCGCGATCGGTGTCCGGGACTGCAGCAGGACCAGCCCGACGAAGGTGTCGACCCCCATCGACAGCACGAGCAGCGCGAGCCGGCCGGGCATGGACAGCCGCCACCGGATCGGCTCGTCCCCGAACAGCAGTACGAAGAACTGGTAGCCGGCGGCGAGATAGAGCAGGTGCTCGAGCTGGCCGAGCCAGGGCCGGGCCATCACCGCGCCCATGAACCCGGTGAGGTGGGTTCCCACGATGGTGATCGTGTAGCAGGTGAACGCAGCCGGCGGGGAGAGCAGGACGCCGACCGGCCGGGAGCGAACCGCTGTGCGGACTCGGCCGTGTAGCGGGTTGCCGGTGCTGTGCAGCAGGAGGGTGAGTGGCCGGCTGGCGACGAACAGCGGCGGAGCCACCATGATCAGCATCAGGTGCTGGGCCATGTGCATGCTGAACAGCGTCTCGTCGTAGACGCCGACGGCACTGCTGGTGGCCAGCACGACGACCCCGGTGCTGGCCAGGAACGCCCCGGTGCGGGGCCATGGCCAGGGCCGGGCCGGGTGCCGGGTGCGGACCCGGGCGACTCCCCACAGGTACAGCGCGGTGAGGGGCAGCAGGTAGGCCAGTGCGACCGCGTCGAGCTGCCAGGTGTCGAGCAGGCGGCCCGGACCGAAGGGAGGCAGTGCCTCGCTCTGGCCCCAGCGACACCAGGAGACCGGCAACACAGGCGTGCCCGGCCTGCGGCGGGTCATCCAGAGGACCGTCGCCGGCACGACGAGCGCCACCAGCGCCACCGTGACGGCAGTTGCCGGCAGTGCGGCACCGCTGAGCAGCGGGCCTGCACGGCCAGGGCGCCGACCGGCATCGCACGGCTCGGCACGGCGACTCAGCGTCCCGGGCTCGGATGGCTCCACGTGCTCGACCAACGCAGCCGGATCAGTGGTGTGCTGGGCATCCCCTGTCATGACCCCGCCGGGAGATGCCGGATCGGCCGGTCCATCAGCAGACGACGACCCTTCCTGGTCCTCGCCGCACCGGATCCGCCACCCACGTCCGCCATGCCCCCCGATGGCAGAACTTGATCTCTCGCACGGCTACATGTGTTCATGACAACTATTGTAAAGTGCAAATATTGGCCAGCGGAGGTGTCGGGCCGTCGATCGGGTGCGCCCCACGTCGCCTCGGCCCGCAGGCGCCACCCGGCCAGGGAGGATTTGTGATGAGCCTGGATGCGACGATCGACGAGGCCCGTTCCGGTTCGCGTGTCGCCGTTGCCAGCCGGCGTGGTGCCGGCAGTACCGGGTTCGCCGCTGGCGGGACTTCGAGGGCACCCGGTACGAGGTCTACGAGGCAGAACGGGATCGCCCTGCCCGCGCCGCACGCAGGGGAGGCCTGCCCGGCATGCGGCGGCCTACGGGTGACCGTGGACACCTGGGTGGAGCTCGCCCCGCCGCCCTCCCGGCCGTCACCCCCGGTCCGCCATCGGCCCCGCATGCTCACACCCCAGGTACGCCGGTTCCCCTGAGCCGCATCGCCGCTCCAGACAGCGGCCCCCGGCGAGCTTCAGCCGTGGCCCCGACCGTCGCATCGCTTCTCCCGACCGGGCTCGGCCGGGACGCGCGGTCCATCCGACGACTCGGGAGCGAGGCAGAGATCTTCGATCCTGCGGACCAGTTCCAGGAAACCATCGAAATCGTCAGGCTTCGCCACGAAGACGATCATGGAATCCGGCGGGCCATGGGGCACCTCCACCATGCCGGGCGCCGTCAGGACGATCGTGGGGATCCCTCGCACGTCGAGCTCCGCCTGAGCCCGAGCCAGGAGGCCCCCACCGTCCGCACCCGGCGCGTGAAGATCCAGAAGGATGGCATCCGGCAGTATCGCAAGGCCCCGCAGGAAGTCGAAGGCACGCTTGCTGTCCGGGCACACGTGAAGATCCCAGTCCCGCCCACGGTCACGCAGTGCCTCTCGTAACAGTGCGGCGTCAATCGTGTCCTCGTCGACGAGCAGTAGCCGTCGGCGCCGTGCCTGCTGGTGATCGTGGCTCACGTCTCTCCCGGTGTCAGGTCTCTACCGACCTCGGACGCGCCGATGACTGCCGGCAGCGGATACGCGACAGGCCGGACTCCCCCATGCCGATCAGCGCATCGGCCCCGACCGGCGCGACCAAGCGCGGGACGGCGTGGTGGGCGCACACGCCGGACGTCGCCCCGGTGATCGCGCCGGTGATCGCGCCGACGAAAGGGAGGGTGCGAAGATCCCGCCAGACCCGCCAATACCGATGGTCGGACTGGCAGCGACAATCTTGCCCGGCAGGGCCCGACCGGCGACGCTGACGCACACGCAAGACAGGACCACGACTCCGAACGCCTCAGCTGTGAAGGACGCCAGGATCAGCTCACGGGCGAACACTACTCCGGCAAGCGGCGCGTCGAAGGTCGCGGCGATCCCGCCCGCGGCCCCACAGGCGACGAGGACGGGCAGCCGCTCGGTCCCGACCCGGGCGAGCTGTCCGAGCCCGGAGCCGAGTGCGGAGCCGATCTGGCCGCACGCTCGATCCAAGCCTGGAAGGCACCCGTGACCTCGCTCATCGCGTCAGCCCACACACATTTGCAGGATACAAGAGTTGCCGTAGACGATCGACATTTTGGTGTCCTGGTCGACACACTGGTCGCGGCGCACGGTAAAACGGTGGCATGACCGGGACGCCGGATGCCTCCACTCCCCCGTCCGGCAGCCTGGACGGGGGAGTGGACGAGGTCACCGACGCCGTCCTCACGGCGTCCCGCCTGCTGGTGGCGGTCTCTGCCCGTTCGCTGACGGCCGTTGGAGAAGACGTCACCCTGCCCCAGTTCCGGATGCTCGTAGTTCTCGCGAGCCGCGGCGCGCTGCGCGCCGGTGAACTCGCAGACCTCCTCGCCGTCCATCCCTCCACCGCCACCCGCATGGCCGACCGCCTCGTCGCCGCCGACCTGGTCGACCGCCTCGGCAACCCGGAGAACCGAAGAGAAGTCATCGTTCAGCTCACGGCGACCGGCCAGCAGCTCGTCGCCGACGTGACCCGCCGCCGCCGATCCGAAATCGCGGAGATCGTCGAGAGGATGGACCCCCACCTGCGCGGCAGCCTGGTGGCGGCACTACGCGCGTTCGCGCGGGCGGGCGGCGAACCGGGCGTCGACTCCAGCCGCGACGCCAGCGCCCTTGGCTGGAGTTGACCCGGACCCGAACGGCCCGCGACGAGGTCGGGGCGTTCCTCACGCCAGGGAACGCCCGCCGTCCCGCGGCCTGGAGGTGACCTGGAGGCCGATAGAAGTAGTGACAGGTCACCAGGAGCCCGGTCACCGTGTCGACCACCTCGTCGGCGGGTCCGACGACGGTGAAGCTGCGGCGGCTGATCTGAGAAGGTGTTTTGGATCTTGATGCTTGTGTGCTGAGTGTGGTCGCTTGGGTTGAGTTCGGGGTGTTGGGGCTGGCGGGTCGGGACGGTCGGGTCATGACTCGGTCTGATCCGTATCCCTCTGATCTGTCCGATGTGGAGTGGGGTTGGTGGAGCCGTTACTGCCGCCGCCGTCGAAGGATGGGAGGAAGGAGGCGCATCCCCGCCGGGAGATCGTGAACGCGATTCTGTATGTGACGCACACAGGGTGTTCGTGGCGTTCGTTGCCTCGGGACTTCCCGCCGTGGGAGACGGTCTATGGTTTCTTCGCCCGGTGGCATGACAAGGGGGTTATCGCGCGGGTTCACGACGGGTTACGGGACGTCTCCCGCGAGCTCGAGGGCCGGGACCGGCAACCGACGGCGGGGGTGATCGACTCGCAGTCGGTGAAGGGCGCCCAGACCGTCGACGCGGCTTCGCGTGGCTACGACGCGGGCAAGAAGGTCAACGGCCGCAAGCGGTTCCTCATCACGGACACGCTCGGGCTCCTGCCAGGGTGCCGGCAAGTTTGCCGAGTAGCTGCCCATAGGTCGTGGTGAGGGTTTCTCGTGGAGACGGGGTGTGTGGGCGGGTGGGGCTGGGGCCCTGAACGAGGACGGGCATGACCCTCGGCTGATCATGGAGGTTCTCACGCCATCCTGATCGCCCTGAGGTGTCATGCCCGCCGAACCATTATCTCCGTCTGCCCCTGTCCTGGATCAGCTGGCCTTGGCCGTCACGGAGCGTGCGCCACGGTCGGCGTCGCCGGCGGGTTTGCTGGCGGTATTCGCCCAGGTCACCGACCCCCGGAAACGCCGCGGGCGCCGGCACCGACTACCGGTCCTTCTCACCCTGGCGACGTGCGCGGTGCTGGCAGGGGCCCGGTCGTTCACCGCGATCGCCGAATGGGCCGCGGACGCCGGCGAGACCGTCTGGTCGGCGCTGGGGATCGTGCGGGTCCCGGACGCCTCGACGTTCCGCCGGGTCTTCACCCACCTCGACGCCGACGCGTTGGACACCGCCCTCGGAGCGTGGGCCGCCACCGCGACCACACCGGCTCCGGGGCAGCGGCGGCGGATCGCGGTCGATGGGAAGACCCTGCGCGGCTCACGAGCCGGCGACACCCCCGGCCGGCATCTACTCGCCGCGTTCGACCAGCAGCACCACGTCGTGCTCGCCCAGCGCGCCGTCGACGCGAAAACCAACGAGATCGGCGAGCTGAAAACCCTGCTCAGCGCGGTCGAGCTGGCCGGTGCGGTGGTGACCGCGGACGCGTTACACACCCAACGCGACACCGCCGCCTGGCTTGTCGACCGCGGCGCCCACTACGTCCTGGTCGCGAAAGCGAACCAGCCCGGCCTGTCCGCCCAGCTCGCTGCCCTGCCCTGGACGAAGGTCCGTACCCGGGCTCGCTCCCACGACCGGGGACACGGCCGCGTCGAGACCCGGGTCCTGAAAACCACCGAGGTCCGCGCCGGCATCGGTTTCCCTCACGCCGTCCAGGCCATCCAGATCATCCGCCGCCGGGCAGTCGCCGGCCGGCCAGCTTAACTTAGCGGTATTGGTCGGCTGGGCCGCGATGACCGGTGCGATCTGCTGCATTCGGACGATCTCGCCGTCGCTGATCAGTACGCCGGGGGCATCGATGGCGCGGGCTTGGTCGTCCTCGTCGATCCCGAGGATGATGAGCCCGCCAACAGCGTTCGCGAGCGATGCGACATCAGTAGCCAGCTCCCGCTTATCGCTATCGCTGGATCCGTAGAGATCGCGCTTGAAGTCGAGATCGATCGCTTCGCTGACATTGCTACCGGCCAGCGCGGCGATCCCTGCGTGCCCAGCGGCGTCGACACGCGCGCCGAGGATCGCCTCGAGGCGAGGGGACCGGAATACAGTCATGGACCCCATCCTCGCCGGGATCGCCGCGTTGCCCGCGCTTGAGCGTCTGGGACGCGCCTGGGTCCTGCCGCCCGGCGTTACGTCGGGCGGCAGGACCCTGCCGATCGGAGGGGTTCAGGCCGCAGACTGCTGGTGGTCGAGTCCACTGGGTGGCATCGGCTGCGGTAGGTGTAGCCGATTGGGTCGTTCCAGGACGGTGGAGGCTTCCCCGTCGCCGCGGCGCTGCGGGTCGGTCGGTAGCGGCCAGAAAGCGGTGAGCTGTCCCAGTCCGAGGCGGCCGGCGCCGGCCGGGGTCAGGGGAAGCCAGCGGGCCAGGGTGGCGTCGAGGTGTGCGTCGGGGTCGGCGAGGTCGGCGGCGGTGGTCGCGACCGTTACCCGTGAGGGCTGGTCGAGGCGGCGGAGGGGTTCGGTGCCGTAGTCGAGTTCGAGGAACCATTCGATCTCGGCGCCGCGCTCCGCCCACCGGCCGTAGGCATCTGGGCGGACGATGTCTCCGTATAGCCGCGCGCACCGCTCCTCGGGCCACCACGCCACGAGCCGGCCAGTGGCGCGGTGCTGGCGAGCGTGGTGGATTAGCCGGATGAACATCCCATTGGCCGCAATCCGGTGGGCCAGATGCAGGGAGTGTGCGATGCCCATGGCCCGGTCATGCTGGTAGCCGATCTTCTTTGGGTCCAGACCATCCTCGTGCGCCAGCACCGCGGCGCCGGCGACGTCGAGGATGTAGTGCATGGGTGACAGGCCGCTGACGGCCAGCGGCTGGAACCGGTCGAGGACCCGCCAGCGGTACAGCTCCAGCAGGCGGATGTTCGCCGACCGGCGGGTGATCCAGCCGAGTTCGACGATCTGGTGGGTGGTCAACACCCGATGTTCATGGATCATCCGGACGATCCACCGGTCCCGTGGGGTGAGGTGGCGGGCCAGCCACAGCTGGTGCTCGCCGCTGGACACGACACGGGCGGTGGGCCGGGCGTAGGTACGGCGGCCGAGGTAGGTCTGCTGCCGAGGATTCGTGATCACGCGGAGAGGTCTCCCAAAGGAGTCGTCAGGCAGGCTGAGGTCGACGAACAAGCAGGCAGGAACGGGCAGACGGCGAGCCAGGCCGGGGGGCGAGCGAGCTGGCGCATGCGCGCCGGGGCATTCCGCCCGCCAGCACTCTGGGTTCACGCCGGTCCCGCCCGTCGGGGCGGGGGCCTTCATCCGACGGCGGCCAGCGCACCTGTCCCGGCCGGCTCAGCCGGCCCGAGATCAACCATGTCGACGTCGTCCGGCCCGACCACCGCTAGCAACCCATCCGCGGCCCCGCCGTCGGCTTCCGACACGGTCGCGGCCGTGCCGGCCTCGGACACCTCGGCGTTAGGGGCGTGTTCTTCCAACACCCGGTGCGCCTCGGTGCGCAGTTGCGTGACCAGGGCCCGTGCCTTCTTCGAACCGACTTTCAGCCGCTTGCGCAGCTCGTCTGACGAGATCGGACGGCGGTGCTGCTCCCAGTAGCGAGCGTCCTCGCGCCGCGCCCGGTCCAACAACGAGCCGTCGAGGACCACGATGCCCGGCCGGTCCGGACCGCGCTGCGCAGGAACCGCCCCCACCTCAGCCCGAGGGCTCTCGCCTCCCGCCGGCGCAGACACCGCAGTGGACACCGCCGCCCTGCCGATCTCTGCCGGCTGAGACACGGACGGACGGATGGTGGCGTCCTGCGCTTCAGGGTGGAAGGTGGCGGGGTGGCGCATCGCGCGCAAGAGCCCCGGGCCAACCTCAGACCAGCCAATAAGCAGCGCCGGGCCGACAGCGTCGAACGCGGCCTTCCCGTAGTCCCCCGCGATCACGGGCTCGGCGATGTTCAACGCCAGCGTCACCACGCTGGAGAAGACCAGCAGCCGGCGCGCCGGCTAGCAACTCGGCCGGTGCGCCCTGCAACGCCAAGTGTCGCGTCCCCAGCAAAAGGCCCACGACGGACAGATCGACCGCCGGCGCCACCAACGGTGCGACCCAGATTGGCACTCCGAGACGCAGTCCGAGCTGCCAGACATTGCCAAACCCGAACGCGAACGTTAGGCCGACCACCACAACCATGATCACCGTGACGAGAGTGACCGCCACGTCGCGTCCGTCCGTCGGCCGTCCCACTGTCGGCTGGTCCGCCACGGCGACACTGTCGGCGGCCATCACGCGTCGCCCCTGGTCAGGACCCGCGCGCCCACCGAACGGCTACCGCTACTCGGGGTGATGAGTGCAGGTAGACGAGCCGACACGACCAGGCTGGCCTTCGCCGAACTTTGCGTGGATGCTGTACGACCCTCTCCGGGGGCACCACGCACGCTCGGGTCGCGGTGACGGACCATGCCGACAGCGTCGAGAGCTGCCGCGCCCCGCATCTTGGATTTTCCGCACCCACGATCCGACCAGGCTGCGTCCTCACAACTCCGCCGACGCAGCGTCCGCGCGGATCGATCCCCCCGCGGTGTCGCACCCCACACGTTCGAGCCTTCTCCGTACCGGCCGGGCCGGCCCGCAGACCGGCCGGGCCGGCCGCGGGCGGCCGTGGTCACCGTCCGGCGCGTTCCCCGATCACCGTTCCCAGCAGGGCGATCAACGCCACCACGGACATGATGAGGGCGAACAGGTAGAAGGTCGAGGACAGGCCGATGTGCGTGGACACCACGCCGGCCACCATCACCGGCACGGAGATGGCCAGGTAGGCGACCACGAAGTAGTTGGCCAGGACCTGGCCGCGCGTGTGTGCCGGCGCGGCCACGGTGACCAGCCGGGTACCGCCCATGAACGCCAGCCCGAAGCCGACTCCGGTGACACCGTCGCCGACCAGGAACAGCGCGGCGTCACCGGTCCAGATGGCAAGACATACGGTCGCCATGCCGATGATCAGCGCAGCGCATCCGGCGATCGACGCCAACGCTCCGGACATCCTGGTCAGGACGAACTGGGACAGACCCCCGACGCCCTGCACGGTGAGGATGACCAGGCCCGCGACCAGATGGTTGTGAATGTCAAGCAGTTCTCTGGCCAGACTGCCCCCCAGCGCGAGGTACAGCCCACCCACGGACCACGCGGCCGTGACGGCGAGACAGCCGATCACGAACGGCCGGCGCACCTCCGCGGGGATGCCGATTCGCTGCGGCCTGATCAGGGTGCTCAGGCGGACACGCTCGCGGCGGCGCACCGTTTCGGGCACGCTGACGGCAACCAGCAGGAGCACCACGACCGCGATGGCCATCAGAACGAGGTACGGCAGCCGCAGAGGCCACGGGCCCCACTGCGCGAGCGCCCCGGAGAGGGTCGCGCCGACCGCGATGCCGAGGGAGGTGGACGTGCTGTTCACAAGCGCCGCCGCGCGGGTGTCCCGGGTGGGATGCAGCTCGCTGAGGGCCGCTCCCGCGGCACCGGTGAAGACGCCGGTGGCGAGCCCCTGCAGCAGCCGCGCGACGAACAACCATGCGGTCGAATCCGCGGCCAGGAACACGGCCAGGCTGGCCAGCAGGCCCACCAGCCCACCGAGCAGCACCGGACGCCGCCCGACCCGGTCGGACAGACCGCCGGCGAGGAGCAGCGTGACGATGACCCCGCCCGCATACATCGCATAGATAATCGTCAGTGTTGTCGAGGAGAAGTGCCAGCGCGCCTGGTAGTCGACGTAGAGCGGGGACGGCATACCGCTCGCGGCGAGTGCGAGCGCGGTGGCCGACGTCACCGCCCAGAACGCGACCGGCGGTCTGGTTCCGCCCGGCACGACTGCGATCTTTTCGGAGGTGGACAGGGCCACGGGCGCTTGCGAAGACATGGACCACCCTCTGGTCGCGAGACTGGTCTCCACCGTAATTCCGAGCATTGACGCTGTCGAAGATTGTGGATCCTATGCGAGCCATAGGCCCCGGGCGATATCCGATACTGCGCGCAGTCTGGATGTGATCGTGGACGAGCTGGACGGCCTGGAGATACGACATCTGAAATACTTCCTCCTAGTAGTGAAGATCGGCAAGATTTCGGAGGCATCGCAGGAACTCGGCATTGCGCAGCCCAGTCTGAGCCAGATGATCCAGCGCCTCGAGCGCCGGTTGGGACTCAAACTTTTCGTACGCACGGCGCGCGGAGTCGAACTGACGCCGGCCGGAGTCGTGTTCCAGCGCGGCGTCGAACGCATCCTGGACGAGTTGACGGCGACGCTGACCGAAGCCGGCTCCATGCCGTACGTGGTCCGCGTCGGCGTCTCGGTGGGCGTCGATCCCGGTCTGCTCACGGAGATCGAGGAGCTGATCTCGCGGAACTATCAGGCGGTGCCGTCGGGAAACACGGTCTCCGTCACCTTTCACGCGGAGAGCTCGAGTCGGCAGCTCGATCTGCTCCGCGCGGGGGTGCTGGACTTCGCCGTCGTTCGCCTTCCGGTCGATGACGACGACATCGCCGTCGCGACGGTCAGCGAACTCGAACTCGGCGTCGTCACCCATGTGCGCCATCCACTCGCCGGGCGAAGCCAGCTCAGATGGCGGGATCTGGCGGACCAACGACTGCTCTGGTTCGACTCCCGCCGAGCCCCCGGTTACGCCCGGATGCTGCTGGCCGAGCTGGCCGAGCGGGGCTGGCTGCCCCGTCTGCACACGATGGAGAGCGATCGCCATGCCCTTTTCACCCATGCGTTGGGCTCCGCCGCGGATCTGGTGGCCCTGCGGCCGAGCCTGGCGGTGAAGGCGGAACCACAACTGATGTGGCACCCGATCGCCGGCGGGGCGCCGTGCGAGCGGCTCGGCCTCGCCGCCCTGCGCTCGGGAACGCATGCCGAGACGATCGAGCGCGTCGCCGACGCCATGCGGGCCGACCTCACCCCGACGTGACAGCCCGGCCCGCGTCGGCGGGGGCCCGAGCGCTCAGCCTGTGCGCCTGCGGTTCACGAGAACGGCCCCGACCAGCGAGACGACGCCGCCGGCCAGTCCGAGAAAGGAGGGCAGCTGCCCGAGGAAGACGAGTGACACGACGATGGTGACCGCGGGGAGGGCATAGAGGGCGGACGTCGTCGTGGTGACTCTGACCCGGGCCAGCGCGAAGTTCCACAGCAGGTAGGCGACCCCTGCGGGAAAAACCCCGAGATACAGGACGATGAGGATGCTGCTCCCCCGCGCCGTCGACACGTCATGGACGAGGCTGCCCATGAAGGGAAGCAGCATCACCGCCCCGGGGATCGTCACGAAGACGTTCAGCTGGAGCGGCCGGTAACGTTCCAGCAGGGATTTGGACAGCACGAAGTACAAGCTCTCGCCGATGGCCGCGGCGAGAACGTAGACCGAGCCCGCGTTGAACTCGATTCCCGCCCGATCCGCGAAGAGCATGAGCACGGTTCCGGCGATACCGATCCCGACGCCGATCCAGCCGGCGGTGGTCACCCGCTCCCGAAGGTAGATCGCCGCGAGGATGATGCTGAACACGGGCACCTGGCCGACGAGAAAGCTCGCGGTTCCAGGGGTGACCGAGCGCTCGCCGTACCCCACTCCCAGGTTGTAGACCACAATGAGCAGGAAGGAGCACGCCAACAGCACCGGAACGTCCCGGACCGCCGGCAGTCGCAGACCGCGGGACCGCCCCTCGGTCATCGCCCAGGCGATCAGCAGCCCGGCGGAGGCGAGAAGAAAACGCAGCAGGGCCAGGGCGCCGGGATCGAACTCGTCGAGCACGGCCTTGATGCCCACGAACGCGGACGCCCAGAGAACGACGGGCGTGCCGGTGGCAAGCCAGACCGCGAGCGGCATGCGTCCTTCGCCGCCTCGGCCGACGATCTCGGCGTCCTCCGGCAGGATGTCCTCACCGGCGGTCATGAGCGCGTCCTGTCGACCAGCACGCCGCCGACCAGCGCACACAGGTGTCGGCGACGCTCCGCCCGGTCTGCTCCGCCGTACCGGTACCAGTCGAAGCCGCGCAGATGGTCGGGCAGCCCGCGTGGCTGCGTCGCCCCGGGTGCGGCGGTCGGCAGCCAGCGGATCCTGCGCGCCTTCTCCGTCGCCCGAGAGGTGAGGACGTCGTAGGCGGTGGCCAACGGACCCACGTCCCACGAGCGCAGCGCGGGAGTCATGAGTAGAAGGCACACCCGTGCCTCGCTCCCCATCGCCACGAGGCGGGACGCGTCGGGCGCCCCGAACGTCGCACGCAGCCCGAGGACGGTCAGGTGCGTGGCGAGTTCGGCGGCGAGGTCGTGATCCTCGGCCAGGTGCCAGATGTGGACGTCGACCGGCGCGTCGAGCGGAGCCTGACGCAGCACGAGTCGCTCCTGGCGGGCACGCTCGTCGTCGACCTGTTCGTCGATCAGCGCGACCACGTCCTCGCGTGCAGGCGGAAGGTCCTCCTCGGCGAGCGCCCAGACCGCGGCCGCCGGCGGATCCCACTCCCGCGGCTCGCCCGGCTCGGGGAGACGGACAGCGGTCTCCTCGACCCGCGACGGGGGGCAGCCGACGTTCCTACGGGAGAGCCGACGGACGAGCAGCTCGCTGATCAGGTGCCGGACCGGCTCGCCCTGCGCGCAGACCCGCACGCGCAGCCCACCACGAGTCGGCCGCACGGCCTCCACGCCCACCCGCTGGTCGTCGGGGGTGACGGCCACCAGGAGGTTCCGCCACGCGTCCCACCGCCGGAACAGGGTGGTGTTGAGCACGTCGCTGAAGACCTCGGACGGCCGCGTGCTCACGTCCTGCGGCCAGTGCAGCTCGACCGCCGGTGCTGTCACCGCGCCCGCCGGGGCCGAGCTCGGGAAGGCGTCCGGGATCCACAGCTCCCAGGGACGCGCCGTGCTGCTGATCCAGGCCCGGCCGCGTTGGATCAGCAGCGCCCCGCCCAGGGGCCCGGAGGGCGACGGCACGGCGCCGTCCACCAGGTTCACCAGCCCACGGCAGGCGGCGGCAGCGGAGCGCTCGACGAGCCGGTCGCCGACCTCGGCCAGCGCGGACGGTCCGGTCGCGATCACGTGCGCGCCGAGGAACGCGACCTGTCCGGCTCGAGCGCCGCGCTCGCCCGCGGACCGGACCCAGCCCTCGGGTGTCGGCAGATCCGGCAGCCTCCGCGCCAGATCCTCGGCTGCCTCGCGCACGGTGGTGTACATGCGGCCCCCGTCCTGCGTCCTCCTGAGGAAGTCCCGCAGAGAGGTCGACACCACCTCGGCCGCCCCCGTGGTCGAGCCCGCACCGCCCAGCGGCCACAGCCGGATCTCCCGGCCACTGACGTCGGTGCCCGCGAGCACCTCCTGGGTCGGGCTGGCTTCCAGGCATCCCGACCACCCCGGGTAGGCGTCCTCGTTCCGCCACAGGGGATCGCCAGTTGCCGCGTCCCACACGGCAATGCTCTGATCGTGACCGAGAGTCGCCAGAAGCTGGGCGTTGTGGCTGACGGTGACACGCGCGATCGCTCCGCCATGCCCGTCGACCGTGAAGCGCGGGGCCATCGAGTGGTCGTCCCAGACCCTCAGTTGGCCAGCCGCGTTGCCTGTGGCGATGCCGCCGCGCCACCAGCACACCGTCCAGACGCTGCCCGGTCCGGCCGGCTGGTGCCTGCGAGCCGTCCACGTTCGGGGGTCCCAGACGGTGAGGAACTCGCCGCGTGCGGTCGTTGCGAGGCCGCTGCCGTCGGGCGACCACGCCAGGCTCAGGAACACGCCGTAGGGAGTCGGCAGCGGGGCGCCCGCCGCGCGCCCCGCCACGTCCGTGATCACGGTGCGGCGGTCGCCTCCGGCCGCGGCGACTCGTCCGCCGTCCGGCGACCACGCCACGCCGTTGACCCACCGTCGACCGGCCTGCGGCGTCGCGACCTGCCCACCCGTCGTGGTATCCCAGACGACGACGGTGCCGTCCTCGGCGCCCGATGCCAGCCATCGGTCGTCCGGACTCCACGAGAGACAGCGAACGGAACCGCGGTGTCCACGCAGCGTCACCTGACACACGCCATCACCCTCGAAGGGCAGCCAGATGTGGATCAGGCCGTCGTTGCCTCCGGAGGCCAGTCGCCGGCCGTCGTGCGACCAGGAGACGGCGCACACGCCCGTCGGATGCGCCGACCAGCCGCCGACGGGCGTCGGACCACTCACGCCGCTCCCTCCGTGGGCCCGCTCATCCGATGGGCCATCGCGCGGTAGGTGAGACCGGCCGGGATGCCGTCGTCTTGCCGCCCCAGTCGATCGTGGTGCCGTCGACGTCGACGTCATAGACGTCGCGGCCGGCCAGACTGTTGACGATCACCCCGCTGCGCCAGGCCATGCCGGCGAAGTTCGGATCGATCCAGCCGTGCGTGTGAAGCGCCATGTTGTGCACGAAGATCCTGTTGTCCACCAGGCCGTCCAGGCGGAGCGAGAAGTCGTCGTTCACCACTGGCCGTCCGTGTTCGTCGAGAACGATCCGCGCCCGCAGGCCGTCCAGGATCGAGGGAACTGTGGCGGCGAAGCCCGTCGCCAGGATCACCAGGTCCGCCTCGACCGCCTCGGTTCCGGCCGGTCCGTCGAGCTGCAGCAACCAGCTGGACGGAGTCCGGGACAGGCGGGTGAAGGTCCGGTCCACCAGGAGCCGGTGCCGAAGCCGCGGTCCCTCCAGGTAGTCGAGCTCGTACAGGCGGCGATGGATGTCCTCCAGCAGCGGCTGGAGGACGGCGTCGCTGGACAGCTTCTGCAGGGGCAGGAGTCGTTCGCGTTCGGCGCTGGACTGCGCGTAGAAGTGTCGCGTGTATCCGGGCACGTACAGCTCGTTGGCGAACGGGGACTCGTCGAACGGGGCGAAGTTCGACCGCCGGGTGATCCAGGTCACCTCGCGAGGAAGATCCGAATCACTGCCGATGAGGTGGTCGAAGATCTCGGCTCCCGTCTGGCCGCCCCCGACCACGGCTATCCTTCTGCCCGCGACGGCGGGGGCGCGCAGCAGATACTCCGTCCCGTGGAACACGGTTTCACCGAGATGATCCCGGGCGCCCTCGGGTATGGCGGTCGCGCGACCGACGCCCAGCACGATGTCCCGGGCATGAACGGTGCCCCGGCTGGTCTCGGCCCGGAAGGACCCGCCGTCGAAGGAGAGCGTGTCCACCCGCGTGCCGAACTGCACCGTGTCGAGGTTCTCGCAGATCCACCTGAAGTAGTCGGTGAACTCGGCGCGCCGGACGTTCCGGTAGTCGGCGACGATGAACCTGTTGAGCCGACGGTGGCGGGCGAGGTAGTTCAGGAAGCTGAACTCACTGGTGGGATCGACGAGTGTCACGCAGTCCTTGAGGAAGGGGGACTGCAGGGTCGCCTTCCGAAAGAGCAGACCGGGGTGCCAGGAGAAACTCTCCTTGGCGTCCACGAACCGCGCGGTCAGATCGTCGACCCTGGTCAGCAACGCCGCGGTGCTCAGATTGAACGGGCCCACGCCGATCCCGAGCACGTCGAGCCGGCGAGGCGCCCCCTCGGCCGGGTGGTCATCGGGCACGGCTGCCTCCTGTCCGGGACACACGGGCGAGTTCCTCGACGGTGAGTGGAGTCGCGGTCGGCGGCAGTGCCGGCGCCGGTGCCGGCGCCGGTGTCGGCACGTCGCCGGTGAGGGCGGCGATGGTGGGTCGACCGGGCCGGCCGAGCATCGTCCAGAGGTATCCGGCAAGGTCCGGCATGAACGGCTCGGCCAGGAGAGCGAGGCCGGCCAGCCAGCCCGCGTCGTGGGGCGCCGGCTGCCGCGCCAGCCACCCGTCCAGGACCTCGACCGCCGCCGGCAGGCAGACGGCGGCACCGGGTTGGAGGTGCGCGGCCTGCGCTTCGACGGCCGCGAGCGCCCGCTCGACGTGTTCGCCTGCGAGCTCGAGGGAGGTGGGCCGGGTTCGCACCCGCCCGAGCTGGGCGCGCAGCCGGTTGGTCCGTTCGACGAATCCCGCCACCGTGAAGTCACCGCTGCCGCGCTCCAGGGCGATGTGGCTGAGGTGGTAGCGCAGCTCGTCGGAGGTCGTGGACGTGTGGGCCAGGATCTGGTTCACCCAGATGCCGTGCCCACGGCTGGTGGAGACCTTCTCCCCCTCGAACAGCAGGAAGTGGTTTGTCACCATGTGGTCGAACGGCTTCAATTCCTCGTGGGACGCGGCGAGAGCATGGCTCGCACCGATTCCACCGACGACGTTGTCGATTCCGAAGAGGCCGACGGTGGTGACGTCCGAATCGGGCGAGAACGGGCTGAGCTTCTCCTGCCGTTCCTCCCGGTACACCTCGGCGCAGTACAGACTGAAGACGTAGTAGGGGTTGCTCAGGATCCCGTCCGGGCCGGCGAGGGCGCTCGGAATGCCCCACGCCCCCGGCTGGGACAGCCGGACCCGCCCGCCCGTCTGCCGGATGTACTCGACCGCGATCTCGCGGAACTCGGCATCGACGTCCGCGGACCGCAGGTGGTCGACGACTCCGTCGACGGAGGGTGGGGTGAGGTACCAGCTCTCGCACTTCTCCCAGTACAGCTCACCCTCGTCCAGCCTGGAGCGCGGCTCGAGGATCTCCGCCGGCTGATAGTGGTATCCGCACTCCTCGCAGGCGTTTCCTCCGCCGGGAGTCCGACATCTCGGGCATCGGCCCAGCAACCACACTCCGATGACGTACCGACCCGATCCCGTGGCGCGCGGCACCGGGTCCAGGATCTTCTTCGCACGGCCGCCGGCGGCGAGTTCCGACAGGAGGCGCTCGTGTACCGCCCGGTACCCGTCCGAGTGCTGATCGTCCAGCGGGGAGATCCAGTGATCGAACTCGACGCCGAGGCTCCTCAGGTCGTCGCCGATCAACGAATGGAACCGCCAGCAGGTCTCTGCCGGGGTGCGTCCCGACGTGAGGGCCTCCAGTTCGATCCAGTTCTCGTACGCGTCGCTGCCGCAGATCACGGAGACGGCGTGACCGGCGCGCCGCAGGTGCCGCGCAATGACATCTCCGCGCAGGTAGGGGCCGGCCGCGTGGCCGATATGCAGCCGGCCGTTCGGGGTGGGTTGCATGGGCAGGAGCAGATAGCGTTCTGGAGGTCCGGCGTTGATACCCACGAGTCTCCTCGGCCGTCCGCGGGAACGGAGTACTCCGCTGCCTTCGGATACTGGGCTGATCGTCAGATACTGGGCAGAGCGTCAGATACTGGGCTGATCGTCAGATACTGGGCAGATAAGGGGTGAAGTCGACGAGGAGCACGGAGCGCTCACCCGGACGGGGTTCGGTGCCGCGCCGCACCGGGCTGACGTAGTGGCTGACCCTGGGATCGTGGACCGCGTAGGAGTCCAGCGGGCGGTCGAGGGTGAACTCGGCCTGGAGCAGGTCGTAGGACACCTCCTGCGGGCGGAGACCGGAGCAGCGTGGCGGCGCGATGTAGTTGACCCCGCCGCTGATGTTGTCTCGGCGGATCAGGTGCGCGAAGGTGAACGGCTCGCCGTCCTGGTGCAGCTCGTTCGGCGACGAGACGACCTCGTCACCGGCAGCCGTCGCAGTGAGCTTGACCATGTGCACTCCGATGTGCAGGAGAGAGTCCTGGAAAGAACTCAGCCGCATGGCCTCACCCGCATCGAAGAAGATCAGATGATTCAGCAAAGCGTTCGATCGTACCTCGGCCGGGATCGCGGCAAACCGGCGTCGCGCACCCGGATGCTCCGGGTTGTATGACCCCTGGTAGTACTCCGCGACGGGGCCCATCTCGGGGTCCTCCACGGCCGGAATCCACGTGACGGACCGGTCCCAGGGGACGTAGACGGCGCGACTGTACCTGCGAAACCGGTTCACATCTGGTGCGTACGGGTCGGCGGGAAGCTCGGCGAAGACTGCCTGGAGCTCGGCCAGCTGAGCGTCCACCTCGAACTCACCGGTCTTTCCCAGGAGTTCCTCCCGCCCGTACCGACAATAGCCCTGGAGCAGCAGACGAGAGCGGGTTCCGCCCTCGGTGATTGTCATGCCATCTCCTTGCTCGCTGGTGTTCCCGTGGTTGGTGGTGCGCCCGCCCGGCAGGTCAGCGCGTCGGGCGGGCGTCACCGGTCAGCGCACTACCGGTTCGCGGCCCGGGCGGTCAGAGTCTCTCCGGCGATACCCCAGTTGTCGCGGGGCGTCTCCTCGATCACAACCCAGACGGACTCCGGCCTGCCGCCGGCGACCCGGACGTAGGAATCAGTCAGCTCGCGCACGATGGCGGCCTTCTGCTCGGCGGACTGACCGGCCGGCTGGTTGACCTGAATCAATGGCATTCGCTTCTCCCTGCCGTAGTTAGTGTTCTAGACTGCCGGCGGTCAGAGTGCCAGCAGCTCCTTCGGGGTGCCGAAAGTAATGCGGGCGATCTGCCCGGCGGTCAGGCCGGCCTCGGCGAACCACTGCCTGGAAAGCTCCAGCCACTGCCCGACATCGGGCTGGTCCGGCTGGCCGAGATCCGAGCTGTACACCAGGCGGGGATGCGAACGCAGAATCTCGCCGAAGCGTGGGCCGTCGTGATGGCCGAGTAACCGGGTGAGCGAGGTCAGCTCGACGTACACCGGGGACGCGTCGGCGAGCGAGTCCAGGTCGTCGAGGTCGAGCCCGCACATCGGGTGGGTCGGGTGGGTGAGCAGCAGGCGGTCCAGACCCGCCTGCATCGACTCGTCGACGATGCGGAATATCTCGTCCCGACTGGCATGGCCGGTCGCGATCACCACCGGGAGATCCCGCGCGGCCCGCAACACCTCCCGCAGCTGCGGCAGAAGGTCCGTGACCCGCTGGCCGCCCAGCGCCGCATCGTCCATGCGAGGGTGAAACGGTGTCCTCACCAGCCCTGACCCGTGGACCAGCCCTGACCCGTGGACCGGCCCTGACCCGTGCGAGCCGCCCACCAGCGTGGGAAGGTAGACCACCAGCCGGGCCGGGCCGTCGTCGCCGTGCTCGTAGACGGCACGCAACACCGTGCGCGTCTCCAGCCCGCCGCCGATCCGGTTCAGGGTGAGTGAGCCGGAGACCGGCAGCCCGTCCTGCCGGGCCTCCCAGGCGACCGCGGCCGTCGACCCCAGATGGCTCTTCACCACGACCCATCCCGCCAGCTCCGCATAGCGCCGACCGGTCCCGAGCACCGAGCGACGCCGCCGGTAGATGTCGGCTCCCGCATGGTGGTGCAGATCGATGAAGTCGGCGGCGAGCTCAGGCATGGTCGACCGGGGATCGGTCCGCCCGCGCGCCACGGTCCGCCTGCCAGGGCGTGGCGTAGCCGAAGGCAGCGCGGGCCTCGTCCAGTCGGCTTCCGGTCGCGACGGCGGCCGCGATGCGACGCTCGGTGATCTCCACCCGCTCGGCGCGCTCGGCCACCTCGGCGGCATGCCGGGCGGGAATCACCAGGGCTCCGCTGTCGTCGGCCAGGACGACGTCACCGGGACGCACGATCGTGCCGTGGATGTCCACGTCCGCGTTCACGCGTTGGAGTTCCACCCGGTTCTTGCCGCTCACCATGGTGATCCCCGTGCTGAACAGCGGATACCCGGCGGCGCGCACCTCACCGATGTCGCGCGCCGACCCGTGCAGGACCGTCCCCCGCACACCGCGGGCCGCGGCGACCGCGGTCAGCAGCGAACCCCAGGAGGTGCACGCGGTGCTGCCCCCGTTGTCCACCACCACGACCGCCCCGCAGGGCACGTCGTCCAGGTAGTTCGCCGCGCCCCGGAATCGGGGACCCTCCTGCGTCAGGGGTCCGTAGGTCACCGTGTGGGCGGGTCCGCACGCCCTGGCGCCCGGCACCCTGGCGGCTATCCCCGCCAGCACACCGCGCAGGCCGAGGCTGTCCAGGGCGTCGGACACCGCGGGCGTGTCCAGTCGGGCCAGCCGGTCGAGTACGGACGGATCGACGGTCATCAGAGCTGCCTTCCGGTGAGGGCTCGGCTGATGCTCCAGGCACACCAGGCGGAAACCACATCGGTCACCTGCGGTCCGCGCTTCGGGACGGAGAGGTGGAAGCAGACGGGGTCGTCGTCGACGGTGACCTCCGCGGTGAGTGCGAGGCCACCGGCGTACTCGGTGGTGCCGCCCGACCACGCGGATCGCCCCCGGGGCCGGCCATGGGCAGCTCGTCGACCGCCGCCGTCGCCATCGGCAGGCATTCCGCCGGCGGGCCCGGCAACATCAACAGGATGGTCCCGGGCAGGTCGAGCCGGGCACCCCAGGCGGTGCCGTTCCCGTTCGGGATGACGACGCTTCCCGGCGGGAAGAGCGCCTGCCGCCGATGGGCGTCGTGCACCGGCAGCCCGTACGACTCCAGCCGTGCGCGCACCGCCGCCCAGACCGCCTCGTCCTGTTCCAGGGGACGGCCGCAGGCGGCCGCGACGGCGGCCCGCGTGACATCGTCGGCGGTGGGCGTCAGGCCGCCGAGGACGACCACCACGTCGTCGACGCCCACGCGGGAGCCGATGGCCTCCCGCAGATCGGGCAACGTGTCTGCGACGGTGAACCGGCCGCGGACCTGATAGCCGGCCGCGTCCAGCAGCCGGCTCACCGCCGGGCCACTGACATCGGTGACCGCACCGCTGAGCAGTTCGTCTCCGACGGTGATGACGGATGCCTGCCTGCTGGGCTCGCGCGCGTCGAGAGCGTCTTCCACCGCGGCCGCCGCGGCCGCGGTGGTCGCCGTTCCGCCCAGGTCGTACGTCACGGTCCGGCGGGCTCGGGCCACCGCGCGCACCGCGGCGCGGATCTGCTCCGCCGGGGCGGGCAGCTCGAGGTGACGCAGCAGTTGGGCAGCCGTCAGGAACAGCGCCATCGGATTCGCCCTGCCCTGCCCTGCCATGCTCGGCGCACTGCCGTGAACGGGCTCGAAGTAGCTTCCGTGCTCGCCGATGTTCCCACTCGGAGCCAGGCCCAGCCCGCCCATCACCCCGGCCCCCAGGTCGGAGAGGATGTCGCCGAACATGTTCTCCGCGACAATCACTCCGAACCGCTCGGGCCGGCGCACCACCCACAGTGCGACCGCGTCCACGTTCAGGATCTCGACGTCGATCTGCGGGTAGTCCGCGGCCACCAGTTCCAGCCGGCCACGCAGGTAGTTTCCGCTGTCGCGCAGCACGTTCGGCTTGTCCGCGAGCGTCACCCTCCGATACCCGACTCGACAGGCGTGCTCGAATGCGAAGCGCAGCAACCGGTCCATGCCGTGGCGGGTCTGCAGTCGCAGTGTCACGCTGGTGCCCGACGCACCGGATGCCGCGGCGTTCTGATGGCGCCTGACCACCTCCCACAGGCGCTCGTCCGGACCATGGAAGTCCAGGCCCGCGTACAGGCCCTCGGTGTTCTCCCGGATCACCGTGAAGTCGAACCGGCCGCCACGCGCGTCGATCACCGGCCGCACGTTGGCGTAGAGCGACAGTCGCTGGCGCAGTTGCACCACCGGCGAGACGTATTTCAGCCCGGTGCCGCGAAGGTGGGCGGCCAGTTCGGCCTCCGCCTCGCGAACCGCCTTGCTCGTGACCGCCCCCAGCAGACAGGTGTCGGTCTCGGCCAGCAACTGCCAGGTGGCGGGCGGAACCGGGTCACCGTGCTCGCACCACTGCCGCCACCCGATATCACCGAACCTGAACCGCAGCGGCAGGCCCATACGCTCCAGCACCGGCAGTACGGCGTCGACCACCTCCGGCCCGATGCCGTCTCCCGGCAGCACCGCGATGCTCTTCATCGGTCGACATGCCCCCTTAGGAACCGGATGATGTGGTTGTTGACCGTCTCGGGGCAGTCGCTGTGCGGACGCATCCCGGCGCCTTCGACGGCGACGACCTCGTGGTTGGGCGCCGCGACCACGTGTGCCGCGGTGACCAGTCGGGACCTGGTTCCGACCAGGTGGAGCAGTGGCCCGCGGAAGGCCAGCACGCGATCCGTCAGGTCGGCATCCAGAAGCAGTCGCATCCCACCCGCGACCCGCCTGCCGGCGACCTCGTCGGTCTGCCCGGAGTCCGGCGCCCTGATGGACGCCGAGGTCTCGGCTCCGTCGGGCGCGACCAGCTCGGCCAGCCGGGCGAGGGCCGTCGTCAGGTCCCCCACTGCGGCCGGGTCTGCGACCGTGGACAACCGTCGGGCCAGGACCGCGTCGACGCGGGTGGGGGCCGAGACGAGTACGACCGGTGACGTCGGCGGGATGCAGGGCAACAGCGCCTGGGCGACGGTGCCGCCGAGCGCATTGCCCGCCAGCAGGTGCACCGGCTGGAGCCGGGCCATCTCGGCCGCCCACCGGCCCGCGAGTTCCACGACCGTCGTCACCGCGTCGGTCAGGAGGGCAAGGGTGTCGACGACGGTGACCCGCCAGCCGAGAGTGGTCAGCGCCCGCGTCACCGTGGCGAAGAACCGTCCGCCGTCCCACCTCGGCAGAACCGGCGAGAAGGCGAGCGCGTGCGGAGATTCCGCGGGGAGCGCCGACGGTGGAGCGAAGGTCGCGATCACGCCGCTATCCGGCCCGGCAGCTCACGGCCGGAGGACAGCTGACGGGCCCGCGAGACCACCTCCCGGTGGTCGTCGACGACGATGCTGCCTCGCGCCTCCACCGACAGGTCGAAATGCCCGAGCACCAGATCGGGCAGCGGCAGCGACGGCGTCGATTCCGGAACGCTTTGCCCCAACGTGTCGGCCAGTTGCAGAACCGAGCCCAGGTCGTAGCCGGAATCGGCCGGAGCGGTACGGTCGAGATAGGCTATCCACTGCTCGGCGACCAGGTTTCCCGGACCCTTGCCCATGCCGAGAACCGACGAGTCGATCCAGGTGGCACCCGCGTCCACGGCGGCCATCGCGTTCGACATGGCGAGACCGAGGTTGTTGTGGGCGTGGAGGCCGACCTCGCCGCCGGTCACGGACTTCACGAGAGTGACAAGTCTGCTCGTCTGGGAGGGCAGCAGGCTGCCGTTCGAATCCGCCAGATAGATCGCGTCAGCGCCCGCGTCCGCCGTGGCCGCGGCAATCTCGACCACCGCGCGGGAAGCGATCTGGGAGACTCTCGTCAGGTTCGCGCACACCGTGAAGCCGACCTCGCCAGCCTCGCGAATGACCCTGAGCGTGGGTTTCAGATCGCCCGCGGGAACACAGATCCGTACCAGCCGCGCACCCGCCCGATACATCGCCGGAAGGTCGTTCTCGCCTATGTTGTGCGGGTGCAGGATCACCCCCACGTGCTCGGGTCCGATCTCCGCGGCGACCGCCGCGATGTAATCGTCGTCGCCCCGCCCGGTCAGTCCCAGTCTGGGCATGGGCTTGAAGGAACCGTTCCGGTAGGCGATTTCGACCCAGTCGAAACCGGCGTCCACACTCAGCTTCGCATGCCGCAGCGCGTACTCCTGACTGAATTCGAATGAGTTGCGGTATCCGCCGTCACGCAAGGTCACATCAACATTCACGCAGGACATGGTCTCTCCGTTAGCTTCAGATAAAGGTAAGAATCTCACGAGTCGAGACAGGTTGGACGGAGGCCTGCAGATGCGGAAGCTTTGTGATGTGAAGGCTAGGAGAGCCCACTGGACGCGTCAAACAGGATGTCACCTATAGCGGTTATAGCCGACGGCCTATTACTGCCCGACGACCTGCAATTCCGCCAGCTCGAAGGCGCGCCAGCCAAATAGCGACGGAGGCGGGCCGCCGACCACGGACCGACGCCTTGTATCGCAGATCACAGGTCTCAAAGTTGCTTATCCGCAACGTTGCGGCAAGCATTCCGATTGAGAATGATCTTGCTTTACGTCGGCTTTCAGGTGTCGTTGACACGACAAGTTATCCCGCATACCTGCTTCGCCCGGACGACGAGATCCTGCCGGACCGATTGAGACCCATACGGGAAGCCGCTCGCGACGGTGGACCCAAGGGCAGACAGAAAGCCAACATCTGGTGACGGGGCCGGGGCGCGGCCGCAGGTCAACGACCCCTTCGACGTGAGCCCATGCCTCGGACGACCACGTCAACCAGACATGTTCAAACGCGGATCCTGCGCTCCATCGCGGTGCTGGCCGGCGCGTTCGACGCGGCCGGCTACGAGGCCGCGCACCCTCGGGCCGGTCGACCATGCCGCGCAGCCGGCGCTGGTCGCGCAGGCGCAGGCGGAGGCGGAGGCGGAGGCGGAGGCGGAGGCGTTCGCGTCGACGAAGGAGGGCTTCGGGCTGGCCGCCCTGTACGAGCGACTCGCCGGGGCGGGCGGCGGCTGCAGGTTCAGCCGTGCTCGCCGGGACCGGGGTTCGGACTGAAGCTGTCGTGCCAGACGGCCTTCGCCCCGCTGTCGCCGATCCGGTAGATCTGCACCACCGAGCCGACGGCGACCGCCACGCTCAGGACCGCGAGCGCGATCATCACCGCCGGCCCGCCGGGGCGGGCGGCGGCGTGCGCCCCGCCGTCGCCGGACCGGCCGACCTCGGCCCGCCGGGCCCACAACCAGACCGCCGCCGCCAGGACGAACAACCCGATCGCCCAGGGCAGCAGGCCGTCGCCGAGCTCGGCGTGCCGGCGGACCAACGCATCCGGAGGGACCCGCGCCTCGAGCCATTCCCCGGCATGGGTCGTCAGCGGCACGCTCACCAACGCGACCAGGGCGACCGACGGCGTGAGCACGCCGAGCCGGCGCCGGGCGGCGGGCCAGACGGCCGACAGCACGACCAGCAGCGCGGCGAGCGGCACAAGCACGACGACCACGTGTACGAGCAGCGCATGCGCTGGCAGCCCATTGATCTTCGTTGGTCCCACCGTGACTCCAATCCGGGCCGGCGCCGCACAGGGACGACGCATCATCAACTATCGCTGTAGTACTACAGCGATAGTGATACTACCGGTGTCGTAGTACGCGGCTAGACTTCAGGCCATGCGTGGCAAGGGGCCTGGGCGGCGGGAGGCCGGCGAGCTGGAGTCCGCCGTCCTCGCCGTGCTGTGGGAGGCCGACGGGCCGCTCACCCCGAGCCAGACCCAGGAGGCCCTGATCCGGGACGGCCACGAGCTCGCCTACACGAGCGTCGCGACGACGCTCGCCCGGCTGCACGGCAAGGGCATGCTGGAACGGACAGTCGCCGGCCGTGGTCACGCCTACACCCCGACGCCGGCCGCGGCCCGACAGCTCGCTGACCGCATGCGCGGGCTGCTCGGGGACGGCCGGGGCCGGGCCGAGGTCCTCAGCCACTTCGTCGCCGGGCTCACGGCCGACGACGAGGCCGCCCTCCTCGCGTTGCTCGCCGCCGCCGAGGACGAGCCTTCGACGGACGGCGGCCCGGCGCCCGTCGCGGGCGAGCCACCGGGCTCACTGTCATGAGCGAGGCATCCCCCGGGCCGTCGCGTGCCAGCCGGCCGTCCGCGCGACAGAACCGGCCGCTGGCCGACCGGTGGTGCCGGTGAGGTACATGGTCTGGGTTCCCCTGGCCGTCAACATCGTGGTCGCGATGTGCGCACCGGCGCTCGCCCGCCGGCTGCCCTACCGGGTGAAGCCGGCGGCACTGACCGCCGGTGCGGTGATCGCGGCGGCTGGCTGGGTGTGGTCCCTGACGTTGCTGGCGGCCAGCTTCGCCGATCGGATGCCGGCGCTCGCGCATCGGCTCGGCGCCACCGTCGGCGCACCGCCAGCCGAGCTCCCGCCGTCACCGGCGGGTGCGGTGGCCGTTCTGGCTGTCGGGGGCACTGCCGGCATGTTGCTGGCCGCGGCCGCTCGCATCGGCCGGGATCTGATCAGGGCGGAGCGGCTGGTCCGCCGGCTACCGCCCGGGCGGGTCCACATCGTCCCGCTGGGCCAGCCCGACGCCTGTGCGATCGGTGGCGTCACCGGGGGGCGGGTCGTCATCACCGCAGGCATGATCGACTGCTTGGACAGCGCCGAGCGGGACGCCGTCCTGGCCCACGAGCACGCCCATCTCGCCGGGGGACATCACTGGCTACGGATGATCGTCGCCTGTTGCGTGGCGGTGAATCCGCTGCTCAGACGCCTGCCCGGTCTCGTCGAGAACGCCTGCGAGCGGTGGGCCGACGAGCACGCGGCCCGCGCGACCGGGCAGCGTCGCGTCCTCGCCCGGGCACTCGGGAAGGTCTCGCTGGCGACGCTGCGCGAGGCCCAGCGCCACGGACCGGGCGTCGCGGGAGAAGCCCGATCGACGCCCACCACCTGCGGCTTCGACCGCAGTGGCGTCGCAGAACGGATGACGGCGCTCCTCGACGGATCATCCGGCGCCACCCGGGTGCCCGCGACGGTCCTGCTGGCGACCAGCGCGCTCGCGGCCATCATGATCGGTGCGGCGGTGCACGCCAGCACGGACTACCTCGCCTTGCTCCGCTAGCCGGCGCCGCAACCAGTCGCCGTGCGTCAGGCGTCGAGCACCGACCGCGCGCAGGCTTGGGAGTCGTAGCCACACGACCGGGCGCTGGCGGCGCTGGAGAGGCGGAGCGATGACGGTCAGGACCGGACGGTTCGGGGTGTGCATGGGCCAGCGCCATTGGCCGGCTGAGGCGAGTGAGCGGGCGGCGATCGCGGGCGAGCTGGAGGAACTGCGGTTCGGGGCGATCTGGTTCGGCAGTGCCACAGGCGATCTGGACCTGCCGGCGCAGATCCTCGCGGCGACGTCGCGGATCACGGCGGCGACCAGCATCATCAACATCTGGACCGAGCCGGTCGAGCTTGTCACGCGCCGGCACGCCGACATCACCAGAGATCATCCGGACCGGCTCCTGCTCGGCCTCGGCGCCGGGCACCGGGAGTCCGTCGAGGCCCGGACCGGACGCCGCTACGAACGCCCCTACCAGGCCGTCGTCGACTACCTGGACCGGCTCGACGCGGCCGTCCCGCCGGTGCCGCCCGCCGAACGGGCGCTCGCCGCCCTCGGACCACGCATGCTCGGCCTCGCCCGCGAGCGCACCGCCGGGGCCGTGCCGTACCTGGTCACCCCGGCGCACACCCGGCGGGCCCGGGAGATCCTCGGCGACGGCCCGCTGCTGGCCCCCGGTCAGGTGGTCCTGCTGGAATCCGACCCGACCGCCGCGCGCCGCGCCGCCCGAGCCGCCCTCGCCGTGTACCTGAAGCGGGTCAACTACACCCGCAACCTGCTACGGATCGGCTTCACCGCGGACGACCTCGCCGACGGCGGCAGCGACCGTCTCGTCGACGGGCTGGTGGCCTGGGGCGACCCGGCGACCGTGGCCGACCGCCTGACAGAGCATCATCAGGCCGGCGCCGACCACGTTGGCATCCACCTGATCACTTCCGGCGGCCCGCCGCCCCTGGCACAGTGGCGCAGACTGGCCGCAGCCCTGTCACCGCCCGGCTAGCCTCAATAGCCGCTCCGACTGGCGGGCGTAGCGGTCTGCCGCCGCCACCGGCGGCACGGTGCCCTGGGCGGGTCGGGTCTGGACGGGGATCGACATGGGCCGCAGACCCGCCCGGATTACCGGCCCGGTTCCGCAGGCTGGCCCGTCACCGGGCCGGCCGGAACCGGGCTGTCCGCCGGTCTCGCCACGGCCGGGGTCCCCTGGCCAGTGGATGCCGCCGGCCCGGCCGCGCCGGAACGGGCCGCGGCGGGCGGCACGGGCCGCGGCGCCGCCCCTGGTTCCGTACGCGGCCGACCGCCGCCGGGGACCGTGTCCCGCAGCGTTCGGTAAACCTCGCCGAACTCGCGGACCGCCCGCACGGAGCGGTACCCGCCGAGCCGGCGGGCCAGCATGCGCAGCCGCTCGGCGGTGCGCGCGGAGTTCACCCGGGCGTCGAGCCGGGCGGCGCGGACGGCCCGTTCGCAGGCCCGCTCGACGTCGCCCTGTTGCAGGTGGACCTCGGCGAACCACGTCTCGTACAGCGAGATCTCGCGGGCACGCAGCGGGTCGTAGCCGGTCAGGCCGTGCCGCAGCCGATCCTCGGCCCGGTCGGGGCGGCGCAGCTCGGTCCAGCACCTGCCGGCCATCACGTCGATCTCGCGGGCGTCCAGCCAGTAGACCCATTCGGGGTCCGCGGCCGGATCGCTGCGGTCGTAGAGCCGCTCCACGACGGCGAGCGTCTGCTCGCAGGCCCGCCGTTCCCCGGCCCGGGCGTGCGCCCAGGCAAGCCTGTCGGCGAGCAACGCCCGGGTCGTCGCCGACGCCGAGCGCCCGACCCCGGCACAGGCGGTCTGCGCGAGCAGCACCCCCTGCCGGGCATCGGCATGGTTGACCGTCTGGTAGGCCTGGGTGGAGATCAGGTTCGCGGCCAGCGCGGTGTCCCCGCCGGCGTGCGCGGCCCGGATCCCGCCGGCGAGGAAGCGCACCGCCGCCCCGTGCCGCCCGGCGTCGGCGGCGATCCACCCGGCGAGCTGGCAGAGCTGGGCCACCGACGACAGCAGCCGGCGACCGACCGCAGCGTCGTAGACGGCCTCGCGCAGCATCGTCACGCTGCCGAGGAGCTCCCGTTCGACCAGACCGACGAGGTCGCGCCCACCGACGTAGTCGTCCAGCCGGCGGAACTGGCCGACCCGTCCCTCCACCTTCTCCGCCAGGGCCGCGCCGACATGCCGCCCGGCGGCGAGCTCCGCGACCTGGGGCGGTTCCAGCAGCAGCCACTCGTGGGCGAGGCGGACCGAGTCCCACTCGTCGGCCTGCGCAGGTCGGGTCGCCGCCGCGACAGCGGGGGCGCGGACCGGCCGCGCCGACGCCGGCCCGGCGCTGCGGGCCGCCGGCACCAGGATCGGCGCGGGCACCGCGACCCGACCTCCCGCCGCCGGCGGTGCGCCCACCGCAGGGCCCGAGGCCGCGGGCGACGGTCGCGCGGACGCTGATCCCCCGGCCGCCGGTCTCGCGCCCGCCGCACCCTGCACCGCGGCGGCCAGGTAGTCGGCGAGCAGCTCACTGCTGCGCCGCGTCCACGCCCCAGGGGGACCCGCCGACCCTGGCGGCCCGGCGCCGGTCGATCCCGGCGGCCGCCCCGAACCGCCCGGTCCCGAACCGCCCGGTCCTGAATCGGCCGGCGCCGAATCGAGCGGCATTGAACCGGCCGGCATTGAACCGGCCGGCGCCGAACCGGCCGACACCGCCCGGCCTGATCCGGCGCCTGACCCGACCCGCCCCGACCCACGCGGCTGCGAGCGGCTGCCCGCCAGGCCCACGAGCCCCGACCAGGCCGCGTCCATATCCGCGTCCGCGTCCACGTCCACCGCCGGCGGCCCGGACCCGCCGGTGCGCCCGCCGGCGACGGACTCCCCCGGCAGCGGTGGCCGGAATCCCAGCTCGGGCTCCGTGACGCCGAACAACTGGCAGTAGGAGCGCCGATAGGCGACCCCGGGGAAAACCTTGCCGAGTTCGTGGCGGCGAATCATTTCCGCGGTCGCCGCCGGCGGGGTGAATCCGCTCTTTTCCGGCAGGCCGCGCAGCCGCTCGGCGAGGCCGTCCTGGGTCAGGCCGTGCGCCTCACGAAAACGCCGGAGAATATTCGGCGTCCATCCCGGATGTCTATCGACCGACACGTCGACTCCGTTCTCTCGCCCACCGCCGCGCCCCTAGATCAGGATAGTCAGTGGGATGAGACGAACGGGCAGAATTACCGGAACCGGAACCGGCGCATCGTCGATGTCCCTTTCATGTCCGGTCGTCGGCCTGCCCGGTCGTGGACCTGCCCGGCCGGTCGCCTCCCCGATGCTCTGGTCAGGCCGCCCGGGGTGCGGTGAACTCGTGGTCACGCGGCTGCGCCCGGGTGGACGGGAGGTCCCCGGCCGTGGGGCCGCACCACGGGTGCCGGTCGGCAGCGAGTTGCCCCCTCGAAGACCGGTACCCAGGTCGGTTCCGGGTGGGCGCCCACGGGCCACGCCGGCCCGCCCGGAGCCGGCCGCTCGGCGCCGACCCCCGCCCAGGGCCCCCTCAGGGAGCGGTGCCGAGCTCCGCCGCCACCGGGATCACCCGCTCGCCGAGGATGTGCAGCGGTTCGAGCCGCCACACGTCCCGCACACCGCCGATGACCGCCTGCACGCCGAGTTCGGCCAGCCGACCCAGGTCGTCGAGAATCCTTTCGACCCGCTCCCCGTTCGGCCCGACGTCGAAGGAATAGGTCGTGGTCTTCAGGATTTCGTTGTAATCCCGACCCTCGGCCTCGCAGTGCGCCCGCAGGATGTCGAGCTTTCGCGGCAGCTCCGGGCCGGGAAAGAGATTGCACGCCTGGGCGTAACGGGCCACCAGCCGCAGCGTCTTCCGTTCGCCGCCGCCGCCGATCAGGATGGGCGGGTGCGGCCGGGTCAGCACCTGCGGCGAGTTGAGCGGCCGGGTCAGTCGGTAATGCCGGCCGGAATAGGGGCCTTCGTCGTCGCTCCACATCCGCAGGCAGATCTCGAGGGTCTCCGCGAGGCGTTCGAAGCGTTCGGCCAGTGGCGGGAACGGCAGGCCGAGGCCCGCCGCCTCCGCCTCGTACCAGGCCGCCCCGATGCCGAGCCAGGCCCGACCGCCGGAGAGGACGTCGAGCGTGCTGATGATCTTGGCGAGAGCCCCCGGCTCTCGGTAGACGGCTCCGGTGACCAGCGTGAGCAGCTTCACCCGCCGGGTGTGGGCGGCGAGGAAACCGAGGGTGGTGTACGCCTCCAGCATCTCGTTCTCGGCCGGGCCGACCAGCGGGATCTGGAAGCTCCTCCCCGCCCCCGCCCCCGCCCCCGCCGGCGCGGAGACGGACCGTAGTTTCTCCCTCAGAGCGACCGGGACCCACGACGGACAGGATCCCGCCGGTGACGACAGCCACCCCTTCCGTACACGGAGAGTCGCTCGTAGAACGGCATCCCCGCCGTACACGCCCGCCAGACCCAACATCACAACAGGCATCTCGCGACGGACTTCCACCCGTAATGCCGGGAAACCCGGATGTACGACAATCCAGGCATGTTCGGTCCGGTAGCCGCCAGGACGGCCGTCGGGTGTCCGGGTGGCGGGACCTCCGGGGTGTCCGTACCCTTTTGCGCGAAGGTGGTGGCATCGCTCCGTCCGCTCCGCAGACAATCACATACGGTGACGGCCGGTCGGAGTCCGGGCCGGCGGGGGCGGCCACGCAGCCCGGTCCGTGCCCGGCGGTCGGCTCGGCGGACGTCCCGCCGCGGCGGGCGGTCGACCGGCTCGCGCACGCCGACCGCGCCGGGCCGCAACCGGAGGCCCGGCTCGCGGGCCCGCACCCAGCATCCGGCGGGGGGATGACCGGTTGACCACATCGCCACCTCCCCCACGCCGGTTCCGCCTGATCCGGCTCGCCCAGCTACTGCTCATCCTCGCCACGCTCGCCCTGTCCGTCGCCTCGTTCGTGGACATGCCGCACTTTGGCGACGAGGCCCGGTCGCTGAGCTACGGCGTCGCCATCGGCTCCGGCCTGATCTGCGTGTCCCGGGCCGTCCTCGTCCGCGGCGAGCGCGCCCCCTGGGCACTGCTCGGTGCCGGGCTCATCAGCTACGGCTGCGGGACGATCTACCACAACGTCGCCGTGGACGGGCGGGGCGACGACATCCAGCCCTCGCTGGCGGATCTCGGCTGGCTGCTGTTCTACCCGGCCTGCTACGTCGCCGTGATCCTGCTGCTGCGCCGGCGGCTGGTCCGGCTGCACCGCAGCGTCTGTCTGGCTGGACGCGTTCGTCGGGCTGCTCGGCGTGGCCGCGCTGACCAGCGGCATCGGGGTGGCGATGGCACGGGCCAACCCCGAGCACAGCGCGTGGACGATGACCGTCAACGTCATCTACCCGCTCGCGGACCTGCTGCTGATCCTGCTCGTCGTCACCGTGTTCGGGCTGCTGGGCTGGCGCCCGGGACGGGTGTGGTGGCTGCTGGGCGCCGGGCTGGTGAGCTTCGCCCTGGCCGACTCGCTGCTGCTCGTGATCGTCACCGCCGGGCACACACCGTCGAACGGGGTGCTGTCCAGCCTGTGGCTGCTTTCGGTGCTCATGCCGGCGCTGGCGTCCTGGCTGCGCCCGCGCTGGCAGCCGCCGGCGAAGATGTCCGGGTGGGGCGTGATCGCCGTGCCGCTGGTCCTCGCGACGGTCGCGCTGGGCCTGCTTGTGCTCGGCGCCGCGATCGACCTGCCGGCGGTCACCGTGGCGCTCGCGGCGGCGACGGTGCTGTCCGCCCTGGCCCGCGCGGCCTTCACCTTCATCGAGGTCCAGCAGCTCGCGGAGAGCCGGGTGCTGGCCCGCACCGACGACCTCACCGGCCTGGCCAACCGCCGTGGCTTCATCGAGCGGCTGACCCGGGCCGAGCAGCACACCACCGGACCGGACACCTTCGCCCTGCTGCTGCTCGACCTCGACCGGTTCAAGGAGATCAACGACTCGCTCGGCCACCAGGTCGGGGACGCGCTGCTGACCCAGGTCGGCACCCGCATCTCCGACGCCCTGCGCCCGGGCGACCTGCACGCCCGCCTCGGCGGCGACGAGTTCGCGGTGCTGCTCGAACACGCCGACGCCGACGCCGCCCGCCGGGTCGCCGACCGGGTGCTGACCGTACTCGCCGACCCCTTCGACGTCGGGGGAGTGACGCTGCACGTGGGCGCGAGCATCGGGGCGGCCGTCTACCCGGACCATGCCCAGGACGCGCACACCCTGCTGCAGCGCGCCGACGTGGCGATGTACGCGGCGAAGTCGGGCCGCACCGGCGTGGAGTCCTACCGGCCGGGCGCCGATGTGAACAGCCTCGTCCGACTGGACATGATCGAGTCGCTGCGGGCCGCCCTCGGCACCGGCCAGTTGGAGGTGCACTACCAGGTCAAGGTCGATCTCGGCTCCGGGCGGGCGGACGCCGTCGAGGCCCTCGTCCGCTGGCGGCACCCGACCAGGGGCCTGCTCGGCCCGGAGGAGTTCGTCCCGCTGGCCGAGCAGGCCGGGTTCATGCGGATGCTCACGATCGAGGTGCTGCACACCGCCCTCGACCAGTGCCGGCGCTGGCACGCCGCCGGCCTCGAGGTCGCCGTGGCCGTCAACCTGTCCGCCTCCGATCTGCTCGACCGGGGCTTTCCCGCGCAGGTCAGCGGGATGCTCGCCGGCTTCGGCCTGAGCCCCGCGGCGCTGGAGCTGGAGATCACCGAGACGACGCTCATGCTCGACCGGGTGCGGTCGGCCACGGTGCTCGGGGAGCTACGGGCGCTGGGCATCGGCATCGCCGTCGACGACTACGGCACCGGCTACTCGTCGCTGGCGCGGCTGCTCGAACTGCCGGTGAACGTGCTCAAGCTCGACAAGTCGTTCATCCAGCGGGTGGAGGACGACAGCCGAGCCGAGGCGATCGTGCGGTCCACCGTGGGCCTGGCGCACGCCCTCGACCTGCGGATCGTCGTCGAGGGGGTCGAGACCGCGGCGGCGGTGCGGATGCTGCGCGACGTCGGCTGCGACTTCGCCCAGGGCTACTTCCTCGGCGAACCCGGCCCGTCCGAGCTGGTTACCGAACAACTCCGGCAACAGGCGGCGCCGGCTGGCACGATCGACCTGGAGACCGCGACGCAGGAGACCGCCCCGCGGGAGACGACGACACGGGAGACGACGACACGGGAGGCGGCGACACGGGAGGCGGCGACACGGGAAACGGCGACGCGGGAGGCGGTCGGGCTTGCGACGCCCCGCGAGGCGGGCGCCCGGGAGACGGCCCGCGACCCCGTGGCCGACCGCGGGGCTCGCCGCACCGGCGGCCGTGCCCCGACGAGGGAGGGTGGCGTGCGTAACACTCCGGTGGCCCCCGGCTCGACGCCGGCGGGCAGCCCGTGGCGGTGACCGCGGCGCCCCGCGCGGTGGGTCCCACCGTGTGGGACGGCTTCTCGCTCCTGCGTAGCCCCGGACGGGCACCGGTCGCGATCGGGGGCACGCTGGACCCGGCGACGCTGGTCGGCGCCTACCGGGCGGGGGCGTTCCCGTGGCCCACCGGGGACGAACCGGAGGGCGCCGAGGCCGGCGAGCCGGCGCCGGCCGGGGTGGGCGGCCTGCGCGACCTGTTGCGGGCCGCCGTCGCCGCCCGCCGGGTGCGGCATCTGTCCCCCGACCGTCCCGGCGGCCACGACCTGCCCTGGTGGAGTCCCGACCCGCGGGCGGTGATCCCCACCGGCGGGGTGCGGGTGAACCGGTCCCTGCGCAAGCGGCTGCGCAACTGCGGGTGGACGACGACCGTCGACGAGTCCTTCGTCGAGGTGGTCCGGGGCTGCCAGCGCGACGGCACGTCGGGCTGGATCACCGACGAGCTGATCGACGGCTACGCGCGACTGCACGCCCTGGGATGGGCGCACAGCCTGGAGGTCTGGGACGGTGACGACCTCGTCGGCGGCGTCTACGGGGTCGGCGTCGGCGGCGTGTTCGCCGGCGAGTCGATGTTCCACACCCGCACCGACGCCTCGAAGGTGGCCCTCGCCGACTTCGACGCGCGCTTCGCCGCCGCCGGAGGCGTGCTGCTGGACGTCCAGATGACGACGGACCACCTCGTCGACCTCGGCGCGCTGGAGATCCCCCGGGCCGACTACCTGGCGGTGCTGGCGCGGGTGCGCGACGCCGACGTCCGGCTCGACCGCGACCGGCGGCCGGTCGCCCGCCTCGCGCCGCCCGCGGGCTGACCGGCCACCCCTGCCGCGTGCCGGCGGCTCAGCCGGGATCGAGCGGGCCGCTCGCCGCCGTCAGCGGGAAGCGGTCACCGGCCTCGCCGAGGACGGCGAGCAGGTGGTCGATCTCGTCGTCGGTGTTCGCGGCGGTGATCTGCACCCGCACCCCGACCTGGTCACGGGGAACGACGGGGAAGGGCACCACCGACGCGAAGACCCCCCGCTCGTACAGGAAGCGGCCCAGCGGGTCGGCGTTGTCCGCATCCAGCAGCGGGATCTCGACGATCGGGAATCCGCTGGTGTTCAGCGTGCCCAGGCCCAACCCGCGCAGGCCGTCGAGGAACCGGCTGGTCAGCCGATGCAACCGGGCCCGCAGCGCCTCGCCGCGCCGCTCGTTGACCCGCAGGCCGACCAGGCCCGTCGCCAGCGACGCGACCGGCGACGGACCGGAGAAGATGTACGGCCCGGCCGCCGACTTCAGGTACTCCTTCACCTCCGTCGGGCAGGCGACGAACGCGAGCAGCGACGAGTACGCCTTGGAGAACCCGCCGACGAGCACCAGGTTGTCGTAGCCGGCGCCGAGATGGCGAACGATGCCGTTGCCTCGGCTGCCGTACGGGCTCGACTCGTCGGGACCGCGCTCCCCGACGACGCCGAAACCGTGCGCGTCGTCGACGTAGAGCAGCGCGTCGTGGGCACGCGCGAGCGGGAGGAGCTCGTCGAGCGGCGGCCCGTTGCCCGTCATGCTGTGCACCCCGTCGACGCAGATCACCCGGGGATGGGGGGCCGCGCGCAACAGCCGGTCCAACCGGTCGAGCCGGTCCTCGCGGAACCGCGCGACGGTTCCGCCGCGGCTGGCGACCATCGCGGCCCCGTCGTGGGCGGTCTGGTGGGCGTGGAGCTCGACGAACAGCGCGCCCCGGCCGACCAGCGCGGGCAGTACCGAATGTTGGATATGTGTGATGGTCGGCAGCAGCAGCGCGTCCTCGGCGCCGAGCAGCTCCGCCAGCGTGCGCTCGATGTCGTCGTAGGGGCGCGGGCTGGCAATCAACCGCGACCAGCTCGGATGCGTACCCCACAGGTCCAGGTACGCCGGAACCGCCTCGATGATCTCCCGGTCGAGATCGAGCCCCAGATAGTTACAGGAGGCGAAATCGGTGAGCCAGTGGTCACCGATCCGTATCCGGCGACCGTCGATCTCGTCGACCGTCGCGTCGTAAAAGGGAGCCTGCCGGCGCATGCGGTCGAGTTCCGTGCGGATACCCAGCGGCCGGTCGAGTACGTGCCGCCAGGCCGGCGAGAATGCACTCGGCGCAGGTGGCAGGGGTCGACCCAGGGTTTCAAAGGTCTGGGACATCCGGCCCGCTACCTGGCCGGTCGAGGGTTCGGGGGGATCACGCGACCCGGCCTGATGATCGCGGATAGCACAGAATGTCGCGGGGATCCGAGTTTTCGGGAATTCATCGGATCCGAGTTGCTGGTCGGGCGCGCCACTACCATCACCCATCCTTGGGTTCACCGGGAACGCACGTCGCCGGGTCAGGGAACGAGGGGAAACCAACGGAACCAAGGGAACGTTGAACAGGTAAACGATAAACCCCCCGACCCGCCGATTCCACACATCGCGCGCGAGCTGGGCAAACGCATAGCGAGGTCCTCCGTTCACCGCACCCGACGCCCGCGCGGCGATACACCGGGGACGGCGCATCCCGGCTCCCCCGACCGAGCCGACCCCGCAGGGGGGTGCCGGCCCCTCCCGCCAACCCCGCCGGGGGGCGCCTTCCCGCTCCCACCAGGCCCGCAGGGGCGCCCGCCTCCTCCCAGCAGGCCCGCCGACGGTGCCCTCCCGCTCCCAGCCGCCGCCGGACCCCAGCCGCCGCCGGACCCCAGCCGGCGAGGCACCGACCGGCCCTCGCCCGGGGCCGGCGGCCCCCCGCGGCCGGAGTGTTATCGTCCCCGCCATGTCTGACACGGCGGCATCCGCGGCGACTTCCGCCGAGCCCACGACGGCGACAGCGGGGCCCTCCTCGTCGGGCGCGGGGCGGTCCGCGGCCCGCCCGGCGAAGGAGGCGACCCCGCCGACCCAGGCGGCACCGGCCCAGCAGGCAGCACCCGCCCAGCAGGCAGCATCGGATCCCCGGTCGGCACCGGCCCACCAGGCGCCCACGACCAGCACGGCGAACAGCCCGGACGGCGAGGCGACCCTCGTGCGCACGCTGCCGTACTCCGGCTGGGGCCTCGGCCGATCGAAGACCCTCTTCCTCGCCCACCGCAAGGAGCCCGTCGACCCGGCGGGGTTCTACTCGCTGATCGCCGCGGACTCCGTCCGCCAGCTCATGCGGTACACCTCGCTGACCGGCCAGCTCGTGCTGGACGTCGGCGGCGGCCCGGGCTACTTCCGCTCGGCGTTCCTCGACGCCGGCGCCCGCTACGTCTGGGTCGAGCCGGACGTCTCGGAGATGGAGGCCGGGGGCATCGAGGTCCCCGGCCGGGTCCGGGGCAGCGCGCTGGACCTGCCGTTCCTGTCCGGCAGCGTCGACCTGTGCTATACGTCCAACGTCCTGGAGCACGTCCCCGACCCGTGGCGGATGTGCTCGGAACTGGTCCGGGTCACCCGCCCCGGCGGGCTGATCTTCCTCAGCTACACCAACTGGCTGTCGCCCTGGGGCGGCCACGAGACGGCGCCGTGGCACTACCTCGGCGGTGACCGGGCGGCGGCCCGCTTCGAGCGCCGCAAGGGGCAGGCGCCGAAGAACATCTACGGCCGGACGCTGTTCCCGGTGTCGGTCGCCGACACGCTGTCCTGGGCACGCCGCCGCGCCGACGTCGAGATCCTCGACGCGATGCCGCGTTACCTGCCGGACTGGGCGAAGGTGATCCTGAAGGTGCCCGGAGCCCGCGAGATCGTCACCTGGAACCTCGCGATGGTGCTCCGCAAGCGCTGAGGCCGCCGCGAGCGGCGCCAGCGCCGCGGCCCGAACGTGGCCCGGCGCAGGGGAGCGGCGCCACCTGTCTCTTCCACAGGGATAAATCGGACGCCGAGCCCTGTGGAAGAGCCACGGAGGCGCTCTCCCACGCATCCCCCGCCGGACCGGACGCGCGGTTCAGACGAGCCTGAGCTGCTGGCCCATCGATGGGCGGCGGGCCTGCGGGCGCGTGCTCGCGGGCTCGCCCGTCGACAGCAGGGCCGGGCTGATGTCGGCGAGGAACGGCGAGGGCCGGGTCTCGGCATCCGCGCCGGCCCGGCGGCGCGCCGCGGAGGTCAGGATCAGCCGGTGGCGCGCCCGGGTGACGCCCACGAAGAACAGCCGCCGTTCCTCGGCCTCGGCAAGCAGCGCCGCCGCGGCCGGGCCGGCCTGGCCGCCCGGCGCCTGCTCCCCCGCCGTTTGCTCCCCCGCCGCCTGCCCGCCTTCAGTCGCACGGGCACGGCCGGCGGGCCCGAAGCGCATCGGCAGCAGCCCGTCCTCGCAGCCGACGATGAAGACCAGACCGAACTCCAGGCCCTTGCTCGCGTGCAGGGTGAGCAGGCTGACGCGGTCCGCCCGCGGGTCGAGGCCGTCGACCTCGCTGGCCATCGTGACCGACGTGAGGAAGCCGTCCAGGTCGGTCCCGGCGGCGGCCGCGGCGGGCGAGAGCAGCTCCACGGCCAGCCGCAGCTCGGCCTCGGTCGGCACCCGTCCGCCGGGGAAGCCCGCGAACCCCGCCGGCAGCGACGCCCCCAGTTCGGTGCCGAGCGCAGCCGCCAGGTCGACCGCCTGCGCCCCCGCGTCACGCAGCAGCCCGGACACCGCACGCTCACCCACGGCACCGGCCGCACCGGCCGCACCGGCCGCACTCGCCGCAGTCACCGCACCGGCCGGGCGCAACAGGGCCAGCAGGGCGGCGACGGCCGGGGCGTCGGCCAGCGGCAGGTGCGAACGGCGTTGGAAGGGGAATCCCCGCTTCGCCAGCGCCTCCATGATCGGTTCCGCCTGACGGGCGGTCCGGTAGAGCACCGCGACGTCCGCGAACGACAGGTCCGCCTCCACCGAGCCGTCCACCCCGGAGTCGAGTGCGTGGAAGGACGTCCCGCCGAGTGCGGCGTCGATGGTGTCGACGACCGCGATGGCCTCCTCTGCCTCGCTGCGGTAGCGCCGCAGCAGCACCGGGCCGTCCCCCTCGGCGCCCCGCACCGCGGTCAGCGCCCGGCCCGGCACCAGGCTCGCCGGAGCGATCACGTCGAGGGCCGCCCGCACGATCGTGCGCGTCGACCGGTAGCCGCGGGTGAGCGCGACCGTGCGCGCGTTCGGGTAGTCCTGTTCGAACCGCAGGAAGAAGCCGACGTCGGCGCCGCGGAAGCTGTAGATCGCCTGGTCCGGGTCGCCGATCACGCACAGGTTCGCCGCCGGCGGGCACAGCAGCCCCAGCAGCCGGTACTGCAGCTCGTCGGTGTCCTGGTACTCGTCGACCCAGACGTGGCGCCAGCGGTCGCGGTAGTGCTCGACCAGCTCCGGTGCCGAGCGCAGCAGAGTCAGCGGCAGCGCGATGAGGTCGTCGAGGTCGACCATGTCCCGTTCCCGCAGCTCGGCGTCGTAGCGGGCGAGGACGCCGACCAGGTCATGGTCGCGCTGGGCCTGGCCGAGCGCCCGCAGCCGCTTGAGCTCGGCGAGCCCGGCCGACACCCGGCGCCGGGCGCGGGAGTCGCCCTCGCCGTGCAGCGCGGCGTCGAGCAGCTCCGCCCGCACGGCGTCGTCGGCGACCTGGACCTGCGCCCCGCGCGCCAGCCGCTCGTGCTGCTCACGGACGATCGTCAGCCCCAGGCCGTGGAACGTCGTCGCGAGCACCCGGCGGGCTCGTTCGCCCAGCATGGCGTCGAGCCGCTCGGCGAGCTCCCCCGCCGCCCGCCGGGTGAACGTCACGGCCAGGCACTGCTCGGCGGGCACGTCGCGCTCGGCGACCCGGTGGGCGATCGCGTGCACCAGCGTGCGGGTCTTGCCGGTGCCGGGACCGGCGAGGACGAGCAACGGGCCGGCCGGATGCGCCGCCGCCTGCCGCTGGTCCGGGTCCAGCCCGTCGAGCACGGACGGTGCCGCGCCCGCGACCCGACCCCCCGGCTCGGCCACACCCATCGACTCGACCGAACCCGCCGACTCGACCGAACCCATCGGCTCGACGAAACCCATCGGCTCGACGAAACCCATCGGCTCGACCGGACCCGCCGGTTGCGCGGAACCGACCGACTCGACCGCAGGCGTCCCCGCGGCGACGGCCCGGTCAGCCGGTGACCCCTCCCCCCTCGCGGCGAGCGCCTCGTCGAGCGTCGGGCCGCCGTCGGCGACGTCCGTGCCGCCCGCCGCGGCCGCAGCGGCGGCGAGTGCGCTGTGACGGGACCGCTGACCGCGTCCCGCCTGCCGCGGGATCCGGCCGCCGCGCCCGGCCGCGTCCGGCTCGGCAGGGGTGGCGGGGGCGAGGTCGAACAGGGTGCCGCCGTCCCCGGCGAGCTCCTCCGGCTCGAACAGCTTGATGACGCCGTACTCGCCGTCGAAGCCGGCCTGGCGGATCACCTCGCCGCGCCGCAGCCGGGAGATCGCCTCGACCAGTTCGGCCGAGCCCACCTCGGCGATCGCCGACACCGGGACGTCGCCGAGGATGCCGAGCTCCGGGCCGAGTCGGGACACCAGCGAGGTGACCTGGCCCGCGACCGCCTTGCTCTTCGGCCCCACCCCGAGGATCTCCCCGACGACCTCTGGCAGCGGCACCAGCGAGGTGACGTCGGCGGCTGTCGCGGGACGCACGCCGGCCCCGCGGTCGGACAGCGCCTCCACCCGGTTGAGCACGCCCACGGTCAGCAGGCCGCCGCAGGTCGGGCAGCGCCCGCCGACCTCGCGGGTCTGCTCCGGGGTCAGGCACACCCCGCACTTGCGGTGCCCGTCGAGGTGGTACTTGCCCTCCTCGGGGAAGAACTCGACCGTCCCGGCGAACCCGTCCCCGCCGCGCAGCGCCGCCTCGATGGCGAAGTAGTCCAGCTCGCAGGTGAAGGCCGTCGCCTCGCGGCCGAGCATGGGCGGCGAGTGGGCGTCGGAGTTGCTCACCAGGCGGTAGCGGTCGAGGCCGGAGATCCGCCAGAACATCTCCGGGTCGGCGGACAGCCCCGTCTCCAGGGCGAAGATCTCGTCGGCGAGGTCGACGTAGCAGTCCTCGACGGCGTCGAAGCCGGACTTGGAACCCAGCACGGCGAACCACGGCGTCCACACGTGCGCCGGCACGAGGTAGCAGCCCGGCCCGCCGGCCAGGGTGATCTCCAGCAGGTCGCGGGAGTCCAGGCCGAGGATGGGCCGCCCGTCCGCCGCCAGGTTGCCGATGCGGGCGAGCGCCGCGGTGATGGCCGCGGCAGCTTCCCGGGTCGGCGCGTAGAGCAGGTGATGGACCTTGCGGGTCCGATCGCCCCGCTTGTAGATCGTGGAGATCTCGCTGGAGATCATGAAGCGGGTCACCGTCCGGCAGGAGGCCGGCAGCGTGCGCAGCACGTCGCGCTCCAGATCCGGCCGCAGCCGGAACAGGCCGGGCTCGGCCGGAACGAGTTTCTCGGCGAGCTCCTGCGACCACGCGGGGTGGGTGAAGTCTCCGGTGCCGACGACCGCGATGCCCTTGCGCGCCGCCCACCAGGCCAGGTGCTCCAGGTCGCAGTCGCGGCTGCAGGCCCGGGAGTACCGGGAGTGAATGTGCAAATCAGCATAGAACCGTGACCTCACGGATGCGTATGTTGTCGCATCCGTGAGCGGCGATCGGCGGCGGCACGCCGAAGGGGCGGCCCCAGGCGCCGACCGGCCAACGGCAGGCATACACCGAGGCCACGGTCGATCCATGGCCGCCGGCCGCCGACAGGTCGCGGCGTGCCCCGCGCGGACGTGCCACCCGGCCCGCACGCCCGCCGGGGACAACCGTCATTATTCGTCGTGGCGGAGCCCTGATCGCGGCGGCGCGGAGGGGTACGGGAACGGGAGGGACGGCAGATGGCACCCTACGGGCGGCGCCTCCTGGCCGCCGCCGGCGCGAGGCGAGCGCGGCGGGTGATCCGGTGACGGCGCGCCACGCCGACGCCGAGCAGCGGGCGGCGCTCGCCGACCGCTGCCACCGGCTGGTGCGCTTCCTGCACGAGATCGCCGTGGCCCGCTCCGAGCGGGTGCGGACCGTCGAGGAGCATCCGCTCACCGTCTGGCTCGCCGACATCCCGACCGGCGTCGCCCTGTCGGAGCACGCCGGCGCCGGCGAGGTCCTGCTGACCGCCCCCGCCGCCGCCGCGCTGCCCCCGCCCCCGCCGCTCCCGCCGATCCTCGCCGGTCGGATCCGCCTGCCCGACGCGGCCCTGGCCGACCCCGACCGTCCCCCGGTGTGGCCGAGCGCGGGCGCGGACGCTGCGGCCGGTCCCGACCCGGCAAGCCCGGATGACGACCGGCTGGAGGCCGCCTACCGCGACTGGCTGCCCGGCTGGCGGATCTGGGCGACGCGCGCCCACGCCGACGCCGAGCGCCGCGCCCTGCACAACACGCTGCACGCCGTCGCCGCCCGGGTGGCTCAGGAGGGCGACGCGCTGGAGCTGGTGCTGGCCACCGGCCTGCTCACCTGGACGCCACCCGGCGGCCCGCTCATCCGCGAGCATCTGCTGTCCACCCGGGTGAGCTGCGAGATCGACCCGGTCAGCTCGGACATCCGGGTGCGGGTGCCGGCGGGTGGGGCCACCCGGCTGGGCGACGGCCCGCTGCTCGACGGCCTTCCCGGTTTCCGCCGGGAACGGACCAACCACCTGCACGAACGCCTGCAGAACCGGCCGCCGGTCCCGCTCGGCGCGGACGACCCGCGGCTGCTGCGGGACTGGTTGACCCTGGCCCTGGACGTGCCGGTGGACGGCTTCGAGCCGCAGGACACGCCGCCAGCACCACCGCACGGCGCGACCCGCCCCCGTGTGACCTTCGCCCCCGCGCTCGTGCTGCGCGTGCGTGACCAGGCCTCGCTGCTGACCTACTACGAGCGGATGCTGGCGGCGTTGCGCGGCGACGGGCCGCCGCCGCTGGGCCTAGTCCAGCTCGTCGCGACCCTGGACGCCGACGAGCGGCTCGCCTGGCTCGACGCCGAGGGCGCGACGAGCGGCGCCGAGCTCGGCGCCGACCCGCTGCTGCCGCTGCCGGCCAGCCCCGAGCAGGCCCGGGTACTCGAACGACTGCGCCACGACAACGGCGTCGTCGTCGAGGGTCCGCCCGGCACCGGCAAGACCCACACGATCGCGAACCTGATCTCCGCGCTGCTCGCCGAGGGTCAACGAGTCCTCGTCACCAGCCAGAAGGCGCAGGCCCTGCGGGTGCTGCGGGAGAAGCTGCCGCCCGAGCTGCAGCGGCTGTGCGTGTCGCTCACCGACGTCGAGGAGGCGTCCGGCCCCGCCGCCGGGACGAGCCTCGCCGCGGTGGACGTCGGTGCGGTGGACGTTGGTGCGGTGGACGTTGGTGCGGTGGGTGGGGTGGGCTCGCCCGAGCTCGCCGCGAGCGTCAGCGCGCTGGCCGCGGAGAAGGCGGTCCACCATCCCGAGGCGCTCGACCGCCGGATCGAACAGGCCGCGCGGCGGCGGGCCGAGGCGCTGCGCGCCCGCGCCGAGCTCGCCGAGCGGGCCCGTGACGCGCGGGCCGCCGAGCGCGCCGTGCATCCGGAAAGCGAGGTCGGCGCCGCGGGATGGGGCGGGACCCGGGCGAGCATCGCCGCCCGGGTTCGTGACGGTGGCGGGACCCACGGCTGGTTGCCGCTGCCGCTGCCGCCCGCGCGGACCGGCGACGATCGGCCCGCGCCACTGACGGACGCCGAGGCGGTGGAGCTGTACGCCCTGCTGCGCGCCGCCGCCGACGACCCGGCCGCGCCGAACGCCTCCTCCACGAACGCCTCTTCTACGGGCGCCTCCTCCACGGGCGCGGCGGCAGCGGCAGCAGCGGAGGAAGCCGGGCGGACGGCGGACCGGGCGGACGTCCCGATCGGTGCGGTACCGCCGGTCCTGGCCGCGGCGCGCTTCGCCGCGCTGGTGACCGCGGACCGCGCGGCCCGGCAGGCGGCCGAGGCAGCCCGGGCCGGAGTCACCGCCGCCGCCTGCGGCCTCCTGGACGAGATCGCCGCGGCCGGCCCCGGACCGTCGCCGACCGGCCCGCTGCGGGCGGCGGTGACCGCGCTCGTCCGCGCCCTCGACGACCTGACCGCGCACGGCGCCCGCGGACCGGACCGGGACTGGATCCCCGCCGCCCTCGACGATGCCCTCGCCGGGCGGGACCGCCTGCTGTGGGCCAAGGTGAGCGCCGCCGCGCCGCTCGTCGCGGAGGCGGCCCGCCACGTCGACGACCTCGGCCTGCACGCCGTGGTGCTGCCTGCCGCCGGCGGCGCCCGCACCGATCCGGCCCGTGCCGCGGCCGGCGACGAGGGCGAACCCGGCGACGCCGAACCCGGCGATGAGGGCGAACCCGGCGGCGCCGAGCTCGATCCCGCCGCGCTGCTCCCTCGCGCCGAGGCGCTGCGGGCGCATCTGGCCGGCGGCGCCGAGCTCCGGCGTCGCTTCAAGCCGAAGGTCCAGCGGGAGGCCGACGCGCTGCTGCGCCAGGTGACCGTCGACGGGGTCGCGCCGACGACCCCGGAACTGCTCGACATCCTCCTGACCCGCTTGCGGGCGGAGCTCGCCGTCGAGGCGGCCGGTCGCGGCTGGACCCTGGTGGGCCGCCCGCCGCGGCCCGGTGATCCGCTCGAGGTCCGACTGTCCCGGCTGGTCGAGGGGCAGCAGGCCGTCGAGGGAATCGACGCCGTCGTGGCCGCGCGGGACCGGGTCGTGACCCTCGCCCGCGAGGCGGCGCCCGGGCAGCCGGTCACGATCGACTCCGCCGCGGACGGGCGGGATCTGGCCGCGGCGATGGCCGCGATCGAACCGATGGCGGCCGCGGCCGCGGCCGACCGGGCGCTGGCCGACCTCGCCGACGAGTACGACCGGCTCGCCGCCGACCCGGACGCCCCCACCGCACTGGCCGCCGAGCTCGGCGCCGTGGCCGCCGCCGCCCGGACTCGCGACGCCGATGCCTACGCCACCGCCCGCGCCGGGCTCGACGCCGCAGCGGCCCGGGGGCAGGCCGCCGCCCGGCGCGCCGTGCTGCTCCGCCGGCTACGGGCGGCCCATCCCGTGTTGGCGGATCTCCTGACCGCCGCCACGATCGACGGATCCGACCGCGGCCCTGGCGGCGAGCGAGGGCGCGAGGACGGCGGCGGTGATCCGTGGCCGGCCCGGCTGGCGTCGTTCTCGGCCGCCTGGGCCTGGGCCGTCGCGGCAAGCTGGCTGGCCCGAGCCGCCCGTCCCGACATCCCGGCCGGCTCCTCGGGTTCCGCGGGCGCTCCCGGCGGCGGGTCCCACGGCGACGGCGTTCCCGGCAGCGTTCCCGGCGGTGCGACCACGGTGTCGCCCGTCGACCTGGACGCCCAGCTCGACGCGGCCGAGGACGTCCTCGCCGCGGCCACCGCGGAGCTGGCCGGGGCGAAGGCGTGGAAGCACTGCCTGGAACGGATGGGCGCCGAGCAGTCAGCCGCGCTGCGCGCCTACGCCGACACCGTCGCCGCCGGCGGCACGCTGGCCGGTCGGCACGCCGAGCGCTACCGACAGGCCGCCCGAGAGGCGATGGAGATCGCCCAGACGGCGGTTCCGGCCTGGGTGATGCCGATCCGGGAGGTGCTGTCGACCATCCCCGCGGTCCGCGACAGCTTCGACGTCGTCATCGTCGACGAGGGCAGCCAGGCCGGACTCGACAGCCTGTTCCTGCTGTGGCTGGCGCCCCGCGTGATCGTCGTCGGCGACGACCGCCAGTGCACCCCGCCGGTGGACCCGGCGCAGGAGCTCGACCCGGTCCTCGACCGGCTCGACGCCCTGCTGCCGGACGTGCCGGCCTGGCTGCGCGTCGGTCTCACCCCGCGGTCCAGTCTGTTCAGCCTGCTGCGGACCCGCTTCGGCGAGGTGATCCGGTTGCGGGAGCACTTCCGCTGCATGCCCGAGATCATCGAGTGGTCGTCGGCGATGTTCTACCGGGACGCGCCGCTGCTGCCGCTGCGCCAGTTCGGCGCGGACCGGCTGACGCCGCTGGTCGCGCGGTTCGTCCCGCACGGGTTAACCACGGCCACCCCGGCGGGGCCGCGCAACCCGGCCGAGGCCGAGGCGCTCGTCGCGCAGGTCCTGGCCTGCGCCGAGGACCCTCGTTACGCCGGGCTCAGCTTCGGGGTCGTGGTCACCCAGGGCACCGCGCAGGCCGCGCTGATCCGCGACCAGCTCGCCGAGCGGATGTCGGCCGCCGAGCACCTGCGCCGCCGGTTGCGGGTGGGCACGCCGGCCGACTTCCAGGGCGATGAGCGCGACGTCGTGTTCCTGTCGCTGGTCGTCGCGCCGGGCGACCAACCGGTCCCGCTGACCCGGCTGGAGTACCAGCGGCGGTTCAACGTCGCGGCCTCCCGGGCGCGCGACCAGGTCTGGCTGTTCCACTCGGTGTCGCCGGCCGACCTCGACCACCAGGACCTGCGGCACAGCTACCTCAGCTACGTGCTGTCGGCGGCGCGCCCGGCCGCGCCGCTGCCCGGCATGGCGCCGCCGCTCGCCGAGGTCGCCACGGACCGCCCCCATCCGGCCTTCGGTTCGCTGTTCGAGCAGCGGGTGTTCCGCCATCTCGCGGGCCGCGGCTATCTCGTCACGCCCCAGGTGGAGGTCAACGGCCGGCGGGTCGACCTGGTCGTGGCGGGCGGGCGGGCCCGGCTCGCGGTCGAGTGCGACGGCGACGTCGGCCCCGGGCCGGCGGAGATCGCCCGCGAGTTCGACCGTGAACGGGAGCTGCGCCGGGCGGGGTGGCGGTTCTGGCGGGTCCGCCAGTCCGACTTCGAGCTCGACCCCGAGGCGGCGCTGGCCTCGCTGTGGCCGCGGCTGGCCACCGCCGGGATCGCCCCGGTCCCGGCCGAGCGGGCCGGCACCGACGGTCGGGGAACGCCGGGCGGCCCGACCGTCGCCCGCGGGCCCGTCCGCGCCGGCGCGGACGAACTGCTGCACCGTTGGCGCCCGATCGCGCTCTCGGAGTTGGAGGGCCTCGACGACGCGCCGGCGCCAGCCGTGCGACGCGATCCGGCGGGTGCACGGCGCTCACCGGGTACCGGCGCCTCGACCGACTGACTTATCGGCCCGCCGGCTTATCGGCCCGCCGGGCGGCCCCTCCGGTCGGCCGGCCCCGAACGCGTTGACCCTGCCCGGGGGGACCGGAGCGTTCCTGCCTGCTGCGGCCCGGGCCCGCCGGCGGGCTCGGCGGCGGGCCGCTCGCCGCCTACCGGTTGCGCGGGCCCGTCCGCCGCACCGACCGGCTCGGGGCTGTCGTCTGCCACACCGCCCACGCCCGCCACACCGGCCACGCCCGCCACACCGGCCACGCCCGCCACGCCGGCCACGTCATCCACGTCATCCACGCCGGCCACGCCGCCCGCCTCCTCTCCGCCGCCCGCCTCCTCCCCGCCGGCGGCGGCGCCGACGATGCGGGCGAACGGCGGCCGGTGCAACCGGGGCTTCGCCGCCGTCGGCTCCGTGAAGTCCGCCCGGTGGATGCGGCAGAACGCGGTCTGCGCCCCGGGACCGATCCGGCACACCCCGATGTCGGCCGCCGCCGACAGGTAGGCCAGTGCCTCCGCGCGTTCGAGCCCGACCCGGCTCTGCAGGAACAGCACCGCCGAACGGGTCGCGCGGCGGATCGCCTCGGTCAGGTCTGCGTCGAGGCCCACGGTGACCCACACGGAGTCGGTCTCGACGAACGGCTCGCGCAGCGCCCCCAGGGCGGCGCGGGCGGCCGCCTCCCGCAGCGCCGTCAGGCGCAGCGTCGCGCGCAGCGGGCCCTCCAGGGCCGTCGCACCGATCTTCCCGTCACCGACAGCATAATGGGGGTCACCGACGGCGAACAGCGCGCCGGCGACCTGGACGGGCAGGTAGAGCCGGGCGCCGGTGCCGAGATCGCGGCAGTCCAGGGCGCCGCCGTGCAGGCCGACCGAGGTGGAGGGAATGACCTCGGTGGTACTGTCCACGGCGACCGCCATGACGCCCAGGAACGGGGCCAGCGGGAAGCGGGCTCGTCCGCCGCTCGTGCTGGTCAGCGAGCCGAAGAGGCGACCGCGGCGGCGTTCGACGGCGCAGAAGGTGGTGACGGTGCGAAAGCGCTGCCAGTGCCGCGCGTCGGCGTCCGGCTCGGGCGGGCTGCCCTCCGGAAACTCCCCGGCGAGCAGGCCGGCGCCGTGGCGGGACGAGACGATCCCGTACCGGGCCCGCGGGTGCAGCGACACGACGTCGACGCGCAGCATGTCACCGGGCTGGGCGCCGCGGACGAGCACCGGCCCGGTCACGATGTGCGGGGCGTCCACACCGAACCGGTGCGGCAGGCCGGAGGCGGCGATGGCCCGGGCGTCGGCGAGAACCTCCGAAGGCGGCACGCCGAGGTCGGCGAGGAACGCGTCGGGGTCACGGCCCTGATCGCCGAGGATACCCTCCGGGCTGACCGTGTCGAAGGTGACCGCGGCACCGGAGTCGACGCTGAGCACGGGCCTGGTCAGTGCGTTGGGCAGCTCGCCCCATGTGACGGTCTCGGGGGTGGAGGGCAGGTAGTGCTTTCCCTCGATCTTGCCCCGGCCTGGCTGCAGCGCCACAGGCGGGCCTACCAGGCCCGATGCCGGCTGGGCGGGCTCCCGCCGTGACGAGCCGCCTGGGCGCGCGGGCGACCGGCCCCCGGGGTCTCGGTGGGCCGGACGCGACATGCGGAACGACAGGACTGGTCATGCACGCGCGTCAGATTTTCAGTGGGATATGACGAAAAGGTGACGCGGATGTTGCGATCACGGTCATTCCGCCGGAAGGGGGGTGCTGGGCCGGTGAACGGGGGGTCCATGGGCGCGCGGAGGCGGTCGGGCAGGCGGCACCGGCGCTTCGGTGCCACCCTCCGCGGCGCCCCGTCATTCCACGGCGGCCGGTCGTTCCACGGCGCCCGGTCGTTCCGCAGCGCCGGAGCACCGTGACCGCGACGCTGCGGGATCTCGGCGAGTTCGAGCTGATCCGCGCGATCACCGCCCGTTTCGCCCGCGGCCGGGACGTCCTCGTCGGCCCGGGCGACGACGCCGCGGTGCTGGCCGCGCCGGACGCCCGGGTGGTCGTCACCACCGACCTGCTGCTGGAGGGCCGCCACTTCCGGCGGGACTGGTCGTCGGGCGTGGACGTCGGGCACAAGGCCGCGGCGCAGAACCTCGCGGACGTGGCGGCGATGGGCGCCCGACCGACCGGGCTGTTCGTCGGCTTCGCCGCGCCCGGTGACCTCACCGTCGACTGGGCCCTGGCGCTGGCCGACGGGCTCGCCGCCGAGTGCGCCCGGGCCGGGGCCAGCGTCGCCGGCGGCGACATCAGCTCCGCCGACTCCATCATGCTGGGGGTGACCGCTCTCGGCGATCTCGAGGGCCGGGCACCGGTGCTGCGCTCGGGGGCCCGGCCGGGCGACGTGGTCGTGCTCGCCGGCTCCGTCGGCCGGGCCGAGGCGGGCCTGGCCCTGCTCACCGCGGGCCTGGGCCACGGCGCGGACACCGGCCGGGCGGGGCTGGTCACGGCGCACCGGCGACCCAGGCCGCCCTACCCGCTCGGCCCGGCGCTCGCCGCGGCGGGCGCGCACGCGATGTGCGACGTCTCGGACGGCCTGGTCCAGGACCTCGGCCACATCGCCGCCGCCTCGGGGGTGCGGATCGATCTCGACCTGGCCGACCTGACCGCCCTGGCCGGCAGCGCGCCGCTGCGTTCGGCCGCCGCCGAGCTGGGGGCGGACCCGCTGGACTGGGTGCTCACCGGCGGCGAGGACCACGCGCTCGTCGCCTGCCTGCCCCCGTCCGCGGCCATCCCCGAGGGCTGTGCACGGATCGGGCTGGTGCTGCCTGGAACCGGCGTGACCCTGGCCGGGCGGCCGACCGCCGGCCGAGGGGGTTGGAATCACTTCAGGTGACCGGGGGCTCGGCGACGTAACCGTCCGGCCGGCCACCGCACCTCGGCGGGCGGTCTCGCCGGGCGGCGCGAGATCCACCGAGATCCACCGAGTGCAGGTGAACAGGTCCGAACAGCAGAAATCGCCCCGGCGAACCGCCGGGGCGTGCTGCATTATCCGAACCAAGTAGACGCCGGCCCGCCAGGTCGCCTCACGGGCGTAGGTCGCTCGAAGCGACTTTTATTGGGTCCGGGGGCCATGATGCGGGCCGGCGACACTCAGCTTAACGGATGGACCGCCCCGGGTGTTCCCCAAGCGGGAAACCGGACGAACGGCCCGCATCGGGTGGGGACCGCCAACGCCGGGGTGAGTCACCCTCCGCCGCCGGCCAACCACACGAACACCGGCCAGGTTCGCAGCAGGGCGGCATCGACCCGGCACGCACCGTGCCTGTGACCCGACCGGGCAGGCCCGCCCCTGCCCTGGGTGTCCAGAGCGGGTAGCCTGAGCAGACGGTGGCAGAAGGGCCTTTCGGAGGCCGTGAAGTGAGACCGTGGATAGAGGCGAATGGCCCCGTGACAGCACCGACGGTTCCTGCGTCAGGACCTGACTTCGGACCTAATGAATGGCTGGTCTTCGAGATCTACCAGCAGTTTCTCGAAGATCCACAAAGCGTGTCGCCGGAGTGGCAGGAGTTCCTCTCCGACTACCGGCCCACCGCGCCGCCGGTCGGCCCCGGTGCGGATGCGCCCGCCGCGGAGGTGGCACCAAGCGGGATCTCACCCGACGGTGAGGTCGCCCACACGGCGCCGCCTGAGGCGAAGCCTACCCCGCCCGCGGTCCCGGCGTCCGTGCCCACTCCGGCCCCGCCCGCGAAGCCCGCCGCGGCGGCGCCCGCGAAGCCCGCCACGCCCGCACCCTCAGCGCCCGCGAAGCCGGCAGCCGCCAAGCCCGTCGTGGCCGCCAGGCAGCCGGCACCCGCCCCCGCCGGCGCGGAGGGCTCGGCCACCACGCCGCTACGCGGCGCGGCCGCCCGCGTGGTCAGCAACATGGAGACGTCGCTGCACGTCCCGACCGCCACGTCGGTGCGGGCGTTCCCGGCGAAGCTGCTCGCGGACAACCGCATCGTCATCAACCGGCACCTGGCCCGTTCCAGCGGCGGCAAGGTGTCGTTCACGCACATCATCGGCTACGCGATGGTCAAGGCGCTGGCCAACCACCCCGCCATGAACGCCTCCTACGCCGAGGTCGGCGGCAAGCCGGCGCTCGTCCAGCCGGAGCACGTCAACCTCGGTCTGGCCATCGACCTGGTGACCCCGAAGGGCCGCCAGCTCGTCGTCGCCGCGGTGAAGAAGGCCGACACGCTGGACTTCAACCAGTTCTGGGCGGCCTACGAGGACCTGGTCCGCCGCGCTCGGGCGAACAAGCTGACCACCGACGACTTCACCGGCGTCACCATCAGCCTGACCAATCCCGGCGGCATCGGCACGGTGCACTCGGTGCCCCGGCTGATGGAGGGCCAGGGAACGATCATCGGCGTCGGCGCGATGGAGTATCCGGCCGAGTTCTCCGGCGCCGCGGCCAACACGCTGGCCAGGCTCGCGATCTCCAAGACGATCACGCTGACCAGCACGTACGACCACCGCATCATCCAGGGCGCCCAGTCCGGCGAGTACCTGCGCCGGATGCACCAGCTCCTGCTGGGCGAGGACGGCTTCTACGACGAGATCTTCCAGTCGCTGCGGGTGCCGTACGAGCCCATCCGCTGGGTCGCGGACAAGCCCGTGGTGCACGAGGGCGACCTCGACCACAACGCCCGGGTGCTGGAGCTGATCCACGCCTACCGGGTGCGCGGTCACCTGATGGCCGACACCAACCCGCTCGAGTTCGCGATCCGCAGCCACCCCGACCTGGACATCATCAGCCACGGGCTGACGCTGTGGGACCTCGACCGGGAGTTCGCCGTCGGCGGGTTCGCGAGCCAGCGCACGATGTCGCTGCGCGACGTGCTCGGCGTCCTGCGCGACTCGTACTGCCGCCGGGTCGGCATCGAGTACATGCACATCCAGGAGCCCGACGAGCGCGCCTGGATCCAGGCCCGGGTCGAACGGAGCGCGGAGCGCCCGGACCCGGCCGAGCAGCTGCACGTGCTGGAGCGCCTCGGCGCCGCGGAGGCGTTCGAGTCCTTCCTGCAGACGAAGTACGTCGGCCAGCGCCGCTTCTCGCTGGAGGGCGCCGAGTCGACGATCCCGACGCTCGACGAGGTGCTGGAGCGCTCCGCCGACGCCGGCATCGACGAGGTCGTCATCGGCATGGCCCACCGCGGCCGGCTGAACGTGCTCGCCAACATCGTCGGCAAGTCCTACCGGCAGATCTTCGCCGAGTTCGAGGGTCACCTCGACCCGCAGACGGCGCACGGCTCCGGCGACGTGAAGTACCACCTGGGCGCGGAGGGCGTGTACACCGGCCGCGAGGGGCGCAAGGTGCCCGTCTCGGTCGTGGCGAACCCGTCGCACCTGGAGGCCGTCGACCCGGTCACCGAGGGCGTCGTCCGGGCCAAGCAGGACATCCTGGACAAGGGCACGGCCGGCTTCACCGTCCTGCCGATCCTCGTCCACGGCGACGCCGCGTTCGCCGGGCAGGGCGTCGTCGCCGAGACCCTGAACCTCTCCCAGTTGCGCGGCTACCGCACCGGCGGCACGATCCACCTGGTCATCAACAACCAGGTCGGATTCACCACCTCGCCGGAGTCGAGCCGGTCCTCGGTGTACGCCACCGACGTCGCGCGGATGGTGCAGGCCCCGATCTTCCACGTCAACGGGGACGACCCGGAGGCGTGCGTGCGGGTGGCGGCGCTGGCCTTCGAGTACCGCCAGGCGTTCAACAAGGACGTCGTCATCGACCTGCTCTGCTACCGCCGGCGCGGCCACAACGAGATGGACGAGCCGTCGTTCACCCAGCCGCTGATGTACGACACCATCGCCAGCAAGCGCTCGGTGCGCAAGCTCTACACCGAGGCGCTGATCGGCCGCGGGGACATCACCCGCGACGAGGCCGAGCAGGCGATGAAGTCCTACCGCGCCGAGCTGGAGAAGGCGTTCGCGCAGACCCGGGACACCACCCCGTCGGGCACCGCGCCGCAGCCGCGGATCGTCACCACCCCGGAGGAGGCGGCCGCCGCCGCCGCGGTCAGCACCGCGGTCTCCGCCGAGGCCGTGAAGAAGGTCGTCGAGACGCAGGTCAACCTGCCCGACGGCTTCACCGTCCACCCGCGGCTGCGCCCCCAGATCGAGCGGCGCACCCAGATGATCGAGACCGACGCGATCGACTGGGCGCTCGCCGAGACCCTGGCGTTCGGCACGCTCATCCTCGACGGCCGGTCGGTCCGCCTGACCGGGCAGGACAGTCGCCGCGGCACCTTCGGCCAGCGCCACGCCGTGCTGGTCGACCGGCACAGCGCCGAGGATCACACTCCGCTGCGGACACTGCGGTACGGCGTCGACGGGACCGAGAACAACGACGGCGTCGGCACCTTCTACGTCTACGACTCGCTGCTCAGCGAGTTCGCGGCGATGGGGTTCGAGTACGGCTACGCGGTCGCCCGGCCGGACATGCTGGTGCTCTGGGAGGCCCAGTTCGGCGACTTCGCCAACGGCGCCCAGTCGATCATCGACGAGTTCATCAGCGCGGGCGAGGCGAAGTGGGGCCAGCGTTCGGCGCTGGCGCTGCTGCTCCCGCACGGCTACGAGGGCCAGGGGCCGGACCACTCCTCCGCCCGCATCGAGCGGTTCCTGTCGCTGTGCGCGGACAACAACATGACGGTCTCGGCGCCGTCCTCCCCCGCCAGCTACTTCCACCTGCTGCGCCGGCAGACCCTCTCGCCGGTCCGGCGACCGCTGGTCGTCTTCACGCCCAAGTCGATGCTCCGGCTGAAGGCTGCCACCTCGACGGTGGCGGAGCTGACCGAGGGTAGCTGGCAGCCGGTGATCCCCGACGACTTCGTCACCGACCCGTCGACGGTCCGCCGGGTGCTGCTGTCGGCCGGCAAGGTCTACTACGACCTGGCCGCCGCCCGGGGCAGGCACGACGACGCCGAGCGGTTCGCGCTGCTGCGGGTCGAACAGCTCTACCCGACGCCCGGGCCGGAGCTGGCGAAGGCGCTCGAGCGCTACCCGAACCTCACCGACGTCGTCTGGGTGCAGGAGGAGCCGGCGAACCAGGGCGCCTACCCGCACATGGCGCTCAACCTCGGCGAGTTCCTGCCCGGCGGGATCCGCCTGCGCCGGATCTCCCGGCGGGCGGCGGCGGCCCCGGCGTCGGGTTCGTCGCGGGTGCACGAGCGCGAGCAGCAGGCCCTCGTCGAGGCCGCGTTCGAGGACTGAGCGACCGGCCACGCATCGACGAGATCGGCGAGGATGACGGACGGTCCCGGCCCTGCCGGGGCCGTCCTGTCCGCTGATCCGGCCGGACGGCGGGACCCAAGACGCCGCCGGGATGACGGGAGCGGGATGTACTTCACCGACCGAGGCATCGAGGAACTCGCCGACCGCCGCGGCGCGGAGACGGTGACCTACGAGGGGCTCGCCGACTCGCTGCGGGCGTTCGTCGACGTCCACCCGGAGTTCGAGGAAGCCGTCGAACGCCTCGCCACCTGGCTGGCCCGCCCCGACGACGACGCCGACCTCTGAGCCGGCCGGGCGCTCAGGGCGTCAGGACCAGCTTGCCGAAGACGGCCCCGTCCGCGAGCTGCTCGAACGCTGCGCGCGCCGCGGACAGCGGGCGCACCTCCTGCACCGGCGGGCGGACGCCGGTGCGCTCCAGGAAGGCGAGCAGATCGACGAGCTCCTCCCGGCTGCCCATCGTGGAGCCCACGACGGACAACTGCAGGAAGAAGATCCGGGTGAGCTCGGCCGGCGGGTTCGGGCCGCTGGTCGCGCCGGAGACGACGATGCGCCCGCCGGGCCGCAGGGACTTGACCGAGTGGCTCCAGGTGGCCGCGCCGACGGTCTCGATGACGGCGTCGACCCGCTTCGGCAGCCGGGCGCCGGACTCGAACACGCCGTCGGCGCCGAGGGCCGCGGCCCGCGCCCGCTTGCCCTCGTCCCGCGAGGTGACGAAAACGGTGTGCCCCGCGGCCTTGCCGATCAGCAGGGCGGCGGTCGCCACCCCGCCGCCGGCGCCCTGGACGAGCAGCGTCCCGCCGCCGCCCGCGGGCAGGCCGGCCCGGGACACCACCATCCGGTAGGCGGTGAGCCACGCCGTCGGCAGGCACGCCGCTTCCTCCCACGTCAGCCCGGCGGGCTTCGGCACGAGGTTGCGCCGGGGCACCGCGACCCGCTCGGCGAGGGTGCCGGGATGCAGCTCGGACAGTAGGGTTCGCCGCGGGTCCAGCGTCTCGTCGCCGGCCCCCGCAGCCGGATCACCGATCACCGCATGCACGACGACCTCCTCCCCCTCGGCGGTCACCCCGGCGGCGTCACAGCCGAGGATCATCGGAAGGCGGTCGGCCGGCAGACCCACTCCACGCAGACTGAAGAGGTCGTGATGGTTCAGCGAGGCGGCCCGCACCGTGACGGTGGCCCACCCGTCCGGCGGCGCGGGCTCAGGCTGCTCGCCGATGGACAGACCGTCGAGAGGGGCATCGGGATGCAGGGAGACCGCGGCGGCTGCGAGCACCCCACGAACCTACGGCCGCCCGGTCGCGGGCGCGAGCGACTCGAGGCGGCCGCAAGGGGGATGTCGAGGTCATTTCCGACGAACAGGGATCATCCGCCCCGGGCCGCGCGTCCCCGGGTCCGTTGTGCTGAACTCATCGCCGTGGGTACGACAAGCGCGGACGGTGCGGTGAACAAACCGTGGTGACCCGGGATGACCCGTCAGAGACGCCCCGTCGGCGCGGGGCGCACCGGCGGCTGAGCTTGCGCCGCCGGCACGTCGTCCCGATCCCGGAGGCACCCGCCACGGTCATGGTCGACGGCACACCGGTCATCACCGTCATGTCGGCGGACTTCGTCTGCTGCTCCTACAAGGGCTGCGGGACGCTCCGCCCGCTCGACGACGCCGTCGAGCACCGGCCTTGCCAGGGGTGCGGCCGGGTCTGAGGACGCGCCCGCTCGGGCCCTGCTCCGCCGTGGACGACGGGGACCCCGCAGGCGGCTGCCCGCGGGGTCCCCGACCGTCCGGGATCTTCCGTCAGCGCCGGGCGACCCCGTCGGCCCGGGCGGCCGCGGCGACCGCCGCGGAGACGGCCGGGGCCACCCGGGGGTCGAACACGCTCGGGATGATGAGGTCCTCGGCGAGCTCGTCGGCGATCACGTCGGCGAGCGCCGTGGCGGCGGCGAGCTTCATGCCCTCCGTCACCCGGCTGGCCCGCACGTCGAGCGCACCGCGGAACACCCCGGGGAACGCCAGCACGTTGTTGATCTGGTTGGGGTAGTCGCTGCGCCCGGTGGCGACGATGCGGGCGTACTTGTGGGCGATCGCGGGCTCCACCTCGGGGTCCGGGTTCGCCATCGCGAAGATGATCGCCTCGGGAGCCATGGTGGCGACCGCCTCCTCCGGCACCTGCCCGGAGGACAGGCCGAGGAACACGTCGGCGCCGCGCAGCGCGTCGGTGATCGAACCGGTCAGGCCGGCGCTGTTGGTCTCGGCGGCGAGCGCGGCCTTCACCGAGGTGAGGGCCTCACGGCCGGGGTAGATGATGCCACGGCTGTCACCGACCGCGATGTCGCCGATGCCGGCGGCCAGCAGGATGCGGGTCACCGCCACCCCGGCCGCACCCGCGCCGGACACCACGGCACGCAGGTCGCCGAGGGTGCGCCCGGTCAGCTTGGCGGCGTTCTCCAGCGCGGCCAGGGCGACGATCGCGGTGCCGTGCTGGTCGTCGTGGAAGACCGGGATGTCGACGCGCTCCTGCAGGAGGCGCTCGATCGCGAAGCACCGTGGCGCCGAGATGTCCTCGAGGTTGATCCCGCCAAAGCTCGGCGCGAGCCGGACGACGGTCTCGACGATCTCCTCGACGTCGGTGCAGTCGAGCGCGAGCGGGACGGCGTCGACGCCGCCGAAGTGCTTGAACAGCGCCGCCTTGCCCTCCATGACCGGCAGGGAACCCAGGGGGCCGATGTCACCGAGGCCGAGCACGGCGGTCCCGTCGGTGACGACTGCGACGGTGTTGGACCGCCAGGTGTAGTCGTCGGCGAGTGCCGGCGTCTCGGCGATCGCCATGCACACCCGCGCGACCCCGGGAGTGTAAGCCAGCGAGAGGTCCTCGCGGTTCTCCAGCGGGACGGTGAGCGCGACACCGATCTTCCCGCCGCGGTGCAGGGCGAAGGCGGGATCGTCGTCGGACGGGCGCGGGCTGACCCCGGCCAGTTCCGACGCGGCGGTGGAGTCGAGGGTCGAGTGGTCAGTGGTTGCGGTCACGGAGATTGCTCCTCGGACATGCCGCCGGTGGCCCCGTGGGCGATCGTGGTACCACCTGGGCGGCGCTACAAGACGCCCGCCCTCCGTGCGTGCCGTGTCCGCAGGAGGGCGGGCCTGAGCGGCCCCACTCCACGATGTTTGGTGATCGTGCAGCGGGACGAGCGCCCGGGGGTTGCCCGGGGTTACTTCCAATATCGCACGCCGACCCGGTCGGGCTCTCGCCGAAGGTTCGCCCACGGTGAACCTCGGACGAACCTCACCGCAACGCAAACGAAACATGTCGACACGGAGCGGGTGCGCGAGCGTAGCGAAGGCGTCACATGATCAGGGTTGGGTGCACTCGGACACCGCCCACATCACATAACGCTCCACCCGAATCCTGGAGGTCATCAGTGCACAGCGGCGTTTTTCGTCATGGTGCGAGGATATCTGCCCTGGTCATGAGCCTCGCGCTGCTGACGATCGCGGCGGGCTGTGGCGATGACGACTCCAACACCACGGCCACGTCGGCGACGACAACCGCCACCGACGGCGTCATCGCAGGTCAACTACCCCAAAGCAGCCGCGACAAGGGGACGCTCACGGTGGCCACCGACCCGTCCTACGCGCCGAACGAGTTCTTCGACACGGACGGAAAAACCATCATCGGAATGGATATCGACCTGGCCCGCGCGCTCGGCGGTGTCCTGGGTCTCAAGGTCCAGCCCACGCAGGTGGTCTTCGACTCGATCCTGCCCGGTCTCGCCTCCGGTCGATATGACGTCGGCATGTCGTCCTTCACCGACACCAAAGAGCGGGAGAAGCAGGTCGACTTCGTGACCTACTACTCCGCGGGCACCTCCTTCATGACCCGCGGCCAGGGTGGGGTGGAGATCGCCACGCTGGCCGACCTGTGCGGGCACACGGTGGCGGTGGAGACCGGCACCACCCAGCAGACCGACGCCGGCGACCAGAGCGGCCGGTGCACGGCGGCGGGCAGGCCCAAGGTCAGCGTGCAGAACTACGACGACCAGAACGGCGCCAACCTGGCCCTCACCTCGGGGCGTGCCGAGGTGTCGATGGCGGACTCGCCGGTCGCCGACTACCAGGCGAAGCTGTCCGGCGGAAAGATCAGGATCGTGGGGAAGCCCTACGGGACCGCGCCCTACGGTATCGCCGTGCCGAAGAACTCGGGCCTGGCCGCTCCGCTGCGCGCCGCCATGGCGAAGCTGATCGACGACGGCGCCTACGCGAAGATCCTCGACCGGTGGGGGGTCCGTGACGGGGCCATCAGCGACCCGCGGCTCAACGGCGCGGCCGGATGACGGCCGCGGACGCCTCTCCGCCCCAGCGCGGCGCCACCACCCCCGCCACCGAACCCGCCACCGCCGCCGAAGCCGCCCCGGCCGCCGAACCTGCCCTCGCAGCCGCGGCGGCGCCGGCGGCAGGCGCAGCGCCCGCGGCGGGGGTCGGGGTGGACGTCGACGCCGTGCCGCTGCGCCATCCCGGCCGGTGGGCGGCCGGCGTGGCCATCCTGGTGCTCGCCGCGATGGGGGTGCACTCCCTCGTCACCAACCGGAACTTCCAGTGGGGCACCGTCAGCGACTACCTGTTCGCCGCGCCGGTACTGCGCGGCATGTGGGCCACCGTCTACCTGACGGTCATCGCGATGGCGATCGGGATCGTCGGCGGAATCGTGCTGGCCATCCTGCGGATGTCGCCGAACCCGGTCGTGGCCGGCGCCGCCTGGCTGTACATCTGGTTCTTCCGGGGCACACCGCTGCTGGTGCAGATCCTGTTCTGGAGCTTCATCGGCGCGCTGTACCCCCGGCTTTCGCTCGGAATACCGTTCGGGCCGAGCTTCGTCTCCGGCGACGCCAACCACATCGTGCCGCTGTTCGCCGCGGCGGTGCTCGGGCTCGGCCTCAACGAGGCCGCCTACATGGCCGAGATCGTGCGCGCCGGGATAAACGGCGTCGACCCGGGCCAGACCGAGGCGGCGTCCGCGCTCGGCATGTCCCGGGCGCTGACCCTGCGGCGCATCGTGCTGCCGCAGGCCATGCGGACGATCATTCCACCCACCGGCAACGAGACCATCTCGATGCTCAAGACGACCTCCCTGGTGAGCGTGATCTCCTACAACGAACTGCTCAACGCCACGCGACTCATCTACGCCCGCAACTTCCAGACGATCCCGCTGTTGATCGTGGCGGCGCTGTGGTATCTCGCGCTGACCTCGGTGCTCACGGTCGGGCAGCACCAGCTCGAGCGCCGTTTCGCCCGTGGAACCCTGCCCCGCGTCGGGGAGCGCCGGTGAGCGGCGAGGCGGCGCCCGGGCCCACCGAGCCCGCCACGCGGGCGGCGGTCGGGGGCCCGGCCGGCGGGGTGCCGGCCGGCGGGGTGCCTATGGTCCGCGCCGAGCGGGTGCGAAAGTCGTTCGGCCAGCACGCCGCCCTTCGGGAGGTCTCCCTGACCGTCGTCCCCGGCGAGGTGACCTGCCTGATCGGTCCATCCGGCTCCGGGAAGACCACGTTCCTGCGCTGCATCAACCACCTGGAGCGGATCAGTGGTGGCCGGCTGGAGGTCGACGGGGAGCTCGTCGGTTACCGCGAGCACCGCGGGCGGATCCGGGAGCTGCGGCCCCGCGACATCGCCCGCAAGCGCCGGGAGATCGGGATGGTGTTCCAGCGGTTCAACCTCTTCCCGCACCTGACCGCCCTGGAGAACATCATCGAGGCCCCGGTCCGAGTGCGCGCCGAGCGGCGGTCCGAGGCGGTCGAACGGGGCCGGGCACTGCTGGCCCGGGTGGGCCTCGCCGATCGGGCGGGCGCCTATCCCGCCGAGCTCTCCGGCGGGCAGCAGCAGCGGGTCGCGATCGCCCGGGCGCTCGCGATGCGCCCCAAGCTGATGCTGTTCGATGAGCCGACCTCCGCGCTCGACCCCGAGCTGGTCGGCGAGGTGCTGGAGATCATGCGCCAGCTCGCCGCCGAGGGGATGACGATGATCGTGGTCACGCACGAGCTCGGGTTCGCCCGCCAGGCGGCCGACACCGTCGTCTTCATGGACGCCGGCACGGTCGTCGAGGTCGGGCCGCCGGCCACCCTGCTCACCGCGCCGGCGCACGAGCGCACCCGCGCCTTCCTGTCCAAGGTGCTCTAGTCCCCACGGTCGACGCTGGCCAACGGTGGACACGCCCCCACCGTGGCCGCTGCCCCCGCCGTGGACGTCGGCTCCACCGTGGACGTCAGCGCACGACACCGGCCGCACCACCGGAGCCGGCGCTCCGCAAGAGCCACACCTGCGCGCCAACGCGCGCCGACCCGACGGTCCGGCCTGCTGGGAGGCAACCGGCCGAACCGGTACCTTCGCTGCGTGGAGATCAGCGAACTATCGGTTCCGGACGCCTGGGTGTTCACCCCGCGTCAGCACTCCGACAGCCGCGGGACCTTCCTGGAGTGGTTCCGCTCCGACGCTCTCGCCGAGGTCGTGGGCCATCCGCTGACCCTGTCGCAGGCCAATCACAGCGTCAGCCGGGCCGGGACCCTTCGCGGCGTGCACTACGCTCAGGTGCCACCCAGTCAGGCGAAGTACGTGACATGCGTGCGCGGGCGCGTGCTCGACTGCGTCGTCGACATCCGCACCGGATCGCCAACGTTCGGCACTTTCGCCTCGGTCCTGCTCGACGACGTCGACCGGCGGGGCCTGTACGTCTCGGAGGGCTTGGGGCACGCCTTCATGGCGTTGACCGACGACGCGGCGATCTCCTACCTGTGCTCGACGCCTTACACCCCTGGTCGCGAGCACGGCGTCAACCCGCTCGACCCCGATCTGGCGCTGCCCTGGCCCGACGACCTCACGCCGCTGCTGTCGGAGAAGGACGCCGCGGCCCCCTCACTGAAGGAGGCCGAGTCGGCGGGCCTGCTGCCGGCCTACCGCGACTGCCTGGCCTTCTACGACGAGCTACGTGCCGCCGGCGCCATGGCGGGCGGATCACAGTGATCCGGGTGGCCGGCCCCGGGGACGTCGAGGTCGTCCTGGAGCTGGTCCGGGCGCTCGCCGCCTACGAGCGCGCAGCGGACCGGGTCGCCATGACCCCAGCCGACCTGCAGGCCGCCCTGTTCGGCCCGATCCCGGCCGCCTACTGCCTCGTGGCCACGGCCGACCAGCCACCCGGGGGTGCCACCCCGGACGGGGGCCCACCCCCGCCTGGGGGCCCCCGTCCGACCGGCGGTGCGCTCACGGCTGGCGGTGCGCTCACGGCTGGCGGTGCGCTCACGGCTGGCGGTGCGCTCACGGCTGGCGGTGTACGTCCGGCTGGCCATCCACTTCCGGCCGGGGCGGCGCATCCACCCCCGGTCGTGGGCTTCGCGATCTGGCATCCGACCTTCTCCACCTGGACTGGCCAGTCCGGCATGCGCGTGATCGACCTGTTCGTGCGACCGGAGCACCGCCGTGCCGGCCACGGCCGGGCGCTGCTCGCCGCGCTCGCCACGGTCTGCGTCACGCGCGGCTACCGGCGGCTCGAATGGGCCGTGCTCGACTGGAACACGCCGGCGCAGGCGTTCTACCGCTCGCTGGCGGCGCGGCCGCTGAGCGGGTGGTCGACCTGGCGGGTGGACGGCGACGCCCTCACCGATCTCGCCGCCCTGGCCCGCCCTCGCCCCTGCACCGGCACCGGCACCGGCACCGGCGATCCGGCCTGATCCCGCCGCTTCGGCCCGGATCGGGGCCCGGCCCGCCGGTTCGTCCCCGTTCCTGGGCCTCGCGTGCGTGGCCGGCACCGGCGTCGGCCAGGCCCGGAAAGGCGCCGACGGAGGGGGCTTACGATCACCCGACCTGCGGGACCCACCGGCGGCTGGGTACGGTGGAGGCGGTGGCCACCGACGGCCGCCGACGGAGCGGATCGCGACCGGCCATGAGGGACGTCACGGCCGCCGCGGAGATGCATGATGCCGTCGGTGGGCGGGAAGGCAGTCATTCACAACATCATCGTTCGGCCGGCTCCGGCCGGCGGATCACCCGCGAGGGTCCTCCTCGCACTACGCAGGCTCTTTGGGGGTAGGAACGTGGATCCGACGCCTTCGACCGGCGGCGCGGAGAACTCCGACACCATCGACAGCCAAACCGCCCATTCCGGCGGCCTGCGCGACGTCGTCGCGCTCACCCTGCCCGCGGCCAGTGCGTACCTGACTGTTCTGCGCACCGCCACGGCTTCCCTCGCGGCCCGGCTCGACTTCACCCTCGACGACATCGAGGACCTGCGGATCGCCGTGGACGAGGCGTGCGCGCTGCTGCTCGTCTCGGCGGTACCCGGGTCGTCGCTCGACTGCACGTTCACGCTCTCGCCCGGGGTGATGCACGTGCTGGTGACGGTCGAGAGCCTCGACGGCGAGCCCCCGTCGGAGGACACCTTCGCCTGGACGGTGCTCAAGGCCCTCGCGGGCGATGTGGACACCTCCACGGGCCCGGGCAACAAGGTGAGCATCACGCTGCAGAAGCGCCGGGGCGTGCGGGCGGACCTCGGCGAGCCGCCGGCGGGGCACGTCCGCGGATCGGGTGCGGCCGACCAGACACCATTGGGTGACGCGGTAGGTACACCGTGACGTCAACCGGCAGAACCCCGACTCCGCCCCGCACGGCAGCCGGCCAGGACGCCCCCGCGGTGGACCCGGTGGCCGCGCTGAGCCAGCGGGGGGCCGCCCTGGACGAGCATCCCGCCGAGCGCGGCCAGGAACCGGACCTCGGCACCGAGGTCGCGGCCCAGCCGGTGCCGAGCGCCGAACCCGAGCGCGGGGCCACCGAACGCACCCACTCGCCCGACCGGGCGATGGCCCGGGCGCTGTTCGTGCGCCTCGCCGAGCTACCCGATGGCGACGCGGAGCGCGCCGCCATCCGCGACCAGCTCGTCCGGATGCACCTGCCGCTGGTGGAGTACCTCGCCCGGCGCTTCCGCAACCGCGGCGAGCCGCTCGACGATCTCGTCCAGGTCGCCACGATCGGCCTGATCAAGTCGGTGGACCGGTTCGACCCGGAGCGCGGGGTGGAGTTCTCCACCTACGCCACCCCGACGATCGTCGGCGAGATCAAGCGGCACTTCCGCGACAAGGGCTGGGCGATCCGGGTTCCCCGCCGCCTGCAGGAGCTCAAGCTCTCGTTGACAAAGGCGACGTCCGAGCTGTCCCAGACGCTCGGCCGCTCCCCCACCGTCAGCGAGATCGCCCGGCATCTGCAGATGAGCGAGGAGGACGTCCTCGAGGGGCTCGAATCGGCCAACGCCTACTCGGCGGTCTCCCTCGACGCGCCGGACTCCGGTGACGACGAGGCTCCCGCCGTCGCGGACACCCTGGGCGTCCAGGACGAGTCCCTGGAGGGAGTGGAGTACCGCGAGTCGCTCAAGCCGCTGCTGGAGAAGCTCCCGCCGCGGGAGAAGCGCATCCTGCTCCTGCGATTCTTCGGCAACATGACCCAGTCGCAGATCGCCACCGAGCTCGGGATATCCCAGATGCACGTGTCCCGGCTGCTGGCCCGGACCCTGGCCCAGCTACGCCGCGGCCTGCTCGAGGACGGCTGACCCCTCCGACTCCGGTCGTCCGGCCTCACCCGGTCGCGTACCGCCGCAGGACCGCCACAACCTCACGAACGCATACCGCGCCGCGCACGTCTCAGGGACGCTGCGGCCCGCGGGGCGCCCGTCGGCCGTCGCCGCGTCCGGCGTCCCCGCCCTCGTCCTGCCCCACGTGGGTGGCGGGGCCGCGGGCGTCGGAGGCCGACGGACCGAACCCGACCGAGGCCAGCAGGGCCACGACGACCACGAGCGGGACGACGAACAGCGGGATGCCGTAGCCGTAGTCGCCGGCCTGCACCAGCCCCCAGGCGACCGGCAGGCAGAGGATCTGCACGACGAGCGTGGGCGACCGGTAGGACGCCCTGCGCCGCAGCACTCCCGCCGCGAGCACGGCCACGCCCACGGCGCCGAGGAGCGCGAGAACGCCACCGGTCTCGGCGCGCCCGACGTCGTCGATGTCGGAACCGAACCCGCGCAGCACCTGCAGGACGCCCAGCGCCAGCAGGACAAGCGCCTCGGCGGCAAGCAGGACGCTCGCCACCCAGGCCGGCACGGACGCCGTGCGCGCGGCCTCACGCAGCTCGCCGAACCGGCCGCCGGCCGGCTGCCCGGGACGGCTCGTGGACCCCATGGTTCCGACACTACGTCGCCAAGCGGCCAGACCGGTCTCTCACGAAGCCAGACCGGTCTCCCAAAAGACCAGAGCGGTCGCCCGGTCCGGACCGGTGCCCCACTACCCAGTCGGCGCGGACAGGGGTCGCCGTTACCGTTACACGACTCCCCTGGGCGCCCGTTACAGGCGGTTCATACCGATTCGCGGCCGGGCTCGGGACGCGGCGACCGCGACGGCGCTGACACCCGGACCCCCCGGTTTCACCGATGTGAGAGTTTTCCCAGCCGCCGCCCGGGATGGGCGGGCGGACTACGGTAGAGACATGCGAGGGCTGCTGGTCGTCAACCCCGTCGCCACCACTACAACCGAACGTGTTCGTGACGTCCTCGCCAGCGCGCTCGCGGCGGACGTCGTGATGGAGACCGTGCTGACCAAGGGCCGCGGCCACGGGGTCGAGCTGGGGGCGCGGGCCGTCGAGCTCGGCGTCGACGTGGTGATCGCGCTCGGCGGGGACGGCACCGTCAACGAGATCACCAACGGGCTGCTTCAGAACGGCCCGGTCGACGACGGGCCGGCGCTCGCGGTGGTGCCGGGCGGCAGCACGAACGTGTTCGCTCGTGCCCTGGGATATTCGGCCTCGCCGGTGGAGGCGACCGGCGAGCTGCTGGACGCGTTGCGCGAGGGGCGCAGCCGCCGGATCAGCATCGGTCGCGCCGAGTATGGCGACGAGGGCCGCTGGTTCACGTTCTGCTTCGGCATCGGGCTGGACGCACGGGTGGTCGCGCGGGCCGAGGAGAAGCGGCACAAGGGGCGCCGCAACAGCGCCGGCCTGTTCCTGCGGACGGCGGCGGGCCAGGTGACCCGCGGCACCGACCGGGGCGCCCCGCCCATCACCCTGGAGACGACCGACGCCCACAGCCTTCCCACCGACGCCGCTCTCCCCGCCGATGCCGATCCGGCTGCCGACGCCGCCCGCCCTGCCGACGCGGGCCTCCCTGCCTATGCCGGCCTGCCGACCGATGCCGGGCAGGCCGGCGCCGAGGCGGCCGGGAGCACCGAGGAGCGCATCGCCCTCGGCATCGTCTGCAACACCCGCCCGTGGACCTACCTGAACTCCCGTCCCGTGCTGGCCTGCCCCGAGGCGTCGTTCGACACCGGGCTGGACCTGCTGGCGCTGCGCCGGGTGCGGCTGTCCAGCGTGCTGCGCACGGCCTCGCAGATCCTGGGAGACGGGCGCGGTCCGCGAGGGCGCAACGTCGTGCGCCGCCACGACGCGGCCGTGATCCGGTTCCTTGCGGATCACCCGTTGCCGCTGCAGATGGACGGCGAGTACCTCGGCGAGTACGTCGACGTCACGCTCACCCACCACCCGCGGGCCCTGCGCGTCATCGCCTGACCAGCCGCCCCGGCCTCGACCGGGGACTGCCCGCCAGCCACGCCACCCGGCAGCCACCCCACCCAACAGCCATGCCGACGCGGTCGGGGTCGGGGTCGGGGTCGGGCATCCGCAGGTCCGCCCGCACCGGCGGCGGGTGTCGCGATCCTCGGACGGGTGGGACGAGCACGTCCGAGTCCCACGCCGACAGGCGACCCGCCGCTCACGGTCCGGATTCCGGGCACCTTTCGGGCGCCCACCAACCGCCGTGATCGATCGTGTACGGAATCGTGCCGAGGCTTGGGCACGGTCCGCGTCCGGAATGCCGTACTCATGCCTCGGCACGACCCGGCCGCATTCTAGCCGCGATCCCCGCCAGGACGATCAGGGGCCGGGAGAGGTGGTCCCCGTCTCGCCTCAGTCGTCCTGGGGGACTCCCGCGCCGGGCGGTGTGTCCGCGCCTCGCGAGGTGCCCGGGGCGGGCGGGGCGGGCGAGGTGTCCGGGGCTGCTGAAGTGTCCGGGGTTGGCGGGGCGCCGAGGGCTCGACGGATCTCGACCGGGTCGTCGCAGATCGCCCCGGCGACCCCGGCGTCCCGTAGCCGGCGGGCGGCGTCGACGGCGGTGACCGTCCACGTCACCAGGCGCACGCCGGCCTGCCGGGCGCGGGCGCCCGCGTCCGGCGAGCCGAGCACGGCGCTGGTGTGAGCATGCAGCTCGGCGTGGCCCGCGGACCGCGCGTAGGCGAGGCCGCCGCTGACGGACATCCGCGGCATCGTCAGGAACGCCGTCGTGACGGCCAGCTCCGCGTCCCGCAGGGCCTCGATGGCGAACCAGTCGAACGACGACACCGTGATGCCGCCGGCGCCGGCGTCGAGGTCGGCCACCGTGGGCCGTGGCCCCGTCCAGCCCCGGGCGCGCAGCCGCTCGGCGAGGGCCCGCGCCGTGCGCTCCCGGGGGGCGTCGAAGTCCGGCTGGCCGGGCTGGTTCTTGATCTCGCAGATCAGCCGGCCGCGGCCGGCCCAGACGTCGAGGATCTCGTCAAGCAGCGGGATGCCGCGGGCGCGCAGCGCCTCGGTGGGCTGCCGGACGATCGCCCGCCCGGCCGGCTTGGACAGCCGGGCGTCGTGCACGCACACCAGGTCCCCGTCGGCGCTGCGGCGGACGTCGATCTCGACGCCGTCCGCGCCGGCACACAGCGCCGCGTCCACCGCCTCGACCGTGTTCTCCGGGCCGGGAACCCTGCTACCGCGATGACCGAGAACCTCCATGGCCCAACCCTGCCATCTCCGGCGGGCCGTGCGTGTCACGGCAGGCGGGGAGGACGCCGCCCAGCCGCGGCCGGAGTAACCCGGATGCGTGCAGACGAACACCGATGCCCAGATGGCATGACGCCGGCCACTTGATCGGGAAGAACCCGCCGTGGGCCTCGCGGACCGACCCGACGGCAGCCGGCTCATGCCACCGCATCCCCTGTCAACCAGGACTTCTGTGGCGCTTCAGCAACCGTCGGAGACGGTCGCACCCCGTGGCCCATCTGTGTCCCTGCCGGACAAGTGCAGGCCAGACAGGGTGTGAAGACGGTTGCAGGTTCTTGCGCCCCTGCCCGTTCCGGTGGGAGGGTGGCGAATGTCCGAGGTGGATGCACGTGCACCCGGGCTCACCGACAGCCAGGAACCCGCTCCACGGCCCGCCGACGGGGCCGAGCAGACAACCTGCTCATTTAATTTTCATCCGCGGCACAACCGTAGCGGCTCGCAAAGCGTCTCATGTGCAGTGTGGCCCGAGACGAGAGAGGGAGTTGGACGCATGGACTGGCGCCACAGAGCGCTCTGCCGTGACGAGGATCCCGAGCTCTTCTTCCCGATCGGTACTACCGGTCCGGCGGAACGCCAGGTCGAAGAGGCAAAGGCCGTTTGCGCGCGGTGCGCAGTCACCAGTGACTGCCTCAACTGGGCACTGGACACCGGGCAGGACTCCGGGGTCTGGGGCGGGTTGAGCGAAGACGAACGCCGGGCGCTCAAGCGCCAGGTCCGTCTGCAGGTGCGAACCGCCTGAGTGCACGACCCCCGGTGGCCTAGCGCCGAGGACCGGGGAGCTCCAAGGACGTGCCACGTCCGCATCACCACAACCACCCGCGGTAGATCCTGCCCGCCGGACCTCGCACCATCGGCGGACCACAGCGGTCCCCGCACGACGCCACGCCATGACCCGTGCCTGGGCACGGGGGTGGCTGGCAGCAGCATCGGCCGTTCTGTCCGCGCGTCCGCCGCAGCGATGCGGCGCGACGCGGACGGGGCGGCCGTAATGTTTTCGACCCCCGCCGAGGCCCCCTCGCGCCCCGCCTGCGGGCGCGGCACATCGCCACACCAGCCGCGAGCGAGGGACACAACCTGGGGGATACCCCCGCGCGCGCACCCTAAACACTCAACTTTCAGAAAGTGGGATGGACAGGAGCGCCTCGGTGCCGCGCTCCGGACCGGCCTGCAGCCGGATGGTGCCGTGCATCTCACCGAGCACGAGCTGACGGACGATCTGCAGCCCCAGCCGGGGCGAGTGCTCGAGCTGGAAGTCCTCCGGCAGGCCGGCCCCGTCGTCGGCGACGACGACGTCCAGCCGGTCCACCGAGCGCTGCACGCGGATCTCGATCGAGCCCGCCGAGCCATCGAACGCATGTTCTACAGCATTCTGCAGAAGCTCCGAAAGCACAAGGGCCAGCGGGGTGGCGAGTTCACCGGGCAGCCGCCCGAAGGAACCCGACCTGCGGGTGTTCGCCCGCGCACCGGTGGACGCCAGGTCGACCGTCACTGACGTGATCTGGTCGGCGATCTCGTCGAACGGCACGCTCTCGCCCAGGCTCTGCGAGAGCGTCTCGTGCACAACCGCGATCGAAGTCACCCGGCGCACCGACTCCCGCAGGGCCGATCGTGCCTCGTCGACCTTGGTCCGGCGCATCTGCAGCCGCAGCAGGGCGGCCACCGTCTGAAGATTGTTCTTGACCCTGTGATGGATCTCACGGATGGTGGCGTCCTTGCTCAGCAGCAGCGCCTCCCGCCGGCGCAGATCCGAGACGTCCCGGACGAGGACGAGCACCTCCCGGGTGGCCCCGGGGAACAGCGGGATCGCCCGCAGCATCACCACCGTGCTGCCGACCCCGGCCTCGACCTCCACCGGCCGACGCCGGCCGATCGCATGCCAGACGGCGGGCGTGGTCGCGGGCAGGTTCAGCGCCCGGTGCACCGTGCGCAGGTCCTCGCCGGTGACATTGCCGGTGTAGCCGAGGCGGCGGTACGCCGACAGCGCGTTCGGGCTGGCGAAGATGACCTTGCCGGCACCGTCGAGCCGCATCATCCCGTCGCCGACCCGGGGTGATTCCGGCAGCTCGGCCGAGCTCCCGCGGAACGGAAAGGCACCCTCGGCGATCATCAGGGCCAGGTTGTTGGCGCCCTGCAGGTAGGAGGACTCCAGATCGCTGGGAGTGCGGGGATTGACCAGGTTGGTGTCGCGGGCGAGCACGGCGATCACCTCGTCGCCGTGGCGGACCGGGATCGCCTCCGTCCGCACCGGCACCCCGCCGTCCCACTCGGGTTCGCCCTCCCGGGCGATGCGGTGCTCCCGCCAGGCGTTCTGGACCACCCACCGGTTGATGACGACGCTGCCGACCTCGTCGTTGTGATACGCGGTCGGACCGGTCGTGGGTCGGACCTGGGCCACGACGAGGAACTCCGTCCCGCTGGTATGGCCCCGGCCCGAACCCGAACCGGAACGGACGGGCACGAGGAGCAGCAGGTCAGCGAAGGAGAGGTCGGCGAGCAGAGCCCAGTCCGCGACGAGCGCGTGCAGGTGGTCGATGTCGTCGTCGCTGAGATCCGTGCTCGCGCGCAGCATGTCGGCGAGGGTTCCCACGGCTCGCAGACTGCCAGACGGACCGGGGCTACGAGCTGGCGGGCACCCCCGCGCGACCGTCCGGGCCCGTACGCTCGCCGTCGTGACCGTCGACAACGCCGCCGCGGCCGTGGTTCCCGGCACGCACACGGAGCCGCAAACCACCGCAAGCGTAGCGAATACCGCCATGGAGCCCGCCATCGGCCCGCCCGCGGGTGGTCCGCTGGCCTGGCTCGCCGATCATGCCCGGAGCCGGGAGGCGGCCGGCCTTCGCCGCCGACTGCGCCCGCGCACCCGGACGCCCGCCGCGGACGGCTCCCAGGTTCGCGTCGACCTCGCCAGCAACGACTACCTCGGCCTCGGCCGCCATCCCGCGATCGTCGAGGGGGCGGCGCGCGCCCTGCGGGAGTGGGGCACGGGATCCACCGGCAGCCGGCTGGTGACCGGAACAACCGCGCTGCACGGCGAGCTGGAGGCGGCGCTCGCCGACCACGTGGGCTTCGCCGGCGCGCTGGTCTTCTCCTCCGGCTACACGGCGAACCTGGGCTGCCTGACCGGGCTGGCCGGCCCCGGCGACCTGATCGTCTCCGACGCGCTCAACCATGCCTCGATCGTGGACGCCTGCCGGCTGTCCCGGGCACGGGTGGCCATCACCCCGCACGGCGACGTCGCCGCCGTGACGGCCGCCCTCGCCGCCGGCGGCTGGCGCCGCGCGCTCGTGGTGACCGAGTCGGTGTTCTCCGCCGACGGCGACGCCGCTCCCCTGGCCGAGCTGCACGCCACGGCCCGCGCGCACGGGGCGGTCCTCGTCGTCGACGAGGCGCACGGGCTCGGCGTGGTCGGCCCGGCCGGGCGCGGCGCGCTGGCCGCCGCCGGGCTCGCCGGCCAGCCGGACGTGGTGGCCACGGTCACCCTGTCGAAGGCGCTCGGCGGCCAGGGCGGCGCGGTCCTCGGCACGGCGGCCGTCCGCGAGCACCTCATCGACACGGCCCGCGCCTTCATCTTCGACACCGGTCTCGCCCCGGCGAGCGCCGGCGGGGCGCTGGCGGCGCTGACGCATCTGCGGGCCCATCCGGAGCTGCCCGCCGCGGTCCGGCGCCGCGCCGGCGAGCTCGCCGCGCTCACCGGGGCGCCGCGCCCGGCCGGCGCGGTCGTCTCGGTCCTCGTCGGCGAGCCGGAGCCGGCGGTGGCCGCGGCGGCGAGCTGCCTGGCACACGGGGTGGCGGTCGGCTGCTTCCGGCCGCCGACGGTGCCCGCGGGCACGAGCCGGCTGCGGCTGGCCGCCCGCGCCGACCTCAGCGACGCCGACCTGGCTCTTGCGACCGAGGCGTTCGCCGCCGCCGGGGTCCTCGCCGCCGGGGTGGCCACCGCCGAGGTGCCCGCCGCCGAGGTGCCCGCCCGATGACGCTGCTGGTGGTCACCGGTACCGGCACCGAGGTCGGCAAAACGGTGGTGACCGCGGCGCTGGCCGCGCTCGCCCACGACCGCGGCCACGCCGTCGCGGTGGTCAAGCCGGCGCAGACCGGGGTTCGGCCCGACGAGCTGGGCGACGTCGATATGGTCGCCGGTCTCGCGGGCATCGGCGACGTCCACGAGCTGGCCCGTTACCCCGACCCGCTCGCGCCGGCGGCCGCCGCCCGCCGGGCCGGACGACCCGCCGTCGACCTCGGCGACGTGGCGGCCCGGATCGGCAAGCTCGCCACCGACCACGACCTCGTCCTCGTCGAGGGGGCCGGCGGGCTGCTGGTGCGCTACGACGACAACGGCGCCACCCTGGCCGATCTCGCCCGGCTGCTCGCGGCGCCGGTGCTCGTCGTGACGACGGCCGGTCTCGGCGCGCTGAACGCCACCGCGCTGACCCTGGAGGCGCTGGCCCACCGCGGCCTCGACCTCGCCGGCGTCGTGATCGGATCCTGGCCGCGCGAGCCGGACCTGGCCTGCCGCAGCAACCTGGCCGACCTGGCCGACCTGGCCGACCGGCCGCTGGCCGGGGCCCTGCCGGCGGGCGCCGCCCTGCTGAGCCGGCCCGAGTTCCTGGCGACGGCCCGACAGTCACTCGAGCCCGCCCTCGGCGGTACCTTCCGTGCACGGCAGTTCCAGGAACGCCATCCCCTATAGGGCGATTCCCTTGCGTTTCCCCGGGCCTACCCGGCCGAATTATCCCTGTAGAAAGGCGAGGGAGGAGGCGGCGCTCGGCGGCGGAGGCCGGCGGGTCGGCGATGGAGGCCGGCGGTGAGCGAAGGCGGTAAGTGCGGCTGCCGGCTGCCGGCCCGCTCGCTGCACGGAGGCCGGCCGGGTGACGAACGTGCCCGACGTCGCGCGGGAAAACCGGGCGGCGCGACGGACGCGGGCTCGACAATGGAGGGCGCACTCCGACCGATCTGACGCCAAGCTGATCCGAGAAGACCGACAAAGCAAGACCGACAAAGAGCAACACAACTCGCAAAACCGGACAAGACGAACCGGGAACCGCTTCGATCCCACCCGACGACGAGCCGACCCCTCACCACCGAGCGCATCTCCTCTGCCGACGTCCCGCCTGGAGGCCCCTGTGACCGCACCCGTGACCGCGCATCCCGCTCTGGCGACGGCGCCCCCGTCGGCGCCGGCCGCCGCCGGGCAGGACCCGGCCGCCCTGCTCGCCCACGCCCGGCGTGAGGTGCTCGAGGCCGGGCGGGGGCTCGACGAGGCTGGCGTGCTCGCCGTCCTGCGGCTGCCCGACGAGTACCTGGGCGACGCTCTCGCGCTCGCCCACGAGGTCCGGATGCGCTGGTGCGGGCCGGAGGTCGAGGTCGAGGGCATCATCAGCCTGAAGACGGGCGGCTGCCCGGAGGACTGCCACTTCTGCTCACAGTCGGGCAAGTTCGACTCGCCGGTGCGCTCGGCGTGGCTCGACGTGCCCTCCCTGGTCGAGGCGGCCCGCCAGACCGCGGCCACCGGCGCCACCGAGTTCTGCATCGTCGCGGCCGTTCGCGGACCCGACGCCCGGCTCATGTCCCAGGTCCGCGAGGGGGTCGCGGCCATCCGCGCGGCCGTCGAGATCAACGTCGCCTGCTCGCTGGGCATGCTGACCCAGGAACAGGTCGACGAGCTCACCGCGATCGGCGTGCACCGCTACAACCACAATCTCGAGACGTCCCGCTCGCACTTCCCCAAGGTCGTCACCACCCATAGCTGGGAGGAGCGCTGGGAGACCTGCGAGATGGTGCGCGCGGCCGGCATGGAACTGTGCTGCGGCGCGATCCTCGGGGTCGGGGAGTCGCTGGAGCAGCGGGCCGAGCTCGCCGCCCAGCTCGCCGTGCTGGAGCCCGACGAGGTGCCGCTGAACTTCCTCAACCCGCGGCCGGGTACCCCCTTCGGCGACTACCCGCCGGTGCAGCCGCGCGACGCGCTGCGCGCCATCGCCGCGTTCCGCCTGGCCCTGCCCCGGACGATCCTGCGCTACTCGGGCGGCCGGGAGATCACCCTGGGCGATCTGGAGGCGCAGGGGATGCTCGGCGGCATCAACGCTGTGATCGTCGGCAACTACCTGACGACACTGGGCCGGCCGGCCGAGTCCGATCTGAAGATGCTCGCCGACCTGAGCATGCCGATCAAGTCGCTGCAGGCCACGCTGTAGCACTGGGCCCGTCTCCGGCCGGCCGGCTCGCGCGCGCGGCGCGAGCCCTGGCCGGGGGTGTGCCGGGCGGAATCAGGCGTTGGTGGCCGTCTTAAGGCCGTGTTCGGTGCAGCGCGCCGACCAGCCCGCGGGGGTCACCTGCACCACCATCCGCCGCCGGCAGACCCGACAGTAACGCGGGGGTTCGAGCTCACGGGCCCGCGCGCACGCCTCATGACTGCCCACACTGGCCAACTGACCGCAACGGTCGCAGAACGAAGCGTCCACGAACGTCAGCTTAGGGCATGGCACCACGCAGCCCACAGCCGACGGCGGGGCCCACCCGCAGGCGGCTCGCCGCGGATCCCGGTGGGCCCGACGGTCGCGCCGGGCGCCGGGCGGAACGGCCAGGCGGAACGGCCCGAGATGAGCCGGGGCGGATGGGCCGGCCTGGGTACTTCAACCCCGGGTGAAACCGGGCGGGCTCAGCCCGCGGCGACCGGCTCGACCACGGCGATCAGATCGCCGTCCTGGACGACGTCGCCCTCCTGGACCGCGATCCTGGCGACCGTGCCGCCATCCTCGCTGATCACCGGGATCTCCATCTTCATGGAGTCGAGGATGACGAGGGCGTCACCGGCGGCCACCGGGTCACCCACACCGACGACGACCTTCCAGACGTTGGCCACCATCTCCGCGCGGACTTCCTCGGCCATCGGGCTCCCTTCAGCGGCGGGTCGAACCTGGCAAGAGCCTAGTGCCCCCGGTCACCCGGACCAACTGCCCTCCGCCCACAGGTGTGTTCGCACCGCAGCACAGAGGCGACTCGACCGCCCGGTGTTGGGACTGTCCGCCATAACCCCGCAGACTACGGATGTGCTCGTACTTCTCGTGCTGACCCTGGTGTGCGGGCTGGGCGTCGGCCTGGCCCGCGGCGGAACCCTCGGCGCCCTCGCCCGCGTCCACGTCCTGCGCCCGTGGTTGTTCGCCGCGGTGGTCCTGGTACTGGCGGTGGGCGGGCTCGTCCCGGCGCTGCACAGCCCCGCCTGGATCGTGGCGGCGGTGCTTGCCGCGTTGTTCGCCGGTATGAACAACCGCCTGCCCGGGCTCGGGCTGCTGGTGACCGGCATCATCGCCAACGCCGCCGTCATCACGGCGAACGGCGGGCAGATGCCGGTGTCGTTGTGGGGCGCGGACCGGGCCGGCGTCCCGATCGACGACATCCTCACCTCGGCCTTCCACACCCCCGCCGGGGACGGCACGAGCCTGCGGCTGCTCAGTGACATCATTCCGCTGCCCTTCCCGGGGGCGCCGGCGGTGGTGAGCATCGGCGACGTGGCGATGGCCGCGGCGCTCGGGCTGTTCGGTGCCGTGACCCCGGTGCGGGCCTGGCGCACGTTGCGAGCCCGACGCCAGGCGGCGCTGGCCGGCGCACCGCCGGCGGGGTACGGCGGCGCGGACGGGCTGACCGGTTCCGACGACCACTTCGGTCAGGATGACCGCCTCGGCCACGACGAGCGCTTCGCCGACGACGAGCGACTCGCCGACGCCCAGCCAGGTGAGGACGAGTCCGCCGGGAACATCCGCCTGGTCGGGCAGGTCGACGACGGCGGGGGCGACGGCCACCGTGCGGGCGGCGGGCGTGACACGGGCGACAGGCGTGACACGGACGCCGGGCGTGACACGGACGGGGACCCGGACGGCGCGGGTGGGGGCCCCACGGGCAGGTCGGTCACCACCCGCCGGCCCGGGCTGGCACGATGACTCCACATCCGATTGACGGAGGGGAGGACGCCATGGCGAAGAAGAAGCGCAAGCGGCGCGCGCGGGCCAAGAGCAAGGCCAACCACGGCAAGCGCCCGAACACCTGAGCAGCGCAGAACACCGGAGCAGCGCAGAACAGCTGACCAGCTCGGCGGGCCGTGCACGCACGGCCCGCCGCCAGGCGCCGCTCAGGCCGCGGCGACGGTCTGCCGGCGCAGCCAGGCGACGGTCCGCGCCAGGCCCGTGTCGAGGTCGACCGCGGGCCGCCAGCCCACCAGCCGCTCGGCCTGGTGCACGGCCAGGGCGATGCGGGCCAGCTCGCCGGGACGCGCCGGCGCCCGCAACGGGGTGTCGGGCGCGCCGACGATCGCGGCGATCCGGCTGTGCAGCTCCCGGACGCTGGTCTCGACGCCGGTGCCGATGTTGAGCCGGGTGCCGGCGGCGGCGTCCACCGGCAACACCCGGGCGAACGCCTCGGCCACGTCGCCGACGAACACGTAGTCCCGGCTCGCGGTACCGTCACCGAAGATCTTCGCCTGCCGCCCGGCCAGCATGGCCGTGCCGAAGATGGCGACGACGCCCGCCTCGCCGTGCGGGTCCTGCCGCGGCCCGTAGACGTTGGCCAGCGCCAGGGCGGTCGAAGCCACGCCGTGGGTGGCCCGGTAGACGTGGAGATACAGCTCGCCGGCGGCCTTGCCCGCGGCGTACGGGGACTCGGGCGCCACCGGCGCGGTCTCGTCCACCGGCAACCGCGCGGGCGAACCGTAGATCGACCCGCCGGATGACGTGTGGATGACCTTGGACGTGCCGGCGAGGCGGCTGGCCTCGAGGACGTTGATCGTGCCGAGCACGTTCTGCCGCGCGTCGCGCAGCGGGTCGGCGACGCTGACCCGGACGTCGATCTGGGCCGCCAGGTGGGCGACCACCTCGGGTCGCACCCGGTCGGCGAGGGCGAGCAGCTCGGGCGAGGTGACGTCGAGCTGCTCGAAGGAGAAGCGGGGGTCCGCCGCCGCGGCGGTGAGGTTGGCCAGGCGGCCGGTGGACAGGTCATCGACGCCGACGACGCTGTGACCGTCGGCCAGCAGCCGGTCGGTGACGGTGGAACCGATGAAGCCGGCCGCGCCGGTGACGAGGATGCGCACGAGGCAGGACACTAGCCCGCGCTCCTGTGCCCTTCCTGTACACCACGTCACCGCAAACGCCGTGACGGTCAGACACCGTCCCGGCGGGTGCTCGCGTTCGAGGAAGCGGGGCGACCCCGCGGCCGGGGCTGCCAGGGCTGCCAGCGCCCTAGTCGGGCCGGAACTCGGTGGCGTCCGCCTCCACTCGGGCCGACCGGAGCCGGGCCAGGACGCTGGTCCGCAGCGAGTCCGGCGCCCGCTCCCCGCCGCACTTGCGGGCGACGAGCATCTTCACCTCGTGTTCCACGCCGAACTCGCGCAGACACGGGGAGCACTCGTCGAGATGTGACCGGATGAGGTTCTGCTGCCCGCCGTCGCACTCACCGTCGAGGTACAGGAAGACGGCGTCCAGCACCTTCCGGCAGTCGATCTCGTGCTCACCACCGCAGCTCACGACGCACCACCCTCGCCGTCGGCGGACCCGGCGCCCACCAGCCCGCGACCCGCCGCGTACTGCTCCAGAGACTTGCGCAGACCGCGTCGCCCACGGTGCAGCCGGGACATCACGGTCCCGATCGGCGTTCCCATGATCTCCGCGATCTCCTTGTAGGCGAAGCCCTCGACGTCGGCGAGGTACACCGCCATCCGGAAGTCCTCCGGCAACGCCTGCAACGCGTCCTTGATGTCGCTGTCGGGCAGGTGCTCCAGCGCCTCGGTCTCCGCGCTCTTCAGGCCACTGGACGTGTGCGACTCCGCCTCGGCGAGCTGCCAGTCCTCGACCTGCTCGGTCGGGCTCTGCAACGGCTGCCGCTGCCGCTTGCGGTAGGTGTTGATGAAGGTGTTGGTGAGGATCCGGTAGAGCCACGCCTTGAGGTTCGTGCCCTCCTGGAACTGATGGAAGGCCGCGAACGCCTTGACGAAGGTCTCCTGGACGAGGTCCTCCGCGTCTGCCGGGTTGCGGGTCATCCGCAGGGCGGCCGCATAAAGCTGGTCGAGGTACGGGAGGGCGTCGCGCTCGAACCGCGCGCCCCGCTCCTCGGTGGTCTCGTCGACCAGGATCACTCCCTCACCGTCACGCTGTGCAACGGCCCACTCCGCGCTCCGGGTTTCGGACCGGACGGAACCGGACCGTCTCTCCGGAGCGGACGATACCCCGACCACGGCCTCGGCGCGCATCGGCACGATGGCCGCAGGAGGCCATTGTGGGACATGTCGCGGCTGCGCCGACGGCTGCCGGTGCGTTGCGTTCGCAGGAGTCATGGGACCTCCGTGACCTCGTGAGACAACGACCTCAACGCCGATCACCCCGCGGCTGATTCCCGCCCCGGGGCCGACGGGCCCACCCGGTCGAGCAGGAATGCGGCGCCGGTCCGGGCGGCCTCGGCGACGGCCTCGCCGTCCGGCCGGCCGTCGCGCACCCGGGTCCGGAACGAGTGGTCGCCGCCCGCGACGAGGTGCACCCGCCGGTCGAGCGCCGGATCTGGCTCCGGCCGGCCGAAGGTGTCCCGGTCGCCCTGGACGACGAGGACGGGCACGCCGGCGCCGTCGAGCTCCCCCTGCCGCGACGGCTTCGGACCGCCCGCCGCGGTGGTGCCCGGCGGCCGCAGCGGGAAGCCGAGGGCGAGCACCCCGCGCGCACCGGACTCGGCGGCGACCCGCATGGCGACCCGCGAGCCCATCGACACCCCGGCGAGAGCCAGCGGACGCGGCGTCCCGAGCGCCTCGATCGCGGCGGTGGCGACCGCGTCGAGGCGGGCCGGCCGGTCCGGCGCCCGGCGCCCGGCCACCCGGTAGGGCATCTCCAGCCGGGCGACCCGCACCCCGGCGGCGCCCAGGCGGGCGGCCAGCGCGTCGAACAGGGGCGTGTCGACGCCACTGCCGGCCCCGTGCAGGAACACGACGGTCGACGCGCCGATCCCGGGAACCACCCGCAGCCGCCCGCCGTCCACAGCTATGTAGGCACCGTCAGCTCTGCGGGCACCGTCAGTGTTGAAGGCACCGTCAGCGTTACAGGCACCGTCAGCGTTGCGGCCACCGTCGCCGGAGGCCGGTCCGGGGCCGGCGTCGGGGAGGGGCGGGGCCGGCGTGCATCGATCCGACACAGCAGGGAAGGACACAGCGTGGTCGAGCGTGGAATCTGTCAGACTTCCACCTTGAGTGTGTGACTTGCCTCGCATCATCGCCTCCCGAAGGGTAGGAAAGCTCCATGCTGCCTGGCCCCGACGCCGACCCGGGCCCGCCTCGTGGACGAGCGAACACCCTGGTCTGCGAGGCTCCAGCCGACAGTGACGATCCGTACTGGGCCTTTTATGAGGAGGTCGCGTCGGCCCAGTTGCGGGAGTGGCTGCCGGCGCAGCCGGCGCGGGTGCTTGACGTCTCCGGCCCGCGGGCCCGCTTCGCCCGCCAGATGGTGACCGCGGGTCACCAGGTCGTGCGGGTGGTGGCCCAGGCCGAGCCGGCCGACCCGGCCGTCGGCCCGGGCTCGCTGCTGCCGGTGGTGGGCGACGCCCGCTCGCTGGACTGGTTCTCCCCCGCCTCGTTCGACGCGGTGCTCGCCGAGGCACGGGCACTGTCGTTCTGCCTGGCCACGGAGACGACCCTCGACGAGATCCACAGCATGCTGCGCCCGGGCGGGAGGCTGCTGCTCTGCGTCGACTCGCTGCTGCTCGGCCTCGCCCGCCTCGCCGAGCAGCATCGCTGGGCGGAGCTGTCCGACGTCCCCCGCGCCGACGTCGTGCTCGTTCCCGCCGAGGACGGCACCATCACCCGCTGCTTCTGGCCGGAGGAGCTGCGGGCGCTGCTGACCAGCGCCGGCTTCGTCGTCGACTGGATCCGGCCGCGCACGGTGCTGTCCGCCGAGGCGGTCAAGCGGGCCGTGGCCGAGGACGTCTCCTGCTTCCCCACCCTCGTGCGCACGGAGGTGGAGCTCTCCGCCGAGCGCGAGGGCGAGTCCATCGGCATCCACCTGATCGCCTCGGCTCGCCGGCCCGCCTAACCGGCCCACCGGTCAGGCCCCCGGCGACGGCCAGGGGACGAGCCGTTCGAGGGCGGCGACGAGGCGCAGCAGTCGGCCCTCCTCGCCAGGGCGGCCGACGATCTGCAGCCCGACCGGGCAGCCGTCGGCGGTGAATCCCGCGGGCACGCTCACCGCCGGCTGCCCACTGAGATTGAACGCCCAGGTCAGGCTCACGCTGCGGACCTCGCCTGGGCCCGCATGCGGATGCGGCCGGTTGGGCGTGGTCGGCGTGAGCAGCACGTCCGCCCGAGCGAACACGCCAGCGAGGCCTCGGTCGTTATGCGCGCGCACCGCCGCGGCGGTCGATGCGGCCGCCGTCCCGGCGGACGCCGTCCCCGAGCCCGCCGACGCCGCTCTCAGCGCAGTCCACGCCGCCTCCGGGTCAAGCAGCTCGACGGGCTCGTCCGTCCAGCTCAGCACCCCCGCGGCGGCAAGCCGGTCGGCGGCGGCCCGGCTCACGGCGACCACCTCCGGCTCGGGCCTGGCGAAGCCGAGCGTCGACGACCAGACGGCGATTCCGAGCCGCCCACCGTCCCACTCCCGACCGATGAAGGGATCGGACAGGCCGTACGGGTCGGACAGGCCGTACAGGTCCGACGGGTGGGACGGGTCGGACGGATCTGGCGGACCGATGCCGAGTGGAGGATACAGCCCGGGAATCGGCTCGCCTCCCGCGGCCGACGACACGCCGCCTCTCACCGGCTCCCCGTCAACCGGCCCCTCGGGGGGCACCGCCGACGGCACCTCGCCGGCGCCGGCGACGACCGCCCACCAGGCGGCCGCGTCGGCGGCGTGGCGGACGATCGGGCCGGGCGCGGTCAGGCCGGCGCGGTCGGGGCCGGGGAGGCGGCCGCTGGTCGGCTTGAGCCCGACCACGCCGCACCAGGCCGCCGGGATGCGGGTGGAGCCGGCGCCGTCGGCGGCGGTCGCGAGGGGAACGACCCCGCTGGCCACGGCGACCGCCGAGCCCGCCGACGAGCCGCCGGGGACTCGATCGGGCCGCCACGGGTTCACCGTCGGGCCGCGGGTGGTGTGCCCCCAGGTCTGCCAGGGATGCGCCGCCCGGATCGGCACCGCCGTCGCCCCGATCGCGATGGCTCCCGCGGCGAGCAGCCGGCGGGTCGTGGGCGCCGTGACGCCGCTGCCCGCCTTGACCGCGATCGGCACGCCGGCCAGCGGCAGCTCGGCGCCGCGGGCGAGCGCCCGGCCGACCAGGCCGGCCCGGTACGCGGCCCAGGCCGGCCAGCAGGAGGTGAAGGCCCGCAGCGCGCCGTCGGTCTCCCGCAGCCGGGTCAGGGCCGCCTCGACCGGGGCCTGCGGGGCGATCAGCCCGGCACGGACCAGCGCGGCCAGCTCGGTGGCGCCGAGCGCCGGGTACTCACGGCGCAAATGATTCACCGGCCCGTACGGTACGGCCGCGCCGGGGGCCGGCCGACCATCCGGCATGCTGTCATGGTGAGCATCCTGACCGGCCCTGAGGCCACGGGCACGCAGTCCGACCCGTGGCCGGCCCCGACCGCGCAGCGCCCGGTGACGGCTGTCGTCCCGGTGCCCGGCGCGAAGTCCGGCACGAACCGGGCGCTCGTTCTCGCCGCCCTGGCGAACGGGACGTCCCGGCTGCGCGGCGCCCTGCGCTCGCGCGACACCCTGCTGATGGCGGGGGTGCTGCGCGCGCTGGGTGCCGAGATCAGCACCGACGGGCCGGACTGGGTCGTGCGACCCGCGCCGGCCGCGCGCCTCGCCGCCGGCGCGCGGGCCGAGTGCGGCAACGCGGGCACCGTCGCCCGGTTCACCCCGGCCCTGGCCACCCTGCGCGAGGGCGACGTCGAGTTCGACGGCGACGCCCGCATGCGCGACCGGCCGCTCACTCCGCTGCTCGGCGCGCTGCGCCGGCTCGGCGCCGACATCGACGGCGACCGGATGCCCTTCACCGTGCGCGGTCGCGGTCGGCTGCCCGGCGGCGAGGTCACCGTCGACGCCTCCGACTCCAGCCAGCTCGTCTCCGGCCTGCTGCTCGCCGCCCCCCGCTACGACGCCGGGGTCACGGTCGTGCACCGCGGGGCGCGCCTGCCGTCGGGCCCCTACCTGGACATGACCGTCGCCGACCTGCGGGCGGCGGGCGCGGTGGTCGAGGTCGCGCCGCCCGGCACCGACGGCAGCCGGCGCTGGCGGGTCGAGCCGGGCGAGCTCGCCGCCGCCGACCGGGCCATCGAGCCGGACATGAACAGCGCCGCGGCCTTCCTCGCGGCCGCGCTCGCCACCGGGGGACGGGTGGTGGTGCCGGACTGGCCCGAGGCGACCGAGCAGCCCGGCCGGATGCTCCCCACGCTGCTGGCGGCGATGGGCGCCACGACCGAGCGCACCGCGGCAGGGCTGGCGGTCAGCGGCGGCAGTGGGATCCACGGGATCGACGTCGACCTCGGCGACTTCGGGGAGGCCGCGCCCGTCCTGACCGCGCTCGCCGCCCTCGCCGACTCGCCGTCCCGGCTGCGCGGCATCGGGCACCTGCGCCTGCAGGAGACCGACCGGCTCGTCGCCCTCGCCCAGGAGCTCGGCAGTCTCGGCGCGCGGATCACGGTGACCGACGACGGGCTGGCGATCGAGCCGGCGCCCCTGCGCGGCGCGCGCCTCGACCCGCGCGGCGACCATCGGCTGGCGATGGCGTACGCGGTGGTGGGCCTGGTCGTGCCGGGGATCGTCATCGACGACATCGCGACGACCGGCAAGACGGTGCCGGACTTCCCCCGCATGTGGACGGCGATGCTGGCCGGATGAGCGCTGTCCGGATGAGCGCTGACGGAACGAGTGCTGGCGGAATGAGCGCTGGCGGAATGAGCGCTGGCCGGACGAGCGGCGCGGCGAACCGGGCCGTGGGCTAGCCGATGGCCCGCGAACTGGACGAGGACGATGTCCGGGTGCGACCGGGGCGCAGCTCGCGTCCCCGGACCCGGGAGCGGCCCGACCACGCCGAGGCGGTGCCGGCGGTGGTGGTCGGCGTCGACCGTGGCCGCTACACCTGCCGGCCGGGCCCGACGCCGCAACGGCTGGTCGCCGCGGTGCGCGGCGGGTCGATGCGCCGCACGTCCGTGGTCGTCGGGGACCGGGTCGCGCTGGTCGGCGACGTCACGGGGACGTCTGGGGCGCTGGCCCGGCTGGTGCGCCGCGAGGAGCGCACGAGCGTCCTGCGGCGCACGCCCGACGACACCGACCCGGCGGAGCGGCCGATCGTCGCGAACGCCGACATCCTGGTCATCGTCTGCTCGATGACCGATCCGGTGCCGCGGCCGGGCCTGATCGACCGTTGCCTGGTCGCCGCCTACGACGGCGGGCTGTCCCCGGTGCTGTGCCTGACCAAGACCGACCTGGCCGACCCCGCGCCGCTGATCGAGCTGTACCGGCCGCTGGGCTTCCCGGTGCTGACGACTCAGCCGGACTGCGACCTCGACCCGCTGCTGGCGCTGCTGACCGACCGGGTCAGCGTGTTCTTCGGCCACAGCGGGGTCGGGAAGTCCAGCCTGGTCAACCGGCTGGTGCCGGCCGCGGACCTGGCGATCGGCGAGGTCAACGCCGTGACGGGCCGCGGCCGGCACACGTCGTCGGCGGCCGTGGCGCTGCTGCTCCCGGGGGGCGGCACGGTGATCGACACGCCGGGGGTGCGGTCGTTCGGCCTCGGCGCGGTGGCACCGAACCGGGTGCTGCGGGCCTTCTCCGACCTCGCCGCCGCGGCCGAGCACTGCCAGCCCGGCTGCGAGCATCTCGCCCCGTCGCCCGACTGCGCGCTGGACTCGGCGGTGCGCGACGGCAGGGCCGACGCCGCCCGGCTCGCGAGCCTTCGCCGCCTGTTGGCGGCCCGCGGAACGCCCCTATGAGAATGCAGATCGCGAGATACATCACACTCTTCCCGCCACGCGGGGCCTGCCGTCCGCGTCACCGACGCGCCAGGGGGCTCGACTCGTAGTCTCGCAGGCGTGACCCCGCCTAACCCCACCTCCGTGGGCACCGAATCGACCGAGGACATCGACGCCGTCGCCGTCGCCGACGATCTCGCGCTCGCGCTGAGTCTCGCGGACGCCGCCGATCGGATAACTCTCTCCCGTTTCCAAGCCGTCGATCTGCACGTCGAATCCAAGCCGGACAACACGCCGGTCTCCGACGCCGACACCGCCGTCGAATCCATGATCCGTGAGCGGCTCGCCGTCGCCCGGCCGGGGGACGCCGTCCTCGGTGAGGAGGAGGGGCTCGTCGGCGCGGGCGCCCGGCGGCGCTGGATCCTCGACCCCGTCGACGGTACGAAGAACTTCGTGCGCGGCGTGCCGGTCTGGGGCACTCTGCTCGGCCTGGAGGTGGACGGCCAGATGGTCGTCGGCGTGGCGAGCGCACCCGCGATGAGCCGGCGCTGGTGGGGGGCCCGGGGCACCGGCGCGTTCACCCGGGACGCCACCGGCGACACCCGGGCGCTCAAGGTCTCCTCGGTTGGCCGGCTGGGGGACGCGTTCATGTCCTTCGCCTCGGTGGAGGGCTGGCGGACCGCGGACCGGCTCGACCAGTTCCTGCACCTGGCCGACCAGGTCTGGCGGACCCGGGCCTACGGCGACTTCTGGTCGCACATGATGGTCGCCGAGGGCGCGGTGGACCTCGCCTGCGAGCCCGAGGTGTCCCTGTGGGACATGGCGGCGCTGCAGGTCATCGTCGAGGAGGCCGGCGGCCGGTTCACCGACCTGGCCGGCCGCCGCGGCCCGGGCCACGGCACCGTGCTGACGACCAACGGCCACCTGCACGACGTCGCGCTGCGTTCCTTCAACGACTGAAGCCCCCAGAAAGGCCACGGGGCCCACACGTAACCCCCAGGAGATGAGTGGCGGCCGGTGATCGGCTTCGCGCACCGCGGGGCGCCGGCCCCGCACCAACGGGAGAACACCCTGCCCGCGTTCCGGCGTGCATTGGCCGGCGGGGCCAGCGGGTTGGAGTCGGACGCCTGGCTGACCGCGGACGGGGTGCCGGTGCTGCACCATGACGGGGTACTCGGACCGCCCGGCCGGCGGCGGCGGATCAGCGATCTGACCGCCGACCGGCTGCCCGGCTGGGTGCCGTCGCTGACCGCGTTCTACGCCGAGCTCGGCACGTCGTTCGAGTTCAGCCTCGATCTGAAGGGTCCGCCCGGCGGCTGGGCGCCCGCGGCGGATGCCGTGGTCGCCGTGACCCGCCAGGCGGGCGGAAGCCCGGCAGCTCGGCGGCTGTGGCTGTGCGGGAACCTCCCGGAGCTCGCCGCCTTCCGGGATCGTGACCCGGACGTGCGCCTGGTGAATTCCACGTCGATGCGCACGGTGATGGACGGTGGCGGGGTCAGCGCCTACGGCGGGCGGCTGCGCGCCGCCGGGGTGGCCGCGCTGAACCTACGGACCCGGGAATGGACGCCACCGCGGGCCGGGATCGTCGGCGTTCTGCACGACCTCGGTATCGCCGCGTTCGGATGGGATGCGCAGAGCACAAGCACCCTGACACGCCTGGCCGGATACGGGCTGGACGCGGTCTACAGCGACCATCTCGCGCGGCTGGTGCGGGTCACCGGTTCCGCCGCAGTATAGCGTCGGACCAGCGGCATAGCATCGGACCAGTAGCATAGCGTCGGACCGGCGGATGAGTCGGAAGCACGGGCGGCACACCGGGCGAATTGGCTGACGAAGCTGACGAAGCTGCCCATTGCGTTGTGCGCAGCGTGACCCGGCTCCGGCGCACTGTCATATCGTCGACTGTTAGGTTAGCTTGAGGTAGCTATAGGGACCACCGACGGAGAGTGGCCACGAAAGATCGGCCGACCAGCCGGATGGATTGGCCCGCAGAAGCGATTACCGCGCGGCCGACGACGGTGGGCGACCATGGCTCACCGTGGCACTTTCCTGACACCCGGATGACGGACGACTCCGCTCAGTCCTCCTCGGCGACTTTCAGCATCTGCTCCGGAAACCCGGTGCGTTCCGCCACATGCTCGACGGAGTAACCCTGTCGCACCAGGTCCCGGGCCTGCTCCAGCGTCCAGCCCCGCCCGGGGTCAACCCGGCTGACAACCACTTCACTCGCCTGGTGCCGTTCCTGCGGCCAGCTGAGTCGTGCACGGCGTGCCAAGGGTCGACCTCCGAGATTTGAGGACTTTGGTGTTACGCCACCAAGGATAGGCCATATTGACGCCGGCCTGCCCGTTGAACTCCACGATAGCGGGTGGCGACCTGTTAATGCAGACCCGCGCCGAAGGCTGTGCATCATCCGAACGCCGGGTGGCCCGAACAGGCGGCCATGCACAAGGTACGAGTGGGCAGGATCTCCGTCGACCTCGGGAACTTCCCGGTGACGAAGAGCGTCGAGGAGAGCGGTTCAGCCGAGAAGGCATGACCGCATCTGTCCGGGGGCCTTCCGGCCCACCCACCGCTTAGCCGTCCATCCGCGGCCGCGCGGGCATAGACCGAACCGCGGCGAGGGACGCCGGCCAGACCGAACCCGAAACGGCCTGATACCGGCCCCCGAGCCCTCAGCCGACGGGTGCGCCCGGATCGGGCGGCCCGCCCCGGCCGGTGCCTCCCGACTGCCGCTCCCCCACCCGAGACGCCCCCGCTCGCGCCTTCCCCACCCGCGACGTCCCCGAACGGGGGGACTCGGCGGTGGTGGCGTTCACGGTGCCGGTGGTGTTCGTCTCGGTCGCGGCAGTCGTCTCGGGCGCGGAAGTCGTGTCGGTCGCGGAAGTCGTGTCGGTGGCGGTGTTCGTCTCGGTGCCGGTGCTCTCGGTGACGGCCGTGGCAGCCTCCGCAGGCAGGGTCGTGGGGTCGGGATCGTCCACCGGCAGGGGGGTGCGCGCGTCCCGGCCGTGTTCGCGCAGCAACATCCGCCACTGGCGCGGCGAGTGGCTCGCCGGCCTGGTCGTGGCCAGAAAATCCTCGAGAACCCGCCGGAAGCGCGCGGGATCGCTGTGATGGGGGAAATGCCCGGCACCGGAGAAGATCTCCAGCCGGCTTCCGGGCATGGCCGCATGCGCGATCCGGGCGTGCTCGACCGGGATCACGGCGTCCCGGTCACCCCAGACGATCAGCGACGGCATCCCGGCGGCCAGATAGCAGCGGTCGAGCATCGTGATGGCCTGCCCGCGGGCGTCGACGACGCTTCGTAGCGTCCGGAGGAAGGCCGCCCGCGCCGTCGGCACCCCGAGCGAATCGCAGACGTGCAGGATGTCCTCGGCATCGCGGCCCAGGGCGGTGTGCAGCAGCCGCAGCGCCCGCAGTCCGGTCCAGCCGGCGAGCCGCACCGGCGGGACGCCCATCAGCGACATCACCGCGCCGGCGCCCGGCAGCGCCGCAGCCCGAAGCGCCGGGTGCAGATCGGGCCCGACCCCGCCGGTGGACACCAGGACGAGCCGCTCGCAGCGCTCCGGGAACTGGTAGGCGAACTGCATCGCGACCCCGCCACCGAGGGAATGCCCGACGACCGTCGCCCGCGCGATGCCGAGCACGGTGAGCAGGTCACGCATGCCGCAGGCATAGCCGGCCACCGAGTAGTCGCCGCGCGGCTTGTCCGACTCCCCGTGCCCGAGCAGGTCGGGGGCGATCACCGTGTGGCGTCGCGCGAGCTCGGGAATGATCGGCGCCCAGGTGCGGGCGTTGTCCCCGATGCCGTGGATCAGCAGGAGCACCGGTCCGCGGCCGGCGCGCAGGTAGCAGCGCCGGTACCCGTGGACCGTGACGAACCGCGGGGTCAGCCCCCCAGCCCCCGCACTCGGCGCACCGACGGTCATGGCCACCCCAGATCAGAACTCAATGTTGCTCATCACGTGCTTGATCCTGGTGTAGTCCTCCAGGCCGTACACGGAAAGATCCTTGCCGTAGCCGCTCTTCTTGAATCCGCCGTGCGGCATCTCCGCGACGATCGAGATGTGAGTGTTGATCCATACGCAGCCGAAGTCCAGGCGGCGCGCGACCCGCATGGCCCGGCCGTGATCGCGCGTCCAGACGCTGGAGGCCAGGCCGTACTCGACGCCGTTGGCCCAGGCCACCGCGGTGTCCTCCGAGTCGAACCGCTGCACCGTGATGACCGGGCCGAAGACCTCCGACTGGATGAGTTCGTCGTCCTGGCGCAGACCGGCGATGACCGTGGCGGGGTAGAAGTAGCCCGGCCGATCGAGGGCCGCCCCGCCGGCAAGGACCTCGGCGTGCTCCGGCGCCCGTTGGACGAACCCGCCCACCCGGTCGAGCTGGCCGGCGCTGTTCAACGGGCCGTAGTCGACGTCGGTCTCGTCCGGCGAACCCGTCGCGGTGCCCCGGGCCGCCTCGGCCAGCGCGGCGGCGAGATCGTCGTGGATCCCCGGCGCGGCCAGCACCCGGGTCGCCGCGGTGCAGTCCTGGCCGGCGTTGAAGTAGGCGGCGCCGGCGATCTCCGCGGCGACGGCGGCCGGGTCCACGTCGTCGAAGACGATGACCGGCGCCTTGCCGCCGAGCTCGAGATGCACCCGCTTGAGCGAGTCCGCCGCCGCCCGCGCCACCTCCATGCCGGCCCGCACGCTGCCGGTCACCGACACCATCGCCGGCCCCGGGTGCGCGACCAGCGCCCGCCCGGTGTCCCGGTCCCCGCAGACGACGTTGAGCACGCCGGGCGGGAGGAACTCGGCGGCGATCTCGGCGAGCAGCAGGCTGGACGCCGGGGTCGTGTCCGACGGCTTGAGGACGACCGTGTTGCCGGCCGCGATCGCCGGGGCGATCTTCCACACCGCCATCATCAGCGGGTAGTTCCACGGCGTGACCTGCGCGCAGACCCCGACGGGCTCCCGGCGGACGTAGCTGGTGTGCCCGGCGAGGTACTCCCCGGCGGCCCGGCCCTCCAGCAGGCGCGCGGCCCCGGCGAAGAAGCGAATCTGGTCGGCGGACGGCCCGATCTCCTCGTCGACGGTGAGCTGCAGCGGCTTGCCGGTGTTGGCGCTCTCCACCGCGGCGACCTCGTCGGCGCGCTCCTCCAGCGCGTCCGCGAGGCGCAGCAGCGCCCGGGAGCGCTCGGCCGGGGTGGTGTCGCGCCAGGTCTCGAACGCCGTGGACGCGGCGCGGACGGCGGCGTCGACGTCGGCGGGACCCGACCGCGGGGACTCGGCGAACAGCTCGCCGGTCGACGGGTTCAGAATCGACATCGTCTCGCCGTCGGCGGTCTGACTGGAAACACCGCCGACGAAGTTGGCGAGGATCGCGTCCATATGTCTCTCCTAGCGCTGATGGTCTCCCGACCGTCCGGCTGCCCGACATGTCGCCACAACGATTACGATGGTTCCACGAACTTCAGGCCACGGATAGCGTGAGTAAAGGACCGTGACGCCACGGAAACACGCTACCCGCGCCCCGTCCAGCGGAGGGCGCGCGGCCCCGGAGAAAGGCAGGTCGAAACGATGCCGGGCCGCCGCCGTCCCGCCGCCGCAGCCACCGTCCCGTCCCTGTGGCTGGATACCGCCGGCCCCGCCACCACACCCCGGCCGCGTCTGTTGGGCCGGCTCACCGCCGACGTCGCCATCGTCGGCGCCGGCTTCACCGGCCTGTGGACCGCCTACCACCTGCGCCGCGACGACCCGACCCTGCGGGTGGCCGTCGTCGAACGGGAGACCGCCGGATTCGGCGCGTCCGGGCGCAACGGCGGCTGGTGCTCGGCGCTGTTCCCCGTCCAGTCGATGGCGCCGGCGATGCGGGGGCCGCTCGCGGCCACCATCGACGACATCGACGCCGTCTGCCGCGCCGAGGGCATCGACTGCGACCTCGTCAAGGACGGTTTCCTCGAACTCGCCACCACCCCCGCCCAACTCACCCGCCTACGCGCAACCCTCCCGAGCGCGCCCGCCGTCGACTCCGCACCGCGCTGGCTGGACGCCGACCAGGCCGCCCGCCTCGTCCGGGTGCCCGGCGCGCTCGGCGGGATCCTCGACCCGCAGTGCGCCGCGCTACACCCGGTCAAGCTGGTCCGCGGCCTCGCGGCGGCGGCGCAGCGCCACGGCGCCGAGCTGTTCGAGCACTCCCCCGCCGAGCGCATCGAACCGGGTCGGGTGGTGCTGGCCGACGGCGAGATCCAGGCGGGCGTCGTCGTGCGGGCCACCGAGGGCTACACCCCCGCCCTGCCCGGCCTGCGCCGCGACCTGGCCCCCGTCTACTCGCTCGTCATCGCCACGGAGCCGCTGCCGGAGTCGGTCTGGGCGGAGATCGGCTGGGACCGCCGGGTCACCCTGTCCGACGGGCGGCGGCTGCTCATCTACGCCCAGCGCAGCGCGGACGGCCGGATCGTCCTCGGCGGTCGCGGCGCGCCCTACCACTTCGGCTCGCGCACCAGCCCGGCCTTCGACTCCTCCCCCGCCGTCTTCGAGCACCTCCGCCGCACCCTGGTCACCCTGTTCCCCGCCGCCGCGAACGCCCGGATCACCCACCGCTGGGGCGGCCCCCTCGGCGTCCCGCGCGACTGGACCCCCGGCGTCTGTTTCGCCCCCGACACCGGCCTGGCCTGGGCCGGCGGCTACGTCGGCGACGGCGTGGCCGCCGCCGCCCTGGCCGGACGAACCCTCGCCGACCTGATCCGCGGCCAGCACTCCCCCCGCACCGAGCTCCCCTGGGTCGTCGACCACCGCCGCCCCTGGGAACCCGAACCGGCCCGCTGGCTCGGCATCAACGCCGGCCGCCTGCTCGCCGCCGCCGCCGACACCCGCGAGAACCGCACCGGCCGCCCCTCCCGCCTCGGCCCCGCCCTCGACCACCTCACCGGCCACTAACCCCCTCACCGGCCACTAACCCCCTCACCGGCCACTAACCTCCTTCCCGGCTCACTGATCTCCTCCTCGATCGCGAGCCCGCGAGGCGATCAGCGGGCGCGAGAGCGCTCGCCTTACAAGCGAGTGGTCCGCACAACCACAATCCCGCGATGTTCGTTCACTCCCGAGGCGGAAAGCCCGAACGGGCCGGCCGAACGCCATCTCCGATCACCCCGCGGATCATCAGCGACGGGTGGGCACTCAGCCCGCCGGTACACAACTCGGCGGCGATCTCCTCCCGGACGGGATCCACCCGGTCGCGCGATGCGGTTCCGCGGAACACCAAGATCGCCGGAGCTGGGGGCTGCAGCTGGGGCTGGGGCGCGCAGCGCGGTTCCGCGGAACACCAACATCCCGCGATCGAATCGCCACTCCAACCGGGCGCCGTTGTTGCGATCCCTCCAGGGATGATCAGCGACCCCATAGTAAAGGTGCAGGTCAGGACGTTGATCCAGACCGGTTGGCAGGGCGGGTTCACGGGCGGCCGCCTTGCTGGTTCGGGCGGGTTGCGGTGCGGAGAGCTCGTTGCGGTGCGCTATGCATGGTTCGGATGCTCAGACCGTACACAGCGCGCCGCAATTGCCAGACGGGCCGGAACGCGACGTCCGGAGCGAGCACCCAGGCTCGATCGTCGGAACGGCGGCAGGACTGGCCGGGTGGGCCGGAGGTCCGGTCGGGCAGGTCAGGCGGGTCAGGCGGTGAGGTCGCGGGTGAGCTGGTCGAGGCTGTCGAGGTAGCGGTCGACGTCGGCGTCGGTGTGCTGGACCGACAGGGTCCACTCCTCCTCGCGGCCGGGGGCCATCAGGACGCCGCGGTTGGCGTTGTAGAGCCAGGCGAGCTCGGGTAGTTCGGCGTTCTGGTGGGCCATGAAGGACGTGTAGTCGCGGATGGGTGCGTCGGAGAAGTGCACGCAGCCCTTGGAGCTGATCCCGACCGTGTAGCCGGGGATGCCGTGGCGGGCCAGGATCTCGTCGCAGCCGGCGATCAGGCGGTCGTTGAGGTGGTCGAGGTGCGCGTAGGCGTCGGGGGTGAGCACCTCGAGCAGACTCGCGCGGGCGGCGGCCATGGTCAGCGGGTTGCCGTTGAACGTGCCGACCTGCTTGACCTTGTCCGAGGCGACGACCTCCATGATCTCCGCGGTCGCGCCGATGGCGCCCGACGGCAGGCCGCCACCGAGGGCCTTGGCCAGCGTGATCATGTCGGGTCGCACGCCGAAGCGCTCGGTGGCGCCGCCGGCCGCGACGCACAGGCCGGTCTTGACCTCGTCGAAGATGAGGATGATGCCGTGTCGGGCGGTGATCTCCCGGACCGCCTCGAGGTAGCCGGGCTCGGGCAGGACGACACCCAGGTTCATCATCGCCGCCTCCATGATGACGCAGGCGGGCAGGCGGCCCTCGGCGGCGAGGGCCTCGATCCGGCGTTCCATCGCGGGGGCGTCGTTGAACGGGACGGGCACGGTGAGGTCGATGACGGCCTGCGGGATTCCCGCGCCGTAGCCGAGGGAGTTCATGTTGTCGGCCGGGCCGATGTCGTCGTAGGGCGCGCCGATCGACACCATCACGTAGTCGTGGTGGCCGTGGTACGAGCCGAAGATCTTGACGATCGTGTCGCGGCCGGTGACCCCGCGGGCGATGCGGATGGCGTCCATCGTCGCCTCGGAGCCGGAGTTGACGTAGCGCCACTGCGGCAGCCCGAACCGGCGGGCGAGCTCCTCGCTGACGACGACCGAGTCCTCGGTCGGCATGGCGAAGTGGGTGCCGAGGGCGACCCGCTCGGTCACCGCGCGCACGATCGCGGGGTGGGCGTGACCCTGGACCATCGAGCCGAAGCCGTTGTGGAAGTCGGCGTACTCGTTGCCGTCGACGTCCCAGACGAGCGATCCGCGCCCGTGGGTGAGGTAGATCGGCCACGGGTCGCGGATCTGGTAGGACGAGGGCACCCCCGACGTCATCGACCGCGCCGCCCGCGTGTGCATCTGTTCGGAACCGCGGGTCCGGTTCTGCAGGCGGGCCTCCTCCCGATCGGTGAGCTCCGCCGCCCTGGCGTGAAGTGCGGCCTGGGTCACACTTGCCTCGGTAACGATCAGATTCGACACCGTCCACGCATCCCTTCAGCCAAGCGCCTACCGAAAGCGTAGCTCGACTGGCCATTGGACGAGTGAATCCGTGGACAAAAGCGGATTCGGGTATCGCTTCCCCGTTCATTCACTCGTAGCCATACGATGACAACGGGACGCCCTCCGAGCGGTCCGGGCCGGCGCGGCCCGACACCCCGGCCGGCGATCGGACCGGCGCGCCGCCGGGCGAGACGAGGAGGATGCCGGGTGCAGTCTCGACGGACACCCGGCCAGCGCTCCGCCTCAGACGGGCTGCTGGACGACATCAACAAGGCCATCATCGAGCAGCTCCAGCAGGACGGACGGCGCTCGTACGCGGCGATGGCTGCCGCCGTCGGGCTGTCCGAGGCCGCGGTGCGCCAACGGGTCCAGCGGCTGCTCGACGCCGGCGTCATGCAGATCGTCGCCGTCACCGATCCCCTGCGGGTCGGCTTCCACCGGGAAGCCATGATCGGCGTGCGGGTCACCGGCGACACACGGGTGGTCGCCGCCACCATCGCCGATCTCCCCGAGGTCGACTACGTCGTCCTCACGGCCGGCTCGTTCGACCTCATCGTCGAGATCGTCGCCGAGGATGACGAGCACCTGCTGGAACTGATCAACGACCGGATCCGCGCCCTGCCGCAGGTGCTCGCCACGGAGACGTTCGTCTACCTGCGTCTGGTGAAGCAGACCTACACCTGGGGAGCGCGCTGACGGCGCCGGCGCGACAAGGACGGGCGGGCAGGGGTGACGCGGGGTTCAGGGGCACGAACGGGACGGCGGCCGGGGGCGGCGAAGTGCGACGACGGCGGCGATAAGCCGTGGTCGGAGGCTTGCCCGAGCCAGGGCCGGCGGAGGGGCACTCATCGCCGCGGGTGAGGCGCCGTGAGCGGGGAACGGTCGCGGAGTCACGCCGCCGACAGCGTTCCCCGAACAACCAAGCAGTACCAACAAGAGTCCAACACGTGCAATGACACAACAACTCGGCCCAGACACGATGGGGTGAGCATGGCGCTTGTCCACCATGACCCGCAGGACGGCATACTCGTTACTCGCATTGGCCAGGCCGAGATCACCGTGCGGCCCGAGCCGCCGGCGAGCGCCGGCAAGGCTCCGGTGATCCTCCTCCGCCTGGACGCTCCCATGCTGGATACGCTCGCCGCCGCCTACCTCGACCCCGACGAGGCCCGCCGCCTCGCCCAGTCCCTGCTCCGCGCCGCCGAGGCAGCGCGACCCAGCAGCCCCTGGCGCACGCCCCGCCCCCGCTGACCCGCGCCCGCCGTCTCGCTCTGCATCATCGGTCGACTGCCGAGCCGAGCCGAGGTCTCGATGCGATTTTCCGGTCTGAAACCGTACCCAGATCTCGGGATGATGCGGCCGCGATCTGGCCCTGGCCGGGATGACGAGCGGTCGCCGTGGCCGGGAGCGGAAGTCCTCAGCCGCGGCGCCCGGCGTCTCGCTTGGCGAGGGAGGCTGCGGCAGGAGACAGAGCCGGCAGGAGACAGAGCCGGCAGGCCACAATGCGAAGAGGCTCCCGGAGAATCTCCGGGAGCCTCTTCGTTTGGTAGCGGGGACAGGATTTGAACCTGTGACCTCTGGGTTATGAGCCCAGCGAGCTACCGAGCTGCTCCACCCCGCGTCGGTGTGTCTTTACTATACAGGGCCGCCACCGGCAGATGTCAAACCGATGGCGGCCCTGATTTTGGGAAGTTCCCGGCGAAGATCACAAAGGGGGCGGATCGTCCCGATTCGCTCGCGTCAGCCGGGCGTCGCCGGGGCCGTGGGGCTCGTGGGACCCGGGGGCCTCGCGGGGCTCACGGGGGCAACGGCGGCCGCCGCGGTACTCGGCGGCGCCGAGCCTGCGGCGGCGGTGCCGCGGGGCGTGGACGCCGCCGAGCGGCTCGGCGAGGGACTCGCGACCGGCGGGGTCGTCGGTGGGCTGGCGAGAGCCCGCAGTCGACTCAGCGCGTCGGCCAGGTCGGTCTGCGCCTGGCCGTAGGCGTTGAAGTCCGGCGGGTTCTTGCGCAGGGCGTCCTGACCGGCCTTGTAGGCGCTGTCGGCGTCGTTGACGGCGTCCTGCAGCCCGGACGTCCCGCCCGGTGGAGCGGCGCCCGTGCCGCCGCCCTGCGTAGCGCCCTGACCGCCACCGGTGGTCGTGGTGGCTCCGGTACCGGCGCCGGCCGCGGCGGCCCCGGCGCCGGGGCCGAAGACCTTGTCGAGTGCCTCCCCCAGGGAGGTGCCGAAGCCGATGCGCTCCCCGAAGGCGGTGGCGATGCCCTGCAGGGTGGGATAGCCCGAGCCGCCGCGGGCCTGGACGTAGTAGGGCTCGACGTAGAGCAGTCCGCCCGCGACCGGCAGGGTCAGCAGGTTCCCCTCGATGGTCTGCGAGCCGGCTCCGCGCCACAGGGTCAGCTTGTTCGCGACGTCACCGTTGGCCTCGATCGCGTTCTGCACCTGCACCGGACCGTTGATCGTGCCCCCGGGCGGGAGTTTGAGCAGGGTGAACTGCCCGTAGTTGGACGGGTCGCTGGAGACCGCCATGTAGGCCGCGAGCTTCGACGACCGGGCCGAGATCAGCGGCGAGGTCAGGTTGTACGACGGGCCCGAGCGGCCGGGTAGCTGGCTGTAGACGTAGAACGGAGGCTGCGGCTGCCCGCTGCCGTCGGGAGAGTCCGACACCTGCCAGAAGTCCTCCTGCGAGTAGAAGTCCCGCGGGTCGGACACGTGGTACTGGCCGATGAGGTCACGCTGGACCTTGAACAGGTCCTCGGGGTACCGCAGGTGCTCCATCAGCGACGGCGAGATGTCCCGCTTCGGCTTCACCGTGTCCGGGAAGGCCTTCATCCACGTCCGCAGCACCGGGTCGGACTCGTCCCAGGCGTACAGGGTGACGGTGCCGTTGTAGGCGTCGACGGTCGCCTTCACCGAGTTGCGGATGTAGTTGACCTGGTTGGAGGCCTGCCGGGCGCGGTTGCCGCTCTGCGCGGTCACCGAGTCGGCGGTGACGTTGCCCAGGGTCCGCCGGGCGGAGTAGGGGTAGCCGTCGGACGTGGTGTAGCCGTCCAGAATCCAGGTGATGCGGCCGTCGACGACCGCGGGGTACGGGTCGCCGTCGAGGGTGAGCCAGGGCGCGGCCTTGCTGACCCGGTCCCGCGGGTTGCGCTCGTACAGGATGCGGGAGTTCTTGGTGATGTCGCCGGAGAGCAGCAGGTTCTTCTCACCGAAGCGCAGCGCGAACAGGGCCTGCCGGAAGGTCGAGCCGATCGAGACTCCGCCGTCGCCGGTGTAGGTGGTCGTGACCTGGGTGTCCGCCCCGGGGCCGGGTCCGTCGATCTCCACCTGGCGGGTGCCGACGACGGAGTAGTTCGGCGACATCTCGCCGAAGTAGACCCGGTTCTCCTTGACACCGAAGTCGCCCTCCTGGGGGAGGTTTCGCTCGCCCTGGTCGAAGGCGGGCTGACCCTCGTCCACGGTGTTCGACGGGGCGGCGACGAAGCCCTTGCCGTGGGTGTAGGTGAGGTGCTCGTTGATCCAGTTGCGCTGGTCGGCGCCGAGCCCGGCCTGGTTGAGCTCCCGCACGGAGACGACGTAGTCGCGGGTGGTCTTCTTCTTGTCGGCGCCGGTCACGGTGTACCGGTCGACGTCGAGGGTCTTCTCGAACCCGTAGTAACCGCGGATCTGCTGGAGCTGCTGGAAGGTCCGCGACAGCTTGCTGGGGTCGAGCAGGCGGGTGTTGGGCACCGTGCCGGTGTCCGCGGCGACCTGCGCGGCGGTGACGTCGGTGCGCGCGGCGTACGGCTGCGGCTTGACGTTCTGGATGCCGTAGGCCGCGCGGGTCGCCGCGATGTTGCGCTCGATGTACGGCTGCTCGCGGGTCGCCTCGTTCGGCCGCACCTGGAACTGCTGGATGAACGCCGGGTAGATGCCGCCGATGACCACCGACGACAGCACGAGGATCCCGGCGCCGAGCAGCGGCAGCGTCCAGCCGCGCTGGAAGATGTTGTAGATGAACAGCACCGCGCAGGCCAGCGAGATGAACAGCAGGATCAGCTTCGCGGGCAGCACGGCGTGGACGTCGGTGTAGGACGCGCCGGTGGCGACGCCGCGCGAGGAGAACACCGAGCCGAACCGGTCGAGGTAGTAGGCCCAGGCCTTGAGCAGCGCGAGCAGTCCGAGCAGCACGGAGATGTGCGCCTTCGCGGCGGGCGTCACCCGCTCCCCCGGCGTCTGCAGCCGGATGCCGCCGAACAGGTAGTGGGTCAGCACGGTGACCAGCAGGGACAGCAGCACGGCGGTCAACAGGAAGCCGAGCAGGAAGCGCTGGAACGGGTACGTGAAGGCGTAGTAGCTGATGTCCCGGTGGAACTGGGGGTCCCTGGTCCCGAACGACTCGCCGTTCACCCACAGCAGCCAGGTCCGCCACCGGCCGGATGCCGACAGCCCCGCCGCCAGGCCGAACACCGCCGCGACGGCGAAGAGGATCAGCTTCATGTACGGCTCGATGGCCGACCGGTAGCGTTCGAGGTTCTGCTGTTCGGTGGAGAGTGGGCGCAACTGCGGGCGAAACCGGTAACCAAGTACGATGTTGATCCCGATGACGACGGCCATCACCGCGCCGAAGATGAGGAACAACAGGATCCGGGTGTAGATGACGGTCGTGAAGACCTTGCTGAAATCGACCGAGCGGTAGAACAGCAGGTCCGTGTAGAGCCGCGTGAAGATGGCGAAGAACGCGATCACGAGGGCGACGGCCAGCAGCACCGGGACGATCACCTTGGCGCGGGTCAGCACCGGGCGGCGACTGGTCGTTGCCACAGTTCCTCCGTGCGGTCAGGACGGTCGGGTGTTCATCGGAAGGGCGGATCCGGGGTTTCCGGACCCACCAGCCGGGCGGTGCCGACGCGAGGGGCGCGTACCGCCCCAGTACGGCAACCTACGCCAGGCACTCAGGGGAGATCGGAGAGGATGGGTTGGTGAGCAGCCCGAACATCACGGAGTTGACCTCCGTCGTACTCGAGGTCGAGCGGCACGTCGCGGACTCCGGCTGGGACCAGCCCAGCCAGGTCTACGCACTCGCCGACACCGCCGATCTGCTGGCGCGGGAACCCGCGCTGGCCCCCCACATCGGGGATTCGCCGCCCGGTTCACTGACTCCTGTCGAACAGGAGCCGCTGCCGGTGGGCCGGCTCGACGAGGTGCTCGCCGGGATCGGGTGGCCCCCTGAGGTGCTGGGCTGCGTGCTGGTGACCGAACTCGTCGTCCTCCCGCCGAGCGCGGAGGAGGAGGCGCCGTACTCCGACCACGAGATCGAGTACTGGGCGGCGAACCACCCGGAGCGCCAGGACGTCCGGCTCGCCGTCGGGGTCACCCGCAGCGGGCTGCACGCGTCCTGCCTGCGGGTGCGCGGGGACGACGAGCTCGTCGTCGATCCCGACCTGGCCGACAACCTCGTCGACGGGCTGCTCGCGACGTTCCAGTGACTTCGACCGCCGGGTGGGGCGGCCGGCGACCCGCGTGGCCCGAGGGCCGTCCGCACGCCCCACCCGTCCGGCCCCGACGGCCGGACCGCTCAGCAGGACGGCACGCTCGCTGCCGGATTCGTCCGCAGCGCGTCGACCGCCTTCAGGGCGCCGGCCAGGGTGTCGACCTTCACCAGGCGGGGCGCGCGGCCGGAGTCCACCGACAGGGCGTCGGCGCAGTTCGCCGCCGGCACGAGGAAGATCGACGCCCCGGACGCCTTCGCGCCGAGGATCTTCTGCTGGATGCCGCCGATCGGCCCGACCTCGCCCGCCGCCGTGATCGTCCCGGTACCGGCGATGGTCTTCCCGCCGGTGAGTGCCCCGGGAGTGAGCAGATCCACGATGCCCATCGCGAACATCAGGCCGGCGCTCGGCCCGCCGACGTCAGACAGCCGGATGCGAACGGTGAACGGGTAGGCCCGTTTCTCGGTCGTGGTTATGCCGATCATGGCCCGGGACGGGTCGTCGGTCGCCGGACGGGTGGTGATGGTGACGGTGGCCGGCTTGCCGCCCCGCCTGTAGGCGACGGTGACGGCCGTCCCGGGGCGTACCTTGCCGACCTGGGCGCGTAGCTGGTCCTGGGTCGTCACGGCGACCCCGTCGACCTGGGTGATGACGTCGCCGGCCGCGAGTTTGCCGGCGGCGGGCGACCCGCCCGGGATGGTGTAGACGGCGACCGATCGGCCCGTCGCCGCGATGCCGAGCTGGGCGAGCGCGGCCGCCGTGGCCTGGTCCTGCGAGTCCAGCATGGCCTGGGCGTTCTCCTGCTGGACCTGCTCCTGGCTGGAGCCGCGGGGCCGGATGAGCTCGGTGGGGACGACCGCCCGGTCGTCGTCGATCCAGTCCTGCAGGGCGCTGACCAGATTGAGCTTCGGGGTCTCCTCGACCGTGGTCAGCTCGAGCCGACCGGAGGTCGGGTAGGTGCGGTGCCCCTCGATCGTGATCAGCCGGGTGCCGTCGACGGCGCCGAGCGTGTCGGTGACCGGCCCGGGGGCCAGGGTGACGAACGGTACCGGCATCCACAGGCCCACGACCAGGAGCACCAACGCCAGTACCGACGCCACCACGAGAGACTGGGTGCGCCGGGCCATGAAGGCAGTCTATGTAAAGGCCCTCACCCGGTCGGGTCGGCGTCCGGGGCGGGCGACCCTCCGCCCCGGACGCCGGAGGTCCGACGCGCGGTCAGGATGTCTCGGGTGGACGACCCCTGGCCTGGTGCCGCAACGACGACACGTCGATGGGCACGGTGTCGGCGAAGGGCGACACCTGGGCACCGGTGGCGACACCCAGGTCATCCAGGTCGTCCAGGTCGCTCGGGGAAAGCGGGTCGTTCGGGAGGAGCGGGTCATCGTCCGGAGGCGGTTCGGGGTAGCCGGATTCGTCGAGGTCGGCACCGGTCCGCGTGGCGGACTGGGCGGGTATCGGGCGGGCCAGCGCGGCCATGCTGCGCCGGTAGCCCGCGATGGTGATCATGGCTTCGGAGGTGCGGTCCGGCCGGCCGCGCAGGGCGACCCACACGGCCGTCAGGAGCAGGGCGACAGGGGGGATCAACAGGAACCACATGGGAGCCTCGACGTCGAGACGAGTAAGAAGATGACTTAATTTCTATCGTAGGTGCCCCGCTCAGCAGGCGCCTACCCATTCAGCCGCGCCATCCTCAAAAACCTGGTGTTTCCAAATCGGAACCTGCGCCTTGATGTCATCGATCAGACGACGACAGGCGGCAAATGCCTCCGCTCGGTGGGCCGCCCCCACGGCCACCACGACCGCGGTCTCGCCCACCCGTAGGTGCCCCGTGCGGTGGGCCACCGCGATCGCCCGCACCGGCGCGCCGGCCGCCACCTCGGCGGCGACGCGCTTGATCTCTGCGGCCGCCCGCGGATGCGCCTCGTAAGCGAGGCTCGTCACCCCCCGACCGGAGTCATGGTCGCGAACGGTGCCCACGAACAGCGCAATCCCGCCCACGTCCGGGAGCAGGACGGCGGCCATGCACTCGTCCACCGACAACGGGGTGTCACGAATGTCCGCGAGGACGACGCGGGCCGGAGCCCCGGTACCGTGCCCCGCGCCGGAACCGAGATCGGGGCCGAGATCGGAGCCGGCGTCCGCGGCCGGCTCCCCCGACGCCGGGGACGGCCCGCCCGCCCCGGCCGTCGCGCGCGCCGAGGCACCGGCCGGTGGGACGGGTGCGGGAGAACGCGTCGAGTCCACGTCTACGACCGTAACCGGCCGCGGCGGCCTCCGTTTCGCCCGGCGGGCAGAAAACGCATTACCGTGGGTTCATGTCCCAACCGCGCGTGCGACGTCCCGCTCCCCGATCAGGCCACGTCCGATGAGTGGCGACTTCCCGTTCGGCTTCGCGTCGTCCGGTGGCGGCGGCGAGGAGCCCCGGTCCCCCTTCGGCGGCGGCGCGCCGTTCTTCGCCGAGCTCGAGCGGCTGCTGTCCTGGCAGGGCGGTCCGGTCAACTGGGAGCTGGCCCGGCAGGTGGCGGTGCGCTCCCTGGGCGACGGCGAGTCGAGCGTCCCCATGGGGCAGCAGCACATGGTCGCCGAGGCGCTGCGGATCGCCGACGTCTGGCTCGACCCGATGACGACCCTGCCCGCCGGCGCGACGACCGCCGGCGCCTGGTCGCGAGTCGAGTGGATCGAGAAGACGCTGCCGGTCTGGAAGACGCTGTGCGACCCGATTGCCGCCAAGGTCGTCGAGGCGATGCGCACGGGGATCTCCAGCGGGCTGAGCCAGCTCGGCGGGGGTGGCATCGAGCTGCCCAGCGAGCTGCGTGACGCCCTGCCGCCCGGGGTCGATCTCGGCGCCCTGATGGGGGCCGGTGGACCGATCATGCAGATGATGAACCAGGTCGGCGGCATGCTCTTCGGCGCGCAGGTGGGGCAGGCGATCGGCACCCTGGCCGCCGAGGTCGTCTCGTCGACCGAGGTCGGCCTGCCCCTCGGTCCGGCCGGGACGGCCGCGCTGGTCCCGGCGGGGGTCGCCGCGTTCGGCTCCGGGCTGGAGATCCCCGAGGACGAGGTGCGCATCTACCTCGCGCTGCGGGAGGCCGCCTCCACCAGGCTGTTCGCCCACGTGCCGTGGTTGCGCGCCCACGTGCTCGGCGCGGTCGAGGAGTACGCCCGCGGCATCGCGGTGGACACCGAGGCCGTCGGCCGGGTGATGCGGATGGTCGACCCGACCGCCCTGATGAACCCGGAGCGGCTGTCCGAGGCGCTCGGCGAGGACGTGTTCAACGACGCGACCACGCCCGAGCAGAAGGCGGCGCTGGCCCGCCTCGAGCTGATCCTCGCCCTCATCGAGGGCTGGGTGGACCACGTAACTGACGCCGCGGCCACCGGCCATCTGCCGGCCGCCGGCCGGCTGCGCGAGATGGTCCGGCGCCGTCGGGCCGAGGGTGGGCCCGGTGAGCAGACCTTCTCCACGCTGGTCGGGCTCTCCCTGCGCCCGCGCAAGCTGCGCGAGGCCGCCGCGCTGTGGGCGGCGCTGGCCGAGGCCCGCGGGCGGGAGGGGCGCGACGCGGTCTGGGCACATCCCGACCTGCTGCCCACGGCGGCCGACCTGGCCGCGCCGGACGGCTTCGTCACCGGCGCGTCGGCCAGCGTCCTGGACGATCCGATCGGCGAGATCGAGAAGCTGCGCGACACGCCGCCCGCCGAGGGCGGCGGGAAGTCCCCCGGCGGCCCCGCCGACAAGCCGGACACCCCCGACGGCTCGGACCCCGGCACCGCGGGCTGACCGACCCGCTGGCACGAGCCAGGCACGCCCGGACCAGGCACGCTCGGACCAGGCACGATCCACAGGTTGGTCCACAGCCTCTCCACAGCCGCCGGCGCGGTCTCGCGTTCTGTCGGACCCGCATGACACGGTGGGGATCAACCGGCCGGCTGGCCGGTCGTCCTGATCCGCGTCCGGTGGCTTCGGCCGCCGGCGGACCTGCGGGGGATCCATGCGCCCGATCCTCAAGCCCGGCCTTCGTCGGCTCTGGCACAACAGCTCCACCCTGCAACTCGGCATCGACCCGGCCCGCGCCGTCCTCGTCACCGATCTAGGCCCGCCTCACACGGCCCTGCTGGACGCCCTCGACGGCCGGCGCACGCTGGAACAACTCCGCCTCGACGGCGGCGAGGCCGCGCGCGATCTGCTCGATCTGCTCGGCCGGGCCGGCCTGCTCGACGACGCGGCGACGGCCCCGGGCACCACGCCGCCGAGTCCGGCCGACCGCGACCGCCTGGCGCCCGACCTCGCGGCGTTGTCGGTCCGCTCCGCCGATCCGGCCCGCCCCCGCCGGGTGCTCGCCGCGCGCCGCGCCGCCCGGGTGCTCGTGCGGGGCGCCGGGCGGGTCGGCGCACAGATCTCCACCCTGCTCGCCGCGGCCGGGGTCGGCAGGGTCGTGGTCGACGACGCGGAGGTGACGACGGCCGCCGACGTGTCTCCGGGCGGGCTGCGCCTGGACGACGTCGGCCGACCCCGGGCCCTCGCCGCGGGGACGGCGATGACCCGGGTGCGCCGGCAGGCCGATCGGTGCCCCGGTCTCGGCGCGGCCGGCTCCGCACCCCTGCCGCCCCCGGGCCGCGGCGACGGATCGGGGGTGGCCGCCTTCGACGCGGATCTGATCGTGCTGGCCCCGGTCGGCCCGCCGACCGTCGCACCCGGCGCCTGCCTCGACCTCGAACGCCGCGGGACCGCTCATCTGCTGGCCGGGGTGCGCGAGACGACAGGAGTCGTGGGCCCGCTCGTCGTGCCGGCCGCGACGGCCTGCCTGCACTGTCAGCACCTGCACCGGCACGCCCGCGACCCGGTCTGGCCGATGCTGGCGATGCAGTTGGTCCGCCCGCGCACGGCCGGCCACGACCCGTGCGAGATCACCCTCGCCAGCCTCGTCGCCGCGATCGCCGCCATGCAGGCGCTCGCCTTCCTGGACCTCGCCGTCCCGCCGTCGCCCGACCCGGGCTCGGGCGTTCACCAGTCCGACAACACCGACTTGCCCCACGCAACCGCAAGCACCAGAGATGAGATGTTCGACACACCGGACTTGGCTCCGAGGATCCTTCCAGTAACGGCGGACGGGGCGCTGGAGCTCGCCCTGCCGGACTGGCGCATCCGTCGGCGAAGCTGGCCGGTGCACCCCAACTGTCCCTGCCGCACCGCCCGATCCGCGGCGGGGCAGGCTGGCGCCGATGCCTGAGATCCGGGTGCCGGATGCCCGCACGCCGGCAGCGGCCCGGGCTCGGCGGCGGCAACATCGCCGCGACCGCTACCCACGGTCGGCGCCCCTCACGCCTCGGAACAGGGCACGATGGAGCGGTGTCCGACATCCCACGGCGGGCCGTCGTCCGCACCGCCAAACTGGCCACCCTCCCAATCGGAATCGCCGGCCGAGCCACGCTCGGCGTCGGCAAGCGGATCGGCGGCCGTCCCGCGGAAGCCGTCGCCTCCGAACTCCAGCAGCGCACCGCCGCGCAGATCTTTCGCGTCCTCGGGGAGCTCAAGGGCGGCGCGATGAAACTCGGCCAGGCGCTGTCCGTGTTCGAGGCGGCCCTGCCCGACGAGGTCGCCGCGCCGTACCGGGCCGCGCTGACCAAGCTCCAGGAGGCAGCGCCCCCGCTGCCGGCGCCCGTGGTCCACCGCGTCCTCGCCGAGGAGCTCGGGGCGGACTGGCGGTCCTTGTTCGTCGAGTTCGACGACGCGCCGGCCGCGGCGGCAAGCATCGGCCAGGTCCACCGGGCGGTGTGGTCGGATGGCCGGCCCGTCGCGGTCAAGGTGCAGTACCCGGGGGCCGGGCCGGCCCTGGTCGCCGACCTCACCCAGCTCGGGCGGGCGGCCCGGCTGTTCAGCGCGGTGACCCCGGGGCTGGACATCAAGCCGCTGGTCGAGGAGCTCAAGGCCAGGATCACCGAGGAACTCGACTACCGGCTGGAGGCGGCGTGGCAGTCGGCCTTCGCGCAGGCGTACGCCGACGACCCGGACATCGTCGTCCCGCGCCCGCTGGCCGGCTCGGACCGGGTGCTGGTCAGCGAGTGGATCGACGGGGTCCCCCTGTCCACCATCATCGCCGACGGCTCCACCGAGCAGCGTGACGCCGCCGGCCTGCTGCTCGTGCGGTTCCTCTACTCGTGTCCCGGGCGCGCCGGCCTGCTGCACGCCGACCCTCATCCGGGGAACTTCCGCCTGCTGCCCGACGGCCGGCTCGGCGTGCTGGACTTCGGCGCCGTGAACCGCCTGCCCGGAGGGCTTCCCGCGCCGATCGGCCGGCTGGCCCGCCAGACCCTGGCCGGCGACGCGGAGGCGGTCGCCGCCGGCCTGCGCGACCAGGGGTTCATCCCGCCGTCCGCCGGGATCGACGCCGACGACCTGCTCGACTACCTCGCGCCGATGCTGGAGCCGATCGCCGAGGAGGAGTTCACCTTCTCCCGAGCCTGGCTGCGCAAGGAGGCGGCACGCCTGAGCGACTGGCGCTCCGCCGCGGCACAGCTCGGCCGCCAGCTCAACCTCCCGCCGTCGTACCTGCTCATCCACCGGGTCACCCTCGGCGCGATCGGGATCCTCTGCCAGCTCGGCAGCACCGGCCACTTCCGCGCCGAGATGGAGCGCTGGCAGCCGGGGTTCGCCGAGCCCGGTTCCGCGGCCGCCCTGGCCGCCGAGGAGGCCAACCGCCAGGACCGGCCGCTGCCCGTCCTGGCGGTCCGGGACGAGGCCGGGGTCATCCGGCCGATGCCGGGTCCGGTCGTGCTGCCCGGAGTCCCGACCGGCGGCCGTACCCGCCGAACCACCAGGACCGCGAAGATCCCGAAGCCAGGGCGAGCCGCAAAGCCGGCCCAGACCACAAAGCCTGAACCGGTCACAAAGTCCGAACCGGTCACAAAGCCTGAACCGGCCACAAAGCCTGAACCGGCCACGAAGGCGGAACCAGCCAAGAAGGCGCGGGCCGGTCAGCGGATCGACCGACCGGCCGAGGCCGCGACGAAGGACGGCGCGCCGCGACGCGCCCCGGCGGCCACGCGCGCCAGGAAGCCTGCCGGCGATCCGGTGCCCCAGCCCACTCCCGTAGCCGACGCGGTGCCCACGCAGGCCGAACCCGACGAGACGAGCCGGCCAGCCCGGTCAGCACGGCGCGCCGCCAGGACCGCCGTCTCCCCCGCGACCGACCCCCCAGGCGCATCCGCAGCGCCCGGCCCCCGTCGCGCCGCAGGCCGGGCAAGGGCAGCTCCCCCTCGCCAGCCCCCCCGGGACGAGGCACCCTCGGACCCGATCACCGCCGAGGACTGACGGCTCCGACGCCGACACGCAGCGGCGCCACCTGCTCGACCGCCGGGTGGCGACGCGGCGTCACAACCAGACCCCAGCACCGTCGATCATGGATCACAACCCGGTAGCCGCCCGGTAGCCGGGCACCGCGGACCTCCGCGCGGGGTCCCGTCAGGAGGCGACGACCCCGACGGCGGGGTCGTCCGGGGTGAGATCGTCGAGAACGGACTCGCCGAGGTAGAGGAAGCCGTAGCCCTCGTCGCGGAACCGGACCCCGGCGGCGCGCAGGGCATCGCCCCAGTCGCCGCGGCAGGCCGGGTCCGCAGCCTCCGAGCCGTGGTCGGCGGTCAGCAGGATCGCGGTCTCGGCCAGCAGCCCGCGCTCGGCGAGCAGCTCGAGGAAGCTGCCGAGGCGGGCGTCCGCGTCCCGCAACGCGGCGCGGGACTGGTCCGAGTAGGGACCGCCGCCGTGATGGCCGGTGTCGGTGATCGTGGTGTTCCACCACATGACGTCGGGTGGCGTCGTGCCCGGTGCCCAGAGCTGGACGACCTGGGCGAGGCCCAGCGCGTCCACCCGGGTGGACCAGGCATAGTCGGAGCTCTCCTGGACCCAGCGCGCGCTGGCGTGCGGGTCGCCCTCGGCCGGCGGCAGGTAGTCGCCCATGTCGCCGGCTCCACCGGTGTTACCGGCCGCCCGGACCAGGCCGAACGTCGAGTAGTGCGCGCCCCGGTCGACGGGCTCGTTCACGCAGGCGCTCACCGCGCCGGGGCGCTGGCGGGCGACGGCCTCGAAGAGCGTCTCGACGCCGTCGCGGAGCTGCTCGCAGGCGGCGTGCCAGGTCTTCACGTCGTTGACGATCACCTGGCGGCCGGTGGCCCGGTCGAAGTAGACGTTGTGGAGGATGCCGTGCCGGCCGGGCCCGACACCGGTCAGCGCGGACGTGTGGTTGGTCAGCGTCACGCTGGGGAACTCGGCGATCGCCCCGCCGGTCAGCGCGGTCCCCTCGGCCAGCAGGCGGGCGACGTTCGGCAGCTCGCCGGTCTGGGCGAGGTGCAGCAGGTCGTTGCAGTTCGCGCCGTCCCACAGCAGGCCGACGACGTGGCGCGCGCCCGGTCCGGCAAGCTCGGTCAGCGGCGTGCCCTCGGCGTCGGGCAGGGTGACGCCGGCCAGCGTGGCGAGGGTGGGTGCGACGTCGATGATCCGCGCCGCGCCGGGCCGCAGCCCCCGGACGCGCACGCCGGGGCCGGACAGCACCAGCGGGGCGCGGGACTGGCCGGCGTTGAGCGAGCCGTGCTCGCCGAGGTGCCCGCCGCGCTCGGGCCAGTAGTGCCGCGGGGTGTGCACGACGATCAGGTCGGGCGACCGGGTGGCGTCCCCGAACGCGGACAGCAGCCGGTGGCCGGCGAAGGGGTAGGCGTCGCGTTCGTTCGGCGGCGACGGATCCGCCAGCGCCGCGGCCAGGGGAACGCCGTGCATCGGGTCCTGGCTGGCCAGCGGATGCCGCCCGAAGCGGACCTCCCAGGGGCCGTCCGGATCGGTCACCGACAGCCGGGCCGAGCCGCCGGCGTTGGCCACGTAGAGCCAGCCGGCGTCCACCCAGGCAGCGAGATCCACGATCTCGGCCAGTTCGGGGCTGGTGAGGGCGGCGACGGCGAGAGACAGGTCGTCGGACCCGACCGGTTGCGGCGGCACGCCCGGCGCCGTTCCCGTTCCGGTCGACATCGGATATACACGCTCGCTGCTGGGCACGCCGGAACAGTACCGGTGCCGACGGGAGCACTGAAAGAAATCAACGGCCAACGGCGGCGGGCGGGACGCCGACAAACCGGTGTCCCGCCCACCGCGCCCGTCAGGCCGCGACCTCCTCCGGGCGGACCTTGCGCGGCCGGCCGCGGGGCCGCTTGCGGGGCACGACGGTGCCGGTCACGACCAGCTCGCCACCCCACACCCCCCACGGCTCGGCCCGGTCAAGGGCCGCGGCCAGGCACGCCACCCGGACCGGGCAGGTACGGCAGACCGCCTTGGCGGTCTCCACATCCGCCGGGGACTCAGCGAAGAACATCTCAGGATCGACGTCCCAGCAGGGCAGGACGAGCCGATCCCGCTCGATCCGGGAGACGATCGAGTGATCGAACACCGGTGTCACCTCCGACACGGGTAGGTCTTCGAGCGGATAGAAGGAGCGAAACGACAAAGGCCGCGATCCCCATGGGGATCGCGGCCTCGGCGTCGGCTCCGCGGAGCTAGTCCGGGAGCGGATCGCGAGCGGATCCCGAGATGAGGTGACGGTCTGCGTGCTGGGACGCCTGGGCCGCGGCGGAGGCCGTGTTCCAGGACGACGCCGGGTTCCCGGACATGGCGAGGCGACGCGTAGGCTCGCCGGCCGGACGCTCGGCGAACGGGGCGAACCCGCCCAGGCCGAGGACCGTGCCCGAGATTCCGGCGGCGGGCGCACCCGTCCCCTGGGCCTCGGTGCCACGGCAGGCCGCCAGCACACGGACGTCCGCCCCCACGAGGGCACCGACCGTGCTGACCACATCGGACCGGCCGAGACGGCCGACCGTGCCGAGAGCACCTATGCCGAGGGCGGGGCTGCCGAGGGCGGGGCTGCCGAGGCCGGCTTTGCCGAGGGCGGCTTTGCCGAGAACGACGGACGCCTCGACGGCGGCCGGCACGGGCGCGACGGCATCCCTGGCCGACGGGCCGGGCCGATATCCCCGGGGACGGGCGATCTCGGTGCCGGCTTGGTCCATCACAATGTTGAGCACAGCGAGATCACCTCCTTCTCGGGAAGCCGTGGAGCGCAGCCGTTCCAGGGCCTGCGTCGGGCGTCGTGGGTAACGGTAGAAGGTCGCCACGCGAACCTCAACGTATTTTCTGTGTCGCGTGTCGGACACCCGCGGTTACGAAGGCTCGCGTGTGGACGCCGCCGGCGGGGTGCGACCGGCGACGAGGTCGAGCACCGTCTGCCCGTAGCGGTCGAGCTTGGCCTGGCCGATCCCGGGAATCCGGACGAGCTCCGGGACCGAGCGCGGCCGGCATTCGGCGAGCGCCTGCAGGGTCGCGTCGGTGAAGATCACAAAGACGGGCATGTGCAGCTCCCGCGCGGTGGCCGCGCGCCACGCCCGCAGCCGCTCGTACAGCGCGGCGTCGACGTCGCCGGGGCAGCCGTCGCAGCGCCCGACCCTGGCCTGAGCGCCGGTCAGAGCCCGCCCGCAGACCCGGCAGCGCACCGCCGAGCGCCCCCGGCCCGACTCGCCCGCGCCGGTCTCCTCCGTCGCCCCCTGGCGCCCCGCCGCGCCGCCGGCCCCCCCTGTGGTGCCAGGCCCCACCGAACTGCCAGACCCCGCCGAACTGCCAGGCCCCTTCAGGCCACCGGCCCCGGGGCCGCCCCGCCCGCCGGCGGCCGGGCCCAGGCCACGGCGCACCGGCCGCAGGTCGTCGAGGAAGCGGGACGGACGCCGCGAGCGGCGGCCGTCGGCGCGGGCCAACGCCCAGGACAGGACGAGGTGGGTACGGGCCCGCGTCACGCCCACGTAGAGCAGGCGGCGTTCCTCGGCGATCTGCTCGGCGGTCTTCGCGTGGACGAGTGGCAGCGTGCCGTCGGTCAGCCCCACGAGGAACACCGCGTCCCATTCCAGGCCCTTCGCGGCGTGCAGCGTGGACAGCGTCACCCCCTCCACGGTGGGCTGGTGCTCGTGGGTGACGCGATCGCCGAGCTCGGCGACGAACTCGGCGAGGCCCGCCTGCGGGGAACGGGCGGCGAGGTCGGCGGCGAGGCGATGCAGGGCGGCGAGGTTCTCCCACTGCTCCCGCTCCGCACCGGACCCGGCCGACGGCCGGTCCGCCCGCCAGTGCAACGCGCCGAGAATGTCCGCGACGGTGTCGGCGAGCCCGGCGGGCCGGTCGGTGTCGGCCGAGCGCAGGGCGGCCCGCAGCAGCCGCAGCGCCGCGACCACCTCATTGCGGGCGAAGAACTTCTCGCCGCCGCGGACGAGGTAGGCGATGCCGGCCGCGCCGATCGCGGCCTCGTAGGCCTCGGACTGGGCGTTGATCCGGTACAGCACGGCGATGCGGCTGGCCGGCGTCCCGCGGGCGATCAACGTGCGGATGCGGCTGGCGACGGCGGCGGCCTCGTCCGCCTCGCTGTCGCACTCCAGCCAGACCGGCGGCGGGCCGTCGGGCGCCGCGGCGACGAGCCTCGTCCCGGGCGCGGCCTGCACGAGCCGGTTCGCCAGCCCCACGACCTGCGGGGTCGACCGGTAGTCCCGCACGAGCCGGACGACCGCCGCGTCCGGGTGGCGGCGGGGGAAGTCGAGCAGGTAGCGAGGCGAGGCGCCGGCGAACGAGTAGATGGTCTGGTGCGGGTCACCGACGACGCAGAGGCTGTCGCGCTCGCCGAGCCAGGCCTCGAGCACGCGCTGCTGCAACGCGTTGACGTCCTGGTACTCGTCGACGACGAGGTGGCGGTACCGGGAGCGGACCTCGGTGGCGACCCAGTCGTGCTCCTCGATCACGGCCGCGGTGAGCAGCAGCAGATCCTCCATGTCGACGACGCCGGCCTCCCGCTTGACCTCCTCGTACGCGGCGTAGAGCCGGGCGACGGTCTGCGCCGGGGTGGCGGTCTCCCGGCCGCCGGCCGCCGCCATCTCGGCGTAGTCCGCGGGCGCGACGAGGCTGGCCTTGGCCCACTCGACCTCCGCGGTCAGGTCCCGCAGCTCGGCGCGGTCCGGGCTCAGCCGCAGGCGCCCCGCGGCGCGCGCCATGTTGGGGATCTTGCTGGACTCGGGCCGGGGCAGCGGTCCGCCGGCCACGGCCGGCCAGAAGTGCTGCAACTGCCGCAGCGCCGCCGAATGGAACGTACGTGCCTGCACACCGGGCACACCCATGGCCCGCAGCCGGCCGCGCAGCTCCCCCGCCGCCCTGGTCGTGAAGCTCACGGCGAGGATCTGGCCGGAGCCAACCCCCCGGTCCACGACCATGTGGGCGATTCTGTGCGTGATGGTGCGCGTCTTGCCCGTACCAGCACCAGCGAGGATGCAGACCGGTCCCAGGGGGGCGTCGGCCGCGGCCCGCTGCTCGGGATCAAGCTCGGCGAGCAGGTCCCCGGCCCCGGGGGAGGCGGCCCGCGCGGCGGGGGCAGGCGATCCGGACATCCCCCGACACGGTAGTCCCCACCCGCGCCGGGAAGCGTCGCAGGCACGACGCTGTTACAACAACCGTTGCGTCCCAGTGGCTTGGAGGCCCTTTCGTGCTCACGATCTACACGACTTCCTGGTGCGGCTACTGCGTTCGGCTGAAGAGCCAACTCGACCGCGCCGGGCTGGAGTACAAGACCGTTGATATCGAGAACGACCCGACAGCAGAGCAACTTGTCCGCGATGCGAACAACGGGAACGCGACCGTACCGACCGTGCTCTTTCCCGATGGCACTGTGATGACGAACCCGAGCGTCCGCCAGGTCACCGAGAAGGTCACTTCTGCCGCATAACGGATACGTAGAGCAACAACATCCCGGGAGTTCTTACCTTCCCACCGCACACGCGGCCGGCTCGTGGGACGGTGTCCGTCACTGCCCGTGAAGTTTGTGGGAGAGTTCGGCCTGTGTCGTCAGCACCTTCAGAACAGGCGTGGAGCACCGTCGATGCCGCGCTGCGGGCCGTTCGCGCCCTGGACCGGATGGAGACAGCCTGTTTCGTCGTGGTATCTGCGACGACTGCGAGCTATCTCCGTGTGACCGGAACCCTCGCCGATCTCGGCGAGGGAACCCACTATCCCCGGGCGGACAGCGTCATCGCCCGCATGCTCGACGGTGCGCCCGCGGCGGCGGCCGGAGTCGGCCCGGGGCATCCCGCGGCCGACACGGCCGAGCATCGCCAACTGGGGGTGCACAGCTATCTAGCGATGCCGGTGATCCCCACGGACGGCCGACTACTCGGCTTTCTGGTCGGTCTGGACCACGGTGAGGTGAGCGTGTCCGCCGACACGCTGGCCCTGGTCCGGGCAATCGCGGACGCCCTCGCGGCCACGGGCGACATCCCCCCGCCACCCCCGCCGGCCGTCTCGCCCAACGGACCGCGGCCCGGCGATCACTCCCGGGAGGCCGGCGGCTCAGCCGACCAGGTCTCGGTCGGCGCACCGGACGAGGAACGTCCGGCCCGGGAGGAACCTGCGGCCCAGGAGGGGACGCCGGCCGAGCCCGGCCCGACGCCGGGCGACGAGCAGCGACCGACCCCTGCGGCCCCGCCGACGGGCGCCGCTCCCACCCCGGGCGCGGGTGTGGCACGGCACGGTGACGCAGCACCCAGCACGGCCGCGGGACCCAGCACAGCGACGTCACCCGGCGGCGAAGGGTCACCAAGCGGCGAGGGACCAACGCGCGGCGAGCGACCGACAGGCAACGAGGGGCCGACAGGCAACGAGGGGCCGTCCGGGGGTGCGCCGCCGGGGCCCGTGGACGGGCCGGAGCCCGCCGCGGCCCCGCCGTCCCCCCCGCGGCCACCCGGCCGGGTGCCGACGCCCCAGGCCCTCGCGCGGGCGGTCCGCCCCGGACCACCCGGCCGGGCCGGTCCGCCGCGACCGGCTCCGCCGCCCGCGACCGGCGGCGGCACCGGCCCGGCGGGGACAGGCGCAGCGGGGACCGGCGCCGCCAAACCGGCTCCGGCCGTCTCCCGGCGTTCCACCGCGGACATGCGGCTGCGGCGGACGCCCGCCGGCTGGGTCGTGGAGGGTCCGGGGGCGGAGGTCCGCCCGGTCGGTGATCTCATCTCAGCGATGGTTCTCGCCGACCTGCTGGCCGAGGACCTCGCCCCACCCGGTCGCCCACGCCGAGCGGAGCGTGACCTTGGCGAGATCGAGCAGCTCCGGCTGTCCGTCGTCCAGCTCGAGCACGCCCTGGCGTCCCGGGTGATCGTCGAACAGGCCATCGGCGTGCTGGCGGAACGCAATCAGATCCGGCCGCGGGAGGCGTTCGAGCGGTTGCGGCGCACGGCGCGAGGCATGGGCCGTCGCGTCCATGACCTGGCCCGACAGGTCGTGGATTCGGTCGGCGACCCGCGAGCGGTGCTCCCGGGCGAGCTCGGCGGCCGGGGCCCGGCCGGCAGCGGTCCCGGCGGCGGCGGCGGTCCCGGCGGCGGTTCGGGGCATGGCGGCGGTTCGGGGCATGGCGGCGGGGGCCCCGCAGGCGCGATACCGGGACCGGGATCGGGCGGGGGGGCGCCTCGCCCGACGCCGCCGCGGTCCACCTCGGGGCGGCGCTGACACCACGTCGGTCGGGCGAGCGCTCAGCGCTGCCCGGCGGGCTGGCGCGCCTCGCCCGGCCGGGGCTCGCCCGGCCGCGGCTCGGCGGACCGCGTCAGGACTCGATCAGCCCGAGGGCCCCCACCGCCCGGACGATCTTGGCCTTGTCGCCGACGAGCACCGTGATCAGGCCGGTGGGCGCCAGCAGGTCGGCCGCGACGGCCTGGACGTCGGCGGCCGTCACCTCGGCCAGTGCCCGTGGGTGGTCGCGCAGGTACTCCACGCCGATGCCGACGCCGGCCAGCGCGGACAGCGTCGAGGCAAGCCCCGCGGCGGTGGCGCTGCCGATGGCGAGCGTGCCGACGGCGTACTGGCGGGCCGCGTCGAGCTCGTCCTGCGTCGGCGGGAGCACCGCCAGCCGCCCGAGCTCGTAGAGGATCTCCAGCAGGGCCGGGCCGGTCACCTCGGTGGCGACGTCCGCGGCGACGGTGAAGCGCGATCCGACCTGGTAGTGGTCGATCGAGCTGCGCGGCGAGTACGTGTAGCCCTTGTCCTCACGGATGTTGTTGACCAGCCGGGAGCTGAAGTACCCACCGAAGATCGTGCTGGCCAGCCGCTGCGCCGGGTAGCCGGGAGCGGAGCGGTCCAGGGCAGCCCCGCCGAGGCGGATGTTCGTCTGCACCGCGCCGGGGCGGTCCACGATGACGATCGGGCCGGGGCGCAGCTCGGGCAGCGGCGGCGCGCTCGACGCGGGCCGCCCCGACCAGTTCCCGAGCGCCGCGGTGACCGCCGCCAGCGCCCGTTCGGGCGACACGTCGCCGACGAGGGTGAGGATGGCCCCGGCCGGCGAGACCCGTTCGGCGTGCAGGCCGCGCACATCCGCCGGGCCGACCTGCCCGACCACGTCCGGGTCGGGGATGGCGGTGGCGTAGGGGTGGTCGCCGAACAGCCGCTCGAGCAGGGCCTCGCGGGCGATCACCGCGGGCTGGCTACGGGCGACCGCGGTGTCCTCGACGATCCGGTCACGCTCGCCGGCGACCTCGTCGTCGGGAAAGGTGGCACCGAGCAGCACATCGGCCATGATCTCCAGCAGCGGCTCGAGGTTCGCCGCGAGCGCGGAGCCGACGACGGCGAGCCGGTCGCTGTCGACCCCCGTGGACAGCGAGCCGCCGAGGCGCTGGACCTCCGTGGCGAGCCCCACCCGATCGAGCCGCCGCGACCCGGTGAACAGAGTCTCCGCCAGCACCTCGGCGCGGGCCTGGTACACGGGCCCGAGCCCGGCGAACGGGATGCGCAGCCGCACCTCGACGATCGGCACGCTGCCCCGCTGCACCACCAGCACCCGCAGGCCGTTGGCGAGGGTGCGGTCGGTGACGGCGGGCAGCGCCGCCGGCTCGGTCGGCCGGACGGCGGGGATCACGCCCGCCGGGGCGGCCGGGGTGGCGGTGGCCGCCGGCGGCGCCGAGCGCCCGGAGTTCGTCGAAGTCGAGGTCACAGCACTCCCGATCATGAGGCGGCGCCGGCATGCAGCTCCAGGACCGAACGGCCCTGGTCAAGCAGGGAACCGGCGGCGGCGGCGACCGCCTCGCCGGTGACGGCCGACAGCTCCGCCGGCAGTTCGTTCACCAGCTCGGGCCGGCCGCGGTGCAGCTCGTGCACGGCCATGGCCAGCCCGCGGCCGAGGGCGTCGTCGGCCTCGCGCAGCAGCGAGGAGGCCACTCGGGCCTGCACCCGCTCCAGTTCGCCGGCCTCCAGGCCGTCCCCCGCGAGCCGGGCGAGCTCCTCGTCGACGGCCGCGAGGACCGCGTCGGCGCTGGACTCCTCGGACTGGCGGGCCTCCAGGGTGAGCAGCAGCGGGTCGCGCTGGTCGAACGGGTTGCCGAACGCGCCCAGGTAGGTGCTGACCCCGATCACCGAGCGGTCCTTCTGGACCAGGCGACGCTCCAGCCGGCTGGCATCGCCGTCGCTGAGCACCTCGGTCAGCAGGTAGTAGGCGAGGTAGGTGGGCAGGTCTGCGATCGGGTCGGGGACGCGGTAGCCGACCGCGAGCGCCGCGCGGGGGGCGAGCGGATCGGTGAGGACCGCCCGGCGCTCCGCCGCGGGCACCGGCTCGGCGAAGCTCGCCCGCGGCGGCACCGCGCGGGCGGGGATGTCGCCGAAGTACCGGTTGACGAAGGTCAGCGCCTCCGCGGGGTCGAAGTCGCCGACGATGGTGAGCACGGCGTTACCGGGGGCGTAGTACTTGTCGAAGAAGTCCTCCGCGTCGTCGAGGCTGGCCGCCGCCAACTCCGAGAAATCCCCGTATCCGTTGTGCGCGTTGGGAAAGGTGTCGAACGCCACCGGCGGCAGTTTGATCCAGGGAAATCCGCCGTACGGCCGGTTGAGGACGTTGACCCGGATCTCCTCCTGCACCACGGCGATCTGGTTGTCGAGGTTCTGCCGGGTGATCTTGGGCGCCCGCATCCGGTCCGCCTCGAGGAACAGGGCCAGTTCGAGCGCCCCGGCCGGCAGCAGCTCGAAATAGTCCGTGTAGTCGGGGTGCGTGGAGCCGTTGAAGATTCCGCCGGCGGCCTGGACGTGCTTGGGATGTTCCGCCTTCCCCACGTTCGCGCTGCCCTGGAACATCAGATGCTCGAACAGGTGGGCGAAACCGGTGCGGCCTTCGGGCTCGGACCGGAAGCCCACGTCGTAGTGCACACAGACGGCCACCACCGGCGCCGTGCGGTCGGGGGCGAGCAGGACCCGCAGGCCGTTGTCGAGCCGAGTCCGCTCGATCGGATAGGAGGATGCCGGCAGGGCCGACCTCACCGCGGCAGCGCCGACCGGACCGGGTTCTCTAGGCGAGGACACAGTTGCCAACGCTACTGCCCGCCGGCCCGGCCCGGTGGCGAAGAAGGCCACCGGCCGGCTTTGCGCCATCCGCCGCCGCATTCCGGGGCGCGCGAGGGCGGGGTGACGCGATCGTCGGAACCCACCCGGGCCGGGGTACGCCGCGGGTGCCGGGCGGTCCCACCTACGGAGGCCCGCATCCGGGCACCCGGCTGCGGCCCGAGTGCGGCCGCGCGGCCGTACCGGGCGCCGACCGGGCCGCCCGCCATCCGGCGTTCACCACCCTCGCGCCGCGCCCCGGCGATCGCGCGCGCGGCGCCGACCGCCCGACCGCGCGACCCCGCGGTCACGGCCCGGGCCGCCGCGGCGCCGGGCGGCCGAACCCGCCCCCCGGCCGGGCGCGCCGGCCGCGGAGACCAGAAAGACCAGCGTGGCGGCGATCGCGACCTGCAGGAGCAGGGTCACCAGGGCACCGGCGTCGATCGCCGCAGCCACCACCAGCCCGAGGGCCGCGCCGAGCAGGCCCAGCAGAATGGTCATCACGCAGCCGATGGGGGCGCGCCGGGACCGGGGAACGACGGCCCGCCCCAGCAACCCTATGATCACGCCAGTAATCAGAGCGCTGATGATGCCGGTCAGAGCGTCCACGGGCCGATTCTGCCGGCTGGGGACGATCGACGACCACGAGCGACCCGGCTCGGGTGACGAGGTGCGGGAAATGGCGACCACCAATCGGCAAACTGTCCCCATGGGACAGTTTCCGGCCGGTCTACCCGAGAGCCTCGCGGCGGAAGTTGACTCGCTGGGCGAGGAGATCATGGCGGCGATCGCCCGCGAGGTGCCCGCCTACGCCCGCCCGTTGGAGGGTCGGTTCGGCCGCGGCGTGCGCCGCGGGGTCGCCGAGGCCCTGCACCGCTTCCTCACCGTGGTCGAGGCCGGCCCGCACTGCGCCCCGGACCTCGCCGCCAGCCGCGAGGTGTACGTCAGGCTCGGCCGGGGCGAGGTCCGCTCCGGGCGGTCGCTGGACAACCTCCTCAGCGCCTACCGGGTCGGCGCCCGCGTGTCCTGGCGGCGCTTCGGGGAGGCCGCGGTGCGCCACGGCGGCGTCGACGCGGCGGGCCTGGTGTCCCTCGCCGAGATGATGTTCGCCTACATCGACGGGATCTCCGCGGCCTCCGCCGAGGGCTACGCCGCCGAGCAGTTCGCGGCGGGCGGCGAGCGTGAGCGGCTACTCGACCGCATCGGCGAGATGCTGCTCACCGGCGCTCCCGCGGACGCCGTCGCCCAGGTCGCCGACGCGGCCAGCGTGCGGCTGCCCCGCCGGCTGGCCGCGGTCCTCATCCCGGCCCGGCCCGATCCGCAGCCGGCGGCCGGGCGCGAGCCGGTCGCGTCCGTCCCCGCGGGGCTCCTCCTGACCGGGCCCGTTCCGGCCGAGTTCGTCCCGGCCGAGTTCGTCCCAGCCCGATCCGTCACAGCCCGATCCGTCCCGGCCCGATCCGTCACCGGCGGGTTCGTCCCGGCGGTGCCCGCCCTCACCGAGTCCGCACCGGCGGCGCCCGCGCTTGGCCGCGCCGAGCCGTTCATACTGCCCGCGGACTGCCCGCGGGCCGTGCAGGGCCAGGACACCTGGCTGTTTGTGGGCTCGGCGGAACGCGGTCCGGCGCGAGCGGCCCTGGCGAAGCGGCTGGCGGGCCTGGCCGCGGTGGTGGGACCGGCGGTGCCCTGGGGCCAGGCCAAGGCGAGCGCTGCCCGGGCCCGATTCGCCCGCGACGCCCGCAGCGCCGGCCGGCTCGCCGCCGCGGGCGCCGCCGACCCGCTGTTCACCGACGAGCACCTCAGCGCGCTGGTGCTCGCCCGCGACCCGGGTCTCGTGACGGATCTGGCGACCCGGCTGCTCGCTCCCCTCGACGGCCTGCCGAGCCGGACCCGGGAACGGCTGGCCGAGACCCTGCTGCACTGGCTGTCGCTGCGGGGGCAGCGCGGACTGATCGCCGAGCGGCTGCACATCCACCCGCAGACCGTCCGGTACCGGGTCAACCAGCTCCGCGAACTGTTCGGGCCGTGCCTGGAGGATCCCGACGTCCGCTTTGACCTCGAGCTGGTGCTGCGCGCCGGCGCCACCGCCACCCGCGCCGAATCGGCACCCGGTCCGAGTGGTGCGCTCGGTTCGAACGGTGGGGCCGGGGTGAACGGTGGGGCCGGGGTGAACGGTGGGGCCGGGGCCAGCGGCGCAGGCCGGACGGGTGGTCCGGAGGACGGGGACGGGTTGGCCGAGCCGGGCCGGTCGGACCCCTCGGCGGGCGCTGCGGCGAGGCACTGACACCCGGGCCTCGCCGCCGGCGGCGAGGCCCGGCGCCCCCGGCGATCCTGCGCCCCCCGCCACCGCGCCGCCGCGCCGCCAGGGGAGTTCGGGACCGTCCGATCCGGTACGGTCCAGGCGTGCGGCTGGGCTCCTTCAACGTGATGCACGGCCTGTCCCTCGCCGACGGGCGGGTCGAGCCGCACCGTTTCGCCGCCGCCGTCGCCGGGCTGGGCGCGGACGTGCTCGGCCTGCAGGAGGTCGATCTCGACCAGCCTCGATCCGGCGGGATCGATCTGGCCGCCGAGGCGGCGGCGGCGCTCGGGGCCGCCGACGGGAACTGGCGGTTCGTCCCGACCGTGTTCGGCACGCCGGGGGCCGACTGGCGGCCCGCCGAGGGCGTCCGCGCGCCCGGTGAGCCGGCGTACGGCATCGCACTGATCAGCCTGCTGCCGGTCCACGAATGGCGGGTGATCGACCTCGGCCGGGCTCCGGTCCGCTCCCCCATCGCGATTCCGGGTGGCCCGAACGGGCCGGGACGCCTCATCCTGCTGGACGACGAGCCGCGGGTCGCGGTCGCCGCCCGGATCGACGCGCCCGGCGGGCCGCTCACCGTCGTCACCACGCACCTGTCGTTCGTCCCCGGGTGGAACGCGTTGCAGTTGCTGCGGCTGTCCCGGCGCCTCGGCGACCTCGACGGTCCCCTGATCGTGCTCGGGGATCTCAACCTGCCGGGGCGCCTGCCGGCGGCGCTGACCCGGTGGCGACGGCTGGCGGTCACCCCGACCTATCCCGCGCACGCCCCCCGCGTCCAGCTCGATCACGTGCTGGCCCGCGGGCCGGTGGGCGACGTCACCGCCGTCCTGTGCCGGCGTGCGGAGATCTCCGATCATCGGGCCCTGCTGGTCGATCTGGGCGGCCAGCCGGTCTGACCCGGCCCGCCGCGATCGCGCCGGCGGTTGACCTTGCCCTATGGGCAGGCCGAAGCATGGCCGCAGCCGGGCGCCGTGCCCGCTACGAGGAAGGCCCTGGGCCGAGGAAGGCCCTGGGCCGAGGAGGCGGTGGCGATGGCTCTGCTGACGATCGGGGAGTTCTCCCGGCTGAGCCGGTTGTCCCCGAAGGCGCTTCGGCTCTACGACGAGCTCGGGTTACTCCGTCCGCAGCAGGTCGACGCGGTGACGGGCTACCGCCGCTACGCGCCGGAGCAGCTCGACCAGGCCCGGCTGGTGGCCTGGTTGCGCCGGCTCGGGATGCCGCTCGCGCGCATCCGGCGGGTCCGCGAACTCGACGGGCTCGCCGCGGCCCGCGAGGTGGGCGCGTTCTGGGCCGAGACCGAGGCCGACACCGCCGCCCGCCGCGACCTGGCCGCCGTCCTCGTCGAACACCTGTCTCGAAAGGCTGTCGACATGCCCGACCCGCACCCGCTCACCCCGACCGCAGCCACAACCGCGACCCCCGCACCCGCCACACCCACACCCACACCCACACCCACACCCACCGATCTTCCCAGCGCCCTGTTGACGTTGCGACACGCCGCGTTGACGGACCGGGGCCTCGTCCGGCCGAGCAACCAGGATGCGGTGCACGCCGGCTCCACCGTGCTCGCCGTCGCCGACGGCTTCGGTGCCGGCGGCGCCGCGGCCGGTGCCGCAGCCGTCGACGCCGTGGCCAGGCTGGAGGCCGCCCCCGTGCCGCCCGGGGAACTGCTCGGCTTCCTCGCCGACGCGGTCGCGCGGGCGAACCGGGCCGTCCGGGAGCTTGTCGACCCCGGGCCCGACCCGGACCCCGAGGCCGCCGCAGCGCACGCGGTCGGGACGACGCTGACCGCCCTGCTGTGGACCGGCTCGGCCCTGGCGCTCGTCCACATCGGCGACTCGCGGGCCTACCTGCTGCGCGGCGGCGAGCTGCGGCAGATCACCCACGATCACACGTTCGTCCGGTCGATGGTCGAGGACGGGCGCCTTCGCCCGGAGGAGGCGGCGACCCACCCGCAGCGGCTGCTCCTGCTGCGCGCGCTGGACGGCAGCGCGGCGACCTTCCCCGACATCGGGCTGCGCGAAGTGCGCCGCGGCGACCGCTACCTGCTGTGCTCCGACGGGCTGTCCGGTGCGGTGCCGGCGGCGGGGCTGCGCCGGGTGCTGGTGACGGCGGCCGAGCCGGAGCAGGCGGTCCGCGAGCTCGTCGCCCTGGCGAACGGCTCCGGCGGCGTGGACAACGTCAGTTGCGTGGTGGCCGACGTCGTCCCGGCCGGCTAGGGCGCCGAGGCCGCATCCGCGGGCCGGGCGCGCGCCTATCCGTGCTCGGGGGCGGCGAGCAGCGCGGCGAGTGCGTCCTCGGTGACCAGGGGCGGGCGAACGACGGCGCCGGTGCGGACATAGAGGAAGGCGGCGTCGACGGCGCTCGGGTCGATGCCGCGCAAACGGGCCCAGGCGAGCCGGTAGACGGCGAGTTGGAGCTCGTCGGCGGGCGACTGGCCGGTCTTCCAGTCGATCACCTCCCACCGGCCGTCGCCGAGGTCGTAGACGGCGTCGATGCGGCCGCGCACGATCCGCCCGGCGAGGGGGAGCTCGAAGGCCTCCTCGATCGCGGCGGGCCGGCGCGAGCCGTACGGAGTCCGCAGGAACGCCTCCTGCAGCGAGCGCAGGTCGTCGTCGGTGAGCTCGGCGTCCTGAGCACCGGGCAGGTCCTCGGCGTCGATCAGCGCCCGGTGGTCGAACAGTTCCTCCACCCAGGTGTGGAAGCGGCTGCCGCGGCGGGCCGCCGCGACCGGCTGACGCGGCAGCGGGCGGACGAGCTCCCGGGCGAACGCCGCCGGATCGGCCTGGAGCCGGACGATCTCGGATGCGGTGAGGTTCGCCGGCATCGGCACGTCGAGCTTCGGGACGCGGGCGGCCCGCTCCTCGGCGAGCAGCAGCTCCGCCTCGCGGTCGAGCTCGGCCAGCAGCGCCCGCTCGGCCGCGGTCAGCCCTGGCGGGTCGACGCCGCCCAGAACCGCCGACGCACCCTCGGGAGAGGGCGTCGGTGGCGGTGGAGGGGCGGGGGCCGGCGGGACGTCGGCGCCGAGCGGGGGCGGGATGAGCGCCGCCTCGAGCCGGGCGAGGACGTCGCGGGCCGCCTCGACGCGGCGGGCGAACGGCTCGGGTTCGTAGGGGATCGGCCAGGCGAACTGGCGGGGGGTGGCGAGGGCCGGGTTCGACTTCTCCTCGGGCCGCAGGGCCCAGGCGTCGACCCGCCCGCCGCCGCCGCGGGCGTGCTCGGCGAGCTCCGTCAGGAAGACCGACGCTCCGCGCGGGCGCTTCTGCGCCGGCCCCCACCAGTGCCCGCTGGCGAACAGCAGCGACTTTGCCCGGGTCACCGCGACGTAGGCGAGCCGGCGTTCCTCCCGCTCGGCGTAGGCGCGGACCTCGGCCGTGAAGGCGTCGAGGTCCGCCTTCTGGTCGGAGACCTCGAAGGCGGGCAGGTCCGCCGCGTCGCCGCGCAGCGGCACGGGCAGCACGCCGGGCGAGGTCGTCCACTGATCCCGGACGGTGACGTCGGGGAAGACCCGCTCGCTGAGGTTCGGCACGGCGACGACCTCCCATTCCAGGCCCTTGGAGCGGTGCATCGTCATCAGGGCGATCGCGTCCGCCCCGGACGGGCCGGTGACGTCGAGGCCCCGCTCGTGCTCCCGGGCGGCGCGCAGGAAGCCGAGGAAGGCGTGCAGGGAGGTCGTCCCGTCCGGGTCGGTGAAGTCGGCGGCCACGTCGAGGAAGGCCGCGACGTTCTCCTGGCGGCGGGCGCGCACGGCCGCCTCGGTCGCGGTGAGCTCGACGTCCAGCCCGATCGTGGCGACGACACGGTGCAGCAGGTCGAGCAGGCCCTCGCCGACGTGGGCGCGCAGCTCGGCGATCTCGGCGGCCAGCCGGCGCACCCGCAGACGGCCCTCGGCGGACATCTCCGGGCCGGGGTCGTCGAGGACGTCGGAGATGGCGACCACGTCCGCCGGATCGACGTCGGCCACCGCCGCGGCCAGCGGATCGGCGCGCCCTGGCGGGTCCGGCTCGGCGTCGGCGGGCGGCGAGCCGACGCCCGAGGCATTGCCGGGGCGGGGAGCGGGCACTCCTCGGGCAGGTCCCGGATCGGCAGGTCCCGGATCGGCGGGACCGCGGTCGGCGGCGAGCGGGAGGTCGGCGGCGGGCGGGGGGAGGCGGACGGCCTCGCGGGCGTGGCGGCCGAGCGCGGCGAGGTCGCGGGCGCCGAGGCGCACCCGCGGGCCGGTGAGCAGGCGGACGAGCGCGGCGTTCGCCGTGGGGGCGTCGAGGACCTCCAGCACCGCGACGATCTCGGCAACCTCCGGCACGGTGAGCAGGCCGGTCAGCCCGACGACCTCGACCGGGAGCCCGACGGCCTGCAACGCGGTCAGCAGCGGCGGAATGTCCCCACGGGCCCGGACGAGGACGGCGATGTCGCCGGGGCCGGTGCCCGCGTCGACCACCGCGCGCAGCCGGCCCGCGATCCAGGCCACCTCGTCGGCCCAGCTCCGGTGCAGGGCCACAACCGTCTCGCCGCGGTCGGCGACGTCGGCCCGCGGACGCAGCTCGACGACCCGGTGGCGCGCGCGCAACTGGGCCGCCACCACGTTGGCGAGGTCGAGCAGCCGGCCACCGCTGCGCTGGTTCACCGACAGCTCGTAGACGCCGGCCGGCCGGCCGTCGGCGCGCGGGAAGTGGGTCGGGAAGTGGTCGAGGTTCGCCACCGACGCCCCCCGCCAGCCGTAGATCGCCTGGCACGGGTCGCCGACGGCGGTGACCGGATGGCCACCGCCGAACAGGCCGGTGAGCATGCGGCGCTGGGCGACCGAGGTGTCCTGGTACTCGTCGAGCAGGACGACGGCGGCCCGGGCCCGCTCGGCACGGCCGACCTCCGGCATCGTCTCGGCGAGACGGGCCGCGTAGGTGACCTGGTCGCCGAAGTCCAGCACGTCCCGCTCGCGGCGGGCGGCCCGGTAGTCGGCGACGAGCGCGGCGAGCTCCGAGCGGCCTCGGGCGGCGGCCGCGAACCGGCGCAGCCGCTCCTGCACGCCCTTGGTGCCCCGCCGACCGCCGGCGGCGTCCAGGGCGGCCAGCACCTCCTCGAGGAAGGCGGTGTCGAACCCGACAAGCTTCGCCGGGTCGATGAGGTGCTCGCTCATCTCGGCGTCGAGCGCGACCAGCTCGCCGACGACGGCTCCCAGCGACCGGGTCAGCGCCTGCACCGGGCCGCCGTAGGCACGGGCGACCCGCGCGGCGAGCTGGTAGCGCGCCGCCCCGGACAGGAGCTGGATGTCCGGTTCGAGACCGAGACGCAGCGCGTTGTCGACGACGAGCCGCCCGGCGAAGGCGTGGTAGGTGGCGACGGTGGGCTCGCCGTCCACCTCGGCGTCGCCAGCCGGTCCGGGCGCGCCCGACCAGCCGCCGGGGTCGGCGGCGCCCGCCTTGCGCAGCGCCAGGCGCACCCGACCGGCCAGTTCCCCGGCCGCCTTGGTGGTGAACGTCAGCCCGAGCACCTGCTCCGCGCGCACCTGGCGGGTCGCGACGAGCCAGACCACCCGGGCCGCCATCACCGAGGTCTTCCCGGAGCCGGCGCCGGCGACGATCACCCCCGGTTCCAACGGGGCGGTCGCGGCGGCGATCTGCTCGTCGGTGTACGGGACCTCGAGCAGGTCGCGCAGGTCCTCCGGGTCGAGCCGGGGACCGGCGGGAGCGCCGTCGGGGTCGCCGCCCGGATCGCCGCCGAACCCGGGCAGGAACGGCTGGCGCGACGCCGCCGTCCCGCCGGCTCCCGGGTGGCCCCGGCCACCCGCCGGGCGAGGATGACCGGATCCGGCCGCGTTCAATCGATCACCTGCCGTCCCTCGGGGCGGGCGGGGCAGCTCGTCTGGAACGTGCACATCGTGCAGTGCTCGCCCGGGGTCGGTCGGAACGCCTCCGCGTCGATGGTGCGCACCGCCTCGCCGAGGACATCGTCCATCCAGGTGGGTCCCTCGGCGGGCAGGGCCTCCTGCGCCTGGACCTCGGGCGGGCCGGGCGCCTCGCCGGGCAGGCGTGGCCCGGCGCCGGCGCCCCCGGCGTCGCGGCGGAGCTGGACGAGCTCGGCGCCGCCGGGCACCGCGGGGTCCGCCGAGGCGGGGCCGGCGGCGGCGATCGCCGGGTCCAGCGCGCCGGCCCGCACGGCGAGCTGGTAGCTGCCGAGCTGCGGGTGGGTGGCGAGCTCGGCGCGGCCGGGCGCGGTCCGGCCGGTCTTGAAGTCGATGACGTGCACCCGGCCGGCGTCGTCGAGCTCCAGCCGGTCGATGAACCCGCGCAGCATCACCTCGCGCCCCGCGACGTGAAGCCGGCAGGTGAACCGGACCTCCGCGTCGACGACCCGGCGCCCTCGCTCGCCGGCGTGCCAGGCCAGGAAGCGGGCCAGCGCCTCCCGGGCGGCGGCCCGCTCCTGGTCGCTGCGCCAGCGGGCCTCGTAGTCGAGATGCCGCCAGACGGTGTCGAGCCGGGCGTCGAGGGCGGCGAGGTCCGCCGGGGTGCGCCCGGTGGTGACCTCGTCGGCGAGGGCGTGCACCACCTTGCCGAAGCCCTGCGCGGTGGAGGCGACGGTGACCGCGTGCGCCTCGTGCTCCAGGAACCACCGCAGCGAGCAGGTGCCGATGCTCGACAGCGACGAGCCGGACAGCCGCAGGGGCGCACCCGGCGCGACGACCGGCACGTCGGAGTCGGTCACGTCGAGCAGCCCCCACCAGGTGGTCGGGTGCGCGGCGGGGACGAGCGGGCGGTGGGCGTCGTCGCGGGCGGCGGCGAGGGCGGCGAGGCGGCGGCGGGCGGCGGCGCGCAGGGCCGGGCTGGACGTCGGCTCGGTCGCCAGCCGGCGCAGCGTCGCGACGAGGCCGACGAGGGTCAACGGCCGGGCCGGGCGGCCGGGGACGTTCTCGACGGCGACGCCGAGCTCGTCGAGCAACCGGCTGGGCAGGCTGCCATCGTCGTCCGGGCTGTTGACGGCGGTCACCAGCAGGCGCCGCCGGGCCCGGGTGAGCGCGACGTAGAACAGCCGGCGTTCGTCGGCGAGCAGATCCTGGCGGGTCAGCGGCGGGCGCAGGCCGCCGCGGGCCGGCGCGTCGAGCTGCTCGGCGCCAAGCAGCGAATGCCGCTCCCGCAGGTCCGGCCAGATCCCGTCCTGGACCCCGCAGACGGCGACCACGTCCCACTCCAGGCCCTTGGCGCGGTGCGCGGTCAGCAGCCGCACGCCGCGGCGGCGGGCGTCCTCCCCCACCGGCGCGATGGCGTCGGCGGCGATCTGCTGGCGGCCCAGCTCGTCGACCAGCGAGGCGCTGCCGGTGCCGGGCCCGCGCCGCTGGGCGAGGCGGGCGACGGCGTCGAACAGGGCCACCACCGCGTCGAGGTCGCGGTCGGCCGCGCGCCCCGCCGCCCCGCCGGCCGTCGACGCCGCCACCAGCTCCCGCTGCCAGCCGCTGGCGGACCACAGCGCCCACAGCGCCTGCTCGGGCGAGCCGGAAGGCTCCCGCAGCGCCCGGCGGGCCGCGACGAGCAGGTCGCCGACCCGGCGGGCGGGCCGGGCGATTGGGTCTGCGACGCGCACCAGCCAGCGGTCGGGATCTGCGACGGCCCGGCGGACCAGCTCGGCCGACGCGGCGGGCTGCCCGGCACCGGCGTCACGATCGCCGGCGCCGGTGTCGCGATCGAAGGCACGCAGCGCGCGGCCCAGCTCGCGCAGGCCCGCCGGGTCCGCGCCGCCGAGCGGGGAGGTGAGCAGGGTGCGGGCGGCATCGGCGGTGAGCGCACCGGTGGGGTCGTCCGCGCAGCGCAGCGCCAGCAGCAGCAGCGCCGCGGCCGGTTCCTGCGCGACGGGCAGGTCGTCGCCGTCCACGCTGACCGGCACGCCCGCGGCGGTCAGGACCCGGCGCAGCCGAGCGATCCGGTCCGCGGTGCGGACGAGGACCGCCATCGCGGGCCAGGGGGTGCCGTTCTCCAGGTGCTCACGGCGCAACAGGTCGGCGACGGCCTCCGCCTCCGCGCCGGCACTCGGGTAGGTGCGGGCCTGGACCCGGCCCGCGCCGAGGTCGGTGCGCCCGATCAGGTCGCGGTGTGCCCGGATCTCGGCCACCGGGAGCCCGGCGGCCGGGATCCGCCGGGCCACGTGCCGGCTCGCCTGCAGCGGGGCGGGCGCCATCCGCCGGCCGGTGCGCAGCGCGACGATCGGCGCGCCGGCACCGCGTCCAGGCGCGCCGAATCGCTGGGGGAAGTCGAGCAGGCCGGCGACCTCCGCCCCGCGGAAGGCGTAGATGGACTGGTCGGGATCGCCGAACACGACCAGGTCGCGCCCGCCGCCGGCGATCGCGCGCAGCAGCCGCTCCTGCGCCGGGTCGGTGTCCTGGTACTCGTCGACGAAGACGTGCCGGTAGCGGGCGCGCAGCGCCTCGCCCGCCTCGGCGCCCTCGGCGACGACGACGGCCCGGTGCACCAGGTCGGCGTAGTCGAGCGCGCCCTCGAAGCCGAACACGTCGAGGTACATCTCGTAGAACTCGGCGAGGGCGGCCCAGTCCGGCCGGTCGGTGCGCCGGGCGAGCTGGGCCAGGCCCACCGGCTCCAGGCCGACCTCGCGGGCCCGCGCCAGCAGCGCCCGCACCTCCTCGGTGAAGCCGCGGGTGCCCAGGGCGCGGGCGAGCTGCGGCGGCCAGACGGGGCGGCCGTCCTCGCGCGAGCCCTCGATGAGCTCGCGCAGCCGGGTGTCCCGCTCCGGGCCCGACAGCAGCCGGAACCCGCCCTGCGGCGCCGGCCGATCATGCGCCCGCAGCAGCGCCAGGCACCAGGCGTGGAAGGTCCACGCCCCCGGACCACCCCCGGAGCCGCCCCCGCCCCCGGAGCCGCCCCCGCCCCCGGAGCCGCCTCTGCCCCCGGAGCCGCCGGGGCCCAACCGGGCGGTGATCCGCTCCCGCAGCTCGCCCGCGGCCCGGCGGCTGAAGGTGAGGACCAGGATCGACCGCGGGTCCGCCCCGGCCTCGATCCGGGCGGCGACCGCCTCGACCAGCGTGGCCGTCTTGCCCGTGCCCGGGCCGGCGAGCACCAGCAGCGGGCCGCCCGGGTGCTCGATGACCCGGCGCTGCGCCGCGTCGGCGACGAACGGGCGCGGCGGCGCGACCGGCGTCGGGACGAGCCGGTGGCCGGTGGGCGCGGCGGGCGCGGCGGGGGCAGGTGCGGCAACCACCCCGACAGCACATCACGCGGGTCCGACAGCCTCGCGCCGGCTCCCGACCACGCCACGCCGCGCGGGGGTGGGCCGGGGGTGACGTCACGTGCACGCGCGGGCCGGAGCGTGGCACTGTCATGGCTCATGACCGAATGCAGCGGCAAGGTCGCGCTGGTGACCGGGGCGGGATCCGGCATCGGCGCCGCCTGCGCCCGCCGGCTGGCGAGCGCGGGCGCCCAGGTTGTCGTCACCGATCGCCACCCGGACGGTGTCAAGGAGGTGGCGGCGCTGATCGAACGGGACGGCGGGGCGGCGATCGCGCTGGAGGCCGACGTCACCGATCCCGACGCGCTCGAACGGGCGGTGCAGGCCGCCGTCGGCACCTTCGGGCGACTCGATCTGGCGGTGAACAACGCCGGCGTCACCGCCGGGCGCGAGCCGGTCGGGACCACTCCCGCCGAGGACTGGCAGCGGGTGCTCGACGTCAACCTGTCCGGGGTCTTCTACAGCATGCGCGCCGAGATCACGGCGATGCTGCACGGCGGCGACGGCGGCTCGATCGTCAACATGGCCTCGGTGTTCGGCACGGTCGGCTTCGCCGGGTCCGCGCCGTACGTCGCCGCGAAGCACGGCGTGATCGGGCTGACCAAGACCGCGGCCCTGGAGTACGCGACGCGGCGGATCCGGGTCAACGCGGTCGCGCCCGGCTTCGTCGACACGCCGCTGCTGCACGTCGACGGCCGCCGCCAGCGCGGCGCGGCGCTGCTGGCGCCGATGAACCGGCTCGGCACCGCCGAGGAGGTCGCCGAGGTGGCCGTGTTCCTGCTGTCCGACCGGGCGTCGCTGGTGACCGGCAGCGTCTACCTCGCCGACGGCGGCCTGTCCGCCCGCTAGAACCGCGGCGGATGCGTGGGAAAGCGCCGCCATGGTTCTTCTGTAGGGCTCGGCGTCCGATTTATCCCTACAGGAGACAGGTCGGGCCGCTCCCCTACACACCGCCTCGCGGGGCGGGCCCGCCGCCGCGGACGGGGCCCCGGCTCTGGAGGGGAGTCACAGGGGGCGCGCGGCTGGTCAGGGCGGCGGCGCGGGGGTGCCGTCCCAGCGGGCGGCGGCGAGGTCGACCCGCTCGCCGTTCGCTGACAGCGGGGTGCGCTCGGCGGCGAGCCGGCGCAGCGCCTCGGCCGGCGCGGCCGGGTTCGGCTCGCCGGTCGAGCGGATGACCCGGTGCCACGGCAGGTCGTCGTCCGCGTAGCGGGACAGCGCCGCACCGACCGTCCGGCCGGTGCCCGCGCCGACGTACTCGGCGACGTCGCCGTAGGTCATCACCTTGCCCGCCGGGATCCGGGCGACGGCGGCGAGCACCTCGGCCGCGTGCGGGCTCGGCTCGTCCCCGCCGAGGCGGATCCGGGTGCCGAGCCCGGCGGACAGGCTCGCCGGCGGTGCGTCGCGGCGGGCGCGGGGACGGCTCAGTAGACCGGCAGGGACTTGTCGACCTGGGTGGCCCAGGCCGTCACGCCGCCCTGGACGTGCACGGCCGAGGAGAACCCGGCGCCCTTGAGCGTCGCGAGCGCCTCGGCGGAGCGCACCCCGGACTTGCAGTAGACGACCACGCGCCGGTCCTGGGGCAGCTCGGCCAGGTGGGCCGGCAGGTCGCCCTTCGGAATCAGCCGGGCGCCGGGAATCCGGACGATCTCCCACTCGGCCGGCTCGCGGACGTCGACCAGCTCGATCGGCTCGCCGCCGTCCAGCCAGCCCTTGAGCTCGCTCGCGGTGATCGTCGAGCCGGCGGCCGCGAGCTGGGCCTCCTCGGAGACGACGCCACAGAACGCCTCGTAGTCGATCAGCTCGGTGATCGACGGGTTCTTCCCGCAGAGCGGGCACTCCGGGTCCTTGCGGACCTTGATCGACCGGTAGGTCATCTCGAGGGCGTCGTAGACCATCAGCCGGCCGACCAGCGGGTCGCCGATCCCGGTCAACAGCTTGATCGCCTCGGTGGTCTGGATGGACGCGATCGAGGCGCACAGCACGCCGAGCACGCCGCCCTCGGCGCAGGACGGGACCATCCCGGGGGGCGGGGGCTCTGGGTAGAGGCAGCGGTAGCACGGACCGTGATCCGCCCAGAAGACGCTGGCCTGGCCGTCGAACCGGTAGATGGAGCCCCAGACGTACGGCTTGCCGAGCAGGACAGCCGCGTCGTTGACCAGGTACCGGGTGGCGAAGTTGTCGGTCCCGTCGACGATCAGGTCGTACTGGCTGAAGATCTCCATCACGTTGGAGGTGTCCAGGCGGGTCTCGTGCAGGACCACGTTGACGTACGGGTTGATGTTGAGGACCGAGTCCCGCGCCGACTCGGCCTTCGACCGGCCGACGTCGGACTGGCCGTGGATGATCTGGCGCTGCAGGTTCGACTCGTCGACGGTGTCGAACTCCACGATGCCGAGCGTTCCGACGCCCGCGGCCGCCAGGTACATCAGGGTCGGCGAGCCGAGCCCGCCGGCGCCGACCGCCAGCACCCTGGCGTTCTTCAGCCGCTTCTGGCCGTCCATGGCGACATCCGGGATGATCAGATGCCTGGAGTACCGGCGAACCTCGTCGACGGTCAGGCCCTCGGCGGGGTCGACCAGGGGCGGAAGGGACACGCTTGCTCCTCGCGTTCGGTGTCGTTCTTCGACGATGCCACAACGGCGCGTGGCCTCGTCGGGAATGAGTCATCCCGCGCCGGGTCCGCGTGCGCCCGCTGCCGCTTCGGCTCGCGGACCTCGCCCGGAACGACTCCCATTGGTGCAGCGCCTGGCACCCCCGGCGTGTTCCCCGGACCCCGCTGGGTACACCGACGATGACCTGATGACCACACCCCGTGGGGAGTTGAGTGCGGTGTCCTTCGTTGACAAGGTCAAGAACAAGGTGGACGAGCTGCGAGGACGGGGCAAGGAGACGGCCGGGAAGGCCACCGACAACCGGGACCTGCGGGCCGAGGGCCGGGGCGAGCGCGGCGTCGCCGACCTGCGCGACGCCGGCGAGAAGGCCAAGGACGCCTTCCGCCGCTAGCCCCCGACCCCGCCCGCGGCCGCCAGCCTCGGCTGGCCACGCAGACGCCCACCCGGCCCGATCAGGCTGAGCGCCGGGTGGGCGCGGCGGTGCGCGGGGGCGCCGCCTTCGACTTCGCCGCACCCTTGGCAGCCGCACCTCTGGTGGCAGCCGCACCTCTGGCGGCCGCGTCCTTGACGCCCGCGCCCTTCCCGGCCGTGTTGTTGGCGGAAGTGCTCTTGGCGGAAGTGCTCCTGGCAGACGAGCCCTTGGCGGCCGTGCCCTTGGCTGGCGCCGTCTTGGCAGACGTGATTTTGGCTGGTGCGGCCTCGGCTGGTGCGGCCTCGGCTGGTGCGGCCTCGGCTGGTGCGGCCTCGGCTGGTGCGGCCTCGGCTGGTGCGGCCTCGGCTGGTGCGGCCTCGGCTGGTGCGGCCTTCGGCGGCACGGCCTTCGGCGCCGCGCCCCTCGCCTTCGGCGGGGCCTTCTCGTCGGCGGGCGCGGCGGCGCCGGCCCCTTCGGCCCCGTCCGGGTGGTCCCGGCGGGCGGCGGCGATACTCGCACGCAGCGCGGCCATCAGGTCCCCGACCGGCTCCTGCTGCGGGCTGGCTGGCGGGCTGACCACCTCACGGCCGGCGATCTTGGCGTCGATCACCGACTGCAGCGCCTCCCGGTACTCGTCGGTGAACCGGGTGGGATCGAAGTCGGCGGCGAGGGTTGCGATCAGCGAGGCGGCCATCGCCAGCTCCTGCGGGCGCACCTCGACGTCCTCGTCCAGGAACGGGAAGTCCGGCTCGCGCACCTCGTCCGGCCAGATCATCGTCTCCAGGACGAAGACGCCGTCGCGCACCCGGAGCGTCGCGAGCTGCTCGCGCTGACGCAGAGCTATCTTCACCAGCGCGACGCGGCCCGATTCGGCGAGCGCGTCGCGCAACAGGACGTAGGGTTTCGCGCCGGTGCGGTCCGGTTCGATGTAGTAGCTCTTGGCGAAGTAGATCGGGTCGACCTGCTCCAGCGGGACGAACTCCAGCACATCGATCGCCCGGGAGGTGGACAACGGCAGGTTCGCGAAGTCCTCGTCGGTGAGCACGACGGTCTGACCGTCCGGCAGCTCGTAGCCCTTGGCGATGTCGGCGTAGTTGACCTCGTCCCCGTCGGCCTCCGCCACCCGGCGATACCGCACGCGGGAGCCATCCGAGCGCCTGACCTGGTGAAATGCAACATCCCGCTCCTGCGTCGCGGAGTAGAGCCGGACCGGGATCGACACCAGGCCGAAGGAGATCACACCCTTCCAGATCGAACGCATGTTCGCCCCTCACGTCGACTACCCACCATGGTGACCCACCGGACGCCCACGAGTAAGCCAGATGAGGGAAACGCCCAAAGTTATCAGCAGACGCGACCCTGAGCATGGCGGATCGCGAGCGGGACACCGCGCGGCCGACGCCGGGTTGCCACCGTCGGCACCGGCCGGAAGGGGTGAGGGCGTGCCCGGGACAGCGACGGGAACGGCGGGAACGGTGCCGGGATGAGCGACGCTGTTCACCAGACGACGGTCGAGGTCGACGGCCGGCAGCTACGGCTGTCCAACCTGGACAAGGTCCTCTACCCGGCCACCGGCTTCACGAAGGCCCAGGTCATCGACTACTACCACCGGATCAGCGAGGTCGCCGTGCCGCACCTGGCGGACCGGCCGCTGACCGTCGTCCGCTTCCCGAACGGTGTCGCGGAGTCGAGTTTCTTCACCAAGAACGCGCCCTCGCACCGGCCCGACTGGACCACCACCGCGCGACTGCCCTCGCCCGGGTCGACGAAGGACCGTTCGACGATCGACTACCTCGTCGCCACCGACCGCGCCACCCTGGTGTGGCTGGCCAACCTCGCGGCGCTCGAACTGCACACCCCGATGTGGCGGATCTCGACCGGGCTGCCCGACCTCGTCATCGCCGACCTGGACCCGGGCGCGCCGGCCACGGTGGTCGACTGCGCCCGGGTGGCCCTGCTGCTGCGCGAGGTTCTGCCCGAGCCGCTGTGCGTGAAGACCAGCGGGTCCAAGGGCCTGCAGGTATATGGACGGGTGACCGACAGGCGGACCGCCATGCAGGTCCGGGCGGACATGCGCGCGGTGGCCACCCGGCTGGAACGCGAACATCCCGACCTCGTCGTCGCGAACATGCGCAAGGATCTGCGCGGCGGCCGGGTGCTGCTCGACTGGTCGCAGAACAACCCGGCCAAGACGACAGTGAGCGTCTACTCGCTGCGCGGGCGGGAACGCCCCACCGTCTCCACCCCGGTGACCTGGGCGGAGGTCCGCGACTGCCGGCACCCCGAGGATCTGACCTTCACCGCGGACGAAGTGCTGCGGCGGGTCGCCGAGCACGGGGACCTGTTCGCTCCCCTGCACACGGACCCGTCCGGCGGCGGGCGATCGGCCCGACCGGGCGGGTCGGATGGTTCCGCGTGAGACGGCCCGATCCCGGGCACATCGCGATCCGGACCCGGCCCGGGTTCCGGACCGAATCCGGCGCCCGCCGCGGCGGGCAGCCACCCCGACGAGCGCAGGAGGACGTCCCCATGGGAGTTCCCACCGATCTGCCGGCCTCCGGCCTTCCCCTGGAGGCGCCGGACGCCGACTCGGCCGAGCAGGCACGGGAGGTGCGCCCGCCGGCGGGCGCACCTCCCGTGCTCCCCGCGCCGCCGAGTGAGGCCGACGAGTTCGACGTCGTCGAGCAGAGCATCGTCGTCGAGACCGACGAGGACGACTACGACCGCTGACCCCGCCGCCCGGCCTTCGCCATACCGGACGCCGGGCCGGCTCGCTGTGCGACAGTGGGCCGGCCCCGGGGCCCGGTGATCGCGTTCCGGTGCCCCCCGCCGCGCCGGTGTCCGCGGGTAGGGTTTGACCACATCGACCAGGAGGTGCGCCGGTGACCGCCGAGCCAGCCTCGCCCGGCACGCGCCCGGGACGCACTCCCCGGCTACCCCGCACCGCCCGCCGCTTCCAGCTCCTCGGAGCCGCCCGCGAGGTCTTCGTCGCCCAGGGCTACCACGCCGCCGCGATGGACGAGATCGCCGAGCGGGCGGGCGTCAGCAAGCCGGTGCTCTACCAGCACTTCCCGGGCAAGCTGGAGCTGTACCTCGCGCTGCTCGACGAGCACACCACCCAGCTCGTCACGAGCGTGCAGGAGGCGCTCGCGTCGACCACCGACAACCACGCGCGCATCGCGCGTTCGGTGCGCGCGTACTTCGACTTCGTCAACGATCCGTCCGGGGCCCACCAGCTCGTGCTGGAGTCCGACCTGCGCAGCGTGCCCGCGGTTCGCCAGCGCATCGAGACCGCGTTCGCCCAGTGCGTGCGTTCCATCGCGGCGACCATCGTCGCCGACACCGGGCTGACCCAGGACGAGGCCGACCTGCTCGCCGTCGGGCTGGTGGGGCTCGCCGAGACGGCCTCCCGGTGGTGGCTGGTCCGCGGCGGCACCGTGGCGAAGGAGCGGGCCATCGAGTCGATGGTGGAGCTGGCCTGGCGCGGCATCGGCGGGTACCCCCGTCAGGACCACCACGACGACCAGCACGTCGACCTCCACCAGGACCACCGCGATCCCCGCGCCGACCCGCAGGACCCTCGGCCCACGCGCGAGGGGCCGCGGACGGACCGGTGAGCGCCGGGTGTGCCGGGAGCGAACACGCCGTTCCCGTCCCGGTGGAGAAGTCCCGGAAGCCATAGTGTGGGCGGTGATCCAACCTCGGCGGCGGGTGTCCGCCGGCGGTAGGTCCGACGAAGGCGGAGGTCATCGGTGGAGGTCAAGATCGGCGTGCGGCAGGTCAGCCGGGAACTGGTGCTGGAGAGCGACCAGTCGGCGGAGGCCCTCGCCGCGTTGGTGGGAGAGGCAGTCAAGGCCGACAACGGCGTGCTGACCCTCACCGACGACAAGGGTCGGCAGGTGGTGGTTCCGGTCGCGTCCCTGGCCTACGTGGAGATCGCCGCCGGCGGGCCGCGGCGCGTGGGTTTCGGCGGTTGATCGAAGGCTGATCGCGAGCTCGGCGTGCCGTGCGGCCTGTCCGCCCGGCACGCCCGGCAGGCGATCAGGCGGACACGCGATGAGGGGTCGGGTGATCAGGCCGACAGGCCCAGGGCCGCCATCCGGCGGCCGTGCGCGGCCATGAGGCGGTTGAAGATCGCCGCCAGCGCGTCCAGGTCGCCGACCCCGACCAGCAGGCCGGTCAGCGCGTCCCGGTCGACCCCCACCCGCTGCGCCTGGGTGAGCGCCTCGCCGACCAACCGGCGGGCCCACAGCGCGAGGCGGCCGGCGACCGTCGGGTTGGCCTCGATCGCCGCCCGCACCCGGTCCACCGCGAACGCGGCGTGGCCGGTGTCGTCGAGCACATTCAGCACCAGTTCCCGCGACGGCGAGGGCAGTCGCGCGGCGATCTCGCGGTAGAAGTCGGCCGCGATGTTGTCGCCCACGTACGCCTTGACCAGGCTCTCCAACCAGTCGGCCGGGGCGGTCGAGTTGTGGAACGCGGTCAGCGGGCCGATGAACGGCGCCATCGCGTGCTCGCGGTCGACGCCGAGCCGATCCAGTTCCCCGCAGATGGCCTGAAAGTGGGAGAACTCGGCGGCAGCCATGGCCGCGAGGGCGATCTTGTCACCGAGAGTCGGGGACATCCGCGCGTCAGTGGCCATCCGCTCGAAGGCGGTCAGCTCGCCGTAGGCGAGCAGGCCCAGCAGGTCGACGGTCGCCTGGTCCGGCTGGCCCGCCAGGTCCGGTCCGGGCGCGTCGGTCAGCGGGGAGGATGTCTGCGTCACAGGCGCGATTCTGGCACCTGCCGCCGTCGCTGTCGGCAAACCTCGGCCAAGGAGCCCCCACTCGGCGTACACACCAGCTATGCTAGGTCGTAGCCAGAGGTCATTATGTCACCTCGGCTGTCGCGTAGCAGGCGTCGCCTCGTCACCTGTGCACCCAGAGTAGCCACCTATGGCGCCGGGGCACATGGACTTCGGGTCGCGGGCGCCGCGCGGCTCACCGCGAGCGGGTTCAGCGTAGACACCGCTCAGAGAAGACCAGGAGCGTCCCGCTGTCCGTCACAGCCGCAGCACCCTCGGATGATCTACCCACCTCCCAACCCCTGACCGACACGCCCGCAACACCGGCCGCGCCCACCTTCGCCGACCTCGGGGTTCGCCCCGAGACGGTCGAGGCGCTGACCGAAGCGGGCATTGTGCATGCTTTTCCCATCCAGGAGCTGACGCTTCCGCTCGCCCTGGCCCGCAACGACATCATCGGTCAGGCCCGTACCGGCACCGGCAAGACCCTCGCCTTCGGCATCCCCGTAGTCCAGACGGTGCTGGCGGCGAAGGAGGGCGCCGACGGGCGGCCGCAGGCCCTCATCGTCGTGCCGACCCGGGAACTGTGCGTCCAGGTGACGTCCGACGTCACCCGCGCCGGCGCGGGCCGCGGCCTTCGGGTGCTGTCCGTCTACGGCGGCCGCGCCTACGAGCCGCAGCTCACCGCGCTGCGCGCCGGTGTCGACATCGTCGTCGGCACGCCGGGCCGGCTGCTCGACCTCGCCCGGCAGCGGGTGCTCGACCTCGCCGGCGTGCGCACGCTGGTGCTCGACGAGGCCGACGAGATGCTCGACCTTGGCTTCCTGCCCGACGTCGAGCGCATCATGGCGCAGCTCCCGACCAGCCGGCAGACCATGCTGTTCTCCGCGACCATGCCCGGCCCGGTCATCTCGCTGGCCCGGCGGTTCATGCAGCGGCCGGTGCACGTCCGCGCCGAGCAGCCGGACGAGACGCGCACGGTGCCGACCACGCACCAGCACGTCTTCCGCGCCCACGCGCTGGACAAGATGGAGGTGCTCGCCCGCGTCCTGCAGGCGGGTGGCCGCGGGCTCGCGATGGTGTTCGTGCGCACTCGCCGCACCGCGGACAAGGTCGCCGAGGACCTGGACAAGCGCGGGTTCGCCGCCGCCGCCGTGCACGGCGACCTCGGGCAGGGCCAGCGCGAGCAGGCGCTGCGCGCGTTCCGGGCCGGCAAGGTCGACGTCCTCGTCGCCACCGACGTGGCTGCCCGCGGCATCGACATCAGCGGCGTCACCCACGTGGTGAACTACCAGTGCCCCGAGGACGAGAACGTCTACCTGCACCGGATCGGCCGCACCGGCCGTGCCGGCGAGAGCGGCGTCGCCGTCACGTTCGTCGACTGGGACGACCTGCCCCGGTGGACGCTGGTGAACAAGGCGCTCGCGCTGCCGTTCGAGGGCCCGCTCGAGACCTACTCCACCTCGCCGCACCTGTACGAGGCGCTCGGCATCCCGACCGAGGCCAAGGGCACCCTTCCGCACGCCGCGCGCACCCGCGCCGGGCTCGACGCGGAGGACCTCGAGGACCTCGGCGAGTCCCGTCGTGGTGGGCGCCGCGGGGCGCGTTCCGGGCGCGAGGCGTCCCCGGCGGACAACCTGCCGGTGCCGGCCCGCACCCGTACCCGTCGCCGCACCCGCGGTGGTGGCGCCGCGGCCGCCGCGACCGGCCTGACCATCGCCGCCGACGGCAGCGAGCAGGACGACCCGGCGGGCACGGCACCGGGCCTGGATCTGGACCTCGACCTCGACACCTCTGACGGCACCGCCGACACCGCGCACGTCGTCTCGGCGCTGTCCCCGGAGGCGGCCGGCGAGCCGGTCCGCCGTCGCCGTCGCCGCCGCGGCAACCGTGGGCGCGGCTCCGGTGCGGCCACCGAGCTCACGGAGGCCGACGGCGACGCGATCAGCTCGATCGGCGCGCTCGACGACGAGTCTCCGCGGGCCGAGTCCGCCTGACCGGACGGACCGCCAGCCCGCTCATCCCGTCCAACGCCGGCCCGCGTGGCCCCCTGGCCCGGCGTTGGGACTCCCCCGCGGGAGCTGCTCAGCCCGCCGGCCGCAGGTGCAGCCCGAGGCGCACCCAGCTCATCCGCCGGCAGGTCGGGCAGCGCAGCAACGAGGGATGCCGCGGGCGCACCAGCGGCAGGTGGACGCTGGGGGTGAGAATCCGCAGCGCCTGCCACGCACCGAGCAGGCTCGTCTGCCCGCAACGGGAACACTCGACGCGCAGGCTCGTGTTCGGCGGGGTCGTCGGCCGCAGCCCGCTGTACAGCGCGCGCTTGCCGTGCGCGTCCCGTCCCACCGCCGGGCCCGACGGGGTCGGCGTCACCACCGGTGGTCGGGAACCGCGCGGGCGCAGCCGGTCGAACCCGGCGGAGGCGCGCTGCTGGGCGCGCGGCGACCGCGACGGGCCGCTCGGCCCCACACTCACCCCCGGGCTCCATTGACCCCGACCGGCACCTGTCCGACCCGAACCGCTTCGAGTGCCCCCGCCTCAAGGGCCCCCGCCTCAAGGGGCACCGGCTCAAGGGGCACCGGCTCAAGGGGCACCGGCTCGAGCGCCACAGCCTCGGGGGGCACAGCCTCGGGGGGCTCGGCCCTGAGCGGCCCGGTTCCGACCGTCACGGCGATGGCCCGGGCATGCGCCCGATAGGCCTCGGCGCCCTTGGAGCGCCGCGCCGTCGACAGGATCGACCGGCCCGTGCCCGGCGCCTCGGCGAACCGCACGGAGCGGGCGATCGGCGGCGTGAGCACGGCGATGTCGTACCGCGCGGAGACGTCGGCGAGCACGGCCCGGCAGTGCGCCGTCCGCCCGTCGAACAGCGTCGGCAGGACGCCGCGGACCCCGAGGCCCGGATTCGTCAGCCGCTGCACGTCGTGCACCGTGTCGAGGAGCTGGCCGACGCCGCGGTGCGACAGCGTCTCGCACTGCAGCGGCACGATCACCTCGTCGGCGGCGGTGAGCCCGTTGATGGTGAGCACGCCCAGCGACGGCGGGCAGTCGACGAGCACGAAGTCGTAGGCGTCGATCACCTCGGCGAGGGCGAGCCGCAGCGCGTGCTCGCGGCCGGTGCGCGACAGCAGCACCGCCTCGCAACCGGCCAGCTCGATCGTCGCGGGCAGCAGGTCCATGCCGTCGGAGGTCCTGGCGATCACGATGCCCGCGGAGAGCCGACCGAGGAGCACGTCGTGCACGGACAGCTCGAGGGTGTCGGGATCCAGGCCGAGCGAGAAGGTCAGGCACGCCTGTGGGTCGAGATCCACCAGCAGGACGCGGTGACCCAGCTCGCTCAGCGCGGCGCCGAGGCTGGACACGGAGGTCGTCTTGGCGACGCCACCCTTCTGGTTCGCTACCGCAAGTACGTGTGCCACACCAATCAGTGTGGATGCGTAATCGTGTGGTCACAACACTTGGCGCCCCGAAACCTCGACGCGCCTCGCCGCCCGCGCGCCAACCGGCACAGACCGGACGCCTCGGGCCGGGGCCCTGCCCCTGCCACGGTGTGCGGCCCGGCGTCGCCGGGTAGCGCAGCACCATCGGCCCCTGCAGGCCGCAGCGTCGCGGGCGGAACCGGCGGTCAGCCCCTCGGTGTTCACTCGCCAGCATCACCGACTCTCCATCTGTCCAACCGTCCCAAGCCGGACGGCCCGCCTACAGAAGGGACCCCCCGGTGAACGCGGGGCGCCACCTGCCCGGCCTGACGGCTGGCATCGAGGCCATGAGACCTGCCATGCCTGCCAGGAGCGGCGGCGCCGGGTGATCCAGGCGATCGTCTACCTTGCGATCGTCGTGGTGCTGATCGCCGCCAACGCGCTGTTCGTGGCGGCGGAGTTCGCCCTCGTCGCGGTCGAGCCGCACCAGGCGGAGCAGGCCGCCCGCGCCGGTGACCGGCGATCCCAGGCCCTGCCGGCGGCCGTGCGCTCGCTGTCGTTCCAGCTCTCCGGCGCGCAGCTCGGCATCACGGTGACCTCGCTGGCCGTCGGCTACCTCGCCGAGCCGGCGCTGGCCGCCCTCATCCATCCGGCGCTGCACGCCGTCGGCCTGCCGGACACGCCCAGCTCGGTGCTCGCACTCGCCCTCGCCCTGTTCGTCGCGACCGTGAGCCAGATGGTCTTCGGCGAACTGGTGCCGAAGAACTGGGCGATCAGCGAGCCGCTGCGGGTGGGCCGGGCCGTCTCCTGGCCGCAGGTCGGGTTCTCCCGGGTATGTGGTCCGCTCATCAGGCTGCTGAACGGGGTCGCCAATGCGATCCTGCGCGCCCTGGGGGTGGAGCCCCAGGACGAGATGCACGCCGGGCGGTCCCCCGCCGAACTCGGCTCGATCGTGCGGGCCTCCGCCCGCCAGGGCACCCTGCCGACCACGACGGCCGCGCTGCTGCGGCGATCGCTGCGCTTCGGTGACCGCCACGCCGCCGACGTGATGACCCCGCGGGTCCGGACCGTCTGGGCCGACGCCGACATGCACGTCGCCGATCTGCTTCAGGTGGCGCAGCAGTCAGGTCATTCCCGGTTCCCGGTGCGGGGACGGGCCGAGGGAGAGCGCGCCGACGGGGACCGGGCCGGCGACGTCGACGGCGTGGTCGGGGTCGTGCACGTCAAGGACGTCTTCAGGATCCCGGCCGCGCGCCGCGCCACGGTGAACGTGCGCGAGATCATGGTTCCGCCGCTGCTCGTGCCCGCGTCGCTGGGCTGCGACGCGCTGCTCTCCCGGCTGCGCCGGCACGGGCTGCAGCTCGCCGCCGTCATCGACGAGTACGGCGGGAACGCCGGGATCGTCACCCTGGAGGACCTCGTCGAGGAGCTGGTCGGCGAGGTGTCGGACGAGCACGACCTGCCGAGCACCCCCGGCGTGGTGCCCGACGGGCCGCGATCCTGGCTGCTGTCCGGGCTGCTGCGACCCGACGAGGCGGTCGACGCCACCGGCGTTAGGCTGCCCGACGGGCCGTACGAGACGGTCGCCGGGCTGGTGCTCGCCCGCCTCGGCCATCTCGGCACGGTCGGGGAGCAGGTGGAGGTCGACGGCGTCACCCTGACGGTCGTGGCGGTCGATCGGCACCGCATCGACCGGGTGCGGCTGTCCGCCCCGCCCCCGCAGGCGCCCAAGGCACGACAGACGCCCGAGGCACGGCAGACCCGGCAGATCCGGCGGTCCCAGGCGGAGAGCGGACCTTGACCCTGCTCGCGCTGCTCGCCGGGCTCGCGCTGATCGCCGGCAACGCGTTCTTCGTCGGCGCCGAGTTCGCCTTCGTCTCCGCGCGCCGCGACCGGCTGGAACCCATGGTCGAGGCCGGCGACAAGCGGGCCCGCTCGGTCATCGGCGCCCTGGAGCACCTCTCACCGCTGCTCGCCGCGACCCAGCTCGGCATCACGCTGTGCTCGCTGGCCCTCGGGGCCGTCGCCGAGCCGGCCGTCGCGGGGCTGCTGACGGATCTGCTCGACGCGCTCGCCGTCCCCGAGGCGGCGCAGCACGCGATCGCCTTCGCCGTCGCGCTGACGATCGTGTCCGCGCTGCACATGGTGCTCGGCGAGATCGTGCCGAAGAACCTGTCGATCGCCGGACCTGAACGGGCCCTGGTCTGGCTCGGGCCGCCCCTGATCGCCTTCGCCCGGGCCACCTCGCCGTTCGTGCTCCTGCTGAACACCTTCGCCAACCGGGTGCTGCGGCTGCTGGGGGTCGAACCCCGCGACGAGCTCGCCTCCGCCTACACCCCGCAGGAGCTGGCCGCCATCATCGCCGAGTCGAAGCAGGAGGGGCTGCTCGAACAGGCCGAGCACGAGCGGCTTACCAGCGCCCTGGAGCTGTCCGACCGGGACGCGGGCACGGTGATGATCCCGCTCGCGCAGGCCGTGACGATCGCCTGGACGACCACCGCCCGCGAGCTGGAGGATGTCGTCGCCCGCACCGGCTACTCCCGGTTCCCGGTGCGGGTGCCCGACGCCGGGACCACCCCAGCCCCTGGCCGCGACGCCGGGTCCGGCTCCGGCTCCGGTCCGGGTGCCGCCGGCGGCGGCCACGAGATCGCGGGGTTCCTGCACGCCAAGGACGTGCTGGGGATCGCGCCCGGCGACCTCGACACCCCGCTGGCCCCGGTACGGCTGCACGAGATGGTGGAGCTGGCCACGGACACGCCCCTGGACCAGGTGCTGCGCCGCATGCAGCGCGCCGGCAGCCACCTGGGCCGGGTCGTCGACGCGGCGGGGACGACCGTCGGCGTCATCGCGATGGAGGACGTGGTCGAGCAGTTCGTCGGCGAGGTCACCGACGCCAGCCACCACGACTGAGCACGAGCCGGCCCCCGGCGCCGGGCTCAGTCGGCGCCGGGCTCAGTCGGAGCCGGGCGCCGCCGACTGCACCACCTCGAACGACCAAAGCGTGGCCCCGGTTGCCGCGGGAGCGCCGGCACCACCGTGACCGCCCGCCGCGCCGTGACCGGCACCCCCGCCGTGACCGGCACCCCCGCCGTGACCGGCCGGCGCGCCCTGCCCGGCCGGCGCGCCCGTGGCGGCTGCGGCCTCGGCGGCCGCCCGGCGGTGGCCCTCCTCGAACGCCTGCGAGGACTGCCACTTCTGGAAGTCCTCCTCGCTACGCCAGCGGGTGTAGACGAGGTAGGTGTCCGTTCCCTCGATCGGGCGCAGCAACTCGAACCACTCGAACCCGTCGGCCTGCTCGACCATCCCGGCCCGGCCGGCGAACCGCGATTCCAGGGCAGCCCGCATTTCGGCGGGCACGGTCAGCGCATTGATCTTGACGACGCTCATGTCTTCACCGTAGTGCGAAGGCCCCCGCGCGGCGCCACTAGAGTGCCCCAGCGTGACAGGTCTTCCCCGGGTCGCCGTCCTCGGCGTGGACGCGGCCACCGCCGCCGCGACGATCTCCCTCGTCGACGGGGGGCTCGCGGTCGCCGCCTTCTGCCCCGGTCCCGTGCCGCCCGCCGCCCACGCCCGCCTCGCCGCGTACGGCTGCGCCGACCAGGTCGTCGCGGTGTCGCCCGGCACCCTGCGTCTCACGGCGACCGGCCCGGCGGCGCCGCCCTTCGAGGTCCATGGCGTGCGGGCCGATCCCCGGCCCCCGGCGACATCCGCGTCCCCGGCCGCCGCGGTGGCGGCCGCGGGAGCCGAGGCGGGGGGCGACCTGCTCGGCGTCTTCGACGCGGTCGTGCTGGGCGACGACACGGCCCGGCTGGGGCCGGGCGGGCCGGACTCGCCCCGTTTCGGCGGCGTGTTCGACCTGGCGGCCGCCTGGGTCTTCCACGTCGGCGGCTCCCCGGAGCTGGCCGGCGCGCAGGGCCGGTGGATCGGGGAGTACCTGCGTGGCCGATACGCCCCGCCCGAGCCCGCGGCGATGAGCGCCCGCCCGGCGCTGCTCGGCCGGTCGACGCGCGGCGGGGTGCGCGCCGAGCTCGCCGAGCTGGACCGCGAGCTGCGCGCCGGGCACGCCCGCGCCGCCGGCATCGGCTACCGGCTGCCGACGCCGCCGGCCCGGCTCACCCCGGCGCCGTGACGAGCCCGCCCGAGCGCCGGATTCAGCCGCCGGCGGCCGGGCGGCTCAGGCGGACCAGGCGGTCCGCGGCGGCCTGCAGTGTGGAGATCTTCTTGGGGAAGCCGAACCGGATGATGTGGCGTCCGTCGGCGGGATCGGCGAAGAACGACGAGCCGGGCACGGCCGCCACCCCGATCTCGGTGACCAGCCGCCGGGCCAGGGCCACGTCGTCCCCGGCCGGGTCGATCGCGCGGGTGTCGCACATCACGTAGTAGGCGCCGTCCGGCTGCCGGAACGTGAACCCGGTGTCAGCCAGCGCGGCGCACAGCAGGTCGCGGCGGGTGCGGTACTGCTCGGCGAGCCCGTCGTAGTAGGCGGGCGGCAGGCCCATCGCCGCCACGCCGCCGGCCTGCAACGGTGCCGCCGCGCCGACGGTCAGGAAGTCGTGGACCTTGCGGATCGCCGAGGTGTAGGCGGGCGGCGCGATCGTCCAGCCCACCCGCCAGCCCGTGACCGCGTAGGTCTTCGACAGGGCGTTGATGGTGACGGTGCGATCCTCGAGGCCGGGGATCGTCGCCGGCGGGATGTGGCCGCCGGGTCCGAGGTAGTGGATGTGCTCGTAGATCTCGTCGGTGAACACCAGCACGTCGTGGCGCTGGCAGAGCTCGGCGACCAGCTCCAGCTCGTCGCGGCGCAGCACCTTGCCGGTCGGGTTGTGCGGGGTGTTCAGGACGATGGCCCGGGTGCGGTCGCTGAAGGCCGCGCGCAGCTCCGCCGGGTCGATCGACCAGTCGGGAGCGTGCAGGCGGACCAGTCGCGGGCGTGCACCGGACAGGATCGTGTCGGGCCCGTAGTTCTCGTAGAACGGCTCGAACATGATCACTTCGTCGCCGGGGTCGACCAGCGCCAGCATGGTGGCGATCATCGCCTCGGTCGAACCGCAGGTCACGCAGATCTCGGTGTCCGGATCGACCGACCAGCCCGGGTAGGTCCGCCCCACCTTCGCGGCGACCGCGGCGCGGAACTCAGCCGCCCCCCAGGTGATCGCGTACTGGTTCACGTCCGCGTCGATGGCGGCCTTGGCCGCCTCCTTGAGCTCGGGCGGGCAGGCGAAGTCGGGGAACCCCTGGGCGAGGTTCACCGCGTCGTGCGCCAGGGCGAGCCGGGTCATGTCCCGGATGACGGACTCGGTGAAGGTCATCGCCTTCGCGGAGACCCGCGGCTGGGCGGGGGCTGTGGTCTGCTCGGACACGGTCCCATGTTGACATCCGGCGGGCGAGGAGGTCGCCGGATGGCCGGTGCCGCGGCAGGTCAGCCGGCCGGCCCTGGGTCCTCGCCGAGGGCGGCCCAGGGCTGGCGCTCGGGGCTGGCGGCCTGACCTTCCGCGCACAGCCGGCGGAAGTCGCACCACGAGCACAGCGGGCCGGGGCGGGGCGGGAAGGCGCGATCGGGTTCACCGCCGCCGCTCAGCGCCTCCGTCGCCTCGACGGCGTCGGCGGCGACGGACTCGGCGCGACGGACGTGGCGGGCGATGCTGTCCTCGGTGTGCTCGGCGACGGCGACCCGGCCGGTGGGCACGTGGTGCAGCTCGACCCGCCGGCAGGGCTGGCGCAGCATCCGGCCCGCGGCCAGCGCGTAGAGCGCCAGAGCCCGCGAGGTCCGGGCGTCGTCGTCGGTGACGGGTCGCCGGCCGGTCTTGTAGTCGACGACGACGAGCTCCCCGTCCCGGTCGTCGAGGCGGTCAACCCGGCCGGAGAAGGCCAGCGCCTCGGTGCGGGCGGCGACCGAGCGTTCGACCCCGCGCGGCTCGGCCGCCGGGTCCAGGCCCTCGACATAGCCACGGACCATCCCGACGGCCCGCTCCCGCCACTGCTGCGACTGCTCGGGATCGCGGAACCCCTCGTCGACCCAGCCCAGGCGCAGCAGCTCGGCGGCGCGCAGCGGGGTGCGGCGTTCGAACGGCTCCTCCCACCACCGGCGCAGCGCGTTGTGCACGCTGACACCGAAGGAGGTGTGCGCCCAAGGCGGACCCTTCGGCGGGCGCGGCCGGTCCAGATAGATCATCCGGTAGCGACGGGGGCAGTCCTCGAACGCGGCCAGCCGCGACGGCGTACAGGCGAACAGCCTGCGGGGCATGCCGCCGAGCTCCATCTGTCCCATCGACCGATCATCCCACCCCGCAGGAACCCGTCGGTCACGCACCGATCGCCCTCCGGCGAGCACCCACAGGTACCGCTCCCGGTAGCGGTGCGTTCCGTCCGATCTGGGCATCCTGGCCCGTGCACGGCGCACCGCACCCCGCCCCGCAGCCGGGGAGCGGCGGCACCAGCGAAAGGGTGACCATCCGGGACGAGGGGGGTGGTTGCGGCGCCGCGTCGGTTCCTGGACGGATCCGTGCCGGGCTGGCATGCTTGCTGCATGGAGAGCAGCCGAACCTCGCGCCATGGCGCGCTGCTGCCTCCGTTTTATGGGGACCGGGCACGGTCCCCGCTCCACCGCTGACCTCACGCGGTACGAGCGTCAGACCCAGGCCCGGTCCGCCCCGGGTCGTCTCGGCCTGGGCTGCGCCGGGCCTCCGATCGAAAGGCCCATTCGTGGATAACCTCGTCGACCGTCCCGACGCCGCGATCCCCTCGCCCACGGCACCGGGCGCCATCCTCACCGGCGCGGGGCGCGCGCCGATCACGGGCGAGCCTCTGACGATCAGCAACATCGCCGAGGGACGCCAGCACATCGACGACATCGACGCCCAGCTCCGCGAGCTGCTGGCCACCCGCCGCGACCTGTCCCGGCAGATCCAGGCGCTGCGCTCGGCCGAGGGCGGCCCGCGGATCGAACACGCCCGGGAAAACGAGATCATCGCCATCTGGGCGAACGAGCTCGGTCCCCGCGGCGTCGAGATCGCGATGGCGGTGCTGACGCTCTGCCGCGGCGCGGCGGGCCAGCCCTAGGCCGCGCACCTGCTTGTTGACACGCGAGCCCCTGGCGCGGGGCGGTTCACCCGCGGCGGCGACCCCGCCCCCGCGAGGCGGTGTGCGTGGGAGCGGCGCCAGGGCGTCCGCCCCATCGCCGCGGCGGTCAGCGCTCCCCCGTCCCGCCGGGCGGCCCGCCAGCGGGCCGGGTGCCGTCCTGGTCCGAGTCGTGCCCTCGCTCCCCGGCAGGGGGACGCTTCTCGGCAGGGGGACGTTCGGCGGCAGGCATGCGCTCCCCGACAGGGGCCCGCTCCCCGACAGGGGCCCGCTTCCCGGCAGGGACACGCTTCTCTGCGGGGGTGCGCTTCTCGGTGGGGACGCGCTCGGTCGCAACAGCCCGGTCGGAGCGGTCGGGGCGGTCGCGGCGCTCGCCCTCGCGGCGCCGGCGCCGGTCGCGCCGTTCCCGGTCGCGGTCGCGGTCGCGGTCGTGGTCGTGGTCGTGGTCGGCCGCGTCCAGCTCGGCGAGCAGGGCGCGCAGCTCCGAGCGCAGGAAGTCGCGGGTGGCCAGCTCCCCGATGGTGATGCGCACGGCGGCCAGCTCCCGGGCCAGGTACTCGGTGTCATCGCGGGTGCGGACCGACTGCTCCCGGTCCTGGGCGAGGTTCGCCCGGTCTCGGTCGTCCTGCCGGTTCTGCGCCAGCAGGATGAGTGGCGCCGCGTACGCGGCCTGCAACGACAGCACCAGCGTCAGGAAGATGAACGGGAACTCGTCGAAGCGCGCGGAGCTGGGGACGAAGACGTTGTATGCGACCCACAGCACGATGACGATGCTCTGGGCGACGAGGTAGCGCGCCGTCCCGATGAACCGGGCCACCCGCTCGGCGATCCGGCCGAACGCGTCCGACTCGTAGGCGGGCCGTAGCGACGCGCGCCGCGACAGCCGCGGCTGGTCCAGGCGCGCGCCGCGCCGGCGCCCCCTCACGGAGCCGCCGGCGGGCTGGCGCCCACTCCACCCAGAGCGCCGGGTTCCCCACCGCCCGGGGGCGGGGCGAACAGGCCGGGCGTCGTGTGGGTGTCGACGTCGGATTCGAGCTGGCGCTCGCGCCAGTCGGCCGGCAGCAGGTGGTCGAGGACGTCGTCCACGGTGACCACGCCGACGAGCCGTCCGCCGCGGTCGAGCACCGGCGCGGCGACCAGGTTGTACGACGCCAGCAGCCGGGTGACCTCGGCGAGCGGGGTCTCCGGCCGCAGCGACGCCATGTCCACGTCGATCACGCCGCCGACCAGGGTGGACGGCGGCTCCCGCAGCAGCCGCTGGAAGTGCGCGAGGCCGAGGTAGCGGCCGGTGGGCGTCTCGTACGGCGGGCGGACCACGTAGACCTGCGCGGCCAGCGCCGGGGACAGCTCCGGCTCGCGGATGCGCGCGAGCGCCTCGGCCACCGTCGCGTTCGGGGCGAGCACGACCGGCTCGCTGGTCATGATCCCGCCGGCGGTGTCGTCGGCATAGCGCAGCAGGCGGCGCACGTCGGCGGCCTCGTCCGGCTCCATCAGCCGCAGCAGCCGCTCGGCGTCCTCGGCGGGTAGCTCGCCGAGCAGGTCCGCCGCGTCGTCGGGGCCCATCGCCTCCAGCACGTCGGCGGCGCGTTCCTCGGCGAGCCCGCCGAGCAGCTCCACCTGCTCGTCCTCGGGCAGCTCCTCCAGGACGTCGGCGAGCCGTTCGTCGTCGAGGGCCGCGGCGACCTCGGCGCGCCGCTTGTCGGACAGGTCGTGCAGCAGGGTCGCGAGGTCCGCGGGGCGCAGCTTCTCGAACGCGGCCAGCAGGTTCGCCGCGCCCTGGCCCCCCTCGGCCAGCGACAGGCCGGTGACCTCGTCCCAGGCCACGGTGCGCACCTCGCCGCGCCGACCCCGCCCGGTGCGGACCGCCACCTGGTCGAGCACCCAGTCCCCGCCGCGGATCGGCTCGATCGCGGCGTCGACGACGGTGACCTCGGTGCCCGAGGACAGCAGCGTCGCGCGGCGGTCGAGCAGCTCGCCGAGGACCCGGGTCTCGTTCGGCCGTTGCTGGAAGCGCCGCCAGCTCAGCCGGGCCGAGGAGAGCACGACCGCGCCGGACTCCACGCCGGTGACCCGCCCGATCGGCACGAAGATCGGCCGACGCTGGACCTCGACGGCAAGGCCCAGCACGCGGGGCGGCTCGTGCCCGAGGCGCAGCGTGACGACGATGTCGTGGACCCGGCCGACCTGGTCGCCGTTCGGGTCGAGGACCAGCAGGCCGGCCAGGCGGCGGCAGTACACCCTGGACGGGGCGGGGCGCGTGGGCATCGTGGTCACTGACCGTTCCCGACGTAGGCGGACATACCGCCGCGGGCCGGCGCCGCAGTCCTGTTCACGGCCGGAGGCTACCCGCGCGGGCGCTTCCCGCAACCCCGACCCCGACATACCCGCCCGCCTGGGCAATCACGAGGCAGGCGGGTATGTCCGGACGGCCGGGCCCAGGCCGCGTCGCGCTGGTCGAAGGCGGGCACACGCGGGCCCGTCGATGCTCACCGATCGGATCCATCCGGGGATCCCGGACCGACGTTGAGCACGGCGAGTGACAGGTCGATAGCATAGAGGTCATGCCGCAGCGTTCCCGCCGGTCGTGTCTGGCCGTCCCCGGATCCTCGACGAAGATGCTCGGCAAGGCCCAGGGCCTGCCCGCCGACCAGGTGTTCTGCGATCTGGAGGACTCGGTCGCGCTCGGCGCGAAGGAGGCCGCCCGGGCGAACGTGGTCGCGGCGCTCAACGAGGGCGACTGGGCGGGGCGGACCCGGGTCGTCCGGGTGAACGACCTGACGACCCGCTGGACCTACCGAGACGTCATCGAGGTCGTCGAGGGCGCCGGGGCGAACCTGGACTGCGTCATGCTGCCGAAGGTGCAGTCCGCCGCCCAGGTGGCCTGGTTGGACCTGCTGCTCACCCAGATCGAGAAGGTGCTGGGGTTCGAGGTCGGCCGGATCGGGATCGAGGCGCAGATCGAAACGGCGCTAGGCCTGTCGAACGTGCGCGAGATCGCCTTCGCCAGCCCCCGGATCGAGACCATCATCTTCGGCCCGGCCGACTTCATGGCCTCGATCAACATGCCGTCGCTCACGGTCGGCGCGCTCAGCCCGGACTATCCGGGCGACCCCTTCCACTACGTGCTGTTCAAGATTCTCGAGACGGCCCGCGCCCGCGGGGTGCAGGCGATCGACGGCCCCTTCCTCCAGATCCGCGACACCGAGGGTTTCCGGGCGACCGCCGCCCGCTCGGCCGCGCTCGGCTACGACGGGAAATGGGTGCTGCATCCCGGCCAGATCGAGGCGGCCAACGAGATCTACGCACCGCGCCAGGCCGACTACGACCACGCCGAGCTGATCCTGGACGCCTACGCCTGGCACACCTCGGCCGAGGGCGGGCTGACCGGCGCGGTGATGCTCGGCGACGAAATGATCGACGAGGCCAGCCGCAAGATGGCCGAGGTCGTCGCGGGCAAGGGCCGCGCCGCGGGGCTCGCCCGCACGCGGAAGTTCGAGCCGCCGGTCGGCGTCGGGCGCTAGCCGGCCGCGCAGGCCGCAGGAGGGGGACGACCGATGGGCAGGATCGCGCAGACCGACGACCTGACCGACGTGCAGCGCGACATCCTCGCGGCGGTGCGCACGTTCGTCGACAAGGAGATCCTTCCGTTCGCCACCGAGCTCGAACACGCCGACGAGTACCCGGAGTCCATCGTCGAGTCGATGAAGGAGATGGGGCTGTTCGGGATCACCATTCCCGAGCAGTACGGCGGACTGGGCGAGTCGCTGCTCACCTACGCGCTGGTCGTGGAGGAGATCGCCCGGGGCTGGATGAGCGTCGCCGGAGTCGTCAACACCCATTTCATCGTCGCCTACCTGATCGGCCAGCATGGCAGCGCCGACCAGCGCAGCCGGTTGTTGCCGCGGATGGCCACCGGCGAACTGCGCGGCGCGTTCTCGATGAGCGAGCCCGGCTGCGGCTCGGACGTCGCGGCGATCACCAGCCGGGCCGACCGGAGGGCCGGTGGCGACGGCGACGGCGACGTCTACGTGCTCAACGGGCAGAAGATGTGGCTGACCAACGGCGCGCGGGCCGGGATCGTCGCCACCCTGGTGAAGACCGACGAGGGCGCCGAGTCGGTCTACCGGAACATGACCACGTTCCTGCTGGAGAAGGAACCGGGCTTCGGCACCCACGGCGGGATCACCATTCCCGGCAGCATCGACAAGCTCGGCTACAAGGGCATCGAGACGACCGAGATGGTCCTCGCCGACCACCGGGTGCCGGCCGCGGCGATCCTCGGCGGCGACGACGGCCGCGGCCAGGGCTTCTACCAGATGATGGACGGCGTCGAGGTCGGTCGGGTCAACGTCGCCGCGCGGGCCTGCGGCATCATGATCCGCGCCTTCGAGCTCGGCATCGCCTACGCGCAGACCCGGCGCGCCTTCGGTCGGCCGATCGCCGAGCACCAGGCCATCTCCTTCAAGCTCGCCGAGATGGCGACCAAGGTCGAGGCCGGTCACCTGATGATGGTCAGCGCCGCCCGCAAGAAGGACAGCGGGCAGCGCAACGACGTCTCCGCCGGGATGGCGAAGTACCTGGCCAGCGAGTACTGCCACGAGGTGACGACGGAGGCGTTCCGCATCCACGGCGGCTACGGCTACTCGAAGGAGTACGAGATCGAGCGCCTCTACCGGGAGGCGCCGTTCATGCTCATCGGCGAGGGCACCTCCGAGATCCAGAAGCGGATCATCAGCCGGGCCCTGCTGCGGGAGTACGAAACGCCTCGCTGACCCGCTCGGGCCGGGGGCGACCGCGGGCGCCGATCGCGCCGGCCGCCCGGTCCGACATGCGTAGTCTGCTCCTGACCGACCATCCGGGAACAGGAGCACGCTGATGCAGGTTGCCTTCGTCGGCCTCGGCACCATGGGCTTCCCCATGGCCGGCCATCTCGCCCGCGCCGGATTCGACACCGTCGTGTACAACCGCACGGAGACGACCGCGGCGCGCTGGTCGGCTGCGCACCCGGGCCGGGTCGCGGCCACGCCGGCGCAGGCCGCCGCCGGATCCGAGGTGGTCTGTGTCTGCGTCGGGGCCGACGACGACGTCCGCGCGGTGCTGCTCGGGCCGGACGGCGCGCTCGGCGCGCTGGCGCCGGGGGCGACGATCGTCGACCACACGACGACGTCGGCGGAGCTGGCCGCCGAGATCGCGGGGCAGGCGGCGCAGGTGGGAGTCGGTTTCGTCGACGCGCCGGTGTCCGGCGGGCAGGCCGGTGCCGAGGCGGGGCGCCTCAGCGTCATGTGCGGCGGCGAGGTGGACACGGTGGAGCGGGTCCGACCGGTGCTGGCCGCCTACGGGACGACGATCACCCGCATCGGCCCGGTCGGCGCCGGCCAGCTCACGAAGATGGTCAACCAGATCCTGGTGGCCGGGGCGATCGAGGGCGCGGCCGAGGCACTCAACTTCGCCGCCGCCGCCGGCCTCGACCTGGACCAGGTGCTACCCGCCGTGTCGGGTGGCGCCGCGAGCTCCTGGTACCTGACCAACCGCGCCGCCACCATGATCCGCGATGAGTTCGACTTCGGCTTCGCCGTCGACTGGATGCGCAAGGACCTGCGGATCTGCCTGGCGGAGGCGGCCCGTCGGGGCGTCCCGGTGCCGCTGACCGAGCTCGCCGAGAACGATCTCGCCGCCTCCCAGGCGCGCGGCGACGGGCAGCTCGACGCCACCGCCGTCATCCGCCTGCGCCGCCTCGCCACCGCCCAGCCCGCCACCAGCGCCCAGCCCGCCACCGACACTCGGCCCGCCGACGCCTGACCCGCCGACCGCCTGACTCGCCGACGCCCGGACCGCGGGCGCCGGCCGGTGGCGGCAGGTGTCAGAGGTACTGCTTCGACGGGTTGACCATCGCGCGGACGGTCTTGCCGTCGTGGAACTCGCCGATCGCGGTCATGGCCCAGGTCTGGCCGCCGCCCTCGCGCTGCACACGGCACATCACCAGCCCGGTCGACGGCTTGGACTCGGACAGGTCGAAACGGACGAGCTCCTGGCCGGTGACGTCGTCGTAGAGCCGGCAGTAGGCGTTGCGCACGTCGGTGAACGGCTGCCCCTGGAAGCTGTTCACCGTGAAGATGAGCGTGACGACGTTCGGGGGCAGCGCGGCGAGATCCACCTGGATCGTCTCGTCGTCGCCGTCGCCGCGGCCGGTGAGGTTGTCGCCCGAGTGGCGCACCGCGCCGCGCGCGCCCTTCTTGGACATGAACCAGACCTTGTCCACGTCCTTGCCGCGCTCGTCGAACAGGATGCAGGACGCGTCGAGGTCGATCGACCGACCGCGCTGCGCCGGATCCCAACCCAGGCCCATCCGCACCCGGGTGAGCGGGGGCGCGCCGGTCTTCACCAGCGACACGCTCTGGCCCTTGGTCAGCGAGACCCGGCCCTTGTCCAGGTTGACCCGGCCGCCGGGCTGGCCGGGAGCCGGCGGCGGCGGACCCCACTGCTGACCGCCGGCCGGCGGGGGCCCGGGCGGACCCCACTGCTGGCCTGCGGGCGCGGGCGGCGGCGCGCCGGGCGGCCCCCACTGCTGACCGGGCGGCGGCGGTGGCCCCCACTGCGGCGCGGCGGGCGGCGGGCCCCACTGCTGACCGGGCGGCGGCAGTGGCGCGCCCCACTGCGGCGCCCCACCGGCCGGAGCCGGCGCGGGCGGGACGGGCGGGGGCCCCCACTGCTGACCTCCGGACGGCGGGGGCGCAGGCGGCGCGGGCGGGCCCCACGGCTGGCCCGCGGGCGCGGCGGGCTGCGGGCGGGGAGGGGCGGCCGGCGGCTGGGCCGCGGCCGGTGACGGGCCGGAGGTGCCGGGATCGTCGACGGCGATGCCGAAGTCGGTGGCGATGCCGGCGAGGCCGGAGGCGTAGCCCTGCCCGACCGCGCGTGCCTTCCACGCGCCGGCCCGGCGGTAGAGCTCGACGAGGATCAGCGCGGTCTCCGCACCGAGCCCGGCGGGGTCGAACCGGACCAGCTCGGTGCCGCCGCGGGAGTCGCGCACCGAGATGCCCAGCCCTCGCACGCCCGCGAACGTCACCGGGCCGGAGCCGTCCAGGCTGCCCGTGACGACGACCTTGTCGATGTCCGGCGGCACCGCCGCCAGGGTGAACTCCAGCGCCGCCGGTGGCAGCAGCCGCACCCCCGGGCCGGTCGGCTGGTTGAAGAACACGAAGTCGTCGTCGGTGCGCACCTTGCCGGCGGCCGTCACCAGGATCGCGGCGATGTCCAGCGAGATCGACGAGGCGATCTCCACTCGGACGTCGGTGGTGGACAACGGCGCATTGCCGCCCTTCGTCAGCACCTGTCCCACAGCCCCTCCAAGGTTGCCCACCATGTTGAACGCACCCACCGGGCACGGCGGTTCCCGAACGCCGACCGGCGGCACGAGCGCTCCCGCCGACCCTACGATCGATCCCATGCGAACTGCGGCACGGGTCCCGTGAGCGACAGCGCCCTGAGTCGATCCGTCGAGGGGCACGTCACGGCGCTGTTCGGCCGGGACACCGGCCGCGCCTCGGTGACCTTCCTCGGCACGGAGCGGATGGACGTGCTGCGGTTCGGCCCCGACCGCGGCGGCGTCGTCCGGTACCTCACCCTCGGCATGTCCCGGGAGCCGATGACGGCGTCCGACTCCGCCGTGCGCGACCCCGCCGGGCCGCGGGCCGAGCTCGTGCTGTCGCTGCGCGGCCACCGCGACAGCGTGCTGCGCCGGCTCGCCGTGCTGGCGGCCGTCCCCGCCGTCGAGGGCCGGCCCATCGCCCCCGGTGCCGGCCTGGACCTCGGCGAGCCGCTGTGGGACGGCGCGCCGTTCACCGCGGTGCTCGTCGCCGAGCCCGGCGGCCTGATCCCCGACCTGCCGATCGCCGACGCCCTGGACGACCCCGCGTTCGCCGCCGCCGCGCCCGTGCGCTTCCTGCCCGTCCTGCCGATGACCATGAACGAGGCGGCCTTCAAGCGGGTGCACGGCCCCGAGGCGCTGCACCAGCGCTGGCTGGCCGCGGGCACCGACCTGCGCGACCCGAACCGCCGCGAGGTCGACCTCGGCTGAGGCGGACACCCGAACACGGCGACGCAGCGCAAGAATTGACTACTCTCTGCGTTCAACGGTCCGTGTGGCGCGCCGCCACCGCCGCGTCCGGAGGGGGTCTGTCATGCGGTTCGGCCGCTGGTTCGAGGAGTTCGAGGTCGGGGACGTGTACCGGCACTGGCCGGGCAAGACGGTCACCGAGTACGACGACCACCTGTTCTGCCTGCTGACGATGAACCACCATCCGCTCCACCTGGACAGCCACTACGCCGAGCAGAGCACCCAGTTCAAGCGCAACGTGGTGGTCGGCAACTACGTGTACTCCCTGCTGCTGGGCATGTCGGTCCCGGACGTCTCCGGCAAGGCCATCGCCAACCTCGAGGTCGAGTCGCTGCGGCACGTCGCGCCGGTGTTCCACGGCGACACGATCTACGGCGAGTCCACCGTGCTCGACAAGGTCCCCTCCCGCAGCCGCGATGACCGGGGCGTCGTCACCGTGGAGACCCGTGGCAACAACCAGGACGGCACGGTGGTCTGCGTCTACCGGCGCAAGGTGTTGGTTGCGACGCGGGCCTACGGCGAGGCGCACGGCGGCGAACAGCCCGGCCGCCCCGCCACCGCCCACACCTGACCCGCGGCCGCGCACCACCGGCGGGCGACCGGACCGCCGACGGGCGAACGAGCCACCGGCGGGGGAGCGAGCGGCCGGCGGGCGAACGAGCGGCCGGCGACCGGGCCGGGTGCGGATCCGGCCCTCCTCTGCTGGTCCGGACGCACTACTCTCATGACGTTGTGACCGGTGATGCCGCGGCGGGCCCCTCTCGTCCCCTTCGATCCCTGTCCGCCGGCTCCGGGTCCGCCCCGCACGGACGCCCGCACCGGCGGGCGGTACTGCTCGGCGGGCTGAGTCTCGGGGGCGCGGCGGCGGCCGCGGTGGGGCTGGCGGCGTGTGGCGGCTCGGGCGGCCCGACACCGATCCCGGCTCCGACGCTGCGCGCGCCGACTCCTGTCCCAGGGGTGACCGATGGTGTGTTCGCCCTGGGAGTGGCCAGCGGCGACCCACTGCCCGACGGCGTCATCCTGTGGACCCGGCTGGCGCCGCGCCCAAGCGAGGGCGGCGGGATGCCCTCGCGCGACGTCCCGGTCGACTGGCAGATCGCCGAAGACGAGAACTTCCGGTCGGTGGTGCGCGCCGGCACGCAGACCGCGCAGGCGGCGTTCGCCCACTCGGTGCACGTCGACGTCCGCGGCCTGGAGCCGGGACGCGAGTACTTCTACCGTTTCCGGGCCGGCACCGTGCTCAGCCCCGTCGGGCGCACCAGGACCGCCGCCGCCCCGCAGGCCGGCACGGACGTCACCGGCGGGGCGCTGACCCTGGCGCTGGCCTCCTGCCAGGACTTCCAGAACGGCTACTGGCCGGCCTTCGACGCCATCGCCGCGGACGCGCCGGACCTCGTCGTGCATGTCGGCGACTACATCTACGAGTACGACCCGGACAGCCGGTTCCCGGACCGTCTGCACACCACTCCCCAGCAGCCCGGACTCGACCAGCTCCAGACACTGGCGGACTACCGCAACCGCTACGGCCAGTACAAGGCGGACCCGGCCCTGCAGGCCGCCCACCATGCCGCGCCCTGGGTCGTTACCTGGGACGACCACGAGGTCGAGAACAACTACGCCGGGCTCGTCGACGAGGCTGGCGACTCCGGCGACCGCCACCAGGACCCGGCCCTCTTCGCCCGCCAGCGGGCCGCCGCCTACCAGGCGTACTACGAGCACATGCCGATCCGGGTCGAACTCAACCCGGGTTCTCCCGACCTGCGCATCTACCGCCGCCTCGCCTTCGGCGGCCTGCTGACGCTCAACGTCATGGACACCCGCCAGTACCGGACCCCGGTTCCGGGCAACTCGCCGGAGGCCATCGGCCCGGCCGCGCTCGGCGCCGGCAACACCGGTGGCACGATGGCCGGGGCCGCCCAGGAACGCTGGCTGCGCGCGGGGCTCGACGCCTCCCGGACCCGCTGGAACGTGATCGCGCAGCAGACGATGATGGCCCAGCTCGACGGCCAGCTTCCCGTCGGGTCCGGGAGCATGCTGACCAACCTCGACCAGAACGACGGTTACCGCCCCTACCGGCGGCGGCTGCTGTCCGGGGTGCGCGACAGCCGGGCCCGCAATCCCGTCGTGCTCTCCGGGGACCTCCACTGCGCCTGGGTGAACGACCTGCGCGTCGACTTCGACCGGCCGGAGACCCCCGCGGTCGCGACCGAGTTCGTCTGCACCTCGATCAGCTCGGCCTTCTTCCTCGTCAACGACGACTTCGTCCGGAAGAACAACGCCCGCCTCAACCCGCACGTCCGCTACTTTCGCGGCGATCGCCGGGGGTACACCCGCATCCGGGTGACGCCGACGGAGTGGCGCGCGGACATGCGAGTCGTCGCCGACCTCTCCCGGCGGGACTCGCCGGTCTCCACCGACGCCACCTGGGTCGTCGAGGACGGCGTTCCCGGCGCCCAACCGGCCTGACCGCGACCGCGCCACCGCCCCGGGAATCACGGGCGCGAAGACAATAAATTCCGCGAATCCCCCACATCGAATCCCCCACATCGCCCGGCGGGCATCGCGAAACATATCGAAGAAAACTCGACCAGCGTCCAACCGGAATCCCGCCCGGCACGTTAGGCTGCCGCCGGCCGACCGCCGCTGGTCCGCGGTCGCCGGCGGCGTCGGCCGGCTTGTCGGCCGCCGCCCGCTCACCGCGGCCCGCCTGCGGCGCCGCGCGGACGACGAGGAACCGGGAGCCGAGCGTGACGATTCTGGAGGAACCGCGGGAACCGGCGTCACTCCCTCGGCCCGACCCGCAGGACGTCGTCGCGGCGCATTCGAGGCCGCGCACGAACGTGCTCGGCTACCTGCGGACGACGTCCCACAAGGACATCGCCGTGATGTACTTCGTCACCGCTTTCGGTTTTTTCCTGTTCGCCGGGATCCTGGCCGTCATGATGCGGGCGGAGCTCGCCCGGCCGGGGCTGCAGTTCTTCTCCAACGAGCAGTACAACCAGTTGTTCACGATCCACGGCACGGTCATGCTGCTGCTGTTCGCGACACCGTTGGCGTTCGCGTTCGCCAACCTCCTGGTGCCGTTGCAGATCGGCTCCCCCGACGTGGCGTTCCCCCGCTTGAACTCGCTGTCGTACTGGTTCTTCCTGTTCGGCGGGCTCACCGTCATCGCCGGGTTCCTCACCCCGGACGGCGCCGCCGACTTCGGCTGGTTCGCCTACGCCCCGCTCAACAGCAAGGCATACTCGCCCACCACCGGGGGCGACCTGTGGGTCATGGGCCTGGTGGTGTCCGGACTCGGCACCATCCTGGGCGCGGTCAACATGATCACCACGATCCTGACGCTACGCGCACCCGGGATGACGATGTTCCGGCTGCCCATCTTCTGCTGGACATTCCTGGTGACGTCGATCCTGGTGATCGTCGCCTTCCCGGTGCTGGCCGCGCAGTTGCTGTCGCTGGAGGCGGACCGCCGGTTCGGCGCGCACGTGTTCGACGCGGCGAACGGCGGCGCGATCCTGTGGCAGCACCTTTTCTGGTACTTCGGCCATCCCGAGGTCTATATCATCGCTCTGCCGTTCTTCGGCATCATCAGCGAGATCCTGCCGGTCTTCTCCCGAAAACCCCTGTTCGGCTACAAGGGGCTGGTCTTCGCCACGATCGGGATCGGCGTGCTGTCCCTCGCGGTGTGGGCGCACCACATGTTCGTCACCGGTGCGGTGCTGCTGCCGTTCTTCGCACTGCTGTCGTTCCTCATCGCGGTGCCCACCGGCATCAAGTTCTTCAACTGGATCGGCACGATGTGGCGCGGGCAGCTCACCTTCGAGACGCCGATGCTGTTCGCGCTCGGCTTCCTGGTGACCTTCCTGTTCGGTGGGTTGACCGGGGTGCTGCTGGCCAGCCCGCCGATCGACTTCCACGTCAGCGACAGCTACTTCGTCGTCGCCCACTTCCACTACGTCGTGTTCGGCACCGTCGTCTTCGCCGCGTTCGGCGGCACCTACTTCTGGTTCCCGAAGATCACCGGTCGGATGATGAACGACCGGCTGGGTAAGATCCACTTCTGGACCATGTTCTTCGGCTTCCACGCCACGTTCCTGGTGCAGCACTGGCTCGGCGTGCGCGGCATGCCGCGGCGCTACGCCGACTATGGTCCGACCGACGGTTTCACCACCCTGAACACGGTCTCGACCGCCGGCGCGTTCCTGCTCGCCATGTCCACGCTGCCGCTCATCTACAACCTGTGGCACTCCTACCGGCACGGCGCGCTCGCCACCGTCGACGACCCGTGGGGATACGGCAACTCGCTGGAATGGGCGACGTCCTGCCCGCCGCCGCGGCACAACTTCCGGTCACTGCCGCGGATCCGCTCCGAGCGGCCCGCCTTCGACCTGCACTACCCGCAGGTCAGCGGCGTCGTCGACTACCACGCGACGCCGGAGCTTGCCGCCGCGCCCACCCAACCCGCGCAGCACGAGGACTAACCGCACCCGGACGCCGGCCGGCCCGGTCCGGTCCGGTCCCGGCGCGAGATCCGCGCTGCGGCGCGATGTGCCCGGTCTGCGGCTTCAGACCGTGCAGAGCGCACCGCAATCGGATCACGATCAGCCGGGCGGGACGAGCAGGCGCAGCGCGGCCGGGCGGACGACGATCTCGGCCGGCAGGTCGGCCAGCGGATCGCCGTCGGCGTACACCGCGAACGGCCGGTCGGCGCTGATGTGCACCCGCCGCCCCCGCAGCACCCGCACGTGGCGGGTGTGGACGTGCCCGCCGGTGAACACCCGCGGGAACAGCGCCAGGAAGGTCAACCGGGACGTCCGCGAGATCAGCAGGATCTCCAGCAGCCCGTCGGCGACGTCGGCGTCGGGGGCGAAGCGCATCCCACCGCCGTAGTACGCCGCGTTGGCCGCGGCGACCGTCCAGCCGTGCAGCGTACGGGGCGGGCCGCCGTCGACCGTCACCGTGAACCGCACCGGCCGCCAGGCCGCCACCGCCCGCAGCGCCGCGTAGGTGTAGACGTGCCGCCCGCGCAGCAGGCGCGTCCGATTGGCGATGACCTGCACGTCGGAGTCGAAACCGACACTGGCGATCCCCAGGTACGGCCGGCCGGCGACCTCGGGCAGGTCGACCCGCCGCTCCCGAAACCCGGCGAGCTCGGCGGCGACGCGGCGGGGGTCGGCGGACAGGCCCAGCCCGCGGGCGAAGTCGTTGCCGCGGCCGCCGGGCAGCACGGCGAGCAGACCACCCGCCCGCGCCACCGACCCGGCGACCGCCCCGGCCAGGCCGTCCCCGCCGAGCGCCACCACCACCCGGCCCTGCGCGGTCGCCTCGGCGGCGAGCCGGCCGGCGTGGGCAAGATCGCGGGTGGGCGCGACCCGGACGTCGGCGGCCCACCGGTCGAGCTCGGCGCGGACGCCGTCGAGCAGGCGCAGCGCCCGCCCGCGCCCCGCACTCGGATTGACGATCACGGTGAGCAGCCGCCGATCGACCTCCGCGGCGGTCGGAGCCGCCGGCGCCGGCGCGGAAGATGCCGGCGCCGAGGACTCCGGCGCCGAGGACATCGGCGGTGAAGGTGCCGGCGGGGAGAACGCCGGCGGTGGCGGCGGTTCCGTCATGGCTGCCCGATCCCTTCGCCGGCTGATCCGATCGGATCAGCCTACGGCCGCGGGAACCTCGCTCACCGCACCGCGCTCGGCGCGACGGTGAGATGCTCGCTGACGGCGCCGAAGAACGACCGTTCACCGATCTCGGGGGCGTCCCGCACGTCGCGCAGCACCAGGTGCTCCAGCAGGATCAGGGCCGCGTCCGCCGGCCAGAGCACCAGCCACAGCCATACCCCGCGGGCCTCCCCGACGAAGGCGGCCCGGTCGGACGGGACGGCCAGCGGCCACATGGCGGTGGGATGCCCGGCGGCCTCGACCTTGGCCTCGGGCACGCCCGGCAGCGTCTGCGGGTCGAGGCCGGTGATGCCCGCGAGCCGGGCGCCGAGGCCCACCCCGGGCGCCTCGGCGACGAGGATCATCTCCGCCGGGCCGCCCAGCGGGCAGGGGCCGGCGAGGGCGAGCGCGGTGGCCCGTGGCCCGGTGCGATCGTCACCGGCCCAGCCGACTCCGCTGACGTACCAGTGCACCGGCATGGGCTCGGGCAGCCACACGGGCACAGTCGAGGACGTGGCCAGGGCGTGCAACGCCTGCTCGCGGGAGGAGACGGCAGTCCGGTACGGGCTCACCTCCCCGTGCTCGTCGCAGCGGTACTGGCTGCTCCACAGGTCGGGCGGGCGGAGCGGGCCGAGACAACGAGGGCAGGCGGCAGCGATGGTCACCGGGCGCCTCCAGGCGTAGGTGGACGAAGCCGCCGGACCTCGGCGGTTCAGATATCGCTGTTCCCGTCCTGTACCACGAGCAACCGCCCCACCAGCACAGATGTGCCGAACCGCCGGGCACGACAAGCCGGCGACAAGGCCGGCGACGGGTCCGCGACAGGCCCGCAGCAGGCCCACGAGGGGCCGGCGACCGAGCGGTACGGGGGACGGCGAGTCCCTGGGCGGGGACGTGCGCGCCTGCCGACCCGGCCTCAGCGGCCCGCGGCGACCTCGGCGAACGCCTCGTCGAGGACGTCGAGACCGGCGAGCAGCAGCGAGGGGTCGATGACCAGCGGTGGCAGCAGCCGCAGCACGTTGCCCCACGTGCCGGCGGTGAGCACGATCAGGCCGCGGCGGTGACAGGCCGCCGCGACGGCGGCCGTCAGCTCCTTGTCCGGGCCGGTGTCGCCACCGCCGCGGACGAGTTCCAGGGCGAGCATCGCGCCCCGCCCGCGGACGTCCCCGATCACGTCGTGCCGCGCCGCCAGGGCGCGCAGCCGGGGCAGCGCCAGCTCGCCGATGCGCCGCGCCCGCCCGGCGAGGTCCGCGGACTCGATGAACCCGATCGCCGCGAGCGCCGCCGCGCACGCTGCCGGGTTGCCGCCGTACGTGCCGCCGAGCCCACCGACCTGGGGGGCGTCCATGATTTCGGCCCGTCCGGTGACGGCCGCCAGCGGCATCCCCCCGGCGATGCCCTTCGCGGTGGTGATGAGGTCCGGCACGACGCCCTCGTCCTCGCAGGCGAACATCGTGCCGGTGCGGGCGAACCCGGTCTGGATCTCGTCGGCGACGAACAGGATGCCGGCGTCCGCGCAGAACTCGGCGAGGCGGGGCAGGAAACCGCGGCCGGGGACGATGAACCCGCCCTCCCCCTGGATCGGCTCGATGACCATCGCGGCCACCTCGCCCGCGCCGATCTCGTCCCGGACGAGTTCGATCACCCGAGCCGCCGCCTGCTCGCCGCAGCGATCCGGGCCGGTCGGCCAGCGGTAGGGGTAGGCCAGCGGCGCCCGGTACACCTCGGGGGCGAACGGCCCGAAACCGGCCTTGTAGGGCATCGACTTCGCCGTCATCGCCAGCGTCAGGTTCGTCCGCCCGTGGTAGGCGTGCTCGAAGACGACGATCGCGTCGCGCCCGGTCGCCGAGCGGGCGATCTTGACGGCGTTCTCGACGGCCTCGGCCCCGGAGTTGAACAGCGCCGTGCGCTTGTCGTGGTCGCCGGGGGTCAGCCGGTTCAGCGCCTCGCAGACCGCGACGTACCCCTCGTAAGGGGTGATCATGAAGCAGGTGTGGGTGAACCGGCCGACCTGTTCGCGCACCGCCTCGACCACGCCGTCCGCGGCGTTGCCGACGCTGACCACGGCGATCCCCGAGCCGAAGTCGATCAGCGAGTTGCCGTCGACGTCGACGACGACCCCGCCGCCGGCCGCATGCACGTACACGGGCAGGGTCTCCCCCACCCCGCGGGCCACCGCGCCGGCCCGGCGGGCGGCCAGCGCCCGCGAGCGGGGGCCGGGGATCTCGGTGACGAGGCGGCGGGCCTGGGGCAGCCCCGGGCCGCCGCGGGCCGGCACGTTCGGAGGATTCATGTGATCGGCTCCCGCCTGCTCGCCCAGCCGCTGTCCACCTGGGCATCGTCCCCCGACCGCGGACTCGGGGCCGGCCTGTCCGCCCAGCTCAGCGCCACCGGGGCGCCGGCACGCCGATGGGCCGGCCGGGCGCGTTGGCGCCGCTGGGACGCCGGCGATGCGCCTAGGATGACGGTTGATGGCGACGACATGGGCAGATCGCGATGGCTGACGTCACCTCGTTCTGGTTGGCGGGCAACCGCGCCGAGGGGGCCGCGACGATCGACGTCCGCCACCCCTTCGACGACGGCCTCGTGGCCACCGTGGCGCAGCCCGACGCCGACCAGGTCGAGCACGCCGTCGCGGCCGCCGCCGAGGTCGCCCCGCGGTTCTCGGCGCTGCCGGCGCACGTGCGTGCCTCGGCGCTGGCGCACGTGTCCAGGGAGATTGCACGGCGCGGCGACGAGCTCGCCCGGCTCATCACCGCGGAGAGCGGCAAGCCGCTGACCTGGGCTCGGGCCGAGGTGGCCCGGGCGAGCTCGACGTTTCGCTGGGGTGCGGAGGAGGCCCGCCGCTTCACCGGCGAGCTGACCCGGCTGGACACGGACCCGACCGGGGAGGGGCGCCTGGCGCTGAGCCGGCGCTTCCCGCGCGGGCCCGTGCTGGGGATCACCCCGTTCAACTTCCCGCTGAACCTGGTGGCACACAAGGTCGCGCCGGCGCTGGCAGTCGGCGCCCCGATCATCGTCAAGCCCGCCCCTCGCACGCCGCTGTCCGCGCTGTTCCTCGGTGATCTGCTCGCCGAGACCGACCTGCCCGAGGGGTCCTGGTCGGTCCTGCCCGTCCCGAACAGCGAGGTCACCGCCCTCGTCACGGACCCGCGCCTGCCGGTGGTCTCCTTCACCGGCTCCGGCCCGGTCGGCTGGTCGATCCGCGACGCGGTGCCCCGCAAGCACGTGGTGCTCGAGCTCGGCGGCAACGGCGCCGTGCTGGTGACCGCCGACTACGCGGCGCCCGGCGACCTCGCCCGGGCGGCCGGGCGCATCGCCCTGTTCGCCAACTACCAGGCCGGCCAGTCCTGCATCGCCGTGCAGCGCGTCTACGCCGACCGGTCCGTCTACGACGAGCTGCTGCGTGAGATCGTGACCGCGGTGCGGGCGCTGCGCGGCGGCGACCCGACCGACCCGGCCACCGACGTCGGCCCGCTCATCGACGAGGCCGCGGCGCGCCGCGTCGAGGAGTGGATCGCCGAGGCCGTCGCCGCCGGCGGCACGCTCGTCTGCGGCGGCACGCGCACCGGCGCGAGCGTCGCCCCGACCGTGCTCAGCGACGTCCCCGCCGACGCCCGGGTCGTGCGCGAGGAGGTCTTCGGGCCGGTGGTCGTCGTGTCCGCGGTGGACGGTCTGGACGAGGGCCTCGCCCGGGTCAACGACAGCGAGTTCGGCCTGCAGACCGGCGTGTTCACCCACGACCTGACCACCGCGTTCCGCGCCCACCGCGAGCTCGCCGTCGGCGGGGTCGTCATCGGCGACGTCCCCTCCTACCGCGCCGACCAGATGCCCTACGGCGGCACGAAGGGCTCCGGCATCGGCCGGGAGGGCGTCCGCGCGGCCATGACCGACCTCACCGAGGAGCGCGTCCTGGTCCTCACCGGCCTCGACCTGTAGACACCCGAACCTCCGGGCGACCGTGACGCTCGGCCGGCCGGGCCTCGACGCGGTGCGGCGGGCGGGTGTGAACTGACAGCATGGGCGGGTGACCATCGACCTGCACACCCACTCCACCGCGTCGGACGGCCTGGTCTCCCCGGAGGATCTCGTCCGCCTCGCCGCCGAGGCGGGTCTGTCGGTCATCGCGCTGACCGACCACGACACCACCGCGGGCCTCGGGCGCGCCGCCGCGGCACTGCCCGGCGGCCTCACCCTCGTGCCGGGCGCGGAGATCTCCTGTTCCGTCGATGTGCCCGGTGGGTCGATCTCCCTGCACGTGCTGGCCTACCTGTTCGACGCGGCCGAGCCCGCCTTCGCCGCGGTACGCGCCCGGGTCCGCGAGCACCGGGCCGTCCGCGCCCGCCGGATGGCCGACCGGCTGGCCGCCGACGGGCACCCGATCCGCTGGGAACGGGTGGCGCAGCTCGCCGCCGGGACGGTGGGCCGCCCGCACATCGCCGCGGCGATGGTCGAGGCCGGGCTGGTGCCGACGGTGGCGGCGGCCTTCACCCGGGAATGGATCGGCACCGGGGGCCCGTACTGGGTAGGCAAGGAGCAGCCGGACGTCTGGCAGACCCTGCGGCTGATCCGCGACGCGGGCGGGGTCAGCGTGTTCGCGCACCCGTTCGCCAGCCGGCGCGGGGCGACGGTCGGCCCCGACGTGATCGAGCAGATGGCCCGGGCGGGGCTCGGCGGGGTCGAGGTCGACCATCCCGACCATGACGCCGACGAACGGCGCCGGCTGCGCGGACTCGCCGCCGACCTCGGCCTGATCGTGACGGGATCGAGCGACTTCCACGGCAGCAGCAAGCCGCAGGGCCTTGCCGCCGAGACGACCAGCCGGGAGTCCTACGAGCACCTGGTCGCCGCCGCCACCGGCGCCGCGCCCATCCACGGACCATCCCCGACCTGACCACCGCGCAGAACCCGACCGCACCCGCACCCGCACCCGCACCCGCACCCGCACCCGCACCCGCACCCGCAGGGATGATATGGCCGAGCTCACACGCCCTTGCCGCACCCCCCGGCGCCGGCGTCCCGGTCGCGCCGCGGGCTGAGCCGCCCGAGCAGCTCGGCGAGCTGGTCCTGCTCCGCCCGGCTGAAGTGGGACAGCACGTGCCGTCCCACCCCCTTCAGGTGGGTCCCGGAGGCGGCCCGAAGCCGGTCGAGACCCTGCGGCGTCAGGGTGGCGAGCGTTCCGCGGGCGTCGGACGGACAGGTCCGCCGGGCGACCAGCCCCTCGCGCTCCAGCCGATCGACCAGCCGGGTCAGCCCGCTGCGGGACAGCAGCACCGCCTGCGCCAGCTCGCTCATCCGCAGCTCGTGGGTCGGCGCCTCGGCGAGCTGGACGAGCACGTCGTAGGAGGCCAACGGCAGGTGGTGGATGGCTTCCAGCTCGGCCTCGAGCACCCTGGTGACGTGCGCATGCGCCTGCAGCAGCCCCCGCCAGGCCCGCATGCCGCGCTCGTCGACCCAGTCCGCGTCGGTCTCGGAGCTGGCGCCGATCACCTCTTCGACTGCCATCGCGTCCTCCCGCTGCCGCCTCGATCAGCCTATGCCGTAGCGTGCCCCCACCGGCTCGCCCGCCACGGCCCCGGCCGGGCCTGGGGCGCCGCCGCGCGTCCCAGAATCCAGGTCACGGCGATCGGCCCGGTTTCGAGTCGGGTATCCGACAGGCCCGAGAACCGGCGGGCCACATCGATCGACAACCACCGGTACCACCGGATTCATCCGGGTCCTGGCACCCGTGGCTCACACCTGGCCGGCGGGCCAACGCCGGCGAGCTTTCCGCGGGCTATCGTGGAGCCAACAGCGGCTCCGAGGGCCGCATCTGATGCCAATCAGTGACTGAGGTTTCCCTTGTCCCCATCCCGGCCTTCCTCCGACGCGATCCAGTCGGCTCTGGCGACGGTGCACGATCCCGAGATCGGCCGCCCCATCACGGAGCTGGACATGGTCTCGTCGGTCCACGTGCTCGACGACGGCTCGGTTGACATCACGGTGCTGCTCACCGTGTCCGGCTGCCCGATGCGCGATGAGATCATCAACCGTGTCAGCCGTGCTGTCAGCGCGGTCGAGGGGGTGCGCGAGGTCCGCGTCGACCTGCAGGTCATGACGGACGAGCAGCGCGCCGCCCTGCACACGAAGCTGCGCGGCGGCATCGCCCCCAAGGTGATCCCGTTCGCGCAACCGGGCTCCATGACCAGGGTGTATGGCGTCGCCAGCGGCAAGGGCGGCGTCGGCAAGTCCTCGATCACTGTGAACCTGGCCGCGGCGATGGCCCGATCGGGCCTCTCCGTGGGCGTGCTCGACGCCGACATCTACGGCCACTCCGTACCGCGGATGCTCGGCATCGAGCGGCCGCCCACCCAGGTCGAAAAGATGATCATGCCACCCCAGGCGCACGGCGTCCGGGTCATCTCCACCGGCATGTTCACCCGCGGAAACCAGCCGGTGACCTGGCGAGGGCCGATGCTGCACCGCGCCCTTGAGCAGTTCCTGTCCGACGTCTTCTGGGGCGACCTCGACGTCCTCCTGCTGGACCTGCCGCCCGGCACCGGTGACATCGCCATCTCCCTGGCCCAGCTCGTGCCCTCCTCCGAGCTGCTGGTGGTCACCACCCCGCAGCTCGCCGCCACCGAGGTCGCCGAGCGCGCGGGCACCATCGCCGTGCAGACCCGACAGAACGTCGTCGGCGTGGTCGAGAACATGGCCTGGCTGCCCTGCCCGCACTGCGGGGAGCGTGTCGACGTCTTCGGCTCCGGCGGCGGCGCCGCCGTGGCCGAGCGACTGACCCGCGTCCTCGGCCACGACGTCCCCCTGCTCGCGCAGGTCCCGGTGGACGTCCGCCTGCGCGAGGGCGGCGACAACGGCCTCCCCCTCGTCGTCGCCGAGCCGGACGCCGAGGCCAGCAAGGCCCTGCGCGCCGTGGCCGACCGCCTCACCTACCGCTCCCGCGGCCTCGCCGGCCGCAGCCTCAACCTCACCCCCGCCGGTCGCTGAGCGCATCCCCGAAGCACGGCCCACGCCCGCGGGCGCCCGGCCCCCCGGTGACACCACCGGCCCCGGCCGCCCGCGGGCGTCCTGCTGCCGCCTCGCTCCTGCCTGGAACGATCGAGCCCCAGTCCACGACTCCCGACGTAGTCCGTCGACGCGGCTCAGATGATCAAGGGTGGGCCCCACCGCGGCCGCGTTGCGGTGCGCTGTGTACGGTCTGGGCCCACAGAACGTACATTCCGTACCGCAATGCGCCGCCTCCCGCCATCCAACCTGGATGATCGTCGCGTCCGCGGACCTGTGCCCGCGGCATAACCTGCCACCGCGAAGGCTTGGCACGGTCCCGTCGGTTCCGCGGAACCGCGTCGGCGCCGTCGGAGGCCAGCCCGACGTCAGGACAACCCCGACGCCCATGACCACACGTTCCCCACGACCATGCCTCGATTGTCGGGGGTCAGGTGGCACCACCACGACGCCTGATCACAACCACATACGCGACCTAGTCGGCCGCGGGGAGAGTCGGCTCAGGTGGCGTCGGGGTCGAAGGGGGCGGCGTCCGGCTGGGCGGTGGGCTGGGGCGGGACGGCGCGGGAGGCGGTCGCCTTGGGGGACGACGACTTCGACAGCAGCGCGGGCGTCGACGGGGCCGGCGGCGCGGGAATGTCGGCGGCGGGGCGGCCGGGCTCGCGGGAGGCGTCCTTCGGCAGGGAGGACTTCGTCAGCGACGGGGTCGCGGGCGTGTCGTCGCCGAGGAGCAGCGCGTCCAGCGCGGTCCGCTTCGTCAGGTACGGCGGCAGCGGGGGCTCGTCCTCGAACAGGTGCTTGCGGACGAAGGTCTTCGGATGCAGATCCCGGATGTCGAGATCGGCGAATTCCGGGCCGAGCTCGGACCGGAGATCATTGCGCATGCCGTTGGCCATCTGCCGGAGCTGGCGGAGCATGCGCCCCGCGTCCCGGGCCGCCTTGGGCAGCCTGTCCGGGCCGAAGACGAACAGGCCGATCAGCAGCAGGACGACGACTTCACCCCACCCGACACCGTTGAACACCGGCTGAGCGTACCTCTCCCCATGATGCCGCGCGGAACTCCTGGGCAACGAAAGGATGTCTAATACTCAGTTCTGTTGTTCCTGGAGTGTCATTTGGGTGGTTGCGGTAACGCCGCCGCGCACGTAGGTGACGGCGACCTTGTCGCCCACCCGGTGCAGCCGGGCCGCCACGAGCAGATCGTTCGTCCCGCGGATCGTGTTCGCGTCGATCCGGGTGATGACATCGCCGACCCGCAGGCCAGCCCGGGCCACGGGGCCGTCGGGAACGAGGCTGACCAGCCGAGCGCCGGGCACCCCGCCGGTCGCCGTCGCCTCACCCGCGGTGACGGTCGCGGCCGAGGCGCCGACATAGGGATGGGTGGCTCGACCGGTCGCGATGAGCTCCTGGGCGACGGAGCGCGCGAAATCCACCGGGATGGCGAAGCCCACGCCGATGCTGCCGCTCTGGGTCTGCTCCTCGTGGCCGGGGACCGCCGCGATCGCCGCGTTGATCCCGACGACCTGCCCGAGCGCGTCGAGCAGGGGGCCACCGGAGTTCCCCGGGTTGATCGCCGCGTCGATCTGGATCGCGCCGATGAGGACCGTGGGAGCGCTGCCGTTCTCGGCCGGCACGGTCGGATTGCGATCCAGGGCGCTGACGACGCCGGTCGTCACCGTCCCGGACAGGCCCAGCGGCGCCCCGATGGCGACGACCGGCGCCCCGACCACGAGGGAACCGGACTGGCCCAGCGTGGCGGCGGGCAGCGGCGTCGGGGCGGGAATGCGCAGCACGGCGAGGTCGGTCTGCGGGTCTCGCCCGACGAGCTGGGCCTGGATCTGACCGAACTCCTGGTAGCGACGCACCGAGATCGGGCTGCCGCTGGCGACCGCGGACGCGATGACATGGTTGTTCGTGAGGATGAAGCCGTCGGAACTGATGATCACTCCGGAGCCGGTGCCGCCGCTGCCGTCGTCGCCCACCCCGCCGACGTCGACCGTCACCACGGTGGGCAGCGCGGCCGCGGCGATCGCGGCGACCGTGCGGCGGTCGGTGACGGGAGCCGGGTTGCCGACGGCGAGCGTCTTCACCGGTTGGACGCTGGTGTCGCCCGTGGTGATGGCGACCGCCAAGCCGCTGATCGCACCGCCCAGCAGCCCCGCGACCAGCACACACGCCAGCAGTACCCGCCGGCCGAGGACGACCGGGGCACCCCCCAGCCCCGCGCCGCCGCCCGGCGCCGACCGTGGCGCCGGGGACGCGGGGTACGCGGAGCCGGCATCGCGCTCGTCATCGCCGTCACCGCCGCCTCGCGGATCCGGCTTCGCCTCCCCACCGGGACCGGCGATCCCGACGCGCCGAGCGGGCCGCAGGGCCGTCACCGATCCGGCTCCCCGGCGGGACTCCCGCGCCGGCGCGACACTCACCCCCGACCCGGCGCGTCCACTCGGAGCCGGCCTGGCTTCGGTGGCCCGGCCAGCACCCTGCCCGCGGGCGCCGGTCGCCGCCGACCCGTCGCGGGTTCCCGTGACCGACTGCGACCCGGCGACAGCGGTAAAGATCCCTGCGGCCTGTCCGGTGGGCGGCCGGCTACCCGCAGTCGCCGATGTCGACATCGCCGGCCGCTCCACCCTGCTCGCGGCCGGCGAGTCGCCGATGGGCTCGCCGCGAAGGTCAGCGGCATCCTCGTGGACGACTCCACCGCGTTGGGCTCCGGCACGCTCAGCACCGGCACGCTCGGCACCGGCACGCAGGCTCCAGGTCCGGCCGCCGACCCGGGTGACGCGGTCCGCACCGTCCGGCGTGGCCACCGTGGCACCAGGGCCGCCGGTGCCACGGCCGGAGTGCCGTCCGTGCCGGGCGCCGGTCGACGGACGCTGCCCACCCTCACCGGGCGGCGGCACCGGAGGCCGGCGGGCCGCGGGACGCGCTGCCGGCGCCGGAGCCGCCCGGTCCTGGTGGGCCGCTTCCGGCCCGGCCGACTCCGAACGCGGACTCACTGCGCCCTTGGTGTGCACGTCGTCGAACACCTCGAGCCCGTCGGTCGCGCCGGTAGCGCTCGCCCGCAGCCCGGCGTCGTCCCACGTGGGCAGCACGCCGTCGGACGCCGACGGCGCGGAGCCGTCGGCCGACGTGACGCCGTCGGACGTCCCGGCCGCACGCGCGCGCTCGACGCGCCCTGCGGGCTCACGATCCCCAGCCGGCGCCGCTCGACGCGCCGGCGCAGCCCCCGGCGTCGGTGTGGTCCCCGGCGTCGGCACGATCCCGTGGGCCGGCGTGGTCCCCTGAGTCGGCAGGGTGCCCTGAGTCGGCAGGGTGCCCTGAGTCGGCAAGGTGCCCTGAGTCGGCAAGGTGCCCTGAGTCGGCAAGGTGCCCTGAGTCGGCAAGGTGTCCTGGGCCGGGACGGTCGCCGCCGGCGGTGCGGACCGCCGGGCTCCCGAGGTCGGCATCGCGCGCACGGGCGGCTCCGGGACGGCGTGGGTGGACGGGCTGGAACCTGTCTGGGAGCCCAGTCCGGCGGCCTGGGTTCGCGGGAGGGTGGCCCCGGCGCGCAACCCGGACCGCCCCGCCGCGGGAGCACCCGCCGCGGGTTCGGAAGACGCCGCCGGCCTGCCGTTCCGGGCGGCCAGGTCGGGCCGGACAACCCCGGGCGCAGGCACCTCAGAGGGAAGCGTTGCAGAGGGAGGTGCTGCAGGCGATGGCACCGCGGGCGGAGATACCTCGGACCGGATGACCGGCTCTCCCGCGGCCGACGGAGCGCCGGGCCGAGGATCGGTGGAGGGGGGCCAGGCAGCCCGAACCGCGCCGTTGAAGCTCCGGGGCGGCGGGCTGGCGGGCATCGCCGCCGAGGTCGACGGGATGGTCGTCTCGTCCCGGACGCCGGGGCCGGCCGACCGCCGATCCATGCCCCGCTCGACCAGAGCCGAACCGCCGGTCCGCACAGCGGTCCCAGCGGCACCGGCAGAAACAGCGGCACCGGCGGGACCGCCAGAGGTGGCCGGAGCCGCGGGACCGGCCGGAGCCGCGGACCTGGCCGAAAGGGCGGACCTGGCCGGAGCAGCCGGAGCAGCCGGATCGGTGGGGCTGGCGGCATCGGCATCACCGGCGACGGGCCGGCCGGCGGCCGACCCGGCCGGCCCCGATGTTGCGGTGGGCGCGAGGTCGGTGGGCGCGAGGTCAGTGCGTGCCGGACGGCCGGCCGGCTCGCCGGCACCGGAGTGTCGCCCGGCGGGCTGCGGCTCCCCGGTCGGTTCGGTCCCGCCACACCCGGGCATGGCGGACGGATCGATGACCACGGATGACCGTTCGAGGCGCCGCGGCCTGTTCGGCGTGTCAACCGGCTCCATGCTGGCGATCGCCGCCTTGTCGTCGTTGCCGTCCACCACGACCTCCCGACTCGCTCGTCGCGCGACACGGCGGAACACCGGCAACCGGTTCCGTCCTGGGAGGCCCCGCGCAACGACTCCGAGCGGGTAACACGGTAAAGCCTCACATCAGAGCAGAGGAGACCTCTCCTGCTGAACAGCCGAAAAAAGACTTTTCAGGTATCGGTCAGTAGCATCCTCCCGCCACCCTGACGGGGGTGAAAGCGCCGTCGGTCTCCGCTGCTCCGCGCGATGACCGCCACGTGCGGGCACCCCCGGAAGGGAACACGGGGGCAGCACGGACGCGGCCGACACGGGCCCGGTGGGTAAGCAAATGTTTCCGCGACGTTCAGTACTCGTCAACGGCGGACGTCCGGGAACGCCACGTCAACGGCGCAACGAAACCTTCATCGGCGCGAACATGGGGATCAGGCGCAGGGAGCCACCGGCCGGGGAGCCTGGGGCAACCACGGAGGAAACGGTCGGCACGGCGATGGGACCGGCTGGACGGGCGTTGCCCCGACCGTCCGAGACGGCGGCGCCGGTGACGGCGAGCATCAGCAGCGCGGCGGAACCGAGCAGGGTCCGACGCATGCTCGAGCGGCCCAGGCCGGGCCGCGGGGGTGGCGACGGCCGCCGACGAAGCCGATCACGCGATCCACCCGGGCGAGCCCCCTGCCGACGCCCGGCGTCCGGCCGCGCGGCCCGGGATCCAGGCCTCGTCCTGCCGGGCAGCTCAGTGGATCCGCGGCGCGATCTGCGCCGGGACGCCACCCGATCGGACGCCACCCGATCGGACGGCTGTGCCGCAGACCGGCCGTGGCCGGTGGCATCGGGTCGGCTGGGCGCACGCCTGGACGGCGACGAGGGCAAGGGACGGTGATCGACCACGGTGCGATTCGGCCGCGGCTCGCCCGCGCCGATGCGCAGCAGCCGGGCGGCGACGTCGTCCGGCAGCGCCGGATCGCCGAGCGCGACCAACCGGGCCTTCACCTGGCGGAGCGCCACCACCTCACGCTGGCAGTCCGCGCAGCCGGCGAGATGCGCGAGCGCACGGTCCCGCGCATCGTGATCAAGCTGATGATCGATGAGGGGCGAGACCCGGTCGCCGAGATGCTCGGTCACGCGGGCCGCTCCGCGGGAGCACCACCCTTGCCTCCGGCGGGGACGGCTCCACGCCGCCGCCCGCCCCTGCCACGCCCGTCGTCGCGGCTTCGTCGCGAGGCGGGCGAGGCGGCCAGTTGATCATGATTGGCATCGGCGACACCGGGCGCATCGGCTCGGCCGGCCAGGGCCGCGGGACTGGCGTAGACGTCCTCCGCGTCCTCGGCGGCGGCCAGCACGGCGCCGTCGGCGGTGCGGGGCGCCCGGTCCGCCAGCGCCGACCGCAGCATCGCCCGTCCGCGCGAGATCCGGCTGCGGACCGTGCCGAGCTTCACACCGAGTGTCTGGGCGATCTCCTCGTAGGAGAGCTGTTCGATATCGCACAGCACCACAGCGGCCCGAAAGTCGGGTGGCAGCGCCGCGAGCGCCGCCTCGACGTCGGCGTCGAGGTGAGCCTCGGCGTAGACCGCCTCGGGGCTGGCCTCGCGCCCGGCCAGCCGCTCGGTGTCCTCGGGCAGCGCGTCGAACCGGATCTTCTGTTGCCGGCGCATGCGATCGAGGAAAAGGTTGGTCGTGATCCGGTGCAGCCAGCCCTCGAAGGTGCCGGGCGTGTAGTCCGCCAGGGACCGGAACACGCGCACGAAAACGTCCTGCGTGAGGTCCTCGGCGTCGTGGGCGTTGCCGGTGAGACGGTAGGCGAGCCGATAGACCCGGTTGCCGTGCTCGCGGACCACGTCCTCCCAGGACGGAGGCACCCAACCGGAAGCATCTGAGGTGGCGGCGGCGCCGGCGGCGTCGGAACCCGCCCCGGAGTCCTGTGCAGCCACGGCCGCCTCTCGGTCGGTTCGCGTCGAACGTACCCGACGAGCCGGCCAGGGAGCGGCGAATCCCGCTGCGGACACCGATGTTTCTCCCCTCGTTCCTCGACACGATGCGCGTTGACCAGATGAACGCGCCTCTATGCTCTCCCGTTCCCGTAGGCTGCGGGTGTCATGCCGGACACCGACATCGGCGAGCTTGACTCCGCCGCCGCCTACGCCGAGGGCTTCCTGCTGGAAGACCCGATCCTTCGTGCTGCCCGCGCCCGCGCCGAGGAGGTCGGGATCGTCCCGGTCAGCCCGGGTGCCGGCGCGGTCCTGCGTTTCCTCGCCGCCGCCGTGAGCGCCCGCGCGGTTGTCGAGATCGGCACCGGTACCGGGGTCTCCGGTACCTGGCTGCTGCGCGGGATGCGGCCCGATGGAACCCTAACCACCATCGACGTCGAGGCCGAGCACCTCCGGCTGGCGCGCCGCACCTACGCCGACGCCGGGATGGCGCCGGGCCGCAGCCGGCTCATCACGGGCCGCGCCCTCGACGTCCTCCCGCGCCTCACCGATGGCGCCTACGACCTGGTGTTCTGCGACGCCGACCGCCGAGAGGGCACCGAGTACCTCACGCAGGCGCTGCGCCTGCTCCGCCCGGGTGGAGTGGTCGTGTTCGCGGGCGTGCTGGCCGAGGGCCAGGCGGCCGACCCCGGCGCCCGCGGCCCGGACGCGGTTGCCGTCCGCGAGCTCGCCACCGCCGTGCGCGATGACGTCCGGCTCACCCAGATGCTCCTCACCACCGGCGGCGGCCTGCTGGTTGCAGTGGTCGCCAAGTCCTCACCTGTCGGTTAGGACCTGCGGGGGTAGCCCGGGGTAGCCCGTAAGGGTCATCCTCCGGCCGGTCGACCGTCCTGGCAGCAGTCTTGCCCGGACGCGGCGCCCAGGCCCGGTGCCGTGACTGGCCCGAACCCGCCCGCCACCGCGTTGCGCCGAGGGCCCGACCCGCTCGGCGCGTAAGGTGCCCTCAAGCGTGACATTTCGACGCCTTGGGGAGTGGATGGCACCGGCGGCCCGGGAGTACCGGCGCTACGACGACTTCGGCGGGTACGAGGGCGATGGTCGCGATACCCACGCCGATCGCGGTGCCCACGCCACTCGCGCCGATCGGGCCCGTTCGGGCGCCTACCCGGACACCAGTGCCCGCGGGGATCGCCGAGGCTACGACGGCCCCGGCGGATACCAGGATCACGGCGGCCACGACGGCGGCGGGGGCTACGACGGCGGCGGGGGCTACGAGGACCCCAGGGCCGCCTCCTTTGACGACCGCCGCCGCTACGACGACCGCGGGGGCTACGGCAACCGGGGCTACGACAACCGCGACGGCCATGCCGGCCGCGCCCCCTACCCCCGTGATCCCGACAACGGGCGCGATCCCTACGACGGCCGCGGAAACCACGACGGCCGCGGAGACCAAGACGGCCGCGGCCGGTACGACGGTCCCGATGAGTACGCCGGCCGCGGGGGCTACGGCGATCGCGGCACCCCGGTCGATCGCGGCACCCCGGTCGATCGCGGCACCCGGGACGATCGCGCCGCCCAGGGTGGTCGCGAGAGCCATGCCGACCGCGGTAGCCAGAACGACCGCGGTAGCCAGAACGGTCGCGGTAGCCAGAACGGTCGCGGTAGCCAGAACGGTCGCGGTAGCCAGAACGGTCGCGGTAGCCGCCCCGTCCACGATGAGCACACCGACCCCGGCATCCACACGAACCGCCGCGAGGGCGCCGACCGCGCCGCCCGCGGGGCCTACATCGGCCGCGGGAGCTATGACGGCGGCGGGGCTGGTCTCGCCGGCGGCACGGGCTACCGCACGCGCGCAGGGGCCGATCCTCGCGGCGGGGCCGACGAGCGGGATGCCGGGCCGCCCGGCGCCGCCGCGCGGGACGGCCTACTGCCCTACGTCGCGATCGTGCTGGTCGTGGCCATCCTGGCCGGCGCCGCCGGGTACGCGCTGAACCGGATGGTGGGACCGGCGCACCGGACGCGTACGGCGCCGACCGCGAGTCCGGGTCCGGCGATGCCACCCGCGGCGAGCCCGGGGGCGGCCGGCACTCCGGGAATCCCCACCGCGACCGGCACGGCCGGCCCAGCCCAGGGCGGTGCCGGCGGCCTCCTGACGAGCCTCACCGCCGAGCAGGTCGCGATCAGGCTGGCCGAGGCCGGCCTGCCGTTGCACACGACCATCGTCTACACCGCCGCCACCGACCCCGACCGGCTCCTGGGCACGGCGGGCGGCTACTCCAGCCGGATCGCGTTCAGCGACTCCCGGGTGGGCTCGAACGAGGTGGCGGGGGCGCCGGCGGGGGCGATCGAGCGCGGCGGCGCCGTCGAGGCGTTCCACGACGCGGCGGCCGCTCAGCGGCGGGCCGCCCGGCTCCTCACCGTCACCGAGGACAATCCACTGGTCACAGAGTACGTCTACGTGCGGGGCGGCGTGGTCCTCCGCGTCTCCCTGGTGCTGACCGACGGGCAGGCGAAGGGCTACGAGACGGCGCTGCAGCGGCTGGCCTCCTGAGCGACCGACCACCCCGGGCCGGGCTGGCGGGGCCGGGCTGGCGGGGCCGGCGAGGCTGGCCATGGCCGGGCGGGGCCAGCCGCCGACCGGCGTCCGGCCGTTTACGCGGGTCCGTCCCGCGGGGAAGGATGCTTCATGAACATCCGGGAGTTCTACGGCGAGCAGCCGCGGCGGCAGGCCTCCACCGAGGTCCCCTTCGGGGACGGGTGGACCGACCACCATGACATCCACAGCACCTACCGGCTGAGCTGGGTCGAGGACACCCGGGAGATCTACTCGGTCCGCGAGCCGCACCCCGGCGGGATTCTCGCCCGCTACCTCGACCAGCTCCGCGTCGACCAGGCGGACATCGACGAGCTGCGGGTCGAGGTCCTCGCGGTGGCGGACCGCGAGGCGGTCGAGGCGGCGCTGGCGGGCTGGCCCGCGGTGATGGACGAGCACGACAGCCTGCGCTGGGCCCGCCGCCAGCTCACCAGCCTGAGCTCGGCCGGGGCGGCCTCCTGACCGGCGCCCCGCGCCGCCCCGCCCCGCGCCGCCCCGCCCCGCGCCGCCCCGCCCCGCGGGTACCGGTCGCTACCCGACCTGGGCTGACGCCTCCGCCTGCGTCGGTGTGATCACGTCCGCCGGCGACGTGGCGTCCGCGGCCAACCAGCGCAGCAGGGTACGGACCCCCCAGCCCGTGCCGCCACGGCTGATCTCGCCGTCGTCGGAGTCGGACCGCGCCGTGCCGGCGATGTCGAGATGGGCCCACGGCAGCTTCCCGGCGAACTCGCGCAGGAACAGCGCGGCGGTGATGGACCCGCCGCCGACGTCCAGCGCCCGGCCGATGTTGGCCAGGTCCGCGACCGGCGAGTCGATCGCCGGCCGGTAGTCCTCGGTGAGCGGCAGCCGCCACACCCGCTCCCCGGCGGACTCGGCCGCGGTGGCCAGCTCCGCGGCGAGATCGTCGTCGGAGCTGAACAGGCCCGCGGTGCGCCGGCCGAGCGCGACGGCGATCGCCCCGGTGAGGGTGGCCAGATCGACGACGACGTCGGCGCCGAGCTCGCCCGCCGCGTAGGCGAGGCCGTCTGCGAGGACCAGGCGCCCCTCGGCGTCGGTGTTGAGCACCTCGACCGTCGTGCCGCCCCAGCAGGTGATGACGTCGCCGGGGCGCATGGCGTTGCCGCCGATCATGTTCTCCGCGATGCAGAGCAGACCGGTCACCCGACCGGGCACGCCGAGCGCCGGCAGCGCGGTCATCGTCCCCAGGACCGCGGCCGCGCCGGACATGTCGGTCTTCATCCCGATCATCGACACGGCCGGCTTGAGCGAGAGGCCGCCCGAGTCGAACGTGATGCCCTTGCCGACGAGAACGCGATGGCGGGCGGCACCAGCCCCGTCGTACTCGATCCGGACCAGCCGCGGCGGGCGCGGCGAACCCCGGCCCACGGCCCGCAGCCCGCCGAAGCCCTGCTCGGCCAGTTCCCGCGGGCCGAGCACCGTCGCGGTGAGGCCGGCCGCGGTCGCGATGCGCACGGCCCGGTCGGCGAGCCATTCCGGCGACTTCACCAGGCTCGGCGTGTTCACCAGATCACGGGCGATGTACACCCCGAAGGCCACGGCGCGGGCCGCCCGCAACGCGGCGAGCGCCGCGGGATCCGCCGCGAGGTCGGTGACGACCACCACCTCGCGCAGCGACCCGCCGGCGGGCGCCGACGCCCCGCCGCCCGCGTCCACGGCAGGACCGGCGGCGTCGACGCCGTCGAGGCCGGCATCGTCCACCGTGATCTCGTTGACGTTCAGCGCGTCGCGACCGGGCGCCTCGGCTCCGGCCCCGGGCAGGGTCCGGGCGTCCGCGCCACCGCCCGCGGGACGGCCGGGCTGACCGGCCCGTTCCAACAGCCCGGAGACGCGGTAGGAACCGAGGGCGACTCCCTCGGCGAACGCCCGCAGTCCGACCGGCGCGGGCTGCGCGATCACCGCGAGCCGCGCCGCCGCGCCGGCCCGGCGCGCCACTGCGGCGCCGGCGGCCCGCCAGTCCCCCGGCTGGCCGGCGCCGACTCCCACCACGAGCAGCCTGGTGATCGAACGCTCCGCGCCGGTGAGCGGGACGACCAGCACGGACCCGGCGTCACCGCGCAGGGACTCGGTCTCGACGAGTCGGTCGAGGTCCACACCGAGATCGGCGCCCACCCGCCGGGCGGCCGCCTCGAGGACCGGCTCGCCCTCCCCCGCCGCCAGCACGACGGCGACGACGGAGGCCGCCGCGTCGGTGGCGCTCCCGGACCGGAGAGTGATCTCCGGCGGCGACCCGATGAGAGCATCGAGCACCGGACTCGACGCGGATCCGTCCATGGTCATCTGACCCTCCCTCATCGCCGCCGCCTCGGCCTCCGGTCCGGCCGGCCCCGCTCAACACGGGTCGGCCGCCGGCGCCGGTACGCATCGACAGCTAGCTGACCGCGGTCTTGAGGGCGTCCCCCAGCGCGCTCGCCTCGTCGGCGGTGAGTTCCACAACGAGCCGACCGCCCCCCTCCAGCGGGACACGCATGACGATGCCGCGCCCCTCCTTGGTCACCTCGAGCGGACCGTCACCCGTCCGCGGCTTCATGGCCGCCATCGGTGCACCTCTTCCTGCAGTCGGACCTGCGTCTGGCGACGATTATCCCGTAGACCGGACCGCAAACCGAAACACGTCTCCCCGCGGCATCACAACGGTCGGCGGCGCCGGCATCGGACGGTGGGTGTCCGGTGTCGACGGGCGCGCCCGCGGTCGGTCTCGCGTGACCCAGATCGACCGTCCGTCAACGGGATGCCGAGACGCGCGGGACGCGGGCCGGTCAGTCCTGCGGCTTGTCCAGCGGCACGACGGGGTGCTCCTGCACCGACGGCTCGGGGCCGATGCGCGCGAAGGTAGCCAGCCGGACGAGTTCGTCGTCGCGCCGGGCCAGCTCCTCGTCGCGCCAGGCCAGCTCCTCGGCCAGGCGCAGCAGGACGGCGTCGACCTCGGCCATCCGGTAGCCGCGCGGTGCCATCGCGAAGCGCAGTCGGGCGACGTCGCCCGCCGTCACCGTGCCGGCGGGCAGGCCGACGGAGGCGCCGTCGGGCGGCGCGGGGGCGAGCCGATCGAAGCGGCCGACGGCCAGCGCGGCCACGGCGAACACGACGGCGGCCACGATCACGATCTCGACGACGAGCACCACGGGTCGATCGTGCCATGCCCCGACCACCCTGGTCACCCCGCCCGATCTGGCAGTCTGGCCGGGTGGACGCCGACCCCGCCGAGACGACCGCCCCGACGCCCCGCCCTCCGATCGGTTCCCCCACCGACTCCCGGACCACCACGACCTCCCGGACCACCACGACCGCCGCGTCGCCGCTGCGGCTGGGGCGGCGGGTGTTCGGACCGTCGGAGCTGGTGGTCATGGCCATCGTCAACCGCACGCCGGACTCGTTCTTCGACCGCGGCGCGACGTACGGGCAGGCCGCGGCGCTCGACGCCGTCGACCGCGCCGTCGACGACGGGGCGGGGATCATCGACATCGGCGGGGTCAAGGCGGCCCCCGGCGGCGAGGTGAGCCCGGCCGAGGAGCTTCGCCGGGTCGGCGGCTTCGTCGCCGCGGTCCGCGCGCGCCATCCCGACCTGGTGATCAGCGTCGACACCTGGCGGGCGGCGGTCGGCCGCGTGGTCGCCGGGGAGGGCGCCGACCTGCTCAACGATGCCTGGGGCGGGGTGGATCCGCAGCTCGCCGAGGTCGCCGCCGAGTTCGGCACCGGCCTGGTCTGCACCCACGCCGGGCATCTGCCGCCCCGGACCCGGCCGCACCGGATGACCTACGACGACGTCGTCGCCGACATCGTCACCACGACCGTGGGTCTCGCCGAACGCGCCGTGGCGCTGGGGGTGCGCGCCGACGCGGTGCTCATCGACCCGGGTCACGACTTCGGCAAGAACAGCCGGCACTCGCTGGAGGCCACCCGGCGGCTGCCGGAGCTGGCAGCCACCGGGTGGCCGGTGCTGGTCGCCATGTCGAACAAGGACTTCGTCGGGGAGGCCCTGGACACCGGGGTCGACGAACGCCTGGAGGGAACCCTCGCCGCGACGGCGATCAGCGCCTGGCTCGGCGCCCGGGTCTTCCGCGCCCACCAGGTGGTCCCGACGCTGCGCACGCTGCGGATGGCTGCGGCGATCCGCGGCGACGCCGACCTCGCCGTCGCCCGCCGCGGCGTCGTCTGACCCGCCTCCCATCCCCATCCCCGGACCCGGACCCGGCCGCTTCCTCACTTCCTCACTTCCTTACTTCCTTGCCCTTCCGGGGGACGAACCAGACAGAAAACCCCCCAGAAGGGCAGGGAACGCCGAACGCCACTGGACGGGCAGGGCAGCAGGCCGACGGCTCGGGGCAGGGCCCCACTCAGTCGCCTTCGATGATCTCCCGGTCGGTCGGCTGCGACGGGGCGACGCCGGCGCCCGCGGGGACGGCGCCCGCCGGCGCGGCGGCCTCCAGCCGGTCGAGGGCCTCGTCCACGCTGTCGGCCCAGATCAGCGTGTCGCGGGCGACCGGCCGGACGAACCCGCCCTCGACGAGCTCGTCGACGAGCAGCCGCAGATGACCGAAGACCCCGCCGGGGTCGAGGACGACCACGGGCTTCGTGTGCAGGCTCAGCACCCGGGCCACCCAGATCTCCAGCAGCTCCTCCAACGTGCCCAGCCCACCGGGCAGCGCGAGGAAGCCGTCGGCGCGGGCGTCCATCAGCGCCTTGCGCTCCCGCATCGTGTCCGTGACGATCAGTTCGTCCGCGTCGGTGTCGCTGACCTCCAGCGCCAGCAGCGCGCGCGGGATCACCCCGATGGTGCGGGCGCCGCCGGCCCGCGCCGCCAGGGCCACCGCCCCCATGCACGACACCGAGCCACCGCCGGACACCAGGGTGTGGCCGCGCCGGGCGAGCTCCGCCCCGGTCCGGGCCGCCAGCTCCACGTGGGCTGCGTCGATCGCGGACGAGGACGCGCAGTAGACGCAGATGTTCACGGTTCCCGCACCTCCGGACGGGGCGGCTCGGCGTGCCCGGCCGTCCCCTGCACGATGATGCGCACCGCCTCGTCGACGTCGTCGGTTATCGCCAGAATCTGCAGGTCCGATTCCTTGATCAGGCCGGCCGACAGGACGGTGGAGCGCAGCCACTCCACCAGGCCCGACCAGTACTGCGACCCGATCAGGACCACCGGGAACCGGGTGACCTTGCCGGTCTGGACGAGGGTGAGCGCCTCGAACAGCTCGTCGAGCGTGCCGACCCCGCCGGGAAGGATCACGAACGCCTCGGCGTACTTGACGAACATGGTCTTGCGCACGAAGAAGTACCGGAAGCTGACGCCCAGGTCGACCCAGTCGTTGAGCCGCTGCTCGAACGGAAGTTCGATGCCGAGGCCGACCGACAGCCCGCCCGCCTCCTGGGCGCCGCGATTGACCGCCTCCATCGTCCCCGGCCCCCCGCCGGTGATGACGGCGAAGCCGGCCTCGGCGAGCGCGGCGCCGAGGCGGCGCCCCTGGGCGTAGATCGGGTCGTCCGCGGTGATGCGCGCCGAGCCGAAGACCGTCACGGCCCGCGGCAGCTCCGCGAGCAGCCCGAAGCCCTCGACGAACTCGCTCTGGATGCGCATCACCCGCCACGGGTCGCCGTGGACGAAGCCCGACGGGCTACGGGTGTCGAGCAGCCGCTGGTCGGTGGTGGAGCGTTCGACCTGCCCGCGACGGGCGACGACCGCGCCGCGGAACTGCTCCGGCGGCGGGTGGCGGCGCTCCCGACCCGACGGGGCGGCCGAACCGGCACCGACCCGCGGGCCTGCGGGCGTGGCGGGCGTCCGCGGTGTGGCGGGGGTCTGCGGTGTGGTGGGGGTCGACTCCTCCTCTGGCGGGGGCGGGGGCGCGGCCGTCTGATCCGAATCTGAGGGCGGCATCACCACGGCACCATAGGACACGGCTCGAACATCGCCAGATGACGTGGCCCACGTCCGCGGATCCGAGGCGGCGCACCGTCACCCGGGTGAGCGCGTGGGGGTCAGGGCGCGGTGCGGACGGTGAGATCGGCCACCGACCACCAGTGGTCGCCCACGGCAATGGTCAGTTGCACCCGGACGTAGCGGACGGTGACCGGAGGGAAGGAGACGGCGGCCCGGGGACCGTCGTCGCCGCGGGTCGCGACCGTCCGCCAGGTGGTCCCGTCGAGGGAGACCAGCACCTCGTAACCCCGCGGCTGGTCGCCGACGCTGGGGCCGGTGTCGAGGTCCACGCCGCCGACCCGCGTCGGGGTGCGCATGTCGGCCTGCAGCCACATCCCCGGTTCCTGGGGGTAGCCGCTGGTCCAGCGGGTGCCGGGCAGGCCGTCGGCGGCGAGGGCGGGCGAGGTGTCGGTGCAGCAGGCGCTCACCGCGACCGTCGAGGCCGACATGCGGGGTCCGGGTGCGGCCGCGGAGGCTGCGCGCAGGCGACGCACGACCGGCCTGACGGCGCCGTACCAGGCGTCGCCGAGCGCGTTGTAGCCGGCCTGGTCGGGATGCAGCCCGTCGACGTAGTGGTCGGGGCCGACCACCGAGGACAGGTCCACGACCGAGACGTTCGCGCCGGCGGCCCGGCTGGCGGCGACGACGCCGGGGATCGCCGCGTTGAAGGCCGCCCAGGTGGCGTCGTGGCCGTTGTGCATCGGGACGAGGGTGGACACCAGCACGGTGACGCCGGGGCGGGCGGCGAGGATCGTGCGCAGCAGTGCGTCGAGCCGAGCGGTGGCCTGCGGAGCGCTGGCCCCCTCGTTGATGTCGTTCGTGCCGGCCATGAGCAGGACGACGTCGGGCCGGGCCGAGCCGACCCAGGCGGCCGTCTGGTGTTGTAGCGCGTCGAGTCGCCACCCGGGATGGCCTTCCTCCCGCTGGTCGCCCAGGTCGGGCGGGCCGCTGCGCTGGGAGCCGACGAACACGACCGGCTCACCGTCGTTCTGCACCAGCCGGTGCCACAGTTGGGTACGCCAGCCGCCGCTGGTCACGAACCCGTCGACGAGCGAGTCCCCCAGCGGCATCACCCGGATGCGGTTCTGCGCCCCGGCGAGCTCACCGCCGAGACCGGGAGGCCCGGTGGTGGGGGTTGACCCGGTGGCAGGGGGCAACGCGGTGGCAGGGGGCGACCCGGTGGCAGGGGGCGACGCGGTGGCGACGGCGGGAGAGGACGCGGTTGCGTGCCGGGGGCCCGGCCAGGAGAACGAGGCCATGGCGCCGGCCGGGACCCGCGCGGTGAACGACACCCGGCCGTCGTCGACGGTGACCGCCGCCGGCGCCGTCCCCGGGTTGTAGGCGACCAGCGCGCGCGAGCCGTCCGGGTTCACGAAGGCGACGTTCTCCAGGCCGCCGGGTCCGGGCGAGGACGTGTCCACCCGGACGGCACCCGGCTCGGTGACTTTGGCGAGTTGGCCCAGCGCGTAGTACTCGGGGCTGTACTCCACGTTTCCGGTGCGCCCGTCGATCGTGACCAGGCCGCGGCAGCTCGGGCAGCCGCCGAGCTTGGGCCCGCCGGTCTCGTCGAGGGCCACGTTCCAGTAGGCGACCGTCGCGGCGCCGTTGCGCGTCGCGCCGATCACCATGTTCTGCGCGCTCCAGCGCAGGCTGTCGCCGAAGCCCTTCGACCAGGACCCGCTGGAGCATTCGGTGACGTACTGGGCGAGGTTCGGCGCCTGGCCGCGCAGCACCGCCTGGGTGGAGGGGTCCCCGCCGTAGCAGTGCGAGGCGACCCCGGCGATCCACGGCGCCGCCGCGGGGTCGCTGAGCACCTGCAGGGCGTAGGAGCCGAAGTCCCAGTTCTGATCGGAGACCGCTATCCGGGTGCTCAGCCCGGCCGCGCGCAGCGCCGGACCGAGCGCGGCGATCACCGCCGCCTCCTGCTGGGCCGCCATCGGCATGGCGGGATGGTTCCCGGGCGGTGCCAGCGGTTCGTTCAGCGGCGAGATCAGGTCGATCGGCACGCCGCCGTCCGCGTAGGCACGGGCGTAGGCGGCCAGGTAGGCGGCGAAGGCGGCGGTGTACTCGGGCCGCAGGGGGCCGCCGGAGGACCCGGACAGCGTGCCGCCGGTGCGCATCCAGGCCGGTGCGGTCCAGGGCGTCGCCATCACCCGCAGGTCCGGGTTGAGCTCGCGGGCCTGGCGCAGCAGCGGCAGCAGGTGCTGTTCGTCGCGGGCGACGCTGAACCGCCGCAGCCGCGGGTCGCTCTGCCCCGCGGGGACGTCGTCGTAGGTGACCGCGGCGCGGGAGAAGTCGCTGGCGCCGATCGGCTGGCGCAGGAAGCTCAGCCCGGCGCCGGCGTCCCGGTCGAACAGCGAGCGCATCAGCCTGCCGCGCTCGCGTGCCGACAGCCTCGTGTCGATCAGGTAGGCGGAGGAGTCGGTCAGGGCGGCACCGATTCCCGTCAGGACCTGGAAACGCCGGTCCGGCTCGACCCGCAGGACGCCCTGCGCCGCGACCCGACCGGTCGACGGGAACAGCCGCACGTCCGGCTGGCGGTCCAGGTGGTGCGCGCCGTCCGCACTGGTCAGCCACGCCGAGGCGGACGGGTCCGGGCCAGGACCCACCACGCCGAGGATGATCGACACGGCGACGACGACGGACAGCAGCCCGATCACCGCGAACGCGAACGTGCGGGACCGCGACCGGGACGCAGCCACGATCTCGTCAAGCTGCGGGACTCGTAGCATGGTCGGCTCGGCCATGGTGCTGATCCGTCAGCCCTCGTGCCGGGGACCGTAGTACGAACGCAGCCGACCGTCCGGTCGGAACAGGGCCTTCAGCTCGCCCGCGGGCCTTTCGAGGATGACATAGCTGATCCAGCCGAACGGCACGGAGACGACCACCAGCAGCAGCGCCACCCAGGGGAACGCCGCCGCCTGGTGACTCAGCAGGTGGTGCGTGTCGAGGTAGAGCAGGATCGGTTCGTGCCACAGGTAGACGCTGTAGCTGACGGTACCGACGAACATCAGGGGGCGGGCCGCGAGGGCCCGTCGCCACCAAGCCCGCGGATGCGCGAACAGCGAACTGCCGAGCAGCAGGGTGAACGCGACCATGGCCAGCAGGTTGAACTCGGTCGAGGCCCGGGCGTCCTCGGTCCGGATGGCGCAGCCGTAGGCGAGGATGGCCAGCGCCGCGAGCCGGACGGGGAGGAGCCAGACCGCGCGCACGGGCCGGTCGCCCCACCGGGCGTGGGCGATGGCGAGGAACATCCCCATGGCGAACATCTCCGCCTTCGCCAGAGGGTTGAACCAGATCGCCCACCGGTCCGACGGCTGGTGGGCGATCTCGAGCGCCCACCAGTGGTACGCAAGCGAGCCGACCAGCATCACGGTGGGCGGCGTCGCGATCCCCAGCAGCCGCACAACCGGGCGTGACCGGGCGGGAAGCCAGCCCCGCAGGGCCAGCAGGATGAGCGCCACGGCGACGTAGAAGAAGATCTCCACCGAGAGCGACCAGGCCGGGCCGATGGTGTAGAAGATGCGGCGGCTGTCGAAGACCTGGGTGAAGGTGAGGTGTTCCACCAGGTCGCGCCAGTCCCCGGGCAGGTCGGGGTTGCGGTAGGTCCACACCAGCAGGGTCGCGAACCAGTACAGCGGCAGGATGCGCACGGCGCGGCGCAGCAGGAAGACCCTGGGGCTGCCCACTCGCCGCCCGGCGAGGACCTGGCGTGCCGCCGGGGCGTAGAGCAGGAAGCCCGACAGCAGCAGGAACAGGCTGACGAGGCCGTCGAGGTTGAGCAGCAGCCGGCCCAGCGGCGTCCCGGCGTACGCGTAGCCGTCGGGGGACGAGCCGGCCGAGTCCCCGCCGGCGCCCTCCCGGCAGAACTGGTAGGCGTGGAAGACCACGACTCCCAGGGCGGCGATTCCCCGGTATCCCTCGAGGTCGTCCATGCGCGCCGGCGCAGGCGGCGCAGGCGTTGACGTTGACGTTGACGGCGACGGCGACGGCGACGTGGACGACGGCGACGGCGTGGACGTGGTGAGCAGGCCGGTCATTGTCAGGCCGACTCCCGCCGGTAGGCCGGGCTGGGCACGGGCACCTGGCGCGGGGTGACCCGCCACTGGCGCTCCCCCCCGATTTCCTTGATCTGGGCCACCCGGGCCAGGCCGTTCTTGTATTCGGTGTAGAAAAAACCGCCGAACAGGGCGTAGCCGAGGAACCAGCGCCGGCGCCGACGCACGTCCGGATGGGCGAGCAGATAGGCGAAGAGGCTTTGCGCCACGCCGACTCCCATCGTGACCAGTGTGAGGAACAGGAAGAACGGCATGGCCCAGTGCACGCCCCGACCAGGTGCCGGATGCAGCAGCAGATATCCCAGCAACGGGAAGATCTGGATGGAGATCCACGGGTAGAGCTCGCGCCAGCCGAACAGGAACGCGGCGCCGGCCTTCTGCCGGCGGTTGAGGGCGGGAGAGGCCAGCGCGACGCCGAAGTACTTCCGCGACACCTGGAACCAGCCCTGGGCCCAGCGCAGCCGTTGGCGGGTCAGCGCCCGCAGCGTGGTCGGCGCCAGCTCGAAGGACAGCAGCGCCGGATCGGAGGCGATGCGAACACCGGCAAGGATGGAACGGACCGAGGAGTCTATGTCCTCGGTGAGCATGCGGGGGCGCATCCGGACGCGGCGCAGAATGTCGGTCCGCCAGAATCCGTTGGAACCGCCGAAGATTCCGAAACCGTGCAGTTTCGCCCGCCCCGGATGGCCCACCGCGTACATCGACTCGAACTCCACCGCGACCATGCGCGACAACCAGCTCGCACCGCCGTTACGGATGACGCAGTGACCCTGCACGACGTCGTAGGCATCGGCCAGCCAGCGCCACGCCCGCGTCACCGAGTCCGGCGCCGGATGGTGGTCGGCATCGAAGACGCCGGTGAAATGGCCGGTGGCGATTTCGAGGGCGGCGTTGACGTTCTGGGCCTTCGAGGTGCTGCCGGGCACCCTGAGCACCACCAGCCGGGGATGATCGTGCGCCATGTCCTGGAGCACGGCCTCGACCGGCAGTGAATGTGGGGTGTTGTAGGCGAGGATCACCTGCAGGGGCCCGGCGTAGCTGATGCGCAGGAACGCCTCGAGGGTGTCGATGATCGTCGCTGACTCGTTCGGCAGGTACGCGGCGATGACGACCGTCGCCGGCGGCGGGTCTCCCGGCGGCAGTGCCGGAGGCCGAACCGGGTCGAGCGCGAGCAGACCCTCGACGTAGATCGACCCGGCGGTCGCCACCAGCGCGAGCACGATGAAGGCGTAGGCGGGGCCGAGCACGTCGACACCGAACTGGGCCGTGAGCGTGTAGTAGAGAAAGGGCGGGCCGAGGGCGAGGGCGAGGCTGAGCAGGGCCTGCGCGGCGGTCGACCCGATCCCCCGCCTGGCCATCCGCCAAGCCGCCACCGCCGCACCGGCACCGGCAGCGGTGGGGAGCTCGCCGTGGACGGAGGCCACCTCCTCGGACGGCTCCCAGGTGCAGGGCTCCAGATCGAGGCGGCTGGCCGCGGTCGCGGCGGCGGCCCTGGCCCGACTGATCAGCACGGCCGGATCCGTCCGACTCACGCCGACCAGGCCGACGGCGGGCGTGACGCGCAGATGCTCCTCGGCGTCGCCGACGGTCACCGTGACCGACCGGCTCGCCAGCGCGGCGTTGAGCTGCTCGAGCTGTTTGCGGACCCGAGCGGCCGGCGCGGCCGGCAGGACCCACAGCAACTCGCCGTTGCTGCGCAGAGCCGGCGGCTTGGCCAGGCTCAGTTCCGCGACGGTGACGTCGCGGATCCGGCCGACCAGCTCCCAGGTCGCCTGCGCGCCGAGGCGCTCGCGGACCCGCCCCAGCTCGCTGACCCGCAGGCAGACCAGCACACCCTCCCGCCCGACCAGGCGCAGCCGCCGACCGGAGCCCTGCTGGACGGCGACGTCGTCGAAGATGTCCTCGTCCTCGAGGGCGAGTTGCGCCAGCCCCCGCCGGTTGCGTTCGCCCCTGCGCTGGACGGTGGCGACGAGGCGGCGGGCGACCGCGTCGAGGTCATGCATGGTCAACCGCCCGGGCTGCGTCACCTGCTCCTCGTCGGAACCGCCGGCCGGGGGTGTCGCCGGCCGATCGGTCGGCGGGATCCGGGGCGGGTCACCCCGGCGCGCGGCCGGAATGAGCCCGGCGACCAGCTCCTGACTGACGACGATCTCGTTGGTTACCTGCTGGTCATCCCCGCCCGGCTCGTCCTCGCCCGGCAGCGCGACACGCACCGCCAGCCCGTGATCCTGGAGCAGGTCGGCGAGGTACTCCGACTCGGTGCGGTCCCGTAGGGAGACGCGAATCCACGGGCCGGCCGGTGCCGCTCCGGTGGCAGTCGGCGCAGGGGCGGCACGGACGCGGTGACGGCCGGCGGCGCCGCCGGCCTCAGCGCCCACGACGAATCCTCGGTCGCATCGCCGACGGTCGGCGCCCAATCGCCGACATCACTGACATCACCGCATGGGAATGACAGAAAAAGGTAGGCATATCTTCCCCCGATATGGCCTCTGCACGGTTCCCTCGGAACCTGGGATCAGGCCGCTGACACCTCGGCGCTCACGGCCCGCCTGGCCGCACGAGAACGGAATGTGGTCGGCGGCGGAATCAATACCGCGTCGCCGGGGTCCACCTTACGACCGAGACCCCGCCACATACGACCATCAATGCGCACGACGCCCATCTGTGACCCATATCACGGCAATGGCGTACAATCCTGTAAATGAAATCTGCGACCGCGCCGACGACATCCCGGTCGGACATTGATGATATCCACGGATCAACGGCCGAATGCGGTCACGCGCCGACATTCAGCACCATTCGCATAGCGCAACAATTTCAGGCGACAGAAATGTCGACGTTGCACAGCAATTTCATTGAGCGCCATCCGGAGCACATACAGGCGCAGTGCCGGCGCTCAACGGACAGCGCCTGATGGCAGCGGGACCGGTTTCCTGGCTCCGTTCCCCTGCACAGCTCTCGCGCGGCCGGTGCCGGCGGACCATCCGGTGGCGAGGCGAGCGCGGTCTGACAACACAGGCCGTCACCGAACACCGGCAAGGAACACGTGAGCGGCTGCACTAGTCAGTGCCTGAAGCCGGCTACCGGCCCCGCCGCAGCAGATCGGCGGATCGGCGGATCAGTAGGCTCCCTCGCGGCGCAGCACCGCGAACATCGTCCGCCAGAGGATGTAGAAGTCCATCGCCAGCGACCAGTTCTGCACGTAGCGCAGGTCAAGTCGCACCGACTCGTCCCACTCCAGATCGGACCGGCCGCTGATCTGCCACAGGCCGGTCAGGCCGGGCTTCACCATCAGCCGGCGGTGCACGTCGTCCTCGTAGCGGGCGACCTCCGCCGGCAGCGGCGGGCGCGGGCCGACCAGCGACATGCTGCCCCCCACGACGTTGAACAACTGCGGCAGCTCGTCCAGAGACCACTTGCGCAGGAACTTCCCGACCCGGGTGATCCGTGGGTCCTCGCGCATCTTGAACAGCAGGCCCTCGGCCCGCTCGTTGTGAGACTCCAACTCCGCCTTGCGCTGCTCGGCGTCGACGTACATCGAGCGGAACTTGTACATCGTGAAGTGCTCACCGCCCCGGCCCACGCGCACCTGCCGGAAGATCGCCGGCCCCCGGCTGGTCAGCCGGACGGCCAGCGCGAGGGTGACCAGCAGCGGCAGGCACAGCAGCAGGATCCCCGCGGCCACGCTCCGGTCGAACAGGCCCTTCATCGCGCGTCGGGTACCGCTGAGTTCCGGCTCCTCGACGTGCAGCAGCGGCAGCCCGGCGACCGGACGGATCGAGATACGCGGCCCGGTCACGTCGGTGAGCGCCGAGGAGACCAGGACGTCGACCTCGCTGCCCTCCAACATCCACAGCAACCGCCGCAGCCGCTCACCGTCCATCTGCGGGCTGATCGCGACGGTCGTCGCCGCCGTCTGCGCGATGGCGGTGTGCAGGCTCTCCGAGGTCCCGACGATCGGCACCCCCAGCAGATCGAACCCGCCGCGCTCCGGCGAGTCGTGGCTGTGCCGACCCGGCGACCGATCGAGGACGACCCCGACGACCGACCAGCCCGCGGTGGGCTCCCGCTGCGCTATCCGGATCATGGACGCCGCGGACTCCCCCGCGCCGACGACCAGCACACGGTGCAGGCAGCGGCCCGTCCGGCGCAGCCGGTGCAGACCGGCTCGCGCGCCGACCCGCAGCGCCACCGTCAATAACAGTGCGGCGGGGAACGCGATCAGTACGTAGGCTCTGGCGAGCTCGGCCTTGGTCGCATAGGAGACGACCGCCACGACCGCGGTGAGCTGGGCGGCGGCGTTGAGCACGCGCCGGAACTCCTCGGATCCCCCGCCGAGGAAGCGGCTCTCGTAGGCACGCCCGAAGAACATCGACAGGACCCAGGCGAGCGGCAGCAGGACCGACATCACGATGTAGGGCCGCGCCGATACCGGCTTGAGGTCGAACTCGACCAGGCCGCCGAACCGGACCAGGTAGGCCACCCCCACCGCCACCACGCAGGCGAGGGCGTCGGTGAAGACCAGCAGCCGGGTGTAGGGACGCTCCCAGGGAACCCGGGCCCGGTAGCCGGCATCGCCCCGCGCGTCCGGGTCGGGCAGGCCGGGCAGGTCGCCGGCCGAGGGGTCGAGCCCGCCGGCCGGCCTGGGCGCCGTGGCGATCCCCGCGGCGTCCGGCTGCGCCGCGCCGAGGTCCCGACGGCCGACACGATCGACCGCCGGCGCCGGCGGGGGGACGTCCCCGACCACCACCGCCAACTGGGCACGCTGGTTCGGTATCCGCCGGCCGGGCCGACCCGGCGCGACGGGCGAGGCGCCGAGCGTCGCCGCACCGGCCGGGACCGCCGCCCGGTCGTCGGGCCGGCGGCCGCCGCCACGCTGGGTCACTGAACGGCCCCCCGCCGATCCTGAGCATCGCTGAAGACAGTGTCCGTCACTCGGAAAACCCCCCGCGGTCACGACTTCTTCGGACGGGCCAACAGCCCGACGAGGGACGACCGACCGGGCTGTGTGCCACGTCAGCGCATGACAGCAACACCCGCTGTGCCGATCGACGAACCCCCCACTGGTGCACGTCGCACCACCGGCTTGTCGGACCCCCATCCAGCCGGCCCCGTGCGTGCAAACCAACTCTAACGTCCAGCGAGGGAGCGAACCATCGGACCTCGGTGGAATGCGTCATGCGCGTGACAAAAATTGCGGTAGGCCCGAATCGCTTGAGCCGGTACACCCCGCCTGCCTCCCGAACCCCGGTTCGGCTCGGTCACGAGGTTTTCCGGGTGGGGGATAAGCCCGGAAGATAACGACATATCATAAACTATCCGGACCCGGACCCGGCGGCCTGGCGGGAACTCACCCGGGCCCTCGCGTCGGCGTCCCTCCCCGGCGCGCCGCCGGCCTGGTGATGACGCCCCGAGCCCGGGCCAGCCCGGCGAACATGCCGTCCAGACCGCCGACGATGTTGCCGCCCACGCCCGCCACCGGGTCGACGAGCAGCGGGCTCGTGCGCAGGGCCACCGTCGTCAGGTGGTCGTAGAGCGCCTCCCGGTAGGTGTACCGGGAGTGGAAGGCCTCTCCCGTCACCGCCGCGAGCACCTCCAGCAGGCCGCAGGTCTTCAGGGCGTTGAACAGGCTGCGGTCGGGCACCTCGGCGTCGAGCAGGGCGGGCAGCGCCGGCAGGTCGAGCTCTGAGCCGCCGAGACGCTCTGAGCCGCCGAGACGCTCTGGGCCGCCGAGAAGGTAGCCGTCGGGCCGGTCGTCCCCGCGGGGCCGCAGCACGTGCACCGGGCCGTGCTCGGCACCCACCTGCGCGGAGTCCGTGATCACGCCCTTCTCGCCCGTGATCGTCGTCGTCCCTCGGGCCTGGTCGTACGGCTCGGTGATGCGCCCCCGCAACCCGCCCCGCAGCCGGAAGTCGAAGTGCACGTCGGCGCCGACCCGCCGCCGGGTGCCCACGGTGACATGGTCGAAGTCGGCCAGTGACCGGATGAGGGCGAGCCCGTGGTAGCGGTAGCCCGAGTGCGCGAGCTCCACCGAGCGCACCTCGCCGATCAGGCCGTCGGCGACCGCGCGGCGGGCGAGGGTCCACTGCGGGTAGTTCATGTAGTCCTCGGCCACGACCACCCGGGCGAACGTCCGCAGGGTCGCCATCGCCGGCAGGTGGGCGGCCTGCCCGAACACCGGCGTGTCCAGGACGACCGAGAGCTGGGCCGCCCGCTCGGCGAGTTGGCGCAGGACCGCGCGCACCGCGGTCGTGGAGACCGAGACGACGACCGTGTCGACCGCTTCGAGGACCGCGGCCGGGGAGTCCACCACCGGCACCCCCCACGGCGCGGCCGCGCGTTCGGCGTGCTCCCGGGTGCGCGACCACAGCCCGACGATCTCGAACTGGTCCCGCCGCTGCGCGAAGGCCGGCAGGAAGTTGTTCCGGATCCGTCGCCCGGACCCGATGATCAGGACCCGGCGCCGGTCCACCCCCGTGGCCGCCATCAGCCGACCGGCAGCCGGTACTTGACCGCGCTGACGCGGTGCCAGAGGGCGTCCGCGCGGGAGACCTCGACCACGGCGTTGGGCACGAGATCGGCCGCGGGCGGGGGCGGGGTCGCCGGATCCGCCGCGCGCGGAAGCTGGCGCGGCGCGGCCGGCCCGCCCCGCCCGGCGCCGAGCAGGAAGCCGAGGTACTCGTCCGCCGGGTTGACCGCCGTGCGGGCACGGGCGAACTCGGGCAGCTCGATCCGGTCGTTCGGCAGCGCCGTGGACTGGATCGACAGCTTGAGCACGCGCCGGCGGACGGGGCTGAGGTTCGGCGTCGCGCGGTGGTAGAAGGAGCGGTTCCACACGAAGGCGGTGCCGGCCTGTCCCTGCACCACGACCGAACGGTTGCCGGGCTGGATGGCGTGCGCCGGCGGCAGCGTCCTGAGCTCGAAGCCACCGGAGCCGCTCGCGACGTCGCTCAGGTAGACGAAGATGCTGATGTACTGGGGGGCCGCGGTGGGATCGAACAGACGGATCGTCTCGGTGTCCCGGTGCCAGCCGCCCAGGCGCCCGGAGTGGATGTGCGACCGTTCCTGGTTCGCCGCGGTCTCGTAGACGTGGCAGTGGTACAGCACCGCATCGGGGATCAGCGCACGGATCGCCTGGCGCAGCGGCGTGGAGAACACCTCCTCGGCGATCCCGAGCGCGACGAGCCGGTCCGCGCCGACGTAGGCCCGCGCCTGATCCGCCTTCTCGGCGAACTCCCGGTCGAGGATCTCGTTCCACCGCGCCACGGTCTGCGGCGGGTAGAGATCGGCGACCGAGAAAATGCCCGCGGTCCGCAGTCGGGCGCGGTAGTCCGCAGCTTGCCCGGTACTCACACCATCCTCCTTCTACTCCCTAGGAATCATTGGAAATGCTGGGGATTCGGCGGAATCACGTGGCGACGCCCGGCAGTGGCAGGCGCAGCCTTTGCAGGGCCGCCCGGATCTCGGGATAGGCGACGTCCTGAACGGCCACGCCGCGGCGGACTCCCGTGCCCGCGGCGATGGCCGCCACCTGGCCGAGCATCATGAGCACCGGCTCCATCCGCAGCGAGGACCAGGCCACGTGGGAGGAGGAGACGCAGACCGGCACGACGAGGTTCACGCACTCCTGCCGCCGCGGCAGGATCGAGCGCAGCGACACCGTCCACGGGCCGGGCACGGGAACGTCCACGCCGCCCTCGTTGACGAGGCAGTTGTTCGCCACGACCCGCTGCACGGCGTGCGAGTCGACCTTGAAGGATGCGTAGGCGATCGGGTCGGGGCAGCGCCGGACGCCCGACGTGTCCGCCTCCGTCGCGACGTAGTCGCTGACCATCCGCCTGGCCTCGCGCACGTAGAGCTGGCGCGGCCAGTTGTCGCTGTCCACGAACTCGTCGGCGGCGAGGCCGAGGGAACGGGCCTGGGTACGCTGCCAGGCCGGCACGGCTGGATCGTTCGCGAGGAACCAGAGCAGGCCCTGCTGGTAGGAGAGGTGATCCTGGTAGATCTGCTCGCGGCGCTTGTAGTCGGCGGTCGCCCAGTTCGCCGAGCCGCCCACCAGGTTGGTCGAGACCGGACCGCTGTTGTTGAGGTCGAATTTCCGCCCGGGCAGCTCGACCATGAAGGACATCACGTTCCGGTTCCCAGCGGCCAGATAGCGGCGGTGCAGCTCATACCGCTCGGGGTCGTAGTGCGCCGGCTTCGGGAACGGCCGCGCGTTCGACCCGGCGTGGGTCAGGCAGAGCCGGAAACAGAAGTCCATTCCGAGGGGGCTGCCCTGACCCGTCGCCCCCAGCCCGTTCACCGAGACGTCGGGCAGCAGACCGCTGGTCGGATCGCCGTCGCGGCGGTAGGGACTGACGCAGGACAGGAAGGTCGATCCGGCCGGCCGGTTCTGAATGCCGTTGAGGGTCTCGCCGTATTCGCTGTTGGCCTCCCGCCCGGTCGCGAAGGCGACGCGCGCCGCGGCCAGCAGGTCACCCTCGTAGCTGGCGTCCACGAAGGCGTTCGCCCGGTGGGTGCCGCCGCCGTCGGTGTTGATCCAGCGGATGCGGTTCCCGCTGAGCACGACCTCGGCGAGCCGCTGGCGGGTCATGACCCGCACGCCCGCCTTCTTCAGGACCGCGACGAAGACGTCGCGGGCGACATGCGGCTCGAAGTTGTACACCGGCCCGGTCGAGCGGTAGTGCTCGCCGATCGCGGCGAAGATCTCCCGGGCGAACCCGCCGATGGTCGAGGTGTAGCCGGTGTCCGTGGCGGACAGGCCGCCCGACATCATCCCGCCGATCTCGTCGTCGAAGGCCAGCAGCGTGGTGCGCAGGCCCATCCGCCGAGCCTGGACGGCCGCGGCGATCCCCGCGGGCGTCGCGCCGTAGACGCACAGGTCGGCATCCGTGCGGGGGGCCTGACCGTTGTCGGTCGGGCCGAGGTAGCGCGCCTGCGAGTCCGCCTGGTCATCGCCGCATCCCGCGAGTGCCAGCGCCCCGGCCGCGCCCAACCCCAGCAGGAGGATCTCCCGCCGGCTGCGGCCTCGCCCGCTCATCGCCGCCACTCCCGGCCGCGGGACCAGGTCCTACCCAGGTGCGAGGTCCCCCCCAGGTGCCGGGTCTCACCCATTCGACACCCGCACCCAGCAGGCGGCGAAGGCCGCCACGGCGACCACCGGGAGACCGACGTTCATCAGCCGGCCAACCCCCCGGGCGCGGGGGGACCGCGCCTCGCGCAGCAGATCCACGCCGATCGCGAGGCCCGCCGCCAGGCAGACGAGCACCAGCCCGATCCGAATCACGTTGTGCTGGTCCATCCGTCCCTCACCCCTCCTGGTCCACCGAGAGCACCGGGCGGGTCGACGCGTCCACGCGCGATGTCCGAAGTCCGCCGTCGACCCCGCGCGCGAGAATGACCGCGTCCGGACTGTTCCGAATGCGGTGGTATCCGGCGGACCGTTCCAGAGATGCCGCGTCCGCCGCCGCCCACTTCTCGGGACGGGATTCCGACTCCCGGCCGTATGCGTCCTGGGCCCGCGTGATCAGAATGTAGTCGGGCTTCAACTGCAGAGCGCACTGGTACGGATCGACGACCGGTTTGCACTTGCTCTCGAGATTTATCAACGACACCCGACCGAGATCGTCGTTCTGACCCGGGAAAAAGCCGTTGAGAACGCCGATGGTACTGCCCGCGGGAGCCAGGTCGTAGAGCTCCTGGGTGGCCGCGACCTCCTCGTGGGAGAACCAGACGAACTCCTCGTTGCCGCCCCGACAGACGAGCTGCACCGCGACCGCCCCGATGCACACGACCAGCAGGAGCGCCGACAGGCGCCGCGAGAGCTCCGGCCGCCGCGGGCGGGCCCGCCGGATGCGCACCTGGACCGTGTCCTCGCCGCGACCGGCCTCCCCGGCGCGCGGGCGCCGGCGGGCGGGGCCGCCGCGGCGGCGCCCGCGGCGGGCGAGCGTGCCGAAGTCGGGGTCGGGCGCGGGCAGGAAGGCCGCGGCGCACAGGGCGCACAGGAACGGCAGCGCGAACAGGTAGGCCCGCAACAGCGCCTCGCCGCCGTAGGACTGCAACGCGAGCAGCCCGAACGGCGCGCAGGCCGCGGCCTGTGCCACCGCGCCGAGCCGCCAGCGCCGTCTGCGCAGGGAGCCGACCGCGGCGCCGACGAAGAGCACGCCGACCACCACGATGCGCAGGAACGCGATCCGCAGGTGGGTCGGCGAACCCTGCACCCGGTTCGACAGGGTCTGGTTGACCGTGCCGCCGACCCCGCCCACGTCCCCGGTGACGACCGACAGATGACCGCTCCAGAAGTCGACCGCACCGAACGTGAAGTAGCCGACGAACAGGATCGGCACCAGCAGGACGAGCCCCCGCCCGCGCAGCCGGCGGGTCAGCAGCAGGCTCACGAGCAGCAGCGTCAGCAGCGGCGGGGAGAGCTGGTGGCTGGCCACGACGGCGAAGGCGAGGACGGCCGCGCACGCCAGCAACGCCATCTGCTCGCGCGGCCCGAAGGCCGGCGGGGGCGGTTCGAGCAGCGCGCGCAGCCGGTCACGCCGGCCGCGCGCCTCGCCGCCTCCCGCTGTCCCGCCGCCCACCGCTGTCCCGCCGCCCACGGGCGCGCGTCGCCCGCTCGTGCGCAGCGCGATCACGAGCACCACCAGCGACAGCAGGTACGCCGTCCCCTGCGGGGAGAGGTACTCCTGGTCCGCCCAGTCGGCGCAGAGGAACAGCCACAGCGCGAGCCAGGTCGCCCGGCGGCTCAGCCCGAGCTCGCGGAAGATCATCGCGAGGCAGGGCAGGTAGGCGAGCATGAACACCACGGAGGCGTACAGCAGCAGGTGGCTGGCGTCGCCGACGCCGGCGGTGTTCATCAGCACGGCGACGCCGGCGAAGAACCCCGGCCAGGAGAACCGCGCGTCGTAGTGGTGGAGCACGGTGCCGTTGTCGTGGATGTAGTTGATGAAGCCCGCGTGCCGCCACGAGGTGGGCAGCCGGGCCGTCTGCTCGACGACGGGGGACACCCCGTAGATCGCCATCACCAGCGCGCAGGTCGCGGACGCCAACAGCCAGGTCCGCGGGCGGGCGGCGCCGAGCTCCCAGACGAAGGCGGCGGCGAGCGCCACGATACCGGCCGCGTAACGCCAGTCGAGGGCGTCGACGATGCCCAGCGCGCCGATCCGGTGCGGATCCGCGGCGGCCATCCCCCAGCCGATGAGCACGGCGGCCACGGCGAGCAGCGCGACCGGCGCGGGGCCGCGCGTCTGCCCGGGCGCCGCCGGCGCGGTCCGGCCCGCCGCCGCGCCGCGGTCGGCGTCGGTGGCTCCCGCCAGCTCCCGCGATCCCTTCCCCGGCCGCGTGTACGCATCCGTCGTCATGAGAGACCCACCCCGCCATCGCGGGCACCGGGACACGCCGCGATCACGCTCCGCTCCCCCGCAGGCCGCCCCGCCCCGCGCCGGCCCGCGTCGCCGACGGGCGCGCCCGCCAGAAGTCGACGGCCAGCGCCGCCAGCGAGACGAGCGCGAAAACGACCACCAGGGCGAGGGGATGCCACGCGTCGGACCACAGCATGAGCTGGGCGCCGACGATGGTCAGCGCCACGGACAGCGCGCCGCCCACGCAGGCGAGCAGGACCGGGCCGTCCAGGCGGGTGAGCAGGAGCAGCGGGACGCCGGGAATCGTCACGTGGAAGGCGAGCGCCAGCACGACCCGCACCGCCCCCCCGGTGTCCGCCGCCTCCAGCAGGGGGACCAGCACACTGAGCAGCCCCAGGACGCTCAACCGGACCGTCGTCGAACGCCACGCCGCCATCAGGGCCGCCCCAGCGACACGGTGGCCGCGGCCGGCCCGCTCGTCACGACGGCGTCCGCCGTGGGCGAGGGAGGCGGGGTCAACCGGACGTTGTTCGCCACGCCGACCGCGTTCGACACACCGACCGCTCTGGAGTCGGCCAGGGCGTAGATGCGCGTGTCGGCGTTGCTGTACCAGAGCCGGAACGAGGGCGACCGGGCCACGGCCGCCTCCAGCCGCCCGAGTGCGCCGGCCGGTGCGAGCTGGAACGTCCGGACGTAGGCGTCCCCGCTGTCGGCAAAGGCGAGGTATCCGCGACTGGAGTACTTCCTGATCTCCGACACCACGGTGCTCACGTCCGCCGGACCCAGATCGCGCCCTCGCAGGTCCGGATTGAGCAGCATGTTCGGTTCGTCGCCATTCTTCATGTGGATGAACTCGTCATAGTTGGGCCCGTAGCTACGGGGGAAGTTGGGGGCGGCGCACATGAGCACGGAGCCCGACAGCGCGTGCCCGTAGAAGTAGTCGCTGGCCGCCACGGTGCCGGCCGGCATGTAGTTGAGTTCCTCCTGGCCGAAGAAGGCGGGCAGGAAGGCTCCCGTGCAGGCCAGGGCCACCACCCCGACCCGCCGTGCCCGCACCACCGGCACCGCGGGACCCGCTGGCCGCGCTGGCCGCGCCGGCCGCGCCGCCGGTCTCGCCCGCACCGGCCGCGGCTCGCCCCGGACCATGCCGCTGGCGATGGCCAGCGCCGCCCAGGGCAGGGAGAACAGGTAGACCCGGAAGATCGCCTCGCCCCCGTAGTCCTGCCCGAAGACCAGGATCGCGGGCGAGACGAACAGCAGGCCGAGCACGCCGGCCCCCGGCCGCCGGCGTATCCGGCCGTGCACCACCGCCGCGGCGGCCAGCAGCCAGACGAGCATCGACAGGGCGGTACCGGCCCGGGCGTGCAGCGCCTTCCCCGGTAGCGGCGTCGCACCGTACGGGTCGACCCGCCGCAGGTTCTGCAACGGATCGGGCGAGGACGCGACCCCGAAATGGCTGGTGATGTAGGACAGGTTCGGGATCAGGAACGCCACGGCGAGCACCGTCATGAGGACGACGAGCAGCCACGGCCGGACCAGGCCGGAGGCGACGAGCACCACCACGCTGACCACGATCAGGTACGGGGTGAGCTGGTGGGAGACCACCACGGCGGCCTGCAGCAGCACCGCGACGGCGATCGCCCAGCGGCGCAGCGTGGTCGCGTCGGTCGCACCCGTCGCACCCGTCGTCCCCCGCCCCGGGGACCGGCAGAACTCGACGAGCAGGCAGTAGATCGCGAGGGCGAGGGTGAGCGCGAGGCCCTGGGGTGCGAAGTAGCTCTGCCCGACCCAGTTGCCCGCGACGAACACGAGCGCGGCCACCCAGCCGAGACTCACCGAACGCAGGTACGACCGGCCGAGGCAGGACACCAGCAGTGCGGAGACGGAGACGAAGAAGACCTCCGCCCACTGCGCGAACACCAGGGGATCCGTCGTCCGGGTCAGCCCCGACAGGAAGGCGGCCACCGCGAAGAAGCCGGGCCACCGCTGGTAGATGTCGACGTTCCCGTCGAGGGAGTGGTGCGCCAGGATGTAGCGCGTCACGCCGACGTAGTTGTACACCCAGGAGTAATGGGGCACGGAGTACACCAGCGGAGCCGTGCCGAAGAGCACGAACACGATCCCGAAGAGGTATCCGGCCGCCGCCGCCCGGTTGACCTCGGGCCGGGTCAGCACGGCGACCGCGCCCGCCAGCAGCAGCGCGAGCGCCAGATACCAGGTCGCCGGGAGCACGGTCAGCATGCCGTACTGCCCCATCCGCCCCGGATCCACCCGCCCGACGCTGACCGCGAACAGGACGGCGGCGAGGACGCCGGGAGCCACGAGCGGCCCCGCGGCGGCGGCCCGCGGCCGCGGCGTCCCCGCGCGCCCGCCGGCCTGGACGTCACCGGTGCGGCGCGCGATGGGTTCGGTGTGGACCCCGACGGTGCCCCGCGCGATGGGTGCGGTGGGAGCACCGACGCCGCCGCGCGCGATGAATTCGGTGGGGGCGGCATCGGTGAGAGTGACCGCGACGGGCGCCCGCGCCTCGCCGCTCTCGGGTGCGGACCGGGATCGTCGCGCGTTGACCATGATGATCGCCACCGACAGCACGACCAGCACGGCGGCCACCGCGTCCGGATGCCAGATCCGCAGCCACAGCAGCACGCAGAGCACGACGGCCTCGACGGCGAGGCTCACGCACACGGCCAGGCCGGCCCAGAGCGCCCGATCTTTGATCACCACGAAGCTGAGAACGGCCGCACCCGGCAGGAGCAGGACCGCCGGGAGGATCACCGCGGCCCGCAGGCCGCCGGGAGCACCGAGCGGCAGCATCACGAGACAGATCAGTCCCAGGCCGACCGCCAGGCGGGCGCGAACTCCGCTCATCTGCACGTAAACCTGTCTCCGCTGGGTGGATGCCGGGGATGCCGGGTGGATGTGGACGCCGGGTTGGAGGTGGATGCCGCGGTGAATGTGGAGGTGAAGGTGGATGGGGTGGGGGTGGATGAGGTGCCAGGGGTGGCGTCGCCGGGGCCGTGCCCGGGCCGGCGCCGGTGGGAATCCGACGCCGGTGCTGGTCGAGGCCCGCCCGGTGCCTACCCGGCGGCGTGGTCGAGGCCGAGCTGATCGCCGATGCGCGCCAGCGCCGCGCGCAGGGCCGCGCGGCGGGCGTCGACGGCGATCTGCAGCCGCATCACGTGGTCCGTGCGATCCGCGTCGACCTTCTCCACCAGATCGACGAGCGACTCGGCGTCGACCTCGTCCGTGCGCAGGAGGAACCGCTCCTGGCCGAGGGAGGCCATGAAGTCGTCGCACTTGGGCTGGTAGCCGATGGCGATGGTCGGCACGGCGGCGGCGCAGGCCAGGATCGCCGCGTGCAGCCGCTGGGCCACGAGCACCGAGCAGCCGCGCACCGAGTGCAGGTAGGTGTCCGGATCGACGGTGACGTACACCTCGGTCCGGTCGGTCACCCCGGCGTCGGCCAGCAGCCGTTCGGTGTACGCCCGGTCGCTGTCGTTGGCGAGGAAGGCCCGGAACCGCCAGCCGCGCCGGGCGAGCTGGCGCAGCGCGCCGGCGAGCTCCCGGCCGACCCGCTCGGGATCGTGCCCCCACATGTCGTCGCCCCAGCCGACGTTGAGGCCGAGTACGCCCGCGTCCACCGACCGCGGCAGCGGGCCGGGTTCGAGCAACAGAGCCGGATCCCCCACGACCTCGCTGACCACTCCGATGGTCCCCAGCAGTTCCGCGGAGCGCGGTCCGCGGACGGTCACCCGGTCGAACTGCTCCAGCAGCGGTCGCCACCGGCGCAGTTCTCCGTTCGCGGAGAACGAGTTACGGCCCTGGAACACCGGATCCTCGACACCGGCGCCGAGCAGGTGGAACGGGCGGCGTCCCACGAGCCGGCCGCCGGTCAGCAGGTGGACCCGCCAGTTCTTGCGTCCGATCACCGTGCCGCCACCGAGCAGCAGGGAGGCGTCCCGGAAACTCAGGTGCCGGCGCTCCCGCAGGTGGCCGGGGAGGTCGCCGGGATACAGCGGCAGGGCGGCGATCCGCGCCTGCGGGAACGCCCGCCTGTAGACGAGCTCGATCGCGTCGTCGCCGAGGTTTCCGCGACCGGCGTAACCGAGATAGGCGAGTGCGACTTTCTGCATCTCTACAAGACCGTCCTCATGTGGTGATCCGAATGCGGTGACGCCAGCCGGCGATCCCGGCGGCCGGCCTGCCCGCTCGGTTCCGACGACGACCGCGGGGGGTCGAGCTCGCCGCCGGCCCCCGCCGGATCGGCGACGTACTCCCGCACGGAGGGCGCCGCCGGCCCGGCACCGCGCGCTGCGGACCCCGGTGGGCGCGTGCCGGACTGGCGGGGGTCGGGGAATGACGGCCGGCGCTCGATGAGCCAGGTCGTCTCGGGGTCGGGGAGGTACGGGTCGGGCTGCTCGGGTGCCACCAGGCCCGGTTCCGGGACGTCGGCGTAGGGCAGGGGCAGCACCGGCCGACCCCGGGTGGGCGCGGGCTCCCGCAGCCCGACGCGGGCGGGGTCGGGTGCCGACGACGGCCGGCGCAGCGCCTTGACGTAGATCGGCACCACGGCCAGGGCGATCACCGCGTGGCAGGCGAGGTAGGCCAGCCCGATGGCGGTCAGCCCGTGGGATCCGACGATCAGCGCGGTCGTCAGCAGGCAGACGCTCACGGAACCCTGGATGGCCAGCAGCAGCCGCGCCTTGCGCTGCACCCGGCTGATCGTCACCGCCAGCAGGATCGTCGCCCGGAAGATGGCGCCCAACGCCAGGCACGCCAGCAGGTTCGTCCCCTCGTGCGAGTACTCGCTGCCGAAGACGCCGAGCAGGGTGCCCGAGAAGATCGCCGTGAGCAGCGCGACCGGGACGATGAACGCCAGCAGGAACTTGACCATGCTGAGGATGTGGGCGCTGACCCGGGAGGACTCCCGGGTGCCCTCGACGGTCAGGGACGCGGTGGCACCGCCCATGAGCTGGTCGAAGACCGAGACCAGGTTCCACGAGGTGTAGAAGTACGCGGTGGCCTCGTAGCCCAGCCGGGCGGAGACGATGACGGGCAGCAGGGTGGTGGCGGCGAGCTGGACCAGCCCGCCGGCCATGTCGCTGATGATGTACCAGTCGGCCCGCCGCCGGGGTGCGGCCGCCGCCGCCGCGACCGCCACGGGCAGCGGACCGGTGAGGTCGGGGGAGTCCTTCCTCGGCAGCACCCGGCGCCAGATGAGCGTGTTGATGACGAGGACGAGCAGGAAGACGGGCGCCGTCCAGGCGAAGAACAGGCCGGCGGAGATCCCGAGGGTGGCGAACACGAACAAAAGGACGAGCTTCGCCCCCGCGAAGAACGCGTTCTCGATCGGCACCCAGGGCGCCTTGCGCAGCCCGGCGAGTACCGAGTCCTGCAGCGTGAACAGACACCAGAAGGCGACAGCCGCCACGAAGAACACCGAGAACCACGGGTTGAAGTCGGCGAGGAACGTGCTGCGGCCGAACAGCGCCACGAAGCCCAGGGCGAGCACCGCCGCCAGCAGGCCCGACAGGGCGTACGCGTTGCGGATGATCTTCCGGCGGGGCTTCGCCGCCGCGGGGATGGTGGCCGGCAGGATGTTCTGCTGGTTGAGCTGTGCCAGCCCGGAGAGCAGCAGCATCGTGGAGACGGCGGTGGAGGCGCGTCCCACGTTCTCGGGCGAGTACTTCCAGGCGGCGATCGCCCAGAAGGCGATGCCGAGCACTCCGGTGATAGCCGTGGACGCCATCAGCAGGATCGCGTTGCGCAGCAACGGCGAATGCAGGATCCCCATGGCCGAGGAGACCGCCCGCAGGGGGGCGAACCGCGGACGGGATCGGGTCCGGGCATGACGCGGGTGGGAACGCTCCCGCCCGCGCGCGCCGGGGCGCCCAGGGCTACTCCGCTTCACCTGGCGTGGTCCTCCGCTTCACCTGGCCTGCTCCGATCCCCGTGGCCGAGCTGGGCGCGCCGCGCCCGCGCGTACGCGAACGGTCCCGAGGCGATGCCGAGCACCTCGGTCAGCACCAGCTCGGCGGGGAAACGCGGCCCGCGGCTGACGTTCTTCGACGACCGCGGGAGCAGGAGGAACAACAGCCCGGCGGGTACCCGGCGCATGATCTCCAGGAGCTCCCGGGGACTGGCCGTCGCCTGGGCCAGCAGCATCGCGGACAGCCCGGTGCCGTAGTTGCGGAGCTGGTCGAGCAGCTCGCCGTACTGCTGCCGGTGGGTGTGGTAAACGATCGCCGAAGGTTCGTAGACGATCCGGTGGCCGGCGCGGATGGTCCGGGTGAACAGCTCAAGGTCCTCCCCGGCATGCGTCGGCGTACCGGGCCCGAGGATCTCGTTGAAGCCACCGAGTTCGCGGACGGTGTCCGCATCGAAGGCGACGTTGTTGCCGGAGCCGAAGGCGCCGGCGGCGTACGGGTAGAGGGCGCTCCCCCGGGTCCAGCGGTCGTAGACCCTCCGCTCGAACCCCTTGCCGAAGCCGCCGTACTGCTCGAACCAGATCTGCGCCGAGGTTGTCAGCTCGTCGGGCAGCACCAGACCGGTCACGCAGCCGACGTCGTCCGCGGCGTCGAACCCGCCGAGGATCGCCGGCAGCCAGTGCTGGTCGACCTGGGTGTCGTCGTCGAGGAAGGCGATGGCACGCCCTCCGGCCGCGGCGAGCCCGGTGTTGCGCGCGCGGGCCGCGCCCCGGCGTGGCTCGCACAGGTAACGGAAGCGCCCGTCGGACCGGCTGACCGTCTCGACGAGGTCGCGGGTCGCGGCCGTGCCCGGGGCGTTGTCGACGATCAGGAACTCGATGTCGGTGGCGGCCACCGCACGCAGGGAGGTGATCAGCCGGCCGAGGCTCGCCGGCCGGTCGCGGGTCGGGATGACCACGCTGGCCGGACTGCGCCGCTCGTGCACGGAGACCGGCCAGGTATGGGAGCACCCGTGCTGGTCCAGCCCCTGCTTCTTGACCAGCAGGGGAATCTCGACGGCGTTGGCGTCCCCACTGTCCGGAATCTCGAGCTGCCCGACCGGGACGCCGTGGCAGCGGACCAGCACCCGGACCTCGCCGAAGGTGGCCTGCGGGCGACCGAGGGCCGCCCGGGCCGTCAGCAGCGCGGTGGTCAGCTCGTATTCCGCGATCCGGACGGCCCGGCCGGCGTCCGGCTCCTGGCCGACCACTCGATGACGCCCCTGCACCCGCGAGCACAGGACGGCGAGCCGGTACCAGGCCGCGAGAGTGGTGAGCAGCCGTCGTGCAAGTGCCGGTTGAGGTTCGGATTGAGGTCCGGATTGCACGCCGGAACCGGACCGGCGCGCGGGCATTCCCGCTCCGGACCCGGTCACGGACCTGGCCGCATTGATGTCAAGGGCGTCTACCGACGGAGCCGGGATGGAGGCATCGTCGACGCGCGCGGGAGTCGCCAGAATATCGGCCTTGATGGCCGCGGGAATGTGCTCTTGACCACACATCTGAGGTTCGTCCGTTGGATTCGGCGCCGCGCAGGCGCTGATGGCCTGCCTGAGAGAACAGCAAGGTGCAACCAGAGCGGCCGGACTTTCCGACGCCGTGCGGGATGTCAGATCGGAACGCTCCGCGCCGCCTTGCCGATCGAATTCGAGCATGCTGAAGCCAGCCCCCCAACTGACCAACGACAGAGATCCACCATGGACGATTCGGACAATTATGCCCAATGGCGGTAATAACCAGCTACGCGCGAAGTGTCCGACTCCCGAACCAGCCCCCCAGCCTTCGGAAGGTGGCGCGCCAGGCTTCCATGCCTTTTTGCGTATACGCCACCCGTTCCGGTCATGCTAGCACGTCGGTGGGCCCCCTCCGGGTGCCGGACGCCACGGACCGGATCCACCCGAACCCGCAGTAACCGCTGGCGAGCGGGCTTCACGCGCTTGTTACGCCGCAGACCCGGCCCGTTCTCTTCGGGGCCCCAGGATCGGCCTCGTCCGCCCCCGACCCGGCGTCCCGGCACCGGGTCAGACCCGGCGGCGGTCATATAGAGATTCTAGTTACACATGGATCGTTCGCCTTGCCGACCGTTCGAACTGATGGTTAGCGACAGGCGCAAAGCCGCCGTCCGCCCGCCCTTTGCTCCGGCGAAAGAATCCCGATCCGGCCCGCATCACAAAGCGTGATCGAGCCATGGCATCCACGGAACCTTCGAGGGGATCGGCGGGCTGGTAGCCCTCGAGCATCGCTTCCTGCTATCCTTCAGCGGGGGTATGTGGTGCGCGCCAAGAATCGGCGACGACCTACGGGGGCACGGGGAGAAATTTAGCCTCCATCCACAGGCATTCCTCCGCGGCGACTCCGCCTGTCGAGGGTCCCGCAGGGCATAGCGCCGAGGGCCCTTCGCACGGGGGGGCACCGAGTTTTATGGGGGGAAATACTCATGTCGTCAACGCAGCATCGACCGACCGTGAGCGTCATCATTCCGACGCTGAATGAGGCCCGCAATCTGGCGCATGTCTTCGCGCGGCTGCCAGCCGACGTGGAGATCGTGGTCGTCGACGGACGATCGACGGACGGAACCGTGGAGGTCGCCCGCCGCCTGCGTCCGGACGTGGTCATCGTGAGCCAGACCAGACGCGGGAAGGGCAACGCGCTGGCGTCCGGGTTCGCGGCCGCCACCGGTGCGATCATCGTCATGCTCGACGCCGACGGCTCGGCCGACCCAGGCGAGATCGACGCGTACGTGTCGGCGCTCGTCCTCGGCGCGGACTTCGCCAAGGGCTCGCGCTTCTGCGCCGGCGGCGGAAGCAGCGACATCACCCAGCTGCGTGCTCTGGGTAACCGGGTCCTCAACGGCCTGGTGAACCTGCTCATCGGCAGCCGCTACACCGATCTGTGCTACGGATACAACGCCTTCTGGCGCCGGTGCCTGCCCGTCCTGGAGATGGACCCGGGCCCGTCGGACTCGGTGAAGCGTTGGGGCGACGGATTCGAGATCGAGACCCTCATCAACATGCGGGTCGCCCTCGCCGGGCTGCGGGTGGTCGAGGTGCCGAGCTACGAGCACCACCGGATCCACGGCGCCAGCAACCTCAATGCCCTCTCCGACGGCATCCGGGTGCTGCGCACCATCATCGTCGAGCGGCGCGGGAAGGGCCGGCTGCGGCCGCACGCCACCGTCCTGCCGCATCCGCTGCTCGAGATCCCCGAGCAGCCGCAGCCGCGGAGCGCTGCCGGCGGTCCCGCCACGCCGGTCGCCAACTCCGCGACCCAGTTGGAGAGCGCGTGACCCAGGACCTGACCGACGACCTCCGGGGCCTCGGGGTCAAGACCGTCGACGCCCCCGCGGCCGAACGCCGCCCCGCCGGCGAGCGGCCGAGCGCCTCGGTGGTTGTCTGCTGCTACACCGAAGCACGCTGGAACGACCTGCGCGGAGCCGTCGACAGCGCCCGTGCGCAGCTCGCGGCCGGGGACGAACTCGTCCTCGTCGTCGACAACAACGACGCGCTCCTGCGGCGCGCCGGCGCGGCCATGCCGGATGTCACGGTCGTGCCGAGCACCGGCCCGCGCGGCCTGTCCGGCGCCCGCAACACCGGGATCGCCGCCACCACGGGCGACGTCGTCGTGTTCCTCGACGACGACGCCCGGGCGGAGCCCGGCTGGCTCGACCGCATGCTCGCGCCCTACGCGGATCCCCGGGTCATGGGCGTCGGCGGAGCGGCCCTGGCGGCCTGGCCGACCGACCGACCGGGCTGGTTCCCGCCCGAGTTCGACTGGGTGGTCGGGTGCAGCTATGCGGGGCTGCCCACCTCCCGCGCCCCCGTGCGCAATCCGATCGGCGCCTCCATGTCGTTCCGGCGCTCGGCCTTCGAGGCGGTCGGCGACTTCACCGAGGGCATCGGCCGCACGGGCACCGACCCGATGGGCTGCGAGGAGACCGAGTTCGGGATCCGCCTCCGCCAGTCCAACCCGGACGCGGTCGTCCTGTACGAACCCGGATCGGTGGTCGCCCACCGCGTGACCACCGACCGGGCGACGTTCACCTACTTCCGGCGACGCTGCTACGCGGAGGGGCTGTCGAAGGCCCGGGTCGCCGGCCTCGTCGGCCAGGAGTCTGCCCTGGAGGCCGAGCGCACCTACGTGAGCCGGACCCTCCCGCGAGCCGTCTGGCGCGACCTGACCGGCGGCGGTCACCGCGCCCGCGCGGCGGCCGTCGTCTTCGGGGTGGCCGCGACCTCCTTCGGCTACGTGCGGGGCCGGGTGGGTCTGCGCCGCGCCGCAAACTGAGGAAAGAGCACCGGGAAGGGGTGCCGCGAGCCGTCGGATTCGGCTCCCGGCACCCCTTCGCTCGTTTGCCCTCCGGTGCACCGCGGCCCGGTACCGGCGCCACCGCGGCGGTAACGCCTCAGAGCAGCGTCGACGGGGCGCGATATATCTTGATCCAGTCGACGTACATCGACACGGTGGGCGGCGTCTGCGCGTTACGACACGGAATGAGCTGGAAACAGCCACGGTCATGTTGCAGCGTCATGTGCATCGGCTTGCTCGGAATCATGTTGCGCTCGCGTGAACTCGCCGGTCGCGTGACGGTCCAGGCAACCGCGCCATCGAGGTAGTAGGTGATCCGGTTCGGCAGCCACTCCACCCCGACCGTGTGCCACTGGGTGAAATCCGCGTGAACCTTGTTCTCGATCTGCCGGTTGTCGCTGCCGAGATGAAGGAAGTTGCCGCCGACCTGCCGCTGGGGGTCCGGCACCTCGATGATGTCGATCTCACCGTCCGTCGGCCATTTCTCCGACTTCGGCCAGAGCAGGACCACCGCCGAGTAACCCGAACCGCGTTCGGCCCGGATCCTCGCCTCCCAGCGGCCGTACCGGAGGTTGATGCGGCTTGCCACACCCCCCGAGACGTCCCGCCCGGCGGAGTCGATCCAGCCGGTGAGGCGCAGCGCGCCATCCGAGACCGCGACATTCGCCGGTGACCGAGGCATCAACTTGACCTGCGGCGAGTCGTAGATCACCCATTTACGGGTATCGAGCGCGGTTCCGTTGAAGGAGTCGGCCAGAACCGGGGTTCCCCACACCGGATTCGGCGGATCCGTCGCCGCCGTGTCCGCCGTACCGCCGGTGACGGCGGGCACGGGCACGGGGGACACGGATCCCGCCGATGAAGTTGGCACCTTGTTGGGAGATCCCGGTGAGGCCATCGTCGGCGCGGTCGGAGCGGGCGACGCCGACAGACCGGGGCTGGCCGAGTCGCCGCCGGTCCCCCCGTGGCCGCCGCTCTCGATCGACACCGGGCCACACGCGGCCACCAGCAGCAACAGCACCAGGGAGAGGCGGCGGCCGGGCGGGCGAACGAACCTTCTCATGACAACCCCCCGTTGTGGACTTTTCACGGCGCCTCTCAGCTTTCACCGATGTCGCGACAGCACTATGGATCATGAGCCACTCGCCGCGTGATGACGCCCCGCCATCACAGAATGCCAGCCTAAGAGGCCGACCTAGCCCGCTGAGATTAGCCGAGAGCGCCCATTTTACCGTGAGCCAGATCGACGCCGGCAGCCAGTGGTCGGGCGGATTGCGAACCCTTCGATGACCGCCCGAATACCAACGTTGCGAGGGGCTACGCATCCCCGTGCCGGCCTCGTTCGGACCAGCACGCGGGGAGCCGCGACGCTCAGGTGCTCAGACGGCCAGGTGCTCAGCCGGTCAGCCGGCCAGCCAGGCGGCCAGGCGGCCAGGCGGTCAGGCGGTCAGGCGGTCAGGTAGCGGCGCAGCAGCCGTTCGCCCTCGTCGATCGCGGCGAGCTCCACGTACTCGTCGCGGGTGTGGGCGAGGTTCGGGTCACCCGGGCCGTAGTTCAGCGCCGGGATGCCGAGCTCGGCGAAGCGCGCGACGTCCGTCCAGCCGTACTTCGCCACCGGGACGCGCCCGGTGGCGGCGACGAAGGCGGCCGCGGCCGGCGCGGCAAGCCCGGGCGGCGCGCCGCCCGCCCGGTCGGTCAGCTCCAGGTCATAGCCCTCGAAGACCTCCCGGACGTGGGCGAACGCGTCCTCGGGTGTGCGGTCCGGCGCGAACCGGAAGTTCACCGTCACCCGGCACAGGTCGGGGATCACGTTGCCGGCCACACCGCCGTCGATGCGGACCGCGGACAGCCCCTCACGGTAGGTACACCCGTCCAGCGTCACCGTCCGGGCCCGGTACTCACCGAGCCGGCGCAGGACCTCGGCGGCCTTGTGGATGGCGTTGTCACCGAGCCAGGAGCGGGCGGAGTGTGCCCGGGTGCCGGGCAGCGTGACGACGGCGCGCAGCGTGCCCTGGCAGCCGGCCTCCACCTCGCCGGAGGTGGGCTCCATGAGGATGGCGAGGTCCGCGTCCAGCCAGTCCCGGTGCCGCGCGGCGAGGCGGCGCAGCCCGTTGCGGTCGGCGGTGACCTCTTCGTTGTCGTAGCAGATCCAGGTGACGTCGTGCCGCAACGCACCCGCGTCGGTGATCGGCAGGGTGGCCGCCAGCCGCAGCGCGATCGCCACGCCCGCCTTCATGTCGGACGTGCCGCACCCGTAGAGGCGCCCGCCCACCACCCGCGCGGGCAGGTTGTCCGCCAGCGGGACGGTGTCCAGATGCCCGGCGAGCAGGATCCGCGACGGCCGGCCGAGGAAGGTCCGGGCCACCACGGCGTCGCCGTCGCGGGCGACCCGCAGCCCGTCGACCGCCGCGAGAGCCTTCTCCACCGCGTCCGCGAGCGGAGCCTCCTCGCCGCTGACGGACGGCACGTCGACCAGCCGCCGGGTGAGCTCGCCGACCGGAACGGTGAGATCCAGATCCATGCCGTCGACCCTACGGCCCGCGCGGTGCCGAGCCGCGGCGCCGACGCGCCCGGTGGCGCGGCTCGACCCCGCGAGGCCTGAGGTCAGCCGGCGACGCCGTGCTCGCGCAGGATGTCGTTCAGCGCCAGCTTGTCGTGGATCTCGCCCTCGGCGAGGGTGCGCAGCACCAGGATGCACGGCATCGCGAACTCGCCCCCGGGAAACGACTTCAGCCGGCTGGAGCCGACGGCGACCGCCCGCTCGGGGATCTCGCCGCGCGGGTACTCTTCGCCCGTGTTGGCGTCGAAGACGTGGGTGGACGCGGTCAGGATCGCCCCGGCGCCGAGCTTGGCGCCCCGACGGACCCTCGCCCCGTCGACGACCATGCACCGGCTGCCGACGAAGGCGTCGTCCTCGATGACGACGGGGACCGCGTTCGGCGGTTCGAGCACGCCGCCGAGCCCGACCCCGCCCGAGAGGTGGACGTTGCTGCCGACCTGGGCGCAGGACCCGACCGTCGCCCAGGTGTCGACCAGGGTGCCGGCGCCGACGTAGCCGCCGATGTTCGTGTAGCTGGGCATGAGGATCGCGCCGGGCTGGACGTGCGCACCCCAGCGGACGATGGCCCCCGGCACCACCCGGACACCGTCGAACCGGGTCTTCAGCGGCATCCGGTCGTGGTAGTGGAAGTCCCCGGCGGCCGACTCGGCCATCGGCAGAACCTTGAAGGACAGCAGGATCGCCCGCTTGGCCCGCTCGTCGACGACGACCGAGCCGTCCGCGGCGACGGTCGCGACGCGGGCGATCCCGGCGTCGACGGCGTCGACGGCCGCGACGATCGTCTTGCGGGCGTCGGCGTCGTCGGGGGTCAGGTCGGCCCGGCGGTCCCACAGCTCGTCGATGATGGGATCGATCGGGGAGTCGAAGCTCGTGTTGGGTGCGCTCACAGGCCCGACCTTACGAGGTCGGCGGCGGTACCGGCCACGCCGTGGTTTCCGCTCGCCCCGGGACGGCCGTTGTGGGGTCGCCTGCCCCCGAGGCCGCGTGGCGTGGGACGCGTGGCGTGGGACGCGTGGCGCGCGGGTTCCTGGCAGCGCCGGCTGCGGCCGGCCCGGGGGCCGGCCGCAGGGTCAGCGGATGTCCGGCTCGCCGTTCCACGAGCCGCCGGCGGCGTGGCGGCCGGCTCCGGAGGGCTGGCCGTGGCCGGTCGGCGGGTCGTCGTGGCCGGTCGACCGCTCGTGGCCCGCGGGATTCTCGTAGCCGCTCGTGTGGTCGTATCCGGTCTGGCCGTCGCGCCGGGCCGGATCGTCGTGACCGCTCGGGCGGGCGCCGTAGTCGGACTGCCGCGCATGGCGCGGGGAGCGCTCGTAGCCGGGCTGGCTCTCATAGCCGCGCTGGCCCTCGAAGCCGGCCTGACCCTCATAACCGGCCTGACCCTCGTAACCCGCCTGACCCTGGTAAGCGGCCTGGCCCTCGTAGCCGGGCTGGCCCCGATAGCCGGCCTGACCCTCGTAGCCGGTCTGACCCTCGTAGCCGGTCCGGCCCTGGAAGGCGGTCCGGCCCTGATAGTCGGGCTGACCCTGATAGTCGGGTTGGCCCTGGTGGTCGGGTTGGCCCTGGTAGGTGGGCTCACCCTGATAGGTGGGCTGGCCCTCGTAGCGGGGCTGGCCGTCGTAGCCACGTGCGCCCTCGTAGCGGGGCTGGCCGTCGTAGCCGGGCTGGCCCTCGTGACCCGGTCGCGGCTCGTACGCGGGCCGGATCTCGTACCCCGCCGCGGACTCGTAGGGCACCCGCGCCGGCCCGGCCGGGTAGCCCGGACCCGGGGCGTAGCCGCCCTGCTGGGCGCCGTACCCCGCCGGCGGCCCGGACTGCGGGTAGCCGCCGCCCGCCGGCGGCCCGCCGGCCGGCCCGGTCGGATGCGATCCGGCGCCGCCCGCCACGACGGCCGGCGCCAGCATGGTCATCCGCTCGGGGACGGTCGCCACCTGGGAGTCCGGCGCGGTGAGGGCGACCCGGACATGGTGGCGACCGCCCTCCCCGTAGAACGTCCCGGGCGCGACGAGCACGCCGACCCCGGCGAGGGCGTCGACCGTCGCCCACGCGTCCTCGCCGCGGGTGGCCCACAGGTACAGGCCGGCCTCGCTGTGGTCGATGGTGAACCCGGCGACCGCGAGCGCCGCCGCGAGTACCGCCCGCCGGTTGGCGTAGCGGGCCCGCTGGTCGGCGACGTGGATGTCGTCGGCGTAGGCGGCGGCCATCGCCGCCGCCACCGGGGTCGGCATCATGAACCCGGCGTGCTTGCGGACCCCGGTCAGCCCCTCGACGAGCTGCGGGTCGCCGGTGACGAAGCCGGCCCGGTAGCCCGCGAGGTTGGACCGCTTCGACAGGGAGTGCACCGCGAGCAGGCCCTCGTGGGATCCGCCGCAGACGTCCGGGTGCAACACGGAGACGGGCCGGGCCTCCCAGCCCAGCTCGATGTAGCACTCGTCGCTGGCGACGATGACGCCCCGCTCGCGAGCCCAGGCGACGACCGCTCGCATCTCGTCGACGGTCAGCACCCGCCCCGTCGGGTTCGCGGGCGAGTTCAGCCAGACGAGCGTCACCCCGTCCGCGGGGCCGACGACCGGCTCGCAGCGAGCAAGCAGGGCACCGACCTCATAGGTCGGGTACGCCGGCGTCGGCACCCAGACCCGGTCTCCTGGTTCGAGACCGAGCTGCCCCGGGAGCTGGGCGACCAGCTCCTTGGTACCGAGCACCGGCAGGACGGCACCCGGATCCACGAGGACGCCGAGCCGGCGGGCCAACCAGCCCGCCGCCGCCTCCCGAAGATCCGGGGTGCCGACCGTCAGCGGATAGCCCGGAGCATCCGCGGCACCGGCCAGCGCCTGTTGCACGACGGCCGGTGTGGAGTCGACCGGAGTCCCGACCGAGAGGTCAACGAGCCCGTAGGGGTGCGTGCGGGCCTTCTCCTTGTAGGAGACGAGCTGGTCCCAGGGGAAGTCGGGCAGCCGCACGCGGGAACGGGCTGGTGACCGCAGGACTCCGGAGGTGTTGCCCGACCTCCCAGAGCCGCTCAGGACTCGCCCTGGGGGGCCAGCGCGGCGACCGCCGGCGGGTCGAAGTCCAGCGCGCCGACCTTCGAGGCACCGCCCGGCGAACCGAGCTCCTCGAAGAAGTTGGCGTTCGTGTCCGTGTACCCCTTCCACTGATCGGGGACGTCGTCCTCGTAGTAGATGGCCTCCACGGGGCAGACCGGCTCACATGCTCCGCAGTCGACGCACTCGTCGGGCTGGATGTAGAGCATCCGTCCGCCCTCGTAGATGCAGTCGACCGGGCACTCCTCGATGCAGGCCCTGTCCTTGACATCGACACAGGGCTCCGCGATGACGTAGGTCACCGGTTGTTCCTCCTCGGGCTCGCGGGCGACTGAGTCCTTAGTATCGACATGGACAGTTCCGTGTCGACAACAAGGGCGTGCGCTGGTGGTGTATGTCGTCCGCATCACTCAGGCCGACATCGGCGCGCGAGTCATGATCCGCAGGCGCATCCCGGGTCCGATACCTCTCAGTGACGTTCTCGGGACGCTACGGTCATGGTCATCGCGCGTGCTGACGGTCGAAACGGCGGAGGGCACGCACGTCCAGATTACCGAGGATGACGTGGTCGCGGCACGCGTCATACCCCCTAGACCCCCCGCGCGGCGATCACCCACCGATCCGGCCGCGCAGGTCACGACCGCGGCTGGTCCTCTCGACGCCGATGCGGACATACCGGCTCCGGGCACCATCGTCCGAACCCGGCCGGTCCGGCGAGCGACAATCCCAGACATGACGGAACCCCAGACGTGACGGAACCCCAGCCATGAACGAACAGGGCACTGCGCCGAACCCGGCTCCGGGGACGGCGGCCGGGGCCGCCGGCGGGCGGGCGAGCTCCCCGAGCGACGCGGGCGGGACGGATCGCGGATGAGCGCCCGCAGCCGTAGCCGGTTCGCCGAGGTCGTCCGGCGCGAGCCCGTCGACCTGGCCGTCGCCTGCCACCTGCTCGCCGCCGAGGCGGACGTGACCGCCGACGCCGCCGACGCCGCGGCCACCCTCGGGGCCCTGGATGCGCTCGCCGTGCGCGCCCGCCCGCTGCTCGCCGCCCGAGCCACCGCCACCCGGGGTTTCCCCAGGGTGGAGCGCGGCACGCCGCCGCCGGCCGGTGGCACCGGCGGGGGTCAGCCGGGGCCCGGCGCCGACCCGGTCGGCCGCCTCGGGGAGCTGCGCCGCTTCGGCGCCCTCGATCCGCGGGCCGCCGCGGAGGCCCTGCACGAGGCGCTCGGGCTCGACGCCGGCTTCGCCGGTTCCGCGGACGACTACGACGATGTGCGCTCCTCGCTGCTGCCCGACGTGCTGCGCCGCCGCCGGGGCCTGCCGATCCTGCTCTCCGTCGTCTGGCTGGAGGTGGCCCAGCGGCTCGGGGTCGCCGCGTACCCGGTCGGCCTGCCGGGGCATGTCGTCGTCGCCGTCGGCTCGCCCGAGGACTACGTGCTCGTCGACCCCTTCGCGGCCGGCCGGCTGCTGACCATCCACGACGCCGCGGCGAAGGTCCGCGCGGCGGGGGTCGCGTTCAACCGGGCGCACCTGGCTCCGATGAGCCCCGCGGACGTGCTGAGCCGCATCCTCGGCAACATCCGCATCCTCGCCGCCCGCGCGGACACGCCGCGGACCCGGCTGTGGGCCGTCGAGCTCTCGCTGCTGCTCCCCCACCACCCGGCGAACCTGCGCCGCGAGCGCGGCGAGCTGCGCGTGCGGCTGGGCGACTTCCTCGGCGGCGCGACCGATCTGACGACCTTCGCCGACACCGTGGCCGAGGTGGAGCCCGCTGCGGCCGCCGCCGCCCGCCAGGCCGCCGCGGCGGCCCGCGCCCGCCTCAACTAGATCCGCTTCGCCTCACCGTCCTGGGCGGGGACCGTCTCGCGGGACGGCGCCAGGTCGAGGTACTTCCCCTCGAAGAACACGAGTGGGTCGGCGTCGTCGCGAGGCTGCGCGAGCGACACCACCTCACCGACGACCAGGGTGTGATCCCCACCGGCGTGCGTCGACACCGTCCGGCACTCGAAGACCGACAGGGCGCCGTCGAGCAGGACGACGCCGGTCTGCCCCCCGATCGTGTGCGGCCACTGGGCGAACATGTCGCCGGGCTGTTCGTACGCCCGCCGGGCGAAGAAGCGCGAGACCTCGGTCATGTCGGCGGCGAGCACCGAGACGCCCCAGATCCCGGCGGCCAGCAGCGGGCCGTGGAACCGGGCGTCGCGGCGGATGCTGGCCAGCACCAGCAACGGGTCGAGGGAGACCGAGACGAACGAGTTCGCCGTCATGCCGAGATGGCGCCCCTCGACCACGGTGGTGAGAACCGTCACACCGGTGGCGAACCTGCCGACCGCCCGGCGAAAGTCACCCGCATCCAGGGGTACCCGGACGGCGGGTGGATCGCTGCGGATCTCCTGCGGCGGGCTGCCCACCCGCTCACGCTACCGTCGCGGTCCCCTGCCGTGGCCCCGGATGCCGGAGCCGGTGACATCTTGCACAGTGGGCGTACCCCCGCCATCGGGGGCACCTCCGTCGTCGCGGGGGAACGCCGTCGCGGGGGAACGCCGTCGCGGGGGAACGCCGTCGCGGCCGGGAGCGTGCCGGCGCCGGTCAGCGCAGGGGCGGGAGCACGGTGAACCCGCGGCGCGCCCCGCCGAGGACCGCCACGACGATCGGGCTCAGGCCGCCGAGCAGCAGGAACGCGTACGCGGTGGCGCTGGACTGCAGCAGCAGGTCGCCCTCGGGGCGGGAGGCGGCGAGCAGCAGCACCACCGGCATCCAGCCGATCAGCACCGTCGCCGGGCCCAGCCGAGTACCGGTCAGCCAGCGCACCAGCAGCGCCGCCGCCCCGTTGCCCACCAACGCCAGCAGCAGTCCGACGGACAGCAGCGTGCCGCCCGGACGGGGGCCCTCGGGGACGAGGAAGACGCCGTAGAGACCCAGCCCGACGCCGAGGATGACCCCCAGCGCATACGAGAAACCGAGGAAGACCCGACCCGGTTCCGGTTCGGACGTCGACGCGGCGGGCCCGGGCCGGCCGGACAGCCCCGACTTCCCGCCCGGAACCACCGAACCGGTCACCCCCGACGTCCCCGACGTCCCCGTCACCCCCGCTGAGCCGTTAGCGCGCTTCGCGCCCTTCCCAGCGGCCCGGGACGGCGCCGCGCCGGCCGCGGAGCCGCCCCCGGACGAGGCGCCCTGGGCCGGCCCCATTCCCGGCCGTCGGGATGACCGGGACGACTCGGACGACCGAGACGAAGGCGGCGTCCGACGGGGACCGGTACCGGGGCGGGGCATGGTCCGACAGTAGGACATGAAGCGCCAGAACCGCCTGGGCAGTCCGACCGCATCCCCCTGCCGGGCGGCGGAGTGCGACGTCGGCCACGACCTCACCCCACCCGACGCGCCCCGCCCGGCGCGGCCTGCCCGGGCCCCTGACGAGGGTCAGGTGGTGACGAGCTCCCGGGGGACGACGATGACGTCCACCATGGCGCCGCGTCGCCAGACCGTCAGCTCCACCGCGCGGCCGATCGTGGCCTCCGTCAGCAGCCGCTGAAGATCACTGGGGGTGACGATGGGAAGCCTGTCCAACGACAGCACGAGATCCCCGGTGAACAGGCCCGCGCCGCCCGCCGGGCTGTCGACGACCACTTCGGCGAGGCGGACACCGTGGCTCTGGCCGGTGCGCTCCGCGACGGCCGGCGGCAGCGGGACCCGGACCCCGGCCACGCCAAGGTAGGCCCGGCGCACCCGCCCGTCACGCATGAGCGCGGCGAGGATCTTCCGGGTCGCCGCGTTGACGGGGACGGCAAGCCCCAGCCCCACTCCGGCGACGGCGGTGTTGATCCCGATCACCCGCGCGTCGGCCGTGCCGAGCGCGCCGCCCGAGTTGCCCGGGTTCAGCGCCGCGTCGGTCTGGATGACCTCGTCCACCACCCGCACCGCGGAGCCGGCGCGGGTCGGCAGCGACCGGCCGAGCGCGCTCACGACGCCGGCCGTCACGCTGCCGGTCAGCCCGAGCGGGTTGCCGACGGCGACGACGAGCTGGCCGACCCGAAGCCCGGCGGCGTCGCCGAGGACGGCGGCCCGCGGCGTCGCCCCACGGGCCCGCAGCACGGCGAGATCGGACAGCGGGTCGGCGCCGACGACGTCGAACTCGCGCTCGGTCCCGTCCGCGAACTGGGCGAGCCCGACCGGGGAGCCATCCCCGCCGAGCAGCCCCTCGACGACGTGGGCCGAGGTGAGCAGGAAACCGTCGTCGGTGAACACGACGGCCGATCCCGCCCCGGCCCCGCGCCGGGTCCGCACCCGCAGGCTGGCCACCGACGGGGTCAGCGCGGCGGCGACCTGGGTGACGATCGTCGAGTAGGCGTCCAACGGCTCATCCGGACGGTGGGGATATTCCTCGTTGCTGGCGTGCATCCGACCTCCCGGGCCCGCACCCGTGCGTGCACTGATTACAGCGTTACACCGCTGCACATGTGCACCAACGGCGGGCAGGCCGGCGGGATTCCCGGGATGGTCAGAAGGTGACGCCGGCGAGCAGGTCCCGCTCGCGGCCGTCGGGCCCGTCGCCGGGACCACGGGTGCCCGCGGCGAGCACGAAGTGCTCCACGCCCCACGCCCGCTGGCCGATGCCGTCGGCGAGGGCGAAGAAGAAGCCGTCGACGGCCATCTGGGTCCGGTGCGCCCGCATCGCGGCGATCTTGGCGTCGAAGAACTCCGGCGCGGTGATCTCGGCGGTGATGTCGGCGTCGTCGACGAGTGTCATCGCCAGGTCGTCGACGGACTTCAGGCCGGCGAAGGGGTTGTTCTGGTCGGCGGAGTCGCGGAAGAGCTCGAAACCCGCGACGGCCCGCGAGCGGGGCATCGCCGTCTCGTAGCGCTTGGCGACCTGCCAGGGCTCGCCGGTGCCCGGGGCGAACGCCGGGTCGGCGGCGTCGGTGAAGGCCCGCGCGGTGACCTGGTGGGCCCGGATGTGGTCGGGATGCCCGTAGCCGCCGTTGGAGTCGTAGCTGACCAGCACGTGCGGCCGGACGTCGCGGACGATCCGGACCAGCTCGGCCGTCGCCTCGGCCAGGTCGGCCCGCCACAGGCTGCGGGGATGGTCGTTCGCCGGGGTACCGATCATGCCGCTGTCCCGCCAGCGACCCGGGCCGCCGAGGAAACGCTGGTCGGTGATGCCGAGCGCGGCGCAGGACCCGGCGAGCTCGGCGATCCGGTAGCCGCCGAGCTGATCGCCGCGGTCCGCCCGCAGATTGATCAACTCGGGCACCAGCACCTCGCCCTCCTCCCCCAACGTGCAGGTCACGAGGGTGACGGAGGTGTCCGGGGCCGCAGCGTAGGAGGCGAGCGCGATCCCCGTGGAGATCACCTCGTCGTCGGGATGGGCATGGACGAACATCAGCCGGCGGGCGGCCGGCGGGGTGGACGGGGCCGACGGCGTGGTAGCAGACGTCACCATCCCGACCCTACGGCCCGTTTCGGCCACAGGTCCGTCCCGGCGAGGCCGCCGGCATCCACCCGAGGCGGACGCGGCGACCCCACCAGGCAGGCTGCGACCCCGCCGGCACGCGGCTGATCCGGACCAGCCGCGCGGCCCGCGCGGCCCACGCGGGAGGTCAGCGGCGGCGGGAGCGCAGCTTCTCCCGCTCCCCGGCGGTGAGCGCCACCTTGCGGAGTCGGACGAAGCCCGGCGTCACCTCGACGCACTCGTCCTCGCGGCAGAACTCCAGCGCCTGCTCGAGGGTGAGCACCCGGTGCGGGGTGAGCCGGACCAGCTCGTCGCCGGTGGACGAGCGCATGTTCGTCAGCTTCTTCTCCTTGGTCGGGTTGACGTCCATGTCGTCCGCCCGGGAGTTCTCGCCACAGATCATGCCCTCGTAGACCTCGGTCGTCGGCCCGATGAACATCGTGCCGCGCTCCTGGAGGTTGAACAGCGCGTAGGCGGTCGCCACCCCGCTGCGGTCGGCGACCATCGAGCCCGTGGCCCGCGTCCGCAGCTCGCCGAACCAGGGCTCGTACCGGTCGAAGACGTGGTGCAGCAGGCCCGTGCCGCGGGTCTCGGTGAGGAACTCGGTCCGGAAGCCGATCAGCCCGCGGGCGGGGACCAGGTACTCCAGCCGGACCCAGCCGGTGCCGTGGTTGACCATCTGCTCGACCCGGCCCTTGCGCAGCGCGAGAAGCTGGGTGAGCGTGCCGAGGAACTCCTCGGGCGCGTCGATGGTGAGGCGCTCCACCGGCTCGTGCACCTTGCCGTCGACAATCCTGGTGACCACCTGCGGCTTACCGACGGTCAGCTCGAACTCCTCGCGGCGCATCAGCTCGACGAGGACGGCGAGCTGGAGCTCGCCGCGACCCTGCACCTCCCACGTGTCAGGCCGCTCGGTCGGCAGCACGCGGATGGACACATTGCCGACAAGCTCGGCGTCGAGCCGGTTCTTCACCAGCCGGGCGGTGAGCTTCTTGCCGGACCTGCCCGCCAGCGGCGAGGTGTTGATGCCGATCGTCATGCTGATCGACGGCTCGTCGACGGTGATCACCGGTAGCGGACGGGGGTCGTCCAGGTCGGCGAGGGTCTCGCCGATGGTGATGTCCGGGATGCCGGCGATGGCGATGATGTCGCCCGGTCCGGCCTCCTCCGCCGGCACCCGGTCCAGCGCCTGAGTCATCAGCATCTCACTGATCTTGACGCGCGTCTGGGTGCCGTCCGCGCGGCACAGGGTGGCCTGCTGGCCGCGCTTGATCGTGCCGTTGTGCACCCGGCAAAGCGCCAGGCGGCCAAGGTAGGGCGACGCGTCGAGGTTGGTGACCAGCGCCTGCAGCGGCGCGTCCGGGTCGAACGACGGCGCCGGGACGGTCTCCAGCAGCAGGTCGAACAGGGGCTTGAGGTCTGGCGAGTCGGGGCTCGCGCCGTCGGCCGGGCGGGTCGTCGAGGCGCGGCCGGCCTTGGCGTTGCAGTAGATGATCGGGAAGTCGATCTGCTCCTCGTCCGCGTCGAGGTCGAGGAAGAGCTCGTAGGTCTCATCGACGACCTCGGCGATCCGAGCGTCGGACCGGTCCACCTTGTTGATGACCAGCACCACCGGCAGCCGGGCCGCGAGCGCCTTGCGCAGCACGAAGCGGGTCTGCGGCAGCGGGCCCTCGCTCGCGTCGACCAGCAGCAGCACGCCGTCGACCATGGACAGGCCGCGCTCGACCTCGCCGCCGAAGTCGGCGTGGCCGGGGGTGTCGATGATGTTGATCGTGATGTCGCCGTGCCGGACCGCGGTGTTCTTCGCGAGGATCGTGATGCCCTTCTCGCGCTCGAGATCCATCGAGTCCATCACGCGGTCGGTCAGCTCAGCGTGCTCGCCGAAGGCGCCGGACTGGCGCAGCATGGCATCGACGAGCGTGGTCTTGCCATGGTCGACGTGGGCGATGATGGCCACGTTACGAAGATCGGCACGAAGGGACACGGTGGGGCGCTCCGGGGCGGACGTGGGGCTCTCGACCCCGCAACAACGACAACGGCACCGTGCGAACGACGGTGCCGGCTGGAACCGGTGACGCGAACGCCGCAGCGGAACTCCACCACGCCGATCTGCGCCGAGGCACGCCGACGCGCCCGCCAGACGGGCACTGGCGACGTGCGTGCCACCGCCCATGGTACGGACACCTCGCCCCGGCGTGTCCGCCCCGCCACGGCCACCCCTGCCCGACACCCCCGCGCCGCCTCCTCGCCCACCCGGGGCCACCTCCCCGCACCCCGGTGCCACCTACCCGCCCGCCCGGGGCCACCTCCCCGCCGACGAAGCCTGGACCAGGCTCGTCGGGGCCCTGTCTGGCCCGCTTCCCCTGCCTGTCGAGAGGGACGAATCGGACCCGAAACCCTCTGGAAGGGCAAGGAAAACCGAGACAGAAACGATCAAGCGTCGGGAGGCCGTCACCGGGACTCGGGAGCGTCAGGGCCGCCGGGGCCAGCGGATCTGGTCCGGGCCGGTCAGCGCCAGGCGGAGTTTCTCGACGAGCGGGCCGTCCGCCGGCATCCAGCGGACGTCGTCGAGCTCGTCGGCGGTCAGCCAGCGCAGCTCGTCGTGATCGAGCAGGCGGGGGCTGCGCCCGGTCACCCGCCCAAACCAGACCCGCAGGATCCACCCCGGGCTCGCCAGGCTCACCTCGCCCAGCGGCGGCCCGATCTCGATCTCGACGTCGAGTTCCTCACGGCACTCCCGCGCGAGCGCATCGAGCTCGTCCTCGCCCGGCTCGACCTTGCCGCCGGGAAACTCCCACATCCCGGCGTAGGCCGGCGGCTCCCGGCGCCGAGCGGCCAGCACCCGGCGCTCGTCGTCGAGGAGGGCGACCGCGACGACCAGCCGGCCCCGCGCCGCAGGCGGCCCCGCCGTCCCGGCCGCCGGCACGCCGGCGGCGGCATGCTCTCCGGGGGCTGCGTCCCGTCCTGGCGGGGTAGGAACGCCGGCACGCGGGCCGCCCGCATCCGCATTCATGGTGCCGGACTCTCCCAGACTCCGACCATCAAGGGTTCGGGTACCAGGTGTTCGGGTCGGATGGCCCGATCGGGCCACCCGAGGGCAGTCGACCTGCGGCGGGAGCGGGGACGGCGACGGATCGGCTTCCGGTCCGGCGCGCCGCCGCGCCGACCATCCCGAGAGCGGCTAGGCACACAGCTAGCCAACCCCGGCCCGCGGTCGCCGGACCGCCGGGCCCGAAGACGGAGGGCAGCAGCATGCCGACCAAACTGGACAGCGCCGAGGTCGCGGACGCGTTGGCGTCGCTTCCCGGCTGGCTCGGCGACGCCGACCGCATCCAACTGCAGATCATGGTCGACGGCGACGAGGCCGATGCGATCGTCGCCGAGGTGGCTCACGCCGCCGACGAGATGGATCACCACCCGGTGATCGACCGCGGCCCGGGGACCACGACGTTCACGGTCTGGACCCACTCGGTCGGCGGCGTCACCGAGCTCGACGTCGCCCTGGCCCGAAAGATCTCCCAGATCCTCTACGCCGCGGGCGTGTCGTACTGACCGACCCGTCCTGCGGCATGATCACCCCAGGCGGACGACGGAGGTGATCGCGGGCTGTGGGCGCGCAGGCGGCGGCGGAGATCCGCGCAGGCGGCCGGTTCGGCCGGCCCCCGGCCGGCACGGACCTCCCCCGCGCCGGCACCCTGCGCCTCGGCCCGCTACCGCCCGGCTTCCGGCTGTCCGCGGTGGCACTCAGTCACGCGGCGAGCGGGCTCGGACCGTCCTGCTTCGACGTCGACCGCGGCGAATGGCACCGCGTCCTGGCCACCCCGCATGCCGGCCCGCTGACCGTCACCGTCCACGAGGCTGCCGCCCCCGCCGTCCCCGACCGCGCCGGGCCGCGGGGTGGGGCGCCGGGCGAGGCGTTGCCGGGTGGCGTCGGCCCGCATCTCGTCGTCAGTTGGGGCCGGACGGCCGGCGGGAACGCCGACCGGGAGGCGATCCGCCGCCAGGTGCGACACGCACTCGCCCTCGACGACGACCTTTCCGACCTCTACGCCGCGCTGGCCGGCGAGCCGGACCTCGCCTGGGTGGCGGCCGGCGGCCACGGCCGGCTGCTGCGCAGCCCGAGCGTCTGGGAGGACCTGGTCCGCGCGCTCGCCGCGACGAACGCCGCGCTGACCCGGACCCGGTCGATGCTCGACGCGCTGGTGGAGCTGTTCGGCGCGCGCGGCCCGGCCGGGGAACGAGTGTTCCCGGACGCGGCGGCGGTCGCGCGCGGCGTCGCCGCGAGTGGCCCCGAGATCCTGCGCGACCGGGCTGGCTGGGGCTACCGCGCCGGGTCGCTGGCCATCCTCGCCCAGCGGATCGACGCCGGCACCCTCGACGTCGAACGCTGGTGGGACCGCAGTCCGCGTGGCCCGAGCGACGGCGAGGTGGCCGCCGAGATCCGCGCCCTGCCCGGCTTCGGCCCGGTCAGCGCCGACGGGCTGCTCGGCCTGCTCGGCCGCCCCCGCGGGCTCGCGCTCGACGCCTGGGCCAAGGCCCGCGTCGGCGAGCTCGCGGGCCTGCCCGGCCCGGCCGGCGAGCGGGAGGTCCGCGCCCGCTACGCCCGTTTCGGCCGCTGGGCCGGGACGGTGTGTCGGCTGGAGGTCACCAGAGGGTGGACGGAACGCTGAATGTACCGTCCGGCCCCGGTGGGAACGGGACGACCGCCGCGACCGCCCCGGCGTCGATCGGCCCGTACAGATGCGGGAAAAGCTCCCCGGCCGCCGGTTCGCTCGCGCCGACAGGCACGGTCCCCGACGACGGCACGGTCCCCGACGACGCGGACTCCGACGACGGCACGGACTCCGACGACGACGGCACGGACTCCGACGACGACAGAGTCCCGGGCGGCGGCAGAGTCCCGGGCGGCGGCGTGCCGTCAGGTGGCTGCCCGGCACCCGCGGCCGGTGCAGTGGGAGCGGCGGGGGGCTCCCAGCGCAACGGGGCGCTGAGCCGCTCCGGGTCGACCACGACGAGGAGCAGATCGTCGCGGCCGGCGTAGAACCGGTTGGCGGTGGCGACGACCTGTGCCGGGGTGGAGAAGTGGATGAACCCCTCGGCGCCGAGGCTCGCCGGCCGGTATCCGGCCGCCCCGACCGACCACGCGGTCCGCCCGACCAGATGGCAGATCACCCGGTCGTCCCGCGCCTGCTCGTCGTCGCCCGCCACGTCCGTCCGCCCTTTCCCGCGTGCAGCCATAACCGGAATCCGGCGGGCCCGCCCCGGCCCGCTCGGCCCGGACCGATCAGCCCGCGCCGGTCGACGTCCCACGGCAGCTTTGTACCCCGCGGGAGCGGCCGCCTCGCACGGATCGCCCGCCTCAACCGCCCGTCCGGGCCGGCCGCATTGAGCCGCCGGCGCGCCGCGTCCGCCTTCGTCACCGGCTCGGGTTCAGCGACGCCATCCCCATCCCGGCAATCATGGACTAGTTCCGCCAGCCGGCCGCATTGCTGGCGGATCCGCGGGAAATGCCCGAACCGGTGTCCGGCCAGCCGCCGAACCGCCCCCGGTGCAGATGAGCGAAGAAGTAGCACATCCGTTCGCACTCGGCATCGAGTATCGCCGCGGCGGGGTTGGCACTCACGGCCTCGTAGACCGCGACGGCGCAGGCAGGCAGTTGCACCAGGCGGCCAGGTTGCGCCGCGGACCTGCGGAAGCCGACCGGTCAGACGTTGAAGCGGAACTCGACGACGTCGCCGTCGGCCATGACCTGGTTCTCAGGCAGCGGCCGCTGCCTGAGCATAGGGGCGGATCGCCACGACATCGGCTGCCAGCATCTCTCGGAAAAGATCATCCAACCGATGGGCTACCGGACCATCCAGCCATGTCATGCCGCAGGATGGACACTCCTCCACCGGTATGTCCGTCACGACCGCAACGCGGCCGCCACGCTGCACGACCTTCGGCTTCCGGCCTGGACGGATCTCGCCGTTGCCACACGCGTCGCAGCGCACTACCGCCTCCTCCGAAAGTCATCCGACCATTCAGCCGGATACGGCTCGTACACAGTAACCAGTGTCTCGCGCCGCCGGCTCTCGTCAACGGCGATCACAACATGCAGCGGCCGAAGCCACTCGATCAAGAGCACCAGTTCCTTGAGGACGAACGGCCGGCCCAACGCCTCCTCGATGACCTCGCCCGATCCGAGTAGCCGCTCAAACTCACCGAGCCCGATGTCGATGATCTCGAGCTTGTCGAACACGTGCTCGGTGTAGCGATAGCCGAACCGTCGCGCGTAGGGCCGCGAGACCGGGCGGTAACGATCCTCACCTTCGCGCACGAGATCTCCACCGAGGACGAGGACAAGGCCGTCGAATGCAAGATCCTAGGCCAGATGTCGGGCAGCGCCTCGGAGCACAGCGTGACCCACCTGTGATCCCGGCGCGGTGCTGCGGGGCAGCGTTCCAGGGAGCGCTGCGTGGCTGCGAGCCTCGTCAGACGTTGAAGCGGAACTCGACGACGTCGCCGTCGGCCATGACGTAGTCCTTGCCCTCCATGCGGACCTTGCCGGCGGCGCGGGCGGCGACCATGGTGCCGGCGGCGATGAGCTCGCCGAAGGAGACGATCTCGGCCTTGATGAAGCCGCGCTGGAAGTCGGTGTGGATGGCGCCGGCGGCCTCCGGGGCGGTCGCGCCGGCCCTGATCGTCCAGGCGCGCGATTCCTTCGGGCCGGCGGTGAGGAAGGTCTGCAGGCCGAGGGTGTGGAAGCCGATCCGGGCGAGCTGGGCCAGGCCGCTGACCTCCTGGCCGAGGGAGGCGAGAAGCTCGGCGGCGTCGGCGTCGTCCAGCTCGGCGAGCTCGGCCTCGACCTTGGCGCACAGCACGATCGCGTCGGCGGGGGCGACCGACTCGACGAGCTCCTTGTGCTGGCCGGGGTCGGCGAGGACGTCCTCGTCGACGTTGAACACGTACAGGAACGGCTTCGCGGTGAGCAGGAACAGCTCGCGCAGCGCGTCCCGGTCGATCTTTGGCTCGGAGGAGAGGGTGCGGCCGGCGTCGAGGACCTCGCGGGCGGCCTTCACGGCGGCGAGCAGCGGCTGCTTCGCCTTGTCCGCGCGAGCCTCCTTCTCCAGCTTCGGCAGCCGGGCGTCGAGGGTCTGCAGGTCGGCGAGGATGAGCTCGGTGTTGATCGTCTCGATGTCGTCGGCCGGGTCGACCTTGCCCTCGACGTGCACCACGTCGGGATCGGAGAACACCCGGACGACCTGGCAGACCGCGTCGGACTCGCGGATGTTCGCGAGGAAGCGGTTGCCGAGGCCCTGGCCCTCGGAGGCGCCGCGGACGAGCCCGGCGATGTCGACGAAGCTGACCGTCGCCGGCACCACGCGGGCGCTGTCGTACAGCTTCGCCAGCTCGTCGAGCCGCGGGTCGGGGACGCCGACGACGCCGACGTTCGGCTCGATCGTCGCGAACGGGTAGTTCGCGGCGAGCACATCATTGCGCGTCAGGGCGTTGAACAACGTGGACTTGCCGACGTTGGGCAGCCCCACGATACCGATCGACAAGCCCATGGCGGATCAGTCTACGGGCCGGCGGGCGGCGCGCGGCGGGTCGGCCGCCGCCGGCGACCCGGCCGGAGTCGGCCGGGTCGCCACGCCGCCGACCGGCTTGCCGCAAAACTGTCGGAGGGTCGTGATTGCCTTCCCATCGTGAACACCACCAGCGCGTTGCTGACCCTCCTCGGGCTGGCTGTCGGGGCCGTGGGCGGCCTGTTCGCCGCCCGCCGGCTGGCCGACCCGCGCTACGCGGCGCTCGCCGCCGCCCATGCGACGGCCCAGCGGGAGCGGGACTCCGCCCGCGAGGCCGCCGCGGCGAGCGCCGAGCGCGCCCAGCTCGCCGAGTCGGATGTCTCCGGCCTGCGCACGGCGCTGGATTACGAGCGGCGCGCCGCCGCCGAGCGGGTCGCCCTGGTCGAGCAGAGCCAGGAGCGGCTCGCCGAGAGCTTCCGGGCCCTGTCCGCGCAGGCGCTGGAGGGGGCGAGTCGCCAGCTCGTGGAGCTGGCCACCGCCCGGCTCGACGAGGCCGGCGCCCGCGCCCGCGGTGATCTCGACGCGCGCCGCGCGGCGGTGGAGGGCATGGTCACCCCGCTGCGCGACGCCCTGGGACGGATGGAGAGCCGCCTGCACGAGCTGGAGACGGCCCGCACGGAGGCGTATGCGGCGCTCGTGGAGCAGGTGCGCTTCGCCCGCGAGGCATCGGAGAGCCTGCGGTCCGAGACGGCGGCGCTGGTCACGGTCCTGCGCCGCCCGCAGGCCCGCGGGGCGTGGGGGGAGATGCAGCTACGCCGGGTCGCCGAGGTGGCCGGCATGGTCAACCGTTGTGACTTCACCGAGCAGATGACCGTCCAGGGCGACGACGGCCCGCTGCGGCCCGACATGGTGGTTCACCTCGCCGGTGGGCGCAACGTCGTCGTCGACGCGAAGGTCCCGCTGGCCGCCTTCCTCGACGCCGCCGAGAGCACCGACGAGGAGTACCGCGCCGGGCGGATGGCCGCCCACGCCCGGCACCTGCGCGCCCACGTCGACGGACTCGCCGCCAAGTCGTACTGGCGGCGGCTGCCGGCCTCGCCGGAGTTCGTCGTGCTGTTCGTGCCCGCCGAGGCGTTCCTCGCCCCGGCGCTCGACCACGATCCGGGCCTGCTGGAGCACGCCGCCGCCAGGAAGGTCATCATCGCCACCCCGACCACGCTGATCGCGATGCTGCGGACCATCGCGCATGCCTGGACCCAGGAGGCGTTGACCACGCGGACCAGGGAGATCTTCGAGCTCGGCCGGGATCTCTACACCCGCCTGGGCACGCTCGGCGAACACGTCGACCGGCTCGGCCGCTCGCTGGGCCGGGCGGTCGGGGACTTCAACGCGACCGTCGGTTCGCTGGAGAGCCGGGTGCTCACCCCAGCCCGCCGGCTCGCCGCCATGGAAGTGGTCGAGGCGGCGCTGCCGAGCCCCGCGCCCGTGGAGTCCGGCGTGCGCGCGCTGTCCGCGGCTGAACTACTGCACGACCCCGGCCTGCCCGAGCAGGCGGCGCCGACCGCCGGCGGAACCGGGGATGTCGGATATCGGACCTCGGCAGAAGTGGCGGGGAGGACATCGGGGTCAAACAACCAGAAAGACAATGACTGGACGACGCAAAGCAGTGGTTCGACCACCGAAGGTTCCGACACGGGGGCCGATGCCGCGGTCTGATGCATCGTCCTGACGCATTTGAAATCCCCGGGCGGTACCTTGCGTTCGTGAGTGTGCCGCCGCATCGGCAGTCAGCCGGGCCGCCGGGGAGATCCGTGCGCGCCGACAGGTTCGACGATCCGTATGTCCGCGGCTCGCGGGGCCGCGCGAGCGCACCGCCGCCCACGCTGTTCACCGGCAGCAGGCGGGGGCTGACCGCGCTCGGTACCGGGATCATCGTGCTCGTTGTCGGCGGCGTGGGCGCCCTCATCGACTCGGTCGCCTTCGGCTCGGTGAAGTACGCGTTCGGCACGCTGTTCATCGGCGCCTGCGTGCTCGTCGCGGTGCGGGTCCACACCGACGATCTGATCGGCGTCGTGATCATGCCACCGCTGGTGTACGCGCTCATCACGATCGGCGTCGGCTATCTTGATCCCTCCACCGGAGACGGCAGTTCCGGACTGCGGAACAAGGCGATCGACATCGGCTCGGAGATGATCCTGCACGCGCCGATCCTGCTGGCGGCCTTCCTGCTGGTCGCCCTCATCGCGGTTTTTCGCGGCCGGCGCGCGCAGATCGCCCGGCGCGAGCGGCAACGCGCCCTCGCCGCCCAGTCAGCCGCCGAGCGCCGCCGACGCCCCGGCCACTAGGCCTTCCTGGCCCGCTCAGAGCCAGTCAGCGAGCGCGCCAGCAGGCCCACCGAACGTGGTCTGCGAACCATCGGGTCGCGTCGAAGAGCCCCCGGCGGCCACACCGGCCCTCCCCGGACTGGTTCCCGCCTGCACAACATCCGCCAGCCGCAGCAGCGCGTGCAACGGCGCGGGAGCGCTGCGGGTGGGACACCTGCCGGCCCGCAGGGAATACCCCAGACAGGCACGGCCCCGGCCCCGGCGCCGCGGCCACCGCGGCGACCGCATCTGATTGCGCCTGAGTAATGTCACCGAGTGGTAGCGCCGAGGAAGGGGGGCTCCATGGGAGCGATCTCTTCGTGGTGGGATCGATGTCGTTGCGGCCATAGCCGCGATCTGCATCGGCATTATCGCAAGGGCAATGACTGCGCGCGCTGCGACTGCCGGGCGTTCACCCGGATCCGGCCTCGCCGCTCCGGCGACGACCCGACGCCCTGACCTTCCCGGATCCACGGCCGGCACCGGGGCACATCGGACGCCCGGACACATCCCGTCCCGGAGCACACAGGCACCGGACACACGGGCACCGGAACACATCGGCGCCAGGACAGATCGCCAGCCGGGACACATGGCCAGCCGAAGCCGGCGGGCCGCCACCTCGGCTCGCCCCCGGCCGGAAAGAAGCGCCCGCGGGCGCCGAGAGCCGCAACGTGGCAGTCGGGCCCACAGCGCAGGAGCGCACGACCGGGCGCGGCAGCCGGAGCTCGGCTGCGTGCCGGCCGCCCCGACGACTCGTTGACGGCCCGCACCAGGCCTGACGCCGACCGCACCAGGCGGTCACCGGATGCCCCAGTCGCAACTCCCGCACCACGTCCGCGCCCCCGACGATCCACTGATTGCGCGGCGACACCTCTCGGAAAAGTTCTGTTTTCTTAATCAGCACAATGATGACGGGCTCCGACGGCCGGTCGGCAAGGTACTCGCCTTCCCGGTTCACCGGCTATTGGGACCACTCGTGCTACATTCCATGCCGCATCACGGACTCACTCCTCGGACGCACTTCGGCGCAATTACCCGATGCCGCGTCCATGCCCGCGGCGTTCGCAGGGAGGCCCGCTTGACGTTCGCTCCGCCCGAACCGCTCGCCGAGCGGGACGCGCGCGGCACCGTGCTCGGACCGCGATGACGCTCGGTCTACGGACGGCCCGGCGCGGACAGATGATCCCGGTCCTGCGCTACCGCTCGCTCGACCCGCACACCACCCGGGGTGCACCGCGTCGACCCATGCCGTTCTCGACCTTCGCTCGGCACTGCTGCCTGATCGCCGCGTCCGGCCGCCAGCCGATGACGGTGTCCGGGTACGTCGCCTCCCTCGGTGTCGCCTCCGCCCCGAAGAATCCGATCGTCATCACCTTGGACGACGGCGGCGCGGAAACAATGAACGCGCTGCGCCGCCTGGCCGAGTGGGGACTGACGGCAACGGTCTTCGTGACCAGTTCCCGGGTCGGTGATCCGGGCTATTTCCATCGGGCCGACCTACATCGCATCCGCGGGCTGGGAATCGAGATAGGAGGGTCCGGACACACCGGTCGACCGCTCAACGAGTTGGCTCGCACGGACGTGATCGCGGAGCTGACCCTTTCCAGGCGCCGCCTCGCCGTGGCGACGGGGGACGAGCCGCGCACGTTCGCCTACCCCGGCGGCGGCTATGACCTGTCCGTCCGCCAGTTGGTGATCTCCGCCGGGTACAGCTCGGCCTGCGCGGTGCGCGACGTGCTGTCCCATCCCGCCGACGACCGCTTCGCTCTGGCCCGCCTGACTGTCGACGCGACGACGCCGGACAGCCGGCTGCTGGCCTGGCTTGAAGGAGTCGGCCGGACGGAGCCGCATCCGGTGCTGCCGCGGGACCGGGCCTTCCGGTTTCCGCGCGTGGCCCGGTCATCCGGCCCGTTCCGCCCCCGCCTCGGACGCTCCGAGCCCCGGTCGCCCGGTCCGGCCGTGCCGAGCTCCGCCGCCGGTGCCGACCCGGCCCCCAGCTCCGTGCCCAGCCCCACACAGGCAACCAGCCCCACCGAGGCGGCCGGCGCCACCACGTCAGTCGGCGCTGGCGTCACCGGGACAGTCGGCACCAGCGAAGCAGCCAATCCCGTCACCGGGACGAACCCCGGCGGGCCGGACGGGAGAACTGCCGCTGACGCCGTCGGCGCCGAGTCCCACGCCGCCACGTCGGCCCCGATGCGGGAGTGCGACCTGTGCCGACCGACCTCGCCCAGCGCTGCGCGCACGACGCCGAGCGCGCCGCCCACCAGGGCACTGACGGCAGGGTCAGCCCAGCAGCAGCCCGGACAGCGGATACGGCGTTCCAGTTGAACGAGTCAAGTCAGCCGCCGACGACCGGCGCTCGGTTTCCGCGCCCACCCGCCACCGCACCAGCCGTCAAGGGTTCGCTCCGTCAAGGGTTCGCTGCAGAATCGAGGCCACGGGCGGTCGGGGAGAGCTCCACGGCGTCCCGCGGCGGGTTCGTGCGCAGCGCCAGATCTCCGAGGGGGCTGGTCACGCCGAGCCAGTAGCGCTCGTTGCGGTAGTGGTGCAGCCGATGGCCACGCCAGAGCCGCCGGTAGTACGTGGTGCGCGGCGGGACCCGGGTGTGGATGAGGAAGTGCGTCCAGTCGTAGGCAAGGACGCCGACACCCGCGCACAGCGCCCCCGTCGCCGCCCAGGGTGGTCCGAGCAGCGCCGGCAGGGCGGCCACGGCCGTTCCGGTGATGACCTCGCGGGGGCGGAGGAACATGGTGTCGAGGTCGGTCGGGTCACGGTGGTGCTGTTCGTGGCCGTAGCCGGCAAGCTGGTAGCCGACGGCGCCCAGCCGGCTGGCCGGGCGGGCGTGCAGCAACAGGCGGTGCACGCCCCATTCCACGAAGGGCTGGGCGAGGGCGGCGGCCACAGCGACACGGGTGTCACGCGCCCGCCACGACCCACGGCCCGCGCGCACGGCGGCGAGCGTCCCCACGCAGCCGAGCAGGACGGGCGGCCTTGGATGGGCGAGGAACCGGCGGGCGGCGCCGGCCAGCGTGCGGACCTCCGCCGCGCTGCCATGCGGCCCCGGCCGGTCGAGCCGGACGAACAACTCCGCGGGAGACAGCCGCGCCACGCGATCGCCTCCCCGGGGTGAGATCAGAACGGAACGGTGGAGTACGCCTGCAGCTTGGTGAGCTGATGCTGGCTGTCAACCCGGCGAATCGTGCCCGAGCGGGAGCGCATCACCAGCGACGACGTGTTCGCGCCGCCCGGGCGGTACCGTACCCCGGCCAGCAGCTCACCATCTGTGATCCCCGTCGCGACGAAGAAGACGTTGTCGCTGGCCACCAGGTCCCGCGTGGACAACACCCGCTCCGGGTCGTGCCCGAGGGCGACGACCTTGCTGCGCTCGGCCTCGTCCTTGGGCCACAGCCGGCCCTGGATCACCCCGCCGAGACACGTCACGGCGCAGGCGGTGATGATCCCCTCCGGCGTGCCACCGACGCCGAGAAGCAGGTCGACGCCGGTGTCGGCGGAGGCGGCCATCACGGCGCCGGCGACGTCGCCGTCGGAGATGAGCTTCACCCTGGCGCCGGCGGCGCGGATCTGCTCGACGAGCTCGGCGTGCCGGGGCCGGTCCAGGACGACCACGGTGACGTCGCGGGGATGGATCGCCTTCGCCTTCGCCACGGCCCGGATGTTGTCCTCGACGGAGGCGGTGATGTCGACGACATCCGCCGCCTCCGGCCCGGTGACCAGCTTCTCCATGTAGAAGCAGGCACTCGCGTCGTACATCGAGCCGCGCTCGCTGACCGCCATGACGGACACCGCGTTGTTCATGCCCTTGGACGTGAGCGTGGTGCCGTCGACGGGGTCGACGGCGACGTCGCACTCCGGACCCTCACCCGAGCCGACCTGCTCCCCGTTGAACAGCATCGGGGCCTCGTCCTTCTCCCCCTCGCCGATGACGACGACGCCGCGCATCGACACGGTGCCGACGAGCCGGCGCATCGCGTCGACGGCGGCCCCGTCGGCGCCGTTCTTGTCGCCACGACCGACCCAGCGCGCGGCGGCGAGCGCCGCGGCCTCGGTCACGCGGACGAGTTCGAGGGCGAGGTTGCGGTCCGGGGCCTGCCCCTGCACGGCCAGCGTGTCGGGCACAGCCGAGGAGTCGGAGGACCTGGCGGCGAAGGCATCGGGAGCGGAAGGCACGGGCGTGAGCCTAGTTCGGCCACCCCGCTGGCGCCCGAGATACGCAGCCGCACGACGGTCGACACCCCGGTCACCGTATCCCGGAGCATCTACCGCCGTCAGGCGAACCGGGGCATCCGGACTGTCGTGCGCGTGACAGGCCAGAAGCCGAAAACTTGCGCGCAACCTTCCGGTGCATGCAGGCGTCAAACGCTTCGATCGGGCGGCCGTCACGCGGAGGGGGCGTGACGGCCGCCCGTCGACGTTCCGCCCCGTCCGCGGCAGGCTGTGGGCGAGATTCCGACCACACGAGCGCCGCAAGGGGCCGCCCAAACCGGTCCCGGGCCCCCACCGACCCGCCGAGACCTGGAAGATGGGGGCGTGGCACAACGACAGCGACGCGGCCAGGAAACGATCAGGGACATGATCCTCTCCCTCGCCGCGGTCATGGCGGGCGTTCTGGTCTTCGTCATCTTCGTGATGCCGCGCGGCGGCGACGAGTCGGCGGTCAAGGTCGTCGAGACGGCCGAGCCGATGGCGGCCTTCGCCCGGCAGACGCCCTACACCCCGCTCGCTCCCGCCGGGCTGCCCGGGTACTGGAAGGCGACCTCGCTGCGGCTGACCGGCCCCACCGGCAGCTCCGACGGCGGCAACGTCGCCGAGGCGACGGTCGGATACGTCGTCGACCGGTCCGGCCACCGGACGTACGCCCGGCTGCGGGAGAGCAATGCGCCGAACGCGGTGCAGAAGCTGCTCGGCAACCGCCCGGCGCGCGGGACGGTGGACGTCGACGGGGTCCCCTGGGAGCAGCGCCCGGACAACAACGGCCATCTCGCCATCAGCCGGACCGACGGGGGCCTCACGGTGGTCGTCGACGACGGTGACGGGAAGGGCGGCGCGTCCCAGGTGGACCTGGCCGCCCTCGCCGAGTCGCTCCAGCCGGTCCAGGCGATCCAGCCCAGCGGCACCTGACGGGGGCGCGGGCCCGGGCCACACAGTCCCGCGCCCGACGGAACCGTGGCCCTTGATGCGGAACGCCGAGGATTCGGCGATCCCGGCCGTCGTGCGGCAGATACCTGAACGTCGTTAGTTAGTAAGGATTCGGACCAATCGTCCGGATTTCTCGATTGAAAGGCCCGCATCCTTCGGCGGAATTACCCCGCCGAATGGACCGGAGTCGGCGTCGGCGGGGATCGGCTCCGCGGGCTGGATACCCGGACCTGCGGGCCCGGGTATCCAGTATCACCGAATGATCGCTGCGGTGGCGAGGCCGGCCTCGACGACCTCAGTGGTGGCTGGCCCCGGCGGCGACGGGAGGCCGCCCGGACGGCGCGGGATTCCCGTGGGATCCGTGCGAGCCGTCCCAGGCGGTAGCCGCCGGGATGAGTACCGCCAGCCCGAGGATGAGACCGGCCGCGCGCCGCAGCAGCGGCCCGCCGGCCGGGGTGCGCCGGTTGTACCGGCCACCCCGGCCGCCCTGATCGATGGAACTGGCGTCGCGAGACGCCGTGCCGGCGAGGTCGTGCCGCAGCAGGACCGGACCTCCCGGAGAGGCGGGTGGAACCTGCCCCCGGGAGCGACCACCGACGGCCTGACGTCGGAGCGACGGACGTGCGCCGGGCATGTGGTGTACCTCCGGACCGCCCGAAGCGGACGGGCGGTCAGCCGAGTGGGGCCCGCAGATTCGCGGACCGCCACCAATCTGAAACGTCCTGCAGTGACCTTGTACTATGGATCTCCGCCGAGCCAACCCGCTACGACCATGATTGTCGCCTGATTGATATCACGTTGTGCGGACGGAGTGCGGCATTTCAGGCTCGGGTGACACCCGGCGTGGCGTCGGCGCCGGTCAGGAATACTCGTGACACGCCACGTCGAATTGCGCCCGAGCCGCGCGGAGGCACGAGGCGTCACGATCGGGCCATGGCAACGCATTGGCCTGGAATTGGGTATGCGGGGGCGCGGAGGTGGCGATGTCTGAAAGTCCTGGATCCACGACGGTAGGCGACTCTCCCGGCACCGGGCGAGCCGCCCGACCGAACTCGAACGCACCGAACTCCGACGCACCGAACTCCGACGCACCGGAGGCGCCCGGCATCCCCGCCGTGCCGGCCGTGGTCGGCTCGCCGACCGCCGGCGGCGCGCCGACCGCTGCCGGCGCGCCGGCAGTGCGCGGCACCCAGGCGGCGCCGGCGATCAGCTACGAGACCGCCCGCGCCGAGTTGGAGGAGGTCGTCCGCCAACTCGAGGCCGGCGGAGTGACACTGGAGCAGTCACTGGCGCTGTGGGAGCGCGGCGAGGAGCTGGCCCGGACCTGCCAGGCGCTGCTCGACGGCGCCCGCGCCCGGCTCGCCGCCGCCGACCCCACCCGCCCCGCCTGACACCCCGCCCCGCCTGACACCGATCCGCTCCCCCGCGGCCGGGGTCCCGTTAGTCCTCGCTGGCCGCGGCCCCGAACGCGCCGCCCGCCACCCGGATGGTGAGCCGCTCGCCCGGTCCGACCTCCGCGGGGTCGCGCACGACCGCGCCGTCCGCCGCGCGCTGCGCGACGGCGTACCCGCGATCGAGGGTCGCCGCCGGGGACAGCGCGCGCACCCGGGCGCGGGTGGCGACCAGATCGCGCGCCGTGACGTCCAGGGCGTGGTGCACGCAGCGGCGGGAACGGGCCAGCAGGGCGGCGACGTCGTCCGAGCGCCGGGCGAGGTCGCGGGCGGGCGCCGCGAGGACCGGGCGGCCCCGCATGTCGGCGAGCCGGCGTTCCTCCCGCTCGAGCCGGTGTTCGACGACCCGCCGCGCGCGGCCTCGCAACTGGGCGACCACGGCGGTCTGCTCGCCGACGTCGGGCACCACCCGCTTGGCGGCGTCCGTCGGGGTCGAGGCGCGCACGTCGGCGACGAAGTCGAGCAGCGGCGCGTCCTGCTCGTGTCCGATCGCCGACACGACCGGGGTGCGCGCGGCCACCACGGCGCGCAGCAGCGCCTCGTCGGAGAACGGCAGCAGATCCTCCAGCGACCCGCCGCCGCGGGCGATAACGATCACCTCGACCTCGGTCCGGCCGTCGAGCTCGCGCAGCGCGTCGATGACCTGGGACACCGCCAGCGGGCCCTGGACGGCGACCTCCCGCAGCACGATGCGCACCGCCGGCCAGCGTCGCCGCGCGTTCTCGACGACGTCGCGCTCCGCGGCGCTGGCCCGCCCGGTGATCAATCCGACGGCCGCCGGCAGGAACGGCGGACGCCGCTTGCGGGACGCCGCGAACAGGCCCTCCGCGGCCAGCGTGGCCTTGAGCTGCTCCAGCCGAGCCAGCAGGGCGCCTGCGCCGAGGGGGCGGATCTCCACCACCGCGAGGGCGAGGGTGCCGCGCCCGGGGTGGAAGGACGGCTTGCCCCACACGACGACCCGCGCGCCGTCCACGAGCGCGGGGCCGACGGCATCACAGACCGCTCGCGGACAGGTGACCCGCAGCGACACGTCCGCGACGGGGTCCCTGAGGGTGAGGAAAACAGTGCCCATTCCGGGACGGCGGACGAGCTGCGTGACCTGTCCCTCAACCCACACCCGGCCGAGCCGGTGGACCCAGTCGCCGACGGCTCGCGAGACCGTGCGAACCGGCAAGGGCTGTTCGGGAGTCGAGGTCAGGGCCATTCGGGCACCGTAGCCGGTGCGTCCGACAGGTCGGGGAGAGTGCGCGTGACCGTGGCGCGAGGCGGACCGGACGATGTCGCCATCCGGGTATGCATCGCCCGCGGCTCTTCCAGCAGGCCCCTCACCGCGTAGACTGCCCAGCATGGGCCGGGTCCTTCTTGCCAAGCCGCGCGGCTACTGCGCCGGTGTCGATCGAGCTGTCGTGACCGTGGAGAAGGCGCTGGAGCTCTACGGATCGCCGGTCTACGTACGTAAGCAGATCGTGCACAACCTCCACGTCGTACGGACGCTGGAGGCCAAGGGCGCGATCTTCGTTGACGAGACCGACGAGGTACCACAGGGCGCCACCGTGGTCTTCTCAGCGCACGGGGTCGCGCCGACCGTGCACGAGGAGGCCTCCTCGCGTCAACTGCGCACCATTGACGCAACCTGTCCGCTCGTCAGCAAGGTGCATTCCGAGGCGCGTCGGTTTGCCCGCGAGGATTACGACATCCTACTCATCGGCCATGAGGGCCACGAGGAGGTCGTCGGCACCACTGGCCAGGCGCCTGACCGCATTCACCTGGTGGACGGTCCCGAGGATGCCGCCAAGGTGAAGGTGCGCGACCCCGAGCACGTCGCCTTCCTCTCCCAGACCACCCTCTCCGTCGACGAGACGCAGACGACGGTCAAGGCCCTGCGCGAGCGCTTCCCGCACCTGCAGGGTCCACCGAGCGACGACATCTGCTACGCGACGCAGAACCGGCAGGTCGCCGTCAAGGAGATCTCCAGCGCGGTCGACCTGGTCATCGTCGTCGGCTCGCCGAACTCCTCCAACTCGGTGCGCCTGGTCGAGGTCGCGCTCGACGCCGGCGCCCCCGCCGCCTACCTCGTCGACGACTCCACCGAGGTCGACGCGAGCTGGCTCGACGGCGTCGAGACCGTCGGTGTGACCAGCGGCGCCTCGGTTCCCGAGGAGCTGGTCACCGGCGTCATGGCCTGGCTGGCCGAGCGTGGGTTCAACGACGTCGAGGAGGTCACCTCCGCCGACGAGCACCTCCTGTTCGCCCTCCCGCCCGAGTTGCGCCGCGACATCCGCGCCCGCGAGCGCGAGACCGCCGCTTCCTAGCGGTAGCGGCACCACCCAGACAACGACGCCCACTGCCCCGCCCCGTGGCATCGACGCCACGCGGCAGGGTAGTGGGCGTCTCTCATTGGCGCCGCGCTCCCCGTCCCTGCCGGCCGGCCCGACCTGCCACTCCCCCGGGTTCCCCACATAGTGCACCGCCTCGGCAGCCCGCTTCCCGTCCAACTATCACTTTCCGTGACAGCAGGCGGTGTGGCTGAGTCGGGTCGCAGACCGGACGACGGCTCGTGCGTCGGCAGCGGATGCGCGGGAAAGCGCCTGCCTGTTCCTTCTGGGGGGTTCCGCGCCCGATTCGTCCCCCCAGAAGGAACAGGTAGCCCCGCTCCCATGCACACTGCCGGGCATGGCGTGCGGCGGCACCCGCCAAACCATGATCGCACCAGATTCGCCCCACCACCCCGGCCACCAGGCCCAGGGGAGATCGCCGAAGGCGAGCTGACCGAAACCCGCACGGCGCCCAATACCAGGGGTCCCCGCAAAGCGCCGAAGGCGCTTTGCGGGGGATGGTGTGAGAGCTCCCATGCGCCCGTGCGGCGCGGGCACCAGTCGCCCGGCATGTCCTAGGGTCGGGCGATGGGGCCGCTGTCCAGACGGCCTCTCGCCGGGTGGTGGGCACCGGCGTGTGGTGCTGGTCAGATGCAGGTCAACGGCGACGGAACATCGGGAGAACGGGCGCATGAGCGAGCAGGAATACCGCATCGAGCACGACAGCATGGGCGACGTCCGGGTGCCGGCATCGGCCCGGTGGCGGGCCCAGACGCAGCGGGCGGTGGAGAACTTTCCCGTCTCCGGCCAGCGGATCTCCCGGGCGCACATTCAGGCGCTCGCGCGGATCAAGGCGGCGGCGGCGACGGTGAACGCCAAGCTCGGGGTGCTCGACGCCGACATCGCCGAGGCGATCGCGGACGCGGCGGCCGAGGTCGCGCGCGGCGACTGGGACGACCAGTTCCCGCTGGACGTGTTCCAGACCGGCAGCGGCACCTCGTCGAACATGAACACCAACGAGGTGCTGGCGTCGCTGGCGTCCGAGCGGCTCGGCCGGGCGGTGCATCCGAACGACCACGTGAACGCGTCGCAGTCGTCGAACGACGTCTTCCCGTCGTCGATCCACGTGGCCGCGACCCAGGGGATCGTGCAGGAGCTGATCCCGGCGCTGCAGCACCTCGCCGCCTCTCTCGGCCGCAAGGAGACCGAGTTCGCGGACGTGGTGAAGTCCGGGCGGACGCACCTGATGGACGCGACGCCGGTGACGCTCGGTCAGGAGTTCGGCGGCTACGCCGCGGCGGTCCGCCTCGGTGTCGAGCGCCTGAACGTGGCCCTGCCGCGGGTGGGCGAGCTGCCGCTGGGCGGCACGGCCGTCGGCACCGGCATCAACACCCCGCCCGGCTTCTCCGCCGCGGTGATCGAGGAACTCGCCGCCAACACGAACCTGCCGCTGACCGAGGCGCGCAACCACTTCGAGGCGCAGGCGTCGCGGGACGGCCTGGTCGAGGCGTCCGGGGTGCTGCGGGTCATCGCCATCTCGCTGTACAAGATTGCCAACGACCTGCGCTGGGCCTCGTCAGGGCCGCGGGCCGGCCTCGGGGAGATCCACCTGCCGGACCTGCAGCCCGGCTCGTCGATCATGCCCGGCAAGGTGAACCCGGTCATCCCGGAGGCGGTCTGCCAGGTCGTCGCGCAGGTCGTCGGGAACGACGCGGCGGTCGCCTTCGGCGGCTCGGCCGGGAACTTCGAGCTCAACGTGATGCTGCCGGTGATCGCGCGCAACCTGCTGGAGTCGATCCACATCCTGTCCACGATCAGCCGGCTGCTCGCGGACCGCTGCGTCGACGGGATCGTCGCCAACGTCGAGCGCTGCCGCCGCTACGCCGAGTCCTCGCCGTCCATCGTGACGCCGTTGAACAAGTACATCGGCTACGAGGAGGCGGCCAAGGTCGCGAAGCTGTCCCTCGCCGAGGAGAAGACGATCCGCGAAGTGGTGATCGAGCGCGGCTACATCGAGGCCGGCAAGCTCACCGAGGCCCAGCTCGACGCCGCCCTCGACGTGCTCTCGATGACCCACCCGTAGGCAGTCCACTCGTAGACGGTCCACCCGTCGGCGGTCCACCCGTCGGCGGTCCACCCGTCGGCGGTCCACCCGTCGGCGGTCCACCCGTCGATGACCCGCTCGTCGGTGGCCCATCCGTCGACGAGCGGCCGGACGGACCGGCTCCGGTGGACCACTCCGGAGCCGGCGTCCGGCGCCGCTCCCCCCGCCCGTCACCGCTCCCAGCGCACCTCCCGCCAACGGGTGGGCGTCCGTCCCGAGCGCGGCGACGCGGCGGCGGCGCGGCGGGGGTCGTGGAAGACCCCCCAGACAGCCTCCACGACCCCCGCCCAAGGTCTAACGAGACGGCGGCGCGTTCGTTACGGGTGGCGGCGGCACAAATTTCGAGCGGGCCCGCGAAGATCATTCGACACCGTCGCGCGGTAGACCCGCCCCGGCGGCGTACGGCCGGCGGACCGGCTCGGCTCGGCTCGGCTCGGGTGTGCCACCCGCCGCCGGCACGTCTCGGTCATCACGGACGGGTTACTCTCGAACACAGCCCGTGATATCGCGTGGCTGAAACCCCCGGGGGAAAGCGCGGAGAAGAAATAAACGTAACAAGACCGTGCAACATGCCGACCCGCCCGCTCCAGCCAGATAGCCTCTGCTTCACCGGGAGCCGGAAAGAATGCGGGGAGGTGACGGTGTTCGACTATGACGTCCTCGTCATCGGGTCCGGACCCGGCGGGCAGAAGGCTGCGATCGCGGCAGCCAAGCTCGGCCGGCGGGTCGCGATCGTGGACAAGCGGGAGATGATCGGCGGTGTCAGCATCAACACTGGCACGATCCCGTCCAAGACGCTTCGGGAGGCCGTTCTCTATCTGACCGGCATGTCGCAGCGCGAGCTGTACGGGTCGAGCTACCGGGTCAAGGACGACATCACCGTGGGTGATCTGTCCGCCCGGACCAGACATGTGATCAGCCGAGAGATCGATGTCATCCGCAACCAGCTCAGCCGCAACCACGTCACGCTGCTGACGGGCCTGGCGAGCTTCATCGACCCGCACACGGTGAGCGTGCGGGCGGCCGGGGACATCGAGGACCGGCGGGTCCAGGCTGAGCGGATCATCATCGCCACCGGCACCCGGCCCGCGCGGCCGGACACGGTCGACTTCGACGGCCGGACGGTGGTCGACAGCGACCAGATCCTGGCCCTCGAACGGTTGCCGCGGTCGATGGTCGTCGTCGGCGCCGGGGTGATCGGCATCGAGTACGCCTCGATGTTCGCCGCGCTCGGCACCAAGGTGACGGTCGTCGAGCGGCGCGACCGCATGCTGGACTTCTGCGACGTCGAGATCGTCGAGGCCCTGAAGTACCAGTTGCGGGACCTCGCGGTGACGTTCCGCTTCCGCGAGTCGGTGGTGTCGGTCGAGCGGCACAACGGCGGGACGCTCACCCTGCTGGAGAGCGGCAAGAAGCTGCCCGCGGACACGGTGATGTACTCGGCGGGACGGCAGGGGCTCACCGACATCCTCAACCTGCCCGCGGCGGGGCTGTCCGCGGACAACCGCGGCCGGATCAAGGTCGGCTCCGACTTCCGCACCGAGGTCGAGCACATCTACGCCGTCGGCGACGTGATCGGTTTCCCGGCGCTCGCCGCGACCTCGATGGAGCAGGGCCGGTTGGCGGCCTATGCCGCGTGCGGCGAGAACGTCAACGCGATGCGGGCGGAGCTCATGCCGATCGGGATCTACACGATCCCGGAGATCTCCTACGTCGGGCGGACCGAGGACGAGCTCACCGAGCTCGCGATCCCGTTCGAGGTGGGCATCGCCCGGTACCGGGAGCTGGCCCGCGGCGCGATCCTCGGTGACTCGTACGGGATGCTGAAGCTGCTGGTCAGCCCCGAGGATCGGAGCCTGCTCGGGGTACACGTGTTCGGCACCGGCGCCACCGAGCTGATCCACATCGGCCAGACGGTGATGGGGTGCAACGGCACCATCGACTACCTTGTCGACAGCGTCTTCAACTACCCGACGCTGGCCGAGTCCTACAAGGTCGCGGCGCTCGACGCGATGAACAAGATGCGAGCCGTCGCCCGCTTCAGCGGCTGATCCAACCGCTACGGCGACCCCAGCATCAGCAGCACCCACGCACCCCCGTCGCGGGCCGAGGTACAGCTCCCGGTCCAACGCACGCGACGGGGGACGACGACCGCGGCGGGCCCGGGCCCGCGGCCGCCGCCGCCGCACCGTCGCTACCCGGCGGCCGTCGAGCTTCTCGCCGCCTTCCAGGCCAGCGCGGACAGGCCCTGCACCGTCGCGACGCCCGACCGCATGCTCGGCCCGTTCTTCGTGTAGACGGCCATGATGTAGTCGCGTCCGGCGCCGTGGACATGCGCCAGGCTGGTGATCACCCAGCCGCTGGTGCGGGGCAGCCAGCCGTTCTTCAGCTCCACCGTGGCCCCCGCCGCAACGCCCCCGGTCAGGCCCCACCGCTGCGCCGGGATGACGGTCCTCAGCAGGCCGCTCACCGTGGCGCGCCCAGCGGGCGACAAGGTGCCCGGGTAGGCGATCGCGCGCAGCACCGCGAGCTGGTCGGCCCCGGTGGTCCGGGTCAGGCCCCACTTCCCGCCCGGGCCCGCCGTCGTCGCGTGCATGCCGAGACGGGCGAAGAAGGCGTTCATCGCGCGCGCGCCGCCGACGTCGGCCCACAGGGCGCTCGCCGCCGCATTGTCGCTGACCGAGATCATCCGCCGGGCGAGCGCCTGCTCGCGGGCCGTGAGCCGCCCCGATGCGCCCGCCCGCTGCACGAGCGCCGTGAGGATGTCGAGCTTGACCGAACTCGCCGTCTCGTAGCCGGCGGCCGCCGGGTCGGTGTAGACCGCCGTGGTGCCGGCGACCGCGTCGTACATGGCGACGCTGACGTGCCCCGGCCGGCCCGCGAGGTAGCCGCGGAACCGCGCAGCCAGGCCGCTCGACGCGGTACCACGCACCGCCGCGACCGGCTCGATCGCGGCGAGACCGCCGGCCCGCGCCGTCGCGACCGCGCCGTCCGTCGCCGGCGCGGTCGAGGCGGGAGACGCGGGCCTGGCCACACCGTCTGCGAGCACGTAGGACGGGGTGCGCGGCGCGACCGCCGCAGCACGCAGCCGGGGCACGGCGAGCGCCGCGGGCCCCAGCGCCGTGCCGAGCACCGACGACGGCGCGTCCGTCCCCGCGGCCTCCACGCGGCGTCGCGCCAGCGCCGGGCTGATGGTTCCGAGGCCCCCCGCCCGCGGGGCCGACGCCGGGGCGGACACCGCGGCGGGCACGCCGGCAGCCATCGGACCGCCGAGCCCCGACGACCCGGGCGCCTCGCCGGCCGGCCAGTACATCACGCCACCGGCCACACCGGTGACAGCCAGCAACACCACACTCGCGCCCCACCGGCGCGCCACTCGTTCAAGCACGCCGCCTGTCTAACTAAGGCGGACCAATTTAAGAAGAGTACGGAAGGAAACGACATCAATCTTTTACCGCCACGACAAAGAGAACCCTCAGGGCGACAATGATGTTTCCTTCGCGATGAACGTTAAGGCGTTATACCGCCATATTAGTCCCCACTCGGCAGGGTGACACCTTTGCGCCGAAACGCAGTTGCCCGAATACTCGGACGGAGGCACCGATTCCTGCCCGGCGTAAGCCATCCAGACTGGATCCGGGCCGATGACGGGAGGGCGCGTGGCGGAGCAGGCTGGCGGGGAGCAGGCTGGCGGGGAGCAGGCGTGGCCGGTCGGGGAGGTGGCCGGACGGCCGGCGGGGCTGTTCGTCGGCCTCACCACCCTCGACACGATCTACCTGGTCCGACAACCACCCGGGCCGGACGAGAAGATCGTCGCCGACGATCTGGTGGTCGCCGCGGGCGGGCCGGCGACGGGCGCGGCCGTGGCCTTCGCCCATCTCGGAGGTCAGGCCACACTCGTCAGCGCGGTCGGCTCCGGGCCGCTGGCCGCCGCGGCGCGGGCGGATCTCGCCACGCTCGGAATCCGGCACCGGGACCTGCGGCCGGGAGAGCAGGTCCTGCCGGTTTCAGCGATCATGGTCAACGCGGCCGGGGAGCGGGCGGTGGTGTCGGCGCACGGCGCGCTGCCGGTCGCCGCGCCGCTCGCCGCGGACGCCGCGCGGGCCCTGCTCGCCGGGGCGGACGTCGTCCTCGTCGACGGCCATCAGCTCGACGTCGCCGTCAGCGTCCTGGCAGCCCGCCGGTCCAGGACGACGGGATCAACGGCAATGCCCGCATCAGCCGGCACCCCACCGGCGGCGGTGCCGGCGGGGCCGGGCGGGACAGCGACCTCGGCCGGGTGGCCGCCCGTGGTGTTCGACGGCGGCTCCTGGAAGCCAGGCACCGAGCGGCTGCTCCTCCACGTCGACGTGGCGCTGTGCGGCTCCGCCTTCCGGCCGCCGGGAATCGGCGTCGGCGACCCGGATGCGGTGCTGCGCTATCTGCTGGCGCACGGGCCCTCCTTCGCCGCGGTGACCCACGGCCCCGGCCCAGTCCGGTGGGCGACCGCCCACGCCGCTGGCGAGATCAGGCCCCCCGCCGTCCACGCGGTGGACACCCTCGGCGCCGGCGACGTGTTCCATGGCGCGTTCGCCTGGTCCATCGCGGGGCTGCCGCGCCGCACCACCGCCGGTCTGGTGGCCGCGCTCGCGGCGGCGTCGCGGGTCGCCGCCCGGTCGGTCGGAAGCTTCGGCACGCGCTCGTGGCTGATCCGCGGCCTCCCCCCTCAGGGAGCGGACGAGCCCAGTTCGTCCGGGGCCAGCCGTACCAGGTAGTCGGCGCGCGACGCGGTCGCGTTGACGAGGCGCAGATTGCGGAGATCGTTTTCCTCCACCCGGATGCGGGCGGCCGCCGCGGTCCGCCCGCCGGCGATGTGCCGGGCGATCAGACGGGTCCGGGCGATCTCCTCGCCGGTCTGGAGAAACCACGTCTCGTCGCAGCATGCGCGCACCTGGGCCCATGCCCCGGTGTCCAGCAACAGATAGTTCCCCTCGCAGATCACCAGCCGCACGGCGGCCGAAATCCGGTGCGCACCCGGGACAGGGGCGTCGTGGACGCGGCTGAACGACGGCGCGTCCACCGTCCCCGGTCCGCCGGCGCGTAGACGGGCCAACAGGGCCGCGTAGCCGGCGCCGTCGAACGTCTCGGGGGCACCCTTGCGATCAGCGAGCCCGAGCCGGGCGAGCGTGCCGTTCGACAGGTGGAAGCCGTCCATCGGCGCCTGCGCGACGAGCCGCGGGCTCGTGCCCTGGCGCAGGTCGAGTTCCATCGCAAGCCAGTCGGCGAGCCTGCTCTTCCCCGCGCCCGGCGGCCCCGCGATCCCGAGTAGGTACCGCCCGTCATCGGCCAGCAGCGCCTCGGCCCTCGACAGCACGGCTGCCGTACCCGCCAGCACGCCGGGCCCGGCGGATCGTGGGTCCATCCCGCCATGATGTCACCGGCCCGCGGCGGGTCGCACGCGAAGATCACCAGTGACGGTCCGGTTCTCGCCCCGCGCGGTGCACCCGACTCGCATGGGCGTGGTCTTCGCCCGCCCTCGCGCGACCATCGACTCTGCGAGGCCCGCTCACCGCGCCGGTCCCGTCGCGTCGCCGGTTCCCCCCAGCCTGCCGCCCACCCGGGCGGGCCTGGCCGTGCCATCTGGGCCATCGGCGGCTCCCCCGTCGACCGCCGCAGCGGCAGCGACTCCAGCGCCGACCGGCGTAGCGTCGCGGGCGGCCGCCCAGACTCGTTCGGGATGAAGGGGCAGCTCGTGGACGTGTCGGCCGAGCGCCTCGGCGACCGCGTTGCCGATCGCGGCGGGCACCGCCGGGGAGCCGGTCTCGCCGAGACCGTGGATGCGCGCCCCCTCCGGGCCGGCCGGGTCCTCGGTCATCCCGACGCTGAAGGTGTCCGGCAGGTCCCGGACCGACGGGATTCGGTAGTCGAGCAGGCTGTCGGTGAGCAGGGCACCGGTGTCGCCGCCCCACCGCATCGCCTCGGACAGGGCCTGGCCGACCCCGAACGCCACGTTGCCCTCGCACTGCAGCTCCGCGAACGTCGGATGGATGACCCGCCCGGCGTAGCTCTCCACGTGCAGGTCGACGACGCGCACGGCGCCGGTCTCCAGGTCGACCTCGACCTCGGCGCCGGCCGCGGCGTGGAAGAAGTGCGGGGTGACGACGCCCTGGCCGGTGTCCGGGTCGAGCCCGCCGTCGCTCGCGTGCACCTCGGAGACGGTCAGGCCGCCGGCCTTCGCCCGGTCGAGCACCTCGCCGTAGGTGAGCCCGCCGATCGGACCAGGACCCCCAGCCGGAGCAGGACCCCCAGTCGGACCAGGACCCCCGGCCGGAGCAGGCTCGCCGGCCGGCGCCGGGCCGCCGGTCGGGGCTGCTGCCGCCCGCACCCGGCCGCCGCGGACCTCGACGGCGTCCTCGGCGACTTCCAGCAACGGCGCGGCCAGCGCGGCGAGCCGGGCGCGCAGGGCGGCGCCGGCCCGCTCGACCGCGACGCCCATCATCAGCGTCGACCTCGACGAACTGGTGGTCTGGTCCCAGGCGGTCGTCGCCGAGTCCGGGTAGGTGACGTGCACCCGGTCCAATGCGACGCCGGTGGCGTCCGCGGCGATCTGGGCCAGCACCGTGCGAGCACCCTGGCCGATCTCCACCGTCGAGCAGATCACCGTGAGGTTGGCCTGTTCGTCGAGCTTCAGCGCGACGGTGGACGTCGACGGGGTCACCGTCGTCTTGAGAATGGTCGCGACCCCGCGTCCGCGGACGACCCCGGGGGCGACCTCGCGGCGGCGGGTGCCGGCGGGGCCGGTGTCCCAGCCGATCCGTCGGGTGACCGTGGCGAGCAGGTCGGTGAGGTGGAAGTCCTCGATCGGCTGGCCGGTGGCGAACGCGTCGCCGGGGGTCAGCAGGGTGCGCCGGCGCAGCTCGACCGGGTCGAGGCCGAGATGCTCGGCGATCAGATCGGTGTGGTTCTCGTACGCCCAGGCGACCTGCGGGATGGCGTAGCCGCGGAACCCGCCGGCCGGAGTGGTGTTCGTGTAGACGGCGTAGGAGTCGATCGAAACGTTCGGGATGCGGTAGGGGCCCGCGGCGCTGTAACCGCCGTTCTTGATCGTGCGGGGGGAGATGTCGGCGTAGGCGCCGGCGCCCCAGAGGATTTCCACCCGGCGGGCGAGCAGGGTGCCGTCACCGGTGAATCCGGAGCGGATGCGGACCAGCGAGCTGTGCCGGGCGACGGTGGCGAACTCCTCCGCGCGGGTCAGTTCGACGCGCACCGGGCGGCCGTCGGCGACCCAGGCGAGCACCGCGACCAGCGGTTCCAGCCGCGGGTAGGTCTTCGCCCCGTACGCCCCGCCGACGTTGAGGATGCGCACCCGCACCCGACTCTCCGGCAGCCGCAGCGTCTCGGCCACCTGCGAGCGCACCGTGAACGGTGACGCCGCCGACGTCCAGATGTCGGCCGACCCGCCGCGCACCGTCGCGATCGTCACATGGGGTTCGAGCGGCACGTGCTGCTGCTGCGGGGTGCGGAACTCGTGCGCGAGCACGTGGTCGGCGGCGGCGAGGGCGGCGTCGGCATCACCGCGGCGCAGCCGGAAGTGGTTGCAGACGTTGCCGCCGTCCTCGGTGTGCAGGACCAGGTCGGGGAAGGTCATGACGTCCCGGGTCGGCACGTGGTCGTGCAGCCTGGGCGCGCCGGGGGCCATCGCGGCGTCCGGGGTGAACACCGCGGGTAGCGGGTCGTAGTCGACCCGGATGGCGGCGGCGGCCTGGCGGGCGGTGTCCAGGTCGCGGGCGATCACGGCCGCCACCGGCTCGCCGGCGAAGCGGACCCGGCCGATCGCGAGCACCGGCCGGTCGGGCAGCACCGGCCCGAAGAACGGGTACGGCGCGTCCGTGGACGCCGCCCACTTCTCCAGGTCGGCGCCGGTGACGACGGCGACGACGCCGCGCTGACGACGGGCCGCGGCGACATCGACGGCGCGCAGGGTGGCGTGCGCGTGCGGGCTGCGCACCAGCGCCGCGTGCAGGCATCCCGACGGGGTCAGGTCGATCGCGTACGGGAAGCGGCCGGTGACCCGGTCCGGGCCGTCGCTGGCCGGCACCCGCCGACCGGCTGCCCTCACCGCCAACCCTCGACCTCTGGCCGCCCCTGCACCACGGCCTCGGCCTCGGCCTGAGACTTGCGCTGGGCCTTGGTCTCAGACCCGGCCTGCGGCTGCGGGACGGCGGGCGGGTGGCCGCGCAGCCGGTCGCGGGCGTCCAGGACCGCCTCGAGGATCTTGACGTAGCTGCCGCACCGGCACAGGTTGCCGGCGAGCACGGTGCGGATGCGCTCGCGGTCGGCGTCCGGCTCGGCGGCCAGCAGCGCCACCGCCGTCAGGATGAACCCGGGCGTGCAGTAGGAGCACTGGAACGCGGTGTGGTCGATGAACGCCTGCTGCACCGGGTGCAGCTCCCCGTCGCGGGCCAGATCCTCGACCGTGCGCACGGCCCGCGTGCCGACCTGCTCCACGGGCAGCAGGCAGGAGCTGACCGGTGCGCCGTCGAGCAGGACCGTGCACGACCCGCAGACCCCGGCCGTGCAGCCCGGCCTTGCGCCGACCAGGTCCAGCTCCCGGCGCAGCACGTCGAGCAGGGTGTGATGACCCCGCACGGACACCTCGACCACGTCCCCGTTGACCTCCAGGGTGAGTGTGTGCCGGTCGTCCGGGGTCACTGGGTCTCCTCATGGCCGGGGATCGTGCGAGCGGCGCGCCCTGAGACCGCGACAGCGGCCCGGGACTGGTCTGCGGCCCGGCACCGGTAAGCGGCGGCGGCCTGGTCCGAAACGGGGGCCTGGTCCGCAGCGGGGGTCTGCTGGGCGGCGGGGGTCTGGTGGGCGGCGGGGGTCTGGTCCGCCGTGGGGATACGCAGAGCGGCGAGCACCCTCTCGGGGCGCAACGGCAGGTCGGTGACGACGACGCCGGTGGCGTCGGCGACCGCGGCGGCGACGGCCGGTGCGACCGGGGGGACGGCGGTCTCCCCCAGCCCGTAGATCGGGTCGGTCGGCCGGCCGAGCAGCTCGACGGTGATCCGCGGTGTGTCGGTGAGCGCGGGTAGGCAGTAGTCGAGCAGGTCGCGGGTCACCTGGCGGCCGTCGGTGAGGCGCAGTTCCTCGCCGAGCACGGAGCCGAGCCCGAGCAGGACCGCGCCCTCGACCTGCATCTGGGCCTCCACCGGGTTGACGACCCGGCCCGCCCAGACCGCGGCGTGGTAGCTCAGCACCCGGACCTGGCCGGTGTCCAGGTCGACCTCGACCTCGGCGGTCCCCGTCGCCTGGTGCCAGCGGGACGAGGCGACGCCCTGTCCGGTGTCGTGGTCGAGGCTGCCCACCGAGGTGTAGGACCCCTCGCACCGAAGCTGCCCGGCCCGCACGGCGGTGACCAGCTCGCCGTAGCCGAACCGGGCGGTGCCGGCCCGCACCTCCCCGCCCCCCGCTCGGGCCGCCTGCCGGGGCACCCCGCAGTGCCCGGCGGCGAGGTCGGCGAGCCGCTCCAGCAGGGCCCGGCAGGCGTCCTGCACGGCGGCGCCCATCGCGATCGTCGAACGGCTGGAGCTGGTCTGCTGGTCGTAGGGGGTGACGTCGGTGTCGGGCAGGCTGACCGAGACGAGCGCGACGTCGATCCCCAGCGCCTCGGCGGCGAGGCGCGCGAGGGCGAGATGCGCGCCCTGGCCCATCTCGACGGTGCTCGTCAGCACGTGGACGCTGCCGTCACGGTTGAGCGCGACCGCCGCCTGCGACACCGAGGGGGTGTTCGTCCCCTTCACCGTGACCGCAACCCCCCGCCCGCGGACCCGCCGCTCCCCGCTTCCATCCGGTCCACACCCGACCGCCCCGGACGGGCGGTGCGGTCCGCCTGCCAGGTCGGCCTGGTCCGATCGGGCGGCTGTCCCGGGCCCCCGGGGTGGCCGTCCCGGCCGGCCTCCCCCATCCGGGCCAGGTACGCGGATCGCGGCGTCGAGCAGCTCGTCGTAGTGGCAGTCCGTCATCAGTTCGCCGGTGACGTTGCGGGACCCGTCACGCAGCAGGTTGAGCCGGCGCAGGGCCACCGGGTCCAGCCCGAGCCGGCGGGCGATCAGCTCCAACTGGGCCTCGTAGGCGAACGCGGCCTGCGGCGAGGCGTACCCGCGGAACGCCCCGGCCGGCGGGCGGTTCGTGTAGACCGCGTAGACGTCGACGGACATGTCCGCCACATCGTAGGGACCACCGTAGCCGTAGGCCCCGTTCTTGATCACCCGAGGGCTGATGTCGGCGTACGCCCCGGCGTCGAACCAGGCGGTCACCCGGCGGGCGGTGATCCGGCCGTCGGCGCGCACCCCCGTCACCAGCAGGCTCTCGGTCGCGTGCCGGGTCACCGTGGTGAACGCCTGCGCCCGGTCCAGACAGACCCGCACCGGACGGTCGGTGATCCGGGCGAGGCACGCCGCCAGCGGCTCGATCTTGGCGTAGCACTTCGACCCGAACGCCCCGCCGAGATGGAGCACCCGCACCTGGACCCGGTCGAGGGCGACGCCGAGCATCTCCGCGAGCTGGACCCGAAGCTTGTAGGGCGTCTGGCTGGCGGCCCACACCACCATCCGCTCGGCGCTGGGCACGGCGACGGCGACGTGCGTCTCCAACGCCGCATGGTGCATCGCGGGGGTGGTGAACCGGTCGACGAAGACATGCTCCGCGCGGGCCATCGCCGCGTCGGCGTCGCCCTTGCGGATGACGAAGTGGTTGACCAGGTTGCTGCCGGAACGCCGGCGCAGGCGCAGGTCGGGAAAGGCCTCGGACGCCGCCGCATCCCGCGGGTGCAGCACGGCGTCGGCGGTGGCCGCCAACGCCGTGCGTGCCTCGGTGACGACGGGCAGCGGCCGGTAGGTCGTCCGGACCCGGGTGAGGGCCGCGTCGGCGGCATCCGGGTCGGTGGCGAGCGCCACCGCGATCGGCTCGCCGGCGTAACGGACCCGGTCGACGGCCAGCGGCGGCTGGTCCCGCAGGATCGGGCCGAACCGCGCGGGCCGCCCGAGGGCGGCCTCCAGCTCGGCCCCGGAGTAGACCGCGGCGACGCCGGGCGTCTGGCGCGCCTGGGCGGTGTCGACCCGGATCAGGGCGTGCGGCTCGGTCGACGTCAGCAGCCGGGCGTGCAGCAGCCCCGGGCCGACGTCGGCGCCGGCGAGATCGCCGACCATCTGCAGCCGGCCCGTCACCTTCACGCGCGCGTCGAGCATCAGCCCGCCGTCCCAGCCGGGGTCGCGGCCGCCTCGGCGAGGGCGGCGGCGAGGGTGCGGCGGACCCAGACGCGGACCATCTCGGCTCGGTAGGCGGCGCTGGCCTTGAGATCGTCGACGCAGACGACGGCGTCGGCGTAGGCGTCGGCGACGGCGCGGATGCGCGCCTCGTCCGGTGCCCGGCCGACGAGCTCGGCATCGATGTCGCCGAACCCCACGGGCACCGGGGTCCCGCTGCCGATCACGATCCGGGCCCCCGCACAGACCCCGTCGACGACTCGCATCGTCACCGCGACTCCCAGGCAGGTGGTGTCCTCCGCCGACCGGGTCCTGAACGACTGGTACCGCCCGACCGTGCCAGTCGGAGGCGCGTCCACCTCGACCGCGATGATCAGCTCACCGGGCCGCAGGACGGTCGTGCCGGGGGCCGGGTAGAACTCGTCGAGCGGGACGACCCGGACCGCCCCGCCCGATCCGGCGATGCGGACCCTGGCACCGAGCGCGAGCAGCACGGTCGGGGGATCCCAGGCGTAGCCCGCGCCCGCCAGCACACCGCCCACGGTGGCCACCCCCCGCACCCGCACGTTGCCCACCCGGGCGAACGCCTCGGCGAGGACCGGCAGCGTGGCGCGCACAGCGGGGTGCGCGGCGACCTGCGCGTGCGTGGCCATCGCCCCGAGCAGCAGGCCCCCGCCGGCGGTCCCCTCGACGGTCCACTCGGCGGTGGTGCCGGCGGTGATGGCGGCGAGGTCGGGCAGGCCGCGCAGCGACACGAGGTGCGCCGGCCGGTGGCGGGGGTTGGCGAGGTCGAAGGCCAGGCGGGTGCAGCCGGCCGCGGCCGCGGCGCCGGGCTCGGCGAGGGCGGCCAGCGCCTCGACGAGGCTGGTCGGATGCGTCCAGATCGTCATGATCCCGTCTCCGCCACGCCATCGACCCGCCCGTACGGGCCCCGGCCGGGGGCGTCGTCCTCCGGTTGGACCGGTCGGGCCGGTCGTAGCCCGCCCGGGCCGAGGGCGGCCGACCAGGGGAGGTCCAGCGCGGCGACGGCGTCCGCCCAGATCGCCGCCATCCGCCCGGCGTGACCGGCCTCGAAGGCCGCCGACAACCGCGTCACCGTGACCGGGTCGATCGAGCGGGGCCGGCCCACCGCCATCGCCGCCAGCCGGACCGCCAACGCCCGGTGCAGCAACAACGCGAGAGCGGTGGCCTCCACGATGTCGCGGCCCACAGTGACCAGCCCGTGCGCGCGCAGCAGCGCCGCCCGATCGGACCCCAGGCAGCGGGCGAAGGCCCGCCCGCGCCCGGCGTCGGCGACGAGGTCGGCGTCGTCGTACCAGGCGACTCCGGCGGCGAACGGGACCTCGTCCTGGCTGAGGATGCCGCCGCTCATCGGCGGGAACAGCGTCGCCGTCTGGGCGGCGAGCGGGTGGGTGTGCACGACGGCCCCCACGTCGTCGCGATGGGCGTAGACGGCCCGGTGCAGGGCGGTCTCCTCGTGCAGGCGCAGCCCGGGGGTGCGCGCCGCGCCGTCGGGACCGACCTCGGCGACGTGCCCCGGCCCCACTCGGGCCAGAGACGCCCCCGCCGTCTTGACCAGTAGCCCGCCGTCCGGCATCCGGACGCTGACATGCCCGAAGCAGAAGTGGTCCTGCCCGTCCGCGGCGAGCACCCGGCAGGCGGTCGCCACGTCGAGGCAGTTCGGGTGGACGCTCACCGGGACTCCCCGGGCAGGGCATGCACGGCCCGCCCGGGCCGGGCGGGTTGCTGCGCGTCGGAGGTCTGTCCGGGCCGGACGGCTGGGACGGGTGGAATGGCTGGGACGGGTGGAATGGCTGGGACGGGTGGAATGGCTGGGACGGGTGGGATGGCTGGGACGGGCCGGCCCGCGTCCGGGGTCCGGCCGGGCCAGGCGGCCAGCCTGGCGACGACGGCGGCGAGGTCCTCGACGTCGGCGTACTTGGCGTCCAGGTCGAACAGGCTCACCTCGTGCACGAGCGTCGCCCGGTCACCGACCGCCTCCCGCACGACGATCGGCCGGAACCCCAACCCGCAGGCGTCCACCACGCTTGCCCGCACGCAGCCGCTGGTCGTCGCGCCGGCCACCAGCACCGTGTCGACGCCGAGCCGGCGCAGCCGGACGTCGAGGTCGGTGCCGAGGAAGGCCGACGCGTGCCTCTTCACGACCCGGTCGTCCTCGGGCCGGGCGTCGAGCCGCTCGTCGAGGTCCACCCAGGGGCCGCCCTCGACGAGCAGGCGCTGCGCGGGGATCTTGGCCGGCCACACCCCCGCGTCGCCCATGTCGGGGCGGTAGCGCACCATCGCCCAGAAGATCGGCACCCCCGCCGCACGGGCGGCCGCCAGCAGCGCACCCGTGGCCTCGACCACCTCGCCGAGCTCTCCCCCGAGCGGGCAGGCCGGATCGGTGAATCCCCGGATCAGATCGACGACGACGACCGCCGGGCGCTCCCCCCAGCCGATGCGGCGCACCATCCCGGACCGGGCGAAGCGCGCCCGCAGCTCCCCCAGCTCGGCGAGGGCACCCCCGTCAGGCATCGACGCCCGCGAACCAGCGCACCGGCTCGTCGCACAGCTCGACGATGTTCCCCTCGGGGTCCATGAGCTGGGCGACGCGCCACTTCGGGGCGTCGTCGCCGTCGATGACGACCGGGGCGACGTGCACCGGCGTGACCCCGCGCCCGGCGAGCTCGGCGAGGGTGGCGTCCATGTCGGTGACGCTGAAGGTGAACAGGACCTGGTTACGCTCCCACCCGGTGAACGGCGGGTTGTTCGCCGGGCCGTTGTCGTGGCGGCCGATGAGCACGAGGATGCACGGCCCGGTGTCGAACACCGCGGACTGCGCCGTCGACGTCATCAGCCGCAGCCCCAGCCCGTCGCGGTACCAGACGGTCATCGGGCCGATGTCGTGCGCCCACACCAGGTTCCAACTGATCGATCCCAACGCCATCGGACTCTCCTGCCCGGTCGGTGCCCCGCCGCTCGCCGCACCCGCCGCGCGCGGTGACCGGGGGACACGGACGTGACTCCCGGTGCCCGGGCGCGGCGGCCGGCGGCCGGCGCGACAGGCTGACGTGAAAGCTGGTGGCGGGAGCGCACGAAGCCGGCGGCACCCCCGCCCGGCCGCTCACCCCACGGCGGCCACGCCGCCGTCCACGACCAGCGAGGTGCCGTGGACGAAGTCGGCGATGTCGGAGGCGAGGTAGACGGCGGCGGCCGCGACGTCGACGGGCAGGCCGTTGCGCCGCGCCGGGGTGCCCGCGGCCGACGCCTCCGCGGCGCCCGGCGGGGAGAGCAGCTTGTTCGTCGGCATGTCGATGCTGCCGGGCACCACGCAGTTGACGTTGATGCCGTGCGGCGCGAGCTCCCCCGCGAGCACCCGGGTGAGGAAGCCGACGGCCGCCTTCGTCGCCCCGTACACCGACACCCCGGGGAACGCCCGCAGCCCGGCCACCGAGCCGACGGTGATGATCTTCCCGCGCCGGCCCTGGTCGACGAGGTAGCGTGCCGCCGCCTGGGCGCAGAAGTACGTGCCCTTGACGTTGATGTCGAACTGGTAGTCGTAGTCGGCCTCGGTCGCGTCCAGCAGCGCGGCGCCCTCGTAGACGCCCGCGACGGTGGCGAGGATGTCGAGCCCGCCGAAGTGGTCGACGGTGGCCGAGACCATCCGGGCCGCCTCGGCGACGATGGTCACGTCGGCCTGGATGCCGATGATCTCGCCAAGCGGCGCCAGCGACTCGACGACCGCGTCCATCTTCGCCTTGTCCCGCCCGACGACGGCGACCCTCGCCCCGGCGGCGAGGAACGCCTCGGCCACGCCGAGCCCGATGCCCTGCGTGCCGCCGGTAATCAGCGCGATCCGCCCGGCCAGCGGCGTACCCGGCAGCGGCGCCGGGCTCGACGCCGGGACCGGCGCGGACACCCCGGTCACCTCGGCGCCGCCGTCGGCGCCGGGCGGTTCGGCGCTCACCGCGTCCAGCGGCAGTGCCACCCCGGCCGCGGGCTCCTCGCTCATCGGGTCCGTCCCCGGGTGGGGTTGCGCCGGCTGCGCGGCGCGACGAGCTTGTCGGGCGTCTGGATCGCCCGCGCGTGCTCGCTGAAGAACTTCCGGAACATGGTGATCTCGAGGTCGGGGCGGTAGAGGCGCTCCCGGTCCCAGCCATTCTCGGTCTCGTAGAAGGTCTGCATGCTCTCGCGCGCGGCGTTGTCGTCGACGAGGAACTTCTCGACGCTGGGCACCAGCCACTCGACCCGGCCGACCTCGCCGCGCCAGTCGGCGGCCTCCTGCTCCGTCGCGCAGACCCGCCCGCCGATCATGAAGCTGCGGGTGGTGTTCTCGTCGATCGGCACGAGCCAGTCGTAGGTGATCATGTCGCTCGGGAAGTTGACCGTCTCGTTGCAGGACGGCAGCCAGATGCCCACGTCGATCGGCGGCATCGCCATGAACGCGTCGACCAGTTCCTGGTGCGAGCGGCCGACCGCCGCCGGGGCGGTGTAGGTGGTGTCCGGCCGGCCGTCCTTGCCCGGGATGACGGCAGAGAAGATCAGCTCGGTCGTCCGCGTGCAGCGGGAGAAGCCCTTGGGCCCGGTGGTGTCGACGACGTACTTGACCTCGCCCGCCTCCTCGCCCGGCTTGGCGACATAGCCGAAGGTCATCGGGAAGCCCGATTCGATCACATACTGCGACCAGTTGTGGATGAAGTGATGGCCGGGATCGAACGAGTTCTCCAGCGCCAGCCGCCAGTTCGCCCGGATGACGTTCGGCTCGGCGTAGTGCATGACGATGTCGTCGGCGAGGAAGCTCGCCGGGACGTCGGCCTCCAGCGGCGGCGGCTCGGCGTCGCCGACGTAGACGAAGATAAGGCCCTTGGCCTCGGTGATCGGGTAGGCGCGGACCCCGGTCTTGCCGGCCAGCGCCGTGCCCGGCTCGTTGAGGATGCAGCGCAGGTCGCCGTCCTCCAGATCGAACGTCCACGTGTGGTACCAGCACGTGATCGTGTCCTCGGAGAGCACCAGCGGCCGCTCGGAGAAGCGGGTGCCGCGGTGGGCGCAGCGGTCCTCGACGGCATACAGTTTGCCGTTCTTGCGGACGAGCAGCACCTCCTCGCCCAGCATCTTCACCTTGTGCGTGCCGCCCTCGGCGAGCTCGCCGGAGTGCGCCGCCGGGTACCAGTACTCCCGCAGGCCGAGGTCGGCCTCCAGGTAGCGCTGCCACGGCCGGGCCCGGCGCGGCGGGGCCTCGGCCTGGTCGACCTGGTCGCGGGTCTCGGCCACGAGCCTGTTCGCGACCTCCATCCCCGAGCTGGTCTGCTCGGGCACGCTGATGCTCACGTCGTCATCACCTCAATCACGGATCTGGGCAGCCAGTCAGTGGCGGCCGGACGCGCCGGGCAGCCAGGCGGGGCAGCCAGGCGAGGCGGGGCAGCCAGGCGAGGCGGCCAGGCGAGGCGGCGTCAGTAGAAGACGGGCTCGTCGCAGAGTTCGAAGATGTTGCCCTCGGGGTCGGCGAACTGCGCGACGCGGCCGTCGGGCTCCTGGCCGTCCTCGTTCACCGTCGGCGCCGGGCCGTGCAGTAGCCTCGCGCCGCGGCGGCCCAGCTCGGCGATGACCTCGTCCATCTTCTCGACCTTGAACGACATCAGGACACGGTTGCGGTCCCAGCCGCGGCGCAGGTTCTCCGCGTCGGGGCCGTTGTCCTTGCGCGCCATCAGCTCCAGCGTGCAGCCGCCGGTGTTGTACGCCGCGAAGTACTTCGTGGCGTGCCGCAGCGGCAGGCCGAGGACGTTCTCGTAGAACTCCCGCATGGCGGCCAGGTCGTCGACGTAGACGAGGTTCCAGGACAGCGGCCCGAGCAGCGGCCTCATGACGCACCCACCAGCGGGGCGCCGGCCGCGACACCGGCCGCACCGCCCATGCCGGCCGCGTCGAGCCGGGCGAAGCCGTCGTCGAAGGCGAGCTCGTCGACGACGAACCGGCCGTGGTCGAGGATCTGCCGACCGTCGAGCCACACGCTGCACCGGCGCACCGGGACGTCGGAGTGGGCGAGGGTGAACCGGCTGCCGCCCGCCTCGTTGTTCGGGCCGGTGGAGAACAGCACGTTGCCGGCGTAGCAGCGGCCGTCCATACCCTGGGTGGCGGAGCGGTCGAGCAGGGCGAGTGCGTTCCAGCGGGCCCGGTCGTTGCAGCCCCAGCCGATGTGCGACATCGCGAAGCCCTCCGGGTCGCCCCAGGACTCCAGGTAGTCGCGGTACAACTCGGCGTCCACGCCGGGCCCGGTGATGGCGACGATGAACCCGTCGACCACGTCCACGGTGATCGGCGACTGCACGTAGGTCTTGAACGGAAAGATGATGTCGCCGGCGTCGATGACCCAGCGGCCGTTCGCGCCGCCCTCGTTCGGGTAGATCGCGGCGAGGCCCGAGCCCAGGTGGGCGTGGGTGCCCGGCCCCGAGGTGAAGCCCCAGCCGCCGCCCGCGCCGAACTGGCCGAGCTTCATCGTGATGTCGGTGCCGGCGTCGGAGCGGATGAGGATCTCGCTCGCCGCGCCGAGCAGTCTCGCGCTGGCCTGGACCCGCTCGCGCAGCTCGTCGGTCGGGAACATCCGTTCCAGGATCTCCGGCGGTTCGGTGATCATCAGCATCCGCGTGCCGGCGGCCAGGATGGCCTCCTGCTCGGCGGAGTGCAGCAGGACGGACAGGTCTACGACCATGTCGACGCCCTTGAGCGCCTCGACGAGCGGCCCGAGGTCGGTCAAACCGGTCAGCCCGTAGACCTCGCCGACGCCGGGCACGGTGCCGGCGGCGCGCTGGATGGAGGGCAGGCCGACGGTGAAGACCTTCGCGCCGAGGGTCGCCGCCGCCGCGGCGGTGGCCTCGATGTAGGCGGGGGGCGACTGGGCGTTGGACAGCACCGCGACGGTCTCGCCGGGCTGCACCTGGCACCCGGCGAGCGCCCGCCGGAACAGGGTGGTGAGGGTGCCGCCGTCGGCGGCCTGGTTCGGAATGAGCACGATGCACCTTCAAGTGGTTTTGGCGCGCCGGCCAGACTGATCTATATCAGTGTGCGGAGCAGGTGTTTCCGTTCCCGGTCGACCTGATTTCGGTTCAGCAAAGTCTGCGTTTCCTGGGCGACCCCGAGAAGTCCATCGAATGGAGTCACCATCCGCAGCAGATCACACGTTCTCCGTCACCACACACATAACGTTGATCACCCGGACGACGCCTGGGCGTGGCCGACCCGGGAATCAGGCGAATCGCACGGTGTTACGCACGAAGCCCAGTCCCTCGACATCGACGGTCACCACGTCGCCGTCGGCGAGATAGACCTTCGGATTCCGACCGTGGCCGACGCCGCCCGGCGTTCCGGTGGTGAGCACGTCGCCGGGCTCCAGCGTGATGAACTGGCTGACATAGCGCACGATCTCCACCGGTGGGAAAAGCAGGTCGGAGGTACGCGACTTCTGCATCACCTCGCCGTTGACGAGGGTCCGCAGCGCGAGGTCCGCGGGATTGTCCAACTCGTCCGGAGTGACCAGCGCGGGGCCGAGCGGGGTCGACCCCTCGAACGACTTCCCCTGCAGGAACTGGAGCGTCCGGAACTGCCAGTCGCGCATGGTGACGTCGTTCATGATGGTGTATCCGGCGATCGCCTCGCGGGCCGCCGCCTCGTCGGCGAAACGCACCGTCGTCCCGATGACGAACGCGAGCTCCCCCTCCCAGTCGACGGCGTCGGTCACCGGCGGCACCAGAATGTCGTCGGTCGGCCCGATCAGCGCGCGGGTGTACTTCGCGAACAGGGTCGGATGCGTCGGCGGCGTCCGCCCCATCTCCTTCAGATGGGTCGCGTAGTTGAGGCCCATACAGATGATTTTCGGCGGGGCGGGGACGAGCGGCGCCAGATCGGCGCCGTCGAGCGGAATCACCTCGCCGCCGGCCGCCGCGGCCGTGCGCCAGTCAAGGCCGGACGCGATGAGCGTGCCCACGCACGGATAGTCCAGCAACACGATCGTGTCGCCTTCGATCCGGCCGGCGGCGGTGGTGCCGCCTGGACGGCGGACGGTCGACAGACGCATGACGTCTCCCTTGCTCGAGGTGGAAGGGCTGGGGCTGGTGGGCGCCCGGGGATCTCCCTGGGCGCCGCGGGCGGCACGGGTGCCGGGAACGCATCGGGTGCCGGGAACGCATCGGGTGCCGGGAACGCATCGGGTGCCGAGAGCGCTGCACGCGGGCTACGCGGCGGAGGGCTCGGGAAAGGCCGGCATGACCTCGGCGGCGAACAGCTCCATCGTCCGGCGCGCGTCGGCGAAGGGCATCGCGGCAAAATTGATCTGCATGGACGGTTCGACGGCACCGAAGACCTCGAAGGTCGCGGCGACCTGCTCGCGCACCTGCGCCGGCGTGCCCACGTACACCTGGGCGTTCTCCTCCAGGGTCGCCAGCGACTTCTTGCGCATACCGGCGATCATGTCCGCGTAGCCGGCGTACTGCTCCGGCCGGGCGGTCATGTACGCCTCCCAGGTGTGGACCATCTTCTCGACGTAGTCGGAGTAGTACTCGGCGGCCTCCCGGCGCGCCCGGTCGCCGTCGGTGTCGACGAAACAGTGGATGCCCATCTGGATCCGCTCCGAGCCGTGGGGGTATCCCGCCTCGAGCCGCGCGCCGCGATACAGCGCCAGCAGCTCGGCGACCTTCTCGTTCGTCGACGTGAACGGGATGAACATCAGGTTGAAACCCTGGCTGCCGGCCCAGACGAAACTCTCCGGCGTCGAGGTGGCGGCGATGAACACCGGGGGCGTCGGCTGCTGGAAGACCCGCGGCAGCATGGTCACCGGGCCGAACCGATGAAACGTGCCGTCCCAGACGACCTCCTCCTCCTGCCACAGCCGCAGGATCGCGGCGATGCCCTCCTGATGGCGCGCCCGGCTCGAGTCCATGCTGATCTCGAACGCCTCGAACTCACCGGGCAGGAACGCGCGGGCGAATCCGACGTCGAGCCGGCCGTGGCAGATGTTGTCGAGCATGGCGAGCTGCCCGGCCAGTTTGATCGGATGATTGAATGCGGGCACGTTCGCCCCGGTGACGAGCCGGACCCGCTCCGTCCGAGTCGCCACCGCGGCCAGGAAGGTGACCGGGTCCGGGCTGTACCCCCCGTACGGGTAGAAATAGTGCTCCACGATCTTCACGGAGTGGTATCCGAGCCGATCTGCCAGGACGCTCAGTTCCAGACACTCGTCGAAGAACTGGACGGCCGGCTTCTCCGCCGGCGAGACGGTGGGAAAGAAGTTGATTCCGGCGAGCACCGGTACCTCCAGGCATCCTTGGATGCATCGTATGGTGTATACAAGTCACGGGACACGGGCGCGGCGTCCAGCAGCCTGAGCCACGGCTTCCCCGCCCCGGCGGCGTCGGGCACGCGGAGGGAAGCGACCGGCAGCCCTGCCCGTATACTGTCCACAAACTGAGAACTGCGGCGGTGGTCAACAGCATGAAGACGCTCGGAGCCGCCCACCGGCCCCTGCGCGAGCTCGTCGCCGACGAGCTCCGGCAGCGCATCCTCGACGGCCGGATCACCCAGGGCAGCAGGGTCATCGAGGACCGGCTCGCCGAGGAGCTCGGCGTGTCGCGCAACCCGGTCCGGGAGGCCATCCGGCTGCTGGAGTCGGAGGGTCTGGTCGAGGTGACCCCGCGCCGCGGCGTGGTCGTCACCGTCATCAGCGCCGAGGAGGCGCACGACCTCATCGAGGTCCGCGCGGCGCTGGAGGTCACGGCGGTGCGTCGGGCCGCCGCCCGTGGGGTGGATCCGGTGGTCCTCGCCGAGCTGGCGGAGATCCTCGCCACCGGTTCCCAGGCGGCCGCCGCGGGCGAGTTCGAGCGGCTGCCCATGCTCAACACCCGCTTCCACGACCTGCTCGCCCGGGGCAGCGGCAACGGCGCACTGGTCGAGGTCCTGCGTGACCTGCAGAACCGGCTCCAGCTCCTGTTCTCCACCGGCGTGCAGCGCCGCTCCGGCGGCGCGTGGGACGAGCACCGCCGCATCCTCGAGGCGATCCGCGCCGGCGACGCCGACTGGGCCGAGGCGGAGATGCGCTCGCACATCCGCGGTGCCGCCAGCCGGTACGAGGACACCCGAGCAGGCGTCGCGGCGGCGACCGACGGCGCGGCCTAGCGTCGTCATCCCGGCGGCGCTCATCGTCTCGGCGGCGCTCATCGTGGGGCTCCCGGGGCGACCAACGGCCAGGGGCGGGCCCGCTCGACGGCGGCGGCGAGTTCGATCAGCAGCGCGTCCCGGTGGTGCGGCGCGAACACCTGCAGGCCGACGGGCAGCCCGGTCGGGCCGGACCCGGCCGGGATCGAGATCGCCGGGCAGCCGCTGACGTTGGCGATGGCCAGCGGGCCCGGCGGCCGCGGCGAGGGGGCGCCGGCGGGGAACGCCTCGGTGGCCACCGTCGGGCAGGCGACCAGGTCGACGGCCTCGAACAGCGCGGCCACCGCCTCGATCACGGCGATCCGGTAGTCGTCGAGGCCGGCCAGCACCGTGGGATCGAGCAGCGTGACCGCCCGCATGGCCGACGCGATGTCGTCGGTCAGCTCGTCGGCGCTCGCCGGCCAGTGCGGGGCCAGCCAGCGGTAGAGCCGCAGCGCCGCGATGGCCGCGAAGCTCGCCGCACCGGCCGGGAAGCTCACCGCGGGCGCCTCGACCTGGCACAGCCCGGCCGCGGCGACCAGCTCCGCGAACGTGTCCCCGACCGGGGCGAGCACGCCCGGCTCGGGCTGCGCGCCGCCCAGCGTCGGCATCCAGGCGATGCGCAGCCCCCGGGTGGGCACCGAGCCGAGCCCCGCGGAGAACCGCTGACCCCCGACGGGGCCAGGCGCGCTGTAGGGGTCGCGCGGGTCAAAGCCGACCGTGAGGTCGAGGACGCGGGCAAGGTCGCGCACCGAGCGGGTCAGCACGGTGGTCACGACCGTCAGCGGCTCGATCACCGGCTCCGGGCCGCCGGGCGTGATCCGCCAGGTGGTCTTCAGCCCGGGCAGGCCGCAGAAGGCCGCGGGCTGGCGGGTCGAGCCGCCGCCGTCGGTGGCCGTCGCCAGGGTGACCAGGCCGCCCGCGACCGCCGCCGCACTGCCGCCGGAGGAACCGCCGGCGGAGGCGTCGGGACGCCACGGGTTGCGGGTGACGCCGTGCAGGCGACTCACCGTGTCGTCGCCGCGGGCCAGCTCGCTGGACGGTGTCTGGAACACCGGGATCGCGCCGGCCGCGACCAGCCGCTGGACCTGGGTGGACGTACACGTCGATCGGCGGTGACGCAGCGGCACCGACGCGTCGGCCCGGGGCCAGCCCGCGACCTGCTCCAGCTCCTTGACGGCGAACGGCACCCCGGCGAGCGGAAGGCCGAGGTCGACGTCGCGGGCAGCGACGCCGGCCGCCTCGGCGTCGACGTGGCAGACGGCGCCCAACCCGGACCGCTCGACCGCGCCGAGCACGGCGGCGAGCTCGCCCGCCGGGCTGCGCCGGCCCGCCCGGAACTCCTCGACCAGCCCGAGGACGTCGCCGAGCCAGGGCTCGGCCGTCAGCACGGGCCGTCCAGTTGGGAGGGTCCGTAGTGGCGCAGCTCGACGACGTTGCCGTCGGGATCGCGGATGTAGAGCAGGTCGCTGTTGCCGTACGCGCCGTAGCGGTGGAACGGCCCGCCGACGACGTCGAACGTGCCGGAGGCGGCGAGCTCGGCGAGATCGCAGGGCTCGATCACCAGGCAGAAGTGGTTGACGTTGCGACCCGGACCGGACCGCGGGGTGCGGGCGTCGAGATCGATGATCACGCCCGGCGCGACCTCCACCGACGGGAACGGCGCCCGGCCCTCGCGCCACTGCTCCAGCCGGTGGGTCTTCATGCCGAACTTCTCCACCCACCACCGCACGGACCGCTCCGGATCCGCCACCGCCAGCACGATGTGGTCGAAAGCGATCGTGACGATGGGTGGTCGGACGGTGGGCAGGAGGTTGGGTTCATCGACGACGCTCACAGACGCTCCCTCTCCGTCGCTCGGCTACTGTATACCAAATACTAGGCGGCCCGGAGTTGAGCGCAACTACTCGGCGTGAAAAGTGCATGTGACGGGCACGTTTCGACTTGCCCAGCCCGCCGGTCGCCCCGCACCTCTCGGCACGAGCCCATACTTCGTATACAGTGGACAGTGCGTATCGGAGGGAAGGTCGCACGTCCGGCAGATCGGACGGCGAGCTCCCAGGGGATGGATACGGAATGTGCCCGCCCGCGAGGAGCGCGAGGCGCGCGGGGTCGGCCCCGGGAAACGGTGGTCGCCGCGCACCGGCCGGCCGGCCGCCCCGCCCCATCGCCCCGGGGAGCACAGGACCAACCGGGGATCTCCACCGCAGAAAGGGACGGTGTCAAGCATGGTTGCGCCCGACAGGTTCGCCGAGATCGAGAAGTGCCGGGTCGAGTTCGGCCGGGCCCGTCGCGAGCGTGCCGAGACCCGCCCGTTGCACGCCTCCCCGCGCCGGGCCTACGAGCTGATCCGCGCCAGCCTGCGCTCGGGCGAGCTGGAGCCGGACGCGTTGTCGGAGGGCCGCCTCATCGACGCGCTGGGCATCACCCGTAACTCGGTGCGCCGGGCGCTGTCGATGCTCGCCGACGAGGGGCTGCTCAGCCGGGCCCCCCGGCGCGGCACCAGCGTCAGCCACGGCATCTGGCAGATCCCCGCCGGGGAGGTGCTCCCGCGCGAGATCAGCGAGTCCCAGGAGTGGCAACGGCTCCAGATCGAGGAACTGGCGCACTGCGCGGTGCCCGCCACCGACGGGCTGCGGGACCGGCTGGAGATCACCGACGCCGACATCCTCATGACCGAACAGCTCTTCCGCCTCGACGGCCAGCCGCTGTGCGTGCGCACCGGATACGTCCCCATGATCGTCGAGCCGGAGCGGTACTTCGCCGAGGTGGTGGCGATCGACCGGCGCCCGCCCCGCTACGAGGCCCTGTTCGAGCGGCTGTTCGGCGCGCCGCTGGGAACCGCCGAGGCGGTGGTCGAGGCGGTCCCGTGCGAGGAGCGCACGGCCCGGCTGCTCGGTGTCGAGGGGGGCAGCCCCGTCCTGCTGCGCGAGGTGCTCGTCCGCGACGGCACCGGCCGCCCCCGCGAGGTCAGCTACACGCACTTCCGCGGCGACCGGGTCGCCCTGTCCTCGGTGACCGGACCGCGCCCGGCCCCGCCGGGTCCGATGACCGCGCCCCGCGGCCCGGCCTTGCCGGCGGATCGACGGGCGGCCCCGCCCCGGGCAGACGTGGCGTGACCCAGACGGTGCCCGCCGCCGCGGCCGGCGCCGCCGACCAGGCAAACTCCGACCAGGTGCAGGTCGACCAGGTGCAGGTCGACCAGACGGAGGTCGACCAGACGGAGGTCAGCCAGGCAAACGCCGACCAGACGGAGGTCAGCCAGGCGAAGGTCAGCCAGGGCCGGATCACGACCACGGCGATGGTGCTGCTCGGGGCGATGACCGGCCTCGGCCCGTTCTCGATGAGCGTGCACCTGCCCGGCCTGCCGCGGATGGCCGACGACCTGGCCACGTCCCAGTCCTCGGTGCAGTTGACGATGACGGCGTGCGTGGTCGGGATCGCCGTCGGCCAGGTGGTGGCCGGCCCGCTGTCCGACGCCTACGGGCGGCGCCGGCCCCTGCTCGTGGCGATGACGCTGTACTGCGCGACCTCGGCGGTGTGCGCGGCGGCCTGGACGGTGCCGATGCTCGCCGGCCTGCGGTTCGCCCAGGGGATGTTCGCCGCCTTCGGCATGACGATCGCCCGTGCGGTCATCCGGGATGTCGCCGACGGTCAGCGCCTGGTCCGCCTCTTCGCGCGGATGGCGCTGGTCAGCGGCCTGACGCCGATCATCGCGCCGAACCTTGGCAGCGCCCTGCTCGTGGTCACCGACTGGCGGGGCATCTTCGTCGTGCTTGCCGCGCTCGGCGCGTTGTTCGCCGCGCTCAGCGTGGGCTCGCTCGGGGAGACGTTACCCCCGGCGCGCCGGACGAGCCTGCGCCCGGCCTCGACGGCCCGGACCTACGCCGCGCTCGCCACGGACGGCGCCTTCCTGGCTCCGTCGCTCGTCGTCGGGCTCGCCTACGGGGCGATGTTCTCGTACGTGTCGTCGTCGTCGTTCGTGCTCTCCGACGCCTACGGGATATCGCAGACGCTGTTCGGCGTCCTGTTCGCCGCGAACGCGGTCGGGTTCATGGCCGGCGGTCAGCTCGGCGCGGCGCTCGCCGGCCGGCGGGGGACGATCCGGGCGCTGCGGGTCACCCTGCCGGCGGCGGCGACGGCGGCGGCGGGGATCGCGCTGGCCGCGCTCGCCGGCAGCGGGCCCGCCGTCGTCGGCACGCTGTTCCTCACCGTGGCCTCGATCGGCGCCTGCATGCCGATCGCCTCGGCGGAGGCGATGCGCACCCGACCCGACAGCTCGGGCACGGCCTCGGGCCTGCTCGGCCTGACCCAGTTCGCCCTCGGCGGACTGATCGGCCCGATCGTCGGCGCCTTCGGCTCCACCAGCGCGCTGCCCCTGGGTATCGGCATGTGCCTGTGCCTGCTCGCCGCCTTCGCCCTGTGCCTACGCCCCGCCGCCCTCCGGTCGCCCACGCCTCTCGCCGACTGAGCGAGACGCCGACCCGACCCCGGAACTGGCCGAGCGCTGCCGCGCGGGGGCCGGTGTACCGGGGCGCGGCGCAACCTGTCTCCTCCACAGGGATAAATCGGACGCCGAACCCTGTGGAAGAGCCATGGAGTCGCCCTCCCACGCATCCCCCGTCGACGCATGAGCCGTCGCCCGTCGCGCGATCGTCCCAGCCGGCTCGCCTCAGGTGGGGCGCAGGAGGCGGCGGAGGAGTTCGTCGACGGCGGCGCGGGCGTGGCGGATCGCGGCGCGCTGGTTGTCGGCGCGGGCGACGAGCAGGGCGATCTCGTTCATCGAGGCGAGCAGCACATGGGCGAACAGGTCGGCCATCGAGGCGTCGAACACGCCGTCCCGCGCGAGTTCCGCGACCGTCTGCTTGATCTTGCCGAAGGCGTGCCGTTCGTCGAGTTCCCGCCAGCGCGCCCAACCGAGAACCCCCGGCGCGTCGATGAGCAGGATGCGCTGGACGACGGGGTCGCCCGCGATGCCGATCCAGGCCATGCAGCCCAGGCGCAGCGCCGTGGCGGGGTCGCGGGAGCTGTCGGTGCCGACCGCGGCCACCAGCCGGCGCCCCACGTCCAGCTCGACCGCCTCCAGCACCGCGTCGAACAGCGCGTCCTTGCCCTTGAAGTGGTGGTACAGCGAACCGCGGCTCACGCCGGTCTCGGTGAGCACGGCGTCGATCGAGGTGCCCTCGTAGCCCCGCTCGGCGAACAGCCGGGTGGCGACGCCGAGCAGGTGCTCCCGGGTCGCGGCACCCCGTTCGACGTTCCTGCTGGGTGGGTTCATGGGTACCTCGTGACTCGGAGCCGACACCTCATTGTCGGCGCGCGGTCGCTTCAGCCACCCCCAGAAAGCGCCATCGAAACGACGTACCGGGTGAAGATGTAAGGAACGCGAAAGAAACCGGGCCGGCGCCGGGCCGCGACCGGACCAGCCGACCGGGCCGCCCCCCAGGCCCGCAGGTCGACCGCCGGGCCTGCGCCGATCGATCAGCAAACCGATCGGCGGACCAACCAGCAGGTTGATCAGCGGACCGACCAGTGAACCGATCAGCGCGTCGCCGGCGGAAATCGTCGCAACGGCGTAACCAGACGTTTCTGCCTACGCCGCAGCGACTTTCGCATCACGATCATCGGCGCAATGCGCGGGTTACCCGCCTCGCGACGGCGAGAAACACACAACCGCGACTGTTGTCCCCACGGTGACCGGTGGCGCGAACCCACCGTCACGCGGACGACCTGGGGCGGTGGGCATTGACCACTGGCATTGTGATCCACGAGGCGGAGCCTCGCAACGCGGTCTCCGGCCTGACCGGCAGGCCCATCCTTACCGTCGAGGGCATGACGGTCCGTTACGGTACGTCGCACGGTGACGTCACTGCCGTCGACGACGTCAGCTTCACTCTCGGCCACGGCGAACGGGTAGCGCTCGTCGGCGAGTCCGGGTCCGGGAAGACCACGTTGGGCCTCGCGCTCGCCGGCTTCCTCACCCAGGACAACGTGCGCATCGAGCACACCCGGCTGGACTTCGACGGCGCCGCGCTGTCCCGGGTGGCCCGCTCGCGGCTGCCCGAGCGGACCCCCGGCCTGTCGATGATCTTCCAGGACGCGATGACGACGCTGGACCCGGTGTGGCCGATCGGCAGCCAGTTGCGGGCGGTGATCCGGGCCGCGGCCCGGGCCGGCGGCGGTGGCCGGCCGCGGCGGGCCGAGGTGCGCGAACGCGCCCGCTACTGGCTGGACAAGGTGGGCCTGCGCGACACCGAGCGGGTCCTGCGGGCCCGGCCGTACGAGCTCTCCGGCGGCATGCGGCAGCGCGCGATGATCGCGATCGCGCTGTGTGGGGGCCCGAAGCTGCTCATCGCCGACGAGCCGACCAGCGCGCTGGACGCCTCCCTGGCCCGGGAGGCGATGGAGACCATGCTCGCGCTGACCCGGGAGAGCGGGACCAGCGTGCTCGTGATCAGCCACGACATCCTGCTCGCGCAGGAGTACACCGATCGCACGTTCGTCATGTACGGCGGGCGCATCGTCGAACAGCGCTCCTCGGCACGCCTCGTCGACACGGCCACCCATCCATACACGGTCGCGCTGCTGCGCTGCGTGCCGACGCTGGAGTCCGCCGAACTCGACGAGCTGCCCACACTCGCCTCCGTCGCCGCCGAGACCCGACCCGCGGCGGCCGACGAGACCGCGGCCGCCGACGGCGGCTCCGCCGTGCCCGGCGCCGCCAGCACGTCGATTTCCAGCGCGTCGATTCCCGGTGCGTCGATTCCCAGTGCACGGATGGAGGGCCAGGACTGATGGACCGGTTCGCCCAAATGACCGTGGACGGGGTGTCGAAGTCGTTCGGCCCGCAGCATCGCCGGCACGTGGCCGTCGACGCGGTGACCCTGGAGGTGACGCCGGGTTCGCGGATCGGCGTCGTCGGGGAGTCCGGCTCCGGCAAGTCCACGCTGGCCCGGATGATGGTCGGCCTGGACGCGCCGTCGGCGGGCTCGATCAGCTTCAACGGCGCGCCGCTGCGCAGCCTGCTGAAGCTGCGCGCCTCCCGGTTGGAGCTGCGCCGCGAGGTGCAGTTCGTCGCCCAGGACACCACGTCGTCGTTCGACCCGCTGCGCACCCTGCGGGACTCGATCCGCACCCCCGCGCAGCGCCTGGGCGGGCTCGACCGGCGCGCCGCCGACGCGCGGGTCGACGCCACGGTGTCGATGCTCGGGCTGTCCCCGGCGCTGGCCGACCGCCATCCCGGCGAGGTCTCCGGCGGCCAGCGACAGCGCTTCGCGATCGCCCGCGCCCTGGTCGTCGAGCCGAACCTGCTCGTCTGCGACGAGGTCGTCTCCGCCCTCGACGTCTCCGTGCAGGGGTCGATCCTGAACTTCCTCAAGCGCTACTGCGTCGAGCGCGACGCCGCCCTGGTGTTCGTCTCGCACGGCCTGCCGGCGACGGCGTTCGTCTGCGAGCGCCTGGTCGTGATGCGCGGCGGGCAGATCGTGGAGGACGGCCCGACGAGCACGGTCCTGAACACCCCCCGCCACGACTACACCCGCAGCCTGCTGGCCGCCTTCCGCGGCCCATCCGCGGCCGCCGAGACCCCGGCCCAGCTCTCCTCACCGGCCAACTCCCCCCTCACCGGCCAGCCCTCCCCCACCGGCCAGCTTCCCCCCACCGGCCAGCTCTCCCAGCCGGCCTCGGCATGAACGCGAACCGGCCGGCGCCCGGCGCACGCCCGCGCAACGCACAGGAAGGGCCAGCCCGATGAGGGAGATGCTGCGCCGACATCGGTGGTGGATGGGCAGGGTCATCGCGCTGCCGTTCCAGTTGCTCGTCTTCGCGGCCGTGTCGTTCCTGCTCGTGCAGAGCATCCCGGGCGATCCGGTGGCCGTGCTGACCGGCGGCCAGGCCGACAAGGCGAACTACGCCGCGATCCAGAGGCAGCTCGGCCTCGACGGCAGCCTGCTCCATCAGCTCCTGCGCTACCTGGGACACACCGTCCAGCTCGACCTCGGCAACTCGATCATGACGGGCCGGCCGGTGGCCCACGAGTTCAGCGACCGGCTGCCGGCGACGATCGAGCTGGCGCTGATGAGCCTGTTCTTCTCGATCCTGCTGGCGGTCGGCCTGTCCTACCTGGCGGTCGTGCGGCCCCGCAACCCGGTGTCCTACATCGTGCGGGGCTACGCCCGGATCGCCGGGGGCCTGCCCGACTTCGCGATCGGCGTCGCCGCGGTGTTCGTGTTCTACGCGACCCTGCACTGGGCGCCCGCGCCGCTGGGCCGGCTGTCCTCAGGCGTCGACGACGTCCCGAAGGTCACCGGACTGCCGTTCCTCGACACGATCCTGACCGGCCACTTCGACGCGACGTGGTCGATGGCGGGCCACCTGGTGCTCCCGGTCGGCACGCTGGTGATCAGCCAGGCCGGGGTCCTGGTGAAGATGCTGATCGCCGGGCTGGAGGAGGCCGTCGACGCCCCGCCCACGCGGTTCCGCATCGCCTCGGGCGCCTCCCGGGCGATGGTGCGGGCGAGCCTGTTCCGCCGCGCGCTGCCACCGGCGGTCACCACCTCGGGGACGCTGTTCGGCTACGCGCTGGGCGGCGCCGTCATCGTCGAGTCGATCTTCGGGTTCACCGGGATCGGCGGCTACCTCGGCGATGCCGTGAGCAGCGGCGACATCCCGGCCATGCAGGGCTTCCTGGTGATCGTCGCCGCCGTGTCCCTGCTGGTCTTCCTCATCGTCGACCTCGTGAACATGAGCCTCGACCCGCGGCGGCGGCCCGGGGTACGGACGGAGGGATCATGACCACGACACCGACCGTGGGCGTCGCCCCGGCAGAGCTCGGCCCCCGGCCCGCCGGCGCGCCCGTCGCGCCGGCGACGGAGAGCACGCCGGCCGCCCCCAGCTCCGCAAGCGGCGAGCGCGCGCGGTGGCTGCGCCTCGGGCTGCGGCTGTTGCCGCTGGCCATGCTGGTCATCGTAGCGATCATCGGCCCGTGGGTGGCCCCGCACAACCCCGAGCGGGTCAGCGGCCCCACGTCGGCGGCGCCGAGCGGGGCCCACCTGTTCGGCACGGACACCTCCGGCCTCGACGTGTTCTCCCAGACGCTGGCCGCCACCCGGACCAACGTCTGGGTGGCCACCGTCGTCGTGCTGCTGGCGACCGCGGCCGGCGCGCTGCTCGGCCTGCTGACCGGCATGAACGAGTCCTCTCGCGGCCCGCGCGGCGTGATCGCCCGAGTCGTCGGACGGGTCGTCGACTTCGTCCAGGCGGTGCCCGGCATGCTGCTCGGCCTCGTCGCCGTCGCCTTCTACGGCGCCTCCGTCACCACGCTGGTCCTGACCCTGGCCGTCGTGCTCGCCCCGCTGCAGGCCCGCCTCGTGCGCACCGAGGTGCTGCGGGTCCGCTCGGACGCCTACGTCGACGCCGCCCGGATGGCCGGGCTCAGCGAACTGCGGCTGACCCTGCGCCACGTCCTGCCGAACTCCTGCCGACCGGCGCTGGAGAACATGTCGGTCATCTTCGCGGTGAGCATCATCCTGACCGCCTCCCTGGGCTTCCTCGGCGCCGGCCTGCCCACGCCGAAGCCCGAGTGGGGCTCGATGATCTCCCGGGGGGCGACCGACGCGGCAGTCGGCAACTGGTGGCCGGCCACCTTCCCCACCCTCGCCCTGATCCTCACCGTAGCGATCATCGCCACCACCTCGTCGACCCTGCTCGGCGGCCGGCGCGGCCGGTAACGCCGCCCCCATCCGTCCGCGCCGGTGCCCGCCCCGCGCGCGCCGGCCACGCCGGGCGCAGCAACCCGCTGACCGCCCGTCCCGCCCACCCGCCGCCGGCATTCCCTGCGCCCGGAATCCCTCTGCCGGCGTCCACCCAGCGCTGTCCCATCGAGTGCTGGCCCGCCCCGCGCCGACCCGCACCGCCCCGACCCGCACCGCCGTCCCCCGCCGTCCCGGCGCGGGCGGGCCTGCGAGGTCCCCCTGGCGTCTCGCTTCGTTCTCTGACAGGAGTGCACTGATGCGTGTCCGTCTCGCCTCGCCACGAGGTGACCGACCGGGAGCCGGTGTCGCCGGCTCCGGCGGGCACCGCCGGCTCGCCCGCACGGCCAGCGCGGCCGTCGCCGGCGGCCTGGCCCTCACGCTGGCCGCCTGCGCCGGCAGTTCCAGCTCCTCCTCTTCCTCCTCCTCGGGTTCCTCGGGTAACACGGACTCCCTCACCGAGGCGGTGGCCGCGCTGCCGACGGCGTTCGCCTACGACGCGGGGGCGTTCACCTACGAGGGCTTCGAGTTCCAGATCAACACCCAGGCCCAGCTCGTGCGCAACCCGACGGTCACGGCCGACCGGCCGAACGGCTCGCCGATGCAGAACTTCTTCAAGTTCGAAGGCGAGCTGGCGAAGAGCTACGACGTCAGCCCCGACAAGCTGACCTACACCTTCCACCTGCGCGAGGGTGTCAAGAGCGTCGCCGGCCACGAGCTGACCGCCGACGACGTGCTGTACTCCTACGAGCGCAAGTGGAACTCGACGTCGGTCGCGCCGTTCATCTCCAAGCCGGCCATCTACGACCCGGCGAAGCAGTTCAAGAAGATCGACGCGCACACGGTCAGCATCACCATCGACCGACCCGGTGACGGCTTCACCCTGCTGTCCCTGCTCGCGAACGTCAGCGGCGACATCTTCGACAGCACGCTGTTGAAGGCCCACGCGACGAAGGAAGATCCGTACGCGGTCAAGTGGTCGGCGAAGAATGGGAACTACGGCTTCGGCGCCTACACGCTGGACAAGTTCACCCCCGGCCAGAGCCTGGTGCTGAAGGCCAGCCCGAACTACTGGGAGGGTGAACCGGCGATCAAGACGATCACCCAGAAGGTCGTCACGAACCCCGGCACCCGCACCAACCTCCTCCAGAACGGCGACGCCGACATCGCCGTCCAGCTCCGCCCGTCCGACGTGGTCTCGATGGCCAAGGACTCGAAGCTCAAGACCTTCAACGTCGACTCCATCGAGTACCTCGACACGTTCATCAACACCACCAAGGCGCCGTTCACGAATCCGCTCGTCCGCCAGGCTCTGAGCTACGCGATCCCGTACCAGAAGATCATCGACGACGTCTTCATGGGCCGCGGCGACCCGATGAAGGGATTCATCAACCCGCATTACCCGAACTACACCACGGACGGGCTGCGGCAGGGCACGTACGACCCGGCCAAGGCCAAGGAGCTGCTCGCCCAGGCGGGGGTGAAGAACGTCAACGCGAAGATCCTCGTCGAGAACAGCATCCCGGCCCTGGAGCAGGCGGCGGTCCAGATCCAGTCCGCGGCGGCCGACGCGGGATTCAACTTCACCGTCGACAAGCAGACCGCGACCGCCGTGCAGGACCAGAAGGAGAACAAGGCGTTCGACATCCAGCTCAACCTGAACAAGGCGATCAGCCAGTCGCCGCCGTACGAGATGCTGCTGTCCCTGACGAAGGGCTCGCCGCTCAACACCTCCAACTGGTCGGACGACGCGTACTACGCGGCCGTCGAGAAGGGTAACCAGGCCGGCGACCCGCTGTCGCCCGCGGCGGGCAAGTACTGGAACGAGGCACAGCGGATCTGGCAGACCGGCCAGCCCGAGATCCCCATCGCCTTCGACCAGCCGAACGTCGTCTTCCGCAGCAACATCGACGGCTACGTCTACCGCTCCGAGGGCGCGATCGACTTCGCCCACCTGTCGAAGAGCCAGTAACCACGACCACTCGGATCGCCCGCGCGGCCGGCACCCGGCCGCGCGGGCGGTTTCGCCGCTGAACGGCCCGCATTCGCGGCGCCGCAGGCGAAAACCAGCCGGCGCGCCGCCCCGCCGGTGGCGCAATATCCGCCGAACCGGCCGGCCGCCGATCCGAAACACGGCTGAGATGTGCTGAGCTCAGCCCGAAGTTCCAGGCACCGGGTTCCAGGCGCAGATCTGCAGGCACGGAGTTCCAGGTTCGAAGCTCCAAGGGAGAAGACATGTTCCACATGGGATGGTTCGTCGGACACGGCTTCAGCGTGCAGTCCTGGAAAGGCACCTGGTCCGGCGCCGGTGCCCGCGAGTGGATGATGCCGGACCTCTACGTGGACATGGCCCGGTCCCTCGAGCGGGCCTGCTTCGACTACATGATCTTCGAAGACGGTCTGATGATTCCCGACGCCTTCGGCGGGAACATGGACACCTACCTGAAGTACAACATGGAATGCCCGCGGCACGACCCGACCGCGCTCATCGGCATCCTCGGCCAGGCGACCTCGCGGATCGGCCTCATCCCGACCATGTCGACGTCGTTCTACCCGCCGTTCATGGCCGCCCGGATGCTGGTCACCCTCGACCACCTCACCCGCGGCCGGGTCGGCGGGAACCTCGTCACCTCCTCCAGCCACCGGGCGGCCCAGAACTTCGGCCACGAGCAGCACTTCGAGCACGACCTGCGCTACCGGATGGCCGACGAGTGGATGGACCTCGTCGGGAAGCTGTGGGGGTCCTGGGAGCCGGGCGCGGTGGTCTTCGACGAGGAGACGGGCACGTTCGCGGACGGCAGCAAGGTGCACACCATCGACTTCTCCGGCGAATTCTTCCGCTGCCGCGGCCCGCTGAACGCCGTCCCCGGCCCGCAGGGCCGCCCGGTGATCTGCCAGGCCGGCGGCTCCCCCGCTGGGCGCGAGTTCGCCGCCCGCAACGCCGACACGGTCATCTGCGTCCCGCTCGGCGTCGCGGCGATGAAGGCCTACCGGGAGGACATGTCCGCCCGGCTCATCGCGGCCGGTCGCAAGCCCGCGGACTGCAAGGTGCTTTACCTCATCCGCCCCGTGCTCGCCGAGACCGACGCCGAGGCGCAGGAGAAGCGCCAGCGCATCCGCGCCGCCCAACGCGAGCAGGCGTCGATCGAGACGCAGCTCGCGGTGATGTCCTACTTCAGCGGTCTGGACTTCTCGAAGTTCGACCTCGACAAGCCGTTGCCCGACCTCACCGGGCAGGTCAACGGCCATCAGAGCTCGATGACGCGCTACGCCAAGGACAGCGAGGACGGCAAGACGCTGCGCGAGCTCGTCTCCACCCACGAGACGACCACGTCGCTGGAGCTGGTGGGCACCCCGGACACCGTCGCCGCACTGATGGGCGAGGCCATGGAGGAGGTCGGCGGTGACGGCTTCCTCATCTCCAACGACGTCGACCGGCACTCCATCGCCCAGATCGCCGACGGCCTCGCGCCCGCGCTCAAGCGCCGCGGCCTGATCCGCGAGTCGTACACGCACGAGCACTTCCGGGACAACCTGCTGGAGTTCTGACCGCCCATCGGCGGCGCCGACATCGAGAAACGCCGACATCGAGAACGGGGAGTGACGATGTTTCACCTGGGCCTGTTCACCGGCTGCGGCGTCCAGTCCTGGAACGGGATGTGGTCCGGCGAGGGCGCCACCGAGTGGCTGCACCCACAGCTCTACATCGACACCGCGAAGGCGGTGGAACGGGCCGGCTTCGACTGCATCATCCTGGAGGACGCCCACTTCATCCCGGACGTGTTCCACGGGAACATGGACTTCGCTTTGCACAACGGCTTCCACGCGCCCAAGCAGGACCTGTTCGTGATGGCGCCGTTCATGCTCACCGCGACCGAACACGTGGGCATTCTGCCGACCCTGACGACGACCTTCCATCCGCCGTACATGGCGGCCCGGACCCTGGCCACCCTCGACCACATCTCGCATGGCCGCGGCGGGGCGAACCTCGTCATGTCGCACAACGACCGCACCGCGCAGAACTACGGCGCCGACGCCCAGGCCGACCACGACGCCCGCTACGACGCCGGCGACGAATGGGTCGCCCTGGTCGAGGCGCTGTGGAACTCCTGGGACCGCGACGCCCTCGTCATCGACCGAGAGCGCGGCGTCTACGTCGACACGGACAAGGTGCGTCCCATCGACTTCTCCGGACGGTTCTACCGCTCCCGCGGGCCGTTGAACTCGCTGCCGCCGCCGCAGGGTCGCCCGGTGTTCTCCCAGGCAGGCGGCTCGGGGCGGGGCCGGGACTTCGCCGCGAAGAACGTCGACCTGGTGATGACGAACGTCACCGGCATCGACACGATGAAGGCGTTCCGCGACGACGTCGTCGCGAAGGCGCTCGCCCACGGCCGCAAGCCCGACTCCTGCAAGGTGATGTTCAACATCGCCCCCGTCCTCGGGGAGAGCCGGCGGGAAGCCGAGGAGAAGCGGCGGCGTTCCCTCGCCGCCGCGGCCGCGAACGTCGAGATCAACCTGGGCTGGATGTCCTACTACAGCGGCATCGACTTCGGGAAGTTCGACCTCGACGCCCCGATGCCGGCGCTGCAGACCAACGCCAGCCGCAGCACCACCGAGAACCTGCGCGAGAAGAGCGGCGGGATGACGTTGCGGGAGTTCGCCTCGTACCCGGCGTCGGGCGCCGTCGAGCTCGTCGGCACGCCGGACGCGGTCGCCGCCCAGATGGGCGAGGTGATGGACGAGGTCGGCGGGGACGGATTCCTCATCCAGCAGCCGATGTACCGCGAGGGGATCAGCATGATCACCGATGGGCTGGCGCCCGCGCTGCGGCGCCGGGGGCTGATCCGCGACGGCTACGCGCACCGGCAGTTCCGGGACAACCTCCTCGACTTCTGACGGCAGCTCCGACTTTCCGGCGGCAGCTCCGACTTTCCGACGGCTGCTCCGATTCCTGAAGGGAGAACGTTGGCGTGATGGGATCCGAGATGACCCTCGTCGACGCGGCGACCGACCCGAAGCTGCTGCGCTCGACGTTCGGCTGCTTCCCCAGCGGCGTGACGGCGGTCTGCGCGCTCGTCGACGGCGAGCCGGTCGGCATGGCGGTGAGCTCGTTCACCTCGGTGTCGCTCGACCCGCCGCTGGTGTCGGTGTGCGTGGCGAACACGTCGACGACGTGGCCGCGGCTGCGGGACCCGGCCCGGCTCGGGGTCAGCGTCCTCGGTGAGACCCACGACGTGGCCTGCCGCCAGCTCTCCGCCCGCGACGGCGACCGGTTCGCCGGGATCTCCTGGCGGGCCAGCGGCGGGGGCGCGCTGTTCGTCGCGGACTCGGCGGCGGCCCTGGAGTGCGAGCTCGTCCGGGAGGTCGCGGCCGGCGATCATCTCATCGCGCTGCTGCGCGTCCATGCGCTCAGCTCGGACACGAACGTGACACCGTTGGTGTTCCACCACAGCCGGTTCCGCCAGCTCGTGGCCCACTGACCAGCCCGCGAACCCGAGTCCACGAACCCGAGTCCACGAACCCCAGCCGCCGACCCGTCCCCGGGGGTGCCCGTGCCGCCGTTCCGTCTTCCCGACCTCGATCTCGACCTGCCGATCTGCCTGACCTGCGGGGTGCAGTACGGCGCCGTGCGGGTCGACTGCCCGGTCTGCGAGGACGAGCGACAGTACGTCGGGTGGGAGGGGCAGCGGTGGACGTCGCTGGCCCGGCTGCGCGCCGAGGGCTACCACGGCGTGCTGCGCCCGGAGGGCGAGCGGGTGACCGGCGTCGGCGCCGAACCGAAGATCTCCATCGGGCAGCGGGCGCTGCTCGTCCAGACGGACGCGGGCAACATCCTCTGGGACTGCGTGCCCTTCCTCGACGACGAGCTCGCCGGCCGGGTCGCCGAGCTCGGCGGCGTCACCGCCATCGCGGTCAGCCATCCGCACTTCTACGGGGCGATGGTCGACTGGAGCCGGACGTTCGGGGGGGCTCCGATCTACGTCCACGCCGCGGATGCCGACTGGCTCGGCCGGCCGGACGGCGCCGTCGAGCTGTGGTCCGGCGACGCGCTGACGATCGGCGCCGGGCTGACCCTGATCAACGGCGGGGTGCACTTCGCCGGCGGCACGGTCCTGCACTGGGCGCAGGGCGAGGGTGGGCGGGGGGCGCTGTTCTCCGGCGACATCCTGCAGGTGGTCCTCGACCGCCGGTGGGTGAGCTTCATGTACAGCTACCCGAACTACATCCCGGAGCGGCCCAGCGTCGTCCGCCGCGCGCTGGCCCTGCTCGAACCGTTCGACTTCGACGCCGTCTACGGCGCGTTCTGGCAGACCGTGGTCCGCGCCGACGGTCAGGCCGCCGTGCGCCGCTCCGCCGACCGCTACCTCCGCTTCGTCACCGACACCCCGTAGCCGCCTTCCTCCTCGACACCGACATCCCATAGCCGCCTTCCCTGCCTTTCCAAAGGGACGAATCGGACATCAAACCCCCCTGATGGGCGAGGAAGGTGAGCCGGTTCGGCGTAGCCTGCAAGACTTCTGCTCCGACGGCTGGACCCGGCGCGGCTCCCGGAGGTCTCCAATGGCGCAGAACGACCCACTCCGCGCGGACGACCCCCGCCGGGTCGGGCCGTACACGCTGCTGGAGCGCATCGGCGCCGGCGGCATGGGCGTCGTCTACCTGGCCCACGACCCTGCCGGTCGGCGGGTCGCCCTGAAGATCCCGGGCAGCCCCGGCCGCGACCACCAGATCCCCCAGACCTACGAGCGCTTCGCCGCGGAGGTGGCGACCCACCGGACGCTGACGAGCGAACGGGTGGTCCGCTTCCTCGACGCCGACGTGCTCGGCCGCCCGCCCTGGGTGGCGCTCGAGTACGTCCAGGGCGCCAACCTGGGCCAGGTCGTGGCCCAGGCCGGCGTCTTCCGCGACCGCTTCCTGCTGGCACTCGCCGCCGAGCTCGCCGAGGCGGTGGCCGACATCCACGCGCACGGCATCGTCCACCGCGACCTGCACCCCGCGAACGTCATCTGCCTGCCGAACGGCATCAAGGTCATCGACTTCGGCCTGGCTCGCGTCCAGGCCGACGACGAAAGCCTCACCACCCAGGGCCCGCCCATCGGCGTCCCGGCGTTCATGGCGCCGGAACGCTTCGCGGGCGTCGTCACCCGGGCCTGCGACGTCTTCGCCTGGGGGTGCTGCGTGGCCTACGCCGCCGCCGGGACGCCACCGTTCCCCAATGTGACCCCTCACGACGCCTACGCCGCCGTCGCGGGCTCCCCGCCGGTCCTGACGAACCTGCCCGGCGACCTCGCCGATCTGGTCGGCTGGGCACTGGAGAAGAGGCCGGCGGACCGGCCGACAGCCTCCCGGGTGGCCGCCGAGCTCCAGGGGCTGGGCGTCCCGGTGACCCGGCCGGCCGCCCGGCCCTGGCCCGCGCGGGCGCTCCCGCTGATCAGCCGATTCGTCCCCGGTACGGCCGACGACGGTGCTGACGACTGGATCAATGACCCGCGCGGCGGGATCGCCGACTCGAGGATCGCCGACTCGCGGATCGGCAACTCGACGATCGGTGACTCGACGATCGGTGACTCGACGATCGGTGACTCGGGCCTGGTCACGACGCCGAGCAGGCCGGACCACCCGGACCGCCCGGACCACAGCGAGCCGGCGCCGATCGGTCGCCGCAGCGCCGGCGGAATGCTGGGAGCGGTGATCGGGGCGGCGCTCTGCCTGCTCGGCCTCACGCTCGCGGCGGGGGGATACGCCGCGGGCGACGTCACCGGGCCGGTCGGCGCCGGCCTGGTGGCCGCCGCGGTGGGCATGCTGGCCTTCGTCCGGGCCGGCAGGGGCGGAGGGTGGGCCGCCCCGGACGCCCCGGGTGCCCCGGTGAGCGCGGGGGCGCCGCATCCACCGGACGGCGTACCCGCCTGGTTCGTCCCCATGACCGTCGTCGCCGGCGGCGTCGCCGGCGGCGTGTTCGGGCTGCTCCTCGCCCGCGGGCTGTGGGTCGACAGCCCCCGGGCGGCAGCGGCGTCGGAGCTCGCCCTGGCCTGCTGTTTCGCGGCGGCGTTCGCGCTGTACCTGCGTGGTCCGGCCGGCACACGGCCGGATTCGACCCGGTAGGCGGGGCACCAGGCCCCGCCTACCAGGATCAGGGCACCAGACGGGATTGCCGGGACGCCTTCGTGAGCTTCTCGCCGAGCTGGCCGGCGACCTGCCCGGGCTCGACCCAGCGGACGCGGGTGCTGACGGAGTCGGGCACGGCGAGGCTGCGGTCCTCGACGTGAAACAGGTAGGTCATCTCGTAGTGGACGTGTTCGGGTTCCCCGCGCGTCGGCGCGGCCTCGACGATCCTCGCCTCGACGTCGAAGGGGATGATCCCGTCGGGGATGACCATGTTCGTCTCCACTCCGGCACGGCGGGCGGCGAGCCCGAGCGCCGCGCCGAGCAGGGACGAGTCGCCCGCGTCCACGTGGCCGCTCGGCAGGTGCCAGGTGGACGTGGCCGAGTCCATGATCTCAAGAACCCGCCAGTCAGGGGAAACGATCGCGGCGCGGCAGGTGACGTGAGCCGGCGTCGTGCTACGGGCTGTGATGACAGGCCCGTGCAGGGCAAGCACGACCAGGGACCGCATGAGGTCCATCTCGTCCGGGTTCGCCTCGATGTAGCCGAGGGCTACACCGATCACCGCGTTGTTGGTGACCGCCACGCTCAGAGAACGTACAGGTGTCGGGTGCTCAACACGGAACACCGGGGCGGGACACTCCGAAGTTCGTACTGCACTCATACCCTCACTTACCGTGTCGAGAAATCTGGTTATATCGGAAGAAATCGGAATGCCAGTTCGGCATGTTCCTGGACTTCCTCGTCCAGTCGCGCTGGGCCGCGAGACGATGCGCGCGACGCTCGGCCACGCTCGGCGCGACGCATCCCTCCCCGCGGGCAACTCACCAGACCGCCCCGGCATCGCGACGGAGTGTGACAGTTGGTCGAGCTTCGCGGCACGCCGGCCGCAACCCCTACGGCATCCCGCACGTCGATCCATCCTTCCCGAGATCGGGTGAAGCGGACAAACAGGGCAAGTACCCGCCTGCCGGGTACCCCGCCCCTACCATCGCTAAACCTCCTTCGTGCCGCAAATCAGAAATTTTGCTCCACCTTCAGTCGAGGGTCGACCTCACCCCCAGGTCAGCCCGGCTGCGAGCGGCCCAGGGCGGCGGGACGCGCGGGCGCCGAACGCGGGGGCAATCGGCACCTGTAGGCAGCACGTTCGGGTGGCCCCCGCAGCGGCGCGGTACCCCCGCGACCGGTGGTCGTGACGGTCAGCCGACACCTCGGGCAGCCGGCGTCCGGCCGCGACTAGTGGGTGCCGCCGCAAGTTCGTCGGTTATGCGGCGAGGCCGAGGCGGCTGGCGGTCTTCAGGAGATCGGCGCGGGTGTACTTCCAGTCGAACGGGGTCGCGGCCTGGTTGTAGAGCGCCTGGAAGCCCATGACCCGGGCCGCGAGCGTGTCGAGGTCGGCGAAGTCACCGCGCTCGATGGCCTTGCGCTGCAAGATCGAGAAGAATACCTCGACCTGGTTGAGCCAGGAGGCGTGTACGGGCAGGTGGACCAGCGTCGCGGTCGGGTGGGCGGCGCGCATCCGGTCGATCGAGGCCTGGCCTCGGTGAGACGAGCCGTTGTCGACGATCCAGAACACCCGCCGCGCCGACGCGTAGGGCTCCTGGGCCATGACCTGGGCGGCGAGCCGACCGAACGGGGCGATCCCGGTGGTGTCCTCGATCCGGCCGATCACCTCGGCGCGGTGGACGTCGTAGGCGGCGAAGTACGCCAGCGTGCCCCCACGGGTGTACTCGAACTCCACCCGCGGGCCGTGGCCGGGCATCGCCGGCGCGGTCGGGTGGCAGCGGTGCAGGGCCTGCAGCTGGGACTTCTCGTCCGCGCTGATCACATAGTCGTCCGGGCCGAGCGGCTCGCCGTCCCAGCGGCGGGCATAGAGGTCCAGGACCCGGGACGCCTTCGCCACGAACGCCGGGTCCCGCGGGAAGATCCACGACCGGTGCCGCCAGGGGCGGATCGCGTCGGCGTCGAGCCAGCGGGTCACCGTCGAGGCGGACACCTCCTCGACGATGCCCTCGCGGACCGCGTGGGCGGCGAGCTCGGCCGCCGACCAGCGTTCCAGCGGCACGTCGACGTCGGCGGGCCGGGTGCAGGCCAGCGCCTTGACCTCGGCGACCTGCACCGCGGTGAACCGGGCCGGCCGGCCCGACCGGGGCCGGTCACGCAGGCCCGCGAGACCTTCCCGGGCGAACCGGCCCCGCCACGTGCAGACGGTGTCCTCGCAGACACCCAACCCGGCGGCGATCGCGGCGTTGCCCAGCCCGTCCGCGGCGGCGAGCACGATCCTCGCGCGCAGCCAGTCACGGCGCGGCACGGTCGCCGACCGGGCACGGCTGGCCAGTTCGGCACGGACGTCGTCGGTCAGGATGACCGCGGTAGCACGGCGAGACACCCTGATGTCCTATCGGGCAGGTCGCACCCGACCATCGCCGCCACCACACCCGCGGGCAACCCGCCCTCAACTGACGGCGACAATGAGAGCCGTGGCAGGTATCCCGGCATCGACGAAGATCTCCCTGCGCCAGCGGCTCGTCGCGCACGCGGCCGAGAACTGGCCCGGGATCCGCGAGATCTCCACCCGCTACCACGGCGCGTTCGCCTACGTCACCGCCACCGACCCCGACGGCGCCCCCCAGCCACTGTGCCGGCTGCGCTACCACGGCTACGCCAACGACTGGGGCTTCGCGATCTGGCGCGCCAGCCACGACGACTACGACGACTCCTACCTGCCCGACGGATCCCCCAGCGGCACCGCCGAAGCCGCGCTCGACCTCGCCGCAGGCCTCTACCTACCCGGCACCACCGATCACCGACGAACTAACGGCGACACCCACTAGGGTCGGCGGGGACGCAACGGCAGAATGCCGACACCGGGCCGCCATCCGTCGGCACCAAGGCACATCGCGCCATCACGTACGCCTTCACCGGCTACCTGGAGCGATGCGGCGGTTGGGCCCGGGAACCGCGGGACGAACGGGAGGACCCCACCGTGGCCGACAGTCAGGCTCTCGGCGCGACGCGCCCAGGGGACCGCCGTCCCCGTCGGGCCACGGTGCTCATGGCGGGGCTCGCCCTGACCGGGTTCGTCGGTCTGACGGCCGGTTGCGGCTCGGACGGCGTCGACCTGCCGGACCCGAGCGCCAGCGCGAGCCTGCCAACGGCACTGCCCACGGCACTGCCGAGGGGCCTGCCCACGGCACTACCGACCGCCCTGCCGACGGCCCTTCCCAGCTCGTTGTCGACGTCCATCCCCGGGGTGGGGAAGATCGATGCGGTGACCGGACCGGCCGCGCTGCACGGCACCAACGTCCCCGCGGACTTCCCCGTGCCGCCCGGGGCGGGGGTGAAGGTCGGCACGACCACCGGGAAGACCTCGACGGTGACGCTGTCGGGGGTGTCCAGCGACCGGGTGGCAGCCTTCTACCGCACGGCGCTGCCGCCGGCCGGCTACCGGATCACCTCGGACGTCGGCATTCCCGGCGTCGCCCGTGCGCTGGCCTTCAACGGGCATGGCGTCACCGGGAGCCTCGGCGTCGCGGGCCTCGGCCAGTCCAACGCGATCGCCATCGTGTTCACGAAGAACTGACGAGGCGGGCGGCGCCGGCAGGGGATCACACCGGCGCGGGGGCCAGGTCCGGCAGGTTGAAGTACCCGCGGATCTCCGTCTGAACGGCCCGCGGCTCGCGGCGGGCGTCGACCACGGCCACGAACTCCTTGCGCTGGAAGATCTCCATCACCGGCTGGGTCTTCTCGTGGTAGTCACGCAGCCGCACGGCCAGCGCCTGGGGATTGTCGTCGGCGCGCTTGCGCAGCGGTGCTCCGCAGACGTCGCAGGTGTCCGGCATGACCGGCCGGCTCGCTATCAGGTTGTAGTCCAGTCCGCAGCGGGAGCACAGCCGGCGGGCCAGCACCCGCCGGTAGACCTCGTCGTCCGGGAGGTCCAGGTAGATGACCCCGTCGATGTCGTAGCTCTCCAGAAAGAACTCTGCCTGCCGCGCGTTGCGGGGAAATCCGTCGATGATGAAGCCGTAGTTCCAGTCGTGGTCGGCCAGCCGGGTGCGCACCACCGATTCGACGAGGTCGTCGCCGACCAGGTGGCCGGCGGCAACCGTCCGCTTCACCTGGGCGCCCAGCTTCGTGTGATTCTGTACGTTCCAGCGGAAGACGTCGCCGACGCTTATGTGGACGAGGTCGAAATCCCGTGCCAGCATCGTCGCCTGGGTTCCCTTGCCACTGCCCTGTACTCCCATGATGACGAACTTGCGCACGAAATCCCTCTCCCGCTCGAATCGCAGGTCGCACAGGTGGTCGGCCGCGGACCGTCGTCCGGTTCATTCCCTGCCGGGTACCGTATCCGCTGAACGAATGGGTCGACCCGGAAGCCACCCGCGTGAATGCGGCGTGGGCAACGACACAGATCCTGGTCAACGGCGTGACGGGCCACGGGTGGGTGCCGAAGAACCGCGGGCAGCGGGAGGTACGGCCACCGCCGGCAGGCCCGTCGACCCGGCGGCGCCACCCGACGGACGGCCGGCGCAGGGCCGCGACCGGCACCGAAAGGGCGGTTGCGCGAGGGCCGTCTCACCCTGATCAGGTGGCACCTGCGCGCCACCCGCGGCGGGCCGCCTGGCCGGTGGACGGCCCGCTCAGCCCCGCACGTAGCGGCGCGGCACCCAGGTCTGGCTGTCGATCGGGGGTCGCTTGTAGGCCTTCTCCTGCCGCGGGGGCAGCACGACGCGGTCATGTGGCACGTCGCCGTACGGCACGACCGACAGCAGATGGCTGATCAGGTTGAGCCGGGCCGTGCGCTTGTCGTCGGCGTCCACCACGTGCCAGGGCGCCTCACGAATGTCGGTGTAGGCGAACATCTCGTCCTTGGCCGCCGCGAAATCCACCCAACGGGCCCGTGCCTGCAGGTCCATCGCCGACAGCTTCCACCGCTTGCCGGGATTGTCGATGCGCTCCTGGAAGCGACGCTCCTGCTCCTCGTCGCTGAGCGACAGCCAGTATTTCACCAGGACAATTCCGGAGCGGACCAGCGCCCGCTCGAGCTGCGGGCAGGTGCGCAGGAAGTCGTCGTATTCGTCGTCGGTGCAGAATCCCATCACCCGCTCGACCCCCGCCCGGTTGTACCAGCTCCGGTCGAACAGCACGATCTCGCCGCCGGCGGGCAGGTGCGCCAGGTATCGCTGGAAGTACCACTGGGTGCGTTCCCGCTCGGTGGGCGTGCCCCGGATGACAGGGTTCATCCACACGGCGATTTCCCCGATGTCCGAGGTGGTACGCAGGTGCAGCCGCCAGCGCCTGACAGTACGGCCCTTGTCTTTCAGGGCCTCCCCGCTCATCGCCGGCAGGAACGCGGTGAACATGCTCCCGCCGTCCTTCGTCGGGGCCTTCCGGGGGCGGAACGTATAGCCCAGGAACGTGAACGACGTCTGTTCATGGTTCTGACGCCGTTTCCGATCCTTGCAGTACACTATTCGCGTCTTGTCGGGATGCACTCGCAGCCCGACACTGGCCAACCTTTCGGTCAGTTCCCCCAGCAGCTGCCTGGCCTGCCGCTCGGTCGCGCAGTGCGCCACAACGTCGTCCGCGAACCTCTCGAACGGGACAGCCGGATACTCCCGGACCATCCACAGGTCCAACGCATAGTGCAAGAACAGATTAGCGAGCACGGGTGACACGGCCGATCCCTGGGGAGTACCGCGATCCCGTTCCACCAGCCTGCCATCGGGCATCCGGATCGGCGCTTTCAGCCACCGCTCCACATACAACACCACCCACTTTTGATCGGTGTTGGCCTTCACCGCCTTGACCACCAGATCATGATCAACCGAATCGAAGAAGCTCTGGATGTCAAGATCGATCACCCAGTTCTTCTCCCAGCACCGCTGGCGGCACTTCTCCACCGCCATCAGCGGCGACCGCCCTGGCCGGTACCCGTACGAGTCCTCATGAAAGATCGACTCGGTACGGGGTTCCAGGTGCCGGGCCACCACTGTCTGTGCGATTCTGTCGGCGACGGTGGGAACACCTAGCATCCTTGTCCCTCCGCCGTGCGGTTTTGGTATCTCGACCGCCCGAACCGGAGGCGGAAAGTAGGTCCCCGAGGACATCCTGTTCCAAATTCGGTACAGGTTGTTCTTCAGATCCTTCTCGAAGTCCTCGACGGACCACCCGTCCACCCCGGCGGCACCCTTGTTGTCCCTGACGTTCTCGTACGCCTCCCACACCAGTCGCTTCGATATATCGAACGGTTTACTTTCCGGATCCAACTTGCCCACTCGTGTCCTCCCAGAAGAATATTCTGGTTGCTCGTCCTCCCGGAGGGAGCCCCTCCGGTTGCTCGTGTGCGCAAACCACAGGTGAGCCGACCCCTTCGCTCCGCTCCCATTACAGAAGCTTCATCACTACTACGAGTCGGTCCGCCAGCGCGCATCGCATCGGTACTCAACGCCTCACGGTTCCCGCCGCTCGACGCACTCCCTCTCGGAGCCACCGTCATCTTTGCCCGGTGGACCCTGTATCGACGCGCGCCTTCTCACGTTCCGTACAGGAGCAGCAGACCAGAATCCCGCCGCCTGCATGCCGGACGCCACCTGGCCAATAGACGGGCACCCGCCAGGCTCATCCCGGAGTCGCATTGACACCCCGGTTTCGACGCCGTTTCCTAAATCTCGACACGTCATCAGCGGTTCACTCACGTTCGGCTTTCTGGTCCCCATCTGACGGCTCTTACACCGCCTTTTCCTCGACGCTCACCACGACAGTCGTCAACTAACGCAGCTCAAGGTGATTTGACATCTCCCCCCGCAGGGCGACGCCGGAGGGCCACAATCCTCCATCTCCTGCACAGCATCACATCGAGTAGTCGCTACCTACCGACCGACTCCTCTCCGTGTTCGTGACGCAACAATGCCACTTCCGCTAAGTTGATCAAGCTGTGACCTGGGGTTTCACCGGGTTGGCGAGTCTGATCGTGGGCGGGGCATGGTGGCGGATGCCGTGCTGGCCGGGTTTCTTGACCGGGTACTGGTTGTGGCGGGCTCGGCGGACGACGTGGGGGTAGGTGCGTTCGCGGCGGGTGTTGAGCCGGGTCGGTCGGGTGATGTCGGTGGCGATCTCGCCTTGGGTGCGTGCCCGCTGGTCAGGGGGAAAAAGCCGGGTCGGTGGCGACCCGGTCCCGGATGATCCTGACAGTGCGCTTGAACTTGATCCGGTCGGGGTCGATCCCGGCGGCGGTCGCGGCCTGGCAGGTCAGCGCGCTGATCGCGTGGTGGGTGAGCAGGTAGCCGTAGATCTCCTGGTAGACGGTGTCGGGGTGCTTCGAGCGCAGGACCTTCCCCGGGCCGCGTAGGTAGGTCTTGAGCTGCCTGTTACCGGTCTCGTGTTCCCAGCGCTGCCGGTAGGCCCCGGCCAGCGCGGACGCGGTCGCGTCGCGTGGGTTGAGGATCGTGGTGAGCAGGGCGATGACCTCGTGTTTCCCGTCGCCGTCCCGGTCGGGCACGTCGTACTCGACGAGACGGGCGTAGCGGGCCTTCGCCGGGTCGAGTACCTCACCGGCGCGGGCCGCGGCGACCAGGGCGTCCCGCGCCTTCCCGGTGATCTTCGGGTTGACCAGGACCGTCAGGTACGAGCCGTCGGACAACGCGCGCAGCGGCGGCAGCCGCAGGCTGGCCTTGACCCGCCACAGCAGTGCCGCGCCGGTGTCCGCGGCCGTGCACCAGTCGGTCCAGGAGTAGAAGTTGCGGTCCGCGAGCAGAAGCCAGCGTTCGGCCAGCCGTGGGTACAGGGTGCGGGCCAGGGCCTGCTCGCTGGCGGGCTTCGCGCCGCCGGCCGGGCCGAGCACGGCCAGCACCGGCGCGTGCGAGGCGCACTCGGACACGGTGAGGGCGCGGACCTTCGGCAGCGCCCCCGGCGCGCCGTCGCGGCCCGCGGGCAGGCCGAACGCGGCGATGTTCTCCGCCGAGGCGGGCGCGTCCCACTCCAGTCCGTCGATACTCATCAGCCGCCACGGGCCGAGGAACGCCCCGACCGTGTCGAGGTCCGCGACCGGCCCGGCGACCTGCGAGAACAGTTCCGCCAGCGGTGCCGCACCGAGCCGCTGGCGGGCTTTGGTCAGCCCGCCCGAGGTCGGTTCCCATCGCGGCCCGACCACGTCGAGATCGTCAAGCGTGGTAGCGAGCCGGCGCGCGACCGCCTCGTAGTCGTCGTCCGCGAACAACGCGAGCGCCATCACGAAGTAGACCGCGACCCGCGGCGGGATCGTCGTGTCGCTGCGCCGGGCACCCGTCCCGGTCGCCTCGATCGCCTCGTCGACCGCATCCCGCGACACGAACGACGTCAGGACCCCCAACGAGATCCAGTCCATCAGCTGGCTACCCGTGTCCGTCACAGCCCACGATCATGCCGCCAACCAGGCAGAACCACCCGAACCGACACACCGCAACCAGTCAAGATCCAAATAGTGGAAGTGGCATTGGGGCGTGCCCAGCGCGACGACCCGGCACTGACGGGCGTTGAGTCGCTCGAGGATGCGTTTGATGGTGCCGCCCTTGCCCGCGGTGTCCCGCCCCTCGAACACCACCACCAGTCGGAATCCGGTATGCCGGATCCATTCCTGCATCCGGACCAGCTCGGTCTGCAGGCCGGCGAGTTCCCTCTCATACTCCTTCCTGGAGACTCGGCGCGGGGTGATTCCCGCCGCGAGGGCCGCCGCGGTCGAGGGATCGGCCGCTGCGATCCCAGCAGTCCCAGCAGTCCCGGCGGGTCCGGCGGCCTGCGGCGACCCGCCGGCGGCGGCCGTCACCCCGCCGCCCTCGTCGGCCCTGTCTCCCGCCGGCCCGCTGCGTCGCCCCTGCGCCATGTCCCCACTCTCCCTGCCACGAACAACCGACCCGACCCGACCCGAACGCCTCTCCCGACCCGAACAACTCACCCGACCCGAACAACTCACCGGACGCCGATCTCCCGATACCGACAGCCCTTCCCCGTGCGGAGCTCGCGCATCGCCGAGACGGGTCCGGGATCGCCATCGCCCCATCGTCGCCGCGACCGGACGCGTGGCCACCCACTCGACGCCGGCCGTACCGGTGCAGAACGACAATTCACTACAGAGCAGGATGTGTACGGGAATCGGGGACGTGGGGAACGGCCGCGCGGGTGGCGACCTCCCCGATTTCGGGGAGGAACGCGGGTGTCGAGGGGACTGCGGCGGGCGGTGGGTGCGGCTCTGGCCGCGGCCGCACTGACGGTCGGGCTCGGGGCGTGCGGCTCCGGTGACGAGGCACCGGCACCGCCGGCGGAGGTAGTGCTGAACCGGGGGCAGGACGCCTCGATGCCGTTCCGGACCGGCGCCGAGGGCGAGGTCCTGCTCGACGTCACCACCGCCGCGCCCGGGGTGTCGTGGGGTTCACCGGGCAGCGAGTCGGCCGTCGTGTCCCTGTTCGTCGACAACACCTACGCCACCGACGTCGTCATCCCCGCCTCGTTCCCGATCAAGCGGAGCCTGGCGCTGGGCCACCTCACCGCCGGCGACCACACCCTGCGAGCGCAGTTCGCCGCCGATCGCTCGCCGCAGGCGGCCGCGTCGGCCCGGCTGACCGGCTTCACCTTCCGGACGGTGACGCCGCAGGACAACGGCTACCAGGCATTGGCGCACGCCCCGGTGGTGTATGGCCGGACGACGCCGCTGCCCACCGTCGGTTCTCCCGGCGCGGGCGCGCCGTCGGCGGCGACCGCGGCGGACCCGCTGGCCGGCGGACCGTTCCAGAACGCGATCACGGACACGCCGCTGCTGGCCTTCCACTCCGAGGCGCCGACGGCGATCTCGGGGCACCGGCTGCTGACCTACTCGATCGTGTGGAGCAACGAGGACGGCGGCACGTCCACCCCGGCGCTGATGGCGCAGTGGGGCCGCACCACCGACATCGAGTGGGCCTATCAGGTGGAGATCGACGCCGCCGGCAACGCGATCCCCGGCAGCGCGGTCATCCAGGGCCCCGACCACACGACGCAGCCCTTCACCGGCCGGTCCGAGGGCGGCCACCCGCTGCTCGGGACCTGCACGCTGAACAACGGCATGTGCCAGAACCCGGCCGACCCGATGCGGTTCGCCCTGTCCGCCGCCGACACCCTCGACCCGAACGCCGACGCCCGCGAGCGGCAGATGGACCGCAACCCGTGGACCTACTGGGTGATGGCGCAGGAGGTCGCCCGCGAGGGCAAGGTCGACGAGAACAAGGCGCCGAACTCCACTACGAAGATCAGCGACCCGCGCAACTACCTCTATCTGATCATCCGTAAGAGCACCGTGGGGCCGCCGAACACGGAGAACAACTGGGTCGGCCTGTCGGTCGGCGTGCGGTTGTCCGGCAACGGCGAAACCTACCGGTCGGCCAAGATCTATCCCCTCTGGGCGATCGAACGGGACACCCCCGCCGCGACCGCCGTAGAGCTACCCCCCGGCACGGTCGCCGAGGACATCTCGACGATCGAGGCCACCCGCGTCGTCGGGGCGGGCATCGACCGCGGGGCCCGGATCACCGTCGACTCGATCGAGCGGGCGTTCCTGCTCGGGCCGGACGGCGTGCCACAGCAGTCGTTCCTCTTCACCCCGGCGAAGGCGACCCTGAGCCAGGCCGCGCCGACCGCGACGCTGTTCCGGCGCCCCCAGGGCGGTTCCTGACCCCAGCGGTCGCCGGCACAGCGGTCGCCGGCACAGAGCGGGGCCCGCACCTGAGTGCCGGCACCCAGGTGCCGGCCCGGCACGCCCCGCCACCCTCAAAGCGTCATCCGGCGCCACACCCGGGTGGCACCACCGTGGTGTAGCCCCGGGCGCTCCGGCGCCGGGCCGCTCGGGCGGTCAGACGGTCAGACGCCGGGATGCAGCGCCGGGAGCAGGGCGACGTCACCGAAGGCGGCGAGACCAGGATCGTCGAACGGCAACCGGCCCCACAGGGCGAGCAGCACGGCGGCGGCGGGGCCACGCAGGGCGGCATCCCCCTTGGCATGCTCCCGGGTCACGGTGACGTCGTTGCCGGCCAGCGCGACCAGCCACTCCCCCTCGACGTCGGTGAGATGGACATGCACGCGGCCGTGAGGCAGTCCGGTGGTGGTAGCGCGGGCGCGCTCGCCGGGCAGCAGGACGGTCAGCAGCTCGTCCACGCCGTCCGCGGCCACCTCCGCCGCGGGTGGGCGGGCGGCGCCGACGGCGTTGTCGGCGTCCCAGCGATGCACGGTGAGCTCCTGGGCGAGGCGGCGGTGCCAGAACCCGGCGACCGGTGGCGCGACCCCGGTGTGGTTCCAGGCCGGCCGGGCGGGATCGGTCTCGCGCAGCACGCGCAGCAGGTCGTCGAGGGAGCGCCGATAGTAGGCGGTCAGTCCCTCGTCGTCGGTGGGCGCGGGCGGATTCGGCGGCGGCGGCTCGGCCGTGCCCCGCGCCACGACGGCGCTGACGCTGTGCAGCAGGCGTCCGACGTGCCGCAGCAGGCGTCGCGAACTCCAACCCGGGCAGGTCGGCACGGGACTGTCGAGATGCTCGCTGGTCGTCGCCAGCAGCGCGACGCCCTCGGCCTCGATGAGCGCGAGATGGTCCACCTGCCCGAGTCTGGCAGGGTGGACGCCCACGGGCGACGTGCTAGTTCGTCGGGACGATCTGCGCCGGCGCGCCGATCTGGGCGGCCAGCCTCGTCCAGTGGCCGTCGGCGGTGTTCAGGGCATCGGTCGTGCGCTGGAGCAGGACCGGCGGGGGCAGGGCGGTGCCGTCGAAGAGGTTCCCGCAGGCGGTGACGGCCTGGGCGTAGGCGGTGGCGCCGTCGGTCCAGGTCTGGCTGGCGGTGACGACGGGCGGCACGCCGAGCGCGCCGATCCGGTCCACGGCCTGGCCGAGCTGGACGCACGCCGGCCTCAGCGCCGTGCCGTCGGACGCCTGGATGTCCGTGCGCACCGCGTTGACGGACGCAACGATCTCGTCGCGGATCCCGGCGGTGGTGGAGTACCAGGTGGCGAGCTGGGACTTCACGTCGATGGTCGGCGGGACCACCGCGCCGGCCTCGGCCTGTGTTCCGCCGCCGCCGACGATCAGGTACACCGCGGTCACCGCGCCGGCGCCGGCCACGCCCAGGATCGCGAGGCCCCGGCGGCGCTCCTGGCGGGACAGTTCCTCCCAGTTGCGGTAATCGTTACGGCGCCGGCGCACTGATCCCCCACATCGCGAGAAGTAATCGACAGAACAGACGCCCGAATCAACCCGGACGTTGCGCCCGGATCGCCGCCGGCCGGACCCGAGACCTCCCCGGCCGATTCCGCTGCCTCCCGGCCAGGTCCGCGACCTCTCCTGCTCTGCCCGCCGCCTCCCGGCCAGGTCCGCGACCTCCCCTGCTCTGCCCGCGACCTCTCCGACCAGGTCCGCTCCCCGCCGGACCGCGCTCGCACCCCCGTCGGACCGCGCTCGCACCCCATCGAGCCCGCGCCGGGCGCCACCCCCGCGCCACCCCGCGGTGGGTCGCCAGCGCACTCGACGACGTTTGTCACATTGTCGATTCGGCCGTGTCCGGACCGCCGCGAACGTATGCCGGGTGAGAACGGCCGTGCACCAGCCAATGCAGACGCGCGTTCCGTGGGCCGCTCACCGGACACCGCCGAGAAAAATTCGGCCGTTTCGGTGGACAAGGCGACGGGAAAGCGCACGATATCGGAGGGGGCCATCCACGGCGTCGGCGTGCATCGTGGCGCATCGCCGGCCCGGCCGGAGGGACCAGCGACGATCATTTCGGCAGAGGCATCCAGCGACGCGAATTTGCGCGCTCGATGCGATGACCTGCCGAACCATGTGTCGCCGTCATGGGTGGCCGCTGAAAAACATGCATAAGGGGGCGTGAATGGTCGAGTGTGGGCCGTACTGGTGGGAATCCACATCCTTGCCGGACGGGGCGGCGGATGACGACGCCGCAGCCTGGGCCGTGGTCGTGCTCGGGGGCTCGGGCGGGCGGGTCCGCGGGGTGGTCGGCCCGTTTCGCACCCCGGGCTACGCGCACAAGTACGCGCACGACGAGGGGTTGCGGGAGTGGCTCGTCGTCCCCGCCCTGTGTCTGACGCTGCCGGCCAGCCAGCAGGCCGCCGGCGTCGCGGTGCTGTGAGACGCCGCTCCCAGTGACCGCCCCTGCCCGCCGGCGGGCCGGGCGGCGGGCAGAATCAGTGGTCATGTCGGAACGGATCATCGAGAACTATCTCATCGACATGGACGGCGTTCTCGTCCACGAGGAACACCCGATTGCCGGGGCGGACGCGTTTATCGCCGGCATCATCGCCTCAGGCCTCGGCTTTCTGGTGCTGACGAACAACTCGATCTACACGGCCCGCGATCTGTCGGCGCGGCTGTCCCGCTCGGGCCTCACGATCCCGCCCGAGCGAATCTGGACCTCCGCGCTCGCCACCGCGCTGTTCCTGCACACGCAGCGGCCGGGCGGCTCGGCGTATGTCGTCGGCGAGGCGGGGCTCACCACGGCGCTGCACGACATCGGATATGTGCTCAGCGACAGCTCGCCGGATTACGTGGTGCTCGGGGAAACCCGGACCTACAGCTTCGAGGCGATCACCCGAGCGGTCCGGCTGGTGCGCGACGGCGCCCGCTTCATCGCGACGAACCCCGATCCGACCGGGCCGTCGGTCGAGGGGCTCCTCCCGGCGACCGGCGCCGTCGCCGCCATGATCACCAAGGCGACCGGGGTCACCCCGTACTTCGTCGGCAAGCCGAACCCGCTGATGATGCGCAGCGCCCTGAACACCCTGTCCGCGCACAGCGAGACGACGGTGGTGATCGGCGACCGGATGGACACCGACGTGGTCGCCGGCCTGGAGGCCGGGATGGACACCGTGCTCGTGCTCTCCGGCATCACGACGCACGCCGACGTCGAGCGCTTCCCCTACCGGCCGACCGCGGTCGTGGACAGCATCGCCCGGGTCCCGGTCGGCCGGGACGTCCACACGATCGACGGGGCACACACCACGCCGCCCCGCCGCCCGACCTCGGCTGCTGCCACCCCCGACGACGCGGAACCACGCCACGCCACCCAGAGCTGACCCCGCGGCCTCAGGCGGCCGTCAGGCTGACCGCGGCGCTCGGCGAAGGCGATGACCGGCCGGTGGCCCGAACCACCGGCCGCTGTCAGCCGTCCGTGGAGGCGACGCCCACCGGGCAGGACACGCCCGTGCCGCCGAGGCCGCAGTAGCCGTAGGGGTTCTTGGCGTCGGACAGGTACTGCTGGTGGTACTCCTCCGCGAGGTAGAACGGGCCCGCCGGGCCGATCTCGGTGGTGATCGGGCCGAAGCCCGCGCCCTGCAGGACCTTCTCGAACCCGTCCCGGCTCGCGCCGGCCGCCGCCGCCTGCGCGTCGGACGTCGTGTAGATCGCCGAGCGGTACTGCGTGCCCACGTCGTTGCCCTGGCGCATGCCCTGGGTCGGGTCGTGCCCCTCCCAGAACACCTTCAGCAACTCGGCGTAGGAGACCTTCGCCGGATCGAACACGACCAGCACCGCTTCGGTATGCCCGGTCTGGCCGGAACACACCTCCTCGTACGTCGGGTTGGGGGTGGATCCGCCGGCGTAGCCGACCGCGGTCGTGTACACGCCGGGCACCCGCCAGAACGCGCGCTCCGCGCCCCAGAAGCAGCCGAGGCCGAACACGGCCGTGTCCAGCCCGTCCGGGAACGGCCCGGTGAACGGGGTACCGAGGACGGTGTGCCGGGAGTCGCCCACGAAAACCGGGCGGTCCCGGCCCGGGAGCGCCTCCTCGGGCGTGGGCAGCGTGGTCTTATGGCGACCGAAGAACATCTGTGCCACCTCCGGTGAGTGTCTCCTCTGACAACCATCCAGAGCGGCCAGGCGTTCCCGCGACCCGCCGGCGCCCAGCCGGATCCGCGGGCCGTTGGGCTGGACCGCGGACCGGGCCGCCACGCGGGCCCGGTCCGGGTGCAGCGTGTCAGAGGACCAGGTCCTCCAGCATCGTGGTCACGAGCGCCGCAATCGGCGAACGCTCCGAGCGGGTGAGCGTGACGTGCGCGAACAGCGGGTGGCCCTTGAGCGTCTCGATGACCGACGCGACCCCGTCATGCCGACCCACCCGCAGGTTGTCGCGCTGCGCCACGTCGTGCGTGAGCACCACCCGGGAGCCCTGCCCCAGCCGGGACAGCACGGTGAGCAGGACTCCACGCTCCAGCGACTGCGCCTCGTCGACGATCACGAAGGCGTCGTGCAGGGACCGCCCGCGGATGTGGGTGAGCGGGAGCACCTCCAGCATCCCCCGGTCGACGACCTCCTCGATCACCTCCTGGGAGACCAGGGCGCCGAGGGTGTCGAACACGGCCTGCGCCCAGGGCGCCATCTTCTCGTTCTCGCTGCCCGGCAGGTAGCCGAGATCCTGCCCGCCGACGGCGTAAAGCGGCCGGAAGACGACGACCCGCCGGTGGGCCCGGCGCTCCATCACCGCCTCCAGACCCGCGCACAGGGCCAACGCCGACTTGCCCGTGCCGGCCCGGCCGCCGAGCGAGACGATGCCGACGTCCGGATCGAGGAGCAGGTCGAGCGCCACCCGCTGTTCCGCGGAACGCCCATGCAGCCCGAAGGCGTCCCGGTCACCGCGCACCAGCCGGACCTGCTTGTCCGCCGTCACCCGGCCGAGCGCCGAGGCGCTGCCCCCCGCCGTGGTGAGCACCAGGCCGGTGTGGCAGGGCAGGTCGGCGGCCTCCAGGATCTCCGTGTACTCGCGGGAGTACAGCCGGTCCAGGTCCTCCTGGGCGACGGTGACCTCCGCCATGCCGGAGAAGCCGGTGTCCACCGGCGACAACGCCTGGTACTCCTCTGCCGGCAGCCCCAGCACCGAGGCCTTGACCCGCAGCGGGAGGTCCTTGGTGACCAGCACGACGTCCGCGCCCTCGCGGGCGAGGTTCATCGCGACACACAGGATCCGCGAGTCGTTCGTGTCCACCCGGAACCCCGGGGGAAGAACAGCCGCATCGGTGTGATTAAGTTCCACCCGAAGCGTTCCCCCACCCGCCAACGGGATGGGCTGGTCGAGGCGACCGTGCCGGATGCGCAGGTCATCCAGCAGGCGCAGGGCCTCCCGGGCGAACCAGCCCAGCTCCGGGTGGTTCCTCTTGCCCTCCAGCTCCCCTATGACGACGAGGGGGAGCACGACATTGTGCTCCGCGAACCGCAGCAGCGCGCCAGGATCAGAAAGCAGCACGCTTGTGTCGACGACATGCGTTCGTGGCACACGCCCACCCGCTTACTCGGAGGTAGTCCGGGACCGACCCCTCCAGGGGCCGGGCACCGGCCTCCTGGTGTAGTCGCGCTTGCGGCACCGAGGGGCCTCCCGAGAGGTCCGACACCACGCCGGACCACGGCTTGAGACGCTAGGGCTCTCACGGTAGCTGCCGCCTCCCAGGATGGCGACCCACTTCGGGCAACACGTTGCGTTAAGAACGGGAAACGTTTTGCCTCCTCGGGCGCCTACCGTGTCCCCTTTGGTGACATAGCGCCCCGATCATGACGCCCCGCACCGGCCCTCCTCCCCAGGGCGCCGGCCAGCACTCACCGACCTTCCCGCGAGTCCCACCACACCCAGACCACAAGATCAATACAGTCGCACCCGAGCAACAACCCTGTCACGCAGCCAGTCCCCACTTCACGCCCGGAGCACCATCCCCCGGAACCCGTCAGAAGTGATTCACCTCCAGCAGTTCCGCTACCCACGCGGCCGGATCGCCATGGCCCACCCGGCCTGCTCCGCCAGCGGCGCGCGGCCAGTGCCGATCGTCCCTCTTGCCACGGTTGCGATCCCTCCAGGGGTGATCAGCGACCGACGCTGTCTCCAGCCACGTGCCGGCCGGCATCGCGTTGCGATCCCGCCAGGGGTGATCAGCGACGCGGCTTGACCCTCGGTGTCGGTGTGACCGAACTGTTGCGATCCCTCTAGGGATGATCAGCGACCCATAGTAAAGGTGCAGGTCAGGAGCGGGGGTGGGGGTCTTGCTGGGCGAGATCTTGCGACGGTTCGGCGATGATGCAACTGCGCAGGTCAGGGCCATGATCCATAAGGGTGTGTCGGCGCCGTGCAGGCGGAGTCCGGTCGGGTTTGCCGGGGCGTCGGCGCCAATCCAGATCGTCGAGGCGTGGAGGTGGGGCTCATCATTCCCGTCCAGGTCAGGCGGAGAGGCAGGGTTCCGCGGAACACCACGATCATCGGACCTGCGGCCGAGCCGAGATCGGACGGGGCACGGTTCCGCGGAACACTGTGATCTTCGACCGCGCGGGCGTAGGACCGGTGGGGTCGGGGCCCGAAAGGGGGGCGGAGACTCGCACGGCGGTGCCACGGGAACCCGGAGCCGCACGGCTGCGGGGCCGCGGGAACCGCGTTGGTCGGCGCGGGCGGAGCGGGCAGCCGGGAGCGGGTAGCGGTCCTCTCCCTCGTGCAGGTGGAAAGACGTCAGAGATGCGGAAATCGGAGAAAGGGGAGCGGAGGGCGTCGGGTGCGGAGGAGCGGAGAACGAGCCAGCGCGACACGGGTGGGCCGTGCGGTCGGCCGGCGCGGTCGACGATGCCATGGTCCCGAGAAGACCAGGCGAGGTTAGGAGGACCTAACCAATCCGGATCTTCGGGCGTGTGTCTCGGGGCGATGATCGGGGACCCGCCGGCTGCCGGGATCAGGTCCGGACCCGGAGCAAGGAATCGGGCGGCTCCGGCCTGGGACCCAGGTAACGTGAGCGCCCTTCCGGGCGCGTATGGGGTGGCCGGAAGTCTTCCGGAAACATGGTCAGGTGGCCCGGCAACATCGGGAAATGTGGATGGAACGACTCGGGTCGGATGGATCGGGCGGCACGGGGCTGGACGGACCGCGATTTCCGGCGGGCGGGCGCCCCGGCATGGTCCGATTTCTCCTGCCGACCGGCTCTCAGGCCCTCTTGACGAAAATCCGCCGACCAGTCGCGGACGTTGCAGGAAATCCCCGCGACGACACGCGCAGGTGCCCGTGGAACATGCGGGCTGCCGGGCACCGCGAGCGGGGAGCGGGCCCGTTTTCCGGTGAATGCGGGCCTGCCGGTCGCGTCATAGCGGACGCAGGAGTGCGTGCGCCGTACACGGAAACCGTGACAGAGCGCAACCAACCGGAGAAGCCGGTCGCGGCGGACTTCCGACGGGGACCGGCTGGGGGACGGACTTCCGACGGGAACCGGCTGGGGGCGGGCATGCGACGGCCCGCGTCGGGCGGGGGGACCGTCCGACGCGGGCCGGGGTGACGCTGGTGTCGCGGGTCAGCCGTCGAGGCGGCTGACCAGGGCCTCGTGCTCGGCCCAGAGAGCGGCGGGGAGCCGGTCGCCGAACGTCTGGTAGTGCTCGGGGATCAGCTCGGCCTCCTGCTTCCAGACGTCGATGTCGACCGTGAGCAGGGCGTCCAGGTCGGCTTCGTCGATCTGGAGGCCTTCGGTCGGCAGGGCGTCCCTGGTCGGCAGGACACCGAGAGGGGTCTCCACGCCGTCGGCGTGACCCTCGAGGCGGCCGACGATCCAGGCCAGGACGCGGCTGTTCTCGCCGAAGCCGGGCCAGAGGAACTTGCCCTCCGGGCTCTTGCGGAACCAGTTCACGTAGTAGATCCGGGGCAGCTTCGCCTGGTCGGCCTTCTGGCCGACCTCAAGCCAGTGGGCGAAGTAGTCGGCCATGTTGTAGCCGCAGAACGGGAGCATCGCGAACGGGTCGCGGCGCAGCTTGCCGATCGCGCCGGCCTGGGCCGCGGTCGTCTCGGAGGCGACGATCGAGCCGAAGAAGACCCCGCGCCGCCAGTCGGGCGCCTCGGTGACCAGCGGAACCGCGGTCGCCCGGCGACCGCCGAACAGAATCGCCGAGATCGGCACGCCCTTCGGGTCCTGCCACTCGGAGGCGATGGTCGGGCACTGCCCGGCGGGGACGGTGAAGCGGGCGTTGGGGTGCGCGGCGGGCTCGGTGGACTCGGGGGTCCAGTCGCGGCCCTTCCAGTCGGTGAGGTGCCCTGGGGCCTGCTTGGTCAGCCCCTCCCACCAGACGTCGCCGTCGTCGGTGCGGGCCACGTTCGTGAAGACCGTGTTGCCCCACAGCGTCTTGATCGCGTTCGGGTTGGTCTGCTCACCCGTGCCGGGGGCGACACCGAAGAAGCCGGCCTCGGGGTTGACGGCGTAGAGCCGGCCGTCCTCACCGAACCGCATCCACGCGATGTCGTCACCGACAGTCTCCGCCTTCCACCCGGGAAGGGTGGGAATGAGCATCGCGAGGTTGGTCTTTCCACAGGCCGACGGGAAGGCCGCGGCAATGTAGTGAACCTTGCCCGCGGGCGACGTCAGCTTGAGGATGAGCATGTGCTCGGCGAGCCAGCCCTCGTCGCGCGCCATGACGGACGCGATGCGCAGTGCGTAGCATTTCTTGCCGAGAAGTGCGTTACCACCATAACCCGATCCATAGGACCAGATCTCGCGGGTCTCCGGGAAGTGGGTGATGTACTTCGTCGTGTTGCACGGCCACGGAACGTCGGCCGCACCGGACTCCAACGGGGCGCCCAGTGAATGGACCGCCGGAACAAAGAAGCCGTCTTCACCGAGCTGTTCCAGCGCGTCGGCACCCATACGGGTCATGGTGCGCATGGAAATGACGACGTAGGGCGAGTCGGTGATTTCGACCCCGAGGGCCGAGATATGCGATCCGAGGGGACCCATGCAGAATGGCACGACATACATCGTGCGACCGCGCATGGAGCCCTCGAACAGGCCCTGGAGCTTGACCCGCATCTCCGCCGGGTCCATCCAGTTGTTCGTGGGGCCGGCGTCCTCGGCCTTCTCGGAGCAGATGTAGGTGCGATCCTCGACCCGGGCCACGTCGCTGGGGTCCGAGGCGGCGTAAAAGCTGTTGGGACGCTTTTCGTCGTTCAGTCGGACCAGGGTCCCCTTCTCGATCAGGAGGCTGGTCAGCCGGTCGAACTCGGCCTCCGATCCGTCGCACCACTCAACCCGTTCCGGCTGGGTGAGTTCGGCGATCTCACGCACCCAGGCGACCAGCCTGGCGTGCTTCGTGGGGGCCGCTTCCAGCCCCGGAATCTGTGCCGCGGTCGTCACAGCTCACACCTCCGGTCGAGTCGAACCCGCCACGCTCTCGCCCCGTATGCAGGTGCCGACTTCAGTACTCGAACGTATTCGTTCACGCGCTGACAAAACCCGCGGTACAGGGGCAGTTCGAGGCCGCGTTCAGGATCATTAGACTGTACCGCGCGTTCCCCCCGCAGTCGCGCGATAGCGAGTGGACAGAAGCGTCGGATCCATCACGCACCGGTACGGACGGACCGCCGCCGGGTGACTCCGTCTCGTGGCTGCCGGAAGCCTCGGGTTATCGTCCTCGACGTGGCTTCCCTCACGCAGCAGCCCGCCGGGCCTCCGCAGGCGGACGGCCCCGCCCACCCCCGTGACCTGGTGCGACCACGCATGCGAGGTTGGCTACATGCCGGGGCATTCCCCGTAAGCCTTGCACTGGGTCTCCTTGCCGTGGCGCTGGCCACCACGCTCCGTGCCCGACTGGGGATCGCGATATACGCGCTGAGTATTGCGGCGCTGTTCGGAACGAGCGCGCTCTACCATCGCACGGTGTGGTCGACGTCACGTGCTCGATCACGCATGAAACGTCTCGACCATTCAATGATCTTTGTTTTCATCGCCGGGACTTATACCCCATTTGCCCTCCTTGCGATGCCGGAGCGCACGGCTCGTGTGGTCCTGGCCGTGGTCTGGGGCGGAGCGGCGCTCGGCGTGACCATCCGGATGCTGTGGCTGCACTCCCCGCGGTACCTGACCGTACCGCTGTACATCGCCCTCGGCTGGGTGGCCGTCTTCGTCATCCCGGAGCTCGCCCACCGGGCCGGGATCGCCTCGATGGTCCTGCTGCTGGTCGGCGGCGTCTGTTACAGCCTTGGTGCCGTCGTCTACGCCGCGCGGCGACCGGACCCGGCCCCGGCGACCTTCGGCTACCACGAGGTGTTCCACGCCTTCACCCTCGTCGCCGCGACCTGCCACTACATCGCCCTGATGTTCGCGATCCACTAGGCGAGACGGCTCACCGGCTAGCGGCCGGGGCCCTCGGAGCGGATCTTCTCGACCTGTTCGAGGGCCTCGCGAAGCTGGCGCAGCCAGGTGTCGGAGTTGTCCCCGACCAGTCGCACGCACCAGGCCAGCGCCTCGCTGCGGCTGCGCGCCACGCCGGATTCGACGAGCGTGTCCAGCACCTGACGCTCCGGCTGGCGCAGCCGCGTCATCACCGGCACGGACAGCACGGTGAACAGCTCGCTGGCCGTGCCGGCGGTCGCCCCCCACGCGACCTTGCGCCCGTAACGCCGCTCGGCCTCGGCGGCGATGGCGATCCGTTCCTCCCGGGTGCGCTCTCGGAACCGGCGGATCAGAGCGACGGCCTCCAGGTCACGTCCAGCCGGCAGCTCCGCCCCCCCGGGGTGAGGCGTCACCCCCCCGGAGTGAGGAGTACCGGTCTGCGGGGACCCGGCCTGGGAAGATCCGGCCTGGGGAGATCCGGGCTGGGGAGATCCGGGCTGGGGAGATCCGGGCTGGGGAGATCCGGCCTGGGGGGCGCCGGATCGGAGGGGTTCCTCGTCGGGGAGCTCCCCGACGACGGTGATCTCATCCCGGTCGACGACCACGGCCGGTGGGCCGGTGAACCACCCGGCGGGGATGTGGGCCGCGAACCAGTCCGGCGCGTCATGCGCCGGCACCGACTCCGCCCGATCCCCCGGCCTGCCATAACCACGCCCACGCGGACCGGACATGACGAGTCTCCTCAGGTCCCCCGGCCGGACCCGCGGGCGGGCCCGACCTGCCGAACTGATCCGGAGCCGTAGCCCCGCCGGGGTGTGCGCCGACACACCCCGCCGACGATTACACGCTTACCGGGTCATGAGTGAAAGTCCCTGGGGCCTCAGGTGGCGACCTTCACGCCGAGCTGACTGCGGACCTCCTCCGCGGTGTGCGCGGGCAGCTCGCAGACGAAGTCCCGGCAGACGTACACCCCCGGGGCCCCCCGCCCGGCGACCAACGGTCCGCTGGTCACCACGACGGCACCCGGCGCGGTGCCCAGCCGGGCGAGCCGTTCCAGGGCCGGACTGTCCACGACGGCGACCTCGGCCGGCCCGGCGAGCAGCGCCTCGGCGACCGCTCCGGCCCAGCCGGCGAACCGGGCGTCGCGGGACAGCAGCGGCGCGAACCGGGCCACGGTCGCCTCGGCGGTGCTCCGGTGCTCGGCCGAGCCGGTCAGGGCCGCGTAGGTGAGCAGGGCACCCGCCACCGCCGCCTGACCCGACGGGGTCGCCGAGTCCGAGTCGTCGCGGGGGCGGCGCAGCAGCGCCTCCGCGTCGTCCGCGGTGTCGAAGAAGCCGCCGTCCGGCGCGGCGAACCGGGCTCGAACCACGTCGAGCAGCTCGCCGGCCAGGGTCAGCCACTCCGGATCCCCGGTGACCTGGTGCAGGGTGAGCAGCCCCTCGGCGACGTCGCCGTAGTCCTCCAGCACGCCGGCGTTCGTCCCGACCCGGCCGTCCCGGCTGGTGCGCCGCAACCGGCCCGCCACGAGATGGACGTCGCGCAGCAGCACGGCGGCGTCCTCGGCGGCGCGGATCCAGGCCGGCTCGTCGAGCAGCGCGCCGGCCTCGGCGAGGGCGGCGATGGCGAGCCCGTTCCACGCGGCGACCACCTTGTCGTCCCGGGCGGGCTGCGGACGGCCGGCCCGGGCGGCGGCGAGGGCCGCGCGCACCGCCGCGAAGCGCGCCGCGTCCGGCGGGTCCGCCGGCAACTGCAACACGGACGTCCCGTGCTCGAACGTGCCCTCCGCGGTGACACCGAAGATCTCCGCCGCCCAGGCGCCGTCGTCCGCGCCGAGAGCGGCGCGCAGGCCGGCTGGCGTCCAGGAGTAGCTCGCGCCCTCCTCGGGCTGCGCGTGGGCCGCCGGGACACCCGCGGGCACCGCGTCCGCATCGAGCGCCGAGGCGAACCCGCCCTGCGGGGTGCGCAGGTCGGCGAGCAGGAACGCCGCGGTCTCCCCGACCACCCGCCGGGCCAGCGGCGAGCCGGTGGCACGCCACAGGTGCAGGTACACCCGCAGCAACTGGGCGTTGTCGTAGAGCATCTTCTCGAAGTGCGGGACGGTCCACGTCGCGTCGACGCTGTAGCGGGCGAAGCCGCCGGCGAGCTGGTCGTACATGCCGCCGCGGGCCATCCGCTCGCAGGTGAACGCCACCATCTCCAGGCTGTGCTCGTCGCCGGTGCGGGCGGCATGGCGCAACAGCATCTCCGCGACCATGGACGGCGGGAACTTCGGCGCTCCGCCGAACCCGCCGTGCCGCGCGTCGAACCGGGCGGACAGGCCCGCGACGGCCGTGTCCAGCAGCGGCGGGCTCAGCTCGTCGGCGACGCCGGACGTGGGGCTCGCGGCGAGCCCGGCCACCGGGCCGCGCGCCGCCGCCTCCGCCAGCCGGCGGGCGATGTCGGCGCCCGACTCCTCGATCTCCGCCCGCCTGGTCTGCCAGGCGGCGACCACGGCCTCCATGACCTGGCGGAACGACCCCATGCCGGGCCGGGGCCGGGGCGGGAAGTAGGTGCCGGCGAAGAACGGCTCGGCGGTCGGGGTGAGGAAGACCGTCATCGGCCAACCGCCGTGGCCGGTCAGGGCGACCGTGACGTCCATGTAGACGGAATCGACGTCCGGCCGCTCCTCCCGGTCCACCTTGATGTTGACGAAGTGGTCGTTCATGTAGGCCGCGGTGACCACGTCCTCGAACGACTCGTGCGCCATGACGTGGCACCAGTGGCAGGCCGCATAACCCACCGAGAGCAGCACGGGCACCCCGCGGCGGGCCGCCTCGGCGAACGCCTCCGGGCACCACGGCCACCAGTCGACGGGGTTGTCCGCATGCTGGAGCAGGTACGGAGACGTCTGCTCCGCCAGCTTGTTCGGCACCGGGCAACTCCTCAGGGTCTGGCGTCGCCCGGGTCTGTGGAGCCCCGGGTCACTGGCTATGCAACCAAAGCGACGAGCGGCTATGCCCCCACCCGTGCCGCGCCGCGCCAACTGTGGCCCTCGGCACCCCAACTCGCCAGCCACCCCTGCCAGCGGCCGGCGTGTCAGCCGATCCCCTCGTGTCGTCGAGGGCACCCTCTGGTGGCTCAGCCGCGGAAGATGTCGTGGGTGCCGACCCGAAGCCAGCTCACATGCGGGTCGGTACCGCGACCCGGCAGCGGGTCCCCGTACGTCACAGCGCCCGACCGGCCGGCGCCTAGGTCATCTCGAACAGGCCTGGCTTCGACGTGAACGCCTTAACCCGCAGCGACGGGTGCAATTTGCGGACGGGGAGGCCCTGAACGAACAGCCGCTGAGCGCGCAGGAACGCGGCGCGCTGCTCCGGCCGAAGCCGGTGGTACTCCGCCAGGAAGCGGGCAGCAGCCTCGTAGGTGGGCATGGCGCCACCCTAGAGGGCTGATCCGGCGATTCGGGCACCGACACGGCGCGGAAAACCGGTTGCCGAAGTCGATCATCGTGGCGACCATGGACGAGAAGATCACCCGATGCCCGGGGCCGCTCGGGCAGCACGGTCCGCTCGTGGTGGCGTGCGGTCGGAACCGGGGTGCACGGGACCGGATACGCTCGGAGAAAGGCACGATCCCGGCTCCTCCGCCCGTCCGCCCGTCCGCCGTCCACTCGCTCGACCGCCGTCCGCCAGGCCGCCGTTGCGCCGCGAGAGCGGTCGAAGGGTCGTCGCGGGCACTCGGAAGGGTTGTCGCAGGGTCGGAGTACCAACGAGTTGGGGTGGCACGAGCGAATGAGTGAGACGGCCGAGCACGGCACCGACGCCGGCGCCGCGAACGCCACGGCAGCCCCGTCCGGCGCCACATCCCCATCCGGCGCCACGCCCAGCGCCGGGACCGGCGACGAGCCCGGGTTCCGCTACGATGCGCGGCTCGCCGCGGACATCGAGCGCCGCTGGCAGCGCCGGTGGGCCGACGAGGGCACGTTCAACTCGCCGAACCCGGTCGGGCCGCTCGCCGCGGGCTTCGACGAGGTCGCCGGGCGCGAGCCGTTCTACATCATGGACATGTTCCCCTACCCCAGCGGCACCGGCCTGCACGTCGGGCACCCGCTCGGGTACATCGGCACCGACGTGTTCGCCCGCTACCTGCGGATGTCCGGCCGCCACGTGTTGCACCCGTTCGGCTACGACGCCTTTGGCCTGCCCGCCGAGCAGTACGCCATCAACACCGGTCAGCACCCGCGCACGACCACCGACGCCAACATCGCCAACATGCGTCGGCAGCTCTCCCGGCTGGGGCTCGGCCACGACACCCGCCGCGAGATCGCCACGACCGACGTCGGGTACTACCGCTGGACGCAGTGGATCTTCGAGCGGATCTTCGACGCCTGGTACGACCCGCAGGCCGGCCGGGCGCGGCCGATCGCCGAGCTGATCGCCGAGTTCGAGGCCGGGACCCGTTCTCCGGTGGCCGGCCCCGCCGCCGGCACCACCGCCGTGTCGGTCGACGCCGTCCGCGCCGCGAACCCGGCGGGCCTGCCCTGGGCCGAGCTGGACCGGGTCGCCCGCCGCCGGGTCGTCGACGCCCACCGCCTGGCCTACATCTCCGAACAGCTCGTCAACTGGTGCCCCGGGCTCGGCACCGTGCTGGCGAACGAGGAGGTCACCGCCGAGGGCCGCAGCGACATCGGGAACTACCCGGTGTTCCGCCGGCCGCTGCGGCAGTGGGTGCTGCGGATCACCGCCTACGCCGAACGGCTGGTCGCCGACCTGGACCTGGTCGACTGGTCGGATTCGATCAAGCAGATGCAGCGCAACTGGATCAGCCCGAGCGACGGCGCGAGCGTCGAGTTCGCCCTCGTCTCCGCCGGCACGACCGGACAGACCGGCACGACCGACAAGACCGGCACGACGGACGCGTTCACCGGCGCCGCCAGGTCCTCCCCCGCGCCGCGCATCGAGGTCTACACCACGCGCCCGGACACCCTCGCCGGGGCAACCTTCCTGGTGCTCGCACCCGAGCATCCGCAGGTCGACGCGCTGGTCGCCGACGCCTGGCCGGCGGGCACCCCGGCCGGCTGGCGCTTCCCGGCCGGCCACGGCGCGCCCGTCGCCGACGCCGCGGGCACGGGCGAGGCCGCCACCATCGACCCGGCCACCGCCACCGCCACCGGTACAGACACCGCCACCGGTACAGACACGGCCACCGGTACCGACACCTCCGCGGGCGCCGAGGCCGCCGCCGCCGACCCGGCCTGGACGCCGCGCGCCGCGGTCGAGGCCTACCGGGCCTTCGCGGCGCAGCGCAGCGACCGCCAGCGCGGCGAGGAGATCGACCGCACCGGCGTGTTCACCGGCGCCTATGTCCGCAACCCGGTGGGCGGCGCGGAGATCCCGGTCTTCCTCGCCGACTACGTCCTCGTCGGCTACGGCACCGGCGCGATCATGGCCGTGCCGGCGCACGACAGCCGGGACTTCAGCTTCGCGCGCGCCTTCGGCCTGCCGATCCCGGCGGTGCTGGCGCCCGACGAGCCGTGGTGCGCCGAGCGCGGCGTCACACCTGGTGCACCGCCGTCGGCGTGGCCCGAAGCGTTCAGCGGCGAGGGCGCCTACCTGCCCGGCCCGGCGGGGGCCCCGGTGCTCACCGGCCTGGGCAAGACCGACGCGATCAAGACGACCGTCGCCTGGCTGGAGGAGATCGGCGCGGGCCGGGCGGCCCGGTCCTACCGGCTGCGGGACTGGCTGTTCTCCCGGCAGCGCTACTGGGGCGAGCCGTTCCCGATCGTCTTCGACGACGACGGCCTGCCGCATGCCGTCCCGGACGAGCTGCTGCCCGTCGAGCTGCCCGAGATGACCGACTTCCGGCCGACGGCGATGGCCGAGGACGACGAGAGCGATCCGGTGCCGCCGCTGGCCCGCGTGGCCGACTGGGCGACCGTCACCCTCGACCTCGGCGACGGCCCGAAGCGCTACCGGCGCGAGACGAACACGATGCCGCAGTGGGCCGGGTCCTGCTGGTACCACCTGCGCTACCTGGACCCGACCAACACCGAGCGGTTCGTCGACGAGACCGTCGAGCGGTACTGGATGGCCAAGCCGGGCGCGGCGGCCGGCGACGGCGGCGTCGACCTCTACGTCGGCGGCGTCGAGCATGCGGTGCTGCATCTGCTCTACGCCCGGTTCTGGCAGAAGGTCCTCTACGACCTGGGGCACGTCTCGTCCAAGGAACCGTTCAAGCGGCTGTTCAACCAGGGCTACATCCAGGCCGACGCGTTCACCGACGCCCGCGGGATGTACGTCCCGGCGGCCGAGGTGGAAGCGAGCGGCGACGGCCGGTTCACCCACCAGGGGGCACCGGTCGACCGCCGCTCCGGGAAGATGGGCAAGAGCCTGAAGAACAGCGTCAGCCCGGACGAGATGTACGACCGGTTCGGCGCCGACACCCTGCGGGTCTACGAGATGGCGATGGGTCCGCTCGACGCCGACCGGCCCTGGCACACCGACGACATCGTCGGCTCACACCGGTTCCTGCAGCGCCTGTGGCGCGCGGTCGTCGACGAGGGCAGCGGGACGGTCGCCGTCTCCGACGAGCAACTGGACGCCGAGGCCACCCGCGTCCTGCACCGGACGATCATCACGTTGGCGGCGGAGTACGCGGGCCTGCGGTTCAACACGGCCGTCGCCCGGCTCATCGAGCTGACGAACTTCGTCTCGAAGCGGTACGGCCAGGCCGCGACCCCCCGGGCCCTCGCCGAGCCGCTGGTCCTGATGGTGGCGCCGCTGGCCCCGCACATCGCCGAGGAGCTGTGGACCCGGCTCGGGCACAGCGAGTCGGTGAGCCGCGCGGCCTTCCCCGTGGGCGACCCGGCGCTGGCCGCCGAGTCCGAGCGGACCATCCCGGTCCAGGTGAACGGGAAGGTGCGGTTCACCCTCCAGGTGCCCGACGGTGCCGCGGAGCCCGTGATCCGCGAGCTGCTCACCGCGCACCCCGACTACGCGCGCCAGACCGAGGGCCGAACCATCAAGAAGGTCATCATCGTCCCCGGCCGCATCGTCAACATCGCCCTGGGCTGACCGCTCCCTGCCCTGCCTTGCCTTTCCAGCGGGATAAGTCGGGCACAGAACCCGCTGGAAGGGCAGGTAAGCAGCGGTCGTGGGTGGGGCGGGGCTCCCGGCTCAGCCGCCGGAGGCCGGGGGGCCGGGCTGGACGGGCAGGTCGAGATGCTCGCCCTCGCCATCCGTGGCCGCGGCATCGTCGACGACCTCGCCGTCGATCACCGGGCCCCTTCGGCCGGCCAGCACCGACCGACGGCGGATCGCCTGGCGGGGATCGACCGGGCCGGTGAGCCGGTCGGGATCGACCCCGAGGAAATCACCGTTCGCCACGTTCGCGCGCATCCGGCGAAGGCTCTTCGAGAGCATGAAGAACAGCCCGGTGGAGACCACGATCAACCCCACGACGATGAGCAATCCAAGACCGCCCGCGCTGTGCTCCTGCTCGGCCAGCACCGAACCGGCGAAGATCTCGTTCACGGTGACGTCCTCACACCCGGGTCCAAACTCTGCGGTCATCCCGCCGCTGCGCCGCGCGAGTGCGCGGCCGGCCCCGCCCGAACAGGCGGTGCGCCGTGGGCTCCCGGCGGTGCCCACCTCCGACATTACGCCGCGCCGGACCGCCCCCGGCGGGCGCCGATCAGCCCCCGCCGGCCGGCCGGCCACCCGCCGTGCGCACGATCACACGCCGTTGAACAGATCGTCCTCGGGCAGCGTGCCGACCTCGATCAGCGAGCGGGCGAGCTGGTAGTCCTCGGTGGGCCAGGCCTCCCGCTGCACGTCGAGCGGAACCCGGAACCACCATCCGGTGGGGTCGACCTGGGTGGCATGCGCGATCAGGGCGCGATCGCGGGTCGGGAACCAGTCCGCGCACGGCACCCGGGTGGTGAGCCGGCCCGCGTCCGCCGCCCGGTCGGCCCACTCGTCGAGGCGTTCCGTGTAGGGAGACTCCAGGCCGCGGGCCAGCAGCGCCTCGTGCAGCGCGAGGATGCGCTCCTTGTGGAAGGTGAGGTGGTAGTACAGCTTGAGCGGCTGCCAGGGGGCAAGCCCGGCGTCCACCCCCACCTCGGGATAGCGCTCAGGGTCGCCGGCCGCCTCGAACGCCTCGATGCTGATCTTGTGCGTCATGATGTGGTCGGGATGCGGGTAACCGCCGGACTCGTCGTAGGTCGTGATGACCTGTGGCCGGAAGGTGCGGATCAGCCTGACCAGGGGCTGGGCCGCCGCGGTGAGTGGCGTGGTGGCGAAGCGACCCGGCGGCACGGGCGGCAGCGGGTCGCCCTCGGGCAGGCCGGAGTCGACGAAGCCGAGCCACTCCTGGCGCACGCCAAGGATTCGCCGGGCGTTCTCCATCTCCTCACGGCGGATCTCGGTGATGCGCTCGGCGACGCCGGGTGAGTCCATCGCCGGGTTGAGGATGCTGCCCTCCTCACCACCGGTACAGGTCACGACCAGCACGTCCACGCCCTCGCTCGCGTAACGCGCCATCGTGGCCGCGCCCTTGCTGGACTCGTCATCGGGGTGGGCATGGATGGCCATGAGACGCAGGCCATGCCGCTCGTCGACCGAAGGCATGCCACCATTGTCGCTGACGGCCGGGCCGGACCGCGGCCATCGACCTGGGTGGCCATGACGTGACCGCCGTGCTACACCACTGTGCGGAACCATGGAGCCCGCCTCCACGTTTGATCTGGAAAAGTTACCCAACGCCGTGGCACAATGCACCGTCCGCGCATGCGGTGACGGGTGTGACGTCGCCGGCCGGCGTACCGACATCGGTGTCGGTCCGGCCCCGGGGACCGATGGAGTGCGGCACCCATTCGCCACGCTCCCGCTCCGCCAGGCGTGCGGTCATGGTCGTAACCACGGACTGACGGTTCGCCCAGGAGGGTAGAACCGCTGGTCTGGGGTCTCCCAGCGGTGGAGGAGCCGCCGCCGGAGTCAGCGGGCTCGACCCTGGATTCCTTGATTCACCTTGATATCGTGACCCTTTTGATGTTCACCGAGGAGCGTGACCCGCGTGACGCAGCAGACTTGGCTCACTCAGGAGGCATACGACCGGCTCCGCTCCGAGCTCGACTACCTCACCGGCCCCTGGCGCACGGAGATCGCGACCAAGATCGAGGCGGCCCGCGAGGAGGGCGACCTCAAGGAGAACGGTGGCTACCACGCCGCCAAGGAGGAGCAGGGCAAGCAGGAGGCCCGCATCCGCCAGCTCGCCGACCTGCTGCGCGACGCGCAGGTGGGCGAGGCGCCCAACACGACCGGTGAGGCCGGTCCCGGCACGGTCGTCGAGGTGCGCTTCCCCGGCGAGCAGGAGACCGAGAAGTTCCTCATCGGCTCCCGCGAGGACCACAGCACTCCCATCGACGTGTTCTCCCCCGCCTCCCCGCTCGGTGGTGCCGTGAACGGCCACAAGGCCGGCGAGACCGTCAGCTACACGCTCCCCAACGGCCGCTCCGCGAAGGTCGAGATCGTCTCGGTCGCACCTTACGGCTCCTGACAGCACCGGAGCCTGGTTCGGCCATGCCACTTCGGCCGGACCGGGGGTCACCCATCGTGGCTGGCGCGCCGGCACCTAGGAGCCGGTCCGCCCGGATTGAGCCGGTCGGCGGGGGCGGGGCTCCTTCGGGCGGGGCGGGCGGCGTACCCCGACTACGCCTGCAGCGGACGGCAGTCGACTTGGCTGCGCCGCGGGCGGTGTCGACGTACCGTCGACGCGTGGAGGATCTGCCGGCACCGCCCCGTCATTCCATGCCACCGACCGCGACATCCCCGGCCACCGCGCCGGCGGATACCGCTCCGCCGTATGCCACGGTGGGTGAGCTTCGCCGCAGCGGGCACGTTCACCGGCCCGTCCGCACGGAGCTGCGCGACAACCTCGTCGCCCTGATGAAGGGCGAGGCGCCCCGCTTCCCGGGCATCGTCGGGTTCGACGAGACCGTCCTGCCGCAGGTCGAGCGCGCCATCCTGGCCGGCCACGACATCGTCTTCCTGGGCGAGCGCGGCCAGGGCAAGACCCGGCTCATCCGCACCCTGGTGAGCCTGCTCGACGAGTGGTCACCCGCCGTCGCCGGCTGTGAGATCAACGACCACCCGTACGCGCCGGTCTGCGGCCGCTGCCGGGCACTGGCGGCCCAGCTCGGCGACGAACTTCCGATCGGCTGGCGCCACCGCTCCGACCGGTTCGGCGAGAAGCTCGCCACGCCGGACACCAGCGTGGGCGACCTGATCGGCGACGTCGACCCGGTGAAGGTCGCCGAGGGCCGCACCCTCGGCGACCCGGAGACGGTGCACTACGGCCTGGTGCCGCGCACGAACCGCGGCATCTTCAGCGTCAACGAGCTGCCCGACCTCGCCGAGCGCATCCAGGTGTCGCTGCTCAACGTGCTGGAGGAGCGCGACATCCAGGTCCGCGGCTACCTGCTGCGCCTGCCGCTCGACCTGCTGCTGGTGGCCTCGGCGAACCCCGAGGACTACACCAACCGCGGCCGGATCATCACTCCGCTCAAGGACCGCTTCGGCGCCGAGGTCCGCACCCACTACCCGCTGCAGCTCGGCGACGAGCTCGCGCTGATCCGCCAGGAGGCCGTGATCTCCTGGGCGGGCTCGCCGCTGGGCACCCCCGAGATCGCCGATCACCTGCTGGAGATCGTGGCCCGGTTCACCCGGCTCGTCCGCGACGCCCCACAGGTCGACCAGCGTTCGGGCGTGTCGGCCCGGCTGGCGGTGGCCGCGGCCGAGACGGTGGCCGCCTCCGCGGTCCGCCGCGCGGCGCTGACCGGGGAGGAGACGGCCACCGCCCGGGTGGTCGACCTCGGCGCAATCGTGCCGGCGGTGCGCGGCAAGGTCGAGTTCGACCAGCTCGAGGAGGGGCGCGAGGACGAGGTGCTCGCGCTGCTGCTGCGCCGCGCGATCGCCGAGACGTTCCGGGCCCGCCTCGCCGGTGCAGACCTCACCGGGCTGCAGAACCGGTTCGACGCCGACGGCCCGGTCGAGACGGGGGACATGGTGCCCGCCGCCGAGCTGCTGCGCCGGGTCGGTCCGGTGCCCGGCCTCGCGGCGATCCTCAACCGGCTCGGCGTGGACGGCGCGGAGTCGCCCGGCCTCGCCGCGGCGGCGCTGGAGCTGGCGATGGAGGGACTGCACCTCAACCGCCGGCTGGCGAAGGAAGAGCTGCCGGGCCGGACGGTCTACGGCTCCTGACATGACCCCCGTGGGAGGATCCCGGTGAGCTCCGGCGCATTCCGTTACGGCCCCTGGGACGGCGGGCCCGACCCGCTCGCCTCCCCCTTCACCGCGGCCGGCGCGCTCGACGAGATGTCCCGCCAGATCCTGGAGGGACGCACCCCCCGGGAGGCACTGGAGGCTTTGCTGCGCCGCGGCATGCCGGGCCGGCGCGGGCTGGACGACATGCGCCGGGCCATCGAGCGGCGTCGGCGCGAGGCCCGGTCCCGCGGCCGGATGGACGGCACCCTGGAGGAGGTCCGCCGGCTGCTCGACACGGCTGTCGGTCAGGAGCGGGCGGCGCTGTTCCCCGACCCGTCGGACGAGGCCCGCCTGCGGGAGGCCGAGCTCGACGCGCTGCCCGCCGACCCGGCGCGCGCGGTGCGGTCGCTGGCCGAGTACGACTGGCGTTCCCCACAGGCCCGCGAGACCTACGAGAAGATCTCCGAGCTGCTGCGCCGGGAGGTCCTCGACAGCCAGTTCAGGGGCATGAAGCAGGCCCTGGAAGGGGCGACGCCGGAGGATTTCGCCCGTATCCGGGACATGATCGGGTCGCTGAACACCCTGCTGGAGGCCGACGCCCGCGGCGAGGACACCGACGAGGCGTTCGCCGAGTTCATGTCCCAGTACGGTGATTTCTTCCCGGAGAACCCGCAGTCGCTCGAGGAGCTGGTCGACGCGCTGGCGCGCCGTTCGGCGGCGGCCGCCCGGCTGCTCGCCGGGCTCACCCCGCAGCAGCGCTCCGAGCTCGCCGATCTGATGTCCACCGCCATGGAGGACCTGGGCCTGGCCGCCGAGATGTCCCGGCTCGCCCAGGCGCTGCGAGCCTCCCGCCCGGACCTGAACTGGGGCGGCCGGACCCGTGGGCGCGGTGGCCGGCTCGGCGAGGGCCTCACCGGGGACGAGCCGCTGGGCCTCGGCGACGCCACCTCCGCGCTGGAGGAACTCGCGGAACTCGACGAGCTCGCCGCCGCGTTCGGGCAGGACTACGCCGGGGCCTCGCTGGAGGACATCGACCCGGATGCGGTCGCCCGGGCGCTGGGCCGTTCCGCCGTCGACGACCTGCGCAGCCTGCAGCAGATCGAGCGGGAGCTGGAGCAGCAGGGGTTCATCACCCGCCGGGCCGGCAGCCTGGAGCTCACCCCCCGCGCGGTCCGCCGGATCGGGCAGGCGGCGCTGGCCCGGATCTTTCGGCAGGTCTCCGCCCGCGGCCGCGGCGACCACAATCTCACCGACGCCGGCTCCGCCGGCGATCTGCTCGGCACCTCGCGGGCCTGGCAGTTCGGCGACACCCAACCGATCGACGTCGTCCGCACGGTACGCAACGCCGTGCTGCGCGGCGGGCCGACCGGCAAGGGCCGGCCGGTGCGGCTGGAGGTCGGCGACTTCGAGGTCGCCGAGACCGAGCGGCGCACCACCGCCGCGGTCTGTCTGCTCGTCGACCTGTCCTACTCGATGGCCCTGCGGGGGACGTGGGGAATCGCGAAGTCGACGGCGCTGGCGCTGCACACCCTCGTCAGCACGTCGTTCCCACAGGACAAGATCCACATCATCGGCTTCTCGGACTACGCCCGCGAGCTGCGGCCGGTGGAGCTCGCGGGCCTGGACTCCGAGATGGTCCAGGGCACCAACCTGCAGCACGCCCTGCTCATCGCCGGCCGGCTGCTCAGCCGGTACCCGCAGGCCGAGCCGGTCGTCATGGTCGTCACCGACGGGGAGCCCACCGCCCACCTGCTGCGCGACGGCACTCCGTCGTTCTCCTGGCCGCCGATGCCCGAGACCCTGGAGCTGACCCTGGCCGAGGTGGACCGGCTGACCCGCCGCGGGGTGACCATCAACGTGTTCATGCTCGACGACGAGCCGCGGCTCGTGCAGTTCGTCGAGGAGATGGCCCGGCGCAACGGCGGGCGTGTCCTGTCACCCGACCCCACCGCCCTCGGCAGCTACGTCATCCGGGACTACCTGCGTTCCCGGGGACGCCACCGCGTCGCCCGCTGACCTGCCCGGGGCGTCCCTCGCCGGCCGCTCGGGTTCGGCGGGCGGTGGCGGGGTGCGGGCGAGGAGGGGGTCGGCGGCGAGCCGCTCCCAGAACTCCGCCACGAGCCGCTCGTAGGCGAGTCCCAGGTCCAGCGTGCGCCGCAGCGTCCAGACCATGGCGTCCGGTGGAAGCGCGGCCAGTGTGCGGTAGACCTCCAGGTGCGCCCGGTGCGCGGCGGCCTGGGCACGGGCGAGCCGGGCGACGTCGCCGGGGCGGCCGAGGTCGGCGAACGCAAGTTTGAGCAGGCCGAGGTCGCGTAGTTCGGTGCGCCCGGAATCGGCCGAGGAGAGCCAGTCCTGCAGGCTGCGCCGGCCGGCGTCGGTGATCCGGAAGACGCGCCGACGGCGGCCCCCGGCCTCCCGCTCCTCGGCCAGCAGCCCGGCCTCGGCGAGGCGCGGCGGCTCCTTGTAGAGCTGCGCGTGCGGGAACGACCAGTAGTTCCCGACCGATTCGGCGACCGACACCTTGAGGTCGTAGGGCGTGGCGCTGCCGCGGCGGGCCACCTCCCCGAGGACCAGGTACGACACCGGTGTCAGCGCGATCTCCGCCATGATCTCCATCATACGGCTTGACTCATACCGTCTCTTTCGGACTATCCTGATCCGGACGACAGTCCGAATCAGACGATTGTGGAGGTGGGTCACCGTGCCGACGATCCCCTGGGCCACCCCGCGGGGCGGCAAGGCCGGCGCCGCCAAGCCCGAGGACACCGCCGCCGCGGGCGGCGCCAGCACGAACGGCGCCGTCGAGGTGATGGCCTCCTACTTCGTTCTTTCCTCGTCCCGGTACTCGATCAGGATGCTGCGCTCGGCGCTCGCCGTCCGGCGGGCCCTGTTCGCCGCGCCCGGCGCCCTCGGCGTCTCACTCGTCGCCCGGCCGCTGCGACGGGAGTACTTCACCCTGTCCGCGTGGACGGACCGGGCCGCGCTGGACGCGTTCGTCGGCGACCCCCACCATCGAGAGGCGATGCGCCGCCTCGGACCCGCGATGGCCCAGGCCCGCTTCGTCTTCTGGCAGCCGCCGGCCGGCGCCGGAGCCCCCACCTGGGCGCAGGCCCGCGAGCACCTCGCCGCGCCCACCACGCCCACCGGCTGACCGCACCCGCCGACTGACCGCACCCATCGACCGACCGCACCCATCGACCGACCGCACCGGCAGTGCCGACGCCGACCACTCTCGGCGGTCGGGGCCGCCACCCTCACCCGCCGCGGGGGATCTGACCGGCACCCGGGGGGCGGTCGCCGCGCCCCGACCATCCAGATCTCGAACTCTGCTACTCTGCGCGATCGTGAAGTCACGGAGGGAAGGGGAGGGCGCGGCGGGCGCGAGGCATCGGGCGAGCCTGCGGCAGCGCGGACAGCAGCCCCGGCCACCGGCCCGTTCGCGGCTGGTCGCCGCCGTGCTGCTGATCGCGGGCGTGGGGCTCGCCCCCACGGCCATGCCGGCCAACCCTGCCCATGCCGCGCCCGGCGGCGCGATCCTCGCGGACGGCCTGCGCGGCCTCACCGGCCTGCCGGACTCGGGTGTGCGGTCGGCGGTCGGCGGACCGCCGATCGCGGGTCCCGACGCCGGACCGGTCCGCCCGGCCGACCTCGCCGCCGAGATCACCCGGGGGCAGCCGCCGCCGCTGTCGGCGCCGGGCGCGGTGACCGCCGCCGAGCAGCGCGCGGTCGAACGGTACTGGACGGCCGAGCGTCGCGACCGGGCCTTCGGCTCCCACACCACCGACCGCGCCGATGCCAACACCGGCGCCGCGACGGCGGCGGGCACGCCGTTCGCCGACGACACGAACCCCGGGCTGTCGAGCACACCGCCGCCGCCCAGCGACGGCACGCCGTACACCCGGGGCGGTCGGGTCACGGCCACCACCGGCCGGCTGTTCACCACGATCGGCGGCGCCGACTTCGCGTGTTCGGCGAGCGTGGTGACCAGCCCGGGCCGCGACCTCGTCGTGACCGCGGGGCACTGCCTGCACGGCGGCAGGGGCGCGCAGTTCGGCCGCCAGGTCGCCTTCGTCCCGGGCTACGTCAACGGGACCATGCCGTACGGCATCTGGACCGCCCGCCGGGTGACCGTGACACCGGGTTGGGCGAGCGGCTCGAGCTTCGACGTCGACGCCGGCTTCGCGCTGTTCAACACCCACGGCGGCCAGCACATCGAGGACGTGGTCGGGAGTCAGGGCATCGCGTTCGGCCTGCCGAACACCTACCCGCAGTACAGTTTCGGCTTTCCACGCCTGCTGCCGTACGACGGCAACAAGCTCATCTACTGCGCCGGGCCCGGGTCGGCCGACCCGTACGGGGGCCCGTCGATCGGGATGCGCTGCCGCATGACGGCGGGCTCGAGCGGCGGCCCGTTCATCACCGGGTTCGGCCGGCTCGGGCCCGGCCACGGCTGGATCGACGGGGTGGTCAGCTACGCCTACGCCGGCTCCACAGAACGCCTGTACGGGACGCACTTCGGCGATGCGGTGAAACTGCTCTACTACCAGTCCTACCCGCTCTGAGGCGCGGGCCCCGCGAGGCACAGGAGGCACAGGAGGCGCACGAGGGCGCACACGGTGCACGAGGCGAACAAGGTGCACGAGGCGCACAAGGCACAGGACCAGCACAGTCGCCCCACAGGCGGTTCACATGCGGTCGGTGCACAAGCGGGAGGAGTCAGTCGGTACCGTCTGCGCATGCCGCATCCGGGCAGCTTCGGGCTCCTCCTCACCCTGCACGTCCTTCTCGCGATCTTCGTCATCGGACCGCTGACCCTGGTCTGCGCGACCGTCCCCCGGCTGCTGCGGGCAGGGCCGGGCGCCCTGCCGATGCTGCGGCTCGCCGCGCGGCTGGTGCGCGGGTTCGGGCTGGCCTCGCTGCTCATCGTGGTGACTGGCGTGGGGATGGTGCACCAGGGGTCGTTCGGCAGCGTGCGGTCGTTCAGCGACTCCTGGCTGCTGGGCTCGCTGGTGCTGTGGGTGGTGGCGTGCGGCATCTGCCTGGCGGTCATCGCACCAGGCCTGTTGCACGCCGTCGCCGAGATCGACGCAGGCGGGGACGCTCGGCGCCGGCTCGGCACCGTCACCGGCGGCGCGGTGCTGAGCTCCGCCTGCTGGGTCGTGGTCGTCGCCCTGATGGTGGTCAAACCCGGCGCGTGAGCCGGCGGGCGGCGACCCCCGACGGGCCTTGCGTCCGCTCAGCTCGCGGCGGCGAGGGGGCGCCGACCGGCCTCCCCGCGGTCGACGACGTCCTCCAGCTTGTCCAGCACCCGGTCCCACACCTGCCGGGGCAGGTCGTGGCCCATCCCGTCGATCTCCAACAGCTCCGCGGCCGGGATGGCCGCGGCCGTGAGCCGGCCGCCGATCACGGGAACGAGCGGGTCGGCGCCGCCGTGGACGACGAGGGTGGGCGGGCGCAGCCCGGCGAGTTCCGCGGTGCGGTCCGGGGCGGAGAGCACCGCGGCGACCTGGCGCAGCACACCGTCGGGGCTGGCCCGGCGGTCCCAGTAGATCTCGGCGCGCCGGCGCAGCCACGCCTCGTCCGGCGCGAACTCCGGCGAGCCGAGCACCCGATGCGCCTCGTGCGCGGCGAGGACGGACTGCTCCACGTCGAGCGGCGCCGGGCGCAGGAACAACCCGATGGCCTCCGGCGTCGGCTGCACCCGGTGGTCGCCGGGGTGCGACATCACCGACGTGAGGCTGCGGACCCGCTCCGGGCTGCGCAACGCCGCGATCTGGGCGACCATGCCGCCCATCGACAGGCCCAGCAGGTGCGCCGACTCGACGCCGAGCGCGGTGAGCAGGCCCAGCGCGTCGGTGGCGAGGTCGGCGAGGCCGTAGGGGGCGAGGTCGAAGCGCCCGGCGATGATCGCCCCGAGGTCGGGCCGGCCGAGGTGATCGAGGTGGGTGGACAGGCCCGCGTCACGGTTGTCGAAGACGATCGCCCGGTAGCCGCGCCGGGCGAGCGCGGCGAGCAGGTCGGGATGCCAGCCGACGAGCTGCTGCCCAAGGCCGCCGATCATCAGCAACGGCAGACCGTCGTCGTCGCCGTGGATCTCGTAGGCGAGTTCGATGCCGTTGACCGTGACGATGCCCATGGTCGGAAGGTAGCCATCCCGTGGCTGGCGCGCACGCCTTCCAGGCCGAATCGAGCCAACCTCACCCATTCGGGCCGCTCCGCCGCCCGGGGGAACCGATCTCACCGGTCGTCCCGCCACGCGTGAGCGCGCACCCCTCAGCCGGTCGCTACTTTATGTATCTTTCTAAATCCATAGAGTAGCGACGTGCGGCGCCCCCCGAAAAGTCACCCGCCACCCGCCCGATCTCCCAGGACGGCTATACGTGATCTTTCCGACGATCGAGTTCGCGGCGTTCTTCGTCGTGGTGATGGCGCTGTCCTGGCTGCTGATGCCCCGGCCGGCGCTGTGGAAGCCGTTCATCCTCGCCGCGTCGTACTTCTTCTACGGCTTCGCCGACGCCCGGTTCGTCCTGCTCATCGTCGCCTCGACCCTGATCAACCAGGCCGCCGCGCGGGCGATCCACCGCTTCCGGGACCGCCGCATCCTCGCCGCCGCGATCGCCTGCGACCTCGGCCTGCTCGGCTGGTTCAAGTACTACGGCTTCTTCGCGCTGTCGGTCGATCGCGCCCTGGCCGACGTCGGGCTGCCCGCGCCGCTCCCGCTGCTCCAGGTGGCGCTGCCCATCGGGATCTCGTTCTTCACCTTCCAGGCGCTGAGCTACGTCATCGACGTCCACCGGGGGATCAACGCGCCGGCGCCGCTGCTCGACTTCGCCGTCTACGAGGCGTTCTTCCCGCATCTCGTGGCCGGTCCGATCGTGCGGGCCAGCGAGTTCCTTCCGCAGCTCGCCACGCCGCGCGACCCGGCCCGGGTGCCGACCACCCGGGCGGCGTTCCTCATCCTCGGCGGGCTGATCAAGAAGATCGTGCTCGCCGACGTCCTCGCCTCCCGGCTGGTCGACCCGGTCTTCGACGCCCCGGGCCAGCACTCGTCCGCGGAGATCCTCGCCGCCGTGTACGGCTACGCCGTCCAGATCTACTGCGACTTCTCGGCCTACTCCGACATCGCCATCGGGATCGCGCTGCTGCTCGGCTTCCGCTTCCCGGACAACTTCGACCGGCCGTACGCGTCGCGCAGCCTGCAGGAGTTCTGGCGACGCTGGCACATGACCCTGTCGCGCTGGCTGCGCGACTACGTGTACCTGCCCCTCGGCGGGAGCCGGCGCGGACGTCGCCGGACCTACCTGAACCTCCTGATCACCATGACTCTGGGCGGCCTGTGGCACGGCGCGTCGTGGACCTTCGTGCTGTGGGGGGCACTGCACGGCGCGGCCCTCGTCACCGAGCGCCGACTGCGGACCTGGCGGGCGAGGCGGGCGGCCGCCGCCGGGCTCGCCCGAATACCGCTGCCGCGCGCCGCCGCCCCGGCCACCACCCGCGGCGAGCCCCTCGCCGCCCAGCGCACAGCCTCCGGCCCTGGGTCGGACGCCGCCTCGCCCGCGCCCACGCCCCAGCCGGTAGGGGTGGCGGTGGCTCTCCTGCCAGCCGCCGCCGCTCGGAGCGCCGCCGGGGGTGCGGCCCGGATCGGCGGCCCCGTGCGCGGCTGGGCGGCCCGGCTGGCCGTCTTTCACTTCGTCTGCGCGACCTGGGTGCTCTTCCGCGCCCCGGATCTGGACACGGCGGGCCGGCTGTTCGCGCGGCTGTTCACCGCGGGCGGCCCGGCGCCGCTGGTCACCCCCGCGGTGCTGGCCGCGATCGTGGTGGGCCTCGCCACGGCAGCCATCCCGCCGGGCTGGTGGGCCGGGACGCGGGCCCGGTTCGCTCGGGTGAGCCTCGGCCCGCAGATCGTCCTGCTGACCGTCTCGATGATGGTCATCTACGCGGTCGTCGGGCAACAGGACGTCGCCCCCTTCATCTACTTCCGCTTCTGAGGACGGCCCGCCGGGGCGAGGGGCCGACAGGGCGAGGTAAATCACCTAAGGTAATCGACACACCACGGAAGATGAGGTCCGGTTCCCCTCCCCCAGCCGCCGACGGAGCCCGCGACCATGACCGAGCGCGACGACGCGGCGCCGACCCGGCCGTCGGCGTCCGCGCCCGCCACCGCATTTCCACCCGTCCCCACATTTCCACCCGCCACTGCATTTCCACCCGCCCCCGCACCCCGGACCGCCCCGGCGCCCCAGCCCGCCGGGCCGCCACCGCAGACCCCCCGCGGACCGCGGGGCCGTCCCTCCGCCCGGGACCGTCCACCGGACCAGACACCTCGCGGACCGCGGGGCCGTCTCCCCCAGGACCGTCCACCGCACCAACCAGCCAGGCTGGAGGTGCCGGCTCAGTCACAGCGACGCCATCGGGCCGGCCCGCCGCGGGTCGGGGCGGACGCCGTCCCGGCGCGCCGCGCCCTGTCGCTGGTCGTCGCCGTGCTGGGGCTGCTCGCCGTGCTGCGCGCCCCCGCCATGGTCCATGCCGGCGAGGGCATGCGTCCGGGGCTCACCCGCACGCTCGTGCTGAGCGCGGCGCGGCCGATCGAGCGGGTGACGCACACGGCGCGCCTGGACGCGCCGGACCGCTGGCTGACCCGCGCCTTCGGCCACGGGACCGCGCCGCGCGGCGGCGACTCGGAGCTGGCGACCGCGGCGAGCCGCGCCGCCGCGGGCGCGGCGGTGCCAAACCGCCCCGGCACCGCCGGTCTACCCACCGTCCCGCCCGCCCCCGCCCCGCTGCGCCGGCCCACCGCCGCCGACCCGCTGCGGGTGCTCGTCACCGGCGACTCCCTGACCGAGTCCCTCGGCCCCACGATCACGAACGCGGCGCCGGACACGGTCCGGGCACAGACCGAGACCCGGTTCGGCACCGGCCTGGTCCGGCCCGACTTCTTCGACTGGGCCGCCCATGCCCGCGACCAGGTCGCCGCGCGCAGCCCGGAGCTGGTCATCGTCGCCATGGGCGGCAACGACGGGCAGGGCATCACGCTCCCCGACGGGACGGTGCTGCCCGCCGGATCGGCCGAGTGGGAGGCCGAGTACCAGCGGCGGGCCAGCGTCGTGATGCGGATCTGGACCGGGAACGGTGCCAGGCGGCTGCTCTGGCTCAGCCTGCCCCCGGCCCGCTCCAACCGGCTGAACGGCTACTTCCACCGGCTGAACGCGGCGACGGGGGCCGCGGCGGCGGGGGTGAGCGGCGCGAGCTACCTCGACCTGACCCCGTGGCTGTCGAAGGGCGGCGCCTACAGCGACTACCTGACCGCCGGCGACGGCCGGGACGTGCTCGCCCGGTCCCACGACGGGGTCCACCTGACCCTCGACGGAGCGCGGATCGCCGTAGCGCACGTGCTCGACGCCGTCCGGAGTACCTGGCGGCTGCACTGACATCGAACGGTCCACCGGAGCCGAAGGCCGCGCTCACGCCAAACGGTGCGCTCACGCCGAACGGGCGGCCTGGGGCCGCGGGCCGCGATCAGCGCACGCGGAACCCGAAGCCGGCGCCGTCGAGGTCCGCACGCGCCCGGGTCACCGCCGCGCGGGCGTCGGTCAGCACCCCGGGGGCAGACGGAAGGGTGGCGCCGGCGGCGTCGAGTGCGGCCAGCAGGTCCTCGGCGAGCACGGCGAGCTGGTCGGGCAGAGCGTGGGCGGCGAGCCTCGGCGGACGCATCCCGACGGGCGCACCCGTGCCGATCCGTTCGCCGAGCGCGGCCAGCTCGTCGAGCAGCCGAACCGTGCGCTCCGCCCGGGTCATCCCCGAACCCACCGCGACGTCCCAGGAAGAGCCAGCCCATCCCCGGACGCGGCGGATGAGCAGACCCACCTCCCGACTGAGATCACCGACCTCATCGGACATCCCGGCAGGATACCCCACGAGGCCCGATCGGGGCCTTGCCCTTTGCTGTGGGATGGGGCACGCTGGCGACATGAGCCGTTGACGTCGGGTTTCACTTCTGGAGGCGCGCATGTCGCTCAACCGCTCCCCGCAGACCCACCAGAGCCTCATAGAGCGGATTCCGAAGGCAACTGGGCACGGGGTGAACCACTGGCTAAGCCGGCTGGACGACGGTCCGGGCCTGCTGCGCTTCACCGAACGAGTGAACTGGCTACGCGCCGAGCACAACCTGCCGCACAGCTTCGCAGCCGCCCTCGTCCACGAGGCGGACCTGCGGCGGCGGGCAAGCCGGGCGTAGCCGGGGCGCCGCGGGGGGCCTGGCCGGCCGCCACGGCGCCGCCGCTCCCCCCGTCCGGCCACCGCCTCGTCCGGCCTCCCCCGCCCGGCCTCGGTCACGTCCGGCCTCGGTCACGGTCCGCGCCCGCGCCCGCGGGTCACGTCGCGGGAGTCTCGTCCCGTCGGACAGAATGTGCGGATGGACCTCGATGCCGCCACCGAGTTCGTCCGCGATCATCACCGGGCGGTGCTGAGCACCACCCGCCGGGACGGCAGCCCGCAGATGTCGCCGGTGACGGTCGGGGTGGACGCCGAGGGTCGTCTGCTGATCAGCACCAGGCTCACCGCGTACAAGGTCGGCCACGTCGAGCGCGACGCGACCGTGCGGCTGTGCGTGCTGCCGGACGACTTCTTCGGCCCGTGGGTGCAGATCACCGGCACCGCGGAGATCGTCCGGCTGCCGGCGGCGATGGAACTGCTGGTCGGTTACTACCGCGACATCTCCGGCGAGCATCCCGACTGGGACGACTACCGCGCGGCGATGATCCGCGATCAGCGCTGCATCCTGCGGGTCACGCCCACCGCCGCCGGACCGGACCGCTCCGGCTGACCCGTTCCGGTGGCGCCGGGCTACTGACGCAGCTTGGACAGCAGCCGCAGCATCTCCAGGTAGACCCAGACGAAGCCGATCAGCAGGCCGAAGCCGGCCCGCCAGGCCTCGGAGCGCGGCGCGCCCGCGGCGATCGCCCGCTCGATGTAGTCGAAGTCGAGGATGAACTGGAGGCTCGCGACGCCGAGCACCAGCACGCTGAACAGGATGCCCAGCGGCGTCGCGTCATTGATCACCGGCAGGTGGCTCCCGCTGACCGCCCTGACGACCAGGTCGACCAGGCTGAGCAGGATGACGCCGAACAGCACGCCGGTGACGATGCGGGCCATCCGCGGAGTGGCCCGCAGCCGGCGGCTGCGGTACGCGAGGAGCATGACGACGAAGATCAGCCCGGTGCCGAGCAGCGCCTGCGGGACGATGCCCGCGAAGTCGTCCTCGTAGAAGCGGGAGATCGCCCCCACCGCGACGCCCTCGATCAACGCGAAGGCGATGACCAGCGACGGGCGCAGCCGATTGCGCATCGACACGACGAGGCTGATGACCAGTGCGACGAGACCGGCGGCCAGCGCGATGCCCGGGGCGTCCCGCCCGACCACCCAGCCGACGGCACCGCCGACACCCAGCAGGGCGAACAGCCCCAGCGTGTGCACCACCACGTCGTCGACGGTGAGGGTGGTCGGCTGCCGGTAGTGGCTGGCGAGCTCCTCCGGGGTGGGCGTCGGCGGCGGCGCGAACCCGCCGCGGCGCAGCACGGGGTTCGAGGAACGAAGGTCGGCCATCGAGCCGGCTCCTCTCGGTCGCCGCCGGGGCGGCGCCACCGTCATCAGTTGGTGCACACGTCAACCACGCAACGAACCCACCGTCGGTGAGGTTCCCGCCGCCCGGTCGGCGCCGTGGGCTGACAGGCTCGACCACCACGTACTGAAGTTGTGACGAATCTGGAACGGATAGTAGCGGATTCGATGATGCAAGGAATCATTGCGCCCCCGCGCGGGGGCGCACCTCACCATGGCGACGAAGCCTTCCATGCCGACCACCCGCGGCGTTCACCAACGCACGCGGGCGATCGGCAATGGATTGTGCCGGTGGTCGGAGTCGAACCGACACTCGAGCTGTTTTTAGGACAGCCTCCTCTACCAGTTGGGATACACCGGCTCGTCTACATCGCTGATGTTTCTACCATGCTGCGTAGGGTCTGGGAATAACACATCGCGGAAAAAGTGGTCCGGAGATGGCGCCCCCCAACGAAAGCGTGACTCTTCGTGACTAGGGCGCTGCCGCATTGCCATCCCCGCCGATCAGTGGACGACCCAGATCGTCGGAAAGCCGAGCTCGCGGCTCGTTAGCAGCGTCGGGCCAGTCCGGAGATGCCGGAATCCCGCCCCCACCTTGGTGTCGTTAAGCAGCGGTGGCCGGTGAAGCAGCGGTGGCCGGTGAAGCAGCGACGGCCGGTGAACCCCACGAGAGGCGGGGATTCACCGGCCGCCGTGGGGTCGTGGCGGGGCCCGCGGGCGACGGTCAGCTCCGGTGCTGCGCGGGCTGCGAGTTCGCCTCTGGCGCCGTGGCGGCGGGCGCGGGCGTCCCAGGCGGGGTGGGCGCGGCGGCGGGCGTCCCGGGGGAGGCGGACGCGGCGGGCACGGCCTTGTCCGCGCTGGAGTCGGCGGTGGAGTCCGTGGCGGGGGCGTCGACCGCGGCCGGCATGCCGAGGGCCGCCTGCGTGCCGGCGGCCGGCGCGGACGCGGGGGTCGCCGCCCGGCGGAACTCCGCCCTGGGGTCGGCGAACGAGCCCAGCGAGACGATCTCGCGACGGAAGAACAGCGCCAGGGTCCAGTCGGCCACCACGCGGGCCTTGCGGTTCACCGTGGGCACCCGGCTGAGGTGGTACGTACGGTGCATCAGCCACGCGGGCCAGCCCCGCAGCCTGACCCCGTAGACCTCGGCAACGCCCTTGTGCAGCCCCAGGGACGCCACGCTGCCGGCATAGCTGTGCTCGTAGGGCTTGATGGGCTCGTGCCGCAGCTCGGCGAGGAGGTTCTCCGCCAGCCGGCGGGCCTGGCGGACGGCGTGCTGGGCGGACGGCCCGGTCGTCGCCCCCTCGCCCTTGGTCAGGTCGGGCACGGCCGCGCAGTCGCCGGCGGTCCAGGCGTCCGCCGCCCCGTCGACCTGGAGGAAGGCGGTGGCCCGCAGCCGGCCGCGGTCGTCGAGCGGCAGATCGGTCCGGGCGAGCATCGGGTTCGGCTTGACGCCGGCCGTCCACACCACGGTGCCGGCCTCGAATTGCTCGCCGTCGTCGAGAACGACATTTCCGTCGAGCAGACTTTCGACCCTGGTGTTCAGCTTCACCTGGATTCCGCGGTGCTCGAGCTGCTTGACCGTATACAGCCCCATTGCGGGCGAAACCTCGGGGAGAATGCGGCCCGTCGCCTCGACGAGCACCCAGCGCATGTCCGCGGGCGCCAGATCCGGGTAATAAGAACATGCATCACGTGCCATGTCCTCAAGTTCGGCGAGTGCCTCAATTCCGGCATATCCGCCACCGATGAAGAGGAAGGTAAGCGCGCGGCGGCGGACCGCGGCATCGGTGGCCGACGCGGCCGCGTCGAGACGACTGATGACCTGGTTTCGGAGATAGATGGCCTCGGCCGCGCTCTTGAATCCGATTCCCTGCTCGGCGAGACCCGGGATCGGGAGCGTCCGGGCCACCGAACCCGGACATATCACCAGAATGTCGTATTTAAGGTCGAAAGCGTCCCCGAGGAGCGGCTGGATGGAAGCCGTGCGTTGCTCGTGTGACACCGTCGCGACATAACCACTGATGATCCGGCAGCCCTTAAGCACCTTGCGTAGCGGAACGACGACGTGACGCGGCTCAAGGTTGCCGGCAGCCGCCTCCGGGAGAAACGGCTGGTAGGTCATGTATGAGTTGGGTTCGACGACGGTGATGGTCGCCTCGTCCCCGTGCAGCTTCCGCCGAAGCCGCAGGGCCGTGTACATGCCGACGTATCCCCCGCCGACGATGAGGATGTGCGGTGCCTGCCCATAGCCCATGCAAAAACGGTACCCGCGGGGGCCGGCTTACACCCGGCGTGGAGCCGGCCGGCCCCGCCTATTCCGTGACGCAGGACACCAATACGGACGACCTTCGGCCCATCTTGTCGCCGGCGGAAGAGAGTGCCGTGGCTCACGTGCTGTGTCCGTGGCCACAAGGCGTGGACTTAGTCGATCCGCCCAACCACTTCCGCCAGCGAGGCCGCGGAACCGAAAACCGTGTCCAGCATCACCTCGGTGACCCGACCGGTGAAGGTGTTCTGCTGACTCGGGTGATAGCAACCCACGACCCGGACCCCCGTCCCGGGAAGTTCGACCCAGGTCCCGTGGCCGAACGGCACCCGGGGCGCCGGGACGGAGTACCCGGCCTGCACCAGGGCCGGCCAGAGCGCCGTCCACGCGAACCCGCCGAGAACGACGACGACCCGCAGCGTCGGCCGGACGAGCTCCAGGTCCCGGACCAGCCACGGGCGGCAGGTGTCCCGTTCCGCCGTCGTCGGCTTGTTCGCCGGGGGTGCACAGCGGACTGCCGCGACGATCCGGGTGGCCGGCAGGCGCTGGCCGTCCCCGGCGGAGTGCGACGTCGCCCGGGTCGCGAGCCCGACCCGGTGCAGCGAGGCGAACAACCAGTCGCCGCTGCGGTCGCCGGTGAAGATGCGCCCGGTGCGGTTGCCGCCGTGGGCGGCGGGGGCGAGGCCCACGATCAGGATCCGGGCGTCGGCCGGGCCGAACGAGGACACCGGCCGCCCCCAGTACGGCTGGTCGGCGTACGCGGCCCGACGGACCACCGCGACCTCCTCCCGCCAGGTGACCAGGCGCGGGCAGGCCCGGCAGACCGACATCCGGGCGTCGAGCGCGCCCGTGTCGGCGGCGCCGGCGGCCAGCTCGCGCACCCGCGCGCCGGTCGCCGCGACCGGGGTGGTCGGGTCTGCGAGGTCCCCCGGCCAGCCGCTGCCCGGCCGCGCCGGACCGCGCTGCGGGCCGGCCGTCATCCCGCGGCGGGACCGGCCCCGGTCGGCAGGCAGGGCGCGGGCGGCAGGGAGAGCGCGGGCGTCGACGGCGGCGCCGCGAGGCTCCCGGCCGCCGAGCCGCTCGCGGCCGGCGGGGAGAGGGCCAGGGCCAGCGCGATCCCGTCGAGGATGTCCCGTTCGCTCGCGACGACCGCCGTGGCGCCGGTGCGTTCGACCAGCGTGCGCAGGACGAGCGCGCCGGACGCGATGACGTCCACCCGCCCGGGGTGCATCACCGGCAGTGCCGCCCGCTCGTCGTGCGTCATGCCAAGTAGCCGCTCGGTGACGGCGGCAACCTGTTCGGCGCTCGTCACCGACAGGTGGATGCGGTCCGCGTCGTACTCCGCCAGCCCGGCGGCGAGGGCGGCCACCGTGGTGACGGTCCCCGCGACGCCCACCAGGGTGGCGGCCTCGGTCAGCGGCACCGTCGCCGCGGCGAGGTCGAGCGCCGCGTGCACGTCGGCGACGATCGCCGCGGCCTGCGCCGGGGTCGGCGGGTCGTCGCGCAGGTGCCGCTCGGCCAGTCGGACGCAGCCGACGTTCACCGAGCGGGCCGCCCGCACGCCGCGCGCGTCCCCGAACACCAGCTCCGTCGAGCCTCCGCCGATGTCGGCGAGCAGGATCGGCGTGGCGACCGACGACGAGCCGCCCGTTCCGGACAGTCCGATCTTTCCGAGCTGGCCGATCTTTCCGAGCCGACCGGGCGTTCCGAGCTGGCCGGACGTCCCGAGCTCGCCGGACGTCCCGGGCTGGCTTGGCGTCCCGGGCTGGCTTGGCGTCCCGGGCTGGCTTGGCGTTCCCGCCGGGCCTGGCGCGCCGGGCTCGCGGCCGGATCCTCCGCGCGCGTCCGAGGGACCGGGATCGCCGGATGTTCCGAACTGCCCGGGTCCTCCCGACCGGTCGGATGCTCCCGGCTGGCTCGGTGCCCCCACCCGACCCGGCGCTCCGAACTGCCCGGATCCGCTGACGAGGTCGCCGATGGCGCCACCGAACGACAGCGCCGCCTCCTCGTCCCCGCTGATCACCTCGGGGTCGACCCCGAGGATCGCGCGGACGCCGGTGACCAGCTCGTCTCGGTTGCGCGCGTCGCGGGTCGCGCTCGTGGCCACCATCCGCACCCTGGTGGCACCCAGGCGTTCGATCTCGGCGGCGTAGTCGCGCAGCGCGGCGAAGGTCCGCGCCAGCGCCTCGGGGGCGAGCTCACCGGTGCGGTCCACCCCGGCGCCCAGCCGGACGATCTCCATCCGGCGGGTCAGCTCGTGCAGCCCGGACCCGTCGTAGTCCGCCACCAGCAGGCGGATCGAGTTGGTCCCGCAGTCGATCGCGGCGACGCGGTTCACGCCGGCACCTCCTCCGTCGTCCCCGCGGAACCCGCCGCGGTTCCGCCCGTTCCGCCCGCCGCGGCCGGGCTCGCGGCCACGCACGGCCCCCGCCGACCCCAGTCGTCGACGGCGGCGAGCGCCTCATCCCCGAAGGGGTTCACGCCCGGGCCCGCCGCCAGGCTGTGCGCGACGAGGACGTGCAGGCACTTGACCCGCTCCGGCATGCCGCCGGCGCTCGGGGTGCCGGGCAGGACCTCGTGGGCGTCGCGGCGAGCGAGGTAGTCCCGATGCGCCGCGGCGTAGGCGGCGGCGAGATCGGGGTCGTGGGCGAGGCGCGCCGTCATCTCCCGCATGATCCCGGCCCCCTCCAGCCGCGACACCGCCGCCGCGGCGCGCGGGCAGGTGAGGTAGTACAGGGTGGGAAACGGCGAACCGTCGGGCAGCCGGGGAGCGGTCTCGACCACGTCCGGCAGCCCGCAGGAACAACGATGGGCGACGGCCAGGACCCCGCGCGGCGCACGGGACAACTGCCGCCCGACGATCTCGACCTCCTCGGCCGTCACCGCCGTCACCGCCGTCGACACCACGTTCTCCTCCCGCACCGCGACGCTCTCCTCCCCGGGACGGCGACCGCGCACCGGCACCGCCGCCTAGCATCGCAGATCCACGAAGCATCGCAGCTCCACGGGCGGGCCCAGGACCCGGGCCCGCCCGCCGGCGCGCCGCTAAGGCGTCGCGATCTCCGACCACAGCCGCCCGTACCAGGCCGAGCCACCGGACGATCCACCGCGTTCGCCCTCGTCACCGGGCGCGGGGGTGGGCGCGGCGGGCATCAGGTACGCCCGCTCGCCCGGCTTGATGTAGTGCAGCCGGCGACGCGCCTCGTCGGAGACCCAGGCCTGGTCGTCGTAGCGCCCGACCGTGGAGCGCAGCTCGTTGACCCGGGCCTGGGTCTGCGCGTTCGTCCGCGCGAGCTCCGAGAGCTTGCTCTGCTGCTTCAGGTACAACCGCAGCGGATAGGCGAGGGTCAGGACCAGCACGCAGATCACGACGGCGAGCAGGGTCGCCCTCGTGGTCAGCGCGGCGCGCGGCGGCGGCATGCGGATCAGGCGGGCTGCCCGTGCCGCGGGAAGGCGGCTGCGCCGGCGAAGCGGGCGGCGTCGTCGAGCTCCTCCTCGATCCGCAGGAGCTGGTTGTACTTCGCGACCCGCTCGGTGCGGGCCGGGGCGCCGGTCTTGATCTGGCCACAGTCGACGGCGACGGCGAGGTCGGCGATCGTGGTGTCCTCGGTCTCACCGGAGCGGTGCGACATCATCGCCCGGTAGCCGTTGCGGTGGGCGAGGTTGACCGCGTCGAGGGTCTCGGTGAGCGTGCCAATCTGGTTGACCTTGACCAGCAGGGCGTTCGCGGCCTTGGCGGCGATCCCGCGGGCGAGCCGCTCCGGGTTGGTGACGAACAGGTCGTCCCCGACGAGCTGCACCTTGTTGCCGAGCCGCTCGGTCAGCGCCACCCAGCCGGCCCAGTCGTCCTCGGCCAGCGGGTCCTCGATGGAGACGATCGGGTAGGCACCGACCAGCTCCGCGTAGTAGTCGCTGAGGTACTCGGCGGTGCGGCTGCTGCCCTCGAAGGTGTACGAGCCATCCGCGTAGAACTCGGTCGAGGCGACGTCGAGGGCGAGCGCGACGTCCGAGCCGAGGCGCAGGCCGACCTTGTCGACGGCCTCGGCGATGAGGTCGAGCGCGTCGCGGTTGGTGGGCAGGCTCGGGGCGAAGCCGCCCTCGTCGCCGACGCCGGTACCCAGGCCTCGCGCCTTGAGCACGCTCTTGAGCGCGTGGTAGACCTCGGCGCCCCAGCGCAGCGACTCGGAGAAGGTGCTCGCACCGATCGGAGCGATCATGAATTCCTGGATGTCGACGTTCGTGTCCGCGTGCGCGCCGCCGTTGAGGATGTTCAGCATCGGCACCGGCAGCAGGTGCGCGCTCGGCCCGCCGAGGTAGCGGAACAGCGGCAGCCCGCTGGCGGCCGCGGCCGCCTTGGCCACCGCGAGGCTCACGCCGAGCAGGGCGTTGGCGCCGAGGGCGGACTTGCCCGGGGTGCCGTCGAGGTCGATGAGCGTCTGGTCGAGCAGGCGCTGCTCGGTGGCCTCCAGCTCGATGATCGCCGGGCCGATCCGCTCGATCACCGCGGCCACCGCCTTGCGGACGCCCTTGCCGCCGTAACGGTCCTCCCCGTCGCGCAGCTCCACGGCCTCGAAGGCGCCGGTGCTGGCCCCGCTGGGCACTGCGGCACGGCCCAGCGTCCCGTCCTCCAGGACGACTTCGACCTCGACGGTGGGATTGCCACGCGAGTCAAGGATCTCGCGGGCTCCGACAGCCTCGATGGACGGCACGGCTAGGACCTCCGAATGCGACGACTCGAACGCGACGACACGATGGCACCGAACGGACCGCCGCGGACCGGCGCCCAGCGAGCAGCACCGCGCCGGACCCCGCGGCACACCCGACGGCGTGGCGGACCCATACCGCGGGACGAGCAGGGCCGTCCGGACGAACCGGTCGGTGCGAGACTACCGTCGCGCCCCCGCGGGACGGCGCTGATCCCGGCGCGTCGCGGAAGGTTCCGGCGAGGCCCCGCCACGCGACCGGCCCTGGCCGGCCAGCCAGCCCCGACGCGGGCAACGCGGTGTCACGCATCCCACAGCCCCGCAGGCCGCGACCCGCCGCGGCCCCGGGCACCCAGGTGGGGTCGGGCGGGCGCCCGGCCCACAGCCGACCTGCCGGCCATCGTGAGGTTTCCGCGGAACCGTCCCGCCAGCCCGATCGATCATGGTGTTCCCGCGCCAGGCGCGCCTGTCCAACTCCCTCGGACGCGGCAGCGGCCTGCCCCGTACGACCCACGGCCGCCAGCCGGACGCCGCCAGCCGGACGCCGCCGGTTCGCGGCCTGCCGGCAGCCGCCCCCCGGCAAGCCCGGTTCCGGCCAGATCGAGGCCAGATCGAGGCCAGATCGTGCCGAGGCTTCGGTACGGTTTTCAGGCCAAAAACCGTACATACCCCTCGGCACGATTCTGTGCACAGAAGATTACGGAAAGGCGCGACGGCGGCGGCCCGGTAGCAGGGACGCCGAGCCTGCCCGGCAACCCCGTACCCGTCGCCCGATCAGACCGCAGGGCCACGGACCACCGTGGACCGAGTCCCCTAGTCGATACGCCCGAGCGGCGGCATCATCAGCGGCCCGCCGACGGGCAGGCCGAGCCGCGCGGCCAGCGGCGCCCAGGGTCCCCAGCCGGCGGCGAACCCGCCGAGCCCGCCCACACCACCGAACGCCCCGGAACCACCGAACGCCCCGGAACCACCGAGCCCGACGGAACCGAGGAGCCCGCCGAGCCCGCCCGCACCGCCGAACGCCCCGGAACCACCGAGCCCGGATCCGGCGCCGAGCAGGGCGGCCAGCCCCCCGGCCAGGATTCCCGGCCGGGCCGTCGCCGCGGCGCCGCGGTCCTCGCTGGACTTCGGCGTCCGGACCCGTTCCAGTACCGACGGCTTGGGCGCCAGCCGCACCCGCGGCGTGTCCCCCTCGGGCAGCCCGGCGCGCGTCCAGGCCAGCCTGAGCGCGTCCGTCAGCCCGCCGAGCTCGTCGACCAGGCCGTAGGCGTGGGCGTCGGCCCCCGTCCACACCCGGCCCCGGGCCAGCTCGTGCACCTGCTCCCGGGTCAGCCGCCGGGCCACGGCCACCTTGTCGACGAAGTCCGCGTAGACGCGGTCGAGGAACTCCTCCAGCTTCTCCCGTTCACCCACCGTGAACGGGCGCCGCGGCGACATCATCAGGGCATGCTCGCCCTCGGCGACCGCCCCGAAGCCGACCCCGACCTTGTCGAGTAGCTCCCGGACCACCTGCTTACCTGCGAACACCCCGATGGACCCGGTCAGCGTGCCGGGATTCGCGACGATGAGGTCCGCGGCGAGGGAGACGAAGTAGCCGCCCGACGCGGCGACGTCCCCCATCGACACGACCAGCGGGCGGCCGCTGGCCCGGAACCGCTCGGCCTCCCGGCGCACCAGGTCCGAGGCGACGTAGGAACCCCCCGGGCTGTTCACCCGGAACACCGCCGCCGCCACGTCCTCGTCGCGGGCGGCGGCCCGGAACGCCGCCGCGGCGGCCTCCGCGGCGAGCACCGGGCTGGCGAACGGCCCCGGGCTGCCCTGCCCGAGGATGACCTGGCCGGTGCCGTGGATGAGCGCGACGACCGACCGGCGGGGGTCGCGATGCGGCGCGGTGACCGACGGCGCCAGCGGGACGCCCTGGGTGTCCGCGGTGGCGCCGTCGTCGGGCGACCAGGCGCGGCCCCCCGCCGAGTCCGTGCCGGCGTCGGCGGACCGATGCTGCGGCGTGGGCGAGGTCTCGCGCAGAAAGAAGGCACCCGGACCCCGCGCGGTGAGGGTCGCGACCCGCCGCACCGGCGACTTCTCCCGCCGCTCGGCGAGCCGGCGGTACGCCGTGGCGTACATCAGCACCGGCTCGGCGCCTGCGTCCCCGGCCGCGGCCGCGGTCGCGGTCACGCCGCCCGGCGGGCCGGCGGCGGCGAGGTCGGTGTCCGTCGTGGGGGCGAGGTCGGGGTCGGCCGCGCCGACGACCGGGAACCCGCCGACGACCGGGGACCCGCTTCCCGCCGGGGACCCGCCAGCCGCTGAAGACCCGCCGCCCGCCGACGAGCGCCGGACCCGGGCCCGTGCGGCCGCGTACACCTCGTCGCGGTAGCCGAGGCGGTCGACGAGCCCCACGTCGAGGGCGACGGTGCCGGCCAGCGGGCCGAGGTCGATGAGCCGGCGGACGCGGTCGGCCGGCATCCGGCGGCCCTCGGCGATGCCCGCCACCACCTGCTCCGAGCTGGACTCGATGATCCGGCTCACCGCCTCCAGGTGCGCCGGCGTGAAGTCCCGCTCGACGAGCGTGTTGACCGCGTTCTTGTATTCGTAGCGCTGGCCGATCTCGACCGCGACGCCGAGCCGGTCCAGCGCGCCGCGCAGGAACGGCGTCTCCATCCCCAGGCCGGTCAGCCCGCAGTCCCCGGACGGGGCCAGCCAGATCTCGTCGAACGCGCAGGCGAGGTAGTACGGGCCCGTGCCGCCGCCGAACTCGCCGAACGTGTCCGCGTAGGCGATGGCGGTGCCGCCGGCGGCCCGGAAGTCGCCGATCGCCGCCCGGATCTCCTGGATGCGGGCCAGCGGCGTCCCGGCGGCGCCGATGTGCGCGACCACCACCGACACCCGCGGGTCCTCGGTGGCGTAGCGCAAGGCCTCCACCAGATCGCGCAGCGTGGTGCGCCGGTGGGCGAGGGCGAGGGTGACCGGGTCGCTGGGAACGCCTTCGAGCGGATCGACCGTCAGATCGAGTTCCAGGACGATCGGAGCCGTCCGCCGCGCCGCGATCTGGCGGACGTCGGCCAGCGCCTTACGTGGGGTGGCAGCCATGGTCAGAGGCTAGTACCACCGACCGTCCCAGTTCCTCGGTCGTGTCAACCTCACGGTCGTCCTGCCGTCACCCATCCGGCGCAACGCGCTCACCCGAGCCGGCCGGGGCGACCCAGAGTTCCCGCCAGCGCGCGCCGGGCAGCACCCCCGGAGCGAGGCCGTCCACCCGGGCCGCACGCTCGGCGGCGGCCAGCCGGTCCCGGAAACGGCGCGCCGACGTGCGCAGGGCCCGCTCCGGGTCGACCCGGGCCGCGCGCGCGAGTGCGACGGCGGCGACGAGCAGATCGCCGAGAACGTCGTCGGCGGCCACGCCCGGCCGGCCGAGTGCCGCGACGGCGTCGGCCGCAATCGCCGCGACCCGCTCGCCGGCCTCGGCTACCCCGCCGGACCCCGCCAGCCCGCCGGCTGCAGCCACCTCACCGACCGCAGCCACCTCACCGACCGCAGCCACCTCACCGACCGCAGCCACCGTGCCGACCGCAGCCACCGTGCCGCCCGTCCCATCGGTGACCCCGGCCAGCGCGAGGTCCGCCGGCACGCCGATCCCGCCGGCGCGCTTGAGCAGCTTGGCCGCGAGCGTCAGCGCCGGCTGGGACAGCGCCACCCCCTCGGTCACCGAGGCGCGGCCCTTCTCCTCCGCCTTGATCGCCTCCCAGTTGACGGCGACGTTCGCCGACCCGTCGACGACCACGTCGGCGAACACGTGCGGGTGCCGCCGGATCAGCTTCGCGACCAGCCCCGCCGCCACGTCGTCGACGTCCCAGCCGTCACCCGCGCGCTCGGCGGCGATGCGGGCGTGGAAGAGCACCTGCATGAGCACGTCACCGAGCTCCTCGCGCAGCTCCGCGAGGTCGCCGTCCTCGATCGCCTGGTACGCCTCGTAGGTCTCCTCGATCAGGTAGGGGGCGAGGGACTCGTGGGTCTGCTCGGCGTCCCACGGGCAGCCACCCGGGGAGCGCAGCCGGTCCATCACGGCCACGGCGTCGAGCAGGATGGACCCGGGCAGCTCCGCCGTGCCGGCGAGGGTGTCCACCACGACGCCGACGGCGGGCGGCGCGGCCGCACCGGCGCCGGCCGGCGAACGGGGCTGAACGAGCCGGTCGAACACCCGGTCGAGCGGCGTCGGCGCGGACGGGTCCGGCAGCCAGACGACCTCGGTCGCCGCCGGATCGGGCAGACCGGCCCGCAGGAAGGCAGCCAGATCAGCCCCTGCCGGATCGACCCCCGCCAGATCGACCGCGGCGAGATCGACCGCGGCCGTCTCGACCGCGGCCGGGTCCCACGCGGGCGGGTGGCCGTCGACGACGACGACGGTCGCGCCGGCGGCGCGCAGGGCGGCGAGCTGCGGGTGGGCCGGGGCGGCGGTCAGCACGGGCACCCGGCGCATCAGGTCCCACGCCGGCGCGGTGAGGACACCCGGCGCGACCCGCGGGCTGGTGACGACCACGGTGATCCGCAGCAGCATGACCTCATCCACTCGCTTCGGCTGATCGGGACGGGACAGGGCGGTCAGGACAGGGCGGTCAGGACTGGGCGGTGAGGTCCACCGTGGGGGTGGGCTCCGGCCGGCTGGCGATCGACCCGTCCGCGGCGATCACGGCGAACTGGCCGGTGTTCCAGGTGCCGAACCGCGGATTGATCGAGATCGGGTCCTTCTTCTCGGCCTGCGCGAGGACGGGCCGCAGCTTCGCGGAACGCTCCTGGCTGACGATGAAGCGGGCCAGGTACGGCTTCGCCTGCGCGTAGGTGAGCGGGATCCGGCCAACCTGGTCGACGATGCTGTCGTACTGCTCCCGGGTCTCCGCCTCGGTGGCGAGCAGGTGCGGGCTGACCCGGTCGCTCAGCGCCGACTCCAGCGCGCCGGAGCGCACGATCACGGAGACGTCGCGCGGCGCGAACCCCGCGGCGGCCGCCCGCCGCTCGAATGCCTGCACACTGCCGAACTGCAGGATGGCGTACGCCTGGTAGTAGGAGGCGACATCGCCGGAGCTGAGCGTGACGCCGCGCCGGTCGGCCTCGGCGGAGAGCAGTTGGAGCTGCACGAGGGTGGTCAGCGTGCGGCGTTGGAGGTCGAGGCGGTTGAGGGCGCTCGACGCGGTCTGCCCGGACTGCGAGACCGGGACGCCGTCGGCGGCCGCGAGCCCGCGATCGACGATGCCGCGTAGCTGCGAGGTGTCGATGGACTGCGATCCGACCTGGGCGGCGGCCCCGGCGTGCGTCGTGCAGGCCGTCCCGGCGGTCCCCACGAGCACGACAAACCCGACGCCGGCCAGGAGGCGGGAGAGCTTCACGACTCCAGACGCTATCCGCTCGCGTGTGGCGAAGCACACCTCACCCGCCCGACACCGCCGAATTCGCCGCCCCGGCCGCCACTCAGCCAGCGGCCGCCGCGGCGACCGAATCGCCGGCGACGGCGGTCAGGAGCTGGCCGGCCCACGCGAGCAGCGTCTGGTCCCGCAGCGGCCGGGAGCCGATGCGGCCGGTCTCCGTCGGGGCCGGCACCAGCACGATCCGCACCGCGGGCTTCACCACCGCGCCCTTGTAGAGGCGGGTCAGCCGCAGGGTCTGGCTCTCCCGCAGCTCCAGCGGCGCGAAGCGGATCTGCCGGCCGGCGGCGGTGATCTCGGTGACGCCGAAGCGGCGCGCGAGCACCCGCAGGCCGGCGACGGCGAGCAGGTTCTCCACCGGCTCGGGCACCGGGCCGAACCGGTCCACCAGCTCCCCGCGCACCTCGTCGATGTCGGCGTCGGTGACGGCGCCGGCGAGGCGGCGGTAGGCGTCCAGGCGCAGCCGCTCGCTGGGCACGTAGTCGTGCGGCAGGCTCGCGTCGACGGGGAGCTCGACCTTGACCTCGGGTGGCTCCTCGACCTTGTCCTGGCGGTACTCGGCGACCGCCTCGCCGACCATCCGCACGTACATGTCGAAGCCGACCGAGGCGATGTGCCCCGACTGCTCCCCGCCGAGCAGGTTGCCGGCGCCGCGGATCTCCAGGTCCTTCATGGCCACGGCCATGCCGGCACCGAGGTCGTTGTGCTGGGCGATGGTGGCGAGCCGGTCGTGGGCGGTCTCCGTCAGCGGCTTGTCCGGCGGGTACAGGAAGTACGCGTACGCGCGGTCACGGCCCCGGCCGACCCGGCCGCGCAACTGGTGGAGCTGGGACAGGCCGAACACGTCGGCCCGCTCGACGACGAGGGTGTTGGCGTTGGAGATGTCCAGCCCCGACTCGACGATCGTCGTGCAGACCAGGACGTCGAACTTCTTCTCCCAGAAGGAGACCATCACCTGTTCGAGGGCGTCCTCGTTCATCTGGCCGTGCGCGGTGGCGATCCGCGCCTCGGGGACCAGCTCGCGCAGCCGGGCGGCGGCCCGGTCGATCGACTCCACCCGGTTGTGGATGAAGAAGACCTGCCCCTCCCGCAGCAGCTCCCGGCGGATCGCGGCCGCGACCTGCCGGGTGTCGTAGGGAGCGACGGAGGTCAGCACCGGGTGGCGCTCCTCCGGCGGGGTGTCGATGGTCGACAGCTCCCGGATGCCGGTGATCGACATCTCCAGGGTGCGCGGGATCGGGGTGGCGCTCATCGTGAGCACGTCCACCGCCGTGCGCATCTTCTTGAGCTGCTCCTTGTGCTCGACGCCGAAGCGCTGCTCCTCGTCGACGATCACGAGCCCCAGATCCTTGAACCGGTTCTCCCCCGACAGCAGCCGGTGCGTGCCGATGACGACGTCGACGGTGCCGTCGGCGAGGCCCTCCTGGACCGCCTTCTGCTCGCCGGCCGAGTTGAACCGGCTCATCGCCTTCACGATGACGGGGAACGCCGCGTACCGCTCGGAGAACGTCTGGAAGTGCTGCTGGACCAGCAGCGTCGTCGGGACCAGCACGGCGACCTGTTTGCCGTCCTGGACGGCCTTGAACGCCGCCCGCACGGCGATCTCCGTCTTGCCGTAGCCGACGTCGCCGCAGATCACCCGGTCCATCGGGACGGGCTTCTCCATGTCGGCCTTGACCTCGTCGATCGCGGCCAACTGGTCGGGGGTCTCGCGGAAGGGGAAGGCGTCCTCCAGCTCGCGCTGCCACGGGTTGTCCGGGGCGAAGGCGTGCCCGGGGGCGGCCATCCGCGCGCTGTAGAGCCGGATCAGCTCCCCGGCGATCTCCTTGACCGCCTTGCGGGCCCGGCTCTTGCGCTTGGCCCAGTCGGCACCGCCGATGCGGTCCAGGCTCGGCGCGTCGCCGCCGACGTAGCGGGTGATCTGTTCGAGCTGGTCGGTGGGGACGTAGAGCCGGTCGCCCCGGGCGTACTCCAGCAGCAGGTACTCGCGCTTCGCGCCGGCGACGGTGCGGGTCACCATCTCGACGTAGCGACCGACGCCGTGCGCGTCGTGGACGACCATGTCGCCGGGGACCAGGGCGAGCGGGTCGATGCCCTTGCGCCGACGGCTGGGCATCCTGCGCATGTCCTTGGTGGTGACCCCACGAGCGCCGGCGATGTCGCTCTCGGTGAGAACCGCCAGGCGCAGCGTGTCGCTGGTGAAGCCGGTGACGAGCTGCCCGCGGGTTACCACGGCGACCCCGGCGGCGAGCTCGGCGTCCTCGGCGTAGCGGGCGCCGAGGTCGGCCTCCCGCAGCATCTCCACCAGGCGCTGGGCCGGGCCGTGCCCCTCGGTCACGAGCAGCACGCGCCACGACTCGGCCAGCCAGCCCTTGACGTCGGCGATGACGGCGGCGGTGTCACCGTGGTAGAGCGGCGCCGGCCGCAGGCTCGCGACCACCGTGTCGTCACCCTCGACGACGAGCCCGCCGGCCACACCCGCCACCGCGTCGGCCAGGTCGGGGCCCGCGGCCTCGGCGCCGGTCGGGGCCGAGGTGAAGGGGGTGACCGACCACCAGGGCAGCCCGAGCGCACCGGCGCGCTCGCGGACCTCCGCGATGGAGCGGTAGGCCGCGGCGCCGAGGTCGATCGGCGCGCCGCCGCCGAGCGCGGCGACGCTCCAGGACGCCTCCAGGAACTCCTGGCTCGTGCGCACCAGCTCGCTGGCCCGCGAGCGGACCCGCTCCGGGTCGCAGACCAGGACGTGGGTGCCGGCGGGCAGCTCGTCGAGCAGCAGCGACATCCCGTCGACGAGGACCGGGGCCAGCGCCTCCATGCCCTCCACGGGAATGCCGCCCGCGATCTTGTCGAGCATGTCCACGAGCTGGGGGTAGCGGGTCGCGAGCTCGGCGGCCCGGCCGCGGACGTCCGCGGTGAGCAGCAGCTCGCGGCACGGCGGCGCGAACAGCCCACGCCCGCCGGCGCCGGCCGGCCCGGAGTCACCATCCGGCAGCGCCCGCTGGTCGGCGACGGCGAACCGGCGGATGTCCTCCACCTCGTCGCCGAAGAACTCGACCCGCAACGGGTGCTCCTCGGTCGGCGGGAAGACGTCGAGGATCCCGCCGCGCACGGCGATCTCGCCGCGCCGCTCCACCAGGTCCACCCGGTGGTAGGCCATGTCCACCAGCCGGGCGACCACGTCGTCGAGATCGGCGGTGTCGCCCGCCGCGAGGCTGACCGGGGCGAGCTCGCCGAGCCCGGCGACCTGGGGCTGGAGCACGGAGCGAACCGGCGCGACGACGACCCGCAGCGGCGGCCGGCCGGTGCTCGCCGGATGGGCCAGCCGACGCAGCACGGCCAGGCGCTGACCCACCGTGTCCGCCCGGGGTGACAGCCGCTCGTGAGGCAGCGTCTCCCAGCTCGGGAAGACGGCCACCACGTCGGGACCGAGCAGGCCGGCCAGCGCCGCGGCCAGGTCCTCGGCCTCGCGGCCGGTGGCCACCATGGCGAGGACGGGGCGCCCGGCTCCGTGGGCGGCGGCGAGGGCGGCGGCGGCGAAGGGCCGCAGGGCGGCCGGACCGGCGAGGTCGAGCGCGGGTTCGCCCGCGGCGCCGATCGCCCGCCCCAGGGCGGGATCGCCGCCCGGCCGGGCGATCAATGCGTCGAGCAGCGGCGCGAGAGTCATGGTTGCGTCCGGTGTGCCTCTCGGAAACGAGCGGAACGGAACAGGCATGGAGCAGACGCCGCGGCACGAAACCGCCGCCGCGGAACACGACGACCTGGCGCGACGGGGCCCACCACGGCCCGGACCCGCTCGACCGAGGGGCCGGCCCGCCGCCCGACCCGCCCCCGGAGATGACCCGGACGGTCGGCCGACACCGGCCCGACCCCGTCGGCACAGACGATATGACCAGCCTACGACACCGATGCCCGCCCCACCGCCGCGCCGACCGCGCACCGCGACAGGATCCCGTCCCCGCAACCCGCCCGCACCCGCGCACACGCACCCACCCGCACAGCAGGATGCGTACCCCTGCCCCGGCACCCGCCCGCGCACCCGCACCTGTACCCGCAGTTACACCCCCGCACCGCCGCGGACCTGCGCCGACGTCCGCCGCCGGCGGCCGGGTGGGCGTCGGACGGGCCGGTAGGGCGAGCGCGCCCGGCCGGCGGGTCGACGTACAGTCGACTGCCTGGCGTCCAGTCCGGCCGCCCGATACCTACGCTGACGTTAGGGTCGAGTTGTCCAGCATGCGTCGCAACGTTTCGAGATCGGACGCTGCCCGCGGCGACGTCTACCAGATCGGAGACGTCGCCGAGCGGGTCGGCCTCTCCCTGCGAACAGTCCGCTACTACGAAGAAGCGGGCCTGCTCATGCCGGTGGGGCGGACCGTCGGTGGGTTCCGCCTCTACGACGTGGACGCGATCGAGCGGCTGCTGCTCATCAGGAAGATGAAGCCGCTGGGCTTCACCCTGGAGGAGATGCGCTCCCTGCTGATCCTGCGCGACGAGCTGGCCACGCCCGGCCTGGCCGCGGACACCCGCGCCGCGTTGCAGGAGCGGCTTGGCACCTGGGTGCTACTCGCCGAGGAGAAACTTTCGACGCTGCGGGAGCAGGTGAGCGTGGCGGAGTCCTTCGTCGGCGGGCTACACGACGATGCGGAGCGCACCGGCGGCGACGCAGGGTGACCCGCCGCCGGCTCGGCGCCCCGCGCGACCACGAGGGGACACGCGGGGACACGCGGGGCGCCACGGCGGAGCCTCAGCCCCAGAGCCGCTGGTAGACGGCCGCCGAGGCCGGATTGAGATCGGGATTCAGCAGCGAGGAGCGGACGTTGCCCTCCTCCGCGTCGGGGAAGTACGCCTCGTAGGCGAGGATGTCGGCGTTGCGCGAGAACGTCTCGTACATCTTCTCCATGTAGGCGGGATTGTCCCCGCCGGCGGCGCCGCCCCGCCCGGCCTTCGTGCCCTGCTGGCTGACCACTCCCCACTCGGGCACCGAGAACAGCTTGTGGTGGGTCCGCGCGAAGGTGATGACCTGGCAGAGCCCCGCGTCACCGTTGCACTGGTTGTCGAAGTCGGCGTAGGTGGGGCTGGGCGGGTACTGGTCGTAGCTGTCGATGCCGATGACGTCGACGTACTGGTCGCCGGGGTACAGGTCGAACGCGCCGACCGGCGTGGTCGACCCGTGGGCGTTGAGGTTCCAGTCGATGCGAACCTTCGGGCTGGTCGCCCTGATCGCCGACGAGGCGTTGCGGAAGCACTGGATCCACTGCTGTGGATCCGTCGCCGACCAGGCGAACCACAGGCCGTTGAACTCCCAGCCCAGCCGGACGAACGAGTCGCCCCGACCCATGTTCACCAGCCAGCGCCCGAACTGCCGCCAGTCGGCGTCGTAGTTGCCCGCCGCGCAGTCGGCGAGGTTGCCCTTCTCCGGCCCCGAGTCGGGGAAGAGCGGCTGAGTGATCACCCAGGTGCCGGCGTACCCGGAGAAGGTCGACGCGCTTCGCCCCATCCACGGGTTCGTGACGTCGCTCCAACTCGACCGATCGGTGTACATCACGACGACGTCGTTGGGCCGGCCGCGGAACCTCGCCCAGGCATTCGCCTGGGCCAGGGTGTGCGCGGCGACGCCGGTCGGGAACAGCCCGGTGGTCGCGGCCCGCTCGACCTGCGGGACGGCGGCCGCCGGCACCCCGCTCTGGGTGGGCCGGGCCGCTGTGCCCGGCCGACCGGTCGGCGACGCGCCCTGCCCCGCGGTGGTGGCGATGGGATCCGATCCCCCGTCGCTGCCGGAGGGCACCATCAGCAGCGCTGTCACGGCGACCAGGGTCAGCACCGCCGCGACCGAGACCGCGATGACGGGCAGGTGCGGGAGGCGGCTGGCGTTCCCGCCCCAGTGGGCGGTGATCCACGACGCCGCCCGGGCGCGCCGCCCGGAGGCCGGCGCCGCGCGGTCGTCAGACCGGCCGGTATGGCGGGCGCCGACTCTGGCGGCCTTGTCGGCCTTGGCGGCCTCGGACACACGCGCCGAGCCGACCTCGTCGGACCAGACCTCGTCGTCGGTCCAGGCGGCCCGGCCGCCCCGCCCCGATCCGCGCTTCTCTGCCGCGCCCCGACCCGAGCCGGCCTGACCCGAGCCGGCCTGACCCGAGCCGGAACGACCAGATCCGGCTACGACCGAACCCGACCGGCCTGCCCGAATCCGCTCCGGCGCGATTCGACCCGGCCCGACCCGATCCAACGCGACCCGATCCGGTACCCCCCGATCCGGCGCCCCGCGATCCGATCCCCGGTCCGCCCGAACCCGGTCGGACGCACCCCGGTCGGACGCACCCCGGTCGGACGCACCCCGGTCGGACGCAGCCCGGTCCGGCGCTGCTCGGTCCGGCGCTGCTCGGTCCGGCGCTGCTCGACTCGGCGCCGCCCGATCCGACGCCGCCCGCTCCGACGCAAGCCGGTCCGACGCAAGCCGGTCCGACGCAGGCCGGCCCGATCCGCCTCGATCGCTTCCGGTCCGATCCGAGCCGCCCCGAGCCAGGCCGGTCCGGGGGGCCCAGCCCTCGGCCTGCCGGCCCCCGGGACCGCTTCCGGCCGGGTCCGTCCGAGGGCGCGAGCCGTCCCCGCCGGGGCCGCGGGCGGCCGCGGGGCCGCCGGCAGCAGGGGCACCGAAGGCGGGACCGGACGGTTGTGACGGCGCCCACCGGCCGCCGCTGCGAGGATCATCGGCCAGCCAGGCGTCGCGGGCGGCAGACCAGGCGCCGGTGCGCGCAGTCCCCTGGGCGGGCCCATGGTCGTCCCGCCTCCCGGAGCGACGATCGTCGCGGTCCACGGCGTCGCGGCGACGACCGTCGCGTGGCGGGGGAGCGGTCTCGGACCAGCGCAGGGCGCCCGTCTCGTCCGCCGGGCGCACGGCGTGGGGTGGCGTCCGCAGCGGCGGGGTCGGGGGCGCATGATCCGGCGGGGACGAGGGCGGGTCCGCCCGATTGTCGCCCGGCCACCCGGGGTCATCGCCGCGCGCACCGGTCCGGCGGATCTGGAACAGCGCCGTGCCCTCGTCCCAGTCGGGCGGGGCGGCGGGGTTCACCGGCCGCCCGGCCGGAGGCCGACCGTTCACCAGGACGGCCCGCTCGGTGAGCGGATTGGTCGGCGCATCGAGGGGCGGGCCGACCGGTGGCCTCATCGGCGGATCGGTCGGCGCACCGATCGGCGCGGCAGCAGGGGCGCCAACCCGCGGGGCCGCCGGCGGACCCACCGACAGCCCGGTGCCGGGCGACCCCGCGTTGGCCGACGAGCCGACCGGACGGGAGTCCACGGACCACGGGTCGCCCGGACGGGAGTCCACGGACCACGGGTCGCCCGGACGGGAGTCGACGGACCACGGGTCGCCCGGACGGGAGTCGACGGACCCGGGGTCGGTACGGGAGTCGACGGACCCGGCATCGGGCGGACGGGAGCCGGGCAGGCGGAGGTCGGGTGGCCGGGCTCCGGGCAACCGGGAGCCGGGTGGGCGGGTGCCGGGCAGCCGAGGTTCGGCGGGTCGATCCGCACCGCCCGCAGACCGGTCACCGTCGCCGGCCGTCCTCGCCCCCCTCGCGGGAACGGTCATGGACGGAGGGAGGAGCACCACCGGCGGCGTCCGGCGCCGGCGCCCGGAACGGCCGGCGCCCGGCCGGTGGTCCACGCGAGCGCCGCCGGCGTCCCCGTCGGGCGGCTGAGCCCCGCCGGCGGAGTCGTCGCGGCCGGCGCGGTGAGGGTCGGTGGCACGGTGAGGATCGGTGGCACGGTGAGGGTCGGTGGCACGCAGCCGGTCGACCCGGGGTCCGCGCTGCCCGCCGTCCTCGTCGAACTCGGCGGACGGCGGCGCGATCCGCTCCCGGTCGCCGGCCGGAGGCTCATCCGACCAGGAGCGCCCACGCACCCGCATCACCCCAGATCGTGCTCTGTGCCCCATCGAAACATCTCGGCGTAGCCGGCGCGCAACTCTCACCCGGGGTGAGAATTCCTCCGCCCGGCCGACCTGCCAGGGGATCCGTCGGCACCGGCAACGCCACGAGCCGAGGCTCTTTCACCAATCCAGTAGTGACGGACGAACCGTAACAACAACGCGCGAAGAGCGATGTCGGCGGCCTCGGCCTATCACGGACAGCAACGATCATCCGCATCGGCACCAAACCCCTTCCGCTCTGTGGGAAGCAGCCGGCAGCCGGCGACCGCCGGCAGGCCGGACGCCCGCGTCATCGCGGGATCCACCAGTCAGGACGCGGTGCCGACCGGGCGAGTTGCCGGTCCTGCGAAGATCTGGCACTCTTGACCGCTCATTCGCCACGAAGGTGGGCCGCGGGGTGCCGTCTCCCCCGGCCGCGCCCGCCGGCCGTCGAGGCGGTCACGGGCCTGCCGGCCGGCGGGCGAGCGGCGCGGTGAATGACGCCGGCGAGCGGCCTGACCAGCGGAAACGAGTCCCGGCCGCGCTCCGGGGGAAACGGCGTTCGCGGGGGCAGCGCGCGGTGCGCCCGGCGGCGGCGTGGCGGGAATCTCGCGGGGGCGGCGCCACCCGTCGCGGAGATCACGTGCGGGCAGGGCGTGACGACGCGACGCCATGCGCGCAGGGAAGGCTACGCCCCGGCATGACCCGGCTGTCGGGCTTGCCCGTAGGGCGGCGTCGTCGCGCGGGTCTGCACCGGCTTGGAGGGACTCCCCCAGCAGGCAGAGGACCGTGCGGTACCGTTGCGACGGCAGTGCCGGGGGGCGCCGATGAAGGCGGTCCGTCGCCGGTATCCACCGAGAAGTGGCAGAACCGAGAAGTGGCAGAGGGGGATCACGCGCCCGCGCGCGCCATGAGCGCGGGCGAGCGAGCGACGTCCTCACGCGCGGGAGCGTGCCATCCCGCGCACCGGGAACGACCGGCGGCTGTCCCCGTCGGCCCCGGCATCGGTCGGCGAGTGGCAGCAGGCCGTTACGGGTCACCCGGAATGCACCGCGGTCCAGCGAGGACCATGCCATCAGCGGCCATCCGCCCCACCGAGCCCGACCGGGGCATGAGCACGGGAGACGCAAGCCTTGAGCACCGAAAGCGCCAGGACCACCGAGATCCCCGACGCTGCCGACATCCCGGTCGTCATCCTCTGCGGCGGGATGGGTACCCGGCTGCGGGAGGCCAGCGAAAAGCTGCCGAAGCCGCTTGTGGACATCGGCGGCAAGCCGGTGCTGTGGCACATCATGAAGACGTATGAACACTACGGCTTTCGCAAGTTCGTGCTCTGCCTCGGCTACAAGAGCGACCTGATCAAGAACTACTTCCTGGCCTACCGGGCGCAGGTCGCCGACTTCACCCTCACGCTCTCCGACGACCACACGCCCCAGTTCCACAACGCGGTGGGCGACGAGAGGTGGGAGGTCACCTTCGCGGAGACCGGCCTGCTCACCGGCACCGGCGCCCGCCTGCGCCGGGTCGCCCAGTACCTGACCGGCCCGCGGTTCATGCTCACCTACGGCGACGGCGTCGGCGCGATCGACGTCGGTGCCGTGCTGTCCGACCACGTGAAATCCGGCCGCCTCGGCACCGTCACCGGCGTCCGTCCGTCGAGCCGCTACGGCGAGCTGGAGACCGATGGCAACGCGGTCACGCTGTTCGCCGAGAAGCCGCCGCAGACCGGCTGGGTGAGCGGCGGGTATTTCGTCTTCGAGCGCGAGTTCATCGACAAGTACCTCGATGACGACCCGGCGCTGCTGCTGGAGCGCCACCCGCTGCAGCAGCTCGCCCGCGACGGCGAGCTCACCCTGCACAACCACGACGGGTTCTGGATGGGCATGGACACCTTCCGGGACTGGACCGAGCTCAACCAGCTCTGGGACTCCGGGTCCGCGCCGTGGCGCGTCTGGGCCGACTGAGAATTCCGGACGGATCCGCGACGATGACCGAATCCGCGAGCGTGGCCGGTACAGCCGGCCACTCCGGCCACGTCGGCGACGCCGGCGACCGCGACGGCACCGCGCTCCCGGCCGACCCCGGCCACTGGCTGCACGACCTGGTTGCCGACCTGTTGCCGCCCATGCGCAGCATCACCGGCGAGGGCGTGCGCACGACGCTGCGCACCGTCGCGCGGGCGCTCGGCCCCGACGTGCCGCTCACCGTGCACGAGGTGCCCAGCGGCGCCCCGGCGCTGGACTGGACCGTCCCCCGGGAGTGGAACGTCGGCTCGGCCCGGCTGATCGGCCCCGACGGCAAGACCGTCGTCGACGCCGCCGACAACCCCCTGCACCTGCTGGGTTACAGCACGCCGGTGCGCGCCCGGATGACCCTCGACGAGCTGCGCCCGCATCTGTTCTCGATGCCCGACCGACCGGACTGGGTGCCCTACCGGACCTCGTACTACAACGAGAACTGGGGCTTCTGCCTGACCGATCGGCAGCTCGGCGCGCTGCCCGACGGCGAGTACGAGGTCGAGATCGACACGACGCTCACCGACGGGTCGCTGACCTACGGTGAGATCGTGCTGCCGGGCGAGACGTCCGACGAGTTCCTGATCACCACGCACACCTGCCACCCGGCGATGGCCAACGACAACTGCTCGGGCATCGCCACGGCGACCCTGCTGGCGCGGGCGCTGGCCGCCGGGCCGCGGCGGCACACGTTCCGGCTGCTGTTCATCCCGGGGACGATCGGCTCGATCACCTGGCTGGCCCGCAACAGGGACACCGTCGGCCGCATCCGGCACGGCCTGGTCCTGACCGGCCTCGGTGACCGCAGCGACCCGACCTACAAGCGCAGTCGCCGGGGTGACGCCGCCGTCGACCGGGCCGCCGCGGTGGCGCTGACCGAGACCGAGCGGCCGCACCGGGTCGTCGACTTCTCCCCCTACGGCTACGACGAGCGGCAGTTCTGCTCGCCCGGCTTCGACCTGCCTGTCGGCCGGTTCGGCCGGGGCCAGCACGGCGAGTACCCGCAGTACCACACCTCGGCCGACGACCTTGAGTTCGTCACGCCCGGGTCGCTCGCCGACTCGTTCGCGATCCTGCGGCGCACGATCGAGATCTGCGAGCGGGACCGGACCTGGCGCAACACCGCCCCGTACGGCGAGCCGCAGCTGGGCCGGCGCGGCCTGTACCGCGCCATCGGCGCGACGATGAACCGTCAGGCCATCGAGATGGGTCTGCTGTGGGTGCTCAACCTCGCCGACGGCACCCGCAGCCTGCTCGACATCGCCGAGCGCGCGGGGCTGCCGTTCGACACGGTCGCCGAGGCCGCGGACGCGCTGGCCGGCGTCGACCTGCTCGCCGAGGCAAGCGCCGGCTCCGCGGGACCGACCGGTGGCTGATCTTGCCGCCAGCCCGGGCAGTGCCGGACGGCCGCAGCGGCCGCAGCGGCCCGGCAACTCGGGACCGGTCTGGACGATCGTGCTCGCGGGTGGCGGCGGCACCCGCTTCGGCGGGCCGAAGCAGTTCTTCGACCTCGGCGGCGAGCCGCTGCTCGCTCACCCGGTCGCGGCGGCCCGCGCGGCCAGCGACGGCATCGTCGTGGTCGTGCCCGCGGGAACGGCCGGAAGCTGGTCGCCCCCGCCCGGCGTCCGGCAGGTGACCGGCGGCGCCACCCGGGCCGAGTCGGTCCGGGCCGGCCTCGCCGCCGTTCCCGCGGACGCCGGCGTCATCGTGATCACCGACGCCGCTCACCCGCTGGCCACCTCCGCCCTCTACCGGCGCGTCGTCGACGAGGTCCGGGCCGGGGCCGACGCCGCCGTGCCCGGCCTGCCACTCACCGAAGTCGTCAAAGAGATCCGTGTCGCCGACGAGATCCGGGCCGCCGACGAGATCCGGCCGACGGTGAGCGGGCTCGGTCCCTCCTCCAGGCTGGTCGCCGGGGCTTCGCTGCCGCGGGAGACCCATCGGCTGGTGCAGACGCCGCACGCCTTCCGGGCGGACCTGCTGCGCTCCGTGCACGCAGGCGCCCGCGAGGCGGTGGAGGACTCGGCGATGGTCGCCGAGGCCGGCGGCCTGGTCGTCGTCGTACCGGGCGAACCCGCCAACATCCATGTCACGACGCCGGACGAACTCGCCATGGCCCGGCTTCTTCTCACCCACGTCCGTTCCGAGGGGGAATCCGATGAGTTCGGTACTGGTCGAGTCCACGCTGTCCGATGACGAGCGTCGGGCCAAGCTCTACCAGGGCGACCTGTTCGTCTATGCACCCAGGCCGGCGACCCGCGAGTTCGTCGAGTTCAGCCGCGCGCTGATCCGGGAGGCGTTCGGCGCCCTCGACCCGGAGACGGCGCAGTACCACATGCCCGTCGAGGAGTACGCCGCCCTGCTCGCGGAGCTCAAGCCGCGGTTCATCCACCATCCGACCTGCAAGGAGCTGCTGCCGGCGATCCTCGCCGAGCATGGCGCCGACCCGGCGAAGACCTACTTCGACGTGCCGCGGCTGCGTACCTCGACGTCGGACGACTACCTGACCTCCGGCATCGCCTACGCCTTCCACCCGCACCGCGACACCTGGTACTCGGCGCCGTTCTGCCAGCTCAACTGGTGGATGCCGATCTTCGACATCGTCCCGGAGAACGGCCTGGCCTTCCACCCGCGCTACTTCAGCCAGGGCGTGAAGAACGGTTCCCGCGACTACGACTACTACGAGTGGAACGCCAAGAACCGGGCGGACGCGGCGAAGCACATCAAGTCCGACACCCGCAAGCAGCCCAAGCCGGAGGAGGAGGTGGAGATCTTCCCGCAGACCCGGGTGGTCGCGCCGTCCGGCGGCATGCTGATCTTCTCCGCGGCGCAGTTGCACTCCTCGGTGCCGAACGACTCCGGACGCACCCGGTTCAGCATGGACTTCCGCACGGTGCACTTCGACGACGTCATCAACCACGTCGGGGCGCCGAACGTCGACTCCGAGTGCACCGGCACCACGATGCGGGACTACCTGCGCGGCACGGACCTCACCCGCATTCCCGAGGACATCTGCCTCAGCTACGACACCGCGCCCCCGCGGGAGGACGCCGTGCTGGTGTTCTCCCAGGCGTCGAGCGCGTGACGGCCGGATCCGCGGGCGGCCCGGCGGCGGACGCGGTTCCGCTCGCCGGGCACGTCGCCGTCGTGACGGGCGCGTCCAGCGGCATCGGCCGCGCCACCGCCCTGCGCCTGGCCGCCGACGGCGCCACCGTGCTCGCCCTCGGCCGCGACCAGGCCCGCCTCGACGGCCTCGGCAAGGAGGCGACCGGGCCGGGCACGCTGCTGCCGGTCCGGCTCGACCTGACCGACGACGTGGCCGTCACCGACTTCGTCGCCGAGGTCACCGCCCGCCACGGCCGGGTCGACCACCTGGTGCACAGCGCCGGGGCCTACGCCAGCGCCCGGGTGGACGCGGCGTCGCTGGCCGACCTGGACGCGCAGTACCTCGCGAACGTCCGGGCGCCCTACGCCCTGACCCAGCGGCTGCTGCCCGCCCTGCGGGTCGCGGGGGCCGACGGCGGCGCCGACATCGTCATCGTCAACTCGACGCAGGGCATTCGCGCGGGAGCGGGAGCGGGCCAGTTCGCCGCGACCCAGCACGCCATGCGCGGCTTTGCCGACAGCCTGCGCCAGGAGATCAACGCCGACGGGATCCGGGTCGCCACGATCCACCTCGGCCGCACGGCCACCCCGCGCCAGGAGACGATCTACGCCCGAGAGGGCCGAGAGTACGCGCCGGCGCTGCTCATCCAGGCGGACGACGTCGCCGACCTCGTCGAGTACCTCATTCGGCTCCCACCCACCGCCGAGATCACCGAACTGCACCTACGCCCGGCGAAGAAGAGCTACTAACCAGCGCGGCCGGCGGCGGCCCCGCGCCGCCGGGAGGCGGGAGGCGGGGGAGCGGCGCCCGCTGTCTCTTCCACAGGGATAAATCGGACGACGAACCCTGTGAAAGAGACATGGAGGCGCTCTCCCACGCATCTGCCGCTGACCGTATGAGCCGTCGCCCGTTCCGCGGTCGTCCGAGCGGCTCGCGGCGGTCAGCTCGCAGAGCGAGCCACCGACGCGCCACGGCCCGGCCCGCATGATCTCGGGCGGGGCCGGTCAGCGGGACGTGGGCTGCGTCGGTGGGGCGCCGAAGAGAGCTCGGTAGCGCTGGGCGGCGCGGGGGTTGCTCGGGGGATCGACCAGCGAGGACTGGACGTTGCCCGCATCGGTCGCGGTGAAGTACGCCTCGTAGGCGAGGTTCGCCCGGTTCGCCTGGAACAGCTCGTACATCTTCTGGATGTAGTAAGGGTTGTCCGCGCCGCCGCCCGCCGAGCGGACGACGCCCCATTCCGGCACCGCGAACTTCTTGCCGTGCTCGCGCGCGAACCGGGCGACCGTGCAGGCGCCCGAGTCCAGGTTGCACTGGGCGTCGAAGGTCGCGCGAGTGAACGACGGCGGGTAGGAGTCGTAGGCGTCGACGCTGACGACGTCGACGAACGCATCGCCGGGATAGGCGGCCCAGATGTTGTCGCCGCCCGGCATCGAGTCCCGGTGGGCCGAGATGTTCCAGTCGATGCGGACGCCGGGCGAGGTCGAGCGGATCGCCGTCACCGCCCGCTGGAAGCAGGTCCGCCAGGTGGCGGTGTCGCGCGGGTACCACCAGAACCAGTCGCCGTTGAACTCCCAGCCGAGCCGGACGTAGGCGTCCCCGCGACCGTTGCGTACCAGCGTCCGCCCGAACGTCGCCCAGTTGGCGTCGTAGTCGCCGCGGGCACAGGCGGCCTCGTTGCCGTCCTTCGGAAACAGCGGTTGGGCGACGGACACCTTCCCGGCGTAGGCGTCCGGGCGTAGCCCCGACAGCGGCCAGTCGTCGGCGACGATCTTCTGCCAGTTGTCACGGACGGTGAATACGACGGCAACATCGGCCCGGCGGCCGAGCCAACGTTCCCACTCGGCCAGGTCCTGGGGCGGGTTGGCGTTGGCGCCCGAGGGCCAGGCGACGCCGCGCGCCGGCGGGGCGGGCGAGGTCGATCCGCCACCGCCATGGCCATGGCCATCGCCATCGCCATTGCCACCACCGCCACCGAGCACGACCAGCCCGACGGCACCGAGCACGGTCACGAGGACCGCCGCCAGGCCGGTGACGGCCAACGCCCGTCCGCGTCGTGACGGCGGCAGGCGCCACCGCGATCCGCCCGAGTCGCCGGCTCCACCCGAGTTGCCGGCTCCGCCAGACCCGCCCGAGTCACCCGCCCCGCCGGTCGGGTCGACCCCGGCGGGCGCGTCGTCGGGCTGATCGGGCCAGATCGTCGAGCCGGACGACTCGGGGCCCGTGGACGCGCCAGAGTCCACGGACCCCGAGGTCCGGATGCCCGGCAGCGGCATGGTGCCGGTGTCGGCACCGGGCCGGCCGGGCCCGCCACCCCCCTTGATCGAGACGGCGCGGGTCGGCGAGGTGCCGCCCCGCTGCGGACCGAACCGGTCGGACGGGGGCGGACGCCCTCCCGGCACGATGCCGGAATAGCGCACGTTACACCTCCACGCTGAGGACAGATCGTCGCAGGCGCCGGAACGACCGGACGTCATCGCGACAGCAATGAACGACCGACCCCGCCGCACAGGTACGAGAACAGGCTTCGGCCGCGGACGATAACGCCGCACTGATACGAGGACGCGGGTCTTCACCCAAGAAGTTCCCAGGCCGGAGAACTTCTCCGACCGCGGCCGTCCGGGCGGCCCAGGCCATTATTCACCCGACGGCGCCAGGTTCCCGGAAGACACCACGAGGACGACTGCGGGCGGTGACGGACGGGCGACCGTACGCCCCGGGAATGGGCCGAAGACCACGGTGGGAGGTGTCCGATGGGTGCCGGTTAGACTTGCCGACGGTGCCGTCCACGCACGGCGCACCGGGCCGCCATGCGGGGCCACCCGGCTATCGTCCGCAGCGTTCACCGCCGCCCACCCGGCCGCGGCGCGCCCGCCGACCGAGAACGGGGGACGGGAAACCAGTGGTAACCACCACCCTCACGACCAGGATTCCGCGGTCGTGGGTGATCCCGACCCAGGAGGCGGGCAGCGGCCGGACGGTCAACGACGCGACGTTGCGGCTGCTCACCGTTCTGCTGTTCTTCGAGATCTTCTTTCAGCGGATCGCCATCCCCGTCGGCGGCTCACAGGTCCAGGTGATCCTGCCGATCACCTACGTCTGCGCAGCGATCATGGTCAGGCGCGGCGGCCTGAGCCGGAACTCGGGCCGGATGACCGGCTATCTGGTGGCGATGACGGCGTGCTCGCTGTCGGCTCTCGCCTCCTTCCTGCGGCAGAAGGACAGCACGTCCCTGACGTCGCTGTTGCTGCTGCTGGCGACGTATGTCCCGTTCGTCTTCGGCCTGCGCCCCGCCGACGCCCGGGCGCTGCTGCCCCGGCTGCTCGACCGTTTCCTCATCATGATCACGGTACTGGCCGGGCTGGCCCTGTTCCAGTTTGCGATTCAGCTCGTCGGCGTTCCGTACACCGACGTGGTCAAGGACGTCGTGCCGTCGAACTTCCTGATGCACGGCTTCAACACTTCCTACCCGGTCCAGTACGGATCGTCGCTGTACAAGTCGAACGCCTTCGTCTGTCTGGAGGCGTCGTTCTGCTCGCAGTTCCTCGGTTTCGGCATCGTGGTCTGCGTCCTGCGCAACGGCGGCTGGTGGCGGCTGCTCATGTTCGTGCTGGCGATTCTCAGCACCGTTTCCGGCACCGGTCTGCTGCTGCTGGCCTGCGCGGGCGTGCTGCTGGCCGTCCACAAGGGCGCCAAGTTCGCGTTCACCGCCCTGGTCGGTGTGGGCCTCATCGCCCTGGTCATCAGCTTCACCCCGGCGTCGAGCATCTTCGCGGCCCGGGCGACGGAGACGTCCTCGTCGACCTCCAGCGGCAGCCTGCGCTTCGTCCAGCCCTACCAGCGCACCTGGGACGCGCTCGGCAGCGATCCGGCGACGGTCGCGTTCGGCTCCGGCGCGGGCTTCGCCGACCGCGACGCGGGTGAGTTCTTCCGCCGTACCGGTCTGCCGCTGAACTACGCGCTCGTGCCGAAGCTCGTCCTCGAGTACGGGGTCCTCGGCACGGTGACGTTCCTCAGCTTCATCGTGGCGATGTTCGTCCGCGGCTCGCAGTCGTTCGTACTCTCCGGGTCGGTGTTGATCTTCTACACTGTGCTGTCCGGCGGCCTGCTGGCCCCGGTCGTCACCGGTCTGGGCCTACTGCTCGTCGCCTGGTTCACGGTCACGCCGGAGGAGTCGCTCCGGTTGGCGGACGATCCCGGACCACCGCCGCCGAGCCCCTCGGCCCCCGCGCAGCGCAGGTCCTTCGCGGGCATCTGAACCGCCTCGCCGGGCCCCGGCCGGGCGCTCGGCGCCGAGCTGGCGACCATGGAGGTGCCGACCGGTGGACGACCTGGTGCAGGGCTGGCGAGCCGTCGACGACTATCTCGTCGACACCCTCGTCGACGAGGACGACACGCTGCGGCAGGCGCGGGCCGCGAGCCACGCGGCCGGGCTGCCGCCCATCGAGGTCGCGGCGAACCAGGGCGCGTTCCTGGCCCTGCTCGTCCGCCTGGTCTCCGGGCGGCGGGTGCTGGAGGTGGGCACCCTCGGCGGGTACTCGACGATCTGGCTCGGGCGGGCCGTCGGACCAACCGGCCGGGTGGTCACCCTGGAGGTCGATCCCCGTCACGCCGAGGTGGCCCGGGGCAACCTGGAGCGCGCCGGCCTCGGCGCCGTCGCGGAGGTCGTGCTCGGTCCCGCCGTCGACTCGCTCGACGCGCTGATCGCGGCCCGGCCAGAGCCGTTCGACCTCGTGTTCATCGACGCGGACAAGCAGAACAACGCGCGCTACCTCGCCGCCGCGCTGCGCCTGACCCGCCCCGGCAGCGCGATCGTGATCGACAACGTGGTGCGCCGCGGGGCGGTCCTCGACGCCGGCAGCGCGAACCCCGACGTCCAGGGGACCAGGGCCGTGCTGGACCTGGTGCGGGCGGAGCCGCGGCTGACGGCGACCGCGCTGCAGACGGTGGGCAGCAAGGGCTGGGACGGCTTCGTCCTCGCACTCGTCGGCTAGCCGCGGTGATCTGACCGGAAACTCGCGGCCGGCCCATCGCCGCGCCTGCACCTGCGCGTCTGCCGCACCGCCGGGGGCAGGGCCACCGAGGGCAGGGCCACCTGCGGTGCGACCTGTACGGCCTGGCCCCCGAAACCGTACCGAACGCACCGCAACCGGCGCGGCCCCGCTCCTGGCGTGGAGCGGGGCCGTCGTTGTCGCTCTGGTGAGTGCCGCCGGGCAGCCGTCCTGCGGAGCGGGCTGCTGCCGGGCGGAGCGGGTTACCGGGCGGGGCGGGCGTAGCGGTCGGTGGCCTCCGGGTCCATGCCGCCGCGCTTGCTCGGCGGGCCTTCGCCGCCCACCGGCGAGTTCGACGTGATCGTGTCAACCGAGGAGCGACGCTCCGGGGCGGCGTTGCCGGTCACCCGGCGGATGCCGGTCCGGCCGTCGTGGACGACGCCGACGACGCGCTCGGCGAGCGCCGGCCAGTCCCGCGGCACCTGCTCCAGCTCCTTGAGGTGCGTCTCGGTGGACGTGATGACCACGACCGCGTCGGCCTGGATCGCCGACGCCGCGGTCATCGGCAGCTCGGCCAGCGCCGAGGTGACCAGGATGACCAGGTCGACGACGGGCGCGCGATCGGCGAGGATCGGCGCGAGGCCACCGGGGCGCGCGGCCCGGGCCGGCGAGACCCGGTTGTACAGGATGTGCCCGCGGCCGGTGCCGGACGAGCGGGCCAGGCAGGTCGGCTCGTGCGCCCAGCGCGGCAGCTCCCCGGAGGTCGCCCTCGGCAGGCCCTCCAGCGACGCCCGCACCTCCGAGGACGGGGAGGTGTCGAGGATCAGCACGACGCCCTGGTCGTCCGACCAGGCGGCGGCCACGGAGGAGACGAGGTCGGCGGCGAGGTCCCCGCGCGACGCCGGGGTGAACGCGACCACCTTGCTGGTCGGCGACATCACCGCCGACATCGCCGAGACGAGTGTCTCGGCCGCGCTCGCCGTCGTGCGCCCCGGCTCCAGCGCCGCGATGAGCGGGACGCCGAGGGTGTCCGACGGGTTGTGCGGGTCGAGGATCGTCGGCCGCCGCTGGTACATGATCCAGACGGCCGCGATGGAGCCGAGCAGGCCCACGATCACCGCGACGAGGACGTTGCGCAGCAGGTTGGGACCGCCCTGACCGTCGGCGACCGGCGGCTCGGCCAGCTTGACCGCGGAGCTGCCCAACACAGCCGCAGTGCGGGCATCGGCGATCTTCTGGTTCAGCTGGTTGATCTGGCTGGTGCGCACGCCGGCGTCGTTGGCCGCGGCTACATCCGTGCCCTGGTTCGCCGCGGTCCCCTCCTGGACAAGTTGGTCACGCAGCTGCTTCAGCGCGTTCACCGAGGCCTCGCTGTTGGCGCCGTAGCTCGTCAGCAGCGTGCTGTAGGCCGTCTCGGCCGACTTGACCAGGGAGTTCGCCGCCTCCTGCGAAGGCCCCTTGCCCTTGATGACGAAGAAGTAGCCCTCGTCCGACGGGGAGGTGCTCAGCCGGCTCGACACGTCCGCCTCGGACAGCTTGAGGTCCTTCGCGATCACCGCCACCGCTGCCGAGGACTGGGCGAACTGCGCCTGGGTCTGGACGAACCGGGTGGCGTCGACCGAGTTGGCGCCCAGCGTGCCCGAGTCGGTCGAGAGGAAGACCCGCGCGCTCGACGCGTAGCTGGCCGACTGCGCCTTGGAGTAGATGGCCGCCAGCGCCGCGAAGATCACAACCACGATGACGATGATCAGCAGCCGTGGCTGGACGATGCGGAACAACGAGGGAGCGGACGGGGCCCGGCTGGTCTCGCCACCCGCCTGTGCGTTGCGGCTCATGACGTGCCCGCCTCGGACTCAGGACGGGCGGACCGGGCCCGCACGCGGATCGGAGGGCCGGCGAGCTGACGCACCGACACCTCCAGCAGGACGTGAAGCGGACTCAAAGTGGCCCCCCACAGGAGCATCCGGCCCGATTGCCGGACCACGGTCTAGATCTGACGAACCGATTTGTGAGCATAGCCGATAGCGGATAGTAAACGGTCATAGCTATGACTGGCGCCGTGATGGCGCTCAGGTGTCGCGTCTGCCACGCCGCGGGCCGGTTGCGCGACGATGACCGTCGCGCTGACCTCCCCGGGCGAGACCCCTACCGTCCACATCATCCACCGGCCCGATACCGCGCTCGGATTCACCCGACTTCCCCCGCGGCGATGGACGGTCACGATCCGTGCGGGCCGGGCGCGGCCGCGGAAGTTCCCGTCGTAACTCTTCCGGGACGTCAGATTTCCGAACTTTTGTCGAGTTATTTCCGTCCCGTCGTTTTGCGCTGGACCTATCACGCCGCGCCGAACCTTCGGGCAACTCCCACCCGCCGGTCATTTCCGCCTCGTCGAATGCACCGGCGGCCGGGCGGCCGCCGGCCTGCCGCCGTCCCCCGGAAGAACGTTGGTCCTGGCGTGATCGTCCCCGTTCCGGCGACCAGCCGCCCGCGGGGCCGGGATCGGCGCCGCCGCGCGGCGCCCCGGCCGACACCGGCTCGGGCGGCCTCGCCCCCCGGTCCGACCACCCCGCGCGGCCACCCCGCCCCTCCCCTGGCCCGGGCCGCCGCGACTCGCGCCCACGGGCACCACCACCACCGCCGGATTCGCCGGTGCGCGGGCGCGCCGGATCGACGGCGGCTCCCGACTCGCCCTGCGCCGCGCGCAGCGCCGCCTGCTCGGCGTCGTGTTCGCGCCCGAGCCGGCGGAGCAGAACGAACCACACAGGAGCAATAGCCCAGAAAGCAATGTTGAATCCGATCACCGCGCCGCGGGCCTCGCCGAGAACCGCCCCGAGGATGGGGAATCCGAGCAGCATCGGGGCGAAGGCCGCGTTCAGCCTAAAAGTGATCTTGGTCTTTCCGAGCGCGTAGACCATGCAGGCCGGTCCCACCGGGACCGCCGCCGCGAGATAGTGCAGGATCGACAGGCCCAGGATGCCCTTCGTCCCGTCCCAGGTGTCGCCCAGCAGGGCCTGGCCATAGCGCTCCGGCAGGAAGTAGAAGATCAGGCTCCAGGCGGCGCCGATCGCGAGGACCAGCCCGGACAGGGCATACGCCGCCCGCTCACGGGCGTGCACGTTCATCGAGGTCCGCTTGGAGAACTCGGGTAGCGCGAAGCTGACCACCCCGACCCCGACGACCGTGGTCGGACCGAGCAGCGTCCGCGCGCCCTGCAGGGCACCGATCGTCGACAGCGACCCGACCGCCCCGATGGCCAGCATCGACGTCTGCAGGGCGCCCTGGACCGTGATGAACTCCGCCGCCAGGTACGTCGAGTCCGTCCTGTTCTCCGCCAGCCACCGCCTGGTCGCCCCGGGCGACGGCCAGAAGCCGGCCTGGACGATGCCGATGAGGGCGGCGACCAGGGCCGAGGCTCCCCAGGCCAGCAGCAGCGGGGACGACTCGGTCACCCCGCGGTGGACGAGCAGCCAGATCCCGAGCACCTGGACGGCGGCCCACACGAGGTCGTTGAGGAACGCGCCGAACGGCCGCCCCATGGCGAAGAAGACGTACCGCCAGGCGTCCTGCAGGAGCAGGCCGGGCAACACGAAGCCCATCGCCGTCAGTGACGATCCGACGGGCCCGCCGACGGCGAGACCGACGCCGACGAACCCGACGCCGATCCCGATGCCGAAGACGAACGACGAGCCGGTCGTGGCCGAGGCGGCCGACCGGAACGACGACGGCGTCGCGCCCGAGTAGTGCATGCTCAGCGGCATGCAGGTCGCGCCACGGGACAACCCGATCACAATGGCGAACAGCGTGTAGGCGATCCCGAACGCGCCATACTCGACATCGCTGACCTGGCGCGCGATGAGGAACGAGATCGCGGCGTTCGTCGCGCTGGAGATGGCCTGGTCGGCGAGGGTCCAGATCGCCTTCGAGCGGGTGCTGGGGCCGCCCCCGCCGGGGCCGGGCCCCCGCCCGGGATCGTCGACCTCGTCAGGATCGTCGTCGTCGACGCGGCGGGCCCGGTCGGCACGGCGGCCACGGTCGTCGGCCACCCCGCCGACGTCGGCCCGGCGCCGCGCCGTGCCGCCCGCCCCCGCGCCACGCCGATCGATGAGCCCGGTGTCCGGATCGTCGACGAGGCCCTTGTAGGCCGCGCCGGTGCCCGACGGATCGGACCGGGCGCCGGGACGCGGCCGGCCGGGCAACGACCCGCGGGAGACCACCTGGGTGGACTCCACGTCCGCCGGGGCGGCTCGCCGCCGCCGCCGGTGCGAGCGGGGCGCGGGATCCTCGACCCGGGCGATGACCTCGGTCTGTTCGACGCGGAGGCGGTGCTGCAGGGCGCTCAGGTCGATCGTCGAGGTGATCGTGTGCGGCAGCGGGCTACCGCCCGGCAACCGGCGCAGCCCGGGCAGCGCCGAGGTCTCCGGCGAACTCGGCCCCGCACCCGCACCGCCCCCGGCATCTCCCGGCCCCGGCTGCGGCCCTGGGCCTGGGCCTGCGGCCGGACTTGGGCCTGAGACTGCGGCTGCGGCTGCGGCTGGAGCTGCGGTTGGGGCTGGGCTTGGGGCCGGATAGGTAGGTCCGAACCCGGGCAGGCTGCCGCCCACCTCGGGACCGCCGGCCTCGACGGACCGGGTGGAAGCCCGCGGCGCCGTACTGACCGCGATCCAACCCAGACCGGCGGATTCCGCCGGCATCCGTGCTCCCGGCGCAGGCCGCGAACCATCTTGAGGGTCCGGACCCGACGGCACGCCAGGACCCGACGGCACGCCAGGACCCAGCAGCACACCAGGACCCGACGGCGCACGGCCTTCCCGCGACCCGCGCGGACCCGAGGGGGAGCCGGGCCCCGAGGGCCCAGCGGAGGCCGGCGGGACGGATCGCACCCCGGGTTCCACGGTGATCGGCGAGGGCACCTGCCCCGCGAGTGGACCAACGGGTGGCGCCGGGGTGAGTCGCGGCAGCCCGGCGGGGGTTCGTTCGGGTGGTGTGGGCGCCGGACCCGGAAGTGAAGCCCCCACGCCCGGCCGGGACGATGCGGTCCAGCCGGGCAGCCGGGATCCGGTCCTGCCGGGGGAGGTCGGGTTCCGGCCTCCCGGGACCTGGCCTGCCGGCCCGTGGCCCGGCGGCGTCCAGCCTGTCGGGACCTGGCCCGCCGCAACGTGGCCCGGCGCAGTCTGGCCCGGCGGGGGCTGGCCCGGCCTATTCGCCGAAGTCTGGCCCGGCGGAAACTGGCCCCGCATCTGGCCCGGCGGGGGCTGGCCTGGCGGGGGCTGGCCCGGCCTGACGTGGCCCGATCTGGCCTGGCTTCCCGGGGCGTGGCCCGATGGGGTCTGCCCTGCTGGCGCCTGGCCCGGCGAGACCTGGCCCGCCGGGCCGCGGGCCGTCGGGGCCGGTCCGGTGGGAACGCGTCTCGCGATCGGCGCCTGACCTGCCGGGTAGCCGGCCGGCGGCGACGTCGGGACGCGGCCCACGGCGGGAATCCGCCCCCGCCGGGTCCCATCCGGCGGCGACGGGCGACCAGGGGAGGTGCCCGATCCGGCGGGGTAGGCACCCGGCGACACCGGTGGCCGGTGATCCGTGGCAGGGGGCCCGGCGCCGGACGTCGGGGCCGGGGATGCGGTCGGGGTCCGACGGGGGTCGGGCGGGCCGCTCAGCGGTTGCCCCCCACCGGGCTGTCGCCCCGGACCGGGCGGTGGAGGCCACGTTCCGGACCCGGTGACCTGGGGGTGCGGCGGCACGGGCTGCTGGCCCGGCCAGGCCGGTACGCCGAGCGCCGGCTCGGGCGTACCGGGGTGCCCCGGGGGCTGACCCCACGGTCCGGCGCCGGGTCGGTCGGGTTGTCGGCCGCCCGGGGCCGGTCCCGTCCGGTCGGGGGGCAGGCCCGCGGGGGCCGCCGCGGGACGCCCATCCGGGCCGGTTTCCCAGCCGGGGCGGGGAACTCGGGAGACCGGAGGCGCAGGGTTGCCCGCAGACACAGGATTGCCCGCAGACACAGGGCTGCCCGGAGACGCCGGGTTGACCGGAGGAGGCGCCTGGGGAGGTGCAGGCTCGGCCCAGGTCTCCGGCGGGATCGCCGAGGACACTTCGAAGCCCACGAACGCCGGATCGTAAGCGCGCGCGGGGCTGCGCCGGCCGCCGGGCGCCGGAGATCCGTCCGGCGCCGGCGCGCCCAACCGGGGGACGTGCGGGGTCTGCTCGACGGGGTGCGGGTCCTCGGGCGGCGGATCTTCGGGCCAGCCCGAGGCCCGTAGGTCCAGATCGATGTCCGTCATGCTCGCTCTCCCGACCGACGACGCCGGCCCGGCGCCCGCGACCCGGATGGCCGCGGGCGGAGATGACGACGACCCCATACCACGATGCAGGACCCGCCTACAGCACGACCGGCCGGGGTACCGGCACGATGAAGGAACCGCCGCGCGCGGCGTACTCCTCCTGCTGGGCGATGATCTCCTTCTTCACGTTCCAGGCCAGTAGCAGCAGGTAGTCGGGCTGGCGCTCCAGCAGGACGGCGGGGTCGAGGATCGGCAGCCGCGCCCCGGGGATGTACTTGCCCTGCTTGTGAACATTGCGGTCGACCACGAAGTCGATGAGGTCGGTGGTGATGCCGCTGGAGTTCAGCAGCGTCGCGCCCTTGGCCGCGGCGCCGTAGGCAGCGACGGTCTTCCCTTCGGCCCGCAGCGACCGCAGCAGAGCGACCAGCTCCTCCTGCACGGCGCGCACGTCGTCGCCGAAGGTGGCGTACCGCGCGAACGCGTCGAGGCCCGCGGCCCGCTCGGCGCCGAGCACGGCCGCGACCGACTCGGCCGGCTCGGCGGCCGCAGCGTGCTGCATGCTCCAGCGCAGTGTCCCGCCGTGCAGCTCGGGGAACTCCTGGACGCCGACGAGTGCCAGGCCGTGGCGGCGCATGAGGGCGTCCACCGCGATGGTGGAGAAGTAGCAGAAGTGCTCGTGATACACCGTGTCGAACTCGGTGTGGGCCAGCAGTGCGCCGACGCCCGGGTTCTCGACGTCGACGAGCCCGCCGTCGGCGAGCAGGATCGAGAAGCCCTCGACGAAGCTGTTGAGGTCGGGGACGTGGGCCATCACGTTGTTCGCGATGATCACGTCGGCCCGCAGGCCCTCCGCGACGAGCTGGCGGGCCAGGTCCGCGCCGAAGAACTCCTCGCGGGTCGGCACGCCGGCCTCGCGGGCGGCGGCGGCCGGACCCGGCGTCGGCTCGATGCCGAGCACCGGGATGCCCCGCTCGACGAACGCCTTGAGCAGGTAGCCGTCGTTGCTGGCGACCTCGACGACCAGGCTGTCCGGGCCGAGGTTGCGGCTGGCGATCAGGTCGATGACGTGCTTCTCGGCGTGCCGGACGAGCATGTCCGAGAACGACGAGAAGTACGGGTAGTCCTCGTCGAAGATCTCCGACGCGGGCAGCTCGTGGGTGAGCTGGACCAGCGCGCAGGACTCGCAGAAGCCGACCTCGAGCGGGAACGACGGGTCGGTGGCGTCAAGGGCGTCGGCGCGCACCAGGCGGTTCGCGATGGGCGTCGCCCCCAGGGAGAGGAACAGCCGCGGGGCTGCCCCGCCGCAGGACCGGCACGCGGTGACCGGCGTGGCGATGCCGCCGGAGGTGGCCGGCGACTGGTTCGCGTCGGCCGCGACGGTTCCACTACCGCCCTGGGCCGGGTTTCCGGATGACATGCGCTCCCCTTGGTGAGATGTCGGCATCGATCTGCCCGCGTCGGTGCCTGGTGCACGGCCCGACGGGCCGGACGCGGGTGTACCGGTCGGCCCAGCGAGCCGAGCGGTGTGGCGACCGCACATCCGGCGCAGGGATGTGGCGGTCCGGGAAACAGCCTGATCTTCACGGCACCGGGGTCAGGTGCCGCGTCGCCCTCCGGGGCGGAAGAGTAGCGCCCGCATCCCCGCCGGCGTTGAGTTTTGCAGGCCCTGGGAGTGATCAGACAACGGGGGGCGGTTGCGACGACAACGGATTCAGACCGTGACGCCGGTGGCACCGAGGATGTGAGCCGCCTCATGGTCGGCATCCGCCGCCGATGACGCCGCGGCACCGTCGCCGGGCAGCCCGAGCGGCCCCCCGGCCGGCCCGGCCGCGAGCAGCGGCCAGGCCCGGTCCTTGTCGGAGATCACCGACACCGGCAACGGCCAGGCGATGCCCAGGCGCGGGTCGTCGAAGCGCAGCCCGCGATCGTGTCCCGGGATGAAGGGGACGTTCATCTGGTACGTCGCCTCGGTGGCGTCGGCCAGCGTCTGGTAACCGTGCGCGAGCCCCGCGTCGATGAACAACGCCCGGTGGTTGTCGGCGGACAGCTCGACCGCGACGTGGCGCAGGTACGTCGGCGAGTCCGGCCGGGGGTCGACCACGACGTCGAGCAGCGCGCCGCGGGTGCAGCGGACCAGCTTGGTCTCGCGAACGGGTTCGCCGGCCCAGTGCATGCCGCGGATCGTGCCGGCCGTGGCGTTGAAGGCCACACTGCACTGGGCCACGTCGACGGCGAGCCCGGCCGCCGCGAACTCCTCGGCGCAGAACGTCCGGGCGAACATGCCCCGGGCGTCGGTGAACGCCTCGACGTCGACGATCCACACCCCGGCGATCGCCGTCGGGGTGACGATCACGGATGCGCCCAGAACAGGTCGGCGTCGAGCTGGCCGGTGCCGATCAGGTACTGGAGCTGCTTGAGCCGGGTGTGCCCGCGGCCGGTGAAGGTCTCCGGGTCGAGCTGGATGCGGCTGAAGACCTCGTGGAGCTGCTGGGCGCCGCGCAGCGCGTTCCAGTCGCAGGAGAACCCGGGCAGGGTGCTCGCGATCTTGTCGAAGGACACCCGGTAGCTGCGGTTGTCGCCGCCGTTGTCGCCGAAGCTCAGCTTGCACCCGGTGAAGACGCTGGCGACCGCGTCGGCGATCTCCTTGACCTGGTAGTTCTGCTCGCTGTCGCCCACGTTGAAGACCTGGTTGTGGATGACGTCACGCGGCGCGGTCAGCGCGAGGCGGATCGCCTTCGCGATGTCGAGGCCGTGGACCAGCGGGCGCCAGGGGGTGCCGTCCGAGGTCATCGCGATCTCACCGGTCGTCCAGGCGACGCCGGCGAGGTTGTTCAGCACGATGTCGAACCGCTGCCGCGGCGAGGCGCCGTAGGCGGTGGCGTTGCGCAGGAAGGTCGGCGAGAAGGAGTCGTCGGCCAGCGGGGCGACGTCGCGCTCCACGTAGACCTTGCACTCGGCGTATGGGGTCTGCGGGTTGACCGGCGAGGTCTCCGTGACGTCCTCGCCGGTCGCCACGCCGTAGACGCTGCACGAGGACATGTAGACGAACCGTTCGACGCCGGCCTGCTTGGCGAGGTTCGCCAGCCGCACCGAGCCGAGATGGTTGACCTTGTACGTGACGTCCGGCGCGAGCGCGCCCAGCGGATCGTTGGACAGCTCGGCCATGTGCACCACGGCATCGACGCCCGCGAGATCCTCGACGGTGAGGTGGCGCAGGTCCTTGTCGAGAGTCAGCGGGGTCCGGTCCGTCCCGCGGTACAGCCAGCCGTACTTGTAGTAACCAGTGTCCACGCCGATGACCTCGTGGCCATCGCGCATCAGCTCGGGTGCAAGCAGGCACCCCAGGTACCCCTCCGTGCCCGTCACGAGCACCTTCATCCGCGAGTCCTCTCCATGTCGGCCGCGGGGTGGCCCGATCGGGCCAGACGGTCCGGCCTCAAACCGTACCGACTCGGTTCCGGCTCTCGTCCCGCGACCCGACCGCCGACATCCCGCGGAGTGCCAGCCGCCACGAGGCCGGCGCACTCCGCCACCCTTGTTCACCCCCCGACTACCGAGAAGCAAGCGGCGAAGCTGCCCGAGGCGGCAGACCCGGCACGGAGCAGGGGACACGGAGCAGGGGACAACGAGGCGCTGCTGGCGCGGCCGCAGCGGCGTCTTCGCCCCCGCGGGGAAGGTGGCGTGCATGGGAACGGCGCCACCTGTCTCTTCCACAGGGATAAATCGGACGCTGAACCCTGTGGAAGAGACAGATGGGCGCTTTCCCACGCAGCGGCCTCAGGACGACGGCGCGGATCTGCCTGGATCAGCTGGTCGGGGGGCGCATGATCCGGGCCGGGGCGGCGAAGACGGTGGAGCCCGGGGGCACGTCCGTCATCACGATCGAGCCGGGGCCGATGCGGGCGTCGTCGCCGATGGTGATCGCGCCGAGGAGGTGGACGCCGGGGGCGAGCTCGACCCGGGCGCCGATCTTTGGCACGTCCCGCGGTGACGCCGAGCCGCCGGCGTAGCCGATGGTCAGGTTGTGTCGCAGCGTGCAGTCGTCGCCGATCTCGCAGAACGGCGGGATCAGGATCGTCTGGTGATGGCCGATGTGGACCCGCCGGCCGAGGCGGGCCTTCTCGGAGAGCTCGACTCCGTAAAGGTTCCGGATGACGAGGTTGTTGAGCACCTTGTAGACCACCGTGAGCGCGGCGCGCAGCGGCTGGCGCCGGGTCCGCCGCCACTGCCCGAGGCGGTAGACCGCGAGCACGTGCAGGCCCGGATGGGCGAACGAGCCGTAATGCCGCCGGAAGTCCTCCCGCAGGATCTCCCGCAGACCCAGCTCGGACGCCTCCCGGCGGTCGGTCTCGGCATCAGCGGCCGGGGCTGGCGCGGCTGCGTCGTGCGGCGCGGTGACGTCGTCCGGTGCGGTGATCGGGAGGGCGGGTGACCCGATCACGGCACCGGTGGTTCCCGGGTCGGGGCCGTGAGCGGTGGAGCCGTTGGGCGTGGACGGGAGGCTCCCGGGTTCGCGGGGGGCCATTCCGTTGCGGGCGGAGCCGGCCTCAGTGGACACCGCTGAGCTCCTCGATGTGCTCGCGCATGTCACCGACGGTGGCGAAGCTGGCGAGCCGGTCGTCGGCGATCTGGATGGAGAACTCCCGCTCGACGGCGTAGATCAGGTTGATGTGCGCGAGCGAGTCCCAGCCGGGAACGTCCTCGGCCGTCATCGTGTCGGAGACGATGAGGTCGTCGTCGCTGAAGATCTCCCGGAAGATCTGCTGGAGTCGATCCTGCACCATCACCTTGGCACCTCTTCCATCCTGCGGTCCTGCGGCCGCGTCTGGGCGAACACGTGGGAGGACAGCTCGGCGGGCGGCACGCCCGGCATGCCCGGCATGCCCGGCCGGTCGGCCCCGTCCGGGTCGACGCCGGCCGCCGCCACGACGACGCGCACCAGGGCGGGCGGCGCATACGGCGCGTCCGCGGTACGGGACCAGTGGGTCGTGCCCGGCGCGGACGGATCGTCCGGCGCGTCCACCCGGGTGAAGCCCAGGCGTTCATAAAGGCCCGCGACCAGGGCGTTCTTCGGTGACGGGCGAAACTCGCCGACGACCCGGGCAAGCCCGCGCCGGCGCGCCTCGGCGAGGAGCAGCCCGGCGACCTCGTCCTCCAGGGTCCGGCCGATCACCCGGCAGCTCATCAGCCAGGTGTCGACGGCCAGGGCGTCGCCCGCCTCGACCGCGATGACCACGGCGACGAGGCCGTGGTCGGCGAACCGGTCGGCGAGGCGGACGCAGAGCACGGCCGTGCCGGGGTCGGCGGCGAGCCGGGCGATCTCGTCGGCGCCGCGGCGGCGCCCGGTCAGGTTGAACTGGTTGGTCTTGCCGACGAGCTGGGCGACCCGGGGCAGGGTCAGCTCGTCGAGCGGGACGACGGTGGCCGTCATGTCCAGCCCCCGGTGGAACTCCGCCAGTGAGGGCGCCGCGGCCTCGGCGGCGGCGAGTTCGGCCCGGGCCCGGTAGGTCGCCGTCCGCGCGGCGTCCTCCGCGGTGAGCGCCGCCGTCTCGAAGAACGGGTAGTCGGCCAGCGCCCGGACGTAGCCGTGCGGGTCGGCGGGCAGCGCGAGGACGTCGACCTCGCCGACGAGCTGACGCACCGCCTCGCGCTCGGCCGGGTTGTCGTCGACGAAGACGAGGGCGTCGAGACCGAGGCCGAGAGTGGCGGCGATCCGGCGCAACTGGGTCGGCTTGTCGTCCCAGCAGGCGCTGAACATCGCGATGTCGTCGAGGCGCAGCCGCATGCCGGGGTGGCGCTCGAACGCCTCCCGCGCGTCGGCGTCGTTGTTCTTGGAGCAGACGGCGAGCACGACGCCGCGGTCCTTCAGCTCGACGACGTAGTCCTGGAAGGCGGCGAAGGCCTCGCCGACAGCGCCGTCGCCGAGCGCGATGCCGGCGAGCCCCTCCTCCCCCAGCACACCGCCCCACAAGGTGTTGTCGAGGTCGAGGACCAGGCATTTGCGGCTGACGCCGAGCTGTGCGCCGATCACCGCCGCGGTGTGCCGGGCGAGCAGCGGTACCTGCGCGAGCGACACCGCCTGCTTGGAGCGATGCCAGTAGCGCGCGTCGAACCAGGCCCGCTTGCCGACGTCGGCGGCGAGGCGCTCGCAGTCGACCAGGCCGATACCGTCCCCGGCGGCGCGGCCGAGCTCGGCGTTGACCCGGGCGAGCAGGGTCGGGCGGGCACCGCCGGTGCGCAGCGCCAGATGCCCGAGGGCGACCTCGCCGGGCACGGCGAAGGTGTGCTGGACGATCCGGGCGCCGCAGCGGGCGCGGATCGTCTCCCACAGCGCAGTCCAGCGGCGCACCTCGGCGGCGACCGTGGCGTCCGGCCCGCCGGCGGCCGCCGGCTCATCTCCGACGGCCGGCGTACCCCCGACGGCCGGCTCATCCCCGACGGCCGGCTCGCCTCCGACGGCCGACAGGGCCGCCTCGCCGGCGTGCACGGCGAGCACGACCACGTCCGGAGCGAAGCTGTACAGCCCGCTGCCGGGGTCGAGGATCTCCTGGCGGTACTGCCCGTAGCCGCACTCGTAGGTCTCGATGGCGACGCCCGCCCGCGCGGCCGCGAGCGGCAGCAGCGCCGCGAACTGGGACGTCGTGTAGCTACCGAGGACGGCGACCCGGGCCGAGCGCGGCAGCGGCGCGACGGCGGGCAGACAGCGGCGCAGCACGCCGGCCGCCGCCGACCAGGCGCCGAGGTCGCCGTCGGTATCGGTGAGCGCCAGCGCCCAGCGCACCGCCCCGTCCGGGTCCCCGGCGCGCTCGTGTGCGACCGCGAGGTCGCGGCACAGCGCGGCGGTCGGGATCTCGCTCGCGGCGGCGAGCGCGGTCAACTCGGCGATGCGTCCGTCGCGCGGCGGCGCCGGCCGGTCAGGCCCCACCCCCGCGCCGGTGTCCCCACTTTCGGTCATCCCTGTGGCCCCTCTCGTGGTGACCCGTCACGGCCACCGCATCCGGCCACCCAAACTCTACCCTCACGTGAGAGTTGGTTCGAACGGAACGGCGGGGACGGGCGGCGGCGATATCCACCGGATATCCACGGCGGCCGCGGCCGTGGCGACAACAGGAACACCACGGATGTTCCGCCCGAAATCCGGCATCCTTCGCGGCTCGAGGCGGTCCACCGGAGGCGAACGCGACGGCGCCGAGCCGCCGCGACGGCCGGCCGACACAGCCAATCCGCAGCCGTAATCGCCAAATTACACACTGTAGTAGCCGTTCCGCCGCAGCGACGCCGCGCCGCCGCGTCCGGCACTCCGGCGCACCTCGGGTCCGGGCCGGAGACGCGCCGATGGTTGCGCCTTACCAGGTCAACAGGGGTGTATCTGTTTACTTCTCGACAACGGCGCGCATAGGGCCGGCAATATGGAAAACTGCCTCACACGGCGACGCCGATCGCGCCTTTCCGCTCGGCCACCCGTGATCCCCCTCAGCGCGCCGAGTGGCACGTCCCGGGAGGCAGGACCCCCCTCATGCAGCACCGCGCCATGCCCCGCGGTCCCGATGGGACGGTGCCCCGCGGTCCCGATGGGACGGTCGTGTCGCGCCGGGCCCTCAGGGCGGTGCTGGCCGTCCTGGCGGGGCTGGTTGGGTCCGTCCTCGGGGGGCCGCTGCTCGCCACACCCGCCGTCGCCGTTCCGGGCGTCGTCGTTCCCGCCCCCGTCGCCCCCGCGCAGGGCTCGCAGTGGTACCACGCGGTGCTCGGACTCGCCCAGGCGCAGCGGATCAGCGAGGGCGCCGGGACGGTGGTCGCGGTCATCGACGGCGGGGTCGACGCCGGCCACCCCAAGTTGCAGGGCCAGGTTCTGCCCGGCGCCGGCATCGGGCCGGGGGCGGCTTCCGACGGGTGGCGCGACGACGATCCCGACGGCCACGGCACGGCCATGGCGGGCCTGATCGCGGGGCGCAACGACAACGGCCGACCCGAGGTGCGCGGCATCGCCCCAGCCGCCCGGATCCTGCCCATCTCGACCGGTGCCGAGGCGGACTCGGCGGAGGTCGCCCGCGGCATCCACCGAGCCGTCGATCTCGGCGCGGACGTCATCAACCTCTCCCTCGGCTCGGCCGGCGCCGCGACCCCCGACGAGCGGGAGGCGGTGGCCTACGCCTTCGCCCACGATGTGGTCGTGGTCGCCTCCGCCGGCAACGTGGAGACCGGCGACAGCGAGATCAACTCGCCGGCGAACATCCCGGGTGTCGTCGCCGTGACCGGCTCGACCGCGCGGGGCGACTTCTGGCGCGGCTCGTCCCGCGGAGCGCGGGCCGTCATCGCCGCCCCGGCCCCGGGCATCCGGGCGCCGGTGCCGACGAGGGTCTCGCCGGACGGCCTGGACACCGGCGCCGGCACCTCGAACTCGGCCGCGATCGTCTCGGGAGTGGTCGCGCTCATCCGGTCGGCCCGGCCCGACCTGGACGCGCCCAACGTCATCAAGCGGCTCGTCTCCACCGCGCGGGACGCCGGGCCACCGGGGCGCGACGTCGAGTTCGGTTTCGGCATCGTCGACCCCGTCGCGGCGCTGACCCAGCCGGTGCCGGCCGTCGCCGCCAACCCCCTGCTCGCGACTCCGACCCGCTGGGGCACGGCCGGCCAGGCACCCGCCGATGCGGATCCCACCGAGGACGGGTCAGGCGACGACGGCCCGGGCGGGTCCGGCGGGTCCGGCGGCGCGGGCGGGTCCGGCGGCGCGGGCGGGTCCGGCGGCGCGGGCGGGTCCGATCCGAACGGCGGCGGTGACCTCGGCCCGCAGGCCGCCGCGTCGGCGGTGCCGCCGACGGCGGCCGGTGGGCGGGCGGAACCAGCGGACGGCACGGCCACGCCGCCGGGCCCGACCGCCGGCGGCCCCAACGAACCCGCCGGCGGCCCCGGGCACGGGCACGGGGCGGCCTCGGGTGGCGGGCAGGGCCAGAATCGGGACGGCGGCTCGGCGGCGGCCGGCGCCGGCGGCCCGGGTGGCCATCCCGGCATCCTGTCCGCGCTGGCCTGGGTCGGCGGGCTGGCCCTGGCCGTCTGGCTGGGCGGCGTGCTCGGCGTGGGCGCGCACCTGCTCTCCGTCCGGCGAGCCACGACGCACGGGGGCCCACGCGCCCACTCCTAACATGGCCACATGACACACGCGCTCCTGGACGAGCTGTCCTGGCGTGGACTCATCCACGACAGCACCGATCCCGCCGAACTACGGGACCACCTCGACAGCGGCGGGCGGCGTTGCTACATCGGTTTCGACCCGACCGCCCCGTCCCTGACCATCGGCAACCTGCTACCGATCACGCTGCTCATCCGGGCGGCGCGGGCCGGGCTCGGCGCCGTCACCCTGTTCGGGGGCGGCACCGGCCTGATCGGCGACCCGTCCGGCAAGTCCGTCGAGCGCAGCCTGCTCACCGTCGAGGACGTGCGGGCCAACGTCGCGCGCCACCGCGAGGCCATGGAGACGATCTTCGGGCGGGCGCTGGCCGCCGACCAGATCCCGGCCTTCGTCGACAACGGCGACTGGCTGGGCGGTCTCGGCATGATCGAGTTCCTGCGGGACGTCGGCAAGCACTTCCCCGTCACCGAGATGATCAGGCGGGACTCGGTCCGCCGCCGCCTCGACGACCCCGACGTGGGCCTGACCTACACCGAGTTCAGCTACTCGCTGCTGCAGGCGTACGACTTCCGCCGGCTGTGCGAGGACCACGGCGTGACGCTCCAGATGGGGGCGTCGGACCAGTGGGGCAACATCGTCGCCGGGATCGACTACGTGCGCCGGGTGCTGCGTACGCAGGTGCACGGGCTGACCTGCCCGCTGCTGCTGCGCGCGGACGGCACGAAGTTCGGCAAGTCGGAGAAGGGCGCGGTGTGGCTGACGGCCGACCGCACCTCGCCGTACACGCTGTACCAGTTCCTGATCAACCTGTCCGACGACGAGGCACGACGGTTCGCGCTGTTCTTCTCGCTCACCGACCGCGAGCCGCTGGAGCGGCTGTTCGCCGAGCACGCCGAGGCGCCCGGCCGCCGCGCGCTGCAGCGCCATATCGCCAGGGAGATGACCGCGCTCATCCACGGCCAGCCCGCCGTCGACGCCGCCGAGGCGGCATCCGCGGCGCTGTTCAGCGGCGACGTGAAGGCGATCGGGGCGGACCTGATCTCGGACGTCTTCGCCGACGTGCCGACGGTCACCGAACCGCTGGCCCGGCTCGCGGCCGACGGCGGCTGGCCCGCCGTCGACCTCCTGCTCGCCACCGGCCTGGCCAGCAGCCGCCGCGACGCCCGCGAACACCTCGCCAACCGCGCGGTGCTGGTCAACGGCGACCGGATCGACGCCGAGGCGACCGTCTCCGAGAAGGACCTGCTGCACGGCTCGGTGATCCTCGTCCGCCGCGGCCGCCGCGAGTGGCGGGTCGCCCGCTTCACCTGAGCGCCCGCCTCGCCCGGCCCCAGCCACGCCGGGCGGGGCCTCAGGGGGCGGGCGGACCGACGAGCAGCCCCTTGATGTAGGCGGCGTGCTCGTCGGCCACCGCCTTCTTGCCACGGGCGCGGGAGAGCACCGTGCGCCCGGCGTACCCGGCGACGAGCATCGAGCGCATCACGTTCACCCGGGCCGGAGCGTTGTGTTTACGCAGGTAGCGGACCATGGACGCGCCGCGCATCTGGAGCATCCAGGTCTTGCCCGCGCCGCTGCCACCGGCGCCGTGCGGGACCAGCAGATCGGTGTGCAGCTTCTGGCGCAGGCCGGCCTCGCGGATCGCCCGGCCGAGCGCCATGTCCTCGTTGTAGACGAAGAACGTCTCGTCGAAGCCGCCCAGATCGAGGAACGTGGCGCGGCGCACGGCCATGCAGGCGCCGGTCAGCCACTCGGGGTTCATCGGCCGACCGGGGGTCGGGCGCGCGAACAGCGCCGACGTCGGTGCCACCTTGTGCGCGCCGAGGACGTGCAGCAGCACCCGCCGCGGCGTCGGCTCCCACCCGCCGTTGCCGAGCTCGGGCCGGTCGTCGTGGCCCTTCATCGTCGCCGCGCTGGTGACCAGCTCCGGATCGGCGACGAGGTCGTCGACGAGCACGTCGATGACGTCGACGGTGGGCCGGCTGTCCGGGTTGCCCAGGACGATGTAGTCGTACCTGGACGAACGGATGCCCATGTTGGCAGCCTTCGCGAAGCCCTTGCCGCCGCCGGAGTCCAGGTAGCGGCTGTTGGGCCGGTCCACGAGCAGTTCGTCGACCCGGTCGGCGCCGTTGGCGTTGTCGATGACCACCACCGGCATGTCCAGCGGCAGCGTCGCGAACAGCTCTTCGAGCTGCCCTCGGCTGTGGTAGCTGACCAGCACGAGCTCGTACTGCCACGTGGACCGCTTGGATTGCTCGACCGACACGGCGGCACGCTCCTCACTGCGTGTGTTCACGCGAACTTCCGATGCACCGTACGGCCCGGCGCCGACGGTGCTGGCCTGCGATCCTCGGCTCAGCCGCCAGCCGAGGTCAGCGCACTGGACGAGCTGGAAGGGCTGGAGGAGCTGCCCGGACTCGCCGGGTCGGCGCCGGACGGCGGGGCGACCGGCTGGCGATCCGGCTTCGGCCACACGGCCGGGCGGTCCCGGGCGGCGAAGCGGCGCACTCCGCCGAGCGCGACGGCCTGCAGGAAGAACACCTGCGCGACCAGCCGGCTGGGCCCCGGCGGCGTCCGCCCGGTCATCAGCGCGGCCGCGCTCGCGGTGCCGGCGGCGTTGCCGGCCAGGAACACCCGGGCGGCCCAGCTGTGGCGGGCGGCCGGGACGGCCATGGCGACGAGGACGACGTGGGCCATCGGTCCGAACGACGAGCGGACCAGCCGGTGCCCCCACAGTTGCGGGGTGACCGGCAACGCGCCCGGCACCAGCGCCGCCCGGCGGCGCCAGAGCATGTCCAGGTTGCCGGCGACGATCCGGGTCCGCCGCTCCCACTCACCGGTGTAGTCGGGAGCCGCCGACTCGATCGAGTACGCCTCGGGCTCGTAGACGACCCGCAGCCCGCCCTCGAGGATGTCGAGGGCCAGCCAGGCGTCGTCAACCGCCGTGTCGGCGGGCAGCGGCCGGAACGCCTGCCGGCGGAAGGCCAGCATCTCGCCGACGACGCCGATGGTCGCGCCGGTCGCCGACTCGCAGCGCTTCAGCCACGACTCGAACTTCCAGTAGAAGCCCTGGGCGCCGTCGGGATCGTCGACCTGCTTCTCCCCCGCGACCGCGCCGACGGTCTCGTCGGTGAAGTGGCGGGCGGCGGCGCGCAGCGCGCCGGGGGCGAGCACCGCGTTCGCGTCGGTGAGCACGACGATCTCGTGGGAGGCGGCGGCGACGCCGCGGTTGACCGCGCGGGCCTTGCCCAGCCGCTCCCCCGAGGACAGCACTCGCACGCCCGGCCGGCGCGAGGCCTCCGCCGTCTCCGGGTCGTCCGCGACGACGATGACCTCCATCGGCCCGGGATAGTCCGTGCCGGCCAGTTCATCCAGTTTCGTGCCGATAACCGCGGATTCCCGGTACGCGGAGACGACGACACTCAGGCCCGGCCAGATCTCAGGGTCCGACGGTGTCGTCGGTTCCAGGCCACGGCTGCGCAGTCCGATATAAACCGGATACAGAACGTGACCGTAAACAGTTGCGGCTCCGAGCGCCGCAACGGCGGCTCCTCGACCGATGGTCCGGACACCTGTCATGACAGTAACCGTAGCGTTCCACCGGAACGCCACGGCGAACGGCTCCTGGCCCGTCGAATCACGCGATTGACCCCATGACGCTGCGCGGCCGTGATGCACGGACCCGACCTGCTCGGCAGTCCGGCGCGGCCACGGTCCGCCGATGAGGGCCGCAGGAAACCGCCCGGTTTATTCACCGCTACTCGACACCATCGTGACCACCCGGCCACGCGTCGCATTCCTCGGCCGGGCGACCGGGCGGACCCTCCCCCATGTGGGTGAACCCGGGTCGTTACAGTGGGACCGGTGAGCGACTCCACGCGCTGGATCGTCGTTGTCGAGGAACCGTTTCTCCCGGCGGACGCCGGCGGCCGGGTGGAGACATTCAGCTTCCTCACCGCGGCCTCCGCGGCCGGCATTCGGATGCAGATCCTGGTTCCCTCGCGCGAGGATCTGGACATCGCCGCCTACGAGGAGGCGGTTCCCGGTTCGGCGGTCATCCGACTTCCCCGGGACGACAGCCCGCGCGCCCATCTGACGCCGAGGCCGTTCATGCACGCCTCCCGGCCGGTCGGGCCGCTGCGCCGCGCGTTGGAGTCCACGCCCCCGCGCGCCGACGCCGTGATCAGTTATAGCTGCCGGTCGTCGCATCTCGGCGAGGAGATCGCCCGGATCTGGAAGCTGCCGCACCTGGTGCGCGCGCACAACGTCGACTCGGAGTTCTTCCGGGTGCTCGCCCGCAGCAGCTCCGGCCCCCGGGCCGTGGCCTACGAGCTGGAGTACCACAAGCTGCGCCTGGCCGAACTCGCGATGCACCATTCCCCCCTGGTCACCTGCATCGCCGACATCTCGTTGGAAGACCACGAGTGGCGGCGCACCCGGGCGAGCGTGCCCACGTTCCACCTGCCACCGTTCCTGCCCGTGGGGGCGCTGCGGGCGACCGCGTCCACCGAACCCGCCGCGGCCGCCGCGGCCGTGGGCGGCGACCAGCGGCTGATCTTCGTCGGTTCGCTGGACACCCCGACGAACATCGAGGCGCTGCGCTGGTTCCTCGGAGGATGCTGGCCGATGATCCGGGTCCGCCATCCGAAGGCCACCTTCCAGGTGGTGGGGCGGCGCCCGGAGGACGGCCTGGCCGCGTGGCTCGCCGGTTTCGAGGGCGTCGAACTGCACACCGACGTACCGAGCGTCGCCGGCTACCTCACCGCGGCGACGCTGTCGGTGAACCCGATGCGCTCCGGCTCAGGCGTGAACATCAAGGCCATCGAGGCGATGGCGACCGCCACCCCGGTGGTGAGCACCCCGACCGGCAGCCGCGGGTTGGACTGGGCCCCCGGAACCGACCTGCTGGTCGCCGAGGAGCCGGGCGCCTTCGCTGCCGCCGCGTGCGACCTGCTGGACAACCCGGTGCGGGCGGCCGAGATCGGCCTCGCCGGCCGGGCCTTCGTCCGCCGGGAGCTCGACCACGCGGCGCTGATCGGCCGCATCCAGGAGCACCTGACGCCGTCCTGACCGCCGCGGGCGGTCAGAGCAGGGCGTGGTAGCGGTTCTGCGTGGGCTCCAGGCCGTCCGTGATGAGCATTTCGACCGAGTCGGCGGCATGCTCCAGCAGCAGCGGCAGCTCGCGCCGCTCCGCCGCGCCGAAGTCCCGCAGGACGAAGTCGGCCGGGTCCATCCGGCCGGGCGGGCGACCAATGCCGACCCGGACCCGCAGGTAGTCGCGGGTGCCGAGAGCAGAGGAGATCGATCGCAGCCCGTTGTGGCCGTTGTCCCCGCCGCCGCGCTTGAGCCGAACGCTCCCGAACGGGATGTCCAGCTCGTCATGCACGACGATGACCCGGGCCGGATCGATCTTGTAGAAGGTGCGCACCGCCGAGACGGGCCCACCGGAGAGGTTCATGAAGGTCAGCGGACGGGCCAGGACCGACCGCGCGCCGGCGAGGCGAACCTCGGCGACATCCGCCCGGGACCGGTGCGACTTCAGCCGCGACCCGGCCCGCTCGGCGAGCAGATCGACGACCATGAAACCGGCGTTGTGGCGGTTGCCGGCATAGCCCGGACCCGGATTGCCCAGTCCGACGACGAGCCACGGCCCGTCGTCGGTCGGCACGTTCGTCATCGACAGCTCATCCGCAGGTCATCGGCAGGTGACGAGAGGCGAGGGGGTCGACAGGGAGAGCCGTCCGCCTAGGCGGACGCGCTCGCCACGCCGGCCTCCTCGGTCGCCTCGGTGGTCTCGCCGAGCTCGGCGTCCTGCTGGGCGACGGTTCGCTTGGCCAGGCACTGCACGACGGCCAGGTCGGGATCGGCGTCGAGTTCGGCGCCCTCAGGCAGCGCCAGCTGGCGGGCCAGCACGGCGGTGCCCGGCTCCAGGCCGGTGATGTCCACTTCGATCGCGTTCGGCAGACGCGAGGCGTCGGCCCTCAACGCGATCGAGGTGACCTGCTGATCGACCAGCGTGTCGGGGTGGGGCTCGCCGACGACCTGCACCGGGATGTCTGCGACGACCTTCTCGCCCCGGTTCACGAGAACCAGGTCGATGTGCTCGAAGCTGCCCTTGATCGGGTGCCGCTGGACGTCCTTCGCGAGCGCGAGCTCGGTGCCGTCGGCAAGCTCGAGCGTCAGCAGGACGTTCGTGCCGGCGTCGGTCTTGAAGGCGTGCAGCAGGTCGTGCGCGGGCAGGGCGATGTGGCGCGGCGGCTTGCCGTGACCGTAGAGAACAGCGGGTACCTTGCCGGCGCGGCGGGTGCGACGAGCACCGCCCTTACCGAACTCGGTGCGCGGCTCCGCGGCGATGCGGACCTCGGACATGGCGGCGCTCATCCTTTCCAGAACATGGGATTCCATCGCCGGAGGGCGGGAGGACCACCGCGGCGCGGTCCTTCACAGTACCGGACGCTTCGCGAGAGGTGGACGGCCACCCCGATCTGTCAAGACCCAGCGCAGATGCGGACCGCCGCGGGGCACCGGTCCCGACCGGACCGGCGCATCAGCGGACGCGGGGCCGGCGCCGGGCCGCACCGACGGGCCGGATGTTCACCTGAGCGGGCAGGTCGGGGCGGCCGAGGGCGCGCCGGGCCCGTCCCAGCACCGGGCCGCAGACCTCCCCGACCACGCCGGGCACGTCGGTGCCGCGGGTCACTCTGACCGCGATGTCCAGCGACGGTTCGCGCCTGCCCCGCAGCTCGGCCTGCGAGCCCTCGACGCCCGCGATCCCGGCCACGTCGTCCGTGACGGCGTCGGTCAGCGCGGCCGCCGGCAGGTGCACGTCGCCCAGCGCATCGTGGGTCACGTCCAGCCCGTGGGACCTGTCGGTGCGCATCTGCTGGGCCAGCCAGACCAGTGCCAGCAGGGCGACCAGCCCGCAGCCGACCCCGACGACCGGCCAGAACCAGCCGTGGTCCGCGGCGAAGTCACGGACGTCCGGATCGAGTACCGGCTGGTCCGCCAGGCGGTCCCCGAAGACGCCGACCCCGGCGAGCAGCGCGACCACGCCGGCCGCGGTGAGCAGCAGGCCCAGGGCGGCAAGAATGACCTGGTTGCGCCGGTCGGTGGGCGGCGTGCGCGGCCCGGGCCCGGTCACGGCGCCTCGCCTCCCCGCCGAGCCGCGGCACCCACACGGGTGCCGTCCGGTTCGGGCCCGACCCGCCGGCCGGGCCCGACCGGACCCTCCGAGCCGACCGGACCCTCCGAGCCGGCCCCGCCGTCACGCCCGGAGGGGCCGGCGTGCCCGCCCGGACCGCCCCGCTCGGCCGGGCCGTCATGCCTAGCCGGCCCGTTCCCGCCGGCCAGTTCGTGCCGGGCACCGGTCGACCGCACGGTTACCCGGACGATGGGGACGGGCGGCTCGGCCAACGCGAAGGCGTCGAGCTCCTCGCGCAGCGCGGCCTCCACCCGCTGCGCGACCTCCACCCGCTGCGGGGCGCCGCCCGCGATGGGCGAACGCAGGCGCAGCCGGACATCCGTGCCCCGCCGGTCCACCCGGACCCGGGCCCGCTCCACCCCGTCGACGGCGAGTGCCGTGGCCCGCAGGTCCCGGGCCAGCCCGCGCCGGTCCACGAACACCCCGGTCAGCGGGCTGTCCCAGCGGATACGCAGCCGGGCGGGCTTGCCGCGCCGAAGCGCGGTCCCGATCAGCAGCAACCCGACCAGGGCGACGAGCCCGGCGGTCAGCAACGCCGGCCCCTCCGACCAGGCGGTGTCACTCAGGCCGTCCGCCCAGCTCTGCCAGTCGACCACGATGTGACCACCGCCGGCGGCGGCAGCGATGATCTCGATGACGGCGATGACACCGGCAGCCGCGATCAGCGCGGCAAGCAGCCCAGCGACGATCCGGCGTCCCATCCGCACGATGTCCACCCCCCACCGAGTCCACCCCTACTCCACTACCTGTGCCCAGTTGAGCACTAACAGACACCATCCATTCAGCTCCCCGCCTTTCCGCCAGGACGAAACGGCACCGAACCCGTGAGGACAAGACGGACACCGAAGCCCGCGGAACGGCAGCCGGTTGACGATCAGGAGCGGGGTGACCGCGGGCACCCGCCGGGGATCAGCCGTCCGGTTCGCCGCCGCCGGGACTCAGGGAGGGCACCTCGATGTCGAGACGAGCGACCCGCACACCGGCGAGCGCCGCGACCCGTTCCCGCACCTCGCCCCGCACCCGCTCGGCGGTCTCGCCGACGGGGTTCGGGTACCGCACGGAGAACGTCATGGTCAGCCGCACCGTGCCGCCCTCGACCCGGGCGTCCACCCGGGGTCTGCGGGCATGCCCACGCCGCCGGAAACCCCCGCGCCGCGAGAGCCTCCGTGGCGGCCCGGTGACCCCGGACACGTCCGCAGCGGCCATCGCGGCGATCTTCTCCACGACCCGGTCGGCGACGCGAAGCGACCCCGCACCGGCCGCGCCCCCGTGGCGCGTGCGGGCGTCGGGCCGGGACGGGGTCGTCAACGCCGGCTCCGGCGCCGGTCCCCGCCCACGTAACGGGTGATGTCGAGATCACCGTCGACGACCTTGCCGACGACCAGCCCGACCGCGCCGAAGACGAGGACGATCAGAAACTCGCCGAACCCGCCGAAGGCGAGAGCGAGCCCGGCGATGAGGCCGGTGATCAGACCGAGTGCTGCAGCTCGCATGGTGACGCCCCTTCCGGTCCACGACCCGTCCGGTCGGGTGGTACGTCCGACGTGCCCCTCGGACGGGTCAGGAAGGGGCCATTGGTGCGATCGTCACATGGCGTAAGGCACCGCCACGCTCCATCCGGGGGGTGTCGCGTCAGCGGACCCGGGAACCACGCTGTGCTCTCGGAGCCTCTCGTCGGTGTACCCAGCGGACGCCGAGCCGATGGCCCCATCGCGCTCCGAGGACCTTCCATCGCCCCTCAACGCCCGACCGGGCCGCCCCGTGACCCGGCCAGCTCGCCCTGAGGTCAGGCCATCGCCGCCGCGCGGCGCCGCACCAGCCCCGGCCGCGGTCCGCCACCCAGGCGGCCAGGTGCTCGGGCACGGTGCGCCGGTGGTAGGCCGTGGGACGCGAGTCGGCCCTGGCCGGCGAGCCCGTAGCCGACCGGCCGGTGGTCGACCGGCCCGTAGCGGACCGGCCGGTGGTCGACCGGCCGGTGGCCGACGATCCCGCACGCAGCGCCCGCAGGCCCGCGGCGAAGGCGTCCGGGTCTCCGCCGCGGTCCGGGTGATGCGTCCGGACGAAGGCACGAATCTCCGCCCGGCGCCGGGCCGCGTCAGCGTCAGCCCGGGCATCCGGACGGCCTTCGTCTCCCGCGTTCCGGGGAGTCACGGCGGCCAGACCCACGGCTCCTCGCCATCCCCCGTCCGCGACGGATCGACCGAGGTTCGCCAGTCGCGCGAGGCCGACCCGGCCGGGGGGTCGAGATCGCGGATGATCACGTCCACCCGAGGGCAGTCGGGTGCGGCGCCGAGCACCTGGGCCCGGATTCGGCCGGCAAGATCGGGCAGCGGCTCGCCGTAGCGGCAGTCGACCTGCACGAGGATCCGGTCAGCCCGTACCCGTACCCCCACGACTCGGCGGCCCGGTAGGTACGTCGCCACCTCGGCCGCCCCGAACCAGCCCCGCGCCGCGCCCGCCCGTGGGCCTTCGGCCGTGGCGTCGTCGGTGCGGGCTGCCACGTCGGCATTGCCGGCGGGCGACGCACTGGGGCGCGCCGGGATGCTCAGGGCCGCGGGCGCGGGAGCGCCGACGAGCCGCGTCACCCCCGGGCATGCGGCCACCGCCGCCGCGACCCGGTCGGGATCCCAGCGAAACCAGGCGGCGGGATCCCCCGTCCTGACCGGGCTCACTCGACCCGCCGGGTCTCTTCCTGGCTGTCTTCGGCGATGTAGACGTCGTCGACCGCAACGTTGACCTCGGTGACCTCCAGCCCGGTCATCCCCTCCACGGAGCTGACGACGTTGCGCCGGATCGACTGCGACAGGTCGACGATGGAGACGCCGTAGTCGCAGACCACGTCCAGGTCGACGGCCGCCTGCCGCTGGCCGACCTCGACCGCGACGCCCTGCGCGACGCTGGCCGACGCGCCGGGGATGCGGGCCTTCACCGAGGCGACCGCCCGGGCGCCGCCGGAGCCCAGCTTGTGTACGCCGGCGACCTCGCGAGCCGCCACTCCGGCGATCTTGCGGACCACTACGTCCGCGATCGACGTGCGGCCCAGTTCGCTGATGAGCTCCGTCGCGTGCTTGCGGTCCGGCACAGTGCTCCGCCCGGGGGCGCCGGTCGCCGGCGAATCCGCATGGCCGGCGCTGGTCGAGGTCCCGGCGCCGGTCGTCGTGGTTCCGGAGCTGGTGGTCGTGGTCATGGTGCTCCCTTTCGTGGTTTACGACGCCCCCGATAGGCGGTGGTCGCGGGGCACCACCCGGTGTCAGGCTGCCGTCCGCCCGCTGGGGTCGGGTCCGACCGGGTCACCGCAGGCCAGCTAGGACTCGGCGGCGACGCACGTGCGGGCCGGACATCATGGGGAGCCGGGGAAAGGTGTGAAGGGCCAGGTCCAACCGGGCGGGGTAGCGCACAAAGCACGAGCGAGCCCTCCCCGACGGGGTCACCCACGCCGCGGACCGCCCGATTTCACCAGCCAGGCATCCCGCTCTCCCATGTACCCCGTGGGTGGACAGTCATACGCTCCGGACCCGCGGATAGGTTGGATCCGGCCGGTCGCCCCGCCCGTACGGGCGGGACCGCACGCACGAGTAGAGCCGCACGCACGAGTAGAGCCGCACGCAACGAGTAGAGCCGCACGCACGAGTGAGCCTGAGTGAGTCCGAGCGAAGGAGCATCCGCTGCCTCGATCCCACCCGGGCCCGCGCCAAGGCGCGGGAGCCGGCACCGCTGCCGTGACCGTCCGGGCCCCGGCCAAGGTCAACCTGCATCTCGGCGTCGGCCCGCTGCGGCCGGACGGCTACCACGATGTGATCACCGTGCTCCAGGCCGTCTCGCTGTTCGACGACCTGACCGCCACGGCACTCGATCCCACGGCGCTCGACGGGCCGCCCTCGACGGCCCCCGGTGAAGAGGACGGGGTCGTGGTCACCGTCGAGGTCTCGGGCGAGGGCGCCGACCCGGCCGCGCAGGGCCCGGCCACGACCACCCCCGACGTGTCCATCGTCCCCACCGGCCGTGACAACATCGCCGTCCGCGCGGCGCACCTGGTCGCCGAGGCCGCGGGCATCACCTCGGAGCGGGTGCACCTGACCCTGACCAAGGGCATTCCGGTCGCCGCGGGCATGGCCGGCGGCAGCGCGGACGCGGCGGCGGCGCTCGTCGCCTTCGACGCGCTGTGGCAGGCCGGCCTCGACCGGGTCGCCCTCGCCGGCCTCGCCGCCCGGCTCGGCAGCGACGTCCCGTTCCCCCTGACCGGCGGAACCGCGCTGGGCACCGGCCGCGGCGAGCAGCTCACCGACGTCCTCGCCACGGGCGAGTACCACTGGGTGTTCGCCCTCGCCGACGGCGGCCTGTCCACCCCGGCCGTCTACGCCGAGTTCGACAAACTGTCCGAGGGCCGGCTGCGCACCGGACCCACCCCCGCCGACGACGTGCTGGCGGCGTTGCGCACCGGCGACCCCGCCCAGCTCGGGGCGGCCCTCGTCAACGACCTGCAGCCGGCGGCGCTGCGGCTGCGGCCGGGGCTGCGCCGGGTCCTGGAGACCGGCCGCGAGCTCGGCGCCGTCGGGGCCATCGTGAGCGGTTCGGGGCCGACCTGCGCCTTCCTCGCCGCCGGGGCGACCGAGAGCATCGACCTGGCCGCGAGCCTGGCCGGAATGGGCGTCGCCCGGGCCGTGCGTCGGGCCTCCGGGCCGGCGGCCGGCGCCAGGGTGCTGGAGGGGCCGGACGACGCGGACGGGTCGGACGGGTCGGGCGGAGGGCCGTGAGCCCCGTCCTGGTCAGCCTGGAGAACGTCGACGCCGCCTTCGGCACCCGCACCCTGCTTGACCAGGTGAGTCTCGGTGTCGGCACCGGCGAGCGGATCGGTGTGGTCGGGCGCAACGGCGCCGGCAAGTCCACCCTGCTGCGGATCATCGCGGGCGAGGCGGAGCCGGATGCGGGCCGGGTCGTCCACGCGGGTTCGACCCGGGTGGGCTCGCTGGCCCAGGCGGACGTGCTGCCCGCCGACCGGACGGTCCGCGAGGTCGTGGTCGGCACCGGCGCGGAGCACGAATGGGCGGCGGACCCGCGCCGCCGCGGCGTGCTCGCCGGCCTCGGCCTGCTGGACCGCCTCGACGACGTGCTCGGCCCGATGTCGGGCGGCGAGCGTCGGCGGGTGGCGCTGGCCCGGCTCCTGGTCCAGGACCTCGACCTGCTGATCCTCGACGAGCCGACGAACCACCTCGACGTCGAGGGGGTGGCCTGGCTCGCCGGCCACCTCGCCGGCTGGCGCGGCGGCCTGCTCGTCGCCACCCACGACCGGTGGTTCCTCGACGAGGTGTGCGGCCGGGTGTGGGAGGTCGTCGACGGGCGTGTCGACGCCTACGAGGGCGGCTACTCCGCCTACGTCCTCGCCCGGGCCGAACGGACCAGACGGGCGGATGCGACGGAGGCCCGCCGGCAGAACCTGCTGCGCAAGGAGCTCGCCTGGCTACGCCGCGGGCCCCCCGCCCGGACCAGCAAGCCGCGGTTCCGCATCGACGCCGCCAACGCCCTGATCGCCGACGAGCCGCCGCCCCGCGACACGATGGCGCTGCGCAGCTTCGCGGCCTCCCGGCTCGGCAAGGATGTCTACGACGCGGAGAACCTCACCGTCCGGATCGGGGACCGCACCCTGTTCGACGGCATCACCTGGCTGCTGGGTCCGGGCGACCGGATCGGGCTGGTCGGCGTCAACGGCGCCGGCAAGACGACGCTGCTGCGCACCCTGCTCGGCGACGTCGTCCCGGACGTTGGGCGGGTGAAGGTCGGGGCCAGCGTCCGACCGGCGCTGCTGTCCCAGGAGGTCGCCGAGCTCCCGGCGTCGCTGCGCGCGCTGGAGGCCGTCGAGCAGGTCGGCCGGGTGCTGGAGGTCGAGCGGGGCCGGGAGCGCAGCGCAGGGCAGTTGCTGGAGCAGTTCGGCCTGCCGTCGTCGCGGCAGTGGACCCGGGTCGGCGACCTCTCCGGTGGCGAACGGCGCAGGTTGCAGCTCCTGCGCCTGCTCATGGCCCGCCCGAACGTCCTGCTCCTGGACGAGCCGACGAACGATCTCGACACGGACACGCTCACCGCGTTGGAGGACCTGCTGGACTCCTGGCCCGGCACTCTGGTCGTGGTCAGCCACGACCGGTATTTCCTCGAGCGCACCTGTGACGTGACGATGGCTCTGCTCGGCGACGGCCACCTGCGGATGCTGCCCGGCGGCATCGAGGAGTACCTGGCCCGCCGCGCCGCCGGGTTGGAGACCGCCGCCTCGGCCCCGCCGGCCCGGGGGGTCGCCGCGGGCGGGACGAGTGGCGCAGCTGGCCGGGGTGGCGCGGGTGGCACCCGGACCGGCGAGACCGCGCCGGGCGTTTCCGCCGCCGCGACGGCAGCGGCCGGCACGGCGGCATCCGGCACGGCAGCGGCCGCCGCCGGCACGGTGACCGGGCCGTCCCGGTCCGGCAGCGAGCTGCGGGCCGCCCGCAAGGAACTGACCCGCCTCGAACGCGCCCTCGACCGGCTGACCCGACGGGAGCAGGAGCTCCACCATGCCCTCGCCGAGGCGGCGACCGACCATGAGCGCCTGTTGGCGCTGGACGCCGAGCTGCGCGCCGTCGTCGCAGACAAGGACGGCACCGAGGAGGCGTGGCTGACCCTCGCCGCCGAGCTGGAGGGCTGAGGCGCCTGAGCCGCCTGAGACCGCCTGAGCCGGCTCAGGCGGTCGTGTCGGCGGTGACGCGCTTGGCGGCGAGGCGGGCCGGATCGGGCCAGCGCACGTCCCAGACCAGGTGCAGCGCCTCCATCAACTTGATGATGTAGAAGCTGGTGTCGATCTGCCAGGGGCGCACGCCGTGGCGGGCCGAGGTCGGCTCGGCGTGGTGCAGGTTGTGCCAGGACTCCCCCATCGACAACAGAGCCAGCGGCCAGACGTTGGCCGAACGGTCCCGCGACCGGTACGGCCGGGAGCCGAGCACGTGGCAGATGCTGTTCACCGACCAGGTGACGTGGTGGAGCGTGGCGACCCGGACGAGGCCCGCCCAGAAGAACGCCTGCGCAGCCGCCTCGAACGAGCCGCCCCAGAGGCCGCCGATGATCGCCGGCGCGGCGAGGCTGACGAAGGCGCAGCCGGCGAACGAGCGGCTGACCTTCACGATGTCCGGGTCATCCAGCAGGTCGGGGGCGAAGCGGCGCTGGTCGGTCTGCTCGACGTCGAACAGCCAGCCGACGTGGGCGTGGTAGAGGCCCTTCATCATCGACCACGTGCCGGGGCCGTAGCGCCACGGCGAGTGCGGGTCGCCCTCGGCGTCGCTGAAGGCGTGGTGGCGCCGGTGGTCGGCCACCCAGCGGATCACCGGGCCCTCGATCGCCATGTTGCCGGCGACGGCGAGCGCGATGCGCATCGGCCGGGACGTCTTGAAACCACGGTGGGTGAAGTAACGGTGGAATCCGACCGTCACCCCGTGCCCGCTGATGGCATAGAAGATCAGGGCAAGGACGACGTCGTGCCAGGAGATCCACCGGCCCCACAGCGCGGGTATCGCGGCGACCACCGCGACAAGCGGAACGACGATCGTCGTCACCATGATGATCTGTTCGGCCCGAGCCTTCGCCATCGACCTGGGCCTGGTGGCGTTGCCCCGGCTGTTGGCGGGATCGGCGCGGCCGACAGCCTGCCCCGCAGTCGTTTCCCGGTCGTCATCCGGCGCCCGATTGTCGCTCGGTGTCACCGTGTCGGTAGCGGTCATCGCCTCGTCCCGTCCATCGCGGCAGGTCCACTGCGCCGGCACTCCACCGGCCACGGTAGCCCGCCGATGTGACAACAGTCCCCATTGCCGGCGTCCACCACGCAAACGGGCCACCCGACACGGCGGCCCGGCCGCCCGGCCTGCCGGCACCGCCGTCGACCCACCGGCCGGCGCCGCCCGAAAGGTCTACGTCTCGTGGGGGTACCCGCCGCTCCGGGGCCCCCACCCGGACCACCCCGGAGGGCGACCGGCAGCCGTGCCCGGAACCTGTCCGGGCGACCGCGACGGCACCCGACGCCGCCTACTTCGGGCGGCATGCCCCGCAGCGGCGCGACGGTGGTGTGGTGCGCCCCGGTCGCTGCGGGAGCCCGATGCATCGGGCTGTGCCGGGTCGGCGGGGACCGCGGCGCGGCCCGACCCGCGGGACAGTGGTCCGCGACCCTACTTTTACCTTCCGAGCCACCCCACGATGGTAGAGTTGCCATGTTTTCCCCGCGGTCCGCCGTAGTGTAATCGGCAGCACAGGAGATTTTGGTTCTCTTAGTCCACGTTCGAGTCGTGGCGGCGGAGCACTATCGGAGCACTACCAGTAATACCATCACAAAGAATCGCCGGGAAGTACCGCCGCGCCGGCCGGACCGCCGTCGCACCCCATTCTCCGCGCTCGGCCGAGGGCTTCGGCGGGGATTCGGTCGGGTCGTTCCCCGCCGGCCGGCCGGTGTGTTCCCCCGCGGACGGCGCCCGGCGTGTTACCGGCGGTCGTCACCTCCCCAGGCCCGGCCAGCAGGTCGCGGTAGTGTGGTCCCCGTCGCCCCATCGTCGTGCAGGCCGAAGATTCGGGAGATCGCGTGACATCACCACGTCCGGCCGCCGTCATCATCCTGGCAGCGGGCGAGGGTCGACGGATGCGCTCGACGACACCGAAGGTGCTGCACAGCATCGCCGGGCGAACCCTGCTCGGGCACGTGCTGCACGCCGCCGGCACCCTGGCCGCGCCCCGCACCGCCGTCGTCGTCGGCCACGGCCGGGAGCAGGTCGCGGCCATGCTCGCCGAGCAGGCCCCGGCGGTCGTCACCGTCGTGCAGGACCGTCAGCACGGCACCGGCCACGCCGTTCGGGTCGCCCTGGCGGCGCTCGACGGGCTCGCCCCCGACGACACGGTGGTCGTGCTCCCCGGCGACACCCCGCTGCTCACCGGGGAGACGCTGGCCGCCCTCACCGGCCATCACCATGCCCAGGGCGCCGCGGCGACCGTGCTGACCGCCGTCCTGGACGACGCCACCGGCTACGGCCGGGTCGTGCGCGACGCCGCGGGCGGGGTCCGGGCGATCATCGAGCACCGCGACGCCGACGCCGCCACGGCCGCCATCCGCGAGATCAACACCGGCGTCTACGCGTTCCGCGCCGGCCCACTCCAGGCGGCGCTGGCCCGGCTGACCAGGGAGAACGCTCAAGGCGAGGAGTACCTGACCGACGTCGTCGGGCTACTGGTCGGCGACGGCAGCCCGGTCGCGGCGAGGGTCGTCGCCGACCCGGTCGAGGCCGCCGGGGTCAACGACCGGATCCAGCTCGCCGCCGCCGGTCGGGCGCTGCGCGACCGGCTCGTCGTCGCGGCGATGAAGGCCGGCACCACCGTCGTGGATCCGTCCACCACCTGGATCGATGCGGACGTGACCCTGGAGCCGGACACGACGATCGCCCCCAACACCTTCCTGCGCGGGCACACTCACCTGGCGCGTGGCGCCACCGTCGGGCCCGAGTGCACCCTCACGGACACGATCGTCGGCGCGGAGGCGAGCGTCGTGCGGACCACGGCCGACCGGGCCGAGATCGGCGCCGGCGCCGCCGTCGGCCCCTACAGCCACCTGCGCCCCGGCACCCGGCTCGGCCGGGAGGGCAAGATCGGATCCTTCGTCGAGACGAAGTCCGCCGAGTTCGGCGACCATACGAAGGTCCCCCACCTCGCCTACGTCGGCGACGCGGTCGTCGGCGAGCGGAGCAACATCGGCTGCACGACCGTCTTCGTGAACTACGACGGCGTCGCGAAGCACCGCACCGTCATCGGCTCCGACGTCCGCATCGGCAGCGACACGATGCTCGTCGCCCCGGTCACCGTCGGGGACGGCGCCTACACGGGCGCCGGTTCCGTCATCCGGGAGGACGTGCCGCCGGGCGCGCTTGCCATCCGCGAGGGGCGGCAGCGGATCATCGAGGGCTGGACGGAGCGGCGCCGACCCGGCAGCCCGGCCGCGCGGGCCGCGGCCGCCGCCGGTGCCTCGCCGGTTCCCGCCGTCCCCGACGCGGCGACGCCGGTCGACGCCCTCGCAGCCGACTCCCGCGCAGCCGACGCCCTCGCAGCCGACTCCCGCGGAACGCAAGCGCCCGAGGTCGGCACCCCCGACGCAGGCCCGCACAGTCGGGGTGACTTGACGCACACCCGCGGAGGCGAGGCCGGGATCGCTGGCGTTCCCGGAGCGGGAAGCAGAACGTAGAGGCGTCGGTCCAACCTTCTGACCAGCGGGGGGATGCACACCGCCCCATCGGTCCGGCCACGTGGGCAGGCCGGCGGGCAGCGCGGAGCAACACCCCGCGCGCAGGCGTGCCGCCGACGGCCCCACGGCGGCGGCGGACCCGCGACCGGCCGCGTCCCGCTTACGGGCGCCGGACCGGGTAAGCCCGAGACACGCCCGCCCACCACCCGTCCCCGCCCGCAGCCCGTACCGCCCGCAGCCCGGCCGACCCCGCGACTGCCCGCCCACTGGCCTGCCGGCGCCCCCGACCCGGCCCCGGCGTCGGGCGGCTCGACGGGCCGACATGTCGCGCACCCCAGCCTGATCATCCGTCACGTCCGAGGAGAACGCGGTGGCCTACCAGACCGAGAACCGGCGCAACCTGATGCTCTTCGCGGGACGCTCGCACCCCGGCCTCGCGGCGGAGGTGGCGGCCGCACTCGACGTCGAACCCGTGCCGACGAACGCCTACGAGTTCGCCAGCGGCGAGATCTTCGTTCGCTTCTCCGAATCGGTCCGCGGCTGCGACGCCTTCGTCCTGCAGTGCCATTCGGCGCCGGTCAACACCTGGCTGATGGAGCAACTGATCATGGTGGACGCCCTGAAGCGGGCGAGCGCCAAGCGGATCACCGTGGTAGCGCCGTTCTACCCGTACGCCCGCCAGGACAAGAAGCACCGCGGCCGCGAGCCGATCTCCGCCCGGCTCGTCGCCGACCTGTTCAAGACCGCCGGTGCGCACCGGCTCATGTCGGTCGACCTGCACACCGCGCAGATCCAGGGCTTCTTCGACGGCCCGGTCGACCACCTTTTCGCACTCCCGCTACTCGCCGACTACATCGAGAACAAGCTGGACACCTCGGAGGTCACCGTCGTCGCCCCCGACTCGGGCCGGGTGCGGGTGGCCGAGCGCTGGACCGACCGGCTGGGCTGCCCGCTGGCCATCATCCACAAGCGGCGTGACCCCGACGTGCCCAACCAGGTGAAGATGTTCGACGTGGTCGGTGAGGTCCGCGGCCGCACCTGCGTCATCGTCGACGACATGATCGACACCGCCGGCACGATCACGAAGGCGGCGGAGTCGCTCAAGGAGCACGGGGCGGCCCACGTCATCGCGGCGGCGACGCACGGCGTGCTGTCCGGGCCGGCGGCCGACCGGCTGAAGAACTCCGAGATCGGCGAGGTCGTCCTCACGAACACCCTGCCGCTGCCCAGCGAGGCACGGATCGACAAGATCACCGAGCTGTCGATCGCCCCGCTGCTGGCCGCCGCGATCAAGGCGGTCTTCGAGGACGGCTCCGTGACCGGCCTGTTCGGCGGGGACGCCTGACGGCCGTGGGTCGGCGGCGTCACGGGCTCGACCCGGGACGCCGCCCGACCCACGCGGCCTGCCGGGCCGGCGGCGCGGGCCACCTCCGTAGACTGCGCAGCCATGGCAGCGCAACAGCCGAAGGTCTCGCTGACCGGCATCAAGCCGACGGGCGAGCCGCATCTCGGGAACTACATCGGAGCGATCCGGCCCTCGCTGGAGCTCACCTCGGCCTACGAGTCGATCTACTTCATCGCCGACTACCATGCCCTCACGTCGATACGCGACCGCAGGGAGCTGGCGAGCTACACCCGGTCGGTGGCGGCCACCTGGATCACGCTCGGCCTCGACCCGGCGCGCACGATCTTCTACCGCCAGTCCGACGTCCCCGAGATCTTCGAGCTGTCCTGGGTGCTGTCCTGCGTCACCGGCAAGGGCCTGATGAACCGGGCGCACGCCTACAAGGCCGCCCGTGACCGCAACGCCGAGTCCGGCGTGGCGGATCTGGACGCCGGGATCAACATGGGCCTGTTCAACTACCCGATTCTGATGGCTGTCGACATCCTCATCATGAACACCGACGTGGTGCCCGTCGGGCAGGACCAGTCGCAGCACGTCGAATACGCCGCCGACATCGCCGGCTCGTTCAACCATCTCTTCGGCGACGTCTTCAGCCTGAGGATTCCGGAGGGAATCTATCCGGCCGGTATCTCGGCGCGGGCACTGCCCGGAACCGATGGGCGCAAGATGAGCAAGTCCTACAAGAACACGATTCCCCTGTTCGCCCCCGAGAAGCAGCTACGGAAGCTCATCCGCGGCATCGTGAGCGACAGCACACCGGTGGACCAGCCGAAGGACCCGGACGCCTCGGCGGCGTTCGCGCTGTTCGAGAACTTCGCCACCCCCGAGGCGATCAAGGAGATGCGGACCCGCCTGGAGCAGGGCGGTACCGGCTGGGGCGAGCTGAAGAACGCCCTGTTCGAGACCGTCAACGCCTGGCTGTCGCCGCTGCGTGAGCAGTACGAGGCGCTTGTCGCCCCCGGCAGCGAGCTCGACGCCATCCTCGCCGCCGGCGCCGAGCAGGCCCGCGACCGGGCCCGCCCCGTCCTCGAAGGCGTCCGCCGCGCCGTCGGCATCGCCTCCCTCTGACCGGACCTCTCCCCGACTCACTTCCTTGCCTTTTCCAGAGGGACGAGACGGACACAGAACCCCCGGAAAGGCAAGGAACCGCTAGCCGGCCGAACCAGGCCCCAGGACCCGCGACCGACACAACCCGATGCGCGCCGCCCTCAACACCCCGACGACTCGCGCTCGGCGGCGACGCGGGCGGTGGCGAGGCGGCAGAAGGCCTCGACGTCGAGGGTCTCGCCCCGGGCGCCGGGATCCACCCCGGCCGCCTCCGCCAGGGTCGTCGCGGCGGCGCGCGAGCCGGCCCAGGGGGCCAGCGCGGTGCGCAGCGTCTTGCGGCGCTGCGCGAACGCGGCGTCGACGGCGGCGAACACCTCGGCGCGCAGCTCCGCCGGCGCCGGCGGGGTCCGGCGCGTGAAGGCGACCAGCCCGGAGTCGACGTTCGGCTGCGGCCAGAAGACCGGGCGGGGCACACCGCCGGCCGGGCGGCTGCGCGCGTACCAGGCCAGCTTCACGCTGGGCGCGCCGTACACCCGGCTGCCGGGCGGCGCCGTCAGCCGGTCGGCGACCTCCGCCTGCACCATCACCAGGCCGCGGCGCAGCGACGGCAGCCGTTCGAGCACGCCCAGCAGCAGCGGCACCGCGATGTTGTAGGGCAGGTTCGCGGCGAGCACGTCCGGGGCGGGCACGCCCACGGGCAGGTCCGCCGGTCCCAGCCGCAGCCCGTCGGCGAGCACCACGTGCAGCCGCGCCGCGGCCTCGGCGGGCAGCCGGGCGGCGACGGTCACCGGCAGGGCGGCGGCCAGCGGCGCGTCCACCTCGACGGCCACGACTGCGCCGGCGGTGCCGAGCAGCCCCAGGGTCATCGAACCGAGACCCGGACCGATCTCCAGGACCGTGTCGCTCGGACCGACGTCGGCCAGGCGCACCAGGCGGCGCACGGTGTTCGCGTCGACGAGGAAGTTCTGCCCACGGCGCTTCGTCGGCCGCAGGTCCAGCGCGTGCGCCAGCGCCCGCAGCTCGGCGGGCGCGAGCAGCGCGTCGGTGCCTACCAGGGCCCGAACACCCGCTCGGCGTTGGCGGCGATCGACGCGCCGAGCTCGGCGACGCCCACGCCCCTGGTCTCGGCGAGCACCCGCAGCGTCAGCGGGATCAGGTAGGGGCCACCGGGCCGGCCCCGCCAGGGCACCGGGGTGAGGAACGGCGCGTCGGTCTCGACGAGCAGCAGCTCGGCCGGGGCGACGGCGGCCGCCTCGCGCAGGTTCGCCGCGTTCTTGAAGGTCACGTTGCCGGCGAAGGACATCACGTAGCCGGCGTCGGCGCAGACCTTCGCCATCTCGACGTCGCCGGAGAAGGCGTGGAAGACGACCGTGTCCGGAGCGCCCTCCTCGGCGAGGATGCGCAACGTGTCCTCGTGCGCGTCCCGGTCGTGGATCATCAGGGCACGGCCGGTCTCCTTGGCGATCGCGATGTGCCGGCGGAAACTCTCCTGCTGGGCGGCGTGCGCCTCCGGCGGGGTGCGGAAGTAGTCCAGCCCGGTCTCGCCGACGGCCCGGACCTTGTCCCGGCGGGCAAGCTCGGTGACGGCCGCGAACGTCTCCTCGCTCACCCCGTGGGCGGCCTCGTTGGGGTGGATGGCCACGGCCGCGTAGAGCTCCGGATGGGCGTCGGCGACGTCGGCCTGCCACCGGCTCGTCGGCAGGTCCACCCCGACGGTGACGGCCCGGGTGACGCCGACGGCGACGGCGGCCGCGATCGCGGCGTCCACCTCGGTGTCCATGAGGTCGAGGTGGCAGTGGCTGTCGACGACGGCCACCGGCAGGGGATCGGGCGGCGGCGGTGGTTCGCCCGCCCGGTCAGAGTTTCGCGCCACCTCACCCATCCTTCCGCGTCCGGTGAAGTCTACGGCCGCTGCCGGGCGCGCCGAAGAATGCGCCTATCAAGCATGGGACGCTTATCTGGTGAGCGACTGCGAGGATTCCTGCCGATGACGACGCCGTTGACCGTGGCCCTCGTCACCCCGCTGACCGGGCCGGACGCCGCCCAGGGCCTGGCCGGCCTGCGCGGCGTCACCCTGTGGGCGCGCGATGAGCGGCTCCCCGCCCCCTGGGACGAGGTGAGCCTCACCGCGTATGACGCCTACCCCGACCCGGCGGCCGCGATGCGCGCCGCCGTCGCCGCCCGTCCGGACGCCCTGCTCGGGCCCTACGGCCACCGGGCGGCCCTGGCTGCCTGTGCGGCGACCGACCGGGTGGTGTTCAACACGGGGGCGCCGTCGACCAGGTTCGTCCGGCAGGCATTCCCCAACGTCGTCAACATCGCCGCGGCCACCTCGACCTGGCCACGGGGGGTCCTCGCGGCGGTGCGGGCGGTCGACCGGCGGGCCCGCAAGGTCGTCCTGCTCGCCTCGGGCGACACCGCGGTCGAGATCACCTCGGTGGCCAGAGCCGCCGCCACCGCCCAGGCGTTCGAGGTCGCCTCGCACGTCTTCGCGCCGGGAAAGGCCACGCTCGCCGCGACCCGGCTACCCCCGGGCGACGTTCTCATCGTGCACGCGAGCCCCGACGACGAGCTGGCCGCGGCGAACATCCTGCTGCGCCGGCCGTGGCGGGCGGCGGCGTTCTCCACCGCCGTCAGCGCGCAGGCCACCGCCAGCCTCGGCGACCTGCGCGAGCAACTGCTCGCCCCGGGAAGCTGGATGCCGGAGAGCACCCAGCTGACCGCCACCGGGCCGACGGCGCGCGAGTTCACCGCCGACTACACCGCCCTGCACGGCGTCGCGCCGACGGAGACGGCCGCCTGGGCCTACGTCACCGGCCTGATCCTGGGGCGGGCGATCCGGTTCTGCGGAGGCGTGCAGGACGCCTCCGTGCTCGCCGCCGCCCGCGGCATCGACACGACGACGCTGCTCGGCCGGTTCCGGCTGGACGAGGCGACCGGGCTGCAGGTCGGCCACCAGATCCCGATCGTGCAGTGGCAGGACGGCGCGTCACGCACCGTGTGGCCACGGGAGGCCGCCCGGGCCACGTTCGCCCATCCTCGCCGGATCACCAGCCGGCCGGCCTCGGCGCCGCCGACCGCCCGGCCGACCTCCACCTCCCCGTCGACATAGGAGCTGCGTCGGCGAGGAGCGGCATCGGCGTGGAGCTGCGTCGGCGTGGAGCTGCGTCGGCGAGGAGCTGCGTCGGGGAAATGGGGCGCCGCGAAGTGCGGCGCCGACGGGGAGCGGCCGAGAGCGGGCCGGCCGCCGGCGCCGCATCCCGGTGTTGTCCGGGGCGGCGGGTTGCGGCGGGGGAGCCCACCCGGAGCGGGTGAGCCGTGGTTGGCTCGGGTCACGCGGCGGAACGAGGCGCCACGACGGCCACGGCGGCGCCGAGCCGCCACGAAGGGAGGTCCATGGCGGCGGGTCCGCTCGAGCGCGCGCCGACCGGCACGTCGCGCCGCCGAGCCATCACCATCGCCCTGGTCGGCGCCCTGGCGGTCGCGTTCACGGCGGCCACCGGGCGGCTGTTCGTCTTCCCCCATCGCGACCAGCCGGCGCCGGTCGACGCGATCGTCATGTTCGCCGGCAGTCCTGGCCGCCTCGAACGGGCGGTGGCTCTCGCCCGCGCCGGTTACGCCCCGGTCCTCGCCGTCTCGACCCCGACCGCCGGCGACCCCTGCCCAGGCGACATTCCCGGCGTGGAGGTGATCTGCTTCGCGCCCAGCCCGCTGACGACCCAGGGCGAGTCCCGCTGGGTGGGTGCCGCGGCGGCCCGGCGCGGCTGGCACTCCCTGATCGTGATCACCTCGACGTCGCAGAGCACCCGGGCCCGGCTACGGCTTGGTCGCTGCTACTCCGGCGAGGTCCGGATGATCGGGGTGCCGCCGCCTCGCCGCATGTGGCCCTACATGATCACCTACGAATGGGCCGCGATGGGCAAGGCCCTGCTGCTCCAGCGGAGCTGCTGAATTGCACCGCATTACACCGCGAGCCCTACTCCCGGCTCCAGCTCGCGCGGTCCTGCGGTTCCGCGGAACCGTGCTGCGCCTCCCGGAGGCCTCGCCCTCGACGTGCGGGCGTGGCCAACCGGCCGACGGCCGCGCTCATTCCTCGACGGCATCACTGGCGATGCACAGGACGGTCTGCCTGGGCGGGGCCGTCGGCCTGGGCGGGATGAGGCGCGCGGACGGCGAGTTCGGCGGCGTAGACGTCGTTGCGGGACACGCCGTAGTCGGCCGCGACCGCCCGGCGGGCCTCCTTGCGCGGCATGCCGGCGGCGGTGCGCCGGGCGACGTCGGCGGCGAGAACCCGAGCGTCGACCGACTCGGCGGGCCCCACCCCGGCGACAGGGGCTACGGGCTGCTCCGGCCCACCAGCAGCCGACCCCGCGGCAGCCGACCCCGCGGCGGGCAGGCCGCCGCCGATCGAGACGCCGGCGGACGAACCGGCGAGGGGTGAACCGGCGGCGGGCAGGCCGGCAGCGGGCGAGCTGGCAGCGGGCGAGCTGGCAGCGGGCGGAGGCGACTGGGCGAGCCTGGCCGCCTGGGCGGGGGCGAAGTCGACGGTCACCGGTCCGCGCCCGGCGCCGCCGGCGATCACCAGGGTGAACTCCCCGCGGATCACGCGGCCGTCGGTTGCCCAGGCGAGCAGGGCCGCGAGGTCGCCGCGGACGATCTCCTCGAAGGTCTTGGTCAGCTCCCGGCACAGCACCGCGGCTCGGTCGGCACCGAAGGCGGCGATCAGGTCGCCCAGGCCCGCCGGGAGCCGGTGCGGGGACTCCAGGAACACCATCGTGCGGGTCTCGCCGCCGAGCTCGCGCAGCCGGGAACGCCGGTCGGCGCCCTTGCGCGGCAGGAAGCCCTCGAAGGTCCACCGGTCGGTGGGCAGGCCGCTGACGGCGAGGGCGGCGGTCACCGCGGACGGGCCGGGCACGACGGTGACGGCCATGCCGGCGGCGGCGGCCGCGGCGACCACGCGGAAGCCTGGGTCGGACACCGCCGGCATCCCGGCATCGGTGACCAAGGCGACCGTGGCCCCCTCGCGCAGGTAGTCGGTCAGGAGCGCGGCGCGGGCGCCCTCCACCGCGTCGTAACAGGACACGATCCGGCCGGAGATGGTGACGCCGAGGGCGTGCGCCAGCCGGAGCACCCGCCGGGTGTCCTCGGCCGCGACCACATCCGCCGTGGCGAGGATCTCACCGAGGCGTGGGCTCGCGTCCCGGACATCACCGATCGGAGCGCCACACAGCACCAGGGTCCCGGACACCCGCCCAGTGTGTCAGGAGCCAGGACCTACCCTGATCGGTGTGACGGCGACGACGGCCCACGTGCCCTGGAGTGCGAGCAGAGGAGGCGACACGCCGCCGGTGACCGGTCCGGACCCACTCGGTCCGCGGCGGACGCGGGCCGAGGCGCTGCGCGAGCGGCTGTGCCCGCCGATGCCGGGCTCGCCGCTGGCCGGGTGGCTGGCGACCCTGTCGGTCGCGGTCCTGGCCGGGCTGCTGCGGTTCTGGAACGTCACCCAGCCGCGCGGGGTGTACTTCGACGAGGTCTACTACACCAAGGACGCCTGGGGCCTGCTCACCGCCGGTTACGAGATCGACTCGAAGTCCTGTTCCGGGCCGGCGTACGTCGTCCATCCGCCGTTCGGCAAGTGGTTGATGGCCGCCTCCGAGGGTCTGTTCGGGTACACGAACTGCGGGGGGGTCCCGCACGGCGACCCGGAGCTCGGCTGGCGGTTCTCCTCGGCGTTGTTCGGCACGCTGGCCGTGCTCGTCCTCGCCCGCGCCGCCCGGCGGATGTTCCGCTCGACCCTGCTGGGCTGCTTCGCCGGCCTGCTGCTCGCCATGGACGGCCTGGAGTTCGTGCAGAGCCGGATCGGGATCCTCGACATCTTCCTGATGACCGGGGTCGTCGTGGCACTGGCGTGCCTGCTGCTCGACCGCGACGACGGACGGGCCCGGCTCGCCGACCGCCTGAGCGCGGCACTGGCCCGAGGCTCCGGTCCGCCACCCCCGACAGCCGGCGGCTCGCCGGGAGCGGACGGCGCGGGCGCGGATTCGGCGGCCACGGCGAACTCCCCAGCCGCAGCGGACTCCATGGCCATGGCCGACTCCATGGCTACGACGGCCTCGGGGGCCACGGCCGACTCCATGGCTACGACGGCCTCGGGGGCTACGGCGGACTCCGGGGCCGCGGCCGGCCGTCAGGAGCGGCTGCGCGAGCTCTACGGGCCCCGGTTGGGATTCCGCCGGTGGCGACTGGCCTGCGGGGTTGCGCTCGGCCTGTCGATGGGCGTGAAGTGGAGCGCGCTCTACACGATCATCGGCTTCGCGGCGCTCGCGATCGCCTGGGACATCGGCGCCCGGCGCACCGGCGGCGCGCAGCGGCCCGTGCTGGGCGCGCTGCGGCGGGACCTGCCCGCCTGGGCGGCTACGTTCGTCGTCGTTCCGATCGTGGTGTTCCTGGCCACCTGGACGGGCTGGTTCGTCACCGACGGCGGCTACTACCGGCACTTCTACGGTGACGGGTTCGGCGCTGCGTGGCACGGCTGGTGGAAGTACCAGATGGCGGTGCTGAAGTTCCACGAGGGCCTCGACCAGGGGCACACCTTCGCCTCGCACCCCATGAGCTGGCTGGTGATGGCCCGGCCGGTGGCGTACTACTACTCGTCGCCCGCCTATGGGACGTCCGGTTGCCACGATCCGGCCGGCTGCTCGCGGGAGGTGCTGGCGCTGGGCAACCCCGCGGTGTGGTGGGTGGGCACCGCCGGGTTGCTCGGGATGCTCGCCTGGTGGGTGGCCCGGCGGGACTGGCGGGCCGCCCTGGTGCTGGTCGGCTTCGGCTCGGCGTTCCTGCCGTGGCTGCTGTTCCCGAGCCGCACGATGTTCTTCTTCTACGCGCTGCCGTGCCTGCCGTTCCTCGTCCTCGGGATCACGGCGCTGGCGGGGCTCGCGCTCGGCCCGCGGGATGCCTCCGACGCCCGCCGGCTGACCGGCGCGCTGACGGTCGGGGTCTACACGATCGTCGTGGTCCTGCTGTTCGCGTACTTCTACCCGATCCTGTCCGCGCAGGTGATCCCCTACTCCTCGTGGCGGGCCAGGATGTGGTTCCCCGGCTGGATCTGAGCCGGGAGCCCCCGCGCGGGCGCACCGACGAGCGGCGTGGGCTCGATGTGATCTCTCTCACGAGATTCGCCTCGACCCCCTACGCGGCCACCGACAGCGATGCCATCATCACCAATAGGTGTTCCTGTCCGGATCGACGCGCATTCGCGGGGGTCAACGAAGTTGACTGATCACCCAGAGTCGAAGCAACACACCGCTAGCAGCCTCACCGGTGGGGGCGACAGGGGGGGTCACGTACGGCGCGAGATCCCCATCGGGGATGGTGGGGCGGTCACCATGCCCCGAGGCCGCACGGCAGGCAGCGCCCGTGCGGGTCTCCCTCCGACCTCCAACCACCGGAGCCGGGTGTCGGGCGGACCGAGACTGGGAGGAACCACCATGGCCGATGTGTCGGTGCGCTTCGCGATGACCGATGACAGCGAGATCGTGCTGAACCTGTCCCTCACGCAGGCGATCCGGCTCACCGAGGCGATCGCGTCGAAGGTGAGCCAGGCGATGACCGAGCAGCCGCGGGCCGGGATGAACGGCAACGCCTACGGCCCGGGCGGAGTGCGCCCCGGGCCGTACTCGACCTCCTGACCCGGACGTCGCCGCGGGCACCGCAGGCACCCGTCAGCGGGGCTCGGGCGCGCCCCCGGTGAGCTGTGCGATCAGGGCCCGCAGCAGATCGAGGTCCCGCCGACGCAGCTCGGCCGCGGAGGCGGGGTCCGGCCGCGCCGGAGTCAGCGCCGCCCGCACCCGGCGCAGCTTGTCGCGCAGCGACTCCACGACCGCGGGCGCGACCAGGCCGTCGCGCAGCACCAGCACGACGTGCCCGCCGTGCTGCACCACATCCACCGGCTCGGCCATCGGCAGGGTCACGACCCGGACGCCGACGGGGGCCTCCTGGTCGTAGACGAGGCAGAGCTGATCCTCGGCCAGCACCTCGGCGCTGCCGTCGTCCCAGAGGACCGTCGCCCGCGCGGTGACCGGTGCCGCGCTGCGGGTCGACTCGACGCTTACCGGCCCGGGCTGCTCGGCCGGCTCGCGGCGCCCGGCCGCGTGCACGGCCAGCACGGTGCCGCGCCGCGACCAGATCCCGCCGCCGAGGTCGTCGACCGGGAAGACCCGGTCGCCCCGAGCGAACATCACCAGCGCGGCACGACCGTCCTCGGCAGTCGGAGGGTGGGCGGCCATGGCGTGATCGTAGGTGGCCGCCCCGACGCCCAAACGGCGAGACCCCCCACCGGGGTGCGAACGCCGGCTCCGCCGCCACCCGCGACCACCGCGGACCGCCGGTGGCGACGAGGGTTCCACCGACCCGGTGACCTCCGCCGACGCGGCGCGGACCCGGCGCCGACGCATCGCCGACATCGCGAGTTCACACGGCGCGTCAGGCCCGTTTTTCGGCTTGTCGGCAGTGATGGGCGCGCCACCGCCCCGGCGGGTTACCTTCGCCTGGTTGCCATCGCTCGGGTGGCGACCGGCGGCGGCCGGGAGGACGCGAGCGGCTCGGCGTCGGGTTGTGCTCGCGCGGTGGCGTCCTCCCTGATCCGTCCCCCGCAGAATCCCTGGTCGGACCCTCGGCCAATCACGCCTCGCGGAGCCTACGAATGCCCGACACCGACTACCCGCCCATCGAGGAGCACGCGGTCATCGGCGACCTGCGTACCGTGGCCCTGGTCGCCACGGATGGCACGATCGACTGGTACTGCCCGCAACGCTTCGATGCGCCGTCGGTCTTCGCGAGCCTGCTCGACGCCGACCGCGGCGGATCGTTCCGCATCCACTGTCCGGACTCCCGGGCGAAGCAGCTTTACCTGCCCGACTCGAACGTCCTGATGACCCGCTTCCTCACCCCACGGGCGGTCGGCGAGGTCGTCGACTTCATGGTCCCGGTGGACAGCGACGTCGCGGAGACGCCGCACGTCGTCGTCCGCCAGGCCCGCGCCGTGCGCGGGACCGCGACGTTCCGGCTGCGCTGCGACCCGCGGTTCGACTACGGGCGGGCCGCGCACACGGTGACGCTGGTCCCCGGTTCGGGGGCGGTGTTCGAATCGACGAAGGGCACCCTCGTGCTGCGCACCGCGCTGCCGCTGCGGGTCGACGGCACCGCCGTGTTCGCGGACTTCGACCTGCCCATGGGCGAGACCGCCGACATCGTGCTCGAATGGAACTCGACGATCCGTCCGCTGATCACCGGCGAGGCGGACACGCTGTTCACCCGGACGCTGAACTACTGGCAGGCGTGGCTGCGGCGCAGTCGTTACCACGGCCGCTGGCGGGAGATGGTCCTACGCAGCGCACTGGTGCTGAAGCTGCTGGTCTACCGGCCCACCGGCGCGCTGGTGGCGGCGCCGACCACCTCGCTGCCGGAGGAGCTCGGCGGCGTGCGCAACTGGGACTACCGCTACACCTGGATTCGGGACGCGGCGTTCACCACCTACGCGTTGATGGCGCTGGGCTTCACCGACGAGGCCGCCGCGTTCATGGACTGGTTGGAGCAGCGCTGCCACGAGGCGCCGAAGGATTCCGGGCTGTACGTGCTGTACAGCGTCGACGGCAACGCCCACCTGGACGAAATCGTCCTGGAACACCTCTCCGGCTACCGCGGTTCCAGGCCGGTGCGCATCGGCAACGCCGCCGCCGAGCAGCTCCAGCTCGACATCTACGGCGAGCTGATGGACTCGGTCTACCTGTACAACAAGAAGGTCCCGATCTCCTTCCAGCTCTGGGAGGCCCTCGGCCGCCAGCTCGACTGGCTGGCCAAGCACTGGGACACCCCGGACGAGGGGATCTGGGAGACCCGCGGCGGACGCCAGCGCTTCACCTACTCGGCGCTGATGACCTGGGTCGCCTTCGAGCGGGCCTGCCGCATCTCACGCCAGCGGGGCCTGCCCGGCCCGACGAACGACTGGAAGGACCTCGCCGGTCAGGCGTACCGGTTCGTTCAGAACGAGGCGTGGAACCCCACCCGCGGGGCCTACATGGAGTTCCCCGGCTCACCGCGGCTGGACGCGTCCCTGCTGTGCATGCCGCTGGTGAAGTTCTCCGGGCCCACCGATCCGCGGTTCCTCTCGACGCTGGACCGGTTCGGCGAGGACCTCGTCAGCGACAGCCTGGTGCGCCGCTACGCCGCCGACGGCAGCGACGGGCTGACCGGTGACGAGGGCACGTTCAACCTTTGCTCGTTCTGGTACGTGGAGGCGCTGACGCGGGCCGGCCGGGTGAGCGAGGCCCGGATGGTCTTCGAGAAGATGCTCACCTACGCCAACCACGTGGGCCTCTACGCCGAGGAGATCGGCTCCTCCGGCGAGGCGCTCGGCAACTTCCCGCAGGCGTTCACCCACCTCGCGCTGATCAGCGCGGCGATCAACCTGGACCGGGCCCTGGCGTAACCGCCGCCCGCCCGCGACCATCCGGCGGGCGGGTGGCGCGCCCGCGGCGCGCGCTCGCCTGTCGGACCCCGGACATCGCCCGCCACGGTGACGGTAAGGCGGTACCAGCCGACCCGCGGGCACGGCAGGATAGGACCGTACCGGACGGGCCGCACCGAGCGGCGAGGATGTGCCACGAGGCCGCCGGCGGTGATGGCCGGCGCGGCGCGGGGTGTGGGGACGAGGGGCGAGGTCATGGCGGGACTGGACCATTTCCGGGTGGTCGTGGAGTCCGGGCACCCGGATCAGACCGGGGTGGTCGTCCGGCTGCCCGGCGCGCTCATCGTCGCCCGGGCCGGCCGACCCGAGACCGCCGAGATCACCAGCAGGCTGCTCGGGCTGTGCGCCGAGGTGGCCGCGGAGGTGGGCACGACCGCGTCGACCATGGGCCGCCGGCTCGTGCGCCGGGTCGCCGGGGTCCTCGCCGACGCCGACCCGGACCGGGTGCCCGACTTCAGCCTGCTGACCACCGTCAACGACCGCGTCGCGGCGCTCGTCCACGGGGCGATGGACGTCGTGGCGTCCGGGACGTCCGGGGTGACGCTGTCCGGCGTGGACTCGGCCACCTGGGTCGACCGCCTGCTGCCGACGGAGATCGCCCGGATCGACGTCGGGCCGACCGGCATCGTCGGCCCGACCGGCTTCCCCGGCGGCCTCGGCGACCTCGGCTTCCCCCTCGACCTGCGGATCGGCGCGGTGCCCGGGATCGGCGTGAGCCTGCTGCTCAGCGACGCGCCCGCGCTGCCCGCCCCCAAGGCGTCGGCCGACCAGCTACTCGCCGGCTTCGATCCGCTGCGCGACCCGATGACCGGCGCCGCGGCGATCCCCACTCCCGGCTCGCGCGCCCCGGACCCGATGTCGACCACCCCGCCGGCACTGGCCCCGCTGCTCAGCGAGGAGGAGGCCCACCGTCGCCGCGCGGCGGCGGAGCCCACCCAGGCCGCCGACCTCGACGAACTCGACGAGGACCCGCCGACCGAGCTCGCCGGACGCGAGGCGATCGGCCACGCCGCGGTCGACTCCGGGCCGGGCGGCCACCTCGGCCAGCTCGGCGGCGGCCAGCTCGGCGGCGGCCAGCTCGGCGGGCACGCCGAGCCCCTGTCCGACGGCCTCGGCGACGGGCTGGGCGACGACCTCACCGACGACGATCACGACGCCATGACCCAGCTTCCCGGGCAGACCTTCACCGTCTCCGATCTCATCGAGGACGACGAGGCCCCGACGATGCTGCCCACCGGCTCCGAACCCCAGGTCGAGGGGGTGCTGTGCGCGAACGGGCACTTCAACCACCCGCAGGCGCCGTACTGCGCCGAGTGCGGCCTCTCGCTGGCCCAGCAGAGCTCCCGCACGGTGTGGGGGCCGCGGCCGACCGTCGGGGTGCTCGTGTTCGACGACGGGCAGACGATGAACGTCGACATGGACCTGGTCATCGGCCGCCAGCCCGACCGGGACGACGCCGTCCGGGCCGGCAAGGCGCGGGCGCTGCCGGTCGAGGACGGCGAGAGCGCCGTCTCCCGGGTGCACGCCGTGATCACCCTGACCGGCTGGGACGCCGTGATCACCGACCAGGGTTCAGCCAACGGCACCTACATCGCGCCGCCCGAGGCGACCGTGTGGACCCCCCTCAACCCGCACCAGCCCGCCCCGCTGGTGCCCGGCACCCGCGTCCAGGTCGGCAAGCGGACCTTCGTCTTCAACTCCCACCTGCACGTCTGATCCGGCCGCTGCCCCGGCCGCCCGGCCCGGTAGCCGGCTCCTTCCTTCGCCCGACGCGGCGAGGCCCGCGGGGGGTGGCGCACGAAACGTCGGCACCTACGTCAGACTTGACGGACGATGAGCGATTCAGAGCTGCGCGCCGGGGGCGGCCCTCCCGCCGTCCCCACCGCGCCCGCAGACGCCCCAGCCGAGCCGCGCAGGCAGGACGACCGGACCGCACGAGGCGAACCCGGCCCCGCCAGAGCCCGACCGAGCGCACTCACGCCGGATGCGCCCTCGCCCGATCCGACCGCGCCGGGCGGGACCGCGCCGAACGCGACCGGACCGGGCGGGGCCGACCTGGACGGCGCCGCCGGGACCGGGACGGCCCCGGCCACCGGGCCCGCAACCGGCGAGGCCGGTGCCCCGCGGCGTCGGCGCCGGGCGGCCCTGTGGTGGACCCCGGTCGTCGTGGTGCTGGTGGCCGGGCTGCTGGCGGCCGGCGCGGCGCTGGGCGACCTGCTCGACCGCCCGCCCGGCGAGAGCTCCGTCGACGTCGGCTTCGCCCGCGACATGTCCGAGCACCACGCGCAGGCTGTGCAGATGGCGATGATCGAGTTCGACCGCGGCGGCGACACGTCGACCCGCAGCGTCGCGCAGGACATCGCGCTGACCCAGCAGCGGGAGATCGGCATCATGTCGGCGTGGCTGTCGGGCTGGGGGCGGACCCAGACCGCCGCCGGCGCGCCGATGCGCTGGATGGGCGGCACCGGCGCGGCGGCCGGCACCGGGCACGACGGCCACGGCGACACCGGCTCGACGGCCATGACCGACATGCCGGGTATGAACGGCACCGCCGAGGGCGCCGCGTCGGCCGGCGACACCGCCCGGATGCCGGGCATGGCGACCCCGAACGAGCTGCGGCGGCTCGCGACGATCCACGGCCGCGACCTCGATGTCCTGTTCCTCACCCTGATGGTGCACCACCATCGTGGGGGGTTGGCGATGGCGCAGTACGCGGCGCAGCACGCCGATGCCGACCGTACGCGCAGCCTGGCCAGGGCGATGGTGCTCAACCAGTCGATCGAGATCGACCAGATGCAGGAGGCCCTGGCCCGGCTCGGGGCACCCCGGGCATGACCGGCCGAACCCGGTCGTCGCTTCATCGAAGCTGACTTTGTATCGTCAGATCTGACTAACCGGACCGTACCGCCGGTCGTACACCCGAGGCGTGGGGAACGCCGCCCCGCAGTCGTTCCCAGGGCGATGATGCCGCCACGCTGCGCTTTCCCGGGGATCCGTCGCGTCTGCCCACGGGTGCGCCGTCCCTCGATCCACGTGTCGCCGTCCGATCGATGCGTCGCGTGGTGGCGACGGGCGGCGGGCGAGTAGGGGTCCGGTCCCGCCACGGCGGCTTCGGCGCTGCGCCGACGCCACCGTCGATCCTCGAGGTCCGCTTCCATGACAGGTGTTTCGGCCCGTGAGGCCGCCGGCGCGGTGGCCGGGAGCCGTCGTGCGGTCGTCGGGGGGCTGCGCCTGCCCGCGCTGGCCCGACGCTGGCCCGGCGCGCGCTACGTCCGGGTGGAGCTGCTCGCGGGCCTGGTGACGGCGCTCGCGCTGATCCCGGAGACGATCTCGTTCTCGGTCGTGGCCGGGGTCGACCCGAAGGTCGGCCTGTTCGCGTCGTTCACCATCTCGGTGATCATCGCGTTCACCGGTGGCCGACCGGCGATGATCTCCGCCGCCGCGGGCTCGATGGCCCTCGTGGCCGCGCCGCTGGTCCGCGAGCACGGGCTGAACTACCTGCTCGCGACCACCGTCGGGGTCGGGTTGCTGATGGGTGTCCTCGGCGTGCTCGGGGTCGCGCGGCTGATGCGCTTCGTGCCGCGCACCGTGATGATCGGCTTCGTCAACGCGCTGGCCATCCTGATCTTCACCGCCCAGATGCCGCACGTCATCGGCGAGTCGTGGAAGGTCTACGTCCTGGTCGCGGGGGGCCTGGCGATCCTGCTGACGGTCCCCCGGGTCACGCGGGCGATCCCGGCGCCGCTCGTCGCGGTGGCGGTCCTGACGCTGGTCACGTGCGGTTTCCACATCTCGGTGCCGACGGTCGGGGATGAGGGCCGGCTGCCCAGCTCGCTGCCGGTGCCCGGCATCCCCGACGTCCCGCTCACCTGGGAAACCCTGCGGATCATCGCACCCTACGTGGTCGCGCTGACCGCCGTGGGCCTGCTGGAGACGCTGCTGACCGCCCAGATCGTCGACCGGATGACCGACTCCACCCACGACCCGAACCGCGAGTCCTGGGGCCTGGGCATCGCCAACATCGTCAACGGCTTCTTCGGCGGGATGGGTGGCTGCGCGATGATCGGCCAGACCATCGTCAACGTCAACTCCGGCGGCCGAGGCCGGCTGTCGACCTTCGCCGCCGGCGGCTTCCTGCTGATGCTCGTCGTGCCGTTGCGCGATCTCGTCCGGCACATCCCCATGTCCGCGCTGGTCGCGGTGATGATCCTGGTCGCGGTGATGACCTTCGAGTGGCGCAGCGTCGCGCCGTCCACTCTGCGCCGGATGCCCCGCGGCGAGACCGCGGTCATGGTCGTGACTGTCGCCGTCGTGGTGCCCACCCACAACCTGGCCTACGGGGTGCTCGTCGGCGTCCTCCTGGCCGCCCTGCTGTTCACCCGTCAGGTCGCCCACCTGGCCCTGGTGACCAGCGTGCTCGACCCGGAGGGCGGCGAACGGATCTACGCCGTCCAGGGCACGCTGTTCTTCGCCTCGACGGGCGACCTGGTCAACGCCTTCGCCTACGGCCGCGACCCGGACCGAGTCGTCATCGACCTGTCCAAGGCCGATGTCCTCGACTCCGCCGCGGTCGCCGCCCTCGACGACGTCCGGACGAAGTACCGCGAACGTGGCACGGAGGTGACCATCGTCGGGCTGAACCCGCGCAGCGCCGCCCTGCTGCGGGGACTGTCCGCCGAGCCGCCCGCCGACGCGACCGCCGAGGCGCCCTCCGTAGCGACCGCCGAAAGGACCGCCGGCGCGACTACTGAGGCGACCTTCAAGGCGACAGGGGGTGTCCGCAGAGTCGATTGACGCCCAACTTCACCCCACCGTGAATACACTCCGCCATCAGGTACTCACAATGAGGATGGTGGCGGCATGGGCGAGAAGGGCCTTACAGGTGGTCTGGTCGACTTCGCCCGACGCCAGCCGGCCGTGGTCGTCATCGTCATCGTCCTTGTCGGGCTGTACCTGTCCAAGGCGAGCTCGGGCGCCTCGACCCGGGCCGTGCTCGTCCCCGGCGTCGACTTCCCGGCGCCGTCCCTGCTGACCCGCAACCGGACGACCTATGCCGTCGGCGTGGACCCGCGTACCCCCGGCACGATCAGCCTGCTCTCCAGCCGGGACCGCCGGAGCTGGACCACCCAGCCCGACGCCCTGACGGCGCCACCGGGCTGGGCCGACCCGGGCGGCGGCCTGGGGCCGGCGGCGATCGGCGCGTTCGACGGCTCGTACGTCCTCTACTACACGACGACCGTGCGCGGGCTCGGCCTCCGCTGCATCTCGGCGGCGACCTCGGCGCACCTCGACGAGCCGTTCGTGGACACGTCGCTGGCCCCGTTCGTCTGCCAGACCGCCGACGGCGGCAGCACCGACCCGAGCCCCTTCGTCGACGACGCCGGGCGCGCCTACCTGACCTGGAGCAGCCCGGGACGGCCCGGCGGCACGGGCCCGACACTGTGGGCCCAGCGGCTGCGCTCGGACGGGCTGGTGCTCACCGGCGAGCCGGCGGTGCTGCTGCGCCCCAGCCTGCCCTGGCAGCAGAAGCGGGTCGCGAGCCCCTCGATGATCGTCGAACAGGGGCGCGACCACCTGGTGTACTCGGCCGCACCGGAGCTCAACGGGCGCCAGGTGGTGGCCAGCGCGTCGTGTACCGGCCCGCTCGGGCCCTGCCACCCGGCACCGAAGCCGATGCTGGCCGGCGGGAAGGCCGGCTTCGGCCCCGGGGGCGCCCACGCCTTCACCGACTCCCGTCACCGCTGGTGGCTGGGCCTGCACAGTTGGGACTCACCGCCGGCGGGCGCCTACCTGCCGACCGGGCGGTTCGTCGTGGTCCCCCTGCGGGTGCGCGACGACGGGCTGTCGGTACAGGTCAAGTCGCTCACCCAGGGCCGGGTCCGGGTCGACGACGAGCGCGACCACGGCGGCGGCGACCACGAGGACGGTAGCCGGCGTGACGGCCAGGATGAACGCGACGCCCCCGGCCACGGTGACGCCCCCGGCCACAGTTCGGACTCCGGTTCCGACGCCGGCCACGACGCCCGCGATGACGGGGGGGATCGACCGAGCCGGCAGGACGCGGGCGGGTGATAGCCCACAAGTGCCTTCCAAAGCGGCCGTCCATGGGATAACCAGCAGGAACGGACCTCGGCGGCGCCCGTCGCGAGGCCCACTGCGAGGGGGACGACCTTCCGATGACCGAACCCGACGCACCGGCCGCGCGGTCCCGACGCCGGCGTCCGCGCCTGTTCGTCGTCCTGATCGGCGCCGTCGTGGTGCTGGCGATCCTGGTCGTGGGCGGCACAGCCCTCTACATCAACGTGATCAAGAAAGACGCCCCGGAGGAGTTCTCCCTGGCCCAGCCGGGCGGCGGCGAGACGGTGGCGCCGACCGGCTCGCTGGCCGGCTCCTGGGCGATCGCGCCGGGCTCGGAGGTCGGCTACCGGGTCAAGGAGATCCTCTTCGGCCAGGACACGACGGCGGCGGGGCGGACGAAGCAGGTGTCCGGCTCGCTCACCATCGACGGCTCGCGGGCCTCGAAGGCGTCCTTCACCGTGCAGATGGCCACGGTGACCAGCGACGAGAGCCGCCGGGACAACCAGTTCCGCGGCCGGATCATGGACACCGACACCTTCCCGACCGCCACCTTCACCCTCGCCGAACCGGTCGACATCGGCGCCGTCCCCACCGACTCGCAGACCACCCGGGCCGTCGCGGCGAAGGGTGACCTGACCCTGCGGGGCCAGACCAGGCGGGTCACGATGACGCTGCAGTCCCGCTGGGACGGCACCTCGATCCGCACCGTCGGCCAGCTCCCGGTCGTCTTCGCCGACTACGAGATCCCGAACCCGAGCTTCCCCGGCATCTCCACGGAGGATCACGGGATCATGGAAGTCTCCCTGATCTTCACCCGCTCCGCCGCGGCCCCCGCCACCACCGCCGCCAGCCCCTGACCGCCCCCTCCCTTGCCCTTCCGGAGGGACGCAATGGACACGAAGCGTTCGGAACGGCAAGGTGGCGCAATGCAGCCAAGCCGCCACCCACCGACCGGGCCGGACGGCGGCATGCGCGTAACGGGAGCGAGCGAGAACCGCGCCGCCGGTCGGGGTGGGTGACCGGCGGCGCGGGGAAGACCTGCGCCTCGCTGAGGCGACCGGTCAGACGGTTCCGGCGCCCGCAGGTGCCGAGGTGGCCGGCTTGGGGCCGGTGGCCGAGGCGCTGGACGGGGTGTCCAGGTCCGGACCCGGGTCCGCGGCGGGCGGCTGCGCGGTGTCGGCGGCCGGCGCGACCTCCTCGGGAGCGCTGCGCCGCGTCTGCGACGGGATGCCGTGCTCCCGTTCCAGCGCGATCTCCTCGGCGTCCGGTACCCGCGGTGCGGGCCTGGTCAGCGCCCAGGCCACGCAGACCAGCGTGAGGAACAGGTAGCCGAGGGCAACCTGGCCGCCGCCCGCGTCCCACTCGACCTTCTCCGCGTGGATCAGCCCCACGAAGGACAACACCGCACCGGCGGCCGAGGCGATCGCGGCCGAGATGAACCGTTTGTCGATGATGAACGCGACGATGGAGCCGAGCACCAGACCGGCCAGCACCGCACCGTCCCCGAGCAGGTGCAGACCGTGCAGCAGCACGCTGTTGCCCTCGAGGTCGGCGTCGGTGACGTTCAGGTTGACCGCCGGGTTCATCTTCGACGCCACGCCGACGGCTGTCGTCACCGTGTTGTCGATCTGCCCGGCCGCCCAGGAGGCGATGTTCGGGATGATCGCGGCGATGACGGCGGCGCCGTGCGCCTTCGGCGAGGCCTGGAAGGCCTGGGCGCCGATGAGCAGCCCGATGTAGAGCAGGATCGGCACGATCGCCGGCAGCGGTAGCACGGCGTTGAGCAGGCCGAACAGGCCGAGGAAGCACAGGACCGCGATGACGATGCCGGTGGCCAGGGAGTAGCCGGTGCGACCACCGGCGGCCTTCCAGCCCGGGTGGCCGATGTAGACGGCGGGCGGGAACGGCGAGCCGAGAGCCGAGCCGAGGATGGCGCCGAAGCCGTCGGCGAGCAGGATCGGCCGCAGGTTGTAGTTGTCCCCGGCGGACGCGGCGCTCTCCACGTTGGACATGCCCTCGGTGAAGTTGTAGACGCCGAGCGGGATGGCCGTGGCCAGCAGCGGCGAGATGTCGGACAGGCCGTGGAACAGCTTGTCGAAGTGGAAGGTCGGCAGCGACACCGCGATGTCCTTGGCCGCCTCCGACACCGCCGGGGTGTCCATGAACCCGCCGATCCAGCCGATGGCGGTGCCCAGGGCCAGCGCGACCGCGCCGATCGGCAGGTTCCACGGCAGCTTCAGGTCGGTGAGCAGGCCGACGAGCAGCAGGCCGAAGACGGGCAGCGCGATCCAGGCGGCGTCCCACATCTGCGCGGCGGGCCGCATGGAGATGAACGCGATCGAGATGCCGGCCAGCGTGCCGAGCATGGCCGCCCGCGGCGCGTACTTGCGGATCATCGGCCCGACGAACGCGCCGATCACGACGATGATGCCGATGATGAACGCCCAGGCGAGGCCGGCCTGCCACGCCTCGACCGGGTTCTTCGTCTTCAGGTAGATCGGCAGCATGATGACGAACACGACGATGAACATGTGCGGGACGCTCGGCCCGTACGGCATCGCCGTGACGTCGTCACGGCCCTCCTTGGCCGCCAGCCGGCGACCCAGGTAGGCGTAGAACAGGTTGCCGAGCAGCATCGCGATCCCGAGCGCGGGCAGGATCGTGCCGAAGACGTCGTCGGAGGGGATGTTGACGACGAACAGGCACAGCGAGCTCAGGACGATGACGTTGACCAGCACGTTGATGCCCAGGCCGAAGAAGGCGTTGGTGTCGCCCTTCGTCCAGTAGGGCAGGGCCGGCGCGGACGAAGCCGGCCGATTCCCGATCTTGACCATGGTGGGACCCGTCCTCTTTCAGGAGGCCGTGACGGCGGGTGCGGACACGGTGGAGTCGGCCGCGGGGGCCGGGGAGGCGAGCGCGGCGAGGAAGTCGGCGGACGGGGCGACCCAGCCGAAGATCCCGCCCTGGGCGGCGACCATCTCCAGTGCCACCCGCTGGAACTCGGGGAAGTAGGAGCCCACGCAGTCACTGAGCACCAGGCACTCGAAGCCGCGGTCGTTGGCCTCGCGGACGGTCGTGTGCACGCAGACCTCGGTCGTCACCCCGGCGACGACGAGGCTGGTGATCCCCTTCTCGGCGAGGACGTCGCCGAAGGCGGTGGCGTAGAAGGCGCCCTTGCCGGGCTTGTCGATGACGTACTCGCCGTCGACCGGCGCGAGCTCGTCGATGATGTCCTGCCCGTACTCACCCCGGATGAGGATGCGGCCCTTGGGACCGAGGTCGCCGATGCGCAGCGCGGCATCGCCGCGGTGCAGCTTCGCCGGCGGGAGGTCGGACAGGTCGGGCAGGTGGCCCTCGCGGGTGTGGATGACGGTCAGCCCCGCGGCCCGCACGGCCGCCAGCACGGCCTGCAGCGGTTCGATCGTGCTCCGCAGTTGGCTGACGTCGTTGCCGAGGCTCTCCCCGAAGCCACCCGGTTCGAGGAAGTCGCGCTGCATGTCGATGACGACGAGGGCGGTGGTTGCGGAGTCGAAGGTGAAGTCGTACGGTCGGGCGCTCACGGTCAGGGGCGCGGTCGGGGTCGTTGCGGTTTCGCTCATGCCAGCTCTCGCCATCGGAGTCCACGGGTTTCGGGTCCGCGCAGGTCGGATCCGCGCGTCTGGAGTGCGTCGAGGGAGCTCGCCACGCCCGGCCCGGTCGTCCGGTGCCTCCCCCGTCGTGTCTGGAGACGAGGGTCAGGGGGCGTCGTTTCAGATCACCGCCCGGCACGTAACGCGTCGATGAACTCTGTATCCCGGTCCGTATCCGAACCCGTATACAGATCATGAGAGCGAGCTATGCGGCGTTTCGCGGCTTTTATGCTGGTCAGCGGCCCGTGGGGACGTGGCGTACGCCACTGCAAGTCGCCCACAGCGCCGAACGGGTCGATATTGACCCGCGAGGCTCCGCGCCGGGCGGAGTCGTGATCCACGCGCGACGGACCGTCGGCAGGCGCGGCGACCGGTCACCTGCCCGCGCCGAGCCGCGGCGCGGAGCGATCGCGTCCCTCGCGGCACGGCCCGCCGGCCGTCGCGAGAGAAGGGGTGCGATGTGGGTGGACGGTCCGTGGAGACCATCGATCCCCAGCGGGACGGTTCGGAATCCGCACGGCCCGAGCCGCTGGTACCGGTCAACGCCCCGGCGCCCGGCACGTTTACGCTGAGCGATCTGCTGGCGGTGCTGGACCTGGGCGGGGACGTCCCTCCGGTGCCGGCCCGATGTCTGGTGAGCGCGCACGGCGGGATCCTCGGCGCGCAGTTGCTCGGTCAGCAGATCGTCCTCGCGGAACGCATGGCGCCGGGCAAGACGGTGCACTCGCTGCACACGATCTTCTCCCGCCCCGGGGACTGCCGGCAGCCGCTCTGGGTCGACGTCGAACGTCTCGCGCACGGCGGTTCGATCGACGCGCTGGCGCTGTCCTTCCGGCAGGGCTCGCTGCACATCTGCCGGGCGGACGTGATGCTGCGGGCCACGGAGGCCGACTTTCTCAGCGTGCAGACGAGCCGAGTGGACCTGCCGGGGCCGGGGGCGGGGGTGCCGCGCCCGGATCGGCCGATGATGCCGTGGGAGGTCAGGGTGCTGCCGCGGGCGGAGCCGCACCGGCTCGACCAGTGGCAGCGGATCCCCGACGCGGGCGAGGACCCGACGGTCTGGCGGGCCCTGCTGGCATATTCCTGCGAGCTGCTACCGCTGGCCGATCTGCTCACGGCCGCGGGGATCCCGGCCATGCCCGGCGAACGGCCGCAGGTCGCCGCGGCGGTGCTGTCCCAGACCGTCACGTTCCTCGATGACCTGGACGTCCGGGACTGGCACCTGTTCCAGGTCCGCACGGTCCACGCCGGTCACGGCCGCGCGGTCGGCCGCATCGAGATCTTCGGCCCGGACGGGGTGCAGCGGGCCACCGCCGAGGTCGTCGGACTGCTGCGCTCGACCCGCCCCTGACGTCTCGGCCCGCCGGCGCCGACGCCCGCCGCGGCGGCGCCGGAGTTCCTTGTCCTTCCAGAGGGTTCCGTGTCCGGTTTATCCCTCTGGAAAGACAAGGCAGTCCGACCCGAGGTCAGACCTCGGCGGTGTGGGCGACTACCGGATCGTCGGCGTCGGCGAGCTGGGCGTCGGCGTGCTGGGCCGCTGCCGGCGGCCCGGCGGCGGCCGGCTCGGGCCGGCGCAGCCGCGGCAGAAGGAACGCCACCGGGACTCCCAGGGCGAAGACGCAGCCGCCGATGAACAGGCCGAGCGAGTACCCGGAGGTCAGCGCCTCGGGCGGCGCGATCCCATGGCGGAGCCGACCCTCGGTGTGATGCGTGGCGATCGTCGTCACGGCGGCGAGACCGACGGCCGCCCCGATCTGCCGCCCGGTGTTGATGAGCCCGGAGGCGAGCCCGGCGAGCCGGATCGGCACACCGGCCGTGGCCGCGGAGACCATCGAGACCATCGTGGTTCCCATGCCGAAGCCCATCACCGCGAGCGGGCCGAACACGTGCGTCCAGTACGAGCCGCCCGGCGTGATCGCCGACAGCCACAGCAGGCCCGACGAGCCCACGGCGGCGCCGAAGATGATGATCGGCCGCGGGCCGAGCCGACCGATCGTCCGCGTGACGAGCTGCGACGCCACGATGATCATTAGTGGCATCGGCAGCATCGACAGCCCCGCCCGCAGCGGGCTGTAGTCCTCGACCCGCTGCAGGAACAGGGTGAGGAAGAAGAACACCGCGAACATCGCCGCACCGAGAAGCGCCGCGATCACGTTGGCGACCGCGATCCCCGGATAGCGGAAGATGTTCAGCGGCACCAGCGGATTGGCCGTGGATGCTTCGATCGCGACGAAGGCGCCGAGGAGCACGACCGCACCGACCAGCAACCCGATCGTCACCGGCGAGCTCCAGGAGGAGGTCTCCGTGCGGACGATCGCGTAGACCAGCAGGACCAGGCCGCCCGTCACGGTCAGCGTGCCCGGCAGGTCGAGGTCGCGCAGGCGGCTGACCTGCCCCCGCGATTCCACGAGCACCACGCGGGCCGCGGCCACGAGCGCCACCCCGATCGGCACGTTGACGAACAGCACCCACCGCCAGTCGGCGACGTCGGTGAGGATGCCACCGACGACCGTTCCGAAGGCACCGCCACTGGCCGCCGTGGCGCCCCAGGCGCCGAGCGCCCTGGTCCGCTCTCGCCCCTCCGCGAACGAGGTCATCAGCAGGCTCAACGTCGCCGGGGCCAGCACGGCGCCGCCGAGGCCCTGCACCGCCCGGGCGATGATGAGCTGCGTCTCGGACTGGGCGAGGCCGCCGGCGAGGCTCGCCAGCGTGAACAGCCCCAGCCCGAACACGAAGACCCGGCGCCGACCGAACAGGTCCGCCGCCCGGCCACCGAACAGCAGTAGCCCCGCGAAGGCGAGGGTGTAGGCGTTCACCACCCACTGCAGACCGCCGGCCGACATGCCGAGATCGGTCTGCATCGCCGGCAGGGCGACGTTCACGATCGAGATGTCGAGCACCACCATGAACTGGGCCAGGCAGCACACCGCCAGCACGGCCCACTTCGCCCGGGGGGCCGGCGGCGCCGAACCGACCGCGCCCCGACCACTCTCGACGGAGGCCCCGACGGACGCGGTGCCCCCGGGCACCCCCGCCGCCACCTGATCGGAACCGCTGACGCCGCTCGCGCCCGTTCCCTCCGAATGTGCCATTCCCAACATCCCCTCCTAGCAGCCGTCGTACACCGTACGAGGACTAGGGGCCACCCTACGCCGTACGATGTACCAACGGCAAAACTGCTGTTCGGCTGCGTGTTCGGAGGTGATGAGGTCATGGCCGCGCCGACGGAACCGGCCGTCGGGCCGGGCGGGAGGCGCCGGGCGGGGCAGGGTCCCCCACCCGGGTGCCGGTCCACTCTGAGCCCCGAGCGGCTCGCGCTGGCGGCCATCGAGCTCGCCGACGCCGAGGGATTGGCAGCCGTGTCGATGCGCCGGCTCGCCGCGAGCCTGGGCGTCGGGACGATGACCCTCTACTACCACGTGCGCGACAAGGACGAGCTACTCGACCTGATGTGGAACGAGTTCCTCGGCGGGCACCTGCTCGACGACATCCCGGCCGACTGGCGCACGGCGCTGACCGAGATCGCCCGGCGGATCAGGCAGTCCTTCCAGCGTCACCCGTGGGCGCTGGGCGTCGCGGTCCGCCCCGCCCTCGGACCCAACAAGCTGCGCTACCTCGAGCAGTACCTCACCGTCGCGTCGCGCATCACCGACGATCCGGACGAGCAGTTGCGCATCATCCACTCCGTCAGCGACCTGGTCGTCGGCTGCACGCTGCGCGAGCTCAGCAGCGAGGCGTACCGCGACCCGGACGAACCCGCGGGCGACCATGACGATGGTCCTGCGCCGCTGCTGGAACCGCAACCGGATTTCGACGTCATCGTCGCCGCCGAGGAGCTGCCGCGGCTGCGGTCGCTGCGGACCGCCGGGTGCCGGCTACTGACGCCGCGCTTCGAGCAGGCCCTGGGCTGGCTGCTCGACGGGATCGAGGCCGCCCATCCGGGCGCCCGGCCGGCGCGCCCGCGCCCCGTCGAGGCGGCCACGCCCACCCCGGACCTCGTGGGCACGGCGGCCACGACCCGGATGCTTCCGAAGAAGGGGGCGTAGCAGCCTTCACGGACACGACCTGAGTAGCTACCGTCGGAGAGGTCGCACGCCGCCGGCCATCCGCGAGTCGCATTCGGGGCACCCACCATGACCGCTCGACTACCTCGCCACGTCGCACCGCTCGCCGCCGGCGAATCCTCGGCGCTCGGGCCTTATTCGCTGCTCGGCCGCCTCGACGCGGGCATCACGGGCATCGTCTACCTGGGCCGCGCGCCGGGCGGCGCCCAGGTGGCGATCCGTGCGCTGCACCCGGGCGACGCCCTGCGCGCCGACATGCGGGCCCGCTTCGCGGCGGCCGTCGACCGGGCCAGCGTGCTGTCCGGTCCGCACACCTGCGGCGTGCTCGACGCCGCGCCCGACGCGGACCGCCCGTACGTGGTCACCGAGTTCGTCGGCGGGCCGACCCTGGCACGCGAGCTCACCGAGCGGGGGCCGCTGTCCGCCGACGAGATCGACCGGCTCGCCCGCACCCTGCTCGAAACCATCGACGCGGCCCACCACACCGTCGGCGCCCTGGGCGACCTGACGGCCACGGACATCGTCCTGTCCGTCGTCGGCCCCCGCCTGGTCGACCTGGGGATCGCCGCCGCCCTGCGCCCGCTGCTGCTGTCCACGGCCGCAGCCGGCCACGGTGCCGCGACCGGACCCACGGCCGCCGGCGGCTACGTGCCCGGGTACGGCTACGGACCGGCGGCGGGCGGCTGGGACGGGCCGGCCGCCGACATCGTGGCCTGGGCCGGCCTCGTCGACCTGGCCGCCACGGGCAAGGCGTCCGGTTCGGTGGAGCCGGCGGGCCGCGGCGGCTGGCGGCGCGCGCAACGGCCCGAGCAGGACGGCCCGACCAGCCCCGGGGTGGCCCGCGCGCTGGCCCGGGTGCGCCAGGCCGACGGCGCCTCGTTGCCCGACGTCTCCGAACTACTGGCCCTGCTGGCCGGCCCGCGCCCTCGCTCTGGTCGCGCCGGGCGTGACCGCTCCCGTGCGATCCCCCGCCAGCAGGCCGTCCCCGCACCCGATCCCCGGCAGGGGACGCGGCGCGGCGTGCTCGCGGGTGGGGCCGCCGGGGACGCGGCGACAGCCCAGCGCCTTGGACCGGCCTCGGGACCGAGCCCAGCGGCCGGGACCGCCCCGATCTCGGCCCTCCCGTCGTCGCGGTCCGCGGGGACGGCACAGCCCGCGCGAACGGCGCGGTCCGCCGATCCGGCGCGGGCCGCCGGGCCCGCGCAGGCTCCCGCGCGACGCACCCCGCCGCCGGCCCAATCCGACGGCGGGAGCGGCGAGGTCAGGCCGGCCGGCGGTGGTCGCCACAGCGCGGCCCGCGCGGCCAGCCACGGGGACACGCAGACCCGAGGCGGCACGCAGACGGATGGCGGGGACGGTCGCGGCGCCGGGAACGGCCTTGGCCGGGCGATCAGGCGGGCCGACCCGTTCGGACGAGCCCGTTCCGCCGAGCGGCGAGGGGATGCCGGACGGCGGGGGGACGCTGCCGGGGGCGGCCTACCGGACCTGCCTGACCTACCCGAGGTCAGCCTTACGCTGCCCCCCTTGCCGACCCTGCCACCACCGCCGGTACTCCCCCCGCCGCCGCCGACGCCGTCGCAGCGTCCGGCGGGGCGCAGTCCCCGCCGGTCTGCCGCGGCAGACCGCTCGGAGCCGAGTGCCGGCCGCCCGCACCCGACGCGGATCCTCCCGCCCGTCCAGGATGCCGAGGTAGGCGGCCAGTCCACCCCGTCCGGACGTCCGGCGGCCGCGGCGGGGGTGCGGCGGTTGCCACCGACCTCGCCGGGCCCGGAAGAGGAGCGCCGGCGCCGTCCCCGGGTCCGCCCGGTCGCCGCGCTCGCGGTGGCGGCGGCGGCCGCGGTGGCGGCGGCGGCGACCGCCGCGGGGCTGGGCGGCTCCAGCGACGACGTGACCACCGGCGCACAGCCCCCCCTGCACGAGAATCGCGCCGGGGACGGCTCGGCCGGGAGCCGGTCCGCCGACCGGGTCGCGCCGGCACCGGCGCACCCGTCCGCGGCGCCCGCGCCGGCGGGCCCCGGCGACTCCACGGACTCCACCGATCCAGCCGCCCCGATCGATCCCGCCGAGGCGGGCACCGGCGCCCCGACCAGCCCCGGCGGCGGGGCGGCGCTCGCCCCGACCGAGTACGAGCAGCAGGAGGATCTGGCCGCTGAGGACTTCGCGCTGCACACGTTGCGGCTCGCCGCGGCCAGCCGCGCCGGGGACGCCGGTGCGGCTGGCGCGCCACTGGCCTCGGCCGATCGTCATCCCGCGCAGGGCACCGGGCAGGCCCCGGTGAGCGCCCCGAACCCGACCCTCCAGGCACCCGAGGGGCTCCTCGTCACCCCCCTCACGCCGACCGAACGGCCCGCCGCGCAGCCTCCGGCGGCCCGGGTCACCGCACCGACAGGGCAGCCCGGCGCGATCACGCCGGGCACGGCCGGCACGGACCGCGTTCCGGCGGCACCCGTGGCCGCCGCGGCGGGGCTACCGGCCGCGGGCGGCGGTGCGGCCCCGGCTGTCCGGCCGGCCCAGGCTCAGCAAGCACCCCCCCGAACCCAGGCCCAGAGCCAGCCGCAGGCCCAGAGCCAGCCGCGGAGCCAGCCAAGCCAGCCCGAGGGTCAGACCCAGGCGCGGACCCAGACCCAGGCGCGGACCCTGGCGCAGGGTCGGAGCCAGGTGGGGACGCAGGCCCCGGCCCAGACACAAGCGACGCAGGCCCCGGCCCAGACACAAGCACAGACACAGGCTCCGGCCGCGGGGACCGCCGGCACCTCCGCCGCGCCCAAGAGTGGTCTCACCCCGGTCCAGGTGGGCATCGTCCCGCTCACCCCCCGCTGACGGGGCCGCCGCCAGCCGGCCGGCCGTGCCAGTCCTCGTCGCCGGGTTCCGCCGGGCGACGCACGGCGCCGGCCGGCCAGATGATCTCCACAGGCCGGCGCCGTAGCCGGGCGTAATCGACGACATCGGCCGTGCCCCCGTAGCCGCGGGCCGGCAGACCGTCCCAGACCGCGATGATCCGGTCTGAGGCGTCGACGAGAACCCGGCTCGCCGCCATCAGGCTGGCCAGGTCCGGGGTCGGGCGGTCCTGCCGACGAACCTCTGCGGAGCAGCGCAGCAGCCGATCGAAGTCCCGGCGATGCGCGGCGGGTTGGAACTCGCGGTACCCGTCCGCCGGGATCACGGAGATCAGCCGGCCGCCGAGAGCGAGGACGACGTCGGCGACGATGGTGTCCGCGCCCTCGGCGAGGCAGGTGATCCCGGCGAAACCCGCGCCGGCGAGGGGCGTGAGCAGCCGGCGCGCCTGCGCGGCCACGTAGCGGGCCTGATCCCCGGTGAGCCCCCGGTGGCCCGTCACGCCGACGACGACCACGCCGCCACCCCTCCCGGCGACGGCCACGTGAGCAGGCCGCGAACCGGCTCGCGCCGGTCGGCATCGGCATCGAGGGCCACTATTGCAAAGTAGCGGCGCCAACCGCGATCCCAAGGCCGCGCTGCCAAAACCACCGGGAGGACCGGCGCGCTCAGCCGGCCGCGCCGAGGGCCGCGACCGCTCGGGTCAGCGCGGGGGCCAACGTCCCGTTCGCGACGACCTCGATGCGGTCGAGGCCCAGCCAGCCGGCGAGCGCGACGAGTTCGGCGGCGACCGTCGCCGGACTGCCCGGATCCGGACCGTCCGACGCCGAGCCGGCCGGATCCGAACCGCCCAGATCCCGACCGGCCAGATCCCGACCGGCCGGGACGACCGACGGCTGACCTGCCCGACCTGGCCGAACCGGACGGCGCGGGGCCGGGATGTCCGAGCCGGGATCGGGTTCGTGCCAGGCCGCCGCGACCCGCAGGACCCTCGCCGCCCGGTCCGCCTTGAGGTCGACCCGGGCCGCGAGTCGATCCCCGAGCAGGAAGGGCAGCACGTAGTAGCCGTACCGCCTCTTCGGCGCGGGCGTGTAGAGCTCCAGGACCAGATCCATCCCGAACAGGCGACGGGTGCGGGCACGCTCCCAGACCAGCGGGTCGAAGGGGGACAGCAGGGCACGAGCGGCGGCCCGGCGGGCGACGGTGAGCTCCGGGCGGGCATACGCCCGCGCGGACCAGCCGGCCACCCCCACCTCCACCAGTTCCCCGTTCTCCACCAGCTCGGCGAGACGGGGCCTCGCCACCGCAGCGGGCAGCCGGAAGTAGTCGGCGAGGTCGCCTGCGGTCGCCACCCCGAGGCGGTCGGCGGCGTGGCCGAGCAGGATCCGGACGGCCTCGTGCGAGTCGGGGGTCGGCAGGCCGAGAACGGCCGGTGGGATCACCCGCTCCGGCAGGTCGTAGAGCCGCTCGAAGGATGCGCGGCGGCCGGCGACGCAGAGCTGGCCCGTCCAGATGAGGTACTCCATGGCCCGCTTGCCGTCCGCCCATCCCCACCAGCCCCCACCGCCGCGGCCGGGTTCGGCCAGGTCGGCGGCGGCGAGTGGGCCGCGATCACGGACCTGGGCCAGCGCGTCGGCCACGTAGTCGGCGCGCTGCCGGCCGAACGCGGCGACCCCCCGCCACATGCCTTCGCCTGCCAGGGCCGCCGCCGCCCGCCAGCGGAACAGCGGTTCCCAGGCGACCGGGATGAGCGAGGCCTCGTGCGCCCAGTACTCGTAGGCGTACCGCTCGACCTGGACGAGCCGGTCGAACAGCTCCCGGGAGTACGGACCCAACCGCGACCAGCCGGGTATGTAGTGCGCCCGGGCCAGCACGTTCACCGAGTCGATCTGCACGACCCCGACCTGGGCGAACAGGGCCCGCAGGTGTCGACGATCGAGCCGGCCGGTCGGCCGTGGCCGGGCCAGCCCCTGGGCCGCGAGGGCCGCCCGGCGCGCCTGGGATCCGGTCAGCAGTGCCAGCGCGTCGCCCGTCCCTCGAACCGCCACCACCGCAACACTACGACCCTCGCCGGCTCCGGCTGGGGTTCAGTCGGGTCCGGTGCCTTCAGGGGAGCAGGACGACCTTGCCGGTCGTCGCGCGGGTTTCCAGGGCGGCATGCGCGGCCGCCGCCTCGGCCAGCGGGAAGGTCTGCACGGCTGGTACCAGGGTGCCGGCGGCCGCGGCGGCGAGCGCGGCCTCCTCCAGCGCCGCCAGCCCGCCGGGCCGGCGGAACATCCGCGGGCCGAGGACGGAGGCGACCAGCAGTCCTCGCTCCGTCACGTCCTCGGTGGTGATGGCGGTCGGCGACCCGGCCGACCAGCCGAACGTGTAGTAGCGGCCGGCCGGTCCGATCAGCTCCAGGGCGGCGCGGCCGGCGGCGCCGCCCACCCCGTCCAGTGTCACGGTCACGGTGCGGCCGTCGAGGGCGGCCCGGACGGCGTCCGGCCAGTCGGGGAGGGTGTAGTCGACGGCGATGTCGGCGCCGAGGCGGCGCGCCGCGGCCACCTTCGCGGCTCCCCCGGCGATGGCGACGACGGTCGCCCCGACCCCGCGGGCCGCCTGGACGAGCAGGGTGCCGATGCCGCCGGCCGCGGCCGTGATCAGGACGACGTCCGTGGCGGTCAGCTCGGCGACGTCGAGGATGCCGATCGCGGTGCGACCGGTACCGATCATCGCCACGGCGGCGGGGGCGTCGAGGCCGGGCGGGATGGGATGGACGCTGTCCACGTCGCGGACGGCAAACTGGGCGTATCCCTGGCCGGTCAGGCCGAGATGGGCGACGACACGCCGGCCGAGCCACCCCTCGTCGACGCCCGGCCCGACGGCGTCGACCGTGCCGGCGACCTCCCGCCCCGGGATGGTCGGCAGCTCGGGGCGCTGGAACGGCCCGCCGGCCCAGCCCTGTCGCAGGGTGGTGTCGACCAGGTGAACGCCGGCCGCGGCCACCGCGACGCGCACCTGGCCGGCCGCCGGCACCGGATCGTCGACCTGTTCGTAGCGGAGATTGCCCGCCGGGCCGAACTCGTGCAGCCGGACTGCGTACATGATCCGTCCTCCAGGTCGCGTCGGGGCCGGGTGGCCACGGACCGCGCCGACGCACCCACGAGGCGGCGCCGGCCCGTGGCCGAACGCTAGAACCTGAAGTCGGATTGAGGTCAACTACGCCGTGAGGTCACCTGTTCTCGAGTCCGACCAAGCCTTGAGGTCGACCACGCCTTGAAGGCCGACCACGCCTCGGCGGTCAGCGGCCGCTCGCCCCGTACCAGGCCGGTCGGGCGTGCAGCAGCCACTCGGGGATGAGCTGGCGCAGGGTGGCGGGGCGCAGATCCAGGTCGGGGAGGCTCACGAGGGACGCCGAGACGATGTCCAGGTCGTCGAGCCTGGTGCCGAACTCACCGGCCCAGGACCGGTCGACCGCGAAGACGACGTCGAGCACCCCGACCCGCTCGCCGCGCTCGATCGCGGTTCCCTCAAGGCAGCCGGCGAACGTGAGATGGTCGAGCTCGATGCCGGCCTGCTCATCAAGCAGGCGGCGCAACGCCCCCTGCACCGTCTCCCCGGCCTCGACCCGGCCACCGAGCAGGTGGAACCACGTCTGGCCGCGTTCGTTGGCGAGCAGGATCCGGTCACCCTCGACGAGCAGCGCGCGGACGTTGATCCGCACCGGCGCCGCGACCGGACCCGTGGGGTCGACGGCCGGGCCGTCGGCGGTGCTGGCAGTGGCGGTGGCGAACGGGCGAGCGGACGGTGTCACGGGCGCTCCAGGGACGGGGATCGGCGGACGGGGCGACCTCCGCATGGTGCCCCGTCGGGGTGGATGCTTGGGCGCCAACCGGTCATCCCGCCCGGGGCGGACCGGCCGAGGCCACGAACGGACCGACCCCCCCGCACCGGAGGAGCTCCGCGTAAGCGGAGGAAACGCCGCCGAAATCACCGCAAATTCGGGTTATGCGCGTCGAACTCGCCGAAGCTACCGGGCTACCATCACAAGCATGCCGAGATTCCGGATCAGTGAGGCGGCAGCGCTGCTCGGTGTCAGCGACGACACCATCCGCCGATGGGCGGACAGCGGCCGACTACCCACCGTCCTGGACGACGCCGGTCGCCGGGCGATCGAGGGCGCCAACCTGGCCGAGTTCGCCAAGGATATGGCAGGAGACCAGACCAGTACAGCCACGCCCGTCGTCGCCGAGTCCGCCCGCAACCGATTCCCCGGGATCATCACCCGGGTCACCCGGGACACGGTGATGGCCCAGGTCGAGATCCAGGCCGGCCCGCACCGGCTGGTCTCCCTGATGAGCCGGGAGGCCGCCGACGAACTCGGGCTCGAACCCGGCGTCCTCGCGGTCGGGGCGGTGAAGTCGACCAACGTCGTCATCGAGATGCCCGACCGCCGCTGACCGCCCAGCGGCCCGGGTCTCGCGGGTGACCCGCTCTGCAAGCGATCACCGGCTCTGCAAGCGATCACCTGCTCTGCAAGCGATCACCTGCTCTGCAAGCGTCACCAGAGTCACCAGGGAGAGGGGCCCCGCCGGCGATGACGAGTCCAGGTGATGCCTCGCTGCCGTGGGCCGCTCCGGCGCAGCGGGCCGTGACCGGTTGGCGGCTGTCACTGCGCTCGCGGAACCGTTCGAGGGGCGGCTCCGCGGGCGCGCCCGAGAGCCTGGTCGCTGGTCCGAACCGCGGCCTGGACCGCGATCCGGACCAGCGACCCCGCCTGCGGGCGATGGGCCGCACCGCCCGCCGGGAGACCCGCCGCCGGGCGCCGTGGGCGCTGTGGGTGCCGGGGGCGGTCGCCGCACTGTTCCTGCTCCTGCCGCTCATCGGCCTGCTCGTCCGGGCCCCCTGGTCCGGGCTGCCCGATCTGATCACCAAGCACAGCGTCCGCGAGGCGCTGTTGCTGTCGCTGGAGACCGCCACCGCGGCGACGGCGTTGTCGCTGGTGTTCGGCATTCCGCTCGCCTGGCTGCTGGCCCGGACCAGGTTCCCGGGCCGCTCCCTGCTGCGGGCGCTGGTCACGCTGCCGCTGGTGCTGCCACCCGTCGTCGGCGGCGTGGCGCTGCTGCTGGCCCTCGGCCGGCGCGGCATCGTCGGGCAGCGCCTGGACGACTGGTTCGGGATCACCCTGCCCTTCACCACCGCCGGAGTGGTGATCGCGCAGACCTTCGTGGCGATGCCCTTCCTCGTCGTCTCGGTCGAGGGCGCGCTGAACAGCGCCGATCGCCGCTTCGAGGACGCCGCCGCCACCCTCGGCGCGGGCCCCTGGACGACGTTCCGCCGGGTGACCGTCCCGCTGGTCGCGCCCGCCGTCGCCGCCGGGGCCGCGCTGTGCTGGGCCCGCGCCCTCGGCGAGTTCGGCGCGACGATCACCTTCGCCGGCAACTTCCCCGGCACCACCACGACGATGCCACTGGCCGTCTACCTGGCGCTGGAGACGGACAGCGACGCCGCCATCGCGCTGTCCCTCGTCCTGCTCGCCGTCTGCGTCGCGGTGCTGGTGGCGCTGCGCGCGCGGTGGTTCCCGGGCGCCCGGCGGCTGCTGCGGGGCCGGGCGTCCCGCCCGACACCGGTAACCGTCGGCCCTGAGGGAGGACTCGGGTGAGCGCCGGCACGCCGGGGAGCACGCATGCCGACCCGTCCGAGCGCGGGCCCGAACCGGCGTCGGAGACGGACGGCCTCGATGCCCGCGTGACGGTGCGCCGCGGCCAGTTCGTCCTCGCCGTCGACGTCCAGGTCGCCCGGGGGGAGACGGTCGCCGTCCTCGGCCGCAGCGGTGCCGGCAAGAGCACCCTGCTGCGCACGCTGGCCGGGCTGCTCCCGCTCGACGAGGGACGGATAACGCTGGCCGGGCAGGTCCTCGACGACCCCGCGCAACGCCGCTTCGTCCCGTCCGAGCGCCGCCCGGTGGGCGTCGTGTTCCAGGACTACCTGCTGTTCCCGCACCTGCGCGCCCGCGACAACGTGGCGTTCGGGGTGCGGGCCCGCCTCGGCCAGGGCCGCCGGCACGCTCGCGAACGGGCGGATTCGTGGCTGGAGCGGTTCGGGATCGGCGAGCTCGGCGACCGCCGCCCCGGGGCCCTGTCCGGCGGCCAGAGCCAGCGGGTGGCGCTCGCCCGCGCGCTGGCCACGGAGCCTCGCCTGCTGCTGCTCGACGAGCCGCTGGCCGCGCTCGACAGCACCACCCGGGGGGAGGTCCGTACGTTCCTGCGCACGGTCCTGCCGACGTTGTCCGCACCCGTGCTGATCGTCACGCACGACCCGATCGACGCCGAGGTCCTCGCCGACCGCACGATCGCCTTCGAGGCCGGCCATGTGGTGGACAGCGAGGCCTGACCCCTGACCCCGCGGTGGGTGCCGGGCGGCGAGCTCGTGGCCCTAGCGGGTGCTGTCCGCGGCCGCCCTCTCGCCGCCGCAACGGATCTCCGCGTCCGGGCCGGGGTACACGAAGCTGACGTGCCCGGTGTCGGACCAACGCACGGCGAACGGCGGGTCACCCGCGTCCGTCCGAACCTCGAAGATCTCCCCGAGCCGGTCCGGCGTCCTGGGTATGTGACTGTGCACCACCAGCGTGTCTCCGGGGTGCGCGTGCAGCGCGGTCCGTCGACGGGCGGGCGCGGCGAAATCGGCCATCCGGACGGCCGCGGTCGTGGTGGTGGTCGTGGTCGTCACTCGTTCCGTCACGACCGGCGCCGCCGCCTCGCGGTGCGGGGCGAACGTCTCCTCGCACAGCGGATGCACCAGGTCGGCGATCTCCCGCTCGCTGCGGATCAGCAGATCGTCGATGGAGACCAGGCCGACGATGCGCCGGCCGTCCAGCACCGGCAGCCGCCGGATCGCGTGATCCCGGAAAATCTCGTAGGCCCGTTCGACGCCCATGCCGGCGGGCACGGTGACGACCTCGGTCGTCATCAGCGCGTCGATCCGGCCGTCCGGCCCGATCCCCCGCGCCACCCCGCGCAGGACGATGTCACGGTCGGTCACGATGCCGACCAGTCGATCCCCGACCTGCCGATCCCCGGCCTGCCGGTCATCGGCCTGCCGGTCATCGTCGACGACGAGCAGCGCGCCGACGCCCGTTCGCCCCATCTTCCGCGCCGCCTCGCTGATCGTGGTGGCTCTCGCCACGGTCACCGGCGGCCCGCTGACCACCGAACCGATGTAGGCCATGCCTAGCCCCTCTCCGCCCGACGCCCCGCCCGGGTGGGCCATGCGCTCCCCTTGACGTCGTTCCCCCGTTTCGAGGAGCACGCACACGATTACGTACAGGTACTTGCCGAACGAGGTCGGTCAGGCCCGGTGTGCGTGGCCCAGCAGGGTGAGGCGGTCGACGAACCAGTCCCGGGCGAGCACGGCCACCCGCTCCAGCGCGCCCGGCTCGCCGAAGAGATGCGTCGCGCCCGGCACGATCTCCAGGCGACTCGCGCAGCCGGTAAGCCGCTCCCGCGCCCGCCGGTTCAGCTCGAGGACCTGCTCATCGAGCCCGCCTACGACGAGCAGGGTCGGCGCCAGCACCGCCGGCAGCGCATCCCAGGCCAGGTCGGGCCGCCCGCCCCGGGAGACGACGGCGGCGACGTCGAAGGCGGGTTGCTGGGCGGCCTCGGCCGCGGCGGACAGCGCCGCCGCGGCGCCGGTGCTCGCGCCGAAGTAGCCCAGCGGTAGGGCGGCGGTCGCGGGCACCTCCCGCAGCCAGGCGGTCGCGGCGAGCAGGCGCCGGGCGAGCAGGTCGATGTCGAACACGTTCCCGACGTCGCGCTCCTCGTCCGGGGTCAGCAAGTCGAACAGCAGCGTGGCCAGTCCCGCGGACGCCAGGGTGTCGGCGACGAAGCGGTTGCGCGGGCTGCTGCGGCTGCTGCCGCTACCGTGCGCGAAGACGACCACCCCGCCCGGCTGGGGGGGCAGGCTCAGCCGCCCGGCGAGCCGCACCAGATCCGCGGGAATCGACACCTCCACGACCCGCCCCGCCCCCGGCCCCCCGCCGTCGCGGGCGCCCTCCGCACAGCCACCCTCCGCACGGGCATGCTCCGCACAGCCACCCTCCGCACGGGCATGCTCCGCACAGCCACCCTCCGCTCGGTCGGCCTCCGCACGGTCGGCCTCCGCACGGGCACCATCCACGCGGGCGGCCTCCGCGCGGGCATCCTCCACCGAATCGGCATCGCGGGTCCCGGTCGTGCCCCCCGGACGGCGGGCGGCGGCCCGGCGCAGCAGATCGGCGACCTCCTCGTCCGGTGTCTGATCGAAGTCGGCGTAGAACTCGCCGATACCGAAGAAGCTCGCCGGCTCCTGGACGCAGATCACCTCGTCGGCCTGCCGGCGCAGCCACTCGACACGGTCACGGGCAGCGACGGGGGTGGCGAGCACGACCCGCCCGGCCCTCTGGGCCCGGACGACCTGGCAGGCGGCCAGCGCCGTCGAACCGGTCGCGATCCCGTCGTCGACGATGACCACCGTGCGGCCGGCGAGGGAGATCCGCGGCCGGCCGTCCCGGAAGCGCCGGGCGCGCCGCTCCAGCTCGGCCGTCTCCCGCGCCTCGACCTCGGCGAACGCCTCCGGACCGACGTTGGCCAGCCGCAGGGTCTCCTCGTTGACGACCCGCACCCCGCCCTCGGCGATCGCGCCCATGGCGAGCTCGGGCTGGAACGGCACACCGATCTTGCGGACGAGGATCACGTCCAGTGGCGCATCCAGGGCCAGCGCCACCTCGTACCCGACGGGGACCCCGCCGCGGGGCAGCCCCACGACGACGACGTCCTGGCCGCGCAGGTGGGCCAGCCGGGCGCCGAGCTGCCGGCCCGCGTCCACACGAGTATTGAAGATCACGGCTGTCTCACCGTCCCCCCCGTTCGGACTGGACGTCTGTGCCGTCGTGATTCCCGGGAAGGCCAGGTTCGATCCCCCCTGGGCCCCATCCACACCACCCGATCGGGATCCGCGCCACCCGATCGGGCGCCACCGAGTCCGACGCCCGCGGAGCAGCGCCACCAACCCGGCATCCCCTGATCGGACCATCCGGCCCCTGGTCGGACCATCCGGCCGACTGGCGCCGGTTCCGTCGAGCGCGGTGGCCGCCGGACAGGCGCCAAACGCCGGCCGCCTTGCCAGGCTGGCATGGGGGAACCCCCCAGGCGGGTCGACCGCGCGATCGGCCGTGCCCGATCCACCGCGGCCAGCGACCAGGCCCGGTCCGCCCGGTCCGCCCTGGTCGCCCGCCGCGGCCGGCCGCCGACCGCTGGCCGCCATCTCGGCTCGTCGCCGGACCGCGGGGACACGGCACGCGCCGGAACTGCGCGGACAGGTGCGCGCCCGCGCCGCCCCCACCGCCTGCCCTGAACTCGCCGGGCCGACGGGATGCCTCACGGGAGCTGTTACGGGAGGACCGCCGGGAGACGCCCGGCAAGGCCGCCGGACCATCGCGCCGGGCCTCGTCCCGGTCGCCCCCGAACCGCCCGCCCGGTGTCTGCGCGCCGGCACCCGAATCGGCCCCCATGCATAATGGAGAGGTGACGCTCCGTTTGCAGCACGGCGCCGCCCCTCACCGGGCGTGGCGAGTGGTCTGTCGTCCCGGGAGCTGTCCGTGTTGTCCCAGCCCTCGCGCCCACTGAGGCTCGCCGCCAGCGTGACGAGCCGGTCGGCCCGATAGTTTCGGGGCCGGCCCGGGTGCGAGGGGCCTCGGAGTTCGGTGCATCGAACCTGGGCGCAAGACCATCCTGACCGGCGAGCCGACCCCCGCTGATCGTCCGCCGCCCCGGTCACCGGCCCCGCACCGAGCCGGCAGCGCCCACGGACCGCCACCTGCGGTCGCAGTGGCGCGAGGCACCGCTCCGCCATCTCCCGCCGAACGCGGGCATCCGGCGTTCGCCGACGTCCCCGAGGATCCGCGACGTACCGCAGGCGACGGCGACCGATCCGGCTTCGGACCGGCTCGACGGTGGCATGCCGCGCGCGATGTCCCGGCCCCAGGTCCGGCCGGCAGTTCGCCGATCCTCCGGTGGGAGTCCCCCGACGTGCGTATCGATCAGGAAGGCAGCATCCGCCGTGTCCTTCGAGGCGTGGATGGCCCGTCTGCGGGACGAGGGATACCTCGTCTGCCCGGGCAGCTCCGCGGTGCCGGTCGAGATACGAGGCGTCCGCCCGGACGGAGTCGGCCTGCACTTCCGTTGCCGGGGCACGTCCATCCGGCTCGCCGTGTACCGGCCCGGTCGGGCGGCCTGGCAGGTAGCCGTCCGGGACGAGGGCTGGTGCCCCGAGGAGGCCCTGCAACTGTGGGCCCACCGCTCCCTCGACGGCCTGCCGCCGCCCGCCGACGCGCGGCTGACCTTCCCCGGGGACGCCGGACCGGACCAGGAACTCGTCGTCGACGGCGCCCGCGCGTGGGGCTGGTCCCGCCACGAGGCGGGCCTGCTGCGACCGACCGCCGCCGCCTACCTGTTCGACCACCTCCTCGCGACCCTCGTCGGCTCCGGGGCGCAGGAGGCCCTCGGCATCCGCGGCCACGGCGGCTGGGCCAGCCCCGATCATCCCGTCGGCGCCGGCGTGGCGCCCGCCCGCACAGGCTCCCCGACGCGGCGCCCAAGCACCCCGCTCCGGGCCGGCGCCACCGTCACGGCCGGCGCCGCGGAACACCCCGGCCGCCGCGCGGACCTCGCCGAGGTGGCCCTCCCCGCCGCCCGCTCCGAGAGGCGCGACGAGGCCCGCTCCGAGGCCCACAGCGACCGCACCGTCCGGATCGGCTGACCTCGCCGCGCGAGCCGGCGGACGGATGGCGATGCACTCCGGACGGGGGTGGTCGTCACACAGCCCCCGCCATCCTGTAAGCTTCGGTTACTTCCAGGGGGTGTAGCTCAGCCTGGTAGAGCGCCTCCCTCGCACGGAGGAGGCCAGGGGTTCGAGTCCCCTCACCTCCACCCCGCAGCGTGACGAACCGCCTGACCTGCAGAAACAGGTTGGTTCGCACGTTGTGGACGTGCTCGTGCCCGCCGAAACTGCAGGTCGGCGGGCCGGGCAGGTGGTTCGAGCCTCCTTTGGCTCTGTAGCAGTCGACTCCTGTCGGTAGTCACTGCTGCTGGGACTGGGTCAGCATGCGGGTCGTTCGCGGCCTTTGATCCGGACTGGAGACCGCGGAGCCGGACACACCACCCGCGCCCCGCGTCTCCCTCGTCCACGAACGCCGGTACCAGCAGGCGCTGGCCGACTACGACCGCCAGGTCGACGAATGGCACCGGCGTGCCGGTGGCACGGCTTCCGATCCGGTGACCGTCGAGCGGGCCAGGCTCGTCACGTGCCCGAAGCGCGGCGCCCCCGAGTCAAGCCCGTGTACGGACGCTGCGAAGCCCCGGAAGGAGAATCACCAGGAGCGGCTCCGGCGGTTCCGTGAGCGGATGCAGGAGACCCATCCCCGTTACCCTCGGCGCGAGACGCTCTGACCATGTCGGCGCGACCGGCCCGGCCGAGGCGCGCCAGCGGGCGGACACCGAGGGCGCGATGTCGCTGAGGGCGATGCGGAACGTCAGCCGGGGCGGCGCCGGGCCTCCGGCCCTACCGGTGTTCCTCCGAGTTGGTGGCGGCTGCGGTGGTGTGCTCCCAGTTCAGGATCAGCTCGGCGAGCGCCTCGACTGCTCTTCGCCGTTCCTCGGCCGTCATGGGTATGGTCTCGACCCGCTCGATGACCATGTGGCGGGCGACGGGTTGTCGTCGTGTTTTCCGGGACGGTCCCACGCCAGCTTGGTCGCCGGCTTCCGTTCCGGAAGGGTCGTCGCAGGCGGCGGCCTGAGGCGGGGCTGTGGTGTCATCGGATCTCGCCCGATCTCGCCGGGGTCCTGGTCGACAATATTAACGGCGATGTCCCGTCGGATGCCGATGGCGCCCACGCTGAGAAGGTTGACCTGGCGTCGCGACGCCGACCACGTGTAGAAAGAACTGGCCGCAGAGACCTCGCGGCGGCCTGCGGGGCGGCGGGTTTGGCCGGCGGCGCTTCGGCGGTCGAGGATGCCGCCCTGGTCGAGCGCTGTCGGCACCGGAGAGAGTTGCACGCCAGTGGAGCGAGGGTGCCGACTGGGCAGTCAAGGGCGTTGGAGAACATCGAACGCGGACCGTAGACGCTCCGGCGTGTCGGCATGCCTAATTGCCTGGCCGACTACGCACAGCGAGTATCGCATACTATGCGTTATTGCAGCGGGCGTACACCGAAACCAAACGTATCCTATTCTTGACTCTGAGCGAAAGGGCAATGGCCGTACTTGGAGTGATCATCGGATCGGTAGGCTTGGACTGTGGGGCATGACGGGAGCGAGGAGTTGTCGCCGGAGGGCTGGCTGCCGGACCAAGTGACGGTGGGTGCACTGACCCGGGTGTATCTGCCGGAGTTGGTGGACCAGGTGTTGGAGGAGACCGATACGGTGGAGGTCCGCCGCCAACTGCTGCCGTCGCGGCTGGTCGTGTGCTTCGTGCTGGCGTTGTGGCAGTTCCGGGGCCGCAACTGCGGCTATGTGCAGGTTCTGTCCCGGCTGGTTGGTGGGCTGTACTTCCAGCGGCGAGCCGCTGGATTGACGGCAGGCGGGCCGAATGAGGTGGGCTGGTCGCTGACGGCGGCCCAGTCGCGTGCCCGGGTCGGCGCGGACCCGGTGCGGATGCTCTTCGAACACGCTGCCGGCCCGGTCAGCGTGGACGGCCAGGCCGGGGTTTTCTTGCGCGGGCAGCGTCCCGTGCTGCTCGACGGGACGACCTCGGTTCCGCCGGACATAGCGGAGATCGATTGCGCCGCCGATGAATAAAGATCATGATGTGTCCACTCGGTTCCCGCCTGGAAGTTTCGTTCTGTGCCCAGGTATTCCAGGAATAGCGCGGGTTGTCGCCGTGGACGGCGACCGGTTGCGGGTCCAGTGCTTCGATTCAGTCTCCAACCCGGTGGCTCTTGATCAGTGGGTACTCGCGGAATTCTGCAGATCCCATGTCTTGGAGCTCCAGACTCGGGTCTTCTGGGTGAATCCGGATACTGGAGACTGGCGGGCCGGCAGAGCGATCGGCCGCAACGGCCCGACCTACTTCGTGCATCTACCGAACAGCGAACTTGATGAAATGATCCCGGAGGAGCAACTCCGGGTACGGTGGGACAGGCCGGTCACGGACCCAGTCGACGTACTGATTGCCGGAGGGAACGAGACCGGATTCTTTCGGGATGCGCGGCTTCCGCTCCTTAAGAACCTGGTGGCGCAGCGCGGAGCGTGTGCGGGCATCTCCGCGCTGCTGTCCTCGGCGGCCGAGATCTACCCGCACCAGGTGCAGGCCGCGCTCACGGTCCTCGGTGACCCAGTGCAGCGTTACCTGCTGGCAGACGAGGTCGGTCTCGGCAAGACCATCGAGGCCGGCTACATCATCCGCCAGGTCTTGATCGATAAACCGACCGCGAGGATCGCCGTCATAGCCCCGGATACCTTGCGTCGGCAGTGGCAACGGGAGTTGACGGAGCGCTTCTTCATCCAGGACTTCCCACGTGCCGACATCAGGATCTCCGCACATGAGACGCCCGAGAAGTGGGCGAGCTATCACGGCTTCGACTTGGTCGTCGTCGACGAGTCCCATCGTCTCGTCGAGGTCGGGGACCCGGCCTTGACGCCGTACGCGGAATTGGCGGTAGCGGCCCACTCGGTTCCCCGGATCCTATTGCTGTCCGCGACGCCGGTGGTGTGGCATGAACGGACCTACCTGGCGCTGCTGCACCTGCTCGACGAGGACGCCTATCGCTGGGATGATCTTGAGGGTTTCACCCGCCGCGTGCGAACCAGAATGGACCTGGCCCGAGCCGTGTTTTCGATGGACGCGTCGCTCGAGATGTTCCTTCCGGAGGCGATCGAGAACGTTGAGGCTCTGATCCCCGACGATCCTCGGTTCCGAGACCTGGCTGGCGCGGTCCTGGAACTGCTGGACGGCGGCATTCTCGTTGACGAGTCGAGGCGGGGAGAACTCGCACTGCGCGTGGAAGGCATGCGGGCCCACGTCGGTGAAACCTACCGCCTACACCGGCGTGTGATCCGCAACCGGCGCAAGCAGGTACTGCGCGAATCCGACGCGGCGGCGATTGAGTCTTACACCGTCACCGGTCGGCAGCGGCCGGTGAAAGTGGTCGTCTCGGACGCGGCAGTTGACGCTGGCCACGATCTCCTACTCTCATGGCAGTCGCACATCGCGAAGGACTTGGTTGATCGAAATGCCGAGGCGAGCGCCGAGGTGTATGGCCAGGCCCTGGGCGTCCTTGCTTCCCGGACCGGCGGTTCGCCGGTCGACCTCGTCGACACCCTTCGCTGGCGGTGGAACGCCGACGAGGCCGCCGCGCGGCGCGCCGGCCTGACCGCGGACGAGCGGGTTGCCCTGCGCGTTGCGCCCCTCGCGGCCGGTGAGGTCGACCTGCCGATCGGCGACCTCGAACGAGACGAGACCCGAGGTGACGCGGCCATCGCGCGGACGTTGCGAGCCCTCGCCCGCGAGCACCAGCATCTCCTGGTTTTCTGCGGCGCCGGGGCGTTGGCACACCGACTGGTCGGCCATCTTCGCGAGGTCCGCGACCTGAATGTCAGTGAGCACACCGCCGGAACGGGCGCCGCGGAATGCGAGACGCAACTGGGCGGTTGGCTAACCAAGGGTGGTCTACTGATCGCGGACGACAGCGCCGAGGATGGGCTGAACCTGCAGCAGGCCGACGCGGTCGTGCACGTGCGACTGCCTTCGTCGCCGAACCGGTTCGAACAGCGCTTGGGCCGGGTCGACCGATACGACAGGTCCGAGCGCCACCCCGCCCGGCAGATCATCGTGTCCAGCACGGATGGTGAGTTCACGTTGCTCGGCGCATGGGCGAAACTCCTCGTCGACGGCTTCGGTATCTTCACCGAGTCCGTCTCGACCCTGCAGGCCGGCATCGAGCGGGTTCAATCGAGGGTCTGGCAGGACGCTGTCATCCATGGCCCACGCGGCCTACTCGAGGCCGTCGGATCGGTCCGTTTGGTGCTCGATGACGAACGCCGGGACGTCGACACGGTCGACATGCTAGAGGCCATCTACGAGTCGACCTCGGGCCTGCGCGACATCGCCGCCGCCATGGGGGAGTTCGAGACCGGCTGGAAAGTTGCGCAAAGCGCGTTCACTGGCTATGTCGGCCGTAACCCAGGCGGCCTGGAGATGGCGCTGACAGAGTCGTCCTCGGTAATGCGGTTCGGCACCGGCGACCGCCCACCGCTAATGCCGCCTCGACTCCTGGCCCGCGCCGCGACAAGCGGGACCCCGATGAACGGCACCTTCAACCGAGAGGTTGCGCTGAGGCTGCCCGGGACGCGAGTGTTCCGGATTGGCCACCCCCTCGTTGATCTGATCGCAAGCGTGACCCGGATCGACGATAAGGGCCAGGCCACCGCCTACTGGCGCCGCCACCCGGGGGAGCCGCAGGCTTTCTTCGGCTTCGACTATCTGGTCGAGGCGGACATCCAGCCCGCGGTCGAGGCCACCGATGGCGGCGCGCAGGCGAAACGGGCCCTGCGCCACCAGGCTGACCGCCTGCTGGCGCCATTCATCACGCGTATGTGGGTGCACTCATCGGGCGCAGTCGTCCGTAACCCGCCTCTGCTCGACCTGCTCGGCCAGCCGTACAACCAGCGTATCGACGTGAACCTCAAGCCTGAACGGGCCCGCTTCCTCTTGGAGCACTTTGGCGGCCGGCTGCAGTTCGCCGAATCGGCGCGGAAGGCCGACGCGGCGGCCCGCGGCGAGATCATGGCGTCCGAGGAACTGACTGCCCGGTGCTCCGGCGCCAGCACGGCCGCGAGCCGTGCGCTGGTGATCGCGCGGGCCCAGGTCAGGGCTAGGCAGGCCGCCGGACGTCTGCTCAGCGATACCGAAAGCATGCTCGCGGACGTCGCCGTCGCTGAACTCCTGACCGAGGCGCTGCACAATCCGACAGTGAGTGCTGTTTCAGTGACGTGCTGCATCGCGGGCCTGCCCCCGGCGGGTCTTCGTGGCTGACGACCTGCCGACCGCCCATCAACTGCTCAACGACCTCCCCGCGGCCGAGCCCACGGGTACCTGCAGGCGGCTGCGGGATGCCCTGGCCGGGCTGCGCCTCGACGAGGCCGACTGGCGGGACGTCGCGGCCCTGGTCCGGCAGGTCCTGCTCGAGCAGCAGGCCCGGGTCGGCGGCGGCACCATGACGCTGCGCGCCCCGCTGCGGGTGGGGATGCCGACCGTCGCGCAATGGTCCGAGGCCGGCTGCGTCTGTCTCGGGCATGATGTGAACTCGGTGACCCTGGCAGCGCTGGAATGGACGCCGCCGACGGCCGACGACGAGGACCGGGAATCGGCGCGGCGGGAACTCGCCGACGTCTACGCGAGGAAGTCTCTCCGCGCGGACTTAGTGCCGGCGGACCCGTTCTGGAGCGCGACGCTGGGCCACGACTCGTACTTCTCGCTCGGCCAGCGACAGGCCGCACGAACGGTGGTGACCGCGCCGCCGGGAACGACAACGCTCCTCAGTTTGCCCACTGGGCAGGGCAAAACCGACGTGGTCTTGGCGCCGATCCTGGCCGATGCCTACCGGTTGGCGGTCTCCCTCGTCGTCGTGCCCACGGTCTCGCTTGCGCTGGACATGGAACGCCGCGTGCAGGAAATGGTGGCGCGCCGAGATCACCGGGGAAGCCCGAACGGCCGCTACGCCTACCTCGGTGGCATGGGCGACGAGCTCAAGATTGCGATGCGGGAGGCCATCCGGGATGGGGAACAGAAGGTCGTCTTCGCCGCCCCGGAGTCGGTGGCCCGCGGGCTCGGCCCCGCACTGAACGTCGCCGCGCGGAATGGATACCTGAAGTACGTGGTGATCGACGAGGCACACCTTGTCGAACAGTGGGGCAGCGAGTTCCGGCCGGATTTCCAGGCCCTCGCGAGCGCGCGCCAGGGCTGGAACGAGGAGGCGCCGGCGGGAAAGCAGCCCGTGACGGTCACCATGACGGCGACCCTGACCGACGATCAGATCGACTACCTGGTTGATCTCCTGCCGGGCCGCGAGACCGCGGTCGTGTGGGCGTCGGCGCTGCGGCCTGAGCCGAGCTACTTCGTCCGCGACTATCCGAGCGTCGGGGCGCGGGAACAAGCGGTAATAGAGGCGGTGAACATGCTGCCGCGACCGCTGGCCCTCTACGCGACCGAACGGAAGGACGTCGACCGCTGGGTGGAGTTGCTGCGCCAGACCGGGTTGCGGCGCGTCGGGCAGATCACCGGTGATTCCAATGACGATGCCCGCCGTGCGCTGATCGACGGCTGGCGAGGCGGCGACGGAACTGCCGCGACGCGATATGACATCGTCGTCGGAACGTCCGCCTTTGGGCTCGGCATTGACATGCCCGATGTACGCGCGGTTGTGCACGCGTGCTTGCCCGAGACCATCGACCGCTTCTACCAGGAGGTCGGCCGGGCCGGCCGGGACGGCCGGGCCTCGCTGAGTTTCCTGGCGGTCGCGCCGAAGGACTACGAACTCGCCCAGCGGCTGAACCAGCGGAAGATCATCGGCGTGGAGAAAGGCTGGATCCGCTGGAGCCGGATGAAGAACAGCCCCCAGGCCGGGCCCTTCATCCACCGTGTCGATCTGGCCTCGGTCCCGTTCTACATGCCTGAGGGGCATGAGCAGAACCGGGCATGGAACGTCCGCCTCCTCAACCTTATGGCGCGCGCGGAACTCGTCCGGCTTCGGCCCGCGCCGCTCGGCGCGCCGGATTCCGAGGACCCGTTCAGCGAGGACCTGATCGGCGTCGAGGTGCTTACTTCCGCGGCGATGGCCGAGGACTCGTGGTCGGAGGCCATCGGGCGACAGCGGAAGATCATCAAGGATGCCGAGCAGCGGGCGTACGCCGCCATGACGGCCGTGACCCACGGCCGCGACTGCGTGGGCACGTTGCTGGGCGACTACTACCAGGCGACGTGGGCTGGCGGCCGGCTGTCGACGGCGATCAACTGCCGGGGCTGCCCCCACTGCCGATCGCATCGGACGCCGCCCGAGTCCGGGTCATACCGCCGCGCGGTCAGCCCGCACCCAGCTATGCACGCCTGGCGTGGCCTCCCGGCCGACCCGCTTAGACGGGCCCGCAGAGGCTCGCCGGCGCTAGCGATCACGTGGCGGGGAGCGGACGAGTTCCGCGACCTCGTTCCGGACCTCCTGGAGAGCCTCGTCCGGCGGGGCGTGAGCGTTCTGGGGGGCCCCGGCTGCTCCACCGACCTGACTACCAGGCTCCAGCGGGCCGCGGCGCCATCGCCGCTGCTCGTGGACGCTGATGACGACCTGATGCAGGCCTACGGCGGGCCTGTCATCTGGCTGCTGGACGGCCCGGTGCCGGTTGGCGATGCGATTCGGGACAGATCCGACGCGGGCTGGGTCACGTATCTTCTCCACCCGGAGCCGTCCGCCAGGCCCGACGCCGGGCCGGCGCCGTACGGCTACGGCGATGTCCCCACTCTGCCCGTTGCGGCAGTTCTTGGAGCGCTCTGATGACGCTGATCCTTGAAGAGGCCTCGTTCCCGGCGCCGATGTGGGCGGTCACGCGCGCGCTGCTGTTCCTGGGCGAGCCGGTCCCGCGAGCGGACGCAAAGGCGCTACTCAGCCCGCCCGCCCTGTTCAAGGAGGGCAAGTCGAGCCAGCGGATGAAGACCTTCGACCTAGCCGTCAAGACCCTCGTGGAATACGGCCTCATGACGGCCGAGGACGACACGCTGGCGCTCTCGCTCGCCGCGTCCGAGCTTCCGCTCGATGACTACGACGCCTTTTGCGACCTGCTCCGAGCCGAGGTTCTAGCCATCGACCGAAACGAGGGCATCGGCGCGAACGACGAGGGCAAGGGCCCACGTGAGTTCGTGCGGGCCCTGTGTTGGTTCCTGACGCGCGATCCGGTGACGGACGAGCCGCTGAACGGGGTCGAGGCCGCTGACGCGCAGTCCCGCTATGGCGCGGTGCCGCTGCCTGCTCTACCTCTGGCGAAACCGATCAACAACGTCACCAACCGCTGGCCCAGGTTCGTCGAGTGGGCCTTGGCACTCGGGTTTGTCGAGCGACCGGCAGTCGGGGACACAAACAGCCGGATCATCCCGGACTGCACACGCGCCGTCAGCCGGGCCATCTGGCGGCTGTACCCCGTCGACAAGGAGATCGAAGGCCAGCAGGTGATCTCCGACCTGCTGCGCGAACTGCCGGTGCTGCCGGGGGGCGCTTTCAGCCGCGCGCTCGGGCTGGCTGAGCCGGAGTACGGCTGGATGTCACCGGTGATGTCCTTCGCGCTGCTCGGCGCCGCCGAGGATGACCGGGGCGGCTGGATCGAACTGAAGCAACCAGCCGACGCGCCGCGCGACGTCTTTGCGGTTGATCCGGGATCGGCCCCCCGGCGCATCTCCTACGTCGTAGTGAAGGAAGGTCTCCATGGCTGAGTTCAGCCGGCGGTTGTGCTGGGACCCGGTGGAGGCGGCGACCCTCATCAGCACGGAGGCGGTCAGCCCGTCGAGGTCGGTGTTCTTCGCGACGCACGCCCCACTGCAGATCTTCCGCAGGCACCCGAAGACCCTGCAGGTGGTCGACCACTCGCCCATCGACGAACACGCGGTCCGCGAGGACTTCCTGACCCGCCACACGAGCGATGGCGCTCTGGTCATGCCGGTGATTGGCGACTCCGGCGCCGGGAAGTCCCACCTGGTGCGGTGGATCAAGGAGTGCACGCCGAGCGATAACAAGCGGCGCGTGATCTATCTGCCGAAACTCGGTACCAGCCTGCGGACCGTGGTGACCGCCCTGCTGGACGGGGCGGAGGGCCCGGAATTCGACGCCCTGCGCGCCGAGGTCGCCCAAGTGTCCGAGCAACTCGACGCCGCCAGCCTCCAGAACCGGCTGATCAACAAGATCCAAGAAGCCGTGCTCGAATCAGAGCCGCTGCCTGGCAAGACCAAAGTCCTCACCATGCCGCAGGGACTGCCGGCGCTGCTGTCCGACCCGCACGTCAAGGAGCATCTGCTCCGGCCAGGCCAACTGATCCCGGAATTGGTCGACCGACTGCTGGCCGACCGCAAGGAGGGCGACTCTGAGCGCCCGGCCCAGTTCACCGTCGAGTCCCTACCATTGGACGTCGCCGATGTCCGCAAGGCGTCCTTTGTAGCGCAGCAGTTGCTTGGGAAGATCGTTGTTCAACCCGATCTGCAGTTGGCCGCAGTCGAGCTACTCAACTCGACCCTCGACGCCGCGGTGCTCAACGCCACTGTCGGCGTAGGCCGCCTACAGGATGCGATGCTCAAGATCCGCCGCCTCTACCTGGAACAGGGCAAGGAGATCGTCCTCCTCATCGAGGACTTCGCCCTCATCCAGGGACTGCAACGGGATCTACTGGAGGCCATTCTTGAGGTCGGGAACCGCGAGGGCAGGGCGACTCTCGCTCCCATCCGAACCTTGATGGCGATCACTGAGGGTTATTACAAGGGGCTTCCTGCCTCCGCGCACACGCGGATCGCGTCCGGAACCCCGTACCTATACGACCTTGACATGCAGTTCGACGACAGCCCAGCGGGTCGCGGTCGTCTGTATGCCTTCGTCGGCAGGTATCTCAACGTGGTGCGGTTGGGCCACGAAAAGCTGGCGAAGTTGGCCGGCGACGATCAGCAGGAAACCCCCAACGCCTGCGACGACTGCGCCTTCAAGGAGCCGTGCCACAGCGGCTTCGGCACGACGACGGACGGCCATGGTCTCTACCCGTTCAACAAGTACGCGCTACGGCGCGCCATCCGCGCGGTGGCACAGCCTGATAAGCCGGAGGCGATCGTCCCCCGGGCCGTCCTGGGTCAGGTGGTCCGCAACGTGCTGCGGGACCATGCGCAAAGCCTGAAGAACGGCGCCTTCCCTGGGCCGCGCTTCCGCGAGGACTACCCGGTCGTGAAGCTGAACAAGCCGCTACCCGGAGACATCCAGTTCCAGATCGAGCAGGTCGACCGCGTCGACGCGCAGCGCCGGAAGATCACGCTTGAGTTCTGGGGCAACGCACCCACCGAACTCCGTAGCCTGGCGCTGGAGATCCACACCGCGTTCGCCCTGCCGACATTGAACATCACGGATCCCGAGCCCGAACCCGAGGACGAGGGCGAGGGCGAGACCAACCCCGGGGTGGAAGACAAGGGTAAGGGCAAGGCGGACGACGGGCCGAAGATCCCGGCGTCTGTCCAGCACATCGAGGACTGGCTCACCAGGGGGGCCAGCCTGAGGCAGGACACCGCGCGGGAACTGCGCAGGACCGTCGGCGGGGCGGTCATGCTCAGGTGTGACTGGTCCGCTCCCATCGGGAAGACCCCCACGTCCGTCGAGGTCACGGGCGTCTGGCCTATTCTTAGGTCGACGACGGTATCCATCATGGGAGCCGACGCGGAGAACGCACAAGGTACGGCAAACGCGCCCATCCGGTTCGAGCGCAACCCCACCAACGCGCAGTTCCTCAAAGGCCTCGTCGCGCTCAAGGGCGGACAGGCCACCGGCAATGGGGCGCACCTGCGACGGCTGCACGCGATCGCCGACGCCAATGCGCCGGTGCTGAAGATGAAGATCATCGAGGCTCGGCAGTTCACGGACCCGCAACTCGTCACCGGCTTGCGGGCCGCGTTGATCGGTGCGTTGCTGGCCGGCCGTGCCTATCAGGGCCAGCCGGAGGCGGCTCTCGTCGACGTGGTGCTCGATGGCGGGTCCGACTGGCGGCTTGCTGACAAGCGGAGCCGCACCGACGCCTGGTATACGGCGTTCGCCAACCATCAGAAGGCCCGGCACGGCCTGACGGAGGCGTTGACGCAGGCGTTCGGCTACGCGCGAGGGACCGAGGCCGGCCTGATCGACGTCGCCCATCTGCTTCCCCTGCTGCGGCAGGCGACGACCGCCAGTTGGACCTGGACCGCCGAGGGGACACTGCCCCGGTGGGTGGCCAAGGATGCGATCGCGGGATTCAGCCAGTTGCCTGTCCTGGTCAGCAATCAGATGGCGCTGCTGGAGGAGCAGGTACGCGCGCTGCGTGCGCTTCTTCCCCCCGAAGAACGGGGCGTGGACGTCGTCAGGGAGGTAGCCGCGGCCTACGACGCAGGCCACCCGATCGGTGAGGCTCCGGACCCTCAGGACACCTACATGCGGGGGTTCGAGCGCGCACGCACGATCGACTGGGGTTCGATCAACCAGTTGGAGAAGGACCTGATGAAGTGGCGTGAACTGCCCGAGGGCCGGAAGAAGGACACCACCGCGCTACGGATCGTCGGTACCGACCACGGCCCGAGCCTCGCCGACGCCGTCGAGTTTCTGCGGACCAGCGATGAATGGCTGACGCCACGACTGGCGACGGTCAGAGACAGGGCGAAGGCGGAACTCGTCGACGAGCGTGAAGAGATCGAGAGATTGTTCGCCAAGTGGACGAACATCCGCAGCCAGGGGCGGTGGGGAGCATGACGACGCTGCTGGACCGGGCGACCGAGTTCCGGGTGAAGGCCGAACAGATCGCAGATCGAGAAAAAGGCATCGACAATCTCAAGCGGGTCCAGAGCCGGATCGCGGAGGTCGAACTCGCGCTGGCGAGGTTGGACCAGGCTCTGCTGGTGGCGCGGGCGGTGGCGACCCTGCCGGACGGCCTGGCGATCAACGCCACCGTCAACGACGACGGATACCGGGATTTCCGGCGCAAGGTCGACGACGACACGGTCAGTGATCCTTCGTTCCGAGCGGCGACGAAGAAGTTGGACGCCGCCGCTGCCAGGCTCAGGACCGAAAGTGAGAACGGCTGGCAGGTCTGGACGGCCGAGCGTCTGACTGGTCTGCGGAAGGACTGGAACCGGGTAGCCGGTCTGCCGGCCGATCGACGCGAGGCCGCTCGGGAGCGGCTATCTGACCTGGCGAAAATCGCGGCGAAGATGCCCGACCAGAGCGCGGTCATCGCGTTCACGACGACATTCGACGGTCTGCGAGAGGAACTCGACAAACTTCAGGATCTGCCTGGTGAGGTCACCGCACTCCTCGACCGCTTGAGGGGGAAGCGGCCGCTGACGCTCGCCGAGCTTACCGACGAGCAACTCCTCCTGCTGCGCGACTCGAAGATCGGCGAGCAGATCGAGTTGCGGCGGCGAGAGGCATGACGCCGGCGCTTCTACCGATGGCGCTGTCAGTGGTGCTCGACGCCCTCGAGGATCGGGAGATGCCCCTCCTGTCCTGGGGCGTGACGACCGGGGCGCTCGCCCATGACGAGGTCATGAGCCTGATCGGGGACCTGATCTACGCGGGCAATGTCGACGCGTCGCAGCCCGAGGACGTCTTGGAGCAGTTGCTCCGACAGGGCCTGGTGATGCGGATCCCGGCCTCATCGCCGCCGCGGTACCGGACGCGGCTCGCCGAAACGTTGCGCCTGACGACCCAGTTGCGTCAGTTGTTCGTGCCGCCGAGCTATCTGGACCCCACGGACCGGTGGTGGGACCGCGGGCGGCCGCTGGTCGCCGACTACCGTCTGCGCGTGGCCCCGCGCCGCTACCCGAAGCGAGACATCGAAGCGGCCGAGGCGCTCGCGAGACTCCGGGAGGCCGGCTGGTCGGACGTGCGGGCCGCGGTCGCGGTGGCTCAGATCGGAGACCGCAAGCTCTCCCGCTTCCAGACGCATGCCACCGAGGCCGTGTCGCGGGCACTCGCGTCGAACGCGAACCGCGGCGTGATTGTCGGCGCCGGGACGGGTAGCGGGAAGACGTTGGCGTTCTACCTGCCGGCGATGGCCGCGATCGCCGATTCAGCGCGGCGCGACCGGGTGCACACCCTCGCTGTATACCCACGCAACGAACTGCTGCGCGACCAGTTGCGCGAGGCGGTGGAGACAGCCGAGAAACTCAACAACACGCTGCGCCTGCACGGCCGCCGACACCTGCGGGTCGGCGCGCTGTATGGCGAAACCCCGACTAACCCGACCGACTATAGGCTTACCGCGCGGACCGGAAATGGCGTCTGGAGACCGCGCGGCAACGGCCGGGTCTGCCCGTACCTGAAGTGCCCGCGGTGCAACGACGATCTCGTCTGGCCGGACATCGAGCGGACAAGAACGCCCGCGAGGGAGGTACTAATCTGCGCTGGCTGCCAGTACCGCATCACCGGCCAGATCGCGCTGACCAGGCGGTCGCAGGTTAAACAGCCGCCGGACATCCTGTTCACCACCACCGAGATGCTCAACCGCAACGCGACCGAGGACCACTACGGACTAGGCCGTCTACTCGGCTGGCAGGGCGGCTCTGCGCCGTCGCTCGTCCTCCTGGACGAGGTGCACACCTACACGGGCGTGCACGGGGCACAGGTGGGGCTGCTGCTACGGCGCTGGCGCAACGCGGTCCGCGGCCATGTGACCTTTGTCGGCCTGAGCGCGACCCTGCGCAACGCCGCGGCGTTCTTCGCAGAGTTGACCGGTCTCGACGAGACCGCAATTGAGCACGTCGAGCCGGCAGCGGACGACTTGGAGAACGTGGGCCGGCAATACTCGATCGCGTTGCGCGGCGACCCCGTCTCTGGAGCCGGCCTACTGTCGGTGTCGATTCAGGCGATCATGCTTTACGCGCGGGTCCTGAACAAGCGGGGTAGCGAGGGGCTCTTTGGCTCGCGTGCCTTCGTCTTCACTGACGATCTTGATGTCAACAACCGTCTCTATGATGACCTCGGTGACGCCGAGGGTGTCACGCGTAGGTTTGGCCGTCGCCGAGGAACCCGCCAGGTGCTGGCCGGCCTACGTTCGCCGGACGCGCCCTTCCCGAGGGGCCGGTTCGACGACGGCCAGTCGTGGGACCTAGTCACCAGGATCGGGCACGTTCTCACGCCTTCGGCCGACGAGAACGGGCTTGTGATCTCCCGTACGACCTCCCAGGATGTCGGCGTCGACGTCGCCTCCGACGTCGTGGTGGCGACGGCGTCGTTGGAGGTCGGCTTCAACGACGAGCGGGTCGGCCTCGTCCTTCAGCACAAGGCGCCCCGCGACGCCGCCGCGTTCCTCCAGCGTCAGGGCCGCGCGGGCCGTACCCGCGGGATGCGTCCGATCACCGTAGTCACGCTCTCAGACTTCGGCCGCGACCGGCTCGCCTACCAGGCCTACGACACCCTGTTCGCGCCGGAGATCACGTCGCGGCACCTGCCGGTCGGCAATCGTTATGTGCTGCGCATCCAGGCGACCGAGGCGCTCCTCGACTGGCTGGGCCGCAGATTGGCCCGCGAGGGCACCCGGATCGATCCTCGGCAGGCCCTACGGGCACCCAAGAAACTGCCGGCACCAAACCGCCCGGGAGAGGCCGCTCTCGTCAAACTCCTCGATGGTCTGCTTAATGAACCTGATCTGCAGGACGACCTCGCAGACCATCTTCGTTACGCCCTGCGGATCGAACGTGACGAGGCGATCGCGCTGTTGTGGGAGCAGCCGCGCGCGTTGCTCCTCGGCGTCGTGCCGACGGCTCTTCGCCGGCTGCGCAACGAATGGCGGGTCAGTGCCCCCGACCTGGGCGCCAAAGCCGGAACACTTCTTCCCGAGTACCTGACCTCGACGTTGTTCATGGCGCTCAACGTGCCCGAGGTGTGGCTACAACCGCCCTTCGACGATGTCGACGCGGAGGCGATGCCCATCGAGGCAGCCCTACGCGAGGCCGTCGCCGGCCGGGTCAGCCGTCGCTACGGATATCGCTTCCAGGGCCATCGAACCTGGCTCCCGCTGCCAGATCCGAGCGCGGGCGGAGTTGTCGACCTTGGCGACATCGTGACCTCATGGGTCCGACTGGGGCAGTGGCCTGGCCCAGACGGGCCGATCAACGTCATCCGTCCGCAGACCATCGATCTCCGCCAGCCGCCGAGGACCGTCCTGGACCAGTCCCAGGGCACGCCCGAATGGATGTCCGAGATTAGGCCGCCCGTCGCCGGGATGACGGGGGGAGAGATCCCGACGCCGTCCACCTGGGCGGAGCGTGTGAGTGGGGTGGAGTTTGCCACCCACGCGGCCGGGAATCCGGCCGAGGTCCGGCGGCTAACCTTCGGTGCCCAGTGCGACACGCGCTACGAGTACGGTCGGCAGGAGTCCACTCGCGTGCGCTACGCCTTCGACGGGGAACCTGCGGCCCTGGGCTTCAGCCTGACCGTGGACGGAATCCGGTTTGATGTGCGCCCGCTGAACCTGGCCGATCCAGCTGTCGAGGCACATCTGGCCTCGCCGGCTTGGCGGCGGATCGCCTTCTCGACTGCGCTGCGGGAGGACCCCGACCTTGACGACGTCGCCAACGGGTTCCAGCGCGACTGGATCGTGCTGGTCTACCTGACAGCGTTCGTGCTCACCGCCATCGAAAGCGGTCAGGCGTCCGAGGTGGTCCACAACCGGCTAAGCAAAGGAACCTGGGCCAGCGACGTCGAACGCATCTTGCAGACCCTTTACCGGGATACGAACGGCGGTGGCCAACTCGAGCAGAGGCTGATCACGACGCTGCGGGAACTCAGCGACATCGAACGCGTCCAGCAGTGCGTCGACATGCACGCCGAGTTGCTCCACCGCGACGATACGGCGGTCCTCGCAGGTGACCTGGCCCAGCGCGCCTACCGCGACACGCTGGCCGCGGCCCTGCTCGTGGCCTGCCAGCGCGCGTGCCCCGATGCCCAAGAGAACGACCTCATCGTCGATGTGGTCGAGGGAGACGAAGGAAGTCAAATCTGGCTGACAGAGACCACCATCGGCGGCGTCGGTATCGTCGAGCAGCTCGCTCACTACTACGCGGAGAACCCGCGCCGATTCTGGGGACTGGTCGACAACGCGTTAGAGCCCGGGGACCTGGAATACGTCGACGCCACCCTGACGACACTGGTCCGGCACGTCGTTGATGTGCCGTCTGGAGACCTCACCACCGCGATGCGGCGCCTGCGAAACGCCCCAAGTTCGGAGGAGGCCGATCGCGCGCTGGCCGATCTTCGGCGTTTCTGGGCCGCTCTGGACGGCAATCCCCGGCACGCGGCCGTCGCCGCCCTGTCCACCCGCCTTCTACGGCCGGGAAGCGATGATGCCACCGACCGGAAGACCGATGCCATTGTGCGAGCGTGGGCGGGGTACGAGAAGCGGTTCGGCCTGGAGATCGATCCGCAGATCATCGCCTACATCGTGGCCGAGGGCCGGGTTCCCGGGATCTCGAAGGGCGAGTTGACCGCGGACCAGGTGTTCAGCGTGCTCTGGCCACGCGGCAACCGCGCCAGGACTGCCCATCTGGAGCACTGGCAGCCCTATGCGGGCACCGCGGTCCTCGACCGGCTGCTCGTGGCCGCCGCGCACAGCCGACCGCTGCCGTCCATCGACGTCACTGCCGAGGACTGGCGAGACAGGTACCGTGCGGCGTTGCCACACCATGGCGCGGTCGAACTGACGGCGCCGACATCTGCGGCGCCCCGGATTGCCGCAGCGGTTCGAGAAGTGCCTTGCATCGACGTCGAACACGACGTCTTGCGAACCTACGGTGAGGTCAAAGCACTCCGGCGGATCGGCACCGTACTACGGGTCCGTATCGAGTTGCGAGAGGCGGCGCAGTAGCACGATGGCTGAACGGACCATCCGGACGTCCGGAACCACCGGCATCACGGTCGAGTCGCTCCTCACAGCCGTACTCGCAGCCGAGTTGCTGGCTCCGAGCCCCGAACTGTGGCTTGTCTCGCCGTGGATCAGCGACGTCCCCGTCCTCGACAACACCCGGGGTGATTTCGACGCGCTCTTCCTTGAACCGACAGCCCGGGTGTACCCGCTCTCCCACGTGCTCGCCCAGTTGACCAGAACAGGCGCGATGGTGAAGGTGGCGACTCGGCCCGATGATCACAACCAAGCGTTCCTCAGCCAATTCAAGCGGCTTGCCGACGAGGCACATGGCTGCGTGATCCTGGTCGAGAACGTGCACGAGAAGACGCTCTGCGGACTGGACTGGATGCTGACGGGATCCATGAACTTCACGATCCGCGGCTTACGCGTGAACGACGAGGCAGTCACCTACCGAACCGATCTTGGTGCCGCTGCGGCCGCTCGGATGGACTTCTCCGCCCGGCAGTGGACGGCACAGTGATCACAGCACCCACCTCCGAGCAGATTGAGTCGTTCCTGGCCGCGTTCTTCGGGCCGGGAAACGACGTGCCGCTCATCGAGGATCAGACCACCGAATTTGGCAAGTGGCTCGCGCCGTTCCTGCGGCTCGTCCGCGAGCCGTCCGATGTCCCCGTCGTCCTACCGCGGCGTGCGCCGGACCGGCCAGATCGTCGGATGGCCTACGTAATCGCCTGGGACCAGGCGCACGCGGCGCTGACCGCCGAACTGCTGACCGCTTTCGTCGGCCCAACCTACTCCTACTTTGACGGCCTGCCCGTTCATCTCGACCGCCATGACCCGGTCGAGCGCGCCATCGCCGACTTCGTCGGACCCGACACGACGTTCAGACTGCTCAGCCCGACGCCGAACATCGAGGGCCCTGCCTGGCGCGCACTGGCCCAGATGCAGCGAACCGTTGCGCACCGGCCGGCCCGTGCCTGGCATGTCCCGAAACCGATCGGGCGGTTGCTTGGCGAGTTCGAGGTCGCGCTCGCCGCCGGCGACAGCGCCGCCTCGGCCGCCGTGCTCGAGCAGCTTGCCGAAGCGGGTGGCCTGAGCGGCGCCAACCTGAACAATTTGCGCATCAAGCGGCTCGCGCGGCTGGGCCGGGACGCCGAACTGCTACGGTTGCCGGCGCTCACCGACGTCGCCGCGACCGACCCACCCTTGCCGATTCGCGACGCGATCCTTGCCGCCCTCTACCGACGGGTCGTCGCCGACGCGCTCGACCGCGACGATCATGAGACGGCCCGCACTGGCCTTCTGGATACGGGCGGCGCGGTGCCGGCCGACCTGTGCGTCGGGCTTACGGAGTTGAGCGCGGACGCATTGTGGGTGGTCCTTCTCGCGGCCGACCTCCGTGACGACCAGCATGCGCTGGCCGCGTTGCTCGACACGGACCTACGCGCCCGCCTCGACCGTCACACGGACCTGCTCGCGTGGGTCGAGCAGCGACGGTCTGCAACGGTGCCCGCGCCCCGGCAGCCCGACACCGATCAGACGCCGGTCACTCTGGGGACGGGCGGTGAATCACCGTCAGTCGCTCCGCCGGCCGACGGCAATGGCCAGCTTCCCACATCGTGGGTCGAGTTGGCGCACGCGAAGGCTACTGGCAGCCATGCGGCGGACACGGTGCTCAGCCAGGAAACGTGGCGGTACTGGCCAAGCCCGCACGTCGTCGACCAGGATCTCGCGGACGCCATCACCGGCCTCAACGACGCCGAGTGCGAGCGGATCTGGCAACTGCTCGGCGCCTTCCTTGACGCCGATGACTTCGGTACGCCCGCCGCACACACTGCCTCCGAGTTCCTCCAGGTGGCGCTCCTACAAAACCGGTTCAGCCCAGCGGATCTTTCCGGCATTGTTGCGCTCACCGAGATCGTGCTCCGATCCGGCCCGGACCGGTTGACTTATTGCCGGCTCCTGGACGATCTGTGTGACGAGGCCGACCGGTGGGTGAGCACCGACCGGGCCGTCGTCGTGCTGGACCTCGCTGATCTGCTGGCGAGGATGCCCCACCCGGACACGGAGGCGCGGCTGCGTCTGGCGCTCCGGCTGCTCCGGCCGCTGGCAGCCCATGCCACCCGCCTTGAGGGCGACCAGTTTCAACTCGCGCGACAGCTCGATGGCGAACTCGGCACGGGTCTCGCCTGGGCCGAGCCGGCGGTCGACGATCAGGCGGCACCCGGCCAGACACTCGTCGGTGTCGTCGCGAAGGTCCTGCTCTACTCGCTCGATGAGGCGGCGCTCGACCGTGCCGAGACGGTTCTCGCCCGGATCGCGCCGGGGGCCAGCATCACGACCGCCCATGCCAAGGTCGGATCATCGCAGTTGAAGCAGCAGGCGCACCATGCGGACGTCATAGTCCTGGCCACCCGGTGCGCCAAGCATGCCGCCACCGGCTTCATTCGCGTGAACGCCGACGCTGCGGCGATCATCAGGGAAGCTGATGGCAGCGGGTCCGCGTCCCTCCTGCGCGCCGCGACCGCGGCGCTGAACGCCTGGCTGTCGCAGCGCGATTCTTGACCGGTGGTTGGTCGCCGCCGTCCTATCGGGGACGGCGGCCGGCCGCCGCCTCGTAGCGGGCGATGAGGTAATCCTGCAGGCGTGCGATGTCGCGGGACGTGTTCTCGACGCCGTTCCAGGGACGCGGGCCGTCGGCGAAGTGCCAGGTCCCCTCGGTCCAGGCGCAGTCCTCGGCGATCGACTTCAGCGGGGCGGCGAACTCCGCCTCGCTGACGATCTCGTCCGTGTCACCGACGGCGTGCGCGATTTCGTCCATGAGCGCGCCCATACCGAGGATGCCGACGCCGTGCATGAGCCGCGACCTACGCGGTGGTTTGTTCCAGGCATTCGGGAAGACCTCGGCCACCGCGCCCCAGAAGTTGTCTAGGATCGAGATCATGTAGCCGTAGTTCGGCCCTCCGGAGTCGCCACGGTAGGGATAGAGCGCCCCGTTGCTCAGACTGTTCTCCAGCATCCGCAGGATTGAATTATCCTTGATTATCCCGTCCGGATTAGTTGGCATCTGGATCATCCGGTACAGCGGTGACGTCTTCGAGAAATTCAGCCGCTCGACGAGCGTCGCAGGGATCTGCCGGCCCATGAGTTTCGCCGGCAGCGCGCCGGACGCCTCGGGGAGGAGTTCGTGGATCAGCCCCTTGGGCAGCGGCTTCGTCGCATTGACGAGGATGAACTGGGATCGCTGGTCGGCCTGTGTCCCGGCGATGAACGCGGTGACGCAGACCGGGAACTCGTCGAGCCTGGAGTCGCGGATGGCGGCGGTGCGCTGCTGGCCGTCGACGATGAACCCGGGCTTGGTTGCCTCATCGCCGTACACAACCGGGATGATGATCGTTCCGGTCCGCACGAATGCCGGGCGGTCACCGGCGACCTCGTCTGGATGAAACTCGACTCGTTCATCGAACGCTACCACGATCGCGTTGGGCAGCATCGGGCTCGCGTCCGTATCGAGATACCGGCGGATCGCGCCGACGTGGGCCTGGCTCTCCGGGCGTTGGTAACCGTGCAGCGTCGCGGTCTCGTCTCGGCGCACCCGGGAAACGGTCGCGATGTGGTCGAGGTGCTTTCCGTCGATGGCAAAGGTATAGACGCGGCGGTCCGGACCTTGCTGAATTTCCAGCGCGGGCAGGCGCAGTAGGGTGCTGATCTCCAACTGGTGCACGGGCTTCTGCGTCACGTGAGGTCCTCTCCGAGTTGGCTGCGCAGTCGGCCCCTGAATACATGCAAATTGTGGAAGCCGCGTCTCTTATTGCGTTCACTGCCGCGAAATATGATTATTTCGATACCCAGTTCCTTGCACAGCGCGCAGTCGCAGTCGCGCCAGGGCATTTCCAGTAGCGTCCGGCGGTAGGCGTCACTGCGGTCGACCTTGCCGTCCCAGACTCGACCGTAGTCTCGTAGCGCCGCCAGGGCGTGATCGAGAGTGGCGACCCCTTCTTCATAGTCGCCCAGCAGGCGCAGGGCCGCCCGCTCTAGGGATATCGCCGTCCGCTGATCGACTTCACCGGAAGCAATGCGCTTGCGCAATTTCACGTTGCCTTCGACCTGCGGCACCCGCAGGGCGATATAGGCGCCATCCGGAGTGTAATAATTGTTGCGGTCGTCTTTGAAAGACTGGCGGAACGGCGAGGTACTGTCGAAACTTGTGACGCCGTGGCTGGCGAACGTGAGGATGTCATCGAGCCGGGTAATGCCAAGCATATGCAGTTGAGTATCGGGCCGTCGAACGTCATCCACGGCACGCAAACACTCGAGGATCTCGCGTGTCTTCAGGGGCACCATGCCGCCCATTGCGATCCGCCGGTAGCCAATGCGCTGCAGGACGACAACCGCATCTGCGTAGGACTGGGGGCTCCACCCTTGGGCAACGCCAAAAGGCACGAAGTCGACCCTCCGGCTCTGGCACCGCTGCCAGAAGTCGTCGGCCAGGCTGAGGGTGATGTCCTGGCGGCGGGCCCATTCGGTGGCTCGTTCGTCATCACGGCTGGCCTGTGGCTCGTACTGGAAGATGACGTGGTCGACCGAGATGCCGAAGTCGAAGCCGCACCCGTCGTAGAAGTCGATCACTTCATCGACGCTGTAGGGCGGATATGTCTCCTTGACGTAGGAGAACGCTCCGCAGTCGCCGATGATCGGTAGCGACCCGTGAGCGTGGTCGAGGCGGAAGAACCGGCGCGCGCCTTCCCGGTAGAGCCGCCGACGCTGAACTCCGGTGTATTTGCCTGCGCTGCCGTCCGAGTACCCGTCCACGATCGACTTTGAGACCAGCAGACCATGGAAGGGCGGTGGGTCCAGCGCCTCATGGGCATAGAGATCATCCCGTTGCCGGACGCGCAGCGGGTCCCGGTACTCGGTGAGGAAATCAAAGCCAGGATCGATCTGGTCCTGGCTGTCTGGAAAGAAGAACTTCATGCCTGCGCTGCCCGCACCTCGACGTGGACGCGGACGAGATAGTTCGATAGGGTCTGGATCTGACCGGGCACGTTCTCCACCGCGTCCCAGGCCAGGTTGATCTGGTCCCAGGTGCCGGAAGTCCAGCGACAGTATGGTGCGATGAGGCCCAACTGCCGACGGATCTCGGCGGGCGCGTCGCGACCACGGGGATCCACGATGACGAGAATTCGATCCATTAGGTGACCCATCGCGCGGATTCCGGCGCCGTGCATTAGCCGGCTCTCGGTGGAGGGTCTGCCCCAGGCGTCTGGGAAGACGTCGCGCACGGCGCTCCAGTAGACGCACAGCGCCTGATGAATACCGTCAACGTCGATTTGGTTGGTGGTTAGGTTTCGGAATGAATACAGGCAGCCACCGCTGGCGAGGCTCTTTTGGATCATCGAAACGATGCTGTTGTCCGCGATGATCGCCGTCCGGTCGCCCCTGGGCCGTCCGGAAGCACGCTTGATGAGCCGATGGAAGGGCGACTGGTCGTCCGTGTTGAGCCGGTCGCAGACCACCGACGGAGCCTTACGCACGCTCAGTCGCTGCGGCACCGGCGCGTCCACGGCGGGCAGCAGTTCGGTGACGAGGCTAAGCGGCAGCGGCCGGGTGTTGTTTACCCGGACGAACTGATCCCGTTGCAGCCCGACGGTGTCGGCCACGAACGCGGTGACTGGCACCGGGAAGTCGCTGCGCGCGGCGCGGGACAACGCAAGCGCGCGCTGCTGCCCGTCGACGATCCATGCCGGCTTGGGCTCACCTGGCGCGGCCAGTGGCAGGATCAGGGTGCCGGCGGTCGCGAGCCCGTCACTGGTGTTCGGGCCGCGACTGCCGACGAAACTCGCTCGGGAGGACAATGCGAGAATGATCGCGTTCGGGAAGATCACGGAACCCCTGTTGAGGTAGTCGATGATGTCATGGACGTGACCGCGGACCTCAGGCCGCTGATAGCCGATCAGTTGGCTGGCCTCGTCGCGGCTGACACGCGACACCTCGGCAACATCGAGAACCTCTGCCGCGGCCAGCGTGAACAGATACAGCGGGTGCCCTTCGGCTTGATCGATACGTAGTGCCCGCCGCCGCAGTTCGGTCACGGGCGCTGTCATGACCGGTGCGCCTCGCAGACCTCACGGTGCAGGTTCGCGAAGCGGTGCTGCTCGCAGGATTGACCAGCACCTCGCAGCTGCCGCAACAGTTGTGTGGCACTGGCATGCGCGTTGCCGTGAATGAATGCGATGACCTCAGCGTCGGACATCCGCTTGCCGGCGGGCCGGGGCGCCGGCGGGTCGATCGGCATGGCCGTGGCCAGGGCCCGTCGCAGCGCTGTGCGGTCGGTACCGGAGCCATGGTCGAGCAGATGCCTGGCGACGCGGACGTTGAGCGCCTGCAGGCTGCCTCCGACGGCGTGCCGCATCAACGCGGTGACGGGCACGACGAGGTCGCCGAGCTGTGGATCGGTGTTCGGCGGCCCGATGACCGACAGCGCGTCGGGGCCGAGGATCTTGGCTGCGGCGAGGATGTCCTCACCACAGGCCCGTTGGTACGCCTCCGATAGCACAGCGATGACAGTGGCCTCACGGTCGCAGTCGGCCAAGGTAGCGAAACTGCGTGGCTGGTCCGGTGCCGGCCCTGGCCAGGCGCTCAGGCGCTGCCACCAGTCAGACACCTCCCTCGCCGTCGTGCCGACGGAGTCAGGCGCCGAACCGGCGAAGGTGGCGCTGTAGGCGTGGATTGCAGCATCGGCAGGGATCAGTCCGTAGCCGGCCGACGCGACCCACAACCGCACCGTTCTGCCCTTCGCCGCATCGGCCAGCGCGCGGGCGACCTGCCAGTGCTCACCGGCATAGAGATCGATCGCCGGGCAGCGGCCGGTGACGCGTGAGTCGAGACGTGCGGTCCAGACCGCGAACCTGACCTCGGGTCGCTGCTGAATGATCGTCCGCAGTCGGAGGTTGGCGGGGATGGTGTGCCGTTTGCGGTTCGTACACGTGACGACCAGATGCAGCGGGCCTTTCCTTGCACTGGTCATCGCGCGATCCCACGCGAGTCGGGTCACCGCTCACCTCGGTACACGCAGCCGGAGGTGCACGTCTCCCGGACGACGATTTCGGAGAGCGGCAGGGTGTCGGCCAGTCGGTCCCACGCCCAGCGGGCGAGATTCTCGCTGGTCGGGTTCTCCAGACCAGGAATCTCGTTGAGGTAATAGTGATCAAGCTGGACGATCAACGGGTTGACGACGGCCTTGAGATCACCGAAATCCATCACCCAACCCAGAGTCGGATCGACCTCGCCGGAGATGTGGACCTCAAGCCGATACGAATGACCGTGCAGCCGGGCGCACTTGTGCCCTGCCGGCACGTTCGGCAATCGATGCGCGGCCTCGAACGTGAACTCGCGAAAGATCTCCATCACGGGATTCCCAGGTACTTGTGTGTCTGCAGACTAAGCTGCCACTGCGGGTGCGCCAGGCAGTACGTCACCGCTGCTGCCGTGTTCGCGTCGCGGTCCGGACCGTCCATAGGCTGCAACAGCAGCCGGGTGAAGGCCAGGTGCTCGAAGCGTGCGGGCATGGCGCCGGGCTGGGGGAACACCAGCTTCAAGTCGTCCCCTGAGGTGATGGCAAGGTTGGTGCCGGCCTTGGGGCTCACGCATACCCAGTCGATGCCTGCCGGCGCGGGCAGTGTGCCGTTCGTTTCGACGGCCACTTCGAATCCCTCGGCGTGCAGCGCCGCCACGGCGTCGTCGTCAAGTTGGAGCAGTGGCTCCCCACCCGTGCATACCACATAACGACGCGTCCGCGGATGGTCCGCGCCCTGCCAGGTCTTCGCGACCGCGCTGGCGAGTTCGGCTGCGGAATGAAAACGGCCGCCGCCAGGGCCGTCCGTACCTACAAAGTCCGTGTCACAGAATGTGCACACAGCCCGGTGACGGTCGGCTTCGCGACCGGTCCACAGGTTGCAATTGGTGAACCGGCAGAATACCGCCGGCCAGCCGGTATGACCGCCCTCGCCCTGAAGCGTGTAGAAGATCTCCTTAACCCGGTACACGATCAGGCCGCTGCCATGGCCGGATCTGTCATCCCGAGTTCCGCAAAGCCCCGGATACGGAGTAGGCATGAGTCGCAGGTCCCGCACGCCCGCCCGCCGACCGGGTCGTAGCAACTGTGAGTCAGGCTGTAGTCCACGCCAAGATCCAGCCCGCGGGCAATCGTCTGTGCCTTCGTCATCGCCACCAGCGGGGTGTGGATCTTGAGGTGCTGGGTCCCCTCGACGCCCGCCTTGGTGGCGAGGTCGGCCATGCGCTCGTAGGCCTCAATGAACTCGGGCCGACAGTCCGGGTAGCCGCTGTAGTCCAGGGCGTTCACGCCGATGAAGACGTCCGTGGCGCCAAGCGTCTCCGCCCAGGCAAGCGCGAACGACAGGAAGATCGTGTTGCGGGCGGGCACGTACGTCACCGGGATCTCCGGTCCGAGGTCTTCCGCGTTGGTGTGGTGTGGCACCGCGATCTTGTTGTCAGTGAGGGCCGACCCGCCGAACACCCGCAGGTCGATGTTGGCGATGACGTGACGGGCGGCGCCGAGCACCTTGGCGACCCGCGCGGCGGCCTCGAGTTCGACGGTGTGCCGCTGGCCGTAGCGAAAGCTCAACGCATATGGCTCGAACCCTTCGCTGCGCGCGATCGCTAGCACCGTCGTCGAGTCCAGACCACCGCTGAGCAGCACAACCGCCTTCGGCTTACCCATCGCCCGCCCCTAACCCAGGAAAACTGTATGAGAGGTGAAGTTGACCTCGGTGCAGTTATTGCTCCGGACTGACACGGTATCACGCGGGCGATCAAGGCCACTCGCCGCTACGACTCCGCCACGTTTGTGTCCTGTTCAAGCCGACAGTGCCGGTCGCTGGAGCTAGTAGGACTTTGTTAGGTCTTTGATCGTCTGGTTTGGCTGTTGGGATCTTCGCCTGGTTCGCTGCCTGCTGTGACGCCGGAGGAGATGGAGCAGGTGCGTCCGGTCGTGGAGGAGTTCGCGGCCCGGATGTTCGCGGACCTGCCGCGTAAGGACCAGCGGGCCAAGGGCGAGGCGTATCTGCGTGGGCTGATGCTGGACGGGAAGCGCAAGAGCCTGGTCCCGATGGCCGAGCGCCTCGGGGTGGATCATCAGGGGTTGCAGCAGTTCCTGCGGAACTCGACCTGGGAGCATGGTGAGGTCCGTGCCCGGCTGGCGGGCTGGGCGGTGGACTTCGTGGCCCCGCAGGCGCTGGTCGTCGACGACACCGGTTTCCCGAAGGACGGGCCCGCCTCGCCCGGAGTGGCCCGGATGTACTCCGGGACGTTGGGCAAGGTCGGGAACTGCCAGATCGGGGTGTCCGTGCACGCGGTCACCGACTGGGCGTCGGCGGCGCTGGACTGGCGACTGTTCCTGCCGGCCAGCTGGGACGACACATGCTGCGATGATCCGACCGAGGCCGCGGCGGTCCGCGCTCGCCGGACCCGGGCCGGGATCCCCGCCGACGTCCGGCACCGAGAGAAGTGGCGCCTGGCGTTGGACATGCTCGACGAGTTGGCCGGCTGGGGCGTGCCCGCCCGGCCGGTCGTCGCTGATGCCGGGTACGGCGACGCCGCGCAGTTCCGCCAAGCCCTGACCGACCGGCACCTGGTCTACGTGCTCGGGGTGACCCCCACCGCCACCGCGCACCTGGCCTCGGCCGCACCGGTGACCCCGCCGTACTCCGGGACCGGACGCCGCCCGGTCCCGGCCTACCCGGACCCGCCGTCCACCCTGAAGGACCTCGCCCTGGCCGCCGGCCGGGCCGCGCTGCGCACCGTGACCTGGCGGCACGGCACCCACCACAGCGCGAACAACCCGACCGCGGCGATGCGGTCGCGGTTCCTGGCCCTGCGGGTCCGCCCCGCCGGCCGGTCGGTCACCCGCGCCGACGACCGCAGCCTGCCCGAATGCTGGCTGCTGGCCGAATGGCCCCCCGGCAAGACCGAACCCACCGACTACTGGCTCTCGACCCTGCCCGCCGACATCCCCCTGCGCCAACTGGTACGCCTCGCGAAGATCCGCTGGCGGATCGAACACGACTACCGCGAACTCAAGGACGGCCTCGGCCTCGACCACCACGAAGGACGTTCCTTCCTCGGCTGGCACCGCCACGTCACCCTCGTCTCCGTCGCCCAAGCCCTGTGCACCCAGCTACGCCGCACCCCAAAAGCCCCTGCGCCGGCCTGACCCTCTACGGAGTCCTCCGTAGCCTCCAGACCCTGCTCAACGTCTGGACCGGCGCCTGCCGCACCTGCCACCGCCCCTACGACCCGTCACAGGGCAAATCGCCACAACTCCTCGGAGTCACCTAACAAAGTCCTACTAGGCTGTCGCGCTGGGCTGGCCGCTCCAGTGGCCGCCGTCGGGTGGCGCCCAGCCGATGCCCTCGCGGAGGTGCGTGCCATCACCTGGTGCCGAACCAGCCGTCACGGTCGTCATCGCTCCCTCGTTCGTACCCGGTCGAACTGCCTGGTTTGTCGCCGCGACAACTGGCCGCGGACCTGCTCGCCGGGGACCAGGACGTCCGGCCGCGGTGCGCTGGCCTGCTGGCCCGGGCATTGGCGAACTTGCCCGCCGCCCTCAGCGCGCCGCCGCTGGTCCGTGCGGACTCGGGGTTCTTCACCGGTGACCTCGCCCACGCCGCGGTCGCGGCCGGCGCGGACTTCGCGATCGCCGCCCCGCGTAACGCCGCGCTGTGGCGGGCCTACGCCGCAGTGCCCGAAACCGGCTGGGCCGACGCCCGGGACATGCACGCAGCCCAGGTCACCGCCGTCGGCTACGCCCCGGCCGGCTGGCCACCCGGCATCTACACGATCATCCGCCGGGTGAAGGTCCCCGCCGCCGAGATCTCGACCGACCCCCGCTCTCGGCGGCGGCGGACCATCCCGCAAGGCCGGCTCACCCTCGCGTTGGACGGTGTCACCGACCATGTCTGGGCCGTCAGTTTCCTTGTCACGAACATTCCCGCCGACGAACCCGACGGCATCGTCGCCCTCGAGTGCTGGTTCCGCGGCCGCGCCGACATCGAAACCCAGATCAAGGATGTCAAGCTCGGTGCCGGCCTGCGCCACCTGCCCTCCGCCGACCCGACGGTCAACACGGTCTGGATGTGGGCGGCGATCCTCGCCGGCTGGCTGTCGACGATGCTGCAGTCCCTGACCGGGCTGGACCAGCACGCCGGACGCGCCCACGGTGACCGCCTCCGCTACCAGCTGATCGCCATTCCCGGCCGGCTCACCCGCCACGCCGGCACCCTGACCCTGCGCCTGCCACCCGGCCGCGACCAGTACCTGTCCCTCGCGCTCGCACGGCTCCGCGCCCTGCCCGGCGACCGTCTGACCAGCCCCGACAGCAGACACAACCACCCTCCGGGCCGTGGACCCGGCGCCCACCCGGCACGACAGCCGGGCCCTCACCCTACCCACACCCCGAAAACCCTGCCGACACCCCCGAGAAAGAAGATCAAAAAGTGCAGGGCGCACCGGAAACGATCCAACCGCTGATACTGGCGAATCTAGGTCAGAAAGGGCGGAAGTCAAGGGGATACGGTGCCTTGATGTCGCTCACGAATAGCTATTTCTGCCGTGTAAGCGCCAGATCCGGAGAGTAGGTCCTTTACAAGGGCGGCGGCGAGCCCCAAATATCTTGCCGCGGTATTTTATTCGGTGAGCCGGCTTTTTCCCAGGCGACAATGAGGTCGGCGAGTGCGTCGACTGCTTGTTGATATTCTTCGGGGGTCATCGGGACGGTCTCGATCCTATCGATGACCGGGCGCATAGCAGGCTGCCGTCGACGTCTCGTGGGCAGCCTGTCCTCGGCATCGCCTGTCGACGCGCTGGTCGCGGCGCCGGTGACGTCGTTGCCGGTGTCGTCCGCCATGCGTGGTTGTCGCCCCGTCGGTCGCTGCTCTCCGCCGTAGCCGGCATGCCCTGTTCCGCTTGGGCAGCGAGATGCCGGAAGCGCCGGCACCTCGCAGTCGACGCCGCCCTGGACGCCAGGCGCCGGGTAAACCTCAACTTCGAGGTGTCTCTCGCTACCAGGATCGTGCTCGATTCAGGGCTGCGACCTGATCTCGCAGCAGCAGACCACACCCCGGCCACTTACTGACGTTGAATGCGTGGGGTGATGATGGAATCCCGCGGGTAGCACCCGGCACATGAGGTACCCCGACGGCGGCGGCCTGACGGATGCGGACCGTGCCCGCCGTGAACAGATCCGCCTGCAGGCCGCGGCGATGTTCACCGATGGTCTGTCTCCACCGCGGGTCGCTGTCCGGCTGCGGGTGTCGAAGAAGTCCGCCTACGCCTGGCACCAGACCTGGCGGACCGTGGGCCCTGCGCGTTGCGCTCGACCGGGCCGGCCTCCCACTGCCGCCTCGATGACCGGCAACGTGACCGGCTGGCCGCCGAACTCGACCGGGGCCCGGGTGCCCACGGCTGGACCGGCGACCAGCGCTGGACCCTGAACCGGGTCGCCATCCTGATCAACCGGCTGTTCGGGCAGTCCTACACGCTGACCGGTGTCGCGAAACTGCTGCACCGCATGGGCTACACCGCCCAGCGTCCCGCGCACCGGGCGGCCGAACGTGACGAGGCGGCGGTGGCGACCTGGCGGCAGGAGGGATGGACGCAGGTAAAAAACCGCGGGGACCGGCGGCTGGATCTGCTTCGTCGACGAGGCCGGCCAGGCCCTGAGACTCCCGAAGGCACGGACCTGGGCCCGCCGCGGCCACACCCCGGTCGTGACCGTGTCCGCACGGCGGTCCCCACGGGTGTCCATCGCCGGCATGCTCTGTCTGCGCCCTGGCCGCCGACCCCGCCTGTTCTACCGGCTCCTGGTCCACCGCGGACACCGCGGCGAGCAGAAGGGTTTCACCCCCGCCGACTTCATCCGGTTCCTGACCGCAGCCCACCACCAGCTCGACGGGAAGATCGTGGTGGTGTGGGACAACCTGCCCGGCCATCACGCCCGACGCACCCAGCAGTTCATCGACGACCACGCCGACTGGCTGAGCGTGCACTGGCTTCCCGCCTACGCTCCCGAGATCAACCCGGTGGAGTCGGTGTGGGCCTGTCTGAAGACCGGGCCGCTGGCCTGAAGTTGACCCGTTTCTGTTCACACCTGGGCTCTTTGGGATAATGGTGGCGATCTCAACTCGTCAGTGCATCAACCGCTATGCGATAGTAGCAGCTGATCCAGCCTTTCGGCGGGCGTTTCCCACTCCAATGTCTGACGCGGCCGCCGGTTGAGGAGGTCGGCTACGCGGTCGAGCTCCGCCTGTGTGTGCTCCGACAGATCAGTGCCTTTCGGAAAGTACTGGCGGAGCAGTCCGTTGGTGTTCTCGTTGCTCCCTCGTTGCCACGGAGAATGCGGGTCGCAGAAGTAGACCGGAACGCCGGTGGCGACGGTGAAACGGGCGTGGTCGGCCATCTCTGTGCCCTGGTCCCAGGTGAGCGACCGGAAAAGTTCCTCGGGTAGCGTCCGGACTTTCTGGGAGAGGATGAGCGCGACCCGGTCGGCATATCGGTCGTACGGCACACGGGCGAGCATGACGAAACGCGTCTGGCGTTCAACCAGCGTGACGATCTGGCTCTTCCCGCCCTTTCCGATGATCAGGTCGCCTTCCCAGTGCCCGGGCACCGCACGGTCGGAGACCTCGGCCGGGCGCTCGGAGATGCCGACCATGCCGGCGATCCTGGCCTGCTTCAGCCGGGTCGACCCCCGCGGCCGGCGCTCCGCTCGGCCCGACCGCAGCGCGAGCTTCAGCTGCGTGTTCAGCTCGCCGCGCGCCTGGACAAAAAGCGTCTGGTAGATCGTCTCGTGCGACACGCGCATCTCCGGGTCGTCCGGGAAGTCCTTCCTCAGCCGATTCGACACCTGCTCCGGCGAGAAGTCAGCCGCCAGCCGCTCGGCCACCACGTCGTGCAGCCGGACGTGCGTCTCCAGCTTGAACGCCTTCGGACGCCGACGCTGCCCGTCGGCGCGCTTCTGCGCGTCCGCGGCGCGGTACCCGGCATTGCCACCGTTGCGCGAGACCTCACGGCTGATCACCGACTGGTTCCGGTCCAGCCGCACCGCGATCATCCGGTGTGACAGTTTCTCAGCCAAGCCCCTGGAGATCGACTCCCGCTCCTCCAAGGTCAACTCGACGCCGCGCACTCAGCCCTCCAATCAGTGGATCACCTTTCTACCAGGACTGATGCACTGATCATCTGAGACCGCCGGTCCCAGGGAGGAGTGCAGGTGTCGAGATCACAACCGCCGTACACGGAGGAGTTCCGCCGGCAGATGGTGGAACTTGTCCGGGCTGGCCGCTCACCCGAGGCGCTGGCCAAGGAATACGGCCCGTCGGGGCCGTCAATCCGTAACTGGGTACGCCAGGCCGAACAGGAGGAAGGCGCACGGGCCGACGGGCTGAGTGCCGCCGAGCGTGAGGAGTTGAAACGGCTCCGGAAGGAGAACCGGCAGCTCCGCGAGGAACGTGACATCCTCCGCAAGGCAACAATTTTCTTCGCGACGGAGACCGATCAGAGATGACGTTCGCTCTGATCGACGCGGAGAAAACACACCATGCAGTCTCCGTCCTGGCCCGCGTGCTCGGTGTGTCACGCGAGGGCTACTACGCCTGGCGTCGCCGCGGCGGCCTGTCCGCCCGCTCCGCCGAGGATCAGACCCTGACCACAAAGATCACCGCGGTGCATGCGGCGTCCCGGGCGACCTACGGCGCCCCACGGGTCCACGCCGACCTGGCCGCCGCCGGCGTGCGGACCAGCCGTAAGCGGGTCGCCCGGCTGATGAGACAGGCTGGCCTGCAAGGGGTCCACCGCCGCCGGCGGGTCAGCCTGACCCGCCGCGACCGGGCCGCCCATCTGCCGCCTGATCTGGTCGGACGTGACTTCACCGCCCCGGCCCCGAACCGGGTCTGGACCGCCGACGTCACCTACATCCCGACCGGGCAGGGCTGGCTCTACCTCGCGGTCGTCCTCGACCTGTACTCCCGCAGGATCGTCGGCTGGTCCATGGCAGACGAGCAGAAAACCCCGCTCGTCGCCGACGCGCTCACCATGGCACTCCGACACCGCCGTCCCGCCCCCGGCGTCATTCACCACTCCGACCAGGGCGGTCAATACGTTTCTCGAGAGTTCGCCAGGATCTGCGAGCGGCACCAGGTCCGGCGCTCCGTCGGAACCGCCGGCGACTGCTACGAGGTGAGTCAGCGGCGGGAATTTCACCCGCCGCTGCTCTCAGAAGGTGTTTGAGATCGTCGGTTAGATGATTCTCTGTAGCGGTCGGGGACCGGGCCGGTGGGCGGGGGTGCGCCGGTCGATGCGACGGACCATGGTGCTGATCATGGCCCAGCGGATGAGGGATTCGGCGTGGTCGGGGCGGCGTTCGTAGTCGCGGGCGTGCCGGCGATGCGCGGTGATCCAGGAGAGAGTGCGTTCCACGACCCAGCGCCGTGGCAGGACGGCGAAGCCCTTCTGTCCGGCCGGCTTGCGTACGACCTGCACGGTCAGAGTCAGGATGCGGGCGGCCCAGTCGACGAACGTGCCGGCGAACCCGCCGTCGGCGAACACCAGCCGTAACCGCCGGCCGGCGAAATAGGTGTCGAGGAGAAGCCGCCGGCCGCCGACGGTGTCGTGCGTGCTCGCGGGCACGACCAGCACGGCCAGCAGCAGACCCAAAGTGTCCACGACGACAAACCGCTTACGGCCGTTGATTTTCTTGCCCGCGTCGTAGCCGCGGGAGACCGCGGGAACGGTGTCGGCGCCCTTCACCGACTGGGAGTCGATGATCCCCGCCGTCGGTTCCGGGTCACGTCCGTCCTGCCGGCGAGCCTGATCCCGCAGGGCGTCGTGGACACGTTCGGTCACACCCAGATCGTGCCAGCGGGCGAAGTAGTAGTAGACCGTCTGCCACGGCGGATAGTCCGACGGCAGCGCCCGCCACGCACAGCCGTTGCGCACGACGTACAGGATGGCGTCGACGAGATCGCGACGGTCGTGCTTCTCGCGGCGGCCGATCGACGCCGCCGGCGGCAGCAGCGGCTCGACCAACGCCCACTGGGTATCGCTCAGATCAGACGGATAGCGGTGACGGTGACGTCGCGGCATCCCCTGACCGTCACCCGCCCAACGACCCGGTCAGGCCCCTTCCCGGTGAGTGCACACCCATTGCACACCCCGAACATCACAGCCAGCTACCAGCCGGAGATCTCAAACACCTTCTCAGAACCCGGCGTGACAGTCTCCCGTCACCGGGCTCCCACCGTCGAACCAGTAGGCATCGCGCCGTGCTTCCAGTGAGCAAACATCGCCGGGAAAGCCGATGCTATCTCGGCCAGTTTCCGACGGGCTTTCCCTTTGGCGCGGCGCAATCGTTTGTATTTCCGCATCGCCCACTTCACAAGGAAGGGATTGATCCGCTGGCTTAGGAAGTGCATCAGCCTGGACTTGTAGAAGCGTCCGTAGTAGCCGATCCACCCGGCCACGATGGGATTGACCATCGCGGCGAGACCCCGGAAACCCAGACTGGTCCTGCGACCCAGCTTCCATTGCCGGATGACCCGTGCCATCGACTTCCGCGCCGCCCTGCCGACTAGCGGGACGAACCCGCACATCAGCACACCGTCACGCCGCCGGATGGGCGCACGACGAAAGTCGAAACCCAGGAACGTGAAGCTCGTTACCGGGTGTTCTTCGCCGCGTCCGTCCTGCTTGCAGTAGACGATCCGAGTCTTGTCCGGGTGACAGCGTAACCCGAACTCCAGCAACCGTTTCTCAACGACGTCGCGAATGTACTTCGCCTGCCGCTGACTGTAACAGTGTAGGATGATGTCGTCGCAGTATCTCTCGAACCGCACCACTGGAAACCTCCTGGCAAGCCAGGAGTCCAAAGCGTAGTGTAGGAAGAGATTCGACAACAACGGTGAGATCGCCGAACCTTGTGGAGTTCCCTTGATGGGAGTGACACGGCTTCCGTCCGGGTGCTGAACCGGTGCGACCAGCCACCGTTTCACGTACAGCACAACCCATGCCAGATTCGTGTGCTTCTCCACTGCGGAGTTGAGTCCACAGACGTGGTGTACGGGTTGTGATCGTCTGACGACTCGCCGGAGTGGCGGTCCGTGACGTGGGACGGCCACCGCGTGATCCTCTCGAGAAACATGCGAAGGCAACTCGATGAGGAGGAAACGCGATGGCCGTGCGTCCGACTGTGACCGACGCCGACGGGCTGGGCAAGGAACTGGTGGCGGCGAGTCCGGATCTGTTGGGTTCGATGGTGAAGGCGTTTGCGGAGGCGTTGATGGGCGCTGAGGCAGATGGGATCTGTGGTGCGGAGTACGGGGAGATATCACCGGATCGGACGAATCGTCGGAATGGGTACCGGATGCGGGAGTGGGACACGCGCGCCGGGACGATTGATCTAGCAATTCCGAAGCTGCGGTCCGGTTCGTACTTCCCGGAATGGCTGCTGACACGCCGGCGGCGGGCGGAACAGGCGTTGATCTCGGTGGTCGCGACGTCCTATCTGCTCGGGGTTTCCACGAGAAGAGTCGACAAGCTCGTGGAACAGCTCGGGGTCGCGCATATCTCGAAGTCGCAGGTGTCGGAGTTGGCGAAGCATCTCGACGGCCAGGTCGAGGCGTTCCGCTCGAGGCCGCTGGACGCCGGGCCGTACCGGTTCGTGCAGGCGGATGCGTTGACGATGAAGGTCCGCGAGGACGGCCGGGTCGTGAACGTCCACTGCCTGCTCGCGGTCGGGGTCAACGGCGACGGGCACCGGGAGATCCTCGGCCTCGACGTCGTGTCCAGCGAGGACGGGGCCGGCTGGCTGGCGTTCTTCCGCGGCCTGGTCGCCCGCGGCCTGTCCGGGGTCCGCCTGGTGACCTCGGACGCCCACCGGGGCCTGGTCGCGGCGATCGGGTCGACGCTGCCGGGCGCCTCCTGGCAAAGATGCCGGACGCATTACCTGCGCGACTTGTTGACGTTCACACCGAAGTCGTCGCAGCCGTGGGTCGCAACATTGGTCCGGACAATCTTTGATCAGGCGGACGCGAACGAGGTGGCCGTGCAGTTCGACCGGGTCGTCGACGCCCTCACCGAGAAACTACCGCGCGCCGCCGCACATCTGGAAGAGGCGAAAGCGGACCTGCTCGCGTTCACCGGCTACCCGCGGGAGATCTGGCGGCAGATCTGGTCGTCGAACCCGCAGGAACGACTGAACAAGGAGATCCGCCGGCGGACCGACGTCGTCGGTATCTTCCCCGACCGTGGGGCCATCATACGACTCGTCGGCGCCGTCCTGGCCGAGCAACACGACGAGTGGATCGAAACCCACCGCTATTTCGGCCTGGAAATCCTCGGGAAAGCCGACGCGGGGAACACGCCGGCCGACACACCCGAGATCAGCGTGACACCAGAAACACTCACCGCATAAACTAAACCAAGGATCACGCGGAGTCACCCTCCGTACACCACGCCACCGGACGTGACCCACTGCGGCGATGATCTGCGCGTGCGGAACGTTGTCGAAGAATCCTTGGATGTCCAGGTCGACCACCCAGGGACGCCTCCAGCACCGCTGCTTGCACACCTCCACCGCGTCCAGCGCAGACTTCCCTGGACGATAACCGTAGGAATCGGCGTGGAACACTGGATCCACGTTCGGCTCCAGGATCATGGCCACGGCTGTCTGCGCTATTCGGTCGGCGATAGTGGGCACGCCGAGAATCCGCGTGCCACCATCTGGCTTCGGGATGGAGACGGCCTTCACCGGCTCCGGGAAATAACTCCCCGACGACATCCTGTTCCAGAGCTTGAACAAGTTGTTCCGACGATCCTGTTCAAATTCCGCTAGAGACTGCCCGTCGACCCCTGCCGCACCCTTGTTGCCGCTGACCTTCAGGTATGCTTCCCATATCAGCATCTTCGGAATATCAAACGACTTGCCCGCTGGTCTTGTCTCGTCCACGCAATTCCTCCCGTTACTGGTTGATCGCTGGACGACACTCGACGGCACGCCCCCTTCGCTCCGCGCCCATTACAGGTGCATCATCACTACTACGGGACGTTCCGCCCTCCTGGCCCGCACCCGGTACTCTTTGGCTCGCGGATTAGCCGCTTGCCGGTCTCCCGGTGGGTTCCCGCCCCAATCCGCGGGGCCCATGTCGTGCCGAGGAGTTCTCCTGTTCCGTTGCAGAGCCCAAGCCAAGCTCGCGCCATCTTCATGCCGGGCACCGCCAGAGCAGTAGACAGGTTTCCCTCTGGCTTATCCCAGGACAGCATTAAGGCCCTGGTTTTGATACCACCTGGCTTAACGACACGTCATCGATGGTTCACTCTCGTTCGCCTTCTTGGCTCATACCTGCCGCCTCTCACGACGGCTTTTCCACGGACGTTCATCACCATGGCTCATTCACCACAGCAACTCGTGGCGGTTTGACACCAGCACCTGCATGCCGATGCCGAAGGGCCTACCTTCATCTCTGCAACAGCATGGTTGCTGTTGAGTGCTCCTCCTTCCATCTCAGAACCTCATCCAGCTCCCTTCAGGACACACCAATGCAGTCACCGAGTCATTCTTCGCCACCCTCGAATGTGAACTTCTTGACCGCACCAGCTTCGCCACCCACGACCGGGCCCGGACCGCCATCTTCGACTTCATCGAAGGCTTCTACAACCGGCGACGCCGCCACTCCACCAACGGATATCTCAGCCCCCACGAACACGAAACCCGCTTCTACGAGTACCATGAAGCCGCATAGCCGTTCAAAGCCCTACCTGTGAACGAAACCGGGGCAGCTTCACAGATCGTGATGCGCCTGATGGAGGACCTCGACGATCCGCAGTCCGATCTGCTGCGCGCCGCCGCGTTGCTGCGCGTCTTCGACCGGCGCACGCTGCGCGTCGCGCTACCCGAGCTCCGTTCCTCCGCGGTCGAACACTTCCTCGACCGCAGCTTCGTCCTGCACCGCGAGGACGACATCTTCTCCATCCACGAGCTGTTGCAGGCCTCCGTCCGACTACAGGACTCCTTCACCGCCAGCCCGTGGTCCGCCGAGGAATGGGCCGCCGTCGCCAGCCGCCTGGTCGCCTACTGGTCCGCGCTGTTCAACGATCCCGAGTCCGCGCTCTGGCAGGACCGCCGGACGCAGGCCCTGGCCTTCTGGCAGCTCGTCGGGCTGTACAGCACGCTCGGGACCAGCATCCCCGAGCTGGCGTACATCATCATGCAGGTCCAGCTCCGCGGTGTCTGGGCCACCATCGACGCCGGCCGCGACCAACCCGAGGCACTGCTCACCGAGCCCGGCCGCAGCCTGCTCACCCTGCTCGACGGGATGATGGAACGCCAGATCGGCGACCTCCAGCGCACCATCGACCTTCTCGCACCGTTCAGCACCGACTCGCCGGAACCGATCGAGAACAACCTGCGCCGCCTGGCCCTGTACTACCTCGGCGAGACCTACGACCTTCGAGGCGGCGGGGACGCCGCCGCGACCTTCCAGACCCTCGCCACCGGGCACGACGACCGCCTCGCCCACGAAGCCCTCATCGCCCTGGCCCACTCCCGATCACGCGACGGCGACAACGTGGCCGCACTCGCCCTCGCGCAGCGCTTCGACCCGGACCTCCGCGACGGGGAGCTGCGCTACCGCCTCCATGAACTCCTCGGCCACATCTGGTGGTGCGCCGGCCAGTTCGACCGCGCCGCCCACCACTTCGCCCTCACCCGGCAGACCGCCGAGGAACAGGACTCACCGCTGCTGCTCGCGCCCGCCCGGCGCCACCTGGCCCTCGCCCAGTGCTGGAGCAATCCCACGCTCGTCCTCGCCGAGATCGACGAGACCGAGCAGCTCAACCGCGACCTCGGCCTGCCTCCCGGCATCGCGCAGTGTCAGATGTCCCGCGCCGCGGCCCTCATCGGCCAGGCTCCGCTGGTGACCGTTGACGAGCTCCTTGGCGCCGCCACCGACACCTTCACCGCCGGGGGCTACCTGGACGACGCCATCGGCCCGGTTGCCATCGGGGTGTTCGCCGCCGCCGCCCACGGCGATCTCGAACTCGCCAATGCCCGCAAGACAGTGCTGTTCGAGCGGGCCGAAGGCCGCCGCGTCCGGCACTGGCTCGCCGCCGCCGACATCTGGACCCTCGGCGCGGATCCCCACGGTCGAGTCACCTGGCCGGAAGGGACAGAGGCCAGCGTGGCCGCCTGGACGGCGCCACTGCTCGCCCGGCGACGGTGAGCCGCCACCTCCACCTCTACCGGGTGCGGTCCCGTTCGGCCGCCGCGCTGCCATACAGGTGATGCAGCCAGTTGTAGTGGAACAACCCGCCATCGACCCGAACGTCCGTCCCGGTCACATAACCGGCCTGCTCGGAACACAACCAGGCGATGACCTTCGCGACGTCCTCCGGCTCACCCACCCGACCCAGCGCTACCAGCGCCGCGCTGCGCTCCCGGTGACCCTGCGCCTCCTCGGTCGGAACCTGGCCCGTGTCGATCGCCCCCGGCGACACCGCATTCACCCGGATCCCGGCCGGACCGAGCTCCACCGCCAGCTCCTGCATGAACATCGCGAGCGCCGCCTTGCTCATCGAATAGTCCGGACACATCCTCACCCGAGACGCGTGCAACGACAAATTGAACACGATCGACCCGCGCACACCCCGGGCCAGCATGTGATCCACCACAGCGCGGGTCACCGCCCACGACCCGACGATGTTCGTCTGCAGCACTCTGGCGGCGTCGGCCACCGGCAGTTCCAGAAACGACCGGCCGTCCATGACCCCGACGTTGTTCACCAGCACCCCGACACGAAGATCTTCGGGGAGCGTCGCGAGGACGTCGGAGTCCACATCGGCGAGGTCGTGCTCCACAAGAAGCGAGCCCGCAGGAAGATCCGCCTTCGCCAACGCGCCACGGTCCTTGTCGACCGCCACGATCTTGTAGCCGTCGGCGGCGAGCGCCTGCGCCGTCGCCAAGCCGATCCCATGACCCGCACCGGTCACCACCGCGGCGGACACTGAAGCATCATCGATGGACACAGGTGCCGATCCTAGAAGTGCCACTCGGCACGAGACCGTAGCCCTACCTACGGCTCCACCCCGACAAACCTCGCCAGCTCCGCCAGCCCCGATTGCTTCGCCCGCCGCACACTCGTCGCGTCCAGCAGGTCCGTGAGGATGTGGTGGGCCAGCTTCTGGTGCTTCAGCCACTCCGGCGTCAGCTGGCGGATGTCCTGTACCGCCCGGATCGCCCCCGGGTAGTCCCGGGTCGCCGTCCGGGCCTCCGCTACGGCCAGCACATGCCGGGTCCAGGTCGCCAGCGGCAGGTTCTCGTCCCGCGCTACCCCTTGGGCCAGTCGAAGCGCCTGGGGTGCGTCGCCCGCCGTCATAGCGTTCTCCACAGCCATCGCGTCCACGCTCACCGGACTGAAAGCCGCCCAGTACCGTGCGAAGTCCAGGCGCTCATCCGCCACCCGGACCGCCGAGGCCCGGGCAATCGACAGCAGCTCCTTGGCCCGGGCCGGGCGGTTGTTACGCGCCGCCGCCGCTGATGCCCCCTTCAGCAGCCGCCCCCAGACCGCCAGGTGCGTGGGCGACGCCGAGGCGATCGACGGCTCAATCGCTTCCGCCGCCCGCACGCAGATGTCTTCCGCATCCCCGAATCGGCCCTGCCGGATGAACGCCCAGCGGTAGCGGTCCACCGCGCTCGCCGCCAGCACCGGGTCGCCCGCGGACTCCGCCGCCTGAGTCGCCTGCCGCACCGCCTCGCAGGCCAAGTCCTCGTGCCGAAGCTGCATCAACACCGAGGCCGTCATCATCAAAGCCTGGGCCAGATACTGCCGGGCGGTCGCCTGCTCCTCGTTCGCGTACATCCCGGCCGCCGCAGTGAGATCCGAGACCAGCTCCGGCAGCGCCTGCACCGCCTCCAGGTACCGCGCCTGGTGGTAGGCCCGCGTCACCGCCAGCACCCGCCCCCGTAGCGACGCAAGCAGCAGACTCGGCCCCTCCGCCCGGCTCACCGCCGGACCCGGCACCAACATCCGCCGCAGCGGCAGCACCGCCAGGTCTCCCGCCTCCATGACCGGACCCTCCCGCGCCTCCAGGAACGTGGCCGTCGGCACCGCCAAGGCCCGAGCCAAAGCGTGCAGCGAACTCAGCCGTACCCCATCTTTGGAGCCTGCCTCCAGTTTGCAGACTAAATCCACCGATACGCCAGCCGCTTCCGCCAACTCCGCCTGCGTCAGCGACCGCCGCCGCCGGACCTGCGCCACCCGCGCTCCCAGCGCCCAGCGCCCAGCTCTCCATTCCCGTGGCCACCGCCAAATCCTGGACGTTCCGTCATGGTAGCTACGCACAGTAACCCCATCATATGGCGCCACGTCCGTTCCGGGGCCATTCGACCCGTCCCAAGCTTTCCCCATGCGCGGGACAGAGGCAATGCCGTGGCATCGGGCCCAAAACGCCACAAAACTACCGCGCGGGATGGGGAACCACATGACAACTGCCCGGACAGCCGCGTTCGGCTACATCGCCGTCCAACACACCGATGAAGCCGAGATCGAGCAGTTCCATGACCAGCTCATGGCCTACGCCAAAGACCACGCCCTCGCCATCGTCGAAATCTACGTCGACCGCCGCATCATTCCCGGCAGCCTCCTGCGCCCCGGCCTCGACATCCTCATTCGCAGCCTGAAGGAATACGACAGCGCCCGCGTGCTCGTCCCCACCGCCGACCATCTCTCGCCCGCTGCCAGCGTCCGCACCGCCATCCTCGCCCACCTCACCGCCCTCGGAGCCGTCGTGGTGGTGACCGCGTGACCATCTCCGGCCCGACTCACCCATCTACTCCCGACCCCAACCGCCACCCCCTGGCCCAGATCCGGGCCACCCGCGGCTGGAGCTACCAGCAGCTCGCCCGCCTCATCGCCGCCCGCGCCCGTACCCAGGGCATCGGCATGGCCGCCGAACGACAGAAAGTCTGGCGCTGGGAACATCGGGGCGTCACCCCCGACCGCGCCACCCAACGCATCCTCGCCGACATCCTCGGAGTACCGCCCGAGCAGCGCGCCGCCCGTCCCTGGCCCACCTGGCTCCCCACCGCCGAATCCGCCCCCTGCGCCTGCGACAACGCCGAGCTGCGGCGGGAGCTGGCGGAGGCCCGCGCCCGCCTTGCCGAGCTCACCTGCCAGGCCCAGCAGCGGCCGGCGTGCCGCACGTTGCAGCGGCAGAGGTAGCAGAGGAGACCGGATGACGTGCTGGCAGCAGAGCTGGACCCCGGCGAGCTGGTCGTCGTACTGGTGCCAGCCGGCGTAGTCATCGCGCGTCAGGTAGCCGTGCCAGCCGGCGAGTACTCCGGCGGCATCGATCGCCTCCGACGAGTACTCAGCTCAGGACGGGTGAATGGATGAGTCGAAGCTCGAAGTGCGCAGCCGCGCCCTCGTGGCCGGACGGGTCGGCGGGTGGTCCGAGCTCGGCGTAGGGCGTGTATGGCGCACTCGTCCGGCCGTCGGGAGTGTCCGGCTAGGCCAGGCGCCTCGACCAGGTCCATGCCTCGACAGCGGTCGGGATCCGGTCACCGTGGGTACGTCTCGAGATGCGATGAGTTCGGGGCGTCCCCGGCCCGCGACGCCGTCGTCCCCGCGCCTGACAGGGAGCTGTGATGGTCACCTCGATACCGGCCCGCGACATCGCCTCGGCCCGGGCGGAGGCGGCGCAGGAAGCGAGTCGCGGCCTGGCCGAATGCGGTGCGCCGGGGGTCGCGCTGCGCGAGGTCGACGGTGACCACCCGCTGGGCCTCTGGCTTGCCTGGCCGGCCACGGGACCGCCGCTGGCGGACGTCGTCCCGCTCCTGGTCAACCTCGGCCTGCGCGTCGCCGACCAGCGCACCCTCGAGATGTTCGAGGGTTCGGCCGCGGTGACCGTGGATGAGTACCGGGTACTCGGCTCCCGAGACCTCGCCCGGCACGCCGTCCGCCAGGTTGACGCCCTGCAGGAGACCCTCCAGGCGATCTGGTCGGGCCGGGCCGACAGCGACCCGCTGGATCAGCTGCTGCTGACCGGCCCGCTGCAGGCCCGGGAGGTCGGCCTCCTGCGAGCGTTGCTGCGCTACCTGCTGCACGCTGGCCTGCCGCTGAGCGAGGCCTACGGCCACCGGGTGCTGACCACCCGACCGGCCCTCGCGCGAGATCTCGTCCGGCTGTTTCATGCCCGGCTGGATCCGGAGCGGGACGACGCCGAGTTCGCCGCCGGGCTGGTGGCCCGGATCGACCGGGAGCTGCGAACGGTCGACGGCATCGACGAGGACATGCTGCTGGCCCGGTTGCGTGACGTGACCCTCGCGATCGTTCGGACCACCTACTACGTGCCTGGCGCCGCACTCGCGGTGAAGCTCGACCCCAGCCGCCTGCAGTGGCTGCCTCGTCCCGTCCCGGTGGCCGAGGTGTTCGTCAGCACCCCACGCTTCGACGCCCTGCACCTGCGGGCCGGGATCCTGGCCCGGGGCGGCATCCGCTGGTCGGACCGCAGCGAGGATCTGCGAGCCGAGATCCTTTCTCTGATGAAGGCGCAGCGGGTCAAAAACGCCCTGGTCGTCCCCGACGGTGCGAAGGGCGGGTTCGTGTTGCGCCGGCCACCGCGCGATCCGTCCCGGCTCGACGCCGAGGCGCGGGCCTGCTATGCCGACTTCGTCGGGTCGCTGCTGATCCTGACCGACGACCGGACCGATGCGGGCATCACCCGCTGGCCGGGTCTGCGGTGCCGGGACGGCGAGGACAGCTATCTCGTCGTCGCCGCGGACAAGGGCACCGCCGGCTTCTCGGACCTGGCCAACACGCTTGCCGTCGAGACCGGGTACTGGCTGGGGGACGCGTTCGCGTCGGGGGGGCGCACCGGTTACGACCACAAGGCTCTGGGGATCACCGCGCGGGGGGCCTGGGAGTCCGCTCGTCGTCACCTCGCCGAGATCGGGATGGACGCCGACCGGGATCCGATCAGTGTCGTCGGGATCGGCGACATGTCCGGGGATGTCTTCGGCAACGGCATGTTGCAATCCCGGCACCTGCGCCTGGTCGCCGCCTTCGATCATCGGCACGTCTTTCTCGATCCCGACCCGGATCCGGAAGCCTCGTACACCGAACGCCGGAGGCTGGCCGCCCGGCCGGCGAGCAGCTGGGCGGACTACGACCGCGCCGTGCTGTCGGCCGGCGGCGGGGTGTTCCCGCTGTCGGCGAAACGGGTTTCCCTCACCCCCGCGGTGCGGGCGATGCTCGCCGTCGCAGACGAGTCGCTGAGCATGGACGCGCTGGTCCAGGCGATCCTGTCCGCGCCCGTGGATCTGCTGTGGAGCGGCGGCATCGGAACCTGGGTGAAGGCTTCGCATGAGGATCACCACGCGGTGGCGGACAAGGCGCGTGACCGTCGTCGAATCGACGCCTCCCAGCTACGGGCCGCCGTTGTCGTCGAGGGCGGCAACCTCGGGCTCACCGGGGCGGCGAGGGTGGAGTACTGCCTGGGCGGGGGACGTTGCAACAGCGACTTCATCGACAACTCGGCCGGTGTCGACTGTTCGGACCGGGAGGTAAACCTCAAGATCGGGTTGGATATGGCCGTACGTGACGGGGCGATCGATCACACGAGGCGTAACCGGATGCTGGCGGATGTGACCGAGGACGTGGCCAACCAGGTGCTCGCCGACTCGGCCCGGCAGGTGCTGTCGCTGAGCGTCTCGGAGCAGCAGGCCGCGCTGTCGCCCGAGGGCATGGTGCGGCTGGCCGCTCATCTGATCGAGTCCGGTGACCTCGACCCGACCGTCGACGAGGTCCCGACCGAGGAGGTGGTTCGCGGCCGGATGGGGCACGGGCCGACCTTCACCCGCCCTGAGATCGCGCTGCTGCACGCCTACGGCAAACGGATGATCTATGAGAAGATCGTCGACTCGGACCTGCTCCAGGAGCCGATGGTCGGGCCGACCCTGGACGCCTACCTGCCCGCGGCGCTACACCCCGTGGTCGGACCGCGGATCTCGCGTCACCCCCTGTGGCGCCAGATCGCCGCCTCGCAGTTGACCGACGACGTCGTCGACCGGGCCGGGCCGGGATTCCTGTTCCGGCTCACCGAGCTGTCCGGAGCGCATCCACTCGACGGGGTTCGCGCGTTCGTCATCACCCGTGACCTGTTCGGGCTGTCCTGGGTGTGGGAAGCCGTGGACGACTACTGCCGTAGCGGCGGAAGCGTGGCGATGGCCACCGGTCGTGACCGCGCCCGCGGGCCGGTCCGGAGCACCCCGGCCGATCCGGCCGTGGAGATCCTGCTGCGGTGCCGTGCCCTGCAGGAGAAGGCCGCCCAGTGGATGGTGCGCCGACGGCCGAGGCCGCTACGGCTCAGCTACGAGACGACGCGGTACCTCGACGGGGTCAGCGACATCGCCATGGCCCTGCCGGACACCCTGAGTCGGCTGGGCGCGCGGGAGGAGCTCGACGCCGTCGAGACCCTGCACGAGCGGCTGATGGCGGCCGGGCTGCCCGCGCGCACCGCGGAACAGGTCTCCCGGCTCGACGGGATGGTCAACGCCCTCGACATCGCCGACGTGGCGCTGCGCCACGACGCGGCGGTGACCGACGTCCTCGCCGCGTACGTCGATCTCAGCGTCCGGCTCGGCCTGGGTCGGCTCGCCAGTCGCATCGTCGACCGGCCGGAGGACTCCTACTGGGAGGTGATCGCGAAGGCGTCGCTGCGGTCAAAGCTGGCCAGCAGCCAGGCCCGGCTGATCGAGAGACTGCTGGCGACGGCGGGAGACGACCTGAGCGGCACCCTCGGCCGGATGGCCGCCAGCGACGGTGCCTCCCGGGTCCGCGCGGTGGTGGTCGAGGCGGACCGCGCGGCGTCGGTGAACAGCGCCATGGTCACCGCTGTCCTGCTGCGGCTCGACGACCTGGCCGGGGTTGCGGAGGCAACGTGAACGATCCGCGTCGGGGTGGCCCGCGTCGGGGTGGCCCGCGGTCCCACCGTCTCCTCCCGCTCCGCCGTACTCAGCCGACCCGACTCGCAGCCACGCAGGATGGCGCACGCCTTTCCCAGCCGGCTAGTCGATCACGGCCTGGTACACGAGATTCTTGAATACCCGTTGGTAGTGCCTGGCCCGCCAGTATTTCTGGGTCATGAACAGTCCGATCATATCCTCGGCCGGGTCGACGAAGAAGCTGGTCGACCCGCGGCCGAGCCACCAGTAATCGCCCGCGGAGCCGAGGACCTCGGAGAGTCCCGACTGCTTGCGCACCGCCACGCCCAGGCCGAACGTGTACCCGTCGCGCGGCATGTAGTCGGGGCCGGTGCCGTACAGCGAACCGAGGTGGTCGGAGGTCATCAGCTCGACCGACTTCCGGCTGAGCACCCGCTGGCCGTCCAGTTCACCCATTCCCAGCAACATCCTGGTGAACCGGAGGTAGTCCCGGACGGTTGAGAAGGCGCCGCTGCCGCCGGAGAGGAAGGTCGGACGCGAGGTGAGGTCGCGCATCACCGTGTCCGCGGCGAAGGGCTCAGCCGGCTGCACGATCAGGTGGGCACGTTCCGGTGGGACGAAGAACCCGGTGTCGGCCATGCCGAGTGGGGTAAACACGCGATCCGCGAGCAGAGCGTCCAGCGGCTGGCCGCTGGCCACCTCCAGGAGGCGTCCCACGACATCACCGGATCGGCCATATTCCCAATGAGAGCCCGGTTGCATGGCCAAGGGCAGCTTGCTGAACGAGGTGACGAGGTCCTGTGTGGACGTGGTATAAGCGACGTCCGTGTGGTCGAACTCCCTGATACCGGCCTCCTTGTACAGTTTCAGGATCCAGGGGGTTCCGAAATACCCGCCGACGATGCCGGAGGTGTGCCGCAGCAGATCGATAACAGTGATCTCGCGTTCCGCGTCCACAAGGCGGTATCCGCCGTCCGACGAGGATTCGCCCACCCGCAGGTCGGCCAGTTCGGGCAGAAACCGCCCGACGGGATCGCCGAGGTCGAGGAGTCCCTCCTCGTGCAGGCACATGGCGGCCACGCTCGTGATCGGCTTGGTCATCGAGTAGATGCGGAAGATCGCGTCCAGCGGCATCGGTGTGCCGGTTGCCGGCGTCACGGTGCCGGCCTGCGCGGTGTACGCGACCTGACCCCGGCGGTACACGAGCGCTACCGCGCCGGGCAGCCGGCCGTCGTCCACATGCGACGACAGCATCCGGTCGATCCTGGCGAGCCTGCTGGACGACAGGCCGACCTCTTCCGGTATGGCGCGGTCACCGAGATCCGTTTCTGGTTCCACCGGGTTCCTCTTCGTTGGAGAGAATGCCTGCTCCCCTATCAGGGCTGAACCGACCGCGAGCGGCCCGAGCGGTGCCGGTTCGCCTGGTTGCGACGCACTGCGTATCGTCAACTTCCGCGTTTCCCGGTGCACGAGACTCCGGCTCGATAGTCGCCGGTGTTGTTCCGGGCCGCGTTTGCTGGAGAGGTGACACCCGGCAAGATTTAATCTTCATACCAGATTCCGAGCGGGCCGGCAAGCTCTCGCAACGGCCGATCGAATAGGTTCCAAGCCGGGTGTCGTTGCGCCGTAAGGCTACGCCCGCGCGGCGGCCCTGCGCTGCCGATGTATGGACGATCGAGGAAATCTCGATCGAGCGATAGGAGATGCGGGCGGCAGCCGCGCCTGCCCATTGACATGTCGCCACGATCCGGTTAGATCATCACCACACGGATTCTTGGTCACGCTGCGGGTGCGTGGTCGATCAGGCCTGAATCGGCTGTGGAGGGGGCACGTTGCTAAGGGTCCTGCACACGATCGAGGACGTACGTCAGCAAACGCGTGAATGGCGCTCCGCCGGTTCCTCCATCGGCTGCGTCATGACCATGGGCGCTCTCCACGAAGGGCACCTGAGCCTTGTCGACGCCGCTCGGAGAGAATGCGACAAGGTCGTTCTGACCTTGTTCGTAAATCCGATTCAGTTCGGACCCACCGAGGACTTCGACCGCTACCCCAGGACCGAGGAGGCGGATTTCCGCGCCCTGCGCGACCGGGAGTGCGACGCGGTCTTCGCACCGGCCACGGAAACGATCTTCCCCTTGGGCGAGCGGCGCATCGAACAGGTGCGTACCAAGGTCGTCGTGCGCGGGTTGACCGATGTGCTGTGCGGCCCGCAGCGCCCGGGACACTTCGACGGGGTCACCACCGAGGTCCTCAAGATGTTGCACATTGTCGACTGCGATCGGACCTACTGGGGCGAGAAGGACTACCAGCAGTTCGCCGTCATCCGGGCGATGGTGGAGGATCAGGGGCTCCCGGTGAAGGTAGTGCCCTGCCCGACCATGCGCGACGTCGACGGCCTGGCGTTGAGCAGCCGCAACACGTATCTGGACGCCGGCCAGCGGACGATCGCCCCGCGGCTGTACGCGGAGTTGCGGCGCGGCGCGCGTCGGATCGCCGAGCACGGCATCGACGTCATCGGCGAGACCACGAAAGATATCGCGGAGACCCTGCTGGCGCGCGGATTCGACCTGGTCGAGTACGTCGAGGTGTACACCGGTTCGCTCGGCCCGGCCGTCGCGGGCACAGCAGTGGAGGAGTTGCGCGTCTTCGGGGCGGTGCGCCTGGGTGGCGCACGCCTGCTCGACAACGCCGCCGTCGCCGACGAGGTCGGCCGATGAGCGCAGAAAAGGGTCTGTTCTCCGGTGGCCGGTGGTCGCCCGGCGTGGGCGTCACGGAGGTGCGCAACCCCTACACCGACGAGGTGGTAGGGACGGTGGTGCGCGCAAGTCCGGAGCAGGCGCTCAAGGCGGCGCGCGGGCTTGCCGGAGTCAGGTCTGAGCTCACCGCATACGACCGAAGCGACATCCTCACCTCGACAGCGGAGCTTCTCCACCGCGAACGGGACGATTTCGCGAGCACGATCTCCCAGGAGTCCGGTCTCGCCATCATGGACGCCCGGCGCGAGGTGGACCGCGCCGCCACTCAACTCCGGTACTGCGCGGAGGAGGGCAAGCGCATCACCGGCGAGGCGATCCGAACCGACGTCACCAGTGCTCGGCAGCGGCGCCTCGCGATCATGACCCGGGAGCCGATCGGCGTCGTGTGCGCCGTCACGCCGTTCAACCGACCGCTGAACCAGGTCGTCACCAAGGTCGCCCCCGCGATAGCCGCCAACAACAGGGTGATCGTCAAGCCGTCGGAGAAGACCCCGCTGAGCGCGATCCGCTTCGTCGACGCGCTCCTGCGAGCCGGCCTGCCACCCGACCTGATCGCGTTGGTGTGCGGCGAACCCGGTGAGCTCGTGGACGCGCTCATTCATTCCGGACACATCGACATGTTGACGTTCACCGGCAGCACCAGAGTGGGCCGGCTGCTCGCCGCGTCAGCCGGGATGATCAGGCAGACCTACGAGCTCGGGGACAGTGGCGCGCTGGTCATCATGGCGGATGCGGACATTCCCGCGGCCGTTGCGGCGGCCACCGCGGGCGCATTCGCCACCTCCGGACAGTCGTGCCGCGGGGTCAAACGCATCATCGCGCACGGGGACGTCGCCGACGAGTTCGTCACGGAACTCGCCGCCGCTGCGTCGGCCCTGGTGGTCGGCGATCCGGGGGACCCTGCGACCGACATCGGCACGCTGATAGACCGGGACGCCGCCAGCGAAGTGGAGGCCCGCGTGGCTCGTGCCGTGGCCGCGGGCGCGCGGGTGTTGTGCGGGGCCCGGCGGGTGGGCGCCCAGTACTGGCCGACCGTTCTCGACCACGTGCCACGGGACGCGGATCTGGTGCGCCTCGAGACCTTCGGCCCGACGGCGCCGGTGATCAGAGTGAAGGACTTCCCCGAAGCGGTGGAGGTCGTCAACAACACTCGTTACGGCCTGCAGGCAGGAATCTTCACCAACAATCTGGACCACGCGCGCCGGGCCGCCGAGCTTTTCGACGTGGGCGCGGTCGTGGTGAACGGAGGACCGCAGTTCGAGTCGCCCAACATCCCGTTCGGCGGGGTGAAGGACAGCGGTATCGGTCGTGAGGGTGCGAGATACGCGATCGAGGAGATGACCAGGGTCAAGACCCTTGTCATTTAGTACTTCTACCGGATCAGAAATCTGCGCGAACCCGAGAACACGGTGCGTTCTCGAACCGAGGAGGAAAGGTGACCGCTCTCACCGCCGGCCGTGCCACCGCCGGCCGTGCCACCGCCGACCGGCGTGGCCGCCCCCGGGGGGACCTCCGTGATCGCTGACCACGAGATCACCAACTCGAAGGCGGGCGCCTGGGACCGGCTGGGTAGCGCGTACTGGAACCGCAACTACGACGGCGGTCCGAACCCCGCGGCGTGTGCCCAGTACCTCGAAGGTCTCGCCGCTGGCGAGCGGGTGCTTCTGGTGGGCGCCAGCACCGTTGCACTCGCCCGTGCGGTGCTCGACGCCGGCGCGGAGCTGGTGGTCGCGGACTTCTCCGCGGTGATGCTTGCCGAGCTGGAGAACCTGATCCCGGGAAGGGCCGAGTTCGTTCGGGTCGACGTCACCCGCGCCGACTCGCGGTTCGACGCTGCGTTCGATCTCGTGGTGGCTGATCGACTTGTCAACAGGTTCGTCCGCGCCGAGCTGCGCAGCGCCCTGCGTACCCTGTCCGCCGCGGTGCGCCCCGGCGGGAAGATGCGGCTGAGCTACCGGTTGGGGCTGTACGAGCGGGACGAGGCGGTGCTCTCCGAGGCCGCTCGACGCGGCGTGCTGTCCACCGTTTTCGACGAGGCGGAGTTCGACGTCGACTACAGCGCCGCAGCGGAATGGCTTGGCACGGTGTTGCCGCGGCACGGGGACATCCCGATGGACGTGCTGGTCGACTTCTACGTGGCCAGGGGACGAGAACACCGGATCAGAGCAGGCGAACTCGACGAGCTGGCCGCACAGGATGTGCCACGCGGCCTCCGCTACGAGACCGCACACCTACGGGTGCCCGGCCAGAGCGATGACTTCCTCCTCCAACTCACCCGCCTGGCATGACCGAGGACACCGGGCCGCGCGACTTCCGCGTCCTGTGGCGCGGTGAGTCGATCAGCCTGCTCGGCGACCGGGTGGCCACGTTCGCCGTGCCGACCATCGCGATCCTGACCCTGCACGCGACCACGTTCGATGTCGGGCTGTTGACGATGGCCACGTACATCGCGTACCCGGTTGCCGGTATCGGTGCGGGGCTGCTCGTCGATCGGTTCACCCGTCGGCGGATGATGGTGGTGGCCGGTGCCGCGCGCCTCGTATTGTTCATGAGTATTCCGGTCGCGGAGCGGTTCGGTGTGCTCACGATCGAGCAGCTACTCCTGGTCGTCGCCGTGAGCGGCTGCTTCACCCTGCTGTACGACGTGGCGTTGCAGGGGTATCTGCCAATTCTGCTACCCGGCGACGATCTGCCGCGAGGCAACGCCGCGGTCGAGGCCTCGCGGAGCACCTCGCAGGTTATCGGACCTGCGCTCGGCGGGGCGCTGTCGAGCGCATTCGGGGCGACCTATGCGGTGGCCCTGAACGCGACGTCCTTCCTCGGCTCCATTCTCAGCGTGCTGTCCGTGCGGACGTGCGAACCACCGGCCGAGCCGCGCTCACCAGGGGACACCATGGTCGGCAGGCTCCGGGAGGGTTTCTTGTTCGTGTTGACCCACGACCTGCTGCGACCTCTCACGCTCTGTGCCGCGGTGCGAAACCTGGGCATCACGGTGACCAAGACGGTGATCTTCCTGTACGCCTACCGAGCGCTCCACCTCTCCGTCCACGCCATGGGAGTGATCCTGGCAACCGGAGCGGTCACGGCGGTGCTGGGCGCATCGGTCGCGGGGCGCGCGGTGCGGAGATTCGGATACGGCCGGACGCTGCTTTTCACGGTCGCCGAGGGGGTGATGTGGCTACTGGCGCCGCTCGCCCTCCTCGGTCACCCGGCCCAGGTCCTCGGGGTGGTCGTCGCGCTCGCCTCGCCCTGGCTGCCGATCTGGAACAGCCAGGTGGCCGTCGCGCGCCAGGTGTTGGCACCCGTCCAGCTACAAAGCCGCGTGCTCGCCTCGATACGGACGATCGGTTGGGGCACCCTGCCGCTGGGATCGCTGCTGGGTGGCGTGCTCGCCGTCGTCTTCGTCGGCGCGTTCGGTGAACGGGCCGGGCTCGCCCTCACGATTGTTGTGGGTGGCCTTATCGCGACGAGTGCGGGCAGTTGGCTGCTCGCTCCGGCCGTGCGGAATTCGCGGCAGGTTCCTCGAGCACAGTGGTCCGCCAGTCGGCCGGCCGTCGAGGTTCCTTGAGCAAGGAGCGACTAGAATTGCTGTTGGATACATTCAAGATCGTTCACTGGATGAACGCCAGGAAGATCACCAGTCACGATCTCGCGGTTCGGTTGAAAATCGGCGAAGAGGAGTTCGGTCAGCTACTCGCCAATGATGAGTTCGACGTGTCGGACGATTTCGCCGAGTTGGTGGTCAGGCAGCTCGAGGTCGAACTCCCACAGATCTCCGGGGGGACCGGGAAAAACCTCGTGGTGATCCGTACGACGGCCGAGATGCGGGCTACATGTCGTGCCGTGCGGCGCGACGGGATCCATTTCTACAACTACTACACGATGGCGGCGCCGGCCGGCAGGGTGGCGCCGGTCGTCCTCGACATACTGTGTCCCGGCGACCGATTGCCCGCGTTGAACAACGGTCACCTCGAGCCCGCGATCACGGTGAACCTGGGCCCGGGTGACATCAACGGCCGCTGGGGAACCGAGCTCACCGAGGCGACGTGGCGGCGGATGCGTGCGGGGACTTCAGCCGTGCCGTGGGTGGCCGGCGACTCCTATGTGGAGCCTTCCTTCTGCCCACACACGTACTCCCTCGCGACGGACGTGTCCGCTCGAATCATCTCCTACACCGGAATGTCCGGGCTTCAGGCCCTGGTGGGGGAGACGAACTCCTGGGCCGACCACGCCTTCGAGGCGATGGTGGAGTCGGTGTCCGACGGCTCGCCCGCGGCGGTCCTGCGCAGCGCGCTTGCCCGTCGTGGTCACGACATGACCAGCCTGGCCAGGGACACCGGTATCCCGCACGGGCGTCTCGCCGACGTCGCGGACCTGACCCTCGACGAGGTGCGCGCGGTTGCCAGGGTGCTCGCGACGGACTACCGGACCCTGCTCCCCGCGATGCGCGAACACGACCAGGTCGGCAAGACGTTCTGCTCGGTGGAGAGCAGCGTGGCGAGCATCCGCCCGTTTCGCAGCTACGAGGTCGCATCCCTCGCCGCCGCATCGCACCTGCCCGACCTGACGGGGCTGTACCTGCACGTTGACAACGGCACGCCGGAGCCGGTGCTCGATCTCTGCGACTTCGCGGAGACTCACTACTTCGTGCTGGACGGCGAGATCACGCTCTGGTGGCGGCAGGAGAGCGGGCGTCATCAGGAGAGCCGGCGTCATCAGGAGAGCGGGCGTCATCAGGACGGCGATGGGATCGGCTCCGCACGGCTGACCGGGGACGGCAGCGCATGGGTGTCGCCGTTCGTCGCGCACGGCTGGTCCGGCTCCGGATCGGTGGTGAAGCTGGGCAGCGGGCGGCATCTGTCCTATGTGGACTACATCGAGCTGTCCAACACGTTCCAGGCGCAGCGGGTGCTGCGCCGAGGGCGTCGCGATCGGCTCGGCTGGGGCTACGACGCCCAGAAGGGGGCACCGAGCTGATGCGGGTGGTGTACACCGATCCGGCGTGGGCCGTCGACGGGCACGGTGAGCTCGATCCGTCGCTGGCGACGATCGAGCGCGAGACCTACGGGGAGGATGTCGAGCTCGGGCTCGGCGTCCGTCGGGACGGCCGGTTCCTCGTCGACGGTGCGGAGTTCGACAGCCACGTCGCTGGTGCGGACGCGCTGGTGGTCTACCGTGCCCTGGTTACCCCGCGGCTGCTGGACGCGGTGGGTCCGTCCTGCCGGGTCGTCGCACGTCAGGGGGTGGGGCTGGACAACCTCAACGCCGAGTTGTTGCGGGCGCGGGGGCTGTGGGGCTTCCACGTCCCCGACTACTGCGGCGACGAGGTCAGCACCCACACCCTGGCCCTGGCACTCGCCCTCGAACGCGGCGTCTGTGTCCAGGACGGGCTGGTGCGCAACCGCTCGTGGAACATCCACGCCGGTCGGATTCCCCGGCGCACCGCCGGGTTGACCGCGGGCATCGTGGGTTTCGGCAGAATCGGCCGTGCCACCAGCCGCAAGCTGCACCCCTTCTACGGGCGGATCGTCGCCTACGACCCCTACGTTCCGGCGGACCAGATGGCCAGCCACGGCGTGGCATCCTGCGCCTCGCCGGCCGAGCTCTTCGCCGTGTCGGACGTCATCGTGCTGCACCCGGAGCTGACCGCCGAAACCGAACGTCTGGTCGACCGGACCCTGCTCCGGTCGTGCGCGCCCGGTGCGTTGCTCGTGAACACTGCTCGCGGCGGTCTCGTCGACCTCCCCGCGGTGCTGGACGCCCTTCGCGACGGACGCCTCGGCGGGTTTGCCTCGGACGTCTTCTCGCCGGAGGACCCCAACGACGACGAGGTCGGTCGTGAGTTGTTGTGCAGGCCGGACGTCATAGTCACCGCTCATCGGGCGTTCCTGTCCGCCGAGTCGGAGGTCAGCCTGCGGCAGCGGGTCGCCGCCGGAGTGCGGCACGTGCTGCGAGAGGGGCAACCGCCGCCCTCAGGCCGGGTCGCGTGAGCCTGCTGTGCCCGAATGAGGCGCGGCCCCGAATGAGGCGCGGCCGATGTGGAGGACATGAGATGCGGAGAATCACGAACAGGACCTTCCGGGAGGTGCTGGCGGAGGGTCGGGCCGTGCGTGCCGCGGGGGTGCACGACGCGCTGGGAGCGATGCTTGCCGAGCAGGCGGGCTTCGCCGCGGTCTGGGCGTCCAGCCTGGGAATCTCCGCGGCGCGTTGTCTACCCGACGCGAGCCTGCTCACAATGACCGATTACCTCCAGGCCGCGGTCCAGATCCAGCGTCGGGTGGGAATCCCGGTCGTCGCCGACTGCGACACTGGTTTCGGCAACAACCTCAATATCGCCTATCTGGTGCACGAGTACGAAGCGGCGGGAATCAGTGCGGTCTGCATCGAGGACAAGCACTATCCGAAGATGAACAGCTTCGCCCCCGGCAATCACGACCTGCTCGAAACCACCGCCTTCGCGCGGAAGATCTCCATCGCGAAGCGGGTCCAGAGCGGCGACGACTTCTTCGTCATCGCCCGCACCGAAGCCCTGATCAGTGGACTCAGCGTCGACGAGGCGCTGAACCGCAGCTACGCGTACGCCGAAGCCGGCGCGGACGCGCTGCTGGTCCACTCCAAGCAGCGGACCAGCGCCGAGGTGCAGGCGTTCCTCGAGCAGTGGGACGGACGCAAGCCGGTCGTGCTGGTGCCGACCACGTACCCCGGGTGGCACTTCGACGACGCGGTCAAGGCGGGTGCATCCGTCATTATCTACGCCAACCAGGGACTTCGGGCGACGATCGACGCGCTGCGGGCCACCTTCCACACGATCATCACGCACGGGAGTTCGGCCGACCTCGAGGACGACCTGGCGTCATTGAACGACGTGTTCGAGCTTCAGCGGCTGCGGCAGTGGCAGGAGCTGGACCGGTGATCGACGCCGACTGGTTCTGTTCGCGGTTGATCGCGCGCGGTTTCAGCTCCGCCACCGGTGTGCCGTGCTCGTATTTCGCCGGTCCGATCGAGTGGCTGTCGCGCGACAAACGGTATGTGCCCGCGGCGAACGAGGGCGCTGCCCTGGCCATTGCCGCGGGTGCGGCCCTCGCGGGCTCGCGCACCGCGGTCTTCGCACAGAACTCCGGGCTGGGCAACCTGATCAACCCACTCGCCTCGTTGCAGATGACCTATGACATTCCGGTGCTCGCGTTCGTGAGCCTGCGAGGCTGGCCCGACCCGTCGCAGGACGAACCACAGCACGCCGTCATGGGGCAGGCCACGGCACGGCTGCTCGACGCGCTGGGCGCGGCCAGGTGGTTGTTGACCGCCGCGGCGAGTGACCTCGACGGCATCCTCGACGAGGCAGAGCGTGAACTGGCCCGCGGACGTCCGGCGTTCGTCCTGGTCGAGAAGGGAGCCATCGCCGGGGTCGTCGAGGATGGGGAGGTCGTCGAGGGCGGTGAGGGCGGTGAGGGCGGTGAGGGCGGCCTTCCCCCGCTGTGCACCCGGGCCCAGGTACTCCGTGCGATCCTGCCCGACCTGGGTGACCTGCCGATCATTTCCACGACCGGCTACACCTCGCGCGAGCTGTTCACTCTTGGCGACGCGGACAACCATTTCTACATGCAGGGCTCCATGGGGCACGCGGCGGCGATCGGCCTGGGGCTTTCGCGCACGTTGTCCGACGCGCGGCCGGTGGTCGTCCTGGACGGCGACGGCGCGGCGCTGATGCACCTGGGCACGATGTCGACCATCGGTTTCACCGCCCCCGCCAACATGGTGCACGTCCTGTTCGACAACGGCTCCTACGAGTCCACCGGCTCGCAGGCGACCACCTCGCCGATGACCGACTTCGTCCAGATCGGGCTGGCCTGCGGGTACCGCCACGCGCGCGAGTGCTCGGAGCTCGGGGAGGTGCAAGCCGCGCTGCGCATGATGCTGTCCACTCCTGGACCGCACCTGCTGGTTGTGCGCGTGGCGTCCGGTCGCGGCACCGCTCCGCCCCGGGCGACCTCCGCGATGAGCGCACCGGAGATGCACCGGCGCTTTCGTGCCTGGGTATCCAGCCGTGCGGCGGAGAAACCGTGCACCCGCCGGACGTGATCAGCGCGGCCGGCTGCGTGTCGGTGCTACCGCGGCTGGTGGGTGCGGGCAGGCGTGTGCTGGTGGTGGCCAGCGCCCGAGCGTTTCGAGCGACCGGGATCGAGGAGTTGCTGGCGGTAACCGAGGTTGCGTTGTTCTCCGGCTTCACCCCCAACCCCCGCCTGGACGATGTGGTCGCTGGGTGTCGATTGCGGGACCGATGGCGGCCGGAGGTGATCGTCGGTGTCGGTGGCGGCAGCGCACTCGACGTGGCGAAGTTGGTCCGCCTGCTGCCCGCCGACGTCGAGCACGCTCGCGGGTCGCTGCACGCGACGCGGTACGAGCCACCCGCGGAGCGAAGGCCGCTCGTGCTCGTGCCGACGACCGCCGGCCCGGGCAGCGAGGTCACCCGATTCGCGACGGTCTTCGAGGGCGACACCAAGCTGTCGCTGGACCACCCGTCGGTGCTGGCCGACGTTGCCGTCATCGATCCCGACCTGGCGGCGTCCTGCCCACCGAGCCTTGTCGGAAGTTGTGGCTTCGACGCACTGTGCCACGCCGTCGAGTCGTGGTGGAGCAAGCGGTCGACCCCGCATTCCCGCGAGTTCGCGAGCGAGGCGCTGCGCGCCCTCGTCCCCATGCTGCGGCGACCGGTGTCCGAACCGGACGCCGCCGGGCGGAGCACGTTGGCGGCCGCGGCCCTCGCCGCGGGCCGAGCCATAGACATCACGAGGACGACGGCGGCGCACGCCTTCGCGTACCGGTTGACCACGCGGTACGACGTGCCGCATGGCGTGGCCTGCTTGCTGAACCTACGGTGGCTGCTGCGCCACAACCTGGCGATGGCCGAGCGGCCCGGCGTCGAGCCGCGGGTCATCGAGCAGCTCGCGGCCATCATCGAGGTGCTCGGCCTCGGGGACAGGGAGCCGGCGGACTACTTCACCGACTACCTCGCCGGATTCGGCTGGTCGCCGCGGCTGAGGGACTACGGGATCAGCCGCGAGGCGCTTGGGTCCATCGTGGATGCGGGGCTGAGGTCCCGGGCCAGGGTGGAGAACAACCCGTTCGAGCTGGACCGCCATGAGGTGTTGCATGAGCTTTCTGCGATCTTCTGAGCGCGAATCCACGACCTGAGCACCCGCCGGACGGTTCTCACATCGTCGACTGGGTCAGCCACTCGAGGCCCCGGTGGGCACATAACCCAGCCGCTTGTCGACGACGTTGCGGAGGGGATCTCCGGACAGCCAGCGCCGGTAATTGTCGACGAACAACTCGGCGAGCGCGGGCAAAGAGCCGACGAAGTCGCCCGACATGTGCGGCGACACCAGCACAGCGGGCATCGCCCACAGCGGTGAGGAGGTGGGAAGGGGTTCGGTGTCGAAGACGTCCAGCGCCGCGCCCGCGATGACACCGTCACGCAGGGCCTCAACCAGGTCCTCGGTAACCACGAGCGCCCCCCGGCCGACGTTGATCAACCGGGCGGACGGCTTCATCGCGGCCAACGTCGAGGCGTTGAACATGCCCGCGGTCCGCTCGGTCAACGGACTCGCCGCGACCACGAAATCCGCGTGCGGCAGCCGCCGCGTCAACTGGTCGAAGTCGCGTACCACGCCGAAGTCCGGATCGTGGTCGCGACAGGTGCGCCCGATGCCCTCGACGCGCATGCCCACCGAACGCAAGGTCCGTGCAACCGCGCGGCCAATGGGCCCCGTGCCCGCGATCACCACGGCACCCCCGTCGATCCGCTCGGTCTCCCTGTGCTGCCATCGGCGTTCCCGCTGTGCCGCGAACGTGCCGGCGAAATCCTTGGCGAAGGTGAGCACGAGCCCGAGCACATACTCGGCGATGGGGCCTTCGAAGACACCCCGTGAATTCGTCAGCACCACGTCGCCGTCTCGCAACGCAGGGAAGAGCACAGCGTCCACGCCGGCGCCGGCGACGTGCACCCATTGCAGCGCGTCCGCGGCGGGCCAGGCCGCCTCGACCCCGGTACACCGGAAGTCCCACACGAAGAGCGCGTCCGCTCCGCGGAGGTCCTCGGGAAGTCGTTCAGCCGTGGTGTAACGGACCTCGGCGCTGGATTCGACCATCTCCAGGCCGGGTGGGCGTCGGCCAGCACACAACACCGCGACCACCGGACGCCCCGCCCGACCACGCCTCGTGGCAGTGCTCACGTCCCACCGGCGCGGCCACCGGCGGCCGACCAGACCAGCTCTATGCCTTCGACCAGTTGCGCGTCAGGAATGGTCAACGGGGGCGCCATGCGGATGCGTTCACCGTGCCGGCCCCCGCTGAACACGAGCGCGCCACTGGCGAACGCTCGGCGCACCAGTTCCCGGCTGACGACCGCGGTCGGCTCGAAGGACAGTGCGGGGCCGGTCGCGTACACAGCGCGCGCCAGGCCGGCCGCCTGAAGCCGGCCGGCGAGTTCCTCCAGCCGGGCGCCGACGGCCGCGCCCATGGCCGCCACATCGTTGCCGTCGATGTAGCGGGTCACCTCATACGCGGCGGCGGTGCCCAGGGTGCCGGTCTGGAAGGTGTGCGCCAGATACACCGGATCCGCTCCCGCCTCCAGAAAGCGCTTGTACACCACGGCCGACAGCGGGTACATGCCGTTGGTGAGCGACTTGCTGAACAGGACGACGTCCGGGTCCAGACCCCAGGCCGCGGACGGGCTGAAGACGCCGTGCCGGAAGAACCCGCACTGGATCTCGTCGGACACGGTGACCACCCCCGCCGACGCCGCGGAGGCGGTCACCTCGCGCAGCCACTCGCGGTCGAGAGGCACGTACCCGTTGGCGCCCTGCACCGGCTCGTAGATCATGCATGAGACGCCGTCCCAGTTCCGTGGCACGGCGCCGGGAGTCAGGTGGATCACCTCGGGCGCGAGCAGGTCGACGAAGCCGGTGTCGTGCAACGAGAACCGCCGCTGCACGCTGGTAAGTGCCGCCGCGTCGACACCGAGGCCGTGGAACGCACCGTCGATCGACATCACCCGGCCCGGACGGGTGCGGCGGGCCAGGGCCAGCGCGGCCGCCACCGCGAAGCTGCCACCCACCTGGTACAGGACCCGCCGGCTGTGCGGTTCGGGCAGCCGGGCACACAACCACCGCGCCACCCCGTCCGCCTCCGGGCCGTAGAACAGACCCGTGAGGTCGGACGACCGGGCCAGTGCCCGCTCGATCGCCGGATTGCGGTGGCCGAAGTTGACAGCGGCATAGGCCGACATGAAGTCGGTGCACCGGTGCGGTCTGCCCGCCTCGTCGATCAGCTCCAGGGTGGCGTTGTCGGCGTGGACCAGGATGTACCGCTGGTCGAGCACGCCCGCCTCGTCCAGCCGGCTCTGAAACAGCCGGTCCTCGGTACGCGGGGCCGAGTCGGCGATAGTCACCGCAACTCCTCCAGAACAGCCGCATCCGATCGAGGACCGTACGAAGCCGATGCGGTGGCTGCGTAGAGGCGATCCGCTTCGAGTGTCCGTGGCGTGATGCCGAAACCGGCACACCGACCACACCTGGCATGGCTCCGCCTTTGCTGAGCTACTATGATTCGCCTGACCGGCCGCCACCACCCTGACGTCGAATCACAATCGGTCCATGCGCGGAAATTATCGCGAGAGTGCGAGACTCCACGAGGGTGTCTTTGGTAGCTTTGTCGGAACGGTCCGGAAGCGGAATCGAGGATCTCTTCCCCTTTCCGCGGCGGCGTGCTCCCCGTGATCCAGGACCCGCCGTGGCACCCCGCCTACCAGGCGGACGCCGAAGGACCGATCTTCCCAGTACTCTCCTCCCCCACTGGTCGACCGAGTCCGGCGATAACCGGTCGCGATGGGCCGATTGAGATCCGAATAGCGGGTTGTCGCTGCCGCATGAAGACTCAATAGTGAGACCGGAAGGTCTGGCCAGGAGAAGCTCGGAAGGAGCGCAAATGCCGACCGCCACCTCTGAGGACGCCCACAGTTTCGAGGTTTTCCAACATTACGAGCGCCTTCAGTGGAAGGTTTCCGAGCTCGGGTTGGAAAACGTCCGCCGCGATCTGGTCGATCCCGCCTACATCTCGCTCGTCAAGGGTGTCGTCATGGGCGAGGCGACCTCGCTGCCCGGGCTGCACGGATTCCTCAGCGAGTTCGACGACGACTACGACTGCTCGGCCTTCGTGGCCGTCTGGGCCTACCAGGAACTCCAGCACCACTACGCGTTCCGGGCCTGGCTGAAGGCGATCGGCGTGCACATCGACCAGGCCAAGATCGAGGCGTTGCGCGAGCCGTACGAGCGTGGCATCACGCCGAGCGCCACCCTGGCCACGAACGTGATCTCCGAGATCATCGTCAACACCGCCTACCGGGCTCTCTCCGCCTGGGTGCGTGAGCCCGTCCTGTCCGACCTTTTCCTGCGGGCGAGCCGCGACGAGGCCGGCCACGCCCGCGAATTCCTGTACTACCTGAAGCGGCGGCTCGACCAGCACCCCGAGGAACTCACCTCGGTCCTGGAACGCATCCACTTCTACGTGACGAGCTCGCGGCTCAACCACCCGGTCGGGGTCTACAAGCATCAGCTCGTCGAGGAGATGCGGGGATACGAGACCGTCGACGACGTGATCGACGTCTACCTGCGGTTCTCGCCGCCGGACGAGCAGGACCGGCTCCAGGCCAAGCTGCGCCGCGCGCTCGGCAGCGCGCTCGGCCGGGACCTGACCCGGAACTCCGACATCCGGCAGGCCCTCGCCGACTCCATGGCGTGACGCCTCGGGCTTAGCCGGGCCGCCGTCGCGCCGTCGCGCCCCGGCCTCGCCGACCGGCGCGGCCGGGGCGCGCCCGTCGTCTCATCCGCATCGAACCGCCGACCGCACGATCCGAGGAGTTCCGATGTCGTCTGCCCACGCCGAGATCGTCAGCACGGTGACCGAGATCGTCGCCGGCGCGCTCCGCCTGCCCGCCGAGACCCTCGACGCGGACCGCAACCTGCGGACCGTCGAGGGCACGGACTCGGTGAAGGTCCTGCTCGCGATCGCCCGGATCGAGCGCGAGTACGGAATCGAGATCGAGGACGAGGACGTCTTCACCCTGACCACGATCAACGACGTCGTCCGCATCGTGCAGGCGCAGCTCGCCGAGACGACGACGACGGTCTGACGCCGAGCCCGCCAGCCGACCAGCCCGCCGCGTTCACCCGCCCGGTCGCCGGACTTCCCTGTCTTTCCAGAGTGTTGGGCGTCCGATTCGTCCCTCTGGACAGGCGAGGAACGTCAGGTGCCGAGGGCGTCGAGGACCTCGGCGGCGGGGAGGGCGGCGAGCGCCGCTCCGGGCAGCCACAGTTTGGAGCGGCGCAGGCCGGAGCCGACGACGACGCGGGGATGCTCGGCGACCACGCGGTCGATCAGCAGCGGCCAGTCGGCGGGCAGCCCGACCGGGGTGATGCCGCCGTACTCCATCCCGGTGCTGGAGACGGCCATGTCCATCGGCGCGAACGACACCTTACGGGCGGCCAACCGGCGCCGGACCAGCCCGTTCACGTCCGCCCGGGTCGTCGCGAGGACGACGCACGCCGCGAGCGTGGTCTCGGCCCCGCGCCGGGCCGCGACGACGACGCAGTTCGCCGAGTCGGCCGGCTCGACCCCGTAGCGCGCGCAGAACGCGGCCGTGTCGGCCAGCTCGGGGTCGATCTCCGCCACCTCGACCTGCTCGACGGGCGGCGCGGACACCGCGTCCGGCCAGGCCGCCAGCGCCGCCGCGGTGGCCGCCGCGAGCAGGTCCGGTCGGTGCAGGGCCGGCACCGGCTGGAGAACCTCGGTCATGGCAGCGAGCGTACGGCGCCGCCGCGGGCCTCGATCCATCGACTCGTTCGCGCCGACGCGCCCCCGCGTGTGGAGCGCGACGCCGGTCGGAAGCCGCCGGGCAGCACGACGTCAGGACGCGTCCTCGTAGCCCTCGCGGACGGCGACATGTCGCACACACCACCGCAGGCCAGGACCACGACCGTCTTCTTCGTCCAGGCGGCGCTGTCGTTCGCCGTGTCGCTCAGCGCCGTCACGTACGCGATCGCCCGACTGCCCGGCGACTCCTGGCTGCGCGCCTTCCTCTGGCTCGGCCTGCTCTACATCGTGACCTCTGCGTTCACGCTGGCCAAGTGCGTGCGCGACCAGCAGGAGGCGGCCAGCGTCGTCAGCCGGGTCGACCAGGTCCGGCTGGAGCGGCTCCTGGCGGAATACGACCCGCTGAAGACGCCGGTCCATCGCTGAGTCGACGCCGGCCACGGCAGCCGGAACGGGGACCGGCAGGCATGGTGGTGAGACGGCCCGCCGCGCGCGGGAATCCCCACCGCCGGAGGTCCCCATGCCGAGCATCCCCGTCGAAGGCGGTGCGCAGGGCTGCGAGCTGGTCGACCTGTCCGTGCCGATCGTCAGCGGGATGCCCGTGTACCCGGGAGATCCCGAGGTGGCCGTGGCGCCGGCGCTGCGCGCGGCCGAGGATGGCGTGAACGTGCAGCGCCTGCACCTGGGTTCGCAGTCGGGCACGCACGTCGACGCGCCCTGGCACATCGACGACGCGCTGCCCCGGCTCGACGAGCTGCCGCTGGACCGTTTCACGGGTCCGGCGGTGCTGGTCGACGTGCGCGGGCAGGCTGCGCAGGGGGCGATCGGGCCCGCCGCGCTCCCGGCGGGGCTGCGCCCCGGCGACGTGGTCCTGTTCGTGACCGGCTGGTCGGACCGCTGGGGGCGCCCCGCCTACCTGCGCCACCCCTACCTGGCGCCGGACACGGCCCGGGCGATCGTCGACGCCGGGGTGCGGACCGTCGGCATCGACGCTCTGAGCGTGGACCGCACCCCCGGGCCGGGCCAGGAGTTCAGCCTGGCGGCCCACCGGGTGCTGTGCGGCGCGGGGGCGGTGATCGCCGAGAACCTCACCGGCCTGGCGAGCCTGCTACGGGCCCGGGCGCAGGGGCGGACCGTCGAGATCTTCCTGTTCCCCCTGCCGCTCGCCGCGGCCGACGGCGCCCCGGTCCGCGCGGTGGCCCGGCTGGGCCCCCTGCCCTGAGCGGGCGGGTCCAGCGCCGCTCGGCGCTGTGCCCGGGCGGTGCCCGCTCAGCTCCCCACGGCGTGGCGATGCAGCAGCGGGTCGATCTCGACAGGGTTCTCGCCGGCCGTGGAGCCGCCGGCGGGTGCAGCCTCCGGGGACGCGATCAGCCCACCGTGGGTGCCCGGCGGGTTGATCTGGACCCGGCCGGGACGCGAGGTGGTCGGCCGGTTGGAGGGACGGACCACCGGACGGGCGGTCATGCGTGGGCCGGATGCCGCCGCGACCTCCCCGGCCTCCATCTCGACCTCCATCTCGACCTCGGTGCCCACCTCGACCTCGTCGTACTCGACCCCGTCATAACCGGCACCGCCGTAAGCGGCCCCCTCGTGGGCGGCCCCCTCGTAGGCGGCACCGTCATAGCCGGCACCGTCATAGCCGGCGGGCGCTTCGGGGCCGGCGGGCGGCGCGTAGCCGTGCAGGACCTCCGCGTGGCCGCCGCTCGCCGCGCGGCCCGGGGCGGCGTCCCACCCGGTCGCGGGAGCGTAGTCACCCGGCTCCTGCTCGCCGGCCGCGGCCAGCCCCCCGGGATGGGCTCTGCCGCCCGTCCACCGGGTCGGCGCGGGCTGCTCGTCCTGCCCGGCGTCGCCGCGATACCCGTGCTGGGCGGCCAGCAGACTGCCGAGGTCGATCGTCTCCGCCCGGGCGTGCGCGAGCTCTTCGGGGGTGAGCTCCTCCGCCGGCCGGGGACGCCCGCGCCGCTCGCCGGCGCTCGAGCCGGGCCCCCGCTCGTGTTGGGCGCCGGGGTCCCGCTCGTGTTGGGCGCCGGGGTCCCGCTCGTGTTGGGCGCCGGGGTCCCGCTCGTGTTGGGCGCCGGGGTCCCGCTCGTGTTGGGCGCCGGGGTCCCTCTCGTGGTAGGCGAAGGACGAGCCGATCGGACGGCGGCGGCGGCGGGCGACCCGCTCGGCCTCGATCCGGCGCTCGATCGAGACCCGGGTGATCGCCAGCCGGCGCTCGATCTGAGCGGCGCGCCGCAGGTGGACGAGATAACCGGCGAGCCCGAGATCGGCCAGGAGCTGCACGGCGATCCACATCCCGCCGAACACGGCGGCCAGCACGACGGTCACCGGGAACACCGCCGCCAGCAGGATCAGCCGCTGGCGGCGGACCCGCATCAGGGCCGCCCGCTCGGCGGCCACCCGGTGCAGGGCGATGGTGCGGCGGGAGTCGACCCGCTCGCCGCCGCGGACCGCGCCGTCGTCGCCGGCCGACCCTGGCCCGCCCGAGGCTCCGGACCGCGCCGACGATCCCGGCCCACCCGAAGTCGCAGGCCCACCCGAAGTACCCGGCCCACCCGAAGTACCCGGCCCACCGGGAGTTCCCGGCCAGCCCAGGGTCGCCGGCCTACCCGCAGTCGCCGGCCCGCCCGAGGTCCTGGGCGCGGCCTGCGCTGCGGGACGCAGCGGCGGCGCAGGGCTGGGCTGCGGTCCGACCGGGCCGGCCGGCGCGGCGTCGTCGGAGTCCACGGGAGCGCCGGGGCGCGCGGACACCCGCGCCGCGTAGGAGTCCCGCGCCGTGCCGGGCGGCGCGTCACGCCAGCCATCGGACTCGCCCTGCGCGGCCGCGAAGCCCGCCGGCGCAGACTCCACGGCGGCGTTGGGATCGCGCGAACGGGGGGACTCCGCGTGCGACATACCCGTTCCTCTCACCCCGCTGAGACGTTCATGGTCACTGTCGAATCGATCGGGATCGGCCTCGTCGTGGCCCGATGGGCGGCGGGAGAGCACCCGCATCGCCACCGTGAACCGCTCGGTGGAACGCTGCTCCGACGCCGAGTCGTGGCGGCGCAGCCACATGGGGATCAGGACAAATCCCCACACCGCGACAATCGCCGCCCAGATCAGGGCGCTCACCGGAGCACCGCCGTCCGGCCGGTGTGGATCCCGCGATGGACCGGCGGCGGAACCGGCACGATCCCCGCGCCGGACGCCGAGCACACACCGTCCGCGCAGGGCGCGGCGAGCGCGGAGGTGCTGACCATGCGGGGCCTCTTCTCGACACCAGCGGATAGCGATTTCGCTGTTGACGCTAGTGAGCGAAATCCACGTGGTCACCGACCCGAACCCCGCGTGTCGCATCCGCAATCGGATGGGCGATGGTCGTCCCCCCGTCGTCTAACCGACCCCGCGCCCCCTGTGTGGGCTCGGCTTGGCATACGGAAGCACTCGCAGATAGCACGCGCCTCCAGCAGGTCGCTGCGAATGAGCTCGGGCGTGTGTGTCAGAACAACGCGCCGTGACGACGACGGGCGGGCGTCCGGTTGCCGACACCCGCCGCCGAGCGGAGTGGAACTCGTCACCCCACCCACGGCATAACCCGGAAGCGGGCCCCCGGTCCCGCTCCGGGCCACCGCGGATCGGGGCAGGTGGCGGCGGGCAGCCGAACGGCGGGCAGCCGGGCGGGCCTGGATCGCGAGCCTGGCCCCGACCGCGGACGGTCAGGGCCGGCTGTAGCGGCTCTCCCGCCAGCGGCGCACGAGTCCCTCGGGAACGTCCTCGGTCGTCAGCGCGAATCCGAGGTGGTCACGGTAGTGGCCGTCGATGGCGAGATAGTGCCGGTGCAGGCCCTCCTCGCGGAAGCCGAGCTTGGCCAGCACCCGCTGGCTGGCGGCGTTCTCGGGCCGCACATTGGCCTCGACGCGGTGCAGGCCGACCGGGCCGAAACAGTGGTCGACGACGAGCGCGAGGGCGGTCGGGGTGATGCCCCGGCCGGCAAAGCCGCTGTCCACCCAGTAGCCGACCTGCGCGCTGTTGAAGGCGCCGCGGACAATCGTCGACACCGTCACCTGGCCGACGAGCCGGCCGTGGAAAACGACCCCGAACGGCAACGCCATGCCGATCCGCGCCTGCTGACGCAGCCGGTGCAACATCTGCCGATACACCAAGATGGTCTGGCGCTGCGCCCAGGTCTCGCGGACCATGACCAGGCCGGGCGGGGTCGCCTCCCACGGGGCCAGCCAGTCGGCGTTGCGCAGCCGCACCTCCACCCACGCGGAGGCGTCGCGCAGCCGCAGCGGCCGCACCGTCACCGGTCCCTCGGACAGCACCGCCGGCCAGCCCGCAGCCCGCACCATGACGTCCTATTCCGCCGTCCCGGCGACGCCGGGCACAACCGTGTGGTCATCGCCGCCGCGGATCTGGGCCACGGCATGTCCGACGACCCCGGCGAGCACGCCCAGCCCGTCGCGGACGCCTCCCGTCGAGCCCGGCAGGTTCACCACCAGCGTCGCCGCCGCGGTCCCCGCGAGACCGCGGGAGAGCACCGCCGCGGGGACGGCGTCGCGGCCCGCGGCCCGCAGCGCCTCGGCGAGCCCGGGGATCGGCCGCTCGATCACGTCCCCGGTCGCCTCGGGGGTGACGTCCCGCGGCCCGAGGCCGGTCCCGCCGGTGGTGACGACCAGGTCGATCCCGTCGACGACGGCGGCCCGCAGCGCGGCCGTGATCCGCTCCCGCTCGTCGGGGACGACCTGCGCCGGGCCGACGGCGAAGCCGAGCTCGGCCAGCCCGGCGACGAGCAGCGGGCCGGAGCGGTCCGGGTAGACGCCCCCGTACGCCCGGTCGGACACGGTGACGACCTGGGCCCGCGCTCCCGGTGGAAGGCTCGACGAGCGGCTCACCGGACCGCCCCCGCCGGGCCCGCGGCCGCCGGAGCACTCGGCTCATCCCGCGCGGCGGGTCCGACCGCCGCGACCGGTCCCGACGGAGTCTGCGGCCCGATCTCCCGCGAGGGCCCGGCGCGCCACTCGCCGTGGCGCCCACCCGTCTTGGTCAGCACCCGCACGCCGGTCAGTTCCGCGCCGGGGTCGACCGCCTTGACCATGTCGTGCAGGGTCAGCCCGGCCACGGTGACGGCGGTCAGCGCCTCCATCTCGACGCCGGTCCGGTCGGCCGTCCGCACGGTGGCGGTGATCTCCACTCCGTCGTCGCGGACCGTGAGGTCGACGGTGACCCCGGAGATCGCGATGGGATGGCAGAGCGGGACGAGGTCGGGCGTGCGCTTCGCGCCCATGATCCCGGCGATCCGGGCGGTCCCGAGCGCATCCCCCTTGGGCACCCCGGTGCCGCGCAGCAGCCCCACCACCTCGGGGGTGACCCGCAGCAGGCCGGTGGCGGTCGCCGTGCGGGCGGTGACGTCCTTGGCCGTGACGTCGACCATCCGGGCCGCCCCGTGCTCGTCGACGTGGGTGAGTCGGGGCGTGGTCATCGGACGATCGGCTCCGACGGCCCGGCGCCCGTGTCCGACCTGTCGGTCTCCGTCCAGCCCATGCCGGAGAGGATGGCGCCTGCGTCCCCGCCGAGCAACAGTGCCGGCAGCCGGGCGCCGGCCGGTACCTCCGTCACGTCCTCGGGAATGACCAGCAACGCCTGGGCGCCGGCCAGCGAGGTGAGCTGGTGGGAGCCCTGGCCGCCGGCCGGGCGGGCGACGGTGTCCGGACCGGGCCGGCCGTCCTCGCCGAGGCGGTCGAGGCCGACCCGCACGAACGTGCGCCGGCCGGGCGCGGAACGCAGTGCCGTGCCGACCGTCACGACGATCCGCGGCAGACCCGCGGCTGTCAGCCCGCGCATCCGGCGCAGCGCCGGGCGGACGAACAGCTCGAAGGAGACCAGCGCACTGACCGGGTTGCCGGGCAGCGCGAAGATCGGCACGCCCTCGACCAGACCGAAGCCCTGGGGTTTGCCCGGCTGCATCGCCACCTGGTCGAACCGCACGCTGCCGGTCCCGGTGAGGACCTCCTTGACGACGTCGTAGGCGCCGACGCTGACCCCGCCGGTGGTCACCACCGCGTCGACGTCCCCCAGCACCCCGTGCAGGGCCTTGGCGAAGGCGTCGGGCTCGTCGGGCACGCCGGTGAGCCGACGGACGACCGCCCCGGCCTCGCGGGCGGCGGCGGCGATGCCGTGGCTGTTGGAGTCGACGATCTGCCCCGCGCCGAGCGGCGAGCCGACCTCGACGAGCTCGGTGCCCGTGGACAGCACCGCCACCCGCGGCCGCGGGTGCACCGGCGGGCGCGCCACGTTGACGGCGGCGAGCAGGCCGATCTGGGCCGAGCCGATGACCGTCCCCGCCGTCAGCACCAGCGCGCCGGGGGTGACGTCCTCGCCGGCGCGGCGGATGTGCAGCCCGCGGGCAGCGGGCCGGCGCACCGCGACCGACTCGCGGCCGCCGTCGGTCCACTCGAGCTGGACCACGGCGTCCGCGCCGCGGGGCAGCGGGGCGCCGGTCATGATCCGCACCGTCGTGCCGGGTTCCAGCGGCGCCGGCATGCCGGGCCCGGCCGGGATGTCGCCGACGACGGGAAGGGTGGTGGGGGCGTCCTCGGTGGCCGCGGCGACGTCGGCGGCCCGCACGGCATAGCCGTCCATGGCCGAGTTGTCGAAGCTGGGCAGGGCCACCGTCGCCCGGACGTCCGCTGCTAGCACGCAGCCGTGGGCCTGCTCCAGCCCGGCGCGCCGGGGGCGGGTCGGCGCCACCTCCGCGAGAATTCGCTCCAGGTGTTCATCCACCGTCGTCATGGGCGCCCGTCCCCGTTCCTGTTGCCCTTTGATGCCGGCCCGGCGTGCCCGGCCGACATCATCCGGGCTACGGCCATCGGAGCCCGGACACCTTCACTGCATCGGCGGCCGGGCGGGCGCCACGCACCCGTCGACGTCCGCCGATCCATGCCCGACCTGCGCGCCGATCGCGCCCGGGCCGATCCCGGGAGCGTTCCTGCCCGCGCCGGAAGCGTCAAGGTTAGACGAATGCAACCAGGTTAATCAGGGGATGACGGTCGAAGAAAACGCGCGAATTAGGACAAACTTCCCTTGGGTCCGCCGGCGGCGACGTACTCCTCGAGCCACGGATAGAGGTCGGGACCCAGATCGGCCCGCTCGCAGGCCAGCCGGATGACCGCCTTGAGGTAGTCGACCCGGTCCCCGGTGTCGTAGCGCCGGCCCGTGAACACCACGCCGTGCACCGGCTGGGCGTCGGCGCCCCCGGCCGCCGCGCGCAGCGCCAGCGTCCGCAGCGCGTCGGTGATCTGGATCTCCCCGCCCCGCCCGGGCTCGGTGTGCCGCAGCACCTCGAAGATCTCCGGAGCCAGGACGTAGCGGCCGATGATCGCCAGGTTGCTCGGGGCCTCCGCGACCGGCGGCTTCTCCACCAGGTCCAGGATGCGCACGATCCCGTACCGGTCGTCCGGCCCGGTGGGGACGGACTCCACCGTGGCGACGCCGTACATCGAGACCTGCTCCTGCGGGACCTCCATCAGCGCGATGACGCTGCCGCCGAAGCGGGCCTGCACCGCGAGCATCTCCGCCAGCAGCGGGTCACGCTCGTCGATGAGATCGTCACCGAGCAGGACGGCGAAGGGCTCGTCGCCCACGTGCGCGGCTGCGCACAGGACGGCGTGACCGAGCCCCCGTGGCGAGGGCTGGCGGACCGAGTGCACCTCGGCCAGCTCCGCCGACGCGCGGACCCGGCGCAGGCGGGTCTCGTCGCCCTTGCGTTCCAGCGCGGCCTCGATGTCCGCCTCTCGATCGAAATGGTCCTCGATCGCCTTTTTGGTGCGGCTGGTTACAAGGAGGACGTCGCGCAGGCCGACCCGAGAGGCCTCCTCGACGACGTATTCGATAGCCGGCCTGTCGACGACCGGCAGCATCTCCTTGGGCACCGCCTTCGTGGCCGGCAGGAAGCGAGTGCCCAGACCCGCGGCCGGAATAACCGCCTTCGTCACTGGCATGGGGAAACCTTAGCCGGACCGAAGTGCACGAGCACCGCGGCGGCCGCCTTCACGGGCGATGCACAGCTCAGACGGTATCCGGCCGAGTGCCGGGCGCCACCGGCACGACCACGACGTCGCCGGCCCCGCGCGCCGCGCGCCCATCCCACCCACCCGCCGCCCACGGCTCCCACGGCCCGGACGACCCACCCGCTGCGCCCCGCGCGCCCCGTCCGCGGACCGTGGAGCCTCCCGCCGCAGCCCCCGACCACGGCCGGCGGTGCGACCCGCCGTGGCTGCGCGGGCCGGTGACCTGCTCCGCTGCGCAGCTCCACGGCATCATCCGAGGTCAGAGACCCGGCAACCGCCCCTGCGGCGCCGACCTGCGGGAGGCTGTGCACGTGCAGGGAAACCACCTACCACCCGATCGCCCGCGGGAGGCGCCCGCCGCCGAGCCGCCGGCCTTGCCGGCCTCGGGGCCGGTGCCCGGCGCGGGACTCGGATCGGCGGGTGATGCCGTGCCGGGCGGCGCCGCCAAGCAACGGCTGCGCGCGCGGCTGCTCGCCCAGCGACGAGCCTCCCTGGCCCTGCGCCACGAGCCCTGGTCACCGGCGGACACGGCGGTGCTGGCGACGCGGATCCTGCAGATCCCCGAGGTCACCGACGCCCGGTGCGTCGCGGCGTACGTGGGGCTGCCCGGCGAGCCCGATCTCGCCGACCTGCTGGCCCGACTGCTCGCCCGCGGCACCCGGGTGTTGCTCCCGGTGGTGCGCGCCGATCTCGACCTCGACTTCCGCGAGTACGCCGGCACGCTGATTCCTGGCGCCCTGGGCACCCGGGAGCCACCCGCGGCGGCACCCCCGGGGGACCTTTCCGCGGCCGACGCCGTGATCATCCCGGCACTCGCCGTCGATCGGGCGGGACGGCGGCTCGGCCGGGGTGGCGGCTCGTACGACCGCGCGCTGCGCCGGGTCGCACCCGACGTCCCCGTGATCGCCGTGCTGTACGACCAGGAGCTGCTCGATCTCGTCCCCACGGAGGAGCACGATCGCAGCGTGAAGATCATCGTCACGCCAAGTCGTACGCTACGGTGCGAACCGACTGACGGCACCCGGGAACATCCGAGGCCGTCCACGAGCTAAAGTTGGCAGTCGCCACTTCTGAGTGCCAGCTCCGGGAGGAGTACGTGCCTACCTACCAGTACCGCTGCACCGACTGCGGACGTGACCTTGAAGTCGTGCAAAGCTTCAGCGACGCGTCACTGACGGAGTGCCCGACCTGCGCCGGACGACTTCGTAAAGTGTTCGGTTCGGTGGGCGTGGTGTTCAAGGGCAGCGGCTTCTACAAGAACGACAGCCGGTCAAGCTCCGCCGGCGGTTCCACGCAGCACCGCCCGAAGGACACCGCGGACGCCGCGAGCGCCAACGCCAGCAGCTCCGCCGGCGGAAGCGACTCGTCGTCCAGCTCCGAGTCGTCCTCGGCCGCCACGGCGAGCAGCGGCTCGTCCTCGCCGGCGCCCTCGACGTCGAGCACGGCCTCCAGCACCGCGGCGGCCTGACCGACCGAAGCACGTTCACCGTCTGCCGAAGGCGTCCGGGCGCTCGTCGCCTTGGACGCCTTCGGCATGCTCGGGGGCGGCGCCGGCCCTGCACGCCCGGATGGACCACGCACCCCGATGGACCACGCACCCCGATGGACCACGCACCCCGATGGACACACCCCGTAGGGCACGCACCCCGTAGGGCCACGCACCCCGCCTCCCGCCTCCCGCCACCGGCCCGTCACGACCCCCCGCCCTCGGCGCCGGCTCCAGGGCCTGGGCGGCGCGTTGCGGTGCGTCCCGCCCGCTTTCGGCGCCGGACCGTACCCGACGCACCGCACCGCCCCAGGCGTCCCGGACGAGATGAGGCCAGAACGGGGCGGCAACCATGACCGATGCCGGTTCCGACGAGGCCGTGCGACCGGACGCGCCGGTCACAGTCCGGCGGTCGGGCAGGCCGGGTGCCACGGAGACGGGCGTCCCGTCCTACCCGTCGGCCTTCCCCACGGTGGTGACCGGCGACCGGCGACCGGCGCTCCGCTCAGGACGGAGCTCCGCGCACCGATGAACCGGGATGGGAGCGGACGTTCCGTTTCGTACAGCTCCCCGAAATGCGCTGTTAGTGCGATTCAGCACGGCTGGCAGGCATTTCCGTTCGCCTCCGGACGGCAGGCGCCGACGAGGCCGACGACGGCGGCGGGCGCCGACCCGGATCGACTCCGGATCGGGTCACGCGCCCGCGCCGTCGTACCAGACACACCGCCTACTGTTTGCGGCGGCGATAGTGCTCCACGATCCAGGCGTCTACCTCTCGCTTGCGCCAAACTCGGGTGCCTTTGGCACCACTACCCGTCGGCGCGTTGATGACCTGCAAGGGTGCCGGAAACCGGGAGTCCTTGCGCGTCCAGTAGTCCACCGCCTGGCGAGTGATCTTGAGTTGGAACGCGATGTCCCCGATGCCGACCAACTGCTCACCGTCGTCCACGCGGAACATCGTAACCACTTTGCTCTTCCCCAAGAACCTCGCTAGGGTCTATTTTGCTGCGTAGCAAATTGACGGAGGAGGAAACCGATGCCCCCCACGCCACGCCGCGCCGATGAGGTCGGGGCGCTGTTAGACCGCGACGAGGACTACGACGAGGATCCGATCGGGGATCCGCCGATCACGGTGAGCCGCTACCGAGCGTCCATCCGGGCGGTCCTCGGCGTCCGGACGCCGGAGCCCGGGATCGTCGCTTCCGCCTGGTCCCAACGAGAGACGGACGCTTTCCTGGCGGGCAGCCGGGCCACCCTGCGGCTCGTCGTCGAGGTGATCGGGCACGCCCTGACCACGCCGCCACCCGCCCGTGGTGGTTCCGGCGGCGTAGATTGACCGTCGGCGCGCGGCCCGGATCCGGGTGGCCACCATCCCGCCCGGATCCGGGCCCCGCGCCCCGGTCGCGGGATTGCAGGAGCCGGCCCGGGCGAGTGACCGGCCCGGGCGCCGGGGCGAACAACGCACTCGCGTCTAACCAGTCCGCGGGACGCGGTCCCATCCCGTCGGCAATCGATTCACCACCGACCTGCCGCCCCGGCCGCGATCGCCGGACCGGGACCGCGGCAACGAACAGGCCGCGCCACACGAGGGGAAGATCATGGGCGCCACTGAGCCGCGTGACGACGACTCGTTCGACGACGAACGGGAGATCGGATGGGGCGACGAGTCATTGTCCGAGGAAGACGATCCGGACATCGAGCGACTCCTCGCCGATCTTCCACCGCACCACGTCGAGCGCTGATCGGCGGCGACACCGCGGGTCACCCCGCAGGCCACGAGGTGGAAAGCGCCGCGCTCGGCCGGCTTTCCCGGCGCAATACGTCTACCGGTAGGTAAGCCCGAGCGCCGTGCCGGCACCCGCCCACCAGGCCAGGCGAATTGTGGGTGCCATGGCACGGTTTACTGCGTTGACCCCGTCCCCGGCACGCGCAATCCGTGGTCGGAGCCGGATTGCCCGCGGGAAGCAGCCGCCGAGCTGGCCACGGGGCCAAGGTGGACGCCCTCGAGCAGGCGGGCGAAGGCGGCCGGCGCCTCCAGGTGTGCGGCGTGTCCGCAGCCGGGCACGACCCGGACCGTCAGTCCCAGCTTCTCCCGCAGGAGCAGCGCGGCACGATGGCGCACGGGCGGCGAGTCCGCCCCCACGGTGATGATCGTCGGACAGGTCCGCGCCGGCAGGGGCGGCGGCTCGAAGTCCAGGAACATCGCCAGGTCCCTTTCGACCGCGTCCGGATCGGCCGGCGCGTCGGCGGGACTCCACGCGGATCCGTACAGCGCGCGGGCGAAGGGGACCACACCGCCCTGCGCGAACGCGGCGGCCATCGGCGCGAGCAGCCCGGGCAGCAGCGACCCCACGGCCGGCTCGTGCAGCACGGCACCCGCCAGGGGCACCCCGGCGGCGAGGATCGCCAACCCCAGCGTCGCACCGCCGCTCACCCCGCCGTAGACGGCGCCGTCGAGCAGCGGCCGCAGCGCCGCAAGCTCGGCGGCCAGGTTCCCGGTGGACGGCCGGTCCGGGGCCTGCACCGGCCGGTCGCCGAGCTCTCGGCGCACGCGCCGCCACACCGCCCCGGTCGTCGCCGTGCCGTGCACGAGCACGACGGGTGGCACCGCCGCCCGGGCCGCCTGAGCCGCCACCGCCTCCGGCGCCACGGCCGCCCCCGTCCCACGCATCGTCCCGACGTCCACCACTGCGTCAGCCTCCGTCCCGCCCCTCGACCGAACCGTCCACGGACGGCCGTTAACGCGTCCGCAATCCTCGTCGCAGGAAAGTAACAACGAGCGCATTGATCGGAAACATTCGAATCCTTACCGTCCAATGCATGTACACGGCTCTGTATACAGCGCAGTATGCAACAGGGACGAAAACCCTGTCACGATCGCCTCGGGCGACCGGCCGGGGGCGGGCGGCGACCGCCGCCGGACGGCGGCCCGGCCGAGGGGGGTGGCGCACCGTCGACGTCGATGTCGGATGCTCGGCTGTATGACACCCTCGCCGACCCCGAGGTCCACCGCCGCCGGCAACCTTCGCGACCAGGCATATGTTGCACTGCGTCGACGGCTGATGTCCGGGGAGTTCTCCTTTCGGGACCGGCTCGCCGAGGAACGCCTCGCGGCCCTGCTCGGAGTCTCGCGCACCCCCGTCCGGGAGGCCCTGACCCGGCTGGCCGGCGACGGCCTGGTGGAGAAGCGACCGGACGGCGGCTACTACCCGGCCGAGCCCGACCTCGGCGCCCTGCGCGACCTCTACGAGATCCGGGTCACGCTGGAGCTGCGCGGGCTGCAGCGCGCGGTGGAGTCCGGCACCGCGCACGACCCGTCGGTGTTGGAGCCGTTGCGGGACGCCTGGCGCGCCCTGCGCGACGATCAGCCTGCCCCCGATCCCGCTTTCGTCGCCCTGGACGAGGATTTCCACATCACCCTCAGCCGCGCGTCCGGAAACGCAGAACTCGCCCACATGTTGGACGCAATAAATGCTCGGATCCGCCCCGTTCGGATGCATGACTTCATTACCGCCGACCGGGTTCATCTGACGATCAGCCAGCATCTCGGGATCGTCGAGAGGGTGCTCGCCGGCGATCTCGAGGGCAGCGTCGCCGCCCTGCGCCAGCACGTCGGCGAGTCCATGGACGTCGTCGAGAAGCGGGCGGCCCGGGCGATCACCCAGATGGTGCTGAACCGCAGCCGCGCCTCGGGGATCAGGAGCTGACCGCGGAGCCGGCAGACGCCCACCAGCACGACCGATCACCGTCGGCTCGCACCAGGAGGACCGTCATGACCACCGCAACCTCAGCCCCCACCGGTCTGGCCCCCGAAGCCCCCGCAGACGCCGAAGCCCCCGCAGACACCGAAGCCCCTGCCGGGGCGACTCGGCCCGCCGTCACGGCCGGCCCGCCCCTGCCGAACCCGGACCGGCTGGCCGCCGCCGGGGACCTGCGGATCGGGCCTGTCGTCGCGAACCCCTACGCCTGGCCCTACGACGGATCGTTCAGCCCGGCGACGACCGCCGTCATCAACATCGACTGGCAGGTCGACTTCTGCGGTCCGGGCGGCTACGTGGACGCGATGGGCTACGACCTCGGGCTGACCCGCGCGGGCCTCGCCCCGACTGCGGCGCTGCTGGCCGCGCTGCGCCCGCTGGGCTTCCTCATCGTGCACACCCGGGAGGGGCATCGCCCGGACCTGTCGGACTGCCCGCCGAACAAGCTGTGGCGCTCGAAGCAGATCGGCGCGGGCATCGGGGATCGGGGCCCGCGCGGGCGGATCCTCACCCGCGGCGAGCCCGGCTGGGAGATCGTGCCCGAGGTCGCGCCACTGCCGGGCGAGGTGGTGATCGACAAGCCGGGCAAGGGCTCGTTCTACGCGACCGACCTGGACCTCGTGCTGCGCCGGCATGGCATCACCCACATCATTCTCACCGGCATCACCACCGACGTGTGCGTCCACACGACGATGCGGGACGCCAACGACCGCGGATACGAGTGCCTGCTGCTGTCCGACTGCACCGGGGCCACGGATCCCAGCAACCACGCGGCCGCACTGCACATGGTGACGATGCAGGGTGGCGTCTTCGGATCGGTGGCGACCTCGGACGCGGTGCGTACGGCGGTCACCGCGGCCACCGCCGCGGTCTGAGCCTCGTCCCGCTCCATGGTCATCGACGCTCCCTCCCCCGATCCGACCAGTACGGCCCCGGCGCCACCCACCGCCGAGCCGGAACCTGCCCACCCCGATCCGACCAGCGCCGCCCCCGAGCGGCGCGCCCCGAACCTGCAGGCACCGGATCCGCAGGCGCCGGACCTGCAGGCGCCGGACCTGCAGGCCGCAGTGCTGCGGGCGGGGTATCGCAGCGGCCGGCTGCGGGTAACCGAGGTGATCGCCGCCGTCTACGACCGGATCGAGGCCCGCGGGGACGACGCGGTGTGGATCTCGAGATTCCCCCGGGCGCAGGCGCTGGCCCGGGCCGCAGCCCTGGACGCGCAACGGGATGCCCTGTTCGGACCACCCCCGGCCCGCACCGTCTCCGTGGCCCCCGCCGCCCCCATGGCCCCCATGGCCCTCGCGGGCAGCGCAGGCAACGCGGGCAGCGCAGGCAGCGCAGGCAACGCGGGCAACGCGGGCAGCGCGACCGGACCTCATCATGACCCGAGCGGGCTGGGAGGCGCGACACCGGACCTGCATGCCCTGTTCGGGCTGCCCTTCGCCGTCAAGGACAACATCGACGTCGCCGGGCTCCCGACCACGGCCGGCTGCCCGGGCTTCGCCTACGAGCCGACCGAGGACGCCCCGGCCGTCGCCGCGCTGCTCGCCGCCGGGGCCATCTGCGTGGGCAAGACGAACCTCGACCAGTTCGCGACCGGCCTGTCCGGGGCGCGCTCGCCCTACGGCACGCCGGTGTCGCCGTTCGACTCCACCCTGATCGCCGGCGGGTCGAGTTCCGGCTCCGGCGTCGCGGTCGCGGTCGGCCTCGTGACCTTCGCGGTCGGTACCGACACCGCGGGCTCCGGCCGGGTGCCGGCGGCGCTGACCAACGTCGTCGGGCTCAAGCCCTCCCGCGGCCTGGTGAGCACCCGCGGCCTGGTCCCGGCCTGCCGGTCGTTGGACTGCCTGAGCGTCTTCGCCCTCAGCGTGGCGGATGCGCGCCTGGCCCTGTCGGTCATGAACGGCTACGACGCCGCCGACCCCTACTCGCGCCGGCTGCCCCTCATGCCCCCGGCGGACGCCGCGCCGGCCCCGGACGCGGCCACGGCGGCTTCGTTGTTCCCGCCCGGGCAGGGGGCGGGCGGGGACAACGATCATCCGCCGCGTCCCCCGCACGGGCTACGGGTCGGGGTGGCCAGGCCGCAGCAGCTCACCTTCTTCGGTGACCGGGGGGCCCGAGCGGTCTACGAGGACGGGCTGCGACTGATCCGCGGCGCCGGCGCGCGGACCGGTGAGATCGACCTGGGACCGTTCCTGGCGGCGGGGGCGCTGCTGTACGGCGGGCCCTGGCTGGCGGAGCGGTTCGCCTCGGTGGGTGAGTTCGTGACCGCCCGGCCGGACGAGGTGCATCCGGTCGTCCGCACCGTGCTCGAGCCGGGCGCGTCGATCACCGGGGTGGAGACGTTCCGGGGTCTGACCCACCTGCGCGCCCTGCGCCGCCAGGCCGACGAGATCTGGCGGGACGTCGACGTGCTGGTCCTGCCGACCGTGCCGACGACCTACCCGGTCGAGGCCGTTCAGGCCGACCCGATCGGCCTGAACGCCAGGCTCGGCCGGTACACCACCTTCGTCAACCTGCTCGATCTGGCCGCCATCGCGATTCCGGTCGGCTTCGCCGACGGACTCCCGCACGGGCTGACCCTCATCGCCCCCGCGGGCCGGGACGAGTTCCTCGCGGACCTCGCGGCGCGCCTGCACGCCAGGACGGGCCTGCCGGTCGGCGCCACCGGCCACGCCCTGGCCCGGTCGGGCCCCGCCGCCCGGCCGAGCACACCGACCGGCTTCCTCGACCTCGCGGTGGTCGGCGCGCACATGAGTGGGCTGCCGCTGAACGGCGAGCTGACCCGACTCGGCGCGGTGCTGCTGCGGCACGACCGCACGCTGCCCCGGTACCGGCTCTACGCCCTGCCGGGCCCGCAGCCGCGCCGTCCCGGCCTGCTGCGGGTGCACACCGGCGGCGCGGCGATCGACGCCGAGGTGTGGCGGCTGCCGCTGGCCGCGGCCGGCGGCTTCCTGCTCGGCGTGCCGGCTCCGCTGGCGATCGGGACCGTCGACCTCGCCGGCGGCCCCACCCTGGGCTTCCTGTGCGAGTCGGCGGCCGTGGACGGCGCCCTGGACATCACCGCCCTCGGGGGCTGGCGGCCGTATCTGGCCCGACCCCGGACGGAGACAGCACCCTCACAGGTACCGTAGGGGGGTACTGGTCATCGTGGGGGAAGGCGCTGCGGATGCACGGCTACACCAACACCAAGGACGAGTACACAGCCCGGTTGCGCCGGATCGAGGGGCAGGTCCGCGGCCTGCAACGCATGATCGCCGAAGACAAGTACTGCATCGACATCCTGACCCAGGTCTCGGCCGCGACCCGGGCCCTGCAGTCGGTCGCTCTCGGCCTGCTGGAGGACCATCTCGCGCACTGCGTGGCCCACGCGGCGGCGGAGGGCGGCCCCGTCGCCGACGAGAAGCTGCGGGAGGCGTCCGCCGCGATCGCCCGGCTCATCCGGTCCTGACGTCCTCCTCCACCCGACCGTGAGCCGGAGCATCCACTCCCAGACCCCCGTGCGGGCCGGCGCCAGGTACCTGCCAACCCGGGGCTGACCGCCCGCAGCCCCCGGCGCGGGGCGGTTTCCCACCGGTCACCCGGTCGGCTGGCCGCGATCACCCAACGCATCCACCAGGTTCGACAGCGCGGGCAGGGCGGTGAGGATGGCCGTCCGGTCGGCCTCGACCAGCCGGGCCAGGGCCGCGCCGAGGCGTCGCTCATGGGCACGCTGCCAGCCGGACAGGGCCGCCGCCCCGGCCGGGGTGAGCCGCAGCAGCGCCGCCCGCCGATCCGCCGGATCGCGCTCACGGTGCAGGTAGCCGGCGTCGGCGAGCTGCTGCACCAGCGTCGAGACGCTGTTCGGGGCGAGTCGCAGGCGCCCGGCGAGCTCACCGACGCGGGTGCCGTCCGCCTCGGCCAGGCACTGCAGGAGCTCGACCTGCGCCATCGGCAGGGCCTCCCACGAGTACTCGGTACGGATGCTTGCCCGCAGCACCCGGCGCAGCCGGGTGACGACCTCGGTGAGTCGGCGCACGTCCCAGTCGGGACCGGTCGCTGCCTCGCCAGCCGTCGACGACGGGAGGACGGTCGAGCCCTCGGAGACGCCGGGCTCGGGAGAACGTCCGGTCATCGGGTCTGCGGCGTGGAGACCCCGCCGATCACGGCGGGGAGGAAACGCCGCTCCATCATGGTTGGCATTGTTGTTGTCCGTTCCACGCCGACGACACCACCGGTACCCGGGGCCTCGATCCCGCAGGTTACGCCCCGCGGTGACGGCAGCGGCGCACCGCGACCATGGATCGGCCCACACCGGGACCCGCGGTGGGCACGAGGTAGCGTCGACAAGGTGACGGACGCCGTCCCACCGGGCACGGGTGTCGGCCGCGCGGGCAGGCCCGCCGCGCCGCCGGGCGCGGGGGCGTACCTGTCGCCGGGCGTCGGCGTGGTGGATCCGGCGGCACGCTCGGATCGGCTCTGGCTGGACGAGCGGTCCTGGGTCGACGTCACCCGCGGTTGGCTGCGCGGCGCGGACGAGCTGTACGAGGCGATGCGCTCGGGCCTGCCCTGGCGGCAGGGTGCCATGTGGCGCTACGAGCGCCAGGTCACCGAGCCGCGGTTGACCGCGTGGGTCCCCCGCGGCGCGCCGGTGCCCTTCCCCGCCCTGGTGGACGCCTACCGGGCGCTGCGGCGCACCTACGGAGTGGAGTTCGACGGGTTCGGCATGTCCCTGTACCGGGACGGCTCCGACGGCGTCGGCTTCCACCGCGACCGCGAGATGCGCTGGCTGGACGACACGATCATCGCGATCCTCACCCTCGGCGCGCAGCGGCCGTTCCTGGTGAAGTCGCGCCACCTGCCGCCGGGCCGGCGGCTGCTCAACGACCCGCAGGCGCCCGGCGGACGCGACCTGTCCCCCGCCGGCGGGGATCTGATCGTGCTGGGCGGGCGCGCCCAGACCGACTGGCTGCATGCGGTTCCGCGGGTGCACCGGCACGTCGGCGCCCGCATCTCCGTGCAGTGGCGCTGGACCTCCAGGGCGGGCCGGCCCGAGCAGGGGCCCGGCTACGGCGCGGCCCGCCGCTTCGACCGTTAGCCGCGACCACGCCACCGCCCCGCGCAGTCAGTCGCCCGGCGGAGTCAGTCACAGGGCCGGCCAGTCACAGGGCCGGCCAGTCACAGGGCCGGCCAGTCACAGGGCCGGCCAGTCACAGGGCGGGTTAGTCGCAGGGCGGGTCGTAGCGACGGTGACCGAGCTGGCTGCGCCACTGTTCGCGGCTGATGCGGTCGCCGACCCGGGCGCACACCTCGTCCTGGGCCGCGAGCAGATCGAGCTGCCAGAGCCGGACGCCGTCCCCGACCGCGGCCGCCAGGGTGCCGGCGGGCCCGGCGAGGCCGAGGGCGGTCACGCCGGTGGTGACGCCGACCGGCAGGGTGCCCCGGTGCACCGGCTGGGACGGCGAGGACATGTCCCACAGCGTGATCTGGCCGGCCGCGCCGCCGACGGCGAGCACCCGGCCGTCCGTGGACAGCGCGAGGGTTCCGGGCGGGTCCGCCGCGGCGCCCGGAGCTGGTCCGACGGCGGGAGCCGGCCCGGGAGCGATGGACGCCAGCCGACGCAGACCCCGCGGATCGCCAAGCCCGAATATCTCCGTCTGGGTGCCACGGGAGGTCGTGGTGGTCGCCGCGAACCAGCGACCACCCGGGCTGACGACGATCGCCCGGACGTCGGCCGCGGCGGTGCGCTCCGCGCGGCTTCGCGGGTTCCGCGGATCGGTGACGTCCCACACGGCGAGGCGACCCGGGCCGCCGAGCACGAGCGAACGCCCGTCCGGGGTGAAGGCCACGCCGGTGACCGCCGACGGTCGGGTCAGCACAGCGAGGGCCCGCGGCGAACGGGGGCGGCTGACGTCCCACAGCCGGACCGTCCGATCCGCCCCCGCCGAGGCGAGCATCCGGCCGTCCGCGCTGACCGCGACGGCCGTCCCGGCGCCGGCGTGACCGCGCAGGTCCGCCAGCGGCGCGACCTCGGCCGCGGCGGTACGCACCTGATCCAGCGCGCCGTCGTCCACAAGCCGCGGCGGAATGAGCTGCCACAACCGGATCACGCCGTCCACACCGGCCGTCACCACGGTCTGCGGCACCGGGGCGGTGGCGGACGCGGACGGGTGCGGCACGATCGTGACGGCACGCAGCGCCGACCCGGCCGACCGCGGGGCACTGTCGGCGGCCTCGGTCACGCGTGGTGCGTCGGCCGTCCCGGCGCGGCCGCCGGCGGTCGCGCCGTCCGGGGTGAGCTCCGCGGCGCTGAAACCGCGCCGGGTGCCGTCGGCGGAACGGCTACCGGAGCTGGTGGCGGGCTGTGCGCGGCCGGCGGCGGTCGCCGCGGTGTCCGCGGTCAGGTCGCCGACCCGGCGTATCCGAGCGGGATCGGCGATGTCCCAGACGGACCCGCCGGCATCACCGACCGCGATCAGGTACCGGCCGTCCGAGGTAACCCGCAGGCCACGGATGGCTCCGGTCGACGCGACGATCTGCCGGACGCTCGCCTCGACCAGTGCCTGGGCGGCCAGCGCGGTCGGCTCGACCCGGTACGCGGCGACGGCAAGCTGCCCGGCGAGGTTCGGCTCTCGGTCGAGCAGGCGGATCGCGGCCCCGGCGGCACCGCGGGACGTCGCCGCGCCGCCGCGGTCGCGCACGGTGCCCAGGATCGCGAACGCCGGGATGACCAGTAGCGACGTCGCCGCACCGAGCGACAGCGCGCGCCGCAGCCACCCGCGGTCCGGTCGAACCTGGTGCGGCGCCGCGACCGCCGGCTCCTCCCGGTCTCCGCCGGTCCCGGCGGTCCCGGCGGTCCCGGCGGTCTCGCCGCTCTCGATGGTGCCGCCGGCCTCGCCGCTCTCGCGGCATTCGGCGGCCGCCGCGGTCTCGCGGCGTTCGGTGGCCGCCGCGGTCTCGCCGCTCCCGGTGGCCGCTACGGTCTCGTCGCTCCCGGTGGCCGCTACGGAATCGCCGCTCCGGGTGGCATCTGTGACGGCGGCGTCGCCCTCCCGGGGCGATCCGTCCGCCCCGGCCGGGCAGGCGTCCGCCGGCTGCCGGGCGGACGGGGACGACGCGGGCAGGGCCTGCTGGGGTATCAGGGCGGTCGCCGCCAGCACCGCGGTCGCGTCGGCCGGCGTGACCCGCGCCCCGACCCGCTCGCCGAGGACCGCGCCGGCACCCGGAACAGCCGCACCGCCCGGAGCATCGCGGCCGCCCGGGGATGGCCTCTCCCCTGGCACTCGTCCGCGGTCAGACGTGCTCGTCCGCTGACGCGGGGCCGTCGTGGGGGTGTTCGGGCCGGGCGCCGGCACGACCGGGAGCAGCGCGGTCCGGTCCTCGTCGGGCGGGTCGTCGCCGCCCACGCGCCGGGGCGGCGAGGCACCGGGCAGCAGGACCGTCCCGTCCCCGGACGGCTGCCCGGACCCGACCGGTGGGGATAAGGAGGTCGGGCCGGCCACGGTCGCGGCCAGCGGAGATGTCGCCGCGATGAGCGACGCGTTCGCGGGGTGCGACGACGTCCCCTCCCGCGAGGCCGTCGCACCAGGCGAGATCCCGCTGCCGGCGGGCCTGGCCACCGTCTCCTGTGCGCCCTCGCCTCCGGGCCGGCTCCCACCCGGGGGCTCGATGTCGACGTCGCGTCCGAGTTCGGCCCTGGGCGCGGGCGCGTCGTCAGCCCCGGCGTCCGCCGCGCTCGCAGGATGCGCCTCCCCCGCAGGATCGGCCTCCGGCTCAAGCTCCGACTCCGGGGCAGGTTCGGGCTCCGCCTCCGACTCCGCACCGGGCACGGACTCGGGCTTCGGCTCAGGGCCCGATTCCGCCTCGGGCTCGACCCGCGGGTCCGACTCCGCCCCGAGCGCGACCTGCGAGTCCGACTCCTCCCCGAGCTCGACCCCCGGGTCCGGCTCTGCCCCGAGCGCGACCTGCGAGTCCGACTCCGCGGCGAGCTCGACCCCCGGGTCCGGCTCCGCCTCGGACGCTGCCGGCGGCCGCCGGTGACCGTCGGCCACCGGCGCGGCGCAGGGCAGCGGACCGGAGGTCACCGTCGTCTCCTGGGCTGTCGCCGCGACGGCGTCGGCGGCGTCTTCGGGGAGTCCCATCAGGCCGTGTTCGGGGACAGGCCGTGGGTCGTCCTCGGGAGCACCCACCATGAGGTGCTCGAGCAGGTCGACGGCGCGGGGCCGGCGCTTGGGGTCCTTGCGCATCGCGGCAGAGACCAGGTCGCGCAGGTCGGGATCGAGCATCGACAGATCGGGCTCGGCGTAGACGGCACGCTGGAGCAGGGCACGCGGCGTGCCGGCGCCGAACGGCGGTCGGCCGGTCGCGGCGAACAGCAGTACCCCACCCCAGGTGAAGATGTCGGACGCGGCGGTCACCGCCTGACCCAGAGCCTGTTCCGGACTGATGAACGCGAGCGTCCCGACGCCGGACGAGGAAGTGCCCGAATTGTCGGCGGAGACCGCGTTCAGCACTCGGGCGAGACCGAAGTCGACCAACCTCAGCCCTTGCCCAGAAAGCACCACATTTGTCGGCTTCAAATCACCGAAGACAATTCCCTCGCCATGGAGCGCGGACAGAGCCGCGGCAAGCCCCACGGCGAGCCGGGCGGTGTCGGCCGAGTGCAACGGGCCGTCGTCCTCGACGCTGGCGGCGAGAGTCGGCGCGTCGATGTACTCGACGACCACGTAGGGGTTCCGGGCCAGCGTATCCAGGTCCAGGATCGCGGCGAGGCAGAACGGGGCCAGCCGCCGCAGATGATCAAGATCGATGCGCAGCCGGCGGCGGAACTCCGTGTCCCGCGCGAACGGCGCCGTGATCAGCTTGATGAGGACGGGACGCGCGAGATTGTTACGGGCAAGAAACACCGGCCCGGTCCCGGCATCGACCAGCTTCCGTTCAACCGTGTACGGACCGATAGTCCGGGGATCGAGCCCGGCAAGAGCCTGGGGAGTGCGCCGGGCAATCGCCATACGACGAAACCTCCTACGGCTGCACAAACCGGCTGGGCGGGCACGCCGGCGGATCTGGTCGACAAAAGCATGCTATCGGCGCGGAGCGAGGGCGGGGACAACATCCATTCGGTCGCGGCGCGGCGTCAGCCGGGACACAGGGGAATGAGGGGTCCGGACCGGACGGTCCGGTGCGGCTGGGCGGCCGATCTGGCGCTGGTCGGCGTTGCCATCACGACGAAGCGTGAGGTACCGGAAACGGACGGAAGCCCCCGACCGTGTCCGTCGCCCGCCCGCAGCGACGGTGTGATGTGACCGACACAACGGACCGCCACGCGCCGGTGGTCCCCCGGGCGGGCACCCGCGCTACCCCCCGAGCACCCACCCCGACCGCCACTCCGACCGACGGCCACTCCGACCGACCGCCACTCCGACCGACCGGCACTGCCAGACGACCGGCACCGCCAGGCGACCGGCACCGCCCTCCGACCGACGCCTCGGGTCACCCCACCCCGCGACGCGACCCGGCGTCCCGCCCCGCTCGCCCGCCATCGCGGCGAGCCGGGCGGACGGTGGCGCGGGCGGATGGGCGGTCAGGTGTTGTTCGAGCGGGCGAAGGGCTGCAGCCGGGCGACCAGACCGCGCACCTCGGCGCCGGCCGCGGCGATCGTCTCCTCGGCGGAGCTCCCGCCCCCGCCCCCGCCTTCCAGCAGGACGTCGAGCGCGATGAGCCGCTCGGCGACCTCCGTCATGAGGTCGAAGTCCCGGACCCGCTGATGAACCAGCTCGGACAGCCGCTCGTTCTTCTCGAACAGCTCCACGAACACGCTGACCTTGGCCCGCAGCAACCACGGGTCGAATGGCTTCGCAATGTAGTCGACCGCACCGACAGCGTAACCACGGAACGCATGGTGCGGCTCCCGATCGATCGCCGTGAGAAAGATGATCGGGGTGTCCCGGGTGCGTCCGCGCTGCTTGATCCGATGCGCCGTCTCGAATCCGTCCATCCCAGGCATCTGCACGTCCAGAAGGATCACCGCGAAGTCGTCGACGAGAAGGCGTTTGAGCGCCTCCTCACCCGACGACGCCGTGACAAGATCCTGATCCAGCGAGGCGAGAATCGCCTCCAGCGCCATGAGATTGTCGGCCCGATCGTCAACCAGGAGGATCTTGCTGCGGGGTCGTTCCGCGGCCGGCCCGCCTTCGCCGTCGACGGAACCGCCGCTCCGCTCGGTCACCCGCCCGCCTCCTCCTTCGCGATCGCCTTGCCGGTCCATGGTGGGTGTCGCCACCCCACCACCATCGCTGATCGCTCCCGACGGCATCTCACCGCCCCACCGATAGACACCCGAATGCGCACCATACGCGATCTGATCAATACAGATGCGACCGCATCACCCCGAGGAGGTGGTCGAGATCCACCGGCTTGGTGATGTAGTCCGTGGCGCCGGCGGTGATGCTCTTCTCCCGGTCCCCGGGCATGGCCTTCGCGGTCAGTACCAGTATCGGCAGGTCGGCGAAGGCGGGCATGTCCCGGATCATCGAGGTCGTTTCGTTGCCGTCCATGCCGGGGAGCATGACGTCCATCAGCACGAGGTGCACCGGCGCGGTGTCCTGCTGGAGGGTGCGGATCGCATCGTGGCCGTTGTCGGCGTAGAGGACCCGCATTCCGTACATCTCCAGGGCGCTTGTGAGCGCGAACACGTTGCGCACGTCGTCGTCCACGACCAGGACCGTCGTGCCGACCAGCGGGTCGGAGTCATCGATGTCCCCCGAGGGCAGCCGGGTGCCGGTGTCGGCCGGCTCCGTCAGGAACGGAGTGCCCACCGCGGTATCGCCCGGCCGCCAGTCCGTGGTGTAAGCGGTCGCGGCCGGTGGCGAGACCCGGTTCTCGACCGGACCGGCAGGAGCCGCGGCCCCACTCGCCCCGCCTGACCCGCCTGACCCGCCCGACCCGCCGGTGACGCTCGCCGCGCCGGAGCCGTTGGCAGCGCCCGAGCCCGGGCCGGATCCGCCGACGGCGGTGGGCACCGGCATGGGTGCGCCGCCGCGCTGGCCGGCGACTCCGCCGACCCGGTCGGCGACCCCGTTGCGCCAGCCCTGCGCGGCCGGGGAGCCGGCCGGGGCCAGGGCCGCCCTCGTCGACTCGTTCTGGCTCCAGCCACCGTCCGCCGCACCGACGATCATCAGGACGTCGTCGGGCTCCCCAGGCGTGACCCCGAAGGCCGGCATCTGCGCGAGCGGGGCCGCTGGCAGGTAGAGGGTGAAGGTACTGCCGTGGCCGACCGCGCTGGACACCGCGATCGAGCCGCCGAGCAGGCGGGCGATCTCCTTGCTGATGGACAGGCCGAGCCCGGTGCCGCCGTAGCGGCGCGACGTGGTGCCGTCGGCCTGCTGGAACGCCTCGAAGATCATGCGTAGCTTGTCGGCGGCGATGCCGATGCCGGTGTCGCTGACCGCGAAGGACAGCACCGTGCCGGCCGAGCGCAGGTGCGATGCCAGGTGCGGCAGGTCGGGGCGGGCGAGGGTGACGTCGAGGCGGACGGTGCCGCTGTCGGTGAACTTCACCGAGTTGGACAGCAGGTTCTTGAGCACCTGCTGCAGGCGCTGCTCGTCGGTGACGAACTCGGCCGGCACGTCGGCGGCGAGGTTGACCTCGAACGCCAGCCCCTTCTCGTCCGCGACGGGGCCGAAGACCCCGGCGACGGCGTCGCACAGGGCCGCGGTGCTCACGTTGGCGGCGTCGACGTCCATCTTGCCGGCCTCGACCTTCGACAGGTCGAGGATGTCGTTGATGAGGCCGAGCAGTTCGGAGCCGGCGGAGTGGATCGTCTCGGCGAAGTCGATCTGCTTGCGGGACAGGTTGCGGTCGGGGTTGTCGGCGAGCAGCTTGGCGAGGATGAGCAGGCTGTTCAGCGGCGTGCGCAGCTCGTGGCTCATGTTCGCCAGGAACTCCGTCTTGTACTGCGAGGACAGCGCGAGCTGCTCGGCCTTCTCCTCGAGGCCGATGCGGGCCAGCTCGATCTCATGGTTCTTGTCCTCCAGCAGCGCCGCCTTCTCCTCCAGTTCGTTGTTGGTGCGCTGCAGCTCGACCGACTGCGACCGCAGCTCCTGGGTGAGCCGCTGGGACTGGGCGAGCAGCTCCTCCGTCCGCGCATTCGCCATGATCGTGTTGAGGACGACGCCGATGGTGTCGACGAGCTGGTCGACCAGAGTCAGGTGCAGCTCGGAGAACGGCGTGAACGAGGCCAGCTCGATGACGCCGAGCACCTGGTTCTCGAAGACGACCGGGACGACGACGAGGTCGCACGGCGGCGCCTCACCCAGCCCGCTGCGGATGTTGAGGTAGCCGGCGGGCACGTGCTCGACCCGGATCCGGTTGCGCTCCAGCGCCGCCTGGCCGATCAGGCCCTCGCCGAACAGGAACGTGCCGTCCGAGCGGCGCCGGGGCACCGAGCCGTAGCCGGCGACGTAGCGCAGCTTGTCGCCCTCGATGAAGTCGAGCAGGTAGACGGTGCCCTGCTGGGCGTTGACCGCCGGGGTCATCTCGCTAATGATCATCTGACAGACCGCGTAGAGGTCACGCTGGCCCTGCATCTTGCTGCCGATGCGGGCCAGGTTTGACTTCAGCCAGTCCTGCTGCGCGTTGAGCTCGGTGGTCTCCCGCAGCCGGGCGATCATCTGGTTGATGTTGTCCTTGAGCTCGGCCACCTCGCCCTCGGCCTCCACCGAGATGGACCTGGTCAGGTCGCCGCGGGTGACGGCGGTGGACACGTCGCCGATCGCGCGGAGCTGGATGGTCAGCGTGGAGGCGAGCTGGTTGACGTTGTCGGTGAGGTCCTTCCAGGTCCCGGCCACGCCGGCGACGGTGGCCTGGCCGCCGAGCTTGCCCTCGACGCCGACCTCCCGGCCCACCCGGGTGATCTCCGCGGCGAACGAGGAGAGCTGGTCGACCATCGTGTTGACGGTGTCCTTGAGCTCGGCGATCTCGCCCTGCGCGGTGACGGTGATCTTCTGCGACAGGTCCCCGCGGGCCACCGCCGTGGTGACCAGGGCGATGTTGCGGACCTGGCTGGTCAGGTTGCCCGCCATCGAGTTCACCGACTCGGTCAGGTCCCGCCACACCCCCGAGACCCCCCGGACGTGCGCCTGCCCGCCCAGCGCGCCCTCGGTGCCGACCTCGCGGGCCACGCGGGTGACCTCGTCGGCGAACGAGGACAACTGGTCGACCATCGTGTTCAGGGTGTCCTTGAGCTCCAGGATCTCACCCTGGGCGGCGACGGTGATCTTCTGGGACAGGTCGCCGCGCGCGACCGCGGTGGCGACCAGGGCGATGTTGCGGACCTGGCTGGTCAGGTTGCCCGCCATCGAGTTCACCGACTCGGTCAGGTCCCGCCACACCCCCGAGACCCCCCGGACGTGCGCCTGCCCGCCCAGCGTTGCCCTCGGTGCCGACCTCCCAGGCGACGCGGGTCACCTCGTCGGCGAACGACGAAAGCTGGTCGACCATCGTGTTCAGGGTGTGGGCGAGGCCCGCGACCTCGCCGCGGGCGTCGACGGTGATCTGTCGGGTCAGGTCGCCGCGGGCCACCGCCGCCGCCACCTCGGCGATGCTGCGGACCTGGGTGGTGAGGTTGCCGGCCATGACGTTGACCGAGTCGGTGAGGTCCCGCCAGACGCCGGAGACGCCCTTGACCTGCGCCTGGCCGCCCAGCTTGCCCTCGGTGCCGACCTCCTTGGCCATCCGGGTGACCTCGTCGGCGAACGCGGAGAGCTGGTCGACCATCGTGTTCACGGTCGACTTCAGCTCGTGGATCTCACCGCGGGCGTCGACGGTGATCTTCTGGCTGAGGTCGCCCTGCGCGACCGCGGTGGTTACCTGGGCGATGTTGCGGACCTGGCTGGTCAGGTTGCCCGCCATCGAGTTCACCGACTCGGTGAGGTCCCGCCAGACCCCGGAGACGCCCTTGACCTTGGCCTGCCCGCCCAGGTTGCCCTCGGTGCCGACCTCGCGGGCCACCCGGGTCACCTCGTCGGCGAACGACGAGAGCTGGTCGACCATCGTGTTCACGGTGGTGCCGATCCGCAGGAACTCCCCGCGCACCGGCTGACCGGCGATCTCCAGCGCCATGTGCTGGGACAGGTCCCCCTCGGCCACCGCGGCGATCACGCGCGCGACCTCGTGGGTCGGGCGGGCCAGGTCGTCGATGAGGGAGTTCACCGCCTGGGTCATGTCCGACCAGTCGCCGGGGCTGCCCTGGTCCTCCATGCGCAGGGTGAGCCGCCCGTCGCGGCGGGTCACCTTGCTGACCCGGGCCAGCTCGCCGGCGTGGCGCTCCTGGATGGCGGCCAGCTCGTCGAACTTGCGCACCACGTCGCCGGCATACCCCTCCCGGGCCGTCAGGCGGGTGGCGAAGTCTCCCTCGCACAACCTGGTCAGACCGTGCAGGAGATCGGCGATCAGCTCATCCGACGAGGTGCGCGATGTCCGGGTCTCGTCCACGTCGCGGGTCGCATGAGGGACGATGGTCGCGATAGCGTCACCGCCGGGTGCAACGGGATCACGGCGAGCCGGGGCCTGCTGGTCGTCAGTGGAACTCATCGGTCTCCTACCTGAGCTCGGTCGGCACGATCGTCTCGGACGACGGGCCGGGCGGAGGAGCCCGGGCCAGGGGCGGTCTCCTCGGGGCACCGGCGTGGGCGGGCGTCGGTGGACAGGTGACACCAGCCGCCAGTATCCGCCTCACGATGGACAACGCAGGAGAGACTGAGCGACATGAATGGCGTAGGAGGGGGTCCGACGACGCCGACTCAGGCCATCACGCTGCCGCCGACGCCCGATTCCCCTCGGTCCGCGCGGCGCTTCGTGCTCGAGACGCTGCGCGGCCGGCTCGACGACGACCTGCTCGACTCCGCGCTCCTGCTGGTCACCGAGCTGGTGACCAACGTCGTCGTGCACGCGGGCACCGCGGCCACCGTCGACGTCCGCCAGGAGGGCGAGGGCGTTCGCGTCGGCGTCGCCGACCGGCACCCGGTGCGCATCGGCATGGCGCGGGTGAAGAAGGTGGACGTGCCGCGCCCGCCGTCGGCGTTCCCCGAGGAGGCCGACTTCGGCATCGACGGGCTGCGCGAGGACGGCCGCGGCCTCGCCCTCGTCGACGCGCTCGCGACGAGCTGGGGCACCGAGCACCGTCCCGGCGGCAAGACCGTCTGGTTCCGGCTCGGTTCAGCGGACGTCCCCCGGGAGGACTCCACCGCCGACGACGAGGCGGTGATCGTGCCGGCCCAGATGCGCCCGCCGCGGCTCATCGCCCGCGACACCGCGCGCGCCCTGACCGCCGAGGGCGAGGTGAACGAGCTGCTCGCGCAGCTCGTCGACGCCCTGACCGTGACCGCCGGGCTGGTGCGACGCCCCGGCCGCGACGGCGGCCGGGTCGAGACCGTGGCCACCCTCGGCGTCGTCGGCGAGGCCGACGAGGCGGTGGCGTTCCCGCTGGACCCGACCCAGTCGAGCCTCGGCGAGCTGCTGCTGTGGCCGGCGCCCGGGGAGGGCCTGGCCGGGCTCGACGTCGACCGCATCCGGCTGGCGACCCGGTGGATGGCGCTGGCCCTCGGCGGCGGCGACATGCGCCGCGCCGAGGAGCGCCGGATCGGGATGCTGTCGTTCCTCGCCGAGGCATCCGACCTGCTCGCCGGCAGCCTCGACCTCGGCCATTCGCTGGCCCTGCTGGCCCGGCTGCCGGTCCCCCGACTCGCCCAATGGTGCGCGGTCTACCTGCACCGGGAGAACGCCGATCCGGCGCTGTGGTCGGCCGCCCACGCCGAGGAGAACATGGCCGGCGCGCTGGGCACGGCGGCGGCCGACCCGAGCGGGGTACTGATGGCCGCGGTGCGCTCCGCCAGCGGCGACCGGGTGCACTCGCTGACCGCGTTCGGCGGCCCGGCCCTGGTGATGGTGCTCAAGGCCCGCCGCCGGGTGCTCGGGGTGCTCGCCCTCGGGCGTCCGGAGGGCAACGCGTTCGCCGCCGACGAGATCGACCTGCTCGCCGACCTCGCCCGCCGGGCCGCGTTCGCCATCGACAACGCCCGCCTCTACAGCCGCCAGGTGGAGCTCGCCGGCACCTTGCAGGCCGGGCTGCGCCCGCCGGACCTGCCGATGATCGAGGGCCTCGACCTCGGCTCCGCCTACGGCGCCGCGAAGTCGGCCGGTCTGGACGTCGGCGGGGACTTCTTCGACCTGCTGTGGGGCCCGCTTGGCTGGACGATCGCCATCGGCGACGTCTGCGGCAAGGGCGCCGAGGCCGCGACGGTCACCGGGGTGGCCCGCGCCGTCCTGCGGCTGCTCACCGGGCGCGGCACCGACCTCGGCGAGGTCCTGCTCGAACTGAACCGGACGCTGCGCGACGCCGCCTCCTCGAATCCCAACGGTCAGGGCCGGTTCTGCACCCTGGCCGCCGCGTCGATCACGGGCCCCGCGAGCCTGCCCGGCGCGGCACCGACCGGGGACGCGCAGACCGCCGGCATCCGCCTGCGGCTGTTCCTCGCCGGGCACCCTCAGCCGGTGGTGCTGCATGCCGACGGGCACGCCTCGCTCGTCGGCCGGCCCGGCACCCTGCTCGGCGTGCTCGACGACGACGAGGTCTCCTTCCCTGCCATCGACGTCACCCTCGGCGCCGGCGAGTCGCTGGTCTTCTACACCGACGGGGTGATCGAGGCCCGCGACGGCCGTGACCTGCTCGGCGAGGAGCGGCTGCTGGCGGCGGTCGCCGGGTGCGCGGGGCTGTCGGCGCAGGGCATCGCCGACCGGGTCCTCGCCGCGGCCGAGCGCTTCGCCGGCGGGAACCTGCGCGACGACGTCGCGATCCTGGTCGCGCGGGTACCCGGCTGACCGGCCCCGGGCGGTGGCGACGGCCGTCACGTCAAATCCGCACCGGGCCGGCGGGCGAGCCAAAACCGCAGGTCCGCCGACTGCACTAAGATCAGATGACGAGCGGGCATCGCCCCAAGGGGTGCGATCCGGATTCCGAGGCTTCAATCCGCCCTGAGCGGGTACACGATGAGCGATGTCCTCGTTGTTCAGGCTTGGTGGTAGATGAGCGCGTCTTCGGTTCCGATGGACGTGGTTCGGCAGGCGACCTCGCGTTGCCCACCCGCGACCCACATACTCGCCGAGCTTCCCTATCTCCCTTCGGCCGTTCCCCAGGCCCGTCGGGTCCTGCGGGAGGGCATGCGGATGGCGCAGCTCCCCGAGGATGTCCGCAGCACCGCCGAGCTGCTCGTCAGCGAGCTCGTGACCAACGCCGTCAAGTACGGCCAGCCACCGTTGTGGCTGCTCATCGAGATGCGCCCCGGGCTGATCCACGCCTCCGTCTCGGACACCTCGACCGTCCTGCCGCAGCGGCGCACGGCCGCGCCCGACGCCGAGGGCGGCCGCGGCCTGCTCGTCCTCGACGCCCTCGCCGGAAGCTGGGGAACGGTCATGGCGGAGTCGGGCAAGTACCTCTGGTTCGACCTGCCGGTGCCGCACGAACCCGCCACCGCCACCGCCGGCGACGGCGAGGCCACGGCGACGGCCTCCCGCGACGGCGACCGCACCCCGGCGTCCGCCGGCGCAGCGGACCCGGCGGCTTCCGCCCAGGTCGCCACGAGGCCTCTCCCGGCGGAGGAGCGTCGCGACGGACCCGCCTCGCCCTCCACACCACCGCCGTCCACGCTGGCGCCGTCCACACCACCGCCGGACAGGGCTGCGCCCCCCGCCGCGCCACGGGCCGCCCTGGTGTCGTCAGGCCTGCGCGCCGACACGCCGACGGCGATGCCCACGACCTCGACCGCCTCCGCCACCTCCCAGCGGCGGTCCCGCCCCGGTTCGGGCAGGGTCCGGGCGGCCAGCTCCGGGCCGGGCGCCCCCCGGCCGGACGACGGCCAGCCCAACTCCAGGATCATCACCCGGCTGTTCTGAGGCCTCGGGTCCACCGGCCGAGGAAGCGCGTGGGCGCCGGGCTGACGCGGCTCACTGCGTGGACAGCGCCGACGGCCTGGTGACGTGAGTGACCTTCTCGTAACGATCCAGCGTCACGATCTTGACCACGTCGCCGGTGTGCGGGGCGTGCAGGACCTGATTGCCGCCGAGGTAGATGCCGACATGCCCCGGATTTGCGGGGGTTCCGTCCGATCCCGCGGCGAACAGCAGGTCCCCCGGCTGCCAGGCCGACAACGGCGTCAGCGCAATGCTCGGACCGGAGGAGTCGACCTGGTCGTAGGTCGTGCGGGGCAGTCTGACCCCGGCCGCGGCGTAGGCCGCCTGGACCAGGGAGGAACAGTCCCAGGCATCCGGCCCGTTCGCGCCGAGCACGTAGGGATCACCAAGCTCACCGCGCGCGAAGGCGATCGCGGCCGCGGCCGCCTCGGTCGCCGGTCCGATCGGGGCGCTCGCGCTGCTGAGGGCCGCGGTCATGCCGGGCACGGCGGCGAGGATCGACTCGACGTAGCTCTGGGTCTCCGGAAAGGGCGGAACGCCCTGGTAGGCACGCACAGCGCCCGGGCCGGCGTTGTAGGCGGCGAGCATGAGCCGAACCGGATCCCCGGGCACATCCGCGACCGCGGCGGCCACCGAGCAGTCGTAGGCGGCCGCGGACGGGATCGCGTCGGCGGGATTGAGGATGTCGGCCCGGCCGTCCCCGTCCCCGTCCCGGCCGTGGCTGGCCCAGGTGCCGGGCAGGAACTGCGCGATGCCGAGGGCGCCGGCCGGTGATCGAGCCTCGGGCCGGAAGCCGGATTCCTGCTTGAGCTGGGCGGCGAGCAGACCGGGGCCGAGTGTGGCACAGGTCTGACCGGCGCCGAGGATCGCACCCACGTAGGCGCCGGGGATCGTCCCGGCTTCCGCGAACTGGCCGGTTGCGCCGCCGCCAGGATCCCCGGAGATCGCTCCACCGAAGATCGCGACAAAGCCCACGACCAGCACCATCGCCGATCCGGCGAGGATGGCCGCCAGCGGCGGCGCCGACGCGTCCTGCGCCGGCATGGTCCCGACCGCCATCGCCCGGGATCCACCCCCTCATCGCCGGTCGCATCCACTTGATCCTTGATTGCGATGAAAGTACCAAAACCTTTGATGTGTGGTGATGGTTACGCTACTCTCACGTTTCCGCAGGTCGCGTACAGCGCACGCACTTTCGCTCCCTGTCGCCAGGGGGGTAGGACCGGACAGGGGGTTTCGCATGTCCATCGCGCCGGATGGCGGGTGGATCTCCGCGCTTCCCGACCCGATGGAGTCGCCCTCGATGTCGCCGCCGCCCGGCCGTCGCCCGACCGCCCCGGCACCGCCACCTGTCCTACCGTCCACCGGCGACGTGGTCGTGGTGGTCGCGGCCGGAGGCGGGGTCGGCCGGTCGATCACCGCCGACCTGCTGGCCAGGGCGCTCAGCCCGGCGGGGCCCCTGCTGCTGATCGACGAGAGTCCCGGGCTGTTCAGCTCACGCCGGGCACTGCCACGCGACGACGACGGGCTCGCCGCCCTCGACGGACCCGACGGGTCGACCTACTACGTCCTCGCCCCGCAGACCCCCGCGGTGCGGATCGACGGCGTCGAGGCCGTGGCCAGCAGCGACGGCTGGGAGACGCTGATCGTCGACACCTGGGACCCGGCGCTGTACCTGCTGCACACCCCGCGCTGGCACCGGCTGCTGACCGAGTACGGCGTGCGCGTCGTGCTTGTCACCGCCTCGGCGACCGGGCCGCTGGAGAACGCGGTGACGGCCGCGCGGGCCCTGCGCCAGGCCGGGGTGCACGGCCAGGATCTGGTCGCCGCCGTCGTAGACACCGGGGAGGGCCGAGCCCCGCGGCGCTCGCTCGCCCGGATCACGCTGCTGGACGGCGAATGCTCCGGCGTCGTGCGCGTCCCGCACCTGCCGACCGTCCGGGCCACCGGGCGGCTCGCCAACGGCCACCCCGGCCGGGCTGCCGAACGCGCCGCGCACACCATCGTCAACCGCCTCGCCCTGAAGGAAGTCGCATGATCCACGAACGCCTGGGCGCGATCATCCTCGCCGCGGACCCGCCCTTGCCCACGGACGTCCAGCCGAACGCCAACGATCTGCCGCATTCGGAGGCGCTGAAGACGATCCTGGGCTGGACGTTGTACGGCGCGCTGTTCGCCTGCGGGATCGCCGCGGTGGCCTCCGGCGGGTTCGCCGCCTGGGGTCGGGTCACCGCCCGTCCGCAGCAGTTCGACCGCGGCTTCTCCGCCTTCCTCACCTCCGTCGCCTGCGGCTTTCTGGTCGGAATCGCCATTCCCCTGGTGAACACCTTCTACGGTCTGGCCACCTGACCCGACAACGGACGCAGCACCGGGAGCCGACGTGAGCCTGACCCAGCAGATGTCACCGGACGGCCGCCCAGGCGGGCCGCGCGGCCGCGCGGGCGTGTTCCTGCTCGCCGTGCTCGCGCTGGTCGCCGTCATAGCCGTGACAGTCCTGGTCACCCGCGCGCTGTCGGGCTCCGACGGGAACGGCGGCCCGACCGCCGTCCCGGCGCCCTCGCCCACGTCGGCCCCCACCCGGTTCGGCATCCCGAGCCCGCAGCCGAACGCGGCGGCGACCAGCCCGGGCGGCCCGCTGGCGCTGCCGCGCCCGGATCGGATCACCTCCGACGGCATCCCGCTCGGCTTCCCGCACACCACCGCCGGGGCGGTGTCCGCGGCGATCCGGTGGGAGCCGCTGCTCGTGCCCGTCGAGGAGAAGCGCCAGATCGACGTCGTCCACACGGTCGGCACGCAGTCCCTGCAGAACAAGCTCGTTCCGGAGCTTCAGGCCGACTACGCCAGCCAGCCGCCGACGGCGGGTAGCTGGTTCACCTCGACCCCTCTCGGATACAAGATCGTCAACTCGGACGTCGACCGGGTAACCGTGGCGCTGCTGGTCCTGCGCGAGGGCGGCACGAGCGCCGGCACCAGGTTCTCCAAGTTCGACAAGGCGGCGGACGTGCTGACCTGGGTGGACGGCGACTGGCGCTGGGACGACGGCATCGATGCGCCGGGGGGGCTGGGCCTGCCCTCGACGAGCGACCCGGCCCGGATCAGGGCGGCAGGCTGGGAGGTGTTCACCGTTGGCTAAGTGCACCGGGATCGCACGGCTGGCTCCCCAGTGCTGGGGGAACGACCTGGCCGACGCCGGCGCCAGCGCCGTCGGCAGCGTCTGGAACGCGATCGTCAACGATTTCGCCGACGCCGGCATCAGTCTGATCAGGATGGTCACGGATGCCTGGCCGACGCTGTCCCGACTGGACTTCTCGCAGGACAGCGTGCAGGGCGTGTTTAACATCTGCACGGGTATCGGGGCGATCCTCGCCGTGTTCATCCTCCTGTTCGCGGTGGTGCGCACCCAGCTCGCCGCGGACGGTCGTTTCGTCGGCGCGGCGCTCGTCGGTCTGGTCAAGGCGATGGTGGCCACCGCGATCACCATCACCGTCGTACAGAGCTGCGCCACTCTCTCCGGCGACGTCACCGCGCAGATCGTGAAGCAGACGGAGCCCGACCGCGAAGCCTTCCTCGCCGATCTGAAGACCCTGGCACTGAACGTGAATCCGGCGATGACCTTCGTCTTCGCCCTGTTCGCGATGATCGTCGTCTTCGTGCTGTGGTGCGAGATCCTCATGGTGAAGGTGGCGATCGGCGTCCTCGTCGCCACCGCGCCGCTGGGGGCCGCCGGCCTGCTGTCGGAACAGACGGCGCTGTGGTGGCAACGCCAGGCGATGGCGACGTTCCGGCTCCTGCTGGTGCCACCGTCGATCAGTCTGTGCTTCAGCCTCGGGTTCAAGCAGGTCCACGCGGCCGGCGGAGACGGCTTCACCGAGTACATCACGGCGATCATGACGTTGGCGGCAGCAGTGCTGTGCTGGCCGGCACTGTCGCGGTTCTTCGCGATCGGTCCGGACGGCGAGGTCAGCGGGGGCCTGTCACTGCTCCTCGGTGCGGCGGGCGGGCTCGGCTCGCGCGCGTCGAGCATGGGCGGATCCGGCGCCGGCAATCCCCTGGACCCGGTGAGTCTGCAGCGCGGAGCAGGCGGTGGCGGGGGCGGTGCTGCCGGTGGTGGTGCGGCGGGTGCCGGTGGGGGCGGGGCCGCCGCGGGCGGGGCCGCCGCGGCGGGCGCCTTCCTGCCGATGGCGGCGATGGCGGCGACAAGCGCCGTCGGCGCCTTCCAGCGCGGGATGGGCCGGACCGCCGCGCACGCGGGGCTCGGCGGCATGGGCGAGTCCGTGGACACCCCATGGCTTCGGGCGGGCGGCGGCCGGTCGGGTGGCTCGGGGAGCAGGTCGGGCAGCGGCAGCCCAGGCAACAGCGGCAGCCCCCGGCCGGCGCCGATTGCCGTGGCGCCCGGTGGCGGCGGTGGCGGCGGTGGCGGTGGTGGCAGTGGTGGTGGTGGTGGCAGTGGTGGCAGTGGTGGTGGTGGCGGCGGTGGCAGTGGTGGTGGCAGTGGCAGTGGTGGTGGCGGTGGCCCTTCGGTACCCGACGCCGGGGACCAGGCACCACCGCTCACGCCTGACGGACCGGCGGGCCCGCCGCCAGGCCATCCAGGGCGGCCCGTGGCACTGCCGCCCCCCTCGTCCCGGTCCGCGCCGGCTGCCGGCCGGGGCTCCGCCGACGCACCGGGCGCCTCGGGCTCGGCGGGTACCTCGGGCTCGGCGGGTACCTCGGGCTCGGCGGCGCCCCCGCCGACCCCCGTCCCCGACGGCCCCGCCCGTCCCCAGGCCGGGCCTCGCCGTGCCCCGACGCCCGGGGAACGTCCGGTCGCGCGCGGTCCCGGCTCGGCGCTGCCATCCCCGCCTCCCGCGTGGGGTGAACGGCGGTGAGCGGCGTCCAGACCTACCAGGGTTGGAAACGGGACCGCGGCGGCTCGCTGGCGCTCGGGCTGAGCGTGCCGCGCGGCCTGCTGGTCGCCGCATCGATCGTGCTGGTGGCGTACACGGTCGCCTACGGAGCCTGGTCGGCGCTGCCGGTGGTGCTGCCCCTGGCCGCGGTGATGGTGACGGCGGCATGGCTTCGAGTCCAGGGCGTGACGGTCGGGGAGTGGGTGAGCCGAATGGTGCGGTTCCGGCGGGCGAAGGCCCGGCGGGAGACCTGGTACGCGGGTGCCGCCTGGCAGCCAGCCGCGGATCCGACGGATCCGACCGGCCTGCCCCGCGCCGAGTTGCCCGGCATCCTGGCGCCGCTGCGGTTTCTCGAGGAGGAGCGCGGGGCGGGGACGCCGGTCGCGATCGTCCACCATCCGTACGAGCAGACCTACTCGCTCGTCGTGCAGATCGAGTTTCCCGGGCTGGCGCTGGCGGACGCGGCGTCCGCGGCCCGGCGGGTCGGCTCCTGGGGCGGGCTGCTCGCCGGCTGGTGCGAGGAGGGCAAGCCCGTCTCCCGGGTCGGGCTCTACCAGCGATATCTCCCCGAGGACGGCGCGGAGCTCGTCCAGTGGACGGCGGCCTACAGCTCGCCGTCCGCCCCGCCGCTGGCCACCCAGACGGCGTCGGCGCTGCTCGGGGGCCAACAGGTCTGGCAGTCGCGGCACGAGGCGTACCTGTCGATCAGTCTGTCGGTTCCCCGGGCCCGTTCGGCGATCCGCGCAGCGGGCGGCGGGGACACCGCGGCCGCGGCGGTGCTGATGCGGGAGGTCGGCGCGGCCACCGACCGGATGCGTAGCGCCGGCATCGAGATCCGCCGCTGGCTGGGCGTGCGTGACCTCGCCGAAGTGATCCGGACCGCCTTCGACCCGCACGCCGCCGCGCCACTGTCCGCCCACCGGGCCGCGGCGACGGACCCTCGCTGGGACGGCGCGGCGCCGGGCGTCGACCTGGCCCTGGCCGGCCCGGCCGCCGCCGAGACGAAGCTCGGTTCCTACCACCACGACGGCGGCTACTCGGTGACCTACCAGGTGTACGAGTGGCCGAAGTCGCCGATCGCCGCCGGCGGGCTCGCCCCCGTGCTGCGCTCGACGGCGACGGCGCGCCGGGCCGTCGCGATGGTCTACGAGCCGCTGCCGCCGTCGCAGGCCGAGCGGGCGGTGCTCGGCGACATCACCCGCACGTCGTTCTCGGTGTCGGTCCGCCAGCGCACGGGCGGCATCGTGCGCACGAGTGAGCGCATCGCGCTGGAGGACGCCCAGCGACAGGAGGCCGAGGCCGCGCTCGGCCACGGTCTCGTGAAGTTCGCCGGCTATCTGACCGTCACGGTCACCGATCCGGATCGCCTGGACGAAGCGTGCGCCGAGTTGGAGGCCGATGCCAGTGGGCAGGGGTGCAGGCTGGTCCTGCGGCGGATGTGGATGGCCCAGGACGCCGCGTTCGCGCTCACGCTGCCGCTCGGCCTGGGTCTGCCGAGCACCGGGAACTGGCGATGAGCCGTCGCGACGACCTGACCTCGCTGCCAGCGCGCCGCTTCGCGGAGCTGCTGCCCGTGCGGCCGCCGACCCGCCCGGCGAAGCCGGAGGCGACGCAGGATGCGGAGCGGGCCCGCCGAGCCCGGTCCTGGACACCCCGCCGGGGGCGGCGGGGTCCGTTCGGCGGGCATGCGGCAAACACCGCGCAGGCCGAGGTGTGGCGGGGTTCGACCGCCGCGGTGCAGGGCCTTTACCCGATGCTGACCCGGGCCAGCGTGCCGCCGGTCGGCGCCTACGTCGGCTACGACGTCATCTCCGGCGCGGCGTTCTCCTGCCATCCGGTCGAGTGGCTGTCCCGCGGCCTGGTGCGCAATCCGAACATGCTGGTCTCCGGCAGCCCCGGGGCGGGCAAGTCGGCCACGCTGAAGGCGCTCGCGCTGCGGCTGTCCCAGTTCGACGTGTCGACGCTGATCCTCGGCGACCTCAAGGGCGAGTACGGGCCGCTCGTCGACGCGGTCGGGGGCAGCGTCAGCGAGCTCGGCCCGGGGCTGCCCGGCCGGCTCAACCCACTCGACGCCGGCCCGCTGGGCGCCCGGCTGCCGAGCGACCCGACGCTGCTCGCCGAGCGCCTGGCCGAGATCGCCCGGCGCCGGCTGCGGCTGCTGGTGACCCTCGTCGGCGCCCGCACCCCAGTGAGCCCCGAGGATGAGACCGTGCTGGCGGAGGCGCTGCGCATCGCCACCGGCGAGCAGCGGGCCGCGACCCGCCTCGCCGACCCGACGATTCCCGAGATCCACCGGATCCTGCTCGCGGCCTCCGAGGAGCTGGTCCGGGCGGCCCGCTGCTCGTCCCAGGCCGAGTTCATCGCGCTGTTCCGGCGGGTCACCGACGCCCTCGGCGGCATGGTCCGCAACCTCGCCGGCATCTTCGACGAGCCGACCACCGTCGCCCTCGACTTCGACGCGCCGATGCAGTCCGTCGACATCTCCCGGCTGTCCCGGCGCGGCGAGGACGCGGTCGTCGTCGGCCTGACCTGCCTGTCCACGTGGGGCCAGGCGGCCATCGACGAGCCGGGCCGGCTGCGGATGGTGATCCGCGACGAGGTGTGGCGGCAGTTGCGCGCCGGCGTCGAGTTCGTCCGCAAGATCGACTCAGACCTGCGGCTGTCCCGGGCCGAGGGCACCATCCAGGTCCTGGCCACCCACCGGCTGGCCGACTTCGAGGCGGTCGGCGCCGCCGGCTCGGAGGCGGTCGCCATCGCCCGCGAGCTCGTCTCGTCCTGCGACGTGCGGATCCTGCTCGCCCAGGACACCCGACCGCTGGCCGACCTCGCCGACGCGGTGGGTCTCACCGAGGCCGAGCGGACCCTCGTCGCCTCCTGGGGCGGCGGCGACCGTGGCCGTGGGCTGTGGAAGATCGCCGGCCTCGGCGGCTATCCGATCCAGCTCGTGCTCACCGACATCGAGGCCCAGCTCTACCACACCGACGAGCGGATGGCGGCCTGAGTCGATGTTCGGATCTGGTCAGCCATTGAGGTCGTCGGGGTCGTCGGAGTCGTCGCCGGCCGCGGGCGGCGGGGGCGGGTACCTCCTGCCAGTCGTCATCATCATCGGCGGCCTGCTGTTCTTTCTGTGGCGGTTCGCCACGCGGACGGCCGGCGGCGTCGCCGGCTACCTGCTGTTCGCGGCGCTGCTGATCGCCGCGGGGACAGTCCTCGGCACCGCGGCCTGGCGGCTGCGGGGCGCCGCGGGACGGAACCGGCGGCTGCGGCGCGGCACCTCCGCGCGGGCGGTGGCCGCCCGCGCGGCCCATCTGCGTCCCGACCTCGGCGCGCGGGCCACCGTGACCGACGCGGGGATCCGGCTGGGCGCCGCCGGCGGCCAGGCCGTCCACGCCACCGTCGAGGACGGCTCCCTCGTCGTCGGCCCGGCCCGGTCGGGCAAGACCAGCGGGCTGCTCGCCGGTGCGGTCCTCGACTGGCCCGGCCCGGCGGTGGCGACGTCCATCCGGCCCGATCTGGCGGCCTGGACCTCGGCGGCCCGCGCCCGCAGCCACGGCCCGGTGTGGGTGTGGAACCCGTGGCAGGCCACCCCACCGGTCGGCGTGGCGCTGCGGTGGGATCCCACTTCCGGTGCCGACGAGCCGTCGACCGCGTTGCGCCGCGGCCAGGTGCTCGCCGCCGCGTCCCGGGTCGGCTCGGGCACCGAGAACGGGTCGGACTGGCAGCAGGTCTCCGCCATCGTGCTGGCCGCCTACCTGCACGCCGCGGCGCTGTCCGGCTCGTCCATGCGCGACGTGCTCGCCTGGTCCGCCGACCCCGCCGACCCGACGCCGGTCACCGCGATCCGCCGGGCAGGGCTCGCCACCCAGTCCTGGGCGGAGACCCTCGCCCGCTACTCCACCGAGGACCCGCGCATGCAGGCGAACGTCTTCTTCGGCGTGCGCCTCGCGCTGTCCGCGCTGTGGGACCCGGTCGTGCTCGACTGCGCCTGCCCCGGCCCGGGCGAGGGGTTCTCCCCGCCTGTCCTGCTCGACGGCGGCACCGTCTTCGTCCTCGGCACTCCGAGCTCCCAGCAGACCGTCGGCCCGCTGACCGCGCTGCTCGTCGACGAGATCGTCGAGGTGGCACTGCAGCGCGCCGCCGCCCGCCCCGGCGGCCGGCTCGCCCCGCCACTCGGGCTGCTGCTCGACGAGGCCGCCAACATCGCCGCCCTGCCCCGCCTGCCCGACCTGTACTCCTACGGCGGCGGCTCGGGGGTGTTCATCATGGCCGTCCTGCAGTCGCTCAACCAGGCCCGCAGAGCGTGGGGCGAGCACGCCACGAAGGCGATGTGGGACGCCGCCACCTACAAGCTCATCCTGCCCGGCATGTCGGACGTCTCGGACCTGGAGGACCTGTCGAGGCTCGCCGGCGAGTTCGACGAGTCCACTGAGACCGTGTCGTCGCGCGGCGGGCTGTTCAACCCGGCCGGCCCGGACCAGATCAGCGTCTCCCAGCGGCGGCGCCGCGTTCTGGAACCCCACGAGATCCGCAACGCCGAACTCGGCAACGCGCTGCTGCTCCCCCGCTCCGCCCCGCCCGCGTGGATCCGGCTACAGCAGGTCGAACGCCGTCGCGACGGCGCCCAGCTCCGCGCCGACCACGACGCCTACTACGCCGATGGAGTCGCCCTGCCATGACCGACCGCATCCAGGCAATTCCCGGCGGCACGGCCCAGGGCGGCGGCGGGGGCAACGGCGGCGGCGGCGGCGAGGAGGAGGAGCTCCTCAGCCTCGTGTCCGAGCTCATCGACCGCGTCATCGCGCTGGAGCAGCGCGTCGCGGCTCTCGGCCGGCCTGCGCCGGGTGAGTCGGATGGACCGGAGCCAGCGAGGCCGTTTCGCTGGGACGAGCTGTCGGCCGTGCAGGTGCGCGAGACCTGGCGGGAGCTGGGTTCCTGGGTCGGCTGGCTGTGCGTGCGCTTTCGCATCGACAGCCTGCCGCCGTGCTGGTATCGCCATCCCGATCTCGTCGAGGAGCTGACCGGGCTGTGGTTGGCCTGGCTCGGCGCCTATCGAAGCGACGCCCGGCCCGACGAGCCGATCCGCTGGCTGGACTGGCTCTCCCGAGCTCGTGGCCGCTTCGCCCACCATTCGCCACGCTGCGGAGTCGGCGCGCACAAGGAGTTTCCATCGCCACCGGCTCACGACGAGCGCGACTACGCGGCCTTCGTAGAGTTTCAGGCGAGCGGCGTCGCGACGTCTGTGGGGACGAGCGGAGTACAGGGCGACGGGCGATCGGAACGGTGAAAGCGCCGCAATCGAAGCACTCCTGATCTACCTGACGATCCCCCCGGGCCTAGAAGGCGAAATTGAGCATGCCCTCCCGATACGACCGCAACCGGGTGTTCAGCTCCGCCCTCGTGAAGCGCTCGGGATGCTCCCGGTACAGCGCGCGGCTGTCCGCAACCCGCAGCGCGCTCTCCGGCACCTGATCCGCACCGGAAGGGATGAACTTCATGACCTCCTGCAGCGCGACAATCGCTCGCGTCATGCGCTCACGCGCCACGGCGAGCTGTCGGTCTGTGAGACCGGACAGATCCACGGGAACGCTGGCAGCAGCCCGATCGCTCAGCAGGAGAAACTCGCCGGCGTCGATGATCTCGGACGGCGTCTCACCGCCGATCGCCGGGGCAGGAACCTCCTGCGCGTCTGCCAGGGAAAACTCGATGCGGCGGCGAGTGCCGCAGGCCGGACAGGAACCTTGGTAGACCGCGACCAGAGCACCATCTCGGCTCTCCAGCCAGTGCTCGGGCTCGAACTGCGACACCCCACACTCACAGCCGTGCAGCTCCAGGTACAACCAGGTCTCCGCGGTGGAACGCGCCTTCAGCATAGCCCTATGCTACTGGCCGGACCTGGCCCATAAGATGCGGCCTGCGGTCAATCCGTCTACTTATGATCACTGCTCGGCTGGTGGGCGGCGTACCGATGCCCATGGGAGAGGATATTCTGATGGTCGATGAAGCCGGATCTGGTCCGATACCGACTTCAGCCGATCTTGTCCACGGCGAGGCGAAACGACAGCTGGAGCTCCTCGTTCGCGAACAGTTTTCGGCGTACCTGCGGACGCCGCGCTGGGAGACGAACGCGGGCCGGGAGTATCTCGCGGCCGAGGACACCGTCGGAACAAAGTTGACCCATTCGGGTCGACGCCGTAGCCCTGGCCGCCGGCAGAGCGACCCGGAACTTCGTCAACACCACCTCCGAAAATCACGTCATCCAGCTTTCCGACGATCTTGATCCCGGACAGGTAAGAGCGGCACTCTCGGCGGAGATCACTAATCTGCTCGAGATTCGTCGGCGGGCGGACGAGACCTCGTCCGGAGGACTTCTTCCACCGAACCGAGTCCGTGCCAGCGGATTGGTGGGCCCCGCCTCGGCGGTTTCGGCGTCGTTCATCGAGCCGGACCTGACTGCGCCGTTCCGGGCACGCGACGTAACCGGGAGACTCATCAGCCGCCAGGAACTACCTGCCGCGGTCGCGAACGCGGTCGAGGAAAGATCGCGCCATAGCGCAGAGACCCTCGCCGAACTGCGTCGCGAGGCGGAGTCATTGCCGTCCGGCCGGTATCCCTCTCGAAAAATCATGATCGGCGGTGGTGCCGCACTGGCTGGCCGGGATCCGGATATCCTCGTCGTCGACGCACGCGGACGGTGGCACGTCGATCCCATCAAGGGAATCGTGCAGTCGGCGGACCAGGCGAGGCATATCGCGGAATCCGGCCTGGGTGATCCCTATCAGTTCGCATCCCCCCGGGAGCGCATTCCCTTGGATGCGATCCGCCTCTGGGAGGATTCAGCCGCCGTCCGCGGCGCCGTGGTGAACGGTCACGGACAGCTCACGATCGACGATCAGGGCAGGCTACTGGCGAGACTCGACCCCCTGGACGGTTCCTCCCCGGTTACCGTCGAGGTGGATGGAATTCCGATCATCGCGACCGGCCTGCCGTCCGAGATAGTTCCCGGCTGTGCCCGCACCGTGCCGACGGTACCGGAAGCGCTGGACGTGCTCATCGGGCGCCTGCACGATGTGCCAAGCCGGGATTCCCCGTCAGTCCGCGATCAGCTGAGGAATCTTCCCTGGGGGGAGGGCAGCGCGGCGACGGCATTGGAAGTTCTGGCCCAATCCGGCCTCGATGTCGCCCTGCAATCGTTCGGGGAGGATCGGGTCTCCGCTGCCATGACCACCCTCTCGGCAACCGCGATCTGGGACGACGCCCGCGCGTCCGCACCGAACCGCGTCCTCTACGGCGACGAGGTGGGAACAGGCGAATATGATCCACTCGCGGCGAAGGAGTGGCTGCTAGCCGGTATTGGGGGAGCCGCGATCGCCAACGCCGAGATCATCCTTCAGGCCAATCCGGAGGCCCGAGTACGGATGGTCGGCTCTGCCATCCAGTGGGTTCTCGAAAATGATGCCCAGTACCTGGCGATGCGTAGGCAGCACGACCCGGAGTTGGGCGGGGACGGCCGGTTGCTCACCTACCAGAACCGGCGCCTGGGTCAGGTTGAGATGCACTGGACCGCGGACGGTGAACCGCGCTTCCGCGCGACGGATGTCGAGGGTGAGGCATACGTGGCCTGCCTTGGCCGAGTCGCGCGGCTGCCCGGCGCGCTGGAGGCATGTAGTCGGTGGGCCCGGGCGGAGGGCGGCCAGGTCCGCGGCGAGCTGATGTTCGACGGCAGCCGGCAGTACCTGGGCTACCAACTCGCCTTCGAGACGGCCGGGGTCTCTCACCAGGTCACTGTGACCGGAGCCGCATCCCGACTACCGCCTCCCGACGTGTTCAGCGCAGAGGACATCGAGCGGGTCAACGTGGCCGGCCTGAAGGAGGCACCAGCCGAAAGCGGCAACGTTGCGGCCGGGTTCATGGCCACGGCAATGCAGAGCGTGCATCTTCGGGCGCACCGTGCGTCGAACTCCGCTACGCCTCTCGCACCTACCGGGCAGGAGACGGTTCGCCACCGACTCCGCGAGCTACGCACCCAACTCGAACAGTCCCGACCGCAGCCATCCAGCGATCCCGCCGGCGGCCCGGCGTCACCGCACCAGGGCCCTTCCCGAAGCCCGGCGCGGCCTGAAGGACCCGTGGACAACGGCCCCCACCGGGATGAACTCGATTACGGAAGGTGATAGTAGTTTGGCGTGGGCGTGGGAGGCTTCACGAAGTGGCGGGACCACCAGGGCATCGCACCGTGGAATCTCAACCGGCCAGGAGGCCTGATGCGATGGCAGGTCCATCGGGAACGGTCCGTCTTCCGCACTCCGTGGGTGAACCTCGCCTTCCTTGATGTCGAGCAGCCGGACGGGCAGCGGGCGGAGTACCACGTGGTCCGGCTGTGCGATGTCGCCGTCACCGCGCTGTTGGACGGGTCGCGGCGGGTGCTCATGCTGTGGCGGCACCGGTTTGTCACCGACACCTGGGGCTGGGAACTGCCGATGGGTCTGGTGGAGGACGGCGAGGAACCCATCGACGCCGCCGCCCGGGAGTTGGAGGAGGAGACCGGCTGGCGCCCGGGGCCGCTGCGGCACCTGATCTACGCGCAGCCCGCGAACGGCATCACCGACGCGCAGCACTTCGTATTCCGGGCGGACACCGCCACGTTCACCGGACCGCCCACGGAGCTCAACGAGTCGGATCGCATCGAATGGATACCGCTCGGCGAGATCGGCGAGCTCATCCGTCAGCGAAAGATCGTCAGCAGCGCCACCCTCGTCGGCGTCATGGCTCTGCTCCTCGACGGCGGGTGAACGCCTGGGATGACGAGTGCCGGAGATCAGGCGTTTCGCGGTCCGCGGTCGGTCGATTCCCCGAGCACGACGCGGCCGGGTCGGGGATGGCCGAGGAAATCCGCGAGGGCGAACTCGTAGCCGTAGGCCCCGGCCATCGGAAAGACGACGACGTCGCCGGGTCGGACCGGACCCACCGTGATGTCGCGCGCGAGGGTGTCCTCCGGCGTGCACAGCTCGCCCACCACCGTCACCGGTCGCCCGTCCGTGTCGACGGCCCCGACGTCGGTCGTGATCGGAGCGGACCCGGCGACGACCGCGAAATTGTGCACGATCTCCCAGGAGGTCGGCAGGGCGAAATGGTGGATGCCGCCGCGCAGCACGACGAAATCGGTTCCGTAGGAGCGTTTGACGTCGATCACCTCGGCGGCGTACCAGCCGGAGTCGGCCACCAGCAGCCGACCCGGCTCAAAGATCATCCGAACGCCGGGCGGGATCGGTAGCCGCGCGAGGCCCTCCCCGAACCGGTCCAGGTCGAACGGACGCTCGCCGCGCCGATCCGGCTCGAACGGCACGCCGAAGCCCCCGCCCACGTCGACCACCCGCAGGTCGATCCCGGCATCGGCCGCCGCTCGGTCGGCGAACCCGAGACACCATCGGACGTAGTCCAGATGGGCGGCGGCGTCGAGGTTGCCCGACACCGCGTGGACATGGAAGCCGGCCACGTCCAGATGGGGCAGACGCCTCGCCAGCTCCAGCACGGCCGGCACCTCCGACTCGGGGACCCCGAACGCGCTCGGCCGCCCGCCCATCTGGAGGGAGCCCGCGAGGGCGACCCGTGCCGGGTTCACCCGCACCGCGACGGTGACCCGCCGGTCGAGCCGCGCCGCGACGGCCTCCAGCCGCCGCAGCTCACCCGGGCTCTCGACGTTGACGATGGACACCCCGGACTCGACCAGCGCGGTCAGCAGGGTGGTCGACTTCGCCGGGCCGGACGCGACCAGGTAGGGCGATCGGGCGGGGGCGACCCGCCCGTAGGCCGCCAGGGCCAGGCGCGCCTCCCGCACCGACGAGACCTCGAAACCATCCACCCCGCCGCGGCGGGCTGAGACGCTCGGGCCGGGGCCGGGGCCGGGGCCGGGGCTCGGATCGGGACCGTGGGCCTGGACGTCCGCGAGCTGGCTGTCCACCGGCGGGCCGGCGTCGGCGGCGCCCCGCAGCAGCGCGTCGAGGACCGGCGGGAAGCCGTTGGCCTTCACCGCGTAGCAGAGTTCCGCCCAGCCGGGCAGGCAGCCGCGCAGCGCGGCGGCGTTGCGCGCGGCGACGGTCGGGTCGTAGAGGTAGGTGCTGATCTCCGCCGTCCCCGCCGGTCGATCACGCACCGCCGCGAGCACGGCGGGGGGAAGGCCCCCCGCGGGCAGGGCCTGCAGCGGAGCCGCCGACGGCGGCAGGTCCATCCGAGCCCTCCTCCCCGAGGCCCGGTCATCGCCCGATCGGACCACTGCGCTGTTCCCACAGTGGCGAATACCGCGCTTTCCGCGCAATAAGATGCCGAATGCCTGCTCGACCTGGGTCCGCGCCCCTCCGGCGATGACGGCCCGGCGGCCTGGGCGCAGGTGTGATCAGCCCGCTTGGGCGGGGCGGAATCGGGCCACGCGCCGGCAGCGCGGCCATGTCCCAAGACAGGCGCGACCATGCCCAGGACGGAGATTCCACCGTCGGGTGTGCGCTCGGACACTGCCTGAATGGAGGAGACCCGAGCCGGGGAAGGCCCCATGACCAGCTATTCCGCGACGATGTAGGGCATCCAGGCGGACCATGGAGGGACCCGCCTATGGTGCCAGACGCGACCGTATCCTTGCGCGGAGCAACAGCTCGCCGCGGAGTTAGGTTAGGCTTCCTTGAACACGGTCCGCTCGAAAGGGAGTCGCCCGCGATGACGATTTCCGCTCGAAACGGCATCAGCACCAGCATCGGCCCGGTCCCCCCGGTCTGGGATCCCGCCGCCATCCTGGCGCGGCAGCGCGAACGGGAGTCATCCGCCCGGACCTACGCGCGCACCCTCCCGATCGTGCCGGTCCGCGCGGGCGGAGCCACGGTCGTCGGCGCGGACGGCCGGAGCTACCTGGACTGTCTGTCCGGTGCCGGCACCCTGGCCCTGGGCCACAACCACCCGGACGTGGTCCAGGCGATCACCGCGGCACTCTCCCGCGGCGCCCCCCTGCACACCCTGGACCTCGCCACCCCCGAGAAGGACGCGTTCACCGAGGAGCTTCGGACCTGCCTGCCACCGGGGCTCGGCAGCGACGTCAAGCTGCACTTCTGCGGTCCGAGCGGGGCCGACGCGGTGGAGGCGGCAATCAAGCTCGCCCAGACGGCGACCGGGAACCAGACCATGCTCGCGTTCACCGGTGGCTACCACGGCATGACCGCGGGCGCGCTGGCGGTGACCGGCAACGTCGCCGTCAAGAACCCGTTGCCGGCCACGACCTCGGTTGTCCGGTTGCCCTTTCCCTACCCGTACCGGTGCCCGTTCGGGGTGGGGTCCGCGCCCGGCGGCGCCGGCGGTCCGGACGGGGCGGAACTCTCCATCCGCTACATCGAACGGCTGCTGGATGACCCGCTCGGCGGGGTCACCGATCCGGCCGGGCTGATCGTGGAGGTAGTCCAGGGGGAGGGTGGCGTGGTCTCGGCGCCGGACGGCTGGCTGCGGGCCATCCGGGAGATCACCCGCCGGCGCGGCATCCCGCTCATCCTCGACGAGGTGCAGACCGGGGTGGGGCGGACCGGACGGTTCTGGGCCGCGCAGCACAGCGGGATCACCCCCGACATCCTCGTGATGTCCAAGGCGATCGGCGGCGGACTGCCGATGGCCGTGATCGCCTACCGGGCCGAGCTGGACGTCTGGACGCCCGGCGCGCACACCGGCACCTTCCGCGGCAACCAGCTCGCGATGGTCGCCGGCCGTGCCACCCTGCGCCGGGTGCGCCAGGACGGACTCGACGAACGCGCCGCCCGCCTGGGCTCCCGCCTGCTGGCCGGCCTCGAGGATCTCGCCCGTGACCGTCCGCACGTGGGGGACGTGCGCGGCCGGGGGCTCATGCTCGGCGCCGAGCTGGTCGATCCGACGATCGAGGCGGACGCGGTCGGCGCGCATCCCGCCGATCCCCGGCTCGCCGCCCTGATCCGGGCCGAGTGCCTCCGCCGCGGACTGATCATCGAGCTCGGTGGGCGGCACGGGGCGGTCATCCGGCTCCTACCACCCCTGATCATCAGCGAGGAGGAGATCGAGCGCGCCCTGGCGATCCTCGCCGACGCCGCCGATGCGGCCGTGCGGCGGCTCACCGCCGACGCCACCGGGCGCCCGACCACGTGAGCGAAGCGCCGGAGCCCCGGCAGGGCCTCAACGAGCTCGTCGGGCTGACCCTCGCGGCGCTGGCCGAGGGCCGGCGTCGGCGCGGCGGACCGCTGCCGGCCGGTGGACCCGCGCGGGTGCGTGCGGCGATCCAGGCCGCCCTCGGCGTATCGCCCAACCGCACCAGCCTGCTCGCGCGCACCGGGATCGGTTCCACGGCCGCGCTCACCGGGCTGGTGGAGGCCCTCGCGGCCGGGTCCGTGGACCCGGCGGACCCTTGGTGCGCCGCCCATCTGCACTGCCCCCCGCTGCCCGTGGCGGTCGCCGCCGACCTCGCCGTGAGCACCCTCAACCCGTCCCTGGACTCCTGGGATCAGGCCCCGGCCGCGACCACGATCGAGACCGAGGTCGTCGCCGCGCTCGCCGCGCTGGCCGGCTTCGACCCGGATCAGGCCACCGGCACGATCACCACCGGCGGCACGGAGTCCAACCTCATGGGCCTGCTTCTCGCCCGGGATGCCGCCCGCCCGGGGACCGCGGGGACAGCCGATGGGGTTACGGAAGTGGCGGGGCCGAACGGGCGGCTGCGCGTGTTCCGCTCGGCTGCCGCGCACCTGTCGGTGGATCGCGCCGCCGCCGTGCTGGGCCTCGACGCCCCACCGGTGGCCGCCATCCCCACCGACGGTCAGGACCGGATGCGCGTCGACCTGCTGCGACGGACGCTCGCCGAGCACCCCGGCCCGGCCGTCGTCGTGGCCACCGCGGGCACCACCGACGCCGGGGCCGTCGACCCGCTGCGCGCGATCGCGGCTGCGGTCGAGGAGCACCGGCGCCGGCTACGCCAGCGACCCCCGGCGGCACCGGCCGGAACGGGCCATCTCGCCTCGTCCGGCTGGTTACACGTGGACGCGGCGTACGGTGGCGGCGCGCTGTTCTCCGACCGGCTGGCCGGCCACCTGGACGGGCTCGCGCTCGCCGACTCGGTGTCCCTGGACCTGCACAAGCTGGGCTGGCAGCCGGCTCCGGCCGGCGTCTTCCTGACGCCCCGTCCGGACGAGTGGCCCAGCCTGCGCGCCGCGCATGCGGACTACCTCCGCTCCGAGGACGACGAGGCCGCCGGCTTCCCCAGCCTCCTGGACCGGTCCCTGCGGACCACCCGCCGCGCGGACTCCTTCCCGATCGCGGTGACGCTGCGCGCGCTCGGCCGCGAAGGGCTGGGTGCCCTGGTCGACGCCTGCCACGATCTCGCCCGGCACGCGGAACGGACCGTCCTCGCCGATCCCCGCCTCGAGGCCGCCTTTCCGGTCACGCTGAGCACGGTCGTCTTCCGCTACCGGCCGCAGGCCGGCGCCGCCGGCTCGGCGACGGCCTGCACCACCGATCGGCTGAACCGGCTCAACGCGGACATCCGTCGCACGCTGCTGCTCGACGGGCGCGCGGTGGTCGGCCGGACCCGAGTGGGATCCGATCGGGCCGTGCACCTGAAGCTCACCCTGCTGAATCCCGACGCCACCGAAGCCGACGTGGACGCGCTGCTCCGCCTGGTCGCCGCGATCGGCGACGAACTCGCCGGCGCGGACGGCGGTGGCATCGGGAGCGCCTCGTGACCAGAGACCAGCCCACGGCCGCGGCCATCGCCGATGACCTCGTCACCGAGACCCTCCTGCGCTGCTGGCTTCGGGAGACCGGCGCGCTGCCGGCCGCCGGCGCCCGCGCGATCGACGTCGAGCTGCCGGCGTCGGGCCTGTCCGTCCGGGCGATGATGACCCACCGCTCGCCGTCCGGGTGGCACCGGTTCACCCAGCCCGAGCTGGTCTCCCCGGCGGGCGCGCCGTCGCCCGTCGACGCCGGCCTGCTCGCCGCGCTCCTCGTCCGGGAGATCACCGCGGAACAGGGGCTGCCCGCCGCCCACGGGGCCGAGGCGCTGGACCGGATCCTCGATTCGGCCTGCCGGATCGCCGCCCATCTCGACGCCCGCCGGAGGCAGGGGCACCCGAGTGCCGTCCCCCCGTTCCTCGCCGCGGAGCAGGCGTCACTCACGGGCCATCCCTTCCACCCGGCCGCGGCGAGCCGGCAGGGCGCCTCCGACCGGGCGATGGCCGCCTACTCCCCCGAGCGGGCCGGCTCCTTCGCGCTGCACTGGTTCGCCGCGCATCCCTCGGTGGTGTCGACGTCGGGCGTCCCAGCGGCCGAGCGCAGCCCCACGGCGACGTCGCCGGCGGGCCGCTATCCGGTTACGCGTCTGCTGACCGAGCTGTACGGCGGCGATGCCGCCCCCGGCGAGGCGGCGGGGTGCCGCCCGATCGGAGCAGGCCCGTCGGCACCTACCGGTGCCGACCTGGGCGGCCAGCCGGACAGGCGCCTTCCGCTCGGCTACGTCCCGGTGCCGGCCCATCCGTGGCAGGCCCGTGAACTAACCGAACGCGCGGACAGCCCCCTTGCCCGGCTGCTCGCCGACGGCCGCCTCGTGGACCTCGGCGGGTCAGGCCCGCCGTGGTATCCGACATCGTCCCTGCGCACCGTCTGGCGGCCGGACAGCCGGGTCATGCTCAAGCTCTCCCTCGGCCTGCGGATCACCAACTCTCGCCGGGTCCTGCACCTCGGGGAGCTTCGACTGGCAGAGATGATCACCAGGCTGGTCGACGCGGGCCTCGGTGCCGCGCTCACCGCCCGGCATCCGGACTTCCACCTCATCGGGGAGCCCGACTGGGTGGCGGTCACCCGTGCGGGCCGGCGCCCGCCATCCGGGGGATCCGAACGGCTGGGCATCCCCCGGTCGGCCGGGACGTTCGGCGGGACATCGGCCGGCGGCGACGGCACGGTGGGGCTGGAGACCGCCATCCGCACGAACCCCTTCGGCCCCACCGATCGGGCGGTGAGCCTGGCGGCGCTGATCGCGCCCCGGCCCGATCGGGTGGCGGACAGCCGCGGCCGGTCCCGGGCGGCGATGCTCCCCCGCCTGCTCATCCGGCTGGCCGACCGCCGGGGAGAATCCGTCCAGGAGCTCGCCGAGACCTGGTTCGGGCGCTACCTGGCCGTGCTCGCAGCGCCCGTACTCGACCTGTACCTGCGGTTCGGCGTGGGCGTCGAGGCGCACCTGCAGAACACCCTGATCAGCCTGGACACCAACGGCTGGCCGGTGGCCGGGTGGTACCGCGACAGCCAGGGCTACTACGTGGCCGCCTCGGCCGCCGCGGCCATGGAACGCCTGCTACCCGGCTTCGCCACGGGCCTCGACGCGATCTTCGACGACGAGCTGGTGGCGGAACGCATCATCTACTACCTGTTCGTGAACAACGTCTTCGCCGTGGCGGGGGCCCTGGGTGCGGCTGACGTCGCCGACGAACACCGCCTGCTCGGGCGAGCACGCGACCTGCTGTCCCGGATGGCCTCAGACGCCCGATCGGACCCCGGCCCGGCCGGGCCACCCGCCGTCCGCCGCCGGCTGCTCGACACCCTCCTGACGGACTCCACCCTGCCCAGCAAGGGCAACCTGCGCACCTGCGTGGACGGCCGCGACGAGCTGATCGGACCGGTGGCCACCCAGTCGGTCTACGTACAGATTCCGAACCCGCTGTTGGAGGCCACCCCGTGACGTCCTGCATCCCGCCCGAACCCCGCGACGAGCCGCCGCGGACCCCGGTCACGGTGCCGGCACCCGGCCTCCCCCATCCGGATGCACCGGACTACGACGTCGTAGGGGTCGGGCTGGGGCCGTTCAACCTGTCGCTGGCCGCACTGGCCGACGGCCTCCCCGGCCTGCGGGCCGCCTTCTTCGAGCAGGCGCCGGCGTTCGCCTGGCACCCCGGCCTGCTGTTGGAGGGCACGACCCTGCAGGTGCCGTTCCTCGCCGACCTGGTCACCCTCATCGATCCGACCAGCCCCTGGTCGTTCCTGTCCTACCTGCGGGCGCACGACCGGCTCTTTCGCTTCTACCTCTACGAACGCTTCCACATCCCCCGCCGCGAGTACGACGCCTACTGCCGGTGGGTCGCCGAGGGCCTGCAATCCACCCATTTCGGCGCCCGGGTGGAGGCGGTCCGCTGGCATCCCGACGCCGGGTTGTTTCGCCTCGTGATCACGCAGACGGCGCCGCCGGCAGCGGCGGCGCACGCCGAGCCCTCCGACCGGGCTGGCGCCTGGTCCACCCGGGTGGTGACGGCGCGGCATCTGGTACTCGGAATCGGCACCGAGCCGACCACGCCAGCCGCCTTCGCGGGAGTCGAGAGCGACCGGGTGTTCCATTCGGCGCATTACCGCCAACGGCGCGCGTCCCTGGCAGAGCTGTCCCACATCGCCGTGGTCGGATCCGGCCAGTCCGGCGCCGAGGTGTTCGCCGACCTGGTGCGCAACCAGCAGACGGCGGCGCAGCACCTGACCTGGATCACCCGCACCCCCGCCTTCGCGCCGATGGAGTACTCGAAGCTGGGCCTCGAACAGTTCACCCCCGACTACGTCCGTTACTTCCATGGTCTGGAGCAGGGTCGCAAGGACGCGCTCGTCCCGGCGCAGTGGCAGCTCTACAAGGGAATCGACGCGGACACCATCGCGGAGATCTACGACCTGCTCTACGAACGGACGATCGACGGTGGCGACGAGGCGGTCACCCTGCTGCCGGGGGTGTCGGTGCAGTCCGCGTCGCTGGACGGCGAGCGGGGTGAGATCGCGCTCACGTGCCGCCACCGTGATCAGGACCGGACCTTCGCGCTGACCACCGACGCGGTGGTGCTGGCCACGGGATATGCCGCCCGGCGCCCAGCCCTGCTCGATCCGGTGGCCGGGCTGCTGGCTCTCGACGACGGAGGTCGGTTCCAGATCGACGCCCGTTACCGGATCGCCACCGACCCCAGCGTGACCGGACATCTCTACGTCCAGAACGCCGAGCTGCACACCCACGGGGTCGGCGCCCCCGATCTTGGCCTGGGTGCCTGGCGGGCCGCGGTAATCCTCGATGACCTGACCGGAGGACACGCGTACCGACTGCCGCCGCCATCGGCGTTCACGACCTTCGGTGCCCCTGCCCGGGCGGGCGGGTCCCACCACGCACCGAGGACCGCAGCGACAACGGCGCCGACGGGCCGTGTCGGGCCCGGCAGCGCCGCCGCCTGCCCGGCGGCGGATGCTGGGGGGCGTCGGGAACCCGACGGCGCACTGGATGCGGCCTCCGATCGGGGGGTACGGCGGCGGCATCCCGTGATGCTCGGGGAGGCCGACCGGTGACCCTCCGCCCGCCTGCCGCAGGATCCCCGCCGCCGGTTGCGAGGCCGAGCGGGTCAGCCGACCGGTGGCGGCAGGCCGGTCGCGCGCTGCTGACCAAGCTCATCGCGGAACTCGCCTACGAGGATCTGCTCAGGCCGCAGATCGAGGACGACGCCGGTGACACGGACCTCGCGGAGCATCCCCCGATCGGCCGGGGGCCCGCGCTGGCCCACCGGCTGGTGACGGCCGGCGCCGTCTACCGATTCCGCGCCCGGCGGGGCACGTTCGGGTCCTGGTGGATCGATCCCGCGAGTCTCACCCGCGTCGCCTCACCGGTCGGCGGGCAGGGGACCAATCTGTCTCCCCCGAACGGGCCAGCGGACGGCCTGCCGGTCGACCCGCGCGGCCAAGGGCTGACCGGCGAGGTTGCCGCCGATGACCCGGTGCGGTTCCTGCGGGATGCGCAGGCCCTGCTCGGGTGGCCCGATCCGGTCCTCGCCGACGTGGTGCGCGACCTGCTCGCCACCCAGTCGGCCGATCAGCATCTCCTGGCCACGGCGTCGCCCGCGGCGTTGCTCGCCCGCCTGCCCTTCGTCGCGCTGGAAGGCCATCAGTCGGGCCATCCCTGCCTCGTCGCCAACAAGGGACGCCTCGGCTTCGGCGCGGCCGCCAGCCGATACACCCCGGAGGCCAGGTCGCCCTTCCGCCTGCGCTGGGTGGCGGCGCATCCCGCGATCGGGCGGTACTGGGACATCGTGTCGACCACCGGTCCCGACCTGCCGGACGGGTCCGCCACGGACCGGTCGGGCAATGCCGCTCTGGTCCACGCGGAGCTGGACACCGGAACCCGCGTCCGCTTCGCCGACGTCCTCGCCCGCGCCCTGGTGGCCGCTGCACCACCGCGGGACGCCGCCGCCCGAGCCAGCCACCTCCCATCGCCCACGGCACCCCGTCCGTCCGCCGACCTCGACCCGCTCACCGACCACGGCCCATCCAGCGACCCCGGCCCATCCAGCGACGTCGGCCCATCCAGCGACCCCGGCCTGTCGGCCGTCGGTGCGGCAGCCGAGGACTACGTGTGGCTGCCGGTACATCCATGGCAGTGGGAGAACGTGATCGTCCCGCTGTTCGCCGCCGAGCTCGCCACGGGTCTACTGGTCCCGTTGGGCGAGGGACCGGACCGGTACCTCCCGCTGCAGGCCGTGCGCACGCTGGCCAACATCGACCGGCCGGAGCGGCGCAACGTCAAGCTTGCGTTGATGATCCGCAACACCCTGGTCTGGCGCGGCATGTCCGCGGCGGACGCCGCCGCCGGGCCGGCGGTGTCGCGCTGGCTGCTCGACCTGCGCGACGCCGATCCGTTCCTGCGGGAGGTGACGGGGGTGCTGCCCCTGGCCGAGGTGGCCGGCGCCGCCGTCGGACATCGGGCCTACGATGCCATCCCCGGCGCGCCCTACCGGCTGCACGAGTTGCTCGGCGTGATCTGGCGCGATCCGGTGGAACGGCATCTCGTCGACGGGGAGCAGGCTCGCAGCCTCGCGTCGCTGCTCACGATCGGGTCGGACGGACGGTCCCTGGCCGCCGAGCTGGTGGCCCGATCGGGCCAGTCGGCCCTCGACTGGCTTGCCGCCCTCTTCGCCGCGTTGCTGCCGCCGCTGCTGCACTACCTGTACCGGTACGGGGTCGCCTTCACCCCGCATGGAGAGAACATCATCTGCATCTTCGACGCCGAGCAGCTACCCCGACGGATCGCGGTGAAGGACTTCGGCGCTGACATCGAGCTGGTGGACGGCGACTTCCCCGAACGCGCGGGCATGCCCGCGCAGGCGGCCGTGCACTGCCGCCGCTGGCCCGGGCCGCTGCTGGCCCACTCGGTGCTCTCCGCCGTGTTCGCCGGCCACTTCCGTTACTTCTCCGTGCTCGCGGCGGATCATCTGCAGGTCGAGGAGGGCGAGTTCTGGCGGCTGGTCCGGGCGGCGGTCGACGGCTATCACACGCGGTTCCCCCAGCTACGAGAACGCTTCCGCGAGATCGATCTGCTCACGCCGCGGTTCGACCGGGTCTGCCTGAACCGCGAGCAGCTCGCCGGCGCCGGGTTCCACGACCGAGCTGACCGGGACGGCGGGTTCGACCTGATGCACGGGGAGGTGGCCAACCCGGTGGCGACGGTGACCGCCCACGGGCCGGCGTCCCAGGCCGAGGTTTCGATGGCACGAACGGAGGACCAGTGACGTCGCTGCCAGCGCCGATACCACCCGCCCGCTCGGCGGGGCCCGCCGAGCGGCGGAGCCCGGCCGAACCGGCCGGCCACCTGCCCGCCCCCGCACCGCCGCAGCCCGCCGACCCGGCATCGCCACCCGATCGGGCCAGTACCGGCGACGGTGCCGGCCCGCGACCGGCGGACGCCGACCCCCATGCCTTGGCAGATCCGCAGGCCCTGGCCGATGCGCAGACCCTGGGCGATCCGCAGGCAGCGGGCATCGAGGCCCTGCACCGGCTGCTGACCGGCGACCACGCCGTCGAGGAGGTGGTCGTCGCCACCGTCGACCTGCAGGGCCGGCTGGTAGGCAGCGCCGTGTCTCTCGATCACTTCACCGGCGAGGTGCTCGCCGACGGGATGGGAGCGTGCACCTACCTGCACGCCGTCGACGTGGACATGCAGACCGACGGCGGCTATCCGCGCACTCCCTGGTACGACGGCTTCGGTGATCTTCGACTCCGGCCCGATCTGACCAGCCTGCGCCGGGCACCGTGGCGCCCGTCCTGTGCGGTCGTCCTGTCGGACGCGACCTGGCCCGACGGGTCCCCCGTGGACATCGCCCCCCGCACGGTGCTGCGCCGCCAGCTCGACGCGCTCGCCGCTCTCGGGCTCACCGCCCTCGCCGGGACCGAGTTGGAGTTCCTGGTCTTCCGCGAGTCCTACAAACGGGCGGCGCGACGGTCCTGGTCGAGTCTTACCCCGGCCAGCCGCTACAACATCGACTACGCGCTGTTCGGCACCGAGGAACTCGACGACCTGACCCGCCGCATCCGACGGGCCATGGCCGACGCCGGGATCGAGGTCGAGTCGGCTCGGGGTGAGGTCCATCCGGGCCAGTACGAGATCGTGTTCCGCTACGCCGAGGCGCTCCAGGCGTGCGACAACCACGCTCTCTACAAGACGACCGCCAAGAAGATCGCCGCCGCGTCGGCGCAGGCGTTGACCTTCATGGCGAAGTACGACGAGGGCGAGGGAAACTCCTGTCACGTCCACCTCTCCCTGCGGGGGGTGGACGGAGACGAGCCGGTGTTCGCCGCCGCGCCCGGTCCCGGCCGACCCGACACCGCGGGGATGTCGCCGCTGATGTGCTCGTTCGTCGCCGGACAGTTGGCCTGCATGGCCGACTTCACGTTGCTCTTCGCGCCCAACGTCAACTCCTACAAGCGGCTCGCCCCCGGCGCGTTCGCGCCCACCGGGGTGAGCTGGGGGCGCGACAACCGGACGTGCGCCGTGCGAGTCGTCGGCAGCGGGGCGGGGCTGCGCATCGAGCACCGCGTGCCCGGCGGGGATGCCAACCCCTACCTCGCCGTGGCTGGCATGATCGCCGCCGGCCGGTTCGGGATGGAGCACGGTCTGGCGCTCGAGCCCGGCCGGATCGGCAACGCGTTCACCATGCCGGGGCTCGCACCGCTGCCCGCGACGCTGCGCGACGCCGTCGAGCGGTGGCGGTCGAGCGCGGTGGCCCGCGCCGCCTTCGGCGACCGGGTGGTCGCCCATCTGGCCCATGCGGCCGAGGTCGAGCTGGCCGCGTACGAGGGCACGGTCACCGACTGGGAACGCCGACGCGGCTTCGAGCGCTTCTGAGCCGGCGCCGGCGGCCCGCCGCCGCCCACGCACGGACGCCACAGCCCCCTTCTCGTGGAACGGCCCCCGATCCGGTCAGCCCGCCGACGGCCCCGGCCGCCCAGCCGGGCCCTGTCCGGCGTCGCCGCGCGGTGCCGCTCCGCCCTGGGCCGCGGACCGCTGCGCCGGTGCCAGGCCCGCAGCCGCCGATCCGTGCCCTGCGCGCGGGACGAGCGGGGAGCCCGGCCGGGCCGGGGGGGCGGGCGCCTGGTACTCGTGGAGTCCGAACCGGTCATGCAGGATTCGCAGGGGGCGCGGCGCCCACCAGTTCGCGTTGCCCGCGACTCGCATGAACGCCGGGACGAGCACCCCCCGGATGAGCGTCGCGTCCAGCACGATGGCCAACGCCGTGCCGACCCCGAACATCTGCATGAAGCGGACCGACGAGGTCGCGAAGGCGACGAAGGTGACGGCGAGCAGCGCCGCGGCGGTGGTCACGATCCGGCCCACCCGGGCGAGCCCGGCGGCGACGGCCTCGGCGTTGGAGGCACCGGCATCGTGCGCCTCCTTGATCCGCGACAGCAGGAAGACCTCGTAGTCCATCGACAGCCCGAAGGCGATACAGAACAGCAGCACGGGCATGGACGTGTCCAGCGGGCCGGGGGTGAAGTCGAGCAGTCCCTCGAGGTGCCCGTCGCTGAAGATCCATACCGATGCGCCGAACACCGCGCACATGGCGAGGCCGTTGAGCACGATCGCCTTCACTGGTAGCAGCACGCTGCCGGTGAACAGGAACATCAGGACGAAGGTGGCCAACGCGATCAGGCCGAGCGCGAGGGGGAGCCGGTCGGCGACCGTGTTCTTGCCGTCCACCAGGACGGCGGGCGCCCCGCCGATCAGGGCACTGGTCCCGGCGGGCGGCGGCACGGCCCGGGCGGCCCGGACGAGATCCTGCGCGCGTCCCGACGCGTAGTCCACCGAGGTCACCACCTGCAGCGAGTCCGCACCGGCAACGGCGAAGCGGCTACTGGTCGGATCGGGCGATAGGACACGGCGGCCCTGCACGTACGTTCCCAGCGCACTGTCCACGCGGGCCACGTCGGGCAGCCGCGACAGCGTCGCCGTGTATGCGACCAGCGCCGACCGGTCGACCGATCGCGCCCCCTCGGCCTGCACGACGACCTCCATCGCACCGCCGAGGTCGGCCGCGAAGTCCTCGCGCAGCGCGTCCCCGACCACCCGGCTCGACGCCGAGCCGGGCTGGAGCACCCGGTCGTCCGGCGTCCCGAAGTTGACGTGCAGGAACGGCGCCCCGAGCACGAGCAGCACCGCGACCACCGGCAGCCCGGTGAGCACCGGGCGGCGCATCACCGTCGCCGCCACCCGCCGCCAGAACGGGGATTCGCCCGTCTCCCGCACGGCGATCGCGTCCCCCCCGTCCGCGCCGGAGACTCCCACCGGCCCGGAGCGACTCGTCCGGCGCCGGCGGACCAGTCCGATCAGGCCACCCACCTGCCAGGAGTTCACCCGCTCGCCGAGCACCATCAGCAGGGCCGGCAGCGACACGATCGCCGCGACCACCGCCACCAGCGTCACCGCGATCCCCGCATACGCCATGGACTTCAGGAAGAACGGCGGGAACAGCAGCATCACGGCCAACGCCACGATCACCGTCGCGCCGCTGAACAGGATGGTCCGACCGGCGGAGTGAACGGTCACTGCCACCGCGTCCGCACGGTCACGACCGGCCGCCAGTTCCTCGCGGAACCGGCTGACCATCAGCAGGGAGTAGTCGATGCCGAGGCCGAGGCCCATCGCCGTCGCGAGGTTCACGGCAAAGATCGACACATCGGTGAGCCCGCCGATCACGGACAGCGCCGCGAAACCGCCGACGATGCCGAGCAGGCCGATACCCAGCGGCAGCAGCGCGGCGACGACGCCGGCGAACGCCATCACCAGGAGCACCAGGGTGATGGGGATAGCGATCGACTCGGCCACGGCGAGGTCGCTGGAGACCTGATTGCCGATGTCCTCGCCCACCGTGGCCGCACCCCCCGGTCGGACGGTCACGGTGTCCGGCCAGCGTTGACCCGACTCGTAGCGATCGACGATGTCCGAGGCCTCGTCATCGTCCCGCACGCTGGCCACGACCAGGGCCGATCGGCCGTCCCGGGAGCGCAACGCCGGCCCCCCGCCGGTCCAGTAGGACACGACGTCGCGGGCGCCCGGCTGGGCGGCGAGATCGGTCGCCACGGACCGGCCCGCGGCGGCGACCGTCGCGTCGTCGACATCCCCCTGCCGGGCGGTGACGAGAAGGAGCACGTTCGGATGGCCGTGAAAGCGGGCATCCATCGCATCGGCTGCCCGGGAGGACTCCGAGGCCGGGTCGTCGAAGCCGCCGGTCTGCAGCTTGCCGAAGGCGCTGCTCGCGAGGACGCCGCCGCCGAGCAGAACGACGACCGTGAGGACCAGCACCAGGCGAGGGCGGCGCGTCACCAGCGCCACAAGGGACGAGAACACTGCTTCCTCCACAGATGGGGCAACCCTGTAGAGAACAGTGTTCGCGTCGGGTGTTCTCGTCAAGGCCGAACTGACGCAAAGTTGACAGTGTTCATCTCGAGATCGACCATGGCCGCTGTGAGTAGTCCAGTCACCCGCCGGGAACGGCTACGGCGGGCCACCCTCGACGAGATCAAGCAGACGGCGCACGCCCAGTTGGCGGAGCTCGGTCCCGCCGCCCTGTCCCTTCGGGGGGTGGCGCGGGCGATGGGCATGGCCCCCTCGGCCCTGTACCGCTACGTGGACAGCCGCGAGGTCCTGCTGGCGGAGCTGACGGCCGACGGCTTCGCCTCGCTGGCCGACGCCCTAGAGGCGGCGTTCACGGCGGGCGATCCGCACGATCATCTCGGTCGGTGGCTGGACGTCGCCCGGGCGCACCGCCGCTGGGCGCTGGACCACGCCGTCGAGTACACGTTGCTCTTCGGTACGCGGGTACCCGAAGGCGGGTTCGTCGGCACCCGGGTGGCCGCCGAGCTGCAGCGGTCGGTGGCCGTGCTGTTCCGCTGCATGACGGAGGCGATCGAGGCCGGACTGATCGACACCGGCCACGTCGACGCCGAGCTCACCCCGACGATGCAGGCCAGGCTGCGCGCCTGGGCCGGCGACCACGGGGTGGCGATCGACCCCGGTGGCATGGCGGTCTGTCTGGCGGCCTGGACCCAGTTGCACGGCTTCCTGTCGCTGGAGTCCTTCGGCCACCTGCCCCCGGCCCTCGAAGATCCCGCCGACCTGTTCGACCGACAGATGATCGATGTGTTCTCCCAGGCCTGCCGGGCGATCGTCCCGCCCGGCGCGGATGGCCCGACCTGACCGGACCGGACTGTCGGGTCGGGTCGGGTCGGGACCAGCCCGCATGGGCAGTCGGTAGAGCACCCGACCGGGCCACCCGGCCCAGTCGGGGCAGATCGGTGCCCGGTTGGGGCAGATCGGTCAGGCCGAGGTACGCATCCGGCGCTCCAGCGCGTCCAGCGCGACCCGGCGGGCACTCTTGATCTCCGGCAGTCGGGCCTGATACGCCGGCGCCGTGGCCAGCGGCTGGTAGAAGCCCATACGCGGGACGAAATCGGTCTCGTCGTAGCCCGGCGGCCGGTGCAGGGTGTAGGTGCGTCCCGGAAATAGCAGGTCGTAGTTGTCGGCGATCTGCCAGATGGCGACGTGCGGATCGACACGGCGCCGTTGGAAGTACGCTTCCAGGACATCGATTGTGAAACTAATCTCATGGAACTGTTTCACGAGGCTGTGGTAATGCTGGCCGACCTGATACTTGATCGGGAGCTCGACCTGCAGGCTGTCCGAGTAGTCGAGCAGGTCGAGCGCCAGAACCTTCAGCGAGGTCTCCACGCCATACCCGCGCGAGAAGGCCAGCGCCGCGAAGACATCCGCGTCGATGACGAACTCCCCGATCAGGGGCTGGATAGTCCGCGTGATGGACGGCACATACCGGGCGAGCTGTTTCGACAACAACGATCGCAGCATCTCCGTGGTGCGCCCGCCGGGCTGACCGTCACCCGTCACCCTACGCGAACTTCCGTTTACGAAAAGTGGAGCGTTGCCGGCGGTCGTCGCAGCGGCGAGGACCCCAACCGTGTACGGATCGTAGCTTTCTAGATCGGCGTCGTGGAAGATGAGCCGATTACCGAACGCAAGGTAGGCGAGGCTGCGCATGGCGCCGGCCTTCCCGCCGATCGTCGTGGCCTCCCTGCCGGCATGGCGCTGCAGGACGGACTGCCCGCGGACGACCCAGCTCGCGCCCGCGTCCGTCGCGATGCGCACGAGGTCGTGCTCGTCGCCGTCTGAGGACGGATCGACGACGACGCCGATCTCGTCCAGCACACTGCGTTCCTGCATCCACCGCTGCCGGTTCTGCGCGATGATCTCGCCGAGAGTCCGGGCCGCCTCCGGGCCGCGGGCCGGGATCAACAGGCTCAGGGTGATGCCCTTGGCAAGCTTGTCCACCTCGATCGTGTCGAGGTCGAGGCTGGTGGGTTCGAGCGTTCGCACGGACGCCCCTCTCTCGTGACCTTTCTTGGGTACGGACAACCCCCGTACCGGTGGCGACGTCCTATGGGGATCTCCTACGGGCGTTGCGAGGTGGGTATCACGCGGACCGGGCGGCGATTCCCCCTCGTGCCACTGACCGCATGATTGCGTACCTCCGTTCACAACGCCTCGACCGCCCGGGTCGTTTCCGGTACCTCCCCGCGCTCGGGTTCGCCGCGTCCTCTTCGCGGTCTCCGGAGCACGACCGATCCGACACATGCCAGGTGCTGGAGCGTCAAAGTATCGGTGTTGCGGCCCGGTCCGTCACTCCCCCTCTTTCCCGGCAGGTATCAGCCACCACTTTCGGGACCGGCCACGAACACGCCGCGCCGCACCGGAACCGCACTATCGTCCCACGTGGCTACGGTGGGTATCCGACCAAGCGCCCGGAGCGGTTACTCCAGGACCGATCGGGAGAGAACTACCCGCTGCCGGGCCAGCCGATGCCAGGCCGGCATCGACCCAGCCGGATACGCCGGCCCACCGACTCACCGACCCGGTAGGCCGCGAGGGCTGCGTGGCCCATGTCGGCGGCCTCGGCGAGGGCTCGCGCATGTCGTCGGACCCGCTCGTGGCGGCGGACCCGCTCGTGGCGGCGGACCCGCTCGTGGCGGCGGACTCGCTCACAGAGGCGGGATCGCCAAGGGGGCGGACTCGCCCAGGGTGCGGACTCGCTCCTACGTCATCAGTCTCCCTCGGTCAGCATCACGGCTGGGACACCGGCGCGCGGTCGGGCGAGCCCCAGCGACGGCCGCGTGGACGCCCACGCGGCCGGGGTGGTCGTAAGCCGGTCGCCCGGATGGGGCAGCCCGACCCGCCCGTCGGCCTCCAGGGCCAGGAAGACGTCGACGACCGTCGGGTCGAACTGGGTGGCGCGCCCGGCCCGAAGCTGCTCGCGGGCGGCGGGTCCGCTCAGGGGATCCCGCCCCCCGCGCCCGCCGCGCATCGCCGCCCAGGCGGTGCAGACCGCGAGGGCCCGTGCCTCCATCCGGATCCGGGACCCGGCGATCCCGTTGGGATAGCCACCCCCACCGAACCACTCCCGCTGCTGGGCGATGATCTCCGCCTCGACCCGCAGATCCGGCACCTGGGCGAGCAGATTCGCGCCCATCACCGGGTGCATCCGGATCAGACGCCACTCCTCGGCGTCCAGGGGGCCCGGACGGGCCAGGACGTGCGGCGGCAGGAGGATCTTTCCGACGTTGTGCAGCCGTCCGGCCAGCCGGGCCCGGTGGCGTGCCACGGCGGCATAGCCGAGCACGGTGAGCACCTCGCCGAGCCAGTGCCCCACCGCCCGGCCGTCCGCGCGCGGCGCATGCCAGGCGTCGACCTGTTCGGCGATCCGGCGCAGGCACTCGACGCCGTCGGGCAGGCGCCTGGGCAGCTCGCGCGGCTCCGCGACCAGTACCGCGGCCACCGCGGTGGCCACCGCCGCGGCAGCCGCGGCCACCGCCGCGGGCTCGGCGAGCACGGCCGGCGTGCCGTCCGGGTTGGCGGTGGTCGCATGGCGCGATTGGGTCGCTTCGCTGTCGTCACCGCCCCAGAGCCCGTTCCATCCGGACGCCGGCGCGCCGGGTGCACCGGATGACGCGCCCGGTCGGGGGGCGCCCTCCGGATCGTTCCCGGCCGGCTCGGCCGGGTGAGGTCGGTCCGTCCACCGCAGCGACGACGCGGAGTCGTCGACCTGCAGATCCCTTCGGAGCGGATCGAGGGCAGACGCCGCGATCGCGGAGGGCACGGACCCGGACGGGTCGACGGCAGGCCGCGGGAACGCGGGCGGCCGGATGCCGAGTGGATCCGCCGCGCCCCCGTCGGCCACGGGATGGCTGCCGGCCGGCCAGTCCATCGACGAACGTCGGGATGCTGTGGAGTCGAGCGCCGGTGGACCGGCCGTCGGCAGTCGGGACGGTTGCAGGTGGGGCGAGGCCCGCCCGGAGGGCACCGGGGCCGGGACCCGCCCCGGGCGCGGCGCCCCCTCCGGACCGATGGCGACCCGGTCCCGGCCCGCCTCCTTGGCGGCGTACAGGGCCCGGTCCGCGACCGCGACCAGTGCGTAGACGTCGCCCGCGTGATCGGGCAGCACAGCGCCGCCGACCGAGACCGTTACCGGCACGGACAGCGACGACGGTCCGGTACCCGTGGCGGTCCTGAGCCGACCCGCCGTGTCCGGCCGGCCGTCGTTGCGAGTCGTCATCGCGATGCTTCCCGCGGTCCGGACGACGTCGGCCGCCTGGACCGCCCCAGCCCCCGCGCCGACGGGGAAGGACGACCATTCAGCGGAAGCGGCCGACCACTCGGCGGAAGCACCAGGGGCCGGCGCGGGCAGCGCCACCCGCACGGGCTCCCGCCCCACGCCGAGCCGCAGCCGCTCGGCGATGTCCGCCAGCGCATCGCCCCGGACGTCCAGCGCAAGCAGCGCGAACTCCTCCCCCCCGTAGCGGGCCACGACGTCCCCCGGACGGGTCACGTCGAGCAGTCGCCGGGCCACCTCGGCGAGTACCTGGTCGCCGGTCGGATGGCCGAACCGGTCATTCACGGACTTGAAGTGGTCGACGTCGACGAGGAGCAGACCCATCCCCGACCCGACCCGGCGAGCCCGCCGGGCGGCGACCCGCATCTCGGCCTCCAGATACCGGCGGGTGCGTAGCCCGGTCAGGCCATCAGTGATCGCGAGGTGTCGCTGATCGGCCTCCAGTCGGGCCATCCGGGCGATGATCAGAAGCACGATCCCGGCGCTCACCATCGCGATCAGGCCGACGTCCCGGAAATCGCCGCGGCCAGCCTGCACGCCGAGCACCACCGGCCCGACCAGCCCGAGACCGCACAATGTGGCCAACCGCCACCCGTGGCGGATCGGCACCGCCCGCGGCGCCACCGACTGCCCCGATCGGGCCAGCGAGGGATGGAGCGCGGCGGCGGTGAGCAGAAGGGCACTCACCATCCGGGCGGCGTCCCGGCCATCGACCGCTGTACCGCCCGAACCACCCATCCCCAGGCCACCCGCGGCGGCGTCGCCGATGCGGGTGAACACATCGGCGGCGTCCGCGGCCACGCTCACGAGCACCCCACCCGCCAGCAGGAACAACGTGGCCGGCCGCTCCCCGTCTCCCGCCGCGAGCCGGACGGTCACACCGACCACCACCAGACTCGCCGCCGCGCACACCACCGGGACGATCCCGACCGCCGACATACCACCGGCCCGCACCGCCGGTGCCACCAGATACACCCAGAACAGCAGGCAGGCCGCGGCGAGGACCATCGCGGTGTCCAGCCGGCCGGCCGCACTCCGCCCGGGACAACGCGCCCGCAGCAGTGCCAGCAGGCCGGCGACCAGCAGCGGATAACGGAGGAACAGAACGACGTCCGAGACCGCACCGGTTGTGCCTGAGGACACACGCGGGTAGATGAAGAGAGCCACACCGGTGGCCGCGTAGAGAACCTGACCGCCCGCGAGGAGCGTCCAGCCACGCCGCGGGATGGCGGCGAGGCGATGCGATCCGGCGAGCAGGGCACCGGCGGCCGACAGGCTCACCAGCAGGTACAACGCCATCCTGAAGCCGAGCCCGACACCCACCGCGGGCGGCAGGACGAAGGCGATGACCGCGGCCAGGCCGGCGCCCGGACAGGCGAGCCAGCCACGGCCCGCCCGGGCGTGCCACGGCGGGGCCGGCATCACCCCTCGGTTCGGGACGCGGGATCCGTTCGGAACGGCGGCGGCGAAGGCGGTGACGCCGACGCGGCCCCAAGCCCGGACCTGGGCCGCCCGGCGGGCGTGGGGACGCGGTGGCGGCGGGGAACGGCCCGCGGCAGACCCGTCGTCGGTTGGTCCACCGACGACCTGGGGCTCGTGGACGATGCAGGACCGGCTGGCGGCGAACAGCCACCCCGGGGGGAGCGGGCCATGAGCAGCCTCTCAGTTGACCGGACGGGTGGTGCGCATACCGGCCGCGTACGCCCGATGCCTCCCGGCGATCCATTACCGGATCCGGCAGCAGCGGCGGCACCAGTCCCGCCCAGACGGTTCCGGTGGGTCGATCGCCGCGACCTTCCGAAACCGTACCGAACCGTCGCTCTTCGTACACACTCGTTTGAGTCCTCGTATGGACTCTTGTCCGATTCTTGTTCTCCGCTCCCACTCGTCGGGTGCATAACCACGTATGCGGACCAATGGTGCGCGGAGGGGCTCGCAGCGTACCCGGACGGCTCCGTCCGGGGTGTCTCTCGGGCCGGCCGCCGCGGTCATCCGCGACACGCCGGCGAGGGCCGGCGGATGACAGACCGGCCCCGCCCGAGCGGCCCTGTCCTTGCCGGCCGGCCGGGCATCGGCGCTGCGTGGTGGTCCGCAGACGACCGTCAGGGATGCGCGACGAAGTTGAAGTGGCGGCCGGTCTCGAAGGTGTCCCGGAACTTGGGCAGGGTGTACGGACCCTCGCCGTCGAGATCGAAGATCCGCAGACCCAGATCGCTGTCGACGAGCTCGTACATCTCGTCCGCCGTCGTGCCGTAATCGCGGGCACCGGCGCCGAACTCGAACACCAGATGCGGCCGGCTGGCGGCGATCAGTTTCCGGGCACCGCGAAACACCCCGTACTCGGCGCCCTCGACGTCGACCTTGATGAGGGTCGGCTGGTAGTCCGTGGGCAGCGTCTCGTCGAGAACCTCGACCACCACCTCGATCTGTTCGACGTCCTCGGTGTCCGGCACCCGGTCGCGCAGCCCGCTGTAGGCGGGCCGGCTGCGGACGTAGGTGAACGGCAGCACTCCGGGCTTGTCCGACAGCGCCGCCTGGCGCACCTGGACCGTCGGGAAGTCGGTCGTCAGGGAGGCCGCCATGTGCGGCAGCGGCTCGTAGGCGATGTGCCGTCCCCGCGGAGCGTGCTGCAGAATCGTCCGGAGCACGTCGCCCCGGTGCGCGCCCACGTCGATGCAGTTGGAGTTCTCCCGCAACACGAACGACAGCAGCAGCGCCAGGTGACGGTCGTCATTGCGATTGCGCCTGGCCGTCGGCACGACGGTGTCACGCACCAGCTTCAACGCCGGACCGAGGCCCAAATCGACCGCCTTCCGGCGGAGCTGAGCAAGCTGCTTTTCTACCCGAGGATCCATCCGCCACAACCTCCCGTTGCCCCATCGGTGATCTGCCGGAGTGGTTTAACCCCACGTTCCACCACAGCATCTGGCCACCCACTATTAGGGGGACGCGATCAACGGTCAATAGCGGTGGTACCACCTGGCCGCCATCACGAGCGGCGCAGCCGGCGGAATTCTGCCGCAGCGGAAGACTTGCCCAACCAAACCCTCACGCTCGGGAAGAGTGGCCAGCCCTCTCCACACGCACCACGATCCGATGGTCACCGGGGCCACGCATTGCGTTGGAGCAGACGAAGTCCGCACACGTTCTCACGGAAAGACACAAGACTATCACCCGCACGGTTCCGCCCCTGCGAGGAGTGGTCCTCCGGCGACGTTCGGCCGCCGGCATCGAATGAGGTCGCCGCCCCGTCCGGAACGGGCCCACGGGCATTCCGTCGCACCAGGACCCGACGACACCAGCCGGCCGACCTGACTGTCACCACGCCGGGACGGCCGGGGTCGCGGCCATGTCACGATGCTGACATGGCCACGAAACCCCGCGATCGCGCCCCCCGCATCCCGACGTGGGACCCCGCACGGGGAGGAACACACCCTCCGCTTCGGCGCCGCCGTCAGCCGGCGGCGACGAGAACGGGGCCCTCCTCGGACCGCGCGGCGAAGGACTCGACCGGCGGGCAGGTGCAGACCAGGTTGCGATCGCCGTACGCGCCGTCGATCCGGCGCACCGGCGGCCAGTACTTCGCGGCCCGCAGTGCGGCTACCGGATAGGCCGCAACGGACCGCGGATAAGGATGCGGCCATTCGTCGGCGGTGACCATCTGGGCGGTGTGCGGTGCGTTGCGCAGCGGGTTGTCCGTGCGCGGCCAGGTTCCGTCACCGACCTTGTCCGCCTCCGCGCGAATCGCAATCATGGCATCGCAGAAACGGTCGATCTCGGCCAGATCCTCACTCTCGGTCGGTTCGACCATCAGGGTGCCGGCCACGGGAAAGGACATGGTCGGCGCGTGGAAACCGTAGTCGATGAGCCGCTTGGCCACGTCGTCCACCGTGACACCGGTCCGCTTCGTCAGTGGCCGTAGGTCGAGAATGCATTCGTGCGCGACCAGTCCGTCCCGCCCGGCGTAGAGCACCGGATAGTGCGGACGGAGCCGGTGGGCGATGTAGTTGGCGTTCAGTACGGCGACCGAGGTGGCCTGACGCAGACCGTCCGCCCCCATCATCTGGATGTACGCCCAGGGAATCATCAGAATGCCGGCGGAGCCCCACGGCGACCCCGAGATGGGCCCGACCCCACTCGCCGGCCCGGCCTCGGCCCGCAACGGGTGGTTCGGCAGGTAGGGCAGCAACTTCTCGCCGACCGCGACCGGGCCGACCCCAGGGCCGCCGCCGCCGTGCGGGATGCAGAACGTCTTGTGCAGGTTGAGATGGCTGACGTCGGCGCCGAACTCGCCGGGCTTCGCGAGCCCGACGAGCGCGTTGAGATTCGCCCCGTCGACATAGACCAGACCGCCGGCCTCGTGGACGATCGCGCACGCCTGCCCGATGCCCTCCTCATAGACGCCGTGCGTCGACGGATAGGTCACCATCAGCGCGGCAAGAACATCGGCGTTCGCCCGCGCCCGGAAGGCAAGATCGTCGAGGTCGACATTACCGTCGTCGTCGCAGGCGACCACGACGACACGCATCCCGGCCATGGCGGCGCTCGCCGCGTTCGTCCCGTGCGCGGAGGAGGGAATGAGACAGACGTCGCGGACCGGTGCACCGGGCAGCGCATTGTCGCGGTGATAGGCACGAATTGCGAGCAGGCCGGCGAGCTCACCCTGGCTGCCAGCATTCGGCTGCACCGAAACGCCCGCGTATCCGGTGATCCGGGCCAGCCAGTCCTCCAGATCGCGGATCATCGTCAGGTATCCGCCGGCCTGGTCGAGGGGCGCGAACGGGTGGATGTCGGCGAACTCAGGCCAGGTGACGGCGGCCATCTCGGTGGTCGCGTTGAGCTTCATCGTGCAGGACCCCAGCGGGATCATGCCCCGGTCGAGGGCCAGATCGAGGTCGGACAGCCGGCGCAGGTAGCGCAGCATCGCCGTCTCGGAGCGATGCTCGTGGAAGACCGGGTGCTCGAGGTAGGAGTCGGTGCGCACCAGCTCACGGGGCAGCGCCGACGAGGCCGACGAGGCCGTCACCTCGGCCGATGCCGCCGCGGGCACCCCGAATGCGGCCCAGACGGCGCGCAGATCCGCCTCCGTGGTCGTCTCGTTGCAGGAGACCCCGACGTGGTCGCTGTCGACGAGCCGCACGTTGACGCCGTGAGCCAGCGCCTCGGCCACCACCTCGGCGGCCCGGCCCGGCACCGCCGCGACGACGGTGTCGAAGAAGGCATCGGCGCCGGTGGGTACCCCACCGGCCCGCAGCCCCTCGGCGAGCCGGACCGCGAGGCCGTGGATCCGCCAGGCGATCCCGGCCAGACCCTGCGGGCCGTGGTAGACGGCGTACATCGAGGCGAGCACGGCGGGCAGCACCTGGGCGGTGCAGATGTTGCTCGTCGCCTTCTCCCGGCGGATGTGCTGCTCACGGGTCTGCAGGGTGAGCCGGTAGGCGGGTGCGCCGTCCGCGTCGACCGACACCCCGACCAGCCGGCCGGGCAGGGACCGCTCCAGACCCTTGCGGACCGCCAGGTAGCCGGCGTGCGGCCCGCCGAACGACAGCGGCAGCCCGAAACGCTGGGTGCTGCCGACGGCGATGTCGGCGCCGAGTTCGCCGGGCGAGCGCAGCAGCGTCAGCGCCAGCGGGTCTGCCGCGACCGTGACGACGATCCCCCGCTCACGCGCCTCGGCGATCACCGACCGCGGGTCGCGCAGCGCCCCGCCCGGCCCCGGGTAGGACAGCAGCAGCCCGAACGTCGAGTCCAGCACCTCCGCGGGCACCCCGGCGTCCGTGGCCGCGGGGTCGCCCGCCGCCAGGCCACGGGACAGGTCGGCGACGTGGACGGTCACGCCCAGCGCCTCCGCCCGGGTCGCCACGACCGCAATCGTCTGGGGGAGTGTGTCCGCGTCGACGAGGAACGTCGCGCGGGACCCCTTCGCCGTGCGCAGCGCGATCTGCATCGCCTCGGCCGCGGCGGTCGGCTCGTCGAGCAGGGACGCTCCGGCCACCGCCAGACCCGTCAGATCGGTGATCACCGTCTGGAAGTTCAACAGCGCCTCCAGCCGGCCCTGGGAGATCTCCGGCTGGTACGGCGTGTATGCGGTGTACCAGGCGGGGTTCTCCAGGACGTTGCGCTGGATGACGCCGGGCAGCACCGCGGGGTGGAAGCCCAGGCCGATCATCGACGGCACGGGGCGGTTGTCGCGTCCAAGCGCGCGCAGCGCCGCCAGAACCGCCGTCTCGTCGAGCGCAGCGGGCAGCTCGAGGCTGCGGTCCTGGATGACGGCCGGGACCGCGGCGTCGGTCAGCGCCCGCAGCGACACCACCCCGAGCGCGGCGAGCATGGAGCGCTGGGCCCCGGCGTCCGGGCCGATGTGCCGGTCGGCGAACTGCGGATAGGCCACGGCCGCCGGACCGGTGACGTTGCTGGTGGCGGCCGCTGCGGAGGCGTCCTCGTGATCGGTGCCGTCATGCATGATGAGCGCTCCGGAGGTCGGGCGACGACGACAACGGAGCCGACGCCGCGGCGGGCCTCCCCCTCTGTCATTTGGCCTGAGAGCTTCACCGGCCGCCGACGCCATGGGTCCGAGCGAGGACCCGCGGACGACGGCCGCGGCTTTCACCGTCGGCGGGACACCGTGATGTCCACTTTCCAGAGTTGCCTGACCCGGCGGTTGGGGGCCTGAGAGTTTATGGGGAGAGCTTGCTCCTTCGGCGTCCCGGCAGGTGGCGGCCGGGACTCTCCCGCACGGGTGTGAGCGGCAGCGGTATGCAGTTCGTTGCCCCGCAGACTAGCCGCGATCGCGATCCCTGGCCAACGATCGTCCGATCGGGGCCGGCTCTCGCCGACACGCGCTCGACGATGTGCTCCGGGCGACGTGCTCCGGGCGACGTGCTCCGACGATGGACTAGACGAAGAGCGTTTCGTAGGGGCGCAGCAGCCTGGCCAGCACCGGCTCCCCGAGGACCGCCGAATCCGCCGGGTCGTCAGACAGCGGGGCGATCTGGCTGGTGTAGCAGTCGACCGCACGCCGCTTGGCCTCCTGCACCGGGACGGGCAGGGACACCGTCCGAGCCCTCGCCCACGGCACCCTGGGGTCATCCGGAACCGCCCAGTGCCAGGTCCAGACGGGGTATTCCAGCAGCCGCGCGCCGGCCCGCTCCGCCGCCAGCACCGCCGCGCGCCCCGTGGCCTCATGGTCCGGATGGCGGTCCCCGGTGTACGTGGTCAGCACCCAGCAGCCGGGGGTGAGCAGCGGTTCCACCTGGTCGGCAACCGCCGCCTCATGCCCGGCGACCCGCCCGTCCCCCAGCCCGACCCGGTGCACCGGCACCTGCGCCAGCCCCAGCGCGGTCAGCGCGGCATGCTGCTCGGCAACCCGCCGCCGGGCCAGTTCGGCCGGGGCCAGCGTCGGCGATCCGGGATGAGATGCGTCACCATCGGTGACCGCGACGACGGTGATCGCGGCGCCGAGTGCGTGCAGGCGGACGAGCAGCCCGCCGACGCCGAGAACCTCATCGTCCGGATGGGGGGCCACCACGATCACTGCCGGCGGCGAGGGGTCGAGGTCCAGTTCCGACCATCCCGGCTGCCAGGCCCGCCAGACCGGTTCGGGGGTGCCGTCGTCGGTGAAGGGCCGGCCCGCTTCGGGGGTGTCTTCCTGCATCGCTCATCCATACGCCGAACCGCCGACGCTCCGCACGGACATCGGGCCCGGGACCGGCCGTGACGCTCGTCGCGGGCCTGGTGGCGACGCAGGGCCGGCCTCCCCCCTCCCCCCTGCGCCTCAGTGCTGCAACGCCTCGCTCTTGGCTGCCTCGGTGTCCGTCAGCGCGCCGTCCCTCTCCCGACGGAAGATCTTCTCGGCCATCCGGTCCGACGAGGTCTGGCTCGCGACCTGCCTGGCCATCTCGTCGTTGGAGGTGCCCGCGCCGGCGGGCCTCGTGCGTCCTTTCATCGCCTGAGCCATGGCTGCCTCCTTCTGTCCCCGGCCGCGATCGGCATGGCCCGATCGGCCCATGGTCGCGGCCACACACCCGCCCGGATGGTGGGCCGCCCCGCACGCGGCTGTGCATGGCGCCCGGCCGGGCCCGGCCCCCGCACGGCCCACTCCCGCAAGCCGCCCGCCACTCCCGCAAGCCGCCCGGTGTGGGACTACCCGCCCGCGACAGGCCGGAACCGCCATGGACCGGCTCACGCGCCGCGGCCCGGATGCCGGCGAATTCGCCGCGCACCGTCCGTGTAGCGTGATCGATCGTCCGTAGCCGGTCGGACGGGGAGGCCCCGGTCGCTGCGCCGTGGTGACAGGGCCGGAATAGCGACAGAACGGGCCAGGTACGCCGACGAATGCAGATAACCAGGTGGAGCCGGTATTGATTGAGGGCTACCGCTCGTTCACAACAATCGGACACGGCGGATTCAGCACGGTCTATCTCGCGGAACAGGAGATCTTCGACCGCCAGGTGGCGATCAAGGTGCTGCATTCCGACCTGAGTGATCCCGCCGCCGAACGCCGGTTCGTGCGGGAGTGCCGGGCCACCGGGCGGCTCACCGGCCACCCCCACATCATCACGGTCTTCGACGCCGGCACCACCCGGGATCATCGGCCCTACCTGACCATGGAGTACTTCTCCGGCGGGTCACTCGCGGACCTGCTGCGCAACGGCGGTCCGCTGCCGGTCACGGAGGCGGTCGCCCTGTGCGTACCGATCGCCGACGCCCTCGCCGCCGCGCACGACCGCGGCATCCTGCACCGGGATCTGAAGCCTGCGAACATCCTTCTCCGCGGGCCGGGTGATCCGGTCCTGACCGACTTCGGCATCGCCAGCATCACGGAGGGAATGCACGCGGCAACGATCTCCGCGGCGTTCACCCCCGGATACGCCGCCCCCGAGGTCCTGCTCGGCGAGAATCCGGAGGAGCCGGCCGACATCTTCGCCCTCGGCGCGACCCTGTTCACCCTCGTCAACGGAACTCTGCCGTTCCCGGGACGGGTTCCGACCCAGATACTGCGGCGCATTCTCGACGGCGACATCGCACCGGAGACCCGGAACGACGTGCCACCCGCGCTGCGTGATCTGCTGGCCTGGACCCTCATGGCCCGGCCGGACCAGCGGCCCGGCTCCGCCCGTGAGGTCGCGGACGCGCTGACAGGGCTGGGCTTCCCGCTCGTTCGGGTGCCGCCGGTTCACGAACGCTCGTCCGGGATCGCGGCGACTGCCGCACCGATGACGTGGTCGGCTGGCCCGCGCGGGCCTCGCGGAGCATCCACGTCCGGTGGGGCGCCGCGCGCAGGCGGCCCGTCGCCACGTGCCTCCGCGCCGCGCGCGGGCGGCCCGTCGCCGAAAACCGAGCCACCCTCGCCGAGAACCGCGCCGCCCTCGCCGGGATCCGCCGCATCGGGGCCGGGTCCCGATCCTCGGTCGGCACGGCGGCGCCGGGCGCTGCTGGCCGCGCCGATGGCGGTCCTCGCCGGGGCCGTCGTGGTGCTGGCGGTCCTTCTCCTGACCCGGGCGCCCTCGACGCGGGGCGACGACGAGCGAGCCGCCACGGTCGCGGGGGAGCAATCCGGCCCGACGGAGGGCGCCGCCGGCGTCGGGGTGGCCCCGGCACCGCCGTCCACCGCGGCTGGCGCCGGGGCGCAGCCCGTCGTCCCTCCGCCGCGGGGCATCGGTTCGGACGCATCGTGCACCGCCCGATCGGCCCCGACTACCGACTATCGCGGGCGAGTGTGGCGGACGCGCCATTACTGCGCCTCCTCGGTGGCTTCCCTGGTCTACGCCAATGTGGCCCGCGGTGCCGGGGGCGAGCTGGACGACTCGGGCTACATGAAGAAGGCGTCGGCCGTCTGGGTGATCTGCCAGCTCGACGGCCGGCCCAATCCGGTGATCCACGGCAACGCGAACACGTGGTGGCTGTACACCCAGGGTGACGCCGGCCGGGTGAACGCCGCCGGTTACCGCAAGGGCTGGGGGTATCTGCCGGCCACGGCGGTGAGCGGGGGCAGCGGGCCCGTTCCGGGGGTGCCGACCTGCCCGGGCTACCTGTGATCCCTGCCGGCCGTGGCCCGTTCGGTTCGCCGCGAAGGCGGACCGGATCCCGGTGCGGGGGTCCGGCGGCGGCGCTCGGCCGCGGGGGCGGGGGCATATGGTCCGCCCGGCCCCGCCGGTCGGTGGGCGGCACGCTGGGGCGCCGGCGCCGTCCGGCGCAGCCTGCGCAGCTCGGCGCGGACCGTGCGCGGCGAGATCCGCCTGCCGAGTCGGCGATGGCGGGGGACGGCGCGACGGACCGCCTGCTCGAGGCCGTCGAGCAGGCGCCACGCCTCATCCGCGGCACGCCGGCCGGGTCCCTCATCCCAGCGGCCGGGCGTGCCGTCGTCGAACAGAGCGAGCGTGGCGAGGTCGGCCAGCCCACGCAGCGCGGTGAGTCCGGCGTCGTCGACCAGGCCCGCCGCGAGGGCCACCACCTCGCTCGGGCTGGCCGCCCGCGGCATCGCCCGGTCGGAATCAGCGAACGTCTCGATCGCCCGCTGCCAGGCGACGACGATCCGCGCCCTGCTGCCCTTCGCGGCGCGCCGCACCCGCCGACGCCGCGCGATCGGCAGCAGCCAGCCAAGAAGGAGACAGCCGAGCACGGCGGTGACGCCGACGGCCGTCGCCGAGGGAAGGACGAGGTCCACCCAGCCGGGGGATGGCGATCGCCGGTCCGCGAAACGAGGTGGTGCCTGCCCCGGCGGGGTGGCGTCCGCCCGACCGGGCGGTACGGAGACGGTGGAACGCAGCACCGCCTCCACGAGTGAGGTCTGCGCGGAGGACTCGCCCTGGGTGGACCCGGCCACCGTCGCACCGCGTTCGTCCCCCGCTCGGGGAGTGGGGAAGAACGGCAGCCAACCGGCGCCGTCGAAGTTGACCTCCGCCCAGGCCAGGGCATCGGCGCCCCGGATCGTGCGGGTTGCGCCGGATGGGTTGGCGGCCGTGAATCCCACGACGAGACGGGCGGGCAGGCCCAGCAGCCTCGCCGCGAGGACGAACGTCGTGGCGAACTGTTCGGAGGTGCCGCGTCGGGTCTGGCCGAGGAAGTGGTCGATGTGGGCGAGCGAATGCCCGGCGGGCACGGTGGGATCAAAGCTGAAGCTCGCCATCAGGTACTGGCGCAGCAGGGCGGCCCGCTGGTACGGCGTCACGCCGCCGTCGGTGGCGACGGAGGCCAGTTCCCGCAGCACCGGGGGGACCCCTCCGGGCACCGCGAGGTAGGGGGCGTTGGACGGCGTCGCGGAGACGGTTAGGGCGAGCAGCCTGTCGGCGGTCATGGTGGCCGGCGGAGTGGAGACAAGGCGCAGCCGGTTTCCGGGGTGCAGCGGCATGGTCCGCACGAGTGTGCCGTCCTCCGGATCGACCGCGAACTGGCCCGCCGGCCTCACGGAAGCCGCCGTGGAGCGATCACCCCCGCCCGGGGGATGCGGCGTGCGAGCGGTGGCCGAGGCGGACGAGGCGGACGACACCGTGCCGGCGGCGGGGACCACGGTGAACTGGCCGAGCCGGGCGAGGGCGGGCACAAGATCGCCGCCAAGGTCGACGACGGTCAGGTCCTGGGTGACCGGCGTGGACGGCCGACCACCATCCTGGCTCGTGGCACCTCCGGCCTGCCCCCGGTCGTCTGGCCTGCCGATGATCGCCCGTCCCGCAGGCAGGTAACGGCCGCTCGTGGACCAGGTAGCGCCGTCGTAGGAGTCGAGGACGGCAAGCCGAAGCGCGACCGGCCCCGACGGCTGCGGGGACAGACCCACCCGGAACAGGACCTGGTCGGGATGGGCGGTCCAGCCGGCCAGCCGACTCAGGGGGTTGAGGGCGGCAAGCGGTGCCGGCACGATTGTGCGGTGGTCGCGAGGGTCGACGGGCGGTCGCCCATCCGGCCCGATCGGACCATGCGCGAGTGCCAGACCGGCGCCTACGACGACGGCCACGGCGACGGTGGACCGCGCCGCGAGGCGGAGCGCCGCCCAACCTCGCGGGCTCGCCACGGGCAGCAGGCCTGGCCCGGATCGGGGGGACCCTGAGGCCCCACCCGAGCCGCCGCCCGGCCCGGCGGGGCCTGGGAGGGCGGCCGCGGACCCTCCCGGTGACCGGGACGGGCCGCTCCCACGAATCCGGGCAAGGACCGCGGCCAGCGCGGCGAACGCGGCCGCGAGCGACGCGTCGGATCCCGGCACGGGGGCCGCGTAGGCGACCGCGACCGCCAGGACGAGGGCAGCGGGCAACGCGGGCAGGAGCCGGGCCCTGGTGCGGACGACGAGCTCCGCGCCGACGGCGGCGGCCAGCCAGGTCAGCGCCGCCGGTACGAGCAGGAGGGCCCCGTCGGGCGGTGCCGGGACGGCCGCGTCCAGCAGGCGCGCCCATCCGCGCATGACACCCGAACGGACCAGGGACAACCGCGCCCAGAACCCGCCCGCACCGGCCGCTACCGTGCAGGTGGCCCAGACCACGAACCCCCCGACCCAGGTCGCGACCGTCCCGGCGAGTGGCACCGGCCGGCGTCGCAGACCCAGCACCGCGGTTGTGATCACGGGCACGACCGCGGCAGCAGGGATGATCACTTGGAGATCGGGGAGAGTGAAGACCCGGCGGAACCCGAACCCGCCCACGATCGCGAGTCCCGCCACCACCACCAGGGCCGCCAGGCGAGGCAGCACCGGCTCCTCCCGAGGGGCGGGAAGGTGGACCTCGACGACATGCCCCCCGCTCGAGCCGGACACCGAGCGCGTGGCCCCGCCGGGCGGTCCACCGATCTGCGTCATGACCGGCCCGTCCGTGGGGAGCCCCGCGGCCATCGCCGGTTCCGTTCGCCGGTCGGCCAGTAGTCGCCGAGCGCCTCGGCGTCGGGAATGTCGATCACCGTCAGCCGCCCGGCAGCCCGGGTGGTGGTTCCGTCCAGGTGCGTACCACCGGTGGGGACGGTGCTGCCGAGCACGCCGATCCCCACCACCCGGCCGGGCGATGCGGTCCGCAGGCGGGCCCGGTCGGAGGAGTCGCGCCGGTCGATGGCCCGGGCGGCGGCCGGGCTGCGGGGGCCCACCCGGACCAGGACGACGCGCCCGTATGCGTGCGCCACCGGGGCGAGTGCGGCCAGCGCCTGTCGGTCGAATCCGCCGGTGACGAGCACCAGCGTGCCGAGCCCGCCGCGCCGCAGCGTCGCAACGACGTCCAGCGAGGCGCTGTCGTCCAGATGCACTCCCGCCAGCTCGTCCATCAGCACGTCGGCGTCCCGTCGGCGGCGCCGGCCTGCCACCCGCAACCCGGCGGTCGTCACGAGCCGGACCCCGAACGCCTCCTGCGCGCAGGTCATCACCGCGGCGGCGGTGATGTCCACGGCCTCCTCGAACGTCGCGACGCCAACCCGGCCGGGCGGATAGGCGGCCGGCCGGTTGTCGAGGACGACGGTGGCAGCCGGCTCGCTGGGATCGACGTGGGTGCGGACCATCAGTTCACCCGCCCGCGCACTGGACGGCCAGTGCACGAGGCGGAGATCCTCACCGGGCGCGTACCTCCGCAGGGTGTGGATCTCCAGCCCCCCGGCCGTGCCCTGTCCGGTCTGCCCATCCGGGTCGCGCGAGGGCGCGGAGGCCAGCGCCGCCAGCGCCCGGGTCCGCGGCCGGACGTGCAGGGTGTCGGCCGCCGCCAGCCGCTGCCGGCGCAGGGTGAGCCCGAACGGATCCGATCTGATCACCTCGGCGGGGCCGAGCCGGACCACCCCGCGCCGTCTGGTGTCCATGGCCAGCTCGATCGTCCGGCAGCCCGAGCCGACGAGCCGGGATACCTGGACGGACACGGCGGCGGCCAGGGTGTCCGGCCCGTCCGGGGGATACGAATCCGGCGCCCCGGCCGCGCCCCGGCCATCCGTGCCAGAACCGCGGGACGGCCTGGAGTGTGGTGCGTGCAGGGCGTCGACAGCGCGCGGCGGGTCGTCGCCAGAAGCGCCGGCGGCGCGCGATGCCCCTGGGTGCGCGGCCGGAAGGGTGTACACGCGGCCGTCACCTCCACGGGCGGCGATGGTCGACGTACGCCGTTCCCACCACGTCTCCACCAGGTCCGAAGCGGCCAGTAGCCGCCCCGCACGGGGGGCGCCCGGCCCCGGTGGGTCCCGACGGGCGGCGGCAGGGCCATGCGGCAGATAAAGGGTGAACGGTGGCGAGGGCCACCGCGACAGGTTGCGGACCGTGACGGTGAGGGTGGCGGCCTCGCTCCGGGTGACCCGTCTGGGCGACACGCGGACCGTCACCGACACCCTCGGGCGGCGAACGGCCGTAGCAGCCGCAAGACCCATCGCCGCGGCCCCCGCCCCGCCGAGTACAGCCAGCTCCGCGTATCGCAGCACCCGGCCGCCCAGCAGGAGGGCCGCGACGGTGACGCACATCCCCCATCCCAGCGGGGTGACCCTCAGGCGAGCCCTTCCCGGCGGTTCCCCGCTCCCCACGGGTCCATGAGCCGACGGGTAGCCCTGCTCCGCCGGAGACGCAGCGCCCCCGGGACCAGACCGATCGGGCCCCACCGGTCCAGCTCCCGATGCGCCCGCACTCGACGAGACGGGTTCCGACGGGCCGGGCCCGTTTCGGGCCGGTGCCGGCCATTCCGCCGTGACCACGTCCGGTTCCGCCGTCCTGGAAGCAGCGCGTTCCGCGGGTCCGTCCATGGAGGGGGACCGACCCGACGGGGTGGAGCCCGCCCGTTCTGCGGCGTCCGCACCGGTCGAGGCGACCTGCCGGCCCGCCGGGGCGACTCGCCGGCCGGCCGCGGCCGGCCGCGGTAGCGGCTCCTGGGCAGGCGGACGGTGACGCTCACCGAGCCCGCGCACGGTCCGCCCGGGGTCGGGCCGGTCCGGCGCGGACCGTCCCGTCCGGCGCCGCATGGTCCGGGCGAGGGAGGCTGGAGACGAAGACACCGAGGCAGGCAGCATCGAGGCAGGCGGCATCAAGGCAGGCAACGGGGTGGTCGTCGTGTCCGCGTCGATGACCCGGAGCAGCCCACGGTCGGCCCGGTCGCCGCCCTGTCGACGGTCGTCGGGGGACGACACGATCAGATTCCGACGAGCCGGCGCGGTGACGGCACCGTCTGCAGGATCTCGTCGACGACATCCTCGGCGATGACGCGCCGCAGCTCGGCCTCCGGGCTGAGCACCAGACGATGCGCCAGGACAGAGCCGGCCACCGCCTTGACGTCGTCGGGAGTGGCAAACACCCGGGCGTGCGCGGCGGCCCTGACCTGGACAGCGCGCAACAGCGCGATGCTGCCCCGTGGGCTCGCCCCCAACCGGACGATGTCGGGGATGGTCCGCGTGGCGGCCACCAGGTCCACGAGGTAGCGGCGCAGCGCCGGCGCGACGTGGACGGCGAAGGTCTGCGCCGCTCGGGCCACGACGTCCTCCGCCCGCATCACCGGCCTCAGGTCCTCGATCCGCCGTCCCACCTGCCGGCCTTCAAGGATCTCCAGCTCGGCATCAACTGACGGGTACCCCATCCTCAGCCGCATGAGGAACCGGTCCAGTTGGGCCTCGGGCAGGCTGTATGTGCCGTCCATGTCGATCGGGTTCTGCGTCGCCACGACCATGAACGGACGGGGCACGGGATAGCCCGTGCCGTCGGCGGTGACCCGCCCTTCCTCCATCACCTCCAGCAGGGCCGACTGCGTCTTCGGCGAGGCGCGGTTGATCTCGTCGCCGATGACGAGGTTGGCGAAAACGGGTCCGGGGCGGAAGCCGAACTCGTTGGCACGCTGGTCGTACACCATCGTCCCGGTGATGTCCGCCGGCAGCAGGTCCGGCGTGAACTGGATGCGGTGGCAGCCGGCGTTGACCGAGGCCGCGAGGCTTCGGGCCAGTGAGGTCTTGCCCAGGCCCGGAACGTCCTCGACGAGCAGGTGCCCCTCGGCGAACAGGCAGATCGTCGCGAGCTCGACAACCTCCCGCTTGCCTCGGATGACCTTCTCGACATTCGCGACGACGTCGTGGAAGGCGGCCGAGAACGCGGCCACGCCGGACTGGTCGCCGCGCAGGTGGTCGCGGTCGTCGTTCCTGTTCGTCATGCCCTGCCTCCTGGTCCGGTCGGGGTAGGGAACGCTGACCGTCCTCGCCGCGCGGGCTGGCTGCTCATCACCGGGTCGGGCTCCTCCTCGTCGGGACCGATCGGGCTGGTGCGTGTCGTGCTGCTACCGGTCGCACCTGCTGCGAGCGGGCTGGTACGGGCGGGCTGGTGCGGGCGGGCTGGTGCGAGTCGAGAGGCGGACCGTGCCGGACAGGGGGGCGACCGGCCCGGTCCGCCCACGGGCGGTGGGGAGATCCGCCCGGGAACGGTGACTCCGGCGGCCGTCGCCGGCACGGAGACGATCCGTTCCGCTGCGGTAGACGACGGGCACCCCCGTTTCGTTGTTCCATAGCCTGAATTAGTTGTCGATCTGATGGCCAGGAAGCCCACACCGACATGCACGCGCCGCACCGGTGTCGGCATGCTGCGCGACTCCCCCGAGGCGATGTCACGAAAGGCATCAGGCGCGTCGCAACCTGTCCGGCGGACACCGCGTCTTACCTACCAAGAGGGATGACCCGCCCGAGTGGTCCATCTCGGGATAGTCGACGCCAGCACATGAATATCAACAGACTCCCGCGTGCCGTTGGGTATGGCGCCGGGATGCGGTGAGCGCTGCACCCCTCCCGCGGCGCTCCCCCGCGGTGTCTGTGTGGGCGGGCGGGGTGGCACGCCCACACAGACATCGACCCGTTCGGGACACCGACCCGTTCGAGCGGTCCGTCCCACCAGGTGAGACCGGCCCGCTCGGGGGACGTACCGCGATCTGCTCGGCCTTCCCGGCCGGCTGCGGTTCTCGAACGCGCGCCTGACCACGGCCGGATGACACCGGCCCCCTACCAACCGCCTGCACTCCGGCGCCGAGGACCAACAACACCCGGCGCGGCCGGGCCGCCGGAGCTGCCTTGCCGCGCCCGCGCGCCGGCCATGATCAGGGAAAGTGAGACCACGCCATCTCCGCATTCGGACGGCGGCTGCGTCGCGTCATCACGGCGGCGGCCGGCGCGGCTCTGTGCGTGGGCGCCGGGCTGGCCGCCGCCGCACCCGGAACGCCACCGTTCGCCCTCGACCTCACCACCGGCGGCAGTTGGCTCGCGAGCGAGTCGACCGGCGTCGTCACACACCTGCAGAGCACGACCGGGCGGGCGGACGCGGCCGTCACCGTGCCCGGCGCGGTCGGGCATCGGCTGTCCGTCCTGCGCAACGGCCCGGATCTCCTCGTCTGCGACGAGGACGCCGGCCTGCTCCACCTGATCGAGCCGCAACGCCTGGCCCCCGCCCGAACGGCCACGCTGCGTCCCGACACGACAGTGATCGCAGCGAACAAAGTGATCTACGCCGTCGATGGTGCGAGTGGGCGGGTACGACGCCTGGACGGACGGTTGCTCACCGACGTCGGACCGGTCATCGACCTCGGCGGAGCCCTCGGCGCCGTCGTCCGGACGCGGGACGGAACGCTGTGGGCGCCCGTTCGTACCAGCGGCTCCGTGGTGCCGATCCGCGATGGCGTGGCGTCGGCACCGATTCCCGTCGCCCGACCGGACCATCAGATCGACATGGTGCTGGCCCAGGATCGCCCGGTGGTCGTCGACGGCACGGCCGGGACGGCGATCCCGCTCACCGGCGACCGGCCTGGCCGGGCGATCACGTTGCCAGTGACCCTGACCAGCGCGTCCGCACCGTCCGACCCGGTGGTGGTTGCGGCCGACGCGACAGAGCGGAGCACCGTCCCGATACTCGACACGGTTGCCGGACGGCTCCTGCTCGCCGACGTCCACGACGGCACGGTGACCGTGCATGGCCTGCCAGCCGTGCCGGGTGATGGAAGGGCCCGAGCGGTAGGTGGCACGGCCCAGCCGGGGAGCAGCACGGCCCAGCCGGCGGGCAGCACGGCCCAGCCGGGGGGCAGCACGGCCCGAGCGGGGGGAAGTCCATCCCCGCCGGGGGACGGCGCAGTCCGAGCGGGGGGTGGCGGCGACGCGGCCTCCGCCGACCCCGCGGTCCCGACCGGGCTCCCCGACATCGATCGGCCTGCGGGATCACCAGAGGGCTCGGCGGCGCCTCAGGGGGACGCCCACACGGGCGGCGACACGGCCAAAGGGAACGAAGCGGCCGGAGGGGGCGAAGCGGGCCGCGGAGGCGATGGGGGCGAGGGGAACGAGGGGCCGGTGGCTCCACGGCGGCTCGGCCCACCGGTCGGGCATGGCGGGATGATCTACATCCCGGACCAGGATGCCCGGATGGTCTGGGTCTTCGATACACGCACCCGCGGATTCACCCCGCCGGTCGTCGTCCCCGGGTCCATTCCCGAGCCGGCGAGCGCCGCGGACACCGCGCGGATCACCGTGACCGCCGAGGGCGATCAGGTGTGGGTGAACGATCCGGCCGGTCCCGACGCCGTGCTCATCGACGGCACGCGGCGGGCGACGGTAGCGAAGCAGCCATCGGGGCTGCCGGGTCAGACCGGCACGGCTCCAGCCCTCCCGCTGCCGGCCCCGCCACCCCGACCGCAGGCGACACCCGTCGAACCGCGCCCGGCGCCCGCGACCACCGAGCGGGCGGGGACGCGACCGCAGCCGGCCGTCACCCCCGGCCCCGCAACCGGGAACGTGGTCACCCCGCCGCCGCCTCCGCCGACGACGACATCGCCCGTCCCGCGTCCCCCGCAGCCCACGGACACCCCGAGCCCACGGCCGGGCATCACCACCCAGCCGGAGCAGACGTTCGTCGAGCTTCCCGGCGGGGATCCGACGACGCAGCCCCACTCCCCCCGCCGGCCCACCTGATACCCGGCCTGCACACCGACTCGCCCACGCGCAGGCTTGGCGCCGGACAGCCGGCCACCGCGGCGTAGGCCCAGGCCACCCCCGGACACCGACTGGCCCCGCGCAGGCTTGGCGCCGGACGGCCCGCCGACCAGGCGTGGCTCCGGCCCGCATCACGCCCGGGCCCGCCCGCCCGCCGAACCGGAATGGAACTCCAGCATCTACTGACCGTCCTGTGGCCAGGATTGCCGCGGACCGATCCTCCTACCGTCGCGTGATCGGATCGGCAGGCGATCGCGCCGTAGGTGGGCGCGGCTACGCCACCCCGAGAAAAGCTGACAACGCGGCGCGCACCCTAACGCGCTGAGGCGCCGGCCGGCCGGGAGGCGCGAGGCCTCCGCTGCCGGGAGCCGCAGTCCGCGCATGCGGGGTCGCGCGCCACCGACAGCGTGCGGATGTCCAGATCCCACAGATCGGCGACGAGCAGCCGGCCAATGGACGGCTCACCGAACCCGGAGATCAGCTTGATGACCTCCATCGCCGCGAGGCACCCGACCGTCGCCGCGACCGCTCCGAAGACGGGAAACCCGAGGGGATCCCAGTCGGGGTCGCCCTCGGCGAAGACGCATCGCAGGCATGCGCTGTCCCCGTCGACGGTGAGCAACTGGATCTCGGTCGCGTTCATCGCCGCGACGACCAGGGGCACCTCGGCGTCCAGGCACAACCGGTTGATCTGGAAGCGTTCGGGGAAGTTGTGCCGGGCGTCGATCACGACGTCGGCGGCGGCCACCAGCTCGGGCAGCAACGGATCGAACAGGCCCCGGTCCCAGGTCTCCACCGCGACCTCCGGGTAGTGGATACCCAGGGTGTCCGCGGCGATCAGGACTCGGGGCTCGCCGATCCGGTCGGGGCGCATCAGGGTCTGGCGGTTCAGATCGGGCTTCTCCAGCGGGCCGGGATGGACCAACACCAGTCGCCCGACGCCGGCGGCGGCGAGATAGGTGGTGGCGGCGCCGCCCACCCCGCCGATCCCGGCCACGAGCACCGTCGCCCCGCTCAGGCGCTCCTGCTCACCGGGGCCGAAACCGGCCATCAGTTGGCGCGTGAAGCGCTGGGTGTCCATGACCTGCCCTCGTCTGGTGTGGCCGACGCTTTCCAGAAGTTGGCGCTAGTTTCCCGCGTTTGCGTGCTTCTGACCCCCACCGGGGACAAATCCCCGGTTCGCCGACCACAGTACCAAGAACGCCGGTCGCCTCCCCGCCCGCGGTTAGGATGACTGGATGTCCGATCTTGCACCGGCCACCCGCGCGGACGCCCGCCGTAACCGGCAGGCGATTCTGGCGACCGCTCGCCGGGTGTTCGCCGAGCAGGGCATCCAGGCCTCACTCGATGAGATCGCGCAGCGTGCCAACGTCGGGAACGCCACGCTCTACCGGCATTTCGGCTCGCGCTGCCAGCTCGTCGCCGCCGCCCTGTCCGAGCAGATGGAAAAATACGCGCAGATGGCGGCCGCGGCAGCGGCCGAACCCGATCCGTGGAATGCCCTGCGCGGCTACCTGACGGCGCTGTGCCGGATGCAGGCGGCGGATCGCGGGCTGGCCGACCTGCTGACCAGCGACACCTTTTCGGACGCCGCGATCGACGCGGCACGCGACAACGCCCGGCGGGACGTGGTGCGCATCATCCGCCGCGCACAGCACGCGGGGGCGCTGCGCGCCGATTTCGCCCCGCAGGACATTCTGATCATCCTGATGGCGAACGCCGGTCTCATCCACCGTGCCGGCGCGCACGCCCCGGAGAGCTCCGCGCGGCTGATCGCCATCCTGCTCGACGGGCTGCAGGCCGCCGCCGCGACATCGGCGCCGCCGCCCCCGCCGGAATCCGAGCTGCTCACCGTGATGCGCGGCGAGACGCAGGACGAGCAGCCTCCCGGGGTGCGGGGCAGGGCGGCCGCGGGCGGGCCGCGGGCCGGGTAGCGGTCATCGGGCCATCCGGTCATCTGGCCATCCGGTCAGGGGGTGAGCACCACGGGGGAACCGGTCGATGACGATGACCCGCTCGGCAGGTCCTGGTGATCCGGACGATCGCGTCATGGCTGTTCAGGATCTGCGGATCGGGACCTCTCGGACCTCGACCTCGCCCCGACCGAGCCAGCAGTTCGCACGCATGCGTGGAGTCCCTTCGGGTCACGACCGTCCGCGCGGCTGGGCCGGGTGCTGGCGCAGCAGGCGGCTGGCCGGCCGGGAGCCGGTCGGACTTCCTTCGGACCGGACGACCTCGCCGGTCTCCATGAGCTGCTTGAAGCGGCGCAGGTCCTCGGCGAGAAGCTGACCGGGTTCCTCGCCGAGCACCTTCGCGAGCGCGACGCCGGCGGCTCCGGCGGGCGGCTGGTACTCAAGGTCAACCTGGACCTCGGTCCCCCGACCCCCGGGCGCCGGGCGGAAGCGCACCGTGCCGGCGTTGCGGACGTCCGAGCGGCCGACCGACCGCCAGGCGATCAGCTCGCCGGGCCGGTCCGCGACGATCCGGGCATCCCATTTGATCTTCCTCCCGGCCGACCCCCGGATCTTCCAGTGCGAGGTTCCGTCGGTGGTCCGCACCGAGTCGAGGTGGTACATGAACGTCGGCAACGACTCGAAGTCGTGCCACCGGCGGTAGAGGTCCTGGGGGGCCCGGCGGATGGTGGTGCTCGACCTCGCGCGCACCAGACGGCCCGGCGCCTCCGCGCGGCTGTGGCGGCGGGCGGCGATGACGTCCAGCACGGTGACGCCGACGACCGAGCCCGCGGCCAGCAGCGGGCGGGTCAGGCCGGCGCCGGCCACCCGGCGCCGGGCCGCGACGAGCGCCAGCGCCGACAGGTCGAGCAGGTCGCCCGCGACCCGCCTCCACAGCCACCGGCCCGGCTGCTCGCTGCCGAGCACGCCGACCCCGTCGGTGATCCCGCGGCCGCCGACGATCCGCGTCACCGTCCTGGAGACGACCGAGTCGTCGGCTCCGACGGCCCGGGCGGCCAGGTCGGGCGCCCCGAGCTCGGTCGCGCCGAGGCCGACGCCGAACCAGCCGAGCGCGCTGCCGAGGGCGTCCAGGCGGACGGCACCTCGCGCGTCGCCGTGTTCCCCCTGGTCGCCGAGCTGGCGCGCCGCCTGCGGGTCACGGAACCGCTGTTGACTGCTTTGCGTGCTCATCGCTGATCCCCCGTTTCGACTTCGGCCGGCCGGCCGGCCGCGCCGGTCGGACGTGGGCGTTCGTGATGGGCTCCTGATCCCGGTCAGACGAAGGTCTCGTCGACGTAGCACCAGCGCCAGTGCTCGCCCGGATCGAAGGAGCGCACGATCGGATGGGCGGTGGCGTGCGCGTGGGCCTGGGCGTGGCGCAGCGGGGAGGAGTCGCAGCAGCCGACGTGGCCGCAGGTCAGGCACAGCCGCAGGTGCACCCAGACGGAGCCGACCCGCAGGCAGTCCTCACAACCGCGTGCGGTGTGCGGAACAACGGGCCGGACCAGCGCGAGATGGGGATCCACCCCGGCAGTGGTCATGATCGACCCCTCGGACTCGCAGCAGCCGTTCGAGTTCGCCGATCCGGTCGAGCAGGTCGAGCACGACCCCGCTCGCGGCGTAGGTGCGATGTCGTAGGTGACGGTCCGCAGTTCGCTTGCCACCTCGCTGTACCGGCGGCCGATGAACCGCCTCACCGCGGTTGTCGTGCCCTTCGGATTGAGGATTGCCTGCCGGCGGGCAAGCTACCCGACCGGCCTCTCCCACTCTCCGTGAACGCGACCACGGAGGGGGTCGTCCGGGCTCCCTCGGCATTGGGGACGACGTTCGGCTGGCCGCCTTCCACCACGGAGATGACCGAGTTCGTCGTCCCCAGGTCGATTTCTACAGCCTTACCCACGATGCCCTCCCGAGGGTCCGCGGCGTGCGGGTCACGCGAAGGCTGCCCCCGTGGACCGGAACCAACCGAGGTGTGACGCCAGATCCCGGCAGGTCACGGACCCGGCCGGCCCCGATACCGAGCGGCGCGGGCGGTGCTCGACGGCTGCGGGGTCTCGTCGTGGCGGGGACGACCCTCTTGCACGCGCATCGTGGTCGGAACAGTCGCCGGGCGGCGGTCCCGACCACGGGGTGACGCCGCCGTGGCCGTTCGCACGGCCGCGGCGGCGCGGGCGTCGGCATCGTGTCGGGCCCGGTCAGACTGCCGCGAGGGCCACTTCCGTCGACTTGATCAGGGCGGTGACGGAGGAACCCTCGGCAAGGCCGAGATCGGTCGCGGCGGCCAGGGTGATCGCCGAGGTGAGTTCGCCGCCACTGTCGAGGGCGATGTGCGCGACGGCCATCGCGCCGCCGGTCTCGAGGCTCGAGATCGTGCCACGGAGCTGGTTGCGAATGCTCAGACCGTCCACGCTGCCGGTGGTCAGGGAAACCTCGGTGGACTTGATCAGCACTTCGACGGTGCTGCCCACCGACAGGCCGAGTTCCTTGATCGCATCTATGGTCACCGCGGCCGTCACATTCTGTCCGCCAGACAATGCGATTAGTACGGTGCTCATCACCGCACCTTCGGTGATGTCGGTGACGGTTCCGGTCAGTTGGTTACGTATGGTCAGACTCACGGCTCCACCTTTCGTCGGTCTACCCAGGGCGTCTCTTCAGTTCTACTCGTTCACCTGGGACACGCGCTCGCTCCGATCGCGCCCTGATTTCCGCACGTACCGAAAAGAGCCGCGGGTAAACGCCGCGGATGCGTCTCCCTTTGCGTCCAGAAAGCGTAGGCGAGTGGCCACACGGATGTGGCAGATCCCACATTTCGGAGAAGGCTGCCGGTATCCGAAAGCGCTCGACAGGCGCCCGTCGTCCCCCGCGTACTCCGCCCGGGATCGGCGTTCCGGGCTATCCACTCCGGGTCAGGACGGAGCAAAGCGGCTCGAACCGGTCTACCCGGATATTCCCGCCGAAACGTTCCGGCCACACCCCGTCCACGGACCGACCGGCGGATAGAGTACAGGCGATGACAGCTCTCGCCGGCGTCTGGCGCGGCTCACCTCGGCACCCGCCGAAGCGTCGGGCCGAATGCCGCCCCCCGCCTCGCGGATGGCGGCACCCGGGATACCGGGAATCGGCCGAGGTCCACGGTCTACTCGCGCATCCGCAACGAGGACGGAATGAAAGACACACCGACGACAGCGACGGCGATCGTCACCGGGGCGGGGCGGGGAATCGGGGCGGCGATCGCCGCCGACCTCGCCCGCCGCGGTTATCACGTGGTCGTGAACTACCGGCGGGATGCCGACGCGGCGGCCGCCGTGGTGGCGGGAATCCTCGACGCGGAACGCGAGAAGGCGCTGGCGGACGACTCGGTGCTGCACCGCGTCCTGGAACCGGCGGACGTCGCCGCCGCCGTCGGGTTGGCCCTCGACCCCGCCCTGCGCCCGGCGACCGGCATGGTCCTGCGCGTCGACGCCGGCTGGTCCGTCCTGGCCGGCGGCCCCAGAGCCTGAGACGGGCAGCGCCGGGTGGTTCCGGGTGGGTCCCGGGCCGGGGCTGAAGGAACATCCGGCAGCGGACCGGCCGGGGACCGGCAGGGGATCTCGCCCTGCCGGTCCACCGGGTCCCGCGCCGAGTCCGCGAGGCCCTGCGTGGGCCCGTCCGCCGATCGCCTAGCGGTCGCCGGTCGTGTACCGGTCGCCGGTCGTGTACCGGTCGCCTACCGGTCGCCGGTCGTGTACCGGTCGCCGGTGGTCGTCGTCCGCTGGGCGCGGCCCCCCTCCAGGCGTCCGCCCTCCGCGACCGCCCGGCCGCCGAATCCGGCGGTCGTCAGATCGTCCAGGTGCAGGCCGTCCAGGGGCGCGGGCGCCCGGACACCCCGTAGCCGCAGGGCCATAGCGATCTTCGTCAGGCCGAGCGCGAGGGCGGCGAGCCCGACCCACAGGGCCAGCAGCGACCGCGAGTCCCGCGGGTAGCCCACCGCCCAGAACGCGGCCCCGATCTCCAGTGCGCCGACGACGAGCGGCATCCACCACTGCGCTGGCGCCCGCCCATCCGCCTCGACCTCGGCGTGCTGCTCGGCGCGCCGGGCCGCGAACGAGTTGATGATGTCGTAGACGCCCTTGATCAGGAAGAACCAGGCCACCGTCCGAGCCACCACCTTGAAGGTGGGATCCGGCCAGACCAGCGCCACGATCCCGCCCACCACGAACAGCGCGGCGAGCAGCAGATGGGACCACCGCCAGTCCCGGGCGGTCGCCCCCGCGGCCAGCACCTCGCTGGCCGCCCCCAGCAGCAGGACGATCCCCAGCATCACCGCGATCCTCTTCAGGGAATTGATGTCGAACTGCGGGATCGCCAATGCGAACAGGCTGAAAGCCACACCGACGGCGAGAAGTGCATACCACGGAATACCGGATGACCGCGACTGCGTCCTTCGGTCCGCAGCCCGTTGATCGATCACAGTCCCACCCCCGTCTTGTCGGGGTCGTCCCGTCTGGCGGGATCCGTCCCCCACTCCTGGACCACAGGTCAGCACGCTGATTCCCACCGCCGCGCCGACCACGCATGGACACCGGAAATCATCTCGGCGGACCGCCGGCCGCCCTAACGGACTAATCGGGACAGGACAGGCCGGGAGAAGACGCTTTCTCCCGGCCGCCGCCGACGCCACGCCACGCCACACATTGATCGAATCGACGATCCAAGGCTTCGGTGTAGCCTGCCGTCGAGCCGACCCGAAATCGCTGTGCCCCCGCTCGAAATCACCGGGATCCTGTTCGGAAAGATGTCTGGTCCGGTATGGCCGCCGGCGAGGTGACTCGATCGATGCTGACTATCAGGCCGATGCTGACCGCGGCGGCAGGCGTCCTGACGAGCCCGCTGGCGCCGGACGACTACCGGGCCATGATGAACCCGCTGTGGTCGCGGCGGCACCTGGCCGGTCGGGTCGAAGGGGTGATACCGGAGACCCCGGACGCCTCGACCGTCGTCCTGCGGCCGAGTCGCGGCTGGCGGCGGCACCTCGCCGGGCAGCACGTGGGCGTGGGCGTGGACATCGAGGGTGTGTGGCGCTGGCGGACGTTCTCGCTGTCGTCCCCGCCCGACCGCCCGGACGGTCTCGTCACCATCACCGTGAAGGCCGCTCCCGGCGGGTTCGTGTCCCACCACGTCGTCCACCGGCTGCGGCCCGGCGGGATCGTCCGGCTCAGCCAGCCGGCGGGCCGGTTCGTGCTGCCGCACGACGTGCCGCCCCGGTTGCTGTTCGTGACCGCCGGCAGCGGCATCACCCCCGTGATGTCGATGCTGCGCGGCTTCGCCCTGGCCGGGGACCTGCCCGACGTCTTCCTCGCGCACATCGCACCCAACGGGCCGGAGGTCATCTTCGGCGACGAACTGCGCCGGATGGCGGCCCGGTTCCCCGCCCTCCACCTGCACGAGCACCACACCCGTCCCGCGCCCGGCCGGCGGGCGAGGCGGCCGACGATCGCGGACCTGGCCGCCGTCTGCGCCGATCTGCCGGATCGGATGGCCTGGGTCTGCGGGCCGCGGGAGCTGCTCGACGGCGCGGAGGCGTACTGGCGGGGCGCCGGCATCGCCGACCGGCTGCGGACGGAACGGTTCCAACCGGTGCCGCGCCCGTCCACCGGGCCCGGCGGGCGGGTGCGCTTCGTCAGGAGCGGACGGGAGGCACCCGTCGGCGCGGGCGAACCCCTGCTCGCGGCGGGCGAGGAGGCGGACGTCGCCATGCCGAGCGGCTGCCGCATGGGGGTCTGCCGCACCTGCCTGGCCCGCCTGGCCGACGGCCGGGTCCGGGACCTGCGCACCGGCGAGGAGCACGGCGACCCGGGCGACCTCATCCAGACCTGCGTGTCCACCGCCGTCGGCGACGTCGACCTCGACCTCTGAGGTGAACCGGACCTCTGAGGTGAACCGGACCTCTGAGGTGAACCGGACCTGCGAGCCACCACGGACCTGCGAGCCACCACCGGAACCGAGAGCCGGAACCGGACCTGTGAGGAGAACGCGGATGTCAGCACCCACGCACCTCAGCGCCCGTGACATCGAGGAGTTCGGCCGGGAACTCGACCGGCTGCGGGCGGAGGTCATCGCGAGCCGCGGCGAAGGCGACGCCCGCTACATCCGACGGGTGATCGCCGTCCAGCGCAGGCTCGAGATCGGCGGCCGGGCGGTCATGTTCGCGTCCCTCGTGCCACCGGCGTGGCTGGCCGGCACGACGATGCTCGCCGTCGCCAAGATCCTCGAGAACATGGAGATCGGGCACAACGTCCTGCACGGTCAGTGGGACTGGATGCGTGACCCGGACATCCACTCCACCACCTGGGAATGGGATTTCGCGTCCCCGGCCCAGCAGTGGAGGCACTCCCACAACTACGCCCATCACACCTACACGAACGTGCTCGGCCGGGATCGGGACCTCGGGTACGGCATGCTGCGGGTCTCCCCCGAGCAGCCCTGGCACCCGGTGTACCTGGCCCAGCCCCTGTACAACCTGGGCCTCGCAGCCGTCTTCGAGTGGGGCATCGCGATCTACGACGCGGAGATCGACAGGGCGTGGCAGGGCGAGAAGGACTGGAACGAGACCATGGGCCAGCTCGGTCAGGCGCTGCGCAAGGCCGCCCGCCAGGGGCTCAAGGACTACGTGGCGTTCCCGCTGCTCGGCGGTCCGGCGTTCCTCCCCGTCCTGCTGGGCAACCTCACCGCGAACGTCACCCGCAACGTCTGGGCGCACACCATCATCGTCTGCGGCCACTTCCCGGCGGGCACCCGGACCTTCACCGAGGAGGAGATCGCCGAGGAGAGCCGGGGCGAGTGGTACCTGCGGCAGCTTCTCGGTTCCGCCAACGTCAGCGGCCCGGCGCTCCTCCACCTTCTGTCCGGCAACCTCAGCCACCAGATCGAGCACCACCTCTTCCCGGACCTGCCCAGCAACCGCTACGCGCAGATCGCCCCGCGGGTGCGCGAGCTGTGTGAGCGCTTCGGCCTGCCCTACACCACCGGCTCGCTGCCCCGGCAGACGGCGAGCGTCTGGCGACGGATCACCCGCCTGGCGCTGCCCGGCCCGGTGCGGTCGGCGGCGCGCGGCGGTCGGACCGAACCGGTCGTCCCCCGCGCCGCCTGACGGCCCGGCCTGGCGGACCCCGGCCTACTCAGGGTGCTTGCCGGGCGCGAGGCCGGCCCGGATGCAGGCGAGGAGCTCCTCGATGTCCACGGGCTTGGTGACGTAGTCGGTGGCCCCGGCGTCGAGGCACTTCTGCCGGTCGTCCGGCATCGCCTTGGCGGTGACGGCGATGATCGGCAGATCGGCGAACTGGGGCATGGCCCGGATGGCGGTGGTGGTGGCGTAGCCGTCCATCTCGGGCATCATCACGTCCATCAGCACGAGATCGATGCCCGGGTTGGACTGCAGCGCGTCGATGCCCATCCGCCCGTCGGCGGCGTGGATCACCCGCAGCCCGTAGAGGTCGAGGATGCTCGTGATGGCGAAGACGTTGCGCACGTCGTCGTCGACCACCAGCACGGTGCGCCCGGCGATCCCGGGGGCGGCAGCCACCTCCGCCGCGGACGGGTCCGGATCGACGGGGACCGCCGCCGGTTCCGCCGGTGCGCTCGCGGTCACCAGGTGGAGCCCCGGCTTCGACTCGTCCGCCGGCGGGAGGAGGTCCACCGGCGCCGCGTCGGGGAGCGCAGCCCGCTGGGAGGGGGGAACGGTCGCCGGGGCCAGCCGATCGGCGGAGGGCTGGGGGCCGTCGGGCGGTGTGGGCACGGCCGGGGCCATCGGCAGTCGGAGGGTGAAGGTGCTGCCCCGCCCGAACTCGCTGCGAGCCTGGATCTCCCCGCCCAGCAGCGTCGCCACCTCGCGGCAGATCGACAGCCCGAGGCCGGTGCCGCCGTAGCGGCGGCTGGTGGTGCCGTCGCCCTGCTGGAACGCCCCGAAGATGCGTTCGAGGTTCTCCCCCGCGATCCCGATGCCGGTGTCGGACACCGAGAACAGCACGGCCTGCCCCGATGCCCGCCCGTCGGCGCCGGACGACGTGATGGCCAGGTCGACGCTGCCCTGCTCGGTGAACTTCACCGCGTTGGACAGCAGGTTGCGCAGCACCTGGGCGACCAGGTGACGATCGGTGCGCAGCCGGGCGGGGAGGTCGGGCGCCATCGCGACGGTGAAGCGCAGGCCCTTCTCCGCGGTGATCGGCGAGAAGGTGGCCTGGACGTCGTCGACGATGTCGCCCAGGGCGACCTGCTCGACGTGGATGTCCATCTTCCCGGCCTCGACCTTGGACAGATCGAGGATGTCGTTGATGAGCTGCAGCAGATCCGAACCCGCGGAGTGGATGACGTGCGCGTACTCGACCTGCTTCGGTGACAGGTTGCGGGTGGGGTTCTGCGCCAGCAGCCGGGCCAGGATCAGCAGGCTGTTCAGGGGTGTGCGGAGCTCGTGCGACATGTTCGCCAGGAACTCCGACTTGTACTTCGAGGCGAGGGCGAGCTGGCGGGCCCGCTCCTCCAGCTCCTGGCGGGCCTGCTCGATCTCGAAGTTCTTGACCTCGATGTCGTGGTTCTGCCGGGCCAGCAGGGTGGCCTTCTCCTCCAGCTCGGCGTTGGAGAGCTGGAGGTCCTCCTGCCGGGACTGCAGTTCCTCGGACCGCGCCCGCAGCTCGGACGCGAGCCGCTGGGACTCGTCCAGCAGGGCGTCGGTGCGGGCGTTCGCGATGATCGTGTTGACATTGACGCCGATGGTCTCCGTGAGCAGGTTCAGGAAGTCGTGGTGGACCTGCGTGAAGGGGCTGAAGGAGGCGAGCTCGATGACGCCGAGCACCTGGTCCTCGAACAGGATCGGCAGCACGATCAGGGCGACCGGAGCCGACTGCCCGAGGCTCGAGGCGATCTGCAGGTAGTCGGCGGGTGTGTTCGCGACGACGATCGTCCGCTTCGTCCGCGCGGCCTGCCCGACGAGGGACTGCCCGAAGTCGAACCGGCGCGGAACGTCCCGTGCAGCCTGGTAGCCGTAGCTCGCGATCAGGTTGAGCGCCGGCCGGTCCACCCCCGACTCGGCGAGCAGGAAGGTGCCGTACTGGGCGTCGACCATCGGCGTCAGCTCGTCGATGACGAGCTGGGCGACGGTCTGCAGGTCGCGGTGGCCCTGCATCAGCCCGCCGATGTGGGCGAGGCTGGTCTTCAGCCAGTCCTGTTCCTGGTTCGCGCGCGTCGTCTCGCGCAGCGAGCGGACCATCGCGTTGATGTTGTCCTTGAGCTCGGCGACCTCGCCCTGGGCGTCGACGTCGATCGACCTGGTCAGGTCGCCGGTGGCGACGGCGCTGGTGACGGCGGCGATGGCCCGGACCTGCCGGGTGAGGTTCCCGGCCAGCTCGTTGACGTTCTCGGTGAGGCGCTTCCAGGTGCCCGAGAGGCCCTCCACCTCGGCCTGGCCGCCGAGGATGCCGTCCGTGCCCACCTCGCGGGCCACCCGCGTCACCTCGGCCGCGAACGAGGACAACTGGTCGACCATCGTGTTGATGGTCGTCTTCAGCTCGAGGATCTCCCCGCGGGCGTCGACGTCGATCTTGCGGGTCAGGTCGCCCCGGGCGACCGCCGTCGTGACCTGGGCGATGTTGCGAACCTGGCTGGTCAGGTTGTTCGCCATGAAGTTGACGTTGTCGGTGAGGTCCTTCCAGGTGCCGGACACCCCCTTCACGCTCGCCTGACCGCCCAGGCGGCCGTCGGTGCCGACCTCGCGGGCCACCCGCGTCACCTCGTCGGCGAAGGCACCGAGCGTGTCGACCATCGTGTTGATCGTGGCGGCCAGGGCGGCGACCTCGCCCTTCGCCTCCACCGTGATCTTCTGGGACAGGTCGCCGCGGGCGACGCCCGTGGCGACCTGCGCGATGGACCGGACCTGCGCCGTCAGGTTCGAGGCCATCACGTTGACGTTGTCGGTGAGGTCCTTCCAGGTTCCCGACACACCGCGGACGTTGGCCTGGCCGCCGAGGTTGCCCTGGGTGCCGACCTCGCGGGCCACCCGGGTGACCTCGTCGGCGAAGCCCGAGAGCTGGTCGACCATCGTGTTGATGGTCTCCTTGAGCTCGAGGATCTCGCCGCGGGCGTCGACCCGGATCTTCTGCGACAGGTCCCCCCGGGCGACCGCCGTGGTCACCTGCGCGATCGACCGGACCTGGCTGGTCAGGTTGCCGGCCATGACGTTCACCGACTCGGTGAGGTCACGCCACGTACCCGAGACGCCCTTGACGTCCGCCTGCCCGCCGAGCCGACCGTCGGTACCGACCTCCCGGGCCACCCGGGTCACCTCGTCGGCGAACCCCGAGAGCTGATCGACCATCGTGTTGATCGTGCTCTTGAGCTCCAGGATCTCCCCCCGGGCGTCCACGGTGATCTTCTGCGACAGGTCGCCCTTCGCCACCGCCGTCGCGACCTGCGCGATCGACCGGACCTGGCTGGTCAGGTTGCCGGCCATGACGTTCACCGACTCGGTGAGGTCACGCCACGTACCCGAGACGCCCTTGACGTCCGCCTGCCCGCCGAGCCGACCGTCGGTACCGACCTCCCGGGCCACCCGGGTCACCTCGTCGGCGAACCCCGAGAGCTGATCGACCATCGTGTTGATCGTGCTCTTGAGCTCCAGGATCTCCCCCCGGGCGTCCACGGTGATCTTCTGCGACAGGTCGCCCTTCGCCACCGCCGTCGCGACCTGCGCGATGTCGCGCACCTGGCCGGTCAGGTTGCCGGCCATGGCGTTGACGTTGTCGGTCAGGTCCTTCCACGAGCCCGAGACACCGGGCACCTCGGCCTGGCCGCCGAGCTTGCCCTCGGTGCCGACCTCGCGCGCCACCCGCGTCACCTCGGAGGTGAACAGGGCGAGCTGGTCGATCATCCCGTTGAAGACCGTGGCGATCTCGTCGAGCAGATCGTCACCGACCCGGGGCAGGCGGGTACCGAAGTCGCCTCCCCGCACGGCGGTGAGCCCGGCCAGGAGCTGCCGCAGGGCCGGATCATCCAGCCTCGCGCGCGCCGCTTCACGATCCGTGACCTCGGTCACCGTTGCCCTCCAGCCTGTCGCCCACGGTGCCCGCCCCTCCGGGAGCCGTCGCGGTCGATGTCCAGATCCGTTCGAAGCTTCTGCAGTAGGGTAAGGGCGACAAGACCGGCGTCCCGGCCATACACCCTTGTGTTGGTGAACGGCCTGCGCTCGGGGTGGACAAGGAGACACGGTCGTGGGCTCCGCGCAAGGCAGCGCCGGCCGATCCGGCCCCGCCGCAGGGATGCTGAGCGTGATCGCCCGCCAGCAGCGGCAGCTCGCGGAAGCCCAGTCACGCACCGCATCCGACGCCCTGATCGACGTCGCCATCGGGGTGCTCGTCGAGCGGTTGCAGTGTTCGGTGGCCGAGGCCGGCGAGCAGCTTCGCGGCCTCGCCTCCGCGGCCGGGGTGGCCCCGGCCGACTTCGCGGCCGAGGTGCTCGGCCAGGCCCCGGGCGCGTCCCCCCGGCCGGCGCTCGACTCCGATGCCCGCCGCCGCTCCTGGCTGGCGCAGGCCGCCGTCGGCCACGCCACCGACGGCTGCCCGGTCGCGCAGGCCGTCCACGACGAGGTCCTGGCCCCGCTGGGGGCCGTGGCCGTGGCCTTCTGGCTGCTGGAGCCGGACGGCGCGCTCACCCTGGTCGGGGAGGCCGGCCTGGGTCCGCTCGACGCGAGCCGCTGGCAGCGGATCCCGCCGCAGTTGGACTGCGCCGCCCAGCGCGCCGCCCGTCTCGGCGCGCCCCAGTGGTGGCCGATCGGATCCCCGCCGGAGCCGGCGGTCGGCACGGAGGGCACGGCCAGCTCTGGGGGCCCGGCGGGCACGGAGGGCACGGCCAGCTCTGGGGGCCCGGCGGGCACTGACGGGCCAGCCCGGCTGGGTCCCTGGCAGGGAGCACGTGCGGCGATGCCGTTCCGGCGGGCCGGCGCTGTCGTCGGCGCCATGGAGGTCTGCTGGCCGGCTCCGCGCGCGCGGTTCGGCGAGGGGCTACGGCGCGAACTCACCGCACTCGCCGACCTCTGCCTGCACAGCCTGCGGCCGGCGAGCGGACCCGGCAGCACGCCCGGCGCCGCGGCGGCGCAGACCCCCGAGGGCTTCACGACCCTGGCGGCCAGGGTCGCCTGGCTGCCGGCGTTGCTCGACGCCGTGGGCGGGTCGGTGCTGCTGGCGCAGGCCGTGCGCGCCGAGGACGGCGAGGTGCTCGACTTCCGCATCGACCACGTCGGTGAGGGCTTCCGGGATCCGGGCGGGCGCCCACCCGCCGAGCTGCGCGGGCGCGGCCTGCTGGAGCTCTACCCCCTCCTCGGTGCCGACGCGGGCCTGTTCGGGCGCGCGGTCGAGGTCCTGCGCACCGGCGAGCCGTACCGCGCCGACGGCACCGTCCTGCTCACCCTGGTCGACGACGTGGTCGTCGGCGAGGAGGTGGACGTGCGCATCGCCCGCCTCTTCGACGGCGTCGCCATCGGCTGGACCGTCGGCGAGGCGAGCGAGGGCGAGTATTCCCTGCTGCGCGCCGTGGAACGCCTCGGCCGGTTCGGCGCCTGGCAGGAGGAGATCCGCACCGGCGCGGTCCGCTGGACCCGGCACACCTACGAGCTGTTCGGCCGGGCCCGCCACGCCCCGCCCATCCCCCTCGACGATCTCCACGCGCACGTTCATCCCCAGGACCGGGCGGCCGTCGACCAGCTCCGCGACGCGCTGCTGCGGCTGAAGCGCTCGGCCACGGTCTCCTTCCGGGTCCTGCTCCCCGACGGGACGATGCGCCAGCTCCGCGCGCTCGCCGAACCCGTGACCGACACCGCCGGGGCGCTGGTCGCGGTCCGCGGCGTCTACCAGGACCTGACGAGCCACTACCGCACGCAGGTCGTCCTCGACGCCACCCGCCACCAGCTCGCCGACTCCGAGGCGCGGGCCGCCGGCCAGCACCGCCTCGCGCTCACCCTGCAGCGGGCGCTCCTGCCCGGCTCGGACGAGGCCGTCGAGGCCAGCGGACTCGCGGTCGCCGTCCGCTACCGCCCGGCCGAACAGGAACACCTCGTCGGCGGCGACTGGTACGACGCCGTCACCCTCCCCGGCGGCGACGTCCTGCTCGTCGTGGGTGACGTCGCGGGCCACAGCATCCGGACCGTCTCCGGCATGGTGACCCTGCGCAACAGCCTTCGCGGCCTGGCCGTCACCGGCGCGGGCCCCGCGCACCTGCTGCACTGGCTCAACCGGGTCACATACCACCTGACGGACGACATCACCGCGACCGTCGTCTGCGGGCTGTACCGACCGTCGGACCACACGCTGCGATGGGCCCGCGCGGGGCATCTGCCCCCGGTCCTCGTCCACGGCGGCTCCGCCAGCACGCTGCCGCAGCCCGAGGGCCTGCTGCTCGGCGTCGAGCCCGACGCGACCTACGAGGAGGCGATCCACCACCTGGCCCCCGAGGACCTCCTCCTGCTGTTCACCGACGGCCTCATCGAACGCCGCGGCACCGGACTGGACACCTCGCTGGGGGCCCTGCTGGAGATCGCCGCCCAGCGCCAGCCCGACGTCGCCCGGCAGGCCGACCACGTCCTCGCGCACACCAGGCCCGACACCGACGACGACACCTGCCTCATCGTCATCCAGCGCCGCGACCACCGAGCCTGAGCAGCCAGCGACGCCCGGACAATCGGGTCACCAGTCGCACACGGAGACGTGCCGAGGCTTAGGCACGGTTTCAGGCCGAAAAACCGTACCGAAGCCTCGGCACGATCTGGCCGCGATCTGGCCGCGATCCGAGCCGGCGGGCGGCGGTGGCGCGACGGCACGGCAGACGGCGGCGGGGCGGGGCGGCACGGCAGACGGCGGCGGGGCGGGGCGGCACGGCAGACGGCGGGGCGGCGGGGCGGCACGGCAGACGGCGGGGCGGCGGGGCGGGGCGGCAGACGGCGGGGCGGCGTTGTGCCGGGCCTGCAGTTCTGAGACGGTCAGACCCGTGCCAGGACCGGCGAGACGAGCGGCCAGGCCAGCGGCCGGGAGAAGCCTCGCGTTGGCGCGGGCCTGCCATGTGGAGCCGACGGTCGCGGTGACGCTGTTCGCGACGGCGCTCGCGGCCGCCGGCGGTCGCACGAGGGCCGGGGTCGTGGCGGTCGCGGCGGCGGTCGGGACCGGTCAGCTCTCGGTCGGCTGGAGCAACGACCTCGTCGACCGTGGCCGGGACGCCGCCGGGGGCCGGACGGACAAGCCGATCGTCGTCGACGGCCTGGCGCCGGGGACGGTCGCCGGGGCCACTGCGACGGCGCTGGTCGCGTGCGTGCCGTTGTCCTTCCTCTCCGGCGGACGGGCGGGGTCCGCCCATCTCGCCGCGGTCGCGGGCGGGTGGGCGTACAACCTCGGGCTGAAGGCGACCCCGCTGTCCGTCGTCCCGTATGCCGTCTCGTTCGCGCTGCTGCCCGCCTCCGTCGTCCTCGGGCTGCCCGGCCATCCCACGCCGCCGTGGTGGCTGCCGCTGGCGGGGGCGCTGCTCGGCTCGGGCGCCCACTTCGCCAACGTTCTGCCGGACCTCGATGCTGACGCCCGCACGGGGGTACGCGGGCTGCCGCAGCGCCTCGGCCCGGCCGGTGTGCGAGCGTCGGCGGCGCTGCTGCTCGCGGCGGGGTCGATCGTCGCGGTGCTCGGCCCGGGTCATCCACGAGGCTGGCGGGTGGGGGCGCTGGCCGCGGTGGCCGGGTTGACCGGGCTCGGCCTGCGCCTCGGCGACCGGCACGCCTTCCGCGCCGCGATGGCCGTCGCCGCGATCGACGTCGCGCTCGTCGCCGCCGGCACCCGCCCGGCCTGACCCCGACACCGCCCAGCGCAGCCGACACCGCCCAAGCCAGCCGACACCGCCCAGGCCAGCCGGCACCGCCCAGGCCAGCCCGTACCGGCCCAGGCCAGCCCGCACCACACAGGCCAGCCCGCACCAGGCAGGTCAGCCCGCACCAGGCAGGTCAGCCGACACCGCGCAGGTCATTGGATCGGGGCGGGCCGACGATTACTCTGAGCACAAATCAGAGCACAGACCGCGTCGGACCGGTCGCCGTGTCAGCCGCGGACAACGGATTCTCCAGACCAACCGGGAGACATGTGGACAGGTCGACGGGCCGACCGGCATCGATCCCGACCGGCGCCGTGGTCGCGGCGCGACGCGGGCCGCGGCGGGCCCGCAACGATCCCGCCCAGTACGACGATCTCGCCGCCGAGTGGTGGCCGACGCACGGCCGGTTCGCCGCGTTGCGCTGGCTCGCCGAGGCCCGTGGCCGGCTCATCCCGGACCCGCCGGAGCCCGGCGCCGCGCTGCTCGACCTCGCCTGCGGCGCCGGGCTGCTCTCCCTGGCGCTGACGGGCCGGCTCGCCGGCTGGCGGCACGTCGGCGTCGACCTGTCCTCGCCGGCGCTGCGGCAGGCCGCCGAGCACGGCGTCGCGGCGGTCCGGGCCGACGTGCGGTGCCTGCCGTTCCGGGACGGGCAGTTCCCCTGCGTCGTCGCCGGCGAGCTGTTCGAGCACCTCGAGGATCTGGACGCGGCCTGCGCGGCGATCGCGCGGGTGCTCGCCCCGGGCGGGACGCTCGTCATCGACACACTCGCCGACACCCTGTTCTGCCGGGTGGCGCTGGTGGGCGTCGCCGAACGCCTTCCCGGGGGGCCGCCGCCACGCATCCACGATCCTCGGCTGCTCGTCGCGCCCGACCGGTTGGCCCGCGCGCTGGGCGGCTGCGGCATCGAGATGACGGTCGTGGGCGGCCTTCGCCCCTCGCTCGTCGACTACGCCCGCTGGCTGGCCCGCCGGGCCGACTCGGTGCGGATGCTGCCGACCGGCTCCACCGCCGGCGTCTACCAGGCGGTCGGAACCAGGATCGAGACCGGGAGGGACGACCGTTGAACGCCACGATCCCGGCACCTCGCGGCCCGGCCGTCGACGGCGCGCGGCTCGCCGGGGAGGTCGTCGACGCGCTCGCCGCCCGTGCCGGCGCCGCCGACCGGGACGGGGAGCTGCCCGTCGCCGATCTCGACGATCTGCGCGCCGCGGGGCTGCTTGGCCTGCTGGTGCCCACCCGGCTTGGCGGGTCCGGCGGCGGCTTCGCCGACTGGGCCGACGCGGCGCGGGTGCTCGCCGCGGGCAGCGGCGCGACCGCCCTGGTACTGAACATGCATACCTCCGTCGTGGGGGCGTTGGCCGGGACGCCCGACGGGCTCGCCCGCGCGATGGGGGCACCCGAGTCGTTCTTCGCCGCCCGCGACCGGACGCTGGCCCGCGCCGCGGCCGGGGAGTTCATCGCCGTCGCGATGAGCGAGCGGGGCGCCGGATCCCGGCTGTCCGAGCTGCGGACCCGCTACCGGCACGAGGACGGCGGCTACCGCATCACCGGGGTGAAGTCGTTCTGCTCGGGGGCGTCCCACGCGGACGTCTACTTCGTCGCCGCCCGCGCCGACGACCCCACCGCGGACGCCGGGCGGGTCAGTCATTTTCTCGTCCCGCGTGGGGCCGGGGTGAGCGTCGAGCCGGCCTGGGACACCCTCGGCATGCGGGGCACCGGCAGCCACGATGTGCGCCTCGACGTCTGGGTGCCGGCGGATGCGCTCGTCGGTGGCCTGGAGGGGCTCAGCCTGCTGGTGGCGCAGGTCATGCCGCAGTGGCTGGTCGCCTCCTACGCCGCCGTCTACGCCGGGGTCGGCCGGGCCGCGTTCGACGCGGGGCTCGCGTACGCCCGCGCCAGGCGCACGGCCGGGATGCCGGGCGGCCTCGCGGAGCTGCCCGCCGTGCGGGCCCGGTTCGGCCATGCCGACGCGGCGCTGGCCGCGCTGGACGCGGTGGTCGACGAGTGCGCGCGCCGGGTCGACGCCGACCCGGGCTCGGCGTCGACGAACCGGTGGGTGTGGCGGGCCAAGCTGCTCGCCGGACGGACCGCACAGGACGTCGCCGCCTCGGTCGTCGAGGCGTGCGGAAGCGCCGTCACCCGCCGCGGGCACCCGCTCGAACGGCTCTACCGCGACGCGCGCTGCGGGTCCCTCCAGCCCGCGACGACCGACGTCTGCGCCGACTGGCTGGGGCTCGCGGCGCTGGGCGGCGACCCGGAGGCGGACGCGGACGTGGCCCGGTGGTGAGCGCCGGAACGCCCAGTACCGGAACGCCCAGTACCGGAACGCCCAGCGCCGCCGTCATCACGGGCATGGGCGCGGCGTTTCCCGGCTCGCTCGACCAGCAGAGCCTGTGGGACGAGGTCTTCGAACGGCGGTACCGGGGTGACCGGCTGGCCCGTCGGCTGTTCCTCGGCGCCGGGGTGCGGACCCGCCACGGGGTGGTGGACCCGCGGCGGGAGGATGTCAGCGACTGGTCGACGGCCGCGCGGATGCGCCGCTACGTCGCCGAGGCGCCCCCGCTGGGCCGCCGCGCGGTCCGGGGCGCGCTGGCGGACGCCGGGCTGAGCGCCGCCGAGGTCGGGCTGTTCGTCGTCGTCTCCTGCACCGGCTACGCGACGCCGGGTCTGGACATCCAGCTCGCCCGGGAGCTCGGCATGCCGGCGTCGGTGCGCCGCCTGCTGATCGGGCACATGGGCTGCTACGGCGCCATTCCGGGGATGGGCGCGGCGGCGGACTTCGTCCGGTCCCGCCGGCTGCCCGCGCTCGTGCTCTGCGTGGAACTGACCTCCCTGCACATCCAGCCCGAGCAGCCGCACCGGGACCTGGAGCAGGTCGTCGCGCACGCCCTGTTCGGCGACGCCGCGGCGGCGATCGTGCTCGTCCCCGATGCCGCCCACGGCCTGGAGGTGCTCGACACCACCGCCGCCACCGCCCCGGACAGCGAGGACCTGATGACCTGGCACGTCACCGACCACGGCTTCCGCATGGGGCTGTCCCGCCAGGTGCCCGACGTCCTCGCGAAGCACGTCGAGGAGGCGACCGCCGCGCTGCTGGGGCCGATCGCCGCGGACCCGGGCGACGTCGACGGCTGGGCCGTGCACCCCGGCGGCCCGCGCATCCTCGACGTCGTCGAGGAACGCCTGGCCCTGGCGCCCGCGCAGACCGCAGTGGCCCGCCGCGTCCTCGCGACCCGAGGCAACTGCTCGTCGGGCACCGTCCTGCTCGTCCTCGACCAGATCCGTGGGGACCTCGCCGCCGGGGCGACCGCCGTCGCGATGGCGTTCGGCCCGGGCCTGACGCTGTGCCTCGCCGCGCTGCGCCGCAGGTAGCGACTGTCCTCACCGGAGCGGGTCACAGCGAGTTACAGGTACTCATCCGCGCACAAAGTTCGCCCAACATGCCGTGTATGCGGACTTTTTCGATGCTAACGTCCGTATCCGCGCAGCCATGGTGGCTGCGACCTGGCTCCTGACCTCGGGAAACGGCCGCGGATGCGCGCCTGCTCGCGTGGGCTGCCGCCGACCACCGGCCACCCCGTGCCGGTCGTCCCGGGGACGGAGGCCGCCTCGCACCAGAGGAGATCTGATGGCGGAAGTGACCCTGCGTCGTCGCACGATGGGCGGTGCCGTCGTGCTGGGGCTGAGTGCCCTGCTGGCCGTTGCGGTACCGGGAACCGCGCACGCCAACACCGTGGGCGTCACGGTGAAGACACCCGGCGCCACCAGCGGGCCCGGTTCGACCTTTGCCGAGATCTCGACCCACGCCGACTGTTCCAGCGGCCTCGCCGCCGGCGGCGGCGTCAACCAGGCCATCGGCACCGGCATGGCGTCGAACGGCAACCACGTGATGGGCACGGAGCCCAGCTCCGACGGCAGCAGCGAGTACACCGGCACCACCGGCGTCGTCGGCAGCGACGTGACGCACTGGCTCGGCATCGGCGGCACCGGGGGCGCGACCGACGCCTCCTTCTCCACCACCCCCTACGCGACCTGCCTGACCAGCAACCTGGTCAACCACACCCAGGTGGTCATGAACAAGGCCAGCGGCCCCTCGGCGGCGTCGACGGTCAACCTGGTGGTGGCGACCTGCCCGGCGAACACGATCCTGCTCGGCGGTGGCGCGCGCACCACCCCGGCGAGCATCGGCAGCCTCAAGCCGATCGCCAGCTTCCCCACCTTCAACGACGCCGCCCATGACTACGGCCAGAAGGCGGCGGCCGACGGGGCGACCAACCCGAACTCCTGGGCAGCCGTCGGGTGGAACGGCGGCGGAGGCGGCACCAGCAACGTGACCTACGCCTACGCGATCTGCAGCGGCAGCGGCATCAACGTCAGCGGGGCCACCGTGAAGGTCCGCTACAGCGAGGTGAGCGGGCCGACCTCGGCGACCACCGGCCAGACGGCCACGGTCGGCTGCGGCGGCGGGGACGGGAAGCTGATCAGCGGCGGCGCCGCCATCAGCGGCGGCAGCGTGACGACCACCGACTTCACCGGCCCGGGTTCGGGCGGCGACCACCTCAACGGCAGTTTCCCCAGCACCTCCGGCGGCAGCCCCGTCAGCGACGGGACCACCACCGCCGCCTACTGGACGGCCTTCAGCCACACCGGCGGCGCCAGCTCGCCGAGCACCTACACCGACGCCTGGGCGCTGTGCGCCGACGACGGCGTCTGACCGTAAAAACTCTGACCGTAAAGGCGATGTCGATTCCCTTGAACCGTCGTATCACCATGCCCAGAGGCAGGCTGGCCGCAATCGTCGGCGCGGCCGGTGTCCTCGCCGTCGCCGTCGCGGCGCCCCCGCCCGCCGTCGCGGACGCCGCGGGCGGGACAGCCACCTGCGGGGCGACCGGCGTCCTGACCACCTCCCCACCCACCTGCGCCTACACCACGGCGGGCACGGACACGTTCACCGTGCCCGCCGGCGTGACCAGCGTGCGCATCGACCTGTTCGGCGGCGAGGGCGGCAGCGCGGCCGGCTTCGTGGCCCCCAACCCGCCGAACACCGGCGCGCCCGGCGGCCTCGGCGGCGAGACCAGCGGCACCCTGGCCGTCAGCCCCGGGCAGGTTCTCCAGCTCACCGTCGGCGCCGCGGGCGTTCCCGGGACGTCGCGGCATGGCGAGTTCGCCCGGCGCGGCGGCATCGGCCACGGGGCCGGCGGCGGCGGGGCGCACGGCGGCGGCGGTGCGGGCGGCGGTGGCTCGGACGTGCGGGTCGGCGCCTTCGGCGCGGCCGACCGGGTCCTGGTGGCCGGCGGCGGGGGCGGCGCCGGCAACGGCGGGCCGCTGCTGCACGGCGGCGACGGCGGCGGGCTCGCCGGGGCGGCCGGCGGCCAGGGCGGCGGCCCGGAGGGTTCCGGGGTCGCCGGCGGCGGCGCGACGCAGACCGCGCCCGGCACAGGCAGCCCGAACTCGGCCAGGGGCGCCCCGGGAACCCCGGGCGGCGACATCGATCCCTGGACCGGCGAGCCCAATCCGGGCAGCGGCGGCTCCGGTGGCAACGGCGGCGGGGGCGGCAACGGTGGCGGCGGGGGCGGCGGCGGCTACTACGGCGGTGGCAGCGGCTCCGGCGGCGGTGACCCGGGCAACTTCTACGGCGCGGGCGGGGGCGGCGGCAGCGGCTTCGCGGCACCCACGGTGACCGACGCCGCGCTCGTCGGGGGCGTCACCCACGGCAACGGTCGCGCGACGGTGTCGTTCCGCTACGGCGCCTCGGTCTCGGTCGCCGCCAGCACGACCACGCCGCTGTTCGGCCAGACCGTCACCCTCACCGCGTCCGTCACCGGCGCGGACCCGGCCGCCGGCACTCCCGGCGGGACGGTCACCTTCCTGGACGGCTCCACGACCCTGGCGACGGCGTCGCTCAGCGGCGGGCAGGCCGGCGTCAGCGTCAGCGGCCTCCAGCCCGGCACCCACGCGATCACGGCCAGCTACGGCGGCGATCCGGCCTTCGCACCGGGCACCACGGCCGGATCCACCGACGTCACCGTCGGGTTCAGCCAGCCGTGCGTCACGACGACGCGCACCGGACCCCTGACGGTCGCCGCCGGCCAGGCGCTGTGCGTCGGACCGGGCGGCCGGCAGGTCGGCCCGGTCACCGTCCGCTCGGGCGGGGCCCTCGCGCTCACCGGCGCCGAGGTCACCGGCCCGGTGTCCGCCGAGGGCGCGCTGGCCCTCACCGCCTGCCGGTCGACGATCACCGGCCCGGTGACGGTCCACGCCACCGGCGGCTACGTCCTGCTCGGCGCCGACGCCGCCGACGTCACGCCCTGCGCGGGCAACACGCTGCGCGGCCCGCTGACCGTGGACGCGAACACCGGGGGCCTCGAGGCCTCCGCGAACACGATCACCGGGCCGGCCCGGATCACCGGCAACAGCGGCAGCGGCCCACTGCCCGACGACGCGGTGCCCGAGTTCCGCGACAACCACGTCACCGGCCCGCTGAGCTGCACCGGCAACCAGCCGACCCTGGCGCAGACGGGCAACGTCGTGACCGGCCCGCGATCCGGTCAGTGCGCCTGACGCCTGCCCCAACCTCGGCCGCCCGACGCTGGTGGCGACCCGCGTCGGGCGGCCGAGCACGTCTCACGTACCGCACTTCCCTGCCTTTCCACCGCCCTACACGCCCGATTCGTCCCGGCGGAAGGGCAAGGTTCGCCTGTCACAGTTCCTGGCGTGAGCCGCTGGGCACCGCCGCCCTGCTCCCGAGCAGCAGTGCGAGAAGCCGGCCGCGGAGGCCGGGGCGGCGCGGATCGTCGTGACCTGAAACGATGGGTCCACCACCGTGGGCGGTCGTCGCGGCCGGCTTCACCGGCCCCGCCGCCGAGGTCCCCGTCCGAAGGAGTCGTCCCCTTGACCGACGCCCGCACCGTCATCGCCAGCCTGCGCCGCTCGCACGAGCGGCTGCGCGCCCTCGCCGGGCCGCTCGATGCCGAGGCGGTGCGGGGGCCCTCCTACGACGATGAGTGGACGATCGCCCAGGTGCTGTCCCACCTCGGGTCCGGCGCCGAGATCGGCCGGCTCGTCCTCGACGCCGCCGTCGCCGGGCAGGACGCCCCCGGCCAGGACGCGTTCGTCGCCGTCTGGGACACCTGGAACGCCAAGACCCCGGACGCGCAGGCCGCCGACGCGCTGCCCGCGGATCTGGCCCTGGTCGAGGCGTACGAGGCCCTCGACGACGCCCAGCTCGCGGGCCTGCGGGTCGCGCTCGGGCCGATGAACCTCGACGCCGCCGGGGTCGTGCGGCTTCGGCTGAGCGAGCACGCCGTACACACCTGGGACGTCGCGGTCATGCTCGACCCCGCCGCCACCGTGGAGGCGGCCGCCGTCGACCTGCTCATCGACGGTCTCGGCATGATCGCCGGGTTCGCCGGCAAGCCCACCAGCCCCGCCCGGATCCACGTCACCACCACCGACCCGGACCGCGAGATCGCCCTCGATCTCGGCGACGCCGTGCACCTGGGGCCCTGGGACGGGCAGGCGCGGCCCGCCCGGCTCCGGCTGCCGGCCGAGGCGCTCCTGCGGCTGGTCTACGGCCGTCTCGACCCCGCCCACACCCCGCCCGCCGAGGCCGACGGCGTGGACCTCGACCTCCTGCGCGCGGCGTTTCCCGGCTTCTGACCTCCGCCGCCGATCGACCGGCACGCGTAGCCGCACCACACGCGTGCATCCGGGCTGCTCAGATCGCCGATCTGTCGCCATTTACCTATCTCGCGTTACCTATCTCGCGAAACGCGAACCGTCACGGGGAATTTCTGTGGCAGACGGCCTTCACGAGCCGCGACCGATATCGCTGGCCGGCGGCGCGGTAAACTCCAGTTTCCTCCTGGCCGGGCCCGGATGGCGAATTCGTGCTCACCATTCTCGACAGCCATGACGGATCGAGCACAGCCCGACTCTCCACACATATACAAGACGTGTTCCGCCGGGGAATTCCGGCACCGGCCTGGAGCTGACGACGTCACGCCAGTCGAGGTAGCTCCCCTCCGACCGGACGTTCACCGGGGCGCCCGGGGTTCGGCCGTTCAGACGGAGTCGGCCGTCCTGGGCGGCGTCACCCGGTCAAGTCGACACCTCGCTTCCTCCTCATCCACAACGGCTTTGTCGGTAGGGATGAAGAACGTCAGTGAGGATGGAGCATGAGGGTCGGGAATAGACCGGTGCAGAAACCCGGGCGCCGAGCCACGCGCCGCCGGGGCGCGTCGGCGTCGAAACCGCTCGTCGGGCTGGTGGCCGTGCGCGGCTTTCGACGGCGGACGGCGCTGCTTGGCGGACGTGACCTCGTCGTGGTAGGGACCATGCTCCGAAGCCGTCAGAACCGTAAGGTATCTTGACAGACCGTGGCGAGCATCAACACGGGAGAGCCCGAGCCGACACGCTCGAGGGCTGGGCGGCGCTACTGGGTTTGGGTCGCCAGACCCGAGTTCTATCTGGATGAGGACGGGGCCGAGCTTCGCGAGCTGGACCCGAACCGCCCGACAGAGCCGGAAGAGTGGTGGACCTGCCACCCGGAGACCCAGCAGGGAGATCTCGCTCTCCTGTATCGCTCCCAGGTCAAGAAAGACCTTGCCTATCTCATCGAGGCGAGGTCGGCCGCATACTCACTCGCAGATGATGAATTCGCTGCCGCCGAGGGCTGGAGCGTCGGCTGCGACTACCAGGTCATCGACAAGTTCCAGCATCCGCTCTCCATCGCCGACATGCGTCTTGATCCCGCTCTGCAGGACTGGAGTCCGCTCAAGGTAAATTTTGTCCGGCGGGTTTTCGAAGTGACTCCCGCCATATGGAATCACCTCCTTGACCGGCTCGGCGCCGACGCGTCGGCGTTCGACGGTTCCCCTGCCGTTCGCAAGATGATCTCGGGAGCGCGAGAAATAGCTGGCTCGGCGGCCACGAGGGGGAGCGCGACGCCGGAGGCACCGCCAGACTGCACCGAAAAGCCGCGCTGGGATTTCTTCATATCCTACACGACCGTCGATCGAGAGTGGGCAGAATGGATCGCATGGGAGCTTGAAGAGAGCGGCTACGAGGTCCTTTTCCAAGCATGGGATTTCGTGCCAGGCTCACACTGGATGCATCGCATGAACGAGGGTATGGAGCAATCCTCCCATACCTTGGCCGTCGTGTCCCACGGATACCTTCGGTCGGTGTACGCGACGGCGGAATGGGAGGCCGCTTACCGAGCGGATCCGCGTGGTTTCGCCCGCAAGCTGATCCCGGTCCGAATCGAGGACTGCCCACGGCCCGGTCTGCTTGGTGGGGTCGTCTCCTTCGACATCTTCGACCTGTCCCCGGCCCAGACTCGCGAACGGTTCGCGGCGCAGATCGGGATCGCGCTCACAGGCCGGGCGAAGCCGGCAGTGGCACCGCGGTTTCCGACTCGCGCGGGCTCGGCGGGCGGAGCCGGTCATGCCGCACCTGAAAGCGACCACACACGGACGCATGGAGGCAAGTACCGGGCGCTGTGGGAGTGGCTGCGTGGCCGGCACGAGGAAAGAATCCCGATCACGTTCGCGGAGGTCGAACGGATTATTGCGATGCCGCTGCCGCCGTCGGCCAGGAAACATCCCGCCCATTGGAGTGGCTACGACGGAAGTGCCGTGGCGCGCGCCATCCACGACGCCGGCTGGTCCGCCAGGAACGTCGACATCCGCGGCGAAAGGTTGGTGTTCGTCCGTCATCATTGACACACCCCCGTCAAGCCCGTCGTGGGTCTGCCGCCACGCGGCCCTGAGCGGCACGGCTGGGAGCGGAGGGCGGGGAAGCGAACCGGACGCACGCCGTGAGCGACCTGTGGTGCCGACTCCGAAATTCACAGGTTATTCACAGCTTTACCGGCCAGACGCAGCCACGGTCCGGTATCCAAACGATTCGCTAAGTATTTTCACAGGATCCGACCAGTGAACCTTTAGGATCTTGCGTCAGAGTACGGACCGCTCCCAACGAAGCACGCGCAGGCATTGCTCGCCGGTAGCCCAAAAAGACAACGGAAATTCAACCTCTGCATGCCTTCCGGCGGTTGCACCCCGGATCGCGGGTCATCCTGGAGGGTTCTTGTCGTACTTGTCGGCAGACGAAACGGCGTCGCAGCAGATCATCGAGCCGCCGGAGCCGTCCCATCGTAGGACCCGGCGGGGTGCCCGCCCCCCGGCGTCCGCCGGACGCCGGGTTCGGATTCCCCGGGGCCGCGCACGCGTCGTCGTGATTGCCGCCGTGGTCGTCGTCGCCGTCGGTGGCGGGCTGCTCGGTTGGGCCCTGAGCGGGGATTCGGGCACGCCGGTCTCGTCCAGGCTCGTCGCGGCGAGCGTCGGGCAGATCCGCCAGACCGTGAGTGCGACCGGCACCCTCGAACCGACCCAGCAGGCCAATCTCTCGTTCGCCGTGTCCGGCGAGGTCACCGCGGTCAAGGTCGCCGTCGGCGACAAGGTCCAGGCCGGGCAGACCCTCGCCACCATCGACTCGGCGGCTCTCGCCACCGCGGCCGCCCAGGCACAGGCGACGGTGGCGAACGACCAGGCGAAGGTCGCCTCCGACCAGGCGTCGGGGGTGACGGGCGCCCAGCTCACGGCCGACGAAGCCACGCTGACCTCGGCGCAGGACGCGGCAGCCACCGCGCAGCGCAACCAAGCCGCGAGCGCGATGACGTCGCCGATCGCCGGGACCGTCGCCGTGGTCAACCTCACCGTCGGCCAGCAGCTCGCCGGCGGGTCGGGCAGCGGATCCGGCAGCGGGTCCGGGTCCGGGTCGGGCTCGAGCTCGGGCGGCGGCTCGGGCTCCGGTTCGGGCGGCGGCTCGGGTTCGGGCGGCCTGGGCGGGAACGGCGGCGGGTCCGGCTCGGGCGCGTCGTCCTCGCTGACGTCGTCGTCGTCCTCGGCGTCCGGTGCCCAGATCGTCGTGGTCGGCACGGACTCCTACCTGGTCAACGCGACCGTCGACGACACGGCGATCGGCCAGCTCAAGACCGGCGACCAGGCCGTCATCACCCCGACCGGCTCGACCGGCGCCACGACCGTCGCCGCGCGGGCGGGTCGCTCGGGTGGGGTCGCCGGCACGGGCGGGACGGGTGGCTCGGGTGGGACGGGTGGCTCGGGTGGGACGGGTGGGACGGGTGCGGGTCTGTCGGGCACCGGCGGCTCGGCGACGATCTACGGCACCGTGGGCACGATCGGCCTCATCGCGACCAGCACCTCCGGTGTCGCCAGCTACCCGGTGACCATCAACGTCACGGGCACCCCTGCCGGGTTGCACCCCGGCGCCGGCGCCGACGTCTCGATCATCGTCCGGCAGCTCTCCGACGTCCTCACCGTCCCCAGCCAGGCGCTGCACACCTCGGGGTCGCAGACCGTCGTCTACCGGATGCGCGGCGGCCATCAGGTCTCCACGGTGGTGACCACCGGCGTCACCTCGGGGGCGCAGACCCAGATCACCTCCGGGCTCGTGGCCGGTGACCAGGTCGTCGTCCCAGTCGTCGGCGGCTCGACCACCCGGGCCCGGACGGGCGGCACCGGTGGATTCGGCACGGGCGGCGGGTTCGGCACGGGCGGCGCAGGCGGCGGGTTCCGGGGCGGCGGGTTCGGCGGGGGCTCCGGCTTCGGCGGCGGCACCGGCTTCGGCGGGCGGGCCGCAGGATGACCCCGACCGACTCCCCGCACACCGCATCCGCGTCCACCGCATCCGCGTCCACCGCGTCCGCCGCCACCGAAACCCCCGCCGGCGCATCCCCCGCCGCCGAAACCACCCCGATCGCATCCGGGGCGAACGCCGCCGGGGCGAGCACCGCCGTCATCGAGCTGACGGACGTCCGCAAGACCTACCGGTCGGGGCTGTTCGAGGTGGCGGCCCTGCGCGGGGTCAGCCTGTCCATCCAGGAAGGTGAATATGTGGCGATCACGGGCCCGTCCGGGTCCGGGAAGTCGACGCTGATGCACATCCTCGGCTGCCTCGACGTTCCGACGTCGGGCCTGTATCGGCTGGCCGGCGAGGATGTGGGCGGCATGTCGGAGGACCAGCTCGCCGAGGTCCGCAACCGGCGGATCGGGTTCGTGTTCCAGCAGTTCAACCTGCTCCCCTCGATGACCGCCTGGCGCAACGTCGAACTTCCCCTCTGCTACGCCGGGGGTCCGCGCTCCGAACGCCGGCAGCGGGCCGTCGACGCGCTGGCCGACGTGGGGCTCGCCGACCGGGTCGAGCACCGCCCGGCGGAACTCTCCGGCGGCCAGCAGCAGCGGGTCGCGGTAGCCCGGGCGCTGGTCACCAACCCGTCGTTGATCCTCGCCGACGAGCCGACGGGCAACCTGGACTCGGCGTCCACCGAGGATGTCCTGGGGCTGTTCCGGCGCCTGCACGACCTCGGCCGCACGATCGTCCTGATCACCCACGAGGCCGAGGTCGCCGCCGCGGCGGACCGGGTCCTGCGGGTTCGTGACGGCGTGGTCACGGCCGATTCGGGTCCGGCCGCCCGGGCGCCGCGGAAGGTGCGCGCGTGAGCTGGGCGGAGATCATTCGGACCGGGCTCGAGGCGGTCCGCTCGCACCGGCTGCGGTCCGGGCTGACGATGCTCGGCATCCTCATCGGCGTCGCCGCGGTCATCCTCACCGTCGGGCTCGGCGAGGGGGCGCAGGACAAGGTGCGGGGCCAGATCAACGCGCTCGGCAGCAACCTGCTGATCGTCGCCCCGGGCAGCACGACGACGAACGGGGTACGCGGCGGCTTCGGCAGCGCGTCGACCCTTACCCGGGCCGACGCCGACGCCCTGAGATCCAAGGTCGTGGCCCCCGACATCCGGGCGGTCGCACCGACGACCTCCCGGTCCGCGGCCCTGGCCGCCGGCAGCGCCTCGTGGACGGCCTCGGTCGTCGGCACCACGCCCGACTGGTTGTCGGTGCGCGCCCGCGCGATCGGCGCGGGAAGGTTCATCAGCGGCCAGGACGTGGCCGACCACGCGGCCGTGACGGTGCTGGCCGCGACCACCGCCGAGGAGCTGTTCGGCGGACGCGACCCGGTCGGGCAGTCCGTCACCGTCTCGGGGGTGCCGATGACGGTCATCGGCACGTTGACCGCCGCCGGCTCGTCCGCGAACACCAACGAGGACGACCAGGCCATCGTGCCGATCACGACCGCCGCCGACCGGATCACCGGTGGCGTGAGCCGGAACTCCGTCCAGGACATCTACCTGGAGGCGACCTCCGGCCACACCCTGTCGGCCGCCTACCAGGAGGCCGACTACGAACTGCTGGCCCGGCACCGGATCGCGACGCCCACGGCGGCCGACTTCTCCATCACCAGCCAGCAGTCGATCCTGTCCACCGCGACCTCGGTCGACCGGACCCTGACGGTGCTGCTCGCCGGCGTCGCCGGGATCTCCCTGCTGGTCGGGGGCATCGGAGTCATGAACATCATGCTCGTCTCGGTGACCGAACGGATCCGTGAGATCGGCCTGCGCAAGGCGCTCGGCGCATCCCCGCGGGTGATCCGGCGGCAGTTCCTCGTCGAGGCGTCCGTGCTGGGTCTCGCCGGTGGCCTGCTCGGCACCGCCCTCGGCCTCGCCGGGGCCGCCATCCTGCCGAGCCTGATCTCCGATCCGATCTCGATCTCCCCGACCGCCACCGTCGGCTCGATCGCCATCGCGGTCGCGATCGGGGTGGCGTTCGGCGTCTACCCCGCGACCAGGGCGGCCCGGCTCGCGCCGATCGAGGCGCTGCGCAGTGACTGACACCGGCCGACAACCTTGCGCGGGACACCCGTCCGCGGAGCACCCGTCCGCAGAGCACCCGTCCGCGCGCCTCGTCCCAGCCCGGGTGGGCATTCCCGGGCCGTCCATCAGGAGCGACAGTCCCATGACCACTGCCAATCCGATTGGCCCGGTTCGATCGGGTGAGCCCCGCCGGCATCGCCGCGCCCTGGCCGCGGGGCCGATCGTCGGCGTCGCGCTCGCAATGATCGTCACCGTCAGCGCGTGCGGCGGCGGCGGCGGTTCCGACGCAGCCACGGCCGCCGCGACGAGTGCGCCGAGCCAGGCCGCCGGCTCCGCCCAGGGGCAGGGCCAGGCAGCCCGGCCGGGCACCAGCGGCACCATCGCCGCGGTCACCGCGACGAACGTCGAGGTCCAGAATCCCGCGAGCGGTCAGGTCACCGTCACCTGGACGCCGAACACCAGGTTCGTCAAGACCACCACCGCCAGCGCGTCCGCCGTCGCGGTCGGCGACTGCGTGACGGTGACCGGCGGCAGCCCGGGCAGCACGTTCACCGCCCAGACCGTGACCGTCAGCCAGCCGGTGTCCGGCGGCTGCACGGCGGGCTTCGGCCGCGCCTTCGGTGGGGCCGGCGGATTCCCGGGCGGTGCCCGGCCGTCCGGCGCGCCGACCGCCCGCCCGAGTGACCGTTCGACTGCCCGCCCGAACGGGCAGGGCCGCCCCGACGGCGGTCGGCTCGCAGTGGTCACCGGGTCGGTGACGAAGGTGGCGGGCACGACCATCACCGTCCAGGGCCCGCAGCGGCCCCGCGCTGGCGCGTCGGCCACGGCGGCGCCCACCGCCACCCCGTCGCCCGGCGCGACCGTCACCTCGACGGTGACCCTCGGCTCGTCGACCACCGTCGAGGAGACGAGCAGCGCCACCTCGGCGGCCCTGACCGTCGGTGAATGCCTGACCGCCGTCGGCAAGGCCGACGACACCGGCGCGGTGTCCGCCACCTCCATCAGCCTCCGTCCGGCCGCCAAGCAGGGATGCACCGGCGGGTTCGGCGGCCGGCCCTTCGGCGGCCAGGGCTTCGGCGGCCAGGGCTCGGGCCGGCAAGGCTCGGGCAGCCAGGGCTCGGGCGGCCAGGGCTCGGGTGGCGGCACGGCCAATGGGTGAACGATTCGGCCGAGCGCTGGCCCAGACCGGTCGGCGTGGCGCCCGAACCTGGATCGTGATCGGCGTCGTCGCCGTGATCGTCGTCGCCGCCGGCTCGGCGACGCTTGCGGCGACGGGGTCCTCCGGTCCGGACTACCGCACCGCCACGGCGGTGCGGGCCACCGTCGCGCAGACGCTCGACTCGACCGGCGTCGTCTCGCCCGCGAGCCAGGCGAGCGTGACCTTCCCCGTCTCGGGGACGGTCACGAGCATCGCAGTCGCCCCTGGTGATCAGGTCGAAGCCGGGCAGACGCTGGCAAGCCTCGACGCCGCCACACTGTCGGCCGCGGTCGACTCGGCCGCGGCCACGCTTGCTACCGACCAGGCGAAGCTGATCTCCGACGAGGCCAGCGAAGGCGGCGTCGGATCCAGCACGGCGGCGGGCTCGGCTGCCTCCTACGCGGGTGGCCCGGCGACGATCGAGCCGATCTCCCTGGCGACCGGCGGCGCCCGACCCGCCGACCGCACGGCGTCCACCTCGACGGCGTCAGGTTCGACGGCGTCGGGGAACGGCGGTGCCGTTGCCGCCGCCCGCGCCGCCGTCATCAAGGCGCAGAAGTCCCTGATCACCGCGCAGCACACCGCCGACACCGCCCTCGCCGTCGCCACGACGGACCTCGGCCAGGAGAAGACGACCTGCGCGGCGTACATCGACGCAGCCGCGACGGCCGGCACGGCCGCACCGCCCGCGACGGACGGACCGCCCGCGACGCCGGCTGATTCCCCCGAATCCTCCCCGGCGGCGGACGCGGCCGGGTCGGGCGGCGCAGTCCACACCGCCCCGCCGGCGCACACCAGCCCACCGGCGCACGCAGCCCCATCGGCGCACACTGCCCCATCGGCGCACACTGCCCCATCCGCGCACACAGCCCCATCGGCCCATGCCGCCCCGCCGACGCGCACCGCTCCGTCGGTCCACACCGACCCGCTGACACCGAACGCTCCTGGGCCGGCCACGTCGGCACCGGCCGCCTCAGGACCGGCCACCTCGGCACCGGCATCTCCGACGCCGGCATCGTCGACACCGGCCGCGGGCCAGGTCCCCACCACCACGGGCGCGTCCGCCTCGGTGAGCGCCGCGCCGGCCTCGTTCACGTCGGGGCTGCGGGTGATCGCGGCCGCGCAGCGGTTGGACGCGCGGCCCGTGACCTCGTCCGTCCCGGCGGCCACCGAAACGGCGGCTGGCACGGATGCCGCGTCCGCCTGCTCGGCGCTGCTGAGCACCGTGCTGACCGACCAGCAACTCGTGTCGACCGATCAGGGAGTGGTGACCCAGGACGAGGCGACGCTCGGTGACGCGATCGAGGCCCTCGTCGCCCTCTCGCCCACCTCCGGCTCCTCCGAGGCGGCCCCGCCCGCAGGGGGATCGACCTCGACGGGGCCGACCCCGGGCCGGCCGGCCGCGGGGACGGCGACCGCGAGTGGCCCCGGTGGTACAGGTGGCGCCGGTGGTACAGGTGGCACCGGTGGTGCTCGGTCGGCCCGTTCCGGCGGCTCCGGCGGCGCATCCGGTTCGTCCGGATCGGCGCGCTCCGGCGGTGCGGCGTCCTCAGCGCGCGGCGGTGCGCAGGGCGCGCCGGCCTCCCCCGCGCAGATCGCCGCCGACCAGGCCACGGTGGACGCGGCGCAGGTCGCGCTGACTCAGGCCAAGGACGAACTGGTCCAGACCACACTGGTCAGTCCGCTGGCGGGCACGGTCGGGGCGGTCGGCCTAACCGTGGGCGAGTCTGTCCAGGCCGCCTCGACGGCCTCGGCCGGCTCCGGGATCACCGTGATCGGCGCCGGGACCTCCTACGAGGTCGAGACGTCCGTGACCGACTCCGACCTGGCGAAGGTGCAGGTCGGTCAGGCCGCATCGGCGATCGTCGACGGTTCGACCACGGCCCTGACCGGCAAGGTCGTCGGCATCGGGCTGCTGCCGACGTCATCGCTGTCGAGCGGCTCGAGCAGCGGCGGCTCGGGGGCGTCGAGCTCGGTGAGCTATCCGGTGACGATCTCGCTCAACCGGGCGAACCAGCGGATCTTCTCCGGTTCGGACGCCGACGTCTCCATCGTGATCGCCCAGGCGGCGAACGCGATCGCGGTGCCCAGCTCGGCCCTGCGATCGCTGGGTCAGATACACACCGTGGCGGTGGTGCGCGGCGGTAAGGCGACAACCACGATCGTCGGCGTCGGGGCGGCCGGAACGGCCCTGACGCAGATCACCTCGGGAGTGAAGGTCGGCGATCGGGTGGTGCTCGCCGACCTGTCGACCCCGTTGCCCAGCGCCGGCGCCACCACGAACGGCCGCGGCGGCGGCCTCGGGGGTGCGTTCGGGGGCGGCCTCGGCGGAGGCGGCCTGGGTGCAGGCGGCCTGGGTGCAGGCGGCCTGGGTGCAGGCGGCCTGGGTGCAGGCGGCCTGGGCGGTGGCCGGGCGGGCGGCTTCGGTGGCGGCCGGGCAGGATGATCAGACGGCCTGAACGGGCTGGTCAGCCGGGCCAGTCGCGAGCGTGAGCTCGCGGCCGGCCCGGCCGTGGGATGCCGGTCGCCGTCCGGTCCCGCTGGCGGGACCGGCGGGTGATCCGGGCGGGGTCAGGCGGCGCCGGGAACGGCGGCGTTCCGTTCCTTGAAGCCGAAGCCGTCGCTGGACGCGCCCTGCTGGAATGCGGCGAAGGCGTTCTCGTCGGCGTCGATGTCGGCCTGCGTCGCGGTGCCGTTCTTCAGCTTGCCGGTCAGGCTGCTGAACTTGTCGCTGATCGACTGCACCGAGTTGCACAGCGTCGGATTGGCCAGCGCGAACCGCTTGGCCACCTTGAGCTCGTGGACCGTGAACGCCCCGGCCACCGCGGCCTTGGCGAAGCTCCGCGTCCGTTTCGGCGCGCCCTTGGCGAAGGCGCCGTTCTTCGTCGGCTTGTAAATGTAGCGGTGGAAGGCGCCCAGGGCGAGACCGGAATGCAGCGCGAACCGCGTCTTCGCGAAGACCTTGGTGTTACCCGAGGTCGGGCAGGAGCCGGAGTACTCGGAGTCGGTGTCCGTGCCCGCCGAGCTCGACGTGCGGACGCCGTTCTTTCCGGAGCCGCCCGACGAGCCGCCACACGCACTGAGCAGCGTGACGGAGAGCAGCACCACGATCACAGCCGCCGCGTACCGCGTGGTCCGAGCGGTCGGCCTAGCGATTGTCGAGAACATCCACCACCAACTTCGTGCGGCTTTCGCCTGGTCAGAGATCCACAGCGCCCACGGGGACGCTGTGCAACTGTAGCGATTGCCGCGCCTCCCGGCACCGTCGCGATCCCGATACCGTCACGGTCCCGATACCGCCCCACAGCCTGGGCCGACCCCACTCGACGTCCAGGCAGCCGCCGAGCAGTAGCCGCGAGGTCTTCTCTCTGCGGTACTCGCCCGAACGCAGGTCGGGCCGGCCCAGGGACAGATGTCCGTGAGCCGGCCCGTGCTGCAGGTGTCGCCGCGGTCTACGCTCTCGTATACAACTGTCTATAGCGCGCGGCGGCGTTGGGATTTCGATACACGCAGTTACTGCTGAGCGGGCGATACAGATTGGACCCGACATTCCCCGGGTCACAGTTGTTGAAGTAGAATTCATACGCGAAGCCAGTCCCGGCATGGGCGGCGAACCAGTCGTACATCCACTGGACATAGTTCGCACTGTCCCCACCACCACTGGTGCCGTCGCCGCTGGCCACCCCCCATTCACCGACTCCGAAGAGTTTGTTCCGCGTCCGGGAGAAGTTGTACCAGTAGTTCAACCCGCCCACCGCGTTCGACTGGCCGTCGAAGATTACCTTGGTCGGAGAGGGTGGATAGGCGTCGTACGCGTCAACGTCGACGCTGTCCACCCAGGCATCGCCCGGGTACATGTCCATCGCGTTGTGGCTGGGCGGGTTCTGCGAGTAGTGGGCGTTCAGCGCCCAGGCCAGGGTGGGGTCCGGCTCCGCCGTGGAATTGATGGCGTCCGCGACGTGCCGCCAGCAGTTGATGTAATCCGTGGGATTGGTGGCCGACCACTGGTACCAGTCCCCGTTACCCTCCCACGCGAGCCGAATGATGGAGTCCTGGCGACCGTAGGTATTCAACAGAGTGCCGAAGGTCCGCCAGTACGAATCGTAGGCGCCGGTGGCACAGGTCGCGTTGCTCGCGCCAATGTTCTCCGGATAGGGCGGGATGGAGATGATCAGTCGGCCCGGCCAGGTCGCGAAGGTCTGCAGGAGATTCGTGGGCTGGGTGACGTTCGTCCAACTGTTGCGCGTCACGTAGAGCAGGGTGAAGTCGCAGGGGGTACCGCGCCAGGTGCAGAACGCCTCGAGGTTCGCCTGGTTCATGGCCGGATCGGGGTAGGTGCCAGACTCCCATCCCTTGCCCGAGCGCAGGCCCGACCACAGTGGTGGGGCCGGCGGCGGGTTCAGCCCGGTGGTGACCTCGGCGCGGTCGAAACCGATGTTGTTCCCGGTGGACGTGACGTTGCGGCGACCCTCGTTCGTGAACGTCACCGTGTGCGCGCCGACCGGCAGGATGGGCGATGAGTACAGCAGGGTGATCACCGAGACGGTGGCATACGCGTCAATGGTGACCGGTTGCGCGCCGTCGATGCGGAATGTTCCGAATCCGTTGGCCGGGCCCTTCAGCCCATAGACGTTGATCTGGGTTCCACTGAAACGGATCGTGGCGACGGCGCCGGGGTTGCTGGTGTAGTACAGGCTGTTGTTGGGCGACAGCACGCAGCCGGTGCACGGCATCCAGCCCGCGGTGTACGACACCTGGTTGTTTCCGGTGCCGATGGTGGTGTCCTCGATCGTGAGCGCCGTCTGCACCGGCGGCGGGGGGGGCGGCGGCGCCGGATCCGTGACGACCTCGGCGCGGTCGAAGCCGACGTTGAAGTCGGTGGAGGCCGCGTTCCGGTTGTGCAGGTTCACGATCTGCAGCACGTGGGCGCCCGACGACAGCGCTCCCGAGCTGTAGATCGGGCTCACGGTCAGCGGCAGGGCGAAGGTGTCCACGGTGACCGGTACGCCGCCGTCGATGCTGAAGACGGCCTGGCCGCCCGTCGGCCCCTTGATGCCGAACACGTTGATCTGGGTTCCGGTGAACCGGATCGTGGCGCTGGCGCCGTAGCCGGTGGAGTACCGGTAGCTGTTGTTGGGCGTGCCGGGTATGCATCCGGCGCACGGGGTCCAGGTCCCGGAGTAGGAGACCTGGTTGTTCCCGGTACCGACGGCCGTGTCCTCGATGGTGATCGTGGCGGCGCTCGCCGGTGTCGCCAGCGTCGACAGGGTCGTCATGACCACGATGAGACCCAGTGCCGCGCAGGTCGGCCGGCCGACCAGGCGGGCGAACGTGGAGCGCCGCCGGGGGCGTCGTCCACGCCGGTCGCGCTGACGGTCGATCCGTAGGCCATCGGAGCCGGCGGATCGTCTTCGTACCCGGCATCCCAGCGCCGATCGGACACCACGCGGGCGCCGCGGACCAGTCCGTGCGTCTCCGCCGCCGGGGCGCGCTCCCGGCAGGGCGCCCATCTCGTCCGATTTTTCTTCCGCTTGCATTCCGTCGTCCCGTCTAGGTGTCGTCAAACCTGCCAATCAAAGTCATTTCCAATGACCGGAAAAGACGCTAGGCCAACGGTTCACGCGTTCCGGACAGGCGCTATTCCCCGGAGATTCGACTCCCCTCAATCCACCTCGGATGAAGGCCGGCAACGCCGGCTATCGAGCCACTCCGGTCGAACGCCTCCGACGAGACCTACGGCCTGCCTCTGCCATTGGAAAGCCGATCGACAGTACCTGTCGGGGCGGTAATCAAGGATTCGACCCGGTCACCGCGGTGAGCGGACCGCTCCGAACGGCGGCGACGCCGGGCATTCGTTCGGCCGACGTCGCCGCACCACCAGCCCGGGTCTTCGCCCGGCGGTGGGTCCGCACGCTCCACGTCGGCGTGCACGGACCGCTGGCCCGACAGGACGGGAGGGACGGGAGGGACGGGAGGCACTGACGCTGCTGGTGAACGCTAGGGAAGCGTCGTCAGGCCACCCTCGACCATGAACGTCATGCCGGTGAGATAGCTCGCGTCGGGTCCGGCGAGGAACACCGCCACCCGCGCGCAGTCCCGGGGAACTCCCCAGCGGCGCAGCGGAATCTGCGCCTCGGCCGCCTCCCGCGCGCCGGGATGATCGGCGAAGACGCCCTCGGCTGCGTCGGTGAGGATGACCGGGTTGAGGACGTTCACGGTGATCCCGTGCTGCCCCCAGCCGTTGGACGCGGTCCGGCTCAGGGCGCGGATCGCCTCCTTGTTGCAGTTGTAGGAGGCGGATTCGGCGTTGCACATGATGCCGCGGCGGGACCCGAAGTTCAGGATTCGCCCGCCGCCCGCGGCCTTCATGTACGGGAAGACGGCCTGCATGGCTCTGAGCGTCGCCTTGACGCCCGTCTCGAAGTTCCAGTCCCACTCGGCCTCGTCGACGTCCTCCAGGTTCGTCGGCTCGCTGGAGGCGCGCGGCTTGTCGCGGGTGCCGAAGCTCTGCGCGTTGTTGACGAGGATGTCCACGCCGCCGTATTCGGCCACGGCGCGGTCGACCATCTCGCGGATGTTCTGCGCCACGCCGACGTCGCAGGTGATACCCAACGCGTCGCCGCCCCGGGAACGAATCCCGCCGACCACCTCGCTGACCGTAGCCGCGGTCCGGGAGGCGACGACGACGCGGGCACCCTCCAGCGCGTACTCCTCCGCGATCGCCCGACCGATACCCCGCCCGGCTCCGGTCACGATGGCAACCTTGCCGTCTAATACACCCATGCAATTCTCCTCAGCCTGTCCCCGACGAGGTGACCCGCCGGCGCCCGCAGCCGCGAGCCGTCCAAGCGTACGGTAAGCAGGGGTGGAGGCCCTCTTTGCACGGTGGATCACTGGGGTGGCCGGCCGAAAAGGGCTCGGGGCGGTAATCTTCCGGCGCCCTCTCTGCGCCTTTCGCCCCCAGCAGTACCGCGCAGACGTCGTGCATCCGGGCGCAGACATTGCGGATTCTTTCCCACCGGCCTGCACGCGCTGCGGGCCGGCCGGCCGGCCCCGGCAGCGCTACTCGTCCTGATCGTGTTCGAGCGACTGAATCGGTATGCGCACGGTCCGGTCACCCACAGGAGAGGGGAACGGGGCCGCCGCCGCCAGACTGGTGAGGAACGCGGCGACGGCCGGCTTCGGGTCCGGGCGCCAGACGGCCCGCACGCCGACCAGCGGGACCGGATCGACGATCCGCACCGCGACCAGGTCCTCGGTCGGCCGCCGGGGCCGGGCGTCCGAGCCGAAGGCGACGGCCTGCAGCGTTTCCACCATCACCGCCGTCGCCCCGCTGTCCTCGACCTCGGTCGCGACCGTCAGGGGGATTCCGCAGTGCTCGGCCGCGGCGAACACGGCGTCGTACATGGCCGGGCTGCGTTCCCGGCGCAGCAGGACGATCGGCTGGTCGACCAGTTCACGGAAGGCGACCCGCTCGCGGGTGGCCCAGGGATGGTTGCGGCCGACCATCGCGACGAGCGAGGCGGTCAGCACCCGCTGGGTCACCAGTGGTTTGGGGGGAATGCCGGAGTAGACGAGCGCCACGTCGATCTTGCCCTCGGACACCGCCGAAAGCTGCGGACCGCTGAGGCCCTCCCACAGGGTGGTCGACAGCCCCGGGTAGTCGATGTTGAGCCGCCGCAGGGTCGGCCGGAGAACCTGCTGCCCGGCGGCGAAGTTGAAGCCGATGCTGATCTTTCCCAGCCGCCCGGACGCGGCCTCGCGCGCCGTCTCCACCGCCCGCTGGGCGTGTTCCAACACCTGCTCAGCCTCGACCCGGAAGGCCTGCCCGGCCGGCGTCAGCCGCACGTCGTGGGACGTCCGGGCGAACAGCTCGACGCCGAGCTGACGTTCGAGGCGCTGTAGCTGCTGGCTTAACGTCGGCTGACCGATGAACAATTTCGCGGCGGCACGCCCGAAATGTCGTTCGTCCGCCAGCGCCAGGAAGTACACCACGTGCCTGAGTTCCAGCTTGGTCTCCATTGCACCTCCCCGACCGACTGTAGACAGGCCGCCACAACCACAGATGAATCGGACATGGAGAGAAGCTGGCTACCTGACACGTTCAGCATCTTCGCCCCTCCGGAGGGTAGTTTTCGCGTCACCGTCGGGCGCCTCATTCGGCCCGGTCAATGCCTTCGGGAGAAGCTGAACGAGGCCGACGACGAGCAGGCTCAGCGCGGCGAGGACCAGCAGGCTGACGCGGAAGGCCCCCGCGATCGATCCGTCCGCATGCTGGACCGCGAAGAAGATGGCGCCGATCACCGCCACCCCGACGGAGTTCCCCACCTGCTGCGCGGACGCCAGCACGCCGGACCCGGCGCCGGCGATCTCGGGTCGCACGCCGAGCAGCACCGAGGAGATCAGCGGACTGGTCACGAGGCCCTGACCGGCCCCGTCGACGACCAGGGGCAGCGCGACCCAGAGGATGTCGCCGCCCGTCCCGTGCCCGCGGACGACGATCCACAGCGCGATGAGGCCCAGCACGCGCAGCCCGGCTCCGAGCGCGAGCCCCTGCCGCCCGAGCCGGGCCCGCACCCTGCCGCCGGCCAGGGAGGTCACCAGAAACCCGCCGCCGAGGGCGCTGAAGACGAGACCGGAGCGCAGCGGGCTCAGGTTCCGCCCGTCCTGGAGGTACAGCGCCAGGACGAAGAACCACGGCGCGACGCTCGCATTGAACACCACGACGTTGACCAGGCCGACGACGAAGGGCCGCCCCGCGAACAACGCCGGTGGCAGGATCGGGCTCCCGCCGCGGGCCGCGATCCGCCGCTGCGTGGGCACCAGGATCGCGAACAGCGCGGCCGCGACGACGAAGCATCCCCACGTCCACCACGGCCAGCCCTCGTTCGGTCCCTCGACCAGCGGCAGCACGGCACCGACGAGCGCGCCGGTCACCAGTGCGGCGCCGGCGAGATCCAGGCGGGGCGCCGCGCCGCTCACCCGGTCGGCCGGCACGTGGCGCCGGGTGAGCACGAGCGCGGCGACCCCGATGGGCACGTTGACCAGAAAGCAGCTCCGCCAGCCGAGCCCGGCCGGGTTGGCGGCGATCAGGCCGCCCCCGATGATCTGCCCGGCGACGGCCGCGCCGCCGAGGGTCAACGCGTAGGCGGTGTAGGCACGGGCGCGCTCGGCGCCCCGGTACGCCAGATTCATGATCGCCGTCACCTGCGGGACCAGCACCGCGGCGGCGAGCCCCTGCCCGACCCGGGCGGCGGTCAGGGTCGCCGTGTCGCCAGCCACCCCGCACAGCAGCGACATCGCGGTGAACAGCGCGAGACCCCAGGTGAACACCCGCCGCCGCCCGAAGCAGTCACCGAGGCGACCGCTGGTGACCATAGCCGCCGCGAACGCCAGGTTGTACCCGGTGACGAGCCATTCGAGACTGCTCGACCGGGCGTGGAAATCCCGCTCGATCGCGGGAATCGCCGCATTGACGATGAAGATGTCCAGCACCACCATCCCGGTGCCGGACAACACGACTGGTAACAACGCCCGGCCGGCCGGCGGGACATTCGGATGGGTGGTGCTCGCACAGTGCGTCTCGGACGCCGTCGCGGACATTCCCCCACCATGCGGGCGCCGGCCGGCCGGGCCGTACGGAGTCATCAGATCGGACTGGATCAATTGTTGCGCGGACGCGGGCGCCGGATCAGGAGGGCAGGGACGAGAACGCCTCCGCCAGCAGGCGCCGCTCCGTCGCGGCGACCGTGAGCGGCCGGCCGGCGGAGATCCCGCCGTCGACCCCGATGTCCTGGCCGGTGACGAACGAGGACGCGTCCGTGGCGAGCCACAGCGCCGCCTCGGCCACGTCCTCGGCCCGGCCCGCCCGCCCGATCGACTGGTGATTCTCCATGGCCTGGACGAACAGCGGTTCCAGCAGCGGAGCCGTCGCGTCGGCCCGGCCCGCGTCGACGCCCGCGTTCTTGGCGAAGATGCCGGTCGGGATCGGTCCGGGCGAGATGCTGTTGACCCGGATCCCGTGCGGACCCAGCTCGACCGCCGCCGAGCGGGTCAACTGGAGCACCCCGGCCTTGGCCGTCGAGTAGCTGATGTCCGACCAGCCCGCCCGGTGAGCACCGATGCTGGACATGTTGATGATGCTGCCCGACCCCCGCGGGATCATGACCCGCGCGGCGTACTTGATGCCGAGGAACATCCCGCCGGCGTGCACGGCCAGCGTGTCGAGAAATGCCGCCAGGTCCGCCTCGGGCAGCGGCAGCGGCGTGCTGACGCCCTGCCCGGCGTTGTTGACCAGGACGTCCAGGCGGCCGAACTCCTCGACCGCCGTGGCCACCAACGCCTCGACGTCGCTCTCGACGCGGACGTCCGCCGGCGTGAACCGGGCCCGGGGGCCGAGTTCGGCGGCAAACGCCTCCCCCGCGTCCTTGCGGCGGCCGCCGATGACCACGGATGCTCCCGCCGCGACGAACACCGCGGCCGTCCGGGCTCCGATCCCGCTGGTGCCGCCGGTGATCACCGCGACTCTGCCGGCCAGTACGCCCATCTCGCCTCCTCCTTCCTGCTACCGGGCCTGGGTGGCCGCGGGGGTCCGGCACGCAGCCACGAACCTGGTCAGTTCGTCGACCCGGTCGGTGCGGGCGTCCACGGCGCGGTTCACGACCCGGATGAGGTGCTCGTAGGCGTCGGTGTGGTCGTAACTGGCGGTGTCGGCGATCTTCAGCGCCCAGCGCCAGTAGCCGCGCAGCGTGTCGGCCAGCGGCATCCGGAAGCTGGCGATCACGTCGCGCAGCGGCTCGACCACCCGGTCTCCGTAGTTGCGCAGGTTCTTCTCGACCAGGTCGGCGAAGAACGTGAAGTGCCGGGCCTCGTCTCGGCTCAGGTGGTTCAGCACGTCGATCAGCACCGGCTCGTCGACGACGGCCCGTAGCTGCTGGTAGTAGATCTGCGTCGCCTTCTCCTGGACGAGCGCGTAGGCGAACAGCGAAACGGCGTGTTCGAGGGGCAACGTGAACGGTTTGCGCCCCTCGTAGCCCAGCTCGGTGCGCAGCCGGGCCGGCTCGGACAGGCCCGCCGCCACCTGGTACTCGAACAGGGCTCGGGCGTGGCTGTCCTCCTCCTGAGCCCAGCGCACCGTGAAGTGGTACAGCTCGCGGTTGTGGACGAAGGCGTCGAGGTCCACCGACTCGTCGAGCGGGAACCGCCGGGCGTAGAGCCCGAAGTACCCCGGCAGGTGGTCCTCGATGTAGGTGATGAAGGCGACCGCCGAGCGCTGGCCCTCGGTGAGCCGGCCGGCGTCGACCGTCGACCAGGCGAAGGCCGACTCGACGTCCCAGCGCCGCCCGACCGGCGACGAGCGCATGAACGCCCCGACTGCCTGTGCGACATCGGCGGGGGGCAGCAGCGGCCCGGCGGCCTGGCCCGCCGGTTCCACCGCCACCTCAGAGGTGCTGTCCGTTCTCATTGCTGTCCTCCCGGACGGACGGTCGGTTCGGCGTTCTCAGCGGGACCGCTGGCACACGAGCGCGTAGTGCTTGGTCGTGTAGCCCCAGCCCGCGTTGGCGACCTCGAGGTAACGGCGCAGGGTTGGGGCCATCCCCGGCCGGATCCGCTCGATGGCCTCGGCGTTGGCGTCGACGTTGCCGAGCCAGTCGTCGATGGTGCGGCGGTAGTCATCGGTCAGGTCCTCGACGCTGACGACGGAGAACCCGGCGTCCTCGGCCGCGCGGACGAGGTCGGACAGCGGACGCATGTCACCCCAACCGAAGATCGACTGGCGGACGAACTCGGTGCCGGTCCGCCGGTCGTACTCGTCCCGGGCCGCCGCGTTGCGAAAGCAGGTCTCGGAGACGTAGTACCGGCCGCCCCGGCGCAGCAGGGACCGGGCGCGGCGCATCACGTGGACGAGGTCGGGCATGTGCACGATGGAGCCGAGCATGGTCACCGCGTCGAACCGCCCGGCCGGCAACGCGGCGTGCTCGAAGTGGCCCTGGACAGTGGTGACCCGGTCGGCCACGCCCAGCTCCCTGGCTCGCTGGGCGATGTAGGTGTGCTGGTTGCCGGCCGGGCTGATCCCGACGACCCGGGCGGCGTACTCCTGGGCCATGAACAGGATCAGTGCGCCCCAGCCGCAGCCCACGTCGAGCAGCCGGTCGCCCTCGCTCAGGCCGAGGCGGTCTGCGACGAAGTGCAGCTTCGCGACCTGGGCCTGGGCCAGGGTCAGGTCGGGTTCCCGGTAGTAACCCGAGGAGTACTTGCGCATCGGGTCCAGGAACAGCCCGAAGATCCGCGGGTCGAGGTCGTAGTGTTGGTTGGTCTGCGCGGTCTCGGCAGTCTCGGCGGCCGAAGCCGTCGCGGCGGTCGCGGCGGCGCTGGTCGCGGTGCTCACACCGCGGCCGATTCGGTGAGGGTGCGCGCGAGGACCTCGGCCACCTCGCGGACCGTCGAGGCGCCGAAGACCTCCTCGTCCTCGAGCTCGACGTCGCGGGTGCGCTCGATGCGGGCGATCACCCGCAGCACCTTCACCGAGTCGGCCCCCTGCACCGACCGCAGGTCGGCGTCGGGCGGCACCGAGTCCGCGGGGACGCCGAGCTCCTCGGCCACGATCCCGGTGATCTCGGTGATGAGTTCCTCAGTCGACACAGACATGGGATTCCTCCGGACGGTCAGCAGCGGTGACGGCGGCGGCAGGGGAGACGGTGGTGGAGGCGGCGGCGGTGGTGGAGACGGCGGCGGACAGCGCCCGGCGCAGCCGATCGACCTGCGGCGCGGCGAGCGAGATGCGGTCGCGGGCCGCGTCGAGCGACACGGTCCGGTAGCTGGCGGTGGCCGTGGCGACCACGGCGCCGTTCTCCGCACGGATCTCGGACTCGGTATGGATGAGCTGGTCCCCACCGTCCCGGACCCGGGCGGTGCACTCGTAGCTGCCCCCGACGGTCACCGGCAGGACGTAGCGCAGCCGCATGCCCGTCGTGAACGGGATCTCACCGGTCCGCAGGACGATCAGGTTGCCCATGATCTCGTCGGCGATCACCCCGAGCAGCCCGCCGTGGACCACGCCGGGGTAGGACTCGTGCGCCCGCCCCAGGCGGAAGACCGTTCGCAGGCCGTCGCCGTGGTGGGTGAACCGGAGCTGGATGCCGTGCGGGTTGTGCGGTGAGCAGCCGAAACACCGGTAGTCCTCAAGGACGTACCAGGGCAGGCCGATGTGGTCCGCCGCGGCCGGGCTGGGAGAGTGCCCGTTCGTCTCCGTCACGCGATCGCTTCCGCGAGCCGCCGGCGGACGCGGGCGTTGGAGCTGACGTCCATCCCGGTCAGGGCGGCGAACGCGCGGCGGATGTTGTCCTGGAGCTTCTCCAGGTCGCCGGTGCCGGCGACCGTCTCCAGGAACATCTCGAAGGCGGTGTCGATGGTCTCGTGGTCACGCAGGGCGACCAGCTCGCTCTTGAACACCCCGACCGGATGCTTGATCCGCTGCTCGCTGGTGTAGACGTGCAGCGTCTCCAGCACCGAGGGCAGCTCGTCGGGGTGCTGCGCCAGCCGGCGCCGGGCGAAGTGCAGGAACTCCCGAGCGTGTCCCGCCTCGTCCCGGCTGGCGTTGTTCATGATCCCGCGCAGCACCGGCTCCTCGATCCAGGCCGCGACCGCGCGGTAGACGTGATTCACCGTGAGCTCGGAGATGATGTTCGTCGCCAGCGTGGCGCACGGGGTGGTGCCGGGGTCGTACGGCGCGCGCATCGCCTCGACCGCCGTGGTCCTGACCTCGGCGTCGACCGCGTTCAGCCAAGTCCGGAAGGCGAAGTGGTGCTGGAGCTCCTCGTACCCCCAGATCGCGACGAACGCCGAGAAGTCGTAGTCGTCGAACTCGTTGAGGAAGCCGTGCTGGGCGGCGATCGAGTTCGCCTCCCCCATGACCGCGCTCTTGACCATCGTGACGTACTCGGGTCGGACGAGGTCCAGGCGCACCTCGTCCCACGGCACGTCGGCCAGCCGCCAGTGCTTGCGTTCGTAGTGGTGGAAGACGTCGAAGCTGTGCATCGGAGCTGTCTCCTGTCGGTTCGGTGGGTGGTCAGGCTTCGAGGCTGGCCGCCTGCCGCGTCAGCTCCCGGGCGGCCAGCCGCTGGAACTTCCCGCTCGAGGTGCGGGGCAGATCGTCGGGACCGACGAGGTGGACGGTCACGTCCGGCAGGCCGAGCTCGACCGACACGGCGGTGCGCAGGTCGGCGGCGAGCCGAGCCCGGTCGACCGGGTCCTCCAGCGCGCTCTCGCCCACGACGGTGATGCACTCGGCGCCGTCGGCAGCGGTGTCGGCGAACGCGACGCAGCGCCGGCGATGCAGACCGGGGGCGTCCCGGATCACACTCTCGGCGTCCTCCGGGTAGAAGTTCACCCCGCGCACGATGATCATTTCTTTGCGGCGACCGGTGACGTACAGATCTCCGGCGTGCTCGAAGCCGAGGTCGCCGGTGCCGAGCCAGCCATCGGGGTCGGGTCCGGGCGCCGGTGGGGCGCCGGGGGCGGTCAGGTAGCCCGCGGTGACCGGATCGCCGGCGATCTCGATCTCGCCGACCTCGCGGTCGGCGACCTGCTCGCCATGCTCGCCGACCACCCGGACCCGCACGCCGCGGACCGGCCGGCCGAGCGCGGGCAGCCCGCGGGCCCGCGGGTCGTCCCTGGCCAGCTCGACCGCGACGCCGCCGGCGCTCAGCCGGTCGCGGTCCACCCAGAGCGCCGTCGGAGCGCGGCCCAGGGGTGGGAAGGTGACCGCGAGCGTCGCCTCGGCCATCCCGTAGACCGGCAGCATCGCCGACGGTGCGAAGCCGGCCGGCGCGAAGTGGTCGAGGAAATCGTCGAGGCCCGCGACCGGGATCGGCTCGGCGCCGTTGAGGGCGACCCGCCAGCGGCTCAGGTCGAACCGGCCCACCTCGTCCCGGGGGACGGCCTCGGTCAGGGTCTCGTACCCGAAGCCCGGGGCCGGGGAGATCGTCGCGCCGAGGTCGGCGAACCGGCGCAGCCAGCGGGCCGGATCCTTCACGAAGGCCCCCGGGGACCACACCGTCATGGGAATCCCGGCGAGTGTGCCGCTGAGGGTGCCGAACAGGCCCATGTCGTGGAACAGCGGCAACCACAGGCCGCCGCTGTCCTCGCCCGGGCGGATGTCGAGGCCGGTGGCGATCGCGACCAGGCCGGCGATGACGTTGCGGTGGGTCAGCCGCACCCCCTTCGGCACCGCCGTGCTGCCCGAGGTGAACTGGACGACCGCGAGCTCGTCCGGTTCGACGGTGGGCAGCCGCGCCGGGCCGCCCGCAGCCGCCCCGGCGGCGAGACTGCCCACGCCGATCAGCTCCACCCCGGTGAGCGCCCCGGCCAACCGGCTGGCCATCCCGCCGAGTCGGTCGTCCACGAGGACCTTGCCGATGCCGGCGGCGGCGATGATCCCGGAAAGCCGGGAGGCGTAGCCGGACAGGTCACCGGCCGAGGTCGGCAGGGGCAGGGGACAGGCGGCCGCGCCCGCGCCCACGGCGGCGAACAGCGCCACCAGGAACTCGGGGCTGTTGCGGCTGAGCACTCCGATCCGGTCGCCGCCTTCGACGCCGCGGGCGACCAGCGCGACGGCTGCGGACCGCGACGCTGCGGCCAGCTCGCCGACCGAGATGTCCCGATCGGCGGAGGGAAACGAAAGCTGGAGCTCGGGGTCGGCGGCGACGACCGTCGCCAGGGCGTCGGTGAGGTTATCGGCACTTCCGGCGAGCATGTACTCGCTCCTGTCTCGCGGGGGCGGGACGTGGCGGACGAGGGTCGCTGGACGAAGATCGCAAGGCGAAGATCAGTAGACGAAGGTCAGACGAAGGTCAGTGGTGGCGTCGACCGGCGGTGCCCGTGATGTTCACCAGCAGGGAGTCGGGACCGCGCAGGGCCGCGTTCGGCCGGTACTCGATGTCCTCCGTCACCAGGGACAGCTCGCCGCCGCGCCGCACCAGCGTGCCGATCGCGGCCGCCGCCTGGACCCGGGCGAGCGGAGCGCCGAGGCAGTAGTGCAGTCCGAGGGCGAAGCCGAGGTGACGGCGCGCGGGAGGCGTCGCCGCGTACCGGGTGATGTCGAAGCGGTCCGGGTCCGCGAACGCAGCGGGATCGCGGTGCCCGGAGGCGCTGAGCACAACCACGCCGTCTCCCCGCCGGAACGGGTGCCCGTCGACGATGGTGTCGGCCAGCGCCACCCGGGTGACGAACTGGGACGGCGGGTCGTAGCGGAGCATCTCCTCGAGCGCGGCCTCGATGAGCTCGGGCCGCTCGCGCAGCAGCGCGAGCTGGTCGGGGTGACGCAGCAGCGCCAGGATTCCGTTCGTGATCAGGTTGGCCGTGGTGTCGAGCCCGGCGGCCAGCAGCAGCGCGCAGAGTTCGACGACCTCCCGCTCGGTCAGCACATCCTGGTCCTGCTGGACCGCGACGAGCCGGCTCACCAGGTCGTCGCGCGGCTGGGCGCGCCGCGCGGCGACCAGAGCGAACAGGTACCGGCCGAGGTCCCGGGCGGCGGCGGTGCGCACCACGATCTCGGCCGGGGACAGCAGATAGTCGGGGTCGGTGCCGCGGGTGATCCCCTGGATCCAGCCCAGGAACATCGGCGCCTCGGCGGCCGGGACGCCGAGCAGGCGCCCCATGACCGCCAGCGACAGCGGCCTGGCCAGGGCGGAGACCACGTCGAGCCCGCCCTGGGCCACCGCCGTGTCGACGAGGCCGTCGACGGTCCGGCCGACGAAGGGGGTCTCGGCCAGGCTCGCGCGCGGCGTGAACGCCCGGCTGACCAGCCCGCGCAACCGGGTGTGGTCGGGCGGGTCCATCGCCAGGAACGAGCCGCCGGGGACCTCGCCGGGAGCGACGCCCGGGCGGAACGGGTTCAGGCCCTCGGTATAACCCCGCCCCCACTGCGCGCCCTGCAGGACGGCGGCACAGCCGTCATACGTGGTCGCCAGCGTCACCCGGGCGTCGCCGAGCCGGATCGGGCAGAACGGCGCCGTCTCCCGCAGGGCCCGGTACCGGGGGTAGGGATCGGGACGGTGGACCGGGTCGAAGGCGTCGAAGTCCACGACGCCTCCGAGACCCGGGTCGTCTCCACCGCGAACATCGGTCCCGGCGTTCGTCACCACGCCTCTCCTTCCGTCCGCTCGGGGTGGTTGGTCAGGCCTCGAATCGCACGGGCAGTTCCGCGATGCCGCGAACCACGATGTTCGGCCGGTAGGGCGGCGGGTCGGCCAGCAGCGTCATCTTCGGGCCGCGGCGGGCGAGCTCCCGCAGCATGGACTCCATCTCCATCCGGACCAGCGGCGCGCCGATGCAGTAGTGCAGGCCGACGCCGAAGCCGAGGTGGCGGGGAACGGACTGGGACTGCGCGTAGCGGGTGAGGTCGAGCCGGTCCGGGTTGTCGTAGACCCGCGGGTCGCGGTTGGCCGAGGCGAGCAGGATGAGGGCGCCGTCGCCCTCCTTGAAGCTGTGGCCGGCGATCTCCATGTCCCGGACCGCCATCCGGGTGGTCGCGTGCGACGGTCCGTCGTAGCGCATGAGCTCGTCGACCGCGGCCAGCGCCACGTCGGGGTTCCTGCGCAGCACCTCGAACTGGTCCGGGTTGCGGGTCAGCGACAGCACGCCGTTGGCCAGCAGGTTCACCGTGGTCTCGTGCCCGGCGACCAACAGCACGGTGAGGGTGGCGATCATCTCGCCGGTGGTGAGCCGGTCGCCTTCCGCCTCGACCTGGGCCAGCCCCGAGATGAGGTCGTCCTTCGGGTGGGCCCGCCGCTCGGCGACCAGCTTCTCGAAGTACTCGCGGAAGTGCTCGGCCCCGTCGGCCCGGGACTGCAGCTCCGCCGCGGACAGCAGGGTGTCGGGGTCCAGGCCACGAGCGATGCCGGCGGACATCGCGCGCACGGCGGCGTGGTCCTCGGGCGGCACCCCGATCATCTCGGCGATCATCGTCAGCGGCAGCGGGTAGGCGAGGTTCTCGACCACGTCGATCTCGCCCACCCGGATCGCGTTGTCCACGATCTCGGCGGAGACCTCCTCGACCCGGGCGCGCAGCGACTCCAGGCCGCGGGCGGTGAACGCCTTGCTCACCAGGCGGCGCAGCCGGGTGTGGTCCGGCGGCTCCATCCACAGGAACGACGCGGGCAGGTCCGAGCCGTCGCTCTCCGGGTGCAGGAACTCGGGCTCCTGAGCGTGGCTCCACGCCGAGTCCTGGAGGATGGCGTCGGCCTCGGCGTAACGCGACACGATCTGGAGGTTGAACGGGCCGGGCACGAAGGGCCCCGCCTCGCGCAGCACCTCGTAGGCGGGATACGGATTGTGGCGGGATTCGGGCATGAACGAGGCCAGGATCGCGTCCTCGAGGGAGAGCGAGCCGGTCCCCGCGGGCGTCCCGGTCGGCGGCACCGTTGATTCGGTCGTCGTGGTATCCACGTTCGGGTCCTCTCGTCCAGATCAGCCGGCGAAAGATTCTCGGCTGACAGCGGGCGTCAATACGGAGGTCGCTCGTAGTACATTGCACGAACGGATTTCTTCGGGCGGGTTTGAACCGTCGGTTCGGGTGGGTCGCCGATCGGCCTGACCGTTGGCCGGTGCACTCGGAGCGGGCGGCCAAGAAAAGAGCCGGAGTCCAGGAGACGCTGGCGGGTGATCGAATGTCACGATGCCGTGATGCCGGCGGGCTGGCTGATTCCCATAAACCCTGAATTGAGTCTCTATCGCGGCTCACTCGCCGTCAAGACCAAAGGATCGATACAATCGATCTATCGCCGCGCGAACCACGGTCGGATTAAAATAAAGTGTCGGTCAGGTCTCATGCAGATGAGCAGGGTCGAGGGCCGACGGCACAATGATGGTCCGGCCGGTCGGCTACCTGGCCTGATAGCGGCGCGAGGCGTGTTTCCGGGTCCGGACGCCCGATCGGGCGTCCGGACCGCCCTACTCGGCTGCGGCGCTCGGGTCGCCGGTCGTCTCGCCCAGGCGGCGGCCACCGTCCGGGGCGAACAGGTGGACATGCTCGGCCGGGACGCGCACCCGCACGGCGTCCCCGACCGCGGGCACGCGGTCACGGCCGCGGATGCTCACCGCCCACTGGGTGCCCTCACCAGGGCTCACGCAGGTCACCACGGTGCCGTCCCCGGTGAACTCGACGACGTCCGCGACGGCTCGCAGCACGACTCCCGGCCCGGCTGGAGCCGCCACGTCCGTGCCGCCCCCGCCCGGTTCCCGGCTGCCGTCCACCACGCCGGCGCCGGCGCCGTCGCCGTCCATCGGCTCGAGCAGGCCGTCGGCCGGTCGCCAGCCCAGCAGAACCGGCCCCGGCCCGGACCGGGGCGGGCCGGGTAGCCGCGCCGCCACCCCCGGACCGGTCAGGACCCGCCCGTCCCCCGCCGGTGCGACGGTGTGCAGGTTCATCGGCGGGCTGCCCAGGAACGTCGCGACGAAGGTGTCCGCCGGGTACCGGTACACCTGCTCGGGCGGCCCGGCCTGGACCACCCGGCCGCGGTTCATGACGACCAGGTTCGTGCCCATCGACAACGCCTCGAGCTGGTCGTGGGTGACCAGCACCACGGTGTTGCCGAGCTCCCGGTGCAGCCGGACCAGCTCCGCCCGCGCCCGCTGACGAAGCTGGGCGTCGAGGCTCGACAGCGGCTCGTCGAGGAGCAGGACGGCCGGGCGACGCACGATCGCCCTGGCCAGCCCCACCCGCTGGCGCTCCCCGCCCGAAAGCTGGCGGGGCAGCCGGCGGCGCAGCTCGCTGAGCCCGAGCATCCCGCAGACCTCGGCCACCCGGCTGGAGATCTCGGCCCGGCTCGGCCCGGAGCGCCGATCATGTTTGGCCGCCAACCGCAGGCCGAAGTCGATGTTGCGCTCCACGGTCATGTGCGGGTACAACGCGAAGTCCTGGAAGACCAGGGCCACCCCGCGCTCGCCCGGCGGCAGCCGGGTCACGTCGGTGCCGTCGATGAGCACCCGGCCCTCGTCGGGCGTCTCCAGCCCGGCGACGACCCGCAACCCCGTCGACTTCCCGCAGCCGGACGGGCCGACCACGACCGTCAGCGAGCCGGCCGGCACGCCCAGGCGCGGCACGTCGAGCGCGGGCCGGGCGCCATAGCGTTTCACGATGCCGGCCAGCGTGATCCCGTCCGGCGCGGTCCCGTCCGGCGCGGTCCCGTCCGGCGCGGTCCCGTCCGGCGCGGTCCCGTCCGGCGCAGCGTCGGACCCGACGGGCGTGTCGGGCCGCGACCGTCCTGGCGCCGCCGCCGCCGCATCGTCGGTCCGGCCGGGGGTGGTCATATCGGCGGCAATATGCGTCATCTCAGTCCGCTGTGCATGAAGGCGTCGGTGACGCGGCGGGAGGCGAGCAGGTAGACGGCGACGATCGGCAGGGTGGCCAGCATCGAGCCGGCGAGCAGGGGCCCGTACTCCGGACCCTCCTGGGTGAGGAAGGCGCTCAGGCCGGGCTGGATCGTGGCGTGATCGATGTCCGGGGCGGCCAGGCTCGGCCACAGGTACTCGTTCCAGGCGGTGATGAACAGCAGGATCGCGACCGTGCCCAGGGCCGGGCGCAGCAGGGGCAGCAGCACCAGCCGCAGTACCTCCCCCGGCCGGGCACCGTCGAGGACGGCCGCGCCCAGCACCGTCGCGGGGACCGCCCGGATGTGGTCGCGAAGCAGGATCACCGCCAGGCCGGTGCCGTAGAGCTGCGGCAGGATCAGGCCCGGGAAGGTGTTGCGCCAACCGAGGTGGGAGACCATCAGGAACAGCGGGATGATCAGTGACTGCGGCGGGACCAGCAGGGTGATCACGATCAGCGCGACCAGCATCCGGTGCGCCCGGGGCGGGAAGCGGACGAGCGCGTAGGCGGCGGGCACGGCGATCAGGAGCTGCAGCAGCGTGACCCCGGCCGCCATCACGGTGGTGTTGATCAGTAGGCGCCAGACCGGGAAGTCCCTGGTGGCCACGCGGTAGTTGTCGAGGGTCGCGGGCGAGGGCAGCGGATTCTCGTCGAAGATGCCGCCCGGGGTCTTGAACGACGCCGCCAGCGCCCACAGCACCGGCAGGACCATGATCGCCACGGTGGCGAGCAGGAATGCGTGCCGGCCGACCGTCCCGACGAGCCGGCGGCCCCGGTCGGCGGCCGCGCGCCGGGGCCGAGCCACCCGGGCGCCGGTGAGGGCTGCCCTCGCCTCTATCCGCATGGTTCCGCTAGGCGATGGCACGGCGCCTCCGTCCGGCCACGAGCAGCCCGAGCCCCAGTACCAGCGCGAGCGCGCCGGTGATGACCACGGCGGCGGCCGAGGCCGTGCCCGCGTCGAAGAAGGTGAAGGCGTAGGTGAACAGCCGGTAGTAGACGTTGTCGGTCGAACCGGCCGGGCCGCCCTGGGTCAGCACGGCGACGTTGGCGAAGATCCATGGCCAGACCACGACGAGGGAGAGCATGCCGAGCAGGACGACCGTGTGCCGCAGGTGCGGCAGCACGATGTGCCGGGTGATCTCCCACTCGGTCGCGCCGTCCAGCGCGGCCGCCTCGAGCAGGCCGCGTTCCAGGGTCGCCAGCGCCGCGCCGAACAGCAGCACGTTCAGGGCGACGACCTTGACAGAAGTGATCAGCAGGACGGAGTACAGCGCGCTGGACGGGTCACCGAGCCAGTTGTGCGAGCCGACGCCGAACCAGCCCGCCACCACGTTGACCAGCCCGGACAACGGGTCGAGCAGGAACTGCCAGGTGATGGCCGTCGCGACCGGCGCGAGCACGACCGGCAGGAACAGCAGCGTCCGGTAGACGGTGCTGACCCGGCCGGGCCGCTTCCACAGGGCGATGGCCAGCGCCATCGGCACACCGGTGGCGAACGGCAGCATCAGCACCGCATAGACGAGCGTGTTCCGGGCGGCGTGGGGAAACTGCGGCTCGTGCCACAGCCGGGAGTAGTTCGCCGTCCCCAGCCACGACGGGTGGGGCGCAGTCAGGTTCCAGCTCATGAAGCTCAGGACCCCGGTGAACACCAGCGGCCCGTACACCCAGACGACCAGCACGACGATCAACGGCGCGAGGTAGAGCCAGGGGCGGGCGCGGTCACGCAGGCGCGCGACCGGGGGAGCGTGGACGACGCCACGCTCCCCCACGATCAGCGACGGATTCGCCATCCGATCACTTCTGGCCGAGGACGCTGCGCACCTGGCCCGCCACCGACGACAGAGTCGACGCCGGCGTGGCCCCCCGCAGCACGATCGGTTCGACCGCGTCGTCCTGGAGCGCGACGACGGCCTGACTCGCGCGCTTGCCGGTGAAGGACTGGTAGGGGCTGACGTGATCCAACTGCGCCAGGGCCGGGGAGAGCAGCTTGTTGGCGGCGAAGTAGGGCGCGAGGTACTTCGGATCGGTCGCCAGACTCGGCCGCAGCGGCAGGTAGCCGATCTTCGATGTGATGATCGTGAAACCCTCCGCCGAGGTCAGGAACTTGATGAACGTCCAGGCCGCCTGCTGATGCGCCTTGTCCTTGGCAAGGCTGGCGAGCCCCGCGCCGGAGTAGGTCGGGGCCGCCGGCCGGCTCCCGAAGCTCGGGAAGCCCGTGGTCCGCAGCTCGAACTTGCCGGTGGCGGCCTTCTGCAGGCTGGCCGTGACGGCGGTGCTGCCGACGAGCATGCCCAGCTTGCCGGCGCCGAAGGCGGCGACCGCGCTGGTGGCCGTGATCGCCGGCTGCGCTCCCGACGTGGTCAGGTCCTGCATGGCGGCCAGGGCACTCACGGCCGCGGGCTGGTCGAAGGCCGGCATGCCGTCGGGGCCGACCTCGCGCCCGCCGTTGCTGGCGATCACGGACTGGGTCAGGTAGTCGGACTTGCCCGAGTCGACGACCGCGAAGTACGCGCCCTGGGCGCCGGCGGACTCCTTGATGGCGAGCGCGTCCTTCTTGACCTCGTCGACGGTCGTCGGAGGCTTGCTCGGATCGAGGCCGGCCTTACGGAACAGGTCCGCGTTGTAGAAGATCACCGGAATCGAGATGGTGTACGGGACCGCCTTCACCTTTCCGTCCACCGCGACGGCGGACAGCAGGTGCTGGGAGAACCCGGCCATGGCGGCGTTCCAGTCGGCCTTGGTCGGGATGTCCTGCACGGGCACGATGGGCAGGAGCTGGTAGGCGGCCGCCATCTTGCTCCAGCCGATCTGGGCCACATCTGGCGGGGAGCCGGCCGCGGTGTCCGTCTGCAGCCGGGTCAGCACGTCGGCCACCGCGACGCCCTGCGGCTTGACGGTGATGTTCGGGTGCGCCTTCTCGAACGCGTCGATCAGGGCCTGGGTTCCCTTGCCGCCGATGTCCGGCGTGCCGTAGTTGTAGGAGAGGAAGCTGATCGTGATCTTCTGATCGGCTCCGGTCGTCGGGGCGGTGGCGGCCGAACCGGAACTCGATCCGCAGGCGGCCAGGGCGGCCAGCGCGGCCGCGGTGATCAGGGCCACGGCGGCGGCCGGCGACCAACGTCGACGCCCGGCCACCCGCTCGACGTTCGCGCGCTCGACGTTCGCGCGCTCGACGTTCGCGCGCTCGACGTTCGCGCGCTCGACGTTCACGCGATCGACGTTCACGCGATCGACGTTCATGGGCGGGCCCCTGCGGAGGAACGGATGTCGAAGGTCCTGGCCGGGGCGGCCAGGTGCACCGGTCCGTCGAAGGACCGCTCGGCGTCGGCCTTGCGTGCCGTGAGCCACGCGTCGTCGGCGGTGATGAAGTGGGTCAGCACGAGTTCCCGCACGCCGGCCGCGGCGGCCACGTCACCCGCCTCGGCCGCGCAGAGGTGGCCGTGCGTCGTCACGTCGGGCTCCTCGAGGGTCGCCTCCGACAGAAACAGGTCGACGTTCGCGGCGAGCGAGATGAGGTCGGGCGTGTAGGCGGTGTCCCCGGTGAAGGCGAACGATCCCTCCGGGCTCTCGATACGCGTCCCGCAGTTCGGCAGCGAATGGTTCAGCTTGTGCATGCTGATCTCGCAGTCGCCGATGGTGAACGTGTCCGCCGGCTCGTACTCACGGACGTCGAACGCGACATCGAACGACCGGTCCAGCATGGGAAACGACGGGACCGGGAAGACCGAGGCCAGCATGTCGAGCTTGGCTCGGCCGCCCTTCGGCACGTACAGCGGGACCGGCGGCCACTCGGTCCGCGCCGCGCCCCGCAGAGTGGGGAAACGTTCCGGGTCACGGAGCCGACCGGAAAGCAGCGTCTTGCCGATGGTCAACAGGTCGTAGCAGTGATCCGCGTGAAGGTGGCTTATAATTATCGCATCGAGTTCGCTCGGGTGCGCGACCGCGCTGAGCGCCGTGGCCGCACCGGGACCGCAGTCCAGCAGGAGCCGGGCCGACCCCGTCGAGACGAGGTAGCTGGAGCTGGACTGGCCGTCCGCAGGCATGCCCTGACGACAACCCAAAACGGTTAACCGCATAAGTGATCCCATTTCTCGGTATCCAGCGCCAATCAACGGTGATCGGCCGACTCCGGAAAAATGCTCTCAGCAGGGCAACCAGGTTTCAATCACAATCTCCCGATGGTTCGATCGCGCGCCAGAATTTGGATATTTCACCTCCCCGTCATCGCACCTTCACTATCGAGTCGCACAGTGGACGGCCCGATGGTGCTAGGCGGCAAAGCCGGTGGCCGAGTTCGCGGGCCTCACAGCCGTCGCGTCGGGCGATCCACCGCGGGCGGCGACCAGATCGCGGGCCGGGGCCGTCGGGTCACATCAGGTGGCGCGGCGTGGTTCCGCGGAATCTGCATGACCGTGTCAAGCCGGCCCGGCTACGGCACTCCCACCTACCGAGGTCGGCTTCCCACAGCCGCGGATCGACCTCCGCAGGAGGCCCCACTTCCGGGTGGGGTGACGGCGGACGCGGCTCCGACGTGGTGGTGACCTCGTTTTCGGAGGTTCTGCGGGCTATACAGTGGCTGGCACTCAGCGAGGTCGAGTGCCAATCCTCGGTGCGACGGGTGCCTGCATGAACGCCGAGCACCGTCCGCGGTGCCGGGCACCCCATCGATGACTGGTACCTCTCCGCGCAGGCTTGCCCCCCTGAGAGGACCATCACGCATGGCAAAGATGATCGCCTTCGATGAGGAGGCTCGGCGCGGCCTGGAGCGCGGCATGAACCGGTTGGCCGATGCGGTCAAGGTCACGCTCGGTCCGAAGGGTCGCAACGTCGTTCTGGCGAACAAGTTCGGTCTCCCCACGATCACCAATGACGGTGTGAGCATCGCCAGAGAGATCGAGCTGGAGAACTCCTACGAACGGATCGGTGCGGAGCTCGTCAAGGAAGTCGCGAAGAAGACCAACGACGTCGCGGGTGACGGCACGACGACCGCGACGATCCTGGCTCAGGCTCTGGTGCGTGAGGGTCTGCGCAACGTGGCCGCCGGCGCGAACCCGCTGGGCCTGAAGAAGGGCATCGAGGTCGCGGTCGAGCGGGTCTCCGAGGAGCTGTCGAAGCAGGCCAAGGAGGTCGAGACCAAGGAGCAGATCGCCTCGACCGCGTCGATCTCCGCGGGTGACTCGGCGATCGGTGGTCTGATCGCCGAGGCGTTGGACAAGGTCGGTAAGGAGGGTGTGGTCACCGTCGAGGAGAGCAACACCTTCGGTCTGGAGCTTGAGCTCACCGAGGGTATGCGCTTCGACAAGGGCTACATCTCGCCGTACTTCGTCACCGACGCGGACCGTCAGGAAGCCGTCCTCGACGACCCGTACATCCTGATCGTCAACAGCAAGATCGCCGCGGTGAAGGACCTGCTCCCGTTGTTGGAGAAGGTCATGCAGACCTCGAAGCCGCTGGTCATCATCTCCGAGGACGTCGAGGGCGAGGCGTTGGCGACCCTGGTCGTCAACAAGATCCGTGGCACGTTCAAGAGTGTCGCGGTGAAGGCGCCGGGGTTCGGGGACCGTCGTAAGGCGATCCTGGGGGACATCGCGATCCTCACCGGCGGGCAGGTGATCTCCGAGGATGTGGGTCTGAAGCTGGAGAGCACCTCGCTGGACCTGTTGGGCCGCGCCCGGAAGGTCGTCGTCACCAAGGACGAGACGACCGTCGTGGAGGGTTCGGGTGACCCCGACCAGATCGCCGGTCGGGTCAGCCAGATCCGCAACGAGATCGACAAGTCGGACTCCGACTACGACCGGGAGAAGCTCCAGGAGCGTCTCGCGAAGCTCGCCGGGGGTGTCGCGGTCATCAAGGTCGGCGCGGCGACCGAGGTCGAGCTGAAGGAGAAGAAGCACCGCATCGAGGACGCGGTGTCCAACGCGAAGGCCGCCGTCGAGGAAGGCATCGTCGCCGGGGGTGGCGTCGCGCTGCTCCAGGCCTCGATCACCGCCTTCGAGAAGCTCGACCTGTCCGGCGACGAGGCCACCGGCGCGAACATCGTCCGCCTCGCGCTCGAGGCGCCCATCAAGCAGATCGCCTTCAACAGCGGTCTCGAGGGCGGCGTCGTGGTCGACAAGGTCCGCAACCTCCCCACCGGCCACGGCCTCAACGCCGCCACCGGCGAGTACGTCGACCTCATCGCCACCGGCATCATCGACCCCGCCAAGGTCACCCGCTCCGCACTCCAGAACGCCGCCTCCATCGCCGGCCTCTTCCTCACCACCGAGGCCGTGGTGGCGAACGCCCCGGAATATGCGGCCGCCGACGCCGCCAACGTGGACGCCGCCATGCGCAGTCAGGGTTTCTGAGCCGTCGCGCCGGACCGCCCGCAGACCCTGACATCGTTGGGCCCGCGGGCGCTCCGGGGTACCGCACCGGGACCGGCACTGTTGCGTCCGGAGGAAACGACACAGGTCGCCACCGACGCCGAGAACGGCCGCAGCCTCCTCATCATGGAAGCGCTGGGCCAATGGCGGGGACACAGACCCGGGCGGAGCAGCGGAAAAGTTGGGCGAGGACGCGCGGGACCGCCCAACCGGGTCCGACGCCGCACCGAACCTGGCACCTCGACCGAGGGCGGCACGGGGTCGGGTATCGTCGAGATGCCAGCCGGTGTGGCGCAACTGGTAGCGCACTCGACTTGTAATCGAGCGGTTAGGGGTTCGAGTCCCCTCACCGGCTCTGGTAGGTTGCCGTTCGATCGTGTCGATCAACCTCGGGCGGCACCACGCCGATCCGTGATGGCTGGCGGCCAGGGCTCAACAGGCTGCCAGTCGGCTTGGCCCGCCGACCTCCGCGTCGAGCACCTCGTACTCTTCCCAGTGCGGGCTGTCGGACGGCCCCGACACCGTCGGGTATGACGGATGGGCTGGCTTCGTGCCGTCTGTCGTAGAAAGCGGGGCGTTGCGGATGGGAAGCACCGTCAGAGCGGGGGCGATGTCCGCGGGGACCCCGCCGGAGCAGGGCGAGGGCGGCTCGGCTGGTCCGGGCGGGCGGGGAAGGTTAGCTCGCGCCGGCCTGCTCGCGCCGGTGCTGGCGGCGCTGCTCGTCTCCTGCTCCGGCTCCGGCAGCGGTGGGGACGCAGCCGCCACGCCTTCGCCCTCCCCCGCTCCGACAGCCTCGACGAGCGTCACCTCGCCGACGGCCTCGGGTGATACGGCCACAACGCCCGCTCCGACGGCCCTGGCAACGGCGACGGCCGCCGCGTCGGTGGGGCCGCGGGTCGACGCGCGGAGCTGGTCGCGCCAGCCGGCGGCGGCCACGCGCCAGCCGACCCGGCCCGTCCGGCTCGTGTCGCTGCGCAGTGCGACCAACGTGGAGAACGGCGTCCGGTTCCAGCGGCTCGTGTTGGAGTTCGCGGGGGGTGTCCCCGGCTACCGCGCCCAGTTCGTGCCGCAGGTGATCCGGCCGGGTTCCGGCGCGCCGCTGCCGCTGAGCGGGCAGGCGGCCTTCGAACTGGTCCTGACCTCCGCCGCCGCCCATGACGACCAGGGCGCCTCGACGCTGCGCACGGCGCCGAACGGCACGGGCCAGTCGGGGCTGAGTTATGCGCTGGCCGGCGACTTCGAGGGGACGGTGCACATCGGCGTCGGCCTGAGCCGGGTGGCGGGCTTCCGCGTCGTCGAGCTCACGGGGCCGGACCGGATGGCCGTCGACTTCCTGCTCTGATTCGGCGCCTTGGCCGCTTCGGCTCCTTGGCCGCTTCGGCTCCTTGGCGCCGACGTGGCGACGGCGATCGCCCGCCGGGTTGTCTCCCCGCCCGGGCGGCCGCGCGGGGAGACGGCGCTCAGCCGGATGCGGTGGCGCCCCTCCGCGGCATCGCAACGCCCACCGCGGGCCCACGGCCGTTCGTTGCCGAGGCCCCAGGGCGTGGGGATGATGGAGCGCATAGCCGACACCATCCCGATCCATGGAGTCCGCAACCGGATCGCAAAGAACGGACCGGCCATCCGCGAGACGCTACATCCGGATGATCGTGAGATGTTCGTGGCGGAGCTGCGGATCGCGTTGGCCGAGGCCGACGACAGCCTCGACCTCGTGCCTGTGGCCGCGGTGATCGACAAGTGGTGGGGTCGAGCCGTGCTCACGGCGAATCCGGAGATCGAGGCGGGAGCCCTCGCGGACCGCCGCCAACTGGAGGCCGGGGACCTGACCGTGCTCGGCGGGACCACTTCGTACCCCGGCGGCAATCCGGAGGCCACAGATCCCCAGGTACACGATCCGTTGGGTCACCTTCGCCGAGCAACAGCGTGGCACCCTTCCGGCCCGGGGTCGCCACGAACTCGACGCCTTCCTGAATCGACTGGCCGGACGATCCGCATCGGTGCGGGACCTACGACAAGCGCACCGAGCTGTGGCGGGCGGTCTTCGGGTACGGGCTGCTGACGTACAGCATCGAAGAGCGCTGGATCACCATCACCATCCTGCGGGTGACCTGGGTGGGTTGACTCCACGGGACTGCGCGTCGAGACCGCCGTCGTCGGCGGGACCGGCAGCGGCCTGACCCGGGCCAGTCCAGCGCCGCGCGGCAGCTCACCGGCGACCACGACATCATGCGGCCATGACCTCCGAGGCTGACGCGCGGGCCCGGCTGTTGGCGGAACGGGCCGACGCCACCGCGCGCGTCGCCGCGCTGCGCGAGGGGTTCGAGCGCATTCTCGACGACACCGCCGACCGGGATGCCGACGACGAGCACGACATCGAGGGCGCGTCGTTGCCGTTCGAGCGCGAGCAGGTACGCGCGACGCTACGCCAGGCGACCGACCGCCTGGCGGAGGTCGACGCCGCGCTCGGCCGGCTGGCCGCCGGAACCTACGGCGTCTGCGAGACCTGCGGGCGACCCGTCGGCGAGCAGCGCCTGGCCGCCCGCCCCTCGGCCCGCACCTGCGTCCCCTGCGCCAGCCGCCGGCCGCCGCCCCGCTGACCTTGCCTCCACCAGGGCAGACCGGACACCAAGGGCCGTGCCCGCACGGTCACGGGGCAGGCGCGGTCGTGGCGGGGGGCGGGGGCTGACGGGTCAGCACCGCCACGGTGCGGTCGTCACGGGCGTCGGCGTGGGTGTGGGCGGCGACCCGCGCGAAGATCCGGTCGATGAGCAGGTCGGGCGTGACGTCGGGGTTGTCGCCGCCCGCCGCGCCGATGCGGTCCGCGCCGAACTGCTCGCCGGCGGCGTCGCGGGCCTCGCTGAGGCCGTCGGTGTAGACCACGAGGCGGTCGCCGGGGGCCATCCGCAGGGACCGGGACGTCCAGATCCGGGTGTCCGCGAACAGGTCCGACAGGATCGGGCCGGTCGGTCCCAGCGGCAGGCCGGCGGGGCCGGAGCCGGGATCGGGGCCGGAACCGGGGCCGGGATCGGGGCCGGGATGGGGGCCGGGATTGGAATCGTGGCCGGACTCGGAGTCGGGACCGGACCCCACGGCGCCGGGGTCCACGCCGGATCGGGACAGGTGCACGGCCCATCGGGTCAGGTGCACGGCGGGCGGATGGCCGGCGTTGACGTAGGCCACGCGGCCCGTGGACGGGTCGGCGATGGCGACGAAGGCCGTGGCGAACATCTCCCCGAGGTCACCGAGCCCGGCGACCTCGTCGACCGTGCCGCTGACGGCGGCGTCGGGCTCCTCCCCGGCCAGCAGACGCCGGCGCAGCACCGCCCGCACCCGGCCCGCGAAGGCCGCCGCCCGCGAGCCGTGCCCGGCCGCGTCGCCGACGCAGATCGCGAGCCGGCCGTCGTCGAGGTCGAACACGTCCACCCAGTCCCCGCTGGCGCCGGGCGTGACCGCGTGCAGCCGCCAGTAGGCCCCCATGCCGCAGGCGCACGACCCGCCGGCGGGGGGCGGTTCGGGCTCGGAGTCGGAAGCCGGGCGGGGTTGCGGCATCGGGATGTCACGCACGGCCGGCCTCCCGGTTCATCCCGCTGGAACATCTGCGGATCCCCAAGGGTGCCCCGCCGAGCCGGTGCCCACCAGGGACCTTCGGCGGGTACCCGGGGGTCTCCCGCCCCGTCCGCCCTGCTGGCCTGGCAGCCGACGCCCAACCGGACGGCACGGCAGCACCACCTTCGGGCCCGGTCGGGCGGCCCGTGCCCGGCCCTCGGCGCCCGCGATCCCCCCGCACCACCGGTCCCCACGGCCCCACCCGGCAGGGCCTCCGGCCCTTCGCCACAACAGCCAGGGCCACCGGCCCATCGCCACTACAGCCGGGGCTACCGGCCCATCGCCACGGCGGGCGGAGCTACCGGCCCATCGCCGCGGCGGGGCCGGCGGCGTCAGCGGTCGAGGCCGGGGTCAGCGTGGTGGGTCCGGACGCCGGGCAGGACCCGGGACCGGCGCGCACCGACACCGGGCATGAAGCGGAACTCGCCGGTCCAGTCGATCGTCGCGGTCTCCGCGTCGGCCGACACCATGGCGTACGTGCGCCACAGGAACGCCGCCACCTCCCGCGCGGGCAGCTCCAGCTCGGCGGTGCCGGACGGGCCGCACAGGCACAGCGCGAGCGCGGGCTGCCCGCGCAACACGATCGGGCGGACCCGCACATCGCCCAGACCGACGGGTCGGCGCGCCCCGTCGGCGAGAAGCCGGCGGGCGAACCGCCAGACGACCGGACCCGCCCCGATCGCTCCGCCGATGGTCAGGGTCACGGCGATCGGATCCGTCGGGTCGTAGCCGAAGACGACGCGGACGTGCCGCGGCGGCCGGCCCTCCCGCATCAGCCGTGCGGTCATCCCGCGGGCCAGGCTGCCGCGGCGCACCGAGATGCCGACGCGCCCTGAAATTCCAACGCGCCCTGAGGCACCTCGGCGCACCGATCTACCGAGCATGGGTCCTCCTCCGGGGTCGGCCAGGATCGTAGGACAGCGGCCCCAGGGGTCGACGTCACCGCCGGGCGGCCGGGCCCGCACCGACACCACGGCGGAGATCCAGAGCCGCCGCCACGATCGACCGCACACCGACCAATGAAACATGCCCTCCCGGCAGAATGCGCGACGCGTGTCCGGTCGCCGCGGAGCCGGCCGGCACCGCCGGAAAGGCCGACCACTGGCACCTCGGGGCCAGCCGGCCGCATTCGACCGCCGCCGACATCACCCCGGCCACACCCGGCCCGCGGACCGACCGCCGACGGCGCCGACCTGGAGTTGGAGGCGATCTGTGGCCCACGGCCCGGCCGGCGAACCCCGCCGGCACTCGGTTTGAGTAGCCGTTCAGGTGGTATTAGCACTCCTGCCACGGAAGGGTGAACGCCTAAACCATCTGGTCGCGTCACGACGATGCTGTGCGCCGCGGATCATGCGGGTGGGAGGGCGAGGTAATGGCTGCTGCCGCAGACGGTTCGTCCGTGATGCGCGCGGCGCAGAAATTCTGGCAGCTACCCGACGACGACCTGCACGCGCTGGTGAAACTCACCCGCCAGGTGGACCGGGTGGAGCTCAAGTTCGTCGTGCCCTCCTCCGCACACCGGCGGGCGTTCGAGATGTTCGGGATCTCCGCGACGAGGGCTCGGCGGCAACGGGTCTATTACCTTGACACCCCGGACCGGCTGCTGCACCGGCGCGGAGTGGTGGTCCGCGTCCGCAGTACCAGGGGCAGACCGGACGACTCCGTCGTCAAACTCCGGCCCGTCGTTCCGGCGAACGTCGCCCCGCGGCTGCGGCGGTCGAAGCAGTTCGTCGTCGAGGTCGACGCGATGCCCGGCGCCTACGTCTGCTCCGCCGCCCTGCGGACCCGCCTCGCTCCCGACGATGTGCGGCGCGCGATGGCCCGCCGCGGCTCGCTGCACAGCCTGTTCTCAAAGCAGCAGGCACGGCTGCTCGCCGCCCACGTGCCCGGCGCCGGCCGCATCGACGATCTGGCCGTCCTCGGGCCGATCGAGGCCTCCCGGCACCGGTTTCGCCCCGAGGGTTTCGATCGGGTGCTCCAGGCCGAACGGTGGACGTTTCCGGACGGCTCCCGCCTGCTCGAGCTGTCGACCCGCGCCACGCCGCAGGCGGCCACGCGGACCGCCGCCCGCATGTCCGCCGTCCTGCGCCGCCACGGCCTCGACCTGACCGGACCGCAACAGACCAAGACCCGCGCCACGCTCGACTTCTTCAGCGCGGCGCCGTAGGCGTGACGCGCAGGGAGGACCGGCCCTCGTCCCACGCGGTGAGGATCGCCTCCGCGCAGCGGCCCTCGACCACGGTCGTCGCCCGGGCGCCGAAGACGACGTCGACGGCCAGGGCCGGGTCCTGGGCGACGAGGGCCGCGGCGAGGTCGCGGGCGGCGACCATCTGATGATGGGCGTCGGCGACGACGTGGACCTCGAAGAAGTGGCGGGCCCCGGCGGCCAGGCCGAGGCGGCGCAGCGCCGCCGCGTAGGCGCCCATCGGCTCCACCGACGTCATCTCGAACAGCGCCAGGTGGCCGACCAGCGCACCGCGCAGCCGCCGGTGCAGGCCGAACAGCGACGGCACGTTGACGGTCGCGAACGCGTGCCCGGGCAACCGGTCCAGGTAGGCGCCGGGACGGGCGTCGAGATCCAGGGCACGCATGGTCACGGCGAACAGGTTCTGGTGCATGTCCCGTTCGACACCGTGGCCGTACTCGTCGGCCTGAATCTCCACCAGCGCCGCCTTCGGCGCGCCGGTCAGACGCGGAATCGCCCAGGTGTGCGGGTCGGCCTCGATGAGCTGGAGCAGCGAACGGTGCATCGCGTACTCGCGGAACTGGTCGAGCGTGCCGGTGGTCGCCAGCCGCCGCGACAGGGAACGGCCACCGGCCCGGGCGATCACGTCCCGCAGCGCGGCCGCGATGTCCCCGGCCGCGATGTCCCCGACCGCCCCGTCACCGTCGACCCCGGCCCCGACCCCGGCCCCGGCGGCGGCCCCGGCGGCGGCGTCAGCGTCAGCGGCGGTGGTGGCGGTGGCGGCACCGGCCTCGGCGTGTAGGCGGGCGAGCAGCTCCCTCTCCAGCCGGCGGCGCACCGCGAGCAGCGACGGCTCCCACTCCCAGTCGTCGTCAACCTCGGCGAAGCCGCGGTAGTGCAGACCGTAGAGGCAGTAGAGGGCCAGCGGGCCGTCCTCGCCGTAGAGCACGTCGTCGTCCGCGGCCGGCGCCGGCCCGAGCCCGGCGGGGCGGGGAGCACGGCGCAGCCGGTCGAGCAGGAACCCGGACAGCGTCCCCCTGGGCTCGGGCAGGTGCGGCTGACCGAGCTCGGCGGACGTCAGCACGGCGCCGTACTCCGCCCCCGACGGGCGCGCCAGCCGGTCGGCGGTTGCCGTGGAGCCACCGTCCCGCGCGGTACCGGACCCCGCCGAGGTGATCATGTACCGCTCCCCGACAGGCGGGAGACGGACCGGTCCGGCAGCTCACGGTGCCCCGAGACGATCCGTGTCCGGTGGCGGCCGTCGACGGTCGTCGTCCGACCGACGCCCGCGGTCTCGTCGAGACCGGTGGCGCTGCCCGCCGCGGTGAGGGTCCGGCGAAGCATGGTGGCGGCGTGGTCGGGCTCGCCGGCGACGGCGATCGGCCCGCCGGCGCGGACCCAGGTGACCCCGGCGAGCAGGTAGCCCTCCGGGCCGAAGAAGGCGCGGCCCGACCGGGCCAGCTCGCCGATACGTCGGCTGATCCAGGGCTGGCGGGAGTACCGCCCGAACGGGATGGGCCGCACCAACCAGTCCGCGACCCGGTAGCCGGCGGCGCGGGCGTGCTGGACAAGACCCACCGGGTCGGAGATGGAGGCGATCATCAGCAGCACCACGTCCATCTCCTGGGACAGGATGCGCCGCGCCACGTGTGCGCCGTCGTGCCCGCCCCACAGGTGGGAGGCGCCGGCCGGCCGCACGGTCGCCGGCAGGTACGGCGGGTTGCCGATCGCGCACCGCGCCCGCCGCGCCGGTGCGGTGGCGGCGAAGAAGTCGCCCTGGACGACGGTGTAGTTCCCCAGCTCCACCCCGGCCGCCGCCCGACTCGCGATCCGCGCGGCCTCGGCGTCCAGCTCGTACCCGGTGATGGGCACTCGTGACCCGGATCGTTGCAGCGCCTCGACGACCGGACGGGCGGTTCCCGGCCCGATCTCCACGATGCCGCCGGCGAGCAGCGGCGCAAGCTCGGTCGACGTCAACAGTCGCTCTACGCAGTGGCCATAGAAGGGGGACTCGATCGGATCGAAGAAGGGCATGCCATCGCTCCTCGGCTACGCAGCACGGCGTCGCTGTCACAAAACGGACCGGTCGCACAGCGTGGTTACTCACGGTGGGGGCACGTCCGTGCACACCAGGTAAAAGGTGTCCGGTGACGGCCCAGCAAAACCCACTTCCCGCCCGCCGCCCAGCGGCAGGACCCCGCTCAGCCCTGCCCGTCACCCGCGACCGGGGCCGCGGCCGAGGGCGGGGCCGAAGGCGGAGGCGGGGCCGAAGGCGGAGGCGGGGCCGAAGGCGGAGGCGGGGCCGAAGGCGGAGGCGGGGCCGAAGGCGGAGGCGGGGGCGAAGGCGGAGGCGGGGGCGGGCGCCAGCCGCCCGCGTCGACGCCGCCGGGTACGGGGCCGGCCGGGGCGTAGGGGACCCGCGTGAAGACGAACGAGGCGAGTTCGAGGTGGCTGAGTTCGCCGTCGGACTGGCGCCGCGGGATGAGGGTCTCGCCGGCGAAGTAGCCGTCGACGCCCAGGAAGGTGCCGCGGTCGGCAGGGCCGGGGCGGAACCGGGATCGCCGGCCGGAGCGGCCCAGCGGCGCGAGCAGCAGCCCGCCATCCGGCCGCAGCGACAGTGCGTACGGCGCCGGCCCCCAGTACCAGACGCCGGTGACGTCGAGCGGCTCCCGCCCGGCCACCGGCGCGGGCACCCACTCGGCCGGCAGCGGCGGCTCGACGGTGTCGACCGTGTCGATCAGGCCGACGGCGAGGTCGACGACGGCGACCCCGCTGGTCGCGTTCGCCATCGCCACCGCCGCGGTCCCCCCCGGTCGGGTCCACAGGGCCGCGACGAAGCCGGGCATCGAACCACCGTGCCCGACGAGCACGCCCCCGGGTTCGCGCAGCAACTGCACGCCGAGCCCGGCCCCCAGGCGCCACTCGCCGCTGTCGCCCTCGACGGCGGCCGGTTCGCGCATCTCGGCGAGGGTGTCCGCGCACAGCACGGCGTCGGCGTGCCCGCCGAGGACGGCCGACCAGCGCACCAGGTCCGCGGTGGTCGACCAGAGCTGGCCGGCCGGGGCCAGCACGCCCGCATCGTGGGCGGGCTCGGGCAGCAGCACGTCGGCATGCGGGTGGACGGCGAAGCCATGGGCGTGCGGCGCGGCGGGCAGCGCGGTCGTGCGGGACATCTCCAGCGGCGCCAGCAGCTCGCGGTGCAGGGCCTGCGCCCAGCTCATCCCGCGCAGCCGGGCGACGAGTTCGCCGAGGACCGCGAAACCGACATTGGAGTAGTGATGGCGACGTCCCGGGCGGAACCGGTCCGGGTCGGGACCGAGCGCGTCGGCGAGGGTGGGATGGGCCTGCCCCGCCACCCGCTCCCACCAGGGCGGCGGCGTCTCCGCCGCGATGCCGCCGAGGTGGGACAGCAACTGCGCGACCGTGCGATCGCCGACCGTGGTCCCCGGCAGGTGCCGGTCGAGGGGGTCGCCGAGCGCCAGGCGTCCCTCGTCGCGCAGGCGCATCACCAGCACCGCGGTGAAGGTCTTCGTGATCGAACCGATCCGGTACTGGGTGTCGGCGTCTGGCCGCCGGACGCCCCGGCCCTCGCCAACGCCCCCGCGACCGCCCTCGCCGTCGCCCTCGCCGTCGCCCTCGCCGTCGCCCTCGCCGTCGCCCTCGCCGTCGCCCTCGCCGTCGCCCTCGCCGTCGCCCTCGCCGTCGCCCTCGGCCGGATCGGGTCCGACCGCGCGGCCCCGCCCGGCCGTCCACACCGGGCGGCCGTCGCGCGCCACCGCGGCGACGAGCGACGGCGCCCGCCCACCGGCCTGCTCGGCCGCGACCCGCTGCAGCAACAGCCGCTCGGTGGCGGGCAGCAGGCCCCCGCCCTGCCCCGGCTGCGACCCGGGCGCCGCGGGCACCCGGTTCGCTCCGTCCGACCGCGGCGATTCCGGCGGCATCGGCACCCCCCGTCTGTCGGCAGTTTCCCGGTTCGGCGTCCGGGCCACCCCATCCGATCAGCCTCTTTGCCTCGGCGCCAGCGGAACGCACGCCGTGAGCTGGGCGATCGCGGCGCGGCCAGGCCGAACGACGGCGCGACCGGTACGCCACGGACCCGACGGACGCGATGCGGGCCTACTGCGCCAGCAGCTCGGCCGCAGGGTGCCGCCCGGCAGCCCGCCGACGGCGGGGGGCGATCGAGGAATGAGGCTGACGCGGGCACTCGGGCACAGTAGGCACTAGCTTCGAAAGAGTGGACTCATTAGTAGCGCGCAAGGTGGCGCGGACAACAAATCCCTACCCGTCGATCGTCTTCCTCGCCCCCGAGGTCCAGGATGCCTACACCGCCGTCGGGCTCCCACCGGGCCTGACGGGCTACTTCGCGGGCCGAGCGGCCCCGCTGGGGCCCGTCCCCGCCGAGGTGGTGATCGCCACCTTCTACAGCTTCCAGCCCGACCTGGTCCGCTCGGCGATCCCGGCGGCCTGGGCCCAGGTGGCGCCGACCGCGATCCTCGAACGCCGCCTCGCCGCCGTCGACGCGGCACTGCGCCGCGTCCTCGGCGACGAGATCGTCGGCGGGGAGGCGGTGCGGGAGGCGGCCGGTCTCGCCCGTGAGGCGGCACTGGAGTGCCAGCCCGAGGCCAGGACGCTCTACGCCGGGCACGCCGCACTCGACTGGCCCGACGAACCCCACCTGGCGCTCTGGCACGCCCTGACGCTGCTGCGCGAGCACCGCGGCGACGGCCACCTGATCGCCCTGCAGGCGGCGGGCTACTCCGGCTGCGACGCGATGGTGATGACGCTCGCCACGGGTGCCGCGTCGGCGGAGTTCGTCGCCACCCGAGCCTGGTCGGACAAGCAGTGGGCGGCGTCCGTGGCGAGCCTGCACGAGCGGGGACTGGTGGACGCGGACGGCCACGCGACCGACGCGGGCCGTACGCACCGTGAGGCGGTCGAGCAGCAGACCGACCGGCTGGCACTGGACCCGCTGCGGACTCTCGGCGTGGACCGCTGCCTGCGGCTGCGCGAACTGCTGCGCCCGATGAGCGCCACGATCGCCGAGAGTCTGCTCACCGGTTTCCGTCGCCCCGCCGGCCCCTGACCCGCAGTCGCTTCCCGACCGACCCCGGACCAGCCCTCCCAGCGGTCGAAAGCACCACCGACATTTTCCCGAACCGAGCTCCGCCGATCATGGTGTTCCCCGCGGCACCGAGCACCGCGCCCGGCATCGCGTGGCCGTGGAAAACCGAGAACCGCCCGACGGGATCGCGCTGTTCAGTCCATTATCGCCGTAAACCGGGTGGCACCTTTTTCCCATCGGGCCGAGTCGGAGTCCGCCGGTCGGCTCCGTCCGCCCTAGGATCGTCGCCACCGACCGGAACTCCCGCCACAGAGGGGCCTCATGCGACGGCGTCTGTCCATCATTGCGGCCGGCCTCGGATTGCTCCTGCTGTCCGCCGCGCCGGCCGGGGCCGCCGGCTCCCCGTCACCGGCCACGAGCGGCGGCCCGGTCCCGAGCCCGTCCGAGGCCGGCAGAGTGGTCGCGGAGCCTGTGGTGTTCGGTGCCTGGAACGACCGGCAGCCGCCCACGGCCGTCACCTACGACGAGCATCTCGTGCCGTCGGGCACGACGGCGGTCGCGCTCGCCGTCCGCGGTAAGCAGACCGTGATCGGCCTGATCGTGCAGGGCCTGGCGCCGAACCACCAGTTCGGCGCGCACGTTCATCAGAAGGCCTGCGGGGCGACCGGCGCGGCCGCCGGCCCGCATTACCAGAACGTCCCCGACCCCGTGCAGCCGTCGGTGGATCCCAGATACGCCAACGCGCGCAACGAGGTATGGCTGGACTTCACCACCGACGACCGTGGCACGGGATCGGCGTTCGCGGCGGTCGCATGGGACTTCCGGGCCGGCGGCGCCCACTCGATCATCCTCCACGAGCACCACACCGACAGCTCCCCCGGCGCCGCCGGGACGGCGGGCGCGCGCGCGGCCTGCATCACCGTCCCGTTGTCCTGATCATCCCGGCGGGCCGGTGGGCGGGCTCTGGCCGGGCAGGTCCAGTCCGCCCGCCGGTTCGGCGGCGCCGCCGGGTCGGGATCGCCGCCCGGCGGCGGGAACGGCTCGCGCAGCGTGAAGGCGTACGCGGTGGGCCCCTGCCGGCGCAGCCGGCGAACGCGTTGCTCCGCCTGCGCCGTCGTCGGGCGTTCGCCGGCGGGCACCCACCACAACGCCGCGTACGCCTCGCGCATGGTCTCGAACCACTCGCGCCGCCGGCGCAGCACGTCGCGATGCGGACCGGAGAACGCGAAGTCTCCCAGCGATTCGATCGAATCCCACACCGTCAAGTTGACGATGACCCCGGCACTCGTGCCCGCGTCCCAGGAGAAGGCGCGTATCGCGGTGGCGTTGCCGTCCTCGGTCTGCAACCGCCACCGAAATCCCGGTGCCGCGTCGGCGAGGGCGTTCACGGGATCGAGGGCGGCCACGAAGTCTGCGAGGATCGGATCGTCGAGCGGCGCCCGCAACCGGGCGATGTTCACCTGAGCCAGCTCCCACATTCCCCGATGGTCCCGCATGCCGGCGGGTGCCGGCGACCAGTCGGGCATTCGAGCGGCACGGCGCGCATTTCGTTCGGCATTTCCGCGCCCTGACCCTGGTGGATACCGGCGACTCCCGGACCCGCCGTCGCAGTCGTTCGGAAGGCCGGGAAGGGGACGAAAGTCCATATAGCTGCCGCACGCGCCGGCCGATGATGGCGGCAGCGGCGCGTCCCGTGCGCCGCCGGGCGGGGCAGGAGCGAGATGACGATGCCGGAGCTCGATCGCGTCACCGGTTGCGGCACGGCCATGCGGTCGGCCCGCCCGGCCGACGGGCGCCTGGCGGACCTCACCGGCATCATGCTGCCCGGCCCGCCCATCGGCCCGATTCCCGTCCGCGATCGCGCCTGCGGGCTTCCCGCAGAGCCGGCACAACCGCCACGGAACATGGTTGGGCCGGTCCCCGGCGGCGCGCGACGGATCCGGCGTATCTCGTTCCCTGCGCCGGAAATCAGCCGATCTTCTTCTCCCCGAGGACGGCCCCACAATGTCTGAATACTGCTGGTGCACGGCCACTCCGGCCATCGAGGACCTGATCCGGGAGCATGACGAGCTGGTCGAACTCTCGGCCGAGGCGCGTGAGGCCTACCGGCGGGGCGACCTCGAGTCGCTGATCGACTGCTGCGCCAGGATCTCCACGGTCCTCGGCCCGCACACCGTGGTGGAGGAACGCGGCCTGTTTCCCCCGATGGCCACCGAGTTCCCGGAAAAGATCGCGATCCTGCGCGGCGAGCACCGCCGGATAGAGGCGGTCCTCGCGGGCGCGGCCGACGGCACCGCCCGCACCGATCCGGCCTGGGCCGCCCGGGCCGTCGAGATGCTGACGCTGCTACGGCGGCACATCGTCAAGGAACAGGAGGGGCTCTTCCCCGCCGCCCTCGCCGTCCTCAGCAACGAACAGTGGGACATGCTCACCGCCATCCGCGCGGGAACCAGCCTCATCGGCTCCTGAGCGGCGGCCCGAACCGGAGGCGCCCTCCCACCGGCGGACGGCGGTTCGCCGTGCCGGCGGGCCGACTCATCGCCCCGACCGCGGTGAGCCCCAGCCCGCCCGGCCGCCGGCGGGCCGGTGGCCGGGCGGCCCGCCACCTTCGGGTGCCCCCTCGCCGCTTGTCGACCCCGGCAGGCGGCCCGTCGGCGGCGGATGTGACCAGCGGGATCCGGGGTCGGGCCGCCGCCTGGTCGCGGCGGCGGGAGGATGGGCTGGTGAGGACACCCACCTGGGACGCGACGCACCGCTTACGCGCCCGGCGGGCTCCATTCGCCACTCTCACGGAAAGCGAGGCCCACGCGTGAGTCCACAAGGACCCGGTACCGCCGTCGACGTCGACGACGAGGTCGTGCTGCTGGACCCCGACCGCCGCCCCTGCGGGACGGCGCCCCGGCTCGCCGTGCACGGTCTCGACACCCCCCTGCACCTGGCCTTCTCCTCGTACCTGTTCGACGCGGCCGGCCGGCTGCTGGTCACCCGCCGGGCGCTGGGCAAGCGCACCTGGCCGGGGGTGTGGACGAACAGTTGCTGCGGGCATCCCCGCCCCGGCGAGGACATCGCCATCGCCGTCGAGCGCCGGGTGGACCAGGAGCTGCGGCTGGCCCTGACCGACCTGCACTGTGCACTACCGGACTTCGCCTACCGCGCCACCGCCGCGGACGGGCTGGTGGAGAACGAGGTGTGTCCCGTCTACGTGGCCCGGGCGGTGGGCGACCCGGACCCGGACCCGGCCGAGGTCGTGGAGTGGCGCTGGGTCGACTGGGAGAGCTACCGGCAGGCGGCGCTCGCCGCGCCGTGGGCGCTGAGCCCCTGGTCGGTCGACCAGATGATCGCGTTCGGCCAGGCCGCGCACCCGCTGACGGCCGCGCTGCGCGCCGCCGGCTGACCGACCCGCGCACGAGGAGCCCATCCGGGGGGTCGCCTGGTCGGTACCGGCGAGGCCCTGAGCACCGCCCGGGTGGGCCCCGTGATCCCGAGGCGCCGGCACGCCTGCCGGGAGGCCCTGACCCAGATCAACCGAGCCGACACCTGCCCAGGACTAGGTCTTCTGGTCGGAACGGGTCACCCAACCTCCCGATGCCTGTGGCTACTTATTACTAGTGAAAGAACGACCTCGGTTACACTTCGTTAACAGACGATCGCGAAGCGATCATCGCCGAGGTGGACGGACGACATTCCCGCAAAACGGTGTCGAGTTACAGCACTGTCACTACATCGGCAGCCCGTCGAAATCCGCGAGACGGTGCCGCGCCTGGCAGGCCGTGACCCGTCGGTCGGTCTGGAGTAGGCGAGGCCGCCAAGGGCGGATCCGCCGGGTCGGCTGTCCCGCGCTCCGACGGTTTCCCGCTCTCGGCACATCGGGTCGACCACGGACGACCCTCTAGGGGAATGCACATGTGCCGGCCGCCGACAATGGTACGAAGTCCCCTGTTCACCGGGTAGTTGGTCCCGGCCGGGTGCCACGATGGTGCCGGGTCGCGTACTGATCGACGCCGGTCCGGGCCGGCGGAGCCGAGCCCGCGAAGCTGAGCCCGCGGGAGCCGAGCCCGCGTCTCGACTCCGGTCTCCCCCGCTGCCCATGGCCGGCCTTCCTCGGCACCCGGCGGATGGCCCCTCCGATGGCGATCCGCCACCGGCGCCACTGACCTGGCGTTCCGCCCACGCCCGACCGCACGGGGCGCACGCAGAGGGCCGCCGCCGCCCCCCGACCACCGGCGCAGTCCGCCTCCACGCAACCCCGACCGCCAGGCGTGGCGTGGGATCCGGCGCCCCCCGGAGTCCCGGCCCCGGTACCGCGCAGGACCAGGCGCCGCGAATCGGCGAGCGGCAGGTGGACCCGCACTCGCCGCGGGGGGCACCATTCCACGACGCTCACCGAAGGCCGGCCGACGCGGACGCAGAGTGATTCAACGGTCGCCCAGCAGCCCGGCAGCCAGGCAGCCAGCGGCCCGGCAGCCCGCCGCATTCCACCTGTTCCACGGGAACCAGGCCGACGAACGGGTCGGCGGCACGGGCGATATCAGGCACGCGCCGCGCGAATTCTGTTCGGCCGGCCGGCCATACCCGGTCAGGCGATACCGAGCCGATCGCCCGGTCGGGCAGCCGGAGTGGCGAGCATTCACCTCCGTGATATTGGGCCGACGAGTTCGGCATTGACTGTCCGTGACCGTGGGCCCTGGGGGCCGGGCTAGAAGAAGCCCTCTTCCCGGGCCAGTCCCCGATTGGTTCCGCAAAGTGCTTGCCGCCCACGCCGTCCGTGCGGGAGGCTGCCGATGCGCGGCGAGAGACGCGCCTGCCAGCACAGCAAAGCGCATGTCGGCGAACCGCGCGACACCTACGGGGGTTACTGGTATATGGAGCGTTCAACGGTGCGATCATCCGGGCCGCGACCGGTCCGACGACGTCCGTACCCATTGTTCGAATCCTGACCGGGCGAGCGCGGCAACCTCGCTCCAGGAATCGGCCCGCGGCCGAAAAAAGATCACGGAAATCGTCGAACGGCCGTCACTCTTCCGTGCGCGGCTTCGGCGTACGACCGCGCGGCCGTTTCACGTCAGCTCCTGGTTTCACCCATGCCCCAAGTTCCACCCATGCCCCAAGTTCCACCCGAGCCCCATGGGCTCACCCGAGCCTGCTGGTTTCGCTCGAGCCTCAAGGTCTCATATCGAGCCCCGAGGTTTCACCCCAGTCCCTGGAAGATCGACGATAGGTGGAGTCTGCCATGACCGAGCCCGTACCGACCGAGCCCGGAGCGACCGGCGAGGACCTCCGGCTGAGTCTGAGCACGGCGGCCGCGCGCAACCTCGCGACGACCACCAAGTCCGTCCCGCAGATGCAGGAGATCACCTCCCGGTGGCTGCTGCGGGTGCTGCCCTGGGTCCAGACCGCCGGCGGCGTCTACCGGGTCAACCGGCGGCTGACCTACGTGCTCGGCGACGGGCTCGTCACGTTCACGTCCGTCGGGTCCGAGGTGCGGGTGGTGCCCGGCGAGCTCGCCGAGTTGCCCGCGCTGCGCGGCTTCGACGGCGGGGCGCTCGCCGGTCTCGCCGACCGCTTCGTCCAGCGGGAGTATGCCGCGGGCGACGTGCTGGCCGAGACGGGCGCGCCCGCCGACGAGGTGTTCCTCATCGCCCACGGCAAGATCGGGAAGTTCGGACCCGGCGAGTACGGCCACGAGCGGTCGCTCGGGGTGCTCGGCGACGGCGAGTACTTCGGCGACGAGGTCCTCACCGAGTCGGATCGGTCCTGGGAGTACACCGCCCGGGCGCTGACCGCCGCCACCGTGCTGGTGCTCTCCCGCCAGCAGCTCGCCGAGGTCACCGGGCAGGACGCCGAGCTCAGCGCGCATCTGGCTGACTACCTCAGCCGGCCGCAGCCCCCACGCAACCGCCTCGGCGAGGCGGAGATCGCGATCGCCGCCGGGCACTCCGGCGAGCCGGACCTGCCGGGCACGTTCGTGGACTACGAGCTGGCGCCGCGGGAGTACGAGCTGTCCGTCGCCCAGACGGTGCTGCGCATCCACAGCCGGGTGGCCGACCTGTACAACGAGCCGATCAACCAGCTCGAGCAGCAGTTGCGACTCACCGTCGAGGCGTTGCGCGAGCGCCAGGAGCACGAGCTGGTCAACAGCCCTGAATTCGGCCTGCTACACAATGCCGACCTGCGTCAGCGCATTCACACCCACTCGGGCCCGCCGACCCCGGACGACCTCGACGAACTGCTCAGCCGGCGGCGCAGCACGCATTTCCTGCTCGCCCACCCGCGGGCCATCGCGGCGTTCGGCCGTGAATGCACGGCGCGGGGCATCTACCCGGCGACCGTCCTGTTCCACGACCAGCATGTGCCGGCATGGCGCGGCGTGCCGCTGCTGCCGGTGAGCAAGATTCCGATCAGCGCCACGGGGACGACGTCCATTCTCGCGCTGCGTACCGGCGAGGAGAACCAGGGTGTGATTGGCCTGCACCACACCGGGCTCGCCGACGAATACGAGCCGGGGCTGTCCGTCCGATTCATGGGCATCAACGAGAAGGCGATCATCTCCTACCTCGTGACGACCTACTTCTCCGCCGCCGTGCTCGTGCCGGACGCACTCGGGATCCTGGAGAGCGTCGAGATCGGGCGCTGAACCCACCGACCGGTGCGCCGCCGCGGCCACGACACACCGCGGCGTCGCACCGGTTTCGATGATGCGTTCCTGATCGCACCGTCCCGGCCCCGCGGCAACCAAGGGTTTTCCCGGAGAAATCATGCAGCCTTTCACCCTCCCCGAGTTCTACGTGCCCTATCCCGCGCGGCTGAGTCCGCACCTTGGACAGGCCCGGGAACACAGCAAGGAGTGGGCCCGGGCGATGGAGATGATCGACACTCCCCAGCACGGCATCGCGATCTGGACCGAGCAGGACCTCGACGCCCACGACTACGCCCTGCTGTGCGCCTACACCCATCCCGACGCCACCGCCGATCGCCTGAACCTGATCACCGACTGGTACGTCTGGGTCTTCTACTTCGACGACCACTTCCTCGAGCTCTACAAGCGGACGCATGACCTGGCCGGCGCCCGGGCCTACCTCGACCGGCTCCCCGCGTTCATGCCGGTGGAGGGCAAGATCACCGAGGAGCCGTCGAACCCGGTGGAGCGGGGCCTGGCCGACCTGTGGACGCGGACCGTGCCGGCCCGCTCGGCTGACTGGCGAGCCCGCTTCGCCGTCAGCACCCGCAACCTGCTCGACGAGTCCCTCTGGGAACTCGAGAACATCAACGCCGCTCGGCTGTCCAACCCGATCGAGTACATCGAGATGCGCCGCAAGGTCGGCGGCGCCCCCTGGTCGGCGAACCTCGTCGAGCACGCCGCCGACGCCGAGGTCCCCGCCCGCGTCGCCGCCACCCGCCCGTTGCAGGTGCTGCGCGACACCTTCGCCGACGCGGTGCACCTGCGCAACGACCTGTTCTCCTACGAGCGGGAGGTCACCGAGGAGGGCGAGCTCAGCAACGGGGTGCTGGTCGTGGAGCGGTTCCTCGACATCGACACGCAGGCCGCCGCCGACACCGTCAACGACCTGCTGACCTCCCGGCTGCACCAGTTCGAGCACACCGCGGCCACGGAGCTGCCGGCCGTCCTCGACGAGCACGCCATCGACCCGGCGGGCCGGTTGGCGGCGCTGGCCTACGTCAAGGGTCTGCAGGACTGGCAGTCCGGCGGGCACGAGTGGCACCTGCGCTCCAGCCGCTACATGAACCGCGAGGCGACGCCCGACGCGGTCCCGCCCGGCCCAGGGCTCCCCACCGGGCTCGGGGGTACGGGCAGCCTCGTCCCCGCCGCCGGACTGCCCGGCATCCCCGGGATCCCCAGCCTCGGCACCTCGGCCATCCGGGTCATCCCGTCGCTGCTGGCCACCTCCCCGCGGCGGATCCGGTCATTCGCCAACGTGCCGTTCCGGGTCGTCGGTCCGACCCCGCTGCCGGAGTTCTACCTGCCCTACACCACCGGACAGAGCCCCCACCTGGACCACTCGCGGGAGGAGGCCGTCCGCTGGGCGCGGTCGGTGGGCCTGCTGGACCGGGTTCCGGGCATCTGGAATGAGCACAAACTGCGCGCGGCCGACTTCGCCCTGTGCGCGGCGGGCATCCACCCGGACGCGACCGCCGAGGAGCTCGACCTCACGACGGGCTGGCTGACCTGGGGAACCTATGCGGACGACTACTACCCGGTGATCTTCGGCGCATCCCGGAACCCGGCCGCGGCGAAGCTGTGCAACGAGCGGCTGCGTTCCTTCATGCCGGTGGACGCCCCGCTGACCGAGCCGCCGGTCAGCGCCCTGGAGCGGGGCCTCGCCGACCTGTGGGAGCGCACCACCAGGGGGATGGAGCCCGCCGCGCAGGCCAGTTTCCGCCGGGCGATCGACGTGATGCTCGACAGTTGGCTGTGGGAACTGGACAACCAGCTCTACAACCGCATCCCCGACCCCGTCGACTACCTGGAGATGCGCCGCGCGACGTTCGGCTCGGACCTGACGATGAGCCTGTGCCGGCTGGCCCGCGGGAACAGCGTGCCGACGGAGATCTTCCGGACCCGGCCGCTGCGGGCCCTGGAGAACACCGCGGCGGACTTCGCCTGCCTCCTCAACGACGTCTACTCCTACCAGAAGGAGATCCAGTTCGAAGGCGAGATCCACAACGCGGTGCTGGTCGTCGAGAACTTCCTCGGCTGCGACCGCGACCGGGCCGTCGAGGTGGTCAACGCGCTCATGACCGCCCGGGTGCGGCAGTTCGAGCACGTCGTGGACAGTGAGCTGCCCGATCTGTACGACCGCCTCGACCTCGACGGCGAGGCCCGCGCCGCGATCGGCTCCTACGCCCGGGAGCTCCAGAACTGGATGGTCGGCGTCCTGCGATGGCACCAAGGGACGCACCGATACGAGGAGGCCGAACTGCGCTACCACCCCTCCGCCGACAGGCGGCCCTTCGGTAGCCCGACTGGGCTAGGCACCTCCGCCGCCGACGTTCGCCGACTGGCCTCCCGCTAGCCCACCGGTTGCCGCACCCGACCGAACCTGCAGGTGAGCGTGAGGTCAACGCGTCCGCGTCGTCCGGTCGGGTTTGGTTGGCCTGCTCGCCCGATCTCACCCCTCGGGGGTACCAGCCCGGCCAGGCGTACTTCACAGAGGGTGGTCGGACGGTATGCATTCCGACCGAATCGTCCGGGTACAACAGATTCGGTCGGGTAGCGGCGTGGGCCGCGACCGGGCGTGCCGGCGTTCGTGGTGTCGCCGCACCCCCGGTGCCCGGCACGGCGGCGCCTGGGCGCGGCCTCGGCGCGACGCAGCATCCGAGGGGGACGTGGCGTGTCCTGGAAGGCTTTGCGGGCGGGCGATCCGCCCGAAGTGGGTCCGTACCGGCTGATGGGCCGGCTCGGCAGCGGGGGCATGGGCATCGTGTACCTCGGCGTGGACGACGCGGGCACCCGTGCCGCGGTCAAGGTGATGCGGGAGGAGCACACCGCCGACGCGGCGTTCCGCCACCGCTTCCACCGGGAGGCCGCGGCGGTGGCGGCGATCGACAGCCCTCGCGTGGCGCGGTTGCTGGCCGCGGACGTGGACGGCGACCAGCCGTGGATCGCCACCGAGTACGTGGCGGGTCCCACCCTGTACTCGTCGGTCGCCACCGGGGGGCCGCTGTCCGGTGAGGCGCTGTGGGAGGTGGCCCGCGGGCTCGCGGAGGCGCTGTGCGCCATCCACGACGCCGACGTCGTGCACCGCGACCTCAAACCGGGCAACGTGATGCTGGCCGCGGACGGCCCGAAGGTGATCGACTTCGGAATCGTCGCCGGCCTGCCCGGAATGATGACCGCCTCGGGCGTGGTGATGGGCAGCATCGGCTACCTCGCGCCCGAACTGCTGACCACCACCCGACGTCCCCGGCCCGCGGCAGACATCTTCTCCTGGGGCCTGACGGTGTGCTTCGCCGCGAGTGGGCGTCCGCCGTTCGGCGGCGGCCCCTTGGACGCGCTGCTCTACCGGACGGTCCACGGTGAGGCCGACCTCAGCGGCCTGCCCGGTCCGTTGCGCAGCGTGGTCGCCGCGAGCCTGCGCAAGAAGCCGGAACGCAGGCCGGACGCCCACCGGGTCCTCAGCCAGATCGCCGCCACCGCGGCTGCGGTCGCGGCCGAGGGCGCGGACGCCGGCGTCGCCCTGCCGGGCGGACGCCTGCCGGTCACCCGGCTGCGCGCGCCCGGCGCCGAGCCGAACCCGACGCTCCCCCGCGAGCGGCGTCCCGCCCGCCGGCCGCGGACGCGGCGCGGCGTGCTGGTCCCCGGTGCGGGGGCGACCGCGGTCGCCGCGGCGGTGACCGCCGCGATCCTCCTCGCCTCCGCACCGGCGGAGCCGCCCAACGCCATCGCGGCGGGCGGCGCCGCCGAGGGAGACGCAACCAACTCCCATCCCGCCGGCCCCTCCTCCGCCGGCCTCTCCCCGGACGGCCCCTCCCCGGCCGGCCTCTCCTCGGCCGGCGGGGGGAAGTCCCTCATCGCCGCCGGCCCGACCCTCCCCCCTGGCGCGGGCGGCGCGACCGCCGGCGACCCGACCACCGACGACCCGACCGCGGGCTACCTGGCTGGCACGGCCGGCCCAGGGAGCCTGGCCGTGCCCGGGACCGCCGGGCAGCCGCTGCCGGGCGGCATCCGCACCGGCCGGAAGTTCCTGGCGGCACCGCCCGGCTCGACGGCGGCGTACCCGGCGGGCACGGCGGCGGCGGCCGGAGCTACGACGCCGGCCCGCGGAGCGGGATGGGTCGCCTCGACGGCCACCTGGGCTGGCACGGCGGCGGCCTCGGTGGGCGCGGCGGACCCCGCGACCGCGACGAGCGCGGCGGGGGGCGCGGGCCCCGCCGCTGCGACGGCGGCGGGGGTGAGCGCGGGCTCGGCGCCGGCGGCGACGATCCGCGAGGTCGACTTCCCGGCACCGACCCAGCAATCCGGGCCCGCCACCACCCCCGCGAGCGGAACCGGGGCGGCCACGACGACGCCCTCGGGGACCGCCACCGCCGCCACCGCCGCCACCGCCACCGCCCGCCGCATCGCCGCGGCCTTCACAACCGGGTCCGCCACCGGTCGCACGACGAGCACCTGCCTGCCCGGCGGCCCCTGGGGGCCGCTGCAGTTCGCGGCCGGTTGCGGCGGGGCGCTCGCCATCCCGGCGATCTTTCGCGCCGCGACGGCGCCGCCGCCGTGGTCGACGGCGCTCGCCGAGGGCATCCCCCGGCTCATCGCCGCCGCTGTCAGCTCGGAAGCGCCCTGGGACGAGCTCGACTGAGCCCGGCGCTCAGTCGACGGGGATCATGCCGCCGCTCTGCCGCTGCCAGAGGGCGTGGTAGCGGCCACGGCGGTCGAGAAGCTCGCGGTGTGAGCCCTGTTCCACAATGCCGCCGCCGGCCAGGACGATGATGCGGTCCATGTTCAGCAGCGTCGACAGCCGGTGCGCCACGGCGATCACCGTCTTGCCGCGCCAGAGCTCCTCCAGAGCGTGCTGGACGAGCACCTCACTCTCGCTGTCCAGGGCGCTTGTCGCCTCGTCGAGAACGAGCATGGGTTTGTCGTCGAGGAAGGCGCGGGCGATCGCGATCCGCTGCCGCTGTCCGGTCGACAGCTTGATGCCGCGCTCACCGACGACGGTGTCGTAGCCCTCCGGCGCCTGGCTGATGAAACCGTGCGCGTGGGCCCGTCGCGCCGCCGACTCGACCTGCTCCTGCGTGGCCGCGGCGGCCGTCCCATAGGTGATGTTGTCCCGGATGGACCGGTGGAACAGCGTGGTGTCCTGCGGGACGTAGGAGATTCCCGCGGCGAGCGCGTAATTCGACGTGGGGCGGCCGTCCAACCGGACGATGTCCGCCGGCAGCGGGTAATAGCCGAGCAGCAGCTTGACGAGCGTCGTCTTGCCGCTTCCGCTGCGGCCAACGACGCCGATCTTCTCGCCCGGCTCGATCGTCAGATCGACGCCGGCGAGCACCGGCCTGCCGTCGTTCTCGGGATAGGCGAACGACAGCCCGCGGAACTCCAACCGCCCCGGCGTGTCCGGCACGGCCGCCGAGGGCGTCCCTGTCAGCGCGGCCGGCCGGTCCGCGGTGACGGGTCGGCCGGCGAAGAGGTAGCGGTAGGCCTCCTCGACCCGCGCCAGGCGGAGATTCAGCTCCGCGATCTCCCAGACCGTGCCCCAGATGAAGTCCGAGAACATCACCAGCACCGACAGGAACGTCGTGAACTGCGCCAGACTCAGCTCGCCCGTCAGGTACAGGTGGAGGTTGAGCAGGATCGAGACCGGCCAGACCAGATAGCGCACCACGAGGGACATCGAGGTCCAGAACACGATGGTCCAGAAGTACGAGCTGCGGGCGGCCGCGATGACGGCGCGGCGGCGTCGGATCACCTGCTCGTACTCGGCCGCCTCCTGCCGGAACGACTTCACGCTGACGAAGTTCGCGATGACGTCGATCACGTACCCGTCCATCTCGGAGACCTCGTCCGCGAGACGCTTCTCCGCCCGCGACGAGCGGCTCACGGTATGCCGGCCGACCGCCATCATGAGCAGCACGGCCACCAGGAAGGTGAGCCCCGAGTAGACGTTGATGGAAAACATGATTATGACGATTGACGGCACTCGGATAACCTGCTCCACATAGGTGAAGCAGGTGGTTTCCAGGATCTCCCGGAACTCGCGTCCCAACGATGCGATGTAGCTACTGATCTTGCCGGTGAACTTTCCGACGAAATACGGGTAGCGCTCGTTGATGACGCTGCGGAAGAGAATGTTCTCGTACTCGTAGCCCCGATCGTTCAGCAGGCGGAGGTACGCGAGCTCGCCGGTTCGCCAGGTCAGGTCGTGGAGGATGTTGCAGCCGATGAGGATGGCCGCGTACCGGTACACCCCGTCGGTGGACTCCGTCGCACGGGCCAGAGCCTGGACGAACCTCCCGATGAAGACAGGCAGGATCGCAAGCGCCGCGTTCGAGACCGCGAAACAGGCGACCACTACCAGCAGGGAGCGTTTGAAGGTGCCGACGAAATCCAGGTAGGAACGCAGGCCCGCGTGCCGGCCCGGCTCGCCCCGTGCGGCACTCCCGATATCGCCGGTCGAGGACTCGGAGGGTTGTATTCGTTGCCAGGGAATGTCGTCGCCCGCAGCGTCCACCCGGGAATCATGACAGGCCCGGGGCGCTATCCGCATCCCATTTTACGGCCGCGGCCCCGCCGAGGCCGCAGACCCTCCCGGATCCCAGCGCACCGGATCGTTTCGGGTCGGTCGGGTCGGGTCGGGTCGCTGCAGGGTCCGGAACCGGAGTGGATCGGGTGGGGCGGTGGGGCGGCCCCGCCCCGGAGGACCACACGCCCCAACGACTCGCCCCCACCGACGCCCCGGGCGACGTGGCACGGGCACGGGCACGGGCACGGGCACGGGCACCCGACCGCAATCGACGGTCACGGTCATCCGCCCGGACCGGACGTTCTCACCGCTTCCCCAACGGACGCCACACCCTGCCGCGGGTGGCCGGCGGCGACGGCCGAAAACGATGGCTTTCGCCGTTCGACCGGGCGATTCAGCCCCACCCCGGCGGGTTCACGCCCTTCTGTAGCGTAATGAGCGGAGCATTCCCGGTGGCGGCCGGCCGCGGCCGCCGAACATCCCGCAGGGAAAGGTGCGTCGCATGCCTCGCGGACGCTGGTTCGGCCTGGCGGCCGTGGTGGTTCTCGCCGCGGTGACGGCCGCATGTTCCACCAGCGAGGGCTCCGCCTCCGCGCAGGCCCGCTCCGCGGCGCTCGCCCGGGAGGTGGCGGGCCCCGTGGGCCCGCCGGACGCCGCGCGCCTGCCGCTGCTGTTCGTTCACGGCAGCCTCGGCTCGGGGGACCAGTTCGAGTCGCAGGCGCAGCGGTTCGCCAGCAACGGATATCCGGCCGACCGGATATCCGCCTTCGACTACGACGCGTCGTCCTGGGGCAGTCCCTTGGATAAGGTCTTTCCGCAGCTTGACACGGCGATCCAGGACCTGCTCCGGGCGACCGGGGCGAAGAAGGTCGATCTGGTCGGGCAGGCGGAGGGCGCCGAACTCACCGAGCGGTACCTGGCCAGCTCCGCATCGCGGGCGGACCGGGTCGCGCATCTGATCAGCGTGGAGGGCTCCCTGGCGAGCGGACCGCCCAGGGGAGTGCCGATGCTCACCGTCTGGGGCACCGGAGATCCCACCCGCCGGGTGCCCGGAGCGCGCAATGTCCGCTTCCCCGACCAGGAGCGCAACCGCCTGCTGACGTCGACGGGCACCTTCCGGGAGATGTTCCGCTTCCTCACCGGGACCGAGCCGTTCACCACCGACGTCGTCGCGGAGAAGGGGAAGATCGAGATCTCCGGCCGCGCGCTGCTCTTTCCCGTGAACACCGGCGTCACCAAGGCCCGCCTGGAGGTCTACCAACTCGACCCGAAGACGGGTAAGCGCCTACCGAAGGGGCTTGGGGGCCTTTTCACCCTGGCCGCCGACGGCTCCTGGGGCCCGTTCCGGGCGGACGGCACCGCCACCTACGAGTTCGCCGTCGTCCGGTCCGGGGAACCCGTCCACCATTTCTACTACCAGCCCTTTCACCGCAGTGATCGACTCGTCCGCCTCCTGACCAGCCGGCCGGGCCAGGAGATCGGCGGTGGTATGAAGACCGACCCGAAACAGACCGATCTCGTCGTGAGCCGCGGCCTGGAATGGTGGGGCGACCAGGGTCGGGACAGCGACATCCTCGCCGTCGACGGGACGAATGTCCTGAGCCCGGCGGTGGCCCCGCGGTCCAAACAGGCCCTCGCCGTGTACCTCTTCGATCGTGATGCCGACGGTGTCTCCGACGTCATGGCCCCGATCCCCGACTATTTCGGGATCGGCTTCATCACCGGTGCGGATCTGCACATCCCGGCGGGTGACCGCTCGGTCGAGGTCACGGTGACCCCTCGAGGGCAGGCGGCGCACCGTACGGTGCTGCGGGTACCCGCCTGGCCGTCCGACACCGACCGCGTCACGCTGCACTTCCGCGACGACGACTGAGCTGAGGGACGACGGCTAAGGGACGACGGCCGAGGCAGCGACGACCGCGAGATGACGGCCGAGTCGGCGACGGCCTACGCGGCGACGGCCGAGCGGCGTGGGCCCGCGGCCCGACCGCAGCTCACGCCAGCGCCCGCCGAATGCCGTCTGCGGCGGCCGCGTAGCCCGCTCGGAACGCCTCCCGCTCGCCCGCCGTCATCCAGCGCGCCGCCACCAGTCCAGCCGGCTCGGCGCCGAGCGCGGCCTCCACGACCGTCGGCGGCCGGCCCGGCGGCGGATCGCCGCCGGGCCCCCGGCCGTACACCAGCACCACGTCGACGTCGCCGTAGGCAGCGATGAAGACCAGGCCGGCCGGCAGCCGGCCGACGGCACGGAACGCCTCCGCCGGATCGGACCCCGCGCGCAGCGCGACCGCCCAGCGGTCCAGCCCCCATGGCGTGACGGAGGCCCGGCGGGCCTCCTCCCGGTCCGCCGCCGGCTGGGCGGCGCTCGCGTCCTGTGCTCCGGCCGCCGCCGTCCCCGCCTGGCCGGCTGGGGGTAGCGCCGCCGATCCGGGGGGTCCGGCCGGACCGGCGGCGGATCGGTGACCCTGCTTGGGCAGGGCAGGGTCACCTGTCCACCGGGTCGGAGGGGGCATCGCGGTGACGGCGGACTGCCGTTCGTGGACGAAGAAGCGCACCGGCGCCACCTCGTACTCCGGCCAGCCCTGCTCAGCCGCGAAGTCGTCCGCCGCCGACGCGGAGACGAAGGTGATCACTACATCGGCGACCTGCCGGTTGCCGCCGGGGGCGAACCGGACGACGCCGTAGGCGACCGCAGGTCGATCATGATCTCTCCTCGGCTCCGTCACGATCGGCACCGCCCTTCCGGACCTACACCCCCTGCGCCCACACTCCCTGCGCCGCCGCCCGACCGGCCGACGCTGGTGGCCGCCACCGACGCTGGTGGCGGCCACCAGCGTCGGTGGCCGTCGGTCCGCCCCTTCCATCCGGGCCGGCGGTGACCAACCGGCCCGCCGGGTGCGCCGGCCCCGCCCGGCGGAGGTCGCGGCTCGACGCGGGGCGGGGCCGGCCTGCATCCAGGGTGGCCCGAGCCGGGGTGGCCGGGAAACGTCAGTCAGGCATGCTCTTCTCGTATGGGCTCGGCTGGTCCGAACCGGACCACGGCCGGATCCGCACCGCTGCGTGCCCCCCGCACCGGCGATGCATGGACAACCTCGCCGCCTCCCCCAGACGGGGCAGGAGCGGCTGACCCGGCCGGGCGGGATCCGAGCGACCGGAAGGTCGCCTACCAGATCCGCCGCGGTGCCGCCGGCCCATCCGACCCGACCGGATGTCGGATCCACGACAACCTCGCGGTCGCGGCAAGTGCCGGCAAACTATGCCGGTTTGGCATAGCGTCGTCATCCTGACGTCTCAGCCGCAGCCTGACGCATCGGACTTTCCACCGTCCCGGCAGGGCGATCGACGCAGGTCGGAGCCCGACGGAAGGCCGGTCGATGTCCTACGAATCCGGTCCCTACCGGGTCTCCCGCACCCTGCTCGCCCGGTCCGACTTCCGGATCGCGTGCGAGACCCGGGACTTCCGGATGGCCTTCCGGCTGATGAAGAAGTACGACGGCGCGAGCCAGAACCGCATCGCGTCTCCAGTCGAGGGTCTCAGCCAGAGCCGGGTCAGCCGGATCATGCAGGGCGAGGATCACATCGCCCGGCTCTCCCTGATCGAGCGCATCGCCGACGCGCTGCGCATCCCGGGCGCCTATTTCCAGCTCGCCGCGCGCCCGTGGGAGGCGGCGGACGAGGGGGGTGACGTCGCCCCCCGTCCGCCGGGCGCCCGGCCGACCGAGTCCGGCGGCCGCGTGGGCCCGCCGCCACCGGGATCGTTGGCGGCGATCACGGCGGCCGAGCCGGTCGGGGCCTCCCGGGCCACTCGGGCCGGCCCCGACCCGGGTGGGCTCGTCGTCGAGGAGGATCGCGCCGAGCTGCGGTACGAGGACGGCATGTACGTCGCCCATCAGCGCCGGCTCGTGCTCAACACCGGCGTCGAACCGGTGACCCGCTACCTGATGCGGATCTCTGTCGACCGGTTTCCCGGGGACCAGGAACGCGCCGCCCGGCTCTACCGCAGCAATCCGCTGCGCTGGGAGGAACTACAGCTCAGCGCACACTGCGGCGACGAGCAGATGTCCTGGCAGGTCAAGACCGACTGGGATGCGCTGAAGGAGGTCTGGCTGCTGTTCGAGAACAATCGCGGCCGATTCCCCCTGTATCCGGGCGAATCAGCATGGATCGAGTACAGCTACCGGGTCAGCGAGGAGAAGTGGGGCCCGTGGTTCCAGCGGGCCGTCCGGGTACCGACCAGCTTCCTGTCGGTCGTGCTGGACTTCCCCGCCGAGGTCGATCCCGTGGTCTGGGGCATGGAGACGTCGATGACCGCGGACGCCTTCCCGTTCCGCACGGCGATTGCCCGCACGGATGATGCCAAAAGGCGTGTCTTCACCTGGTCCACCAATAATCCCGCCTTGCACGCCCGGTACCGCCTGGAATGGAACTTTCGGGCGGGGGCGCCGAACCGGGATCCCGCCGACCGAACCGTTGCCCGGCCCAGCGGGCAGATGGCCGCGGCGGGCATCGTCCAGGTGGGCGATCCCTCGCTCCACCAGCCGGCCCGATCGTTCGAGCTGCCCGTCGAGGCCGAGGACGCCCGCCGCGTCGTCGCCGAGCTGTCCTCGGCCATGGAGCGGGTGTCCGCGCTGCACACGTTCGGGAAGGGGATGGGCATCGCCGCGCCCCAGATCGGGATCAACCGGGCGGCGGCCATCGTGCGTTCCGCGGATGGCGACATCCTCACCCTGCTCAACCCGCGCGTCATCGAGTCCGTCCCCGAGAGCGACGAACAGTACGAGGGGTGCCTGAGCTTCTTCGACGTCCGCGGGATCGTCCCGCGGTCCCTGGAGCTGCACGTGGAGCACACCGACATCTCGGGCCGCCGGCACATCACGGTGTACCGGCAGGGCCTGGCCCGCCTGGTCGCCCACGAGATCGACCACCTGCACGGGCACCTCTACACCGACCGGATGCGCCCCGGGGTCATGCCGATCCCCGTCGAGCAGTACCGCGGCACCGGTTCGGCCTGGACCTACACCCCCTGAAGCCCCGCAGCCACCCTCGGGACCCGCAGCCACTCCCTGAGATCCGCCCCCGCCGGCAGAACGGTCCCGCCTCCAGCCCGCCGGTCCCGCCGACCGGCGCTGCGGTCCCGCCGGCGCTGCGGTCCCGCCGACCCGCCGGTCGCACCCGCCGGTCGCGCCGTCCAGCCGAGCGCCGGCCACTGACACTGCCGGCCGCCCTGCCGGACACATCCCCTTTATGCAGGACGACCCGCTGAGTGCCGTATAGTTCGGAAAAGCGCCGGAAGAGCCGTTCCCCGCGGAGCAGCAGCGAAATTTTTCTCGACTCCGTTAGCGGCACCGTCGACGCGGGTAGAGAACGCGCCCTGCCACGCCCGGGAGAGAACCGGCCACGGACCGCGAAGGGTTTATGGTCAGCGTGGCCGACCAGCCGCAAAACAGGCGTTCCCCGGAGCTCCGAAGGCCGTTAGAATCGGGCGCGCACGCGGGCGCGAAACCGCAAAAAAAAGATCAATGGAAGACGTTAGAACGTACTGTGCCTATCCTCACGTACCCTTGATTTCCCGGGGTCACGCTCAGCTATGTTCGTCGCCATGCCGTCAACTGATGGCAGACGTCGGGTGGCACGCCGAATCCTGCCCCCACCCGATGAGAATCAAACCTGAGGCAGGGACGGGGGAACCAATTCCGGGCGCCGAGGTCAGGCGTCCTAGGGGTGAAGCCGCGAACCGCGGCCGGGCATTCCCAGCCCGAACCCGACAGCTCACCTCGCAGGCGTGGGGAAGGGCAACTCAATGTCCAACGCTCGTTCGCTCGGTCGGGGCCTCAACCGGATCAAGCTCGGCACCCGGGCCGCAGTCATCGCCACCACTCTCGCCGCCTCCGTCGGCGGCGGCCTCGCGCTGTCCCAGCCGGCCAGCGCGGGGACCAACGCCGACCACTTCCTGCGCGCCGTGATTCCCTGCGAATCCGGCGGCAACCCGCACGCGGTCAACTCCATCGGAGCCGGCGGCCTGTTCCAGTTCCTGCCCAGCACCTGGCACGGTCTGGGCGGCAAGGGTCTGCCGCAGCACGCCAGCGTCGGGGAGCAGTGGCAGCGCGCGCGGCAGCTCTACGCGCAGGCCGGCACCAGCCCCTGGTACGCGTCGAAGCCCTGCTGGGGTCACCGGATCTGAGGCCCCGATACACCGCGCCGACATCCGCACTCGGCCGACTCTGATCCGCACATGATCGATCGGATCGTGCTCGACAGATCGTGAGCCGTAGCCGGCGCGAGGCGACGCGACCCAGCACGGGTCAGGAGCCCCGTCCCCCGAGCGGGGGGCGGGGCTCCGTCACGTCCCCGGACCGGCCGCCGGCCACATCCCCGCCTGCGGTCGCGGCCCGGACGGCACCCCCGCGGGCGGCCAGCGCAGCTCCATGCAGAGTTGCCCGTCGTCGACGTCGACGATCATGTCGATGGCCCGACCCGACGGTGCCGGCGGCAACTGGCCCGCCGGCCAGGAACACGACAGGAACAGGCTGGCCGTACGCGACTGCGCAGTGACGGTGAGCAGGACCCGGCGACTCGGCATCACCCGCAGCGCGTGGTGCAACTGCTCGACGAACTCGCCGCGCACCGAGGCGGGAAGCTGGTCGAGGCCACCGGAGATCTGGCTGGACACGACCGTGCCATGCCGTTCGGCGGCGTCGATGGCCTCCCCGATCGCGCTGTGGACGGCGTCGTCGTCGAACAGCAGCCGCCGCACGGCGACCGCGCGCCGGGCACATTCCGAGCGCACGACGGCGGCCTGCGGGTCGAGCCGGCCCGCGGCGACGCCGGCCAGCAGCGGCGCCACGTCCCGTTCGACGGCCCGCAGCAGCACTCTGCGACGCTCGCGCACCCGGTCCCGGTTCTCGGCTCGCCGGCCCAGCTCCCGCTCGCAGTGACTGGCCCAGGCGCGGACATCGGCCGTGCTCCACAGCAACGGACCGACCATGACCAGGCAGATCTGCATGATCCACAAGTAGTAGAGCAACAGGAGAAGGTGGGACAGCGCGAACGGGCCCCGCGGGTTGGTCAGCAGGCTCGCCGCGATCATGGCGGCGCCGACGGTGACCGACGCGAGCACCCATCGCCACACCGGGCGGGACACCGTCACCAGCATCAACAACGGCGGCAGGCTGACCATCGGCCACGCCATCATCCGCACCTCGCCGGCGTCGTCGCCGGCGTTCCACCCGCCCCCCACCACGATCGCCAGACAGAGCAACACCACGGCGGCCGCCTCCGCCTGCGTCAACGGCCCGGACCGGAAGCGTCGCCGGGCCGCGGCGACCGCGGCGAGCGGCGCGAGCAGCAAGGCGAGCGCCAGCGGGACCGAACGGACATGGGGCAGGGCACGGCCGGCGGGCAGAACCAGCAGGATCAGCCAGAGTGCGGCGAACCGACTGGTCACGTGACGTAGCTGCGCGGTGTAGAGGGCATGCAGCAAGCCGGCCGCGGGCGCCACCGTCGCCCAGGGGTCCGGACGTGCGGCCCCGCCGCGCGCCTCGCCGGCCGGCACGGATTCGACCAGCAGGTCGCCGGCCGCGCCCTCGTCGAGCGTCGGTCCGCGCGCCACCGCCAGGATCTCGCCGGCCGCCGGCCGGTGCCCCGGGCCGCCCCGGCGCGGCGGCTCGCGCTCACCGACCAGCTCGTCAAGGGCCGTCGCGCCGTCGGCACAGCGGCGGCGGGTGAGATGTCCGTCGTCGCCGCCGCCCCAGGCGATGCCGGTGAGGGTGTTGAGCACCGCGTTGTGGATCGTCAGCTCATGTTCCCGCTGCTCGCGCAGCAGGGTGAGCACGTCGTCCTCACCGGCGCGCCGCTCGGCCACCTCGGCCAGCCGCGCCTGCGCCCCACCCGCGAGCGCGCGCACCTGCGGCCGGACGTACCGGACGAGCAGGGCCGTGCAGATGATCGTGGCCAGCGGCATCGGGGACGGCGGCCCGGTGCCGGACGCCCCGGCCACGAAGGCGCCGACCGTCAGCGCCGTCACGGCCAGGAACGGGCCGGCGGGGAAGGCCCAGGCGGCCACCGCCGTCGCGTGCGTCGCCGCGAGCAGCACGAACGAGGCAGAGTCTCCGACCGATTCGGGCGGCAGCCACAGGCGCGCCCCCGAGGCCAGGACGAGCGCGGCGACCACGTTGCCGGCCGCCAGCACCCACCCGATGCCGCGATGCAGCGCGACCAGGGCGAACGTCAGCGACCAGGCGGCGGCCAGCGCCGCGACCAGCAGGCCGAGCGGATGGCTCGCGTACCAGTCGTGCCACAGCAGCACGAACCCGACGCCGAAGAGCGCCGCGTACAGCCGCGACGCCGCGAAGACCGCGGCCAGCACCAGCCGCAGCGCGACGGTGGGCAGCAGAGTCAGCCGCGGCTGCGGTTCGGGCAGGAGGAAACGCGGCAGCGCGAACAGCCGCGCCGACGGTTCCCGCCTGCCCCGCACCGTCGTCCGTTCCCCCGAGATGGCCCGACGCCCAAGTAGGGCATGAGGCTACAAGGGCGCCGCGACGGGCTCAGCGTTCCGCCGCGCAAGACTCGGCTGCGTCACCTTTCGTCCGTCACCGGCCGTCCCGTCACCGGCCGTCCCGTCACCTGCCGGAGTGCGCCGCCGGAGTGCTCAGGCGCCGCGGCGGCGGCGGGCGATCTCGGCCAGCGCGATGCCGGCGGCGACCCCGGCGTTGAGGGACTCGACCGCCCCGGCCATCGGGATGCGGACCGTCACGTCGCAGCGCTGCTCGACCAGTCGGGACAGCCCGCGCCCCTCGGACCCGATCACCAGGACGACCGGATCGGTGGCCATCTCCAGCTCGTCGATCGTCGTGTCGGCGTCCGCGGCCAGACCGACGACGAACAGGCCGGCCTCGGCGTAGGACACGAGGGTCCTGGCGAGGTTGGTGGCCCGGGCGACCGGCAGCCGGGCGGCGGCACCCGCCGACGTCTTCCAGGCGGCGGCGGTCATCCCGGCGGCGCGGCGCTCGGGTACCAGGACGCCGTGGGCGCCGAAGGCCGCCGCGGAGCGCACCACGGCACCGAGATTGCGGGGATCGGTGACGCCGTCGAGCGCGACGACCAGACCGGGAGCCGCGGCGCGCGCCCGGGCGAGCAGGTCGTCGGGATGGGTGTAGCGGAACGGCGGGACCGCCAGGGCGAGCCCCTGATGCGGCGCCGTGCCGCACATGCGGTCGAGGTCCGGGCGAGCGACGTCGACCACCGCGATCCCCGCCCGAGCGGCAAGGCGGCGGGCGTCGGCGAGCCGCTCGTCGAAGTCCAGCCCGCCGGCGACGTAGAGGCTCGACGCCGGCACCCCGGCCCGCAGGGCCTCGACCACCGCGTTGCGGCCGACGACCAGCTCGTCGGCTTCGGCGCGCCGCGAGCGCGGCCCTCCTTGCCCTCCCTGCCCTGCCTGGCCCGCCTGGGCGGCGTCAGCGGAGCCGGGCCGACCGGCGGCGCCCCGCCCGCGCTCCCCCCCCTGCGCGGCCCTGGCCGCGGTGGCCGCCCGGCGCTGCGCGGGATGGCCGGGACGCAGGTGGGCGGGCGGGGTCGCGCCCCGGCCCTCCAGGGCCTTGCGGCCCTGGCCGCCGCTGCCGGTGCCGGCTCCCTTGCGATGCGAACCCACCTTGCCGGCCCGGCCGCCCTGCCCGCCCCGGGCGATCCCGCCGCCGCCCCGGCGCGCGGCGCCGGCCATCAGTGCCACCGACCGGCGTGCGCCGCGGAAATGACCATGTGACCACGGTATACGGCCGGCGCCGGGGACGCGGCCGGCGTCGGCCACGGCCGGGACCGGCCGGTCCCGGGCGCCCGCCGACCAGCCAGGGGCCCCCGGCCGGGGGTCCGGCGGGCCCGAACCCGGCCGCCTGCCGTGACATGGTCCTTCGGGGCTGCCCGGCGCCCTATCCTGAGGCGGCAGTCCCACGCCGGTGACCTGGGTGGTCCCGGCCGCCCTCGGCCAGGTCAGGAGGGTTCGGTGCGCGTCGTTCGCCACGCGTCGTCACGCGGTCGCGGACCGTGGCTCGAGCGCGGACCGTGGCTCGGGCGCGGACCGTGCTGAGCTCCGGTGAGTTGCGGGCCGAAGACGGGCCGGGACCGGCCGGCCATGCCGACGCCCCGGCACCGGCATGGCCGCCACCATCGTCGACCCTCGCCCCTTACGCTCTCTTAAGGTTGCGCGTCGACGGAGGGGGATGCGCCGGGACCTGGCCCGCCCACGGCGATCTACGTCATCGACGGGCCCTGGGGGAACCTGGGAGAATACGTCCCCATGACTCCACGATGACCAGCTCGACGCGTGTGACCAGTTCGTCCGGTCGCCGGCCGTGCGCCTCCGGCGTCGCGGAGCGACGGCGGCGAGCTCCGATGACCGGACCAGCAGGGGCAGGAGGCACCCAGCACATGGCTCTGCGCACACCGCCCGCACGCGAACGTTCCCTCCCGGCGGCATGACGGTGGACCTCAACCCGCACGACGACGCCCCCACGGTGGCTTACCAGCTCTCCGGCAGCGGGGCCTTCGATCCCGACGACGACCTGGGCCGCTGCCCCGTGTGCGCGGCACCGGTGTATTCGGACGACCACTACTGCGAGGTCTGCGGGCATCCGCTGGAGGGCCCGGACCCGGCGCACGGCGACGCCGACCACAGCGAGGTCGACCTCGGCGAGCTGGCCGGGGTGTGCGACCGGGGCGTGCGCCACACGACCAACGAGGACGCGATGGGGCTCGCGGTCGTCTACGGCACGCTCATCGCGGTGGTGTGCGACGGGGTCTCGACCACGCCCGGCTCCGGTCAGGCCTCGGCCGCCGCCGCGGCCACCGCGATGGCGGTGCTCGCGGACGCGGTGCGGGCCCACGGGCCCGGTCATCCGGTCCACCACGACACCCGCCCGCCCCGCGGCCGCGGCGCGGCCGACGACATGCTGGACATCCTGGAGCCGGCGTACCCGGAGTACGACGAGCCGCGCACGGCGCCGCGGGCGATCGTCGGGGGCTTCTCCCCGGAGGACGCCGAAGCCGCGCTGCACGCCGCCGTCGACGCGGCGCAGGCCACGATCGCCCAGCTCAGCGCGGCCGAGGGGCGGATGGCCCCGTCGTGCACCTTCGCCGCCGCCATCGTCACCCCGCCGACACCCGACGGTCCCGGCATGGTCACCGTCGGCTGGGTCGGCGACAGCCGCGTCTACCTGCTCGGACCGCGCTGGTGCGAGCGGCTGACCTCGGACGACACCTGGGCCGCCGAGGCCGCCCGGGCGGGTCTGATCCCCGCCAACGAGGCCGAGACGCATCGACGCGCACACACGCTGACCCGCTGGCTCGGTGGCGACGTCGAGGACGTGGCCCCGCACACGGAGATCTTCCCGATCGAGGCCCCTGCCACGGTGCTGGTGTGCTCCGACGGGCTGTGGAACTACGCCTCCCGGCCGGATGTCATGGCCTCGCTGGTCAACCAGCTCCCGCCGCGCTGCACGGCGATCGACGTCGCCCGCCACCTCGTCGACTTCGCCATCGACGCCGGTGGCCACGACAACATCACCGTGGTCGCCGCCCGGGTGGATCACTGATGGGCGCGTTCACCGCGGAGGTCTACCAGAACGAGTACCTTCCGGCCGGCGGGACGGACGTGCACGCCGTCGTCACCGTGACGTCGACCGGCCGGCCCGACGGCCCGGACGGCCTCGCCGGCGAGGCCACCCCGCACAGCTCCCCGCCGCACAGCTCCCCGCCGCCGGCCGGATCGCGGCGCCCGGAGCTCGCCGAGGTCCTCCTGCTCGACTGCTCGGGCTCGATGGCGAACCCGCCGGAGAAGATCGCCCAGGCGCGCCACGCGGCGTGTGCGGCCGTCGACCGCCTGCCCGACGGCGTCTGGTTCGCGATCGTGCGCGGCACCGGCGCCGCCAGCATGATCTACCCGGACAGCCCGCACCTGGTGGCCGCCTCGGCCGTCACCCGCGAGCAGGCCCGCCTCGCGGTGAGTCGGATGGAGCCGCACGGCGGCACCGCCATCGGCCGCTGGCTGGACCTGGCTCGGGCGCTGACGGAAACCCGGCCGCAGGCCATCGCGCACGCACTGCTGCTCACCGACGGCCAGAACGGCGAGCTGGCGACGGACCTGGCAGCGGCCGTCGCCGCGGCCCGCGGGCGGTTTCAGTGCGACTGCCGGGGCATCGGCACCGACTGGCGCGTCGCCGAGCTGCGGCTGATCGCGACGAACCTGCTGGGCACCGTCGACGCGATCGGCAGCCCGGACGAGCTCGTCGCGGACTTCACCAGCGTGGTCGCGACCGCCACCAGCCGAGCCACCGACCGGGTGGCGCTGCGGGTGTGGACCCCCCGGGGCGCCGAGGTGGGGTTTCTGCGGGAGGTCTCCCCGATGCTGCGCGACCTGCGGGCCGAGACGACCACATCCGACGATCACAGCCTCGACTACCCTACCGGCGCGTGGGGAACGGAGTCACGCGACTACCACCTGAACATCCGGGTGCCGGCTCGGCCGGTCGGGACCGAGGCGCTGGCCGCGCGGGTCAGCCTCGTCATCGACGGCCGGGAGACGTCGCAGGCGCTGGTGAGAGCGGTGTGGACGGACGACGAGACGCGCTCCACCCGGGTCAGCGCGGCCGTCGCCCACTACACCGGACAGACCGAGCTGACGGCCTCGGTGCTGCGTGGCCTGGAGGCGCGTCAGTCCGGCGACGAGGCCACTGCAACACTGTTGCTCGGACGCGGGGCCCAGTTGGCGCTCGCCTCCGGCAACGAAGACACCTACCGCCTCCTACAGAAGGTGGTTCACATCGACAATGCCACAACAGGTACGGTTCGGTTGAAGAAGAACGTCAAGAAGATCGATGAGATGGTCCTTGACACACGGTCGACGAGGACCCTCCGGGTGAACCGGTGATCAGGTGAGGGCACGTTGCCCTGCGGGGCACCTGTCTCACGACCCGACTACTGCGATCGGTGCGGAATTGGGATCATGAGTGGTCAGGAGAGGTACGAATACCGTCCGGACGACGGCGGTCGGTCTCCCTACGGGACGGACGAGCCCGCCGGCCAGCGTCGGCGTGGCCCGTCGCAGGCAGACGGCCCGGACGCGGCGGGGGGTTACGACCCGCTGGGCATCCGGCGTTCACCGGCCGACCAGTCCAACGTGGCGGATCCGCCACGCGGCGGCGACCCGTACGGCGGGTACGGTCGCGAGGACTACGCCGACCAGCCACGCGGCGGTCGCGGCTACCAGGCGGACCCGTACGAGGAGCCGGGCGGGTACGACCGTGATCCCTACGCCCGACGGCGCGACGACCGGCCGGGCGCCGACGACCGGGCCGACCGCGGACGCGACCCCTACGGACGCGACGACCGCGCCCCCGCCGGATACCCCGACGCCGACCGCGACCCCTACGGCCGCGCCCCCGACGACCGGGCCGACCGCGGACGCGACCCCTACGGACGCGACGACCGCGCCCCCGCCGGATACCCCGACGCCGACCGCGACCCCTACGGCCGCGCCCCCGACGACCGGGCCGACCGCGGACGCGACCCCTACGGACGCGACGACCGCGCCCCCGCCGGATACCCCGACGCCGACCGCGACCCCTACGGCCGCGCCCCCGACGACCGGGCCGACCGCGGTGGCTACCCCACCGGACGCGACGACCGCGCCCCCGCCGGATACCCCGACGCCGACCGCGCCGGGTACCCGGCGGCGCGGGAGGGCCGCGGGGCGGGTGGCTACGGCGAGGACCTGGACCGCGAGTCCGACACCCACCGCCGCAGCCGGCGTGACGACGGGTACGGCTACGAGGCCGATCCGCTGGGCCTCGACCCGGGCGCCGCGCCCGCGGGCGCGCCCGAGCGGAGCCTGCCGGGCCGCGGCGGGGATCCGCGGCACACCACCGATCCCCGCTACGCCCGGCCCGGGGGCGATCCGCGCCTCGACGACCCGCGGCTGAGTGACCCCGGCCTCGGCGATCCGCGCCACGACGCCGGACGGGGTGGCCGGCGCGATCCCAGCGCCGACGACCCGCGCGGCGCCGGCGGGTGGGACCGCGACCGTCCCCCGGCGGGGGCCACCGTCTGGGAGGCCATCGTCGAGGCGGAGCGCGAGTACTACGACAGCGGCGACGACCACCGGGTGCCGTTCCCGACCTTCTATCCGCGTCGCGTCTTCGCCCTCGCCGGCGCGCAGATGCTCGTCGGCCGGCGCAGCGAGTCGCGTGGCATCCACCCGGACATCGACCTGTCCGGCGCGCCGGAGGATCCGGGCATCTCGCGCAGCCACGCGTTGTTCGAGCAGCTCCCCGACGGCGGCTACGCCGTGCGCGACCCCGGCTCGACCAACGGCACCCGACTCAACGACGAGCCGGACCCGATCGAACCCGGGCAGCCCGTCCCGCTCCGGGACGGCGACCGCGTCTACCTGGGTGCCTGGACGCGCATCACGCTGCGCGCCCGCTGATCGACCGGCGTCGGCCCGTTGAGTCGGGCCGACGCCGAACGTCGCGCGGGGTCGTCGTCTGCCCGGGTACTACCGGCCGGCGACCTGCGCGCGCCGTCGTGGCCGGAGGCCTGACCGGGCGGTGGCCCCGCGACTGCGGGGCCACCGCCGGGCGACGGACTCAGGCCAGGTGCCAGCGCTGCCCTTCAGGGGTGTCCTCGACGATGAGGCCGGCGGCCGCGAGCCTCGAGCGGATCGAGTCGGCCTCCGCGTAGTCCCGCCGCGCCCGCGCCGCGGAGCGCAGATCCAGCGCGATCTGCATGACCCCGTCAAGCGCGGGCCGCAGCTCGGCGCCGGCGGAGGGCCACTGCTCGTGCGGGTCGAGCCCGAGGACGCCGAGCATCCGGCGGGTGACGTCGACCCAGCCCGCCAGCTTGCGGCTGTGCGCCTTCGACAGCACCTGGTTGCCCTGACCGACCGCGCCGAAGATGGCCGCGAGCGCGCGGCCGACCGCGAGATCGTCATCCATGGCCGCCGCGAAGTCCGCCCACGCCCGCTGCGGGGTCAGCCCCGCCTCGGGATCCCCCGCCACGCCGCCCACAGCCTCGCTGCCGGGCCCGCCCCGGGCGGTCCGTCCCCGCTGCCCATCCCCCGCCGCAGACGGGCCGTCGTCGGCCGCCAGGGCCGCCGCCTCACCCGGGCCGCCGAGGATGTCCAGCGCGTTGCGGACGAAGGTCTCCACCCGGTCGTGCGCGGCGGCCGACTCGCCCAGCGCCTCCGGGGTGTACTCGAGCGTCGAGCGGTAGTGCGCCGACAACAGGTGGTAGCGCAGCACCTGGGGGCGGACGGCGTCGAGGGCGTCGGCGACGAGCACCGAGTTCCCTAGCGACTTCGACATCTTCGTGCCGCCGGTGGTCAGCAGTCCGACGTGCATCCAGTACCGGGCCATCTCGCCGGCCTCGCCGGAGCCGCCCGCCGCGCAGACCGTCTGCGCCCGCTCGTTCTCGTGGTGCGGGAAGACCAGGTCGAGCCCGCCGCCGTGGATGTCGAAGACCGGGCCGAGGTACTTGCCGGCCATCGCCGAGCACTCCAGATGCCAGCCGGGACGACCGTCGCCCCAGGGCGAGGACCAGAACGGCTCGCCGGGCCGGGCGGCCTTCCACAGCGCGAAGTCCCGCGGATCGGCCTTGCCGGGCTCCGACTCCGCCGAGGGCAGCATGGCGTCCGGCCGCTGGTGCGACAGGGCCCCGTAGGCGTCGAAGGAACCGACCCGGAACCAGACCGAGCCCGCGCCGGTGTAGGCGTGGCCGCCGGCGATCAGCGCGGAGATCAGCGCGATCATCTCCGGGATGTGGCCCGTCGCGCGCGGCTGGATCGTCGGCGGCAGGATGCCGATCGTGCGATAGGCGTCGTCGAAGGCACGGGTCTGGCGGGTGGCGAGCTCCCAGACCGAGGTGCCGTCCCGGTCCGCATTGATGATGATCTTGTCGTCGATGTCGGTCACGTTCTGCACGAGCGTCACCTCGTGCCCGGAGTGCACCAGCCACCGGCGCAGGAGGTCGAACGGCAGGGCCGTGCGGACGTGGCCCACGTGCGGCGGCGACTGCACGGTGGGTCCACACACGTAGACGCCCACGTGACCGGGGCGCAGCGGCTCAAATGGCCGCACGCGCCGCCTGCGCGTGTCGTAGAGGTGGAGACCCATCTGTCAAGGGTACGGCTCCGGCCCCGGCGGCGGGTATGCAGCCCGTGTCAGCCGACCGTCAGCACCCGGTCGGCCACAACCCGGATGACGAGCCGGACCTCGCCCGGGTCGTCCCACCGGTAGATGTCGCCGGTGTACTTCAGCGACAGCCGGTCGATCAGCTCCCGGCCCCCCTGCTCGGTGAGCGTGGCGGTGCCGCGCACCTCGACGTACGAGTAGGGGTCGTCCTGGTCGAGGAACATCAGCCCGACCCGCGGATCACGCGCGATGTCCCGTTCCTTCGCGCGTCCGCGCGCCGTGGACAGCAGCAGCTCGTCCTCGTCGCGATCCACCCAGAGCACGGTCATCCGCGGCGAGCCGTCGGCCTGGACCGTGGCCAGGACGACGTAGGTCCGCGCGTCCGCGAGGGCCCGCACCGGCTCGGGAAGGCGACCAGCCATCACACTCCTCGGGCTCCTCGGGGAGCGGCCAACGACGGCCCAGCCTTTCATTCACCGCCGGCACACTACCGAGCGATGACGGATCGGCATACCCCCTCGGGCGCGGCCGGAGCTCAGGCGCGCACGACCAGGGCCGTGGCGATCGCCGCGAGCCCCTCGCCCCGGCCGGTCAGGCCGAGCCCGTCGGTGGTCGTCGCCGACAGGCTCACCGAGGCGCCCAGGGCCGCGGACATCGCCGCCTGGGCCTGCTCGCGGCGCGCCGCCATCCGCGGGCGGTTGCCGATGACCTGGACCGACACGTTCCCGATCACCCAGCCACCGACGGCGAGCAACCGGGCCGTCTCGGCCAGCAGGACCGCACCGGACGCCCCGGCGTACTCCGGCCGGTCGGTGCCGAACACCTTCCCCAGATCGCCGAGGCACGATGCGGTGAGCAATGCGTCACAGGTCGCGTGCGCGGCGACGTCCCCGTCCGAGTGCCCGGCGAGGCCCGTCTCCCCCGGCCACTCCAGGCAGGCGACCCAGCACGGCCGACCGGCCGCGAACGGGTGCACGTCGACGCCGATGCCCACGCGCGGCAACACCGCGGTCGTCACCGCGCTCGAGGCCGGCGCCGGGCGGTCTGTGGGCGCCACGCCGCCGTCCACCGGCTGGGGCGTGTCCGGGCTCACCCGAGGCTCCGGACATCCGAGCCGGCGCGCGCGTCCGCGCCACCGCGCGGGTCGGTCCCCCCGCGGGGGTCCGCAGCCGCGCGGGGGTCGCCCGGGGCGCAGCGGGCAAGCAGCGCCTCGGCGAGTACGAGATCGGGCGGTTGGGTCACCTTGAACGCCTCCTGAGCACCGGGGATGGTCGTCACCGGCACCCCGAGAGCCTCCACCAGGCCGGCGTCGTCCGTCGCCGGAATGTCCTGCAGGGCATACGCGGCGGCGAGCACGTCACGCCGGAATCCCTGCGGGGTCTGCACCGCCCGCAGCCGGTCGCGGGGCGGGGTGCGGATCACCCGGCCGTCCGGGCCGACCTCCTTGACGGTGTCCGTCAGGCCGAGCACGGGTATCACCGCCGGATGGCCGGCCAGCACCGCCGCGGCAACGGCGTCGACGAGCGAGGGCGGGGTCAGCGGCCTGGCCGCGTCGTGGACGAGGACCACGGAGACGTCCTCGTCGACCGCGCGCAGGGCCCGACGGACCGAATCCACCCGCTCCGCGCCGCCGGCGATCACGCGCACGTCCCGCCCGAGCAGTTGAGCCACGACCTCGACCAGAGTCGGCGGTGCCGCCACGACGATCTGCGTCACCGACTCCGAACGTCGCAGCGCCTCGATCGAACGCACCAGCATGGGCCTACCGCCCAGGGCTCGCAGAGCCTTCGGGGTACCCCCGCCCAGCCGCTCGCCGCGGCCGGCAGCCGGCACGATCGCCGCGACCCGCGGGCCTGTCGCCCGCGACTGGAGACCTTCGCCCATCACCAGACCTCCCGTGTGCCATCCACCACGAGAGCATGGCCTATCCGGCCGACCGGATGCGAGCCGGCCGACCGGTACGCCGATCGGGCGTGCGCAGCCGGATGGGTGCGAGCGCCGCCATCGGACCGCGTCGGCCGGCGAACCCGGCCCACCGGACGACAGGGCGTCCGGAGGGGCCGACCTCCCGGCCGGAAATCATATTCCGGTAGTTTCACGCCGACCGAATGGAACCGGCCGACACCCGATCTATTACGACCGGGCCGACAAGGCCTGGATCAGCCGGCGAGAACCTCGTCGAGCATCGCCTCGGCCTTGTCCTCGTTGGTGCCCTCCGCCAGCGCGAGCTCACTGACGAGGATTTGCCGCGCCTTGCTCAACATCCGCTTCTCACCCGCGGAAAGACCGCGCTCGCGATCACGGCGCCACAGATCGCGGACGACCTCGGCAACCTTGTTCACGTCACCGGAGGCGAGCTTTTCGAGATTTGCCTTGTAACGCCGGGACCAGTTGGTGGGCTCCTCGGTGTGGGGTGCCCGGAGCACCTCGAACACCCGTTCCAGCCCATCCTGCCCGACGACGTCGCGCACCCCGACCATGCCGACGTTGTCGGCCGGCACCCGGACAGTCAGATCGCCCTGAGCGACCTTCAGCACGAGATAGAGTCTTTCCTCGCCCTTGATGACGCGGGTTTCAATCGCGTCAATCAGAGCAGCACCATGATGCGGGTAAACAACGGTCTCGCCGACTTGGAACGCCATGTGTCACGTGCCCCTTCCGCCTCTACCAGCGTAACACGCACGCATCGCCGCAGGTCAGACGCGCGCTGCAAGCGCAAGGGCAGCAACGCCAAGCCGAGGGGCCCGGCGGAGCCTTCCGGCCACCGTTCGCGACGGCGGACACCGCCCGGCCCGGATCCACGCACCGATCCCACCTCGCCGCGCAACGACACCGAACAGCCCTACCAGCTAAAACGGGCAACAGGTCGACGGACGTTGGCTGCGCGTTGAGCGTCAACCGCCCGGCGAACGTAGCGCGGACGGACCCCGTCCGCGCGCCGACACGGCCGCGTCCGGCGGGACGGCGGCGCGGCCCGCCGACCCGGCCCCGGCCCCGGCACCGGCCGCGGCGCGGCCGTGGGCCGGCCGGGTGCGCGGCGTGACACTGCCCACGTCCCCGACCGGCCCTTCGTGGCCTGTCGGGCCGGTCAGCCCGGCTGCCGGCGCCCGGGCACCGTCCCGGCGCGCGCCGCCCACCGGCCCACGCGGGCTGGCCGGGGCCGGCGGCCTGGGCACGTGGCGCCGCCGGGTGGCTAGTGTTAGCCCCGCACGGAGACCTCCGTGGACGGCCACTCGACACACCGGCCCGTCGGCGGCGGGTCCTCCGGGCACCGGGGGTGACCCCTGCACGCCGGGTCCGACTACCGGCGCCGGGGCGCGCCGCCGGGTGGCCGTCCATGCGACGGCCGTCGACCAGCACCGGCGCCGCCCAACGCGCCGGTCTTGTGCAGGAGGAGCCACCGAGCTGTGAGCCGCCGTCCGGGTGCCCGTTTCCCGTCAGTCACCGCCGTCGCCGAGGCGACGCCCGCCGCCGCAGCCCGCGACGACGCCGCGCCGCACTCCGCGTTGCGGCGGCGGATGACCTCCCGCCGGGTGGGCGTCGCCCTGCTGGCCTCGGTGATCGGTTCGGCCGGCCTGGCGAGCTGCGCCTCCGGCAACGACGCGTTGACGAACCTCGCGCGGACCACGACCAACAGCGTCGCGGGGTCCGTGGGTTCCATCACCCTGCGCAACGTCTACGTCGCCGGGCCCGTGTCCCAGGGCGATTCCGCGCCGATCGTGTCGGCGTTCTTCAACGGGGGCGGCGAGCCGGACACCCTCGTCTCGGTGTCCTCCCCGGAGGCCGGCGGCGGCCAGCCGCCGAAGTCGGCGCAGTTGGCGCCCGGCGGCGGCCAGATCTTCACCGCGAACGCCGCCGCGCCCACCCTGCAGAACGTGCAGCGCAAACTGCTGATCGGCTCCCAGCTCCCGATCACCTTCACCTTCGCGAAGGCCGGCAGCGTGACCCTGGACGTGCCGGTGGAGCCGGCCGCTCCCGGTGCCTCCGGTGCCCCGACGGAGGCCACCACGAGCACGGAGACGCCCGCCGCCGTCTCGGCCTCGCCGAGCGCCGGCGCCTCTCCTTCCGCCGCCGCCACCACTCCGGCCGCCGGCAGCGCCACCCCTTCCGCCGGTACCGCCACCCCGACGGCCACCGCAACCGCGGGCTGAGGCCGCCGAGGCCGAGCTCGGCCCGGCCGCCGCACCGCGAGGAGTGACTCGTGGCAGCCGACGGCCGGGCATCAGCGTGGCGAGCGCGCAGCCGTGCCGGCCCTGGAACCGGATCGGCGATCCCAAGGTTCCGCGGAACCGCGCCGATCCCGGAACCAGATCGGTGATTCCAAGGTTCCGCGGAACCGCGCGGACCCTGGTGACCAGGACAGCGGCGGACCAGGACAGCGGCGGTACCAGCCCGGCAGGGGCCCTGGGCGCCGGTCGGTCGCGGCCGGTACGGCGTCGCCGGCTCCGGTCCTGGTCACACGACACCTGTGGGCGCCCCCACGCGCGGCTGGCTCCGACATGTCGGACCGGCCGGTTAACGTGGCGCCCATGACATCCACTCGGCCGGCGGCCGGCGGACGCACGTCCGGTCGAACGGCGTCGGGCGGGTTCCGGTGCAGCGGCTGCGGGGCGGAGTCCGTCCGCTGGGCCGGGCGCTGCCCGCGCTGCCAGGAGTGGGGGACGCTCGAGGCCCAGACGCCGGCGCCGCGCCGGGCCTCCGGTCTCGGCGGTGCCGGACGGGCGGTCGTGGCCACGGAGGTCACGGCGCCGGCGCAGCCGGTCGTGTCCGTCGACGTCACGGCGGCCCGCCGCCGGCCCACGGGCATCGACGAGCTGGACCGGGTGCTCGGCGGCGGTCTCGTCCCCGGCGCGGTGATCCTGCTCGCCGGTGAGCCGGGCGTCGGCAAGTCCACGCTGCTGCTGGAGGTGGCCGCCCGCAGCGCGGCCGGCGGGGCCCGGGCCCTCATCGTCACCGGTGAGGAGTCCGCCGCGCAGGTGCGGCTGCGCGCGGGGCGGACGGGCGCGCTCCACGAGGATCTGTGGATCGCCGCCGAGACGGATCTCGGCGCCGTGCTGCGCCACGTCGAGGAGGTCTCGCCGGCACTGCTGGTGGTCGACTCGGTGCAGACGATCTCCGCTGCCGGGGTGGAGGGGGCGGCCGGCGGCGTCACCCAGGTGCGCGAGGTCACCGCCGCGCTGATCCGCACGGCGAAGGCACTCGGCCTCGCGACGGTGCTTGTCGGCCATGTGACAAAGGATGGGCTGGTGGCCGGGCCCCGCCTGTTGGAACATCTGGTGGACGTGGTTCTGCATTTCGAGGGTGAGCGGCACTCCGCGCTTCGCCTCGTGCGGGCGGGCAAGAACCGGTACGGCCCCGCCGACGAGGTCGGCTGTTTCGAGATGAGCGACTCCGGCATCCACGGGATCGCCGATCCCAGCGGGCTGTTCCTGTCCCGTTCGGGGGCCGGCGGCCTGGAGGCGGTGCCGGGGACGTGCGTCACCGTGACGGTGGAGGGCCGCCGGCCGCTCGTCGCGGAGGTGCAGGCCCTCGTCGCCGAGACGTCCGCCCAGGTGCCGCGACGGGCGGTGTCCGGGCTGGACCCGGCCCGGGTGGCGATGATCCTCGCCGTGGTCGAGCGCCGCGCGAAGGTCCGGTTCGGCAAGGCCGACGTCTACGCCGCGACCGTCGGCGGGGTGCGCCTCGCCGAACCCGCGGCGGATCTGGCGACGGCACTTGCGGTCGTGAGCGCGGCGCGGGACCGGCCGCTGCCGGCCGATCTCGTCGCAGTCGGGGAGGTGGGGCTGGCCGGGGAGGTGCGGGCCGTGGGTGCGGTCCGCCAGCGGCTCGCCGCGGCGGCCCGGCTGGGATTCCGCCGGGCGCTCGTGCCCGCGGGTGCCGGGCCCGGACCCGAGGGCATGAAAGTCACCGAGGTGCCCGATCTGATCGGCGCCATAACCCGAATGCATGAAGCGTAACAAGAAATATGTCTGTTTTGAGTAATTTCGTTACCCCATGAAGAGCTGGACCGCACCGACTCCGGTCGCCCCGATAGCATCGCGGCAGAGGTGGCAGACAGCGGGGAGCCGAGGAGCTGAGGGAGCCTGATGGCGGGACCACCCGGAGACGACATCTTCCGGGCGACACTGGCCGCGGTCGCCCCCGGAACTCCATTCCGCGACGGCCTGGAGCGCATCCTTCGCGGGCATACCGGGGCGCTGATTGTGCTCGGCCACGACAAGGTCGTCGAGGGTTTGTGCACCGGCGGCTTCGAGCTCGACGTCGAGTTCTCGGCCACCCGGCTGCGGGAGCTGGCCAAGATGGACGGCGCGATCGTGCTGTCCTCGGACCTGCAGCGGATCGTGCGCGCCGCGGTGCATCTCGTGCCGGACCCGACGGTGCCCACCGAGGAGTCCGGCACCCGCCACCGCACCGCCGAGCGGGTCGCCAAGCAGACCGAGTACCCCGTCATCTCGGTCAGCCAGTCGATGCACATCATCGCGCTCTACGTCGCCGGGCGGCGCTACGTGCTCGACGGCTCGGCCGCGATCCTGTCCCGGGCGAACCAGGCGCTGGCCACCCTGGAGCGTTACAAGCTCCGGCTCGACGAGGTCGCGGGCACCCTGTCCGCGCTGGAGATCGAGGATCTCGTCACGGTCCGGGACGCGATCTCGGTCAGCCAGCGGCTGGAGATGGTGCGCCGCATCGCGGACGAGATCGAGGGCTACGTCGTCGAGCTCGGCACCGACGGGCGACTGCTGTCGCTGCAGCTCGAGGAGCTGATGGCCGGCGTCGAGACGGAGCGTGAACTCACCGTGCGCGACTACCTGCCCGCCGGGTCGAAGGCCGGGTCGGCCGCGCAGGTCCTCAGCGAGCTGTCCGCGATGTCGCCGACCGACCTGCTCGACCTCACCGTGCTCGCCCGGGTGATCGGATTCTCCGGCGGGGCGGACATCCTGGATCGGCAGATCAGCCCGCGGGGCTACCGCATGCTGGCGAAGGTCCCCCGGCTGCCGCGGATGGTGGTCGACCGGCTCGTCGACCACTTCGGCACGCTGCAGAAGCTGCTCGCCGCCGGGGTCGACGACCTGCAGGCGGTCGACGGCGTCGGCGAGACCAGGGCTCGCGCCGTCCGCGAGGGCCTGTCGCGGCTGGCCGAGTCGAGCATCCTGGAACGCTACGTCTGATCCCTGCCCCGCCAACCCTTACCCCGCCGACCCCCGTCCCGCTGACCCCCGTCCCACGGCCGTCACCCACCGGCCTGGCACGATGGCCAGGATGACCAGCGCACCGCGGCCCGCGCCCGCTTTCCCGACCCTGGCCGCGACTTCGACTCCAGCCGCGGCGTCGGCGCCAGCCTCGGCCACGGCATCGGCCGGGGCATCGGCCGGGCCGGAGGCGCTCGCCGGGCTGGTGCTCGACTGGTTCGCCGCCGCCGCCCGGGATCTGCCCTGGCGCCGTCCCGGGACGACGCCGTGGGCGGTCCTGGTCAGCGAGGTCATGCTGCAGCAGACTCCGGTCAACCGCGTGCTGCCGGTCTGGCAGGCCTGGCTGGACCGGTGGCCGACCCCGGCCGCGCTGGCCGCGCAGCCCGCCGGCGAGGCCGTGCGGGCCTGGGGCCGGCTGGGCTACCCACGCCGGGCACTGCGGCTGCACCAGGCCGCGACGGCCGTCGTCGAGCGGCACGGCGGCGCGATCCCGGCGGACCTCGACGCGCTGCTGGCCCTGCCCGGGATCGGGACCTACACGGCCCGGGCCGTCGCCGCGTTCGCCTTCCGCCAGCGCCACCCGGTCGTCGACGTGAACGTGCGCCGCCTGTTCGCCCGCGCCGTGGAGGGCCGGGCGGATCATCCGGCCACCGTCAGCCGCCGCGATCTGGCCGCCGTCGCCGAGCTGCTGCCGGCCGACCCCGAGACCGCCGCCATGACCAGCGCCGCGCTGATGGAGCTCGGGGCTCTGGTCTGCGTGGCCCGTACCCCACGCTGCGCCGCCTGTCCGCTGCTGCACCGCTGCGCCTGGGTGGGAGCGGGCAGTCCGGCCGGGACCGGCCCCGCGCGCCGGCCGCAGGGCTACGCCGGCACGGACCGCCAGGTCCGCGGGCGGCTGCTGGCCGTCCTGCGCGACGCGGAGCAGGCGGTCGGCCAGGACCTCCTCGATCAGGTCTGGGACGACCCGGTCCAGCGGCACCGGGCGCTGGCCGGGCTGATCGACGACGGTCTGGTCGTCCGCGTCGCCCCCGGCGTCTACGCCCTGCCGGGCTGACCGGCGCCGCACGATCCGGCAGGCGCAAGGTCCGCCAGGCGCACGATCCGCCAGGCGCACGATCCGCCAGGCGCGACGTCGGGCCCGCGCCGGGTCCGGCAGGCGCGAGGTCGAGCGGGTGAGGTTCGGTCAGGCGGTGGGGTCCGGCGCGGCACGGAACCGGTAGCCGACCCCGCGGATGCTCTCGATGATCGTCGGCTCGCCGGAGGCCTCGCCGAGGCGGCGGCGCAGCCGGCGCACGTGCACGGCGAGCGTGTTGGTCTCGGTGTGCGCCGAGCCCCAGACCTCCCGCAGCAGGGTCTCCCGCGGCACGACCCGTCCGGCCTGCTCCAGCAGCAGCGCGAGCAGCCGGAACTCCCGCGGCGGGACCGACACGACCGCGCCGTCGAGGCGGACCTCGTGGGCCGCCCGGTCCAGCAGCACCGGCCCGCCGCGCAGAACGTCGTCCCCCGCCGACCCGGACGGCTGCGGGCCGGGGCGGCCCGCCCCGATCACGCCGACCATCGCCAGCACCTCGGGCACCCGGTACGGCTTGCCCACGCAGGCGCTCGCGCCCGCGTCCAGGCCGGCCGCGGCGGCCGGCCGGTCGTCGGGACCGACCGCGAGCAGGATCGGCATGTCGTCGTGCCCGGGCACGCTGCGGACCGTCCGCACGACGGTGACCCCGTCGACGACCGGTAACCGGGCGCTGATCAGCAGAGCGGCGGGCTGCTGGAGTCCGATCTCCAGCAGGGCCTGCGCGCCGTCGGCCACCACGCTCACCTCGACCCCGCCGCCGACGAAGGCGTCCAGCATGCCGTCGTCGACCTCGGAGTCGGCGATCAGCAGCGAGGGCCGGCCAGCCGACCTGACCTGCGCCGACCCGTGCCGTTCGGCCACCGGATCACGGTCCTCACCCCCCGGTTGAGCGGACCCACGCCGTACCGGGAGCATCCGCGCGTCCTGTCCGTGAACTTCCGCCGGCGTCAGCCGAACCGTCCGGAGACGTAGTCCTCGGTCCGCTTCTCCGTCGGGTTGCTGAAGATCTTCGAGGTCTTGTCGAACTCGACGAGGCGGCCGGGGTCTCCGGTCTTCTCCAGAGAGAAGAACGCGGTGGCGTCACTGACCCGCGACGCCTGCTGCATGTTGTGGGTGACGATGACGATCGTGAAGCTCGACTTCAGCTTCGTGATCAGGTCCTCGATGGCCAGGGTGGAGATCGGGTCGAGCGCCGAGCAGGGCTCGTCCATGAGCAGCACCTGGGGCTCGACGGCGATCGCCCGCGCGATGCACAGCCGCTGCTGCTGGCCGCCGGACAGGCCGGCGCCGGGCCGGCCGAGCCGGTCCTTGACCTCCTCCCAGAGGTTCGCGCCGCGCAGCGACTCCTCGACCCGCTCGTCGAGCAGCGCCTTCTTGCGCACGCCGTTGAGCTTCAGGCCGGCGATCACGTTCTCGTAGATGGACATGGTGGGGAACGGGTTCGGCCGCTGGAAGACCATCCCCACGGTGCGGCGGACGTTCACCGGGTCCGTGCCGGCCCCGTAGAGGTCCTCGCCGTCGAGCAGCACCTTCCCCTCGACGCGGGCGCCGGGAAGCACCTCGTGCATCCGGTTGAGGGTGCGCAGCACCGTCGACTTTCCGCACCCGGACGGCCCGATGAATGCGGTGACGTTCTTCGGCTCGATGGTCAGGTTCACGTCGGCTACGGCCTTGAACTTGCCGTAGTACGCCGTCAGCCCGGTTACGTCGATGCGGGTGGCCATGGCAACCTCGACTCACGATCTGTCTGGACGCTGTTCGATGTCGGACGGGAACGCGGGGCGGTACGGGAACGCGGGGCGGTACGGGAACGCGGGGCGGTACGGGAACGCGGACGGTACGGGCCGGCGGCGGCGACGTCGGCGGCGGCGCCACCGGCCCGGGTCTGGGTCATTTCAACCGGTTGCGTCCGGCGAACAGCCGGGCGATGAGGTTCAGCACCATGATGATGATGATCAGCACCAGGGCGGCCGCCCACGCCCGGTCGACCGCGAACTGCTGCGGCTGGCCGGCCTGGGAGTAGATGTACAGCGGCAGGGACGACTGCTCGCCCGAGAACGGGTTCGAGTTGATGAGGTTCGTCCCGAAGACGGTAAGCAGCACCGGGGCGGTCTCGCCCGCCACCCGGGCCACCGCGAGCATGACGCCGGTCACGATCCCGGGCAGCGCGGTGGGCACGACCACCCGCAGGATGGTCCGCCACTGGGGTACGCCGAGCGCGTACCCGGCCTCGCGCAGCTCGTTGGGAACCAGCTTGAGCATCTCCTCGGCGGAGCGCACGACCGTCGGGATCATCAGCACGACCAGCGCGAGCGCGCCCGCGAACCCGGAGAAGCCCTGGTCGAGGGCGAGCACCCAGAACGCCAGGATGAACAGACCCGCGATGATCGATGGCAGGCCGGTGAGCACGTCGACGAAGAAGCTGATCACCCGGCTGATCCGGCCGCGGCCGTACTCCACCAGGTAGATCGCCACCAGCAGGCCGAACGGCACCGCCAGCAGGCTGGCGAGCAGGACCTGCTCCACCGTGCCGATGATGGCGTGGTAGATGCCGCCGCCGACGTCCCGGGCGCCGATGCCGTTCATCGAATGAGTGAAGAAGCCGGCGTCGAGCCGACCGGCCCCCTTGCTGATCACGCTGACCAGTACCGCGACCAACGGGATCACGGCGAGCAGGAACGCGGTGTAGACGAGTGTCGTCGCGAATCGGTCCCGCGCCCGGCGCCCGCCCTCGACGACCGTCGAGACGACGGTCGTCGCGATCACGAAGAAGACGGCGGCCATCAGCACGATCTGGATCTCGCTGTCGACCGGCGTGAGCAGGTAGATCAGCAGGGACACGACCACCGCGCCGGCGGCGACGGCGAGCGGCGCCCAGCGCGGCAGGCTCTGCCCGCGCAGGTGCAGGCGGTCTGGGCCACTGTCGATGTCCGGTCCGGACACGGTCGCGGTGCTCATGCGGAGCTCCCGGAGAACTCGCGGCGGCGCGCGACGATGGCCCGCGCGATGATGTTCACGATCATCGTGACGATGAACAGCACCAGGCCGGAGGCGATGAGCGCGCCGCGGCCGATGTCGTTGGCCTCGCCCCAGCCGTTCGCCACGTTCGCGGCGATCGTGTTGCCGGCGGGCGAGAGGAGGTGCGCGGAGATGTTGAACGAGGCGGGCAGGACCAGCGCGACCGCGATCGTCTCGCCCATCGCCCGGCCGAGGCCCAGCATCGACGCGCTGATCACCCCGGGCTTGCCGTAGGGCAGCACCGCGGTTCTGATCATCTCCCACCGGGTCGCGCCGAGGGCCAGGGCCGCCTCACGGTGCGCGATCGGCACCTGGAGGAAGACCTCACGGGACAGGGCGGCGACGATCGGCAGGATCATGATCGCCAGAACGACGGAGGCGACGAAGAGCGAACGCCCCACCGAGTCGCCGCTGAACAGCGGGATCCAGCCGAAGTAGTCGTTCAGCCAGAGCTGGATGCCCTTCATGTGCGGCGCGAGGACGATCAGGCCCCACAGGCCGTAGACGACGCTCGGCACGGCGGCGAGCAGGTCGACGATGTAGCCGAGGACGGACGAGAGCTGCCGGGGCGCGTACACGGTGATGAACAGCGCGATCCCGACCGCCACCGGCACCGCGATGATCATCGCGACCGCCGCCGAGACGACCGTGCCGTACAGCGTCGCGGCCACCCCGAACTTCGGCGGGGTGGCGTTGGGGAACCACTCCTCGGTGGTGAGGAAGTTCCCGGTGTTGGCGTTGAGGGCGTGGGTGGCTCGCAGCACCAGGAAGATGGCGATCACGGCGATCAGCGCCAGCAGGCCGAGGCCGGCCGTGCGGGTGAGGTTCTTGAAGATCAGGTCGGCCACCCCGACCCGGGCCTTGCCCGAGGATGCGGGCGCGGGCCCGCCGGCCGGCGGTGGGTCTTCCGGCGGGGTCGCCGCCGTAACGGCCCCCCGCGGCTCGGCGGCGTCCGCCGAGCTGTCCGGCTCCGTCGTCATGGTCCTCTCCTTGGTGCCCGAACGGGGCTTCCGATCAAGGTCCCGGACGCGGCACGCGCGGCGGGACGTGGGTGCCGCGGCCGCCGTACATCGACGAATCCGCGGTGGGTCGTTCGCCCACCGCGGGCACCGGCCGGGCCGGTCGGGTCGTGCGGGCCGCCCCGGCCGGGCCCGGACCGTGTGGCGGTCCAGGACCGGCTCAGGGCGGCCGTGGTGCTAGCTGCGGGTCAGGCCAGCTTGGCGACGACCGCGCGGACCTTCGTCGCGACCGCGTCCGGCAGCGGCGCGTAGCCGAGGTCGCCGATCGAGGACTGAGCGGCGTCCGAGGCGGTGTAGGTCAGGAAGGACTTGACCAGCGCGGCCTGGTCGGCCGAGAGACCCTTGGTGCAGGCGATCTCGTAGGTGACCAGGTAGACCGGGTAGGCGCCCTTCGTCGCCGTGGCGTAGTCGAAGGTCAGCTTCAGGTCGTCGCCGTCGGCGACCTTGGCGGTGCTCAGGCCCAGGGAGGCACCGTCCGTGCTCGGCTCGATGTACTCGCCGGCGGCGTTCTTGACCTTGACGGTCGACAGCCCGGCGTTCTCCGCGTAGGACAGCTCGGCGTAGCCGATGGAGTTCTCGGTGGACTTCACGGTCGAGGTGACGCCGTCGCTGCCCTTGGCGCCCTGGCCGCCGGGGGCCTTCCAGTCCGAGCCGGAGTCGAACGTCCAGTCGGCGCCGCCCGCGCCCTTGAGGAACTTGGTGAAGTTGTCCGTCGTGCCGGAGCCGTCGGAGCGGTGCACCGAGGCGATGGTGGCGTCCGGCAGCGAGGCGGCGCTGTTCTCGGCCTTGATGGCCGGGTCGTTCCACTTGGTGATCTTGCCAGCGAAGATCTTCGCCAGGGTCTGGGCGGACAGCTGCAGGCCGTCGACGCCGGACACGTGGTACATCAGCGCCACCGGGCCGACGGCCATCGGCAGGTCGACCGCGGCACCGCCGGTGCAGCGCGCGTCCGCGTCGGTCTTCTGCTGGTCCTTCAGCGCGGAGTCCGAACCGGCGAAGGACACCTGCTTGCTGATGAACTGCTGGCGACCAGTCGAGGAACCCGTCGACTGGTAGTTGATCGTCGCGCCGGAGCACGCGTTCTGGTAGGCCTTGACCCACTCGTCGACCGCGTTCTTCTGTGCGGACGAGCCGGAGCCCGTGATGGACCCCTTCGCGCACGAGATCGCTGCCGCCGAAGTTGACGGCGCCGCGCCCGTGCCACCGGAGTCGTTGTTGTCGTCAGTTCCGCACGCCGCCACGGTGAGCAGTGCCACCATCGCGGCCCCGACGGCGGCCTGACGCTTGCCTCGGATCACAAGCAACCCTTCGTCCCCGCGCCATTCCTGGCGCGCAATGTCGTCCGCCCCCCGGACTGGGGTGCCGGCGAGAATCGAAGCGATCCGGAGTGAACGGAAGATGAACAAGCGCATACGCCAACCCGTCACCAACCGGAACACATACATGTCGGATGATTTATGGCCTGTTGACCGGACCGGCTGCCACCACTCCAGAACACCGCGTACTGAACACTAAGCGCACCGTTACCGGCGGCCGACGCCTCCGGCGCCCCGACACAGCACGACACCGCGCCTCCCCGGGGCGCGCACCGCCCCGCGGCCTGCGGTCCGCGGGTACCCGCCGGCAGGCAACACCAGGCGGCCGACCACGTCGGACCCGCGCCACCGCCGGCACCGCACGCCACCCCTACGCCCGCGAACACCGGGACAACCATCGGACAAGTCGATGACAAGAGGGTGTGGGCGTCGGGACGGTCGGCGGCCCGAGTTGGAGGATGGTCCGGCCGCTCGGGCGTCGCCGCGCCGGCCGGCCCGAAGCCCGGATGCTGACTTTTCGACGTCATCTAACGACATCAAGCGTCTCGGGAATCTTGCGCCGCTGACACCGAATGTTCATCCACGCGCGTCATGCCCGACCCGGCCCACTGCGCCCGGCGACGCAGTGGGACGGACCCGGCGAAGCGGCCAACTCGCGCGCAGCGCTACGCAGATGATCAGGACTTGCGCCCGCAGTCACCGGACGTCCGCTCTGCCCGGAGATCGCCGGTGGCGTTCCACCCGTTCCCGTGCTTTGCTTGGAAGCAACATCGATGTAGCTGACAGCATCCAGTCGAAACCCGAACGCCCGACCGCGGAGGACGATTCCGCCCGACAGTAGCAATGAGATACATCGAAGCAACGTAACGAAGTTGTCCCGGTCCCGGGGAGAGCCCGACGCCCGCCAGGCCCGCCGGCCGCACGTGACGCGCATCGGAACCGACACGCATACAGGAGGACGGCCAGAAGATGAACACCGTCGACAACGACGATCTCCTGCCGGAGCCCCGGCCGATCACCGGCGGACGGCCCGGCTCCCTCGCCGAAGTGGTCACCGTCCACGACGGCCTGGCGATACGGCACGAGCTGGTCCTGGCGCCGGGAGCCACCGCGGCCGACCTGACCACGGCCATGATCCTCGTCCCGCCCACGGCCTGCCTGGTCAGCCACCACGGGGACGTCGACGTCTCCCTGGTGTTCCAGGAGGTCGGCCGCGACGGGCGGCTGGAGCCGGCCGCCGACCCACTGGAGCACAGTCGAGGCCTGCGTCACCGCTGACCCGGCCCGATCGGGGCCGCCCGCCCGAGCGCCGGTGCGGGCACCCCGAGCGGCACCTCGGGGTGCCGCGCCGCGCCCACCCGTCCGTCCCGATGGTCCCGCCGCCCGGCGTAGGCAATATCGTGGCGAGGTGGCTGTACTCACCTCCCGTGCGACCGACTTCCCGCGCTGGTACCAGGACGTGCTTGCGAAGGCCGAACTGGCCGACAACGGCCCCGTCCGCGGGACCATGGTCATCCGACCGTACGGCTACGCGATCTGGGAACGCATGCAGGCCGACGTGGACGCCCGGATCAAGGCGGCGGGCGCGGTCAACGCCTACTTCCCGCTGTTCATCCCGGAGAGCTACCTGCGCCGGGAGGCCGAGCACGTCGAGGGCTTCAGTCCCGAGCTCGCCGTGGTCACCATCGGCGGCGGCAAGGAGCTCGAGGAGCCGGTCGTCGTGCGGCCGACCAGCGAGACCATCATCGGCGAGTACCTGGCCAAGTGGACCCAGAGCTACCGCGACCTGCCGCTACTGCTCAACCAGTGGGCCAACGTCGTCCGCTGGGAGCTGCGTCCCCGCCTGTTCCTGCGCAGCAGCGAGTTCCTCTGGCAGGAGGGGCACACCGCGCACGTCGACGAGGCCGAGGCCGCCGCCTACGCCCGCAGGATCGCCCTGGAGGTCTACCGCGACTTCCTCACCGACGTGCTCGCCATCCCGGTGCTCATCGGCACGAAGACCCGCAAGGAGCGCTTCGCCGGCGCCACGAACACCATGACCTGCGAGGGCATGATGGGCGACGGCAAGGCCCTGCAGATGGCGACCAGCCATGAGCTGGGGCAGAACTTCGCCCGGGCCTTCGACATCGACTTCCTCGGCGCGGACGGGGCGAAGCACCTGGCCTGGACGACGTCCTGGGGTAGCTCGACCCGGATGGTCGGCGGCCTGATCATGGCGCACGGCGACGACAACGGCCTGCGCATCCCGCCCCGGCTCGCGCCGACCCAGGTCGTCGTGCTCCCGGTGCGCGACGACGAGACCGTCGTCGCGAAGGCCCGCGAGATCGCCGCGGCGCTCACCGACGCCGGGCTGCGGGTGCAGCTCGACGCCCGCCCGGGGCTGTCCTTCGGTCGCCGGGTCACCGACGCCGAGATCAAGGGCATCCCGGTGCGGGTCGAGGTCGGCCCGCGTGACCTCGCCGCCGGGAACGTGACGCTGGTCCGCCGGGACACCTCGGTGAAGGCTCCGGTGCCGCTGGCGGAGGCGGCCGCCCGGGTCCCGGCGCTGCTCGACGAGGTGCAGGCCGGCCTGCACGCCGAGGCCCTGGCACTGCGCGAGAGCCGGACGGCGGACGTCACCACGGTCGCCGACGCCGCCCAGGCGGCCCAGACCGGCTTCGCCCGGATCCCGTGGCGGCTCGTGGGCGAGGAGGGCGAGGCGCGCCTCGCCGAGGACGCCCTGACCGTCCGCTGCCTCCAGACGCCCGACGGCGAGATTCCGCCCGCCGGCGGCGACCCCGACGACCTGGTCTGCCTGATCGCCCGCTCCTACTGACCGCCGGCCCACGGCACCTGGCCCACGGCGCCTGGCCCGCCGTCTACGGCGCCACCGCACCCCCGTCCCGGCTGGTGTGCCGGGGCCAGGGCGTGGGGCGGACCTGTCCGCGCAGTCTCCGCTCGTCCGGGCTGGTGCGCCGGGGCGGGAGGCTCGGCGCGGGACGGGCCGGTGCGTGACGCAGGCGCGCTAGCCGAAACGGGTTATCCGGCTTTGCGGCCCTTCGGCTCGTTTGCTAACGTCACCAATGTCCGAACTGCCCGAAATCGTCCATCTTTGATTCCGTCTTTCGCGCACGCAGAACAGGTAGCATGCTCCGACAAGACGAATTCGAGCAGCTTATCGCCCGGAAAATGGGTCTCGCCGATTCCGCGATCGCCGGCGGCAGCCGGCTCCATGAAGACCTCGGGCTGGATTCCTTCCGGCTTCTGGAACTCTGCCTGTACGTGATCGAACTCGGGGTCGACCTCTCCGAGGCGAACTGGCTGGAAATCGAGACCATCGGCGAGCTCTACAACCGTTATCGGGCCGGGCCACCCGCCGCGGACTCCCAGCCGATCCCCGCCGCATCGGCGACGAGCGCCGTACCGGCCAGGGTCGGCGTCGGCGGAGGGCCGCTCGGCGGGCCCGCGGGCCTCGCCGGGCAGGGGATGGCCGGGCAGGGGATGGCCGGTGCCGCAGCCGCCTCCGCGGCCGCTTCGGCGGCATCGGCGGCATCGGCCGCCGGCTCGCTCGCGCTGCCACCGCCGCGGTTCGCCGGGCGGTTCCTGCGGCTGATGCCGGTGCTGCCGGCGTCGACACCGTTCCTGTACGAGCTCGCGGTCACCCCGGACATCGGCTTTCGCTGGCGCTACCGCGGCTCGGTGCCGTCGTACCCGCAGTTCGAGCAGGAACTGTGGCAGGGCGTCCTGACCCAGTTCGTGATCGAGTCGATCGAGACGGGCCGGCCCGTCGGCCACGCGATCTGCTACAACCCGGAGTTCGCCCTGGGGTACGCCTACGTGGGCGCGGCGATCTCGGCCGACTACACCGGGTCGGGTCTGGCCGTCGAGGCGCTGGACCTGTTCGTGCGTTACGTCTTCGACATCTGGCCGTTCCGGAAGCTGTACTTCGAGGTGCCCGAGTTCAACTATCCGCAGTTTGCGGGGGCCGATCGGGAAAAGTCGGCCGGCGGCGCGCTCGAACTCGAGGGACGGCTGCGCAGGCACGACTTCTATCGCGGTCGCTACTGGGACCGTCTCATTCTCGCCGTCTACCGGGATAGCACGGACGGCGACGCCCGATAACGGGATCGTCCGCCGGGAGAGGGCGTCGACAATGGTTTATCTGCTGGATCGTATGAGGCGTGCCAGCACCGGTCCGAACACGGTGACCTTCCTCGCGCCGGACGGCGGACGGCGGGTCGGCTGGGCCGAGCTGTACGGGGACGCCCGACGCGTCGCCGCGGGCCTGCAGTCGCACGGGGTCGGGCCGGGCCGTCCGGTGGTCATCCTCGCCGACACGTCGCGGGAGACGATCACCGCGGCGATGGCGACCTGGCTCGCCGGCGGCAGCCTCACCATGGCCCCCACCCCCGCCCGCACCGTCGACCTGGCCCGCTACCTCGCCGACACCCGCGACCGGTTCGACTCGCTCGGTGAGCCGCTCGTGCTGGTCGGCGCGCCGTGGGGGGAGGCGGTGCCGGCGCTGTCCGGCGGGGCCGGGCGGGTCATCCCGCTGGCCGAGGCGGTCGGCGACCCGCTGGCGGCGCCGTGGCGCCCGCCCATGCTGACCGCCGACGCCCCCGCGATCCTGCAGTTGACCAGCGGCACCACCGGTGCACCGAAGATCGCCCGGATCAGCCACGGCAACCTGGCGGCGAACGTCGAGGGCATCCGCGTGGCGACCAGCCACGAGGCGGTGCACGGCCGGATGCTGTCCTGGCTGCCGCTGTCCCACGACATGGGGCTCATCGGCGGGTTCATCCTGCCGATGGCGTGCGGCCGCTGCGACACGTTGCTGTCCTCACCCGCCGACTACCTGGCCAGGCCGGCGAGCTGGATGCAGCTCGTCTCCCACCACCGCGCCACCAACACGGTCGGACCCGGCTCCGCCTACGCCGTCGCGGCCCGGCTGCTGCGCACCGGCCCCCGGCTGGACCTGTCCTGCCTGGCCTACGCGCTGTGTGGCGGGGAGCCGATCGATCCCGCGGTCGTCGACGACTTCCTCGACGCCGCCGGCGGTCACGGCTTCCACCCGGCCTCCTTCATGCCCGCCTACGGGCTCGCGGAGGCCACGGTCGCGGTCACGTTCTCCGCCGTGGGGCGCGGGCCGCGCTACGACACGGTGGACGCGGACGCCCTGGCCGCGGGCACGGCCCGGTTCGTGCCCCCCGAGCCGGCCGAGCGCCCGGTGCCCCTCGAGCGCCCGGTGCCGCCCGCGGCCGCCGAGCCGGCGGTGCGCACGAGGCGGCTGGCGCTGCTCGGGGAGCCGATCCCCGGCCTGTCGGTCCGCGTGGTCGATCCGGACTCGGGCGGGATCCTGCCCGAGCGGAAGGTCGGCGAGGTCCAGGTCCGCGGCACCTCGGTGGCCGCCTCCTACCATGACGATCCCGAGTCGGCGGCGGCCCTGCGCGCCCGCGACGGATGGCTTGCCACCGGCGACCTCGGCTACCTCACCGGCGGCGAACTGGTCGTCTGCGGTCGCCGAAAGGACGTCATCATCCTCGGCGGTCGCAACATCTATCCCGAGGAGGTGGAGCGGGCCGCGGCCCGCGCCGAGGGTGCCCGCGCGGGCAACATCGTCGCCTTCCCCTACCCGCGTCCCGGCCACCTCGGCGGGGAGGGACTCGCCGTGGCCGTCGAGACCCGTGGGGCCGATCCCGCCGCGCTGCGCAGCGCCGTCGCCGAGGAGGTCCGCGCCGCGCTCGGGGTGACCCCGCACGCGGTGCTGGTGCTCGGACCGGGCTCGGTGCCGAAGACCCCCTCCGGAAAGCTGCAACGAGCCGAGGCCCGGCGGAGGTTCGCCCCATGAGCACCCAGCCCGCCGCGCGGCACGACGCGCACAGCGTCGGCGCGGGCAGCGACGCCGCCACGGCCGAACGGCTCGCGGCCCTGGCCGACGGCCTCTACGCCGCCTGGGCGGAACCCGCGGTGTCCCGGCGCGACGAACTGCTCGCCGCCTGCTGCGTCCCCGCGGTGACCTACGCCAACCCGCTGGGCGAGGCGGCCGGCATCATCGAGTTCGCCGATCTCATCGGCGAGTTCCTCGCGCCCTACCCGGGGCATCGTCCGCTGCGCACCAGCGGGGTCGACGTGCACCACCGTCGCGCCCGCTGGGAGTGGGGACTGCGCAACAGCATCGGCCAGATCGTGCTGGCGGGCCTCGATGTCGTCACCTTCACCGAGCGGCCGCGCCTGGAGACCATCACCACCTTCTTCGGGCCTCCGCCGCGGCCGGTCTACTCCTTCGGCGCGGCGCCGGCCTGAACCGCGCCGGCCGAACCCGCGCCGTCGGTGACCGTCTCGCTGCCGCCGCCCCGCGCTGCCCCTCCCCCTGAACCACTGCCCCTTCCCGCACCACAGCCCATCTCGTTCCCCTTGCCGCACCATCCCCGATCCCGCACCGCCCATCCCCCACCTGGAGGAAACCCGTGCCCAGCACTCGCGCAGCACTGCGTACCGCGGCCGTCGGCGCGACCGGCGCCGTGGCGGCCGGCCTGTTCGGCGCCATTCCCGCCGACGCGTCCACCCCGATTTCCTCGACCGGCTGCACCGTCACCGCCTGGCCGCCCACCGGCGGCTCGACGATCTTCGCGAACGGCGGCATCACCTGCGACCCCCGGTACTCGGGCAACATGCAGATCAGCAACCAGCTGCGGAAGTACGCGAACGGTCAGTGGATGTCCATCGGGGACCCGGTCAAGAAGTCGTACTGGGGCGGCAGCGGCATCGGCGAGGGCACCTCGGTGCCGTGCAGCTTCAACGGCCAGGCGCAGTTCAAGACCGTGACCACCGGCACCGCGGACGGCATGTCGACCACGGACACCTCGCCGAGCACCACCTACTCCTGCTTCTGATCCACCCCTGGCGATCCATCGCCGCTGAGCCCGGCGCCGGTACCGGCCACGTGTCGGTACCGGCCCGGCCGGGCTGGCCGGTCAGATCCCGACAAAAGACGCCTCATAGCACCAAATCGGGCCTCGCCTTTACCGAAAAGGCGACAACTGTACGGCGTACCGTCAACCCACCACGGCAGGAGTACAACCCCCGGTGCCGGCGGGCGGTGCGCGATGAGAACTTCGCCGACCGGCGGCGCCGCGCGGCTCACACCACCGTTTCGGCGGAACTCGCCAGCGCCGCGGAACCCGACTTCCCACCCGTGGTGTCGATGACGGTCCCCCGGTGTTCGCCGCGACAGATCGCCGTCATCGCGCCCTGCTGCTCGATGTCGAAGATGTGCAGCGGGATACCGAAGTCGCGAGCGAGAATGAATGCCGACTGATCCATGACCCGCAGCCCCCTGCTGATCACCTCGTCGTAGCTGAGGTGGGAGAATCGCTGAGCGTCCGGGTTGATCTTCGGGTCGCTGTCGTAGACGCCGTCGACGCCGTCCTTGGCCGCGAGCACCGCGTCCGCGCCCAGCTCCAGCGCGCGCTGCACCGCCGGGTAGTCGGTGGTGAGGAAGGGCTGGCCGTTCCCGCAGGCGAGAATGACCGTCGCCCCCTTCTCCAGCAGGTGCACGGCTCGCAGCCGGATATAGGGCTCGGCCACCGCCGGGACCGGGACCGCCGTCATCACCCGCAGGTTGTCCTCCCCGAGGGCGGTCAGCTTGCCCCGCAGCAGCAGACTGTTGATGACCGTGCCGAGCATCCCGATGTTGTCGGCCTCGACCCGATCGATCCCCCACCGGTCCGACTGGTTGCCGCGGAAGAGATTTCCCCCGCCGACGACGATCGCCACCTCGACCCCGGACTGACGCACCGCGATGATTTCCCGGGCGAGGTGTTCCAGCGCATTGGAGTCGAAGCCGAATTCGGCGGAACCGGCGATCGCCCGGCCACTTAGTTTTACGACCACTCGACGGTATTTGGCCACAGTCTCCCGCTTCCCCTTTTCCATCGTGCGATCTTAACGTAGCCCGGCCAATGATCGATCATGAGCCCGGGAAGTACTGGGTACACGGTAGAGCACCCGGCTCCCGGGACCACGCCATGACCGGCCGGCCACGAAAACAACCCACGCCAGCCGCAACGCGTCAGGTGCCGACGAAGGTCTCTCCCGGCCGCGGCGCCCTGCCGACGCGCATCCGGGCAGCAAGATTCGAACACACGACCTTACATCACGATGTGCAGGTATTCGAACACCGTCCCGTCGGGGTGCTCGGCGATCAGTCGGGACCCGTTGGGTGACTCGCCGGGCCCTTCGATCAGTGCACCACCTGCCGAGATGATCGTCGAGGCGACGACGTCGAGGTCATCGACGAGTACGGTCGCGGCCCGGTTGCGCAACGGCGCCAGCGCGGCGGGCGTACCCGCCACCAGGAGGAAGGGGCCGACCCACGCAAGCTCGACATCGCGGAAGGCGAAGCGGCGCGTGGGCGCATCACCGGCCAGCCGCTGGTAGAGGGGCAGCACGTCGTCAAGGGATTCGACGTAGACCCGAGCAAGCACCTCACGAATCGGACTCACAGCGCGACGCTACCTCGCCCTGCCGACGGGCCACCGGTGGAGCAGCCCGCCTGCCGGCGGGCAGGTGTGATCGCTTCGGTGCGAGCCCAGAGACGACGAAGGCCCTGGTCCGGCTCTCCCGTAGGAGCCTGAGACCAGGGCTTTGCGTGGTCGGGGTGGCGGGATTCGAACCCACGACCTCTTCGTCCCGAACGAAGCGCGCTACCAAGCTGCGCCACACCCCGCGACCGAGATGAAGCATACCCGACGGAGCAGTGGTTCAGGGCGGGGGGGTGGTCACGGGTTCGGCCGGAGGTCAGGCCGTGACCGCGGTCACGCAGACGAATCGCGGTCACGCAGAAGGGGCCGCGGTCACGCAGAAGGGGCCGCAGTAAGGCAGAGCAGGGTCGCCTCGGGGCGGCAGCCGAGGCGCACCGGCGCGAAGGGCGACGTCCCCAGGCCCGGGGACACGTGCAGCCAGGACGCTCCCGCGGCGGTCGCGTGGCGGGACAGCCCACGGACCCGGGATCGGTCGAGCCCGCAGTTGCTCACCAGGGCCCCGATTCCCGGCAGCCGGATCTGGCCGCCGTGGGTGTGACCCGACAGGATGAGGCCGACGCCGTCGGCGGTGAAGGCGTCGAGAACCCGCGGCTCCGGCGTGTGCGACAGGCCGAGCGCGAGCTGCGTGCCGGGCTGCGCGGCCCCGGCCACGAGGTCGGGCCGGTCGCGGCGCAGCCGGGCGTCGTCGACCCCACGCACGTCGATCCGGCTGCCGCCGGCCGCGAGTACGGCCCGGGTGTTGGTCAGCTCCGTCCAGCCGCTCGCCGCGGTCAGGTCCTTGGCGAGGCCCGCCCAGTCCAGCGGGACGCCGGTCGGCTCGGCCGCCTCGGACCGGTTCAGGTACCGGTGCGGGCTGGTCAGCGCGGGGACGAAGTAGTCGTTGTTCCCGGGAACGAACACGCCCGGGAACGAGTACAGCGGCGCCAGCGCGGTGAGCAGCGGGCCCCGGGCCTCCTCGGCGCAGAGGATGTCACCGGTGAGGGCGACCAGGTCCGGCACCAGCCGCGCCAGATCCGCCAACCAGGCGAGCTTGTCCCGCTGGCGCGCCGTGACGTGCAGGTCGGACAGGTGTAGCACGCGCAGCGGCCGCGAGCCGGCGGCAAGCGCGGGGATCGACAGCCGACGCAGCGTGTAGGCGTTGCGTTCGTACAGCGAGCCGTAGGCGAGCGCGCCCGCCCCGACCACCGCGACCGACGCCGAGAACCCCGCGACCCCGCGCGCCACCCGGCGCCTCGGCGCCCCCACACTCGCCACCACGACCTCCTCGTGCCCCGACCGCTCGTGTGCCCCGACCGCTCGTGTGCCCCAGACCGCTCGCGCGACCGCCCTCGCCCCGGCGCCATCCCCCGTGCCGCGCGTTCGGCCCGGCGGCCCCACCGCGCCGGAGGGACCACTCTCGTGGCGGCGGCGTGCCTCGGGCCGTGCAACACAGTCTCATCCCCGGTCCGCCGTGGCCGGGCGCCACCCCGGTCGTCGCACCGCCGTGGCCAGGCGTGACCAGGTCCCCCGCGGACCATAGGCTTCGTTGACTATGAGCACCCCCACGGAACGGAGCACGCTGCACCAGCGGCTCCGCGCCGACCTGACCACCGCGATGAAGTCCCGCGACGAGCTGCGCACGTCCACCCTCCGGCTGGCGCTGGCCGCCGTGAAGGACGCGGAGGTCGCCGGCGCCATCGCCCGCGTCCTCGACGACGCGGAGGTCTCGAACGTCCTGACCCGCGAGGTGAAGAAGCGGCGGGAGGCGGCCGACGCCTACGCCGCGGCCGGTCGCGTCGAACAGGCCGACCGGGAACGCGCCGAGGGCGAGGTGCTGGGCGAGTACCTGCCCAGCCAGCTCGGCGACGACGAGCTGGCCGCCATCATCGACCGCGTGCTCGCCGGGCTGGACCTGTCCGGGCCGAAGGCGATCGGCCCGGCGATGAAGTCCGTGCAGGCCGCCGTGGCCGGCCGGGCCGACGGCGGCCGGGTGGCCGCGATGGTGAAGGCGAGGCTCACCGGCGGCTGACCGGCCGCCACCGGACCCAGGGTCAGGCCCCGCGGCGCTGCGCCCGGTTGCCGCGCTGCCCGCCGCGCCAGGCCAGCGGGCCGGTCCCGGGACCGGCGGGCGCGCCGAGTTGCTCGCGCGGGTTCACCCCGAACACGCCCGGCGGAACGGGCTGCCCCAGCCCCGCCGGCGGTGAACCCCCGGGCAGCACCGGCGTACCGGTCAACCCGCCGGAGATCGACAGCCTGATCTCCGTGTTGATGGAGACCGGGCCGCCGGGCGCCGGCGACATGTACACCACGATCCCGGGGGCGACCGGCGCGGGGACCGGCTGCGACGTGACGTGGAACCCGAGCTGGACGAGCATCTGCTCGGCCACCTGCTGCGGCAGGCCGACCACGTTCGGTAGAACCTTCGTCGGCACCTGCGGCTGGGTGTCGTCCGGCGCCGGCAGCGGCTCGACCGGCAGGCTCAGACCGTTGATCGTTCGGATCATGGTCCGGGACCACACCTGCGCCGGGTATCCGCCGCCGAAGACGTTGCGGCCGAGCACGTTGGTCAGCGGATGCGAGGTCGGCCCACGCGGGTCGGCGAGGGTGACCGCCGCGGCGAGCTGCGGGATGTACCCCGCGAACGAGGCGGTGCTGAAGCCCTCGGCGGTACCCGTCTTGCCCGCGGCCGGCCGGCCGATCTGCCCGTTGCCGCTGGCCGTCCCGTGGTTGATGACGCCCTGCAGCACGGCACTGACCGTGTCCGCGATCTTCGGGTCGAGCACCTGCTGGCAGGGCGCGCCGGCGTTGAACGGCAGCGGCCGGTCGGCGCCGCCGACCCGCTGCGTGATCGCGAGGACGGTGCGCGGGTCGCACCGGCGCCCCCGCGCCGCCAGCGTCGAATAGGCGGTGGCCAGGTCCATCGTGCTGATCTCGTTGGAGCCGAGGATCGACGAGCCGTCGACGCGGCTGATTCCGTCGATCCCCTTGCATTCCGGATCGTCGTTCCTGGCCGGGCGGATCCGGCAGGAGGAGACGCCCATCCGGCGGGCGACCTCGGCCGTCTTCAACACGCCCAGCTTCTCGGCGAGCTGGATGTAGTAGGTGTTGACCGACCCCCAGGTCGCGGTCGTCAGCGAATAGAAGCCGTCCTCGCTCGGATCGGCGTTGCCGTAGCAGTTCTTACCCTGCGGATCCGGGTTCGGAAAGACGTCGGAGTGATAGCAGACCGGGGCGTGCAGCGTCGTGGACAGCGGCAGGCCGGACTCCAGGGCGGAGATCAGCGTGAACACCTTGAAGGTCGATCCCGGCGAGAAGGAGTCCTCGTCGACCGGGTAGACCTCCTTTGTGTGCACGAAATCCGTCGACTGGCTCGCCGGCTTGCCGTCGTCCGTCGCCCCGTACTCCCGGTTGATCGCGACAGCGAGCACCTGGCCCGTGCCCGGCTGCATCATCGCGACGCTCGCCGCCACCCGGTTGCCGATCGGGATGACCTCCGTGGCGGCCGACTGCGCGGCCTGCTGCGCGACCGGGTCCAGCGTCGTTCTGATGGTCAGGCCGCCCTCGAACAGCAACCTGCGGGCGTCCTCCTCGGTGGGGGCGAAGGTTCTGTCGTTGAGGAGCTGCTGGCGGACCAGCGCGCAGAAGAACGGCGCGCCCGAGTCGGCGCACGGGTCGGCCGACCGCGCGGGTCGGTCGAGCACCAGTCTGCTGTCGTGCGCCTGGCGGAAGTCGGCCTGGCTGAGATGATGCAGCTCCAGCATTCGGTCGAGTACCACGTTGCGCCGTTCCCGGGCCGCCTCGGGGTGCAGCACCGGATTGAAGGCGGTCGGGTTCTTCACCAGCCCGGCCAGGGTCGCCGCCTGCGGCAGGGTGAGTCGGTCCACGTCGACGTTGAAGTAGTGCTTCGCCGCGACCTCGATGCCGTAGGCGCCGTCGCCGAAGTAGGCGATGTTCAGGTAGCGCTCGAGGATCTCGTCCTTGCTCAGGTGCGCCTCGAGGTAGAGCGCGTACCGCGCCTCCCGCAGCTTTCGCCGCACGGTCTGCTCGGTGGCGGCCTTCTTCTCCTCCGGCGTGGTGGCCGACATCAGCAGGACGTTCTTGACGTACTGCTGGGTCAGCGTGGACCCGCCCTGGGTCACCTCGCCGTTCTCCCGGTTGGTCAGATAGGCGCGGACGAGGCCCTTGTAGTCCAGCCCGTCGTGTTCGTAGAAACGCGAGTCCTCGATGTCGACGACGGCCTGTCGCATCACCTGGGGAACCCGGCTCAGCGGCACGACCTCACGGTTCTGCTCCCCGGACAGGACGGCGATCTGGTTGCCGCGCGCGTCGAGGATCCGCGACGCCTGCGCGAGCGGGGGAACCGTGAGGTTCGCCGGCAGATTCATGAAGTCGTCGGCGCTGCCCTTGACGGTCAACCCCACCGCGCCGACCACCGGCAGCGCGAGCATGCCGACCAGCACTCCGGCCACCACGCTGAGCACGCCCGCGACGGCCAGCCGGCGAGCCGTACGTCCGGCCCGGCGGCCGCCGGCACCGCCCTGCCCACCGGAACCGCCCTGCCCACCGGAACCGCCGTGCCCGCCGGAACCGCCCTGGCCACCCGTGGCGAAGCCCGGCCGGTAGAGGTCGCCGACCCCGCGGTTCCGCCCGGCAGCGGTGGGTACCGGGCCGGCCGGGGTCGGCCGGCGCCCGGGGGGTGGCTGCCCAGAGGGCACCGGATACCCGGAGGGCGTGGTCATCGGCGGACCTCCGTCCAGCCAGGCTGGGACACCAGTCGGAGCATACGGGCCAACATCTGATCAACCCTCCCCGCCCTGGAGGGGCAGGCCGGTACAACGACGCTCGGGTGGCCCCCCAAGCGAGTCGAAAACGCCGTGACCTGGGACACCGCAATTCCGACGGCGGGTGGCGTGGCCGGCCGCCGACGGCGAGCCCAGGACGAGCGTGACGACCTCCACATCACCACGCCCGAGGCGGTCCCGCCATGCCCACCAACGGGCTACCGGATCGGAGGGGACCTCGGATGCCAGTTCCCATGTCAGCCGGACAACGGGACCATGGAAGAACTACTCGGCCCTCACGGCGATACTGGAATGTCACCCAACCGACATACGGTTGTCACAGACCGCACTACTGCGGCGATCCGGATCAATGGCCCGGACTAGTCATTTGGACAACCACCCGTGTGGGGTCTGTGCCGTGGCCACGCCACTCCGTACGGTTTCGGGTCAACGCCACGTCACCACCCGCACGGGCCCCCTGACCCGGACTCGAGAAGAAAGGCAGGTGGCATGACCAGAAGCCTGGCCCCCGCCGTCAGCACGACCCTGCACGCCAACACGACCCACCTCGTGGGTTCCACCGTCGACGGCGACTGGACGGCACACGCCGCCTGTCGCGACCTCGACCCGGATGAGCTGTTCGTCCAGGGCGCCGCCCAGAACCGGGTGAAGACCCGGTGCTTCGGCTGCGCCGTCCGCACCGAGTGCCTCGCCGACGCCCTCGACAACCACGTCGAGTTCGGCGTCTGGGGCGGCATGACCGAGCGGGAGCGCCGCGCGCTGCTGCGTCGCCGCCCGGACGTCACGTCCTGGCGCAAGCTGCTCGCCGACGCCCAGGCTGATCATCGATCAGCGTCCGCCGGATAGCCCGGACGGGGACGCCCCGCCCACCGAGCCGGCCCGGTCCACCGTCCGGCCCGACACTGCGCGGCAGCACACCCGCCCGACCGCCGCATGACCGGCACGGGCCCACCAGCCCGTGACCCGCACCCGATTCCGCCCGAGGACAGCGTCGTCCCGGTTCGGAACGCAGCCCCTTCCGCCGGCCCTGCGTCAACCGGCCTGCTCCAGCCGCTCGACCCGAGCCAGCGCGTCGCCGATCTCACGCAGACCCGCCAGGTCGTGCACATCCTCGGACAGCGCCTCCACCTCCACCAGCGGGGTGTCGGGATGGGCGCTGGTGAACCGCTCCCGCAGCCTCGCCTCCCGGCTGGCCAGCCGCGCCCGCTCGGCATGGATGCGCAGCACCGCCGCCGCGAGTGGATGCTCCCCGTGCTCGTCGAGGTTCTCGGCGGCCGCCAGGCTGCGCTCGACGGTGAGCGCCGTCGCGTCGCTGTGGTGCATCCGGTTGACCACCAGCCCGGCCAGCGGCATCCCCTCCGCGTCCAGCCGATCGACGAAGTACGACGCCTCGCGCAGCGCCGCCGCCTCGGGCGCGGCGACGACGACGAACGAGGTGCCGGGATCGCCGAGCAGGCGGTAGGTCTCGTCCGCCCGGGCCCGGAAGCCCCCGAACATCGTCTCCAGCGCGGCGACGAACTGGCTGACGTCCATGAGGAGCTGGGCGCCGAGCACCTTGGTGAACACCTTGGTGAACATGCCGAGACCGGCGCCGAGCACCTTCGCGTAGGCCCGCCCGCCGGCCTTGGCCGGCGCGAGCAGCAGCCGCAGCAGCCGCCCGTCGAGGAAGGCGCCCAGCCGCGTCGGCGCGTCGAGGAAGTCCAGGGCCGACCGGGTGGGCGGCGTGTCGACGACGATGAGATCCCACTCGCCGGTCGCGTCGAGCTGGCCGAGCTTCTCCATCGCCATGTACTCCTGCGTCCCGGAGAAGGAGGACGACAGCGACTGGTAGAACGGGTTCGCCAGCAGCGCCTCGGCGCGCTCGGGCGTGCTGTGCGCCAGGACGATCTCGTCGAACGTCCGCTTCATGTCGAGCATCATCGCGTCGAGGCGACCGCCGGCGGCGCCGTCGACCCCGGCCACCTCCCGCGGGGTGTTGTCGAGCGCGGTCAGGCCCAGCGACTGGGCGAGCCGGCGGGCCGGGTCGATGGTCAGGACCACCACGTCGCGCCCACGCTCGGCGGCGCGCAGCGCCAACGCCGCGGCCGTGGTGGTCTTGCCGACACCGCCCGCGCCGCAGCAGACGATGATGCGCTCGGTGTCGAGCATCGCGTCGACGTCAAGCAGCGGCGCCCCCGCCGGGTGCGGCCGGACCCGGCGGGTCGCGCTCCCGGCGGACCGGCCCGCGGCCCGCCCCGTCGACCCGCCGGAGCGGCGGCGCGGACCCTCGTTCCTGGTCCCGTTCGCTCCGGTGCCCGCCTTCGTGGCGCCGGCCTTCCTCGCCGGTCCCGTCGTGGCCTTGGTCGACCGGGAACTCTTCTCCGCCTGCGGCCGGTCGTCGCCGGACGTCGAACCCACGGCGCTCACTCCACCATCTGCTGCGCGCGCAGCATCTCCGCAAACCGATAGATCGTGCCGACGTCGACCCCGTCCGCGACCAGCGGCACCTCGTACACCGGGCGGCCGAGCGCGGCGATCTCGGCCCGTTCGGCCGTCTCCAGCGCCACCCGGTCGGCGTGCTGGGCCGCCTCCCAGGCCAGCGCGTCCACCAGATCGCGGGTCGGTTCCAGGCCCGCCTCCTTGATCCCGGCGGCGAGCTCCTCCCGGTCGAGCTCGCCCCGGCGGGCCAGCCGCGACTGGCCGACCTTCAACAGGGGTGAACGGGCCATGTTGACGATCACCCCGCCCAGCGGCAGCCCGACCCGGGTGAGCTCGGCGACGCCGTCCACGGTCTCCTGGACGGGCATCTCCTCCAGCACCGTCACCAGATGCACGGCGGCACGTTCGGGCCGCAGCACCGCCATCACGCTGTCGGCCTGGGCGCGGATCGGACCCATCTTGGCCAGCCCCGCCACCTCGGCGGTCACGTTGAGAAAGCGGGAGATCCGCCCGGTGGGCGGCGCGTCCAGCACGACCGCGTCATAGGCGAGCCCCCCCGGACGGGTGGCGTCGGGGCGGTTGACGGCCTCCTTGACCTTGCCGGTCAGCAGCACGTCGCGCACCCCGGGCGCGACCGTCGTCGCGAAGTCCACCGCGCCGATCTTGGTCAGCGCCTTTCCGGCCCGGCGCAGGTTGTAGAACATCTCCAGGTATTCCAGCAGGGCCTCGTCCGCGTCGATCGCGAGCGCGAACACCTCGCCGCCGCCGGGCGCGCTGGCCACCTTGCGTTCCTGGTAGGGCAGCGGCGGGGTGTCGAACAACTGTGCGATCTGCTGGCGCCCCTCGACCTCGGTGAGCAGGATCCGTCGGCCGCCGGTCGCCAGCGCCACCGCCAGCGCACCGGCCATCGTCGTCTTGCCGGTTCCGCCCTTGCCGGTGACGATGTGCAGCCGGCGATCCCACGGACCGCTCGCCTCGTCGTCGGAGTCCTCGGTCACCGTGCGCTTGCCGCTCACACGCTCGACCGTACCCGCGCGCCCGGCCCCCGCCACGTCGGAAGCCGTGAGCTCGCCCGCGGCGGGCGCCAGGTGGGCCGGACGACCGCCGTCGTCCCCCGAGGTGTCCGGGGCGGGCAGACGGATGCTCTAAGGTCCGGTGTCATGCAGACGAAGTGGGAGTACTTCACGGCCCCGTTGCTGATCCACAACACCAAGCAGATCCTCGACACCTTCGGCGAGGACGGGTGGGAGCTGGTTCAGGTCATCCCCGCTCCCACGAACCCCGAGGGCCTCGTGGCCTACTTCAAGCGACCCAAGGGCCAGGCCTGAGATGACCAGCCCGAGCGCCCGCCTGGCCGCGCTGGGGCTGGCCCTGCCGCCGGTGGCCAGCCCGGCGGGCGCCTACCTTCCCGCGATCCGCGACGGCGATCTGGTCTGGACCGCCGGGCAGCTTCCGCTGGTCGACGGGCGGCTGGTCGCCACCGGCCTGGTCGGGGAGGCGGTCGACGCCGAGCGGGCGGCGGAGCTGGCGCGGATCGCGGCGCTCAACGCGCTGGCGGCCGTCGCCGCGCAGGCCGGCGGCCTGGACGGGATCGTCCGGATCGTGAAGGTGGTCGGGTTCGTCGCGAGCGCCGCCGGGTTCACCGCCCAGCCGGCGGTCCTCAACGGGGCGAGCGAGCTGTTCGTCGACGTCTTCGGCGACGCCGGCCGGCACGCCCGCTCGGCGGTCGGGGTGGCCGCGCTGCCGCTGGGCGCTCCGGTGGAGGTCGAGGTGGTAGCTCGGGTGGCAGCCCCCGCCCGAGACTGAGCGGGCCCGCCGGGGCCGGGCGGCGAGGTCCGACCTCGATCAGCGGCGGCCACCGGTGGTCCTCACTAGCATCAGACCCATGGTCGATCACAAGGCTGCCCTGCTTGCCCGGCTGCAACGGTCGCTGGTCGTCGTCCGCGATCCCGCCGGTCCCGGTGCCGGGGCGGGGGCGCCGCAGCCGACGGCGGGCTCGTCGGCGCCCGTGCGCGACGCCGCCACGGTCGTCCTGCTGCGCGACGCGCCGGGCGGTCGTGGCGTCGAGGCGTACCTGCTGCGGCGGGTGACGGGGATGGCGTTCGCCGGCGGGATGTACGCCTTCCCCGGCGGCCGGGTGGACCCGACCGACATGGGGCCGGACGTGCCCTGGGCCGGGCCGCCGGTCACCGAGGTGATGCACGCGCTCGACGCGGACCCCGCGCTCGCCCGGGCGCTGGTCTGCGCCGCGGTGCGCGAGACCTTCGAGGAGTGCGGCGTGCTACTGGCCGGCGCCGTTCCCCCGGATCCAGCCGGCGGGACGGCCGCCGCACAGAGCCTCGACGAGACGGCCCGCGCCGAGGCCCGCCGGGCCCTGGAGCGCCACGAGCTCGGGCTGAGCGAGCTGCTGCGCCGCCACGACCTGGCGCTGCGGGCCGACCTGCTCGCGCCCTGGGCTCGGTGGGTCACCCCGGAGATCGAGCCGCGGCGCTACGACACCCGGTTCTTCGTCGCGGCCCTGCCCGGCGGCCAGTCCCCCGAGCAGCCCTCCCGGGAGGCCGACCGGATGGAGTGGATGCGGCCCGTCGACGCGCTCGAGCGCCACGCCGCCGGCGCGCTGGGCATGCTGCCGCCCACGGCGTTCACGCTGGCCGAGCTGTCCGAGCACGACGACGTCGCGTCGGTCCTCGGCGCCGCCCACGCCCGCGACCTGTCGCCGATCATGCCGAAGATCCTCGTCAGCGGCGGGGAGGCACACCTGCTGTTGCCGCACGACGAGGCGTATGACCCGCCGGGCGGCGACGGACCGGGCGACAGCGGGCCGGGCCAGCGATAAGGCTGGAAACATGACGACTCCTCGACAGGTCACCCCGCTGGCCGCGGTGCTGCTCGCGCCGAACCCGGGCCCGATGACGCTGGACGGCACCAACACCTGGCTTCTGCGCGCCGCCGGCGAGCAGGGATGCGTGGTGGTGGATCCCGGGCCCGACGACGCGGGGCACCTGGCCGCGGTGGCGGCCGCCGGACGTGTCGAGCTGATCCTGCTCACCCACGGACACGCCGACCACAGCGCCGGCGCCGCCGCGCTGCACCGGCTCACCGGCGCCCCGGTCCGCGCACTGGACCCGGCGCACCGCCTCGGCTCGGAGGGGCTCACCGCCGGCGACGTGATCGCGACCGCGGGGATCGAGCTGCGCGTGCTGCCCACCCCGGGCCACACCTCGGACTCGCTGTCGTTCCTGCTCAGCGGCGACGAGCGCCCGGCGCCAGGCCCGCCCGCGGACGCCGCCGGCACCGCCGGCCTGCCGTCCGGACCGGGAGTGCTGACCGGGGACACGATCCTCGGCCGCGGCACCACCGTCGTCGCCCACCCCGACGGGCGGCTCGGCGACTACCTCGACAGCCTGCGGCTGCTGCGTGAGCTGGGGGAGACCACGGTGCTGCCGGGGCACGGCCCGGAGCTGCCCGCCGCCGGCCTCGCCGCGGAGCAGTACCTGGCCCACCGCCGGGCCCGTCTGGACCAGGTCCGCCGCGCGCTCGCCGACGCCGGGGTCGACGCCGCCGAGGCCGACCCCGCCGACGTGGTCCGCCGGGTGTACGCGGACACCGACCGGGCGCTGTGGTTCGCGGCCGAACTTTCCGTCAGGGCCCAACTGGACTACTTGCGGGAGCATCCCGACGTCGCCTGAACGAGCCAGGCACTTCGAGTTGGTCCCCGGGATCGCGACCCGTGACATATCCTCACGGCGGCCGTGAGCGGGGCCACCCGTTCGCCACCCCCGTACCAGCGGCCCGGACCCGAGTCCTGCCAGCCCCACCGCGGGCCGCTGACCAGGCAGATCAGGGAGTCCGGCGGCGGCGGGACGGCACCGGCGTCGAGCCTCGCCGCACCCGGCCGCGCGGGACTGGACGACCCCCGTACCACCGGGAGGCACCGACGCGGCCGCGGTCGGTCACCCGACAGGAGGGGATGCCGGGAAGGAGACCCAGACCACTAAACTCTGGCGCGGAGGGAACCGATCGTGCGCAGGATGACGACTTCGACCAGCCGGAGGCCGAGCGACCGGTCCGGGGCGGCCCGTGGCCACCCGGTCGGGCGAGACGCGGCGCCGGTGCTGCCCCTACCCCGGGAGGCCCGCAGATGAGGGTGCCCGCGCGATCCCCACGCCCCGGGCGGCGGCGCCCATGGTGATCACCGCACCGCACACGGGGCCGCTGCGCTGCCCCCGGTGCGGCTCGGCGGCCGTCCCCGGCGGACGGTTCTGTTACCACTGCGGCCTGGAGTTCACCCAGGCCGAAGCCCCGGCGTCCGAGGTCCCGGAACGGCGCGTCGTCACCGTACTGTTCGGCGACCTGTCCGACTTCACCGGCTGGGCCGAGGACCGCGACCCGGAGCGTGTGGGCGAGATGACCGACCGGGTGCTCGCCGCGCTGGCCCACGAGATCGACGAGGTCGGTGGGCGCGTCGACAACCTGACCGGCGACGGCATCATGGCCGTGTTCGGCGCGCCCACCGCCCACGAGGACGACCCGGAGCGCGCCGTGCGGGCCGCCGCCGCGATGCAGGAGACCGTCCGCCGGCTGGTGCAGGACACCGCGGGCGACAGCGCGGAGGGCCGCCTCGGCCTGCGCGTCGGGATCAACACCGGCGAGGTCCTGGCCGGGGTGCAGGCGGCCATCTCGTACACGGTGATCGGCGACACGGTGAACACCGCGGCCCGGCTGTCGGCCGCGGCCACGATCGGCACCGTGTACGCGGGCCGCGAGACGGTGCTGGCGACCGGGTCGGTGGCGAGCTGGCGCGAGCTGCCCGATCTCGTCCTCAAGGGCAAGCGGGAACCGGTACCGGCGTACGAGCTGATCAGCCTGCGCCCCTCCAACGTCGCCCGGCCGGGTCTCGCCGACGACGCGCCGTTCCTCGGCCGCGACGCCGAGCTGGCCGCCCTGGAGACGCTCTTCGCCGAGGTCGTCACCCGGCGCTCACCGGAGGTCGCGCTGATCGTCGGCGAGGCCGGGATCGGCAAAACCCGGCTGGCCAGTGAGCTGGCCAACCGGGCTGAGCGGACACCCGGCACGGTGGCGCTGTGGGGACGCACGGTCCGTCACGGCGACGGCCGCGGCCTCGCGCCCCTGGTGGACGTCGTGCGCAACGCCTGCGGTGTCACGGACGGCGACTCGCTCGACCGGGTGGCCGACCGGGTCCGGCGCACGGTGGCGGGGCTGCCCCACCCCCTCACCGGGGCGCGGCTGCCCGCCGGCATCGCCGACCGCTTACTCCTGCTGCTCGGTGTGCCCCTGGACCGGCGGTCCACCATCCCGGCCACCACCCCGGGTGATCCGGCGGCCCGTGCCTCCCACATCGAGGAGGCCGAGCAGCGCGCCGTGGAGGCGACGGTGGAGGCCGTCGCGCTGCTGCTCAGCGCGCTGGCGCGGTCCGGGCCCATCCTGGTGCTGATCGACGATCTGGAGTGGGCGACGAGCCAGCTCAGCGACGCGATCGGCCGGCTCGCCTCGCGCCTGTCCGGGCCGGTGCTGCTCGTCCTGCTCGACCGGGCCGGGCCGCGCCTGGCCACCCTCCCCCGGATCCGGCGCATCGACCTGCAGCCGCTGAGCACGGAGGCGTCCGGCCTGCTGCTGCAGAGCCACCTGCGGGGCAAGACGCTGGAGCCGCACACTCGCGACGACCTGCTCGCCCGGGTGCACGGCAACCCGTTCTTCCTGGTCGAGCTGCTCAACCTCCTCATCGACCGGCGGCTGCTGCACCCCGGCGACGGCACCGGCGAGGGCGACCAGGCCGAGTTGGTGCTCGACGGCTCATTGGCCGAGACCCCGTTGCCCGCCGGCGTGCAGTCCGTGCTCGCCGCCCGCATCGACGATCTGGACCCGGTCGCCAAGGCGGTGCTGCGGGCCGCGGCGGTGCTCGGCCGGCGCTTCCCCGCGGAGGCGCTGCCGATGGTCGACGAGCGGCCGGCCGAGGAGGTCACCCGGGCACTGGAGGTCCTGACCGAGCGCCAGCTCGTCCGCCCGCCGCGGGCCGCCGAGACCCGCTGGCGCTTCGTCCACCCGATGGCCCGGGACGTCGCGTATGCCGGCCTGCCGAAGGTCGAGCGGGCCCGCCGGCACGCCACGGCCGCCCGCTGGGGCGTCACGGCGATGATCGGCAGCTCCCGCTCGGTGTCGACCTTCGTCGCCGGCCACGCCCTGCGTGCCTACGACCTGGCCGCCTCGATGGGCCTGCCACCGAGCGACCCGGCCTGGTCGTCCCGGATGTCCGGGTTCCACGCGCATGTCCGGCTGGCCCGGGCGGCGCTCGCCCGCGACGACCACCGGACCGCGGCCGACCTGCTCGCCCATGCCCGCCGGCTCGGCCGGGGCATGATCGACACGCAGGAGGACAACGTCGTCCGGGTGCTGCACGCCGAGGCTCTGGTGGGGCTGCGTCACCTCGAGGAGGCCGAGCGCACCCTGCGCCCGGCGCTGCGGGCCGGCGCCCCCGCCCGGCGCGCCGCCGCCTTCTCCGTGCTCGGCGAGCTGCGCCAGAAGCAGGGCCGCACCGAGGAGGCGGCCCAGTGCCTGCTCACCGCGCTGGAATCGGCCCGCCAGGCCGGGGACGAGCGGGCCACGGCCGCGGCGCTGCGCCGGCTCGGCATGCTGGAGTACAACGCCGGCCGGATCGGCGCGGCCGAGGACCGGTACCGCGAGGCCCTCACGATCGCCCGCCAGGTCGACGACCCGCGCGGCGTCGGCTGGGCGCTGCAGCACCTGGCCTGGAGCGCCACCACCCGCGGGGACTACCCCCGGGCCGAACGGACGCTGCGTGAGGCGTCCGCCGTGTTCGAACGGCTGGAGGACACCGGCGGGCTCGGCTGGTGTCGGGGCACCGAGGCACTGGTGCTCCTGCTGTCCGGCCAGCTCACCCGCGCCCGCAAGCTCACCCGCGAACTGATCGAGATCGCGGGTTCCGTCGGCGAGCAGTGGGGCATGGGTGTTTGCCTGACCGTGGACGCGATCGCCGCCGCGGAGCTGGGGGACATCGCCGCCGCCGAGTCCCACGCGCAGCGGGCCACGGAGCTGTTCGAAAACTCCGAGTACACGTGGGGATCGATGCTGGTGCTGGTCGCCCGGGGGCTCGCCGCCCGCGGCGCGGGCGAGCCGGCCCGCGGGGCGCGGTACCTGGAGCAGGCCTGCGACCAGGCCGCCGAACGCGGCCACGTGGTCGTCGGCGCTCTGGCGCGGGTGCTGCTCGGGCTGACCCTGCTCGACGCCGGCGAGGTCGACAAGGCCGCGCAGGCCGCCGAGATCGCCCTCACCGACCTCGAGCACCTGGAGCTCCACCCGCACGCCCAGCTCGGGGCGAAGGTGCTCGTCGCCCAGATCGCCCGCGCCCGCGGCCGGACCAGGGCTGCGCTGGACCTGCTGCGGGAGGCGCTGTCGGCGAGCGAGCCGGCGACGCTGATGTTCCCCCGGCGGCAGGCGTACGCGCACCTCGCCGGCATCCTGCTGGACGCGGGCCAGCCGGCCGAGGCGCTCGAGGTCGCCCGGCGGGCGGTCGCCGTGGACGCCGAGGACGTGCGCGCCCAGGTACTGGGATACCGGGCACTGGGCACGGCGCTCGTGGCCAACGGCGACCTTGAGGGCGGCCGCGGAGCCTACCTGCGGGCGCTCGCGGCCGCGACCGCGACCGGCGCCGTCAGCGAGGCTCCGCAGACCCGGCGGCTGCTGGCCAGCCTGCCGCCCAGCGGGGGCCCCGCCGGGGCCGGCAATCCCGCGGGCAGCGGTGGCGGCCCAGCGGGTAGCGGTGGCGGTCCGGCCGACGGCGCGGTACCCACCGGTGTCCCGGACGCGGGCGGCCCCGGCGCGGGCCTACCGGAGGCGGGTGTCCCCGCCGCGGCGGACGCGCGGTCCCGGCGCGGGGCGCAGCCGGCAGCGGCGCAGGCGCAGGCACAGGCACAGGACCTCACCCTGCCGGGGACGACCGGGGACGCCGATCACGCGCGGACAGCATCCCCGCCGGCCGCGGTCGCGGGCAGCGCCGGCTGACCCGCGCAGGGCCATGGGGTGACGTCAGGGGCCGGCGGGCGGGTCGTCCATCGGGGGCGACCCGCCCGCCGGCACGGTGTGCGGGCGTAGAGCGGGACGCGGATGTAGGGCTGTCGGGCTGGGCGCGGGCGTGCCGATGGGACGGGCGTCGGGCTGCACGGGCGGGCGGCTGGGCGCATGGGGCTCCGGGCCGTCCGGGCGGATCCGGAACGGCGCGTGACGAGCGCCGGGAACTAGCGGGCTCGGCGGGACAGCCGTTCGCGGTCGAGCAGCACGACGGCACGGGAGTCCAGGCGAAGCCAGCCGCGGGTGGCGAAGTCGGCAAGCGCCTTGTTCACCGTCTCCCGGGAGGCGCCGACCAACTGGGCCAGCTCCTCCTGGGTGAGCCCGTGCTCGACCCGGACACCGGCCGCCTCGTTGCCGGGCTGCGCCGGCTCACCGAACCGCTCCGCCAGGTCGAGCAGGGCTTTCGCCACCCGACCCGGAACGTCCGTGAACACCATGTCCGCGACGTTGTCGTTGGTGCGACGGAGCCGACGGGCGAGCACGCGCAGCAGCATTGCGCCCGCCTCGGGGCGGGAACGCAGCCAGGGCCGCAGCGCGGTGTGCTCCAGCGACAGCAACGACGCATCCGTGACCGCGGTCGCGGTAGCCGTGCGTGGACCGGGGTCGAACAACGAAAGCTCCCCGAAGAGGTCACCAGGACCCATTACGGACAGCAGGTTCTCCCGGCCGTCGGCCGACTGACGCCCTATCTTCACCTTTCCGGACAGGACCACGAAGACCCGATCCCCGACATCTCCTTCTCGGAACAGCACGTCCCCGCGGGTGACGTCCTGCCGATCAAGATGGTCGGAGAGGGCCAGCCGGTCCTGCTCGGAGAGCCCGACGAACAGCGGTACGCGGGCAAGCAGATCCTCCACGGTCCTGAGCATGCCAGGACTATCGGTGGAGGGCACGGGCAGGGACCCCCAGCAATCAAATTGCTCCACGTAGGTGAACGTGGAGCGACCAACCGTGTGCCGTTCGCGAGAATCCGCCCTTGATCAGGCACTTCCGGATGCCACGTCCGGGTGTTTTAAACCCCACCACCGCGCCTCGCCGCGGGCCGTGGGAGCCGTCTCGCCCGGACGGGCCAGGTGGGCACCGGGTCGATCGGCCCGGCCGCCGACGGGCCGATGGACCCGCCCCTGGCGCCTGGACGGACGGCCGGGGGCCGCCAGGGCCTTCGGCCCGGGTCTCGCGGGACTCCCCGCCCGGCGCCGCTGCCCCACAATGCCCGCCGCCCGAGCCCGCCACCTGCGGCAACGCCCGCAGGCGGCGGAATGGGCGGAAAAGCCGTCGGATGCGCCACCCGCCGCGCACTCATACCCGGACCGTTGATGGCGCGCGGCGGGCGACATGTGGTATACGCCGGCACCGGCCATCCACCCGGCACCGGAAGAACGGTGGAAGGCGCGCGGGGGCATCAGGCTGCCCGATGCTTGCCGGGCGACGGGCGGCGCAGCCGGCGCCGGTACCGCTCGAGCGCGGCGGGCAGGCCCTGTTGGACGAAGGTGTCGACCTCGTCCGGTTGGGCGTTGTCGAGGAAGCCCTCCAGTCCCTTGCCCGTGTCGGCGGCGTTCAACGGGCGTTCCACCCGTTCCATCGCCAGCAGAAGACCGAGAAGCACCAGAGGAAAGAAGATCGCGGCAATGACAAACATGACTCCCCCATGGTGGCCGACGAGCGATCGGCAGACGCACCGGGGGTGGGTGTGTCGCGGATCGGGTTGCCCACGCCCGTCATGACCACACGGCACGCCCACCGGTGCCAACCGGGCCGGATCGGCCGGCGGATACGCTGCGAGACATGCCCGCCGCCGTCGACACCGCGACCGAGACACCACTCGCGAAGACCCGGCGGGCCCGACGGATCGTGCGTCTGCTGGGCGAGGTCCACCCTGATGCCCGCATCGCGTTGCACTTCGACAACGCTCTCGAGCTGCTGGTCGCCACGGTGCTGTCCGCCCAGTGCACCGACAAGAAAGTCAACGAGGTCACGCCGACGGTGTTCGCCAGGTATCGGTCGGCCGCGGACTACGCGGCCGCCGACCGGGCCGAACTCGAGACGCTGCTGCGGCCGACCGGGTTCTTCCGCGCGAAGGCGAACTCGCTGATCGGCATCGGCGCGGCGCTCACCGAGCGCTTCGGCGGCGAGGTCCCCCACCGGCTCGACGAGCTGACCACCCTGCCCGGCGTGGGCCGCAAGACCGCCAACGTCGTCCTCGGCCACGCGTTCGACACCCCGGGCATCACCGTGGACACCCACGTCGGGCGCCTGTCGCGCCGCTTCGGGCTGACCGCCGAGACCGATCCGGTCCGGGTCGAGGCCGACCTCGCCGCGCTCATCGAGCGCCGGGACTGGACGATCACCTCCGATCGGATGATCTTCCACGGCCGGCGTTTCTGCCACTCCCGCAGACCGGCGTGCGGCGCCTGCGCCCTGGCCCGGCTGTGCCCGTCGTTCGGGCTCGGTCCCACGGAGCCGGACGAGGCCGCCAAGCTCGTGCGGGGAACACGCGGCGACGTCGAAGCCTTGCGGTGAAGGAGATGTCCACGCCTGCACCCTCTTCCCCCGACGCACCCTCCCCCGTTCCCGCCGACGCGACGGCGCCGCCAGGCGCCCCCCCGACCCCCAGGATCGCCACCCCGGCCGAGGTCGCCAACCCCATCGAGGTCGCCCGCCCCGGCGAGATCGCCGGCCCCGGGGAGATCGCCCGCCCACCCGCGGTGCCGCGCCCAGCGGACCCCGCCGACGCGACGGGCCTGGGCGATCCGGGCCATGTGGCCACGGGTGCGTCCACGCCGCCGGCGTGGCTGCGCACGCTCGCCGGCCACCTCGGGGATGCGCTGGTGACCGGCCGGACCCGGCCGGGCTCGCGCGCCGCCGACGCTCGCCCGGCGGCCGTGCTGATCCTGTTCGGCGACGGCCCGGACGGGCCGGACGTCCTGCTCCTCGAACGCGCGGCCGAGCTGCGCAGCCACGCGAGCCAGCCCGCGTTCCCCGGCGGCGCCGCCGACGCCACCGACGCCGACCGGGTCGCCACCGCGCTGCGGGAGGCCGCGGAGGAGGTCGGCCTCGACCCGGCGGGAGTCGAGGTGCTCGCCGTCGCCTCGCCGCTCTACCTGCAGGCCAGCCACTACCTCGTCACCCCGGTGCTCGCCTGGTGGCACACCCCGTGCGCGGTCGCGCCCGTCGACCTCGCCGAGACGTCGTTCGTCTCCCGGGTGCCGCTGGCCGAACTCGCCGATCCGGCCAACCGGGTGATGCTGCGCTACGCCCAGGGCGGCCTACTCAGTCCGGCGTTCCGGGTCCACGGCATGCTGGTCTGGGGCTTCACCGCCGGCATCCTCGACATCCTGCTGCGGCTGGGAGGATGCGAGCGCCCGTGGAACCACTCGGCGGTGGTGGACTACCCGCTCCCACGTGAGGCTCCCGCGGCTTCCCCACCGGCTCCACCGACTCCACCGTCCCTGCCGACTCCACCGTCCCTGCCGACTCCACCGTCCCTGCCGACTCCGCCGACTCCGCGGCGACGCTCACCGAGTGCGCCCTGAGCCGGCCGGCCGCGCCCCGACACGAAAGGCACCACCGATGACCTGCACCGCGGACCGCGACCAGGCGGCCCGCCCGGCGGACCCGGCCTCGCCCCGCCGGCGAGCGTCCCACGCGGCCGCGCTGCTCGGGCTGGTCATTGCCGTGCTGTTGGGCGTGGCGGGCTGCGGCGGCGACGGCGGCGACAGTCCGTCCGCCGGCCCCACGCTCAGCGCCACCCAGGGGGCGGACGGCGTCCAGGTGTTCGCGGTCACCGGACTGCCGAGCATGAAGTTCTCCGCCACGGAGCTGGTGGCGAAGCCCGGGAAGATCCGCGTCGACTTCTCCGTGGCGCAGGGCTCGGCGCCGCACAACTTCGTCGTCCCGCGCATCCCCGCCGCGCACACCAGCATCGTCTCCGCCGGGGAGTCGCAGAGCGTCACCTTCACCGTGACGGAGCCGGGCGACTATCCGGTGGTCTGTACCCTGCATCCCAACATGACGGCCACGCTGAAGATCACCTGAGTCCGGGCCGACCCCGCCGTGCCCAATGTGCTCGACGTCGTCCTGCTGGCTCTCGTCGTCCTGTTCGCGGTCTCCGGCTACCGGCAGGGCTTCCTGGTGGGCGCCCTGTCGTTCGTCGGCTTCCTGGGCGGCGGAGTGCTCGGCGCGAAGATCGCGAAACCGTTCACCGAGCTGATCGGTCAGCAGGGCCACGGCGCGCTGGTCGGCCTGCTCGTCGTGCTCGGGCTCGCCCTGGTCGGCCAGGTCGCCGGCACGGCGCTCGCCGTCGCGCTGCGCGATCGGTTGACCTGGCGGCCCGGTCGGGCCGTCGACGCCGCCGCCGGGGCGGTGCTCTCCGGCGTCTCGGTGCTGCTCGTCGCCTGGCTGCTGGCGAACGCCGTCGAACGCTCCCCCTTCGAGTCCCTCGCCCGGTCGGTCCACGACTCCCACGTGCTCGCGGCGGTGGACGCCGGCATGCCGAACGGGGTCCGCGAGACCTTTGCCGACCTGCGCCAGATCGCCGACGACAAGGCCTTCCCGGAGGTCTTCGCCGGCCTCGGGGGCGAGCGGATCATCGCGGCCGGCCCGCCGGACCCGGCCACCACCCAGGCCGCCGGGGTGCAGGCCGCGGCGGCGAGCATCGTGAAGATCCGCGGCGTCGCCCGGTCCTGCGACCAGCGGGTCGAAGGATCCGGCTTCGTGATCGCCCCCCAGCGGGTCATGACCAACGCGCACGTGGTGGCCGGCGTCCGCCACCCGACGGTCGTGCTGTCCACCGGCACCCTGCCGGCCGAGGTCGTGGTGTTCGACCCGGACCGGGACGTCGCCGTGCTGCGGGTGCCGGACCTGCAGCGCCCCCCGCTGCGGATGCGGGCCAGCCCGCCGGCCGCGGCCGAGGAGCCGGCGGTCATCGCCGGGTATCCCCAGGACGGGCCCTACACCACCGTGGCCGCCCGCATCCGCAACCACCAGCGGGCCCGGGCGGCGAACATCTACGAGCACGGCACCGTCGTGCGCGACATCTACGCCGTTCGCGGCCAGGTGCTACCGGGGAACTCGGGCGGTCCGCTGCTCGCCCCGGACGGGACCGTGCTCGGCGTGGTGTTCGCCGCGGCCATCGGTGACGACGACACCGGGTACGTGCTCAGCGCCGCCGAGGTCGCGCAGTCCGCCGCGGTCGGCAGCGTCGCGGCGGTGCCGGTCAGCACGCAGGGCTGCGACTGACGGTGGTCAGGAGCCGAGCCAGGCGAGCAGCTCGGCGTTGACGAGGTCCGGGACCTCCTCGTGCGGGAAGTGTCCGACCTCGCCGTGCAGCTTCCAGGTGTAGGGACCGCTGACGTAGCGCCCGGACCCCTGGGCGGTGGACGGCAGGAAGCAGCGATCGGCCGCACCGTGGATCTGCAGCGTGTCGACGTGCAGGGAGCGCCGCAGCACGCCGGCGAACCGCGCCCCGTCCGGCCGGAACAACGAGCGGAACACCCATCGGTGGTACTCCAGGGAGCTGTGCGCCACACCGGGGATACGCATCGCTGAGCGGTAGCGCCGCTCCGCCTCGGCATCGGGATATCCGGGACCCCCCCACGCGCGCAGGAGGGCCGCGACCCGGACGGCATCCCTGGCGACCAGGGCACGTTCGGGACGCCACGGCAGTTGGAAGCCCGCCATGTAGCGGCTCGCGGCGCCCTGGCCCCGCGGGTCCGCCGCGATCTGGTGACGCAGCCGCAGCGGGTGGGGCATCGCCAGAACGGCGAGGCGGCGGACGACCACCGGATGACGGGTCGCCGTCGTCCAGCCGAGCAGGCCGCCCCAGTCGTGGCCGACGATGACCGCGTCCTGCTCGCCCAGCGCCCGGATGAGGCCGGCCACGTCGTCGGACAGGGTGAACGCGTCATAGCCTCGCGGCGGTTTGTCGCTCGCCCCGTATCCGCGCAGGTCCGGGGCCACGACACGGTAGCCCGCCGCGGACAGTGCGGTGAGCTGGTGGCGCCAGGCCCACCAGAACTGCGGAAAACCGTGCAGCAACAGGACAAGGGGACCGCGGCCGAGCTCGGCGACATGCAGCCGGGTGCCGTTGGCGGACACGTCCCGATGCCGCCACGGCCCGTCGATCAGGACGCTGGCGGGCTCGGGAACGGTGTCCTCCATTGCCTGCCAGAATGGCAGACCGCCCCCCGCTGTAGGCCGGCGGTGGTCCGGTCAGGACGGGGCGTGACCGGGCCAGCGGCTGCCGCTGCGGACCGCTCCGGGGACTCCTCTTCGGCGCCCCGGCGACCTGGCCGACCGGCGATCAGGAGTGGATGCGGTGCGGGGCCAGCACCGCCCCGCCAGGCCCCGACGGAGTGGGGCCTGGCGCGTCCCCTGGTGCGGCCGGCCCCGCGGAGGTCACCCCGGATGCCGGGTTCGTCGGGGCGGCCGATGCCGATGCCGGTGTGGCGGTCGGATTGCGCAGCCACGAGATGTCGTCCCGGACGGTCTGGATGGTCCGTTCGGGCGGGGAGAGCCGGCGGAACCTGCGGATCGCGAACAGCGCCAGCAGACCGGCGACCACCAGGTACCCCGCCGCGGTGAGCAGGTACGACCAGAACCGCTCGACGCCGGCCCAGGTGATCAGCTCTCCGAGGAAGATCGTGACGGCGATCAGGGCACACAGCCCGAGCCCCGCCGCCACCGCGAGGCAGGCCACTCCGAGCGCGGCCGAGACGGCCTGCCGGGTCAGCTCGGCCTTGGCGAGGTCGATCTCCTGACGGACGAGCAGCGAGACATCGCGGGTGGCCAGCGCCACCAGCTCGCCCAACGAGGGCTCCCGGCCATTGCGGGTCTTTCCGGCAGTAGTCGACACCCTTCGTCCTCTCTCTGGCCCGCGACCGGACCGGTGTGGTCGGGTCGCGAGGCCCATCGCCCCACCCAGGGTGGTCCGCGCCGACGGCGGACCGAGAGACCCGACCGGAGATACCCGGCCCGGACCTCTCGCCAGTCACACCGTCGACGTGCCTTCCGGCGGACCGGCGCACAGTCCGCCGCTCCCGTCCTGATGCGCAGTGTCCCCCGGGCGAACGCTCCCAGGGGGAGAACGACGCGGTTGCGCTCGTGTGACGCCTCCGACGGCCGGCTGCGCACCGACTCCGGATGGCGCGGACGGGTACCGTGCCAACCGTGAACCCCCGCCCGTCCGGATCAGTCCTCGCCGCCGACCCGCTCGCCCGAGTCGCCGCTCTGCCCGGGGTGCGCGAGGCGGCGGACAGCGCCCGCGCGGCCGTCGACGCGCTGCTGCGGCACCGCATCCTGCGCCGGCAGAGCGCCGACGTGACCGCAGAGGCGTCCCTGCGGGCGGCCCGTGCCTCCGCCGCCCTGGAGGGTCACGAGATCAGCCTGGACGGGCTACGCGGCTACCTCGCGGGCGCTAACACCGACGCGCGGCTCACCCCGGCGGGCGAGGAACCGACGGCTTCGGACCTGGCGGCACCGGCCCACTCCTCCGCCGAACTGCCCTCCCCCGTCGTGCTGGGGACGGTCCGCCTCTACGCCGAGCTCGGGGTGCTCGGGCCCGCCTGGGAACGGGCGCCCCGGCAGGCCCTCGCGCGGATGCACGTCCTGGCGGGGCGCGGTTACCTGCCCGACGACCTGCTCGGCCGGCCGCGTGCCGACGCGGGCACCCGCGAACTGCTCGACCCGCTTCGGCTCGGTCCGCCCCCGCACTCGGTCGAGACCTCCGTGCGGCTGGATGGCCTGACCGGGCTGCTCGTCGCGCCGACCACGGCGCCGGCCGTCGTGGTGGCCGCCGTGGTGCACGGGGAGCTGTTGGCGCTGCGGCCGTTCGGCGCGCTGGACGGTGTCATCGCCCGGGCCGCCGGCAGGCTGGTCCTCATCAGCCGCGGGCTGGACCCCAAGGCCCTGACCGCCACCGACGTCGGGCATCTGGAGGTCGACCAGGTCGACGACCCAGGGGCGCCGGTCCTCGGATACCGCGATGCCGCCGCCGCGTACGTCGGCGGTGGGGCGCAGGGGGTCGCGGCCTGGGTGCTGCACTGCGCGAAGGCCCTCGAACTGGCCGCCCGGGAGTCCCTGGCCGTCTGCGAGGCTCTCGCCCGCGCCACCTGATCATCCCCGCGGCCCCTCGCCGGGCCCCCCGCTCGGGTGATGCGTCCCACGATCGGTGGGCACGCCCTGAATTCGCGCAACGCGCGGTTTCGCACGGGCACCCCTGGGTATCTCCCGGCATGTCGGACCTGGTGGCCGTGGGGCCGCGAGATCCGACCCGCGACGGGCGGCCTTCTGGGCCATGTCCCGAGGCGACCCCCGCACTCCCCCCTGCGGGGGTCGCCTCACCCGTTCCGTCCCTCTCTCGTTCTGCCGCCGGCTCCCTGTCTGCCGTCGGCCCCGCCGCGTCCTCGCGGCCACCGACCGGCGCGGCCCCGGGCAGCGGCGAGCTGCCGGCATCAGGCCGAATCCTCCATGACACCACGGCGAAGCCCTGTGGAGAGCGCTCATCCACAGGGCCCGCCTCGGCGCATGGTGGGCCACGTCCTCCCCATCCGACCGGGAATCGAGCCCACCATGCCCCCCGCCCTGCCCCTGCTCACCCCCGCTGACGGCCGCGACGCGCGACCCCTGATCGTGACCGGCGTCCCGGACCTGCTCGACGACCTCCTGCGCCTGGCCGCGGCCGCCGGCGTCACAACGACCGTCGCCACCGAGCCGGGCGCGCTGCGCCGCGCCTGGGCGGCGGCGCCGCTGGTCGTCGTCGGCATGGACCGCGCCGAGGCGTGCGTCGCCGCCGGCCTGCCGCTGCGCCCGCACGTGGTCCTGGTCGGCGGCCATGTCGAGGACGGCCGGGTCTGGTCCGCTGGTTCCCGCATCGGCGCCGATCACGTGATCTTCCTGCCGGAAGCCGAGCTCTGGCTGATCGACGCCTTCGGCGATCTCGACGGGTTCGGCCCACGCGAGTCGGTGACGATCGGGGTGGTCGCCGGCCGGCGCGGCAGCGGCGCGTCAACGCTCGCCGTCTCCCTGGCGCTGTCGGGCCTGCGCCACGGCCTGCGCACGATGCTGATCGACGCCGACCCGCGGGGCAGCGGGGTGGCACCCGGCTTCGCCCGGCTCCTGCCGTCCGTGGCTGATCCCCCGCCGGGGGCCATCGACCGGCGGCCGGCGGATCCCCTCCCCCCGCCGGACGCGGTGCCCCTGGGCAGGCTCGGTGGGAAAGCGCCCCTCTCCTGGTCGGGTCCGCCGGCGGGGCACGGTGACCTGGCGGTGGTCTCCTGGGATCTCGGTGCCGGGCCCGACGTACCAGTGGGGCCGATGGTCACGCTGCTCTCGACGGCTCGGTCCACCTCGGATCTGGTGGTGGTCGACCTGCCCTGGCAGCAGGACCCGGCCGCCGCCCTCGCGCTCGGCTCCTGCCGGACGGCGCTGGTGGTGCTCCGGGCGGATCTGGCGTCCGTCATGGCTGCCGAGCGTGTCTGCGCGGCGGTCGGGCGACGGTGCTCGGACATACGAGCGGTCGTGCGGCAACGCCAGTCGGCCGGGCTCGCCCCCACGCAGGTCAGCGAGATGCTCGGAGTGCCGCTGGCCGGGGTGATCGCCGACGCCCGCCGGCCACCGGCCGCGACTTCGGCCGGCGCCGACGCCCCGCGGGACGCCGACGCCCCGGGACCGCTCGGCGACCGGCTGCTGGCCCGGCTGGGACTCCTCCGGTGGCCGACCACCCCGCAGACGCCGGACGGCCCGAGCGCGGAGCCTCAGACATGGGCGTGACGGCCCGGCGGGGTGGTGGGCCGCCGGGCCGGGCCGGGCAACGCCGGGTGGCGGCGGCGCAGCCGGCGGCCGGGGAGCGGGAGTCGGACACGGGCCGGGAGGCAGCGGGCCCGCACGGGCTGGAATCGGCGACCACGGAACCCCGCGGCGCCGGTCCGCTCGGCGCCGGTCCGCTTGATCCCTTCCTCGCCGATCCGGACGTCACCGACGTGCTGGTGAACGCCCCCGACGAGGTCTGGGTGGAGCGGCGGGGCCGGCTGACGAGGACGCCGGTCACCTTTGCCGATGAGGATGCGGTGCGCCGCCTCGCCGTCCGGCTCGCGGCGGCCAGCGGCCGGCGGCTGGACTCCGCCATGCCCTTCGCCGACATCCTGCTGGGTGACGGAACCAGGATGCACGCCGTCCTCGCGCCCACCGCCGTGCGCGGCACCTGCCTGTCCCTGCGGCGCCCCCGGCGTCGGCCGTTCACCTTTGACGAGCTCGTGCTCGCCGGCACGCTGAGTCCCGCGGTGGCCGCGGTGCTCCACGCGGTGCTGCACGCGCGGCTCGCGGTCGTCGTGACGGGCGGCACCGGCACGGGCAAGAGCACGCTGCTCGCCGCTCTGCTGGGCGCGGTGCGCCCGGGCGAACGCATCGTCCTCGTCGAGGACACCGCCGAGCTCGCGGTGAGCCGCCCCGGCCTGGTCCGGCTGGAGGCCCGACCGCCCAACATCGAGGGCGCCGGCGAGGTAACCCAGCGCGAGCTGGTCCGGCAGGCGCTGCGGATGCGACCGGACCGCCTCGTCGTCGGCGAGGTCCGCGGCCCGGAGGTGCTCGACCTCCTCGTCGCCCTCAACACCGGACATGAGGGGGGCCTGAGCACCGTGCACGCCAACGACACCGGCGCGCTGCCGACCCGGCTGGAGGCGTTGGCCGCCCTCGCGGGACTGTCCCGGGCGGCGGTGCACAGTCACGTCGCCGCGGCCCTGCACGCGGCCGTCCACCTGCACCGCGATGCGGACGGCCACCGGCGGGTCCGGGCGGTTGGCGTGTTCCGCCGGGCGCCCGACGGCCTGGTACAGGTGGTACCCGCGCTGGTGGCGCCCCCGCCCACCGGGCGGCGGGGAGCGCCGCGGCGCGCGGCGGGGCCCGTGGCCGCGGAGGGGCTGCCGCTGCTGAGAAGCCTGTTGGACGCCCGCGGGGTGAGCCTGCCGGGGTTCGTCGACGCTGCCGCACCCGCGGGGAGCCGGCCTTGATCGCCCCGGCGGGCGTCGTGGGCCCGGCCGCCCGCGCCCGCCGCCGCGGCCCGGACGGGACCGCGAGGACACGGCGGGCCGCGGCGGTCGCCGCGGCACCCGTCGCCGTGCCGGGCGGCACCGTGCTGGGCATCGCCGCAGTGGTCGCAGTGGTCGCAGTGATCGCGGTGACCGCCGGGCCCGTCGCCGCGGCAACCGTGAGCGTGGCGCTGGGCTGCCTGTCGCGAGCCGTCCGGCGGGAGCGGGCGCGGCGGCGGCTGACACGGGTGCGCGCCTGCGCGGAGGACTTCCTCGCGGCCTTCGCGGCGGAGCTCGACGCCGGCGGTCCGCATGGGCACGCCCTGCGCGCGGCCGCACGCGGCATCGACGAGCTCGGAACCGCCCCCGGCCGCCGCCCCGGCTGGATCCCGCTGGACCGGCTGGCCGACACGCTCGCGGGACCGGACGACCCCGGGGTCGCGCTGTGCCGGAACGAGGCAGGCGCCGTCCGCCAGCTCGGCATCGCTTACCAGGTCTGCACGATGGTCGGTGCCCGGCTCGCCCCCGTCACGACGATGCTGGCCACGCTCGCCAGGGCCGACGCCGTACGGGCGGGGGAACTGGCTGCGGCGCTGGCCGGCCCGAGATCCTCTGGGCGGCTGGTGGCCGCCCTCCCGCTGGCCGGGATCGCGCTGGGCTCGCTGGCCGGTGCCCAGCCGCTGCACACGTTGCTCGCCACCCCCGCCGGCAACGCCTGCCTGCTCGCGGGGGGCCTGGCGGACCTGGCGGGCCTGCGCTGGCTGCGATCCTTCGCGGATCGCGTCGAACGGCGGGTGGCTCCGGTGGCCATGGATGCCGCCCGGACCGGTGGCCCGGCCGGCATCACCTCCGGGCGCGAGCGGCTGCTCGCCGACCTGCCGCTGGCCCTCGACCTGATCGCGGCCTGCCTGCGGGGCGGCGGGACGGTCGTCTCCGCCATGGTGGCCGTCGGGGCCGCCAACGGCGGCGTGCTGGGCCGGGAGCTGCGCCGCGCCGCCGAGGAACTGGCGGCGGGGGCCGATGCGCTCGCCGCCTGCGACCGGCTGATCGCTGCCACCGTCGCGAGCGGCCGCGCCGCGTGGCTGGCGCGGCTGCTGCGGCGCGATCCGCGCGCGTCGCCGGGATCACGCTGGACCGCGATGATGCGGGCGGCCGTCGCCGCCTTCGACCGGGCTCAGACGTCGGGGGCGAAACCGGCCGCCGCCCTCGTCCGGCTCGCCCAACGCGCCCGCGACGAGGCCCACGCGGAAAGCATCGCCGCTGCCCGCCGGGCCGGCGTACTGGCCGTCGCGCCGCTCGGACTCTGCTTCCTGCCGGCCTTCCTGCTGCTCGGCGTCGTCCCCGTCGTGCTCGGGTCCCTACCGAACCTGCTACCGGCATGACCGCGCAGGCACCACCCCATCCGACCCTGCCCCGTTCCGGAGGTGTCCCTGATGTTCCCGTCGAGGATGTTCCCGTCCCCGAGCCGCTTGCCCCGCCTGCCTCGCGGTCCGTTCATCCGGGCCGCCTGCCACCGGATCCTCGCCGGTCGCCGCGTCGGCGCGGGCGGCCGCGACCTGGGGATGTCCACTGCCGAGTACGCGGTCGGCACGCTCGCCGCAGTCGCGTTCGCCGGTGTCCTCTACGCGGTCGTGTCGAGTTCCGCGACCCGCTCGCTGGTCTCGTCGGTCGTGCAGCGCGCGCTGACCGTCTCGTTCTGAGCGGCCCCAGTGCGATGGTCCTGGGCGGCGCCGCGGACGCGCCGCGCACATTCCACCCCCCATCCACCGACCCATCCACCGACCGTCGCCCAGCGCCGGCGGGACATCACCCGCGGGGCGGACAACGGTCAGGCGACCGCCGAACTCGCCGTGGGCCTGCCGTCACTGTTCGTCGCCTTCTTCCTCGCGGCCTGGATGCTCGCGGCGGTCGGCGCGCAGGCCCGGTGCGCCGATGCGGCACGGGTCGGCGCCCGGCTCGCGGCCAGGGGCGAGGCGCAGGCGACGGTCTCCGCCGCGGTGACCCGGGCGGCGCCCCGCGGCGCGACCCTGCGGCTGCACCGCCGTGCTGACCTGCTGGACGTCGAGGTCTCGGCGCCGGTCGGTGCCACCGGCCTCGGGCGGCTGGCGCCGGCACTCGTCGTGACGGCGCACGCCGTCACGCCCGTGGAACCGGCCGCCTGCACGGCACCGGGCTGCGCGCCGCCGGGGCCACCATGACCACGGGTGGGCGCCCTCTCCCGCTGGCGGGCCTCGCCGCCCACGCGGCGACCGGGGAGCGGCGGGACGGCGGATCAGCGACGGTGTGGCTGCTCGCCGTCCTGTTCGCGCTGCTGTCGCTGGCCGACCTCGCCTTCACCGTGACGGTGATCGGCGCGTCGCGGCAACGGGCCGCGACGGCCGCCGATCTCGCGGCGCTCGCCGCGGCAGCCCTGCCCCCGGTCGACGAGCAGGCCGTGTGCAGGCGGGCCCGGGAGATCAGCGCCGCCAACGGGACGCGCCTGGTGGACTGCCGGATCGTCGCCGACGCGGTGGAGATCGCCGTCAGCGTGCACCTGCCGGCAGTGATCGGCAGGCTGGGCGATCTGAGTGTCCACGCCCGGGCCGGCCCATGGGGCGGGGCGGCCGGCGCCTATCTGCCGACGTCCCAGGAAGCGAATGGTCAGGAGCAGGCCCCCGCTCCGCCCTGACCGGTCTGACCGCCTGAGCTGGCGTGTGTCACGTTCACGACAGCCCTGCCCCGTTTCCGCAACCGATCGGGATCGCCTCGCGTCGATGACTCCGGAATGGCGTGCCGTCCGACGCGCCGACCGGAGGCCGGAGGTCGCGTGGACGAATGCCGAAGCGCCGAGAAACCAACCTCCGCGGCCCCGGGTTCTCTGGGTGGCCGCGCCGTACCTCCGACCAGCCCGCGCAGCGGCGACGGTCCGCCAGCGGACGGGCCACCTCTCACCGCGCCTCCTCCCGAGCTCGCCGGCCGGGCGGAGGTCGCCGGCCGGGCGGAGGTGGCTGCGTTGCGGCCCGGGGACCCGTCCGAGCTGGCCGGTTACCGCGTTGTCGGCCGGCTCGGCGAGGGCGGGATGGGCACCGTCTACCTGGGCCGCGCGCCGGAAGGACGTCTCGTCGCGATCAAGGTGATCCGGGCCGGCATCGCCGCCGTTCCCGCGTTCCGCGCACGGTTCCGGCGCGAGGCCGAGGTGGCCCGCCGCGTTGCCCGGTTCTGCACGGCGGAACTTCTCGACGCCGTCGACCCGCCGGACGGGCAGCCATTCATCGTCACGGAGTTCATCGACGGCCCCACCCTGGCAGAGGCGGTGAGCACCGGCGGACCGCTGGGCGCCGCGGACCTCGAACGGGTCGCGGTGAGCGTCGCCGCGGCGCTGACCGCGATCCACGGAGCCGGTCTCGTCCACCGCGATCTCAAGCCCTCGAACGTCCTGCTCTCGTCGTTCGGGCCACGCGTGATCGACTTCGGAATTGCCTATGCGGCCGATTCCACCCGCGTCACGCAGGATTCGATCGTCGGCACGCCGGCCTTCATGGCGCCCGAGCAGATCCGCGCGGACGGTGTCACCAGCTCCGCGGACGTCTGGGCCTGGGGCGGTCTGGTGGTCTTCGCAGGCACCGGGCATCTCCCGTTCGGGGAAGGCCCGGCCGCCAGTCAACTGTTCCGGGTCATGCAGACTGACCCCGATCTGGAAGGCCTTGATCCGGCTCTGGGCGCCGTCGTACGGCAGGCCATGAGGCGCGATCCCCGAGCCCGGCCCACCGCTGAGGAGCTGCTGCGAAGCCTGGTCACCCTCGGCGCCGCGGCACCTTCTCCTGCCGGCCCGACACACGCCGGCGCGGCACAGACCGGCAGCCTCGCGGCGGTCGGCCCGGACCTGACCGCGCTGGAGCGTCTCGTCACGGACACGGCGCTCCCGGGCCTCCAGGAGCTCCCGGAGCCCTCGCAGATCCCCGAGCCGCGAGCCATCCCACCGCAGCCGGAGTCCGCCGCCCCGCGACCCGAACCCTCGGCCCCCGCCGAGGCCGCACCACCCATCCGTAAGGCCTTCGCGTCCACGCGGGTGCTCGTCGCCGTGGCGCTCGGCGTGATGGTCACCCTGCTCGGTGCCTGGCTCGTCGTCCAGGCAGACGGGCCTGACCGGACCACCGCCGGGACATCCGGGCAGGCGGACACCATCATTCCGGACGATCTGATCGGGCTCCCGTTCCACGAGGCGGCGACCCGACTGCGTGCGGCCGGGTTCCGTTCCATCCGGGAGGACACGCACGCCGACGACCACCCGCGCGACAGCGTCCTCTCCGTGGATCCGGTGAGCGGGTCGCGGGCCGACGCGTCCACCACGGTGACATTGGTCGTCTCCACCGGGCCGACGAACTCGCAGGTCACGATCCCCCGGGTCGTCACGCCGGGCGCCGGGCCGGACGATCAGGACGACCTGACCGCCATCCCCGACGTCGTGGGACGGGGTGCCGACGCGGCCGAGCGGGAACTGCGCGCCGCCCGGTTCACGAACATCACCAGAAACTACCTGCCCGCTGACCAGCCCGCGGGCATCGTCCTCGCGGTCGACCCGACCAGCGGCACCCGGGTGAGTCGGGACGCGGCCCTACGGATCGATGTGTCCACCGGCCCGGGGCACACCACGGTCACCAACGTCGTCGGCTGGTCTGAGGTGGACGCACGGTCCAGCCTGGAGACCGCCGGACTGACCGTGGTGACCCGGACGGACTCCGGCCCCTCGGACGTGGGGGCGGGTCTGGTCGCGAAGGTGCAACCGCCGGGCAACACTCAGGTCGCCTACGGGACGACGGTCACGATCACCGTGGTGAGCCGCCAGGTCACGGTGCCCGGTGTCGTCGGTCAGGATCGCGCCACGGCCACGGAGACACTGCGCGGCCTCGGTCTCGACGTCATCGAGGAGCCACGGCCGGGAAGCGAGGCACCGGGGACGGTCGTCTCCCAACGGCCCCGGGGCGGCGTCGTCGCCCGCGGCACGGCGATCACGATCATCGTCGCGCAGGCGCAGGCACCCGACCACACCCCGGTATCCACCCCGCCCGCTTCCCCCTCCTGACCACTGTTTCCGAGTGCAGCGGCACGTCCACGGCCGGGCCGGCCCCGGGGTCGGCGCGGCGGGCACCTACCTGCCCCGTCCCAGGAAGCGAACGGTCAGGGGCGGGCCCCCGCTCCGTCCTGAACGGTCTGGTCGGCCGAGTCGTGGTCGCGGCTCTCGCGTCGGCCCAGGTCCGCGACGCGGGCCACGATCCGGTCGCCACGTCGCGGATGGCTGTTTGTCCGCACCGGCGCGCTGGACCCGGCGGACGGCGGATCGGTCGCCGGGTTGGTCGAGGCCGGCGGGTTGGTCGAGGCCGGCGGGTTGGTCGAGGCCGGCGGGTTGGTCGAGGCCGGCGGGTTGGTCGAGGCCGGCGGGTTGGTCGAGGCCGGCGGGTTGGTCGAGGCCGGCGGCGTCGACGGGGTGGGGACGCGCACCGCGGACCGCACCGGCGCGGTCTGCCGAACGTCGCCGGCCCAGGTGGGCGAGGTGTCCGCGCCATGCGCAGGGACGGTCTCGGCGGCCGGCCGGGGCTCGAAGACCGGGCGGGCCTCGGAAGCCGGCCGAGGCTCGAAGACCGGGCGAGTCTCGGAAGCCGCGCCGGCCTCAGCGACGGGCTGCTTCGCCGGAGTGGAGCTCTTGGCCGGAGTGGAGCTCTTGGCGAGGGTGGGGCGCTTGGCGAGGGTGGGGCGAGTCCGCCTGGGTCCGTCGGGGGTCCGCTCGTCGGGCCGTCCGGCGGCCGCAGCCGGGCGCGTCGCCGCGGGCGCGGGCGGCGCGGCGCCGGCCGGCACCGGCGCGGAAGACGCCGGAGCCGTTCGGATCGCCGCCAGCTCGCGCGCCCGCTGCCGCTCGACCCGCCGGCGGTGCCGGTCCCGCGCCAGGCCCTGCAGGGTCAACTGCACCCCCGCGACGACCAGCACCCCGGCCGCGAGACCCAGCACGAACAGGCCCCAGATATCGAAGGAGAGGGACTGCCCCATGATCATCACATCTGTGTGGCCACCGTTCTCCAGCACCAGATCGGCGGTGAAGACCCCCGCTACCAGCAACAACACGACACCGACGGTTACCACCGGTACCTCCAGAACCATGGACGTGGGCGAAACTGGCCGCGAAGAGCCGCTGGGCTCGGCCTACCCGTCTTTGGTCGGGGCGGAACCGCACGGGCGCAGTGTGATCCGCGGTTCAGCCGACCGCGCCGGTCACCGCGGTGAGAAGACGCCAGGCGGCGGCCTTGTCGAGCGGTTCGTTTCCGTTGCCGCATTTCGGCGACTGCACACAGGACGGGCAGCCGGCCGGGCATTCGCAGGCGCCGATGGCGTCCCGGGTCGCGGCCAGCCACTCCCCGATGCGCAGAAATCCCCGTTCGGCGAATCCCGCGCCGCCGGCGTGGCCGTCGTAGACGAACACGCTGGTCCGGCCCGTGTCCGGGTGCAGGGCGGTCGACACCCCGCCGATGTCCCAGCGATCGCAGGTGGCGAACAGCGGAAGCAGGCCGATGGCCGCATGCTCGGCGGCGTGCACCGCGCCGGGCACGTCCGCGGACTCGACGGCGGCGCCCGCGAGCAGGCCGTCGGTGACGGTGTACCAGACTGCGCGGGTTCGCAACTGCCTCGGCGGCAGGTCCAGCGGCTCCTGGCCGAGCACCTCGCCGGTCGCGACGAGCCGGCGCTGGTAGCCGACGACCTGGCTGGTGACCTCGACCACCCCGAGGTGCACCTCCACGTCGGGCAGGACGCGCGATCGCGACGCCTCGACGATCCGGATGTCGGTGTGCTCGCGCGCGACCGTCGTCCACTCCGGGGACTCCTCGTGGACGAACGCCACGGATTCGGGTAGGTCCAGGTCGTCCACGACGAAGCTCGAGCCCTGATGGAGGTAGACCGCACCGGGGTGCACCGCGGAGTGCGCGGCGGCCGCGTCGACCGTGCCCAGCAGGCGCCCGGTGGCCGTCTCGACGATGCGGACCGGAGGGCCCCCGGTACCCCGGATGTCCACCTCCGGGCGGCCCCGCTGGGTCCAGAACCAGCCGGTGGGCCGGCGGCGCAGCCGCCCGCGGCGGACCAGGTCGTCGACGACACGCGCCGCCGCCGGGCCGAACAGGCCCAGGTCCGCCTCGGTGAGCGGCAGCTCGGCGGCGGCGCACTCCAACTGCGGGGCGAGCACGTAGGGGTTGTCCGGGTCGAACACACAGGCCTCCACCGACCGGCCGAACACCGCCTCCGGATGGTGGACGAGGTACGTGTCGAGCGGGTCGTCCCGCGCGACCAGCACCGCCAGCGACCGCTGCCCGTCCCGGCCGGCCCGGCCGGCCTGCTGCCACAGCGAGGCGAGGGTGCCCGGAAAGCCGGCGGTGACGGTGGCGTCCAGGCCGCTGATGTCCACCCCGAGCTCCAGCGCCGACGTCGTCGCGACTCCGAGCAGGTCGCCCGCGCGCAGCCGCCGTTCCAGCTCGCGGCGCTCTTCCGGCAGGTAACCGGCCCGGTAGGCCGCCACCCGGTCCGCCAGGTCCGAACCGATCTGACCCAGCTCGCGCCGAGCGGTGACCGCCACGACCTCCGCCGACCGCCGGGACCGGACGAACACCAGGGTGCGCACGCCGTCGGCGACGAGATCGGCGAGGAGGTCGGCCGATTCCGCGGTGACCGAACGCCGGACCGGCGCGCCGTTCTCACCGGCACCGCGCGGCTCGCCCGGGGCACCGCCCCCCTCTCGCTCGGCCTGCCGCCGCCACAGCAGCGGGGGTTCGTAGAGCACGAAGTCCATCGGGCCTCGGGGTGCGCCGTCGTCGTCGATCACCTCGACGTCGACGCCGGTGAGCCGCCCGGCCGACAGTCCCGGGTCGGCGGTGGTGGCGGACGCCAGCAGGAACACCGGCTCCGACCCGTAACGCGCGCAGACCCGCCGCAGCCGCCGGATCACCGCGGCGACGTGCGCGCCGAACACGCCGCGGTAGCCGTGGCATTCGTCGATCACGACGAACCTCAGCCCGCGCAGGAACTGCGCCCACCGCCGGTGTTGGGGCAGGATCCCGCGATGGAGCATGTCGGGATTTGTCAGGACGAGGCCGGCGTGGGCCCGGACCCAGTCCCGCTCGGCTGCCGGTGTGTCGCCGTCGTAGGTGGCGGCCCGGACCCCGGTGAGCCGCAGCGCCCGCACCGCGCGGAGCTGATCATGGGCGAGCGCCTTCGTCGGCGACAGGTAGAGCGCGCGGGCGCCGGGCTGCGTGAGCAGCCGCGACAGGACCGGCATCAGGTATCCCAGCGACTTCCCGGAGGCCGTGCCGGTCGCCAGCACGACGCTGCGGCCGGCATGGGCGGCGTCGGCTGCGGCCGCCTGGTGCGTCCACGGCTCGTCGATCCCGGCGGCGACCCACCGCCCACGCAGCACCGGGTCGACCCACTCCGGCCAGGGCGCCCGCCGCCCCGGCCGGGCGGCAACCGGCTCGACGTGCGTCATGCACTGCGCCCGCCGCGCATCGCGACGAAGCCCGGCGAGGACCGTGTCCGCGCCGCCGATATCCGCCGGCGAACCCACGACCGTCGAGGATATGCGCCGTGGCGCCGCCGACGGCAGGACGATGGGCGATCCACGGGCCACCACCCGACGGACCACCCGTCGCACAACCGCGACTCGGTGCGGCCGACCAGCCCCGTCCGGACAAGATCAGGGATAGATTCCAGCAGACGTCATCGACCACGCCGCCGGAATACCGGGGCACCGCGATCTGTGTCGCGGCCCACCGGATTGATCCTCCTCGTGGGAGGGTAATGGCGCCGTGATGTCGGTCGCCCGAAGCGCGGGACGGCCGGAGGCACCCAAGGAGGATCCGTGGACCTGTCCCTCACGACTCGCCAGGAAGGCAACCACACGGTCGTCGTGGTGGGCGGCGAGATCGACGTGTACACCGCACCGAAGCTGCGCGAACAGCTCATTGATCTTGTGTCGGGGGGCTCGTACCACCTGGTCGTCGACATGGAGGGCGTCGAGTTCCTCGACTCGACCGGCCTCGGAGTCCTGGTCGGCGGCCTCAAGCGAGTGCGCGCGCACGAGGGTTCCCTGCGGCTGGTCTGCACCCAGGAACGCATCCTCAAGATCTTCCGGATCACCGGTCTCACCAAGGTCTTCCCGATCCATTCCTCCATCGAGGAAGCACTCGCCGCCAGCGAGTGAGTGAGCCGGACATCACGCCTTCGGAAAGGCAGGCACCGCCGTATGCCCACCGTTGAGCTGCGGTTCGCCGCCCTGAACGGACACGTCCGCACGGCGCGGATGATCGCCACGGCGGTCAGCCGCCGGGCCGGCGTCCCCGCCGGAGCCGCCGACGAGATCAAACTGGCGGTCACGGAGGCATGCGCCCGCGCGGTGCGGGTGAACCGCCGGCATGCGCCCGAGTCGCCGGTGCATGTCGCTCTCATCGACACGCCCGACACCTTCACCATCACCGTCGCGGACTGCGGGCGCACCGGCGACGAGGTCGCGCCGGGTCCCGACGGCGGCCTCGTCACTGCCTCCACGCTGCTGGACCTCGCACCCGAGGCCGCCGACCCGCCCTGGTGGTCCGAGCCGTCCGACGACGACTCGGCCGAGGACAGCGCGGGGTTCCCGCCGGGCCTCGGGCTCGCCCTCATCGAGGGCCTGGTCGACGAGGTCGAGATCAGCCGCGGACCCGACGGGGTGGGCACCGTCGTGGCGATGACCTGGAACACCGGCGTCGACGTCGAGGCCGTGCCCTACAAGACGGCCCGTTGACCTCCTCTCCACCCTAGAAGCTGATGGGTGGAGTTTTCCGTCTGCTACGCCCTGGTCGGTGCGGGCTTCGGGGGGTTCCCGCGCGTCGTGGCACGACCTCGGGACGGGCGCGGTCCCTCCCGCGCTCCATGGGCGCTCAGGGTCTCCGCCCGTCCGACGGCGACCGTGCGCCCCTCGGACTGGATGTTCCCACCGCCCGGTTCTCGCGGGTGCCTTTCGCCCTTTACCGGGATAAATAGGAATCAGCGCGCGCCTTCACGCTAAGCATTCGAACGCGGCCGACCCGGCGGGTGGCGCAGAAAAAGCAGCGCACGTCACACTCGTGTGGATAGACTCCGCCGCATCTCGCGGACGGTTGATCCAACCGTCGGAGATCCCCTTGTGCTCCCCGTGAGTCCGGTCGGAAAGCGTCGAATTCGGGACGAATCCGGCCGATCTCACTCCGGGCGTCGTCAGATGCGGCGCCCGACCGCCACCGTCTCCATGCCCAGGTGACCGCCGGAACCGGCACCGATGAGCCATCGACACGCGCGGAGGGTGCACGGAGTAGACCGGGAGGAGCCATGTCCCCGACCCGCGCCCTGCAGTCCCAGGGCACTGGAATCGACCTTAGCGGCAGCGCCCTCGGCCTGGTCGCCGGTGTGGCGATAATCGCAGCCCTCGCGCTGCTCGTTGCCGGCTACCTGGTACGGGAGGTGTTGGCCGCCAGCCCCGGAACCGCACGGATGGTGGAGGTCGGGCAGGCGGTCCAGGAAGGCGCGGCCGCCTACCTCAGGCGGCAGTTCAAGACGTTGGCCGGCTTTGTCGTCGTCATTCCATTTGTCCTACTGCTCCTTCCGGCCGACGACACCGGCGCCAAGATCGGCCGATCGGTCTTCTTCGTCGTCGGCGCCCTTTTCTCCGCGCTCGTCGGCTTTGTCGGGATGTCGCTGGCGACCAGGGCCAACACCCGCACGGCGGCCGCGGCGATGAGCCGTGGCGAGAAGGCCGCGGTCCGCATCGCCTTCCGGACGGGTGGCGTCGTGGGCATGTTCACGGTCGGTCTGGGCCTGCTCGGCGCCGCCGTCGTGGTGCTCGTCTTCCGGGACACCGCGCCGCAGGTACTGGAGGGATTCGGCTTCGGGGCCGCCCTCCTCGCGATGTTCATGCGGGTCGGCGGTGGCATCTTCACCAAGGCCGCTGACGTCGGAGCCGACCTGGTCGGAAAGGTCGAGCAGGGAATTCCGGAGGACGACCCGCGCAACGCGGCGACGATCGCCGACAACGTCGGCGACAATGTGGGTGACTGCGCCGGGATGGCCGCGGACCTGTTCGAGTCCTACGCGGTCACCCTGGTCGCCGCGCTGATCCTCGGGGTGAGCGCCTTCGGCGAGCGAGGGCTGGTGTTCCCGCTGCTGATCCCGGCCGTCGGGGTCGTCACGGCGGTCATCGGCATCTTCGCGGTATCGCCACGGGCCGGGGATCGGAGCGGGATGGCCGCGATCAATCGCGGCTTCTTCCTCTCCGCGGTGGTGTCGGCGATCGGCGTGGTGATCGTCTCGGTGCTCTATCTGCCGACGGACTTCGCCGGGTTCCCAGGACTCGAGGCCAGCACCCAGTCGGGCAATCCGCGGGTCATCGCGATCAGTGCCGTTCTCATCGGCATTGCGCTCGCCGCGGCCATCCAGGTGCTCACGGGATACTTCACCGAGACGACCCGCCGGCCGGTGCGCGACGTGGCCCAGGCGTCGCTCACCGGTCCGGCCACGAACATTCTCGCCGGCATCGGCGTCGGCCTGGAATCCGCCGTCTACTCCTCCCTGCTCATCGGGGCCGCGGTCTTCGGGGCCTACCTGCTCGGTTCGGGTAGCGTCACGATCGCGCTGTTCGCGGTCGCGCTGGCGGGCACCGGACTGCTGACCACGGTCGGCGTCATCGTCTCAATGGACACCTTCGGTCCGGTGAGCGACAACGCCCAGGGCATCGCCGAGATGTCCGGGGAGATGGACGAGGCGGGCGGCGCCATCCTGACCTCGCTCGACGCCGTGGGCAACACCACGAAGGCCATCACGAAGGGCATCGCGATCGCCACCGCCGTCCTGGCCGCGACCGCGCTGTTCGGGTCGTTCACCGACACGGTCACCAATGCTCTCGGGGACGCCGGCGTCCGACCGGAGACCGGCCGAGGGACGGTCGGCGGCCTGAACATCGCGTATCCCGACGCGCTGGTCGGGCTCGTCATCGGCGCGGCCGTCGTCTTCCTGTTCTCCGGGCTCGCCATCAACGCGGTGGGCCGGGCGGCCGGACGGGTCGTGATGGAGGTGCGCAACCAGTTCCGCACCAGGCCCGGAATCATGACCGGCAGCGAGAAGCCGGACTACGGCGCGGTTGTCGACATCTGCACCAGGGATTCGCTCCGTGAACTGATTACCCCGGGGACGCTGGCGGTCCTCGCGCCGATTGCGGTCGGCTTCGGCCTCGGTTACCCGCCCCTGGGGGCGTTCCTCGGCGGGGCCATCGCCGGCGGCGTCCTGATGGCCGTGTTCCTGGCGAACTCCGGTGGCGCGTGGGACAACGCGAAGAAGCTCGTCGAGGACGGAAACTACGGCGGGAAGGGCTCGGAGGTCCACGCCGCGACGGTGATCGGCGACACGGTGGGCGACCCGTTCAAGGACACCGCCGGGCCGTCCATCAACCCGCTACTCAAGGTGATGAACCTGGTCAGCCTGCTGATCGCGCCGACGGTGGTGAAGTACTCGGTCGGCGCCGACCGCAACACGCCGTTGCGCATCGGCATCGCCGTCGCCGCGGTCGCCGTCATCGTGGCGGTGATCGTCGTGTCCAAGCGGCGCAGCTCGATGATCGCCGGCAGTCCGCCGGCCGCGCGGCCGACGCCCCCGAGCCCACAGAAGATCAACGTCTGACGGCGGTCCGGTCCCGCCGGCCGGCCGGCACGAGATCCGCTCCGTGCCCGCCGGCCGTCCCGGGACACCTTGATCCCGGCCCGGCCGTGCGACCGTGCACCGGCCCCTGCCGGGACGCCGGGACGCCGGAACGCCGGGACAAGCATCCGAAAAGGTCACCCGGCGTAGCCTCAACGCGCCTGAGATCGCGGCTTCATACCACCATGGCGCACCCTCGTGCGGGCCCGGTCGGGCCGTTCAGGCGTCATCGGGTGAGCCGTGGGTAAGCGTCGGGCTACCGGGGTCATACCCGGACGGGAAGCTCCGCGGAATCCGACAGCGGCGTACGGTGCTGCGAGGCACCGCTTGCACACCGGCGGCCGCCGCCCGCCCGATCAGCGCCCGCCGGACGACCGTTCGCCGGGCCACGCCAGATCCAGCACCGAGCTCCGACCGAGCAACATCCGCCATATCCGGGACCTACGCTCCGGAGAGTCGACCTACGCTTCGCCCACCGGTCATCGCACCGAGCACGCCGCACCGAGGAGAGAAGTGCCACCGCGCACGAAGACGACGACACGGACGACCGCGCGGTCAGCCGCACCGGTCGCCGAGCCCGGCGAGCCCACCGGGACCGGCTCCACGCCGAGCCCGGGCGCGAGCGCGGCTCCGACCGAGGTGCCCGCCACGCGTCCGAGCGGCCGGGCGGCCGCAAGCCGAGCCGCCACGGGACGCCGGGCGGCCGGCCGGCCGGCGACCGGTTCGAGCGACGCCGCCGGTGCCGCGCCCGAACCGACCCCCGGCTCGGGCACCCGCCTGGTGATCGTGGAGTCCCCGGCCAAGGCGAAGACCATCGCCGGTTACCTCGGGCCGGGCTGGCAGGTCGAGTCGAGCATCGGCCACATCCGCGATCTGCCGCGCAGCGCCGCCGATGTTCCGGCCGCGCACAAGGGCAAGCCGTGGGCCCGGCTCGGCGTGGACGTCGACAACGACTTCGAGCCGCTCTACGTGGTGACGCCAGACAAGAAGATGCAGGTCAGCAAGCTCAAAGCGTTGGTGAAGGAAGCCAGCGAGCTCTACCTCGCGACAGACGAGGACCGCGAGGGCGAGGCGATCGCCTGGCACCTGCTCCAGACGCTCAAGCCGACGGTGCCGGTGAAGCGGATGGTGTTCCACGAGATCACTCCGCAGGCGATCCGCCGCGCCGTCGACAACCCCCGCGAGATCGACGAGAACCTGGTCAACGCGCAGGAGACCCGTCGCATCCTGGACCGCCTCTACGGCTACGAGGTCTCCCCCGTGCTGTGGAAGAAGGTCATGCCGAAGCTGTCGGCGGGCCGCGTCCAGAGCGTGGCGACCCGGGTCCTGGTCGAGCGGGAGCGGGCCAGGATGCGGTTCCGCGCCGCGGAGTACTGGAACATCGAGGGCCTGTTCGGCGCGACGGTCGCCCGTCAGGGCTGGCCGGCCGGAGGCGACGGGGCCGCCGCGGACCCGGCCGGCGCGGGCGTGGAGCGGACGCCGCTGCCGGCGACGCTGGTCGCCCTCGACGGCAACCGGATCGCCACCGGCCGGGACTTCGCCCCGACCGGCGAGCTGACCTCGTCCAGCGTGACCCGGCTGGACGAGGCGGGCGCGCGGGCCCTCACCGACCGGCTGGCCGGGGCGGCGTTCGCGGTGCGCTCGGTGGAGACCAAGCCGTACCGCCGCTCGCCGTACCCGCCGTTCATGACCTCCACGCTGCAGCAGGAGGCGGGCCGCAAGCTGCGGTTCTCCAGCCAGCGCACCATGCAGATCGCGCAGCGGCTGTACGAGAACGGCTACATCACCTACATGCGCACCGACTCGACGAACCTGTCCGAGACGGCGCTCGCCGCCGCCCGCAGCCAGGCGGAGAGCCTCTACGGGCCGGAGTACGTCCCGGCCAGCCCGCGCACCTACACCAAGAAGGTCAAGAACGCCCAGGAGGCGCACGAGGCGATCCGGCCCGCCGGCGATCACTTCCGCACCCCCGGCGAGGTTCGCGGCGAGCTCGACGTCGACTCCTACCGGCTCTACGAGCTGATCTGGCAGCGCACCGTCGCCAGCCAGATGGCCGACGCCCGGGGCACGAGCGCCACGATCCGGCTCGGCGCCACCTCGTCGGCCGGGGAGGACGCGGAGTTCTCGGCGTCCGGCAAGGTCATCACCTTCCCCGGCTTCCTGCGCGCCTACGTCGAGGGCGCCGACGATCCCGACGCCGAGCTGGAGGACCGGGAGCGGCGCCTGCCCGACGTGCGTCAGGGCGACCCGCTGGCGGTCCGCTCGCTGACCCCCCGCGGACACACCACCAGCCCGCCCGCCCGCTTCACCGAGGCCAGCCTGGTCAAGACGCTCGAGGAGCTCGGGATCGGCCGGCCGTCCACGTACGCCTCGATCATCGGCACGATCCAGGATCGCGGCTACGTGTGGAAGAAGGGCTCGGCGCTCGTGCCGAGCTTCGTCGCCTTCGCCGTCGTCGGCCTGCTGGAGGACCACTTCGGCCGGCTGGTGGACTACCGGTTCACCGCGACGATGGAGGACGACCTCGACGACATCGCGGCCGGGACCTCGGCGTCCACCGACTGGCTGACCCGCTTCTACTTCGGCACCGGGGACGGCACCGATCCCGCCACCGCGGCCGGGCTCAAGCACCTCGTCAGCGAGCGGCTCGGCGAGATCGACGCCCGCGAGGTGAACTCGATCCCGCTCGGCGAGGCCGACGACGGCACGACGGTCGTGGTGCGCGTCGGGCGGTACGGCCCCTACGTCCAGCTCGGGGAGGGCAGGGCCAGCGTGCCCGACGACCTGGCCCCGGACGAGCTCACCGTGACCCGCGCCCTGGAGCTGCTGGCCGCCCCGAGCGGGGACCGGGTGCTGGGGGTGGACACCGCCACCGGCGCGACGATCACGGCCAAGGCCGGTCGGTTCGGCCCGTACGTCACCACGGACACCGACCCGCCGCGCACCTCCAGCCTGCTGCGCACGATGTCGCTGGAGACGCTGACCCTCGACGACGCCGTGAAGCTGCTGACGCTGCCCCGGACGCTGGGCGCCGGTGCCGACGGCGAGGAGGTGACCGCGCAGAACGGGCGGTACGGCCCCTACGTGAAGAAGGGCACCGAGAGCCGGTCGCTGGAGTCCGAGGATCAGTTGTTCACGGTGACGCTCGAGGAGGCGCTGGCGCTGCTCGCGCAGCCCAAGGCGCGCGGACGCCGCCAGGCCGCCCAGACCCCCCGCTGCGCGAGCTCGGCAACGATCCGGCGAGCGGCAAGCCGATGGTCGTCCGGGAGGGCCGGTTCGGGCCCTACGTGACCGACGGCGAGACCAACGCGAGCCTGCGCAAGGGCGACGCCGTCGAGTCGATCACGGACGCGCGCGCCGCGGAGCTGCTCGCCGACCGCCGGGCCCGCGGTCCGGCTCCCGCGAAGCGAGCCGCCCGAGGCACCGCGAAGACGACGGCCTCGAAGAGCGGCGCAGCGAAGTCCACGACGGCGAAGACGACGAAGACGGCGTCGGCGAAGTCGACCGCGGCGAAGTCCACGACGGCGAAGTCCACGACGGCGAAGAAGGCCGCCAAGTCCGACACCACCGCCAAGTCCGACACCACCGCTGAGGGCTCGGAAGCGAAGTCGGCCACGACCAGGTCCGCAGCGAAGAGCAGCGGGGCGAAGAAGGCCGGTGAGGAGCCTGCGGCCACCGGGTCGTCCGCTGCGGACGACGGCGGCGGCGCCGCGGGCGCCGCGTCCGGTGGCACCCGTCGGACGGACTGATGGCCTCGCCGATCCGTCCGGCTCACGGGCCGGTCGACGCGGCGGGGGACGGCTCGGCGGGGGACGGCTCGGCGGCGGCCGTGGGACCCGCCACGGCCGGCTCCACGACGACCATTCCCGAGTCCCCCGCGACCCCGCCCCCCGCCCTTTCGACCCCTGCCCCCTCGACCACGTCCTCCGCGAGACCCGGCCACGACAGCCCGCCCGACGACGGCCCACGCGGCGACGACCGGCCCGCCGGCGAACAGAGCGCGGATCGCCAGGGGGCCGCCAGCGCCGACCTGCCGGGGGCCACGGTCCGCAGCGTCGAGGGGCAGGACGACGACGGCGCGGGCCGCCGCCGTGGTAGCGGCCGACGGCCGCGGCTGGGGCGCATGCCGGGCCGGCATCCGGTCACGACCGTCCCCTCCCCGCCCCCCAGGGCAAGCAGCGCGGCCGGCGACGACAGCGACATCCGCGCCGTGCTGCGGATCCCCGAGTTCCGCCGAATGTGGATCCAGCTCAGCCTGTCCAGCCTGGGCGACTGGATGGGCCTGCTGGCCACGACCGCGCTGGTCACTCAGCTCCAGAACAGCTTCTCGGGGCAGGCGTACGCGATCGGCTCGCTGCTGATCGTCCGGCTGATGCCGGCCCTGATTCTCGGACCGCTCGCCGGCGCGCTCGCCGACCGGCTGGACCGCCGGCTGACGATGGTCGTCACGGATGTGATCCGCTTCGGGCTGTTCGTCTCGATCCCGCTCATCGGCACGCTCGAATGGCTGCTCATCGCGTCGTTCCTGGTCGAGGCGGTCACCCTGGTCTGGGCGCCAGCGAAGGACGCCAGCGTCCCGCACCTGGTCCCGCGGGAGCGGCTCGCCGCGGCGAACACGCTGAGCCTGATCATGACCTACGGCACGGCCCCGCTCGCCGCCGCCATCTTCACCATGCTGGCGACGATCTCGCGGACGCTGGGCTCCAGCGTTTCGTTCTTCCGGGACTCCTCCGTCGATCTCGCGCTGTATTTCAACGCGGCGACCTTCCTCGGCTCGGCCATCGTGATCTGGGGGCTCAAGGGCATCGGCCGGGCCGCCCGCCCGGAGACCGGTCCCGAGCCCGGTTTTCTGGCCTCGATCACCGAGGGCTGGCGCTACGTCGGGCACGACCGGTTGGTCCGCGGGTTGGTCGTGGGCATCCTCGGCGGATTCGCGGGGGCCGGGTGTGTGATCGCCCTGGGCCGGCTCTATGTCGAGATCCTCGGTGGTGGTGACTCCGCGTATGGAGTTCTGTTCGGAGCGGTGTTCGTCGGGCTGGCCGGTGGGATGGCGGCCGGGCCGAAGCTGCTCGGCGACTACAGCCGGACCCGCCTGTTCGGCGTCTGCGTCACCGGCGCCGGCATCACCCTGGTGATCGTCGCCATCATCCCGAACCTGGTCATCGCCTGCATCCTGGTGGTGGCGGTGGGGGCGTTCGCCGGGGTCGCCTGGGTGACCGGGTACACGCTGCTGCAGGCCGAGGTCTCCGACGAGCTGCGGGGACGGACCTTCGCCCTGGTGCAGTCGCTGGTGCGCATCGACCTGCTGGTGGTGCTGGCGGCGGCACCCGCCCTCGTCGGCCTGATCGGCACGCACGGCATCCACCTGTGGGGGGACATCACCGTGCGGGCGGACGGTGTGACCGTCGTCCTGCTCGGCGGGGGCCTGCTCGCGGTGGCGGTGGGGCTGTTCGCCTACCGCCAGATGGACGAGCGGGTCGGGGTCGCGGTCTGGCCGGAGCTGTGGAACGCGATGCGCGGCCGGAAGCCGAGGCCGACGCGACCGCGTCACGCCGGCCTGTTCGTCGCGGTCGAGGGGGCCGAGGGGGCCGGGCGATCCACCCAGGTCGAGCTGCTGCGGTCCTGGCTGGCCGCCAGCGGGCGCGAGGTCGTCGTGACCTCCGGTTCCGGCGGCACGACAACCGGCGCGAGGCTGCGGGAGCTGCTGTTCGACCCCACGACGCGCCTGCACGCGCGCACCGAGGCGCTGCTCGCCGCCGCCGACCGCGCCGAGCACGTGAGCCGGGTGATCGAGCCGGCGCTCGCCCGGGGCGCCATCGTCATCTCGGACCGCTACGTCGACTCGTGGATCGCCTTCCAGTGCGCGAGCCGGTCGGTCGATACCGCGGAACTGGCCGTGCTGGCCCAGTGGGCCACCCACGCTCTCGTTCCCGACCTGACCGTGCTGCTGGACCTGCCCGCCGAGCTCGGGTCGCGGCGGACGGCCGTCGGCACGCCCCGGCTCCCCGCGGCCGCGCTCGACGGCGCGCGGCCGCAGGCCATCACCAACGCGGACGCCGTCGCCGACGAGAAGATCGTCACCGACCCGGCCGCCGTCCCCAAGGTGGCGGTGGCCGACGACACGGGCACGGACGCGGGAACCGACACGATCGGCGCTGGACCAGGCGTCGAACCGGCCGACGAACTTGCCGCCGAACTTGCCAACAGCGCCGACCGATCGGCCGACGGATCGGCCGAGGAGGCAGGAGCCGAGCTGCTCGCCTACCGCGGCCGGGTGCGCGACGGGTTCCTCCGACTGGCCCAGGAGGAGCCCGCGCGCTACCTCACCGTCGACGCGAACCGCCCCCGGGAGGAGATTCACGCCGAGATCCGCGCGGTCGTCGCCAGCCGGGTGGAGCGCCGGGCCGTGCCCCTGGGCGTCTGAGCCGGGCGGTGAGCGGGGGATGATGAGCCCCGTGACGGTTTGGGAGACGCTGGTCGGCCAGGAGGCGGTCGTCGCGACGCTGCGCGCGGCCGCGGTGGCTGCCTCCCCCGGCATCCGCGCGGCCGCGGGCAGGGGTGGCGGCCCGGCCGGGGTGCGCTCGGGGATGACCCACTCGTGGTTGTTCACCGGCCCGTCCGGCGCGGGGCGGCAGGAGGCGGCGCGCGCGTTCGCCGCCGCTCTGAACTGCGAGCGGGAGCCGCCCGGCTGCGGAGAGTGCGCTGGCTGCCACACGATGCTCACCGATACCGCCACCGACCTGCGCACCGTCACGCCGGAGGGGCTCTCGCTCGGCGTGAAGGACGTCCGCGCCCTGGTCCGGGACGCCGCCAGCGCCCCCACCGCCGGCCGCTGGCGGATCCTGCTGCTCACCGATGCCGACCGGCTCACCGAGGCCGCGGCGAACGCGCTGCTCAAGGCGTTGGAGGAGCCGGCGGAACGCGCTGTGTTCCTCCTGTGCGCGCCGTCGATCGAGGACGTGCTTCCCACCATCCGCTCCCGCTGTCGGACGGTCGCGCTACGCCTGCCCTCCGCCGCGGACGTTCGCGACATGCTGCTGCGGGAGGGGATCGACGAGCGGGTGGCGCAGACGGCCGCCCGGGCCTCGCAGGGGCACCTTGCGCTGGCCCGCCGCCTCGCCACCGACGAGGCCGCCAGGGACCACCGGGCGGCGGTGCTGCGCATCCCGGGCCGCCTGGGGCGCGTCGGGGACTGCCTGGCCGCCGCCGCGGACCTCGTGGGCGCGGCGAACGCCGATGCCGAGGCCGCGAACGCCGAGCGGGACGAGGTCGAGACGGAGGCGCTGAAGACAGCACTCGGCGTCGGTGCGACCGCCACCGGCGGGAAGTCGAAATCCGCTCGGGCGCCGAAGGCGGGCGCAAAGGCGAGGTCGATGGTCGTGCGGGGCGCGGCCGGGGCGCTCAAGGAGCTGGAGCGGACCCAGAAGAGCCGCGGGCGGCGCACCATCCTCGACTCCCTCGACCGGGCCCTGGTCGACCTCGCCGGCCTGTACCGCGACGTGCTCGCGGAGCAGCTCGGCGCGCCGGTCGACCCGATCCATGCCGACCATGCGGCCGAGGCTGCGGGCCTCGCGGCGGCCTCGACCCCGGAGCAGACACTGCGACGGCTGGAGGCCGTGCTCGCGACCCGGGCGGCCCTCGCCGACAACCCGGGCCTCGTCCCGCTGCTCGCGGTGGAGTCCCTGACCCTCGCCCTGCGCGACGGCTGACACCGGCCGCACCGCTCGGCGCAATGCCGCCCGCGGTGGGGCCGGTATGGCCGAAACGGGCAGCCAAGGCGCACCTGGCGGCATACTGTGACCTGCGACGCAGATCACGCCGGCGGGCGACTCCGGCACACCCCGCCCGACCCGGCGCTGCCGCGCATCGGGCCCGCCTCCCGCGCGGGCCATCGTTACGGCCGGCCAGCCGGCCCGCGGGTCAGGGAAGGTGACGGGCCGGATGCCGATGATGTGCGCGGTGGCGTTCTCCCCCCGCGGCAAGCTCTACTACGCCGATCCGGGGGTCCACACACCTCGGGTCGGCGACCAGGTCCTCGTGCCCACCGACGATGGTCCCGAGGTCGCCACCTGCATGTGGGCACCGCAGTGGATCTCCGACGACATCGGTGGCCTGCCCGTGCTGGCGGGGATGGCGCAGGCGGCGGACGTGCAGCGGGCCGAGCTGTCCCGGCGCCGGCGCGCCCGGGCGCGGGTCGCCGCCCGGCGGCTGGCACGGGAGCACGACCTGCCGATGAAGATCGTCGGTGTCGACCACGTGCCGGACACCGGCGGATACACGATCTACTTCAGCGCGGAGGGCCGGATCGACTTCCGGGAGCTGGTCCGCGACCTGAACCGGACGCTGGCCGCACGGGTGCGGCTGCGGCAGTTGTCCGCCCGGGACAGCGCCCGGGTGCAGGGCGGGATCGGCTCGTGCGGGCGCGACCTGTGCTGCGCGACGTTCCTCACCGACTTCGAGCCGGTGAGCCTGCGCATGGCCCGCGACCAGAACCTGGCCCTCAACCCGATGCGGATCAGTGGCGCCTGCGGCCGGCTGATGTGCTGCCTACGCTACGAGCACCCGCTGTACGAGGAGTTCGCCGGGGCCGTGCCCGCCGTCGGGGAACGGGCCTGCACTCCCCAGGGAGAGGGCCGGGTCGTGCGGCACGACGTGCCCCGCCAGCAGGCTGTGGTGGTGCTCGACGGCGGCGGGCAGACTTCCTGCGAACGGGCCGACGTGTGCCCGTCCCGGCAGGCACACGAGGCTGCCTACGCCCCGCCCAGGGCCGAGCCCCGTCCGGATCCCGACCCCACGCCCGCCGGCACCGACCAGGCCGGCACCGATCAGGCCGGCGTTGAGCAGACCGGCGTTGAGCAGACCGGCGCCGACCACGAGAGCGGGGCACACCGGGGCACCGACCACGGGGGGCCGCAGCACGGGGGGCCGGAGCACGACGGCGAGACAGGCCGCGAATCGGGACCTGCCCGCCGGCGCTCCCGGCACCGGCACCGGCCCTGAGTGGTCTTCCTGGCTCGGTGTTCCGTGGCTCGGTGTTCCGTGGCGCGATCGGCGTCTTCCGTGGCTCGATCGGCCCGCCCGGCCCCGCGCCGGTGCTCCCCGCGGCTCACGGGTCGAAGCGGTAGCCCATCCCGCGCAGGGTGGTCACCAGCCGCCGCTGCGGCGGGCGGCCCTCCACCTTGGTGCGCACCCGCCGGACGTGCTCGGTGACCGTGGCAGGGTCCTGGAAGCGGGTGCCCCAGACCTGCTCGAGCAGCTCCTCGCGGCTGAACACCCGTCGAGGGTGGCGCGCGAGGAAGGCCAGCAGCTCGTACTCGCGCGCGGTCAGGTCGATCCGCTCGCCGGCCACGGCGACCTCGCGGGCGCGCAGGTCGATGGACACGTCGCCGTACACGAGCGGATCGTTGCCGTCCCCGCTGCGCTGGGGCGGCGGCTCGGCGGGCCGGCGGCGTAGCCGGGCCCGCACCCGCGCGACCAGCTCCCGCAGCGAGTAGGGCTTCACGACGTAGTCGTCGGCGCCCAGCTCCAGGCCGACCACCCGGTCGACCTCCTCGGCCCGCCCGGTGAGCATGATCACCGGCACCTCGCTCGTCTGGCGCAGGCGGCTCAGCACTGCGAAGCCGTCCATCCGCGGCATCGCGACGTCCAGGACGACCAGATCGATCTCGGTCGTCTGGAACAGCCGGAGGGCAGCTTCGCCGTCCGCCGCCTCCAGCACGCGATAGCCGAATCGTTCGAGGCTGCGTGCAAGTGCCACGCGAGATGCCTCATCGTCCTCAGCGACGAGGAGCGAGGCTCCTCGTGTCGCCGCTGCAGGTGCAGCGTCCCCGGCCCCGGTCATGAAGCGAAACCCTACGCATCCTCATCGGAACAACTGCAACCGGGGTAGCGGTTTGCGTCGTTCGACGAGCCAGGAGCCGAAAATTGTGACAAGATCTGGATTAAGCGCAAACCGATTGTCACATCGGTGGCTTCCTTCTTGGGTTCCTATGACTGCCTGATGGGGTGGGATCGCCGGATCGTTCCGATTTCAGGCGCCCCGGCCTCGCCAGATCGGCTCGACTCCGGGCCGGGGGCCCGCCCCGGGCGGGAGTCCGAGCCGGGTTGCCGGCGCCCGCGCCACGGTGCGGCGCGCAGCCGGCCGAGTACCACCGGTCGGCCCCGCGCGGGCATCTGGCATACTCGACCCGGGCCAGTGCGATCCTGGCCGATCGCCGGAGTAGCTCAGTGGCAGAGCAATCGCCTCGTAAGCGATAGGTCGCGGGTTCAATCCCCGCCTCCGGCTCACTCCCCTCCGAACGGGCCCCGACCGGCGCGGCGCGAAGCCGCGCGGTGCGACAGCCGGCACGCTCGAGGCGGCGTGGGCGGCATCCGCGGGTAGGACAATCGGCCTCATGACCGCGGACGTCACGATCCCCTCGTACGGCGTGCGTAACCGGGTGGAGCGCACCGGGCCGGCGATCCGGGCCGCGCTCGACCCCGAGCAGCGTGCCGAGTTCGAAGCCGACTTCCACGCGGCCGCCGTCGAAACCGACGACACCCTCGACCTGGCCCCGCTGCACCGCGTCATCGACCGCTGGTGGCCCCAGGCCGTGCTCTGCGCCAACCCGGAGATCCAGGCCGGCATCGACGCCGACCGTCGCCGCATCGCCGCCGGTGACCCGACCGTGATTGGCGAGGTCTGGTATCCGCCCGGCCATCCCCAAGCGCCGCATCTGGCCTGATGACCGTCCACGGGGTCCGCTGGGTCGACTACGCCCGCGATCAGCGGGACGGTCTGCCCGCCGAAGCGGGCACGGCGCTCGACATCGCACTGCGGCGCCTTGTGGAGGATCCGCGCAGCCACAGCACGTTCCGCAAACGAGACAACCAGTGAACAGCTACCTTCAGTGATGGCTGGGGGCTCATCGTCTATACCATCGAAGATCGCTGAATCACGATCACGGTGCTCCGAGTGACCTGGCTGGACGGCTGATCCACCGCCGCCGGCCAGGTCCGCCGGAGCGCCGGCGCGAGGGGCGCCCCTTCACCCGCGAGGCCCGCGGGCCCGCGCATGAAGAGGCGTCGCCGTCGCGCCGGTCGGCGATCACGCAGACCTGGGCTCGGCCTCCTGGTCGTGCCCGTCCACTCCGGCGCCCTCCGACTCGCGCAGCCGCTTGATGGAGGCGAGAATCTCCCGCTCCGCCTCCTTGCGGTCCACCCAGGAGGCGCCCTCGACCGACTTGCCGGGCTCCAGGTCCTTGTAGACCTCGAAGAAGTGCTGGATCTCCAGCCGGTCGAACTCCGGCAGATGCCGCAGATCCCGCAGGTGCTCCTGACGGACATCGGCGACCGGGACGCACAGGACCTTGTCGTCCGGGCCCTTCTCGTCGGTCATCTCGAACATGCCGATCGTCCGGCACCGCACCAGGCAGCCCGGGAACGTCGGCTCCTCCAGCAGGACCAGCGCATCCAGCGGATCCCCGTCCCGCCCGAGGGTGCCCTCGATGAACCCGTAGTCCGACGGGTAGTGGGTGGAGGTGAACAGCATCCGGTCCAGCCGGATGCGCCCGGTGTGGTGATCCATCTCGTACTTGTTGCGCTGACCCTTGGGGATCTCGATGGTCACATCGAACTCAAGGTCCACTCCGCTCCCTGTCTCCTTCATGCTCAGGCCGGCCCGGTCCGCGCCGGTCGGCCACCACGTGTGAACTGCTCGTCGGTCTCCGGCGGATGCCGGGGCTCGCATGCTCCGGCGGCTGCCGGGGCACCGCGGCCGGGTGCCGCGCGCCGCGGCCACGCGCCGGGACACCCGACGGACGCGGCGAGGTGTCGCGGACGACGACCGCCGCCCTCCCAGTGTCCCGGAAGCCACCTCCTGCCCGAGTCACCCGGTCGGCAACGCCACTGCCCGGGCGCCGTCGCCACCGCCACGGACCCGCGGACAGCGCCGCCGGGCCACGTCCACATCCAGGCCCGCCCACCCCGCGCCGCGGCGCCAAGCTGACACAGCCGCGGTACGGAAGATCAGGAAACGCGATCGGCGAGCGGGAGCCCGCCTTGCAGGCAGATGTTCCCCCACCGGCCGCCGCGACCCGCCGGGCGAGCGGAAAGCTCGCTGGACGGCGGCCCGACGGCCGGGCCCACCCGCTGGTCATCGGGACCGGCACGGGTCGGCGCACGGCTCGTGGCATACGGTGACACAGCGGCACGCCACGTGCCACCGAGGGCGTCCGCGCCCGGACCGCCGCGCATCCGTCCCTCGACAACCCACACCCCCGCCCACACCCCCGCGTGCCGGCACCTGCCGGGGGCCCGTGCCCGCCGGGGCGGGCGGCGCCGTCGGCGTGGCCCACCCGCCTTGCGTAGTGTCCGGGAGTGACATCAGCCGCGCCGGTCGCTCGGACAGGGGCGCTCACCGCCCTCGCCGGCGCCCTTCTCGCCGGCGCTCTGTCCGCCGGTCCCGCCGCCGACCGACCCGTACCGCCGGTCGCCGGGACGGCCCGGGCGGGGGCCGCGGTCCTCGCGGGTCTGGACCCGGCCGCGCCCACGCCTCAGCCCGCCTCGATCGCCGCCCGCCTTGCCGGACCACTCGGCGACCCCGTCCTCGCCGGGCCCGCCGCCTTCGTCGTCGACGCGCTGACCGGTCGCGTACTGCTGGACAACCGCGCCCGCACACCGGCCGTGCCGGCGTCGACGCTCAAGACGGCGGTCGCCACGGCGGCGCTCGTCACGTTCCCGGACACCCGGCTGCGCACGTCGGTGTTCTACAGCCCCCCGCCGGGCGCCGCCGGCCATGCGCCCGGCGGCACGCTGTGGCTCGTGGGGGGTGGCGACCCGACGCTGACCGCGTCGTCCGAGACCGGCGGCTACCCTGCCTTCGCCCGGCTCGCCGATCTCGTCGCCCAGGTCCGGGCGGCCGGCATCACCTCGGTGGCCCGGGTGGTCGGCGACGGGTCGTTGTTCGTCGGCCCAGACCGGGCGCCGGGATGGCGTGACAACTACGTGACCGACGGCGACGTCACGCCGGTCTCCGCGCTGGAACTCGACGCGGGTCGCTCCGCCCCGGGTGCCGAGGGCCCGCGCAACCCCGCCCCCGCGGTGGCGGCGACGGCGGCGTTCGCCGGGGCGCTGGCGGCCGCCGGGATCCCGGTCGGCGCGGTCGGCACCGGGATCGCCGAGGCGGGGGCGACCCGCGTCGCCGCGGTGGATAGCCCGCCGGTGCGGGTACTCGTCGAACGCATGCTCACCGAGTCGGACAACGACCTGGCGGAGAGCCTGGGCCGGCTGGTCGCCCGGCGGCGTGGCCTGCCGGCCTCGTTCGCCGGGGCCGCGAGGGCCGTGACCGACACGATCACCGAACTAGGTATCCCCACCGCGGGGATGGCCCTCAACGATGTCAGCGGCCTGTCCACCACCGATCTGATCGCGCCCGCCACCCTCGTGGCGCTGCTGCGAGCGGCGGTCCTGCCCACCCGACCCGCCCTGCGGACCGTGTTGACCGGGCTACCGGTGGCCGGTTTCTCCGGCACCCTGAACGACCGGTACGCCACCGCGGACACGGCGCCGGGCGCGGGTGACGTCCGGGCCAAGACCGGCACACTGCGCAACGTCAGCAGCCTCGCCGGCCAGCTCGTCGACGCCGACGGGCGGCTGCTGCTGTTCGCCTTCCTGTCCCCGGCGGAGGAGGGGGGCGGCACCAAGGCCGCGCTCGACCGGGTCGCCGCGGCGCTCGCCGGCTGCGGCTGCCCCGCGCCGGCACCGGTCGCACGCGCGGCGCCGACCGGACCGGCCCACTGAGCCGGCGGCGATCCCGGAGACGACCCGTCATGGTCCCGGCCGGCGCCGCGCCGCGGTGAGGGCGTCGGTGAGGGTGTCGGTGAGGGTGTCGGTGAGGGCGACGCGGGAGCAGAGCGCGGGCCGGCCCGGTACGCTCGGATTCGTGGACGCCGAGCTGGTCGACTGGGAACTCGCCGTGACGACGGCGAGAAGGCTGGTCCGCCCCGGCCCACAGATCACCCGGGAGCAGGCCGGCGAGGTCGTCGCCGAGCTCCGCCGCCTGGCGGTGGAGGCCGAGGGGCACGTGGAGGACTACACCCGCCTCGCCCCTGCCGGTGCCATCACCCCCATCAACGTGGTCGACCGGCCCGAATGGGTCCGTTCCAACGTCGCCGGCCTGCGGGTGCTCACCACCCCCCTGCTCAGCAAGCTGTCCGACCAGCAGCGCGGCACCTTCTCCACGGCCGTCGGCCGGCGGGTCACCGGCATCCAGCTCGGCACGGCGCTGGCCTACCTCGCCGGCAAGGTGCTGGGCCAGTACGAGGTGTTCCTGCCGCCCGAGGAGTACCTCGCCGGCCCCGACGGGTCGGCCACGCCGGACGCGGTCGGCCGGCTGAGCCTGGTCGCACCGAACATCGCCCACGCCGAGGCCACGATGGGCGTCGTGCCGCGTGACTTCCGGATGTGGGTCTGCCTGCACGAGCAGACCCATCGGACCCAGTTCACCGCCGTGCCGTGGCTGCGCTCCCACCTCGAGGCCGAGATCACCGCGTTCATCGAGGCCACCGATCTCGATCCGGACGTCCTCGCGGACCGGGTCCGCTCGGCGGTGGCCGCGGTGCGCGGGGCGGTGTTCGACCGCGGCGCCGACAGTCCGAGCGTCGTCGAGGCGCTGCAGACCCCGGCTCAGCGAGCGGTGCTCGACCGCCTCCAGGCGATCATGACGTTGCTGGAGGGCCACGCGGACCAGGTGATGGACGCCGTGGGACCCAGGGTGGTTCCCACCGTCGCCGACATCCGGTCGAAGTTCGAGGGCCGCCGCGACGGCGGCTCGCCGCTCGACCGGTTCATCCGCCGCCTGCTCGGGCTGGACCTCAAGCTCCAGCAGTACCGCCAGGGCGGCGCCTTCGTGCGGGCCGTCGTCGCCGAGGCCGGGGTCGGGGGCTTCAACACCGTCTGGGAGTCGCCGACGACGCTGCCGACCCGCGCGGAGCTGGCCGATCCCACCGCATGGATGCAACGCGTCCTGGGCAGTCGCCCGTCGATCTCGGCGTGACGGCCGTGGTCCGCGGGGCGCTCACCGGCGCAGCCGGCCACCGGCCCACGCGGTGACCCGATCCGCCACCGGCGGTGACCACAACGGAGAGGCGGCCGGGCCGGTGGGCGCGGCGGGCGGCCCACTCGACCAGACGGCGCGGACGACGCGGCCCGGTCGGGCGCCGGATCCCGCCGTGGCCGCGGTCCGGTTCGCGGTCCGCAACGCGGTCGCCGATCTCGACCCGGGCGAGCTGGTGCTGGTTGCCTGCTCCGGCGGCCCGGACTCGATGTCGCTCGCCGCGGCGCTCGCTTTCGTCGCCCCCCGCCGGGCCCTGCGGGCCGGTCTGCTGGTGGTCGATCACGGCTGGGATCCCGCCTCGGCCGAGCGCGCGCACGGCGTCGCCGAGCTCGGGGAGGCCCTCGGGCTGCGCCCCGTGGAGGTGCTCACCGCGCACGCGCCGCGCTCGGAGGGCGCCGCGCGCGATGCCCGCCGCGGCGCGCTGCTGGCCGCGGCGGCCCGATTGGGCGCCCGGGCCGTACTGGTCGGTCACACCCTGGACGACCAGGCCGAGACGGTGCTGCTACGGCTCGCGCGGGGCTCGGGGGCCCGCTCGCTCGGCGGGATGCGCCCGCGCGACGGCCTGTTGCGCCGCCCCCTGTTGGGCCTGCGCCGCGCGCAGACGCGGGCCGCCTGCCTCGCCGAACGGCTGTCGGTCTGGGACGATCCGACCAACCAGGACCCGGCGTTCGCCCGGGCGCGGGTGCGCCACCGGGTCCTGCCGCTGCTGGAGGCCGAGCTCGGGCCGGGCATCGCGGAGTCGCTGGCCCGCGGCGCCGAGTTGCTGCGGGCCGACGCCGACGCGCTGGACGCGACCGCCGCCGGCGCCTACGCCACGGCCGTCACCGCCCACGCCGGCCCGCCCGCGGGCCCGAGGACCGGTCCGATCCCCGCTGCGGGCCCGGGTTCGGTCGGCGGCGAGGTCGGCTTCGCGGTGGCGACGCTCGCCGCCTTTCCCGCCGCGATCCGCGGGCGGGTGTTGCGCCGGGCCGCCCTCGACGTCGGCGCCTCGGCGTCGGCGTTGCGCGCCGAGCATGTCTGGGCGGTGGAGGAACTGGTGACGCGGTGGCGCGGCCAGAAGCCCGTGCCACTGCCGGGCGGTGTCCTCGCCCGGCGCTGGGCGGACCGGATCACACTCACCGGACCGGTGGCTCCGCCGTGGCCACCCGCCGGACCCGCCGGCCGCGGGCCGGATCTCGCCGCAGCGGCGTACTTCGAGGAGGACGATCAGGTGAGCCAGGCCGCGACGACGACGCCCGATGCCGGCAGCCCCCACGAGGGCCCGCCGGCGGCCGCCACGCATCCCGACATCGACGAGGTTCTGGTCACCGCCGACGAGATCGCCGCGAAGATCGCGGAGCTCGCGGCCCGGGTCGACGCCGACTATGCCGGCCGGGAGATCCTCCTGGTGGGCGTGCTCAAGGGCGCCGTGATGGTGATGGCGGATCTCTCCCGGGCCCTCGCCGTGCCGCTGACCATGGAGTTCATGGCGGTGTCGTCCTACGGGTCGTCGACCTCCTCCTCCGGGGTGGTGCGCATTCTCAAGGACCTGGACCGCTCGATCGAGGGCCGCGACGTGCTCGTCGTCGAGGACATCATCGACTCCGGGTTGACCCTGTCGTGGCTGCTGAAGAACCTGCGCTCGCGCGGGCCCGCCTCGCTGGAGGTACTGGCCCTGTTCCGCAAACCGGAAGCGATCACGGTCGACGTCGACGTCCGGTACGTCGGGTTTGACATCCCCAGCGCCTTCGTCGTCGGGTACGGCCTTGATTACTCCGAGTACTACCGCACGCTCCCCTTCGTCGGCACCCTGACGCCCGCGGCGATCGAGCGCGGGGCCCCGGCCTGAGCCAGCCGGCGCGGCCGCGCGGCCTCGGCTCCGCGGGGTGCACCCCCGTGCGGCACCGGATCGTCCGGTCCGGAACAGTGCGGCCCGCCGGTCCGTTGGTCGGATGTACGCGCGGTGAGATGCGCGCACCGGCGGTACCCTCGGCACAAGGGAATCCCGATCGAGGGCAGTACACACGTCAGGAGGGTGGAGCGCTCGTGTCCGGCGCTCCAGACAGATGACTCCAAGAAGAATCTTCCGCGGCTGGGTGCCACTGCTGCTCCTGGTCCTGTTCGTGATCATTCTCACGACGGGTGTCCTCTCGGGTCCCAGTGAGTACGGCAAGCGAGACCTGAACTTCGTCCAGCAGCAGATCGACGAAGGCCAGGTGACGAAGGCCAAGATCGAGGACTCCAAGCAGCTCATCCAGATCCAGACGAAGGACGGCCGGAAGTTCGAGTCGTCCTATGTCACCGAACAGGGTGTCGTTCTGGCCAACGAGCTGCGGAACAAGCGCGTCGCCTACGACGTCTCCGTGGATCGCGGAAACATCCTGGTCTCCCTCCTGCTGAACCTGCTGCCCGTGCTGCTCGTGGTCCTGCTGCTGTTCTTCTTCATGAACCAGATGCAGGGCGGCGGCAACCGGGTCATGAACTTCGGCAAGTCCAAGGCCAAGCTGGTGAGCAAGGACACGCCGAAGACGACGTTCTCCGACGTGGCCGGCGCGGACGAGGCGATCGAGGAGCTCCAGGAGATCAAGGAGTTCCTGGAGAACCCGAGCAAGTTCCAGGCGATCGGCGCGAAGATCCCCAAGGGCGTCCTGCTCTACGGCCCGCCGGGCACCGGTAAGACCCTGCTGGCCCGGGCCGTCGCCGGCGAGGCCGGCGTGCCGTTCTACTCGATCTCGGGCTCCGACTTCGTCGAGATGTTCGTCGGTGTCGGCGCCAGCCGGGTCCGGGACCTGTTCGAGCAGGCCAAGGCGAACGCGCCGGCGATCATCTTCGTCGACGAGATCGACGCCGTCGGCCGCCACCGCGGGGCCGGGCTCGGCGGCGGGCACGACGAGCGCGAGCAGACCCTCAACCAGCTCCTCGTCGAGATGGACGGGTTCGACGTCAAGGGCGGCGTCATCCTCATCGCCGCGACGAACCGGCCCGACATCCTCGACCCGGCCCTGCTGCGGCCCGGCCGCTTCGACCGCCAGATCGTCGTCGACCGGCCGGACCTGCTCGGCCGCGAGGCCATCCTGCGGGTGCACGCCAAGGGCAAGCCGATCGGCCCGGATGCCGACATGATGGTCATCGCCCGGCGCACCCCCGGCTTCACCGGCGCGGACCTGGCCAACGTGCTGAACGAGGCCGCGCTGCTGGCGGCCCGGTCCAACCTGAAGTTCATCTCCTCGGCGCTGCTGGAGGAGTCGATCGACCGGGTGATGGCCGGCCCGGAGCGCAAGACCCGGGCGATGAGCGACAAGGAGAAGAAGCGCATCGCCTACCACGAGGGCGGGCATGCCCTCGTGGCGCACGCGCTCCCGAACTCGGACCCGGTGCACAAGATCACCATTCTGCCCCGGGGCCGCGCGCTCGGCTACACGATGCAGCTCCCGCTCGAGGACAAGTACCTGTCGACCCGCTCGGAGATGCTGGACCGGCTCGCCGTGCTCCTCGGCGGCCGCACCGCCGAGGAACTGGTGTTCCACGACCCCACCACGGGCGCCAGCGACGACATCGAGAAGGCGACGCAGATCTCCCGGGCGATGATCACCCAGTACGGGATGAGCGACAAGCTCGGCGCGATCAAGTTCGGCACCGAGAACAGCGAGGTCTTCCTCGGCAAGGAGGTCGGGCACCAGCGCGACTACTCCGAGGAGGTCGCCAGCGAGATCGACGTCGAGGTCCGCCGGCTCATCGAGGCCGCGCACGACGAGGCGTGGGAGATCCTGGTCACCTACCGCGACGTGCTCGACAACCTCGTGCTGCGCCTCATGGACACCGAGACGCTGAGCAAGGACGACGTCGGCGAGATCTTCGCGACCGTGCAGAAGCGACCGGTGCGCGGCATCTACACCGGCGTCGGTCGGCGCATCCCCTCCGACCGCCCGCCGGTGCAGACCCCGGCCGAGCTGGGGCTGGTCCCCACCGGCGTCGCCGACCTGGTGAAGGACCCCGGTCACGGCAACGGAGCAACCGGTCGCGGCAACGGTGCCCCGAGTGCACCCGGGGCGGATCAGGCCGGACACGGTAACCCGGTCGGTCCCAGCGGAAACGGGAATGGCGGCCCGGGTGGGCACGGTTACCCCCAGGGACAGGGCTATCCGCAGGGTCAGGGCTACCCACAGGGGCCGGGTTATCCGCAGGGGCCGGGTTCACCGGCTCCGACCGGCGGCGAGGGTCCGCCCGAGGGGCCGCGCATCGCCAACCCGTGGGCTCCGCCGAGCTGGCCGAACGACGACGACAGGAGACGCCGTTGACGTCCGATTCCCCCGAGGTGTTCACGGCTGAGCGGGTGAGCTCCGGCGTGTCGCCAGAGGTGAACGCCACCGGATCGGATGGCTTCGGCGTTCCCGACCCCAGCGCCCTCGGCACCAGCGCGACCACCGCCACGGCAGCTCCCCCGACCTCGCCGGTCCGGGATCGGCGCAGACCGCAGCAGGTGCGTCCGTTCGACCATGACCGGGTGGCGCGCGCCGTGCGCGAGCTGCTCATCGGGATCGGTGAGGACCCGGACCGGGAGGGCCTGCGCAAGACGCCGGACCGGGTCGCCCGGGCCTACCGGGAAGCGGTGGAGGGCCTGGGGCGGGAACCGTCCGAGGTGCTGACCACCGTCTTCGACGAGGGCCACGACGAGATGGTCCTGGTGCGCGACATCGATTTCTCGTCGCTGTGCGAGCACCACCTGGTGGTGTTCTCCGGCCGGGCGCACGTCGCGTACATCCCGAACAACCGAGGTCAGATCACCGGCCTGTCCAAGCTGGCGCGCCTGGTGGACCTCTACGCCCGCCGGCCGCAGGTGCAGGAGCGGCTGACGTCCCAGGTCGCCGACGCCCTCGTCGACGTCCTGGAACCGCGCGGCGTGATGGTCGTCGTCGAGGCGGAGCACCTGTGCATGTCGATGCGAGGGGTGCGCAAGCCGGGGGCCACGACGGTGACCTCGGCGGTGCGCGGCCAGTTCCTCAGCACGGCGACCCGCAGCGAGGGCATGTCGCTGATCCTCGGCAGCCGGCGCTGATCCAGCGGTCACCCCGGCCGGTCACCCGAATTCAGGCCCGGGCCACCGAGTGACCTCCCCCGGCGGCCCGGCCGCCGGGGCCGGGCGGGCCCGGGAGCGGACGAGCCGCGGCGCGGCGTCGGTGAGCGTTACAGCCGGCAGGCCTGGATGCCGGAGACCAGGATCCCGCGGGCGCCCAGATCCCACAGGTCGTCCATCGTCCGGTTGACCTCCGCGCGGGGCACCATCGCCCGCACGGCGACCCAGTCCTCGCGCTGCAGCGGAGAGATCGTCGGCGATTCGTAGCCGGGCGTGATGTCACACGCCTTCTCCAGCACCGCGCTCGGCACGTCGTAGTCCATCATCACGTACCGCCGAGCGACGAGGACGCCCTGCACGCGGCGCAGCAGCCGCTCGTGCGCCGTGGACAGCTCCGCCCCCCGCTTGGCGATGATGATCGCTTCGGACCGCAGGACCGGCTCGCCGAGCAGCTCCAGCCCGGCGGCCCGCAGCGTGCGGCCGGTCTCGACCACGTCGGCTACCGCGTCCGCGACCCCGAGCCGCACCGCCGTCTCCACCGCGCCGTCGAGGGTCACGATGCTCGCCGGGGTGACACCGCGGCCGGCCAGATCCGCCCGCACCAACGCCGGGAACGACGTGGCGATCCGCCGGCCCTGCAGCTCCGCCACGTCCGCGAGCGCGCCCTCCGGGGCGGCGTAGCGAAAGGTGGCGTGCGCGTAGCCGAGCGGAAGCAGCTCCGCCGCGGCGGCGTTGCTGTCGAGGAGCAGGTCGCGACCGGTGATGCCGAGATCGAGGCGGCCCGAACCGACGTACACGGCGATGTCGCGCGGGCGCAGAAAGAAGAACTCGATGTCGTTCTCGACATCGGTGATCACCAGCTCCGCGGCCTCGCGCCGGGCGTTGTAGCCTGCGTCGGCGAGCAACTGGCTGGAGGCCGCGGACAGCGACCCCTTGTTAGGAACCGCAATACGAAGCATCGTCACTACTCAGCGTCTACGGGAAAGGACAGGGGCGTGATCACAGGTGGGAGTATACGTCGTCCAGGGAAAGACCCAGGGAAATCATGAGGAGCTGACTCCAGTACAGCAACTGGGAGATCTCCTCGGCCGCCCTCTCGCGACCTTCGTACTCGGCCGCCATCCATGCCTCGGCGGCCTCCTCGACGAGTTTCTTACCGAGATGATGAACGCCCTTGTCGAGTGCGGCGACCGTACCGGAGCCGGGCGCCCGACGCTGCCATTTGTCGGCGACCTCGGCGAAGAGTTCGTCGAATGTCTTTCCGCTGGCTGTATTCGCGCCGACGGCGGTGGGCATGCTGCCGATCGCCGCGTCGGGATCGCCGGCGGCCCCGACGGGACGGTGCGGATCGCCGTCCGCACCGGGTCGGGAGAGACGCCCGGACGGCGGCGACCCGGGCCGATCGGCAGGAACCATGTTCGGCATGCTACCTGTCACCGGGCCGTCGGCCGCCCCGCCGAACCTCGCCACCGCTCGCGGACACCGACGACCACGGTCGCATGTGGGCGGAGCACGTCGGCGCCGCCCCCCGGCCAGGCACGATGCTGGCGGATTGCGCCGACTGCGCGGCGCGTTGCTGGTTGACTGGGTCACTGTGTTCCCGCCTGCCCTCATCGCCACGGATCTGGACGGGACGTTGATCCGCAGCGACGGCACCGTCTCGGCACGCACCCGCGCGGCCCTGCGGCGGGTGGAGCGGTCCGGCGCGACCGTCGTGTTCGTCACCGGGCGGCCGAGCCGGGTGATGGCGGGCGTCGTGGCGCAGACGTCGGCCTCCGGCCTCGCCATCTGCGCGAACGGAGCGCTCGTGTTCGACCTGGATTCCGGCGTTCCGGTCAGCCACCGGTTTCTCGAGCAGGCCACGGCGCTGCGGTTGGCCCGCGCCATCCGCGCCGCGGTGCCGGACGCCGTGTTCGCCGTGGAGAGCGGCGTCCGGTTCGGCCGGGAACCGGCCTTCGAGACGATGTGGCCGGACCCCGAGGAGCTGGTCGCGGCGTTCCCCGAGCTGCTGCTGGCCCTGCCGGCGACGAAGCTGCTGGTTCGGCGGGGTGGTCAGCCGTTCACCGAGGTGTACGACGTGATCGTCGAGCTCGCCGGAACGGACGCCGTCGTCACGACGTCGAGCGTGGACCTGGTGGAGATCGCCGGGCCGGGGGTGTCCAAGGCCGTGGCGCTGGCGGAGCTCGCCGCCGAGCGCGGGATGACCGCCCGCGACGTCATCGCCTTCGGTGACATGCCGAACGACCTGCCGATGTTCGCCTGGGCCGGGTACTCGGTCGCCGTCGCCAACGCCCATCCGGACGTCCTCGCCGCCGCCGACGAGATCACCGCCTCGAACGACGAGGACGGGGTCGCGATCATCCTGGAGCGGCTGTTTCCGGCGGTGGGTTGAGTTCCCCGCCCAGGGTGGGCTCGGCCGGCGCGGCGGCGGTGCTCGCGGCGGAGGCGCTCGCGGCGGAGGGGTCGATCGCGGTGCCCGCGGTGTCGGCGGCGGGGCGGCGGGGCGCGAGGAGTTCGGCGTAGCTGCGCGTGTACCCCGCGAGAATCTCGTCGAGGTCGGGCGCGGTCAGCGCCGCATACTCCTCGAAGATCTTCGTGTAGATCCGTACCTGGTCCGGATGGCTGAATCCGGTGGCTTCCAGCGTCTCGACCACGACCAGGCTGTCATCCAGAATCGTGAATCCCTGCACGTGCGGATACTCCAGCTCGGCCGAGCTCGGCACGATCCGTACCGTGACGTTGTCCAGCTCCGCCACCGCGGCAATCCGCTTGATCTGTGCGATCATGTACTCCGGCGGCGCGAAACGGTTACCGAGGACCGACTCCATCAGGATGAACTCGAACCGCCGGGTCACGTCGTAGAGCAGATTCTGCCGTCTGATCCGCAGGCTGACCTTCTCCGCGGTCCGCTGGTACCACGCGCCCTCGTCGCCGCCGATGGTGATGCGGTGATAGCCGTTCACAACCCGGCGGGCGTATTCGCTGATCTGAATCAGCCCGGGCAGCAGGATCGGCTCGAACTCACGGATGAGGGTTGCCTCCCGCTCGGCGTCGAGGATCTCCTCCTGGTCGAGGCTGACGCCCTGCCGCCGGGTCTCCCCTCCCGCGGCGGTGCCGCGCCGGCGCGGGGCGCGGCGGGCGGCGGTCGACTGCAGGCGCTCCGCGAGGTCCACGAGATGGCGGACGAGGTCCGGCGGGGCCTGCAGGGTCCGGGCGATCCGCTCGACGTCGGCGGGGCTGGGCCGGAGCAGGCCATTCTCGATCTTGGAAATCGTGCTCTGGCTGATGCCGACGGACGAGGCGAGCGCCTGGCCGGTCATCGCGCGGGAGTGGCGTAGCTGCGCGAGCTCGACCCCGAGGCGGGCCGGCGGCGTGCCGTCGGACGCGGTCGCCGCCGGGGGCGCATCCTCGCCCTCCATGCCCACCTCCGAGGTCGGTCCGTCCCCGCCGGCCACCGCATGCGCCCCGACGGCTACGCCTGCACCGGCAGCCCGCGCGCGGCCGCCAGGAACACGCTGCGGGGGATGCGCACCAACGCCTCGCCGGGGGGCACCTCGCCCGTCGGGATCCGCTGGTCCGCCACCGCGTATCCCTGGACGAAGATGTCCTGATCCTCATCGTTCACATACACCGTGGGACAGTTCGCGCTGGCACACGACGCACTGGCCACCGGGACGAGCCGCATCGCTCCTACCTCTCTGCACCACTGCGCTTCATCCTAGGGATCACCCCCGAGTCAGGACATAGCGCAGTAATAACGATCAGATCTACGGCGGCGACGCGAATATTCTGACCGCTTGCGGCATTCCGTCACTCAAGTGTGACGAGCTGACGCCGAAGTCCTTAACCGAACGTCACCGCCACTCGGCAAATCTCATCTTCCAGCAGGCGCTGCCGCCACCTCAAGCAATTCCATCACTACAGAGAGTCGCAGAACGTGGCGACACAACGCTGCGCTGGACCACCGCAAATACTACCGAAACGCGTGAACTAGCAGCTCCTTCGGGCTACCCGTTCGCGGGAAGCAAGAACGGAACGTGAGGGTGAGGACGGCGACAGCCCTCACCCGTCGACTACAGTGGGTAGCACCGCGAATATTTTGAGACTCCGCCGGGGAAGTCGGCTCCGGACCCGGACCGGATCGAGTCCCGCCCACCGACGCCAGGTGACGAGGTCGGACCCCGGGGTTGCCCCACGACGGTCCTGCAGCCGCGGGTACGCCCCTTCGAACCACCGCAGGGAGGGGCCCACGCCCCTCGCCCCGGCGCCCTCCGGCGGACCCGGATACAGGGTCCCCTGCCCGGACGCGCGCGAGCCGCAACGATTCTGGCTCGATCATGAATATTCAAAAATTCCCTTGAGATTCGGATCACCGTGCCGGATGATTCGGACTGGAGCGCCCCGCCGGCCGATGGTCCCGCGGCCCCGGGTCCTCCCCCGGTGGCCTCCGACAGGAGGGAAGGCCGCATGTGCATCCCCAGCCGGCCCTGTGCGGCTCTCCTCGCCGCCCCGCGATCCTGGCCGCTGTTGCTGGGCTGGACGATGGTCGCGATCCTGATGGTGGTCGTAAGGGTGCTCGCCCACGCCCGGCACGGTCGTCGCGGCCGGGCTCGCGCCCCGGGGGCGGCCGGGACGCCGCGCACTCGGCCGGTTCCGCCGCCCGCGCGGTCCGGTGCCGGCGTCCATCGCTTCGACCCGGCCGCATTCGAGCCCCTCGCTGACCGGATGTCCTGCCTGCTGCGTGTCTTCCTCGCCGCCGCCGTCCCCAGGCCGGACCGACCCGCCCGACTCGACCTGCGCGCCCCCGCGACGACCTGGTTCGTCGACGCCTTCACCGCCGCCTCGGACCTGCTCGTCGGCATGAGCCAGGCCGATCGCCCCGAGACCCTGGCCGCCGCCGTTCGGGAGGCCGAACGGCGGTGGGAACTGATCGACGCGTGGAGCCGCGAGCCGGCAGAGCCCACGGGCGGTCCGCCGACACCGACGCCGCCGACGCCGCCGACGCCGCCGACACCGTTGACACCGCCCGGGCCAGCCGGGCCGGCCGGATCCGGCCGCCCCCGTCCGGACGATCCGGACTCCGCCGATCACCTGCGGTAACCAAGGCGAGATCGCCGGGCCGCCCTCGGCCACGCGGTGTCGACGGTGGGCGCCGCCAGGACACCACCCACCCGGGTCGGCGCCTCATCGGTCGCCCGCGCGGGCCAGGATAGGGACATGGCGACACCCGTCCATCAGGACCCGGCCGCATCCGGCCTGCCGGCGCACGAGATCGACGCGGAGTTCCTCGCGCTGCCGCGTTCCACGCTCGCGGACGCGGCCCTGCAGACCGCACGCGATCTCGGCGCGACTCACGCCGACATCCGCATCGAACGGCTGCGGGACTCCTCGCTGTCCTTCCGCGACGCCGCCCTGGAGAGCCGGCACGAGGGCGCCATGCTGGGCCTCGCCGTGCGGGTCGTGCACGGCGGGACCTGGGGTTTCGCGGCCGGCGTCGACCTCACCCCGGACGAGGCGGTCCGGCTGGCCCGCGAGGCCGTCGAGATGGCGCAGGTGGCGGCTCCGCTGAACTCCGAGCCCGTCGAGCTCGCCCCGGAACCGACGCACTCCGACGCGGTCTGGGTGTCGGCGTATGCCGCCGACCCCTTCGCCATCGACGCGCGGGAGCGCATCGAGCGGGTCGGGGGGCTGTGCCGCGCCCTGTTCGCGGCGAACGACGTCGACCACGTCGAGGGCCGGTTCGGCGCCGTGATGGAGAACAAGTACTACGCGGATCTGGCCGGCACCTCGACGACGCAGCAGCGGGTGCGGGTGCTCTGCCAGATCGAGGCGACGCGCGTCGACCCGGGCGGCGGCTTCGAGACCATGCGCACCATCGCCCCGCCCGTCGGCCGCGGCTGGGAGTGGATGGTCGCGGGGCCCGCGGCGGGCTGCTGGGACTGGGACGGCGAGATCGCCCTCATCCCCGGGCTGCTGGCGGAGAAGGCCAAGGCGTCCTCGGTCGAACCCGGCCCGTACGACCTGGTGATCGACCCGTCGAACCTGTGGCTGACGATCCACGAGTCCGTCGGCCACGCCACCGAGCTCGACCGGGCGCTGGGCTACGAGGCGGCCTACGCCGGCACGTCGTTCGCCACCCTGGACCAGCTCGGCACCCTGCGTTATGGCTCACCGGCGATGACGATCACCGGGGACCGCACGGCCCTGCACGGGCTGGCCACCATCGGCTACGACGACGAGGGCGTGCAGACCCGCCGGTTCGACATCGTGCGCGACGGCGCCCTCGTCGGCTACCAGCTCGACCGGGCGATGGCGGCGCGCAACGCGAGCGTGCTCGGGGTGGAGCGCTCCAACGGCTGCGCCTTCGCCGACTCCCCCGGCCACGTGCCGATCCAGCGGATGGCGAACGTGTCCCTGCTGCCGGCGCCCGGCGGCCCCTCGACCGAGGAGCTGATCGGCCGGGTCGACCGCGGGATCTACATCGTCGGCGACAAGAGCTGGTCGATCGACATGCAGCGGTACAACTTCCAGTTCACCGGGCAGCGGTTCTACGAGATCTGTTCCGGGCGCATCGTCGGCCAGCTCCGCGACGTCGCCTACCAGGCGACGACGACGGACTTCTGGGGTTCGCTGGAGGCCGTGGGCGGCCCACAGACGTACCTGCTCGGCGGCGCGTTCAACTGCGGCAAGGGGCAGCCCGGCCAGGTCGCGGCGGTCAGCCACGGCAGCCCGGCCGCGCTGTTCCGCGGCGTCAACGTCCTCAACACGCGGCGGGAGGCCGGCCGATGAGCCAGGTGACCGGAGCGGACACCACCCGGGCCGACCGGGCGGGCACGGTGCCCGCGGCGGCCCACGAGATCGTCGAGCGCGCCCTCGCGCTGTCCCGCGCGGACGGCTGCGTGGTGATCGCCACCGAGTCCAGCTCGGTGAACCTGCGCTGGGCCACCAACACCCTGACCACGAACGGGGCGAGCCGGGACCGGTCGATCACCGTCGTCAGCGTCGTCGGCCGCTCGTTCGGGGTGCGCACCGCCTCCACCATCGAGGCCCCGGCCGGACGGGGCGCACGGCCTGGAGACCTGCCGCATCCCACCGATGCCGACGCCCTCGCCGAGCTCGTCCGCGCCGCCGAGGACGCCGCCCGCGAGGCGCAGGACGCCGAGGACTACGCCGACCTGCTCGGGCCCGCCACCGCCGGGCTGGCCGGGAGCGGCGGGCTGGTTGCGGGCAGTGACGCCTTCACCGACCCGGCGGCCCGCACCGGCACGGGGGTGTTCGCCGCCTTCGCTCGCGACCTCGCCGAGGCGTTCGGGGCCGCGCGGGCGCAGGGCCGGCGGCTGTTCGGCTTCGCCCAGCACGACGTGACGACCACCTGGCTGGGCACGTCCACCGGCCTGCGGCTGCGCCACAGCCAGCCGACGGGCAGCGTCGAGTGGAACGCCAAGAGTGGCGTGCCCGGCGGCTCGGTGTGGCACGGGCAGTCCACCCACGACTTCAGCGACGTGGACGTGGCCGCGACGGACGCGGCGCTGCGCTCGCGGCTGGCCTGGTGCGAGCGCTCGGTGGAGCTGCCCGCGGGCCGCTACGAGACGCTGCTGCCGCCATCCGCGGTCGCCGACCTGATGATCTACCTGTACTGGTCGGCCGCCGGGCGGGACGCCGCCGAGGGCCGCACGGTGTTCAGCCGGCCGGGCGGCGGGACCCGGATCGGCGAGGCGATCGGGCCGGCGGGGCTGCGGCTGTTCAGCGACCCCGTGGACCCGGAGCTGGCGACGACCCCGTTCGTCACCGCCGGGTCGTCGTCGTCGATGTCGAGCGTGTTCGACAACGGGCTGACCCTCGGCGCCACCGACTGGATCCGGGACGGCGCGCTCGCCGCTCTCGTGCAGACCCGCGCCTCGGCCCGCGCCACGCAGAGCGCCGTCACCCCGATGATCGAGAACCTGACCCTGGACGCGGGGGGCTCCGCGTCGCTCGACGAGATGATCGCCTCGACCCGCCGCGGCCTGCTGCTGACCAGCCTGTGGTACATCCGCGACGTCGATCCGGAGGTCCTGCTGCTGACCGGCCTCACCCGCGACGGCGTCTACCTGGTCGAGAACGGCGAGGTCACCGGGGCGGTGAACAACTTCCGGTTCAACGAGTCGCCCGTGGACCTGCTGGGCCGCACGGCGCAGATCGGCGCGGCCACCCGCACCATGGCCCGCGAGTGGGCGGACTGGTTCACGCTCACCCGGATGCCACCGATGCGGGTGCCGGACTTCAACATGAGCTCGGTCAGCCCGGCGAACTGACCGCCGAACCGCCCGCGGGCGCCGACGCCGTCACAGGTAGGCGCCGCGCCCGAACGTCTCACCGCCGGGCTGCTGCTGCTGCCCACTCGGCAGCGCCCGGCGGCGCATCTCCTCGAGCTGGGCCCGGGCCGCCATCTGCTGGGCGAACAGCGCCGTCTGCAGGCCGTGGAACAGGCCTTCCAGCCAGCCGACGAGCTGCGCCTGGGCGATCCTGAGCTCGCCGTCCGACGGGGTGTGGCCCTCGTCGAAGGGCAGCGACAGCCGCTCCAGCTCGGCCCGCAGCTCCGGGGCCAGCCCGTCGGAGAGCTCGCGGATCGAACTGCGGTGGATCTCCCGCAGCCGGACGCGACTGGCGTCGTCCAGCGGCGCGGCGCGCACCTCCTCCAACAACTGCTTGATCATCGTGCCGATGCGCATCACCTTGTCGGGCTGGGAGACCAGCTCGGCCACGGGGTTGCCGCCGGCCGGCTCCCCCTCCTGTTCGTCGGCCGGGGTCACCGACCTGGCCGGCCGGCCGAGCACCGTCTGCGGGCCGTCGTGCAGGGCTCCATCGGGCCCGACAATCACGACGCGGGGTTCCGGTTGATCCGTCATGACCCCTATCCTGCCCCGTGCGGGCGCACCACACGGCGCCGATGCCACGTCGGCCGCCCGGCCGTGACCCGACCGTGACCCGACCACGAGCAGCGACAGCCGGTTACGGCCCGCCACCATCAGTGCGGAATGGTGAGGATCACCTTGCCGACATGCCCGAGATCGGCCACGTGCCGGTGCGCCGCCACCACCTCGGTGATCGGGAGCACCCGGTCGATCACCGGTCTGATCGCGCCGCGTTCGACCGCCGGCCAGAACTCGGCGCGGACCCCGGCGATGATCTCGGCCTTCTCCGCCGCCGGCCGGGCACGTAGCGACGCGGCATGCACCGCCGCCCGCTTGGTGAGCAGAGCCCCGAGATTGAGCTCGCCCTTCACCCCGCCCTGCAGGCCGATGACGACGAGCCGCCCGCCGACGGCGAGCAGCGACACGTTGCGCGGCAGGTAGGCCGCGCCCATGTTGTCGAGGATGACATCCGCCCCGTGGCCCTCGGTGGCCTTGCGGATCACCTCGACGAAGTCTTCGTCCCGGTAGGACACGGCCACGTCCGCGCCGAGCTCCCGGACCCGGGCCAGCTTCGCCGCGGAGCCGGCGGTGGTGGCGATGACCGCCTCCGGCCGCAGCGCGCGGACCGCCTGGATCGCGAACGTGCCGATCCCCGACGCACCGCCGTGCACGCAGAAGACCTCGCGGTCGCGCAGGTCGGCGATGCCGAACACGGTCGAGTAGACGGTGGCCGCGACCTCGGGCAGGCCGGCGGCCTCGACCAGGTCGACGCCCGCCGGGATCGGCAGGAGCTGGCCGGCCGGCACGTTCACCCTGCTCGCGTACCCGCCGCCGCCGAGCAGGGCACACACCTCGGCACCGACCTCGAACCCGGACACCTCGGGCCCCACCGCGACGACCCGGCCGGAGCACTCCATCCCGATGATCTCGGAATCGCCGGGCGGCGGCGGGTAGAGACCCTGCCGTTGCAGCAGGTCCGCCCGGTTGACCGCCGTCGCGACCACGTCGAGGGCCACCTCGCCCGGCCCGGGGTCGGGCGGGTCGGCCACGCTGGACCAGGACATGACCTCGGGCCCGCCGGGGGCCGACACCGTCACCGCATGCACCCTCCACACGCTACGACGCCGCCGGCGCCCGGGAGCCCGCGGACCCCCGAGCCCGCGGACTCCGGGACGACGGTGAGGGCGCTACCAGCGGTCGTGGTGCAGAACGCTCGCCAGCGGCTCCCGTGCCGCCGGCCGGAAGTCCGTGCCTACGGTGTAGGCGACGGGCAGCAGCACGCCCTGGCTCACGTCCGACGGGATGCCGAGCAGCTTCGCCACCTCGTCTGCGTAGCGCAGGTGCAGCGACGTCCAGGCGCTACCGAGGCCGCGGGCCCGCAGGGCGAGCATGAAGCTCCACGCGGCCGGCAGCAGCGACCCCCAGAAGCCCGCCTGCAGCCCCGCCGGGATCTGCGTCGCGTCCCCCTCCAGGCAGCCGATGACGTGCACGGGGACCCGGTGCAGGTTCTCGGCGAGATACCGGGCGGAGTCGCTGACCCGCTGGTGGACGGCGAGCCGCTCGCCCTCGAGTGAGTCCTGTACCGGCCCGGAGCCGGCGTCGAGATAGGCGATCGCGGCGCGCTGGTAGTAGTCGGCGATGCCTGCACGCAGCTCCGGATCGGTCACCACGATCCAGTGCCAGCCCTGCCGGTTGGAACCGCTGGGCGCCTGCAGGGCGATCCGCAGGCACTCCTCGATGATCTCCGGTTCGACCGGGCGGTCGAGATCGAGCCGCCTGCGCACGCTGCGGGTCGTCGTCAGCACCTCGTCGGGGGTGAGGTCGAGCAGGGTCACGATGAGCTCCTTCGTGGCCGCATCCCGCGCAGGTCCCGGATCAGACCGGTTCGGGTTCGGGTTCGGGTGAGTCCGGCGCCGGCTCGGTGTACGGCGAGGGTTCGTGCGGCGCCGGCGGCAGATCCGGCGTATCGGGCAGCAGCGGGCCCGGGTCGTCCGGAATCGGGGCGTCCGGGTCGAGCGGCGGCGGCGTGTCCGGACGGTGGGGACGGACGCCGGCGGACACCACACTCGGGCACGCCGGGGTGGTCCACATCGCCATGGTCCACGGGACGGTCCCCGTCGGGATGGTCGACGTCGGGATGGTCGAGGTAAGCGGGCCGGACATAGGACCCGCCGTACCCGGTGGTCGGAGCCACGGAAACATCGTCCCAGCATCGCACGGCCAGCGATGCGCCCATCCGAAGCCTCGCGACCCACCCCGGACAGGCAGGCCAACCCCGCCAGATCTCCAAACGATCAACAAAAACATCGCATGAACAACGGACGCAATCCCGCGACACGCGCAATCGAACAACTAAAACAGCCGACCCACAACGGGCCTTCATTCGGGTGGCGTCTGGCCGTCGAAAAGGTTCGCCGACGGGCCTGTCCGACCCCGGACCCGGATGGCACGTAGGTCACAGCGGAGACGGCGGTCCGCACGAGGTGCGGCGCCCGTATCGCCGTATTAACGGTACAGGAACTGATCAGCACTCAAGTGCCACGACAGACAGCAGATCCAGTCGCTACCGTCATATGCGCATCACCCTGAACTCTTGGTTCTCTGCAACGAGTCACAGACGACCACAGCATCGACTGTCTGGCCGGCACCGGGGACGCGCCGGCCAGGACGGGCCCGGGGAGCGTGCCAGTGGAAGCGGTCGCGGCCGACGACGAGCACGAACATCCCCACAGACAGGCGGAGTTCCACGCGTTCTTCGAGAACCATCATCGCGCGCTGAGTCGCTTCGCGTACCTGTTGACCGGCGACCATGACGCGGCCGACGACCTCACCGCGGAGGCGCTCACCGCGGCCTGGTCGAGCTGGGACCGGGTCCGTTCGGCCGAGCTCCCGCTGGCCTACGTTCGGCGCATCGTCGCCAACCTGGCGGCGGACCGGGTCCGCAAGGTCGTGCGCGAGCGGCGCGGGCTGGCCGTGCTCGGGCAGCGCGCCGAGCGATCCGCCCCGGTGCCGGACGTGCCGGCGGTGGTCGACCTGCGCACCGCCCTGATGAGCCTGCCCGCGGGCAAGCGGGCCTGCGTGGTGCTCCGCTACGCCTTCGACCTGTCAGAAGGGGAGACGGCCCGCACGCTGGGCATCTCCGTCGGGACGGTGAAAAGCCAGACGGCCAAGGGAGTCGCCGAGCTCGAGCGAATCCTTAAGAGAGCCGAACCGCCGCCGACCGCGAGGACCCAGGAGGAGGTGACCCCCCGCATGGCCCCCGAGCACCCCGAAACGCCCCAGGGCGGCACGTCCCGGCCGGGCGCGTCCCGGGTGAACGGCGCGCGCTCCGGCTCGGGCGAGTCCCCCGGGGGGCGCGGCACCGGCCAGTCCGGCGAACCCGCCGGGCCCGACCGGTCCGCCTTCGCGCCGCCGCGCGGGACCGAGCCGACACCGGGGGCCGGCCTGACACCAGGGCTCGACCTGACACCAGGGGCCGCTCTGACACCGGGGGCCGGGCCGACACCAGGGGCCGGGCCGACACCAGGGCTCGACCTGACACCGGGGGCCGGGCCGACTCCCGGAGCCGGGCGGCACCCCGGCGGCGAGCCGTTCCCAGAGGCGGGTCGGCTGCCCGGTCCGGTTCCCCTGGGCCGGCGCGAACCACTGCGGCGCGAACCTGTCCCCTGGCGCGGATCCTCCTCCGCGCGCCAACAACTGACCCGGCACGAACGCATCCCCGGCCCCGAACGCATCCCCGGCCCCGGCCGCATCCCCGGCTCCGGACGCATGCCGCAGGCCGAACGCCTGCCCCCGGCCGAACAGGCGACCCGACTCGACGAACCGGGCTGGCTCGAGCGACCTGGCGGGGCAGGTTCGCCGACCTGGCCCGAGTCGCTGCCCTGGCCGCGACTGGCCTGGCCGGAACGACTGGCCTGGCCGGTGTGGCGGGTCGGCGAGGCGTAGATGACACCGAGCACGTCGGGGTTCCAGGAGCCCGACCATGAACCACCAGCCGCATCCGGCCGGATGAGCGGCACCGGCACGCCGTTCCACGAGGAGCTGCGCGGCATGCTGGGCGCCGAGATGGCCCGGCACCAGCCCGACTCCGACCGGATCCGGCGCCGGCTCGCGGCGGCCATCGGGCAGCCGCTGGGCGCGCCGTCCGTTCTCCCGCTGCGCCAGCCGGGGTCCGTCTCCCCCTTCACCACCCGGGCGGCCGCCAGCCCTCAGGACCGCCCGGAAGCCGCCGCGGGGCCGACGCCGGATCCTCACGCAGGCCCGCAGGGCGCCACGCCGATCGTCGTCGGCGCGGGCTTCACCGCCTACGACGATTCCGCTACCTACGGCGAAGCCGCCGCCTACGGCGAAGCCGCCGCCTACAGCGAAGCCCGCGCGGAATCCGGGCTGTACGCCGAGGCCGAGCCGTACGCGGACGCCGAGATGGCCGCGCCGGACGGCCTCGGCACGTTGATCGACCTGACCGGTCCGCTCGACCTCGGCGAGCCCGCCGAGGAGGGGGATCGCCTCGGCACGACGTCGCCCCTGCGGCTGGAGGCCCTCTACGGCACAGCGCACAGGCGCCCGTCCGCGGTGCTGCCGCGACGGGGCCGTCGTCCCCGGCGCACCCGGCCTGGAAGCGGTGGGCCGGGGCGGGCGGCCCGGCGCCGCACTCAGGCGCTCGTCGGCGCGGCCGTCACCGTGCTGAGCCTGGCCCTGATCGCGCTGGTTGCCCTGCTCGACCTGCCGGGCTCAGATTCGTCCGATCCCCCGACCACCACCGTGACGGCACGACCCCACCCGTCGGAGACACCGTGGGCGACCGCAGGCGCCACGCTGGCACCGTCCCGTCCACCCGCCGCGCAATCCCCCGCGTCCCCGCAGCCCTCGGCCGGCGTCCCGCGGGGACAGGCCAGTCCGGCGGGCAGCACGGCGGCCGCGGGAGCGGCCGAGCCGGCGGGCGCAGCGAGGCCGTCGAGCGGGGCGTCCACGCAGCCGTTGACGAGGGGCACCAGGCCCGATCCGGCCGCACCGGCCGGGGACGGCACCGGCGCGGCCGGCACGGGCCAGGCACCCACCACCGGCCTGGCGCCGTCCGCCACCGGCATCTACACCAGCTCTGTCGCGCCGTTCCCGGCCGGGTCGCGAGTCCAGATTCCCGGCGGCGAGGCCGCGGACTGGGCGCTGTTCGGTGAGGGGTGGGGCGGGGTGCAGAACCGGGCGGCGCTGCCGGTTCCGCTGCTCAGCGCCAGCGTGGTGGGCGTTCCGACGACATCGCCTTCGGGCTTCGACTGGAGCGGCGGGATGCCGACGGCCAGCGGCACCGATGACACCGACCGGCTGGCGGTCCAGGGCACGGCCGTGTTGTCGACCTTCGTCATGCAGGCCCGCACCCTGGATGTCTACCTCGGGTCGTCGTCGGGACGGGTCGAGATCACCGTGTCCTCGCTGCGGGACAGGCGCACCTTCACCGTCACGCTGCCCTCGACGTTGGTCGACGGTTCGGCGGACGCCCGGGTGAGCGTGTCGCTGCCGGCGAACATCGGGGCCGCCACCGTGTCGATCTCCAGCGGAGGCTCCGCCGGGTGGACGCTCGCGGCCGCTGTGCTGCGGTGACGAAGGGGCGCTGCGGTGACGAAGCGGTGCTGCGGTGACGAAGGGGCGCTGCGGTGACGAAGCGGTGCTGCGGTGACGAAGCGGTGCTGCGGTGACGAAGCGGTGCTGGTGCGATGACGGCCGTTCGACCATCCGAGCCGCATTTTTCGACCGCCGGGTCGAGGGGTCCCAACAACGTGACTAGCCCTTTTGGGTCATCCAGGGGGGATCGCGAAAAACTTTAAAAATCTTGCCCTCCGCGGCAACCAAACGACACCTCCCGGACGACTGACCATGTGAACGCCACACCGGCCCCCGCGCCAGGAGGTCCGGTCGGCGTTTCGGCCCGTTCGTCCGGCTAACCCCCCCCAGCCGACCGAACGGGCCGTCGAGCGGTACCGGGGCTGGCCGGTCAGGCCAAGGCCGGCCAGCCCCCTCGCCACCGCCGCATTCACCCGCTCCGGGCTTCCAGCACTCGGACACTCGGCGCCCCGGGCATCCAGTACTCCGGACATCCAGCGCCCCGGACATCCAGCGCCCCGGGCAATCAGCCACCGTCGCGGCCGCCGCGCCCCAGGGCCCGGCCGGGCTCCGACGCCCGGCCCGGCGAGCGGACCGTCTCCCCGCCGTTCGCCCGACCGAGTCATCGACGGTGTGAGCCTGGTCGCTGACACCTGGCCCGCGACCTACGCGGACCGGACCCGGAGAGGTAGCGTCGACAGCGTGCGCCGGCTGTTGTTTGCACCCTCGTGGATCGCGCGTCATCTCCTCGCGCTCGCTATGGTCGCGCTGTTCATCCGCATGGGGATATGGCAGCTCACCAAGGGCGAGTCGGCGCAGGGCTCGTTGCAGAACCTCTTCTACGGGGTCGAGTGGCCGATCTTCGCCGCCTTCGTCGTGTACTGGTGGTACAAGATGATCAGGGAAGAGCTGGCGCCCCAGGACGACAGCGGTCCCCAGTGGGGCGCGGGCGGGCGGATCGCACCCGAGGCGCCCTGGCGGCCCGAGCTGGACGGTCCCCGGATGTTGACCGCCGCGTCGGACTCGCCCGAGGAGGACGACGAACTCGACGCCTACAACCGCTACCTCACCTCGCTGTACGAGCGCGACGTGCTGCGCGAGGCCCTGAAGCAGATCGACCCGAAACAGATCAACTCGAAGCAGATCAACGCGAAACAGATCAACGGAGCCCGCCGATGACCCCCGCCCCCTCCCGCACCGCCGGGGGACGTTCCGCCACGCCTGCGGTGCGAGCCGCCCTGCTGCGGTACCGCGTGATCGCCTACGTCGTCGGCGTCGGTCTGATCCTGCTGGTCTGCGTCGGCGTGCCGTTGAAGTACGCCGGCGGCAACGACACCGTCGTCGCGGCGATCGGCCCGATCCACGGCGTGCTGTACATGGTGTACCTGGCCTGCGCATACGACCTGGCAAACCGTTGCCGGCTGCCGCTGCGGCAAACAATCCTGATCATGCTCGCGGGCACGATCCCGTTCCTGTCGTTCGTCGCCGAGCGCCGGGTCAGCGCCCTGATCCGCCGCGAGCACCTCGCGGCACCGGCCAGCACCAGGGCCGCCCGCCCCGCCGCCGGCGAGACGGCTGAGGCCCCCGCCCGCTGACCAGACCGACCAGGCCCGCCCCCTCTCCCCGCGGCCAGGGCCGGAGCGGCTCCCGGCGTTCCAGGCGGCCGGTGACCGTCACGGGCAGCCGGCCGGGGCCAGTCCCGGAGCCGCCGCCGTACCGGTGCGCTGGCGGACCGCGGCGAGCGCGGGGCGGTGCCGGGCGGGGGGCACGGTAATCGTGACGATCTCGCCCGAACCCAGCCGTCGCAGCCGGGCCGGGCGGGAAGGCCCGCCAGCGCCGACGGACAGCACCTGTTCGGTCTCGGTGCCGAAGGCGAACAACCGTCCGTCCGACCAGGTGACCAGCTCGGTGCGAGCGCCCGACGGCCGGGCGAGGACCAGGCGGGCCCGCGCCGGTTCCCAGACGACGGCAACCGTGCCCGCGGGGCTCAGCAGGGCCCACCGACCGCCGCTGCGGTAGGCGGCGGCTGACGCCCGCGCCGAGCGGCGGGCGCCCGCGCTCCGCGGCGAGAGGTCGGCGATCACCACGAGCCCGGCGTCGTCGACGGCGATCGGCGGAGTCGGGTCCGCGTCCGGATCCGCCGCGCTCACCGCCCCGAACGCCCCGTCGGTGTGCACCCCGCGCGCTGCCGGCAGCCCGGCGGCGGAGGAGGCCAGCATCGTGGTGAGCACCGCCCGCCGCACGTCGACCCCGTCCAACCGGACCAGCCCGCAGACCGTCATCGGCTCCTCCATCCTCCGCCCCGCCCGACCGCCCCGCCTGGACCGCCCCGTCCGGGGCACACGGCACGCGCGCGACCGCGGCGGCCGCCGCCCTGACGGGCTCGCGCGCCACGACCGGGCGCACGCGACGCCGCGGGCGGGCACGGGTGCTTCAGCGCCGGAACGTAGCAGTTCCGTGACCGCACCACCGACCCGTTGACCGCAATCGCAGACGGAGTCGGGAAACAAGCGGCCGACGGAGTTTCGGCCGATGGGCGGGAAACTCCGGACCGGTCCGACGTCGGCGCCAATGGCGCCGGTCAGGCGGCTCCGACGCCGGACTGTTCGGGTTCCCGCTTCACCCGCCGGGCGGCGATGACCGGATGGGCCGGGCATTCGACCAGGTGGTCGTCGAAGCCCTGCACGCTCGGCCAGGACTGATGACACGAACCGCAATGGGTCGTGGCCGGATCGGTCCACCGCGTGTCGCAGCCGGCACAACTGGCCGTAACCGCGATATGCGCGCCGGCCTCGGGCTGCCGGCGGCGGGGCACCTGGATCGGCAGTGTCGGTTGCCGGCCGGGCTGATCCGGATCGGAGTGAAGGGTCACGGAAATCGCGCGGGGACGCCGGGGCGAGGAGACGGCGGCCGGGATCGCGCGAGGGGATGTCGACCGACGGGGAGGCACCCGGCCATCCTGTCGCAGACCTGCACAAGCGTCACGCAACCGGCCGTCGAGTCTTCAGGGTGTTTGTCCAGTGCCAACGCTCCGGAGACGGTCAGGTCGGGGCGATCCCACCTACTCCGGGCATCTCGCGCAACCTTTCGGGCCGCTCAGGGCAGACGCCCGTGGCGGACATCATCGAACACGGAAATCACAATGCAGGGACACTTGGCCATGTCGTGGCGAACGACGGCACGACCGGTCCCGGTCAGACTGGCTACGGTTGCACGCATGACGACCTCCTCGGCGGGACCCGGCCCGGCCGACCCGGCGCCCGGGGGTGCCCGGATGGGCGTGGGCGCGCTGCTGCGGCAGTGGCGGGAACGACGCAGAGTCAGTCAACTTGAACTAGCACTTCGGGCGGATAGCTCCGCCCGGCACATCAGTTTCGTGGAGACCGGCCGGGCCACGCCGAGCCGAGCGATGGTGCTGCGACTCGCCGAACATCTCGACGTCCCGGTACGGGACCGCAACGCACTGCTGATCGCCGCCGGCTATGCTCCGGCCTACCCCGAGACGCCGCTGCACGACCCGGCGATGACGGCCGTGCGCGCCGGGTTGGAGCAGTTGCTCACCGCCTATGAGCCGAACCCGGCGCTGGTGCTCGACGGGCACTACGACGTTGCACTGACCAACCGCGCGGCGCTGGTTCTGCTCACCGGCGTGCCGGCGGACCTGCTGCGCCCACCGCTGAACGCGATGCGCCTCACCTTGCATCCGCGCGGGCTCGCGCCGCGGATCGTGAATCTGGCGGAATGGCGGTCGCACCTGCTGGAGACAATGCGGCGGAACATGATTCTGCGTGGTTCGTCGGTGCTGCGCGCACTCCACGACGAGGTGGCCGCCTATCCCGTTCCCGACCGCCCGGCCTCAGACGATCCGGGTGCGGACACAGGCATCGGATCGGCGAATCCCGCGGCGCCGGCCGACGGAGCGCCCCCGGCGCTCGCGCTGCCGATGCGGATCGTCGTCGAAGGGCACCTGCTCACGCTCATCTCCACGGTGACGACATTCAACACCCCGATGGACGTGACCGTCTCCGAGCTGGCGGTCGAGACGTTCCTGCCCGCCGACCCGGAGACAGCCAAAGCCCTCGTGGCCCTTACCGAGGGGCGGTGAACCGGCCGGCGATCGAACCGGCCGGCGATCGAACCGGTCGGCGACACCAACTCCCCAGCCGAACCGCACCACGTCGTGGTGGCCGTCAAGGCCAGCATCCGAACCGGCGCCCCACCGTCGCCTCACGATCGGGACGCAGGAGGGACTCAGCCAGTCGGATCTGGCCGGAGTCAGCCGGAGTGATGGTTGATCGTCCTGGGATGGCCGATACCGGCTCTGGCCTGCGGATCTGGTGTGGAATTCACGTGGTGGGCGGAGGGCGTGGGATTCGAACCCACGATGAGGATCACTCCCCATAGCGGTTTTCAAGACCGCCGCCATCGGCCTCTAGGCGAGCCCTCCCACCTGGCGTTACGGCAGACAAGCGAGCTCATCCTACAAGATCCGATCATCGCCCGGTCGCCGCCGCGACGCGGGGGCGGCTACCGGTCGGAGACGCGGGTGGGACGGGGCCAGGGATAGCCGTTCTCACGCTCGCAGGTGACGTTGAAGCGGCCCAGCAGGTCGGCGAAGCATCGCCGGTCCTCGACGGACCAGTTCTCGAGGACCTGACCCAGCCCCCGCAGGACCACGTCGCGGTCGGCATGCAGGCGCTGCAACCCCTGCGGCGTGACCGCCAGCTTGCGGGCCATCCCACCGTCGGGATCGGGGATCCGCTCGACGAGGTCGGCATGAACCATCGCCGCGGCCTGCCGGTTGACGGTGGAGACGTCGAGGGCGAAGGCATCGGCGAGCTGCCCGATGGTCATCGGCCCCTCCGCCTCGATCCGGCTCAACAGTAAGTACGCCGAGCGGTCGAGGGTTCGGCCGTGTTGCTTGTGGGTGGACGTGGGCAGGATGTGATGGCGGGCGAGCAGCAACAGCTCCCGCTCGATCTCCTGCAGGTCCTCGAGCACGCTCGCCTCCGCCGCGCATCCGGGCACCTATGCCCTCGTCTGACCGTGACCTTTATCCCAGACTATGCGCAGCTCCGGTGTCTGTGCACGGCACACATAGCATGTATGGTGCACATCAGCGATCGTCCGTGGCTACCGAAACGATCTCGCAAACCCTCTTGCAAGCGACATGGTCGTGCCGCACCCGCAGCCGCTCGCGGTCCGCGCGCAGACGGTCACCTTCCGTCGGTGCTCCTCACCGTCATCCACCCGGAGGCTCCCATGGCACAGGCGTCCGCCGACCCGACCAGTCGGCAGGAGGGCGCGCCCGCGCCCGCGCTGATGATCGGGGCCCTGGCCACAGCCGGGGTCGTGGTCTCGGTCATGCACACCCTCGTGGTGCCGCTCATCTCGGACCTTCCCGAGCTGCTGCACTCATCCGCCTCGAACACGGCCTGGGTGGTGACCGCGACCCTGCTCGGCGCCGCGGTCTCGACGCCGATCGTGGGCCGCCTCGGCGACATGTACGGCAAGAAGCGGATGATGATGGTCAGCCTCGTGGTGCTGATCATCGGCTCGGTCGTCTGCGCGCTGAGCACCGCTCTGCTGCCGATGGTCGCCGGGCGCGCGCTGCAGGGTCTGGCCACGGGTCTGATCCCGCTGGGGATCAGTGTGATGCGCGACGAACTCCCGCCCGAGAAGCTCGGTTCGGCGCTCGGGCTGATGAGCTCCTCGCTGGGCATCGGCGGCGCCCTCGGCGTCCCGCTGTCGGCGATCATCGCCCAGCAGGTGAACTGGCACGTGCTGTTCTGGGGAGCGGCCGGGCTCGCCGTGCTGGTGCTGCTGGTCATCTGGAAGGTGATCCCCGAGTCGCCGGTGGGCGACAAGACCCACGGCCGCTTCGACTTCGTCGGCGCCTTCGGGATGTCCGCCGGCGTGCTGTGCCTGCTGCTGGTCATCTCCAAGGGCAGCGACTGGGGCTGGACCAAGAGCACCACGCTGGGGCTCGGCTTCGCGGCCGTCGTGATCCTGCTCGCCTGGGGCTTCTGGGAGCTGCGCACCCCGAGCCCGCTGGTCGACCTGCGGATCAGCGCCCGCCGTCAGGTTCTGATGACCAACCTGACCTCGGTCATCATCGGATTCGCGATGTACGGCATGTCCCTGATCATCCCGCAGCTCCTGCAGGCCCCCAAGGGCACGGGCTACGGATTCGGCCAGTCGATGATCGTCGCCGGCCTGTGCTTCGCGCCGTTCGGCCTCGTGATGATGCTGGCCTCCCCGGTCACCGCCCGGCTCTCCGCGGCCTTCGGATCCAAGGTCACCCTGATGCTGGGCGCGGGGACGATCGCGATCGGCTACGGGCTGGGTCTGGTGCTCATGAGCGAGGTCTGGGAGATCATCTTCCTGGCCTGCATCATCGGCCTCGGGGTTGCCCTGGCCTACGCGTCGATGCCCGCCCTGATCATGGCCGCGGTGCCGCCGACCGAGACCGCCGCCGCCAACGGCCTGAACACCCTGATGCGCTCGCTCGGCACCTCGTCCTCCGCCGCGGTCGTCGGCGTGGTCCTCGCACACATGACAACGACCTTCGAAGGCGTCGCGCTGCCGTCCGAGGGCGGCTTCCGGCTCGCGTTCGTCCTCGGCGCGGGGTCGGCCCTGCTCGCGCTGCTGCTGGCCACCTTCATCCCCGGCCGGCGGGCGAGCGCCGCGGTCACCGTCCCCGCCCAGCGGGAGACCAGGACCACGGTCGCCGATGCGGAGACGGTGGACGCGGTCCAGGCCTGAGCCAGCTCCCGATCCGCCGGACGCGCGGGCGCCCACGGTGTGGGGGCCCGCGCGTCCGGGCATCCCGCCAGGGTGAGCAGACACCCCCGCCAGGACGCCGATCGCGCCCACGGCCGGTCGGGCGACCGCGGCGAGAGCCGTACCGCCGGCCGGGACCGCGATCCCGGGCGCGCGGACGGCCGCCGCAGCCACCTGGATGGGCAGCGCGGGCCCGGCGATCGGCTGGACCGCACCCGGCCGGACCTCGACGACGCCACCGCCGAGGCGGTCGGCCGCCTCAGCGAGGCACTGGAATGGGTGGAACGCGCCCGCGGCGCCCTGTATGAGTTCCACCAGCTCTCCGGACGAGCGGACCTCACCCTGACAGCGGCGATCACCGGACTGGAGGACGCCGGGCACGCCCGGATCGCCGGGTTCGTCCGCGGCGAGCTGTACGGGCGCAACGTGCTCGACGGACGCTGGACCTTCCAGATCGTCGAGGAGTACGACGAGCTGTACTACCGCCCCTTCGTCGACGTGGACGAGGAGGTTCGGCGGCGGCTCACCGACGGGATGCGCCACGTCCACGAGGCCCGGATGAAGTCGCGGGAACGCGCCCGGGCCGGCCGCGACCTGTGGGGCCCCGGCGCCTGATCGGCGCCACCCCCGCCGGCGACCAGGGTGCCGACCGCCCCGGCGAGCCGACCCCGCAGGTCCTGAAGCACGGCGAGATGCTCCGCGCGCTCGACGATGTCGAGTGCGGCCACCGCCGTTGCCCGGTCGCCCGTGGCGAGCGCCGCCCGGACCCGGACGAGGGCACAGCCCCGCACCGCGTCGACCGGCGGCGTCGAGGAGACCGGCGCGGGTGGCGGCGGCTCGGCCCGATCGGCCAGGGCGTCAGCCAGACGCAGATGCCATCGCCGCAGCTCGTCGACGCTCGCGAGGAGCCGCGGACGGCAGCGGAGCAGCCCCGCCCAGGCGCCGGCCCGGCCCCCGACCGGCGAGCCGGCTCCGACGATCTCGGCCCGCAGCGGGTGGGGGCCGGTCAGCCGCAGGGCCTGCGCGGTGCGCCGGATCCGCAGGGCACCAGCGGCGACCAGCATGAGCGCGTCGACGTCGAGCTGGCCGGCGGGCCGCTCGGACAGGTACTGGCGGATCGCGTCGTCCAGCAGCCGGCCGGCGCGCACGGCCGTGCGCGCCAACCGGGCGATCTCCCGCGCGCTGGCCGGCTCCGGAGCGGCACAGGGCGGCTCCGCGGCGACCCGGACGAGGAACTCGGCGGCGGCCCGGTACGCGGTGGCGGCCCGCTCGCGCACCAGCCGGGTCGTGGCCCCCGTCGGCCACAGCAACGCACCGACGACGACGCTGATCGCAAAGCCGAGGACCACGTCCTCGATGCGGACGAGACCGACCCGCCAGCCGGCCGGCTCGACGATGTTGAACAGCAGCACGACGGCGACGGTGAACCCGGCCTGGCCGACGGCGAACGCGTTCGCCTTGCGGGCGTACCCGGCGATCAGGACCGCGACCGGCAGCAGCGCCCACAGGACCGGCCTCGCCGTGCCGGCCCCGACGACGGCGACCCCGCCGACGGCGATCCCCGCCGCCGTGCCGACCAACGCGCGCGCGACGGTGATCCCGGTCGCCAGCGCGTTCGACCGCAGCACCGACAGGGTGCCGAGCACCACCCAGAACCCGTGCTGCAACCCCGTCACGCGGGTCACCGCCACGGCGAGCGTGAGGCCGGCGGCGCCGCGCACGCTGTTGCGGAACCAGATCGCCCGGACGTCGGCGTATCCGGCGACGAGCTCGCGGGTCAGACGCAGGCGGGCCCGGACCCGCTGCCATCGCCCCGCGCCCGGCATCGGCCGCCACAGCCGACGCTCCCCCGTCGCCACCAGTGTGTGCACCGCGAGCTGCCGGGTGCCCAGGGCCAACTGCCGCAGCCGGAACGCCTCGGCCGCCGTGGCATCCGGTCCGACCGGTCCGGTCGGTCCGGTCGGACCGGTCGGGTCAGTCGGGTCAGTCGGGTCGGTGGGCTGCCCGGCGGGCCGGCCGATCGCGTCGAGCAGCGCCTGTCCGATGCCCCGGGCGGCCCGGTCGAGTCGCTCCACCCCAAGCCCGCCGCCGCGGCGCCCGTCCCCGGCCGCGTGGCCCGCTCGCGCCGGGCGGGACGTCCCGTCGCGCGGGGCGAACCGGTCGAGCCGGTCGGCGATGCCGTGCAGGGTGTCGACGGCGGCCGCCAGGAGTTCGGCGGCCGGCCCGGGGAAGCAGTGCCGGCGCATCCGGTCCCCAGCGGGGACGGCCAGCGCGAAGGGGACTATCCAGTTCAGGTCGGCGACGGCGTGGCCGAGAGCGGCCGCGGATCCGCCCGCCCCGGTCGGGCGGTACGACGTTGCGGCGAAGCGCCGGCGGACCTCCGCCACCGCCGAGCGCACCACGACGCCCATCGCCGCCGATCCTCCCGCCGCCCCCGCCCACTCGGCCCACTCGGACCCCCCGGCCCACTCCGGCCCCCCGTCCCACTCGGACCCCCTGGACGCCTCCGACGCCCCGGACCCCTTGGCCGTCTCCGACCCCGCGGCCGTGACGCCGGCCGGGCGGCCGGCGACGCAGTCGGCCAGGGCCCGGCAGGCTGCAGCCAGGGCCCGGCGGACCTCATCCGGCGGCCGTGCCGGCCACAGCACCACCAGCGAGAGCAGGGCGGCGACTGCGCCCAGACCCCAGCCGGCGAGCCGCTCCGGCACGGCGGACAGACCCGCCGGACTCGTCACCGGCAGCACGAAGGACAGCAGCAGGGCCGGGGCCGCCACCGCCAGGTACACGTTGATCACCCCGGCGAACAGGACGGCGAAGGCCACCGCCGCCATCCCCCCGCACGCCGCCCACGATGAACGGGAACACAGCGTGCCCAGGGTGATCAACGGCAGCCCGGCCACGGCCAGTCCGGCGTAGGCGGCGACGCGCACCCGTGCCGGACCGCCGAAGTCGACGAAGACGAGCAGGGCGAAGACCGCGAACCAGGCGAACAGGCTCAGCAGGATCCGGTCGAACAGGTAGTAGCCGGCGGCCAGCACGGCGGGCGCGACGACGGCGGCCCGCAGTGCGCTACGCAGCAGAAACGGATCGATACCGGCGAGGGCGACCCGGCGCCGGCCGAGCCGCGACAGCTCGGAACATCCGAACCGCCCGAAACGCGCGCGACGCCCGGGCAGCATCGGACCGCCGGCCGGTCCGATGCTGCCCGGCGGCCCGACACGCCCGGGCACAGGCGCGATCCCGACCCCCTCCACCACCCGTCAGCAACGGCACCCGCCAGCAGCGTCACTCCATGTCAACGAGTGCAGACGTGAGGTGGTGAAGCTATCTCTCGACGCACGCCGCTGTCTCCTCTGCCGGCGGCCCGTCGAACCACTCGGCGTCAGTCGCAGGCGTCAGGCGTCCCGGCGCTTGGCCAGGATCAGGCCGATCGCGAACAGGCCCACGCACACCGCGGCGTAGTACACCAGCGAACCCCAGGGCCCGAACGGCATCCCCTCGATCGCGGGCGGCCCGTCGTCGGTCTCGGGCTGGCCGGCGACGATGAAGTTGTTGCCGACGGTGTACGGCAGCCAGTGCTGGATGTGATCGCCGATCCGGGGGATCGCCGGTAGCAGGTTCTCCAGCAGGAGCAGGTAGATGAGTTCGATGACGACGGCGCCGGCGGACTGCCGGACGATCAGCCCGACGGCGAGGGCCAGCACGGCGGACAGCAGATAGATCAGCCCGACACCGAACACGTTGCGGTACTCCTGCGCCGTGTCGATTCCCAGCGGCGCGTCCGGCTGGATCAGCTTGGCGATGCCCCAGGAGCCGACTGCGGTGATCTCCCCGACGATCCCCGCCAGCAGAGCGACGACCACGGCCTTGGCGACCAGCGCCGGGGTGCGGGTGGGGACGGCGAGGAAGGTCGACCGGATCGTGCTGAACCGGTATTCGGTGGTGACCGCGAGCGTGGCCATCACCATCATCACCACGAGTCCGAAACTGAAGGCGAACTGGGTGACGCTCGGGGTGAAGGTGGGCAGGTCGGCGGGCTTGGTGGTGGCCGCGAAGATGGAGGTCAGCCCTACCGTGAGGGCGGTCGCCAGGATCATGCACCACCACGGCGAGCGGGTGGAGAACAGCTTGATGCGTTCGACGGTGAGCAGAGTCATCGCGCGTCGCCTCCCCGCGTCGCGTCCACGGCCTCGGTCTCCCGCGGCAGCGGCCCGGTGGGCTGTGCCGGGGCGGCGGGTGTCCCGGCGGGCGGCGAGCCGTTCGGCGTCCCCGCGAGTGCACCGGCGTGGTACTCGACCTCACCCCCGGTGAGCTGGATGAACGCCTGCTCCAGCGAGCCACGCTGGGCGGCCAGCTCGTGCAGCACCAAGCCGACCCGGCCGACCAGCTCGCCGACCTGTTCGGTGCTGCTGTTCGACACGAGCAGCGCCGCCGGTCCGTCGTCGCCGGCCGGCACGTCGCGGACCGCGAGCCCCTGGCCGGTGAGCACCCCGTGCAGCCGGTCCATCTCGGGGCTGCGGACCCGGACCGTCGACTCGGACGCCATGTCGATGAAGGCCCGGGTGCTGGTCTGCGCGATGAGCCGCCCGCGCCCGATGACGACGAGTTCCTGGGCGGTCAGCGCCATCTCGGAGAGCAGATGGCTGGAGACGAAGACCGTCCGGCCCTCGTCCGCGAGCCGGTGCATGAACCGACGGATCCAGAGGATCCCTTCCGGGTCCAGGCCGTTGACGGGCTCGTCGAACAGCAGCACGCCCGGATCGCCGAGCAGCGCGGTCGCGATACCGAGCCGCTGCGCCATGCCGAGCGAGAAGCCGCCGGCGCGCTTGCCCGCCACGCCGGTCAGCCCGACGATCTCCAGCACCTCGTCGACCCGCTTCGCCGGGATTCGGTTGGACGCCGCCATCCAACGCAGGTGAGAACGCGCGGACCGGTTGGGGTGCACCCATTTCGCCTCGAGCAGCGCGCCCACCTGGCGCAGCGGCTGCTTCAGCTCGCTGTACCGCCGGCCGTCGATGCGGACCGTGCCCGCGCTCGGGTTGTCGAGCCCCAGGATCATGCGCATCGTGGTGGACTTCCCAGCGCCGTTGGGCCCCAGGAATCCGGTCACCTTGCCGGGCTGCACCGTGAAGGACAGGTCGTTGACGGCGACCGTGCGTCCATACCGCTTGGTGAGCCCCTGTGCCTCGATCATTCGCCCCCTTTCGTCAGTGGTTGTCCCAGGTACGGGTCGTTCCAGGTACGGGTCTTGCGGGTACGGGGATAGCCGGCCCCACGAAACGCCGACAGGCCGGCGCGCCGGCAACCCGGGGCATCGCCCGGTGGGCATCATCGTCGTGGAGCCGCCACGGTCAGGCCAGGCGTCGCCGCCGGCCAACCGTGTCGTCCTGCCGACAGTGAACAGGGGCGGCAGGGGCGACGACCATCGGGCCAGCACCCATATCCGACCGGGGGCGCGCCGGTCGGAGGACGAGCCGGTCTGGGGAGGAGCCGGTCCGAGGACGGGCCGGTCGGGGGTCAGAGCACCCGTCGCCGGGCGAGGATCTCCCCGGCCAGCTCGGAGACCCGTCGGCGCTCGTTGCGTGCGGTCCGCCGCAGGGTCTCGAAGGCCGAGATCGGGTCCGTCTTCATCGTCGCCATGAGATATCCGACGGCGCGCTCGATGGGAACCCGGTATTCCAGGGCGTACTGAAGCTGACGAGCGAGTTTGTCATTGCGGTCGGCGATGAGCCCGGCGAGCAGCAGATTCTCGAGAACCGCACCAAAATGAACCATCGCGTCGCGTTCGCTGTCGGTCCAGACTCGCGGGGAGTCGGCGGCGACGTTGAGGGTGCCGATCGGGCCGCCGCCGAGGCGCACCGGGACGCCGAGGACCGCGCGGATCCCGCCGTCCAGCAGGGCGGGGGTGACCCGCGGCCACCGGGTGTCCGTGGCCAGATCCTCGGACGCGACGATCTCGTCGATGATGAAGGACTCGACGCAGGGGCCCTCGCCGAACTCCTCCTGGACGCGTTCGAGTAGCGCCCCGCTGCTGTCGGACGCGGCGATGCTGCGCAGGGCCCGGTCCGCGTCGACCACCAGGACGCCCGCGCCGGTCAGGTCGAAGATCTCGGTGACCGCGTGCACGACCTCGCTGACCAGCCTGGCGAGCTCGACCTGGCTCGGCACGAGGTGGTGTAGCCGGGCCAGGCTGGCGTCCAGCAGCAGCTTGTCGATCTCCATCGTGGTTCCCCCGTACCTCCAGCGCGACCCCGACCCCGACGCCGACACCAACCGCGACCGCGACAGCCCGGCCGTCCCATCCTGCCGGATCATCCTGGGGGTTATCCCGCAGTTGCCGCAGACGTGGCGGTGGTCGGCTCGGAGCCGGTCACTGCTTGCCATGCAGCATCTACCGTACGGAATCGTGGCACGCCCTGGGGCGTGAGGACGGTCGCCATCCGGTCCACGATCGGCGAGCACCCGGCGACCGCGACCCGCACCCCTCGCTCCCGGCCCGCCCGCCAGAGCAGATGCAGCGCCGTGAATCCACGGACGTCGACGAACACACCGGTCAGATCGACGACGAGCACGCTCGCGCACTCGTCCAGGCACGCCCACAGCAGCGCCCGGGCCATCGGCTCGGCAGCGGCGTCGAGGTCGCCCTCGAACGCGACCGCGACACCGCCCGGACGGTGCCCCACCGTGGCGACGAGCCGGGCCGGCCCGGCGAGGCTCACCCGGACCCCACCGGCCGGCGAGGCCCGGTGGGCGGTCCGCCCGCACTCCGGCCGAACCCCCGGGCCGGACGACCACGCAGCGGGCTTGGCTTCGGGCGCCGGCTCCCCTCCGGTCCCGACGATTACGGCCTCGAACACGACGGACCCCGGCACCGTGGACCGGGCGGCGGCGCGGCCGGTCGGGTCCGGGGACCTCACAGCGCACGACGCGGGATGCGGTGCCGCTCAGCCATCGCCCGCCTCGCCGCGAGACCCGTCCGCGGCCGGCTCACCGGCGTGTCGATGTGCCGCGCCCGGCGCGCCGCCGCGTTCGTCCGCCGCGTCGGGCGTGTCGGGTTCCGTCGAGCGGTGCGACGAGCGACGGCGGCGCACCCCGACATCGACCTGGCGGCGGACGGTCCCGTCGATCGCAGCCGACCGCTCGGCCGCGATCGACGAGTTGATCATTCCGAGCAGGCGGTTCTGCTCGTCGGTGGGGATCCCGGACATCAGGCTGGCGACCAGCTCAGACCCGGTGTCCACCGCGCCCGCCGCCGATGCGGCGTCCGCGGCCGCGATCAGCGATGGCGCCGGTTCGCCCTCGCGGGCGGCAGGGACAGCGGCGACGTCGTCATGCTCGGAGACGCGCTGGTCGGACTCGCGTTCATCGGCGTCCGGAGACGGGGCGCCTGAAGCATCTGCGGGCATGCGTCACTCTCCGTGACTCGGCCGCAGACACAGGGCAGGCGAATGGATCGGTTGTCGAGAGACTACCGCATGGGGTTCCCCCGGTCAGGGTGACGCGAGGGTGTTGATCGCGCCGGCGAGCCGTCCCCACTGTGCGAGCGGGAGCTGAGCGGGCGTCGGGGTCAGGACCTGCACGGCGACGTGGTCCGCGCCCGCCTGGTGGTGTTCGGCGATCCGGGCGAGGACGGTGTCCAGATCACCCCAGGCGACCAGGGCGTCGACGAGCCGATCGGAACCGGATCCGGCCAGGTCCGCGTCGGTGAAGCCGAGCCGGCGCAGGTTGTTGGCGTAGTTCGGCAGCCCGAGGTAGAAGGCGATGCCCTGGCGGGCCACCGCGCGGGCGCTGTCGGGGTCGCTGTCGAGCACGACCTTCTGCTCGGGGGCGAGCAGCGCGTCCGGCCCCATGATCTCCCGCGCCCGCCGGGTGTGCTCGGGCGTGGCCAGGTACGGCAGCGCACCCGCGCTGCGTCGGGCCGCGATCTCCAGCATCCGCGGTCCGAGCGCCGCCAGCGCCTGGTCGGATCGGGGTACCCCGAGCTCGTCCAGCGTGTCGAGATAGTCGAGAAGGACCTTGACCGGCCGCTCCCAGCGGCGGCCGGTCAGCTTCTCCACCGGACCTCGGTGCCCGACGCCGAATCCGAGCAGCAGCCGGTCGGGATGAGCCTTGGCGAGCATCGCGTAGTGATCGGCGACGATGTCCGCCTTCTCGGTCCAGATATTCAGGATGCTCGTGCCGACCACGAGCCCATCGGTGCCATCCAGGATGGCGGCGGGGAGCTCCAGGTCCCCGCTGGCGGCACCGATCCACAACGTCGGGATACCCATCGCCGCCACCTCGGCGGCGACCTCCGCCCGCGACCGGACGTCCGTCGGCCACTGCCGCTGGGCTGCCCACAGCCCGATCCTGCCGACTTCAAGTACCACGACGAGCCCCTTCCGCCCAGGGAACTGCGACTGTCCGCATCATTGCCCCTGCAGCATTGCTACCCCGTGCGCACGCCCCCTATGTCCGCAGGTTTCGCCGAACCTTGCGGGGACGCCGGCCGGGTCAGGCGGACGCCGGCAGATCGGGGACCGAGGTGGTCTGCGACACGGCGGCCTCGGGCCGCAGGTCCTCCAGGGAAAGCTGATGGACGGGCGGACCGTCGAGCACGATCCGCGAGGTCACGGTGAGATCGGCCGCGACATGGAGCAACTCGCCGCTGGCCATCAGCCGCCAGCGCGGATCCTCGTCCATCCGCTCGCTCTCGACCACCACCGCCGGCTCGTCGAGCAGGTCGAGGGAACGGACCCGGATCTCACTGAAGGGGCTGGCGTGGTCGAGATGGCGGCCGTTGCGCCCGCCGGCGGAGCGCTGCAGCACGTACAGGCCATTGGTGTCCGGATAGCGCAGCGCCCACAGCTCCCCGGCGGTGATGAGAATCATGTTGATCGAGTAGAGGGGAAGATTCTGCGCCGCCCAGCGCGCCGCCGCGGCGATGCCCTCGCCGACGTCGCCGTCGTGGGCGTCGATCTCCCGGGTGACCAGCGCGAAGAATCGCTCGGAGTCGGTATCGCCAAGCACCGGCAGCCCGGCGGTGCCGAGTTCCGCGTCCAGCTTGCCCAGGCCCTCGATAACCCCGTTGTGGGCGAAGATCCGATCGTCGCGGACGAACGGGTGCGTGTTGGCGTCGCTGGCCCGGCCGGTGGAGGCGTGCCGTACGTGCGCGACGAAGGTCGACGAGGTGACGTCCTGCGCCTCCCGGGCGAACGCCGTGTCCGCACGGCTGCGGATCGCCTGCCTCACCACCTGCGGGACGCCGTCCGCGTCGAAGGCGCCGAGGCCGGCGCCGTCCGGCGTCCGCAGGATGGCCGCGCGTGGGCTGTCGGGCGCGTCCAGCAGCCAGAACGTGGCCTTGATCCGCTTCGGGCCACTACTCATCGCGAACAGGTGGCACATCGACGCCCTCCCTCACAGTCTCGACGGCCCCGGTCCGCCCGGGGCCCAGCTCACCGAGGCACGCGGATCCGCCGGGCCGGCGTGGGGATGGCCGTCGGCGGCGCGAAAAGGGCAACGCTACCTCCGGCCCGAGGCGCTGACGATCCGCTCGACGCCCCGGACCCGCGACCGGCGACACGTTCGGTGCAGTTCTCGCGGATGTTCTGTTCCCCGCACCGATCCGGTCACTCCCGGCGCATGCGGCGCGTCCCACGCCGGAGTCCGATGACCTGGATGTCGTATCGGAGTTGCACGGACGGACGTATCGTTGTTTCGTTCCGTTTCGTCACTCCTACGCAACGACGGATGTAGCCGGATGGTGCCGGCACACCGCGGACCGCAAGCCCCTCAGGACCACGTCGGCCAACCCCCTGTCACCCGCCACGCCCACGACGCCCGCCGCGGGCACCCGCGACCCCGCCGGCCGCCGCTGTCCCGCCACGACCCGTCGACCTTCGCGGCGCGACGAACACCGTCCCGCCCCGGGTCGGCCGCCCGTCGCGTCACCCGGAAGAACTGGGTCGGCACGGGGCACCACGGCGTCGGCCCATCGCCCACGAGAATGGCAGCCATCGCCACGACCGAGACCATTCAGATCGGCTGACCTGGACGTTCCGCGCACCTGCAGGCCCGCCGCGCCCGGCCCTCCGCCGCGGCAATCATCACAGGCACCTCGGCGAAATCGTAGCCCCGTGTTCCCACTCGAAAATCCGACCGTCCGGAATTGTTTCCACGCAACAGGAAACCACCGCGACAGCAATCAGGAGCGCCTGCGCCGCCTGTTCCGATCGCCCGACAGGCCCCGCGACCAGGCCGAGCCGTCCCGATCAGAACCCATCATGTGCGCCGCCGGGCAGGGCCGGACGACTCCGATCTCCACGGAAACGGCAGCGCGCCACCTTTGCCCGCAAGCTCGGACGAAAGACCGCCTCCCGACCGATCACCGAACGGTTTCGGACCTGCCCGGACAATATCGACGCCAGCGCCGCGCGACGCAATCCCACCACGACCCGCCGGACCATCCAGAGCGACTCGTCGGACGCACGACGACAATCACCCGCAGCTCCGCGAGGTTCGCGCTAACGTATTCCCATCATTCCCGCAAGCTCCGGTGACCGGACCGATGGAAACGGAAACGCATGGCGGATTCGGTCCAATCGTTACGCGCCCTGTGCATCCTGTTCTTCTGCGAGCAGTACCCGCCGGTCGTCTGGGACGGCGCGGGCAGCTACACGGCGACGCTGGCCGTCGCGCTCGCGCGGCTGGGGCACGAGGTGCACGTGCTCTGCGCCCAGGGTCACCGGGTCGTCGACTCCGTGCAGGACGGGGTGCACGTGCACCGCCGGCCGCTGCTGCGGGTTCCGGTCACCCGCGGGCTGGGCCCGGTCGGGGCGCGGCTGCGCGGGCCGCTGTACCCGCGGGACTCGATCACGCTGCGGGTCAGCCTGCCGTTGTCCTACAGCTTCTGGATGCGCCGCCTCGGCCTGCACCCCGACGTGATCGAGACGCAGGACGGGGAGACCCGCGGCCTGCTCCAGGCGCTGTACCGCACCCGCCCGATCGCCATCCACTTGCACTGCCCGACCATGCTCACCGTCCAGCTCGCCGGCCAGCCCCTCGGGTGCAAGGGCCGGCTCGCCGACCGGCTCGACCAGATCTCCGCCGATCGCGCCGCCGTGGTGACCTCACCGTCACAGCTACTCGTCGACACCCTGCGCGAACGGGGCTGGCTGGGACGACGCACCGTGGAGGTGATCCCGAACCCGTTCGACGCTCACCCCTGGCTCGACGTCCCGGACGTCGCCGGCACGGCGCCGACGGTCGCGGCGGTCGGCCGCCTGGAGGCGTACAAGGGGGTGGACGTCCTGCTCGACGCGTCCGCGCGGCTCAACCGCGCGGGCATCGCCCACCGGCTGGTGCTCGCCGGGCGCCCCGCCGGGACGATCGGCGGTGCCCCCGCCGGCGCCTGGCTCGCCCGGCGCGCCCGGGAGCTCGGCCTGCGCGTCGAGTTCCCCGGCCATCTGTCGGCCGGCGAGCTCCACGACCTCTACCGCCGGGCACGGGCCGTCGCCGTGCCCAGCCGCTTCGAGAGCTTCTCGATCGCCGCCGTCGAGGCGATGGCGGCCGGGCGGCCGGTGGTCACCACGACCCGGACCGGCGTGGCACCGTTCGTCGAGCGCTGGGGGTCCGGGACCGCGGTCCCGCCCGACGACGCCGAGGCGTTGGCCACCGCGCTCGCCCCGTTCCTGCTCGACCCCGCGCGCGCCGCCGCCTGCGGCGCCCGGGGCCGGCTCGGCGTCGCCGAGATCGACCCGGCGACGATCGCCCGCCGCAAGGAGGACGCCTACCGCCGTGGCATCGCCCAGTTCGCCACGGCGGCCGCGGCGCCGCCGGCCGGCGGGCGACGAGGCCCGCCGCGCCCCCTCCGGCCGCTGTATCCCCTCCACCTGCCCAGACCGCGCCCGGCGCCCAGCTCCCCGTCCGCCCACCCTGAACCCGACGGCGACCTGGACGGGCCGGCCCTACCCCGACCGGTCCCGTAGGCCGAAGACCAGCTCGCGGAGCTCGGCGGCGGTGGGAAGCGCCTCGTAGGCGCCGACCCGGCTCACCGTGAGCGCCGCGGCGGCCTGCGCATGGTGGACGGCGGTGGCCGGGTCGTCGCCCGCGACCAGGCGGGCGGCGAGCATGGCCGTGAAGGCGTCGCTGGCCCCGGTCGTGTCGATCACCTTCGCCGCGACCGCGGGGTGGACGGTCGTCGCGCCGCCGGTCCGCAGCACACATCCTCGTTCGCCAAGGGTGACGCAGACGGTCGGGACGCCGAGCATCCCGGCGACGGCTTCGGCGAGCCGGCCGGCGGGCCCGCGGGCGGCAGGTCGCCCGGCGAGCAGCGCGCGGGCCTCGGCCTCGTTGGGGACGAGAACGTCGACCTGCTCCCACGGCACGGCCCCGAGGGCCGCCGGGTCGGCCGGCGCCGGCGCCGGGTTGACGACGACCCGCGTGGCGGCCTTGGCGGCGGCGGTGACGAGGTCCGCGGCCCGTTCGGCGAACTCGAACGTCACCAGCGCCGCGTCGACCGGGCCGTCCGTCGCCACCGCGGCGTGGACCTGGTCGCCGGTGACGGCCAACGCCTCGGGGACCCGCCAGACAACCGCCTTCTCGCCGTCGTCCCGGATGTGGACGACGCAGACGGGCGTCGGCACCTGCGGGACCGCGGCCATCGCCGACACGTCCACGCCCTCGCCGACCAGCGCCGCCCGGACGGCCGCGCCCACCACGTCCGTTCCGACCGCCCCCACCGCGGCCACCCGCGCACCGAGCCGGGCCAGGGTCACCGCCTGGTTGAGCGCCTTCCCACCCGGGGTGGTCCGCATCGCCTCGGCCCGCACATCCTGCCCCCACCCCGGCAGCCGCGGCGTGCTGACCAGGCAGTCGAGCACGAACGCCCCCACCACGACAAACCGCCCCGACGCCTGGTCGGACGTCCGTCCCACATGCGGCACGCCACAGCTCTCCACCGGCCCGCGCAAAACCACCCCGACCAGTCCCCGCCTCGGTTCATCCCCAGAACCCGGCCGGACGCCGCCTGTCCGCAGTCCGGCACCCGGCCGCGCGAATCCAGAGTAGCTCCACCATGAACCAGTGCACGGAATGCCCTATAAAAAGCCCTGCCACCGCGACCTCAAATGCCACCCCGCATCAGTGTGCTTTCAATGAGATGAGGTCAGATTCCAAGGCTCGAGCGGGCCGGCCGGCGCTCCAGATACGTATGTAACTCCCAGCAGAAATCGCGAGATGCCCTGTCCTCTTGGCTACTCGTTCGATCCTGCGCGTGCGAGCTGGTGGGTTGCGGGGTGTATCGGCGTGCACCGTTACGTCGATGACCTTCGAAGATTGATCGATGGCGCCACGACGTCTCCCTGCCTCCATCGCCCCGCAACTGCACCGCTGATGACCCGGCTGGCCCGAAGAGTGCACGCCGAGGACCTTCACACAGACGTAGTGGCCGGTGGATGGTCCAGAGGTGCGGCGCCATAACCCAACAGAAAGGATCCCTGATCAGGGGTTGACCCTGACCTGCGGCTCCGTGACGGAGCGGGCGACGGGAATCGAACCCGCGTTGCAAGCTTGGGAAGCTCGTGTTCTGCCTCTGAACTACGCCCGCGTGGTGCATCCGCATCGTACCGGATGGAGGGGCCGGCGGGGCAGGGCGGGGCGGCGGCGCGGGAGCATGGGAAGGCCCCGCGTCTCCGCCCCCCGCCGCCGGCTTCCCCTGCACCCCGGTCGGGTCGCCGGCGGCGCGTCGGCGGTCAGCCGTCCACGGTGCTGCCGGTGGCGGAGGGGACCGCGCCGGCGGTACTCCCGGAACCGCCGCGACCACCGGTGTGGCCGCCGACGCCGCCGTGACCACCGACGCCACCGTGGCCGCCGTGGCCGCCGTGGCCGCCGCCGACGCTGGCGGCGCCGCCCGCGCTGGAGCCGGCGCCGGGGTTGGCCGGGCCGCCCTCGCCGGGCGGGCGCAGGAAGCGCAGCGGCTCGCGGCCGGGGGGCTGCCTGGGGCGATCCAGCACGGGGGCGGGCGGCACGTCGAGGCTCACCGGCTCGCCCGGCTGGACCCGCACCGTCTGGCCGTGGTGGAGCAGGGTTATCGCCGGCCCCTCGGAGACGGTGTAGGCGGCCGTCGCGTCGGACACCTCCACCCGCAGGTGGCGCCCGCGCACGCACAGGCTGAAGGCGAGCCTGGTCAGGCCCTCGGGCAGGCGGGGAGAGAAGGCGATGACCTCGCCGCCGTCGCGCAGGCCGCCGAAACCCTCCACGAGGGCGATCCAGCTTCCCGCGAGCGAGGCCATGTGCAGGCCGTCGCCGGTGTTGTGCTCGATGTCTCGCAGGTCCATCAGCGCGGCCTCGCGCAGGTAGTCGTGGGCGAGGGAGAGGTGGCCGCACTCGGCGGCCATCACCGCCTGGCAGCAGGCCGACAGCGACGAGTCCCGGACGGTCAGCGCCTCGTAGTAGGCGAAGTTGCGGATCTTCTCGTCCATGGTGAACGCGTCGCCGCAGCGCTGCATCGCGAGCACGAGGTCCGCCTGCTTGACGACCTGCTTGCGGTAGAGGTCGAAGTAGGGGAAGTGCAGCAGCAGGGGGTACTGATCGGCCGTGGTGTGCTCGAAGTCCCACACCTGGTGCTCGGTGAATCCCTCGGACTGCGGGTGGACCCCGAGATGGGGGTCGTAGGGAATGAACATGTCCTCGGCCGCGTCCCGCCAGGAGGCCGTCACCTCGGCGTCCACGCCGAGCTCGGCGGCGCGGTCGGGATGCCGGCGGGCGGCGTCCGCGGCGGCGATGAGGTTCCGCTGCGCCATCAGGTTCGTGTAGACGTTGTTGTCTGCGATCGCCGAGTACTCGTCCGGGCCGGTGACGCCGTCGATGCGAAACCGGCCGTCGAGGTCGTGGTGGCCCAGCGAGCGCCACAGGCGCGCCGTCTCGACCAGGATCTCCAGGCCGACCTCGCGCTCGAACCGCTCGTCCTCGGTGACGTTGACGTAGCGGGCGACCGCGTCGGCGATGTCGGCGTTGACGTGGAACGCCGCCGTCCCCGCCGGCCAGTACCCGGAGCACTCCTCGCCGTGGATGGTGCGCCAGGGAAAGGCGGCGCCCGCGAGGTCGAGCAGGTCGGCCCGCTCCCGGGCCAGCGGCAGGGTCGCATGCCGCCAGCGCAGCGCGTCGCCCGCGGCGTCGGGGGCGGTGTAGGTCAGCACCGGCAGCACGTAGGTCTCGGAGTCCCAGAAGGCGTGCCCGTCGTAGCCCGGACCGGTCAGGCCCTTCGCCGGAATGGCGCGGCGCTCCGCCCGGGCGGCCGACTGCAGGACGTGGAACAGCGCGAACCGGACGGCCTGCTGGACCTCCGGGTCGCCGTCGACCTCGACGTCGGCGCGCGCCCAGAACGCGTCGAGGTACTCCTTCTGCTCGCGCACCAGGCCGCCCCAGCCGGTCTGGCGGGCGGCGACGAGCGCGGCCACGGCCTGGTCGCGCAGCGCCGGCAGGGACCGCTGCTCGGACCAGCCGTACGCGAGCCACTTGACCATCCGCAGCTTCTGGCCGGGCAGCAGCACGACCGTCGCGGTGACCCGACCAGCGTCGGGCTCGCTCTCCGACGAGATGCCCAGCGAGTCCGGGCCCTCGAAGTAGTGATCCATGGCGGCGGCGACCCGGATCTCGCTGTGCCGGGTGATGTGGACGGTCTCGACCTTGGTCCCGTCGGCACGGTGACGCTCGGAGATCAGCGGCGTCTCCAGCACGGCGGCGGCCCGCGGGTCGCCGCGCCAGGTCGGTAGCTGCTCGTTGGCGACCAGCTCCGACTGGATGACGACCCGGGCAGGAGCGCCGACCGCCTCGACCTCGTAGTAGAAGGCGGCGATGGACCGTTGGGAGAACGACACCAGCCGCTCGGAGTGCACCCGGATCGTCTGGCCGGCCGGTGAGACCCATTCCACGTCGCGGGTGAGCACGCCCTCCCGAAAATCGATCATCCGCTGATGCGACCGCAGTTCGCCGTACCGGATGTCGAACGGCTCGTCATCCACCAGCAACCGGATGATCTTGCCATCGGTGACGTTGATGACCGTCTGCCCGGATTCGGGATATCCGTACCCGGCCTCGGCGTATGGCAATGGGCGCAGTTCGTGCACGGAGTTCAGGTAGGAGCCGGGCAGGCCGTGGGGATCACCCTCGTCGAGGTTTCCGCGCAGCCCGATGTGGCCGTTGGACAAAGCGAACAACGATTCGGACCGGCCCAGATCGTAGAGGTCGACGCCGGATTCCCGGATCGCCCACGGCTCGATCAGGTAGGACGCCTTGTCGATCATGCTGGGCCGCGCCCGGGGGCGGACGGCGCGGACGGCGCGGACGGCGCGAGCAGATCGGCCAGGTCCTCGACGACGACGTCGGCGCCGTGCTTGCGCAACTGCTCGGCGTGCCCCTGCCCCACCCGGTCGACGCCGACCACGTAGCCGAAGCCCCCGGCCCGGCCGGCCTCGACGCCGGCCAGGGCGTCCTCGAACACCGCCGCCCGCTCCGGCGGCACGCCGAGCAACCTGGCGCCGGCGAGGAAGGTGTCCGGCGCCGGCTTGCCGGCCAGGTGGTCCCGGGCCGCGACCACGCCGTCGACCACCTCGTCGACCAAGGCGTCGAGGCCGGTCGATCGCAGCACCTCCACGCAGTTGGCGCTGGAGGAGACCACGGCCCGGGGGATCCCGCTCCTCGCCAGCTCCTCCAGATAGGTCCGCGAGCCCGGGTAGACCTTGACGCCGTCGGCCCTGATCCGCTTCAGGAGCAGGATGTTCTTGCGGTTGGACAGGGCGTTCACGGTCAGCGCGGACGGCGGGTCGTCCGCGGTCCCCTCGGGCAGCCGGATGTGGCGGGCGGCGAGGAAGGCGCGCACCCCGTCGACCCGGGGCCGGCCGTCGACGTATTCGCCGTAGTCCCCGCCGAGGTCGAACGGGACGAACGGTTCACCGGACCGACTGGCCCAGTTCTCCAGAAAGTCGTCGAACATCTCCTTCCACGCGGCCGCGTGTACCGACGCGGTATCGGTCAGCACCCCGTCGAGATCGAACAGGCACGCCTGAATGTGATCGGGTAGCCCGAACATGCTTCTCCCGCCTGTGTCCGCGTTCCCCGCCTTTCCGCCGGGACGCCCCGTTCCGACCGGGCGTTCCCGAGCGGACACGGCTCTACCTACCCCTGTCACGCTACGTCTCACTCCCTCGGCCAAACCCTCGGCCGAGGGTTCGGCCGACGGCGACCGGTCGGACGGGCGATGAAGATCGACCGCGCATGCTCTAACGTCCACGGCGTGCTGCTGTCCGACCGGGACATCCGGACCGAGATCGCCGCGGGCCGGATCCGTCTCGACCCCCACGACCCCGCCCTGATCCAGCCGTCCAGCATCGATCTGAGGCTGGACCGCTGGTTCCGGGTCTTCGCCAACCACCGGTACAGCCACATCGACCCGTCGGTCGAGCAGGAGGATCTCACCGAACTCATCGCGCCGGAGGGCGACGAGCCGTTCGTGCTGCACCCGGGCGAGTTCGTGCTCGGCTCGACGCTGGAGGTCGTCACCCTGCCGGACGACCTGGCGGGCCGGCTGGAGGGGAAGTCGAGCCTGGGCCGGCTCGGGCTGCTCACGCACTCGACGGCCGGCTTCATCGATCCCGGCTTCTCCGGGCACGTCACCCTGGAGCTGTCGAACGTCGCGACGCTGCCGATCAAGCTCTGGCCGGGCATGAAGATCGGCCAACTCTGCCTGTTCCGGCTGACCTCACCGGCCGAGCACTCCTACGGCTCGGCCGTCTACGGCTCCCGGTACCAGGGCCAGCGCGGTCCGACGCCGTCACGCGCCTACCGCGACTTCACCCGCGCCCACGTCCCGAACGGCGAGCTCCCGCCCGCCTGATCCGCCGCCGAAAGGGCAACGACCCGGGACCCTCGCGGGTGGCGAGGGTCCCGGGTCGCGGCGGGGCTGGCGCAGGTCAGCCGACGGGCTCGGCGGGGGTCGTGGCCGGCGCCGCCGGGGCCAGCGAGCGGGCCAGGAGCTGGGAGACGTCGAGCACCTCGACGCTCTCCTTCGCCTCACCCGCGAGCTTCTTCTCGGTGACGGCGTCGGTCAGCATCACGATGCAGAACGGGCACGCGGTGGACACGACGTCCGGGTCGAGACCGAGGGCCTCCTCCATCCGGTCGACGTTGACCCGCTTGCCGATCTTCTCCTCCATCCACATCCGCGCGCCGCCGGCGCCGCAGCAGAACCCGCGGTCCTTGCAGCGGTGCATCTCCTGGCCCCGAATGCCGGGGATGGCCTCCAGGATCTCCCGCGGCGGGGTGTAGACCTTGTTGTGCCGGCCGAGGAAGCACGGGTCGTGGTAGGTGACCGACGAGTCGATCGGGGTGATCGGCACCAGCTTGCGCTCCTCGACGAGCTTGCCGAGTAGCTGGGTGTGGTGGACGACCTCGTACTCGCCGCCGAGCGAGGAGTACTCCCGGGCGAGGCTGTTGAAGCAGTGCGGGCAGGTCGCGACGATCTTCTTGACGCCCGTGGAGTTCAGCAGCTCGATGTTCGCCTTGGCCATCTCCTGGTACAGGTACTCGTTGCCGAGCCGGCGGGCCGGGTCACCGGTGCAGGACTCGTTGGTGCCGAGGATCGCGAACTCGACGCCCGCGGTGTGCAGCAGCTCGGCGAAGGCCCGCGCGACCTTCTTCGCCCGGTCCTCGATGGCGCCGGCGCAGCCGACCCAGTAGAGGTACTCGACGTCCTCGGGAATCTGCTCGCCGTCCCCGATGATCCGCACCTCGAAGGGCAGGCCCTCGGTCCACTCGGTGCGGGTCCGCGGCGACACGCCCCAGGGGTTGCCGTTGTTCTCCAGGTTGCGCAGCATGACGCCGGCCTCGGACGGGAACGCCGACTCGATCATCACCTGGTAGCGGCGCATGTCGACGATGTGGTCGACGTGCTCGATGTCCACCGGGCACTGCTCGACGCAGGCACCGCAGTTGGTGCACGACCACAGCACGTCGGGGTCGATGACCCCGCCCTCCTCGGCGGTCCCGACGAGCGGCCGGTCCACCTGCGGCTGGCCGGGCTCGGGCACCCGGCCGAAGCCGGACTCGGGCACGCCGTGGTGGGCGTGGGCGTCCTCGGAGACCCCGGTGACCGCCTTCGACGCCTCCTCGCCCTCGGCCTCGCCCTTCGTCGACAGCAGGTAGGGGGCCTTGGCGAACAGGTGATCACGCAGGTCCATGATCAGCAGCTTCGGCGACAGCGGCTTGCCGGTGTTCCAGGCGGGGCACTGGCTCTGGCAGCGCCCGCACTCGGTGCAGGTGGCGAAGTCGAGCATCGCCTTCCAGGTGAAGTCCTCGACCTTGCCGACGCCGACGAGCGGCTCGTCCTCCTCCATCAGCTTCTCGATGTCGGGGGTGCTGCCGAGCGGGCCGAGGGCCACCGGCTCGCGCTTGAGCACGACGTTGATCGGGGCCAGGCCGATGTGCAGGTGCTTGGAGTACACCACCAGCACGGAGAAGCCCATGATGACCGCGATGTTGAGCAGCAGGAAGGCCGTCTCGATGTCCTCGTTCACGTCGTGCGAGAGGCCCGAGAAGATCCGGCTGACGACGTAGGAGGCGAAGGCCCACTTGGTCTGGCCCTGCGGCAGGTTCCCGGTGTTGTACTGGGCGCCACGGTAGATCAGCAGGGTCACGACGACGGCCGTGATCAGGCCGAGGATGACCCACGCCGGCCCGGTGTGCGAACCGTAGAAGCGCGACTTGCGCTCCAGCCGGGCGGGCGCGTTCTTGATCCGGATGATCGTGAACGCAGCCAGCCCGGCGAGCACCGCTACGGAGAAGAAGTCCTCCAGAAAGCCGATGGCCGCCCAGTGGCCGAACCCCGGAATGTGGAAGTCGTCGTCGAAAAGACCGCCATAGGCCTCGATGACGGTCAGCAGCAGGATTGTGAAGCCCCAGAAGGTGAAGAAGTGCGCGATGCCCGGCACCGACCACTTCAACAGCTTCCGCTGACCGCCGACCTCGCTGATCTCCGTCCAGATGCGCTTCGGCAGGTCGTCCAGCCGGCCCTGCGCCGGCTGTCCCGACCTGATCAGCCGGAACAGCCAGAACACCCGGCGTCCGGCTACCGCGAGAGCGATCAGCGTGATCGCTCCACCGATCGCAATTCTCACAGCATCCTCCATCTGGCACCCACCATCGCGGGTGAGCCTACTCGTACCGGCCAGTAACAAATGGGACGAGTGACTCGCACCACCCGTTCGACGAGCCCCGTCCCATCCACCGGCCAAGGTCGTCTTCGCGATCCGGTTGCGGACGGCGTTGACCTCTTCAGCCGGCGGCGAGCCCGCCCACCACCCGACCCTGCCACGACGTGGTCCGAGCGGCCCGATATAGGGGGTCCGAAGGCCCGATCACCCGCGCCGGGTGCTCTGGACTGCTACTTTCAGTGGCAGATGCCCAACCGACGCGCAACGCCTCGCACCGTCGCGACTACCGCGCCGTCACGCATCCGCGCACCCGCGCCGGCGTCGGCGGGCGGCCGGCGGCGGGCGCGGCGCCAGCACCGTCCCGCCACGTCCGACCACGTCCCGCCCACGTCCGCGCTGCGAAGGCACCCGAGTCGATGATGTCAACCCTTGTGCTGCAGGGATCTTCGACGCACCATAGGGACGGCCTTTCGCCCACGGTGGACCGGGCGATCGTGTGTCCCGCGGTGCATGCATCCCCCAGGCATGCGTGGGCTCGGTGCCAGCGCTGTCGCGACGATGCCCGGCGTTCCCGGCGGACGGGCCGCTACCGACGTTGACGACCCCTGCGACCATGGTGGGCACGATGGCAACGATCACCCGGCCGACGATGACCCGAGTCGGCCGTCCCGGGCAGTCCCTGCAGACGGAGTACCAGCGGGCCCGGGAGAACCAGGCACTGGTCCGACGGGACCGGCTGACGCGGCAGGTCCCCCGCATCGCGGCGCGGGCGGCGGTGGTCGGCTTCGTCCTCGCCCTGGTCATCGGCTTCGGGGTCGGGCAGCCCGGCATCGCGATCGCGGTGTTCTTCCTGGTCTTCCTGGCCTGGCCGGCCGGCATCATCATCGCCGCGTACGGCACCGCGCCGGACATCGAGTCGCTGCGGGAGGGCGCCGAGGCCGAGCGCAGGACCGCCCGGGCCATCGCCCGGCTGCGTAGGCAGGGCTACATCATCCTCCACGACCGCTCCGTGCCGTACTCCGAGGCGACCATCGGCCACCTCGTGATCGGTCCCGGTGGGGTGATGGTGATCGGCAGCGACAACAGCAAGGGGACCGTGCGCTACACCAAGGGCGGGGCGATCTGCGACGGCGAGTCGCTCAAGCCGGTGATCGACCGGGCCTCCTGGCTGGGTGGCGAGGTCCGCAGCCAGGTTCGGGCCGCGCTGCCGATGCTCAAGATTCCGGTCAACCCGATCCTGGTGATGGTCGAGGCCAACGTGCTGTGGAGCGACGGCGCCCTCGACGGTGTGACGATCATCAACATCAAGGACGTCGCCAACTTCATCCGGAAGAAGCCCGGCCGCCTCAACCCGGGCGAGGTACGGCAGATCATCGCCGCATCGGAGCGGCTGTTCCCGGCCTTCTCGGCCAACCGGCTGGCCGACCAGGTCACCGTCGACCGCGACCAGTGGCTGACCCTGATGGACGCGCTGCGCACCATCCGCGAGCGCGACGGCGACGCCAGCGACATGCTCGACCGGCTCGCCCAGATCGAGGCCGACCTGGGCCGGCAGGCCGACCTCAGCGAGCGGACCGGGATGCCGCTGGCCGTCCCGGGCCGCGAGGCGCCGGCCGAGGCCGCAGATCTCGCCGAAGACGACCCGCCCGACGCCGACGCCGGCCCGGTGACCTCGATCGGCCTGGCCGCTCCGGGTGGCGGGGGCGCCCGGCCACGGGCGGGCGCCCGCCGGGGCCGCATCCTGGCCGCCGTGCGGCCGCCGCGGGCAGCCGCCGCGCCACCCCGCAACGGCGCCGCGGGCAGCGTGGGCGACCCGCCGGACGGCTCCCCGTCCGGAGAGGCAAAGCCGCAGCCGCCCGCCGACTCCTGACCGGGCACCGCCCGCCACGATTTCCGCACCCGACGCCGCCCGCCGGTCTCTGACCCGGCGGGCGGCGTCGGGTCTCTGGCATGCCCGCAGCACCCCGGCGCCAGCGGTCGGGAGGTTCCCGCGCCGCCCGGCCGGGCTACCCCGGGCGGCGCCACTCACCCGCGCCCGCCAGTCGCCGGAGGGCCGGACACGACCGGCCGCATCACCGATCGGCGCCTCCCGCCCGGACCGCCTCCGTGGGAATTCCACCCCGGTCGGCAAAGTTGAGTCTGGCAGACTCACCTCTGCCGGGTTATGCTGGGAGCCGTCATCATGAGTCAGCAAGGCTCAACCTCCTGATACGCCCTAGCGTTGGCAGGACCGCACTTCTCCGGGTGACCTCGGAGAACCGGTCCACCGAGAGGTTCACCCCACGAGGTCGGCTCGCACGCACCGTCCGCGCGCCGACATGGATCGAGAGGCACACAGACATGGCACGAGCGGTCGGCATCGACCTCGGCACCACGAACTCCGTCGTGAGCGTGCTCGAGGGCGGCGAACCCACGGTGATCGCGAACGCCGAGGGCTCTCGCACGACCCCGTCGGTCGTGGCCTTCGCGAAGAACGGCGAGGTCCTGGTCGGCGAGGTCGCGAAGCGGCAGGCGGTCACGAACGTCGAGCGCACCATCCGGTCGGTCAAGCGCCACATGGGCACCGACTGGAAGATGAAGGTCGACGCGAAGGACCTGACTCCGCAGGAGATCAGCGCCTTCATCCTGCAGAAGCTCAAGCGGGACGCCGAGTCCTACCTCGGCGAGACCGTCGCGGATGCGGTCATCACCGTTCCGGCCTACTTCGACGACGCCCAGCGGCAGGCCACCACGGAGGCCGGCACGATCGCGGGCCTCAACGTCCTGCGGATCGTCAACGAGCCGACCGCGGCGGCCCTCGCCTACGGGCTGGACAAGGGCGAGAAGGAACAGACCATCCTGGTCTTCGACCTCGGTGGCGGCACCTTCGACGTCTCGCTGCTGGAGATCGGCGACGGTGTCGTCGAGGTGAAGTCCACCTCCGGCGACACCCACCTCGGCGGTGACGACTGGGACCAGCGGATCACCGATCACCTGATCAAGACCTTCAACGGTCAGCACGGGGTTGATCTCGGCAAGGACAAGATGGCCCTGCAGCGGCTGCGGGAGGCCGCCGAGAAGGCGAAGATCGAGCTCTCCCAGTCCAGCCAGACGTCGATCAACCTGCCCTACATCACCGCCTCGGCGGAGGGCCCGCTGCACCTCGACGTGTCGCTGACGCGTGCCGAGTTCCAGCGGATGACGTCCGACCTCATCGACCGCTGCAAGCACCCCTTCCAGCAGGCGGTGAAGGACGCGGGCATCAAGGTCAGCGACATCGACCACGTCGTTCTCGTCGGTGGTTCCACCCGGATGCCCGCCGTCGTCGACCTGGTCCGCGAGCTCACCGGCGGCAAGGAGCCGAACAAGGGCGTCAACCCGGACGAGGTCGTCGCCGTCGGCGCCTCGCTGCAGGCCGGCGTGCTCAAGGGCGAGGTCAAGGACGTTCTGCTGCTCGACGTCACCCCGCTGTCGCTCGGGATCGAGACGAAGGGGGGAATCATGACGAAGCTCATCGAGCGCAACACCACGATTCCCACCAAGCGCTCGGAGATCTTCACCACCGCCGAGGACAGCCAGCCCTCCGTGCAGATCCAGGTGTTCCAGGGTGAGCGCGAGATGGCCGCGTACAACAAGAAGCTCGGCATGTTCGAGCTGACCGGCCTCCCGCCGGCCCCGCGCGGCCTGCCGCAGATCGAGGTGACCTTCGACATCGACGCGAACGGCATCGTGCACGTGTCCGCCAAGGACCTCGGCACGGGCAAGGAACAGTCGATGACGATCACCGGTGGGTCCGCCCTGCCGCGCGATGACATCGATCGGATGGTCCGCGACGCGGAGCAGTACGCCGAGGAGGACCGTAACCGCCGCGAGGAGGCCGAGACCCGCAACAAGGCGGAGACCCTCGTCTACTCCACCGAGCGGTTCCTGGCCGAGAACGGCGAGAAGATCGACGCTGCGGTGAAGTCCGACGTGGAGGAGAAGCTCGGCACCCTGCGTGGCGCCGTCGCCGGCACCGACACGGCGGCGATCCGCGAGGCCGCCGACGCGCTGGCCGCCGCGAGCCAGGCGATGGGGCAGGCCATGTACGAGCAGGCCGCCCAGGAGGGCGCGGGTGCCCCCGGCTCCGGCGGACCGACCGACGACGACGTCGTCGACGCCGAGATCGTGGACGAGGAGGACAAGAAGTGACCTCCGGTCAATCTGGTGACTGGTGGGGTGCGAGCAGGTCGGGCAGTCGAGACGAGGAGGAGCCTCGCGTGGTCGTACGCGACCGGCGGCGGATCGACCCGGAGAGCGGTGAGGTGCGGGCGGATACCGCCGCCACGCCCGGCGGGGTGGCGGGCACCGCTCCCGCCGAGGCCCTCGGCCAGGAGGCCGACGGCGAGCTCGTCGCATCCCTGCAGCAGCAGATCGCCGAGCGCACGGCGGACCTGCAGCGGCTGAAGGCGGAGTTCGACAACTACCGCCGGCGGGTCGAGCGGGACCGCCAGCAGATCGGCGAGCAGGCGACCGCCAAGGTGCTCGCCAGCCTGCTGTCGACACTCGACGACATCGGCCGCGCCCGCGACCACGGGGATCTCGAAGGCCCCTTCAAGGCCATCGCAGAGGCCCTCGAGGCGACGTTGGAGGCCGTTGGCCTGGAGCGCTACGGCTCGCCGGGCGACGAGTTCGACCCGTCCGTCCACGAGGCGCTCATGCACTCCTATCGGGCTGACGTGACCGGCCCGACCTGTGTGGACGTCTTCCGGGCCGGCTACCTGCACGCGGGTCGGGTCCTGCGCCCCGCGCAGGTGTCGGTCGCGGAGCCCACGGGCGAAGTGGCGGCGCCGGCCGAGGCGGAGCCGGAAGCCAGCGAGGCGGCGCGCGGCGGGTCCGGGCTACCGGACGCGCAGGCGGCGGAGCGGCCGAGCCCCATCCCGGACGACACCGGCAGCATCCCCGGCCCGGACAACGGCGGGCCCACTGTCAGCGCCGACTGACACGACGAGGAAAGGAGGGGCGCCGTGAGTGTTCGCGACATGGTCGAGAAGGACTATTACGCCGCTCTCGGCGTTCCCAAGGACGCCTCGGCGGCCGACATCAAGAAGGCGTACCGAAAGCTTGCCCGGGAGCTGCATCCGGACAAGAACCCCGGCGACGCGAAGGCCGAGGCGCGCTTCAAGGAGGTGTCCGAGGCCTACGACGTCCTCTCCGACGAGAGTCGTCGGCGGGAGTACGACGAGGCCCGGGCGCTGTTTGCGGCCGGCGGCCGGGCGGGCGGCCCCGGGGGTGGGCGGGCCGGCGGCTACGGCGGTTTCGGCGCGCCCGGCGGGGGTTACGGCGGCGGCCCGAACGTCAACTTCGAGGATCTCCTCGGCGGGTCGGGCGGCGGTCTCGGCGGTTTCTTCGACATGTTCCAGCGGTCGTCGCCGGGCCGCGGGCCGCGCCGGGGCGGTGACATCGAGGCCGAGGTCACCATCCCGTTCGAGAAGTCGCTGACCGGGCTGGAGGCTTCGGTCCGCCTGCCCGGCGCCGCGACCTGCACCACCTGCGAGGGCAGCGGGGCTCGGCCGGGGACCACCCCACGGACCTGTCCGACCTGCCGCGGGCTGGGTGTGGTCTCCCGTTCCCAGGGGGGATTCGCGCTGTCCGAGCCCTGCCGCGACTGCCTGGGCAAGGGCACGCTGATCGATCATCCCTGTCCGGACTGTCGGGGCTCCGGTCGTCGCGAACGCGAGCAGCGCATCCGCATCCCACCGGGCGTCAGCGACGGCCAGCGGCTGCGGGTGCGCGGCCGCGGCACGCCCGGGGAACGCGGCGGCCCGGCGGGTGACCTGGAGGTGACGGTCCACGTGCTGCGTCACCCGGTCTTCGACCGGGAGGGCAACAACCTGACCATCACGCTCCCCGTCACGATCACCGAGGCGGCCCTGGGCGCGTCGGTCCGGGTACCGACCCTCGACGGCGCGCCGCTCACGATGAAGGTGCCGGCCGGTACCTCCAGCGGACGGCGGTTGCGGGCCCGTGGGCGAGGCGTCCCGGCGGCGGGCGGCGGACACGGCGACCTCATCGTGACGTTGGAGGTGACCGTGCCCAAGCCGGCCGATCTCTCCCCGCGGGCACGCACGGCGTTGCTCGAGTTCGCTCAGGCCCATCCCGACGACCCACGGGCACCGCTGATGGAACGGATGGAGGCTGAGGGATGACCGCGCGTCCGAATCGCACATCCGACCCGCCGGCTGGGCCGCGCGCGCGGACGTCCCCGGCACGGCGGTCGGAGGACCGGCCGCCGCCGGACCCGATGGCCTCGGCCACCGAGGTTCGGCCGGAGGGGTACTACCCGACCGGTCCGCTGCCCGGCCCCGCCCACGACGAGGACGCGCCGGTCTACGTCATCTCGATCGCGGCGCAGCTCGCCGGCATGCACCCGCAGACCCTGCGGTCCTACGACCGGCTCGGGCTGGTCACCCCGGGCCGCACCGCGGGGCGGGGGCGGCGTTACTCCGCCCGAGACGTCGCCCTGTTGCGGGAGGTCCAGCGCCTGTCCCAGGAGGAGGGCGTCAACCTCGAGGGCATCCGGCAGATCCTGCACCTCAGCGCTCAGGTGATGGCGCTGCAGGCGCAGGTCCGCCAACTCTCCGAGGAGCTCGCCCGGGCACGCGTCGACGCGGAGCGGAAGGTGGCCGAGGCGCACGCCAGCCACCGGCGCGATCTCGTCCCGGTCGACCGTGGGGCGATCGTGGTATGGCGGCCACTTCCCCGCCGTTGACCGCCCGGCCGGCAAGGGCGCCGGCCGGCCCGCCGCAACCGACCCTCAGGGGCTTCTCCCGGTCCAGGAACGGGCCACGAGGAGCCCCTTTTCGCCTTCCCGGGAACACGAAACCCGAATCAAGGTTGAGCGGGAACGACTCAGGTATGCTGAGCGTTGGAACCGATGACACTGCACGCCCCTGACCACACCGGGATCCGCCATGAACGCTGAACGCCTCACCGCCCGCTCGCAGGAGGCTCTCTCCGCGGCGATCAGTCGAGCCACCGGCGACGGGTCACCGCTCGTCGACCCCCTCCACCTGCTCACCGCCCTACTCGAGGCTCCCGACGGGGTCGGTGCGGCGCTGCTGTCCTCGGCCGGTACCTCCGTCGACGCGGTCCGGGGGAAGGCCGAGGCCGCCGTGTCCCGGCTGCCCAGAGCCACCGGGATGAGCGTCTCGGCGCCTCAACTGTCCCGCCAGCTCCTCGCCGTGCTCGACAACGCCGAGCGGCAGGCGGGTCGCCTGGGCGACGAGTACACCTCGGTCGAGCACCTCGTCGTCGCGCTCGCCGAGGAGGGCGGCGAGGCCGGCCGCATCCTGACCTCCGCCGGCGCGAGTCCGGACGCGTTGCGCGGCGCCTTCGACAAGGTCCGCGGCGGTGCCCGGCGAGTGACCAGCCGCGACCCCGAGGGTGCCTACCGCGCGCTGGAGAAGTACTCGATCGACCTCACCGAGCGGGCCCAGCAGGGCAAGCTCGACCCGGTGATCGGCCGGGACGCGGAGATCCGTCGGGTGATCCAGGTGCTGTCCCGGCGGACCAAGAACAACCCGGTCCTCATCGGCGAGCCCGGTGTCGGCAAGACCGCGATCGTCGAGGGCCTCGCCCTGCGGGTCGTGGCGGGCGACGTGCCGGAGTCGCTGCGCGGCCGGCGGATCGTCTCGCTCGACCTGGGCTCGATGGTCGCGGGTTCCAAGCTGCGCGGCGAGTTCGAGGAGCGGCTGACCTCGGTCCTCAACGAGATCCGCGAGGCCGAGGGGCAGATCATCACGTTCATCGACGAGCTGCACACGGTGGTCGGCGCCGGCGGCGCCGAGGGTGCGATGGACGCGGGCAACATGCTCAAGCCCATGCTCGCCCGCGGCGAGCTGCGCATGATCGGCGCGACCACGCTGGACGAGTACCGCACCCGGATCGAGAAGGACCCGGCGCTGGAGCGGCGCTTCCAGCCGGTCCTCGTGGGCGAGCCGACCGTCGAGGACACCATCGGCATCCTGCGCGGCCTCAAGGAACGCTACGAAGTGCACCACGGGGTGCGCATCACGGATGCGGCGCTGGTCGCCGCGGCGACGCTGTCCGACCGCTACGTCACCGCCCGCTTCCTGCCGGACAAGGCGATCGACCTCATGGACGAGGCCGCGTCCCGGTTGCGGATGGAGATCGACAGTCGCCCGGTCGCGATCGACGAGCTCGAGCGAGCCGTGCGCCGGCTGGAGATCGAGGACATGGCGCTGTCGAAGGAGAACGACGACGCCTCCCGAGAGCGGCGCGGGCGGTTGCAACGCGAGCTGGCGGACCGGCGCGAGGAGCTGTCGAGCCTCACGGCGCGCTGGCATCGGGAGAAGGACTCGATCTCCGAGGTCCAGAAGATCAAGGAGGAGCTGGAGAACGCACGGCGGGCCGCGGAGCTCGCTGAGCGTGACCTCGATCTGGCAAAGGCCGGTGAGCTGCGCTACGGCACGATCCCGACGTTGGAACGGCGGCTGACCGACGCCACCGACGCGCTGGCCCCTGCGGACTCCCCCGGCGGGGCGATGCTCAACGAGGAGGTCGGCCCGGACGACGTCGCCGAGGTCGTCGGCGCCTGGACGGGCATCCCCGCCGGCCGACTGCTCGAGGGCGAGACGGCGAAGCTGCTGCGGATGGAGTCCGAGCTGCACACCCGGGTGATCGGCCAGGACGAGGCGGTGCGGGCGGTGTCCGACGCGGTGCGCCGGGCCCGGGCCGGCATCGCCGACCCCGATCGGCCCACCGGTTCGTTCCTCTTCCTCGGCCCGACCGGCGTCGGCAAGACCGAGCTCGCGAAGGCGCTGGCCGACTTCCTGTTCGACGACGAGCGGGCAGTCGTGCGCATCGACATGAGCGAGTACGCCGAGAAGCACTCGGTCGCCCGACTGATCGGCGCTCCGCCCGGTTACATCGGGTTCGAGTCCGGCGGCCAGCTCACCGAGGCGATCCGCCGGCGGCCCTACAGCGTCATCCTGCTCGACGAGGTCGAGAAGGCCCACCCCGACGTCTTCGACGTGCTGCTGCAGGTCCTCGACGACGGGCGGCTGACCGACGGTCAGGGGCGCACGGTCGACTTCCGCAACGCGATCCTCATCCTGACCTCGAACCTGGGCTCACAGTTCATCGCCGATCCGACCCTGAGCCCGCAGGTGCGGCGCGAATCGGTGATGGTCGCGGTGCGGGACGCCTTCAAGCCGGAGTTCCTCAACCGGCTCGACGACGTCCTCGTCTTCGACCAGCTCGGCCGGCAGGAGCTGACCCACATCGTCGATCTCCAGCTCGACCGGCTGCGGGCGCGGCTGCAGGAGCGGCGCATCGGCCTCGAGGTCACCGACACCGCCAAGGGGTGGCTGTCCGACGTCGGTTACGACCCGGTGTTCGGGGCGCGGCCGCTGCGGCGCCTCGTCCAGACGGCGATCGGCGACCAGCTCGCCCGGGAACTGCTCGCGGGGCAGGTCCGCGACGGCGACGACGTGCTGGTCGACGCCGTGCCCGGCGGCTCCGGGCTGATCGTCTCCGCCGCGGTCAAGCCGCCCGCCAAGGCGCTGTAAGGGAGGCGGCCGGCACGGGCCGCCGCCGGGTCCGGGCGCGCGGACGCACTCTGCGGCGCCGCCCGGACTGGTGGCGCCCTGGTTACGTGAACCCGCTGGGGGGTTACGGTATGCAGTGGTCGATCGCCGCGCACCGGCGAGTCCGCGCCGAGGGTGGGAGCCTACGATGTCCGTACTTCCCGACCCCGACACCGCGTTCGGGGCGAAGGTCGCTCGGCGGCTGGGCGAGGACCGGATCGCCTGGCTGACGTCGACCGACCGGTCCGGCACCCCGCAGCCGGCGCCGATCTGGTTTCTGTGGGACTTCGCCACCGACAGCGCCCAGCTCTACAGCGAACCCACCGCCCGGCGACTGAGCCGGATCCAGACGAATCCCCGCAGCTCCCTGCACCTCGATGACGACGGCCGCGGCGGCGACTTCGTCGTGCTCACCGGCGTGCTCACCACCGACCCGGATGCCTCGCCCGCGGATCAGAACCCGGGGTACCTCGCCAAGTACAGCGACTGGGCGAAGAACGTCTTCGGCTCGGTCGAGCGGTTCGCGACGCTGTACAGCGTGCCGCTGCGCTTTCAGGCCGAGCGGACCCGCGGGCAGTGAGCCGGGTGGTGCGCCGCAGGTAGTGCCATGAGACGCCGATCGGGCGGGGGCGTCGGGACGTAGGGTCGGCGCATGGCGGGCAGATCGAACATCGTCGTCTCGGCAACCGTGCGGGACGCCATGGCTGCCGGGGCGCCGGTGGTCGCGCTGGAGTCGACGTTGATCGCGCATGGGCTACCCCGGCCCCGCAACCGCGAGGTCGCCGTGGAGCTGGAGGAGCTGGCGCGCGAACGGGGAGTGACCCCCGCGACGATCGCGGTGGTCGACGGCGTGCCCCGGGTCGGTCTGGACGAGCCGGATCTGCGCCGCATCGCCGACGACGCCGACGTCGTCAAGCTGTCCGTGCGCGACCTGCCGGTCGCCTGCGCGACGGGGTGGACCGGGGCGACGACGGTGGCGTCCACCGCCCTGCTCGCGGCCCGCGTGGGGATTCGGCTGTTCGCCACCGGCGGTCTCGGCGGAGTGCACCGCGGTGCCGGGGACAGCTTCGACGAATCCGCCGACCTGGTGACCCTCGCGGCCACACCGATCACCGTCGTGAGTGCCGGAGTCAAGTCGATCCTCGACATCGGCGCGACCCTCGAACGGCTCGAGACGTTGGGCATCACCGTCGTCGGCTACCGGACGTCGACCTTCCCCGGCTTCTACCTGCCGCACACCACCTACGACCTGGACTGGCGGGTCGGCGACGCCGGTCAGGTCGCCGCGACGATGACCGCGGCGGACATGCTGGGCCTCACCTCGGCGATCGTCGTGGCCAACCCGTTGCCCACCGACCAGGCCCTCGACCCGGCCCTGCACGACCGGGTGCTGGCCGACGCCCTGGCCTGGGCCGAGGAACGCGGCATCCGAGGCAAGGCCGTCACCCCGTTCCTCCTGGAGACCTTCCACCGGGAGACCGGCGGAGCGAGCCTTGAGGTCAACATCAACGCCGTGCGGAACAACGTCGCCGTCGCGGCGGACATCGCCCTCGCCTGGGCCGCCACGGACCGGTCCCCCACCGACCCGGCCGCCGCAGACCCGGCCGCCGTCGAGCGAGCGCATCGGCCGTAGCCGGCAGCCGGGCCGCGGAGCTGCGACGATTCCGTCAGGGCCGCGACGCCGGGTGAGCCAGGAGATCGCGACGGCGCCACGGTGGTCACCGTCCGGCGCCGCCTGCCGGTGGACGGGGCGCAGCACTGCCGAGGAGGGGGCTGGCGGGTCGTGTCGTGGGTGATCGGACGCCGCTCCGCCTGGCTGGTCATCGTCATCTGGCTCGCGATCGGCGCGGCGGCCAGCCCGATGGCGTTCCGCCTCGCCGACGCCCAGAAGAACGACGCGAGCGCGTTCCTCCCGGCGGACGCCGAGTCGACCCGTCTGCTCGCGGCGCAGCGCCACTTCCCCGGCCAGGACGCGGTACCGGCCGTCGTCGTCATGACCAGGCCGGCGGGCCTGACCCCGGCAGACCGGGCCGCCGCCACCGCCATCGGTGGGGCGCTGCGTCCCTTCGCCGCCGGGCCGATCCTCGGGCCCGTCGTCTCCCCCAACGGCCGCTCGCTGATCCTCACCGTCCCCCTTGCCCAGCTCGACGACGCCGCCCGGTTCACGGACAACGTCCGCGAGATGCGCCGGATCGCCGCCCGGATCGCCCCCGCCGGGACCGAGACCGCGATCACGGGGCCGGCGGGGCTGGTCGCCGACGCCTTCCAGATGTTCAGGACGATCGAGAGCCGGCTTCTGCTCGTCACCGCCGGAATCGTCGCCGTGATCCTGCTGATGGTCTACCGCAGCCCGCTGCTGTGGCTGGTCCCCCTGGTGTCGGTCGGTATCGCCGACCAGACCGCGGCCGGGATCGTCAGCCTGCTCGCCCGGCACGGCGGGCTGACCGTCAACGGGCAGAGTTCGGGCATCCTGCGGGTGCTCGTCTTCGGGGCCGGCACGGACTACGCCCTGTTGCTCATCGCCCGCTATCGGGAGGAACTCACCCGCCACCGAGATCCGCGCCGTGCCATGCGCGAGGCGATGGGGCACGCCGGCCCCGCGATCCTGGCCTCCGCCGGCACCGTCGTCATCGGGATGCTCTGCCTGCTGTTCGGGGTGCTGGCCTCCGACCGCGGGCTCGGGCCGGTCGGCGCGATCGGCATCTCGACCGCCCTGGTGACGATGACCACGCTGCTGCCGGCGGCGATGGTGCTCTGCGGACGCCGGCTGTTCTGGCCGATGATCCCCCGGTTCGGGGAGCATCCCCCCGTCACCGACACGGCCCGACGGGGGCCGGCGGCGCGGGCCGCCCACGACAACGCGCTGGCCGCGCCCACCGCCCCCGGCCACGAGGATCTCACCGAGTTCGACCTCGCCGAGGAGCCGGGACGTTGGGTCAGGATCGGCGAGGCGATCGACCGGCACCCGCGGACGGTGTGGGTGGGGACCTCGTTGGCGCTGGGCGTGCTCATCGTCGGCCTGCTGGCGATGGACACGTCGCTGCGGCAGGACGAGGGCTTCCGGCACCGGGTGGAGTCGGTGCGCGGCATCGAGCTGATCTCCGCGGACTTCCCGCCGGGCGTCGCGGCGCCGACGTACGTCATCGCCGCCGCGCGGGCGGCGCCCCAGGTCGGTGCCGTGATCCGGGCTACGCCGGGGGTGGCGGGGGTGGCCGAGGCCGGCCGCGCCGGCGACCGGGTGCAGTTCGTCGTCGTCCTGAGCGACCAGCCGGACAGCCCGGAGTCGTTCGACGCCGTGCGCGAGCTGCGATCCCGGGTGCACCGGGTGCCGGGCGCGGGCGCGCTCGTCGGGGGGAACACGGCGGTGAACCTCGACGTGCGGCACGCGGCGGTGCGAGACCGCCAGGTGATCATCCCGCTGGTCCTCGCGGTCGTGCTCGTGGTGCTGATGTTCCTGCTGCGCGCGATCGTCGCCCCGCTGGTACTCATGGCGACGGTGGTGCTGTCCTACCTCGCCGCGCTCGGCGGGAGCGCGGTCGCCTACCGCTGGATCTTCGGCTTTCCCGGCGCCGACCCCTCGCTGCCGCTGCTGGCCTTCATCTTCCTGGTCGCGCTCGGCGTGGACTACAACATCTTCCTGATGACCCGGGTCCGCGAGGAGGCCGCGCGGATCGGTCCGCGGCCCGGCGTGCTGCACGCGCTGGCCGTCACCGGCGGCGTCATCACCTCCGCGGGCGTCGTGCTCGCCGCCACCTTCTCCGCGCTGATCATCTTTCCGCTCGTCCAGCTCGCCGAGGTCGGCTTCGTGGTCGCGTTCGGCGTCCTGCTCGACACCCTGATCGTGCGGTCGATCCTCGTGCCCGCGTTGACGCTGGACATCGGCCGGCCCATCTGGTGGCCCAGCCGGTTGGCGCGCCCGGACGACACCGCCGGCGGCACGCCCCCGGCGGTGTCCCCCAGCGCGCCAGCACCGCCGCCGCGCCCGCGGACACCGCGCCATCCCGTCTAGGCCCGCGGACGCCCGCGGCCGCCCGAACGGGGCGAGATCCTCGCCGGTCACCTGGACCGCCGCGATCCACTCGGCCCATTCCGGTCGGACGTATCCGAGGCGCGACTTATCGTTGCGGCATGCCCGACGCTCTCCTGCCGGATCCCGAACAGTGGCGGGTCCTGCCGCCGGAGCTGCGGCGGCTGCGACGGACGCTGCTGGTCCTCGGGGTCGTCCCGGCGGCGGCGCTCACCCTGCTGATCTCGCTCTCGGTCGGCGGCTGGCCCTGGGTCCTGCTCACCGCCGCCCCGCTGCTGGCGGCCGCCGCAGCCTGGCGATCCATCGGCGCGGGCTGGCGGGCCTGGCGCTACGCCGAGCGGGAGGACGATCTGCTGATCAGCCGGGGCATCCTGGTGCGCCGCCTGGTCGTGGTGCCCTACGGACGGATGCAGCTCGTCGACGTGACCGCCGGACCGCTCGCCCGGCGCTTCGGCATCGCCAAGGTGCAACTGCACACCGCGGCGGCGGCCAGCGATGCCGTCATCCCGGGGTTGCCCCCGCAGGAGGCCGCCCGGCTGCGCGACGCCCTCACGGAACGCGGCGAAGCCCGGTCGGCCGGACTGTGACCACCGAGCGGGAGACCACCGAGCGGAAGACCACCGAGCGGGACGCCGCGCCGGTGGCCGCGCCGGACGGGTTCCACCGGCTGCATCCCCTCACGCCGTTCCTGCGCGGCTGGGTGATCGTCGCCGCGTTCGCCGCGACCGTCGGGCGCAACCTCGCCGAGGACGTCACCGCCCGGGCCATCGGCCTCACTCTGATCTTCCTGATCCCGGCCGCCGGCACCTACGGCTACTGTGCCTGGCGGTTCACCCGCTACCGGCTCGATCGCGACGGCCTGCGGCTGGACACCGGTCTGCTGGTCCGGCGCACCCGCTACGTCCGGCTGGACCGGCTGCAGTCGGTGGACATCGTCCAGCCGCTGCTCGCCCGGATGATCGGGCTGGCGATCCTGCGCCTGGACCTGGCGGGCCGGGAACGCCGGGAACGCCGGGAACGGTCCGACGCCGACGGCGGCGACTCCGGGTCCGACCTGCGGTACCTGTCGATCGGGCATGCTCACCGGTTGCGCGCCGAGCTGCTCGCCACCGCGGCCGGGCTCGCCCCCGACGCCGGCGAGGCACCGTTCCATCCCCTTGCCGAGGTGCCGCCGAGGCGGCTGATCGCCGCGATCGCCCTGTCGCCCGCACCGTGGGCGGCGTTGTTCGGGGCGGCGGCCATCGCCACGCCGTCGCTGCTCACCGGCACCCGCGCCGGCGTCCTGGGCGCGATCCCGCTGCTCGGCTGGCTCTGGCACACCACCTTCCGGATCTTCGCCGCCGGCTACCCGTACGCCGTGTCCGAGTCGCCGGACGGGCTGCGCATCGACAGCGGGTTGCTCGAACGCGCCCACGCCACCGTCCCGCCGGGGCGGGTCCAGGCGATCAGCGTCGGGGAGCCGTTGCTGTGGCGCCCGTGCGGCTGGGTGACCATCCGGATGAACGTGGCCGGCGGCGGTCCGTCGGTCCTGCTTCCGGTCGCCCGCCGGGACGAGGCGCTGGAGCTGATCGGCAAGCTGCTGCCCGGGGTGGACGTGGCCGCGGTCGAGTTGGCGCGCCCGCCGCGACGGGCCGCGCTGCTCGCCCCGATCCACTGGCGGGTGCTGTCCTGCGGCGCCGACGACGTGGCTTTCGTCGCGCGTCACGGGCTGCTGCGCCGCTACACCGATCTGATCCCGCACGGCAAGGTGCAGAGCATCCGCCTGGTGGCGAACCCGCTGGCCCGGGTGCTGCGCCTCGCCGACGTGCACCTGGACACCACCGGCGGACCGGTGCGGGTGCGTGCCGGCCTGCGCGACCGGGCCGAGGCGCTACGGATCGTCGCCGCCCAGGCCGAGCGGTCCCGGCTGGGGCGCCGCGCGGCCGTGCCGGACCGGTGGATGACCTGACGCCTCGCCTGCCAGAACCCGGCCCCGCGGACCGGTGACGTGGGGACCGGGGACGTGGGGACCGGGGACGTGGGGACCGGGGACGTGGGGACCGGGGACGTGGGGGCCGGCGGCCGGGGCGGGTCAGCCGAAGGTCGGGAACTCCGGGCCGAACACCGAGCCCCAGAGGGCCACGGCCTCCTCGTGGTCCCCGGCCTGCTCCGCGTCGACCGCCTTCGCCGAGTAGATCCGGGCGAGCCGGATGGTCTCCGCGAGCGCTTCGACGTCCTCGGGGCGCAGGTAGGCGGACAGGTCACCGCCGACGTCCGCCGGATCCGCCGCGACCAGGCCGACCTCGTCCATGTGGCGGAAGACCTCGGCCAGGCCCTGCCGGGTGTTGAGCCCGCGACCGGCGAGGACCTGCCCGGCGAGCGCCTCGATGTGGAACGAGCGCAGGTGGCTGCCGCACACCCGGTTCCACGCCTTGAGCAGGCGCACCGCCGAGATCACCCGGGGGCCGAGGTCCGCGGTCCAGCTCGTGTGCCGCTCCGGGCGGGTCGGCAGCCAGCCGCCGACCCGGTCGGGCATGACGTAGCCGGCTCGGGGGTGGTCGAACGCCGGGACGAGGTGCACGTCGGGCGGCGAGTCGTAGACGATGCGCAGCGCCTGGCCGCGGCTGCCGATCGTCTGGATCCGCTCGCCGCCGATCGCGTTGCGCACGCAGAGCACCAGGTCGCGCGAGTCCCAGCGGAACCGCTTCCACGCGCTGTTCGCGGCGGAGAAGACGGCGAAGATGTCGACCTCGTCCAGCGGCTGGATCATGGTGTCCCGGCCGGCCGAGCCGATCGTCGCGACGCCGACCAGCGGCAGTGCGCACCGGGGCGGGAAGATCGCCCGCAGCGCCCGCTCCGCCTCGTCCCGCCGGGCGGCGATCACGGCCTTGTCCTCGGCGCTGAGCCGGATCAGGTCATCCAGCTTGGCGAAGGCCCGCGCCGTGGTCCCGACGAGCAGGGGACCGGTCATCGCCCCGGTCGTCGGATTGATCGGCGGCGGGACCTGCTGGCCCGGCGCGCCGCCATCGGGTGGAAACAACGCGTTGGGCGCGCCCGGCGTGGACTCGTTGGACCGCCGCCAGTGCGACGGAATGATCAGGTGGTCGTAGGTGACCTCCCCCGGCCTGACTCCGGCCGGTGTCCCCCGAGGGGTATCCACGCTCATGCTGCTGACCTCCCAGGCGCAGGTAGCGCCGAACCGTTCGGGCTCCCCTCCCCGGACGCGAGACGGACCTCCCACGGACCGCCCCGGACGCCCCGCCCTCACTCAGCCCGTCGGCCAACGGTCGCGACATCGCTTTACATGGTGCCCCAGGGCATCACGGTCTGAACAGGGGGCTGCCCGCGCGGCGTGTCCACCGCTCGCCCTCTGCCGCCGAAATTACGAGAAGCCGGTTGTCGTCTGGCTGACAGGAGGCCACCGTCGCGGCAACGCCCACACAACATTGCACAGCCCCATCCATCAACGCTGGGCAGGCACTTTTGGTCCGGCGACCAGGAAACGGGCCGGTCCGGGCACGGGGAACGCCGGACGGCCGCGGTGACACCGTGCCGGGCGGCGCCCAACCGGGCCACGTGACGGTGCGTGACGCCGAGGGCGATCAATCCGTGGGCGGGCGCAGCCAGATCCGCCACCAGTCGGCTATCAGGACGGGGGTGGGCACGAACGAGGTCGCCTGCCCCAGGCGCTTTCCGATCCCGTCACCGCGGCGAATCCTCGTCTCCACCAGGGCGCCGCGGTACTCGAACCAGCCGGCGACCGCGCGGACGGCCTCGGTCGCGTAGCCCTCGCGCCGGCAGCCGAGCACGATCGACACCCCGACCACGGCGCGGCGGCCGTGAGTGTCCGCGGCGACCAGGCCGACGGCCGCCGGCCCCGACCTTCGCCGCAGCACCCAGGTCAGCACCGACCGCCCGGCGCCGGCCCGGCGACGCAGCTCGCGGCGCAGCGACCCGGCCGGGTCGAGGGGATCCGGGGCGGCGGCGTGCGGATCCGTGCCGACGATCCCGCCGTAGGGGCCGACCCCGTCCCCGCCGCGCCCGCCGGACCGGGCGACCACCGCCGTGAACGCCAACGCCGGCGCGAGCTCCTCTGCGACGTAGCCGGCGTTCCAGATGGTCAGCGGCAGGGCGAGCAGCCGGGGGGTGGTGAGGGTGGGCCCTTCACCCACGGCGGGACGGTTCCCGGACACCGAGCAGGCCCCGTTCCCGCAGCCACGACTCGGTGCGGTCCATGCCGTCGGCGAGTGGCACGGCGGGCGACCAGCCGGCCAGACTGCCGATCCGGGTGATGGAGAAGCCGGCGTCCCGGGTCAGTTCGCGCACGCCGAGCGCGCCGAGATCCACCCGGGCGCGTGGGTCGACGCCGGCCACGAGCCGCGCGCCGAGGCCGCGGACCAGGGCTCCGGCGGGGCGGCCCGGCACGGGCGGCGGCGGGGCGACACCGGGCGGGGCCGCCGTCGCGGTCCCGGAGGGCTCCGGCTCCGTCGCGGCGGGCACACCGCTACCTTGCACACCGCTACCTTGCACACCGCCGCCTTGCACACCGCTGCCCGGCACACCGCCCGCCGCCGCCGGCGACCTCGGTGCCGCCAGCCCCGCGCCGAGTGCCCGCACCCGGTCCCACGCGTCCACGGCCCCGAGCAGCCGGCCCGGCACGGACCGCGGCGAGGGCAGGTCCAGCATCCGGCTGTAGTACCCGAAGAACTCGGCGGCGCTGACCTGCTCGCCCCCGGTGACGTGCAGCACCTCGCCGGCGACCGCGGCGCGGTCCGCGGCGGCGACCGCCGTCACCGCCGCGACCACGTCGTCGACGTGGACCGGGCTGAGGACCCCACGGCCGCCGTCCACCAGCACGAACCGGCCGGCCCGCATGAGCAGCACCGGCCACAGCGTCCAGCGCCCCGCGCGGGGACCGTAGGCGTCGCCGATGCGCACCACGGTGGCACCGAGCCCGTGTGCCGCGGCCGCACCCACCGCCTGCTCGGCGGCGGCGAGCGCGTCGGCCCGCACGTCGCCGGTGAGGCCCACCGGGGCGGTCTCGTCCACCAGCGGCCCGCCCACCAGGCCGGCCTCGGCCCGTTCGCCGTCGCGCGGCGCCACCCCCGACAACACGTCCACGCAGGACAGGTGCAGGAAACGCGCGACCCCGGCGCGCGCGGCCGCGTCGAGCAGGGCGGCGGTACCGCCGAGCGTCACCCGCCGGACCTCGGCGCCGGGAACCCGCAGCGGCGCCCCGGCGCGCCCCGGGCGCACCGGGGTGAGCTCCGCGACGCCGCCGGTCCCCACGGCGGCCGCGTGGATGACCAGTTCGGCGCCGTCGAGCGCCCGCTCCCACCCACCCGGCCGACTGATGTCGGCCTGCACCACGCCGGGCGCGCGCCGGACATCCAATGCGACGACGTCGGCGCCCTGCCTGCGCAGGGCATGCGCAATCGCTCCGCCCAGAAACCCGGCCGCGCCGGTGACCACCGCCCGAACCACGGCCCACTCCTCCTACCCGGGTCACCCACGCTCGGGTCACCCGCGTCGACGGTCCTGTCGCGATTGCCGCGGTCCGCTCCGCCGGCCGTGCCGCCCTCGCTGCCGTCGGCGACGACGTCCCGACCCTACGGGATCGACCGGCCCGCGGCTGCGGACCATCGGCGCGAGTCGACCCGGCCGGCCGGCCCCCTCCACGCCCGAAACCGGAATCCGCCGGTGCCGAGGGCGGGCGGCACATCCCGGGCCAGACCGGCCGTTCGTGTCAGGGGCCCGTTTCGGGGGTCGCGAAGTCCTGCGTCCAGTAGTAGCCGTAGGTCCCGCCCGTCGCGAGGCCGACGCCGATCCGCGTCAGCGAGCAGGTGAGGATGTTCGACCGGTGCTCGGGGCTTTCCATCCAGTCCCGGACGACCTCGGCGGCGCCGCGCTGTCCGGCGGCGATGTTCTCCGCGGCGACGGAGTAGTCGAAGCCCGCCGCCGCCATCCGGTCGAACGGGCTACGGCCGTCGGGGCTGTCGTGGCGGAAGTAGCCGGACACCGCCATGTCGACGCTGTGCGCCCAGGCCGCCGCCGTCAGCACCGGATCGGCCACCAGGTCCGGGCAGCCCGCCGCCCGCCGCGCCCGGTTCGTGGCCGCGATCACGTCGGCGATCAGCCGGGCCCGGGCGGCCGGCTGGCCGGGCGCGGTCAGACCGACGGCGCCCGCGGAGGCCGTTCCCGGCGCACCCGGTCCGGGCCGCTGCGACGACGGCGACTCGGCGGCGCCGCCGATGGGCGCCGCCAGCGCTCGGGCCGGCGTGCGCGCCGCGGTGAGGGTGCGCGGGACGGCCTGGCCCGCGGCCGCGCCGGCGGGGTTCCCCATGGACGACCCCTCGGCCGCCGACGTGGCGCCGGCAGTGCGGATGGCGAGTCCCCCGGTGGCGGTGCCGGCGCGGCCCGTGACCCACAGCGCGAGCGCGAGCGTGGCCAGTAGGACGCCCGCCGCCGCACCGCACGCGGGCAGCGCCGGGCGCCGGGGCGCCCGGTGACGATTACGCGTGCGCTGCATCGAACCCTTCGCTCGGTCAGCCCCCGGACCTCGTGCCTGGATCGATCAAGGCTAGCTAGGCGTAGTCAGGAACTACCATCATCAACGCCCAGTGCCTACCCGATGTGATCTGGTAGCGATGTGGTGGAGATTACCCGCCGGATCGACCAGGGCAGCGGCCCGGCCACAGGGGGCACGAAGGGACAACACCGGCGTCCTCCGGCGACGAATCGCGACGAACGGTCGAAGACCTGCGGCGGAGACCCGCCGGTCACCGGTCCCGATCGGTCGCCGAGGCGGGGGAGGGGTCCGGTTCCGCCGTCGGCACCGCCGCCGGTGCCGGTGCCGCCGCCGGTGCCGCCGGCGAACCGTCATCCGGGTGGAGGTCATCACTCACCGGCCCCCGGTCGGCGGTGGGTCCGGGGGCCGACTCCCCGCGGGTGGCCCGGCCCCGGGCGGTGCGGCGGCGCAGCAGCTCGCCCCCGACCCCCGCCAGGACGGAGGCGACCACCACCACCAGCGCGAGCCAGCCCGTGGCGTCGCGCAGGCCAGGGATGGCGGAGGCCGCGTAGCCCAGCAGGATCAGCCCGGTCCCCCACACCACCGCGCCGGACACCACGGCGACGAGGAACCGGTGCCACGGCATGGCCACGGCCCCGGCCAGGACCGGGGCGAACGTCCGCGCCCACGGGACGAACCGGGCGGCTACCAGGGTGACCGCCCCGAACCGCCGGTAGAACTCCTCCGTCCGGGCCAGGGCCGGGGCGTAGCGGCGCTCCAGGAAGGGCCGCCCCAACCGGTGCCCGGTGTAGTAGCCCGCGGCGGCGCCGGCGCTGGCCGCGAGGGCGACCCCCACGGACAGGACATAGATGGAGACGTCCGCGCCGGCATCCGCGGCGACCAGGCCGGCCGCGAACAGGATCGTGTCACCGGGAAGCCAGAACCCGATCAGGATCCCGCTCTCGGTGAAAATCATCGCGAACAGGACGATGTACAGCGTCGTCCCGGACAGGCTGCCGACGTCCACGTGACCAGTGTGCCGGGCGGCCCCGGCCGGGCGGCGGGCGCGTCGCCGCAGTCGGCGTCCCGGGCCTGCCGACGGACCACACCCGTCCGGGCCATCCCATCCCCTGCCCCTGGTCGCGACGCCCGGCGCCCCTCGGCGTCCCGCCGAACAGGCAATGCGCACCGACGCCGTGTCGGTAACCGACTTTGTCCCGGCGACGTCGGCCGCATCCGACCACCCCGACGGGGCGAGCCGTCATACCCTTCGCCCACCAACAGTCCAACGGCGGCCTGCCGGCCCTATCGGGCTGCTCAGCGCCGCCGTCCATGGCTGATCGGCGCCCCGACAGCTTCGACAAGGAGCCCCACCGATGCCCATCGCCACCCCAGAGACCTACGCCCAGATGCTCGACCGGGCGAAGTCAGAGTCCTTCGCCTACCCCGCGATCAACGTCACCTCGTCGCAGACCCTCAACGCCGCCCTGCGGGGATTCGCCGAGGCGGGCAGCGACGGAATCGTGCAGGTCTCCACCGGCGGGGCGGAGTACCTGTCCGGTTCGACGGTGAAGAACATGGTCCTGGGCGCGGAGGCCCTGGCCGAGTATGCCCACCACGTCGCGAAGGCGTACCCGGTCACCATCGCGCTGCACACCGACCACTGCCCGGCGGACAAGCTCGACACCTACATCCGGCCGCTCATCGCGATCTCGAAGGAGCGGGTCGCCGCCGGCCGCGAGCCGCTGTTCCAGTCCCACATGTGGGACGGCTCGGCCGTCGAGCTCGAGGAGAACCTCAAGATCGCGGAGGAGCTACTCGCCGACGCCGCCGCCGCGAAGATCGTTCTTGAGGTCGAGATCGGCGTCGTCGGCGGCGAGGAGGACGGCGTCGTCGGCGCGATCGACGAGAAGCTCTACACGACGCCGGGCGACATGTGGCGGACCGCCGAAGTCCTCGGTTCGGGCGAGAAGGGCCGTTACCTGCTGGCCGCGACCTTCGGCAACGTGCACGGGGTCTACAAGCCGGGAAACGTCAAGCTTCGCCCGACAATTCTTCGCGAGGGCCAGGATCACGTCGCCCAGAAGCTGGGTCTGCCGGCCGGATCGAAGCCGTTCGACCTCGTCTTCCACGGCGGTAGCGGCTCGGACCTCAGCGAGATCCGGGAGACCCTGGACTACGGGGTCGTGAAGATGAATGTGGACACCGACACCCAGTACGCGTTCACGCGTCCCATCGTGGACCACGTCTTCAAGAACTATGACGGGGTACTCAAGGTGGACGGCGAGGTCGGGGCGAAGAAGGCATACGACCCGCGCACCTACGGAAAGCTTGCCGAAAGCGGCATGGCGGCCCGGGTGGCCCAGGCGTGCGAGGACCTCCGCTCGGCCGGTCGGTCCCTCAGCAGGGCATAGCCACCGCTCACTCCCGAGCCCGGCCCGACCGCGACCCTCCCGACCCGGAGGATCACACCCGGCGATCGTCGTCCGGGTGTGTGCCGCCGGGCACCGCCCGGACCGATCCGGGCACACATGCGGTCGGGCCGGCCGTTCGGGCGCTTTTCCTCGAATCCACCGGCCCGAACGGCAGATCGCCCAGCCCGGCCCCGGCGCACATCGGCAACCATTCCCACGGCCGCGCGGGTTCCAGCCGGCCCTCGCGGTCGGGACGGAGCGACCGGCACAGAACGGACATCCGGCAGATCCACACCATCGATCGTCCCGACGATGTCCCGTATCATGCGGGCACCCACGGTCCCCCGGTTGCGTCACGCGACTGGGGGACCACTGTCTTTCGCCGAGTGGTCCGCCTCGGGTCCGTTGCCCGGTCACGCTTATCAGCAGCATGTTTCGGCCAGATCGACCCACACGAGACGGACGTGCGGCCGCATCGGACGCCCCGAGTGCCCAACCAGGACATCCTCCCCGGAGACCTGGGCCTCCGTGCGTCGCTGCGCCGCTGCGTGCCCGGCCGGACGCGTCACGCACCCGAATGACAAGGTCGTAAGTCACCACCAGGTTTCCGTAGTTTTTCTCACACAGGTACGCTGCCCGGGACGAACCAGGGTAAGCGGACCATTGCGCCCATCCGGTGCGTCGGAACACAGTCGATATTGCTTCCCCGCAGGTCACCCATTCGGCGTGATTCACCACGCTCTGCTCGCCATCACCCATCGGCAAACAGGGTGATCAGCCGGCCACAAATACCCCCGCCCGCGATAACGCCAGGTTGATGAGCGGGCGCGCACGCGCGGTACCAGTCACCCCACGGGCACTCAAGCAGGCGCGCCGACTGTGCTCTTTTTCACGTGAGCTATTCAATGCTTGGCGACTCGCCGGCCGGCGTGGTTATGGTCTTCGCCGTGCCCGACGACAACGTCTGGCATTCGTCGGGCGGCACGCCGAATCCTGCCCCCGGCCGACGATTTCTCCAGACCGGGCGGCAGGAACGGGGGAACCATCTCCGAGCGTCGAAGGGATTCGATGCTCTCGGGGTGAAGCCGTGAGTGACGGACGCACCAGGGTCTTTCGGTGCGAGCGCGCGTCCCCAGGAATCCCTGGCATGGCCGGGCAGTTCCCAGCCCGAATCCGACAGCTCACCTCGCAGGCGTGGGGAAGGACCACAAACATATGTCCGACGCACGTACCAGTGGCCGACAATGGAGCGCCGGCACCCGTATCCGGGCGCGGGCCCTCATGGTTGCTCCGGTTCTCGCGGCGGCGGTCGGCGGCACCCTTGCGGTCAGCCAGCCGGCCGAGGCGCAAACCTGGGCGGGTCTGCGGCAGTGCGAGTCCGGCGGTGACTACACGACCAACACCGGCAACGGCTACTACGGCGCATTCCAGTTCTCGGCCAGCACCTGGCACAGCCTCGGCTATGCCGGCCTGCCACACCAGGCGTCCCCGGCGGTCCAGGACGAGGCCGCCCTCCGGCTCGCCCAGCGCTCGGGCTTCGGCCAGTGGCCGGTCTGCGGTCGCGGCATGGGCGCCGACCAGCTCGCGGGCGGCTCGTCGGCCAGCGGCGCGGCGCAGGCGTCGCGCTCGGCGGCGCGGGCCCCGCTGACCGTCAGCACCGCCGCGGCCACCACCCCGCATTTCACCCGCAACCTCACGGCCGCGCTGGTCGGGCAGGATCGCGCCGACGTGCGCGCCTGGCAGACCCGGATGAGCCAGCTCGGTTACCCGATCGCGGTGGACGGACACTTCGGGCCACGCTCGGCCGCCGCCGCCCGCGCCTTCCAGGGCTCCCACGGTCTGGCCGTCGACGGCATCGTCGGCCCGGCGACCTGGCACGCCACCTTCGGCTGAGCGCCACCTCACGCGCAGTAGCCATCCGGCCGACCGCTGCGCCGCCGAACGGCACCATCCGCACGTAGTCCATCCGGCCCGCGACGCGGGGACGCGCGTCACGGCTCCCGGACGACCTTCCCACCCCGGTGACACCGGCCAGGGGAGCTCACCGACTCGCCCCGACCGGCCCGCCCGGACGCCCGGACGATCTCCGCTGCGCGTTCCGAAACGGGCCGGTCGGCCACCAACTCCGCACCGGATGCCGCCGTCCGCCGTGGTGATACCCCGCGGCGCCGGCGGCACACCCCGCCGCCCGATCGGGCGGCACCGTCGGGCTCCGCCGTTCGCGCGTCCCAACCTGGTTACTCCGAACCACCCCGGTTTGCGCCCCTTGGACCGTTCTCGCTAGAGTGCCGATCACTCGCCACCCGGCGAGGTCGCTCGGACGGACGCCGAGTCCTGCCCGACGTGCGAGCGGCCCGTACTAGTCGCACCGCAACGGGCAGGAGTGGGGGACCCACCATTCGGGCGTCCCAGACGCCCTTGGGGTTAAGCAGGCTCGTCCCAGCCAATCCGGTGGGGAGAACGTTTCCCACGCATCACCGAAGGACCTGGGCGAACCGGCCGGGCCATCCCAGCCCGCACCCGACAGCTCACCCCGCAGGCGATCGGGATTGGACTGACATGCCGTCAGGACGGCGTGGTGGTAAACATCGGGCCCCGCAGGCCCATTCGACCGCGGGTCGTATCCTTCGCACCACCGGCGCGGTGACGGCCATCGTCGGCAGCGGGCTCGCGGTCACCGCGGCCCCCGCCGGCGCCGCCACCGCCGACGACTTCGCCAAGCTCCGGCAGTGCGAGTCCGGCGGGAACTACGCCGCCAACACCGGCAACAGCTTCTACGGCGGCTACCAGTTCGACCAGACGACCTGGCACGGCCTCGGCTACTCCGGCCGGCCTGACCAGGCCTCCCCCGCCACCCAGGACGAGGCGGCGGCCAAGCTCTACAACTCGCGGGGCTGGCAGCCCTGGCCGTCGTGCTCGCGCAAGATGGGCCTGACGAACAACGGCCCGGCCGCGGTCGGCTCCGGCGACGTCATCGAGCAGGCCCTCACCCCCGCCGAACCGCCGATGACGCTGGATCGCGCCCGCCAGGAGATGGGCGACAACTCCTACAAGGGCACCGTCCTCAACGCCGGTTACGGCGACGACGTCCGCCCGGATGCGTTCGTCTGGCAGGCCGCGATGCGCAACAAGAGCTTCATGCTCACCGTCGACGGAAAGTTCGGTCCGCAGTCGCAGGGCATCGCCGCCCTCTACGGCTACCTGACCCGGGTCAACGACGGCCAGCCCGGCGCCGTCGGCCAGAACCTGTGGAACGTCACCGTCCGGTCGTGACCCGCCGCGACTGCTCACCGCGCCAGTACGGCTGCTCGCCGCACCCACCCGGCGGGTCGCCACGCCCGTGCGGCAGGATGCATCCATGACGACGCCGTCCGACCCGGGCCGCAACCTGCTCTCGGGCCCGCCGCCGACGCTGCTGCCCTCCGACGCCATCGCCACCGACGCGCTGGCCGCCGGGGAGGCGCCGGCGGCCGTGGCCGCCGCCTCGCCCGCGCTGAGCGCCCCGTGGGCCGCCCTCGCCGAGGTCGCGCTGGCCGGCGACCGGCCCGTCGAGGCGTACGCGTACGCCCGCACCGGATACCACCGCGGACTCGACGCGCTGCGCCGCGCCGGCTGGCGGGGCAACGGGCCGATTCCCTGGTCGCACGAGCCGAACCGCGGCTTCCTGCGGTCCCTGGCCGCGCTCGGGCGCGCCGCGGCGGCCATCGGGGAGGCCGAGGAGGCCACCCGCTGCCACACCTTCCTCGCCGACAGCGATCCCAACGCCGCCCGCGAACTCGGCCTCGACGGATCGTGAGCCACCGGCGCCGTTCGGTAGAAGCATCTCCCGACCGGCCACGCGCGAGTGCCATCCCTAGTAACCTCGCCCGGTGCCCGCTCTCGTCCTCATCGGCGCCCAATGGGGCGACGAGGGAAAAGGAAAGGCGACCGACCTTCTGGGCGGCGCCGTCGACTACGTCGTCCGGTACCAGGGCGGCAACAACGCCGGCCACACGGTGGTCATCGGGGAGGAGCACTACGCCCTCCACCTGATCCCCAGCGGCATCCTGCGGGCCGACTGCGTGCCGGTGATCGGCAACGGGGTCGTGATCGACCCCGGCGTCCTGCTCACCGAGATGGACGGGCTCGCTGCCCGAGGCATCGACGTCTCGCGCCTGCTGATCAGCGCGAACGCTCATCTGATCATGCCGCATCACCGGGCCCTGGATCGGGTGACCGAGCGCTACCTGGGCAAGGCGCGGATCGGCACCACCGGTCGCGGCATCGGCCCGACCTACGGCGACAAGGTCGCCCGCACCGGCATCCGGGTCCAGGACCTGCTCGACCCGGGCATCTTCCGCAAGAAGCTCGAACTCGCGCTGCGCGAGAAGAACCAGGTCCTGGCGAAGGTCTACAACCGGCGGCGGATCGAGGTGGACGAGGTCGTCGAGGAGTACGCCGGCTACGCCGAGCGCCTCGGCCCGCACATCGCCGACACCGGCCTCGTCCTGGACCACGCGCTGCGCGCGGGCAAGGTCGTGCTGCTGGAGGGCTCCCAGGGCACGCTGCTCGACGTCGACCACGGCACCTATCCGTTCGTGACCTCGTCGAACCCGACCGCCGGGTACGCGGCGACCGGCGCCGGCATCGGGCCGACCCGGATCAACCGGGTCGTCGGGATCATCAAGGCGTACACCACCCGGGTCGGCGCCGGCCCCTTCCCCACCGAGCTGGATGACAAGGTCGGCGAGGAGCTACGGCGCATCGGCGGTGAGTTCGGCGTGACGACCGGCCGCGCCCGGCGCACCGGCTGGTTCGACGCGGTGATCGCCCGCTACGCGGTGCGGGTCAACGGCCTGACCGACCTGTTCCTCACCAAGCTGGACGTGCTGTCCGGCTTCGACCGCGTGCCGATCTGCGTGGGTTACGACATCGGTGGCGAGCGGGTCGACGAGATGCCGATGACGCAGACCGAGTTCCACCACGCCCGTCCCATCTACACCGAGCTGCCGGGCTGGCATGAGGATCTCTCCGACGTGCGGAAGTACGCCGACCTGCCCGCGGCCGCGAAGGACTACATCCGGACGCTGGAGGAGCTCTCCGGCGCGCCCGTCTCCGCGATCGGCGTCGGCCCGGGCCGGGACCAGACCCTGGTGATCAACGACCTGGTCTGACCCGCCCGGTGCGGCCGCCGCACCCCTCCCCCGCCCCGCTTGCATAACGCAGCGTTACCACAGAGGCTTGGACGGTCACGTTCAGCGATGGCGGGTGGGGGTGAGGACGGTGTCCGGTGCAGGGACCCGCCCGTCCGGCGACGATCACTCCGTGCCCGGCCAGATGCCGGCGCCACCCACCCCCGTCCCCGTCGACACTCGCACCGCCGACACCCGCACCGCGCCGGCCCCCACCGCGGCGGCCCCCACCGCCGACGCCCGGCCGGTCACAGAGACCTGGCGGGTCACGGAGTCAAGCGCAGTCAAGGACACCCGGCCGGCGTTGTGGGCGCCGGCGGTACGGCACCGGTACTTGCGCCCGACCGACTCCGACGCCTGGCCCGTCGGGTTCTCCCCCACCGGCGAGGCGCTGCCGGAGACGCTCACCGACGTGCTGCTGCGGGGCAGCCACGCCATCCGCAGCTCGAAGCGGGCCGAGGCGCAGCGGCTCGAACGCGCCGCCGCGGTCGCGAACCACGTCGACGCCCAGATTCGTGACTTCCTGGACTTCTGCGCCGCGGAGCACCTGGTGCCGCCGGTCACCGTACGGGCCCGCGGCACCCTGCCGCGCCGGCACGAGTCCCGGCCGCGCGCGGTCGTCGACCCGCACGGGAGCATCCCGACTCGGGTCGCGGCGGAGGCCGGCGACGAGCCGGCCGCCGGCGGGCAGCCGGCCCACCGGGTACACCGCCGCGAGCGGCTGAAGGCCTGGCCGCTGCTGTACTGGCGGTGCGAGTCGTTCCCGGCCGCCGGGCGGTCGCTGCACCTGTTCGTCGAGCCGGGCGGGCGTGCCTTCGAGGGACGCGACGACCCGTCGCCGCTGACGGTGCTCGGCCGGGAGGTCCGCGTCTGGCCGGTCGACACGGCCGCCATCGTCGCCGGCATGGCCGAGGTGGACGCCCGCCGCTGTGCCCTGCACCTGGTGCACGGGATGGCCCACCTGCTCTGGCGCGCGGGCGTCGGACTCTAGCCGAGTGGCTCTGCGCGCCCGGGTTGTTCTGATAGGCGGCCGTCGACGGATGGACGCGGAACGCCTGATGATCAGTTACGCGCTAGGCTGGGGCGCGTGACCCGATCCGACCGCCACGGCCCCCGGCCCGTTCGGGCGGTCGCGGGGGGCCCGCGCCATCTGGTGCGCCCGCGCTGGCTCCTCTCCCCGGCGCCGCGCGTCGGGGACCAGCTTTGACGGCCGCCCTTGGCCGTCGCCTGCGCCGCATTCCGCTGCGGCGCGGCCGCGGCCCCGCCGGCTGCGGCCGCACCGTGCCATCCGGCCGCACCGTCCCGTCCGGTCTCGTCGCCCCCATCCCGGCCGCCCGCCCGGCCCCCGGTGCCCGCCGGCGTGCGGCCGCCCGCCGCCCCCGCCCCGAGGTGAATAGATGAAGGTCCTGGTCGTCGGCTCTGGCGGGCGCGAGCACGCACTGTGCCGGGCGCTCGCTCGCGACCCGCGGGTCGACGCGCTCGTCTGCGCGCCGGGCAACGCCGGCACGGCCGAGCTCGCCGAGCCCCGCCCGCTCGACGTCGCCGACCCGGACGCGGTCGCCGACCTCGCCGAAAAGGTCGGCGCGGACCTCACCGTGATCGGCCCCGAGGGGCCGCTGGTCGCCGGGGCAGCCGACGAGGTACGCGCCCGCGGCCTGCCGGTGTTCGGGCCGAGCGCGGCCGCCGCCCGGCTGGAGGGCAGCAAGGCCTTCGCCAAGGGGGTCATGCGCGCCGCGGGCGTGCCCACCGCCGCCGCCCGCGACCACACCGAGGTCGAGCCGGCCCTCGCCGACCTCGACGAGTTCGGTCCGCCGTACGTGGTGAAGTACGACGGGCTCGCCGCCGGCAAGGGCGTCACCGTGACCGAGGACCGCGAGGCCGCCGTCGCCGCCGTACGCGCGAGCCTGCGCGGCCCGGACGACCGGGTCGTCCTGGAGGAGTACCTCGACGGGCCGGAGGTCTCGCTCTTCGCGGTCGTGACCGAGTCCGGCGCGGTCCTACCGCTGCTGCCCGCTCAGGACCACAAGCGGGTCGGCGACGGCGACACCGGGCCGAACACCGGCGGGATGGGCGCGTACACCCCGCTGCCCTGGGCATCGCACGGGCTGTCCGCGGAGATCGTCGCGACGGTGATCCGCCCGACCGTGGACGAGATGGCGCGGCGCGGCACCCCGTTCACCGGCCTGCTCTACGCGGGGCTCGCGCTGACCACCCGGGGCCCGCGGGTGGTGGAGTTCAACGTCCGCTTCGGCGATCCCGAGGTCCAGGCCATCCTCGCGCTGCTCACCACGCCGCTGACCGACGTGCTGTCCGGACGCCGCGCGCCGGTGTGGCGATCCGGCGCCGCCATCAGCGTCGTCGTGGCCGCGCCCGGCTACCCGGCGTCGCCACGACTGGGCGATCCGATCCGCGGGCTCGCCGCCGCCGGGGCGCTGACGGGGGTCGACGTACTGCACGCCGGGACCCGCCGGGACGCGGACGGGCAGGTCGTCTCGTCCGGCGGGCGCGTGCTGTCCGTCACGGCGATCGGCTCCAACCTGGAGTCCGCGCGAGGATCTGCCTACGAGGCCGTCAGCCGGATCTCGCTGGCCGGCGCCCATTACCGCACCGATATCGGGGACCCGTCCCGGATGCGTCATGCGGCTGACGTACACCGCGCGGACACCGCGCCGGGCGAGGACCCGACGCGGCCGAAGAAGAAGGAGTAGACCGTGTCGCAGAGCAGCACCGGGTCCGACCGTCCCCGGGTGGCCGTCGTCTTCGGGTCGCCGTCGGACACCCAGACGATGAGCAAGGCCGGCGCCACCCTGGAGCGCTTCGGGGTGCCCTACGAGCAGGTGTCGCTGTCGGCGCACCGGGCCCCGCGCACCCTCGCCGAGTACGTCGGCCAGTTGCGCGCCCGGGACATCTCGGTAGTCATCGCCGGGGCGGGCCTGGCCGCGGCGCTGCCCGGCGCCGTCGCCGCGCTGACGACGCTGCCGGTGATCGGGGTGCCGATCTCCGGCGGGGCGCTGGACGGGATGGACTCGATGCTCGCCATCGCCCAGATGCCCCCCGGCGTGCCGGTCGCCACCGTCGGGCTGAACAACTCGACGAACGCGGCGATTCTCGCCATCCAGATCCTGGCGCTGTCCGACCCAGACCTGAGCCTCAAGCTCGCCGCGTTCAAGGACGACTTCGAGCAGGCCGCGGCCGACGCCCTGGCCACGGCAGCCACCGCCGGCGCCCAGCCGTGATCGGCCGGTACACCCTGCCCGACATGGGCCGGGTGTGGTCCGAGGCGCACAAGTACGAGCTGTGGTGCCAGGTCGAGGTGCTGGTCATGGAGGCGCACGCCGCCGCCGGCCGGATTCCCGCCGACTCCGTCGCACCGGTCCGCGCGGCCCCCGCCCCCACGCCCGAGGCCGTCGCGGAGATCGAGGCCGTCACCCAGCACGACGTGATCGCCTTCCTGTCCGCGTGGGCGGACCGCACCGAGCCGCGCGCGGCCGCCGCCTACGTCCACTTCGGGATGACGTCGTCGGACCTGCTGGACACGGCGCTGGCCCTGCAGCTCGTCGAGTCCACCGACCTGCTGCTGGCCCGCGCGGACACCCTCGTCGCGGCGCTGCGCGACCTGGGCCTGGCCCACCGGGACACCCTGCGGGTCGGGCGCACCCATGGCATCCACGGCGAGCCGACCGTGTTCGGCCACCGGGTCGCCGACCTCGCCTTCGGCCTTGCCCGCTGCCGCGACCGGCTGCGCGCGGCCCGCGCGGACGTGGCCGTCGCGAAGATCTCCGGGGCGGTCGGGACGTACTCGAACATCGAGCCCGACGTCGAGGCGTACGTCGCCGACCGGCTGGGCCTGCGCCCGACGCCGGTGGCGACCCAGGTGGTGCTGCGCGACGGCGTCGCGAACTGGGTGGCGGCGCTGGCCGGGCTCGCGACGCTCTGCGAGGCGGTCGCGCTGGAGGTGCGCCACGGCCAGCGCACGGAGGTCCGGGAACTGTCCGAGCCGTTCGGCTCCGGGCAGAAGGGCTCCTCGGCGATGCCGCACAAGAAGAACCCGATCATGTCGGAGCGGATCGCCGGCCTCGCCCGGATCGTCCGCGCCCAGTACGTCCCCGTGCTGGAGGGCGTCCCGCTCTGGCACGAGCGCGACATCTCGCACTCCTCGACCGAGCGGATCGCCCTGCCGGACGCCGCCGCCGGCGTCGACTACCTGCTGCACCTGACGACGCGGCTGGTCACCGGCCTGGTCGTCGACACGGCGCGGATGCGGGCGAACCTCGACGCCACCGGCGGGCTGGTCTACACCTCGGCGGTGCTGCTGGAACTGGTCGAGACGGGCCTGTCGCGCGAGGACGCCTATGCCGTCACCCAGGCGGCGGCGATGGAGACCTGGCAGACCGGCGTGCCGTTCCGCGAGACCCTGCGCAAGCACGCCGGCGACCGTGGCCTGCCCCTCGACGAGGCCCGCCTGGACGAGGTCAGCCGCCCGGAGCGCTACACCGAGCGCCTCGGCCCCGTCTTCGACGCCCTCGCCGCCCTCACCTGAGCCGCGGCCCGGGGCCGGTCGGCGCCACTCGCCGGCCGGCCCCGGACTTCCTTGCCCTTCCGGGGGCCTCGGCGCCCGTTTCGTCCCCCCAGATCGGCAAGGCAGCCCAGCCCCCACCCAACCGGGCCCCCCGCCCAACCGCCCGAGGCCGGCAGCCGGGCGACGGCGGTCAGTGGATGGCCACCTCCAGGGCGACGAGGATCAGGCCGAGCAGGGAGCTGCCGGTGGCGTAGCGGGCCAGGCGCCAGCCGGTCAGCCCGGCCGCCCCGCCCGCGAGCAGGCCCCAGGCCGCCAGGAGCACGACGCAGGTCCACAGCGCCGCCTGCAGCGCGCCCTCGGCGGTGGCGCCGGCCACGCGGGCCAGGATCAGCACGGCCAGCGGGAGAACCGAGGCCTGCACCAGCGGCCAGTTCCGCGTCAGCGCCGTCCAGGCCAGCCGCAGGAGCCGCTGCGGCGGTCCGGTTCCTGGCGATCGTCTGCCGGGGGCCAGATGGTGACCGACGGCGTAGGCGTAGCCATGGGCCAGCCAGAACACCGTTACCGTGACCAGAACGTCGATGACGGTGCCGGCCAAGGAATCGTGCCGCGGGTCCTGCGCCGCGAGCAGGCCCGCGGTGAGGACCGTTCCATAGATCCCATGCTCCGGGTGCCCGGCGCCCGCTCCCCCGGCCAGCCGGGCGGCGACCGCGCCGATCCTGCGGGTGGAGCCGGTCCCGCGGGTGGAGCCGGTCCCGCGCGGGTCGCCGGTGCCGTGGCCGGCGCTGGAGCCCTCGTCGGCGCTGGAGCCCTCGTCGGCGCTGGAGCCCTCGTCGGCGCTGGAGCCGTGGCGGACCCTGGTGCCCTGGTCGGCGACTGTCTGCCGGGGGGCGCCGTCCCGGTTGTCTGACGCCTCCACCCAGCCTCCTGCCGTCACCTCGGCCCGCATCGACACGTCCGGCGGCATCCATGCTCGGTGATGGGTGCCGGCACCGCAGGTCGGCGGCGGGATCGTCCGACCTGCACGGACGCCACAGACGGACATATCGCTGCGCGGGCATGGCGCGGGACGCACCGGGCCACGAGAGCTGTCCGGGGTCGGTACGGTCGGGGCATGCCGCTGACACATGAGGAGTTCGCCGGACTCACCCACCTGGGTTCGGGCAAGGTCCGGGAGCTGTTCGCGGTCGGGGACGACGCCGTGCTCCTGGTCGCCAGCGACCGCATCTCGGCGTTCGACGTAGTCCTGCCGACCGAGATTCCCGACAAGGGTGCCGTGCTGACCGGGCTGTCACTGTGGTGGTTCGACCAGCTCTCCGACCTCGTCCCGTCCCACGTCATCAGCTCGAACGTGGACGAGTACCCGGCCGAGCTCGCGCCGTACACCGAGCAGTTGCGCGGCCGGTCGATGCTGTGCCGCCGCCTCGACATGGTGCTCATCGAGTGCGTGGCCCGCGGTTACCTGACCGGCAGCGGGCTGAAGGACTACCAGCGCACCGGCGCTGTCAGCGGGCACCCGCTGCCGGCCGGGCTGGTGGACGGCAGCCGGCTGCCGTCGACGATCTACACCCCGTCGACGAAGGCGCCGATCGGCGAGCACGACGAGAACATCAGCCGCGCGGACGCGGCCGGGCGGGTCGGCGCCGAGCTCGCCGCCGAGCTGGAGCGGCTCACCCTGCAGATCTTCGGCCGGGCCAGCGACCTCGCGGCCGAGCGGGGCATCCTGCTCGCGGACACGAAGTTCGAGTTCGGCCACGACGCCGAGGGCACGCTGCGGCTCGCCGACGAGGTGCTCACCCCCGACTCATCCCGGTTCTGGCCGGAGGACACCTGGTCGCCGGGCGTCTCCCAGCCGTCGTTCGACAAGCAGTACATCCGGGATTACCTGACGAGCACCGGCTGGGACAAGACCGAGCCGGGACCGGAGCTGCCGGACAACGTCGTCGAGGCGACGCGGGCCCGTTACATCGAGGCCTACGAGCGGCTGACCGGCATCTCCTTCAAGGACTACCTCTCCACCTCCTGAGGCCGTCCACGCTCCTGAGGCCGTCCACGCTCCTGAGGCCGTCCATGCTCCTGAGGCCGTCCATGCTCCTGAGGGATGGATGGTGGGGACAGCCCTGATGGTGGGGACAGCCCTACCGCGGGCGGGCGGATGGCTGCAGCGGAAAGCCGGTAGCTCGCCGCAGTGACCATGAACGTCCGGAACGAGATCGTCGTTCCATGCAGACGCCACCTCGCCCGAAAGCCGTTTTCCCAGGTCCGACAGCCGATCCAGGCCGGTCGGCCGACCCTCCGGGGGCCGGCCGACCCGCCCACCGGCCGGCCGGCGGGGACCGTCCGACGCACCTCGCCGCGCGGGCGGCGCGGTGGAGCGTGCGGCACCGCAAGCTGGCCGTCGGCGGCTGGCTGCTCGGCGTGGTCCTGGCGATCGTCCTCGGCAGCATGATCGGCACCCACACCCTGGCCGACGCCGACTACAGCACGGGCGAGGACTCCCGGGCCCAGCACATCCTGGCCGACCACGGCTACGTCGACACGGCCAGCGAGAACATCCTGATCCAGCGCGCGACCCCGGTGGCGGACCCCCGGACGCTGCTGGCGGACCCGCAGGTCCGCTCGGCGCTGACCGACGCCGCCGCCCGGGTGCGGGCGAGCGGGGTGGCGACGGCGCTGCGCAGCCCGCTGCCGGTGCCCGGGGCGAGCACCGACCCCGGCCTGGTGTCGCGCGATCTGCGCTCGGTGCTGCTCACCTTCGACCTCAAGGGCACCGCCGACGATCCGGCGTCGGTCGACCCGACCCTGGACGCCGTCGCCGCCGTCCGCGCGGCGCACCCCGGCGTGTCGGTCGAGCAGTTCGGGGACGCCAGCGCGGACAAGGCGCTCAATGCCACCGTCGGCAAGGACTTCCACCGCGCCGAGCTGCTGGCCATCCCGCTGACCCTCGGCATCCTGCTGGCCGTGTTCGGCGCGGTGGTCGCCGCGGTGATCCCGATGGCGCTGGCGCTGACCGCCTTCGTCGGGGCGCTGGGCCTGGTCGCCTTCGCCAGCCGGCTGTTCCCGACCGACGACACGGCGACCTCGGTCATGCTGCTGATCGGGCTTGCGGTCGGCGTCGACTACGCGCTGTTCTACATCCGCCGGGAACGCGAGGAGCGGGCCGCCGGCCACGGTCCCGAGCGCGCTCTGGAGATCGCCGCCGAGACCTCCGGGCACGCGGTGCTCGTCTCGGGCCTCACCGTCGCGGCGTCCATGGCGGGCCTGTTCATCACCGGCCTGTCGGTGTTCACCGGCGTCGCGGTCGGCACGGTCATCGTCGTCCTGGTGGCCGTGCTCGGCTCGCTGACCGTGCTGCCCGCGCTGCTGTCGCTGCTCGGCGACCGGGTGGAGCTGCTGCGGCTGCCGTGGCGGCGCCGGGCGACGCGGCGCCGCCACGGCGACGCGCAGGCGCACTCGGCCGGGCCGGGGATCATGGGTCGGCTCCTGCGCCGGCCCGCGCCGGTCGCCGCGGTGACGGGCGGCCTGCTGGTGCTGCTGGCGCTGCCCGCGCTCGGGATGCACACCGCCGAGCCCGGCATCGACGACATCCCGAAGAACCTGCCGATCATGAAGACCTACGAACGGCTCTCGACCGCCTTCCCCGGCGGCGAGGTCGCGGCGGCCGTCGTCGTCTCGGGCACCGACGGCGCGGACGTCACCACCCCGCAGGCGCGGGCGGCCATCGACGCGCTGCGCAGCCGGGCGGTGGCCAGCGGCCGGATGTTCGAGCCCGTGGTCGTCACGGTCACCGACGATCACCGGGTCGCCCGGGTCAGGATCCCGATCGCGGGCAGCGGCACGGACGGGGAGTCCGTCAGGGCCCTGCACACGCTGCGCTCGACGGTGATCCCCGCGACCATCGGCGCCGCCCCGGGCCTGCGGGCCGACGTCACCGGCACCACCGCCGGTTCCGCGGACTTCAACGCCCGGCTCAACGGCCGGACCCCGCTGGTGATCGCCTTCGTCATGATGCTGGCCTTCGGGCTGCTGCTGGCGGCGTTCCGCAGCGCCCTGGTCGCGGCCGTGGCCGTCGGCCTGAACCTGCTGTCGGTGGGGGCCGCGTACGGCCTGCTCGTCGCCGTCTTCCAGCACCACTGGGCAGACGGGCTGCTCGGCTACACCTCCACCGGGGCCGTCACCAACTGGCTGCCGCTGATGCTGTTCGTGGTGCTGTTCGGGCTGTCGATGGACTACCAGGTCTTCGTGCTCAGCCGGGTCCGGGAGGCCCGGGCGGCCGGGCTGTCCATGCGCGACGCCGTGACGGTGGGGGTGCGGCGCAGCGCGGGGGTGGTGACCAGCGCGGCGGTCATCATGGTCGCGGTGTTCTCGATCTTCGCGACGCTGTCCCAGGTCAGCATGAAGCAGCTCGGGGTGGGCCTGGGCGCGGCGATCCTCATCGACGCCACCCTGATCCGGGTGATCCTCATGCCGGCCGTGCTCACCCTGCTCGGGGAGCGCGTGTGGCGCGGCGACCAGCCGGGACCCGACGACCCGCGCCGGACCGACCTGCCCACCCAGCCGGTCGGCGCGGTCGGCGCGGTCGGCACCCGGGTACCCGCCCGTTCGGACCGCTCGGCGATGCCCCCGGGGTGACACACCCCGCCGGCCCCCGGACAGGCGTGGGGCACGGGCGCGGGGCTGGGGAAACGGCACGTGGATCATCGGGACGATGCCCGGATCACAGGGAGTCGCGGCGAGCATTGCGGGCGAGTTACAGTGGCGCTCGACGTCCGGTACCCCACCCGAGGACTGGAACGGAAACCATGAGCATCGTCTCCTCCGCCGCGTCCGACCGCGCCCCGCGCTCCGGCCGGCCCACCGGTTCCGCATCCGCCGTCTCGCCTTCAGCGACCGCCGCGCCCACGGTGACCGCCGAGCCCGCGGTGACCGCCGAGCCCGCGGCAGCGGCCAAGCCCACGCCGGCGGGCGCCGAGCCTCCCGCAACGGCGGCGCGGCCCACCGCCATCCCCAGCCCGGCGCCGGCGCCGGCCGGACCCGGCCGGCCCGTGCTGGCCCGCGACCGGGCCGAGCTGCGGGCCGCCCTCGTCGCGCTGGACCAGGCGGCCGGCGCGCACCCGCGAGCCGCCGCCGCGGGGCCCGCCCGCGCGGCCTCGCGGCACGGCCGGCCGGTCCGCGCCGTGGTCATGACCATGGGGGCGCTGCACGAGGGGCACGCCAGCCTGCTGCGCGCGGCCCGCGCCCGGGCGGACCAGGTGGTCGCCACGATCTTCGTCAACCCGCTGCAGTTCGGCGCGGGCGAGGACCTCGACCGCTACCCGCGCACGCTCGCCGCGGACCTCGCGGTGTGCGCCCGGGAGGGGGTCGACGTGGTGTTCGCCCCCGCGGTGATCCACGATCCGCCGCCGCTGGTCCGGTTCAGCGCCGGCCCGCTCGGCGCGGTGCTGGAGGGGACGTCCCGCCCGGGCCACTTCGACGGGATGCTGACCCTCGTCGGGACCATGCTGCACCTGGTCCATCCCGACCTGGCGTTCTTCGGGCGCAAGGACGCCCAGCAGCTCGTCTGCATCCGGCGGATGGTCGCCGACCTCGCCTTCGACGTGACCGTGATCGGGGTGGAGACGGCCCGCGAGCCCGACGGCCTGGCGAGGTCGAGCCGTAACGTCTACCTGACCTCCGAGCAGCGGACCGATGCGCTCGCGCTGTCCCGGGCGCTCGCCGCCGGCGCGGCGGCCAGCGGCGGCGGGGCGGCGGCGGTGCTCGCGGCGGCGCGCGCCGTGCTCGACGCGGCGGACGGCGTCGACGTCGACTACCTCGAACTGGCCGGCCCCGAGGACCTGGGGCCGGTGCGCGGCGGCCCCGCGCTGCTGCTCGTCGCCGCCCGCGTGGGCACGACCCGCCTCATCGACAATGTCTCGCTCATCCTCCCCACCGACACCCAGGGAGCCTGACCGTGCTGCGCACCATGCTCACCGCCAAGATCCACCGGGCCACGGTCACCCAGGCCGACCTGCACTATGTGGGCTCGGTGACGATCGACGCCGACCTGCTCGAGGCCGCCGACCTGCTCCCCGGCGAGCAGGTGACGATCGTCGACATCAACAACGGGGCCCGTCTGGAGACGTACGCGATCGCGGGCCCGGCCGGCAGCGGCGTGATCGGCATCAACGGCGCGGCGGCCCGGCTGGTCCAGCCCGGGGACCTCGTCATCATCATCGCCTACGGGATGATGGACGACGCCGAGGCGCGCCGGCACGTCCCGAGGGTGCTGTTCGTCGACGCCGAGAACCGGATCATCGGCCGCGGGCACGACCCGGCCGAGGCGCTTCCCGACGATCCTTCGAGCCTGCGCGGCGACGTCGCCGTGCCGGCCAATCCGGTGACAGCCGCCGCCCGCCGGGGCACCCCGGTCCAACAGGTCCCCGTCGCGGTCGCGGCGAGCCGGACGGTCGTGGCGCCCCGGTGATCATGCTGCCGTGCCGGCTCGGCGCGCCGCGTCCAGGGTGGAGCCGCGCCGCGGACATCGTCGTGATCGGATCGGGGATCGCCGGCCTCACCGCGGTCCTGCACCTGCGCCGGGAGCTGCCCGCGGCCCGGGTCCTGCTGGTCACGAAGGCGCATCTCGACGCCGGCTCCACCCGGTGGGCGCAGGGCGGGATCGCCGCGGCGCTCGCCGCCGAGGACTCCCCCGCCGATCATCTCGCCGACACCCTCGTCGCCGGCGTCGGCCTGTGCGACCCGGACGCCGCGCGGGTGCTGGTCGACGAGGGACCGGCCCGGGTGCGGGAACTCGCCGAGCTCGGCGCGCGCTTCGACCGGGCCGACGACGGCTCGTTCGCCCTCACCCGCGAAGGCGGCCACCTGCGCAACCGGATCGTCCACGCCGGCGGCGACGCCACCGGGCTGGAGGTCGAGCGGGCCCTGATCGCCGCGGTGCGGGCCGATCCGGCGGTCGAGGTGATCGAGAACGCCCTCGTCCTGGACCTGCTGCGGGATGCCGACGGCCGGACGGCCGGCGCGACCCTGCACGTGCTCGGCGAGGGCAGCCGGGACGGCGTCGGGGCGGTCACCGCGCCCGCGGTCGTGCTCGCGACCGGCGGGATGGGACAGATCTTCGCCTCGACCACCAATCCGGGCGTCTCCACCGGCGATGGCGTGGCGCTGGCGCTGCGGGCCGGTGCCGTCGTCGCCGACCTGGAGTTCGTCCAGTTCCACCCGACCGCGCTGTGGCTGCCGCCGGCGGCCTCGGCCCAGGTGGGCGCCCAACCCGGCGGCCAGCAGCCGCTGGTCAGCGAGGCGATGCGCGGCGAGGGCGCCGTCCTCGTCGACGCCGCCGGACAAAGGGTGATGGCCGGTGCCCACCCGCTCGCCGACCTCGCCCCCCGCGACGTCGTCGCCAAGCAGATGTCGCGGGTGATGGCCGCGCAGGGGGTCGAGCACCTCTACCTCGACGCCCGGGGGCTCGGGGCGCAGACGATCGAGCGGCGCTTCCCGTCGATCACCGCCCGCTGCCGCTCCGTCGGCGTCGATCCGGTGACCATGCCGATCCCGGTCGCTCCGGCCGCCCACTACGCCTCCGGCGGGGTGCGCACCGACCTGTGGGGCCGCACCACCGTCCCCGGCCTGTACGCCTGCGGGGAGGTGGCCTGCACCGGGGTGCACGGCGCCAACCGACTGGCGTCGAACAGCCTGCTGGAGGGCCTGGTCTTCGCCGCCCGCATCGCCCAGGACATCGCGGGCGCCGAGCACGCGGGCCGGCGCCGGGACGCGGTGCCGGCCGCCCCGGTCGTCGGCCGGGGCAGCGGGCTGACCGATCCGGCCGAACGCGCCGAGCTGACCCGGGCGATGACCGACGGCGCCGGGGTGCTGCGCAGCGCCGACAGCCTGCGGGCGACGGCGAAGGTCCTCGCCGGCCTCGGGGACCTTAGGGTCAGCGGCGCGACCGTGACCGCCGGCCCGCCGGCCTGGGAGATGACCAACCTGCGTACGGTCGCGACCGCGCTGGTCGCCGCCGCCGCGACCCGGACGGAGACCCGGGGCTCGCACTGGCGGGAGGACTTCGGCGACCGCGACGACGAGCACTGGCTGGGCCGGATCCTGACCCGGCTCGACCCGGAGGGGGAACTGATCATCAACGTCGAACCCATGCGGCCGGCGCCGTGAGCGGGACCGACGTACAGGGGCAGACCGACGGGCACGGCTGGACCGAGGTGCACGGCTGGACCGAGGCGCACAGCGGTCGGCTGTCTCCCGCCACCCGCAGCGCGCTGGCCGCGGCCGGCCTCGACCCCGAGGGCGTCGTCGCGGTGATCGGCCGGGCCGTCGCCGAGGACCTGCCGAGCTGCGAGCCGGACGGGCCGGGCGGCCGAGCCGGCGCGGTCGACGCCACCTCCGAGGCGACTGTCGACGCCGCCCTGGTCGGACACGGGGCCCTGGTCAGCCGCGCGGCGGGGACGGTCGCCGGGCTGCCGGTGGCCGCGGCCGTGTTCGAGAGCCTGCTCGGCCGGTCCGTGACCGTCACCCTGACCGCCCGCGACGGCGACACCGTCTCCCCCGGCTCGACGGTGGCCCGGGTCAACGGCCCGGTCCGGGGCCTGCTCACCGCCGAGCGCACCGCGCTGAACCTGCTGTGCCACCTGTCCGGGATCGCCACGCTGACCCGGGCCTGGGTCGACGCCGTCGCCGGGACGGGCGCGGCGATCCGCGACACCCGCAAGACGCTGCCCGGCCTGCGCGCCCTGGAGAAGTACGCCGTGCGCTGCGGCGGGGGCAGCAATCACCGGATGTCGCTGACCGACGCCGCCCTGATCAAGGACAACCACGTGGTCGCCGCCGGCGGGGTGGCGGCGGCCTTCGCCGCGGTGCGGGCCCGGTTCCCGGGGCTGCCCGTCGAGGTCGAGTGCGACACCGTCGACCAGGTCGCCGAGGCGGTCGCCGCGGGGGCGGACCTCATCCTCTGCGACAACATGACCCCGCGGGACCTGCGGGCCTCGGTGGCCCTCGCCCGGCCGGCGGGGGTGCGCCTGGAGGCCAGCGGCGGGCTGAGCCTGCGGGTGGCCGCGGACGTCGCGGCCACCGGGGTGGACTATCTTGCGGTCGGCGCCCTGACCCACTCGGCGCCCGCTCTCGATCTCGGCCTCGATCTCGATCCCGGCCGGCAGTCGGGACCGGACTGCGCGGGCCCGGGCCCGGCGGGCCCGATCGTGGAGGAGTCCTGATGCTGCTCGCCATCGACGTCGGCAACACCAACACCGTCGTCGGCGTCTTCGACGGCGACGACCTCGCCGACTCCTGGCGGGTCCGCACCGATCCGCACGCCACCGCCGACGAGCTCGTGCTGCTCTACCGCGGGCTGCTCGGCGAGCATCGGATCACGGGCGTGTCGATCTGCTCGACGGTCCCCGCGGCGCTGCGGGAGCTGCGCCGGATGGTGGTCCGCGCCTTCCGCGACATCCCGGTCGTCATCGTCGAACCGGGTACCCGGACGGGGGTACCGATCCTGATCGACAACCCCAAGGAGGCCGGCGCGGACCGCATCATGAACACGCTCGCCGCGCATCACCTGTACGGCGGACCGGCGATCGTCGTCGACTTCGGGACCTCGACGAACCTGGACGTGGTCTCGGCGCGGGGCGAGTTCATCGGCGGGGTGCTCGCGCCCGGCATCGAGATCGCCCTGGACGCGCTGGCGTCCCGGGCGGCGCAGTTGCGCAAGGTCGAGCTCACCCCGCCGCGGTCGGTGATCGGCAAGAGCACCGTCGAGGCGCTGCAGTCCGGGATGATCTACGGGGTCGCCGGCCAGGTGGACGGGCTGGTCCGACGGATCCGTGCCGAACTCGGCGCGCACGCGACCGCGATCGCCACCGGCGGGCTCGCCTCGCTCGTCATCAAGGAGAGCGAGACGCTCGACCGGCACGAGCCGCATCTCACGCTCATCGGTCTCCGCCTGGTCTTCGAGAAGAACATCTGATTCCGGCCCCGGCGTGATTCGTCCGGCGAGCGGCGGACGAATTCTCCACCGGGCGCTGGTCGGGCAACCGACATCCCGCCGGATCCGCGGTGCGCGACCGGTTCCACCGGTTACGATTCCAAGCTATGCGGGACCGATCCTCGGGGGCTTGGTCGGGTGGCGGGCCCGGCCGGGCCGGGCGTCTCATCCGGCCCTTCCTCCTCACGCTGTCGACGGTATTTCTGTATACCGCCGTGACCGCGTCGTCCGGATGGAATGCACCGGCGTCCGCGGCGGCGCGCCCCCGCACCCTGGCGGTGCTGGGCGACTCCTACTCCTCCGGCGAGGGCAATCCGCCCTTCGATGTGCTGACGCCCCGCTGTCGGCGTAGCAACCAGGCGTGGCCGCGACAGCTCGCCACCATGGAGCCGCCGACCACCGTCGCGCTGTTCGCCGCCTGCGCCGGGGCGACCACGGACGCCCTCAACGAATCGTTCAAGGGCGAAGTGCCACAGCTCACCCAGTTGCGGCGGCTGAACACCGCCCCGGATGTCGTCACCATCACCATCGGCGGCAACGACGCCGGTTTCAGCAACGTAATCCTGAGCTGCTACGCCTGGAAGTGTTTCTGGGATGGCAAGGACAAGCGCGAGCGAAATCTCATCACCAAGGAACTCCCGGACGTCCTGAGCGCGAACTATGCTGCGGTGAAGGCGGCGGCGCCGCACTCCAGGATCCTCGTCGTCGGATATCCCGACATCTTCCCGAGCAGTCAGCGCAAGAACACCTGTAAATGGCTGAGTAATACCGAACGACGCCAGCTCACCAACCTGAACAGCCAGTTGAACCGGGTGATCCGACGGGCGGCGGCCGACGCGGACGTGGAGTACGTCGCGACCGACCGGGCGCTGCGCGGCCACGAGATCTGTACCAAGGACTCCTGGGTGGCCCCGATCGGCCTGCTGGCGCCGGCCCGCGACCTCAGCGCGCACCCGACAGCCCGCGGCCAGCAGGCCATCGCCACGGCGGTCGACCGCTACCTCGCCGCCGACCGCCACTGACGCCGCCAGCCGCGCCGCGAGCCGTCCTCGGCCGCCCTCAACCGTCCTCAGCCGTCCCCAGCCGTCCTCGGTCACCCGTTCGGGCCGCCGGTCCGGTCCCAGTGCCCCGCCAGGCCCGTGCGACCTGCGGTTCGGCACGCAGAGGCGGCCTGTGGATGCGCGACGCGACGGGCACGAGGAGAATCGGGCACAGCGCGCAGTCGAGCCCGGCCAGGTGGCCACCTGTGCCGTGTACGCCGCGGGACGGGGAGTCGGGTCCGACCACCCGATGCGAGACAGCCGTGGCATCGCGTGAGTATTGACAAAGGTGGACATAAGGCCCGGATCATGCCCTGGTCGGGTAAGTATGTCGGTGTGGCCACAGTCATTTGACAGCAGGGTGAAGGTAGCCTTACCTAAGTTCATGCTCGTGCCCCTGCCGACCTCCGCAACGCCGCGGGAGCCGGCCTCCGACGGCGGATCCTCGACCCCCCGTTCCTCCCGGGAAGCGAGTGAGCCGGCCGCCCAGAGGATCGTCCCGCGTAACCTCGCCGACGTCCTGCAGCCCCGCAGCCTGTCTTACGGCGTGCCGACCGGCCCCGGCTGGGCCGACTGCGCCTTCCTCGCCGGGCCACGCGGAGTGGCCCGGTCGATGGCCCGGATCACCCGGTCTCATCCCGGTGCCAGCCCCGAGGTCGCTGCCAGCTACCTGGCCAACTGGTACTCGGCCGCCGTCGTCGCCCCGGCCGTCGCCTCCTACGTACTGCTGCGTCGAGTGCCGGACCTGACCCCGGCGCGGATGTCACTGCGGACGCTCGACAGCGGCTGGTACGACCGGACGGCGCTGCATCGATCCACCGGGACGGTGCTGGCCGATGCCCGGGCGGCCGAGGGCGCCGACCCGGCGAGCCCGCACGACGACGGGCCGGACCGGGTGGTCGATGGTCTCGACGCACTGCGGGGGGCCCTCGTGGACGAGGTCCTCACCCATCTGAGTCCGTTCGTCCACGAGCTGCGGGCGCGGGTCCGACTCGGCTACCCGGCCCTCTGGGGCGCGGTGGCCGCGCAGTGCGCCCGAGCCTTCCTGCTGACCGAGCGGGCCACCGGGGACCCCGACGCGGGCCGGCAGGAGGCGGACGCCTTCTTCGAACGGGCGGCCCCGACGATGCGCGCCCGCCCGCGTTGGCACGAGTTCGTCCATCGCGGCCGGCCCTACACCGGGATGCGCTGTGGATCGTGCTGCCTCGCGCACCGCCTCGGCGACGAGTACTGCACGACCTGCCCCTTCACCGACGACACCGAACGGGAGCGGCGCATGCGCGCCTGGATAGACACGCAGGGTAATGGAGGTCTTGCGGTATGACTCGCGCTCGGCACGCGGTTCCGCGCTGGCGCACGTAAAGTGGCTATAGGAAGGCGTTGAGTCTGACAATTGCAAGATCTTCAAAGCCTTGACGCCGAAAAGTAACATCTAAATCACAAAGCGATGTGCATGTGGCGCCAATCACAACAGAAGGCACCCCGCCATCGACTACCGTCGGTAGCGACGAGGGAGAGCCAGCCCGGGCGGGAGACCGCCTGGCGGGCGGATCCCACCGCCCCGAGGGGCGGGCGGCGACGGCGCCGCGCGGCTCGAGTCGTTCTGCTCTTGGCGGAACGACGTGACGGAATCATGGCTGGTCGGCCACGGTTGCCCTAGGCGTCTCCGCTGGTCGGACCGGCAGTTGAGCTGGTCCTCCGTCCCCGACGAAGTGGACGGAGCCGGCGGGTAGGTTTCTGTTCGATGCGTGAGGACATGCCTCGGCGGAGCTAGCATGCGGATACCGGCTGTCGTGTGGTCGGTCGCAGCTCGAAGGAGCGCACATGTTCGAGAGATTCACCGACCGGGCACGTCGGGTCGTCGTCCTGGCTCAAGAAGAGGCCAGGATGCTCAACCACAACTACATCGGGACCGAGCACATCCTGCTCGGCCTGATCCACGAGGGCGAGGGCGTCGCCGCCAAGGCCCTCGAGTCCCTCGGCATCTCCCTTGAGGGTGTGCGGTCTCAGGTCGAGGAGATCATCGGCCAGGGCCAGCAGGCACCGAGCGGGCACATTCCGTTCACCCCGCGTGCGAAGAAGGTCCTGGAGCTGTCGCTTCGGGAGGCCCTCCAGCTCGGCCACAACTACATCGGGACCGAACACATCCTGCTCGGCCTGATCCGCGAGGGCGAGGGCGTCGCCGCCCAGGTGCTCGTCAAGCTGGGCGCGGACCTCAACCGCGTGCGCCAGCAGGTCATCCAGCTCCTGTCCGGCTACCAGGGCAAGGGCGAGACGGCGACCTCCGGCGCTCCGGCCGAGGGCACCCCGTCCACGTCGCTGGTGCTCGACCAGTTCGGCCGCAACCTCACCGCGGCGGCGCGCGAGTCCAAGCTCGACCCGGTCATCGGGCGCGAGAAGGAGATCGAGCGCGTCATGCAGGTGCTGTCGCGCCGGACCAAGAACAACCCGGTCCTGATCGGCGAGCCCGGGGTCGGCAAGACCGCCGTCGTCGAGGGCCTGGCGCAGGCGATCGTCAAGGGCGAGGTGCCCGAGACCCTGAAGGACAAGCAGCTCTACACCCTCGACCTCGGCGCTCTGGTCGCCGGTTCCCGCTACCGCGGTGACTTCGAGGAGCGGCTGAAGAAGGTCCTCAAGGAGATCCGCACCCGCGGCGACATCATCCTGTTCATCGACGAGCTGCACACGCTGGTCGGTGCGGGCGCCGCGGAGGGCGCGATCGACGCCGCGTCGATCCTCAAGCCGATGCTCGCTCGCGGTGAGCTGCAGACGATCGGTGCCACCACCCTCGACGAGTACCGCAAGCACCTGGAGAAGGACGCCGCGCTCGAGCGCCGCTTCCAGCCGATCCAGGTCGCGGAGCCGTCGGTGGCGCACACCATCGAGATCCTCAAGGGCCTGCGCGACCGGTACGAGGCGCACCACCGCGTCTCGATCACCGACGCCGCCCTGGTCGCCGCCGCCTCCCTGGCCGACCGGTACATCTCGGACCGCTTCCTGCCGGACAAGGCGATCGACCTGATCGACGAGGCCGGCTCGCGGATGCGCATCCGCCGGATGACCGCGCCGCCGGACCTGCGCGAGTTCGACGAGCGCATCGCGGGTGTCCGCCGGGACAAGGAGTCCGCGATCGACGCGCAGGACTTCGAGAAGGCCGCCTCGCTGCGGGACAAGGAGAAGACCCTCCTGTCCGAGAAGGCGAAGCGGGAGAAGGAGTGGAAGGCCGGCGACATGGACGTCGTCGCCGAGGTGGGCGACGAGGAGATCGCCGAGGTGCTCGCCATCTGGACGGGCATCCCGGTCTTCAAGCTCACCGAGGAGGAGACGGCCCGTCTGCTCCGCATGGAGGACGAGCTGCACAAGCGGGTCATCGGCCAGCAGCAGGCCATCAAGGCCGTCTCGCAGGCGATCCGGCGCACCCGCGCCGGGCTGAAGGACCCCAAGCGTCCCGGCGGGTCGTTCATCTTCGCCGGCCCGTCCGGTGTCGGTAAGACCGAGCTGTCCAAGACGCTCGCCGAGTTCCTCTTCGGTGACGAGGACGCGCTCATCCAGCTCGACATGTCCGAGTACATGGAGAAGCACACCGTCTCGCGGCTGGTGGGCTCCCCGCCCGGATACGTCGGCTACGAGGAGGGCGGCCAGCTCACCGAGCGGGTGCGGCGCAAGCCGTTCTCCGTCGTCCTGTTCGACGAGGTCGAGAAGGCGCACCCCGACGTCTTCAACACGCTCCTGCAGATCTTGGAGGACGGTCGCCTGACCGACTCCCAGGGCCGGCTGGTCGACTTCAAGAACACCGTTCTGATCATGACGTCGAACCTGGGCACCCGGGACATCTCCAAGGGCCCCGGCATCGGCTTCGCCACCGGTCAGGGCGCCGTCGACTACGAGCGGATGAAGGCGAAGGTCCAGGACGAGCTCAAGCAGCACTTCCGGCCGGAGTTCCTCAACCGGATCGACGACATCATCGTCTTCCACCAGCTCTCCGAGAACGAGATCATCCAGATCGTCGATCTCATGCTGGCCCGGGTGGACATCCAGCTCAAGAACAAGGACATGGCTCTCGAGCTGACGTCGGCCGCCAAGGCGCTGCTGGCGAAGAAGGGCTACGACCCCGTGCTCGGCGCCCGGCCGCTGCGCCGGACGATCCAGCGGGAGATCGAGGACGTCCTGTCCGAGAAGATCCTGTACGGCACGCTCAAGCCGGGCGAGATCGTCGTCGGCGACGTCGAGGGCGAGGACGAAGAGGCCAAGTTCGTCTTCCGCGGCGAGACCAAGCCGAACCAGGTGCCGGACGCGCCGCCGGTCGACCTCGCCAAGTCCAGCGAGTAGCGCCAGCGGCGCGTCACCAGCGCCGCCTGGAGCACGGTTGAGCCCCGGAGCCCCACCAGGTTCCGGGGCTCAGCCGTAGGCATCCCACGCGAGGCTCGCGGCGAGGCCGAGCGCGGCCAGCCCGATGAGCACCCGCAGGATGTCGCCCGGCAGCCGGCGCACGATCAGCGGCCCGACCGCGCCGCCGATCAGCAGACCGACGGCCAGGGGCGCCACCGCGGCCCAGCGCACCGGGCCGAACACAGCGAACCCCGCCGCCGCGACCAGATTCGCGAAGCCCGACGACACGTTCTTGATCGCATTGACCCGGGCGAGCGGCTCAGGGATCGCCACCGCGAGCACGGCAAGCAGCGCCACCCCGCCGCCGGCGCCGAAGTAGCCCAGGTAGATCCCGGTTCCGAAGACCGCGGCGAGGACCGCCGGGCCGCCCTCGGCCGGCGCTTCGGCCCGCCGGGCGAGGATCCGGGGCTGTGCCCACAGCAGCACGGCCGCCCCGGCGATCAGCACCGGCACCGCTCGTTCGAACGTCCGCTCCGGCAGCGTGAGGAGCAGGACGGCGCCCACCGCCCCGCCGGCGAGGGTCATCGCCGCGAACCGGGCGACCCGGTCGGCCTGGCCCGCAAGCTCGGGCCGCGACCCGGCGGCCGCGCCGACCGCCACGAACAGCAGCGCCGTCGTGTTGGTGACGTTCGCCGCCAGCGGCGAGAGCCCGGTCGCGAGCAGCGCGGGGTAGGAGACGAGCGACGCCAGCCCCGCGACGGTGCTGGTGACGCCGGCCAGCACGCCGGCACCCACCAGCAGGGCGATGTCGGCGGCGGTCAGGGTCACTCCCCGGTGTCACCCGTCCCCGGGACGGCGGGCGCAGGCGGCGTCACCCGGACAGTAGGGGATCACGGGTCGGGCTCCGGCGGCCGTGCAACGTCGGCTACCCCACACGACGTTCGGTCGATGGGCGGCCGCGGGCCATGGCACCATGCTTGTGGTCGGCAATGAGACCAGCTCGGGTGAGACCAGCTCAGGTGGGACCAAATCGGGCGGGACCGGATCGGGCGGGACCGGATCAGGCAGGACCGGATCAGGCAGGACCGGGTCGGACAGCAGGCGGGGTCGGGTGGAGTGACGGGCGGTGCCGACGACGCCCACGGCGTCCATCTCACCTTCGGCGCCGAGCCGGCGACGGCCATGGTCGTCTCCTGGCTCACTCGCGGCCCCGTAACCCGGCCGGCGGTGCGCTGCGCAGCCCGATCCGGCACCGGCGGCGAGCCGGTCCCGGCGACCACCCGCTCCTACCGGGACGCGCGCACCGGCGAGCAGGTCTTCGTCCATCACGCGGTCCTGACCGGGCTCGAACCCGCCACGGACTACGCGTTCACCCTCGAGCACGACGGCCGCCCGCAGGCGACGGCTGGCTCGTTCCGCACGGCGCCGGGCTCGCGGGCCGCCTTCGGCTTCACCTTCTTCGGCGATCAGGGCACCGACCGGCCGTACGACCCGTTCGGCTCGCCCGCCTCCGGGTACGCCGTGGCCGGCGTCGAGCGGTGCGCACCGCTGTTCGCGCTCACCGGCGGGGATCTGTCCTACGCCAACCAGCGTGAGGACCCGGTACGCACCTGGTCCGACTGGTTCACGATGATCAGCCCGTCCGCGGGGTCACGGCCGTGGATGCCGTGCGTCGGCAACCACGAGATCGAGCGGGGGAACGGGGCGCTGGGGCTCGCGGCCTACCAGACCTACTTCGAGCTGCCGCCGAACGGGGACGAGGGCTACCTCGCGGGCCTCTGGTACGCCTTCACGGTCGGGGCGGTCCGCTTCGTGGTGCTCAGCGCCGACGACGTCTGCTACCAGAACAGTGGCCCGATCTACCTGCGCGGGTTCAGCGCCGGCCGGCAGACCGCCTGGCTCGCCCGGACGCTGGAGCAGGCCCGGGCCGACCCGGGCATCGACTGGATCGTGGTCGCCATGCACCATGCGGCGCTGTCCACCTCGGCCGATCACAACGGCGCCGACCTGGGCATCCGGGAGGCCTGGCTGCCGCTGTTCGACCGGCACGGAGTGGACCTCGTGCTCTACGGGCACGAGCACCACTACGAACGCAGCCACCCGGTGCGGGGCACCGTCCCGGGCAGCCGGACCCTCGCCCCCCGATCGGTTGCGGGGGCGGTCCGGTCCGGCGGCGCCGTCGTGGACACGTCGGCGGGCACGGTCCACCTGATGGCGGGCACCGGAGGCTCGTCGTCGCCGTCCACGGACACGCTGCTGGATCCGCCGGCCGGACGGATCGTGGTCGGCGTCCGTGACCCCGAACCGGGGCGCCGGCACCGGTCCGCCGTCCGCGAGCTCGAGGACGCGGCCTGGTTGGCCTTCCGAGCCCCCGATCACCCCTACGCCTTCGCCGGTTTCGAGGTGGATCCCGGCGAGCCCGGCGGGTTGACCAGCATCCGGGTCACCGCGTACGACTCGGGTTCCCCCGACCCGGTGCCGTTCGACCGGGTGACTCTGGTCCGACCCAGAACCGACGCGGCGCCGACCGGCTGACGCCGGGAGCGGCCGGCGGACGTCCGCCGGCAGTTGACGTCCGCGATCTGTCGACGTCCGCGACCTGTCGACGTCCGCCGTGCGGTCCGAAGACGCCCATGGCGGAGAATGCGGAACCCACCGGGGTGCGCCCCGATCGGCGATCTTCCGATCGTTCACCGCTCGCCTTCGGTGCCGAAATATGTTCCGGCCGCGCCGCCGACCCGAATTAACGTCACGCCCGGTGAAGAAGGTTCCCCGCGCCCCGGCAGGACGAGGTGATCGCACCCGGTCCCGAGCTCCTTTCCCCGGACAGTCCGGCCACCCCGGCGGTGACCGCCGGACATCCCGCGGAACATCGAACCGACATCAACGCTGCAACGTCCGCCCATCTTTGCCGGAAACCCCGGCACGATGTTCGGAGCAGACGTATGTGACGACATCCGCGCCGATCATCGACCTCCTGCGCATGGCGCACCGCAAACGGGAAGAACGTGCTGCACATGCCGCTGCACGCGGCGCCTGCCCTCGGCTCCGTCACGCGGCGGAGCCGAACGGAATTCCCCCTGCCGGCATGGTCGCTCCCGGCGGCGGCGCCCGGAGATCCAGCCGCTCGGGCCGGGATGATTTTTTCGGACTTCCGCTGGACCGACCGGGGGTCCGAGGAATAACTTTCGCCAGTAGGCGGTAATCGGTCGACTACACGATCATTGTCAACTTCGGCGCACCGAGGGGACGTCCATTGTCGGGGAAGCAGCGGACGCCGGATGAGGGCAGCCCGTCCCGCCCATGCGCCGAAACCCGGGCACCCATTATGCGGGAGCATTGCCCGACAGCAAATCAACAGCAGCCCCGATACCCGTCGAAGGTCGATCTCGTACCGGCATACCCGACGCGGAGGAATGAACGTGCGCGGGGCCGGTGGAATGCTTCGACGCGGCGCGGGACGGCCTTCGCCCGGAGCCGTCGGTGAGCGCCGCGACCGGCCCGGTTGCCACCCTGGACCTGCGCTCGGGCTGCCGGCGGCGGGTGGCGCGACGCCCCTGGGCTCCCGGCACCCTGCGAACCCTGCTCACCCGACGCCTGCGGTTCGACATGGGCGCCGCGGAACGGCTGCTGATCGTCGACGAGGCCCGCGCGGCAGCGGCCCACCAGGCCGGAGTGGCTGCGCTGACCACCGGGCGCCCCGCCGAGTCGGTGCTGCTCGTCCTGGTGGGGCCGGTGCCGGGCGAGATCACCGCGCCCGGGACACGCGGAGCCCCGGTGTCGGCGGGCACGAGCGGCGGCCCGTGGCGCGGCACCGGTGCCCGGGACGAACCGTTCGGCGCCGTGCCGGGCGAGGAGACGCTCCCGGACCTCGACGCCCCCTACAACCCGGCCTTCTACGCCTTCGCCGACGACACGGCCCCTGCCGGCGACCCGGCCTTCGTGGACGACAGAACCTTCGGCGACGACCCAGCTTGGGTCGACGACCCAGCCTTCGCCGACGACCCAGTCTTCGCCGACGACCCAGCCTGCGGCGACGACCCAGCCTGCGGCGACGACACGGCCTTCGCCGACGACACGGCCTCTGTGGACGGCAGTGCGCCCACCATCCCGGCGATCCTCTGGGTCGGCGCGGTCGAGGGCAGACCGTCGGCCGCCGCGGTGGACTCCGCCGGGCCGGCGCTACGGGTGCTGCTCGACGCGTTGCGCAGCCCCGAGGTGTTCGACGAGGTCACCCACGCGGTGTCCGCCATGCCCGGCTGCCTCGCCTTCCCCGGCATCCGCGCCGTCGTCGGCCGGCACCCCGGCGAGTTGCTGCGCGGGTTGCAGGTCGGGGCCACCGCCAGGTCGGATGACCTCGCCGATGCGGCGGCGGTCCCCGAGCTTGCCGACGAGGGGCAGTTGGCGCTGCTGGATCCCAGACCCGAGGCTGCGGCGGTCATCACCTTCGCGCCACGGGTTGCCCGCCCGGAGCCGGCACCGCCGGAGGCGGACAGCGCCGGCCCGGCTGACCCGGTCGGGCCGGCCATCAAGATCGTCTGGACCGCGGCGACGATGCTCGCCGGCGTGCTGCGGCTGACCCCCGCGCGGGACGCCGACGTGCTGGCAGTCCTCTTTCCGGGCCTGCAACCGTGAATCGCGCCGCCCCCGCGGCCGCGGACCACGCCCCCTCGGCGCGGGACGACACCTCCGCGGTGACCCGCATCGACCAGATCGTCTACGCCTGGTCCAGGCGGACGCGGGCCGGCGCCGAGGGCTACTTTCCCATCGCAAGCTCGCTGAGCTCCGCGGCGACCCGTTCGTGGAACGGCCTGCTCGCCGCCCAGGTCGAGGCGGGCGACAGCCCCGTCGACCAGCCGCCGCCCGCGCTCGCCTACGTCGTCGGCGCACCCGACCGGCCCGTCCGGGACGATCCGGACGACGTACCGGACGCCGCGCTCGTCCACCACGTCCACGTGGCCGGCCGAAGCGGCGCCGGTAGCGGCCGGCTACGGGCGCACGTCCTGATCGGGCGGGCCGACTACCTGACCGAACGGGTCGCGCTGGCCCTGTACGCGGCCGGCGGGGCCACGGCCGGCGGCGCCCGGACCACACCGCGGCTGAACCCCCTGCACCTCGACGACCTCACCGCGCAACGACGGGCCGGCGAACGGACGCTGCGCCAGGCCGCCCGGGCCGCCGCCCGGCGCAACCGGCTGACCGTCCTGGTCTCCGCAGCCCTCACCTGGTCGTGGACGGATCGACCGGTCGTGGTGTCACACACCGGCTCGGACGAGGCCGTCACGCTGATGTGGGCACTCGTCGAAATGCTCGAAGAGGTGCTCCCCTACCGGCTCACCTTCTCCATCCACGCCGCCCCGCCCGCTCCCCGTCCCACATCGCCCGCCGCCCTCGCCACCGGTGCGAGGCATGAGCCGGCGGACGAGCCGGCGTGGGCGTCGAGCGGCCCGTCGGCCGCGGGCCACGGACCGGCGGCATCGGCCGGGGCGGCCACCGGCGTGGGTCGATCCGAGCCGCGGTTCCGGTTCGTCCCGGTCCCGCCCGAGCTCGGGCCCGGCGCCGACCCTGCGGCGATATACGTGGATCCCCGCATGGCGCCGCCGGTCCCCCCGGCCGTCTCCGACGCGGCCCACCTGCTCGTCGGCGTCTACGGGCGGGGCGGGATCCGCGGCGTCAGCGACCTGCTCGCCCAGGTCGGCGACGAGGCGTTCCGGCCGCACGATCCGGAGCGCTGGTGCCGCCGGCTGGTGGCGACCGGCGGGCGGGACGCGGCGGTGGCCGAATCAGGCGCGCAGCCGGGCCCCGACCCGGCCGGCTCCCTCACGGCCGACCGCCACCCGATCGACCCCCACCCGATCGACCGCCACCCGATCGACTCCCACCCGATCAGCCCCCGCCCGATCGGCGAACCGTCCTCGAGCTGGGAGGCCTCACCGGCACGGCCGTCCCCGGGTCAGCCCGCACCGTCACCGGCGGATGCGCGATCACCCGCGGCGGCGTTCGCGGGGCGAGGGACCGCCGGGCAGGCGCACGCGGTCGCCGAGCACCTTCACGACGCCTACGAGCGGTTGCTGGCGCCGGGAGGCGCCGTCGGGGACGACGCCGACCCGGCAGGTCGCCTGATCGCGATCCTGGCCCACCCGGTCGGCCTGCCCGCCGACCTGCCAAGCGCCGAACGACTGCGCGGGCAGCTACACCGCATCGCGGGCCGACTGACCGTTCCGGGTGCCTCCGGCCGGCCGCCGAGATCGCCGGCGGGGCAGGAGGCACGCACCGGGCCGGCATCACGTGAGCAGGGCCGCGCCATGATCGTAGCCGGCGTCCTCGACCGGCTGGGGGAGACGGATGCGGCCGATCGTGCCCGGGTCGCCGCGGACGTCGAGGCCGCCGTCGTCGAGGAGCAACGGCAGGTCGAGGGGGCACTGACCGCGCTGGCCGACGATCTCGCCGCGCTGCGCGGTCCGTCGCCCACCCGTGGCGCCGAACAGTCGATGCGCCGGGCGATCCCGCCCCTCACGGCCGGCCTGGAATCGGTCTTTTCGTCCTACCGCCTCGCGACGGCCAGCGGCCGCGCGCGGCGGCTCGCCACCGAGACCCTCGACGCACTGCGCGCCGTCCGCCCGGCCGCCCCTGCGCCCACCGCCGCCCCGCCCGACCTCACCGCCCAGCCCAGCCTCACCGCCCAGCCCGACCTCACCGCCCAGCCCAGCCTCACCGCCCCGCCCGCCCTCACCGCCCAGCCCGACCCCAGCGTGCGACCGGACGTCTCCGTCACGAGCCGGGAGGGCGGCGGCGCCGGAGACGACCTCCCGGCCGGAGCGGAGACCGGCTTCGAGGTGACGGTGACGGTCCTGCCGCCGGTCGCCGCCTCCCCCGCAGCGGCCGCCGCCGCGCACCGGCAGGAGCTGGAGCGAGCCGCCCGGGCCGCGGTCACCCGGCACGTCGCGGCGGCCTACCGGACGGAGTGGTCGTACTGGGACGGCCGGCTGCATCCCGTCGACCGGCTGCTTGCCGCGCTCGGCGTGCCGCTGGGGGTCTCGCTGGCGCAGTCGGGTCCCGATCCGCTGGCCGATCCACTGGAATCGCCCACCGAGCTGCGTGAACTCGCCGCGCTGCGCGACCTGTTCGGCCCGCTGTGCCCGCCGGGCTCCCGGTCCCGGCCGCAACCTGACCGCCCACCTGGTCGGCGCGCCAACGTCCTGGCCCGCGCCGCCAGCGACGTCACCCAGGCAATCACCCGGCTGGCACCGGACGCCCACCTGGCGGAGGTGAACCGGGCGGCCTACGTCGCCGCGGTCCATACCGCCGTCGCGGAGATGCATCGGCAGATCGTGCAGCTACTGGCCGGGCTGGTCGCGGATCTGGCCGCCCTGCCGGTCGCCACCGAGGCCGGCCCGGACCGGCCGGACGAGGGCCACCGCACCGCGCGCGTGCGGGACCTGCTCGCCTCCGCCCTGCGGACCGTGTTCGACCGGTTCGGACTCCCGGAGGGGTTCGCGTTCGCCGACGCCCTGGCCGACGAGCTGGCCTGGCTGATCGCCGGCGCGGCCCTCCCCGCGGCAGCCCTCCCCGCGACGGCGTTCCCTCCGGCGGCATTCCCTGCGACGGCCGCCTACCCGGCAGACTCGCCGCAGTCCGGTCCCGCGGCCGAATCGGCGGCACACGACACGCCGGTGGCCGGCCACGCCGTGTCGGCGTGGACCGCGGGACAGCCCGCCAGCGGGTGGCCGGCCGAGTCGCCGGCCGCGGCGGTGGTGCGGCTGCTGCGGGAGACCCGATCGTGGGGAGCCGACGCCTTCCGGATACTCGTCCTGTACGCCCCGGGCTGGTACGGAGCCGAGGACATCCGGTATGCCATCGCCGCCGCCGTGGCGGCCGGGCCGGGCGGGTTCGGGCCGCCGGGAGCCGACGACGGATCCGGGCTCCTCGCCGCCGGCGCCCGACCCTTCTTCGAGCGGCTGGCGACGGCCCGACCGGGCGGGGGCCAGGTGATCGACACCGTTGCTCGCGTTCTGGACCTGTACGCCCGCGGCGAGAACGGCCAGGCGCACGGCGAGGACGGCCAGGCGCACGGCGAGGCACACGGCGGAGGTGGCGAGACTCGGCGCGGGGGCGGCGAGGACCGGGCGGCGAGCGCGAGGCAACAGTCGCGGCCCGCCTCGTCCGCGGCGGAGCTTCACGCCCTGGGTGCCGAGCTCACCGCGCGCATCCCGCCGACCGCGGCGGCCCCGCAGGATCCGGCGGTCGCGTTCCTCGACGCGTGCGCGTCGGGCCGGCCCGACGCGGCCCGGGTCTTCGGCCTGCTCGTCCGGTACGTGCCGAGCTGGGACGATGCCTGGGACCTCTACGAGGCGATCTGGAGCTGGGGCGCGCCCCAGCGCAGCGGCAGGGCGTCGCCCGAGCCACCCTCGGAGGCGGAGCTGAGCGTGGCGGCGGAGCGGTACTTCCGCCACGCCCAGCGCGCCGACGGCGGCGACGGCGACGGCGACGGTTTCGGCCCCGGCAGCGCCGACGACTACGCCGCGGAGGCCTACGGCGCAGCGGCCTACGGCGACGGGGCCTACGGCGGCGAGGTCGGCGGCGGCCCGTATGCCGCCGACCTGGAACGCGTCGTGCGCCGGCTGGTGGCGCTCTACCTTCCGGACGATCCACGCCTGCGGGCCGCCCACGAACTACCCGGCTTCGTCGAGTCCCGGGTCACCGCCGAGATCGCCGCAGGTGGCGCGGCCCCGCGTCGGCGGCGCTCCTTCGGGCTCCCCGTGTTCGCTCTCACCTTGGCCGCCGCCGTACTCGCCCTGCTCGTCGTCGTCCGGTGACAGCACCGGTCGCCGGGCCGCCGAGCGACGACCGCGAGCCCGCCCGACCGGCAGGACGATCACCGCGGCTGACCCGTTCGCCCTACTCGGCGTCGGTGGAGTCTGGAACAATGACCAGCACTTGTGTCGGTGTCGCGACACACCCGGGGTTCTCGGTGCGTCGGTGCCCTTGGGTAAGAAGGAAGACGGCTGGCGACACGTCCCGACAGCGTGATCGTGACTGGTTCGGCGAGGACGGAGGCCATGGGTAGCTCGCTGGTGCCGATCATGCTCATCGTGGTGCTGCTGGTAGCCCTGGTGATCTACTTCGCCCTGAACAACCGACCAGTTCGGCAGGGAAGCCAGCGCCGCAGCCGCGGCTTGGACCATCAGCGGCATCGATCCGGTACGGTGCCGCTGCGAGACGGCTCTGACGCCGCCGCGCCGGACGGGATCGTGCCGGGCTTCACCGAGCCGGCGCCGAGCCCCCCCGCCGCACAGACGGCCGACGACCCGAGCGACGGCCCGGAGGCGGGCTCGTCGTGGGGAGGGGATGTGACCACGCAGGTTCCAGTCGGGGGGGAGAACAGTCGCGATCCCGACGCGACCGGTTGGACTCCGCCACCCGCCGTCCCGCCGCACCAGGCACAGTCCTTCGAGGACGAGCGGGAGGACGCCACCCGCTACTACGACCCGCAGACCGGCGACTATCCGATCGCGCCGCCCACGACGACCTTCGTCGCGCAGTCGGCCGCGGTGGGAGCGGAGCCGGCGGGGGGCCGGGCGGCCGCGGGCGACCCGCGGTGGGAGAGCACGCCGACCGCGACCACCTATCCCAACGGCGCTCCCGACGCCGCCGCCGCGCCGCGGGAGCAGGCTGCCGACCTGATGGCGACCGAGCCCGAGCAGACCACGGCCGCCCCGCTGCGGCTGGCCGCCGCCGGCCGGACCCGCCGGGGCAAGCGCGGCGGTCCCAACGAGGACGCCTTCGTCGTCGTGGACGGCCTGCTGGCGGTCTCGGACGGCGTCGGCGGGGAGGCCGCCGGCCAGATCGCCTCCACGCTGACCGTCACCACCGTGGCCGGCTTCCGACCGCAGTACGCGGAGGATCCGCTGGAGGGGCTGCGCAGGGCCGTGGAGCGGGCGAACCGGGTGGTCCGCACCCGGGCCCGGGAGGAACCGACCTGGCTGGGCATGGCCTGCACGCTGGACGTCGTCATCCTCGGCCGGCAGCACAACACCGGCGAGTACCTCACCGTCGCCCACGTCGGCGACAGCTCGGTGTGGCTGCAGCCGGGCCGGGGGCGCCCGCGGGCGCTGACCACCCCGCACGCGATCCGCAACGGCCCCTTGCTGAACGCCGTCGGCCTCGCCGACGAGATCGAGGCCGACATCTTCAGCGAGCCGGTCCGAGCCGGCGACCGGGTCGTCCTCGCCAGCGACGGCATCACCAAGGTGATGACGCCCGAGCAGCTCGACGGGCTGCTCGGCGAGCTGGGCTCCGAGCCGCCCGAGCGGGCCGCGGATGCCCTCGTCGAGGCGGCTCTGCTGGCCGGCGCCCGTGATGACACCACCATCGTCGTCGCCGATCTGGTATCCGAGCCCACCTCGCGGTGAGCCCGGTCGGACGTCCGGCGCGGCCACGGCGCAGCCGGCGTCGGCGGTCCCGGTCCCGCCCCCGGCAACCCGCCCGGGACGGCCACGGTGATCGGCCGCGGCGCGCCCGGCGGCCGGGGCGGGCGCGCGGGCCTGGGGCATCGGCTGGAACGCTGGGCGGCCCGGCCACTGCTCGTCGCCGGCCGGGTGGCCCGCTGGTTACGCCGTCACCTGCTGGGGACGTTCGCCGTCCTCGGGGTGGTCGCGTTCAGCCTCGGGCTGATCGGGATGTACCGGCATTTCCGCAGCGAGCCGGCGATGTTCAGCTGGCCCAACATCGTCTTCTTCACGGCGACGCTCTTCCTCGCCGACGGAACGGTCTTCCAGGACGGCGGGAAGTTCCCGCTGACGCTGGAGATCGCGCGGTTCCTCGCGCCGGTGGCGACGGCCGTCGGGGTCGCCGACGGCGTCAGTACGATCTTCGCTCAGCGCTTCGAACGGTTCCGGGCCCGCCACGCCCGCCATCACGTCATCGTGTGCGGCACCGGCCCCACGGCGTCGGCGCTCGTCGACAAGCTCTCCCGGTCCAAACGGGTGGTGCTGGTCGCCGAGGACGCGGAGCGGGAGTATCCGGACGCCGAGCTGCCGCCCGGCCTGCTGCGGGTCGTCGGTGACCCGGTGGAACCGCTGGTGCTGGCGAAGGCCGGCGTCGCCCGTGCGGACGTGGTCTACGGCTGCCTGCCGGACACCTCGTCGAACCTGGCCATCGCGCTGGCCGCCCGGCGCCTCGCCGCCGATCGGGCGGAGCAGCCGCTGCGCTGCCTGGCCCAGGTGGGCGACCTCTCCCTGATCCCGCACCTGCGCGCCCGGCGGATCGGGCTGAACGACGACAGCGGGTTCCGGCTGGACTTCTTCGCCGTCGAGGTGCTCGGCGCGCACGCCCTGCTCAACCGGTACCCGCCGAGCTGGGCCGCCCCGGAGCCCGGCGCGGCACCGACCGTCGCGCCGGCGCCCCTGGTCGTGCTCGGGCTGTCCGGCCTCGGCCGCGCCCTGGTGATGGAGCTGGCCCGCCGCTGGCGGGCCCTGGCCGGCGCGTCCGGGCCGCTGCTGCCCATCGCCGTGGCCGATCCGGCGGCCGAGGAGAAACTCGCCGCGCTGCGTGCCCGGGAACCCGCGCTGGCCCGCGTCGCGCTCACCGCTCACGACACCCCGCACGGCGAGCTGCCGCCGGCCGTCACACAGGCGGATGGTCCGCAGGGGTCGCCCGAGTTCGTCTACGTCTGCCAGAGCGACGAGGAACGGGCGCTGCTGTACGGACTGGACGCCGCGCAGGCCCTCAACGACCGGTTCGGCGTCGCGCGGACCACGGTCATCGTGCGCACCGGGCGGCAGCGCAGCCTGCAGGACGTCTTCGGCCGGCCGACGTTCCCCCGCCCCACGACCCCCCTGCCGGGCCCGCTGCTGGAGGACCTCCAGGGGGGCGTGCGTTTCTTCGCCGTCAACGACGAGGCGCTTCCACTCGACCTCGGCGACACCGACCTCATCGAGCGCTTCGCCCGGGCAAGCCACGAGCGCTACCTGGAGACGGAACGCCGCCGGGGCAACGCGATGGGGGCCAGACGGGCGATGGTCCCGTGGGCGGAGCTGCCGGACGACCTGCGCGACTCCAACCGGGCGCAGGCCGCCCAGTTCGGGGAGGTCCTGCGGGCACAGGCGCTGATGCTGATGCCGGCCGGGGAGGCCGACGCCGACTTCGCGTTCACCGTGGGGGAGATCGACGAGCTCGCCCAGCAGGAGCACGAGCGGTGGCGCCGGGAACGCGAGGCGAAGGGCTTCGCCCTGGGGCCGACCCACCAGGACGGCGCCGACCGGCGCCACCCCGCGATGGTCGACTGGTCGGCGCTGTCCGAGACCGACCGGGAGCGCGACCGCGACGTCATCCGCAGCCTGCCGGCGATCCTCGCCCACGCGGGGCTGCGCATCGTCCGCCTCGAAGAACCCGGCTGACCGCTGGCCCGGCCCAGACCCCGACCCAGACCCCGGCGCCGGCGCCGGCCCCGGACCCGGACCCGGACCCGGTCAGGAGATGCGCTGGTCCACGGGGCAGTCCAGGGCGCTGGCCCGGGTCAGGCCGTCGACCGAGAGCCGGGCGGACAGGCGCACCGGCCCGGACGCCTCGGTGAGGATGCCCGTCCAGCCGCCGGCGGCGCGGAACACGCACGCCCGCCCCTCCGACAGCCGCCAGTAGGGCGTGTAGTGGACGAGCACGGTGGCTACCCCCGGCGTGCGGAAGCGCACGGCCACCGAGCTCACCCCGAGCTCGGTGAGGCTCGCCGGCCCCTGCACCAGACCGGCGGAATCGGTGACGAGCCAGACCTTCCAGTGCGGGTTGTGCCAGGCGAGCTCGAGGTAGGGCAGGCCCGCCCGCAGCAGTTTCGCCTCCGCGACGGCGGACGGGTCGAGCTCCACGTCGGGCAGGGCGACATAGCGGATGCCCCGGGCGAGCAGCCACTCGTGGTAGGTCTCGGCGTTGAGGCTGCCGTCGTAGAACAGCGCGTTGTACTTGCTGTCGAGCTGGCGCAGCCAGCCTCGGGCCATCGGCACGCTCGGCGCCACGAAGCGCGCCTCCCAGTGGGCCCGGGTGAACGGGACCTCGACCCGGCCGGCCGGCACCGGCGCGCCGCGGTCGAGGTAGTCGAGCAGCTCGGTGTAGTACCCGGCGGACGAGGACGGATCGCCCTGGGTGAGCAGCGCGCCGTGGATCGGGCCGATCTGCCAGCCGATCAGCGGGATCGCCACGATCGCGAGCACCCGGCGGCGGTCGGCGAGCAGCAGCGCCGCCGCGGGGCCGGCCAGCAACGTCGCCGGCCGGGTGATGTTCCCCCCGACCTGGGAGGGGATGAAGAAGAACACCGCCGCCGCGGCCGCCCACAGCAGCAGGCCGTGGCGGATCGCCCGGGCACCCTTCGGGACCACCAGCAGTCCCACCGCGATGAGCGCCAGCAACGACAGGAAGGTCAGCGCCGGGAACGGTTGGTAGCCGTCCTCGGGGAAGGCGAGCGCGACGACGATGCCGGCACCGGCGCCGGCGAACGGCAGCACGCGCCGCCAGCCGATGGTCAGCAGCAGCGCGACGCCGACGAGCAGCACGAAACCGGCGGCCAGAGGCGAGGCCAGCGACGACAGCACGGCGCCGGCCCAGGTCAGCTTCGTCCGGCGCTCGCGGGCCCCGAGCAGCGCCAGCGCGCCGAACGCCATGCCGAGGGCGAACGGCATCCGCCCGACGACGAGGTTCGACACCGTCGCCACGGCGAACCACACGAGGACGAGGTCCTGCCCCGACCGCCGGCCCGGCCCACGCAGCAGCCGGGTCACGATCACCGTGGAGGCGACGCAGGAGATCGCGCCCAGGAGCTGCACCCCGAGCAACGCCCCCAGCGGCGGGAACAGCACACTGTACCCGGGTATGGTGTGGCCGCCGTACCATTGATCGTCCCAGAGGACCGCCCCGCCGTGGCGGAACAGCCACACCCGGTATTCCTGGGCGGGGGTGTCGGGGCCGGTCACGCCGAGCCCGACGCACAGCAGACACAGGGCCGCGGTCAGCGTCCAGGGCCACCGGCGCACGGCCGCGACGAGGACGAGCAGGCCCCGCACGACCGGCCCGTGGTGCCGCGGCGGCTCGAGGGCGATGAAGGGGGTCTGGGGCAGTGGAGCCACGCGAGACTCGGTCTCGCCCGCCGGCACCGCCACGGCCACGGTCGTCGGCCGGCTACCGCGCGTGGCGTCGACCGGGGAACCGGGCGCCGCGAGCGCTGTCACCCGCGACCTCCCAAGACACCGACGACGGTCCGTCCGCCGCATCCCACCGATCATCTCCCGACGGTCCGCCGGTCGGCGAACGGCCGGCCGCGGCCACCTCAGCTCCGGCGGCGCGCGGCGGCCGCGGACCGTCCGCCATCAGGTCCCCGACCAGCGTCATCTGGTTGATCCTCGGCGGAGCCGGCGCCGCGGTCGCGGCCATGCTGGCCGAGGGGCGGCTCGGCCCGCGCGATCCGAACGTCTCCGACCCCTCATCCTGGTGGGGAATTCTCCCATCGACCCCGCCGACGGAGACGGCAAGGGGCGTTCTGGCCGGACTGTCCGCGCTCAGCGTCATCACGCTGTGCCTGTGCTGGGTTCTCCTGGTACGCGCGATGGCCGCCGGGCGGGTGTCCACCCGCGCCGGGCTCGCGGCGGCCGCGGCCTGGAGCCTGCCGTTCGCCGTCGGGCCGCCGCTGTTCAGCCGGGACGTGTACGCCTATGCCGCTCAGGGCGAGCTGGCCAGGCTCGGCCTGGACCCGGCGACCCACGGGGTGGCCGCGCTGCTGACGGCCGGTGCACCGGACGGTTCGGGCCGGGTGTTCGTCCGGGCCGTCGACCCGCGGTGGTGGCACACCCACTCCCCCTACGGCGGTGCCGCGGTCGCGGTCGAGAAGGCCGCGGCGGCCATCGGCGGCGGCCCGACGGGGACCATCGCGGTCCTCCGGGTGATCGCCGTGCTCGCCACGATCGCCGTGATCGGCCTGTCGCTGCGCCTCGCCGGGTCCGAGCCGTCCCGGCGCCGGGCGGTCGCGGTCCTGGTCGCGGCGAACCCCGTGGTCGTCATCCACCTCGTGGGCGGCGCGCACCTCGACGCGATCGCCGCCGCGCTCGTCGTCGCCGCCCTCGTGCTGGACCGCACCACCCGACGCGCGCCGGCACCAGGCTCGCAGGTGGCGGACCCACCGGCGCCGGGACCGCAGGCGCCGGGACCGCAGGCGCCGGGACCGCAGGCGACAGAACCGGGGCGGACCGGGGCGCGCGGAATCCTGCCGGGCGCCGCCGCGACGGGACTGGCGTGCCTCGCGGGCAACGTCAAGGCGACCGCCCTGCTCTGCGTCGGCTGGCTGGTGCTGGCCCACCTGCTGGCCGCGCGGCAGGCGCCGCGGCCGGTGCGGGCGGGGGTCGTGCGTCTCGCCGCCGACGCCGCCGCCGTCGCCGTCGCGTCGGGCCTGAGCATCGCCGCCGCCGGCTTCGGCCCGACCTGGATCCACGCGCTGTCGACCTCGGGCACCCTGACCACCGGAATCGCTCCGGCCGCGGTCCTCGCGGCGGCGGCCGACGGCGTGCTCGCGCTGGTCGGCATGCATACCGCGGACGGCGCGACGCAGCGGGTAACCCGGGCGCTGTGCCTGGCGGCCGCGGCGGCCGTCGTCCTCGCACTCGCCCTGCACGCCTGGCGCCGCTGCTCCCGCGAGGCGCCCGCCGGCACCGGCACGGCGGACGAGACGCGGCCAACGGACGCGACGCGGGCGGCGAACGACACGCGGGCGGCGAACGACACACCGCCACCGGCGGAGTCGTCACGGGCGGAGTCGTCACGGGCGGAGTCGTCACCGGCCGGAGGGGCGCCGGCGGGCGGCGACCGGGCGTTCCGGACGTTCGCCGGCAGCCGGCCGGATCTGGTCGTCGTCGGCTTCGGCGGCCTGGCCGTGGCGCTCGGCAATCCGGTGGTCTACCCCTGGTACCTGGCGCTGTGCCTGACGCCGCTCGCCATCCTGGCGGCCGGCGGCGCCCCGGGCGGGCGGCGGGCGGGGCGGCTGCCCGGCACGGCCGCGGGACGCACGGTCGCCGCGCTGGTCGTGACCTCCACCTGGCTGTGCCTCGCGACCCTCTCGCCGCTCGCGGCCACCTGGCGGCTGCTCGGTCCCGCCGGGGTCGCCGCCCTGGTCACGGTCGTCGCGCTCGCCGTCGTGGCCGCGGCCGCACTGGTGGCGGTCCGGCGGCGGCCCGCACCGCCCACCAGCACACCGTGAGCAGACCGAGGTTGCGCCCGACCAGCAGCAGGCTCAGCACGATCCGGCCCTGGATGACGTCGTTGTACCGCCAGGGGTAGATGAGCTGGGTCAGCGCGACGCAGGCCAGCAGCGCCACCGGCAGTCGCCCACGTGGGCCCCGCGGCCGGCCGCCGAGTTCCGGCGCCGGCGCGCTGCCGACGCCACCCACATCGTCCCCGAACTCGGCATCGCACCCGCAGCCGGCATCGCACCCGCAGCCGGCGTCGTCCCCGAAGTCGCCGTCATCCCCGAAGTCAGTGTCGTCCCCGAAGTCAGTGTCGCCCTCGCAGCCGGCGTCGTCCCCGCAGTCCGACGCGGCCGGGGGCGCGACGGCGAGTCCCGCGGCGACGAGCGCAAGGATCCACACGAGATACTGCGGGCTGAGCACCCGGGCGGTCACGACGACCACGACGACAAGCGCGAGGGCCCGCCCGGCGAGCGTCGCGGCCACCGTCCGGGCGGCCCCGGCCTCCGCCGGCGGCCGACCCCGCGTCCACCACCACACCGCCGCGGCGGTGATGGCGACGGCCTCGACCAGGCTGCACGCGGTGGCGACGGCGCGTGCCACCGGTCCGTCGAACTGCAGGGAGCCGTAGGAGTAGTCGGGCCCCGGGCCGCCGAGCATGTGGGCGATGACGAACGGCGTCGCGGCCACCGCCTCGACCTGCAGTCCGCGGGCCTGCTGCGCGCCGAGGAAGCCGAGGACGTCGCGCCACCAGCCGGTCAGCGCGAGGACGGCGGCCAGCAGCCCCACCGCGCCCGCCAACCCGCCGATCAGGCGAGCCGCCCCCGCCCGCAGCCAGGCCGGCCACCGGACGGGCGAGCCTGCCGGCGCCGGCATCGCGACCAGCAGCAGCAACGGCCACACCTTGAGCAGCGTCCCCACGCCGAGGTGAAAGCCGGCGCGGCCGAACCGGGCCCGCGACACGGCGAGCACCGCGGCGACCGCCGCCGCGGCCGGCAGCAGGTCGAACCGAGCCAGCGCCACGGGGCCCAGGGCGGTGATCCCGACCACCCAGAACAGCGCCGCGCCACGGTCGCGCCGTGCCAGCGCGGCGGTCACGGCGAGGTCGGCGAGCAGCGTCAGCACGACGAACGCCACCCGATAGGGCACCGCCGAAAGGGTGTGAGCGAGCTCCGGTAGCACCAGCGCGACCGCCGCCCCCGGCGGGTACTGCCAGCGGTCGTCGCCGACGGGCAGCCCGCCGCCGTGGCCGAGATCGTGCGCCCAGCCGGCGTAGATCCGAAGATCACCGAGGACGGTCTGCTGGGCACCGAACGTCTGGCCGGTCAGGACGCCGGCGACGAGCAGCGCGCGAGTGACCAGCCAGCCGCCCCACAACCGGCGAGCGGCCGGTAGGGGGGCACCCGGACCGGTCCGGGATGTGGCCGCCGGGCCGGCGGCGGCGGTCGGCTCCGGGGCCGGCGGGCGGGGCGGCCCGGCGGACGGGGCCGACTGATCCGGACGCACGTCCGCGACCGTACCCGCCCGTTCGGGCGGCCCGAGGCGCGCCCTCGATGCGCCGGGCGGGGGGGCTCTGCCGTCACCTATTGTTTGCGCCATATCGAGTCACTGCCACGGTGCGCAACGGAGCGCGCCGTGGCCGACGAACCCGGCGGCGCGTTCGGCGGCAGAGGGTGGCTCGAAACGCGCCGCGGAGGTGCCTGTGATCCTCGGATCCGGCTCAGCATGGGACACGGCCTGCGTTCAACTGGGGAACGCGGCTCGTCATCTGGGCCTCGACGACGGACTGCACGAACTGCTCCGCACGCCCCGCCGGGCGATCACCGTCAGCGTGCCACTGCTGCGTGACGACGGATCGCTGATGGTGCTGACCGGCTACCGCGTCCAGCACAACCTCGCCCGCGGCCCCGGCAAGGGCGGCATCCGCTTCCACCCGAGCTGCGACCTCGACGAGGTCAAGGCGCTGGCGATGTGGATGACCTGGAAGTGCGCGCTGATGGGGATCCCCTACGGCGGGGCGAAGGGCGGCATCGCCGTCGAGCCGGCGCTGCTGTCCCGCCAGGAGCGCGAGCGCATGACCCGGCGCTATGCCGCCGAGCTCGTCCCCCTGATCGGGCCGGAGAAGGACATTCCGGCCCCCGACGTGGGCACCGACGAGCAGACCATGGCCTGGATCATGGACACCTACTCCGCCCACACCGGCCACACCGCGACCGGCGTGGTGACCGGCAAGCCGCTGTCGATCGGCGGCTCCGCCGGGCGGGCCGGGGCGACCAGCCGTGGCGTCCAGCTCGCGCTGTTCGCCGCCCTGCGCCAGACCGGGCGGGACCCGTACGGCACGACCGTCGCCATCCAGGGCTTCGGCAAGGTCGGGGCGCTCGCCGCCCAGTACCTGCACGACGCCGGCTGCAAGGTCGTCGCCGTCTCGGACGTCAAGGGCGGCGTGTACAACCCGCAGGGCCTCAACCCGGCGGCGCTGATCCGCCACCTCGCCGAGGGGGCGGAGACCGTCGTCGGTTTCCCCGGCACGGACACGCTCACCAACGACGACCTGCTCGAACTCGACGTGGACGTGCTGATCCCCGCGGCCCTCGAAGGCGTCATCACCATCGAGAACGCCGACCGGATCAAAGCGAGGATCATCGTCGAGGGGGCCAACGGCCCGGTGACGGCGGACGCCGACCGGATCCTGGAGGGCCGGGACGTGATGGTCGTGCCGGACATCCTCGCCAACGGTGGCGGCGTCGCGGTCTCGTACTTCGAGTGGGTGCAGGACATGCAGGCCTACTTCTGGTCCGAGGACGAGGTCAACGACCGGCTGCGGACCCTGATGGAGCGGGCCTACAGCGAGGTGGCGATGCTCGCCACCACGCAGGGCGTCAGCATGCGCCAGGCGGCGCACATCATCGGGGTGAGCCGGGTCGCCGAGGCCCACCAGACGCGCGGCCTCTACCCCTGAGCGACCCGCGGCTCCCGCCGAGGGACCCACGGCCGATCCGCCGTTCCCGCCTGGACCGACCGTCCCTTCCCACCCGGGATCCTCCCCCAAGGGAACCTGCCGCACAGGACCCGGCCGCACAGGACCTGGCCGCACAGGACCCGGCCCCACGGGACACAGATCCGACCCACGGGACATCCGCCGGCGCGAGGTGACGCGCCGGCCGGCGGAACGGGCCGCGCCGGGCGGCATCCCGGGACGCCCGGGACTGCCACCGGACGGTGCCGGTCGCCGAGTTGCCGAGGGTGACCACGGTCAAGGCCACCGATCGTGCGAGCTCTCGGCAACTCGTGCGGCTGCCCGACCTGGCGGCGTCGAACCTGGGCGCCGGCGCTCAGCGGCCCCGCCCGGCTCGGGCGCGACGCCGGGGCCGGGGCCTGGCACGGGCCGAGCCCGGCCCGACCGGAGACCCCCACGCCGGAGACCCCGCCGCCGGGAAGTCCGCTTCGGCGGGGAACACCGCCGCCTGGGCCGCCGCGGCGGCGACGGCGAGCAGGGCGTCGCGGTCGTCGGCCGGCGCGGTACGGTTGCGGCGGCGGTGACCGCAGCGCTCGCAGGCGTGCGTGAGGATCACGTCGTGCGTCCGGGTCTCGACGGCCACCGGGCGCATCACCCCACCGCAGGCGGCCGCGCGGTCGCCGGGATGCACGTCGACGTGGCGCGAGCACAGGCAGGCCGGGCAGTGGTTGGTGTACCCGTCGCCGCGCACGGCGGTCCCGCAGACGAGGCAGTCGAAGTCCTCCGTGGTGCGGGTGAATCGCCGGCTCACCGGTCCAGCGTAGCCATCGGCCGCCTTGCGGCACGGTGCGCACGGTTTCCGGACTCAGACCGCGCAGAACGCACCGCAATCGGCTCGGCCCGGTCTGCAACGAGCTCGGGTGTCGGTCATCGGCCGGAACGTGTGTTCCCGGAGACGACCGGGGATGTCGGACCCACAGGATGAAATAGTGGGCGGCGAACCATACCGGGCGTGGCGTGACCGCGTCCGACCGCGATCGTCGTCCCGGATGCGTCCCAAGGAGGTCCCGCTGTGCAAGCAGCTCAACCCCTGCCGCCCGAGGAACCCGGGCGGGCGAGCACACCGGCCGCGGAGCTGTCCGACCGCGACCGGCGCATCCTTCGCTTCGAGCAGGGCTGGTGGCGTCATCCGGGGGCCAAGGAGGAGGCGATCCGCGCCGAGTTCGGCCTGTCCTCGACGCGCTACTACCAGATCCTCAATCGACTGATCGACTCGGACGCGGCACTGATCACCGACCCGATGCTCGTCCGGCGGCTGCGCCGGCTGCGCGAGCAGCGCCGGGCCGCCAGGTCCGGCCGCCGGGACCGGAACGAGGAGTAAAGCCGCGCTTGGCATCCTCCCTCGCGTGAAGGCGAGGGATTCCAACATCTACACATCCACCAGGAGAGGGGGTGCGCGGTGTTGAGGTTCGCGGTTCACCGGCCGCCCATCGGCGTCGCCTCCCCGCGCAGTCATCCACGTGGTTTCCCACCGATGTCCCAGGGCGATGTTGCGTGCGGCGTTCACGTTGGCGTTCGCCTGCTGCCCGCAGGATCGGCACCGGAAGACGGCTTGGTTCTCGCGCGCCTGGCGGTCTCGGGTCCCGCAGGTGTTACAGGTCTGCGACGTCCACGCAGGGTTGATTTTTTCGGCCCGGCCGGAGGCTTTCTGTTCCAACCGGGCGACGAGCAGCCCCGCCGGCCTGCGGTGCGAACCCCGAAAAAAGTTCGCCATCGCCGTCGCGAAATCCCGCAACGCCTGCTGCTGAACGGTCTGCGAACCGGCCGCCAGCCACGGATTCTCCCGCCGCGCCTCGGTCAACTGCCGGGACTGCTCGTTCTACCCCGGCGCCGGCCCGCGCCGCGGATTCCACCACGACTACTGTTCCACCGCGAGGTTCCACACATACCGCGCATGCCCGCGATGGACTTCCATCACAGCCGCCTGTTCGACGGTCAGATAAAGCCGGTAACGGGATATACCTCAATTCTACGACAAGGACGTCAACCGATGGGCAAGACAGGGCGGCGTTTCCTCCCCACCGTGAACGGCGGGGTCTCCACGCCGCAAGTCCGATGACGCATGGCACGAGCGCGCCACCGCGCCGCCGCCCCCCGGGCCGGCGCGCGGACCGGCTGCACGCCGTGGTGGCGGGGGCCGTCGCCGTCCTCGCCGTGCTCGCGGGCATCCTGCTGGTCAACCTGTTCAACGGCACGTCCGACCCCGAGCGGCCGAGACCGGTCGCGGCGCCCACCCACACCCCGGACGGCGGCAGCCCGAGCCCGTCCCCCGCGGGGCACCGCACGACACCCGCGGCCTCGCCGACCCGTCGCCCGAGCCCGGCCGCGACGACACCGCCCACCGAGCGGCCGCCATCCCCGACACCCGCGCCGCCGCCGGCACCGCAGAGCCGGCGGCCCACCGTGACGGCGCCGGTGGTCGTGCTGAACAACTCCCGGATCTCCGGCCTGGCGGAGACCGCGGCCGGGCGGGTCGAGGCCGCCGGGTTCCCCGTCGAGCGGACCGGTAACTTCCAGTCGGTCTACAACGTGCCGGTCTCGACGGTGTTCTACGACGACGACGACGCCGCGGCCGCCCAGGCGCTCAAGGACGCCGTTCCGGGCATCGAGAAGATCGTCCCCCGCTCGCAGACGAGGATCGTCTCCACCGACACCCTGATCCTCGTCATCACTCGCGACTTCCCCACCGACCCGGAAAAATGATCAGTGATCGTCCCAGCTGAGGCATCCCCCGGTGCGCATGTCCGCCGGCCCTCGACCATCGACCCCGGGAAGGCTCCGTGAGCGATTCCGCCCAGCACCGCGCGCCAGCGCCCCGCACCCCCGCCGGGGGTGCCGGGCTCGCCGCCCTGCTCACAGCGCCCGACCGCGCGCTGATCGCCCTCGACTACGACGGCACGCTCTCCCCGATCGTCGCCCGCCCGGCCGACGCCGTCCCCGCCCCCGGGGCGATCGAGGCGCTGCGCCGGATCTCCCGCGCGGTGGGCACGCTGGCGATCATCACCGGGCGACCGGTCGACGCGCTGCTGGAGCTGACCGGGTTGGAGAAGCTTCCCGACCTCGGTGAGCTGGTCATCCTCGGCCAGTACGGACTGCAGCGGTGGGACTCGCGGTCGCACGCGATCACCAGCCCGGAGCCGCTGCCGGGTGTGGGCGCCGTCCGCGCCGCGCTGCCCGAGCTGCTGCGCGACGCCCCCGCCGGCACGGTCGTCGAGGACAAGCACCAGGCGCTCGTCGTGCACGTGCGCCGCACCGCCGACCCGGACGCGGCGCTGGCCGCGCTCGCCCCCGCGTTGACGACCCTCGCCGAGGAGCACGGGCTGGAGGCCGCCCCCGGCAAGAAGGTGCTGGAGCTGCGTCCGCCCGGTCACGACAAGGGGGGCGCGCTGCGCGAGCTCGTCGCCGCCCGCGGGGCACGCTCGGTGCTCGTCGCCGGGGACGACTACGGCGACCTGCCCGCCTTCTCCGCCGTCGACGAGATGCGAGCGGCCGGGCTGCCCGGCATCACGGTCTGCAGCGACAGCCCCGAGGTTCCCGCCGTGTTGCGGGAACGCGCCGACCTTGTCGTCGGCGGTCCCGCCGGCATGGTCGCGCTGCTGGAGGTACTCATCGAGCGCCTCGGCGGCTGACCGGTGCGTCGGGGCGATCCGCGGCGAGGGCGTCGAGCTGGTCGGTGAACCAGACCCGCGGTGGCAGCCGGCCCGCCACGGCGGCGAGCTCGCCGGCGCGGCGCCGGCGGTCGGCCGCGGGCATCGTCAGCGCCGCGTGCAGCGCCTGCGCCGTCGCCTGGATGTCGAACGGATTGATCACCAGCGCCGCCCGGCCCATCTCCGCGCAGGCCCCCGCCTCCCGGGACAGCACCAGCACGGCGTCGCGCCGCGACACGACCGGCCCCTCCTTCGCGACGAGGTTCATCCCGTCCCGGATCGGGTTGACGACGAGCACCTCGGCGAGCGAGAGCGCGGCGATCGACCGCGGGTAGTCGTCGGTGATCTCCAACCGCAGCGGCAGCCAGGTGTCCGTGGCGAACTCGTCCTCGATCTCCGCGGCGAGCCGCTGCACCGCGGCCGTGTACTCGCGGTACTCTGGCAGATCGTGCCGCGACGGGTAGGCGCAGACGAGGTGCATCACCTTGCCACGCCACTCCGGGTGGGTCCGCAGCAACTCGCGGTAGGCGGCGAGGCCGCGCACGATGTTCTTGGACAGCTCGGTGCGGTCCACCCGGACGATCAGGCGCCTGCCCTCGGCCAGCTCGACGAGCTCCGCCGCCCGGGCAGCGACGTCGGGCGCGTCGGCCCGGTCGCGAAGCTCGTCGGCGTCGACGCCGAGCGGGTGCACGCCGATGCGCACCGTGTGCCCGGCCCCCGTCGCCCCGGCGGACGGCGCCACCGTGATTGAGCGCCGCTCGACCCGCACGCCGGGCAGACCGCGGACGCACTCGGTGAAGGCGTCGGCCCACGCGTCGGTGAGGAACCCCAGCCGGTCGGCGCCGAGCATGCCGCGCAGGATCTGCTCGCCGATGTCGTCGGGCAGCATCCGGAAGTACTCCGGCGGCGCCCACGGGGTGTGGCTGAAGTGGCCGATGCGCAGGTCCGGGCGCAGCCGGCGGAGCTGCCCGGGGACGAGGGTCAGGTGGTAGTCCTGGATGAGCACCGAGGCGCCCGGGGCGGCCTCGTGCGCCAGCGCCTCGGCGAACATCGCGTTGTACGCCTCGTAGGCCGCCCAGTCGCGGCGGAACGACAGGTCGAACACCGGCTGCGAGGCCGGGGCGTAGAGCAGGTGCTGGATGAACCACAGGATGCGGTTCGCGACGGCGTTGTAGGCCCGGTCGAACACGACCCGGTCGACGTCGAGCATCCGCACGGCCGTGCCGCCGGTGTCGTGGCCGGCGAGGTCGAGCCGGCCGGCCGGTGCGGCACGGACCGCGCGCCGGTCGGCGTCGCCGAGCGCGGCGCACACCCAGACCATCGGCAGGGCCTCGGGCGGGGCATCGGCCGCCGCCTGGCCCAGACCGCTGACCAGCCCGCCCGCCCCCCGGCGCAGCACCAGCTCCCCGCTGTCACCGGTGACGAAGGCCACCGGCCCCCGGTTGGAGGCGACCAGCACCCGGGCCGTCCCCAGCGGCGAAGGACCCCCCGACGTGCCCTGCTCGGCTTCCCGCATCCGCTGCACACTGCGGAGGGTAGGCCATCCGGACGGCCGTCCAGGCCCGACCGCCGGCCACACCGCGGCCATCCGGCGCGGGTTCCGCCGGGTATGGCCGGACATCGTCCGTCCGGTGTCCGGATACCGTCCAGTCCGCCAACACCAGGCGAACCCGCAGCGAACCACCAGCGAACCGGCCGCGAACAGGCACTGGATCGGCATCGCACGCGCCGCGAACCGGGTGCCGGCCGGACGCGGGTGCCGGCCGCATGCGGGCCGCTGCCGGCGGGCGGGTCAGGCGGCGACGGCCGTCCGTACCGCGCTCGCCCATCCCGCGCCGACCGTGCCCGCCTCGACGGTGACGTTGTCATACCGCTCGAGCAGGGCGTTGATGTCGGGGTGGCGCAGCGCGTTGGCAACCAGGTGCATGTGCCCGACATGCGGGGCCATCGTCAGGTCGCTGGCGGAGTCGCCGATCGCGATCGCCTCGGCCGGGGACACGCCGCGCCGCTTGAGGTCGTAGGCCACCGCGTCGCCCTTGCCCACCCCGGCGGGGACGAGGTGGTAGACGTGCGGCGCCACGCCCAGCCCAGGCATGTGGGCCGGCGAGATCAGACCGTTGTCACGCATGCTCAGCCAGGCGAAACCGGTCTCGGCGAGCCAGCCGTCGACCTCGGGCACGTCGATGCGGCCGCGGAGCATGACGTCGACCTCGCGGCCGGCGTGCCAGGGGGTGTGCAGCTCCAGGCGGCCCGGGTAGCGCTCGATCAGCCGGTCGAGCAGCGACTCGGGGACCTGGTCGAAGTCCGGCGGCATGGCACCGCGCAGGATCTCGCTGTCCCGCCCGTCGTTCCAGCCGACGATGGCGCCGAGCTCCCCGATGAAGCCGTCCGCGCCGAAGATCTGCGCCGCCTCGACGAGCTGCGGCCGGGTGCGGCCGCTGACCAGCACCAGCGCGATGCCGGCCGAGTGCAGCTCGGCGAGCGCCTGCGCCGGGTCCAGGGTGATCGCCCCGCCCTCGGCGCGGAAGAAGCAGCCCTTCGGGCCGACCATCGTGCCGTCGAGATCGGTGTAGACGACGCGAATACTCACTGTCACGGACTCCCTGGTCTGCGAGGTGGGTCGGCCCGCCGGCACCGGCTGCCCGGGCACCGGGCGCGAGCGGCGGTCACCGGACGCGGGCCCGGCGTGCCCGGCGCCGGCGAACATTACGGAGGCCGGGGCGGGCTGCACCCGGCGAAACACGATCTCACGGCCGTGAACCACGAAACACCGGTGCACGATCTCCGGCACACGGTCTACAGTACGGACAGACAACTTCATCTGGCTCATCCAGAGGGGCAGAGGGAACGGCCCAGTGAAGCCCCGGCAACCACCCGCATCCGATGCGTGGCAGGTGCTAATTCCGACCCGTGGCAGGTTGCCCCGGGAAAGATGAGGAGCTTCTTCATGACTCTCGCGCCCGAGCGTGCCGACACCACCGCCCTCGACGTCGCGAACCCCGCGGTCGGACTGGCCTGTCGCCACTGCGGCGCCACCTATCCGCTCTCCCCGACCCACGTGTGCGTGGAGTGCTTCGCCCCGCTGGAGATCTCCTACGACCCCGACCTGCTCGGCCGGGTCACCCGGGAGTCCATCGAGCGCGGGCCGGCCAACCTGTGGCGCTACGTCGGCCTGCTGCCCGCGGGGCATGACCCGGCGCGCCGGGTGTCGCTCGGCGCCGGCTGGACGCCGCTGCGCCCGGCCCCGCGCCTGGCCGCCGAGCTGGGGATGAAGACGCTCTACGTCAAGGACGACAGCGCCAACCCGACGCACTCGTTCAAGGACCGCGTCGTCTCGGTGGCCCTCAGTGCCGCCCGCGAGCTCGGGTTCACCACAGTGGCCTGCGCCTCGACCGGCAACCTCGCCCAGTCCGTGGCCGCGCACGCCGCCGGGGCCGGCCTGCGCTCGGTGGTGCTGGTACCGCACGACCTGGAGGCCGGCAAGACCGTCTCCACCGGCGTGTACGGCGGGACCCTCGTCGCCATCCAGGGCAACTACGACGACGTCAACCGGCTGTGCAGCGAGCTGGCCGGCGAGTACGAGTGGGCATTCGTCAACGTCAACGTCCGCCCCTTCTACGCCGAGGGCTCCAAGACGCTGGGTTACGAGGTCGCCGAGCAGCTCGGCTGGCGGCTGCCCGAGCAGGTCGTCGTGCCGATCGCGTCCGGTTCGCTGCTCACCAAGGTCGACAAGGCGTTCGGCGAGCTCGGCAAGCTGGGCCTGGTGGAGCCGACGCCGTACCGGGTCTTCGGCGCGCAGGCCGCCGGTTGCAACCCGGTGGCCGCCGCCTTCGCCCGCGGGGTGGACACGGTCGCCCCGGTGCGACCGTCGACGATCGCCAAGTCGCTGTCCATCGGCAACCCGGCCGACGGCCCGTACGCCCTCGACGTCGCCCGCCGCACCGGCGGTGCGATCACGGACGTCACTGACGACGAGATCCTCGAGGGTATGCGGCTGCTGGCCCGCACCGAGGGCATCTTCGGCGAGACCGCCGGCGGCGTCACGGTCGCGAACCTGCGCCGCCTGCTGCGCGAGGGCCTGCTCGACCCGGCCGCCGAGACCGTCATCTACAACACCGGCGACGGGCTGAAGACCCTCGACCCGCTGGTCGAGACCGGTGGACCGACGGCCACCATCAAGCCGTCGCTGCGCGCCTTCGAGGCCGCCGGCCTCGGCGACGACTGACCACCCCCGCCGTCTCCCAGACCCGCGGTCTGGGCCCCTGCGGCGCGGTTCCTTGCCCTTTCAGAGGCACGGATCAGACACAAAGCCTCCAGAAGGGCAAGGAAGTCGCCGGCCCTGCTGCACCTGACTGACGGCCGCCGGTGCCGCGGCCTGTCGGCTAGCCGACACCGAGCCGGCAGCCAGCGTGCCCGCGGCCCTCGTGCGCGGCTGACCGGGGATGTCGCCGCGCCGCATCCGGTCGAGAAAGGGGCTGAGGACGCGGCGGGGCGCGACGCGGAGGGGCGGTACCGAGCTTGCACTCTCCCATGCCGAGTGCTAAACAGGACTTGGCACTCTCACCTAGGGAGTGCCAAGGCTGAAACGGCGAGGCTGCCCGTACCGCCCGGCGTCCACGGTGGTTGCACCGAGGTCGGAGCCGGCGGGAGCCGTCCGTCGCGGGCGTCGTTGTGGCCAGGCCATCGAACCTGCCATCCCACTGGGAGGACCCAGAAACCATGCCGAAGATCATTGCCTTCGATGAGGAGGCTCGGCGCGGCCTGGAGCGCGGCATGAACCAGCTGGCCGATGCGGTCAAGGTCACGCTCGGTCCGAAGGGTCGCAACGTCGTTCTGGAGAAGAAGTGGGGCGTTCCCACGATCACCAACGACGGTGTGAGCATCGCGAAGGAGATCGAGCTCGAGGATCCGTACGAGAAGATCGGTGCGGAGCTCGTCAAGGAAGTCGCGAAGAAGACCAACGACGTCGCGGGTGACGGCACGACGACCGCGACGATCCTGGCTCAGGCTCTGGTGCGTGAGGGTCTGCGCAACGTGGCCGCCGGCGCGAACCCGCTGGGCCTGAAGAAGGGCATCGAGGTCGCGGTCGAGCGGGTCTCCGAGGAGCTGTCGAAGCAGGCCAAGGAGGTCGAGACCAAGGAGCAGATCGCCTCGACCGCGTCGATCTCCGCGGGTGACTCGGCGATCGGTGGTCTGATCGCCGAGGCGTTGGACAAGGTCGGTAAGGAGGGTGTGGTCACCGTCGAGGAGAGCAACACCTTCGGTCTGGAGCTTGAGCTCACCGAGGGTATGCGCTTCGACAAGGGCTACATCTCGCCGTACTTCGTCACCGACGCGGACCGTCAGGAAGCCGTCCTCGACGACCCGTACATCCTGATCGTCAACAGCAAGATCGCCGCGGTGAAGGACCTGCTCCCGTTGTTGGAGAAGGTCATGCAGACCTCGAAGCCGCTGGTCATCATCTCCGAGGACGTCGAGGGCGAGGCGTTGGCGACCCTGGTCGTCAACAAGATCCGTGGCACGTTCAAGAGTGTCGCGGTGAAGGCGCCGGGGTTCGGGGACCGTCGTAAGGCGATCCTGGGGGACATCGCGATCCTCACCGGCGGGCAGGTGATCTCCGAGGATGTGGGTCTGAAGCTGGAGAGCACCTCGCTGGACCTGTTGGGCCGCGCCCGGAAGGTCGTCGTCACCAAGGACGAGACGACCGTCGTGGAGGGTTCGGGTGACCCCGACCAGATCGCCGGTCGGGTCAGCCAGATCCGCAACGAGATCGACAAGTCGGACTCCGACTACGACCGGGAGAAGCTCCAGGAGCGTCTCGCGAAGCTCGCCGGGGGTGTCGCGGTCATCAAGGTCGGCGCGGCGACCGAGGTCGAGCTGAAGGAGAAGAAGCACCGCATCGAGGACGCGGTGTCCAACGCGAAGGCCGCCGTCGAGGAAGGCATCGTCGCCGGGGGTGGCGTCGCGCTGCTCCAGGCCTCGATCACCGCCTTCGAGAAGCTCGACCTGTCCGGCGACGAGGCCACCGGCGCGAACATCGTCCGCCTCGCGCTCGAGGCGCCCATCAAGCAGATCGCCTTCAACAGCGGTCTCGAGGGCGGCGTCGTGGTCGACAAGGTCCGCAACCTCCCCACCGGCCACGGCCTCAACGCCGCCACCGGCGAGTACGTCGACCTCATCGCCACCGGCATCATCGACCCCGCCAAGGTCACCCGCTCCGCACTCCAGAACGCCGCCTCCATCGCCGGCCTCTTCCTCACCACCGAGGCCGTCATCGCCGACAAGCCGGAGAAGAACCCGGCCCCGGCCGTCCCCGGCGGCGGCGGCGAGATGGACTTCTAGTCCAGCTCCCCCGCACCACCCAGCGCACGCGCTGGTCAGTACCACCGTCACGACGAAGGCGGCTCCGGCTCACGGGGCCGCCTTTCGCCGTTACCCCCGCCGATCGCCGTTACCCGCCGCCGATCGCGGTCGTGCCAGCCAGCCGCCGCCTTACCACGCCGGTCCACGGCGCCCAGCCTTCGGTATCTTCGCGGACCGGACCGCCCCTCATCCGGGACCTCCTACGTCAGCTCGACGCGGTCACCGTCCACGCCCACCATTGCGGTCGGTGCGGTCTGGGCCGGAATATCGCGCAGGCCGCACCAGCGGCCACCCGATCCGACGCCGCGTCAACGCCGCGATACCCCTTTATTGGGGTGATTGATGTCAGAGTCGCACGTCACACCGAAAGCGCATCATGGGCTCCACCATCCGCACCCACGCGGCAAAGCCGACATCTCCGGCTTTTCATCGGACTTAGACGCCCCAGGAAGATCGCCGAACGGCGATCCGACGAAGACCCGAACGGCGCCCCTAGGGCAGCCGCTCCTCAGCCCCTTGCCGGTGTTCGGGGAAGGGTGTGGCGTCGATCCGCCCCCGCCTGGGCCCGGGGTCCCCGCGAATCGCCGGAGGCCCCACCGGCTCCCCCAGGAAGATCGCCGAAGGCGATCTGACGGAAACCCCGAACGGCGCCCTGGGCCCGGGGTCCCCGCGAATCGCCGGAGGCGATTCACGGGGAAAGGCCCGCCTCCGCGGACGGGAGGTTCCGCGGAGGCGGGCTCATCGACCTGGGAGCGGCGCCACTCGGGACGGAGCGAACGCCGGGAGGTGCTCCCAAAGTCGACCTTGCGCCAAGAAAGGTCCTCGGCTACCAGCAACGGCGATCAAGTTACCACCGGGTATTGGAGCCGACAAGAGTTTTATGTCACTTCTTTTCAACAATTCGCGGCGGGGACGGTTAGAGCTCGACTATTTGCACGACACGGACAATTAACGCAGCCGGGCTTTCGACAGGACCCCCGTGGCAGGGCACCATAGGCAGCGTGGTCCAGGCACCCGCGCAGTCCCGCTCCCACCGCCCGTCCGTGACCGTGCCCGCGCCTCCGGTCACGGTCGAGGATCTGGATGCCGGCGGGTACGACGATGCCCGGCTGGAGCTGCTCGACGGGCTGTGCCTCCTGCGCCCGTGGCCGACACCGCTGCGCGCCCGGGTGACCAGCCGGCTGACCCGGTTGCTGACGCAGGTAGCCACCTCCGGCGCCCACGTGCTCCCCGCCGGCGTCGGGGTGGAGCTGTCGGCGCGATCCCTGCTCGTGCCGGACATCGTCGTCGCCCCGAGCGCCGAGGTGGCGGGCCGCCGGCTGCTGGAGACGCCCTACCTGGTCGTCGAGGTGGCGGATGCGAGCACCCGCCGCTACGACCGCACGCTGAAGCTCGACCTCTACCGGGAGCGCGGGGTCCCGGCGTGCTGGCTGATCGATCCGGATACGGCGACGCTGGAGGCGTTCGAGCTGGTCGGCGGCGTCTACGTGACCGCCAGCGCGACCGGCCCACACGGTGAGTTCAACGCGACACGACCGTTCCCGGTGACCGTCCGGCCCGCCGAACTGATCGACCCGCCCGACGCCGAGTGAGCGGCGGCCCGGCGGGCCCGGGGCCCCCGCCGGCGCCGCCGCGGGGCATGCGCAGGCGGGCGCACAGGCGGCACTGACTGGTTAGTCCCGCCCGCCGGCGCCGTCGGCGATGTCGTCCGGATCCGCCAGATCGTCCGGATCCACGACACCATCCGGATCCACGACACCATCCGGATCCACGGCACTGTGCGGGTCCGCGGCACTGCGCGGATCCACGACACCGTGGTGATCCGCGACACCGTGCTGATCCGCGAGTTCGTCGCGGTCGGCGGCGTCACGCGAGTCGGGGATGTCGTCGGCGTCGACGATCGTGTACGCGTAGCCCTGCTCGGCGAGGAAGCGCTGACGGTGAGCCGCGTACTCCTGGTCGAGGGTGTCGCGGGCGACCACGGTGTAGAAGTGCGCCGCTCGGCCGTCCGCCTTGGGCCGCAGCACCCGCCCGAGGCGCTGCGCCTCCTCCTGCCGCGAGCCGAAGGTGCCCGAGACCTGCACCGCCACCCCGGCCTCCGGCAGGTCGATGGACACGTTCGCGACCTTGGAGACGACCAGCGTGGTGATCTCGCCCGTACGGAACGCCTCGAACAGCCGTTCGCGCTCCCGGTTGCGGGTCGAGCCCTGGATGACGGGGGCGTCCAACAGCTCGCCGAGCTCGTCGAGCTGATCGAGGTAGGCGCCGATCACCAACACCCGGTCGTCGGAGTGCCGGCGGACGAGACGCTCCACCACCGCCCGCTTGCTGTGGGCCGTGGCGCACATCCGGTAGCGCTCCTCCGGCTCGGCGACGGCGTAGGTCATCCGCTCGTCGTCGGTCAGGGTGACTCGCACCTCGGTGCACTGCGCGGGGGCGATCCAGCCCTGCGCCTCGATCTCACGCCACGGCGCGTCGTACCGCTTCGGCCCGATGAGCGAAAAGACGTCGCCCTCCCGGCCGTCCTCGCGGACCAGGGTCGCCGTCAGGCCGAGCCGGCGGCGGGACTGGATGTCGGCGGTCATCCGGAAGACCGGCGCGGGCAGCAGGTGCACCTCGTCGTACACGATCAGCCCCCAGTCCCGGGCGCCGAACAGGTCCAGGTGCAGGTACTCGCCCTTGCGGCGCGCCGTCATCACCTGGTAGGTCGCGATGGTGACCGGACGGATCTCCTTGCGCTCGCCGGAGTACTCGCCGATCTCGTCCTCGGTCAGCGAGGTGCGACGCAGCAGCTCGTGCCGCCACTGCCGACCGGCGACCGTGTTCGTGACCAGAATCAGCGTGGTCGCGCCCGCCTGGGCCATCGCCGCGGCGCCCACGATGGTCTTGCCCGCGCCCGAGGGCAGCACGACGACCCCCGAGCCGCCCTCCCAGAAGCCCGCGACCGCGCCCTTCTGGTACTCGCGCAGCTCCCAGCCGTCCTGACGGAGCTCGATCGGGTGCTTCTCGCCGTCGACGTAGCCGGCCAGGTCCTCCGCGGGCCAGCCGAGCTTGAGCAGCGCCTGCTTGAGCCGGCCCCGCTCGGACGGGTGCACGGCGATCGTGTCGTCGTCGATGCGCGTGCCCAGCATCGGCGCGACCTTCTTCGCCCGCGCGACCTCGACGAGCACGGCCCGGTCGAGCGCCCGCAGCACCAGCCCGTGGACCGGATCGTTCTCCAGCCGCAGCCGGCCGTAGCGATCCATGGTGTCGGCGACGTCGACGAGCAGCGCGTGCGGGACCGCGTAGCGGGAGTGGCGGACGAGCGCGTCCACCACCTGCTCGGCATCGTGCCCGGCGGCGCGGGCGTTCCACAGGGCCAGCGGGGTCACCCGATAGGTGTGCACGTGCTCCGGGGACCGCTCCAGCTCGGCGAACGGAGCGATGGCCGCCCGGGCCTCGGCCGCGCCGGGATGGTCGACCTCCAGGAGCAAGGTCTTGTCCGACTGAACGATCAACGGGCCGTCCGCCACCCTCACCATCCTCCCGGTCCGCCATACGGCATAAGCCCACCACGGGCAGGTCCCGGCGGGCACGCCGCTGTGCTGGCGACGTACTTTGACGGTACAGGCGCCCACCGACAGGTTGGCGACCCCGTCCCGCCGCGGCCCATGGCTCAGGGCGGGTCGGCCGCGTCCGGCGTGGCTGCCGTCCAGTCGGCCGGCGCCACGACGCCACCGCCACCGAACACCTCGTCGATGTCGGCGACCCCGGTCACCCGGTGCAGGGCGAAGCGGCGCGGGCCGGCGCTGAGCTCGTCCCAGGCGGTCAGCCAGCCGCCGTCCACCGCGGTCGGCCGCACGATCCGGTCACTGGGCGTGCCCTGCTGGTCGACGTACCCGAGCAGGACCCGGCGCCGATCCCGGACGGCACCCTGCAACATCACCAGGATCAGCGGGGCGGACCGGGTGAGTCCGATCTCGGCGCCGGCGACGCCACCGGCCGCCCGCATGGCCTGCGCGCTGTCGTCGCCGCGGCGGACCAGCCGCAGCACGTCGCGCGCCTGCGCGAGCCGCCCGTCGGCGACGTCGACCGGCGCCTGGCGCGGCCTGGCCGGAGTCCGGTGGGCGGCCGGCCGGCTGAGCACCACCCTGCCGTCGGGGGCCTCCGCGACCGGCGCGTAGCCCGCGGCGCGCAGGCCGGCCAGCAACTCGCCGGTCGGCAGCGACGAGATGACGATGGTCGGCGCGATCCGGCGCAGCCCCAGCGTCTGCGTGCGACGGCTCGCGACCACCTCGGCGAGCAGCGCGGTGTCGTCGCATCGCAGGTAGCTCGACGCCGGACCGGCGCGCAGCCGGCCGTGCCGGCGGGCGGTGTCGTCGATCAGATAGGTCAGTCCCTGGGGAACGCCGGTGCGGCCCAGGCGATCGAGTACGGCGTGGATGTCCTCAGCGGCCAGCCCCGAGTCGAACCCCCGGCGCAGCGACTCCTCGGAGAAGCGGTAGACGGTCGCGGCCCCCGACGACTCGACGTCCGCCATCCGCGCGAGCTGCGCGGCCACCCGGGGAACCAGCGGGCCGGGGGCGACCGCGGTCAGGTCCGCCTGCAGCAGCAGCTCCTCGACCGGTTCGGGCAGCAGCGGCGTGAGGGCGTCGGCGAGCCGGGCGCACAGCGCGGCGTCCCCGCCGGCCGGCCGGCTCGGCAGGCCGACGACCCGCGCCGGGTCCGCGCTCTCCTCGTCGAGCTGCGCGGCCAGCAGTCGCCCGACGGTGCTGGGTGCCCCCCGCCCGGTCAGGCCGAGCAGCTCCGCCTCGGCGACAGTGCCGTCGATCATCCCGGCCAGCAGCGTGCCGGCCCGCCGCGGCGCCCGCCAGGTCAGCAGGGCGCGCAGCGACTCGCCGGTCGGCGCCACCCCGGCCGGCGCCGCCGCCAGCGCGCGCAGAACCTGGGCCCGCAGGTCCGGCGCGGAGGAGCGGCGGACCTCCAGCGACAGCGCGGCGATCTGGCGACCCCGCTCGTCCCGCTCGCCGACCAGCCAGGCGGCGCTCAGCGACCGCAGCCAGCCCTCGACCAGCACCGCCCACCGCGCCGCCACCAGGTCGGTGCCCCAGCGGTCATAGGCAGCGGTGGGCACGTACTGGACATCGACGCCGGCGGTGGCGTCGACGAGTCCGGCGGCCGCCGCGAGCTCCACGACGAAGGCGGCGGTCCGCTCGTCGGTGTCGAGCAGCTTCGCGGTCGCGCGCAGGTCGCGCACGCTCAGGCCGCCGGTACGCAGCGGCGTCACGGGCGTAGTACCCCACGCGTCGAGCAGCGTGGTGATCCAGCGTACGACAGTGTCCGCGGCGAGCGCGGCCGCACCGTCGGCGGCCGAGGCGCCGACAGCGACGCCCGTCAGCTCGGGCGGATGCGGATGCAGCCGACCGGCCGGCTCGTCGCCGCGCACCGCGAGGCCGACCTCCCGTGGCAGCTCGACGGTGTCATCGTCGATCCCGACCAGCAGACCCCGCGCGAGCAGCTCCTCCACCGGGCTGCGGGCCGTGGCGACGGTGAGCAGCCGACCCGCCTCGCTGGTGGTGCCGAGCGCGGGCCCGGCCGCCAGCCGGCGAAGGAGCTGGTGGGCCCGCTCGGAACACCCGTCGAGCCAGCCGCGGACCCGGGCCGGATCGGCGAACAGGTCGGCGATGGCGTCGACGAGATCGGCTCGGACGGTGAACCCGCCCCCGGACTCCGTCGGATCCGTCGCGGCCGGGATCAGGTCGAGGGCGCCCGCGATCCTGGCGAGCTGGGTGTGCCGGTAGACCGACAGGCACTCCCGCACCGGCCGGCCGAGCCCGAGCGGCCGCGCGCCCACGAGGTCGACGGCCATGCCGACGACCCGCAGCGCACCATCGTCGCCCCAGAGCAGACCCAGCTCACGCAGCCGGCGCACCACCCCGACGATCTCGGCGTGCCCGCAGAACGCGGCGAGCTCGGCGAGCGGCACCGGGGAGGGCAGGATGGTCAACGCCTCCAGCACCTCGCACGCGTTGGTATCGAGGCGCTCCAGGGCACGGGCGACGCTCACCCGGATCTCCAGCCGGGCGGCCAGGACGTCGAAGTCCGGCGGCGGTGGCGTCGCGAGATCGGGCCGCAGCAGGAAAAGCCGGATGATCGCCTCGTCGGGCAGCGCGCGCAGCCAGCCCACGAGAGTCGTGGACTCGTCTGGCGCGGGATCGGCCGGCATCGACACCATCATGACGGTAGCTGGCCCGGCGCCAGCCGGACACGGCGCCGCGACCTACCCCGAACGCGCCGCGTCACCCGTCCGGGCCCCGGAGTCGCAACCCCGCCGGACGCCGCCGTCACGGCGAACCGGTGGCGCCCCGGCGACCTGCAGGTCCGCGCGCCGCATGGTCGGGCCGCCGCCGCCGCCCGTCCCGAGACCGAGCCGGGCCGTGCCGACCTGGTCCAGCACCCAGCCGCAGCAGGTGTCCCAGCGCAGCACGGCGATCGCCGGGTCGGTGCCGCCCGGGGTGCGCAGGACGGCGAACGCCCAGTCCGGCGCGCCGGTCGAGGTACGGATGCCGGTGATGCGAAGATCCGCCGCGACTGTGGCGACCAGCGGGCTGTCGAGGACAGCGGCGGCGATCGCGGCGGCCTCGGCCTCGGTGGCCGGGCGACCGGGACCGTCGGAGACGTCGGCCATGGTGGCGCCCGTCCCCGCGAGACCCGGCGCCGTCCAGTCCCGCTGCGGCACCCCGCGACCGGCGTCGCCAGCCAGCGGGACCGCAGGGGCTACTGCGAGTCTCGGACGCACGTGGCCTCCTTGGATGCCTTGGCAGGCCGGGGCACGCGTTCGGTCGAACATCGGCGACCAGGCTGCCCGGCGGTAGCGGGCGCTCACGAGACGAGGTCGACGGAATGCGACAGACCTACCAATACCGATTGGACACGCCGAGGACCGCCGGACGCAAGGGGATTCGGCAAACTGGGACGCACCAATTTCGGCCGGGTCCGCTTCCCCCGTCTCGGGGGCGGGAAGGCCACTCGCGCCCTAGATCGCAGGTTACCCGAACATTGATTTGATCATACGCAAGGGCGACCATAAAGTGACAAGCTCGACAACAGCGACAACAATGCCCCTCCACCCGACAAACCGGTAACTAAGTCACCGCCTGCGACCACATTCCCACGCGGACCACCAAAGCGGCCACCGGGCCCACCGGCCGGCCGTCAGCGCCGCGCATCGACCCGATCGACGAGGAACGACAGGTGGTTTGCGCGGCCCCAGTCCCCGAGCCTCGAGATCGTCCCGGCGTCCCCAGGCAACGCCAGCGTCCGGCCGAGTGACACCCCGACGACGAGTACCGCCAGCACGAGCGCTGCCTGGAGCAGGCCGGGCCGATCGCCGCGCCGGCGCCGCCCGCCCGGGCGAGCACCAGGCCCGCTGGCCGGACCGCCCGTCCGGGCCCGGCCGCCGCCGCGTTCGCGCGACCCCTGGCGGTCGTACGGATCGTGCCGGTCGTCGCGGTCGTACGGGTCCCGGTCGTCGCGGTCGTACGGGTCGTCGCGGTCGTATGGGTCGTCGCGGTCGTATGGGTCGTCGCGGTCGTACGGGTCCGTCGGCGGGCGCCCCTCCTTGGGCGGCCTGTCGAATCGCGCGCGAGGCCGGTCGTCCCGGCGCACAGCCGTCCCGACGGCGGGCTCGCCGGCCTGCGGCGCGCGCCCGGAGGACCGGGTCCGCCCGTCATCCGGGAGACGGCGGCCCGGCCGGGGACGCTCGGCGCCCGCGGACGGCCGCGCCCCCTCCCGGGCGGCCCCGCGCGGCTGCCAGCCCTCGCGGATGGCGGGCTGATAGCCGGTGAAGCTGACCTCGTCCAGCGCCGAGCCGCCGTCCGGACTCCGTCCGCGGGGGCTGGCCGGCTCCGGTCCACCGACCGGCACCGCCCGCTGTACGCCGGTGAAGCTGACCCGGTCGAGCAGGCTGGGCGTGGCAGGGCGGTCGCCGGTCGCGCCGGCAGCGGTAGGGCGTGGCTCGGGCTGACGGAGATCTCGGTGGCGAGGATCGCGGTGGTGGGGATCTGGACGGCGGGGATCTGGATGGCGGGGATCTGGTGCCCCGGGGACGGGAGCGACCGCGGGTTGCCGACGCTGGTCGGGAAATCGACGGCCGCCCGGCGGATCGGCCGCGGGAAAGTCGCGACGGCCCGGCGGATCGGCGCCGCGAAATCCGCGCCAGCCCGGCGGGGCGTCATCCCGAAAGCCGGTCGGAGGCGGCGCGGGTTCGCCGCCGAACTCCGCATACGCCGCCCGTCGCCGAATTCCGGCGGGGTCGGATCGGTCGAACCGGTCGGACGGATCAGCCGGCGGATCACCGGCGGAGGCGCGGTCGGCGGGGGCGCGGTCGGCGGGATCGGGGCGCCACGGGCCCGGCGGAGGTGCGTCCGCGGGGTCGAACGGCACCACCTCGGCGCCGCCGGCCGTGGGATTGCCGAAGGCCACGGCTCGAAACGTCTGGCGAGTCCGGCCCCCCGGCGCTGCCCCGGGCGCTGCGCGGACGGCCGGAGGCGCGTCGGCGGGCCGAGTCGGCAGCCCGCCGTCAGGGGGCAGGGCGGTCACCATGTCCGCCGGGTCGAACCCGGTCACGGCCGCGATGCGCTCAGCCCGGGGCTCGGGGCGCCTGGTGGGGCCGGTCGGCAGGGTGCCGAACGCGACGATCCGGCCGCCCCCGGGCGGATCCAACCCGGCTGGGTCTGCGTACGGAGCCGGCCCCGGGGGCGGGGGCGGGGCGCGTCGGGCGGCGTCGGACGGGTGGCCCCGCGAACCATCGCGGCTCCGGCCCTCAACGACCACCGCCCGCACCTTCCCGCCTTCGCGTCTTGCCACCGCGACATCGACCGACCGGCAAAAAAGATCCGCCGCCAATCACCACAAGGTGGTCTTAACACGGACAACCCTGGCACCGATCGGAGTCACATGCGGCGATTCCCCTCAGACTAGCTCCGGCTCCGAGCCGCCCGGCGACCAGCTCGGCGGTCGTGACCAGCCCCGATCCGCCGACCGCGAGCACCGGGAGACGGCCGGCTCGTTCGGGCGAGCACGGTCACACCGCGGCGGTCGGGAGACGGGACGCCGGGCCGGAGCCGTCCACATCCCGCGTGGACAGGACCTGCTCGTCCAGGGCTACGGCTTCTTGACCCGGCACACCCGTTCGAGGATCAGCCCGCCGACGAGAAGAACGACGGCGGCGGCCAGGCCGAGCCCCGCGCTGATCGCGTCGCCGCCCGCGGTCGGAAACTCGTCCGTCCGCGGCGCGGTGTACCCGAGCACGCCCGCCCAGGCTCCCGCGAGCGCCGCCCCCACGACCGAGCTGGCCTTCGCCAGTGCCGCCAGGCGGGCGACGGTGAGCGGCAGGATCGGCCGGGTGCCCGGCCGGCCCTCCAGCCGGCGCCGCGTCTGGGCCGCGACCTGAAGCTCGATGACCCCGATGACGACCACCGACAGCGACGCCGTGCGGGGCAGCGTGGGAGTCGACCGGTACGCCCACCACAGCAGCAGATAGCCGAGGATCCCGAACACGACCGCGGCCAGGACGAGATCGCGCGGTCGGGTGGGTCTCACGCCGACGCACCGCCCTCGCCGGTCTCCCCGGCCGGGGTGGACGCCCCGGCGGCGTCGGCCGGGCAGCCGCCGGCCACCGCTGTGCCGGCCGGATCGGCGCCGGCCGGATCGGCGCCGCGCAGCCGGCCAGAGGTCCGCCGCAGGCCGACGAGCTCCCCGGCGCCCGCCATCCGGGCGACCAGGTCGGCGACCCGGCCGTGACCCGGCAGGGTCGCCTCCGGGTCGACGTCCAGCCAGGGCACGCAGACGAAGGCCCGCAGGTGCGCCCGCGGGTGGGGGATGGTGATCTCCGGGTCGTCGCTTCGCAGCGCGCCAAGGGCGATGACGTCCACGTCGAGCGTGCGCGGCCCCCACCGCACGCTCCGGGTCCGCCGCGCCCGCTCCTCGACGGCGCGCACGGCGGCCAGCAGCTCCCGCGGCGGCGCCGGCGCGGTCAGCACGACCGCGTTGAGGTAGTCATCCTGCTCGGGACCGCCCACGGGGGCGGTCTCGTACACCGCCGAGCACGCCGTCACGCCGAGGATCTCGTCGAGCTGGCGCACGGCGGCCCGCAGCAGCGCCCAGCGGTCGCCCAGGTTGGAGCCGAGCGCCAGCACCGCGTGGGCGACCTCGGTCATCCGGTCACCGGCCATCGGGTGCGGGGCCGGCCGGCGGCGGCGGGTCTGCGGGCCGGGCCCGGGTCACGGTGACGGCGACGTCGCCGAAGGGGATCGGGATCGGCGCGGCCGGCTTGTGCACGGTCACCTCGGCGCGCACAACCCGATCCGCGCGTAGGCAGGCGGCGACGAGACGCTGGGCCAGGGTCTCGATCAGATCCACCGGGGGGCCGCCGACGATCTCGGCGAGCGTCTCGGCGAGCTCGCCGTAGTGGACGGTGCGGGTGACGTCGTCGTGGCGCGCCGCCTCGGAGACGTCCAGCCAGACGACCGCGTCGATGACGAACTCCTGGCCGAGTTCCCGCTCGGCCGGCAGCACCCCGTGGTGGCCGCGGACCCGCAGCCCGGTCAGGGTGATCCGGTCCAGCGGCACGTCGCCGGGCCCCGAGCCGTCCGTCATCGGGCTGACCACGGTACCTCCCGCTCCCCCGCGCAGCCGGGCGTGGCCGTGGGCCGGTCCCGGCGACCCGGGCCGGACTCGACGCCGCCGCCGCCGCTCCTGCCCGTGCCCCTGGCCGGGCCGGCACCGGTCCGCGGCGCCGCGCCCAGCCGCGGCCGGTGCCCGGCCGAACCGCCGGCGGTGCCGGGCACCACCACCGGCAGGCTCGCGGTGCGCGCCGCATCCCCGGCACCGCCCTGCCGCCATGCCCGCACGACGCGCACCGCGTCGGCCGCCGGCCGCACCGCGTGCACGCGCACGGCCCACACCCCGGCGGCGGCCAGCAGCGCCGTGGTCGCCTGCGTGGCGTCGTCGCGCTCGTCGCTCGGGCGCGCGCCCGCGCCCCCGGCGGCCAGGACCGTTCCGAGGAAGGACTTGCGCGACGTGCCCACGAGCAGCGGCCGGCCGAGGGCGGCGAGCGCGTCGATGTTGTTCAGCAGCGCCCAGTTGTGCGCCGCCGTCTTGGCGAAGCCGATCCCGGGGTCGAGGATCACCCGCTCCGGCGCGACCCCGGCGGCGACGACCACCTCCAGCCGCGCGGCGAGCTCGGCGGTGACCTCCGCGACCACGTCGCCGTAGACGGCCCGGCTGGACATGTCGACGCTGGGACCGCGGGCGTGCATGAGCACGTAGTGGACGCCGCGGTCGGCCACCAGGGCGAGCAGGTCCGGGTCGCAGCCGCCGGAGACGTCGTTGACGAGCACCGCCCCCGCGTCGACGGCGGCGGCCGCCACCGAGACCCGGCTGGTGTCGACGCTGACCCGTATCCCGGCCGCTGCGAGCTCGGCGACGACCGGCAGCACCCGGCGCATCTCCTCCGATGCGACCACTCGGGACGCACCTGGACGGGTCGACTCGCCGCCGACGTCGATGAGATCGGCGCCCTCGTCCACCATCCGCAGCCCGGCCCGCACCGCGTCCACCGGGTCGAGGAACGTGCCGCCGTCCGAGAACGAGTCGGGCGTGACGTTGACGACGCCCATCACCTTGGTGAGGCCATCCGGCTCGAGGAGGTCGTCGACGGTCGCGTTCACGCGGCACCCGCCCCGGTCGGCCCGCCGTCCCGGGCGTCCGGCAGGTTCCGGGCCGCCGACGCCGACGCCGACGCCGACGCCGGCGCCCGGCGGTAGGAGTAGCGGTAGACCGGCCGGAAGCCGAGATCGGCGTACAGCCCCCTGGCCACGGTGCTGACCTCCTCAACCTGGAGATAGGCGTGCGTGGCGCCGCGCGCCCCGGCCCACTGCGCGAGCGCGGCGACGACCCGCCGCGCTGCGCCGCGGCCGCGGGCCGCGGGCAGGGTCGCCATGCTGTAGATGCCCAGCCAGCGGTCATCGGCGACGCCACGGCCCACCGCCACCGGCGCACCGTCGACGCTCAGCGTCACATAGACGGTGGGCAGGCGCAGCGCCGAGAGCACGTCGAGGGTACCGGCCCGCTGCCCGTCGAAGGTGGCGAGCACCTGGCCGGCGACCCGCAGCCATTCGTCCCCCGGCGCGTCGGCGGTGGTCACTCCGACGGAGGTCGACGCCGACGCCGCCCCCGGCGCCAGCGCCTCGAGCGGCGCCACGCACATGTCGGTGGTCCCGGTGTCGTCGTAGCCGGCGGCGTCGAGCGCGGTGCCGAGCTGCGCCGGCTGGGTGACGGGGGTCTGCTGAAACATGGGCGGCAGGCCGGCGGCGGCGTAGAAGTCGGTGACCGCGGCGAGCGCGGCCCGCACGTCGGGCACGCCGCCGTGGGCCCAGACCGAGTTCCCGCGACGGGACGAGCCGGCGGAGGCCCGCAGGGTCCACCCGCCGATCTCGATCTGCCGCAGCGGCGGCCAGGCCCGGTGGGCCACGGCCTCGAGCTCGCGGGCCAGTGTCGCCCCGGCCGGCGGCAGGTCGGCCCGCGGGCCGATCAGCGGGTCCGGCGCACCGGGCGCCGCGTGGTCACCGGGCACGGCGCACCCCGGTGGGCCGGGCAGGTCCGCGCCCACGGCGCGACCTGCTGGAGTGGGAGTACTGCTGGGCCGCATCCGCCATCATGCCGAGGCTACCGACCCGATGGCGTCGATGGACGGCGACACCGGTCGGACGAGCACCACCCCCGTACCCCACCCAGCAGCGGCAACCATGACCGAATGTCATAATTTCGATACTATTGCCGCTTCGTTCCCATTCTGGAGCAGACCGACGGTCGGTTGCCGTCGACGGCCGATCCGGCGCCACCGCGCAAGGCCGGCGGATTCCGACGGCAACTGCACAATCCTTCACCGTTCGGTCCGGTCAGGACGTGATTTCCTTCTCCGCAGCCGCCGGAACCGGCGTCGGCGCAGCCCCACCAGGCGATCGAGAGCAGCCGGCCACAACAAGATCAGTTGTGGAAACCTCGGAGAAACACCACGTAGAGCCACAATGGCCGGCACATTGCGGCTGCTTCATCGTCACCCTCCGGCGCAGCGGTCCTTCTACTATCGATAACGAGGAACCGGTAGAGCCGGGTCAGCACGACCGGAGTGATCGGCCGGTGGCAGCGTCGCCGCCGCGCGATCGCCGGAACAGCCGGCCATCGACCGCCGAACCAGACCGGACCGCCGCCGGAGCAGCCGACGGTCACGGAACCCGCTAGGTCTCGTGGTCTCACTGTGCGCTTCCGACGGGTTGCCCCTCGCAGCGGACCTCGTCCCTCGCTACCTTGTCGACACGGTCGCTGACCGTGATGTTTTCGGAAGGAAGGACGCGCGGCATGCCGCAGTCGAGCGGATCGTCACCGGGCCGTGGAGCCGACCACGGATCCTCGGGTCCGACCGGTCGCTCCGGCCCTCCCCCGGTCCGGCGAGCGACGAGCGAGTCGATCAGCATCCCGCCGGCCCGCACCCCGCCGGACGATCACCCTGAGGACTATTCGCCGGAGCCGCCCGCGCAGCCGCCGGTCGACCGGTGCGACCTCGGCCCCATCAGCGCGCCGTCCGCCCAGCGGCTCTGGGCCGCGGACGACCTCGCGGACCTGGCCCGTTCGTCGGCCCTGTTCGGCCAGGATCCACTCGGTCCCGGAGGCCCGATCGGTCCCGGAGGCCCGATCGGGTCCGGGTGGTCGCCGGGCGGCCCGCAGCCGTCGTGCGCGGCGCCCTCGACGCACCCCGCCGCCCTCTCGTTGACGATGTTCGGCGGACCGCCCGCGTTCGCGCCGACCGCGACCGGCCCCGCGCCCACCGGTGCCGTGCCCCCGGCCACGCGGCCCGCGACCCCGGGCGTCTCCGACCGGCGGCAGTTCCACCGTTACGCCGGAGCGGCGATGATGACCGCGATCCTCGCCGAGGGCCAGATCATGGAGGTCTCCGACGTCCTCGCGGCCAGCCCCATCCAGCTCGCGCTGGAGCGGGCCGACGACATGCTCGGCGACCTCCTCGACGCCCACGAGGCGACCCCTCCGGCGCACATCTTCGCCCAGACCGCCCGCCTGCGCCGGGGGCTGGAGCGGCTCGGCCGCCGCTCGATGCCGGCCGGCGACGCCCGTCGCCGCGACATGCTCACCGGGCGGGTCGCGGTCCTCGGCGCCGACGCGGCCTTCAAACTCGGCGACATCGAGACCGCCCGGTCGCTGACCGCCCTCGGCTTCCAGGCCGGGGGGCTCGCCGGGGAGGGGTCACTGCGCGGCTCCGCCCGGGAGGTCGCCGCGGTCAACGAGTTCTACGCCGGCCGCCCCGACGAGGCCCTCCGCCTCGCCCGCGACGGGCTGACCCACGTCGGCGACGGACCCGTGCGCGCCCGGCTCACCTGCCAGGTGGCCCGCGCCCTGGCCGCCCTCGGCGACGTGCGCGGCGCCGCCCAGGCGTTGGACCAGGCCTACGACCTGGCGGATCTGATCCCCCCGGACCAGTGGGGGCGGCCGGGTCCGAGCTTCGAGAACTTCAACCCGGTCGAGGTGTCCTACAACGCCACCACCGCGCTGTGCCTGCTCGGCCGGCCGCAGGCGGCGCAGGAGCATGCCGAACTCGCCCTGCCCAAACTCGACACGATGAACGCCCCCGGCTTCCGTTCGGTGATCCGGCTGGACCTCGCCCTCGCCCTCGCCCGCCAGGGCCGCCTGGAGCTCGAACGGGTCTGCGACCTGGCCACCGAGGCCATCCAGATCTCCTGGGGACGCACGGTCGCCTCCGTTTCCGGCCGCGCCGACCAGCTCCTGTCCGCGACCCGTCCGCACAGCGAGGTGCGTGAGGTCCGGGAGCTCGCCCTGCTCGTCCGGGAATGGCAGCGCTCCGCCGCCGGCCAGCGTCCCGGACCGGGTGCGGTCACCGCGCCGGGCCTGACCGTCTGACCCGACCGACCCGCCGGAGACGGGGCCCGCGTGCCGATCCCGCGGCCCGCGGCCCGACTCGGCGCCCCGACCCGGTGTCCCTCGATCGGGAGGACCGCGGCGATGGCCGACGACAGTCCTACTCGGCACGATCCACCCGGCCCGCCCCGTCGGGCCCGTTTCACGGCGGCGGCCACCCGCCGCGCGGTGGCCGAGCTCGCCGCCCGCGCCGGGCTCGACGATGCCGGCGCCGTCCTGGTCAAACGCACGGTGAACGCCGTGTACCGATTACCCCGCGCGGGGGCGATCATGCGCATCACCGGTTCTGCCGCGATGACGCACCGGGTGGCGAAGGTCGTCCGGATTGCCGGCTGGCTGGCCGATCGGCGTGCCCCCGCCGTTCGCCTCCTGCCCGGCGTGCCCGCCCCGGTCGAGGCCGGTGGCTTCGTCGCGACCGTCTGGGTGGACGCGACGCCCGCCGGCGCCCCGCCCGCCGGCCCGGCCCCGCGCACCGGAGACCTCGCCGCCCTGCTGCGCGTCCTGCACGCCCTCGACCCGCCCAGTCCTCCGCTGCCCCGCTGGGATCCCCTCGACGACGTCCGGCGGCGATTATCGGACGCGGAGGCGTTGGCCGGCGCCGACCGCCGGTTCCTGGAACGGATGACCGAACGCGTCGCCGCTGCGCTCGGCACCGTCCGCTACGCGTTGCCGACCGTCGTCGTTCACGGCGACGCCCACCTGGGCAACCTGATCCGGGCCGCGGACGGTCGGGTCCTGATGTGCGACTTCGACGCCACGAGCGTCGGCCCGGCCGAATGGGACCTCGTGCCGGTCGCGGTCGGCCGGACGCGATTCGGCCACGACCCCCAGGCCCACCGCGACCTGGCCCGCGGGTACGGCTTCGATGTCACGTCCTGGGAGGGATTCGCCGTCCTGCGGGCCGTGCGCGAGCTGAAGCTGGTCACCAGCGTCCTGCCCGTGTTGGCCAGCAGCGCGACCGTCGCGGCCCAGTTCCGGATCCGGATCGACAGCCTGCGGCACCGGGACCACGATGCCCACTGGTCGCCGTACCGGTGATCCTGCCCCCCGGAGCCGGGCCGGCCGGCCCCGCGCGCCCGGCGGCGACCTCACCCGGCTGCCACGGACGCAGCAGGGCCGCCATCCCCAGCGCCCACGCGACGCCGAGCAGGTAGCCGCCGAGGACGTCGGACACGAAGTGCACCCCCAGCCCGAGCCGGGAGAATCCGGTCAGCGCGACGATCACCCCCGATCCGACCCACCAGGGCCATCGCGCCCGGCGACCGGAGACGGCCCGGACGGCGACGAGGCAGACGACGGCCGCGACCATCGCGCCGAGCGCATGCCCGGAGGGGAAGCTGAGCCCGGCGGCGTGCGCCACCGGGTTGGTGAACGACGGCCGGGCCCGCCCGATCAGGTCCTTGAATCCCGTCACCAGCAGGCCACCGGCGCCGACCGTGACCAGGACGTAGACAGCCAGTCGGCGGGTGCCCGCCGGATCGGCTCGGCCTACGCCACCGCGACGAGAACGCCACCACAGCGCGCCGGCGCCGACGACCGCGAGCACCCGGAAGACCGTCGGGTGGAACACCTCGCTCACCCATCGCAGCGCGGTCACCAGCCAACCCGTGGTGGCCGCCAGCCGGCCGAGCGCCTCCGCGACATCGGCGTCGTTCTCCACCACCGGCGACCAGCCGGCGTCGACCATGATCGCGAGCACCGCAAACGCCAGGGCGGCGGCCTGCGCACCCCGGCGAATCCCGCGGGTTCCCGATGGCATCGTCGTGTCCCTGCCCAGCTTCGTCCGGCTTATCCCGTGCGGCGCCCGGCTCTCGAACCACGCGAGCTGGGCGTTCCTCAAGCGACACGGGCGAGCCACGGCGTTTGGGACGCACCGGCCCGTGCGGTCCGTCCCATCGCATGTCATTCTGGTTCGACCCGCCGGACCCGTCCGGCCGGCCACGTCCTGCAACGGACGGTCGGTTCCGCTCGACGCGGACCGGCGTACCGTCCCCCCGCACGGGCGTCAGACAGCCCCGGCCGCATGGCTCGGCTCGCCCGATCGGAGGGGAGACCCTTGGACATCGCGGAGGGAAAGCCCGGATCGGAAGATCCAGCGCAGGGCCTCGCCGCCCGGGGAGTCCGCCCGTGAACGGCGACGGGCGGGAGATCAGCGCCATTCAGGTCGGCGGTGTGACCGACGCCGAGCGGACCAGCGGGGATGCCAGGCGGCGCAGTGGCGACGCCAGGCCGGCCGCCGGCGACACGGGGTGGGCCCTCGGCGACACGGGGTGGGCCGTCGGCGACACCGGACGGGCCGTCGACGACACGGGGTGGGCCGTCGGCGAACCTCGGCGGTCCGTCGACGAACCTGGGCGCGCACAGTCGCCCGGCCGTGGTTCGACCCGCGGGCCGGCTGGCGGAAGCGCGCTGCCGGGACCCGGGCATCCGTCCTGGCCGCAGGGCCGGCTGCCGGCGGCCCGGCCAGCGACCCCGCCCCCCGGCGGGGGAGCGACCAGCGCCGCCGCAGGAGGTTCGGCGGCAGCAGCAGGTTCCGGGTGGTCCGCCCCGGCGGGGCGGCCTCGTTCCGGTTGGTCCGCCGGGGCGGACATCGCCGGCCCCCCTGCCGCGGGCCAGGGCTGGTCGGTCGACGCTGCCCCGCGCGGCCGCGACGTGGGCGCCCTGCCGGCCGAACGGGCCGGTCACGCGACGCCGCCGGCCGTCTCCGACACCTGGCCATCGATCCGCCAGGCCGAGCCCGGCCCGGCCCCCGAGCCGGTCCCGCAGCCCGGTTGGACCAGCGGCAACGGCCGGATGCTGCCGGTCGAGACGCGCACGTTCGACCCGCTGCTCGACCAGTTCCCGTTGGCCCCGGGCGGTTCGTTCGGTCCGTCGTACCCGCCGGCCCCGCCCGCCGAGACCCGCGCCTGGCGGGCGGACCCGCTCCCGCCCGGCCCCCAGGCACAGCCGCCCGGCGCGCCGCTCCCGCCGGCCCCGGTGCCGCCGCCGGCCCCGCCCACAGCGCGCCACGCCACGCCGGTGATCCGCGGCGACCAGCGACCGGACGATCCGGCCGGCTCGGCGGCCCTCCCTCCCCCCGCCCGCGGCGAGCGCTTCGACGAGTACCGCCCCTCGACCGAGTACCCGGCCCCGCCGCCCAGCAGCGCGGCGACCGGGGCGATCGCCCTCGGCGGCCCGTTCACCGGACCGGCGCCGCTTCCCACCCCGCCCGGCCGCGTCCCGTCCTGGCTGCGCGACCCCACCGTGCCACCGTCCCGCCACCAGCCGGCTCCGGTGGACCCCGAGGCCTCGGCGGGACGGGACGGCCGCGGTCCCGACCCCCGGCGCCGGCTGCCTGCGCCCGAGGTCCCGCACCCGGGCGAGACGCGCCAGCACCGGCCGCCCGCCCAGCCGCCCCACCCTGGCCGGGCCTACCAGGGTCGGCCGGCCGACACGCCCGGCCGCGACGCGCCCCGTCCCGCGCCGCGCGCGGACAGTCACCGCCGCGTCATCCGGCAGGAGGCGCTCGGCCGCGGCGGCGCCCTCCCCGGACCGCCGCCCGTCGACGGTGCGCCATACGGTGCCGGGCGGGCACCGCTCGGACCACCGCCGGGACCGGCCCCGTATCCCGACGACGGCTCCTACGGCCGGTCCCGTCGCCCGACGGATGCCGACCGGCAGCGCGCCCAGCGGGTCGCCGGGTCCGGACGCCACCGAGGCGCCCGGACCGACCAGGAGCCCCGGATCGACCGGGAGCCGGGGATCGACCGCGAGTCCCGGACCCGGGCGGACCAGGCGTCCGGGCCGGACCGCGGCCCCCAGCGCGATCGCCGCCACCCCTCCCAGGACGTCGGACCCGACCGGGATGCGGAGCTCCGTCCGGACGTCGGGCACCGCCATGACCCCGCCGCCCGCCAGGACGGCGGGCCGTGGCCGAGTCGTGAGGCGCGAGCCGCCCGTGGATCTCGCGCGGACTACGACCCATACCCGGGCGACGGTCCATCGGTCTCCGCAGATCCGTACGTCCCGTATCCGGACGGCGACGCCCATCTCGACCAGACCCGGCGGCATCGGACGGACGGGTCCGACCCGTATCCGGCCGGGGAACGCCCGCCCGCCGGAACGGTGCCGGGCGGGACACGCCGGCCGCCCGCCGAGGAGCCGGGGCCGCGCGACGCGGGTGGCCGCGCCGGGCTGCTCACCAGCGCCCTGCTGCCCCCGCCGCCGCAGACGGCCTCCCGCGGCTGGCGCAAGCTCGTCTATCAGGTGTCGGCCGGCGCGGTGAATCCCGGGCCGTCGCCCGACGAGGTCCGCGATCGCCGGCAGATCGCCCGCATCCGCACCCCGCTGCTGGACTGCCACCGGATCGCGGTGCTGTCCCTCAAGGGCGGGGTCGGCAAGACCACGACCACCGTGGCGGTCGGTTCGACCCTGGCCAGCCTGCGCGGTGACCGCGTGGTGGCGATCGACGCCAACCCCGACCGCGGCACGCTCGGCTCGAAGGTGCCGCGCACCTCCGCGCACACCGTGCGGGAGCTGCTGGAGGACGCCCCGCGCCTGCACCGGTACGTGGACGTCCGCAAGTACCTGTCCCAGGCCGACTCGCGGCTGGAGGTGCTGGCCTCGGCCAACGACCCGGAGTTGTCCGACACCTTCGGCGCCGACGACTACCGGGCCGTGGACGATCTGCTCCAGCGGCACTACTCGATCCTGCTCACGGACTGCGGAACGGGCATCCTGCACAGCGCCATGCACGGGGTGCTGGAGCTCGCCGACACGCTGGTGATCGTAAGCAGCGCGACCGCGGACGGCGGCTCGAGCGCGAGCGCCACGCTGGACTGGCTGGATGCGCACGGGTATTCGGAGCACGTCCGCGAGGCGGTCGCGGTGATCTCGATGTTTCCGGCGCAGGGCGAACACGTCGACGTGGACGCCCTCGCCCGTCACTTCGAGGCGCGGACCCGCCGGGTGGTGCGGGTCCCCTTCGACCCACACCTGGCCGACGGCGGACGGATCGTGCTGTCGGACCTGAAGCGGGAGACCCGGACGGCGTACCGGGAGATCGCGGGCGCCGTGGCCGAACGCTTCGGCGAGGATCGCGGCAGCCGCCCCCGCTGAGCCCGCCGCCCCAGGACCTCCGCCGGGCGGCGGCGACCTCTGGCCGGCTCGCGGCCGGCCGCCTCAGCGGCCCACGCAGCCGGCCGCCTCAGCGGCCCAGCGCCGCCACCGCCGCCCGAACACCGGGGCGCCGCAACTGGCGGGCGACCGTCGTGCGACCCTCGATGAGCCGGGTGAACAGTCCGAAGGTGCCCGGGCCCGCCATGAGCGCGTGCATCACCCCCGGCCGCCGGGTGAACGCGCCGAGCACCTCGCGGCCCGCCGCCATCTCCGGACCCAGAACCGCCTCGACGCGGGCCGGGTAGGCGTCCAGGGCCGCCGAGCCGACGGGCCCGGCGGCACCAGGGGCGCCGACCGCCCCCGCCGCCGCCTCCCCGGCGAGCCGGCCCGAACGCAGCGCGAACGAGATGCCCTCCCGAGTCCACGGGTCAAGCAGGCCGGCGGCGTCCCCGACGACGAGGACCCGGCCGCGGCGCAGCGGGGAGTCGACGGCCCGGACCCGGGTGAGGTGGCCGGAATCGTGCTGGCGCGGGGCGCCCGCGAGCCCGAGCCGCTCGACGAACCGCTCGTAGTAGCCGCGTAGGGCGGCGCCCTCGGCCCGGTCGCCGATCACCCCCACCGTCAGCACCCGCCCCTTGGGGAACAGCCAGCCGTAGGAGCCGGGCACCGGACCCCAGTCGAGCAGCATTCGGCCGGCCCACCGGTCGGCCATCGCGGCGTCCACGACGAACTCGCCCTCCAGGCCGACGTCGATCTGATCGCACCGGACTCCGACGTGGGTGCCGCAGCGCCCCGAGGTGCCATCCGCCCCGATGACGACGCGGGCCCGCAGGTCGGCGCCGCCGCGCACCCGGACGTTCACCCAGCCGTCGTCGGCCCCGGGCACCGCGGCGCCCGCCAGCCGGTCGACCGGGTCGATCGGCTCGACCGGGTCGGCCGCCTCGCGCAGGCCCAGCACCTGCACGCCGGTCCGCACGATCGCGCCCGCCGTCTCGGCGGCGGCCAGCAGCGCGGCATCCAGGTCGGTCCGCATCACCATGGACAGCCAGGGCCGCGCGTCCGGCTGGCCGCGGCTGACCGTGTACCGGCCGTCCAAGGTCATCGTCAGCGAGCTGACCGTGGCCCGGACCAGGCCGGCCAGGTCGATGCCGACATGGTCTGTCGACAGGCCGACCAGCCCGCCGCCGCAGGTCTTGTACCGGGGCATCGACGACCGTTCGAGGACGCAGACGCGGGCCCCGGCGGCCGCCGCCGCCCGCGCCGCGCTGCCCCCGGCAGGGCCCGCCCCGACGACGATGACGTCGAACGTGCTGTCCGGCCTGTCGCTCGTGCCCACCGCAATCCCCTCCTGTCGGACCACCGCCCGCGTCAGCGCAGGGTGAGGCTGCGGCCGACGAGACCGGCCCGGACCCGACGCTCCTGCGCGCTGAGCGGGGTCGGGTCCGCGAGCGCCTCCCGGTAGGCGAGCCCCAGCGCGGCGGCCGGCTCCTCGCAACGCTCGGCCGCGGTGTCCGCGGCGAGATCCCAGACCGGGATGACGAGACCGTCAGCCCGGAAGAAGCCGACGAACCGGGTTCCCGGACCGACGGTGAGCCGCTCGGCCGCAGCCAGCCGGGCGAGGGCGTCGAGCAACGCCTCCTCCGAACGGGCGGCGTCGCCGGCGTCGGCCGAGTCCGTGGCAGCTCCGGCCGGCGCGGCCAGGGGCAGCGCCCAGCGCAGATGCCACCGGTCGCTCGGGTGGCACCAGTAGGCGGCGGGCACGGCGGACAGCCGCACCGTGGGCACCACGGTGGCGTTGGCGCGCTCCAGCATCGCCGCCACCTCCTGGTTGGGCCCGCTGTCGTCGTCCGACGACGGCAGCCACCACCCGAAGCCGGGGTGGACCGTGATCTCCAGGGGGGCGGGATCGAGCAGGTCGGTGAGCCGGGGCAGCCCGGCCAGCCCGTCCGGCCGCTGTTCGACCAGGCGCGGCGACGAGGCCGCCGGGGCGTCCACCACGTTGCCCGGGTCGGCGTCGAGGGCGGCCAGCAGCGCCCCGGCGATGTCCCGGGACGCGTCCAGCCCGGGCAGCGCGGTCTGCATGGCGACGAGGATCTCCCCGTCCTCCCGGACCAGCGCCGGCGCCGCCTGCGGCAGCATCGTGCAGAGCGTGATGCGCCGGTCGGCATGCTCGGGATGCTTGGCGAGGTGGTCGGCCGCGAGGATCACCGGGGCGGTCGCGCTCGGCACCAGCTCCCGCAACGCGACGAGGTCGGGCTCGTCCCGGCGGCCGAGGAAGGGCCGCAGCACCGGCGCCGGCCGGCTCCGCTCGCCATGGCACGCCTTGTAGCGGCGCCCGGAACCGCAGGGACAGGGCTCCCGCGGCCCGACGACGCCGATCGCGCCGGTCGGGCCGTCGGGTCCCGGCTCGGATGAACGGCGGCGGGCGGCGGTCGAACCGGCCGCGACGCGGGAGGGGCCGGCGCCCGGACGCTGGGGTGCGGGTCGACGTGCGATCACGGGCTCCTAAGGTCATGACCGTCACGCACGGTCGTGGACATGGACTGGGTACGGCTGGATTCGGGGTAAGGCTAGGCCATGGGCGGCGCGAGGCGGGAACGCCGGGCGCCGCGGCGGCACCCCGCCAGCGCATTCCGGGAGAACCCCCACCCGTCCTGGGTGTTGTCCTGTGGAGTCGGCGCTGGCCGCACCCGGGCGTCGGGGATGACAGGCACGATGGTGGTGCCTGACCGCCGGGTCGCTCCCGGCGGGTGCGCGGAGATGATCGCCGCGCTCGGCTCGCCTGCGGCCGCCCGGTCGGGCTCCGCGATCCCACGAAAGCGATGTCCGGGACGGATAATGGGGGTTTACCCGCGAGCCGGCCGGCGTCGATGTCGAGACAATGGGGGGGTTGGTGACAAAGGTCGTCGTCGCCGGCGGAGGAATTGCGGGAATCGCCTGCGCCAGTGTGCTGCAGGCCCAGGGAATCACGGTGGAGGTCCGGGACCGGGGCCGAGTGATCGGCGGCCGGATGGCCTCTCGGTGGATTGACGGGCGGATCGTGGACTCCGGCGCTTCCTACTTCACCGTCACCTCACCCGAGTTCGCCGAGGTCGTGGACGACTGGACGGCCCGGGGAACAGCCCGCCTGTGGACCCGGCGGATGTCGGTGATCAGCGGGCCGACCGCGACGCTGACCGCGGCCGAACCGGGGCCGCTGCGCTACGCCGCGCCCCGCGGGCTGCGGTCGCTGGTCGCGGACCTCGCGTCCCGCGCGGGGGTCAGCGTGACGCAGTCCGCCCCGATCGCCCGCATCACCCCGGGCCCGCTCGTCGACGGTGAGCCGGTGGACGCGGTGGTGCTGGCCATGCCCGATCCGCAGGCGGTGCGCCACCTCGACGAGGCCTTCACCGAGGAACGCGCCCTGATCGCCGACCGGTCCTGGTCACCCACTCTGGCGCTGCTCGCGGGCTGGTCGCACCGCTGCTGGACGCCGATGGACGGCGCCTTCGTGCACGACGACGACACGCTCGAGTGGATCGCCGACGACGGGCGCCGCCGCGGCGACAACGCGCCTGTCCTGGTGGCGCACTCGACGCCCGGGTTCGCCCGGCCGCGCCTGGCCGAGCCGGCCACGGCCGGGCCCGCGCTCACCGAGTCGCTGCGGCGGCTGCTCGCCATCCCGGAGCAGCCCCGGTGGGTATACGTGCAGCGGTGGACGTTCGCCCGGCCGGAACGCCCGCACGAGCAACAGTTTCACCTGTCCGACAATGGAATCGGTCTTGCGGGCGATGGATGGGGCCGGCCGAAGATCGAGAATGCCTGGCTCTCGGGTACCGGGTTGGGCCGGGCGATCGCCGGGCGACTCCGATGATCCGCAACGGTGTGACGCACTTCCGAGAATGTTCGTCTAGCAGGTCCGATTGACGTTGCCCGAGGGGGGTACACCAGCCGACATGGAGATCAAACTAAGCCTGTCGTTGCCCCGCGATGAGATCTCCATACCCGTGGTCAGACGAATCTGTACGCAGTCCCTAAAGGTTCTCGGGGTATCCCAGGAATGCATTGATGATGTTGAGCTTGCGTTGACCGAGGCATGTGCGAATGTTCTTCTCCATGCCCAGGCTGAGGACGAGTACGAGGTATCGGTCGGCGTCGACAACGAGGTGGCCGTCATCGAGGTGAGCGACCGCGGTGGCGGCCTGGACTCCACCTTCGAGAGCATGTTCGATCCGGAGCGGACGACGCGCCCGACCCCGGACGGCACAGCGCCGGAGAACGTCCCGGAGCAGGGGCGGGGGATCTTCCTGATGCGGGCGCTCATGGACCGCGTCCAGTTCCACCGGGTCGAGGGCCCGCATCGGGGTACCCGCGTGCACCTGGAGAAGGGGCTGGTCTGGGAGGAGAGCGCCCCTGGTGCGCAGCTGGCCCGGGCACGCAGGGCGACCGGGCCGTGGGGCACCTCCCGCTCGCCGAAGGCCGCGGACGAACCCGTCTGACCCCCGCCCGTCCACGACCACCCCGAGGACGATCAACCGGCCTTCCCGCCCGGGGGGAGCGGTTACTCTGACGCTAGCTGACGGAAAGCCGACGGAAGCTGACGGGCGAGCGGGAGCTGGGTGAGGGCCGGGATGGATGCGGTGGGAACCGACGCGACCAGGACGACGGCCAGGATCGGGGTCGTCACCTTCCCGGGTTCACTCGACGACCGGGACGCGGCGCTGGCCGTGCGGGCCGCCGGCGCCGAGCCGGTCGCCCTCTGGCACGGCGACGACGACCTCGCCGGGGTCGACGCCGTCATCCTGCCCGGCGGCTTCTCCTACGGGGATTACCTGCGCGCCGGTGCGATCGCCCGGTTCTCCCCGATGGTCGCGGCCCTCGTCGCCGCGGCCGCCGACGGCCTGCCCACGCTGGGCATCTGCAACGGCTTCCAGGTGCTGTGCGAGGCCGGCCTGCTGCCGGGCGCGCTGACCCGCAATGCCGGGTTGCACTTCGTCTGCCGCGACCAGCGACTGCGGGTCGAGACCGCGGCCACGGCGTGGACGCGCGACTACCAGGCCGGCGAGGAGATCATCATCCCCGTCAAGCATGGTGACGGCCGCTTCGTGGCGAGCCCCGCGGTGCTCGCCGAACTGGCCGCGCAGGACCGGATCGTCCTGCGTTACGTCGGCGGCAACCCCAACGGCTCGGCCGACGACATCGCCGGAGTCTGCAACCTCGAACGCACGATCATGGGGCTCATGCCCCACCCGGAACACGCCGTCGACGAGCTGACCGGCCCGGGCCTGGACGGGCTGCGCATGTTCACCTCGGTGCTGACCGGCCTGCTCGCCCGCACCTGAGGCGGCCCTCCGGTCACACCTGCCCGGAACCGGGGGCGGCCTGCGCGGCCGACCGCACCGGCCCGGCCGACCCAGCGGGCTGCTCGATCTCGGCGTCGGGCTCTGTGTCAGGCTCGTCGTCGGGCTCGTCGTCCCGCGCCACCGACCGGCGCAGCGCCGCGTGCAGGGCCGCCGGCGTGAGCACACCTGCCAGCTCGCCGCCGGCGTGGACGTCGAGCACGCCGCTGTCCTGCGCGAGCAGCGCGGACAGCGCCTCCCGCAGGGACGCCCCCACCTCGATCCCGTCCACCCGGATCCCGTCCACCCCTGCGGCGCCGCCCGGCGGCCCGCCGCCCGGCGGCCCGCCGCCCGGCTGCGCGTCGCCCGGCTGCCCGTCGCCCGCGGCCTCGACCTGGCCGGCTCGGGGCGGTTCGAGATCCTCCCGGCGCAGCGTGGTCACGGACAGCCGCCGCAGCGCCCGGTCGGAACCGGTGAAGCCGGCGACGAAGTCGGTGGCCGGGCGGCCGAGGATGCGGGCGGGCGGGTCGATCTGCTCCAGGTGACCGCCCTGGCGGAACACCGCGATCCGGTCACCGAGCCGGATCGCCTCGTCCAGGTCATGGGTGACGAAAACCACGGTCTTGCGGATCTCCCGCTGCAACCGCAGGAACTCCGCCTGCAGCCGGTCCCGCGCGATCGGGTCGATCGCGGAGAAGGGCTCGTCCATGAGCAGCACCGGCGGATCGGCGGCCAGCGCCCTCGCGACGCCGACCCGCTGCTGCTGCCCGCCGGACAGCTCGTGCGGGTAGCGCTTCCCCACCGTCGCCGGGTCGAGGCCGACGAGGTCCAGCATCGCGTCCACCCGGGCGCGGTCCCAGCCCAGCATCCGCGGCACGGTGCCGACGTTCGCGCGCACCGTCAGGTGCGGGAACAGACCGATCTGCTGGATGACGTAGCCGATGCGCCGGCGCAGCCGCACCGGATCGGTGCGGGCCACGTCCTCGCTAGCCACCAGGATGTGCCCGGACGTCGGCTCCACCAGCCGATTGATCATCTTCATCGTCGTGGTCTTGCCGCAGCCGGACGGGCCCACCAGGCACAGCAGCTCGCCGGCGGGCACGTCGAAGGACAGGTCCGCGACCGCGGCCGTGCCGTCCGGATAGCGCTTGCCCACCCCGCGCAACGAGATCATCGGGTCCACCGAGGTCGTCGGTTCCACGGTCATGGGCGTCGGGTCCTCCGTACCGGTTACGGTGCTTCGGTGGCCATCGTCGCGTCCGGGAGCTGCCTCGAACGGAACGCCTGGATCTGCGGAGATTACGTCGAGACCCGCTCGGACGAGCTGCAGGCGGCACTGCGCGAGCACGTCAGCCTCACGCTGAGCGCGGTGGCGATCGGCCTGGTGATCGCGGTGCCGCTGGTCCTGCTCGCCCGGCGCTGGCGGTTCGCCGTCGCCTGGATCAGCGGGCTGGCGAGCATCCTGTACACGGTGCCGTCGCTGGCGTTCTTCGCGCTGCTGCTGCCCGTCACCGGCCTGTCCACGACCACGGTGCGGATCGGGCTGGTCGCGTACACGCTGGTCATCCTCTTCCGCGGGCTGCTCGCCGGGCTCGACGCCGTGCCGGCGGACGTGCGCGACGCCGCCCGGGGCATGGGTTACGGCCCGCTGCGGCTGCTGGTCACCGTGGAGATCCCGCTCGCCCTGCCCTCGATCATGGCGGCCATCCGGGTCGCGACGGTCTCGACGATCGCGCTGGTCACCGTCGGCGCGACGATCGGCCACGGTGGCCTGGGCGATCTCATCTACGACGGCCTGACCAGCTCGTTCAAGTCGGAGGTGCTGACGGCCTCGGTGCTGTGCGTGGCGCTCGCCGTCGTCGCCGACCTGCTGCTCGTCGGCCTGCAGTGGCTGCTGACGCCATGGCGCCACGGCCGCCGAGCCCGAGGAACCGTCGCATGAGCACCCTGACCAGCGCGTTCGACTGGCTCACCACGGGCGCGAACTGGCGCGGCGACGAGGGCATCGCCCACCGCCTCGGCGAGCACCTGCTGCTTACCGGCGCCTCGGTGGGCATCGCGTGCGCGGTCGCGCTGCCGGTCGGGATCGGCCTGGGGCACCTCGGCCGGGGCGGCACCCTGGCCATCAACGTCTCCAACATCGGGCGAGCGGTGCCGACGTTCGCCGTGCTCGTCCTGCTGGCGATTGGCCCGCTCGGCATCGGCGACACGACCACCGTCGTCGCGCTCACCCTCTTCGCGATCGCCCCGTTGGTCACCAACAGCTACGTGGGGATGCAGGAGGTCGACGCGGGAGCGAAGGAGGCCGCCCGGGGCATGGGCATGTCCGGCGGCCAGCTCCTGCGCCGGGTCGAGCTCCCGCTGGCACTACCGATGATCATGCTTGGTCTGCGACTGGCCGCGGTGCAGGTGGTGGCGACGGCGACCATCGCGGCGCTGATCGGCGGGGGCGGGCTCGGCCGCTTCGTCGTCGACGGCCTGGCCAACAACCGCCGCCCCGAGGTGGTCGGCGGCGCGATCCTCGTGGCGGTGCTCGCGATCCTCGTCGACGGCCTCCTGCTCCTGCTGGCCCGCGCGGTGTCGACCACCAGGGCCTCCGGACCCCGCTGACCCACCCGGAAGCCCACGCGCCTGCCGTGAGATCGGCTTTCACCCGCGGGAGATTGGCAAGCAGCAGCTCCGCCTGCTGGTCAGGCGTCAGATCGTTCAGACGCCGCAGAAGCACGTCGGACGGCGCCCTCCGCCGAGTCGCGCAAAAATCTCACCGAAGCCACTGTCGCCGGAGACGACGGGGCCGCGTCGTCCTAGGCCGGGCAGCACATCGCCCGAGGCGCGTGGCTGGTCCGTGGAGCGACCAGGCGCGTGTCGGCGACACCCGAGCGCACACGTCGGACCTGCAGGAACCGGGTAGGGAAGGCGTCCAGCGGACGGGAACGGTGCGCCTCGACCTGGGTGTCGAGATGCCGAAACAGTGCGAAACCTGCGATGTCGATATAATCTGCCGGAATGTCCACACTATATTCGGGTGATGTGGAGAGCGGCACGGGGGCGTGGACGGACCGCTGCTGGAGGTCACGCGCTGGAGGTTGTATGTCGGCGGTTCTCTTCAATGTCGCGATCGGGATTCTTACGAGCGTCTTAAGTGGAACCGGAGTCTGGGCGTGGCAGCGCCTGGCGCACGTACGACGACTGGCCCGAGAGCGGAGGTTTCTCGGCATTTCCGTGAACAGGGAGTGCATTCTTGTCGTTGGCCACCAGATGCAAAACAGATCAGGGATACATCGCGCCGACGTCAACGCGGTAATCGAGGTCGGGGGTATGACGAACGACCTCGTCTCCGGGGCGTGTATTTCAAGCCATACCGGCCGGGCCACCGAGACTCCATCGCGATCATTGCCGGCGAAGAGGAGTTCATTCGGGAGCGAGACCAGCGGGAATACGCCATCCTCGCCAGGATAATTCTCGATCGAGAATCACGTCCACTCTTCCTCATAGCCGGACAGACAGCGGTGACCAATCACGCTGCCGCTTTTTATCTACGATCACGCATCCGCCAGATGAACAAAGAGTACGGCTTTGATCGAAAATTCTGCCTGATTCTCTCGGTCAACCAGCCCATGATCTATGGTCACTCGGCGGTTCGACTGGAGAGTGATGTGACCGGTGTTGCTTTTGCCGATCCGTCGGAATGACAGGGGCCTGCCTCGTCTGCCCCCAACCGCATGTGGCAGGCATCCGAAGTACTCAGCGCCCTGGACGCGTTCGCGGCACGCGCCGGCCGCCACATAGCACAGTAGGCGTCCGGGTACGACCGGCCGAATCCGCGGACACAGCATGCTTCGACCGCACTTCTGCGGCCCGGCGCGGCAGCGCGGCGGCCTGGTGTCAGGCCGGCTCGGAAACCTCCCGAGCCGGGCTCGACAGGTCTGTTTCGCCGTCAGTCGTGATCGGTGTCTTCGGGACGGAAGAGCTGAGTCTGGTAGGTGCGACGGTAACGCACATATCTACTCTTGGGGCTGTTACCGAGAGCCTCGATCGAACCTTCCTCGCGCATGATCTTCAGCCATCGCCTGACGGTCTGATCACTGAGAGCGGTCCTGGTGACAAGCTCGGTGCGCGAGAGGATATCGTTGCCCAAGGCGACGAGCAGTTCCGATCTGCGGTCGGCCCGAGCAGACCTGCCATCGCCTGAGGCGGTTCGCGAGGACAGTTGGTACCTGGCCCATCGGCGGCTTCCGGCCTGTGTGACGAGTTCGCGAACGACCAAATCCCGAAGTTCGCTCGTTGCGACGCGGGAGTCAACCCCGGTCACGTTGCGGTAGGTTCGATTGTCGAGGATTCCTCCCTGGCGCAGGAGCGCGAGCGCGACGCACTGGCTTTCGGTAAGACCCCTCTCGCCCAACCCGCCAATCCAACTGATGGTGTCCTCGCTCAGCAGGGTGTGGTTGGGAAATACCACGGCGAAGGACGAGATCTTATCGTTGAACTCCGGCGGACTCATTCCCACGGCGAGCAGCGAGTCGCGCATGGCGCGGATACCCGAGCCGCGGTTTTCGCAGACGGTACGGGTCTCACCGGGCAGCGGTACGTCTTCGAGAATCTTGATAAGGGTGGCGTTGCGAGCCGAGGAGATGCCTTCTTCACCGAGGCTGGCTAGCGTGACAGGACCGAACAGACCTCCAGGATTACGGATCACCAGGCGGTCGGGGTACATCTCGATCTGCACCTGGGTACCTCGAGCACCGCTGGACAGGTCACGGTGAACCAGGGCGTTGACAATCGCTTCGCGCAACGCGGTCTCCGGGTACTCCCAGACGTCCTGACGGCCCGTGCCCTTGATAAACGCGCGACGAGACATGTTCCGGCGAACGGTTGCCAGGGTGTCGCGGACCATGACCGGGACCGGCCCTTCCAACGTCACGTTGTCCAGGAACCTCTCATGTGATCGTCCGCCGGTCTCGGTGGGGTAGTGGACAAAGGTGACCATCATCTGCGGGAAGTATTCCTGCGGATACCTACCGAGCGCCAGCAGTCCCCCCAGTGAGGCAACATCTTCGCCGTCGTCCCCGGACACGAGCACCTTGGCACGGCGCAGTATCGCCAAGCGGTCCAGGTCTTTGAACGCGTATGGCCTGCTGGTTCTCAGCCGGGCGACCAGTGCGTCGACACTCGCCACATCCAGGTGATCTGGACCGGCGCCGGGCACGGCCTCCTCGTCCTCGCGGGGCTGGCCACGTGAGGACAGCATCATCTGGACCTCGTAGGCCGTCAGCCGGCGATCTCCGTCACCCACCCTGACATAACTGCCCCTGGTGACTCCGGCGCCGCGCGAGTAGCAGGGTCTCTGAGCGGGGTCGAGCTCGGGAACCTCGGCGACCAGGACCTGCGCACCCTCGAAGTTGTGGATCTTGATGAGTGGTCGCAGTGGAGGCTCCATATCCTCGGAGCACATGGCGCCGAGATCGGCTGCAAGCCTCGCTGGATCGGAGAGTCCCGTCGCGGCGAAGCCCCTGCCTTCGTCTAGACCGAGAACGATCACGCCGCCCTGCGTGTTGGCGAACCCCGAGAGGGTCTCGCGCAGCGACTTCGGCAGCCCACCCTGCGCCTTCTTCACCTCCACGTCTGCGATGTCCGCGCCGATGGCGCGAAGATTGTCGACGATCTCTGCGAGTTCCGCGTCGAGCATCTGTCCTCCTCCGCAGCCACATGTTAGTTAGCATGTTAGTTAGCATGACCAGCGACCAGGTACCGCTCCAGAGTTGATCGTCACCGCGTCATGTGCAGCGCGCCAGAGGGACGATCGAAAGCAGTGCGGCCCGGAGGGGGTCGCATCGTCCACGTGACTGTTTGTCCACCTTGACGGTGTTGCTTGTGTCTTTTGCGGTTGCGGGGTCGCCCCGCCGGGGAGGAGCGTGTCCCGGGCGTCCGGAAATTGTCGGACCGGGGTGCGAGGGTGGGGGACAGCCGGGGGCCGCCGTGGCACGCGCCCGACGATCAGGAAGAACAGTCTGACGACGAACGGTGGGGTCCTCGAACGTGACTGATCCAACATCACCGAGCGAACCGGGGAGCCGACGCGCCCCGTGGGGCCGGCTGAACCGCAGCGCCATAGCCGGTCGCCGGCACGCCGGGCGTCCACGCCGCGTGCTCGCGGGTCTGGCCGCGCTGGTCGCCCTCGCGCTGACCTCCGCGGCCTGCGGCTCCGACTCGGACGGCGGCGGCGCCGGAGCCAGCGCGACGACCTCGGCCGGGGGCTCGCTCACGGTCGCCGACGCCGGTTTCACCGAGAGCAAGATCCTCGCGGAGATGTACGCGGCGGTCCTGGAGAAGGCCGGCTACAAGGTCGACCGGACCTCGGTGCAGCAGACCGAGCTCGCGCAGTCCTCGCTGGAGAAGGGCACGGTCGACGCGATGCCGCAGTACGTCGCGACCTACGCCGACCTGCTCAACTCCAAGGTTCACGGCCCGGACGCGGCCTCGGTCTCCTCGCCTGACCTGCAGAAGTCGCTGGCCGCGCTGCGCCCGCTCGCCACCGGGCTCGGCCTGACGGTGCTCGACCCGGCCGACGCGGTCGACCAGAACGCCTTCGCCGTCAGCAAGTCGTTCGCCACCCAGCACAACCTCAAGACGCTGTCCGACCTGGGCGCCAGCGGCCAGACGGTGAAGATCGCCGCCGGCCCCGAGTGCGAGAGCCGGCCGTTCTGCCAGCCCGGCCTGGAGAAGACCTACGGCATCAAGATCAGCGAGATCGTCAAGACCGGGGTCGACACGCCGCAGACGAAGGCTGCGGTCAAGGACGGCACGGCGCAGCTCGGCCTGGTCCTCACCACCGACGCGACCGTCACCGACTACGACCTCGTGGTGCTGACGGACGACAAGAAGCTCCAGAACGCGGACAACCTCGTGCCGATCGTCAACACGAAGTCGCTGACACCGCAGATCTCGGCGGCGCTGAACAAGCTGGCACCGGTACTCACCACCGCCGACCTGGCCGAACTGAACAAGAAGGTCGACGCGCAGCGGGAGAAGCCCGCCGACGTCGCCAAGGAATACCTCCAGAGCAAGGGCCTGCTCAGCTAGCCACGGCGCGGTCCCGGCGTGGCAGTGGCCCATGCCACGCCGGGCTCGCGGGGCCGGTGTCCGGGCACGGGGGCCGCGAGCTGGCGGAATCCGCGAGGATGGGGGGGTGACCGGCAACCCGACCGCCCCGGCGGCCACCTCCGAGACCACTGGCAGCGCGACTTCCGGTGCCACGGGCACCGCCGAGCAGCCGTACCGCGAGCTGGGACTCACCGACGACGAGTACGCCCGGATCGTGGCGACCCTCGGCCGCCGCCCCAGCGACGCCGAGCTGGCGATGTACTCGGTGATGTGGAGCGAGCACTGCTCCTACAAGTCCTCCAAGGTGCATCTGCGGCAGTTCCGGGACACCCCGTCCACCGACCGGCTGCTCGTCGGCATGGGGGAGAACGCCGGTGTCGTCGACGTCGGCGAGGGTCTGGCCGTCACCTTCAAGATCGAGTCACACAACCATCCCAGCTTCGTGGAGCCCTACCAGGGGGCGGCGACCGGCGTCGGGGGCATCGTCCGCGACATCCTGACCATGGGGGCCCGGCCGATCGCGGTCCTCGACCCGCTGCGCTTCGGCGACGCCGACGCGCCCGACACGGCGCGGACGCTGCCCGGGGTGGTCGCCGGCATCGGTGGCTACGGCAACTGCCTCGGCCTGCCCAACATCGGCGGCGAGGTCGTGTTCGACCCGACCTACGCCGGCAACCCGCTGGTCAACGCGCTCTGCGTCGGGGTGATGCCGGTCGGCCGGGTGCAGACCTCGGCGGCCACCGGGGTCGGCAACGCCGTGGTCCTGCTGGGCGCGAAGACCGGCCGGGACGGGATCGGCGGTGTGTCCGTGCTCGCGTCGGCGACCTTCGACGAGGGCGGCGGCCCGGCCCGGCGGCCATCCGTGCAGGTCGGCGACCCGTTCACGGAGAAGATCCTGATCGAGTCCTGCCTGGAGCTGTTCGACCGCGGGCTCGTCACCGGCATCCAGGACCTCGGCGGCGCCGGACTGACCTGTGCGCTGACGGAGACGACGGCGGCCGGGCTCGCCACCGGCCAGCCCGGCGGCATGGACGTCGACCTTGACCTGGTGCCCCTGCGCGAGCCGTCGATGGCGGCGCACGAGGTGCTGGCCAGCGAGTCCCAGGAGCGGATGCTCGCGATCGTCACCCCCGAGGCGCTGCCCGAGGTCCTCGCGCTCGCCGAGCGCTGGGGGGTGCTGGCGACCAGGATCGGCACCGTGACCGACACCGGGCGGCTGATCGTGCGCTGGCACGGCGAGGTCGTCGTCGACGTGCCACCCGGCTCGCTCGCCGACGAGGGCCCCGTCTACGAGCGCCCGCTGCGCCGCCCCGCCGACCTCGACCTGGTCCGGGCGGACGGTCCGACGGCGGCCCGGCTCGACCGGCCGACCACGCCGGCGCAGCTCCGGGAGACCCTGCTGCGGATGGTCGCCTCCCCCAACCTGTGCTCCCGGGCCTGGGTGACCGACCAGTACGACCGGTACGTGCAGGCCGCCACGGTTCTCGCCCAGCCGGAGGACGCCGGCGTGCTGCGGCTGTCCGAGTCGACCGGGCTCGGCATCGCACTGGCCACCGACGGCAACGGGCGCTACGCCCGGCTCGACCCGTTCACCGGCGCGCAGCTCGCCCTCGCCGAGGCGTGCCGCAACGTCAGCGCCGCCGGGTCGGTGCCGATCGCCGTGACGAACTGCCTGAACTTTGGCTCCCCGGAGAACCCCGAGGTGATGTGGCAGTTCGCGCAGGCGTGCGCGGGCCTCGCCGAAGGCTGCCGGCGCATGGGCCTGCCCGTCACCGGCGGCAACGTGTCGTTCTACAACCAGACGGGCTCCGCCCCGATCCACCCGACCCCGGTGATCGGAGTGCTGGGCCTGTTCGACGACGTCGCCCGGCGCACCCCGATCGGGTTCACCGACGAGGGCGACGCGCTGATCCTGCTCGGCGAGACCGCCGATGAGTTCGGCGGCTCCGAGTGGGCCTGGGTGACGCACCGCCACCTCGGCGGAGCGCCGCCGGCGGTCGACTTCGCCCGGGAGAAGCTGCTCGGGGAGGTCCTCGTCGCCGGTTCCCGCGACGGCATGCTCACCGCCGCCCACGACCTGTCCGAGGGGGGACTCGCGCAGGCCCTCGTCGAGTCGTGCCTGCGCGGCGGCCGCGGCGCGCGCATCGTGCTGGGCGCCGGAGCCGACCCGTTCGTCGAGCTGTTCAGCGAGTCGGCCGGGCGCGCCGTCGTCGCCGTGCCGCGCTCGGAGGAGCTGCGCTTCACGGACATGTGCACGGTCCGCGGCCTGCCCTGGCGGCGCATCGGCGTGGTCGACGGCGACACGCTCGACGTACAGGACGTGCTGCGCGTCGGCCTCGACGAGCTGCGTGACGCCCACGAGGGCACCCTGCCCGCCCTGTTCGGCCGCACCGCCTAGTACTGCCGCACCAGGCGGGTACTGCCGCACCCGCCTGGTACTGCAGCCGCGCCAGGGCCGCACCGCCCAGGGACGCACCCGCCAGGGACGGGGTGAAACGGGCCGGCGATCAGGAGTGGCCGTAGGGCTCGGGGTCGGCGCCGTCCTCGGCCAGCTCCCCCGGCTCGACGTCCGCCACCGAGCCGGGGCTGTGGGCGGCGACGCCGATCAGCTCGACGTCCGTCGGCTCCAGGTCGGAGGGGTCCTCGTCGAAGACGATCGGTTCCGGGTGCGCGGACGGCGCCACCAGCGCCTCGGAGTGCGCCCCGCAGCCGTGATCGATGGCGGTGACCCGCCCGTCGTCGGGGGCCAGCTCGTTGGCGCAGGCGCCGAACATGCGGCCGAGCGCGCCCGCGAGGCGGACATGGAAACCGCAGGTCAGGCACGAGGCCGGGGCGACCTTGGCGATCGAGGCGTCCGGCCCGGCATCACCGGCGTACCAGCGCTCGACGGCCTCCTCCCGACCGGTGACGGACAGCACCCGGGCCCGGCCCAGGCCGAGCTCGAAGTAGTCGTCGGTGTCGACGAGCTCCTCGACGTCCTCCACGCGCAGCGCGAGCCGGGGATCATCGATCGCCGTGGGCAGCAGGTCGCCGACCCCGACATCGCCCGGCCGCAGCCGCTCCGACCACGGCACCCACGCCGGGGCGAGCATCGCGCCCTCGCCCGGCATCAGCACCACGTCGTCGACCGTGACCTTGCGCACTCGCGAGGCGCGGGTGACGACGACCGTCCAGGCCCAGCCCGGGTAGGCGGGCGAGGTGCAGGCGAAGCGGTGCAGCACGATCCGATCGCCTTCGGCCTCGATGCCGAGGTGCTCGCCGACCTCGCCCTCGCCGCCCGCCTGCTCGACCGCGGCCGCGCGGGCCAGGTCCACGGCGGCCGCGCACACCGCGTCCACCGCCGGCTCCCGCGACGCACGGACCGCCCGGGACCGCGCGGCCGGCGCCGCCGGGTCGGCGACCGCCTCGGTGGCGATGCTCACGTCGGGCGGCGGCGCCGCGGTGGTGGTGGACGACGCCCGGGGGCGAGTCCGCAGGGTCGGCGCGTCAAGGTCCGTCGCCGGAGCCGTTGTCACCGTTGTCACGTCTGGGACCTCCGCGCTGCCCTGGGCCGTTGCACCCGCCATGAGTTCCGCGCCGGCCGCCTGCGCGGCGTCCGGCACCGAATCCGCACCGAGGGTAACGGATGGATCCGGCGGCTCGGTCGTGGCGGAACGGACCTCGGGAGCATCCACGCAACGTATTCTCACCCACGGACACTCGCACCGCCCGACGTGGTCGTAGAAGCGCAGGCCAGGGACGAGGACACTCGGCATGGTGAACCTGGGCAGCACGGTCTCGAACAACCTGCGAAGGTTGCGGTCGAGCGTGCGCGGGGACGGTGCCGACCGGACCGGACTGTCCGCCCTCACCGAACTGTCCTTCGTCAACGCCGCGGGCGACGCGCTGGTCACGGTCGCACTGGCCGGGTCGCTGTTCTTCTCGGTGCCCTCGGGGGAGGCCCGGTCGAAGGTCGCCCTCTACCTGCTCATCACCATGGTGCCATTCGCCCTGCTGGCACCGGTCATCGGGCCGCTGCTCGACCGGGTCGCCCACGGCCGGCGCACGGCGCTCGCCGCCATCTGCCTGGGCCGAGGCCTGCTGGCCTGGCAGCTTGCCGGCGCGCTGCACGGGCTGGCCGTCTACCCACTCGCCCTCGGCCTGCTCGTGCTCTCCCGCGGCTTCGGCGTGGCGCGCAGCGCGGTCATCCCCCGGGTCGCCCCGGCCGAGCTCACCCTCGTCAAGGTCAACTCACGGATCTCGCTGGTCAACATCGTCGCCGGCGCCATCGTGGCACCGGTCGGGCTGGGCATCGCGCACATCCCGTTCGTCGGCTATCCGTGGGTGCTGCGGCTCTGCGCGATCGTCTACATGGCCGGCGTCCTGCTGGCCTTCAACCTCCCCAGGCACGTCGACTCGGCGGCCGGCGAGCTGCCGCTGCGCGCCCCGGTCGCGCCCGGCGGCCGACGCGGGCTCGGGGCGCGGCTGCGGGCGTTCCTCGGCGCGCTGCCGGTGGCCCTGCGCGCCACCGCGGTCCTGCGGGGCCTCGTCGGCTTTCTCACCTTCTATCTCGCCTTCCTGCTACGGACCAACGGCGGCAACAACCTGTGGCTGGGCGGCCTGGCCGTGGCCGCGGGCGTCGGCAGCGGGCTCGGCGTGTTCATCGGCGGCCGGCTCGGCCGGCGGCGCCCGGAGGGCATCCTCATGCTCGCCCTGGTGCTGGCGGCCGGCGGGTGTCTCGGCGCCGCCATCACTTACACCAGGTTCACCTCGCTCGTCGCGGCGCTGCTGGTCACCATGGCCGGCTCGATGGGCAAGCTGGCGCTCGACGCGGTCGTCCAGCGCGACATCCCGGAGGCGACGCGCAATTCCGCGTTCGCCCGCTCCGAGACCGCACTCCAGCTCACCTGGGTCGCCGGCGGCGCCCTCGGGCTCATCGAGATGCCCGGGACGGTCGGTTTCGCGGTGGCCGCCGCCGTCGTCTGCGCGACGCTGTTCGTCCAGGCCGGCGCACTACGCCGCTCGCGCCTGGCGGCCCGCGACCGGCTGGCGGGCGCCGAATTCCCGCCGCCGGGCGGCGCGGTCCCGGCGGGTGCACCCCCCGGTGCCGTCCCGACTCCCGCCGACCAGCCCCGCGTGGGACCACCCGGGCCGGCGTACCCCGCCGGCGCCGCGGCGTACCCCCCGGGTGCCCAGCCGCAGGCCCCGCTCCCGGACCTTGCGGCATATCCGGACCCAGCGGCATACCCGGGTCCGGCGGCGATGGTGTCCGCACCGGCGCCGCCCGTCGACCCCTGGCGGGAGGCGCCGGCGCCCATCCCACCCACGCTGGAGGACCCCACCCGCCCGGACGCGCCGCGGCAACGCCGGGGACTGGGTCGCCGGCGGCGCGCCTGACCTACGCCACCCGCCTGACCAACGCCACCGACCAGATCAACGGCGGGGGCCTGACCGACTGTAGGGGCCTGACCGACGGCACCGGCCTGACCGACGGCAGGGCCCGGCCGTCCCCGTCGGCGCGGACGTGACACCGCTCACGACGCCGGCCCCACGCCACTCGCGGACGCCTCGACCCGGGACGCCGCGACTGCGGCGGCGATAACCTCCGAGCGTGCGCACGTCAACGCGGTCCCGTGGCAGGCCGTTCCCACGGCTCGCCGCGATCACCGCCGCCATCGTCGCGGTCGGTCTCGGGGTCGCCGGCTGCGACCGTCCGACACCGCTGGTGACGATGGAGTCGGGCGGCGACTTCGTGAAGACGAACGCGGCCCAGTACCTGCGGGACGGTGCCCTCATCCAGCAGGCGGTCTCCCCGCCGCACCTGGATGCCCGGCCCGGGAGCAGCCTCAACATCGACGTCCCGACCTCGGTGGCCGATCGCGGCTACTTCCTCTCGGTCAACAACCAGCGGATCACCGAGACGATCAGCGACACCCATTACCGCTACCTGCTCCCGAACGTGCAGGGCACGGTGAACCTCGTGGTCTTCGCCGCGCCCACCGACCCGAAGTCGACCACGGCATCGGGGAGCTGGCCGTTCGTGGTCTCGATCAAGCCCTGACCCGCATCCTGCCGCGCCGCCCGCCCGCGACGGCGGCCCGACCGGCGACCACCCGGGCCGGATCGGGGGACATACCGTCCGGGTACCCCCGTTGCCACCGCCCGGCCCCCCGGCATGCGCGCAGCGTGCCCCTGGTCGCCATCAGGACCACGCAGCGTCGACCGTGGTGCTAAGGTCCGGCAACAAGTCCGATTTGCACCACATCGAAAATCCCGTGCCGTTACATCGCCGTCCGGCCCGGTGGCATTCGAGTAGATCGACCGACAGCGCATGACGGCAGACGAGGACATTCCAGATCATGATCCGGACCTGGTCGTGAGCCGCACCCTGATCGTCACCGCGGTGACAGCCGAGGCAGACGCGGTGTGCGCAGGGCTGATGGGTAGCTGGTCGCGTGGCCGGACAAGGTTGCCGGCCGGCCCGGGTAACCTCGTGTCCCCGGACTGGGACCGCCAGTTGCTCACCACGTCGACGTTGGGCCCCTACGTCGGGCGCCGGCGTGGCCCGGTCACGGTCCTCGCCGCGGGCACCGGCGGTCCGGCCGCCGCCGCCGGCACCGCGACGGCCCTGGCGGTCGCGAGCGCCGCCGGGCAGCCGTTCGATCTCGTGGTGACCATGGGCGTCGCGGGCGGCTTCCGCGGCTGGGCGGAGGTCGGCGACATCGTCGTCGCCGAGCGGATGGTCGCCGCGGACCTCGGCGCCGAGTCCGGGCTCGACGAGGAGCCCCCGTCGGCACCGGCCGGCCGGATCAGCGAGATGGACCGCAACCTCGGCTTCCACGCGGCCGGCGCGCCGACCCGTCGGGGCCCCGACGGACGCGGCCCGGCCGGCGGCGGGGCGTTCCTCACCTTGGACGACCTGGGACTCGGCTCGTCCACCGTGCGCCCTGAGCCCGAGCTGGTGTCGCGGCTGCACACCGTGCTCGACGCCACCGGGCGGCGGATCGTCACGGGTACCGTGGTCAGCGTGTCGACCGTGACGGGCACGGAGCGCCGGGCCAGCGCCCTCACCGAGCGGCTGGACCCGGTGGCCGAGGCGATGGAGGGCTACGCCATAGCCCTGGCCGCGCGGTCCTTCGGCGTCCCCGCCGCGGAGATCCGTGCCGTGAGCAACCCGGTCGGCCGCCGGGACCGCGCCGGCTGGAACCTGCCGGCCGCTCTGACCAGCCTGCGCACGGCCGCGGCGGCGCTGGTCGCGCACCCCGAGGGCCTGGTCGCCGCCGAGGCGCTGCCCGCCGCCGGCGGCGGGACAGCCGCGGCGGGCTCCGGCCCCCAGCACGGCAGCAACGGCGCGCGCTGACGGATCGGACGACGGGACCTTCAGGGCGACGGGACCTTCAGGGCGACGCGCCTGTCGGGGCGAACGGCGGACGCGAGCGAACGGCGGGACACACACCGACGAGCGGGAGGACACCGGATGAGCGAGCGCCCGACGGGCACGGCGCGGGACACCCAGTCGCTGTCCCTGGCCATCTCCCCGTGTCCCAACGACACGTTCGCCTTCCACGCCCTGGCCCACGGGCTGGTGCCGGACGCGCCCGCGGTGACGGTGACGTTCGCCGACATCGACGTGCTGAACTCCCGGGCGGCCGAGCGGCGTGACGATCTGGTCAAGGTGTCCTACGGTGCACTGCCCTGGCTGCTGGCCGACTACCAGTTGCTGACCTCCGGCGGGGCGCTGGGCCGCGGCTGCGGCCCGCTGGTGCTCACCGCGGGCCGCACCGACCTGCGCGGCGCTCGGGTCGCCATCCCCGGCACCCGCACCACCGCCTACCTGCTGTTCCGGCTGTGGGCCGCCGATCGTGGCGTGGCGAGCATCGACGTGGTGCCGTTCGAGAAGATCATGCCGGCAGTGCAGGAGGGCCGGTACGACGCGGGACTGGTCATCCACGAGTCGCGCTTCACCTACCCGTCGTACGGACTGACGGCGCTCGCCGATCTCGGCGACTGGTGGGAGGAGCAGACCTCGCTGCCGATCCCGCTCGGGGCGGTCCTCGCCCGCCGCGAGCTGGACGGCGCCGCGCTGTCCGCCGCGGTGCGCGCCAGCGTCACCGCCGGGTTCGCCGACCCGTCCGCGAGCGCCGACTACGTCCTCGCCCATTCGCAGGAGATGGCACCGGACGTCGTCGACGCGCACATCAAGCTGTACGTCAACGAGTTCAGCCTCGATCTCGGCGACGAGGGGTTCGCCGCCATCGAGACGCTGCTCGCCCGTGCCGCCGACGCGGACCTCGTGCCGAGGCTCAGCCAGCCGTTGCGCTGAGCTCCGGTATCGCTGAGCTCCGGTATCGCGCTGGGCGCGGGGTCGCCGAGCACGGTATCGCTGGGCCCGGGATCGGCGCCACGGGTGAGACACTGCGGTCATGCCGGAGCTGCCGGAGGTCGATGCCCTCGCCGCCTTCCTGCGCGAGATCGCGCTGGGCCGGGTCGTCGACCGGGCCGAGCCGGTCGCCGTGAGCGCCCTGAAGACGTTCGACCCGCCGCCGTCCGCGTTGCACGGGGCCGCGCTCGCCGCGGTCGAGCGGCACGGCAAGTTCCTCGACCTCGTCTTCGCCCTTCCCACCGGGGAGCGCCTCGACCTCGTCACCCACCTGGCCCGGGCCGGCTGGCTGCGCTGGAAGCCGAACCAGCCGGCGGCGCCGGCGCGCCCCGGGCGGGGCCCGCTGGCGTTGCGGGTCACCTTCGCCGACCGCAGCGGCTTCGATCTCACCGAGGCCGGCACCCAGAAGCGGCTGGCCGTCTACGTGGTCCGCGACCCTGCCGAGGTGCCCGGCATCGCCCGACTCGGCGTCGACCCGCTCGGGGCGGCCTTCACCGCGGCCGCGCTCGAGGAGATCCTCGCTGCCGCCGGGCGGGCCCAGCTCAAGGGGGTGCTCACCGATCAGGCTCGCCTCGCCGGCGTCGGCAACGCCTACTCCGACGAGGCGCTGTGGACGGCGCGGCTGTCGCCGTTCAAGCCGGCCTCGGGGCTGTCGGCGGCGGAGACCGAGAGCCTGCACGCCGCGCTCGTCGGTGTGCTCACCGCCGCCCGCGACAGCGCCGCCGGGCTCGCCGCCGGCGAGCTCAAGGCCGAGAAGAAGGCCAACCTGTCTGTGCATGGACGGGCCGGGTCGCCCTGTCCACGCTGCGGCGACACCGTGCGGGAGGTCTCGTTTGCCGACCGGGCCCTGCAGTACTGCCCGACCTGCCAGACCGGCGGGCGGACGCTCGCCGATCGCCGGCTGTCCCGACTGCTGAAGTAGGTGGCAGGATGGCAGGGTGAGTTCTGATCAGATCCCGGCCGTCAGCGTCGCCGACCTGCCTGCCGACCTGTCCGCGGACGGTGCCCCGCTGCTCGTGGATGTCCGGGAGCCCGACGAGTGGTCCGCCGGTCACATCGCCGATGCCCTGCACATCCCGATGGGCGAGCTCGTCACCCGGCTCGACGAGGTGCCTCGCGGGCAGGACGTGGTCGTCGTGTGCCGCTCCGGCGGACGCTCCGCCGCCGTCACGGGCTACCTCGCCCAGGGCGGCTGGCAGGTCCGCAACCTCACCGACGGAATGCTCGCCTGGCAGGCCCACGGCCGGCCGATGGTGAGCGAGAGCGGCGCCGCGCCCCGAGTCCTCTAACCAGCCCCGGCGGCGGTCGGGGCCGGCCGGCTCAGCCCGCGGCGCTCGGGCTGGGCTCGGCCGACGCGTCCTCGACCCGCACCACGTAGTCCTCGATGACCGGATTGGCCAGCAGCGTCGACGCGAGATGTTCGACCCGCGCCAGCACCGCGCCGTCCAGCGCCACCCCGTCCGCCAGCTCCAGCTCGAACCGCTTGCCCTGGCGGACGCCGACGATCCCGCTCACCCCGAGGCGAGGCAGCGCGCCCAGCACCGCCTGGCCCTGCGGATCGAGGATCTCCGGCTTGAGCATCACATCCACCACAACCCTGGTCACACCCGCGGACACTACCGGCCCGGCGGCCCCGTCGGCGGCGATTGCGGGCCGATTGGGGACCGTGCCGGGGAGTCGGCCCGCCGCGGCCGCGGCGGTGGCCACGCGGGCGAAACGTCCGGCCGGCCCGTCGGGTCCGGCCTAAGCTCGGTTGGTGCCGTCCTGGAATGCCTCAGCACCGGTTGTCGGGTTCGACCTCGACCTGACCCTGTTGGACGCCCGTGCCGGCATCCGGGCCACCTTCGCCGCCCTGTCCGGCGAGACCGGCGTGGCCGTCGACGCCGACCTGGTCGTCTCCCGGCTCGGACCGCCGCTGGAGAGCGAGCTCGCCCACTGGTTCCCCGCCGCGCAGGTACCCGCCGCCGCCGCCCGCTACCGGGAGCTGTACACCGTGCACGCCCTTCCCGCGTCGAGGCCGATGCCGGATGCCCGCGACGCGGTGGACGCGGTGCGCCGGCTCACCGGTCGCGTCGTCGTGGTCACCGCCAAGAGCACCGCGCTCGCCCGGGCGAGCCTGGACCGCATCGGCATCGCCGCCGACGTCGTCGAGGGTGCGCTGTTCGCGCGGACGAAGGGTGTCGCCCTGCGCGCCCATCGCGTGGACGTCTTCGTCGGGGATCACCGGGGTGACATGATCGGCGCGCGGGAGGGCGGCGCGCTCGCGGTGGGCGTGACCACGGGCCCCTGCTCGGCGGGGGATCTGCACAGCGCCGGCGCGGACGTCGTCCTGGCCCGGCTCGGCGAGTTCCCACCCTGGCTGCTGGGCGAGGACACCCGCCGGCGTTGACCGCGGCTCAGGCGGTCGAGGCCGGGGCATCGGGATCGACGCCCTCGCCGGCGTCCCCGGCGGGCCCGCTGGGCGGTGCTGGTTGGGGGCGGCCGACCGGCGGGTCGATCGGGAGGTACGGGTTGGTCCGGTAGAGGTCCGGATCGGCCTCCTCGGGGATCCGCGAGCGGACGGCGGCGAGCACCCCGGCCAGCGCGACGGCGAACCCGATGGTCAGCCCGCCGCCGGCCACGGCGTTCAGCCACGTCGGCAGGTTCTTTACGCCGAAGAAGAACGGGATCACCGCGACCGCCGTGGCGAGCAGGCCGATCCCGAACAGCACGCACCCGGCCCCGACGAGCCGGTCCGCCCGGCCCGCCGCCGGCTCGCCCCGGGGTCCGACCTGCTCGGACGGCGGCGACGTCGACGGCACAGCCGCCAGCCTACGGGGAGCTGCCCACGGGAGCTGATCTCGGGAGCTGATCTCGGGAGCGGCGACGGGAACCGGTGAGGACTCCCCGGGGTGCCCGGCTCCGGGGCGGGCACCCCGCGGCGGCGCTCAGACGACCGGCGCGCCCTCGCCCTGCTGGTGTGCGCCCCGCTCGACGTGCTCGCGGTAGTTCGCGGCCTCCTGCTCGGAAACCTCCAGACCCTCGGCCGCGCGGTTCGCCTCGGGATCGTCCGGGCCGCCGTCCGCGCCGAGCACGGCCTCGTCCCGAGCCCGGCTCCGCTCGGCCTCCTCGAAGTCCTCCGGGGTACGAAAGTCCTCGCGATCGGGATTCGCCATCGAAACGCCTCCTGCCATCGGGGACCGGCCGTCCAGCCCGGACGGTCGGCCCAGGGTCAGGACCTGGCATGCCCGGGGTACACCCCGGATAACGCCGGGGAGGGGATCGTCACTGGTGAGGTCCGGCTGACAGCCGATCGCGACCGAAGACCCCGCGCGTGGTGCGGTCGACGGATAGCCTGGGATTCCCTCAGCTTTCGTCGCGTTGTCCTGTCGTTACACAGAACGAGGTCGCCCGTGCCCACCGGCAAAGTCAAGTGGTTCGACGTTGACAAGGGCTTCGGCTTTCTCAGCCGTGACGACGGCGGCGACGTCTTCGTCCACAAGGCCGCCCTACCGGCAGGGGTGGAGCGGCTCAAGCCGGGCGATCGGGTGGAGTTCGGCGTCGCGGCCGGGCGGCGCGGGGACCAGGCGCTGTCGGTCCGGCTGCTGGCCGCGCCGCCGTCGGTGGCGAAGGCAGCCGCGCAGGCCGCCCGCCGCAGCCCCGACGAACTGCACAGCATGGTCGAAGACATGATCAAGGTGTTGGACGACGTCCAGCGCGATCTGCGCCGCGGCCGCTACCCGGACCGCCGGATCGCGCAGCGGGTGGCCAAGGTCGTGCACGCCGTCGCCGATGAGCTGGAGGCGTAGGAGGCGGCGGGGCGCCAGTCCTCACGACTCCGTCGGCGGCAGGAAGCTCACCCGGCGGCCGCAGCCGGTGCACACCGCCACCTGGGAGCCGGGTTCGTCGTCGGAGGCGACGAGATGGGTCAACGGGACCGGCCCCGCGCACCAGGGGCACAGCAGCCACGGTCCGTCGACGCCGGGCGGGCCACCGGTATCCATTCGCCCACGATGCCTCATCCCGCCGCGGGCACGGGCCACTATCGCCACATCCACTATCCGCAAACGCCCGGAGTCCGCAAACATCCACAATCGCAACACATTGTCGGCCAACCGACCCGAACGGCCGGCCGAGAGCCCGTGCGTGCCGAAGACGGCCCGCGGTGCGGCAGACTGCGAACGGAGACGACGCGACCCAGAAACACCGGCGAACCCCGACCGCCGCGTGCCGCCGGACGGGGACGAGCTGGTAGCGGGTCGGGTCCGGGCCGTGCGTGGGATCGGGAGCTGAGAGGCATTCGCGTGACAAGCAGTGGGCAGCGGTCGTGATCACATCCGTAGGGTGCTGACCGTGGTCGACGACGCCGCGGGCCCGAACCCCCGTCGCACCGATCCGGGCGACCCACTCAACCCCCACGAGCCGCGGTCCATCGGTCCCTATGCCCTCATCAGCCGCCTGGGCGTCGGCGGGATGGGCACGGTCTACCTGGCCCGCAACACCACCGGGCGGCGGGTCGCCGTCAAGGTGATCCGGCCCGACCTCGCGGCCGACGAGGAGTTCCGCCGCCGGTTCCGGGCCGAGGTGGAGGCCGCCCGGCGGGTCGCCCCCTTCTGCACCGCCGAGGTGCTCGACGCCGATCCGAACGCGCCGGCGCCCTACCTGGTCACCGAGTTCATCGACGGCGTCCGGCTGGACGAGCAGGTCGAGTCCGGTCCGCTGGCCTCCTCGACCCTGACCGGTCTGGCCGTCGGGGTGGCGACCGCCCTGACCGCCATCCACAGCGCGGGGCTCGTGCACCGTGACCTCAAACCGAGCAACGTCATGCTCTCGCTGTCCGGTCCCCGGGTGATCGACTTCGGCATCGCCCAGGCGTTGGATGGCGCGAAGGCCAAGCCGACGGCGTGGGGGTTCGGCTCGGCCGGCTGGATGGCACCCGAGCAGGTGCACGGCCAGCCGATCGGACCCGAGGCGGATGTGTTCGCGTGGGGCATCCTCATCGCCTACGCCGGCACCGGCCGGCACCCTTTCGGCGACGGCTCGGATATCGACCTCGGCATGCGCATCGTGGGCTCCGCCCCGGATCTGCGCGGCCTGCGGGAGCCGCTGGTCGGGCTGGTCAGCGCCGCCCTGGCGAAACATCCCGACGACCGGCCGAGCGCCCGGGAGCTGCTGCTGCGGCTCGTCGCGCAGCCGCCGGCCCGCGGTGGCCCCGCCATCGGGCCGGCGATAGGCCAGGTCGAGGAGCTGCTCAACCGCACCGGCGAGGTGCCCCGCCCGGCACCGACGCGGGTGGGCCCGGTGACCTCGGCCCCTGCCCGCCGCCCGCCCCGGGACGGCGCGCCCGCGGTGCGGCCCGACCTGGCCGGCCCACCGGGCCGCGCGCCAGCCGCGAACCGGGCCCCGGGTGCCCACGGGCCCAGCCCGACACCGGCGGTGGGTGGCTTGCCGCACGGCGGCCGGCCGCGGGGCGCCCCCTACCCGGCAACCGCCGGCCCTCCCGGTGGTCGCGGGCCGGGAGCCGTGCCAGGCGCGCGCCCGTCCCAGGACGCCCGCGCGCCGGCCCCACCGGACGGCCGCCAGCCGGACGGCCGCCAGCCGGCCCCACCGGACGGGCGTCAGCCGGACGGGCGTCAGCCGGACGGGCGTCAGCCGGGCGGGCGGCCGCGCGGGTCGGCGCCGGGCACGCCCGCGGCCAGGTGGGCCGGTCCTGGCGGCCAGCGCGCACCCGGCCAGGCGCCGGGACCCGGGCCGCAGCCGGCGCGGATGGCCGAGCCGAACCGCACGCCGGAGCCGGCCCGGACGCCCAGCCCGCCGCGGATGTCGGAGCCGCCGCGGATGCCGGGGCCGGCCCGGATGTCGGAACCGGCTCGAGTCCCGGAGCCGGCACGAGTGCCGATTCCCACGCCGATGCCGGGCGCCGCCGACACCCCCTACCCGCCCTATCCACAGTCCCGGCCCCGGCGCGGACCGGACCACCGGCAGCTCGCACTGATCATCGGGATCGTCGTGGCGGCGCTGATCGCCATCGCGGTCGTGGTCAGCCTGCCGAGCCGCAACGGCGGCGGGGCTGACTCCGGCCGGCCGCCTGGTTCCGCCGGGACGGTGGCGGGCGGTGCGTCGGTCACCCCGAGTCCCACCGCGGGGCTCGGTCTGCCGGCGACGGACGGCCGACTGGAGTTCGTCGTGGCGGGCGTCGACTGTTCGAAGTCCCAGCTAGGCGACGGGATCCTCGCACTGCGCGCGAGCGGCAGGTTCTGCCTGGCCCAGGTGACGGTGCGCAACACCGGCGACACCTCCGCGGCGCTGGACAACACCACCGAGCTGCTCTGGGACGACCACGGCGACCGTCACGAGGCGAACTTCCTCGCCCGCTTCAAGCTGGGCGAGAACCTGTGGGACTCCATCGACCCCGGCGAGACCAAGCGCGGCACCCTGGTCTTCGACGTCCCCCGCGACGCGGAGCCCCAGGAACTCGAGCTCCACGAGAGTTCGCAGAGCGCCGGGGCCCGCATCCAGGTCGGCTGACGGCTGCCGGCCGCCATCAGTCGACGCTCGCCGGCGTCTCCCCGGCGCCCGCCAGCGCGGCGTAGGCCGGCACCGGGGGCACCGGCAGCTCGCCGTTGCGGGAATCCGGCCTGAAGCCGGCCAGGATGATCTCCAGGGAACGCCGCCAGGAACCCGGCGCGACTCGCTCGGTGAGGTCCACGACCAGCCGCAGGGACCGCATCAGGACCAGCAGGTCCGCCAGCACCACATCGCTGCGGACCGTGCCCGCCCGCTGGGCCGCGACGAGCATCGCCGCCACCGGCGGGACGACCTCGGCAATCATGCGCTCCGCGGTGCGCCCGCTCCACAGCCGCTGTGCCAGGAAGGCCCCGTGGCAGGGGTCGGCCGCCAGCACTCGCACCACGAAGCAGTGCAGCGCGCTTGCCGATGGTTCCGTCGCGGCCACCTCCACGGCGAGCTCGCGGATGTCGTCGACAGTTGACCGCAGAATCGCCTCGATGAGCGCGTCCTTGTTCGGAAAGCGTCGGTAGAGGGTGCCCATGCCGACTCCGGCGCGGCGGGCGATCTCCTCGACGCCGACGTCGTTCCCGCGCTCGACGAACAGCTCCCGGGCGGCGGTGAGGATGCGGGCACGGTTCAGTTCGGCGTCGCGGCGTAAGGGCCGGGAGGGCACAGCCGAGGATCGCGGCGACGCGGACGGGACGGCAACCACGTGCTACCCGCGGGGATGGGACGGCATCGGGGCGGCGACCTCCGCCAGCAGTCTGAGCATGGCAGCACACTGTAGGGGATTGACTGGCTACAGTGCGATGTTTCGCGCTAAGAACTGCTCTTTCCGGGTTGTACCCACCACCAAGACAGCACGATCGACCGCTAACGTGACTCTCTGCCCGGACGGGCGTCAAGCGGGCAGAGGCGTTCTTCCCGCGGACCCGGGGCGTCGATGGTGGGCGGGGCGTCGAGGTGGGGAGTCAGGTGCGGACAAGCGCTGTCGGTGCGGGCCCGCGCCGCCGGGTCGGGCGGACGGGATTGGTTGGGCGGACGGGATTGGTTGGGCGGACGGGATCGGCCAGACAGGCGGGATCAGCCAGCCGGATCAGGTACGGCGGCCTCGCGCTGCTGCTCGCGGTGGCCATGTCGTTGGTCGCCTGCGACAGCCTCGGCGACCAGGCCGGCGCGGCGGATCCGGGCTCGGCAGGCGCGGCAGGCTCGGCCTCCCGGGGCGCCGCGGGCTCGGCGCTCGCGCTGCTCGCCAGCCTGCCGGTCCGCGTCGAGGACAACTCGCCGAAGTACCAGCGCGACGAGTTCGGCGCCGCCTGGTCCGACGTCGACCACAACGGCTGCGACACCCGCAACGACATCCTGCGCCGGGACCTGCGCAGCACCACCGTGCGGAAGTCCGACGGCTGCACGGTGCTGACCGGCGAGCTCACCGATCCGTACACGACCCGGATCATCCGCTTCGACCGTTCCCGCAACGCCTCGGCCGTGCAGATCGACCATGTCGTGCCGCTGGCCGACGCCTGGCGGACCGGCGCACTCGACTGGACCGACGCCCAGCGCCTGCAGTTCGCGAACGACCCGGAGAACCTGCTCGCGGTGGACGGCCCCACGAACCAGCGCAAGAGCGACCACGATGCGGCCGAATGGCTGCCGCCCAGCCCCGGCGAGCAGTGCCCGTACATCGCCCGCCAGGTGGGGCTGAAATCCCGCTATCACCTGTGGGTGGTGGCGGCGGAGGCCCAGGCGATGCGGGCGGTGCTCCAGAAGTGCTCCACCCAGCCGGCGCTCGGCGCCACCGCGGCGCACTGATCACCGCCAGCCGCCCCGCCCGCCGCCGCCCCGCCGGCCCGACCCGCGGGGGGGTCGGGCCGGATCGCCTACCGCGCCGGCGGATAGCCCTGGTAGGGGGTGCGCTCGTCGTCCGGGTAGTACTCGGTGGTGCTGCGACGGCGGTATCCCGCCGCGGCGGGCGCGGCGGGCGCGTCGTAGGTGTCCACCTCGCGGACGGCGCCGATGGACCGCCGCCGCCGCGGCGCGAGGATCGCGAGGTCCACCACGAGCCCGATCGCACCGGCGATCATCAGGACCACGCCGACGACGGCGAGATCGAGACCCGAGATGGAGACGTCGACGGCGAACGTCAGGATCGCGCCGAGAGCCATGAGAAGAATGGCGGCACCGATTCCCATGCGGTGCACTCCCTTCGCCCCGGCCTCCGATCGGAGGCGTGCGGATCACGCCCTACCCGCCGACTGATCCGGTATGCGCTCCACCGGGCCACGACCCCGACACCGATCCCCGCCGCCCCGACCCACACCGCCCCGCGGTGCACTGCGCTGCCCCGCGGTGCACTGCTCAGCCCCGTGCTGCACTGCCCAGCACTGCCTGACCGCCACGATCGGCCGTCCACTTCACGACAGTCGCCCGCCCGACCCCACCCCCCGAGGGGCACTCAGTGGTGTGGCCGCAGGGGCGCCCCAGGGGCGAGAGCGGTTGCTGTGCGGCTTGGAATGGCTGCTTTGGGCCAGTTTCTTAGTGCGGGGGCGGCCTGGACGGGGTGGTCGCCTTAGGGGTGCCAAAGTTCGCCCCCCACCCCCCACCTAACCACCCGACCAGACGACCGTGGGGGGTTCGGGGGGGCTCGGCCCCCCCGGCAAAATAAAGGAAGCCCCTACCGGCGCAGCATGCTCCGGTAGGGGCTGACGTGGGCGAGGGGGGAGTTGAACCCCCACGTCCGCTAGGACACACGGACCTGAACCGTGCGCGTCTGCCATTCCGCCACTCGCCCGAGTGGGACTATCTCTTAACCAGGGGACACGCTATCACGCCGGAGATGTCCGCTGCGTCGGGGGGCCGCCCACCGCGGTGGACCTGTCAAGCGGCCGAGCCGTGGGGCGTCCGCGCCCGGGGGCATACGATCTCACAGACCGGGAGAAGGGAGGTCGAGCATGGGCGTGCTACAACGCTTCGAACGGCGCCTGGGCGGCCTCGTCGAGGGTGCGTTCGCCAAGGTGTTCAAGGGCGGGGTCGAGCCCGTGGAGATCGCCAGCGCGCTGGCCCGGGAGACCGACGACCGGCGGGCGGTCAGTTCCAACCGCGTGCTGGTGCCCAACGAGTTCGCGGTGGAGCTCGCCAGCGGCGACTTCGCCCGGCTCTCCCCGTATGACCGGGCGCTGTGCGACGAGCTGGCCGAGATGGTCCGCGAGCATGCGGCCGAGCAGCGGTACACCTTCGTCGGCCCGGTGTCCGTCCGGATGTCCGAGGCGGCCGACCTCGACGTCGGCGTCTTCCGGATCCGCAGCAGCGTGGCGGCGGCGGACCCGGGTGTCGTCAGCGGGCGCCGCGGCCGTCCGCGCCCGAGTGCGCCCGGCACCCCCCATCTACTGATCACGACGAAGGCCCCGGGCGGGACGGGTGGCGGCGGGGAGCGGGAGTACCCCCTGGACGCCGAGACCACCGTCATCGGGCGCAGCGTCGAGTGCGACATCCGTCTGAACGACACCGGGGTGTCCCGGCGGCACGGGGAGATCCGCCGGCTGCCGGACGGGCAGTTCCTCTACGTCGACGCCGGCTCGACGAACGGCAGCCTCGTCAACGGCCGCGCGGCCACCCAGGTCAAGCTCGTCAGCGGGGACCGGATCGAGCTCGGCACCGCGACCATCGTGTTCCGCCGTGCGGACGGCCGGGGCAGCGCCGCGGGCCGGTCGCCCTCCCGGGCCACCCCCCCGCCGGAGCGGGTCGGGCATCGGACGACGGCCCCGCCGGACCGGCGCCCCACGCCCCCGCCGGACGACCCGTACCGGCGTGGCACGACCCCGCGCGGCGGACGGCCGGAGCCGTACGAGGAGCGGGAGCCGCGTGGCGGCCAGCCCTACCCGGCGGATCCCTACCGGGAGCGCCCCGCCCGGGCGGGCAGCGACCCCGGCTACCACGGGCGCGGGCACGACCAGGGCTCGGATGTCGGCCGGGCCCGTGACCAGGCTCGTCCGGCCCGCCGCGATCCCGGCCCCCGGGACCCGGGCCGCGACGCCGGGCCCGAGCACGCGGTACCGGAACGCGGCGGGCGCGACCCGTATCGCCGCGATCCGCGGGACCGCCGCGACGACGTTCCCCACCGGTCGGACCCCTACCGGGAGGATGCCGCCGACCGCTACCGCGAGCCGGCCCGGCCCGCCCGCGGCGCGGCGGGGCCCGACAGCGGCCTCGAACCGCTGGACGACGTGTACGACGCGCAGACGTACCTGCCGGGCCAGCTCGACCCGCCGGCGGGCGGCGACGGTGGGCGCGGACGGTCGCGGTCGGATCGGGGCTGGTAGCGGCCGATGGATCCGACCGAGCCCAGCGAACTCGTCCTGCTGATCGTCAAGATCGGTTTTCTCGCCCTGCTGTGGGGATTCGTCCTGGTCGCCGTGCGCGCCGTCCGGCTGGACATGTTCGGCCCGACGAAGCGCCAACAGCGGCGCGAGCCACCCCCGATGGCGCGGCCGACACCCCCCCGGACCCCAGCCCAACCGGCACGCAAGCCACAGTCTCCGAGCAAACTCGTGGTGACCAAGGGGCACTTGGCAGGCACAACGATTCCCCTAGGATCGTCGCCTGTCACCATCGGACGGGCACAGGACTCGACTCTGGTCCTCGAGGATGACTTCGCATCAGGGCGGCATGCGAGACTCGTGCCCCACGACGGACAGTGGTTCGTCGAGGACCTCGGCTCGACCAATGGCACATTCCTCAACCGTTCGAAGGTGACCAGTCCCATGCCGGTACCTCTCGGCGCGCCGGTCAGGATCGGGAAGACGGTCCTGGAGCTCCACCGGTGAGCCTCAGGCTTCACTTCGCCGTTCGCTCGGATGTCGGGCACGTACGGGAAGGAAACGAAGACTCCGCCTACGCCGGGCAGCGCCTGCTGGCGGTGGCCGACGGCATGGGCGGGCACGCCGCGGGCGAGGTCGCCAGCTCCATGGTGATCTCCCGGCTGGCCGACCTCGACGACGACATCGACAGCGACGACCTCGTGACGGAGCTGAACGAGGCCGTCCGCGACGCCAACCGTCAGTTGCGCGAGATGTCGCTGGAGAACAGTGCGCTGGACGGCATGGGCACCACGGTGACCGCGGTGCTCTCCTCCGGAGACATGCTCGGGGTCCTGCATGTCGGGGATTCGCGGGCCTACCTGCTGCGCGAGGGCATCCTCAGCCAGGTCACCCACGACCACACGCTGGTACAGGACCTCGTCGACCAGGGCCGGATCACCCCCGAGCAGGCGAACACGCACCCCCAGCGCTCCCTGCTGATGCGTGCGCTCGACGGCCGCGAGGTCGAGCCCGACCTGTCGGTGCGCCAGGCCCGAGACGGGGACCGCTACCTGCTGTGCACCGACGGTCTGTCGGGGGTGGTCAGCGAGGAGACGATCCTGGAAACGCTGCTGCTGCCCACCCCGCAGGAGGCGGTGGACCAGCTCGTCGACCTGGCGCTCAAGGGCGGTGGTCCGGACAACATCACGGTCGTCGTCGCCGACATCTCCGAGGACCGCGGGGAGGGCCGGCCCTACCCGCTGGTCGCCGGTGCCGCGGCGGAGAAGCGGGTGGTGCCCGGGGCCGCGTCCGCGCGCAGCGGGCCCGACCCGCGCTACCCGGACACCGAGTCCGCGGCGGCCAAGGCGGCCCGGATCGGCCGGTCGGGCTTCCACCGCCGGGACCGCCAGGAGCAGGCCAGCGACCGCGGCGACGGCGAGAGCGACGACGCGGACGGGGACGGGGTCGGCCGACGCCGCTCGGGTCGGCGGATCCTGTTCGTCTCCACCGTCGTGTTCGTCCTCGTCGTCGCGGGCGCCGCGGCGGGGTGGACCTACGTGCGTGGCCAGTACTACGTCGGCGTCGACGAGCACGGGCGGGTGGCCCTGTTCCAGGGGGTGAAGGGCAGCATCGCCGGCGTCCATCTCTCGTCGAAGGTCTCGCCCGGCGGCCGGCTGCTGTCCGAGGTCTCCCCGGCCGACCAGGACGATGTGCGCCGCGGCATCCCGGCCAACAGCCGGGACGAGGGGAAGCAGATCATCGCCCGGCTGCACACGCCGACCCCGACGCGGTCGACGGTCACCGCGACCCCCAGTCCGTCCCCGACCAACCGTCCCAAGTCCCCGTCGCTGAACCCCGCCGGGCTGGTGCCTGCGGCGTGCCAGGTCGCGAGCCCCGCCGGCGTCGTCCCAGGCTGCCCGAGCACGCCCGTACCCACCACGTCACCGTGACCCCAGGCCAGCGATGACCCGCCCGCCGATACCCCTTCCTCCGCTGCGCAGGCCGAGGTCGGCGGACCTCACCGCGACATTCGCCGGCCTGCCGCTGCCGCAGGGCACCGACCTTCCGCCGTACCGGCGCCGCGAGCTCGGCCTGCTGGTCTTCGCCGGAGTGCTGGCGACCAGCGCGCTGGCCGCACTGACGTTCGCCGACATCGGGGAGCTCTCGCTCGGCATCTTCTCGATCGGCCTGGGCTTCTTCTGCCTGTGGGCGCTCGCGCACCTGGCGGTCCGCCGGTTCGCGCCGGCCGCCGACCCGGTGCTGCTGCCGGTCGTCGTCGCCCTCAACGGCCTCGGCCTGGTCATGATCTACCGACTGGACCTGGCCAAGAGCCAGGCGGCCAAGCAGGCCGGCACCCACATCCCGCCCAGCGCCGCGCAGGTGCAGCTCGTCTGGACACTGCTGGCGGTCATCGTCTTCGTCCTGGTGCTGGCGGTGGTGCGCGACCACCGCAAGCTCGCCCGCTACGCCTACACGGCCGGGCTGGTCGGCATCGTCGGCCTGCTGCTGCCCATCGTGCCGGGTATCGGCACCTCCATCAACGGCGCCCGGCTCTGGCTGCGCGTCGGGCCGTTCTCGTTCCAGCCGAGCGAGGTCTCGAAGATCATCATCTTGATCTTCTTCGCCGGCTACCTGGTGAACAAGCGGGACGTCCTGTCCGTGGCGTCGCGCTCGGTGCTCGGCGTGAAGCTGCCGCGCGCCCGCGACCTCGGCCCGGTCCTGGTGGCGTGGCTGGCGAGCCTGGGCATCCTGGTCGTGCAGAACGACCTCGGCTCCTCACTGCTGTTCTTCGGGATGTTCATGGTCGTGCTCTACGTGGCCACCGAGCGGGCGTCGTGGTTCCTGGTCGGGTTCGTGCTGTTCATGATCGGCGCCGTGCTCGCGCACAGCATGTTCAGCCACGTCCAGGTCCGCGTCGACGGCTGGTTGCACGCCTTCGACGGGGACAACCCGTCGAGCACCTCCTACCAGCTCGTGCAGGGCCTGTACGGGTTCGCGGCCGGCGGACTCACCGGCACCGGCCTCGGCGAGGGCCATCCGCAGAAGGTGCCCTTCGCCAACACCGACTTCATCATGGCCAGCCTCGGCGAGGAGCTGGGCCTCACCGGGGTGATGGCGATCCTGACGCTGTACGCGCTGATCGTGCTGCGCGGCATGCGCGCGGCCCTCGGCGCGAAGGACGCCTTCGGCAAGCTGCTGGCCACCGGGCTGTCGTTCACCCTGGCGCTCCAGGTGTTCGTGCAGGTCGGCGGGGTGATGCGACTCATCCCACTGACCGGGCTCACCCTGCCGTTCGTCTCCTATGGTGGGTCGTCCATCGTGGCCAACGCCGCGATCATCGCGTTGCTGTTGCGGGTCAGTGACAGCGCGCGCCGCGCGCCCGAGCCGGCGTCGGACGCCCCGCTGTTCGATCCGGGCGCGGTCGCCGACAGCCCCACCCAGGTGGTGAAGACGACATGAACCGCCCGGTGCGCAAGGTCGCCATCGCCTGCCTGGTCCTGTTCGCCGCGCTGCTGGTGAACGCGAACTGGCTGCAGGTCGGCGAGGCGAGCGACCTCAAGACCCAGCCGACCAACGGCCGCCAGATCACCGAACGGCTCGAACGCGAGCGCGGGGCGATCCTGGCCGGCGACGTGGAGATCGCCCGGTCGACTCCGTCGAACGACCAGTACAAGTTCCAGCGGCAGTACCCGGCCGGAACGCTCTACTCCGACATCACGGGCTACTACACGCTGTTCACCGCCGCCGGGCTGGAGCGCTCCCAGGACGTGTTCCTCTCCGGCGACGACGACCGGCTGCTGGCCAGCCGGGTGACCGGGCTGTTCACCAACAAGCAGCGCCGCGGCGGCACCGTGGTCACCACGATCCTGCCCGCGGTCCAGCAGGCCGCCGCGCAGGCGCTGGGCGGCCGCAAGGGCGCCGTGGTGGCGCTGGACCCGTCCACCGGCGCCATCCTGGCGATGGTGACCAGCCCGTCCTACGACCCGAGCCCACTGGCCAGCCACACCGAGAAGACGGCGACGGGCGCCTACGGGGCGCTCTCCGGCGACCCGGCCCAGCCGCTGCTGAACCGGGCGACGCAGCAGACCTATCCGCCGGGTTCGACGTTCAAGCTCATCACCGCCGCGGCGGCGCTGTCGCACGACCGCCACCCCGACGACCGCATCCCGGCGCCCGACGAGCTCGCGTTGCCGCTGAGCACGGTGCGGCTGCCGAACTTCGGCGGCGAGCGGTGCGGCGACGGTGAGACCGACACCCTCATCCACGCGCTGACGATCTCCTGCAACACCGCCTTCGCGCAGCTCGGCATCGATCTCGGCGCCGAGACGCTGCGCCAGCAGGCCGAGGCGTTCGGCCTGAACTCGACCTTCCCCGACTTCCCGTTGCAGCAGGCCCGCAGCGTGTTCCCGGCCAAGCTCGACGCCGCGCAGACAGCGCAGTCGGCGATCGGCCAGTACAACGTCCGGGTCACGCCCCTACAGATGGCGGAGGTGGTCGCGGCGATCGCCAACGGTGGCACCGAGATGAAGCCCTACCTCGTCTCCGAGCTGCGCGGCCCGGACAAGAAGACGATCAGCCGGACCGATCCCAAGGAACTCGGCAAGCCGGTGAGCAGCGACGTCGCCGCCGAACTCACGACCATGATGGAGAGCGTGGTGACGTCGGGAACGGGCCGCAAGGCGCGCATCGACGGCGTCTCCGTCGCAGGGAAGACCGGAACCGCGGAGCACGGCACAGGCGAGGCGCCGCACGCCTGGTTCGTCGGGTTCGCCCCGTCGGACGCGCCCAAGGTGGCGGTCGCCGTCATCGTCGAGGACGGCGGGGGTGAGCTGAGCACCGGTGGTGCCATCGCCGCTCCCGTCGCGAAACAGGTCATGCAGGCCGCATTGGACACACCATGAACAACTCGCCGGGTAACCCCACCTCACCGTCGCAGCCGTTCGCGGGCGCCGCCTCGCCGAACACCGTCCTGGACAACCGCTACCGGCTCGACGGCCGGATCGCCGCGGGCGGCATGGGCGAGGTCTGGCGGGGCCTCGACCAGACCCTCGGCCGCCCCGTCGCGGTGAAACTGCTGCGCCCGGAGTACGCCAGCGACGAGTCGTTCCTGGTGCGCTTCCGCGGCGAGGCCCGCCACGCCGCCCGGCTGTCGCATCCCGGGGTCGCCTCGGTCTACGACTACGGCGAGGTCGCCACCGCGGACGACTACCCCACCGCCTACCTGGTGATGGAGCTGGTGGAGGGCGAGCCGCTGTCGGCCGCGCTGCACCGGGAGAAGCGGCTGTCGCCCGAGCGGATGCTGGACATCCTCGGCCAGGCCGCCGACGCGCTGCAGGCCGCCCACGCCCTCGGCGTCGTCCACCGCGACGTCAAGCCCGGCAACCTGCTGCTGCGCCCGGACGGCGCCGTCAAGGTCACCGACTTCGGCATCGCCCGCGCGGTGGACGCCGCCCCGCTGACCGCCACCGGCATCATGATGGGCACGGCGTACTACGTCTCACCCGAGCAGGCCTCAGGGCGGCCGGTAACGCCGGCCAGCGACGTCTACTCACTCGGCGTCGTCGCCTACGAGTGCCTCGCCGGCCGCCGGCCCTTCGACGACCGCAATCCGATCGTCGTGGTGATGGCCCACCAGCAGGACACCCCGCCCCCGCTACCCGCCGACGTCCCCTACCAGGTGCGAGCCCTGGTCGAGTCGGCCATGGCCAAGGACCCGGCGCGCCGGCCGAGTTCCGCGGGCGCGTTCGCCCGCTCCGCTGCGGGCATCCGGCGCAGCCTGTGGAGCTCGGACTCCGGTCGGTGGCCGGGCCCCGGCGACGTGGCGGATGCGACCGCGCGCCATCCCGGCCCGGGCACCGGCCTGCCCTCCTCGAGTCCCGGCAGCCGCCCGCACCGCCCCACCTCCCGCAACCGCCCGCCCTCCTGGGTCACTCCCCCGCCGCCGGCCACGGGGCGGACCAGCGGGCCTGGCCGGTCCGGCGCCGGGCCGGACCAGACCCAGGCGGTGCCCGGCGGTCCGGCCGGCCCCCCGCATGGCGCCGCCGAGCTGCCCGCGACGGCGATGCACAGCCCGTCGTTCGGTCCCGACACGGGGTACGCCGACTATCGGGGCGAGCAGGGCGGCTACGGCGCCGAGACCGCCTACAGGGAGCAGGGCTACCGGGCGGGCGACCGCGGCGACAGCCGCGACCCGGGCACGCTCTACCGACCGGGTCCCCCGTCGTGGTCCCGCCCACCGGGCGGGTCGGCAGGCCCCGGCGAGCCGGACGCGGCCCGGCCGGGCCGGGCGGCCCGGCGCCGAGCCGGTCCGGCGGCCCGGCGGCCGATGCCGCTACCGGTCCTGATCATCCTGCTGGTCCTGACGGTGGCCATCACCGCCTTCGTGACCAACAAGCTGTTCTCCAGCAAAGGCTCCGAATCGAACTCTGCGGCCACACCACCAGGTGTGGTGTATACAAACGCATTCGGTGATGAAATCGTCAGCGGCAACGCCGGGTCGGCGCTCTCCGACGCGGGAGGGGCGACGGCGGGGGAGTATTCGTGACCGACGCGACGGAGATGTACACGCCCGACGCGGCGCCGCAGCTCATCGGTGGCCGCTACGAGCTGGGCGCGGGCATCGGCTATGGCGGGATGGCCGAGGTCTTCCGCGGCCGCGACATCCGGCTCGGCCGCGAGGTCGCGATCAAGACGCTGCGCTCGGACCTCGCCCGCGACCCCACCTTCCTCGCCCGGTTCCGGCGCGAGGCGCAGTCCTCGGCCGCCCTGAACCATCCGGCGATCGTCTCGGTGTACGACACCGGCGAGGACGTCATCAACGGGACCCACATCCCGTACATCGTCATGGAGTTCATCGAGGGCCGGACGCTGCGCGACGCGCTGCAGGCCGAGGGCCGCTTCACCGAGCGCCGCGCCATGGAGATCACCTCCGACGTCTGCGCCGCGCTGGACTACAGCCACCGGATGGGGATCATCCACCGGGACATCAAGCCGGCGAACGTGATGCTGAGCCCGGACGGCTCGGTCAAGGTGATGGACTTCGGCATCGCCCGCGCCACCACCGCGACGTCCTCGACGATGACGGCGACGGCGGCCGTGATCGGCACCGCCCAGTACCTGTCCCCGGAGCAGGCCCGCGGCGCCCGCGTCGACGCCCGCAGCGACGTCTACACCACCGGGGTGCTGCTCTACGAGCTGCTCACCGGCTCCCCGCCGTTCCGCGGGGACAACCCGGTGGCAGTCGCCTACCAGCACGTCCGGGAGGATCCGGACCCGCCGTCCGCACACGACCGCGACATCTCCCCCGAGGCCGACGCGATCGTGCTGAAGGCGATGGAGAAGGACCCGGACGACCGCTACCTCACCGCGGGTGAGATGCGCGACGATCTGGAACGGGCGTTGGCGGGACGTCGGGTGCAGGCGATGATGGGAGGTGGTGGCGCCAGCGGTGCCGCCACCACCCTCGGCCCCGCGGCCACCGCCGGCACCGCGCTGCTCGGTCGGGGCGACCGGGCTGGTTACCCGACCCGGGACCGCTACCCCGACGACCGGTTCGGCGACGACGCGACCTCCTACCGCGACGATTCCTACGACGACGGCCGGTTCGGCACCGGTCCGTTCGACCGCTACGACCTCACCGGCGCCATCGACCGCCGGGCGGTGCCGGACCAGCAGCGGTCCCAGACGTTGAAGTACGTCCTCGCCGGCCTGAGCATCGTCGTCGTGTTCGTCGCGGTGGTCCTGCTCGCGACCACCTTCCTCGGCGGCGGCGACGGCAACCAGACGGCCAAGTCGTTCACCATGCCCAAGGATCTCGTCGGCCAGTCCGAGCAGTACGCCCGTGCCCGGCTCCAGAGCGCCGGCTACACCGGGAAGCCGACGATCGTCTCGGTGGACGCGCCGGAGATGGCCGGCCGGGTCACCAAGGTGGACCCGGACGGGGGCAAGCAGGTCGACGTCAACGCGGTGGTCACCCTGTCGATCGGCAAGGCCGCCGGCGACGTCGCGATCCCGGCCGACCTCGTCGGCAAGTCGCAGGCCACCGCGGAGGCGGAGCTGCGTGGGCTCGGCCTGGTGCCGAACTCGGTGCCCTACGCGAACGCGACGAGCCACAAGGTCGGCACGGTCGACAGCACCGACCCGCAGGTGGGCTCCGCCGTCAAGCCCGGCAGCACCGTCCTGCTGAACGTCGTCAGCGACAACGTCAACGTGCCCGACGTGCGCAACCGCTCCTATGAGAACGCCGTCGCCGAGCTCGGCCGCTTCGGCCTGAAGGCGACCCAGCAGTCGGTGGCGAACAACAACGTGGCCCCCGGCACCGTGGTCGACCAGCAGCCCTCCGGTGGGAACGTCCCCCGCGGGTCGACGGTCCAGCTCTCGACAGCCGCCCAGATCCAGACGACCCCGCCGCCGAGTCCCACCCAGACCCAGCCGACCGACCAGCAGCCGACCGAGCAGCCGGACACCGCCAGCCCGAGCCCCGCGGCCACCCAGACCCAGCCGAACCCGAACCCGACCCCGAGCCGCACAGGCCTGCTCGGCCTGTCCGCCGGCAACGGCGGGACGCCCAACCGCGGCGCGGGCGCCGCAGGCACCGGCGCCGGCGCGGGTGGCGGCGCGGCACAGAACGGGAACGGGTGAGCTCGATGACCGAACTCGCCCCGAACTCGCCGGAGGTGGCGTGCTGATGCGGATCCTGGTGGTCGACAACTACGACTCGTTCGTCTTCAACCTCGTCCAGTACCTCGGCCAGCTCGACACCGAGTGCGTGGTGCGCCGCAACGACGAGATCACGCCGGCGGAGCTCGGCGACCTCGGCGTCGACGGCGTGCTGCTGTCCCCGGGGCCGGGCACGCCCGAGGCGGCCGGAGTGAGCATCCCGATGGTGCGCGAGTGCGCCCGGCGCGGCACCCCCCTGCTCGGGGTGTGCCTGGGGCACCAGGCGATCGGCGTCGCGTTCGGGGCGACGGTCGACCGCGCGCCGGAGCTGCTGCACGGCAAGACCTCCCAGGTCCACCACGACCGCGTCGGCGTCCTCGCGGACCTGCCGTCGCCGTTCATCGCGACCCGCTACCACTCGCTGGCCGTGGAGGAGAGCACTCTGCCGGCCGAGATCGAGGTGACCGGCCGGACCGACAGCGGCGTGGTGATGTCGCTGCGCCACCGCGAGCTGCCACTCGAGGGCGTGCAGTTCCACCCCGAGTCGGTGCTGACCCAGGGCGGCCACCTGATCCTGGCCCGCTGGCTCGACCAGTGCGGCGACGGCGGCGCCGCGCGCCGGCTGGCACCCGAGCTGTCCGCCGAGGTCGAGACGCTGCGAGCGGCCGCCTTCGCCTGAGCCACCCGCCACATCGACTCGACCGCCATCCGCCCCCGTGACGGCGGCCGACTCAGCCTCGACGACTCCCTCAGTCCGCCCGGCCCGCCGGGTCGCCCGGGTGGGCGAAGGTCAGCGGCCCGTCGTATGCGGGCATCCCGACGTCCGCGACCTCGCCGATGCGGTAGCCCAGCCGGTAGGCGGCGACATACTGCTGGTAGATCGCGATCTGCGGGCTGTCGCGAAGCGCCGCGCGCAGGGCGGCGACGCCGCCGATCGCGGTGATCCGGAACGGCGGTGAGAAGACCTCGCCATGCAGTAGCAGCGTGTTGCCCACGCACCGGACGGCCGTCAGGGCGGTGACCCGCCGACCCATTATCGTCATCGCCTCTGCGCCGCCGGCCCACAGCGCGTTCACGACCGCCTGCACGTCCTGCTGGTGCACGACCAGATCGTCCGGCCCCGGAGCGGGGATCCCCGACGGATAGGGGCCGCGGCGACTCTCCCGCGGCGCGTCGTCGAGCTCCACGGTCAGCGCCGGCCCGTGCACCGGCGCCAGCCCGGCGGCCTCCGCCAGGCCCGCGACCGGCCCCTCGCCGGCTCCCGGCGACCCGCCCGACTCCGTGGCCGATCCGCGCGCCGCCGAACCGTCCGCGGCCAGCCCGCTCGCGGTCGGGTCGGTCGCGGCGACTGCCGCGGGCCGATGGGAGTCCTCGGCCACTGCGCGGCGCCGCGCCGCGACCCGCTCCGACTCGTTCCCCACAACCTCGGCGATACCGCCGGGCCCCAGGGCGGCCGCGGCCGGGGAGTCACGCAGGCTGGGCGGATCGGCGAACGGTCCGGCGCTGGCGGCGGCGCCGGCCAGCAGGCCGAGGCAGCACACCAGCCAGATCGCCGTCAGCCGCCGAGCCCGCCGTCCACCCGCCAGCACGCCGGCCAGCCGACCGAACCCAGGCGACCGGCCCGCACGGAACACCCGACCCGCGCTCGCCGTTCGACGCCCGCTGAACGCCCAACCCACCGTGGCGCCGGCCTCTCCGACGCGCCGGGCGGGCGGCGCGTCCGCATGTCGGCGGATCGCCGGTCGACGGCGTGCGGACACGCCATCACAGTCCCGGCCGGGCGATCCGTCCGCCGCGTCGGAGGTATCGCCTCTTGCCGCAGGCTACGCGGCCGGCGACACCCGCGATGCCACGTCGCGGTGATCGCCGGGCCCCGTCGCAGGTGAGAATCCCGCACGCCGGTACGCGGCCGGTGTGTTCACCGTCCCGCTGTCCACCCTGCTGGCCGCCGTCTAACCTGTTGCCCGCCGTCTAACCTGCTGCCCGCCGTCTAACCTGTTGCCCGCCGTTTACCTGCTGCCCGCCGTCTAACCTGTTGCCCAGTGCGGGACCGCCACCCGCCGAACCGGGAGGGCGGCGGCGGTCGCCGCTCGTCCACGCACGGCCAGCCGAGGAGTCCCGCAGTGCCCGAGTCACGACGTCGCAAGCCGAAGAAGCCGACGCCGAGCGTCAACGCCAGCCAGACCCGCCGCAGCAGGCCACCGTCCCCGCCCTGGTTCGGCGGGCTCATCCTGGCCTTCTTCCTCATCGGGATCGCCTACCTGCTCGTCTACTACTTCTCCAACGGCGGCGTGCTGGGAATGGAGGGGTTGGGCGGCTGGAACATCCTCATTGGGTTCGGCTTTGTCGTCGTCGGCCTCGCCGTGTCGACCCAGTGGCGCTAGCCGGATATCTGTCGAGCCGGCGGTCGTTCCGGCCGGTGCCCCGGACGCGCCCGGCCGGACTTCCAGCGGTGTCATTTATCCACAACCGTTGTCCACAAGTGTGGATATCAACCCCCTCGCGCCACTGACGAAAAGCGACCTCATGCATACCGATCGTCAGCTCATCGCCGGAACATCCCCGTTCGAGGCGACCATCGGGTTCTCCCGGGCTGTCCGGGTCGGTGACCGGGTGTTCGTCAGTGGTACGGGCCCCGTCTGGCCGGACGGAACGGTGGCCGCGGACGCGCAGGCGCAGGCCCGGCGCTGCTTCGAGCTCATCGGCGCCGCGCTGGCGCAGGCCGGGGCGAGCCTGCACGACGTCACCCGCACCCGCATGTTCCTCACCGGTACGCAGCACGCCGCGGCGGTGGGCACGGTCCACCGGGAGCTGTTCGCGGCGACCCGTCCGGCCGCCACCATGGTTGTGGTCGCCGGCCCGCTCGACCGGCGTTGGGTCGTCGAGGTGGAAGCCGAGGCGATAATCGGGATTGGGTAGGGCGCCGGTTGTGTCAGCGAGCGAGGACCGCGGCGCGCAGCCGGGACACGGTGCTCTCGGCGTCGTCGGCACCGATGATCAGCCGGCGGAACTCCCCGCCCGGCCGGACCTCGACGACGACCGCCGGCCGCCCCCGGTAGACGGCGGCGAAGGCCTTGCCGTCCCGGGAGCGCCACGTGCCGAGCGCGATCACACGCGGGATTCCGGTTCCCGGCAGCCGCCAGCCGCAGAGCTCGGTGAACGGTTCCGGTGCCGGGCGGACGTCGAGGATTTCGTCGAGGGACACAGAGACATCGCCGCGTAGCGCGCCGAGCCGCTCCAACCCGCTCATGACGACCTCGACCCGCTTGTCCCTGACCTCCAGGCTTGCCACGCCCCCACGTTAGTGCCACAACCGCCGTCGACGCCGCGAATACGGCCGAGACCCAGGTGGCCGAGACCCAGGTGGCCGAGACTCAGGTGGCCGAGACTCAGGTGGAGGGGGACGGACGGGCGTACGCCTCGGCGTCCTCGGCCCGGATCACGTACATCACGGCGTTGATCAAGGCGAGGTGGGTGAACGCCTGCGGGAAGTTCCCGAGGTGGCGGCCGCTGTTCGGATCGATCTCCTCCGCGTAGAGGTCCAGCGGGCTGGCCAGGCTCAGCAACCGCTCGCAGAGCTGGCGGGCCCGGGTCAGCTCACCGATCTCGACCAGCGCCGACACCAGCCAGAACGAACAGATCAGGAAGGCGCCCTCCCCCCCGGCGACGCCGTCGTCGGTCTCCTCGGTGCGGTAGCGCAGCACCAGGCCGTCCTCGGTCAGCTCGTCGGCGATCGCGAGCACGGTCGCCTTCACGCGTTCGTCCGATGCGGGCAGGAAGCCCAGCAGCGGGATCAGCAGCAGCGAGGCGTCCAGTGCCTTCGACCCGTAGTACTGGGTGAACACGCCGCGGTGGTCGACGCCCTTGTCGCAGACCTCCGCGTGAATCTCCTCGGCGATCGCCTTCCACCGCATGGCCGTCTTCGCGTCGCCGCGCATCTGCGCGAGCCGGCGGCCGCGGTCCAGCGCCACCCAGCACATCATCTTCGACACGGTGAAGTGCTGTAGCGCCCCGCGGACCTCCCACATCCCGCAGTCCGGCTCGTGCCAGTGGGCGGCGGCGGCCTCAACGAGGCGCACGAGCACCGGCCACAGCCGCTCGGACAGGTAGTCGCGCGACTTGGTGTGCAGGTAGACCGAGTCCAGCACGACACCCCACACGTCGTGCTGGCGTTGCAGCGCGGCGGCGTTGCCGACCCGGACCGGCGAGGCCCCCTCGTAGCCGGAAAGGTGACCGAGGATCTCCTCGTCGATTCTCGGCTCACCGCCGACCCGGTACATCACCTGGATGTCCTCATCGTGCTCCGCGACGTCGGCGATGAACGAGAAGAAGTCGTTGGCCTCGTAGTCCAGACCCAGGGTGTACAGGCCCCACAGCGCGAAGGTGGAGTCCCGCAGCCAGCTGTACCGGTAGTCCCAGTTCCGCTCGCCGCGTGGCGTCTCCGGCAGCGAGGTGGTGGCCGCGGCCAGCAGTGCCCCGGTCGGCGCGTAGGTCAGCCCCTTCAGCGCCAGGGCGCTGCGCTGCAGGTGGCGCCGCCAGGGATGGTCGGGGAACATCCCGCGCGAGAGCCACTGCCGCCAGAACTCGGTCGTGCGGTCCACCGCGCCGCAGGCCTGCAGGTAGGTGTCCGGCAGCAGCGGCTCCTCGGGGCGCCAGGTCAGGGCGACGAACGCCGTGTCGCCCTCCCGCAGGGAGGTGCGGGCCAGGGCACGCCGACCGTCGAAGCCGAGCCGGAGGTCGGTCCGCAGCCGCAGCGTGATGTTGCTGCCGGCGTTGGCGATCACCCCCGAGGAGTAGTCGTCCTCCTCGTACTCCCAGGACTCCGCCTGACGGCCGTAGTCGAAGTTCGGCTCGCAGACGAGGCTGAGGTCGACCGTGCCGTGCTCGCAGCGGGCGAGGCGCAGCAGCACGTGGTCGGCGTCCCAGTCGCTGGGGGTCCGCCGGTGGGTGTTGGAGCGCTTGTGGGTGCGGTGCCAGCGGCCGACGACCAGGCAGTCGGTGACGATGAGCCAGCCGTTCGGCGTCTGCCAGGTCGTCTCCAGGATGTTCGTCCCGGGCAGGTAGCGGCGCCCGGCCGGGATCTGCGTGCGGTCGGGCCCGAACCGGAAGCCGCCCGCCGAGCGGTCCAGCACCGAGCCGAAGATGCTGGGCGCGTCCGGCCGCGGCACGCACATCCACTCGACGTTCCCGCTGGGCGCCACGAGGCACGCCGTCTCGCAGTCGGACAGGAATCCATACTCGGCGATCGGCGGGAACGGGCTGCTCCCGCTGCGTCGCACCGGTGAATGTGCCACCCGAACCCCCTGATCACGACCTGCCACGGCATCTCTCACGCCATCGCCACCTCACCGAGATCAATACAATGAGTGTTGATGAGATAGCGAATAGTAGCCGCTACTCAGCATGGTGCAAGCACCTCGGCCACCCGGCAACTCGGCGCCGATCTCCACAGCCCGCGCCGACCGCGGCCGCCCGGGCGGGATGTGGTTGCGTGGTGGCGTGACCACGCAGCCCACCGGGTCCGGGGAACCGCCCGGCGCCGACCGTCCGCCGACGTCCGCCGCCTGGTCACCGCCGCTGTGGCGGGTCGGGCTCTACGCCCTCGCCGGCACGGCGGCGGCGCTGGTGGCCGCCGTCGGTCCGCTGGCGCAACGGGTCGGCTCGCTCGACGCCGCCGGCCGGCTGCTCGTCGGGGTGCTCGCCGCCGGTCTGTGGGTGCTGACGCTGCGCGACCTGCTCGCCCGGCCGACCCTGCGGGTCTCCCCCGCCGGGCTCGACCTCGTCGACGGCCTGCGCCGCCGGCACCTGCCGTGGGCGGCGGTGCTCCGGGTGCGCGCCGGCACCCTCACCCACAATCGGCGCGCGGTGCACCTGCGCACCCTCGAGGTGGAGACGATCGACGGCCCGATCCTGCTCACCCGCCGCCAGCTCGGCACCGATCCCGGCCCGGTCGCCGAGTGCATCGAGGAGATCCGGCTCCGGCTGGGCTGACCGCCGCGGCCGAGGCGGGCTGTGCGAGGCGGGCTGTGCGAGGCGGGCTAGACCAGCGTCGAGGACTTGACGGCCGCCGCGACGAACAGCAGCGCGATCATCCCGACGACGCCGCCCGCCTGCACCCACACCCGCCGCGGGGGGACGTAGGCGTAGATCAGGCCGACGATCAGGCCGGCCGCGAGCCCGCCGAGGTGGCCCCACTTGTCGATGCTGCTGAACGAGAAGGTGATGAGCAGGTTGATCCCGAGCACGATGAGGATCTGCCGCGAATCGACCCGCAACCGGCGGGCGATGACGTAGTAGGCCGCGAAGAAGGCGAAGATCGCGGTGGATGCGCCGACCGAGGCAGTGAACAGGCCGCCGAGCAGGTAACTCAGTGTGTTCCCGCCGACCGCACCGGCCACGAACAGGCCCAGGTAGCGGGCCCGGCCGAGGATCGCCTCGAGCTGGAAGCCCAGCAGGTACAGCGCGTACATGTTGAACAGGATGTGCAGCACGCCCGCGTGCAGGAAGGCCGCGGTGAGCAGCCGGTAGTACTGGTCGTCCGCCGCGATCCGGAAGCCAATCATCGCGAAGTCGTCGGTGAACCGGTTGCTGCTGTCGCCGCCGGCGAGCCCCGGCGCCCCCTGGAGGATGTACGCGACCACGCACAGCCCGATGAGGATCTGGGTGACCAGCCCCTGCCGGGCGAGCTGCGCCCGGCCGCCGAGGGTTGTGCGCGGCTCGCGCTCACGCGGGGCGACCCGCCCGCCCTGCGGGCGGCCCTCCTCCGGGCAGTGGAATCCGACCGCCGCGGGCCGCATGCAGTCGGGACAGATCGGCCGGCCGCAGCGCTGGCAGGAGACGTAGGTCTCCCGATCGGGATGGCGGTAGCAGTGCGGAATCGACGACGCCTGCGGCCCTGGCACTGGCGGGGGACCTGGCAGGTGCGAGGAACCTGGTGCGGGCGAGCCGGGCGGCGGGGTCCAGCCCGGGTGGCCGGCCGGCGGTCCGATGGCGGGCCGCCAACCCGCCCCGGCCGAGCCGGAGCCCGCGTCGCCCCCGGCTCCGCCCGGCTCCGGCGGCGGCTGGGTCATCGCCCGACCCCGTGAGCGCGGCCGGGTCGCACCCGCCGTGCCGGGCGCGGCCGGCCGGCCGGCGGCACGTCCGGTGCTCTCATGGTCGAACTCCCCCGGGGTCGGGTCCGGCCGGACCGGTCAGGCCGGCCGACGGTCGATGACGATCTCCTGGATCACGATGTCGGACTTCGGGCGGTCCTGAGCGGCGGTCGGCGCCTTGGCGATCGCGTCGACGACGTCGGTGCCCCGGGTGACCTCACCGAAGATCGTGTGCTTGCGGTTGAGCCAGTCGGTGGGCGCGACGGTGACGAAGAACTGCGAGCCGTTCGTGCCCGGCCCGGCGTTCGCCATCGCGAGCAGGTAGGGCTTGCTGAACGTCAGATCGGGGTGGAACTCGTCGGCGAACTGGTAGCCCGGGCCCCCGCGGCCGGAGCCCAGCGGGTCCCCACCCTGGATCATGAAGTTCGGGATGACTCGGTGGAAGATCGTGCCGCTGTACAGCGGGGTTCCGGTCTTCTTGGCGCCGCTCGCCGGGTCCGTCCACTCCTGCGTCCCGGTCGCCAGCCCGACGAAGTTGCGGACGGTCTTGGGAGCGTGATCGGGGAACAGACGGATCTCGATATCCCCCTGAGTCGTCCGCAGCGTCGCGTACAGCTCCTCGGCCATGAGCCTCTCTTCTCTTCAGGTCTGGGTCGATGTCCGGTCAGACGGCGCCCGAGCCGGACCCGATCGTATGCGCCGGACGCAGCCGACGTTCCGCACCGCCCGCATCGGCATGCACCGCGTGACGGGCCTCTGCACAGCCCAGGCATGTCACGCAGGTCGGCGTGACACGCCTGCGGGGGGCCGGCGCGTTGGAGAGGGCCGCCAACGGGGTACGGCACACTGCACAGATCTTGACCGCCCGCGACCCCCCGCCACGATCTCGGCTCCAGGGAAGGACGCCATGAGCACGACCTTTAAGGACCGTATTTCGCACGTCACCGACGCCGCGCCGGTCAGCGGGCTCTCCGATGCGGCGAAGCACGCTGCCGACCGGGCCGGCACGGTCGCCCACCGCGCGGCGAGCATCGCCGGGGAGACCGCCGGCACCGCCGCGTCGGCCACCCGGGACGCCGGGGTGACCGTGGCCCACCGGATCTCCGACGTCTCCGGCTCCGCGACCCGCGGCGGGACGGCCGTCCCGCGCGCCGCGGGCAAGGCGGCCGGCAAGGCCGCGGGGAAGGCCGTCGCCGTCTCCGGGCGGGCCGGCCGGCGGATCGAGAAGGCCCGGTCCCAGGCCGAACTGTCCGCCGAGCGGGCCCGCGCCGCCGCCGAGCTGCGCTCGGAGCGGCAGCGTTCGCGCAAGGCCGTGGCCAACGAGGCGAAGGCCCGCGTCCAGGCCGACAAGGCCCAGGAAATCCTGGAGAAGCGGCTGGCCAAGGCCGAGGGCAAGCTCGCCAGGGTGCACCGCCGGCGCCGCCGCAGCCTGGTGACACTCGCCCTGGCCGGAGCCGGTGCGGCGGGCGCCGTCGCGGTGCGCCGTTACCTGGCCCAGCAGGACAGCCCGACGGTCACCGCGGAGCCGGCGCCGATCGGCAGCACGACCGGCTCGGCCGCGGCCACCGATCGGGCGAGCGGCCGCGACGCCTTCGACGACCGCCTGTCGAGCTCGACGAACAGCCTCGAGGAGATGCCGGGCGTGGACACGACGTTCGGCGAGCCCAGCCGGCCCCGCTGAGGCACGCGGCGGCGGCATCCGGCCGGCGGGCGTAGCGCCCGCCACACGCCGGTTCCGCCGCCGGTGTCCGCCCCGGTCACCGGCCCGACCGTGGTGTCCGTCCGGCGGGGCGGGCGCGGGCGAGGCGGCGCGACCAGTCAACGGCGCGGCGCGGCGACCGGATCGCCGATGCGGTACGCGCCCGGGGCGCCCACCGGCACGGCCGGGCGGGCCGGCGGGCGGGGATCGACCCGCCGGTAGGGCTGACCCATCGTCGGACGGGGGTCCGCTTCCCCCTTGTTCGGCCAGAACGACATGGCCCGTTCGGCCTGCGCGGTGATCGTCAGCGATGGGTTCGCCCCGAGATTCGCCGAGATCGCCGCGCCGTCGACCACGTGCAGGCCCTCGTACCCGAAGACCCGCTGGTAGGGATCGATCACCCCGCTGGACGGGTCCGCGCCGATCGGCGCGCCGCCGAGGATGTGCGCGGTCATCGGGATGTCGGCGATCTCGCCGACGGAGCCGCCGGGGTAGCCGCCGATCCGGGCCGCGATCCGGCGGACGGCGTCGTTACCCGCCGGGATCCACGACGGGTTCGGATCGCCGTGGCCCTGCCGGCTCGTCAGCCAACGTAGGCCGAACGGGCCGCGCCGCAGGGACACCGTCAGCGAGTTGTCGCGCGACTGCATGACCAGAGCGATCATGGTCCGTTCGGACCAGCGCCAGGGCAGCCCCATGGCCAGCGCGTGGTGCGGGCGCACCAGCAGCTCCCGCAGGTACTTCAGCCAGCGCGGCACCCGGCCCCCACCATCCGTCATCGCCGCGCTGATCAGGGCCATCAGGTTGCTGCCCCGGCCGTAGCGGACCGGTTCGACGTGGGTCTGCCCGTCCGGGTAGAACGACGACGTGATCGCCACTCCGCGGGCGACCCGGCGGTCCGGGCGGAACCGCGTCGCGCCGAGGATGGACTCGGAGTTCGTCCGGGTGAGCTCGCCGAGCCGGGGCGACAGGGCGGGCAGATCGCCGCGCTCGCGCGCCGAGAGCAGCAGACGTTGGGTCCCCAGGGTGCCGGCGGCGAGCACGACCTGCCCCGCGGTCAACGTGCGCCGCCCGCGCCGGGGCACCCCCGGCGTCCGGACCGTGTCGACCTCGTACCCGCCGCCGGACCGCGGGCGGATGGCGGTGACCGTGGTGTCGGGCAGGACCTGCGCGCCGGCCCGCTCGGCGAGGAACAGGTAGTTGCGGTCCAGCGTGTTCTTCGCCCCGCGGCGGCAGCCGGTCATGCACTCGCCGCATTCGACGCAGCCCGTTCGGCCGGGCCCGACCCCGCCGAAGTAGGGGTCGGGCACCCGGACTCCCGGCTCCTGCCGGCCGTCGCGGCCGAAGAAGACCCCGACCCGTGCCGGCGCGAAACTCGGACCGACGCCCATCTCGTCCGCGACCGCGTGGAACACCTCGTCGGCGTAGGTCGTCGTCGGGTTCGCGGTCACCCCGAGCATCCGCTCGGCCTGCTCGAAGAACGGGGCCAGCTCGGCGCGCCAGTCGGTGATGCCGCGCCACTGCGGGTCGGCGTAGAAGTCGTCGAGCGGCCGGTACAGGGTGTTCGCGTAGACGACCGAACCGCCGCCGACCGCCGTCCCGGACAGCACGATCACCCGACCCAGCCAGGTGATCTTCTGGATGCCGTGGCACCCCAGCCTCGGCAGCCACAGGAACCGGCGGATGTGCCAGTTGTTGCGCGGCAGCGTCCGCGGGCTGAACCGGCGACCCGCCTCGACGACGAGGACCCGGTAGCCCTTTTCCACGAGACGCAACGCGCTGACGCTGCCACCGAAGCCACTGCCGACCACGATCACATCCGCGTCGAGGCCACCCGCGTCGAGATCATCGCCGGATCCGCGTTCCGCCATGCTTGTCACCTGCCGCCGTCGACGCCGGCCTCCCATGATGACCCACCGACCGGCCCGTGCAACACCGCTCGACGCGCACAGCCCGCCGCGACCGGACCGGATCCGGTCAGGCCGCGCCGTCCGCTGCCTGCTGTCGTTCCCGCAGCCGGGCCTCACGTGCCGCCTGAGCGGCTCGCTCGATCGCCTCGAGGGGAGGCCGCGGGATCTCCACCGGCGGTGCCTCGGTCTTCGCGGCCGCGGAGCGTTTCGGCTCGGCCGCCGCCGCCGGCCGGCCGGCGCCGCGACCGGCCCCGCCCGTGCGGTTGAACCGGCCCTTGGGGGAAGGGGCTGACGGCGACTTCAACTGGTCGGCCCGGCGCTCCCGGCAGGAGCGGCACTCGCAGTCGGTCGAGGCCCGCGGCAGCCGGTCAAGGCGCCAGGACAGGTTGTCGATCTCGTCGCCGTCCCCGACCAGCACCCCGGTCTGGATGATGTGGACGAGGTGCAGGGCCAGCGTGACCGGATCCCAGTTGTCCTCGTCGAAGATGATCTGCAACTTACCGAAGATCTCCAGGAAGTCGGAGGTCGGGCGGCGCATCGCGTTCGCCAGCACGTTGATCACCTGGGTCGCGGCGAGAGTCATCGGCGCGGGCGGCGGCGGGGGCAGCGGAACCGTGGGCGCCGGGGCCTCGCCCGACGTGGCCTCGTCCGCCGCATCCTCGTGCGTGGCCTCTTCGTGCGCGGCCTCTGGCCCACCCTCGTCCGCGGTCGCTTCGTCCACCGCGGGCTGCGCGGCGGGCGCCTGGTGCGCCGTGGCCTGATCCGTAGGCTCCGCAGCGGCGGGCTCGGCGAAGATCAGGTCGGTGACGGCGGTAGCGGTGGGCGCGGTGGCAGTGGGCGCGGTGGCAGTGGGCGCGGTCGGGTGCGGCGGCGCAGCCGCGTCCACGGTGGCCGGCTCCTCCGGCACGGCGGGAGCGTCCGTCGGCTGGTGCGGATAGTCCTCGCGATGCCAGTCCTCGGGACGCTGATGGGGCTCGGGACGCTGATGGGGCTCGGGACGCTGGGCGGCGTCGGAGACGAAGGGGCCACGATCGCGCGAGGGCACGAGGTCGACGACGAATCCGCCGGCCCGGTCCTGCGCCTCGCTGCCCACGGTCGCCATCTCGCGCTCGCGGGTGCGGCGCCGGGCGGCGCCCTTCGGGTGGGCGCCGGCACGGCTGCGGCGCCCGCGGCGGCGGCCCGACTCGCGCGAGGATTCCTGGGTGCCGGCGGCCCCGGCGCGCGTCTCGCCGGTGGACTCGACGGGCGGCTCGACCAGGCGGACGAGACCGGCCCGGACCATGGAGTCGGGGATGCTCAGGGCGAACCGGGTCGTCCGGCCCGCGGCCGGCCGCGCGACGGTGGTCAGCCATCCCTGCCGGCGCAGCAGGGATACCTGCCGCTGGACGTGGGTCCGGCTGTAGCCGGTCTCCTCCCGCAGGGTGATCAGCCCGGGGCCGCTCACCGCCGCACCGGCGGGGAGGAACTCCGGCGCCTCGGCGATGTGGCACGCCAGGGTGCACGCGACGAGTTTCGCCGCGGAGGGCATGGATGCGCGCAACACGGCCCGCTGCCATCCGCTGCGGTCCGCGATCAGGGTTCCCGGCTCCTGCACCGCCTGAACCGAAACCAGAGCACCGGGGATGGTGAGCTGGATCGTGTCCGGCGGCACAAGCCTCCTTCCCTCGGCTGGGTCACTCGATGCTGGCGGACTGCCCGGACCCGATGTGGTCACGGCCGGCTGTCCGGGGATCAGCCCCACCGGAACGGGCTCGGTGGGGCGAGAGCGGGTCGACGTCTGTTCAGGCACCGTACTCCGCACCGGGTCAAGCGGCTCCTGTGGAGGGCCACCACGGTCACATGAAGAGGACATGACTCCATCACCGCCGTTGGGTAGTCGTGGTGTGACGGAAACATCAAACATCGCCCGACTGCTGCCAAGCAAAAAGATGGCGACGCGGCCACGAAAGGGCCACACCGAGGCATCCGAATAGCGAGTCCGAGCGGCCGAAAAATTCAGCGAATCAAGCCGCCGATGACAACCGGTCATCGATTTGATCGGTTTCTTTCGGCCGCGGTGCCGGCTTTCCGGCGGGGTAGCAGAGGTGTCCGCGGGCACGAGGCCCCCGGCGCCATGCCCGCGCCCCGCGACACACCCGGCTCAGGTTCACCACGCCGCCTGAGGGCCGCCCGGCCGCGCCTCGCGCCGGCCGCCCGGCCCGGTCCGCCCGCCGACCACCGCGCGTCGGGCGCGCAGACGACCGGATCTGGCCCGGGCGCGGCGTCCGACGCCGAATCAGCCCCTCTCATCGGCCATCCCGGCCTGCCGGGGCGACCATTCACCAGCGGCCCTTCCGGCCGCGATCCCGGCGCCGCCACGAGCCGGACGGGCCGGCCGCGCGGCTCGGGGTGCCCCGGGGACACGGCGGCGGTGAGGCGGCGACGGTGCCGGCGGGAGGAATACCAGGCACCAGAGCGACGCATCCCCGCAATCGTCGAGGGCGTGGAGAACCAGCCGTCCCGTTGCCCGCGAACAGAGCCGACAACACCGCACCCGCCGGCAAATCAGCGAGCGGCAGGCTGACATTCTTCCGAACAAGACGCCACATCTTTGCGCGACCTTGTCGGGCGATTTCGGCGTCCCTTCCTCGCGCGTCCGGCGCCCGACCCAGGCCGGGGCACGGCGCGACAACCACCGACCGACGGCGTCGGCCGGGGCCGGCCGGTACATCAATGCCGGGAATGCGGAACGGAGCACGGCCGGCAACATCTCGTCGCGCCCGGTGACGAATGCCGCCCGGCGGCGCCGTGATTCGCGCGCGACCGGATTGGAAGGATCTCCGGGGGATATGGATCATTGCCGGATCGCGGCCAACCGAGGCTGTTGCGGATCAGACGCTGCCGGGCTTGCCCAACCACCCCTCATGGTCAACCGACTTTCCCGCCGGCAGGTGTGACTGAAAAGTCACGAGTAGCGCGTGCACGGCGGCAACCCACGGTGAGACCACCACAGCGGGCCGCCCTCCGACCACTTCCGGCCCTGACCCTCCGGACGGCCGGGAAACCGCGGCCAGGACCATCGAACCCATCTGTCCGGCTATGGAGGCACCACACCACGGGCCCCGGTAGCTCTGGCCGGGGGGTGGTCGGGCTTGCGGGGCGGGCCGCCGGCCGGGCCCACTCGCCGAGGGTTCCCCACCGGCGGGTGGGGTATTCCGACCGTGCTTCCGCGGACGCGGCGCCACCCGGGCGGCGAAGGAGGCGGCGGATGGCCGACATCGTGGTCGGGGTCGACGGCTCACCGGGCTCCCACGTGGCGTTGTGCTGGGCACTCGACGAGGCCGAGCGGCACGGCTGTGGGCTGCGGGCCGTCGTCGGGATCGGACACGGCGGCCCACCCCGGCCGGAGACCGCCGACGGCCTGGCCGAGCGGGCGGCCCAGGTACTGCACGAGACCGTCACCGCCACGGCCCCGGCCGGGTCCGCGGTCCACGTGGCCGAGGAGGTCGTCGATCAGCCCGGGGCGGAGGCACTGCTCACCGTGGGGCACGACGCCCGCATGATCGTGGTCGGGGCCCGCGGGCGGGGCCTGCTGCACCGGCTGCGGGTCGGCTCGGTCAGCGCCTCGGTGGCCGTGCACTCGCCGGCACCGGTGGTGATCGCCCGCGGCGGCGACCCGGCCCAGACCCGCGGCCGACCGGCGCGAGCGGTGGCCGTGGGCGTGGATGGTTCCCCGAACTCGCTGGCCGCCCTGGCCTGGGCCGCCGAGGAGGCCGACCGGCGTGGGGTTGCGCTGATCGCCGTGCACGCCTGGCTAGCGGCCATCCCGCTACCCTTCGCCGAGGCACCCGGGGAGATCACTCAGGCGCTGGAGGAACAGGCCCGGGCCGCGCTCGACGAGGCAGTCGCCACGGTGCACGACGCCCTGCCCGCCGGGCTGGAGCTGCGACGCCGGGTGGTGCCGGACTCGCCGACCCAGGCGCTGCTCGCCGCCGGCCGGGAATGCGACCTCGTCGTCGTCGGTGCCCGCGGCCATGGCGGATTCGCCGAGTTGCTGCTGGGTTCGGTCAGCCATCAGTGCATGATCCACTGTCCGACTCCCGTCGCGATCATCCGCAGGCGGTAGCCGGCCGTCACCGAGTGGGCCCGTGCACGACCGTGTGCACGTCCGCCACGACCTGCGACCAGGCGTACCACCGCACGTTGTCCGCACCCGGCGCGGGATCCCAGGGATTTCGCAGCAGCACCCGTCCCCGCGCGGCATCCACCGCCAGCGCCGGGTACGCGTGGGCGGCGACGAGGCCGCCGGGCCGGGTCCGGCTCCGGGTCGCGAGCACGACGACCTCGCCTCGGCCGAGCAGAGCCGCGAGGTCCGCGACACTCGTCGCGCGGGCGGCTCGCCGGCGCACCGGCCGTCCGGTGAGGGTCCCCAGGGCGACCGAGGCGCTGCCGAATCCGATCGCGGGGTACCCGCCGTGCAGGCGGGCGTACGCCTTCTCGTAGAGCGCCGGCCAGAGCTCAGGCTGGCCCGCGGCGTTGTCGCCGTCCATCGCGATCTCCTGGACCGCCTCGCCACGCCCACCGCCGCCGGGGGGCGCGGGTGCGGGCACCCGGCTCGCGGGCAGCGTCGCGGTCACCGTCACGCCAACCGGCGCGCCCGAGCCCGGGTGGAGGCTGATCGTGACGGTGCCGTTGGAATTGCGCCGCAGCCGTTCGGCGAGCAGGGCGGGGTCCTGCCGCGCGAGGCCGATCAGCGCCGCGGCGAGGTAGCAGTCGGCGACGGCGCCCTGCCCGACATCACCAGGGTCGGCGCCGTCGTGCACGATGGCATCCCCGGACCGGTCCACATCGACGACCGGTCCCGACCGCTCGCCGCCGCCGGGCGGCGGGGCGGCGGGTTCCAGCCATGGCACGGCCCGCACCAGCTCGCCGAGCAGGTCGGGCGGCGCCCCGGCGAGCAGATCGTCGGCGAGGCCCGCGAGTTCGGCCGCGGCGAGCACCGCCCCCGGCTTCGCCGTGCCGGCCAGCCGCGCGGCCATCGCGGCGAGGACGGTCAACGGCCCGCCCCGCAGCTGCCCGATCACTCCCGCGCGGGCCGGACCCGGCAGGTCCGCCAGCCGCGCCCGGATCGCCCGCAGCCGCTCGACGCCGGGAGTGTCCGGTCCGGCTCCAGACCCGGACCCGGCATCGGACCCGGACCCGGCATCGGAGCCAGACCCGGCATCGGAGCCAGACCCGGACCCGGACCCGGCATCGAACAGGGCCAGCAGGCCCGCCGCCACTGCCAGGGCGGCCGGCGACGCGGGCGGGGCGGCCGGCGACGCGGGCGGGGCGGCGGGCGTCCGGCCGACCCGTTCGGGCGGATCGCTCGGCCCGGCCCGGCGCAGGGTGATCGGCGCGGCGGCGAAGCGGGCCATCCGCAGCTCGATGTCGGCGGCGACGGCGGGGGCTTCGACGGCCACGAGCCGCAGCCCGCGCCCGGCCGCCCCGACCATCTCGACCATCCCGACCATCTCGGCGGACGTCCCCATGCGCGCCAGGGTGCGGTCGGCCTCGCCGACGGCGACGGCCACCGCGCGGCCGAGCGCCGCCGCCCGGTCCGCGGCGGCACGCAGGCGCGCGGCGAGGACGCCCAGCAGGACCGGATCGAAGCGAACCGCCGCGCCGCCGATTCCCCCGACCCAGGCCTCGGCCGGCGCGGACGGCCCGATCGGCACCCGCGACGAGGTCGGTCCGGGCGAGATGGCCGCAGCGGACCAGGGGCCTGGGTCGGGCAGCACCCAGCCGGCCGCGAGGCGGTCGAGCAGCGCGGCGCGGGCCCGCAGCGCCTCGGCATCCGCGTCGAGAGCCGCCTGCCAGGCCAGGACGCTGCCGCCGAACCGGGCCTGCAGGGGCGAACCGGCGCCGCCCGCGGCCCGAACCCCGGTCAGCACAGCAGCCACCCCGGTGGCGGCCCGGCGCAGGGCGGCGGCGTGCCGGCACAGGTCGTCGGCCGCGCCGGCCGACACCACGGCGCCACCCGTCGGAGCAGGTCCCTCGCGCATCCGCCCGTCCGTCCGGCTCGGTCCATCCCGATGATCAAAGGGTAACCCGGCCGGTCCGGCATCGCCGCGCCGGCCGCGAGGCCGCGACCGAGGGCACCGCGCCGCGCTAAAGTTTGATCATTTAGCCACGAGTGGCGCGCGATCAGGTGACCGCGGCGCCGAGCTTCCGGGAGGGCGTCCGTGACCGAGGCCGTCGTCGTCGCCGCCACCCGCTCGCCGATCGGGCGGGCCTTCAAGGGCACGCTGCGGGGGCTTCGGGCCGACGACCTCGCCGCGACGATCATCCTTGCCGCGCTCGACCAGGTTCCGATGCTCAACCCCCACGAGATCGACGATCTGATCGTCGGCTGCGGGCTGCCCGGCGGGGAGCAGGGGCACAACATCGGCCGGGTCGTCGCGGTCAGCCTCGGTCTCGACGGCGTGCCGGGCACGACGGTCTCCCGGTACTGCGCGTCGTCCCTGCAGGCGATCCGGATGGCGATGCACGCCGTCCGCGCCGGGGAGGGGGACGTGTTCGTCGCCGCCGGGGTCGAGGTCGTCAGCGGCTTCGTCAAGGGCAACAGCGACAGCCTGCCCGACACCCAGAACCCCAGCTACGCCGGCGCCCAGGCGCGGACCGCGGCGCGGGCCGGCGCCGGCTCCCCGTCGTGGACGGATCCCCGCCGCGACGGGGAGCTGCCGGACGTCTACATGGCGATGGGCCAGACGGCGGAGAACGTCGCCCGGCTCACCGGCGTGGGTCGCGCGGAGCAGGACGAGTACGCCTGCCGGTCGCAGCACCTCGCCGAGCAGGCCGTCGCCGCCGGCTTCTACAAGCGGGAGCTCACCCCGGTCCGGCTCCCCGACGGCACGGTCGTCGACGCCGACGACGGCCCCCGGCCGGGCACGACCATCGAGGCCCTCGCCGCCCTGCCGCCGGTCTTCCGGCCCGACGGCACGGTGACCGCCGGCAACGCCTGTCCACTCAACGACGGCGCGGCGGCGGTCGTCGTGATGAGCGACACCCGGGCCCGTGAACTGGGCGTCACCCCGCTTGCCCGGATCGTTTCCACCGGAGTGAGTGCGCTCTCGCCCGAGATCATGGGGCTGGCGCCGGTCGAGGCGTCCCGGCAGGCGCTCGCCCGGGCCGGGATGACGATCGACGACGTGGACCTCGTCGAACTCAACGAGGCGTTCGCCGCACAGGTCATCCCGACCTACCGCGAACTCGGCGTCGACCTGTCGAAGCTGAACGTGCACGGCGGCGCGATCGCGCTGGGGCACCCGTTCGGCATGACCGGCGCGAGGATACTGACCACGCTGATCAACGGGCTGCGCACCACCGACGCGACCATCGGGCTGGAGACGATGTGCATCGGCGGGGGCCAGGGCATGGCGCTCGTCCTGGAACGGCTGTCCTGACTCCGGCTGTCCCGAGTTCCTCAGGTGCCGGCCACTCCGTCAGGTGCCGGGGCTCGGGACGGCGTCTCCCGGGGCATTGCCCGCGAGACGGGCGCCGGCATCGTCCTCGGTCGCGGCCCGCTGCGGCGGCGCGGCACGGGGCGCATCCCCGCCGGACGGGTCCGGAGCATCGGCGAGGGTCGCGCCGACGGCGGCCGAGGAGCCCTTCCTGGCACGCGGCACCTCGGATGCGGGTCGACCGAGGGCCTCTGGACGATCGCGGATGACCGCCCCGGGTGACGGTCCGCCCGCCAACACCACCGGTGCGCCCGTCCCCGGTGCGCCCGCCATCGCGGCGGCGGGCAGGGCCCGGACCGGCAGGTGGAAGGCGATGGCCCACAGCCGCAGGCGGGCCTGGACCTCCGGCCGGGTGAGCTGGACCGCAGCCACGACCAGGCCGCCGCCGATGATGCCGTCGAGCCAGTAGTGGTTCGCCGTGATGACCACGACGATGGTCGTGATGATCGGATGCAGGACGGCGAGCCACCGGGCGCGGGCGCGCAGGATGGTGATCACCCCCCACGCCTCCAGGATGGACCACCCGATGTGCAGACTCGGCATCGCCGCGTACTGGTTGGCGACGGTGTCGTGCGGCCCGTAGGGCGACGGCCCGAACACCGCCCCGGTGTCGACGAGATTCACTCCGGGCACCAGCCGCGGCAGGAATCGGGGGGGCGCCAGCGGGTAGGCGATGTGAATCAGCAACGCGACACCGGTCGACGCCATGATGACCGTCCGCACCCGGCGCCAGGCCGGCCGCTGAAAGATCAGCACCCAGAGCAGAAAGATGATCGCTGCGGGGAAGTGCACGGCAATGTAGAAGCGGTTCGCGAACTCCAGCAGGTGGCTGGAGTGCAACGCGAGGGACTGAATGGACGACTCGTTCGGCAGGTCGAACAGGCGCTCGACGTGCCAGACACGCTTCGCGTGGTGCAGGGCCACGAGCTCCCGGCCGTCGGCGAAGTGCCGGCCCAGCCCGTAGAGCCAGTACAACGAGCCCAACAGAACGACCTGACCCACGATGAAGGCGCTACTGCGCAGCGCCCCGGCCGCCCGACCAGGTCGGTCACTCCGACCGGAGCCTCGGGCCAGCGCGGCCGGCCGGCCCGGCCCGCCCATCAGGGTCTGGCCCGTCGTGCTCACCATGAGCAGCTCCGAACCATCTCCGCCTCCCCATCACGACACTTCCCGTTAACCCATCCATCGTTCCTACCGACCGATCGGTAAGGAGGACCGGGAAAAAGATGTGAGATAGGGCTCAGTCCCCGGAACTCTGCTCGACATCTCACGCTGGGTCGCATAGCGGTCCCAGCCGTGAGACCGGCGGCGGACGAGTGATCGCCTCCCGCAGGAGCCTTACCCGCAGATTAATGACAGGGAACCCACTTCCTACGTTTTCACCGCAGGTAGGTCGTCGCCCCCGCAACCGCCCCGCTTTCGGACATCGACCGGCGTAGGACGAACGATCCGGCGACGGCGGCGGGTGTGACCGGACGGGGAACCCCCGGCCTCCAGCGGTGCCCGTGATCCCCGCCGCGCGGCCGCGCCGGACTCGGCCGGGACCGGCGGGGATCGGTGGGGACCGGCTGGGCTCGCCGCGACTTCGGCGACCTTTCGGACTTCGGGCCAGCCGGGCCCCCGCGGCTGTGTTACGCAGATAGCGCAGGTGCATGCCATCGGTCACCACAACGGCAGGGAGGTTGACCGCCATGATGTCCGCATCCGTCGGAGACAGGTTCGTCGTCCACGGCCGCACCGTGGGCAGCCCGGAACGGCACGGCGTCGTGATCGAGATACGTGGCGCCGACGGCGGTCCGCCGTACGTCGTTCGGTGGGACGACGGGCACGAGGGGCTGTTCTTCCCGAGCTGTGACTCGCTCGTCGAGCTCCACGTCGCCCGGGAGACCGTCCGGGTCTGAACCACCGGCGTCGGCGGTCGGCCGGCCCCGCGCCGGCCGACCGCCGACGATCACGCCACGCCGCCGCCGCGCACCGGCACCATCGGGCGACGCATGGGGGAGGTGCGGGGTCGCTCCCCGGCCCGCCCATTCCTACGGCCACCTTCAGGCCGAACGAGGGTCACCGGGACGGCATTGCGTCTATGAGGCGTCGAGACCTCCGCCGCCGATTACGCAATGTGCCCCCTCGGTTCCATTCGGAAGTTGTGCAAAAGATCAACGTCCGAGCTACTCCCCTCGGATGTGATCTGCGCTATACACCGAGGGGTGTAGCCCTCGGACCGACTGGTCACTTTGCGTTGATCCGGAGGCCAACGAAGACTCCGGAGCGTGCCCGATGCCGCCAAGCACCATGCCAGCCGATGATCCGACGAGCCCTCCTGACCCGACCGACCGCACGAGCTCGTCCGACGCGGATCCCGGCGGCCCTTCCTCGCGGAGGCCGACCGGTCCACGAGGGCGCGGGCCCGCCGACCCGCCGGATGGCCCGGGCGGGCGCTGGCGGGCACTCGTCGCACGCAACGGCCGGCGCTCCGGTGTCGTCGCCGTCGTGACCCTGCTCGTCACGCTCGTCCTCGGGTACGGGCTGAACCGGCTGGAGTTCACCACCGGCCAGGACAACTACCTCAACAGCGATTCGCAGGTGGCCCGGGACAACGTCGACTACCAGTCGTTGTTCGGCGGGCAGGCGATGCTCACCCTGTTCACGATCGAGCGCGGCGCCGACGCCGGCGATCTGTTCACCCCGCACAACATCAAGCAGTTCCGGGACCTGCAGGCCGAGCTCGACGCGGACCCGCGCATCCAGTCGGCGATCACCCCGCTGACCGCGCTGGAGTTCACCGACAACCTGGTGCGCAGCAAGAACGGCAACGTCCTCGACAGCCCGGCCGCGAAGATCCTGCTGGGCGCCCAGAGCCGCGACCCGGATCCGGGCTCCGCGCAGCGCCGCCTCGCCGACTCGCTGGCCACCCTGAAGCGGATGCAGACGATCCCCGAGGCACAGCGCACGGTCGACAACCCGGCCTGGGTGGATTTTCTGCTCCACGACAACACCGGCGCGATCCGCAAGTCGCTGCGGCCGTTCTTCCCGACCCCGTCGACCGCCCAGATGGTCACCCGGCTGGAGGGCAACGCCTCGCTGGCGGCCGAGGGTGAGGGCGCGCGGATCGTCGAGCGTGCCACCTCCGGGCTGCGGTTCGACCACGCGACGACGATGACCACCGGCGCCGCCGTACTGCTCCGGAACATCAACAACTACCTCCGCGGCGGCTTCCTCACCCTCGGCGCCATCTCGCTGGCCCTGATGGCGGGGCTGCTGGTCGTCGCGTTCGCGGTGCGCTGGCGGCTGCTGCCGCTCGGGGTCGTCGGGGTCGGGCTCATCTGGGCCTTCGGTCTCGCGGGATACATCGGCGTGCCGCTGTCCGTGGTGACCATCGCCGGCCTGCCCGTCCTGCTCGGCGTCGGCATCGACTTCGCCGTGCAGTTCCACAGCCGGGTCGAGGAGGAAGCCCAGCTCGACCGGGCCGGCAACCCCGTGGTGGCGGCCCTGGCCGGGCTGCTGCCCGCGCTGGCGCTGGCCACCGTCGCCGCCGTGCTCGCCTTCCTGGCCCTGGAGTTCAGCCAGGTTCCGATGATCCGGGACTTCGGCACGCTGCTCGCGCTCGGGCTGCCGGTCATCGTCGTCGCGACGGTGCTGCTGCTCACCGCGTCGCTGACCATGCGGGAACGGCGCCGCCCCACGCCGCCGAAGGACTACACCCACGGCCCGCTCGGCCGCACCGTCATCCGGCTGGGCGCCCTGCCACGGATCACCGCGATCCCGCTCGTCGTGGCCGCTGTGGCGATCTTCGTCGGCGGGATCTTCGCGGACGGCCGGCTGACGATCCAGACGGACCCCGAGAAGTGGGTCGACCAGCAGAGCCAGGTGATCAAGAACATCAACACGCTGCGGGCGAGCACCGGCTCGGCCAGCGAGCTCGGCATCTTCGTCAAGTCGGGCGACGTGTTCGACGACGCGACGGCGGGCTTCGTCGGCAGATTCGCCAACGCACAGCTCGCGGCCCACCCTGACGACCTGCTGGACGCCTCCAGCCTGGTCACGACGATCAGCTTCATGATGGAGGTGCCGAACACCACCGTCGTGATGCCGACCGGCGCGGACATCCGGCTCGCCTACCAGGTGGCGCCGCCCGACATCCAGCGCGCCATGGTCAACCGCGAGCACCACGCGCTGAACCTCGTCTTCAGGACCGGCTCCGGGTCGCTGGAGCGCCAGGCCGGCGTCGTCGACGGCATCCGCGACCACGTCCGCCCCCCGGCCGGCATCAGCGCCACCCCGTCAGGGCTCGCCGTCGTCGGCACCGGTCTGCTGGACAACTTCGCCAAGAACCGGGTCGAGCTGACGTACTACGCCCTGGCCGCGGTGTTCGTCCTGCTCGTGCTCTACAACCGGAGCCTCGTGCGGGCGGTGCTGTCGGTGGTGCCGGTGCTGATCGCGGTGGGCCTCAGCTCGATCATCGCCCTGCTGATCGGGGTCGATCTGAGCCCGCTCACGGCGGTCAGCGGCCCGCTGATCATCGCGTTGTGCACGGAGTTCACGACCCTGCTCGTGCTACGCCACCTGGAGGAACGTCGCCGGGGCCTGGGGCCGCTCGAGGCGGTCGAGGCGGCCGCGGCCCGTACCGGACGGGCCTTCCTCGTCTCCGCGCTGGCCGCCGTGATCGGCGTCGCCGTGCTGGCGTTCAGCTCGTTGCCGCTGCTGCGGGACTTCGGCCTGCTGGTCGCCCTGAACGTGGCCGTCGCGCTGCTGTCCGCGCTTGTCGTCCTGCCTCCGCTGCTGGTCTGGGCCGACGAGCGGGGTTGGGTGCACCGCCGCGGCGGCGGCGGCGCGGTCGCGGCGGCGGAACCCGGATGGTTGGACAAAAGGCTCATAAGCGGGCAGGCGGCTACAGGGAGGACCGGTGAGGGCCGGCCATCCGGCACACCGCGCAGCGGCGGGGGCGCGGCCGGCGCCGGTGACGCGGGGCCGGGCGCGCCAGGGGCCGCGCCGGCGGCGGGAGTCCGACCAGCTCAGCGGGCATCACGGCGAGGGTGAGGCAAAACCCGGGCCGGGCTACCCCGCTGTGCGGGCGGGACTGGGCGGCCGTGCCGCCCGGCTGGCCCGGGTCTTCGCTCCCCTGCCCGCATGTGGCACGCTCAGGAAACGTGTTCCCGGGCCGGCGCATCACGGCCACCGCCGCCGCTGGCGGGTGGTTCCCGGGACTCCGCACCCGCCACCCAGGCTCGGCAGCCGCCCGAGCGTCGAAGGAGAAGGCATGAGTTTCGACTTCAAGGTCGCGGATCTCGCGTTGGCCGAGTTCGGCCGCAAGGAGATCCGTCTTGCCGAACACGAGATGCCCGGCCTGATGGCCACCCGGGCGGAGTACGCGGCCAGCCAGCCGCTGCGGGGCGCCCGCATCATGGGCTCCCTGCACATGACGATCCAGACCGCGGTCCTCATCGAGACCCTGGTGGCGCTCGGCGCCGACGTCCGCTGGGTCTCCTGCAACATCTTCTCCACCCAGGACCACGCGGCCGCCGCGATCGTCATCGGGCCCAACGGCACCAAGGACGACCCGCAGGGCGTGCCGGTCTTCGCCTGGAAGGGCGAGACCCTCGAGGAGTACTGGTGGTGCACCGACCAGGCGCTGGCCTGGCCGGACGGCGGCACGCCGAACATGATCCTCGACGACGGCGGCGACGCGACCCTGCTCGTCCACAAGGGCGCGCAGTTCGAGGCGGCCGGCGCGGTCCCTGCGACCGACCCCTCGGACAGCGAGGAGTACGCGATCGTCCTGGAGACGCTGCGCCGCACCATCGCCGAGAAGCCCGGCCGCTGGACCGAGACGGCGCGCAACATCAAGGGCGTCACCGAGGAGACCACCACCGGCGTGCACCGTCTTTACGAGATGGCCAAGGCCGGCACGCTCGCCTTCCCGGCGATCAACGTCAACGACTCGGTGACGAAGTCGAAGTTCGACAACAAGTACGGCTGCCGGCACTCGGTCATCGACGGCCTCAACCGCGCCACCGACGTGCTCATCGGCGGGAAGGTCGCCGTCGTCTGCGGCTACGGCGACGTCGGCAAGGGCTGCGCCGACGCGCTGCGCGGCCAGGGCGCCCGGGTCATCGTCACCGAGATCGACCCGATCTGCGCGCTGCAGGCCGCGATGGACGGCTTCCAGGTCACCGTGCTCGAGGACGTCGTCGGGATCGCCGACATCTTCGTCTCCACCACCGGCAACTTCAACATCATCACCGCCGAGCACATGGCCGCGATGAAGCACCAGGCGATCGTGTCGAACATCGGACACTTCGACAACGAGATCGACATGGCCGGCCTGACGAAGACCGCCGGCATCGAGAAGATCAACATCAAGCCGCAGGTCGACGAGTGGGTGTTCCCGGACGGCCACTCGATCATCGTGCTCGCCGAGGGCCGGCTGATGAACCTCGGCTGCGCGACCGGCCACCCGAGCTTCGTGATGTCGAACAGCTTCACCAACCAGGTGATCGCGCAGATCGAGCTGTTCACCAAGACCGAGAGCTACCCGGTCGGCGTCTACGTGCTGCCCAAGCACCTCGACGAGAAGGTGGCCCGACTCCACCTCGACGCGCTCGGGGTGAAGCTCACCGAGCTGACCAAGCAGCAGGCGGACTACATCGGCGTGCCCGTCGAGGGTCCGTACAAGGCCGACCACTACCGCTACTAGGTCCCGCTGCTACTCAGGACCCGCTGCTACTCAGGTCCCGCTGCTACTCAGGACCCGCTGCCGCCGGTACTGGCGGCCATCCCTGGCGGGGGCCCTCTCCACCGGGAGAAGATCAGGGCCCCCGCCGGGTGCGGCCGTCAGCGCCGGAAGGACGACCAGCAGACCGACGTCCACGCCGGGTCGCTGGTGTCGCCCAGGTCGTACCAGCCGTCCGGCAGGTAGGTCCCCCAGGTCACCGGCGGCCCGTCGGCGCCGCTGCCGCCGCCGGCGGCGGGGCGCGGCACCCCGAAGGTCGCCTCCCCGCCCGGGCAGCCCTGGTGCTCGAACCGGAACGTGGGCTCGCCCGCATCGACCCCGCGGCCGGCCTCGGTCCGGCACAGCAGCGCCGTCGCCGGCCGCCAGAACGTCGCGATGTGGGCGTAGTAGCCGGCCTCGAGCCAGGTCGCGCCGGTCGCCGGCGCCCCGTCCGACGCCGGCACGCTGACCTCGCTGACCTGGCCGGACGGGCAGCTCGCCCAGACCACGCCGCCGGCGCGGGCGGCCCCGGCGTCGGCCACGGCGAACAGCCCGGTCAGGGCGATCGTGGCGCCGGCCGCCGCGAGGGTCGTGCGGGTTGGCCGGGATCCGCGCAGGCAGCGGCCCCGCCGGCGCGGCGCGGTGGGCCGGGCCGGTGGGTGGTCGTCGCCGGGAGCGGGAGGGCCCCCCGCGGGGGCGCGCATCGGTCGCCCGGCCCGCCGTCGCGAGGCTGCGGCATACGGCATTGAATGCCTCCTTGTCGAACCCGGCCGCGAACGACCGTCGAACGAGCCGTCTACGCGGGATCGGAACGCCCGTTCCACCATTTGGTCCGGGATTCCCGTAAATAAAACAGCAGGTGCCCGTCAGGATAGCGAGAGTTGGTGGGACGTTGGGATTTCGTTCGCCCCCGGCCCCGCGCCGGGAAAGGCGGGAGGGGCGAGATCCTCGGCCACCGTGGTCGGTCCGGCTTGCTCACGCGCCGGCCGGGGAAGCCGGCAGTCCCTTCACCGGGGCGGCGGCGGGGGCCAGTGGGGGCAGCTCGCGGCGAAACTCGATTTCGGTCGTCGCCGAAAGGTCGTGCAGGTCGCGGCTGTGCCCGGTAGCCCGGTAGCCCAGCCGCCGGTACAACCGGTGAGCGTCGGTGAACCTCGTGTCCGTCCACAGCCGCATCTGCCGCGCCTCCCACCTCCGGGCCTCCCGTTCGGCGCGGCGCACCAGGGCCGCGCCGAGTCCTCGGCGGCGGGCGAGGGCCGACACGTACAGCGTCTTCAGCTCGGCCGCCGCCGCGAGGTTCGCCACCGGTCGGGCCCACACCGCCACGCTGGCCAGCACCCCGCCGGCCGGCCCCGCCGCCCCGGCCGGATCGGCGGGGTCCGTCGGGACCACCCACAAGGCCCGAGCGGGTTCCCCCGCGCCCGCCGCATGGGCCGACCCGGGGGCCCGCAGCCAGGGCTCCTCGGCGTCCACGTCGAGGACGCAGCTCGGGTACTCCGCCCAGGCGGTCGCGATCAGGTCCTGAAGGGCGGCGGCGTCGGAGTCCCGCACCCGCCGCAGGCCGGGGAGCAGCTCGCGGCGCATCCACACGTGTTCGATGCCCGCCTCGACGTCGGGTTCGCCGATCGACCGGTACCCCTGGCGGGTGTAGAAGTCCGTCACCCTCATCTGGGCGTGCAGCTCCACGGCCGGCAGGCCGCGCTCCCCCGCCCGTCCCTCCAGGGCCGCGGTGACCAGCCGACCCAGGCCCCGGCCGCGCCAGGCAGCGGAGACGGCGACCCGCCCGATGACCCCCGCCGGCTCGGTGTCCGGCTGGCGGGGCCCCGGATCGAGCAGGCGGGCCGTGGCCACCGCCCGACCGTCGCCGTCGAGGACGACGGCGTGGTCCGCGGTGGCGTCGAGGCCGTCGTACTCCAGCTCCGGCGGCACGCCCTGCTCCCGGACGAAGACCTCGTACCGCAGGTCGAGCACGGTGCGCGGGGGCGCCCCCGCGAGCACTGTGACGGCGGCGTCGCCGGAGGGCCCGGTCACCGGCACTGGTCCGATCGGGGGAGACGCAGGCCGGATCCGGACATAGGCCGGCAGTCTAGGCGCCGGGCCGGCAGACGGCCGGCGGGTGAGTCCGGACCCGGGCCCCCGAACGAGGCGGTCCGGCGCCGGATGCCGACGGCGGGCGGCGCGCAGGTTCCGTGGGCGGTACGTCCGGGCATCCTGCCCGATACAAACCGACAACCATCAGACCCGGCATCACGACCATCTCGGCGCTCCGAGTAGAAAGCAGGACTGTACCGGTCGGACCGACCATCCTAGGTCGGCACCGACTATCGACCGCACGAAGAGGAAGCGGCCCGGAATCGTGAGTTTCCAGACGAGGACCTGTCGTGACGACGCGTGCGCACGGGAGGGCCGCTGACGATGGCGCCGACCCTCTACCCGCCCGCCCGGCTGCGGCCGGTGCGGAACACGTCCGGCACGATGATCCAGCCGACCCGCGGACTCATCGCGCACGTCCAGGTCGGCACCGGCTCGCTGTTCGGCTGGTTCGACAACGCCGCCAGCCAGGTCAGCTCCCATCTCTGGCTGTCCAGGAACGGCGACTTCGAGCAATATGTCCCGTTCGATCGGCGGGCCTGGGCGCAGGCGGCCGGGAATCCGTACTGGATCTCCTGCGAATGTGAGGGTTACGACACCGAGGACTACACGCCGGTACAAATCACCAGGCTGGCCGAGCTGTTTGGCTGGGGGATGCGGGAGTTCGGCTGGAAAGGGGAGATCGCCGACTCGCCGAACGGGTATGGCCTCGGCACCCACCGGATGGGTGGGCAGGCATGGGGCGGGCACACCTGCCCCGGCGACCTGCGCGCGGCACGCCGTAGCGACATCCTGTCGCTCGCGCTCGGTAATGGTCGCGGTGCGGCGTCCGATCCCCGCGACCGGTACGTCGGCCGGCCGACGCTGCGCGAGGGCGCCCACGGCGCGGATGTCGTGGAGCTCCAGAACGCGCTAAACATCATCTTCGGCCACGAGGCGCCGACCGGCGATCCCAACCGGATCAGTCCGGATGGCAAGTACGGGCAACGCACCACCGCGCGGGTGGCCTCGCTACAGCGCTACGCGTCCCCGTGGTTCGGCCGCATCCCCGATGACGGCATCTGCGGAGCGAACACCTGGCGCAAGATCGGCTACATCCTCACCGGAATGAACCGCGCCGTCTGACGCCGTCCCGCCCGGCCGGGCCGGCAGCCTCGGCAGGGGGCCGGCAGCCTCGGCAGGGCCGCCGGCGGGGCCGGCGCCTCCCCGCTGCGATGTCAGCCAGCCCGGCTGGCGAGCTCCGCGCCGGCCGCGCGCAGCCAGCGCAGCGGCTCGGCCATCGCCGCCTGCGCACCGCCCGCCAACCGGGTCAGGGCGACCTCGGCGATGGCCCCCTCCGGACGGGGGGCATCCACCTGGCCCGCGGCCAGGAGCACCGGCACGCCCGCCGCCCGGGCCAGGGCCAGCACCCCGCCCACCACCTTGCCCGCCAGGGACGTGCGGTCGAAGCGGCCCTCGCCGGTCACCACCCACCCGGCCCCGGCGAGGGCGGCCGGTAGGCCGGCCGCCTCGGTGATCGTCCGGACGCCCGGCACCAGGTCGGCGCCCCAGGCCGCGGCGAGGCCGTAGGCGGTGCCGCCGGCCGCGCCCGCCCCCGGGGCCGTCGGTTCGCCGCCGAGCACCTCGGCCAGCCGCCGCAGCCCGGCCGCGAGCAGGTCGACGTCGGCGGGGCCCGCCCCCTTCTGCGGCCCGAACACGGCTGCCGCGCCCGCGGGGCCCAGCAGGGGGGCGTCCACGTCGACCAGACAGCGCACCCCCCGGAGCGGCGGGGGCCGCAGGCCCGCCAGCTCCACCCCGGCCAGCCCCGTCAGGGCACCCCCGCCCGGTGGCAGCACCGCCCCGCGCGCGTCGAGGAAGCGGGCCCCCAGCGCGGCGAGGGCGCCGGTACCGCCGTCGGTCGAGGCCGAACCGCCCAGCGCGACCAAAATCCGTTGGGCCCCACCGGCCAGGGCGGCCCGCAGCGCCTCACCGAGGCCGATGGTCTGCGCCCGCAGCGGGTCCGGAGCCAGCATGAGCGGCAGACCGCTCGCCCGCGCGAGTTCGATCACGGCCACGTCGCCCGGCAGCGCCAGCCATTCGGCGTCGTGCGGGCGCCCGTCCGGGCCGGTCACGCGCACCGGGTGGCGTACCGAGTCGGGCACGGCGGCGGCGAAGACGTCGAGGGTGCCCTCGCCGCCGTCGGCGATCGGCAGCGTCACGATCTCGTCGTGCGGCCGCCGCGAGCGCCAGCCGTCCCCGAGCGCCGCGGCGACCTCCGTCGCGGTCGCCGAACCCTTGAACGAGTCGGGTGCGATGACCACCCGCCGCGGGCGGTCACCCGCCGCCGATCCGGTTCCGCCCATCGGGCGCACCGCGCCGTTCTCGTCTGCCCGGCTCAGCCGGCGGCCGGAGCGGTCAGCGGAGCCGGCGTCGCGAGCCAGGCATCGATGGCGGCCAGGGCCGCCGCCCGCACCGGCTCCGGGGCCGCGCCGGCGAGCACCGAGCTACGCGCACAGGCCGCCAGCTCCTCGTCGGACAGGCCGAGCTCGCGGCGGCACAGCTCGTATTCCTCCAGGCAGGTGGGCCCGAACAGCAGCGGGTCGTCCGCGTTGATGGAGCAGCGCACCCCGGCGCGCAGAAGGGCCGGCAGCGGGTGCGCGGCCATGGACGGCACGACCGACAGCAACAGGTTGGAGGTGGGGCAGACGTCCAGGCACGTGCCCCGGTCGAGCAGGTCGTCGACGAGGGCCGGGTCCTCGATCGCCCGGATGCCGTGCTGCAGGCGGTCGGCGCCGAGGGTCTCGACGGCGCCGCGTACCGACTCCGGACCGTCGAGCTCGCCGGCGTGCGGGGTCGACAGCAGTCCGCCCTCCCGGGCGACCCGGAACGCCGCCGCGAACGGTTCCGGTGGCCAGCCGTTCTCGTCGTTGTGCAGCCCGAGACCGACGATGCCCCGGTCGGCGTGGCGCAGGGCCGTGCGGGCCACCTCGACCGCCTGTTCGGGGGAGTCGTAGACGCGGTCCACCGCGGCCATCCAGCGGACCGTCACCCCATGCCGCGCGCCCGCCTCCTCCGACCGGGCCAGCACGGTCTCCCAGGCGGCCTCGGCGCTGCCGAAGACACCCAGGTGGGCATACGGCCAGAAGCTGGGCTCGAGATACACGACGCCCTCGTCGGCCGCGTCGCTGACCATCTCGTCGACGAGCCGCTCGAAGTCAGCCGGGCGGCGGAAGACCGGCAGGATCCCGCCGATCACGTCGCTGAAGCCACCGAACTCCGTGAATCCCCCGGTCCGGGGGGTCGGAATGCCCGCGGCGGCGGCCAGATCGGCAAGCGTCGACGGCCGCATTCCCAGCTCGAAGTGCAGGTGCAGATGCCCCTTGGGCAGGCAGCGGAGGTCCCGCATCGACGTCCTTCCTCCTCGCGGCACGGCTTCACGCCCTCGTGGCACGGTTTGACGCCGTCCCCGGCGTCCGGACTATCACATGCCGGCGGGGGCGGTGGATCGAAACCTATGCCGGCCCCGCGGGGCCGTGTCCGGTCGGCGGCGGCTTGTTACCTGCCTGTCACCTCCCGGCATGCGGACGGCGCCGGGCCACGCGCGGAGGAGGAAGGGAAACGGCGCGGCCGGCCCGATGTCGGACCGGCCGCGCCGCTCGTCGTGCTCCGTTCAGCCGCGATCACCAGCCGCCGGCGGGGCTCCCCGGGTTGCGGCGGTTCTGGGCACCGGTGCCCTGGCCACCCGCCGCGCCGCCCGAACCGGGGGTGTACGGCGCGCCACCCGGGCCGGGCGCGCCCGAAGCACCACCCGAACCGGGAGCACCCGTCGAACCGCCCGAACCGGGGAAGCCCGAAGAACCGGCCGAGTCGGGGGTACCCGAAGCGCCGAAGGACGGGTCGCCCGGCGTCCCGCCCGCGCGGGGGTCCCCCGGGCTGCCGGCGGCGTCGGGCCGGGGCACGTCGCCGCGCCAGCCGCCGGTCTCGCTCTGGCGGTGCTCGATGAACGACTTGAACCGCTTGAGGTCGGCCTTGACCCGCCGGTCGTCCACCCCGATGGCGGCGCCCGCCTTCTCGGCGAGTCCCTCGGGCTGCCAGTCCATCTGGACCGTCACCCGGGTCTCGTCGTCCGCGAGCCGGTGGAAGGTCACCACGCCGGCGTGCGAGGTGCCCTCGGTGCTCTTCCACGCCACCCGCTCGTCGGGTAGCTGCTCCGTGATCGTGGCGTCGAACTCCCGCTCCTGCCCGCCGACCTTCACCTTCCAGTGGGTGTGGGTGTTGTCGAGCTGCGAGATGGATTCGACACCGTCCATGAAGTTCGGGAAGGACTCGAACTGCGTCCACTGGTTGTAGGCGGTGCGAATCGGGACGTGGACCTCGATCGATTCCTGTACCGTGCTCGCCATGTTTCCTCCCGGCTGACTTCGGTGTCGGATGCAACGCTCATCCCCAGCCGCCAGCCCCTAACACACCTGTGCGCAGGACGCCGGGGACTGAGCACCGCGACTGCGCGGGACACGAGCAGCACGGCTGCCGGTGGTGCGGCGCGGCGGCGCCGCCGGCTCAGCCGAACGATCGCGGCGTGGCCCGCGTCGACGCCCGACGGGCCGCGGCCATCGCGACCGCGGCCTCCGCGAAGCCGCGGATGACCGGGTGCGGGCGGCTGGTATCCGAGCCGAGCTCGGGCTGGAACAGCGTCGCCAGAAAGAAGGGATGGCCGGGCAGCTCGAGAACGCGGACGTCGCCGGACTCGTCCACCCCGCTGAACCGCAGGCCGTGGGCGAGCAACAGGCCGACGTGGTCCGGGTTGATCCCGTACGAGCAGTAGTACCGCTCGACCGTGCGGTCCGCGCCGATGACCCGTTCGGCGAGGGAGTCGCGGGTGATCCGGACGGCGCCCTCGTGACCGTTCAGGGCACAGGCGATCGGCACGATCAACGGGTGGGGCGCGTCGGGGTCGACCTCGGCGTGTGCGGCGTCGGCGAAGCCGCACACCGAGCGGGCGAACTCCAGCACGACGTGCTGGAGGCCGCCGCAGGTCCCGAGGAAGGGAATGCCCCGCTCCCGCGCCGTGCGGACCGCCGCGAGCGCGCCCGCCTCGCTGGCGTACGGGCTGCCGGGCACGAGCCAGATGCCGTCGAAGCCGTCGAGCGGCCCCGCGGCCACCACCTCGTCGGTCGGGATCCAGTAGACGTCCACCGGCAGTCCGTCGCGCCGGCGCAGCGCGTCGAGCAGGTCGGGGATGCGGCCATGCGCGGCGATCTCGGCGCTGCGGTCGCCGACCAGCGCCACGCGCGCAGGAGGTGCTGAGCCCGGGAGAGGCCCTGAGCCCGGGAGAGGTGCTGACCGCGTCACGGGTGCGGCCGATGCGACGGGTGCGGACGGCGTGGCGGCGGCGCGGGAGGTCATGCGTCGATCGTCGGCGAACTCCCAGTTCAGGTCCAACGATTATGGATGCATCCAGCATAAGCAAGACTGATGTCGTGGATCCCCAACAGCTACGCACGTTCGTCGGCGTCGCGACGGCGGGGTCGTTCTCGGCCGCCGCCCGCGAGCTGGGCTACACGCAGTCCGCCGTCTCGCAGCAGATCGCGGCGCTGGAGGCCGACCTCGGCGTCGCGCTGCTGCACCGCCGGCCCGTCGGCGTCACGGAGGCCGGCGCCCGCCTGCTGGAGCATGCCGGCCCGTTGCTGCTGCGCCTGGCCGCCGCGCGCACCGACGTCATGCGCACCGCCGGCGCGCCGAGCGAGCGGTTGACGGTCGCCACCCATGCGCTGGCCGCCGACCGGCTCGCACCGGTCCTCGCCGACGTCCTGGCCGGCCGGCCCCGGCTGGACGTCCGCGTGGTCGTCGCCGGCACCGTGACGGTGGCCGACGGCGTGGCCCGGGGCGAATTCGATCTCGGCCTCGCCGTCGGGCTGGCCGCCTCCGGCGACCCGTTGCGACTACCCGACGTGGGGCCCGTTCGGGCGGTCGGGGTGGCCGCGGATCCGGCCGCCGTGGCCCTCCCTCGCGGGCACCCGTTCGCCCGGCGCACCGGGCTGCGGTTGGCCGACCTCGTCGACGCCCGGTGGATTGACGCACCCGAGGTGGCGAACGCGGTGGCCGATCTTCGGATCGTGACCGGGGAGCTGCGGTTCCGGGCACACCTGCGCTATGACGGCGCGGACGTCGCGGGCCTGCTGGCGCTCGTCGCCGCCGGCCACGGCCTCGGCATGCTTCCCCGCCGCCTGCTCGCCCCCGGCCGGCCGCCCGGTCCGGCCTGCGGCGACGACCCTGACACGCACGATCCCGACACGCACGACCCCGACACGGACGGCGGCGACACGCACGGCGGCGACGACGACGGCTCGAGTACCGTCCGGGCGGACCCGATCGGCGTGCGGCTGCTCGGGCCCGCCCCGGAATTTCGCACTGAGCTGCTCTGGACCGGCCGGCCGGGACCTGCGGTTCTGGCTCTGTCCCGGGCGCTCGGCGGGTGACGGCCGGGCCCGGACCGCAGCAAGTCTGACGCTGGTCCAGCGCGCCGAGCCGGGCGGGGGGTAGGCTGGAGGTGTTGCTTGTTTCTCGGTGCGTGACCTACGCGGGAGAACGGCACGACCAGACCACGGAACCGATCGGGGTCTGGTGCGAGGCCGGTACGCGAAGGACGCCTACCGGGAGCGCGGCAAGGAGAAAGTATCGTGGCGCAGGGTACCGTCAAGTGGTTCAACGCGGAGAAGGGCTTCGGATTCATCTCCGTCGACGGTGGCGGCCCGGACGTGTTCGTCCACTACTCCTCGATCGTGGCGGACGGCTACAAGTCCCTGGATGAGGGCCAGAGCGTCCAGTTCGAGATCGTGCAGGGCCAGAAGGGACCGCAGGCGGACAACGTGACTCCCGCCTAAGGTCGCACCACCCCCAGCTTTGCGTTCGGCGCGTGGCTCCACCCCAGGAGCCACGCGCCGAAACTGCGTTGTGGACCGGGTCTCATCCGGCGATACTTCGCCGATGTCCGCCTTCTCGCAGTTCGACCTGCGCGGATACCCGACTGTGGACGTCCGGACCGGCTACGAACAGTGGTCGGCCAGCTATGAGCGGACGGTCGAGGACTTCATGGACCTCGCACTGCTGGCCCGACTCCGGCAGCCGGCGTGGGCGCAGGTCGTGCGGGCGGCGGACCTCGGCTGCGGCACCGGCCGCACCGGCGCCTGGCTGCGCGCCCGCGGGGTCGCGGCCGTCGACGGCGTGGACCTGACTCCGGGGATGCTGGCTCTCGCCGCGCAACGAGGCGCACACGACCGGCTGGTCGTGGCGGACGCGACCGCCACCGGCCTGTCCTCGGCCGGCTACGACCTCATTGTGGCCTGCCTGATGGACGAGCACCTGGCCGGACTCGTCCCGCTCTACGCCGAAGCGGCCCGACTGGCCCAGCCCGGCGGCCTGTTCGTCCTCGTCGCCTTCCACCCGCACTTCATCATGACCTCCGGCATGCCGACCCATTACACCGACGGCAATGGCACGCAGCGGGCGATCACCACCCACGTCCACCTGCTCAGCGACCAGATCGAGGCGGGTCTGGGCACTGGCTGGACGCTGGCGGAGATGCAGGAGAACGTGGTCGACGACTCCTGGCTCGCCGCCAAGCCCAAATGGGGACGTTTCCGCGGACACCCGTTCACCCTCGCCCTGGTGTGGCGCCGGGACCTCGGCTAGTACCGGGGCCTTGGGTAGTGCCGGGGCCTTGGGTAGTGCCGGGACCTTGGGTAGTGCCGGGACCTGGGGTGACGCCGGGGCTCAGCGCTCAGCGACGGGGCAGGCGGACGACCGTGATGAAAAAGTCGTCGATGAAGCGCACGTCGTCGACGAACCGATCGAAGTCGACCGCCTTCGTCACGTAGGCGTTGGCGTACAGGTTGTAGCTGTGCAGGATGTCCTCGGCCGCGTCCGACGTCGTGAGCACCACGACGGGGATGCGGCGCAGTTCCTCATCGGCCTTGATCTCCGCCAGCACCTCGATGCCGTTGCGGCGGGGCAGATTGAGGTCGAGCAGGACCAGGTCGGCGGTGGGGGCGTCGGTGAACGGCGCCTCGCGCCGCAGGAAGGCCATGGCCTCGATGCCGTCGTTCACGACGTGCAACCGGCCGTTGATCCGATCGTCGGCGAACGCCTCGCGAGTCATGAGGACGTCCCCCGGATCGTCCTCGACCAGCAGCACTTCGAACGAGTTGACGGGCAGACTCGTCGTCATCTGGCACCTCAGGATGTGTGGCCGACCTGCGGTGCGGTCAGCCGGCGGTGAAGGCGGGGAGGTTCGCAACCTCGTCGGGGGCGATCGGGAGTGCCACCGGCCGAAAGCCCGAATACGGGCCCCGAACTGAGGGTTTCCTGACGGTACGCCAATTGAGGTGACCTGTCGCCCTCCACCTCGGCGACAGCGCCGTCGCTGTGCGCACAGCAGAGGCGGCCACAGTCGGCGGTGTGACCATTGTCATAACTGACCATCCATGGTCGGGAGTGGCGGGCACTTCCGGCGGAGGGTGGCGGCTGCGCCGCCCGGCGAGACGTAGCCTCGGTCTGCGGGCCCGCCTCGGTCCCGAACAACCCGGACCGGAACCCGCGAGACAATGTCGACGCTCGGCCCGGCGCGGACCCCTTCGAGTACCGGCAGGTCCCGCGGACGGCTCGCAGCCCTGGGAGGTCAGTACGGACGCCACGGCCGACATCAGCGGGCGGGCGGACATCGCGGCGCTGGTGACGGAGTTCTACCGGCGGGCGTTCGCCGATCCGCGGCTCGGCCCCGTCTTCGTCGACGTCGCGCGGCTCGACCTACCCGCGCACCTGCCGGTGATCTGCGACTTCTGGCAGGCGGTGATCTTCCGGGCCGGCACCTACCGGCGCAACGCCTTCGGGGTACACGCCGAGCTGCACGCCCGCGTCCCGCTCACACCGGAGCTGTTCGCCCGCTGGCTGAAGCTGTGGACGGCCACCGTCGACGATCTGCACAGTGGTCCCCACGCGGACCGCGCCAAGCTCCAGGCCCACCGGATCGCCGATTCGATGGGCCGCCGCCTCGCCGACGCCCCGACGACGTCCGGGACGGCCGCCCCCGCCAACTCCCGCGCCGTCACGGTCTCCGGTCGGCGTCGTAGGCCGTCCGAGCCCGACTGATCTCGGCCGCCGACGCCTCGAACAGGTCCGCCAGGGCGCGCAACTGCCCCGCGACCCGGCCGCCCAGCGGGGTCAGTGAGTACTCGACCCGCGCCGGGATCGTGCTGACCACCTCGCGGATCACCAGGCCGTCGCGCTCCAGGACCTGCAGCGTCCGGGAGAGCATCTTCTCGCTGACGCCCTCGACGCGGCGACGCAGGGCATTGAACCGGTAGCTGCCCTCGCCCAGCGCGAGCATGGCGAGCATCCCCCATTTGGACCCCACGTCCTCCAGCGCCGCCCGCGAGCTGCATCCCCGGGCGAAGACGTCGCTGATGAGCTCGTCGCTGGGCCCGATCTCCCCGGGACACGGCTCGGCCACCGCCATATCACGCTCGGAAGACATGGTCGCAAGCCTACGATCCGTCTGAGGACTAGCACTATCTGATAGTTAGTACTTACCAAAGGAAACTGCAACCGACAGGGAGAACATCCATGGCAACCATCGCAGTCACCGGCGCGACGGGACACCTCGGCCGGCTCGTCGTCGAGGAGCTCCTCGAGTCCGGAGTCGAGCCGTCCACGATCGTCGCGGTCGTGCGGACGCCCGCGCGCGCCGCCGACCTCGCCGAGCGGGGGGTGCAGGTCCGGGCGGGCGACTACTCGGACCCGGCGAGCCTGCCCGCCGCCCTGGCGGGGGTCGACACCCTGCTGCTCGTCTCGGGCAGCGAGCTCGGTCAGCGCGTCGCCCAGCACACCGCCGTGATCGAGGCGGCGAAGGCGGCCGGCGTCGGGTGGATCGTCTACACCAGCGCGCCGCGGGCCGACGTCACCGACCTGTCCCTGGCCGCCGAGCACAAGGCCACCGAGGAGGTGCTCGCGACCGCGGGCGTGCCGTTCACGGTGCTGCGCATCAACTGGTACCACGAGAACTACACCGCCCAGCTCGGCCAGTACCTGGGCCAGGGGTTCATCCTGGGTGCCGCGGGCGACGGCCGGATCAGGGGCGCCTCCCGGGCGGACTTCGCCGCGGGCATCGCGAAGGTCCTGACGAGCGCGGGGCACGAGAACGCGATCTACGAGTTCGGCGGCTCGCCGTTCACCCTCGCCGAGCTGGCCGCGACGGTCACCGAGGTCACCGGCACCACCGTCACCTACCGCGACGTAACGGTGGCGGAGCTTGCCGACGCGCTGGGCCAGGTCGGGCTCGACGAGGCGACGGCGGGCCTGTTCGCCGGCATCGACGGGTCGATCCGCGGCGGTGCTCTCGACGTCGACGCGGACGACCTGCAGCGGCTGCTGGGCCGGCCGACCACCAGCCTGGCCGACTCGGTGCGCGCCGCCAAGGTCTGACTCCACCACGCCCCGGCCGCCCAGCCCCGGCCTCACCCGCCATCCCCATAGCAAGGAAACGGACGTCGAGACGTCCGAACGGGTGAGCCGGACCCGGCTGGGGCCGGTTGCGGTGCGCTCTGCGCGGTCCGAGCCCCGCAACCGTGCAACAACGCACCGCGATGCTTCCCGCGCCGGCCGACGACCCCGCCGGCCCCGTCGGCCCCGTCGGCCCCTCGACGAGCCCGGCGGGCCACTGGGCCCGGGGCCGACGGCTGTCGGAGCCGGTCACCTGCCGGTTTGCCGTCCGTGCGCGGCCGCGGCGAGCGCCACCAGCGCCGTCTGGACCCGGCCGGCGTGGTGGGGACGCAGGTGCAGCAGCGCGACCGTGACCAGGAAGACGGCAACAGGCACGGTTACCACCGCGCTCGCGGCCAACGTTCGATCTCGCCGCGGTGACCCATGGCACCGGGTCCACCACCGCACCAGCTCCGCCGCCGCACCAGGCGGCCAGGAAAAAGCCATCCTTAACTTTTTCCGGGGCCCTGGGATCTTCCTATCGAAGGCCGCCGAGTACGAGTCGACTTGTTTACGCTCCCTTTACAGCCGTCCTCGCCAATCGGCCCGGTCCCCTGTTACGCTTTCCTGGAAGCCGCAAGTAAGGCCGAACCGTAGAATCGGGCCGGTTCCGGTGGCAGGGATTCCGTGGTCGACGACGGAGCCCACCATCGATCCACGGGTCACCGTGGACCCGGCCCGCCTTCAACACTCGACCCGTCCCGGCGACCGGCAAAGAAGGCACTCATGACGTTTGTCGTCACGTCCGGCTGCATTGATGTGAAGGATACCGCCTGCCTGGGCGAGTGTCCTGTCGACTGCATCTACGAGGGCGCGCGGAAGCTGTACATCAATCCGAACGAGTGCATCGACTGCGGGGCGTGCGAGTCGGCCTGTCCGGTCGACGCGATCATGAGCGTCCGGCTGGTACCGCAGGCGGAAGCCGAGTTCGTGGTGGACGAGGCCCGCTTCTTCACCACCATCCTGCCTGGGCGGGATGCACCCGTCGGCGATCCGGGCGGCGCGGGCAGGGTCGGCCCGATCAGGGTCGACACCCCCTTCGTCGCGGGGTACGGACGCTGACGGCACAAGCCGCCGGCGAAGGCTGACGCGGCCACGGCGTCAGCGGGACCGCCGGCTACGGCCGGTGCTCAGGACCACCCCCGTCCGGGCACCGGCCTTTCAACGTCACATCATGCCGCCGGTCGGCCGCAACGAAGCGGCCGACCGGCGGCATTGTCATGAGCCGCCGCCGGCAATCAGGGCCGTGAACGGCGCTGCTTCCCATTCCAGCCTTTTCCGCGCCGGCCTTTCCCGCGCCGGCCTTCCCACCCTTGCCCTTCCCGCGCCGGCCTTTCCCCTGTCCGCCTTTCCAGTGTCCGCCTTTCCCGTGCCGGCCCGCCCAGACCGGGCCCCCCACGCGGGGTCGGTCGACACGGTATTCCCGGGCGGAATCCCGCGGTGGTCGATCCGGTCGTGCCACCATCGGGCCCCGCACGCACCGGGCCGGACATCCCGGAGGGCACCCAAGAAGCGGGCACACACAAGGGGACCAGGCCGACCGGAGTCGGCCTGGTCCCCTCACATCGCGGGACGGGCGGTCCGCCCGGCCGCCCGTCCGCCCCGGCCAGGGGCGCAGCTCCCCGGCCGGAGATCTGGGTGTCAGCCGGCGTGTGCCCAGGAGTCGGTGCCCTTGAGCAGCGTCCGCAGGTCCCCGCGGCCGTCGGGGCGAGCCGTCGCCAGCCGCTCCTGGTAGAGCTGGTCAAAGCTCGGCTGGGAGACCGACCGGTACACCCCGATCGGCGGCTCGGCGAGCGACGTCTCCGCCAGGCGGGCCAACGCGTAGGCGTAGGTCGAGTTCTGGGTGCCCGGGTCGTGGACGACGACGCGGGAGTCGCCGCCGTGACCGATGCCCAGCTCACCGGTGCTCGGGTCGCGGATCACGCCCCACTGCTCGTTGGTGCCGAAAACGATCGGCAGGCCGGGCGAGAGCCGGATCGGGCCGTGCTCGGGCGCCGCCGGGTTGTCCGGCTCCGCGGGGGTCGCCTGGGCGGCGCCCCGGCCGCCCTGGCGGGGAATCGCGCTGAACGTGGGGCAGCCCTGCCGGATCTCCACCAGCGCCGCGCCCTTGTGCGCCGCGGCGGCGGTCAGCGTCGCCGTGAGGTGGCGACGGTCGGAGTCGATCGTGCGGGCCACGAACGTCGCCCCGGCGCCGAGCGCGAGCGCGACCGGGTTGAACGGGTTGTCGAGCGAGCCGAACGGGCTCGACGGGCCGATCGTGCCGACCTTGGACGTCGGCGAGGCCTGCCCCTTGGTGAGGCCGTAGATCTCGTTGTTGAACAACAGGATCTTGAGGTTCACGTTGCGCCGCAGCGCGTGGATCAGGTGGTTGCCGCCGATGGACAGCGCGTCACCGTCGCCGGTGACGACCCAGACCGACAGGTCCGGCCGGTTGATCGAGATGCCGGTCGCGAACGACGGCGCCCGACCGTGGATGGAGTGGATGCCGTAGGTGTCGAGGTAGTAGGGCAGCCGCGAGGAACAGCCGATGCCCGACACCACCACGGTGTTCTCGGGCGCGACGCCGAGGGCCGGCAGCAGCCCGCGCATCGTCGACAGGATCGCGTGGTCCCCGCAGCCGGGGCACCAGCGGACCTCCTGGCCGGTGGTGAAGTCCGCCACCGTGGGCGCCCGCCGGCTGCTCGCGCCGGCCGGCTCCTCGGCCTTTCCGTTGACCGTGCTCATCGTCCCGCCTCCCGGGTCGCGTCGTGCTGGGTGCCAGTGGGGGTGCCGCTGGGGGTGCCGCTGGGGGTGCCGGAGTGGGCCGCGGGCTTCGTCGACGCCGCCTCCGACCTGGCCGCGAGGCGCGCGCCGACGTCGCCGACCGGCTTCGTGCCCGCGTCCGGCGCGGAGTCGGAGTCGATTCCCTGGATCACCCGGGTGATGACGGAGGCGAGCTCCGCCGTCCGGAACGGCATCCCGCGGGTCTGGTTGTAACCGACGGTGTCGATCAGGGTCTCGCGGCGCAGGTGGCCGGCGAGCTGCCCAAGGTTCATCTCGGGCACGAGCACGGTGTGGTACTCGGAGAGCACCGAGGCGAGGTTCGCCGGCAGCGGCGCGATGTGGCGCAGGTGCGCCTGGGCGACCTTCATGCCCTGCGCCCGCACCTCCCGGCAGGCCTCCCCGATCGGGCCCCACGTCGAACCCCAGCCGATCACGAGCACGTCCGCGCCGGATCCCGGCGGACCGCTCGGGTCGTCGACCTCCAGCGGCGGCACGTCGATGTTGTCGATCTTCGACTGCCGGGTCCGGATCATGAGGTCGTGGTTGTCCGGGTCGTAGGACACCGCGCCGGTGAGGTCGGCCTTCTCCAGGCCACCGATCCGGTGGGTCAGCCCCGGGGTGCCCGGGATCGCCAGCGGGCGGGCGAGGGTGATCGGGTCACGCGCGTACGGCAGGAAGACCGGGTTGCCCTCGGCGTCGACCGCGTTCGCCTCGGTGGCCAGGTCGATCCCGATGAACGGCAGCTCCTCGACCTCGGGGACCCGCCAGGGCTCGCTGCCGTTGGCGATGTAGGCGTCGGAGAGCAGGATGACCGGCGTGCGGTAGGCCAGCGCGATCCGCGCGGCCTCCATCGCGGCGTCGAAGCCGTCCGCCGCCGAGCGCACGGCGATCACCGGCATCGGCGCCTCGCCGTGCCGGCCGTAGAGCGCCTGCAGCAGGTCGGACTGCTCGGTCTTGGTCGGCAGGCCGGTGGACGGCCCACCGCGCTGCACGTTGACGATGACGAGCGGCAGCTCCATGATCACCGCGAGGCCGAGCGCCTCGGCCTTGAGCGCCATCCCGGGCCCGGAGGTGACGGTCACGCCGAGCATGCCGGCGAAGGACGCGCCGATCGCCGCGCCGACGGCCGCGATCTCGTCCTCGGCCTGGAAGGACCGCACGTCGAACGAGGCCAGCGCGGCCAGCTCGTGCAGGATCTCCGACGCCGGGGTGATCGGGTAGGCGCCGAGGAACAGCGGCATCGCGGCCTGGTGCGCCGCGGCCACCAGGCCGTACGCGACGGCCTTGTTGCCCTTCATGTGCCGGTAGGTGCCAGCCGGGAGCGGGGCCGGCTTCACCTCGTAGACGTTCGCGAAGGCCTCGGTCGACTCGCCGTAGATCCAGCCGGCGCGCAGCGCGGAGACGTTCGCGGCCTGCACGTCGGGCTTCGAGGCGAAGCGCTTGTGCAGGTAGGCGATCGTGTCCTCGATCGGCTGGCTGAACATCCAGGACACCAGGCCGAGGGCGAACATGTTCTTCGTCCGCGCGGCGTCCTTGCGCTTGAGGTTGTGATCGGCGACGGCGGCCGCGGCGAACCCGGTCAGGTTGACGGCGTGCACCTGGAAGGCGTCCAGCGAGCCGTCGGTCAGCGGGTCGATGTCGTAGCCGGCCTTTTCGAGCCCCAGCACCGTGAACGAATCGGTGTCCAGGATGATGACGCCGCCGGGGCGCAGCTCGGCGACGTTCGCCTTCAGCGCCGCGGGGTTCATGGCGACGAGGACGTCAGGCTGGTCACCGGGAGTCCGGATGTCGTGGTCAGCGATGTGAAGCTGGTAGCTCGAGACGCCGGCCACGGTGCCCGCTGGGGCGCGGATCTCTGCCGGGTAGTTCGGCAGCGTCGCCACATCGTTACCGATCGCGGCCGCCTGGGCGCCGAACCGGTCGCCGGTGAGCTGCATCCCGTCGCCGGAGTCTCCGGCGAAGCGGATCACCACGTTCTCCAGCCGTCTGGCCCCTTCGGACCGTTCGGACAACTGCTCGGTGGGCATGAGGGACCTCATCTCAACGTCGCGATCCCGCGCCGGGAGTGCCAGGACCACGGCGTGGCGAGACTGGCAGCGCGGGCCGGTCATTCAGGGCAGGGCAGATCGGGGAACGGGTAGTTCCGGGGTCCGCCCCGGGGGCGGGGTGACCGCGCCGGACCAGCCGACGGGGGGCCCGTTCGGGCCCGGCCGCTCGGGCCCGGCGGGCTCGGCGGGTGCGGCGGACTGGGGGACCTCGCCGGACCCGCCCTCCCGCAGGGACTGCACGCGCAGCACGGCGCGGGCCACCGTCGCGGCGGCGGCGTGGATCTGGTCGACGGTCGTGAACCGGCCCACGCTGAACCGCAGGCTCTCCCGCGCGGCGGTCGCCGAGCGGCCCATCGCCAGCAGTACCGGGGACGGTTCGTTCCCCGCGCCGTGGCAGGCGGAGCCCGCGGATACCGCCACGTCCGGCAGGCAGGACTGGACCGCGTCGGCGTCCGCGTCGACGAAGCGCAGGTTCAGCGTGTTCGGCAGCCGGATTGGGCCGGGCCGGGCGGTGCCGTCCTCGACCGGCCCGTTGACCTCCAGGGCACCCACGCCGAGCCAGCCGACGAGCAGGTCGAACAGCAGCTCCGTCTGGGCCCGGTGCCGGGTGGCCTCGTCGTCCATCATCGCCGCGGCGATGCGGGCCGCGGCGCCGAAGCCGACGATGCCGGGGGTGTTGAGGGTGCCCGCGCGCAGGCCGCGTTCCTGCCCGCCGCCGTGAATCAGGGGGGTGAGGCGCGCCCGCGCCGGCCGGCCGGCGATCAGCGCGCCGGTGCCCTTGGGACCGTAGATCTTGTGCGCGGACGCGGTGGCGAAGTCGATCCCCGTCTCGATGACCGAGACCGGGATGCGACCGAACGCCTGGGTGACGTCGCACAGGAACAGGGCTCCGGCCTCATGGGCGAGGGCGGCGACCGGTCGGGGGTCGTTGAGCGTCCCCGTCTCGTTGTTGGCCGCCATGACCGCGACCAGCGCGACCTCGTCGGCCTCGCCGCGGCCCCGGGAGCCCCCTGAGCCCTCGGGATCCGCGGCCGGCCCGGCAGTGGGTGGCAGTACGGCTGTGGACGGCGGCACGACTGTGGACGGCGGCACGACTGTGGACGGCGGCACGACTGTGGACGGCGGCACGGGGTGCAGCAGCGCGCGCAGGTGGGCCAGGTCGATGGCGCCGCTCGGATGCACCCGGACGGTCTGCACGCTGCCCCCGTGCAGTTCGGCGGCGGCGTGGGCCGCGGCGAGGACGGCCGGATGCTCGGTGGCCCCGACCAGGACGCGCCGCCGGTTCGGGGGCGCCGTGGCGAGCACCCCGGCGATCGCCAGGTTGGCCGCCTCGGTCGCACCGCTGGTGAACACCACGTCGCGCGGGCGCGCACCGGCCAGGATGGCGACGTCGCGACGGGCCCGTTCGACGAGCCGGGCGACGGCCTGACCGGCCGGGTGCGGGCTCGCAGGGTTGGCGAAGTGCTCCCGCAGCAGCGGCAGCATGGCGTTGAGGACCTCGGGGTCGACCGGGGTCGTCGCGTTGTGGTCGAGGTAGATCACGGCGTGCCCCCCGGGCCGCAGTCCGGGCAGGCCGGGTCACGCCGGGTCCGCGGGGTGCGCAGGTCGACGTCCCACAGGTCGAGATGGACGAGGCGGCCGACCGCCGGCTCGGCGAATCCGCCGGCGACCTTGAGCGCCTCCGTCGCGGCCAGGCAGCCCACCGTGCCCGCGACGGCGCCGAGCACCGGAAAGCCGAGCGGCTCCCAGGCCGGGTCGCCCTCGCCGAACACGCAGCGCAGACACGGCTCCCCCGGCCGGACCACCATCAGGTACGCCTCGGTGGCGTTCATCGCGGCGACGACCAGCGGCACTTCCGCCCGCACGCACAGCCGGTTGATCAGATACCGCTCGGGGAAGTTGTGCCGGGCGTCGACGACGACGTCCGCCTCGGCGATCAGGCCGGGCACGGCCGGGTCCGCGAGGTCGCGATCCACCGCGACGATCTCGACGCCCGGGTGGTGGGCGCGCAGGGTGTCCGCCGCGCAGAAGACCCGTGGCTCGCCGACCCGCTCCGGCCGCATGAGCGTCTGCCGGTTCAGGTCGGGCTCCTCCAGGTCGCCCGGGTGGATCAGGATGAGGCGTCCGACCCCGGCTGCGGCCAGGTAGGTCGCGGCCGCCCCGCCGACGCCACCGACGCCGGCCACCAGCACCGTCGCCCGACTCAACCGCCGCTGAGCCGCCACCCCGAAGCCGGGGATGGTCAACTGCCGGTCGAAGCGCCGGGACGTCTCGGCCATGGGCGGGGCCGCCTGGACGGGCAGGATCCGCGCGGGCGGGCCGGGGCACATCGACCGCAGGCGCGGGTGAGAGTGAGACCGGGCAGTGACCATCGAGCTCTCCGCGGATTCGGCAGGACGGGTGGATGCGCACTGGTCAGGCGGGTCAGGGCCAGGGGCGGACAGGGTCATCGGCGGACAGGGTCATCGGCGGGCCAGGGGGTGGGGCCAAGGCCAGGGGCGGGGTCACGGCCAGGGCAGTCCGGTCGGGCGGATTGCCCCCGGGGTGGCGGCGGGCGGCCGGCAGGTCCGCGGACCTGCGGCCACCCGCCGCCGTCACCCCCGCGCGGGCGGGGCGGTCAGGCGACGAGCGCGACGCGGCCGATCTCCGGCAGCTGCTCCCTGAGCCGGGCCTCGATCACGCCGGTCAGCGTCGCGTTCGCGCTGGAGCAGCCGCCGCAGGCACCGGTCAGGCGCAGGTGCACCTCGGCGGAGCCGGGCTGACCGCCCCCGGCGAGGACGGCGACGACCTCGGCGTCCCCGCCGTCCCCGCGCAGCATCGGGCGGATCTCCTCCATGATCTCCTCGACCTGCTCGCGCAGCTTCGAGTCGGCCGCGGTGCGCTCGGGATCGTCGGACGAGCCGAACGACGACCCGCACCCGCAGGAGCTCTTCGCGTTCGGGTTCGCGAAGGTGAAGCCGGAGGAGGTCAGCGTCTCGGTGTAGTCGACGCGCATCCCGCGCAGCAGGTCGATGCTGGACGTGTGCACGACGACGTCGAAGCCGTCCTGCGGCAGCACGACGTCCCCGGTCTCGGCGCCGGGAACCAGCGCCAGCTTGTAGGTGTAGCCGGAGCAGCCGCCCGGGTCGACCCCGATGCGCAGGGCGAATCCCTCGGTGCCCTGGGTCGAGCCGAGCAGGTGGCGCACCTGCGCCACGGCCTTGTCGGTCAGTTCGATGACGGTGGCGGTCGCGGTCATGGGGTACCTACCTCCGCAGGGGCGCGGTCCGTGACGAGGCGGGCGCCGACCTCGGCCACCGCCTTGTCGATCAGGTCGTAGATCTCGACCGGCTCGATGCCGGCCTCCTCGAGCGCCTCGCGCGGCCCGAGGCCGATCTTGCTGCACAGCACGGCGGCGCAGTCGGACAGCATCGCGATGGTGCGGTCGAGCTTGGAGGCGTCCTCATCGCAGTCCGACGGGCCGTTGCAGTAGCGGTCGACGTCGCGGGTCTGCACCAGGCGGGCCCAGCCCGGGCCGGCCTCGTAGATCCAGAACTCGCCGGCGTGGCCGAAGTGCTGGTTGACGACGCCGCTGCCCTTGGTGGCGACCGCGACCAGGACGACCTCGTCCGGCCGCACGGGCTCGGTGGCCGGCACGTCGGGGATGCGCGCGCCGGTGGCGATGTTGAGGGTCTGCCGGGTCGCGGCGACCTCGGTGCGCCAGCGCTCGATCTCCTCGTGCGCCTGCTGGCGGCCGGCGAGGTCGTAGACGATCTCGCGGCCCTGGAACGTCTCGGGCAGGAACTCGTCGCCGCGGTCCTCGCCGAGCAGGCCGACCGCGTCGGCGCGGCACTGCCGGCAGTGGCGCATCATGTTCATCTCGGCGCCGTCGTCCTGCTCGCACCGGTCCTGCAGAGCCTTGAGCTCCTGCGGGGTCGGGCCGCGCTGGCCGGTCAGGCCGAAGACGGTGCCGTGTTCGGGCGCCGAGACCAGCGGCATCACGTTGTGCAGGAAGGCACCGAGCCCCTTGACGGTCCGGGAGACCTCGACGAGGTGCTCGTCGTTGATCCCGGGGATCATCACCGAGTTGACCTTGCAGAGGATCTTCCGCTCGGTCAGCGCCGCGAGCCCCGCGAGCTGCTGCTCGGAGAGGATCTTCGATGCCTCTCGGCCGGTGTACCGCTTGCCCCGCCAGGCGACCCACGGATAGATCCGCTCGCCGACCTCGGGGTCGATCATGTTGATCGTGATCGTCACGTGGTCGACGTTGAGGTCGACGATCCGGTCGACGAACTCCGGCAGGCGCAGGCCGTTGGTCGACAGGCACAGCTTGATGTCCGGGCAGTCCCGGGCCACCAGCTCCATCGTGCGGAAGGTCGGCTTCGGGTTCGCCAGCGGGTCACCGGGGCCGGCGATCCCCAGCACGCTCATCTGCTTGATCTCGCTGGCGACCAGCTTGACCTTGGCGAGCGCGTCCTCGGGAGTCAGCAGGGTGCTCGTGACGCCCGGCCGGCTCTCGTTGGCGCAGTCGAACTTCCGGTTGCAGAAGTTGCACTGGATGTTGCAGCCGGGCGCGACCGCGACGTGCATGCGGGCGTAGTACTGGTGCGCCTCAGCGCTGTAGCACGGGTGGTTGGCGATCTTCTCGGCGATCTCCGGGTCCTGCACGGGAGCGCTGGTGCCGCAGCTCGTCGTCGTCTTGCAGCCACCGGCCGAGGTGGGCGCCTGCGCACTGCGCCGGGGGAGCCCGCCGGCGGGGGCGCCAGCGACCACCGGCGGCGCGACCGGCTCCCCCGTCACCGTCGGCCGTCCTTCGCGCCGGGCGTGCCGGCGCCGACGGTCCTGCCCGCGGGCTTGACCGGCGGCGCGGGCTTGGCCGGGGTGGCGGCCTTGGCCGGGGTGGCGGCCTTGGCCGCCGGCGTGGGCTTGGGGGCCTCGGCGGGCGTGGTCGGCACGGCGGACTCGGCGTCCGCCGCGGCGGACTTGCAGTTCGCGGACCCGTGCTTGCAGTTCTTCCCCGCGTGCCCGCCGGCGCCGTGCGCCGCGGGCTCGGCCGGCACCTTCTCGGCCACCAGGACGGCGGCCGGGGCCTTGCCCTCCGCCGCCGCGGCGGCGGGCGTGACGGTGGGCTCCGCGTCCGCGGGCTCCGCCTCCGTGGCGTCCTCGGCGGCCTCGAGCTCGCGTTCCAGCGCGCCGACGATGCGGCCGTTTTCGAACGCGATCGCGTAGACGATGTGCTCCTGCAGGTACAGGCCGACGTTGATGACCTGACCGCGGGTGCCGGCCTCGACCAGGATCTCGCCGATGGAGATCGCCGGGTCCGGGTAGGTGCCATCGTTGCGCAGCGCCTTGGCGGCCATGACGACGTCGCCGACGTCGTAGGTGCTGGTGGTCATCGGGCCTCCTCCGTCCGCTCGGACGTTTCCGACGGCTGGGTGGACCCCAACCGCTGCACGGTGATCTCGGATGCCGGCACGAAGGCCGACTGCGGCGCGCGGTCCTTCAGCACCTTGAACAGGCGGTGGTCCAGCGCGGTGGCGTTGGTGAACGCCTCGTAGGAGCGGACGAGCGCGTCGCGGTAGTCGCGCAGGAGATGCCGCGGGTTCTCCGCGTCGGCCCCGGCCTCGGGGAGCTTGGCCAGCTCGCCGGCGAAGTGCTTGAGGATGTGCAGCCGGTTGACGGCCACGACCCGTGGGTCGTAGTCGACCTCCAGCAGGGTGAAGTACTCCTCGGCGGTGGAGCAGCGGTGGAACGCGGCCAGTTGGCCGGCGTCGGTGGTCGCGCTCATCGCGACGTCTCCTTCTCGGCCAGGCCCTCCAACAGGGCGATCTCGGCGTAGGCGTCGTAGGTGCGGCGGGCGACGTCGAGAAGGCCCTCCCAGCCGAGCGGGAGGTCCTCGGCGAGGTCGTGCAGATCGAGCTTGAGCTGGGTGGCCTTGCTCTGGAGCTTGCGCAGCCGCTGCTGGACGGCGGCGGCGTCAAGGCCAGCGGCGTCGGGGGCCGGCGTCTCAGGAGTCATCGCGGGCGACCTCGCTCCAGCGCTCGATCAGCTTGCTCGCGCCGATCACCAGGGCCTCGCCGCGAGCGGCGAGCTCCTCGAACGAGTTGAAGCCGAACCGCTGCACGTCGCGCAGCGCGTTGTCGAGCACGACAAGCCGGCCGGCAAAAATGATCACCCGGCCGAAGCCCTCGCTGTTGAGGTCGAGGATCGTCGTGGTGAACGCGCCGGTCGCCTTCTCGGTCGCGGCGGCGACGGCCTGGTAGAACGACCGCAGCCGGGCCGCGGTGGCGATGTCGAGGTCGCAGTTGGTCGCGATCGTGCGGCGCTGCTCCTTGGTCACCACGAACGGGGCGAGCAACTGCTGGTCGGAGAACCGGTCGAGCTGGCCGTAGGAGTCGCCGGCCCGGACCTGATCGAGCAGGTCACGCAGGAAGTCCTTCGCCTCGCTCATGCCGCGTCTCCCTTCAGCACCGCGGCGACGCTGCGGGTCCAGCTCTGCGCGGCCGGCTGCGGCTCGCGGGCCTTGAGGACCTTGCGCAGCCAGGGCGGCGGGGTCCCGGCCAGCGTCGCGACGTAGCGGGTGAGCAGGTCCTCCACGCTGGTGCCCTTGGCCACCTTCACCGGGTGGATCTTGGCCTTGACGACCTTCGCCGCGGCGGTCCCGCCGATGTCGGCGATGTTGAGGATCACGCAGTCCGTGACCGCGGCGAGCCTGGATTCGATCTTGTCCTGCTCGTCGTCCGACGCCGCCTCGAGCAGGCGGGTCTCGAACAGGTGTGACCCCTCGGGGCCGACCTCGTACACGTCGAACCGTCGGCACCAGCCGAAGTGCTGGTCCACAGCGGTGCCGTCGCCGGTCGCGAAGGCAATCTTCAACACGGGGACTCCTGGAACAGGTTGTCGAGTTCGTCGGGTTCTGCCGTCGGGCGCCCCTGTTGGGGAATCTCGGTGGCGGCCAGGTGACCGGCCGCGGCGGATCCCGGCGAGGCGGGCAGCGGCGGCCGGCCCGGCCGGGCGTGCGCGTGCCCGTGGTCGAGGACCCGGTTCGCCGCGTCGAGCAGCAGCCGCAGGCTGCCGGCGTAGCCGGCGGTACCGGCCAACGCGGTCCCAAGCCGGTCGAAGATCGGAAACCCGATCGGCAGGAACGCGGCGCCGATCCGCTCCGCGATTCCCCGGACGTGGCTGGAGCCGAGGACGAGCTCGGCACCGGCCGCCTGCGCCCGTTCGGCGAACTCGGTCAGGTCGCCGATGACGACCTCGGCCCACGGAGCGTCGGCCAGGGCCGGCGCCGGAGTCGGCGACACCGCGGTCACGATCTCGGCGCCGACGTCGCGCAGCAGCGAACCGGCGGCCAGCAGGATCTCGGGCTCGCCGGCGATCGCCACCCGGACGCCGCCCAGGACGAAGTGCGCGTCGAGCAGGCCGTCGGCAAGGCGCGCGCGGGCCCGGCGGACCTGCTCCGGGGCGGTGCGGCCGGTGTGCGCCATCAGCTCCGCGACCAGGGCGTCCGTCTCGGTCAGGCCGGACAGGTGCCGGTGGCGCAGCAGCCGGGCACCGGTGCGGGCGGCGAGCAACTCGCCCGCGGGGGCGGCGGTGGCGCCCGCGACGAGCACGGCGCCGGCGCGGCGCAGCGAGCGCAGCTCGGCGAGGCCCGCACCGCCGGTCGTCGTCGGCTGCCAGGCCGGGGCGAGGTGGCCGTCGACCGAGGCCGACAGGTCCGGCACCAGCACGGGTTCGAGCCCGAACGCCCGGACCAGCCCGGCGACCTCGTCGAGGTCGGCCGCGGTGAGGGCGGGACCGGCGAGAACGGCGACCAGATCCCGGTCGGCGACATGGTTCCGCTCGGCGACATGGTTCCGCTCGGCGACATGGTTCCGGTCGGCGACATGGTTCCGAGCGGCGACGTCCTCGTCGGTCGTACCGGCCCGCCGGGACAGGGGCGAGGCCGGGACGGTGGTGGTGACCGGCGCCGCGGCGGGGATCGCGCGGGCGGCGCCGGCCAGCATGGTGGCGGCCGGCGAGGTGGCGGCCAGCGGGGCGGCGGGGAGGGTGGCGGCCGGCGGGGCGGAGGCCGCGATGAGCGCGGTCGGCGCGTCCGGGCCGGCCTCGGCCGTCATCGGCGCGGGCACCACCGCCCGGATCAACGCCTCCAGCGCGGCCGACCAGCCGTCGGACAGCCCGCCGAGGAAGTCCGGGGTGGACACCCCGATGATCAGCGGCGCGGTGTCGGTGTCGGCGTCGGCCCAGGTGGCCAGGTAGGTACGCAACTGGCCGCCGACGTCCTCCCCGGAGACCTCGGTGACGCCCGTGGTGAGCAGGCCGATGATGGCCGGACGCTGCTTCTTGCGGATGGCGTCGAGGGTGGCCACCATGGCCTCGCCGCTGCCCATGACCGCGGTCACCTCGCTGATCGCCGTGGTCTGCAGCGGGATCGGCTCGTTGAAGTGCCGGGTCAGCAGGGCCTTGGCGAACGACGCGCAGCCCTGCGAGCCGTGCATGATCGGCAGGGAGTCGGCGAGGCCGAGGAAGACGAGCGCGGCGCCGAGCGGCTGGCTGAACTTGAGCGGGTCGATCGCGGCGCGCCGCTCCCCGGTGATGATCTCGGCCATCAGAGGGCCCCGACCAGGTCCCAGGGGGCGGGCCGGCGGACCTGCTCCCAGACCGGGCTCGCGATCGCCATGTCCAGGCGGCGGGCGAACTCGACCATGCCGGTGTAGCCCGCGTAGGGGATGTGCCGCTCCTGGTTGATGTCGAGGAACGGCAGCCGGCCCTTGATCGCGGTGTACTGGTTGCGGCCGCCGGCGACGAGGATGTCGGCGCCGGTCTCCTCCGCCACCCGCAGCAGTTCCCGCGGACTCCCCTCGGAGATCATCTTGGCGTCGCCGAGCAGCTCACGGATCTTGTCGACGTCGCCGTCGGAGCTCTTGGTGATGCCGCTGCCGACGACCTCGATGCCGAGATCCTGCAGCGCGGACACGATCGACCAGCTCTTGACGCCGCCGGTGTAGAGCACGGCCTTGCGGCCGGTCAGCCGGGCGCGGTAGGGCGCGATCGCGGCCTCGACGGCCGCCTCCTCGACGGCGATGAGTTCCTCCGTGCGGCGGGAGAGCTCGTCGTCATCGAGCAGACGGGCGAAGCCCCGCAAGGTGTCGCCCATCGCGCTGACGCCGTAGAAGCTGCCCTCGAACCACGGGATGCCGTAGCGCTCCTCCAGGCCGCGGGCGAGGCCCAGCAGCGCCCGGGAGCAGACGACCATGGTCGCCTTCGCCCGGTGGGCCGCGGCGATGTCGCGGTAGCGGGCGTCGCCGCTGATGCAGGACCGGACCCGGATCCCCAGCCGGGTCAGCAGCGGCACGACGTCCCACAGCTCGCCGGCGATGTTGTACTCGCCGATGAGGTTGACGTCGAGGTCGGTGACGTCGTCCGGCTCGACGGTGCCGATCACGTGGTCCAGCAGGGCCTGGCCGGCGATCTTGTTGCCGAGGTTCTTGTTCCCAGCGAAGCCCGGGGCCTCGACCGGGATCACCGGCACCCCGGTCTGCTCCGCGGCGGCCGCGCACACCGCGCCGAGATCGTCGCCGATCATCGCGGTGACGCAGGTGGAGTAGACGAAGACCGCGGGCGGCGCGTACCGCTCGACGACCTCACAGATCGTGTCGAACAGGCGCTGCTCGCCCCCGAGCACCACGTCGCTCTCGGTCATGTCGGTGGTGAAGCCGTGGCGGAACAGCGTCGGCCCGGACGACAGGCTGCCCCGACCATCCCAGGAGTTGCCGGCGCAGGCGATCGGGCCGTGGACGATGTGGGCGCTGTCGGCGATCGGGACGAGGGTGATCATCGCCCCGTCGAAGGTGCAGCCGCCGGAGGTACCGCCCGGCTTGGGCTTGGGGCAGCCCGCCTTGCGAGCCTTGGCGCTCTTGGTGTTGTTGTGGTCGCAGGCCGTCTCGGTGAATAGGGCGGCACGTTCAGTAGCAGCCATGGGCCATCCTCGGGAGGGGGCGGTCCTCGGGAGAGGCTGGACAGAGGGTCGATCGGCCCGGGAGGGAGCCGATCGACCCGGCGCGGGGAGATGTCGCCATCGGTCGACCCGCGGGAGGTGGTCGACCGGCCGCAGGGAGCGCGGTGGGCGCGGCCGGCCGACCACGTTCGGATCCGGCTGGGAGCCGGCCCGGCTACAGCGCGGCGCCGATCAGCGAACGGCGTCGAAGCTGTGGTCGGGGGCGTTGCGGTCCATCTCGTCGAGGATCGTGTTGACGAGCTGGGTGAGCAGGTGCAGACCGCCCGTGTACCCGATGATCGGGAACCGGTGCAGGTGGTGCCGGTCGAAGATCGGGAACCCGACCCGGACCAGCGGCACGTTCGCCTCGCGGGAGATGTACTTGAGCTGCATGCTGCCGATGAGCACATCGACCGGCTCGGTGAAGACCAGCGACCGCAGGTGCCAGAGGTCCTTCTCCGGCCACACGGTCGCCTCGTCGCCGAACTTGCTGGCGGAGAGCACCTTCTCCATGCGGGCCTTGAAGGTGGTGTCGGCGTTCGTGCTCACGATGTGCACCGGGATCATCCCGAGCTCGAGCACGAAGCGGGTCAGCGCGACGACGAGGTCCGGGTCGCCGGCGATGGCCACCCGCTTGCCGTGCACGTAGGCGTGCGAGTCGGTGATCGCGTCGACCAGGCGGCCGCGCTCGGCGGTCAGCTCCGCCGGGACCTCGACCTCCGCGACCCTGGCGACCGCGGTCAGGAAGGCGTCCGTGCCCTTGACCCCGAGCGGGGTCTCGAGCGTGATCGTCTCCTGCTTCCAGTCCTTCTCGATGTACTCGGCCGTCCGGCGCAGCGTGGACTCCTGCAGCACCAGGCTCGCGCGGCTGAACTTCGCCAGCGCCCCCTCCGCCAGCGGGGTGCCGCCCGGGTAGAGGTCATACTCGCCGTCCGCCGGGGAGTCCAGCGAGCTGGAGTGGTCGCCCAGGATCAGCGGGTCGACGCCCATCAGCTCGAGGATGCGCTTGTACTCGCGGTGGTTGCCGATGTACGTGTCGAACCCGGGGATGACGTTCAGCCGGACCTTGTCGGACTTCGCCACCTTCGACGCGTCCGCGTCGGGGGACTTCGCCAGCATCTCGATGATGCCCTTGAGCATCACGTCGTAGCCGGTGATGTGCGAGCCCACGAAGGACGGGGTGTGGGCGTACGACACCGGGAAGTCCTGGCTGATCGCCTCCTGCTCGCGCGCCGCGCCGATGTAGGCGAACAGGTCCTCACCGATGACCTCGGCCATGCAGGTGGTGCTGACCGCGATGTGCTTCGGCTTGTAGAGGGCGGTGATGTTCTCCATCGCCTCGACGAGGTTGTTGATCCCGCCGAACACGGCGGCGTCCTCGGTCATCGAGGTGGAGGCGGCGGGCACCGGCTCCTTGAAGTGCCGGGCGAAGTGGCTGCGGAAGTACGCCACGCAGCCCTGCGACCCGTGCACCAGCGGCATGGTGCCCTCGAACCCGAGCGCGGCGAGCACCGCGCCGAGCGGCTGGCAGGCCTTGGCCGGGTTGACGGTCAGGGCCTCCCGGGCGAAGTTCTTCTCCCGGTACTCCCACCCGCGGGTCCAGTCGAGGACCCGCTCGACCTCTTCCTTCGGGGCCGCGTTCTCGAACTCGCGCTTGCCCTCGAACTGCTTCTGGTAGACCTCATCGCGGAAGATGTCGTTGTGGTCAAGGACCCGCAGCGGGACCGCGCTGGTGTGCTCGGGGGTCGTCGTCACCGGACGTCCCTCCTCTCCCCTGTGGGGCTTGTCCCCAGGTGGGGCTTGAGGCCTGCCGCGGCAGCCGCCAGCGACCGTTTCGCCGGTCACGGGGTCGCTGGCGGCTGCGTTCGGCCAGACCTGGATGAACTACTGGTCAGCTACTGCTGGGCGCCTAGCGCCCGAGTGCCCGAAGGGCGGCGGATCAGGCGACCTCGCCGGCCTTCGACCAGGGGGCCTCGAGGAGGTCCCAGGCCGGGCTGTTGATGGCGATGTCCATGTCCCGGGCGAAGACCGCGAAGCCGTCGACGCCGTGGTAGGGCCCGGAGTAGTCCCAGGAGTGCATCTGCCGGAAGGGGATGCCCATCTTGTGGAAGACGTACTTCTCCTTGACGCCCGCACCCATCAGGTCCGGCTTGAGGAACTTGGCGAACTCCTCGAGCTCGAACGCGGTCGGGTCGTCGTAGAGGACGGTGCCTTCCTTGAGCATGCCGTAGGTCCGGGTGTAGTCGTCCTTGTGGGCGAACTCGTAGCCGGTGCCGACGACCTCCATGCCGAGGTCCTCGTAGGCGCCGATGGTGTGCCGGGGGCGCAGGCCACCGACGGCGAGCATGACGCGCTTGCCCTCGAGCCGCGGCCGGAACGCCTTGGTGATCTCGTCGAAGCGCACCTGGTAGCGAGCGATCGCCGCCTCGGTCTTCGCCTTGATCTCGTCGTCGAAGAACTCGGCGATCTTGCGCATGGAGGAGATGATCTTCGTGGGGCCGAAGAAGTTGAACTCGGTCCAGGGAGTGCCGAAGCGCTCCTCCATGGTGGTGCAGATGTAGTTCATCGAGCGGTAGCAGTGGATCAGGTTGAGCTTCGACAGGTGCGTCGAGGCCATCTCGTTGATCGTGCCGTCGCCGGACCACTGGGCGATGACCCGCAGGCCCATCTCCTCGAGGATGCGCCGGGAGGCCCAGGCGTCACCGCCGATGTTGTAGTCGCCGATCAGCGCGACGTCGTAGTCGGTCCGCTCGAAGGAGTCGCCGCCGGTGCCGAGCACGTGATCGCGGACAGCGTCGTTCGCGATGTGGTGGCCCAGCGACTGGCTCACGCCACGGAAGCCCTCGCAGCGGACGGGGATGACCGGGATGTCGAGCTTCTTGGCGGACTTCTTGGCCACGGCCTCGATGTCGTCGCCGATCAGACCGATCGGGCACTCGGACTGCACCGAGATGCCCTTGGCCAGCGGGAACATCTCGACGATCTCGTCGCAGACCTGCTCCAGCTTGGAGTCACCGCCGAAGACGATGTCCTTCTCCTGGAAGTCGGTCGTGATCTGCATCGCCGTGAAGTTGTCGACGCCAAGGTGACCATGGGCGTAGTTGCGCCGGGTGGCCCAGGAGTACTGACCGCAACCCACCGGCCCGTGGCTGATGGTGACCATGTCCTTCACCGGGCCCCACACCACGCCCTTGGAACCGGCGTAGGCGCAGCCGCGGATCGTCATGACCCCCGGGCGGGACTTGATGTTGGACTTGACCTCGCACTCCTTCGACCCCTCGGGGTCGTTGGCCTTGAGGTGCTTGGCCCGGAACTTGGCTGCCTTCTTGGGGTACTGAGACAGAACCTCGGCGATCATCGCCTCGGTCTCGGCCCTCTCGGGTGCCGGTGTCGTCGTCATGGTCGGGACCTCATCCTCGACGGTGCGGAGCAGGTGGGAGTGGGATCGTCAGGCGACGGCGGCGGCCTTGCCGATCACGGTCTCGTCCTCCTGCGCCATGATCCCGAAGTCGATGAGGAGCTCCTCGAGCTCGTCCATGGTGATCGGCGTCGGGATCGTCTTCATGTCGTTGTTGACGATCTTGTTGGCCAGCTCGCGGTACTGGTCGGCCTGGCTGTTCTTCGGGTCGTACTCGATGACCGTCATCCGGCGCAGCTCGGCGTGCTGCACGACGTTGTTACGCGGGATGAAGTGGATCATCTGGGTGTTGAGGCGGCGGGCGAGCTCCATGATCAGCTCGTCCTCGCGGTCGGTGTTACGGCTGTTGCAGATGAGCCCGCCGAGCCGGACACCGCCGGAGTGCGCGTACTTCAGGATGCCTCGGGCGATGTTGTTCGCCGCGTACATCGCCATCATCTCGCCGGAGGTGACGATGTAGATCTCCTGCGCCTTGCCCTGGCGGATCGGCATCGCGAAGCCACCACACACAACGTCACCGAGGACGTCGTAGGTCACGAAGTCGAGGTCCTCGTACGCGCCGGCCTCCTCCAGGTAGGTGATGGAGGTGATGACGCCACGGCCGGCACAGCCGACACCCGGCTCCGGGCCACCGGACTCGACGCACTTGATGCCCCACTGGCCCTCGACGAGCACCTCGTCGAGCTCCAGGTCCTCGACCGAACCCTTCTCGGCCGCGAGCTGGATGACGGAGGTCTGCGCCTTCGCGTGCAGAATCAGGCGGGTCGAGTCAGCCTTCGGGTCACACCCGACGATCATGACCTTCTTGCCCATCTCGGCCATGGCCGCCATGGTGTTCTGCTGGGTGGTGGACTTGCCAATACCACCCTTGCCGTAGAAGGCGATCTGGCGCATGCGGTGCTCCTCCTTGGGACGGTTGCCCGGCGCGCGGTCACCGGGGCTCGGCCATGCCGATCGGGCTGGCCGGGCCGCTAGGCCCGCGGGCTGCCGGACGTGCCGCCGGTCGGTTGACCGGGACGTCGGCACTACCGTGGTGCTGGTCGTACGACCCCGTGACGCGGGGCAGGTCGGTCAGACCTGCTCTTCGCGCCGGGGGGCCTCCGCTCGGGGGGTCGGCATCTCTACCCGCCCGAGAAGCTCTTGGAAGTCGCGGCCGTGAAGGCCGCGCTTGTGCTGGGTGGCGGCGGCACGGACCCGCTCCAGCAGAGGCTCGATCTCGTCGTCCTCGGCGGTCAGTCCGTACTGCTCGAGCGCGTAGCGGACCGAGGCCCGCCCGCTGTGCTTGCCGATCGCCAGCCGCCGGCGCCCGCCGACCTCGGCGGGGTCGAACGGCTCGTACGTCGCCGGGTGGCGCAGGATGCCGTGCACGTGGATGCCCGACTCGTGCGCGAACACCGACTCGCCGACCACCGCCTTGCCCGCCGGCAGCGGCCGGCGCGCGGCCCGCGACACCAGCCGCGCGAGGCTGCGGAACGACGTCGTGTCCAGGTCGACGGGCAGCTTCAGCAGGTGCCGAAGCGCCATCGCGACCTCTTCGATCGGGGCGTTCCCGGCGCGTTCGCCGAGGCCCAGCACGGTGGTGCTGACCCAGGTGAACCCCGCCTGGACGGCGGCGATGGTGTTGGCCGTCGCCAGGCCGAAGTCGTCGTGGGCGTGGATCTCCCACGGCCCCGGGACCGCCCTGACCAGTCGCCCCAGCCGATCGTGCGCGCTCACCGGGTCGAGCAGGCCGACGGTGTCGGCCCAGCGCAGCCTGGTGACGCCCAGTTCCCGCAGTTCGCCCGCCAGGTCCGTGACGAACGCGTCGTCGGCGCGGGAGGCGTCCTCGAAACCGACGCTCACTCGCATCCCGCGATCCGTCGCGTCCGCGACACAGTCGCGGACCCGCAGCCGCGCCCAGGCCCGATCCCGCCCCAACTTGCTCTTCAGGTGCAAGTCGGAGACCGGGATGGTCAGGTGCGCGGTCACGAGGCCGCAGCTTGCCGCGGCCTCGACGTCGCGGTGGTCGGCCCGGCACCAGCCCACGATCTCCGCGTGCGGATCGGTTGCGAGGATCTCCCGCAGCACGTCCCGCTCGGTGACACCCATCGCCGGGATTCCGGCCTCGATCTGGTGTACTCCGATGGCGTCCAGGGCAGCGGCGATGGCGAGTTTCTCGGCCGCGGTGAATGCGACGCCAGGCGCCTGCTCGCCGTCGCGGAGCGTGGTGTCGCAGAATTTGATCGCCGCGTCCGACTGTATCGCCGTGGTAGATGAGCTGGGAAAACGGGGGTCTCGCACTGTCATCACCAGCCGTTGCTCCGGGACTGAAGACCATGGGCTGCGCCGCGAACTGTGGTTCTGTGTTTGTCCGGCGGCGACATGAATCAGACTAGGAGGCGATTATTTCGAGGCTGCAAGCGCCGGTAACTTCCGGGTTAACAGGTATTCTCGGCGGATGAGTGCAAGCTTTTCCACCGGGATATCTCGAAGGATATCTGCCAGGAAAAACTTATCCTTGAAGTTTTCTTTGGGGGACTTCGTGCGGGCCGGGGGTGGCCCAGGTCACCTGGCGGGGGTGGGCCGCCCAGGGCGGCCGGGGGCCCTCGTGGTCGCGCACTTCACCGAGGGCACGAGCCCGTCCGGGACGAAAGGGAGCACCGGCCGAGGCGTCCGACCGTGCATACGCCAGGTTATCCGACCGGACCACCCCGACGATTCCTTTCCGTAGCGCAAATGTCACGGACGGGAATCCAGGACGGTCACGAGGGCGTCTCGACGGAGTCGCGAGAGGGCCGCGGCGGCAGTGCGGAGTACGCACTAATCGGCACGTCCCGACGGCGTCACCATCGGCCTGTGCAGCGAGGGTTAACGTTATCGAAACCCTTGAACTTCTTCCCGGGTTGGACCTCGCCGAGCGGGTCGGATATCTTACGGATAACAAAAAGACGCCGGGCGAAGCCGGGCGAGGCCGGCCCGGCAGCACGCAGTGCTTTCCCCCGGGGAAGCGGAAGGAGCTGGGCGTGTCGGTACACGTATACGCGGGATACTTCGGTTGCCAGCCGGGATGGTAGAGATGTCGGAGGCGCAGATGATCGGTGTGCCGACCGACGCCCCCGGGACCTGGGAGGACCTGCGGTCAGCCGTGGTGGGGAACAACGGAGTCTTCAGGACCACCATGGGCATGCTGCGGGAGATCGGTGGCTACGGCCGGCTCGGGACGAACGTGCGGCAGATCCTCAGCCGCAACCTCGCCGGCATCGGTCTCGGTCACCTACCCATGGAGCTGCCGGCATACCAGGACAAGGAGATCCTTCTCTTCCAGTACGGCACCCCCGCGGCCGAGATCGTGGAAGCCGTCCGCGAGGGCGCCTCGGATGGCGCCGAGACCGCCCTGATCCGGTTGAACTCGTCGCAGGACATCGCCAAGGTGCGTGACGCCTCACTGAAGGCCGTCGAGCTCCTGTCGATCCTGAACGACCGTTGCCGGGACTGCATGCGTCCACTGCCGTAAACGACCGGTAGGCGGCACCCCTCAGCGATACTCGCCGATCGCCGAGGCACCGCCTGCCCGTCGACTCGGCCCGGAGATCACAGTCACCGGCCCGGGCCTGGGGACGGCGGCTACCACGGGCTTTCTCTCGGAGTGGCGACCTCGGGCGCCGCTGCGAGAGAAAGCCTGGGTCACCGTCCGACCACGAGCCCGACCCGCCCGCGCTCCGAATCCGGGCCGATCAACGCCCATACGGGTCACCGACCGTATCGATACGACGCCTCACCCGGCGCCGATCCGACGGTCGGTGACCCGTGTCCTGTGCCGCCGGCCCTGCGCTGTCCGTGTTGGGACGATGTGGGGAGTCGGGGCTGGCGGGGATGCTGGCGTGGGTGCTGGGAACGGCAGCGTCGGCCTGCGGCTGCTGTGAAGACCGGCAGGTCAGGTGAGGTTTGTAGGCTGGGTCATGCCGAGCTTTCCGATCAGAGTTGCTGCCGCGCTTCTTGGCGTCAGTGATGACACGGTGCGTCGTTGGGCGGACAGCGGCCGGTTGTCGGTGATCACGGACGATGCTGGACGTCGGGCGGTCGATGGTGCTGTTCTTGCCGGGTTCATGGAGGATCTGGCCGTCGAGCAGGGGTTTGCGCGGTCCCCGGTGGTCGCCAAGTCGGCCCGGAACCGTTTTCCTGGCCTGGTCACACGGGTGGTGCGGGGTCCGGTGATGGTGCAGGTCGAGGTCCAGGCCGGGCCGCACCGGGTGGTGTCGCTGATGAGCCGGGAGGCTGCCGACGAGCTCGGGTTGGAGCCGGGTGCGGTGGTGGTCGGCGCGATGAAGTCAACCAATGTGGTCATCGAGCTTCCCGAAGGGCGCTGATCGGGGCGCACGAACGGAGGATTCCGGGCCGGTCAGAGGGCTTGGGTGAGGTAGACGGCGGCCAGCGCGATGGCGAGGCCACCGAGTAGCAGTCGCAGGCCGGTGTTGGGAATGTGATGGTGGAGGCGGGCGCCGAGGTAGGCGCCGGCTAGGCCGCCGAGGCCGCTGGCGAGCCCGACGGCCCAGTGGGGGGCGATGTTGCCGGGGGTGGTCAGGGCGAGGATGGCGTAGGTGGCGGCGCCGACGATCGAGGTGGCGAGGGTGGAGGCGAGAGCTGCAGGGGCGACGGCGGGGACGGGCATGCCGCGTCCGACGAGGATCGGGCTGAGGATCGAGCCGCCGCCGATGCCGTAGACGCCGCCGATGAGGCCGACGAACACAGCCAGCGCGGTGATGGTCCGGGGCCGCGGTGGCGTAGGGGGGTGTCGCTGGTCTGAAAGGCGGAGGGTGCGTGCGCAGAGCCAGATGCCCAGGGGCAGCAGGAATAGGCCGAGGAGCAGGCGGAACAGGCGGGCACCGGGGACGAGGTGGACGCGGATGATCGCGCCGGCGATGACGCCAGGCAGGGTGCCGGCGACGAGCAGGCGGGCCAGGGGCCCGGCGAGCTGGTTCTGCCGGCGGTAGCGGGCCAGGGCGCCGGGGGTGGCGATGACGTTGAACAGCAGATTCGTCGGGGTGACGGCCGGGTTCGGGGTGTGCAGGACGTCAAGCTGCACGGGCAGCAGGAACACCGCCCCCGACACCCCGACGGGAGTGGTGACCGTCGCGATGAGCAGGCCGGCGGCGAACCCGAGCAGGACCGTCGTCATCTGACCGATCCTGGCCGACATGGGCGGTGCGCGGGGCGGCTGTGGTGACGATGGATGCGGTTCTGGGCGAGGTGGTCGGAGTCAGCGCCGGCCCGGTCAGGACCCGGTTGGAAATCGCTGGTGGACGTGAGCGGAGTCCGGAGGCGATCGAGGAGATCGAGGACGGGACGGATGGCGGATACCAGCCGAGCAGGCGCCGTGGCCGCGGCGCGCGTGACCTGGGTGCTCATCCCCGGTGCGGGGGGCGCGTCCTGGTACTGGCACCTCGTGGCGCGCAGGCTGGGCGAGACGGGCGGAACCGTCGTCGCCGTCGACCTCCCGGCCGCGGACGAGAGCGCCGGCCTGCCCGAGTACGCCGACGCGACGGTCGCCGCGGTGACCGCGGCCGCGGTCCGGCCGGGCGTCGACGGGGCCGGCCACGCCGCGCCCGGCAGCGGCGAGGTGGTGGTCGTCGCGGCCTCCCTGGGCGCCTTCGTCGCACCGCTGGTGTGCGAGCGGCTGCCGGTGTCGCTGATCGCCCTGGTCAACGGCATGATCCCGCTGCCCGGCGAGACACCGGGCGGATGGTGGGAGGCGACCGGCCAGCCGGCGGCCCGGCGCGCGTCGGACACCCGTGCCGGCCGGCCGCCGGACGCGGACTTCGACGCCATGACGTACTTCTTCCACGACCTGCCGGCCCCGCTGGCCGCGCAGGCGTTGGCGGGCGAGCCCGCCCAGTCGGAGGCGGTCTTCGGGTCGCGGCTGCCGATCGACGCCTGGCCAGCGGTGCCGACCCGGGTTCTCGTCGGCCGGGACGACCGCTTCTTCCCGGCGGCGTTCCAGCGCCGCGTCGCCCGCGAACGCCTAGGCCTCGATGCCGACGAGATCACGGGCGGCCACCTCGTCGCGCTGGCCAACCCGGCCGACGTCACCGCCCGGCTGTTTTCCTACGCCGACGCGGTCCTCGGCCCGTTCGGGCCCCACTGATCAGCGGTTTCCCTTCGTTCCACCCGCTTACTGATCAATAGGCAAGTAGCCTGGGGGCCGTGAGCCAGACCAGGGAACGGATCCTCGCGATCGCCCGCGAGCTGTTCGTCCGCCATGGCTACACCGGCACGACCAACGCCGACATCGCCCGCGAGCTGGGCACCACGACGGCCGCGCTGTACTACCACTTCCCGTCGAAGGCGGCGATCCTCGACGGCCTGCTCGCCGAACCGCTGGCGGCCTATCACCGGATCATCAGGTACCTCGACACCGGGCCGCCCGCCCCGGCGGAGCTGCTCTGCGCGTTCGTCGACCTCGCCGCGGACTCCCGCGAGCTGGCCGCGCTCATCGACCGGGACCCGAGCGTGCTGGCGGTCGTCGACAAGCGGCTGCCCCGCACCATCGAGCGGATGACCAGGCAGGTGATCGCCGCGCTGGCCGGCCCTGACGCCGACCGCGGGGCGGTCCTGCGCGCGCACGCCGCCTTCGCCGCGACCAAGCACGCCACCATGGCCGCGCTCGCCCTCAACGACGGCACCCTCGACCCCGCCGACCGCGCCGAGATCCTCCGCACCGCCCTGCGCATCCTTCAGCCTCCCACCGCGGACTGAGGCGCCCGCCGCCTCCGGCCGCCGGCTTCGTTCTCGGCCTCGCTCTCGGCCTCGTTCTCGTGCTCGTTCTCGTGCTCGTTCTCGTGCTCGTTCTCGCCGACGTCTCGTCGCGGGATGGGCGATCCGGCTGTCTTGTCGCGCCCGGCGGCGTACAAGGAAGGGATGTCGCAATATCACTTCGACCCTGGGACCTATCGGGCCATGGTGGTCGCCGAGGTGCCGCACTACGAACGGCTCCAGGATGAGGTGGCGGCGGCGACAGTGGACCGGCGGGTGATGCGCATGCTCGATCTCGGGGTGGGCACGGGCGAGACCAGCGGGCGCGTGCTCGGCATCCATCCGGACGCCGCTCTCGTCGCGCTCGACGAGAACCCGGCGATGCTCGACGCCGCCCGCCCCCGCCTGCCACCCGCCGACCTACGCGTCGGCCGGCTCGAGGAGCCGCTCCCCGCCGGCCCGTTCGACCTGGTGATCTCGGCGCTGGCCGTCCACCATCTCGACGGGCCCGGGAAGGCCGACCTGTTCCGCCGGATCGCCGCGATCCTGCCGCCGAGCGGCCGCTTCGTGCTCGCGGATGTGGTCGTGCCGGACGACCCTGGGGACGTCGTCACTCCCATCGACGGCGTCCATGACAAACCGAGCCCGTTGCCCGACCAGCTCGACTGGCTTCACCAGGCCGGTTTCGACACCGCGGTCACCTGGCAGCACCGCGACCTGGTGGTCATCACCGCCGACCGCCCCTCTCACCGAGCAGCAGTCCCATTCGGTCGCAGGCGAGGCGCGTCCTGATGGCAGGAGCGTCCTGTCGGCAGGTGTGTCGCGCCGGTCGCCGTGAGATGTCCGGGATTCAGGCCGGCGAGCGCAGGATGCGCGGGTTGGCGGGATCGGTGTTGTCGAGCAGAAAGTGCGCGCGCTCGTGCGGGACGGCATTCCGGCGGTACATCTCCTGAGCCGGCAGATAGCGGGCCTCGTAACGCTCCCGGACCGCGGCCGGAGAGCCGAAGAGGTCGACGTCGCGCAGCAGCGCCCGGCACAGCGATTCGCCGGGGCTGATGCTCAGGAAGATGCTCGCGTCCCAGTGCTCCCGCAGCTCCCGGCGCAACAGAAAGACACCGTCGACGAGCAGCACCGCATCGGCCGGTGCCAGGTCGGCGGGCGCGTCGACCGCCGTCTCCGTGCGCAGGTCGAACGCGGCGGTCCGGTACCACCGGTCGCCGCCCGGGCCGAGTGGGTCGAGGAGCAGCCGCCGCAGCGCGCCGTGGTCGAAGGCGTCCAGGAAATACCCCTGCGGTGACAGCGGACCGCGCCGACGACGTTCCGCCCGCGGCCGGTGAAACGCATCCGCCCCGGCGCGGATGACGGGCCGCCCCAGGCCGCCGATCCGCTCGGCCAACTCGTCGGCCAGAGTCGTCTTTCCGGCCGCGTCCGGACCGTCGAGGGCGACCCGCACGACCCGCTCCCGGCACAGGGCGACAATCCACTCGGCCAGGGTGTCCACAACCGTGAGCCGTGCCGTCTCGATCTCGGCATCCGCATCCGCATACGGGCCGACGGGATGACAATTCCCGCTCACATCGGAAGATTACGCGACCCGCCCCAGGCGGAGGGTATCGACGGACTTTGACGGCGGGTATTACCGCAGCGTTCGGCTACCTCACGGCCTGGATGCTGCTCGCCCTCACCGGCCTACTCACCACCGCCCGCCGCCGGCGACGCTGAAGGTGACGACGCTGAACGTGACGACGCCGAAGGTTCGGTGGGTGGCGGCCCGGTGGCCTGTTGCCGTAGCTGCTCGTTGAGCCGTCGGGACTCGGCCAGTTGGTCTTCGAGCAGGACGATGCGGCAGGCGGCGTCGATCGCGGTGCCCCCGTCGACGAGTTCGCGGGCGCGACCGGCAAGGCGGAGTTGGTGGCGGGAGTAGCGGCGGTGACCGCCGTCCGAACGCAGGGGAGTGATCAGGCCGGCCTCGCCGAGGGCTCGCAGGAACGCGGGGGTGGTGCCGAGCATGTCGGCCGCACGGCCCATGGTGAAGGCGGGGTAGTCGTCGTCGTCAAGGCTGTCGGCCGGTTTGCGGGTGGTTCCAGGGGTCATCGCGCCTCTTGAGCACACATCGAGGGACCCCGGTGCCGTATGGCACCAGGGTCCCGAGGGGTCAACACCATCTACCGGCGAGGTACGCCGGATCTCTGTATCCGCGTGACCGCCCCGAGCGGGCGGGGACGCGGGGATCGCATATGCGTGACCGGGGACCACCTTCCAATCTGGGGCCGGCGGTAGCCGAGCGAGCTAGAGCATCGCTCCGGCGATCCTGATGGCGTCTGCTCCTCTCTTCTCGTTCGTTACATGGCCAGGCGTTTCTGATCTTGCGTCATCGTGCTCGACAGCCCGCCTTGGCTGCCGTCCCGCTCGCGCCAGTTCCTGTCTGGCGCGACCATGGACTCTCTTGGCTACGAGAAGAACTCTACCCAGGACAGCGCCCGATGTCTACTGCCGCGGGCACAGATTTTTCGGCTCCAGGGAGACAGGTAGTCGTTGCATCAGATCTTGATGACGGTGACCCGCCCGCCGCACAACACCAGGAGATCGTCGGGATCCGACGTGAGCACCGTGACCGGGCCGGGGGCGGCCAGCGCGGTCGCGCAGACCATCGCGTCGATCGCATGCCGGTGACCGTGCAGGCCGGCCTCGCCGAGCAGCGCGGCGGCGTGGCGGGCCAGCAGCTCGGTGACGGGCTCGACGACGAGCCGAGACAGCGTCCACTCCAGCGCGGGCCGCCTGACCCGCGGATGGACCACCTCGACGAGGGTCGCCGCGCTGGTGACCACCCGCATGTCGTCGGCGCGGGCGAGCGCCAGCCATCCGGTTACGTCGCGGTCCCGCTGGACCGGCGAACAGGGCAACTCGGCCGCGGCGGCGCGCCGGTAGGGTCCATGACCCTCATTGCCGAAGGGCCTTGAGAAGCTTGTGGTTCCACGACGCGCGGGCCGACTCGTGCTCACTGGCGCACGATGCCCGCCCTCGGCCGTGGGCGCGGCGCGTCCATGAGATCCGCCCCTGAGTCGGATGTCCGGCGACACGAGCACTGCAGACCATCGGTTACGTGTCATCGCTTTCTGTTACTGGTCACATGATGCTCATGCATCCGGCGGACGCGGCGCGAGGCCACGATGACGCAGTTCGACTATCCGATGACGTGCTGGTGGAGGGCCGGGCTCCCGTCGCCTTCCGGCGGCCGGCGGATCGGCCCCCCGAGCGGGTGGCCGGGCAGTCCCCCGAGTCGCGGGATCCGCATCGGCGCGGCGTGCTCGGCACCGCCGGACTGCTCGGCGCCGCGCGACTGTTCGGCAACGCGGGACTGCTCGGCGGCGCCGGCATCGTCGGCGGCGCTCTCGCCCCGAGGGGACTGCCCGGCCTCGGGGCCGGCACCGCCCTGGCCGCCGACGACGCCCGCCACCAGCCCGGGATCGCCGATCCTCCCCTGGGATGGCTGGTCTTCACCGCCTACGACCTGACTGCTGCCGATCCCGGCATGGCGCGCCCGTCGCTCGAGGCGCTGCTGCGCGCGTGGACCTCCGGCGCGGCGGCGTTGACGACCGCGCCGGCACCGGGCGGCGGCCCGGACGGGACGGTCGACGGCAGGGCGGGGTCGACCGTCACCGTCGGGCTCGGCGCGTCGGCGCTGCGCCGCGCAGGTCTCGACGGGCGGATGCCCGGGGAGCTCGCCGACATCCCGGCGATGCCCGGCGACCAGCTCGACCCGGCCCGCAGCGGCGGGGACCTCGCGGTGCAGGTGTGCGCCACCGATCCGGCGGCGGCTGTGACGGCCGCGGCCCGGATGGGTGCGCTCGCCGCGCCGTTCGCGGCCGCCCGCTGGGAGCAGCGGGGGTTCCAGCCCACCGACGCCGGCTCGGCGGACCCCTCGGGCACACACCGCAACCTGATGGGGCAGCTCGACGGGATGGGCAACCCACAGCCGGGCACGCCCCAGTTCGATCAGGCCGTCTGGGCCTCGGGGGAGCCCGCGTGGATGCGCGGCGGCAGCTACCTGGTGTGTCGGCGCATCCGGATGCTGTTCGACGCCTGGGGACGACTCGGCGAGTCGGACCGGGACGAGGTGATCGGCCGGCGGGAGTCCGATGGCGTCCCGCTGTCGGCCGGCGCCGACGGCACGGCGTTCACCGTGCCGGACATCAACGTCCGCCGTGCCGACGGCCGATTCGCCATCGCGGCCGACGCCCATGTCCGGGTGACGAGCCCGCCCGCGAACGGCGGTGCCGTCCTGTACCGGCGCAGCTACTCCTACGACGACGGGTTGGACCCGGCCGGCACCCGGGACGCGGGCCTGTTCTTCGCCGCCTACCAGGCCGATCCGCGGACAGCCTTCATACCGATCCAGCAGACGATGGCCGCGTCGGACGCCCTGAACGCCTTCATCCGCCCCACCTCCAGCGCCCTGTTCGCGGTCCCACCCCTGCCCCCTCCGGGCGGCTACCTCGCCCAACCCCTGCTCGAGAACCGCTGAACTCTCGCCACCGCCCTGAAAAACCTGGCCTCGGCACTGCTAACCCTGGGCCGGGTCGCTGAAGCGATGCCGATGCTCCACCGTGCCCTGGCCATCACCGGAGGCGTCTACGGCCACGATCACCCAAGTGGCAAGACAATCCGTTTCAATATTGAAGCTGCTCGAGGCTTCCTCGACATGTGATCACAGAAGGCCTCGCCGCTGGCAGGCCGGACGGTCGGGCCGTTCGGGAAGGGCGGACATGACGACCGGTCCGCAGGGCCAGCGGTTCAGCTTCCCCGATCGCACGATGAGAGTGATCCGGGCCCGGGCGGCCAGGCCGTCGCCAATGCCCTCCTCCGCGATCGACACGCCGGCGGGTCCAGGTCGGGCTCCGGAACGCTGCCCGTCGTGCCCGCCCGGCCGATGCATACCTGTGGGATGCCGAACCCGTCCGCGATCCGCTCGAAGATCTCCAGAACGATGGTCTGTGGCCGTCCCGACTGGGCTGCGCGGGCGCCGCGCTGCGGACGGCCCTTGATCTGCATCCGTGCCGACCGGACTCGCGGTGGATGACGAGCGGGGAGCGGGCCGCCTTCCAGGCCGGTCAGGTGGAGGCACTCGAATCGGTCCGCCGGGCCATCCTGCACGCCCTCGGCGTCCCGCCGGTCCCGTGAGCTGACCGCACGGAACGGCCCCGAATCCGAAAGGGCCGGTCTCGACGGGCACTACTCCACCGGGCCCGACCCGAAGGCGTCACCGACCAACCCCACCGCGATGCGCACCGCGAGTTCAGCAGGAAGAGGCGACGTAGGAAGCTGCCACGCCACATCGGGGGTCCGGGGGGTCGACCCCCCGGGCAGGCATTGCGGCAGCTGGGAAGCCGCCCGAAGGGCGGCGAACAGCCGAATCCAGCGCGTGGAGACGAGGGGAATCGAACCCCTAACCCCTGCCTTGCAAAGGCAGTGCTCTGCCAATTGAGCTACGTCCCCTGGACCTGCCTCGGCCGGGCCGCGCCGCCCGGAGACGGGCGCCGCTCGGAGAGGCGCCCCCTAGACTACGGCATCGACACCATCCCGGACCTTCACCAGGGCGGGAGGACGTGGGCGTCATCGCCTGTCGCTCTGGGCGCCGTCCGACCGATTCGGTGCCTGCCCGGGAGCAGCGTGGCGCGACCCCGCCCCTGTGGATAACTCCAACGCTGCCCTTCGAGGGCGACCTGGGTCCTGTGGATAACTTTCCACGCTGCCCTTCAAGGGGCTGTGACGCAGGTCCTGTGGATAACGTCCGCGGTGGCCGCTGGAGGTCATCGACGGGGGCCTGTGGATAACTCCTCATGGACCACTGAGGGGCGGTGACCCGGGACGGCTCCACGTCGCGGTGACCCGGCCGGGTCATCGCGACGTGCAGGCCAGGTCGTGGTGGCCGGCGGGTCAGGAGCGGCGGAGGGTGGGGTCGATGAAGGCGAGGCGTTCGCGGACCTTGACGGCGAGGTCGCGGAAGTCGGAGTAGCAGCGGCGGACGGCGGTCTGGGTGCCGCCGAGGGCGCCGTCGCCGGCGCGCAGCTCGAACATGGGCTTGCGGGCGTCGTGGGCCAGCGGGATCAGGTTGGCGTAGTGCCGCAGGGTCGCGATCTCGAAGGAACGGTCGTGCGGGCCGGGGTTGCCGCTGGTGAGCACCGAGGTGGCGAAGACCTCGGGGATGCGGTCGAGCCAGCGGTCGTGGGCCTTGGCCGGGCGGTCGGCGCGGGCGGGCGGCTGCATGACGATGTAGCCGATGGGCATCATCAGGCCGCGGGGCGCCGGGATCCGCTCGGGCACCTTCGGCAGCACGGTGCCCTGCCAGGTCGAACGCCACTCCCGCAGCGTCGGGCCGAGGTTGCGCAGGCCGCGCAGCGAGAACAGGTCGGCGGCCAGCGGCATGAGCACCGTGTCGGCGGACAGCAGCGACGCCCGGTTGATCGCGCCGAGGTTCGGGCCGACGTCGATGAGCACGATCTCGGCGCCGACGGTGCGCGCGCCGTTGTCGATGACCCGGTGCAGCGCCGTCGTCGTCCGCAGCGCGGCGATGTCCTTGCCGAGGAAGCTGTTCGGCCAGGCGGCGGACAGCCGGTCCTCGAAGACGCTCAGTTCGACGTCCCCGGGCAGCAGCCAGAGGCCGTCCTCGATCATCACCGGGTCGGGCAGCTCGACGTCCCCGATGCCCTCCATGATCGGCGCGATGGCGGTGGCCATCGTTCCCGTGCCAGTGAAGACCCGCGCTGGGCGCACGTCGAACTCGACGGGTTTCGGCGCCGACGACGCGGTGTCCTCCGGTTCCGCCCAGAGCCGGGTCAGCTCGTCCTCGTCGAGAAACTGCGCGGTCAGGTTCGCCTGCGGGTCGAGATCGACGGCGAGCACGCGGTGACCCATCCGCTGGAGCATGTGCGCCAGGTGGTAGGCCAGAGTCGTCTTACCGACGCCACCCTTGTTGTTGAACAGCGCCATAGTGATCACGCGCGGATCCGATCGCGTCCCTGGTGCCGCTGCCCGCCGTGTGTGGCCTCACCCCGGTTGTCCCTGTTGTCCGACACGCCAGGCATTCTCTCGCCTGCCCGAATTGCAGGCATGAGCGGGAGACACCCGCCGCGGGCGCGTCTCGGCGACGAGGGCGGCCGACGGACTGTTCCAGGCACGGCTCACGACGGGTCTGCGCTGGGCGGACCCGCTCCCAAGGGCGGCGGGCTCCCGCCGGTCACCACCAGGGGCCGAGCTTGGGCCACTCGGGGTGGCCCGGGTCGCGGCCGGTCAGCCAGGCCAGCGCGGGGATGGTCGGGGCGTCGACGACGACCAGCTCGTCCCCCCGCCCGACCGCGGTCGACGGCCGGTCGCCCGGCGCGAGCAGGACGGTGACCTCCGGCGGCAGCCGCGATGGCAGGCCCCGCACGGTCCAGGCCCATTCGACCTCGACGTAGGCGGGGCTCAGGTCCGCCCAGCGGGGTCCGCCGAGGTCGGTGAGGGCGAGATCGACGAGGTGGATCTCGGTCTCCCGCCACCGCAGGAAGACCAGATCGGCGAGGGTCGTCACGCCGTACGTGCTGACCTGCCCGAAGCCGGTGCGCCAGACGTCGACGTGGACGGCGTCCCAGGCGCGTTCCAGGCGCGTGACGGCGGCGGCGACCTCGGCCCGCACGGTGGCGGCGGGCAGGTCGCGGCCGGCGGCGATGTCACCGTCGCGCTGCTCCTGACCGCCCGGGTACTGGTCGCGGACGTCGCCTCCGGCCGCGGCCTCGACCATCCCGCTGTGGCCCTCGGCGTTGCGGGCCAGGTGGGTGAGCAGGTGGGCGACCGTCCACCCGGGCAGCCCCGACGGGCGGCGCAGCACGTCGTCGTCCACCCGCTCCACCAGGTCCAACAGCCGGCGGTGGGCGGCGGCGCAGCCGGCCAGGCGGTCGTGCGGCACCACGGAGGGCAGGTAGTCGGGGCCGGCGGACCAGGCCGCGGACGACGCCGACGCCTCGATGCCGGACTCCTGCGCCGGCCCCGGGTCGGGGTCGGGGCCCACGTCGCCGCGTACCGGGCCGAACTCACGATCGGCAGCCGCGTCGGCGTCGGCCTCGGGCACGCCGATGGCGGAAGGTCGGGGAGAGGACGGGGCAGCCATGCTTCCACCGTGCACCCTGCGGGCGGCGATACGCCAGGCGAAACGCCATTCCCGTAACGATGGCCCGAACATCGCAGGAATGCCCGGCCGCACGCCAAGATCACCATTGAATCAGTCGCGACACAGACTCTTTACCGACCGATCCCTTGCTGTCCCGCAAGGCTGCTGGGAGGGTCGAACCGACTGGACAGCGCCGTCAGGTCATCGCGGTGTCGGGATGGGCGACAGACGGAGGCCGAGGGCGGATGCGAGCTGAGCGGTGCCCGTGGTGACGACGTGACAGCGACCAGTGACACCGCGACCAGTGACACCGCGACCGGCGATGTCGACACCCGCGACGCCGGGACCGGCGACGCTGAGATCCGCGACGCTGAGATCCGCGACGCTGAGATCCGCGACGCCGGGATCGGGGCGCCGGCGGCGATCGAGCTTGTCGGGGTGGCCAAGGACTACCAGTCCCGCGGCCGGGCGGTGCCGGCGGTCAGCCGCGTCGATCTCGCGATCAGGCCGGGCGAGTTCTTCTCACTGCTCGGGCCGTCGGGGTGCGGCAAGTCGACGACCCTGCGGATGATCGCCGGCTTCGAGGAGCCGACCCGCGGTCGCATCCTGTTGCAGGGCCGCGACGTCACCGCGGTGCCGCCGAACCGCCGGGACGTCAACCTCGTCTTCCAGAGCTACGCCCTCTTCCCGCACCTGGATGTGGCCGGCAATGTGGCCTTCGGCCTGCGCCGGCGCGGGGTCAAGGGCCGTGAGCTGCGCGAGCGGGTCGGGGCGATGCTCGACCTCGTCGAGCTGTCGGAGTTGGCCGACCGGCGGCCGCGGGAGCTCTCCGGCGGCCAACAGCAGCGGGTGGCGTTGGCCCGCGCGCTGGTCAACCGGCCGGCGGCGCTGCTGCTCGACGAGCCGCTGGGCGCCCTCGACCTCAAGCTGCGCCAGACCATGCAGATCCAGCTCAAGGCCATCCAGCGCGAGATGGGCATCACCTTCGTCTACGTCACGCACGACCAGGGCGAGGCGTTGACGATGTCCGACCGGATCGCGGTGATGAACGGCGGCCGGGTCGAGCAGCTCGCCTCGCCGCGGGACATCTACGAGCGGCCCCGGACCCGCTTCGTCGCCGGGTTCATCGGCACGTCGAACCTGCTGCGCCGCACCGTCCGCGCGGTCGACGCGACTGGCCCGGGTGGGCGCCCCACGGTCGTCCTCGACGCCGGCGTCGAGGAGCGGCTCAGCGCCCCGCTGCACCCGCAGACGGGCCCGCTGCGCGCCGGGAACCAGGTCGAGCTGACCGTCCGCCCGGAGAAGATCGAGATGTCGGCCACCCGCCCGGACGGGCCAGGCTGCGCGCTGCGCGGCCGGATCGTCGAGGTCGTCTACCTCGGCACCTACACGACGTACACGGTCGCCACCCACGGCGGCACCGAGATCACCGTGTTCTGGCAGAACTCGACCGGCGCCGGCAACGTCGCCGAGCGCGGGGACGAGATCTGGCTGTCCTGGCTGCCGGAACACTCCTACGTCCTGCCCGACTCGGTCGACCCGTCCGACTCGGTTGACCCGTCCGACTCGGTTGACCCGGCGGCGGGGACCTCGGCGGACCCGGTGGCGTACCGGGTCTCCCACTGACAGCACAGGCCAGCACGCGGACCCGGCGGGCATACCTGCCGGGCCTGCCCTGATCCAGAGGAACGCGCACCGTGACGCAGCCCGACACCCCCGGCGACGCCGGCCGCTCCGGCGACCACCGAAGCGGCGGTGATCCGCAGGCCGCGGCGCCTGCGGACCCCGCGATGCTGCGCGGCCTGACGCAGGCCCGGTTCGGCCGCCGCGGTCTGCTGCGGTTCGCGGGGCTGGCCGGCGGGGCGGCGTTCCTCGCCGCCTGCGGCGTCAGCGGGGAGAAGAAGGACTCCGCGGGTGACGATGCCGCGTCGTTCTGGAAGGACCGGACGAAGGCCGGCACCCTCGACTTCGCGAACTGGCCGCTCTACATGGACGTCGGCTCCACCGACGCCGACCATCCGTCGCTGGACGTGTTCACGAAGGAGACCGGCATCAAGGTCACCTACCGGGAGGTGATCCAGGACAACGAGTCGTTCTTCGCGCAGATCCGACCGACGCTGGCCGCCGGCAGGTCGATCGGCTACGACCTGATGGTGCTCACCAACGGCATCACGCTGAGCCGGGTGATGCAGCTCGGTTACCTCGCACCGCTCGACCACGCCAGGCTGCCGACGTTCGCCGCGAACGCCTCGCCGAGCGTGAAGAACCCGACGTACGACCCGGGCAACGCCTTCACGATCCCCTGGCAGTCCGGGCTCACCGGAATCGCCTACGACCCGGCTAAGACCGGCCGCGAGATCACCAGCTACAACGACCTGTTCGACCCGAAGTTCGCCGGCAAGGTCGGCATGTTCGGCGACAACCAGGACCTGCCGAACCTGGCCCTGCTCGGCATCGGCGTCGATCCGGCGAAATCCACCCCGGACGACTGGAAGAAGGCCGCCGCGAAGCTTACCGCGCAGCGCCGGGACGGAATCGTCCGCAAGTACTACGACCAGTCCTACATCGACGCCCTGGCCGGCGGGGACCTGTGGATCTCGATGGCCTGGTCCGGCGACGTCTACCAGCAGATCGCCACCGGCACGAACCTGAAGTTCGTGGTGCCGTCCGAGGGCGGCCTGCTGTGGACGGACAACATGTGCATCCCGAAGACCGCTCCGCACCCGGTGGATGCCATCTCCTACATGGACTTCGTCTACCGGCCCGAGATCGCCGGAATGCTCACGGAATACATCAACTACATCACGCCGGTACCGAAGGCCGCCGAGCACGTCCCGGCGGACCTGGCGAAGTCCACCCTGCTGTTCCCGTCCGCGGACGAGCTCTCCCGGGTCAGCCGGTTCCGGGTGCTGACCACCGACGAGGAGACCGAGTGGAACCGCATCTTCCAGCCGGTCTACCAGTCGTGACGGCCGCTGCCGGCACAGGCGCGCGGTGAGGCGGCGGGCCGGGGCCCTCGCCCCCTACTTCCTCGTCCTGCCCGGCGGGCTGTGGCTGGCCATCTTCTTCGTCGTGCCGATGGCCGTCATGCTGTCGGTCTCGCTACAGACCGGCAACGTCGTCGACGGCTTCACGCAGACCTTCGACTTCGGCGTCTACGCCGACGCGATCACCACCTACGACACCCAGTTCATCCGCTCCCTGATCTTTGGCCTGATCGCCACGATGGCGACGATTCTGCTGGCCTATCCGATGGCCTACTGGATCGCCTTCCACGCCGGCCGGAACAAGTCCAACTACCTGTTTCTCGTACTGCTGCCGTTCTTCGTCTCGTTCGTCATCCGCACGGTCTCCTGGAGGTTTCTGCTCGCCGACGACGGCATCGTGCTCGGCAACCTGAAGGACGCCGGGCTGCTACCGGCCGACTTCCACGTCCTGGCCACCTCGTTCGCGGTCGTCGCCGGCCTGACGTACAACTTCTTCCCGTTCATGCTGCTGCCGATCTACGTGGCGCTGGAGCGGGTCGACCCGCGGCTGCTGGAGGCCGCCGACGACCTGTACGCGAACCGCTGTGGGGTGTTCAGTCGAGTCGTTCTGCCGCTGTCGATGCCCGGGGTGTTCGCCGGATTCCTGCTCACGTTCGTCCCGGCGACGTCGGACTTCGTCAACGCCTATGTCCTCGGCGGCACGAACACCACGATGATCGGGAACATCATCCAGACGACATACCTGACGAACGCGGACTACCCCCTCGCCTCGGCGGTGTCGTTCATCCTGATGGCCGTGCTGCTTGTCGGGATCTTCGTCTACGCCCGCCTGCTCGGCACCAGGGACGTCCTGGAGATGAGCGCACGTTGACCATCCTGGATGCCGCCCCGCCCCGCCTCGACCCGGCGGGCGACGGCCGATCGCGGTCCGGCCGGCGCGGCGGGCGGCTGGGCGAGCGGCTCCTGCACGCCTACACCTGGTTGATCCTGCTCTGGCTGGTGCTACCGATCATCGTGATGATCGTCTTCGGTTTCAACGACCGGGTGGGCAAGCGCAACAACACCTGGAACGGCTTCACCCTGCGCTGGTGGGGCGAGCTGTTCGCCATCCCCGACCTCACCACCGCGCTGGTCAACTCGCTGACGATCGCGTTGCTGTCCACCGCCGTCGCCACCGTGCTCGGCACCCTGATGGGCCTCGCGCTCGGCCGGCACAGCTTCCGCGGTCGCGGCGGTGTGGAGCTGCTGATGTTCGCCAACATCGCCGCGCCCGAGGTGGTGCTCGGCGCGTCGCTGCTGTCGCTGTTCATCACGATGGGCGTGCCGCGGGGCTACCTGACCATCCTCATCGCGCACATCATGTTCAACATCTCCTACGTGGCGGTGGTCGTGCGGGCCCGGCTCGCCGGTTTCGACAGCTCCGTCGAGGAGGCCGCCCGCGACCTCGGCGCCGGCCCGTTCACCACGTTCCGCCTGGTCACGCTGCCGCTCATCCTGCCGGGAGTGGTCTCGGGGGCGTTGCTCGCCTTCGCGATGTCGATCGACGAGTACGTCATCACGACGTTCAACGCGGGCAGCACCCTGACGTTCCCGCTGTGGGTCTTCGGCGCCACCCGGGTCGGCGTGCCGCCCCAGGTCAACGTGATGGCCACGATCATCTTCGTGGTCGGGGTGCTGCTCGCGCTCGGCAACGCGCTCCTGCTGCGCCGCCGGCGGGTCTGACCCGGGCCGGCCGTAACATGACGGAAACACGCTCGAGCGAAAATCCGCGGGGCGGAAGCGTCCGGACGGCCTGCGCGCGCATGCTCCAGGGTTGCGCGTATGCCTCGAGGGGAGGAGCTGGGGATGTTCACCACGCCCCGCTTCCTGCAGGGGATCGTCCCGTTCGAGGGCAGGGGCCTGGACGCGCCGTTCCCGCTCGGGCCGGCGTTCAGCTATGTGGTCCCGGCCGGCGTCACCGCCCAGCCGCTGTACTTCCGCGGCGGCAACTCGACCGACGAGCTGATCTGCCTGATCCTGCAGCGGGACGGTGCGCCGATGCGCTTCTTCCCGATCGGCGCCCGCGGCTCCGTCCACGTCCCGCTGCGCGTGGTCGAGGATCTGACCCCTGCGACCCGCATCGAGCTGCACCTCGCCGCGCCCGCCGGCCTGCTCGGCACGCTCGTCGCCGACGTCGGCATCGTCGAACTCTGACGCGGCATCGAACTCTGACGCGGCATCGAACTCGGACGCGGCATCGTCGCGCTCTGACCAGGCGGCAGCGGCGGGCTCAGTCGTCGGGGGGCCGGCTGCGGCGGTCCCGTTTCGTGGCGGAGCGCTGCTTCTTCGCCTGGAGGCGCCGCTCGACGGCCCCGCGTGAGGGCCGCGTCGGCCGCCGCGGGCGCGGTGGCGGAGCGGTCGCCACCCGCAGGGCGTCGACCAGCCGGTCGAGCGCGGCCTCGCGGTTACGCAGTTGCGAACGCTGCTCGCTGGCGACGACGGTGAACACACCGTCGGTGAGCCGGTCGCCCAGGCGCGCGAGCGCACGCTGCCGCAGCGTCGGCGACAGTGCCGGCGAGCCGGCGACGTCGAAGGAAAGCTCCACCCGCGAGTCGGAGGTGTTCACCGACTGGCCACCCGGCCCCGACGAGCGCGAATACCGCCAGCGCAGCTCGGCCGAGGGCAGTACGAGACCCGGGCGAACCGGGATCTCACGGGGCAGCATGGCTCCCATGGTGCCCGACCACGGACCCGACGTCAGGCGAGTTCCGCGCCGCCGAGCCGCTGCGGCGCCCCGCCGCCGCTGCGAAGGTCAGCGGCCGCCGGCCGGGTACCCGGTGGTGGACGTCGCCTCCCGCCAGAGGTCGATCTCCTCCTTGCCCCGGGATCGCCGCCGGGCGGCGGAGAAGGCGGCCCCCGCACCAGCCAGCAGCGCCAGCACGGTCATCTTGCGCGCCATGTCGACTCCTTCGTCGGCGTCCTCGGCCGGGGTGGCTCCGTCGTTCCACGGTATCCCGACCATCGCCGGCCTGTCCGCGACGGGTCCGCCGACCGATCTCGACCTGCCCCGCGGCAGGTCCGCGACCGGACCAGCGACCGGATCAGCGACCGGATCAGCGACCGGATCAGCGACGCAGCAGGCCGCGCAGCCGGGAGCGGGCGGGCCAGGACGGCGGGGGCCCGGACACCTCGTAGGCGGGAAACGCCCGCTCGGCCACGTCCACCAGCATCGCCACGTCGATGGGCCGCAGCACCACCCCGGCGGACAGGATGTACTCGGCGACCCCGGCGGCGGGCAGCAGCAGCACGCCCTCGACGAGGGCGAGGCCGGCCGGAACCTCGGCGCGGGCGAAGGCGACGACCGGTTGGACCTCGAGCTGCCAGCCGTCCGGCAGCTCGCCGAGCAGTTGGGCGGTGGCCTCCTCGCCCATCCACGCCACCAGGCCGAGCATCGCCCGCAGCGGCACCTTGCCGGCCCAGACACCGGCCGCGTTCTGCCGGACGGGCCCCTGGTGGGCGTCGGTCTCGATCACCCAGGCCCCGGACGGCCCGATGACGAGGTGGTCGATGTTGCCGGCCGAGTCCGCCAGGCAACGATCGTGCAGGACGGTGTAGCCGGCGCGGACCAGTCGGTCGAGTGCGCGGGCTGTGCTGCGTTCGGCCTCCGCGTCCTCGCGCCAGGCCTCGATCTCCGGCGGGGTGCGCAGGAAGCGCACGGCGCCGACGACACCGACCGCGATCGCGGCGAGCACCGCAAGCTGGGCGGTTCCGACGCCGGGCAGCCCGGCGAGAGCGCACAGCACGGCGATGACCAGAGCCGCGCCCACCGCGAGGGCCCCGCCGATGGCCAGCGCCCGACCTTTGTGATCTCCGCGTTCGGCGGAATACAACTGTTTACGCCGCAGGTACTCGGCCATGGCCGAACGTCCCGCTGACTGTCGATCGGACACGGCCGCGGTCACCACCTCCCGGCGCCGTCATGACGCCGTCGCGCTCGGCGTTGTCTCCGGGTCCGGGACCGGGTCGGGCGCCAGTTCGTCACGGCGCGCTACCGGCTTTCTGGTCCATCCCGGTCACCATTCCATCGAATACACAACAGCGACAGGGTCAGGGGCGTGGAATATGCGAGAGAGAACCACGTTGAACCCACATCTATACCACCCATCGGCGAACCGGCCGAGGCGACACCACACACGACGGCCGGGTAGGGAGCGGGCTGCGCAGGGGAGAACCCCCGGGAAGGCCGCCACCGGGCGCCGTGCCGACCAGTGGCAGCACCGAGAAGGAGCCGCAGGATGCCACGTCACGTGACACTCCGGGGATCCGGGGACAATGAGCCTCCGTCGTCCCACCGGTCGCCCGGAGCGCCGTCGCCAGGCCGACAGTCGCCTGCCGGACAGCCCTCCGCCCCGGCTCGCCCGGAGTCGGCTCACCCGGACCGGCCGATCGACCTCGACGCGGTGTGGGCCTTCGCCGCCGGCTGCGTCACCCCGGCCGAGATCCCCGCGGGTGGGTCGCTCTCGGTACCCGCCGGCGAGGTCGCGCGCCTCCAGACGCCGGCGGCCCGCGCGACCTCAGCGGACCACGGGACGCCGGTGGGACTCGGGACGCCGGTGGGACTCGGGACGTCGGTGGGGATCGAGACGGAGTGGTTCGTCGTGGACAGCCGGGCGGTCCACCGGCCGGTCCCGCCCGCGCGGACCCGCCGGGCGCTCGACTGGATCGCCGGCCTGACCACCGGCGCCGCCGGGCCGGTCCTGCCGGGGGGCAGCCGGCTCACCTTCGAGCCCGGCGGCCAGTTGGAGCTGTCGGGTCCGCCGGCCGGGCTCGCGGCCGCCGTCAAGTCCACCGCCGCGGATCTGCACCTGGTACGGGCGGCGCTGGCCGAGGACGGCCTCGCGATCGTCGGGATGGGGGTCGACCCGCTGCGCGCCGGGGTGTGCCAGACCACCGCGTCCCGGTACGCCGCCATGGAGGAGCATTTCCGGACCGGTGGGGGGACCTCCGGCGAGGTGATGATGTTCTCGACCGCGTCCGTCCAGGTGAATCTGGATCTCGGTGCCACGCCCGCGCAGGCGGCCGACCGGTTTCGGCTGGCTCACGCGGTCGGGCCGGTGCTGACCGCGATGTTCGCCGCCTCGCCGGCGCTGACCGGCCGGCGAACCGGCTGGCGCTCGACCCGCCAGGCGGTCTGGTCGGGTATCGACGCGAGCCGCACCGGCTCCGTGCTGGACCTGTCCGCGCTGCCGGCGGCGGGCGGTGACGCGGGGCCCGGCGCGGCGGCGGCGCGCCCCGGTGATCTCGCCGGCCGCTGGGCGCGGTACCTGCTGGAGGCGAAGCTGATGATGATCGGCGACCCGGCGGGCGACATCGGGCCCGGCGAGGACCGCCGCTTCGTCGCGGCCACCGGCGGGCACACGTTCGGGGACTGGATCGCCGGGCGGGGCCCGGTCGAGCGGGCACCCACCCTCGACGATCTGTCGTACCACGCGACGACACTGTTCCCGCCCGTCCGCCCGCGGGGCTGGTGGGAACTGCGCTACCTCGACGCCCAGCCGGGGGAGGGCTGGCGGGTGGCGGTGGCGGTGGCCACCGCCTTGCTCGACGATCCGGTCGCCGCCGAGGCGGCGGCACAGGCGTGCGCGCCGGTGGCGCGGCGCTGGCCGGCGGCGGCGATGCTCGGCATGGCCGACGAGCCCCTGCGGCTGGCGGCGGTGCGCTGCCTGGAGCTGGCCGCCGCCGCGCTGCGCCGCGCCGGCTGCGCCGACCTCGCGGACGCGGTCGAGATGTTCGGCGAACGTTATCCACAGCGGGGCCGATGTCCGGCCGACGAGCTGTCCGAGCGGTTCATCCTGATCGGCCCGACCGGCCTGATGCGCGAGGAGGCACAACTGTGCGTATCGGTCGCCTGACCCAGGAACCGGCGTCCTCGGCGGCGCCGGTCACCGCCCAGGCCGTGGCCGACGCCCTCGGCCTCGCGCGGGCGCGCTCGCTGGCCTACACCGACATCGACGCCGAGGAACTCGTCCGCCAGCACTCGCCGCTGATGTCGCCGCTGGTCTGGGACCTCGCCCACATCGGCAACTACGAGGACCTGTGGTTGGTGCGCGCGCTCGGCGATGCCGCCGCGACCCGGCCGGGCCTGGACGACGTCTACGACGCCTTCCGGCACAGCCGGGCCAGCCGGATCCGCCTCGCCCTGCTCGACCCGGCCGAGGCCCGCGCCTACCTTCGCGAGGTCCGCGGCCGAACCCTCGACGCCCTCGACCGGCTCGCTCCGCTGCCCACCGACGCCGGGGAGGCCGACGCGCCGCCGGTTCCCGGCGCCGGCGGACCCGGCGAGCCGCCCAGCCCCGGCGGCCCGGCCGCGGACCGGCGCCGGCTGCTCGTCGGCGGCTTCGTCTACGGCATGGTCATCCAGCACGAGCACCAGCACGACGAGACGATGCTCGCCACCCATCAGCTCCGCGCCGGACCGCCACTGCTCGCCCCGGGACAGGCGCCGCCGCCCGGACGGACCGTCCCGCGCGCCGAGGTGCTGGTGCCGGCCGGGCCGTGCACGCTCGGCACGAGCACCGAGCCCTGGGCCTACGACAACGAGCGGCCCGCGCACCGGGTGGACCTGCCGGCGTTCTGGATCGACACCCTGCCGGTGTCCAACCGGGCGCACATCGCCTTCATCGACGCCGGCGGTTACGACGATGAGCGGCTGTGGTCGCCCGCGGGCTGGCAGTGGCGCCGGCAGGAAAACCTGACGGCGCCGGCGTTCTGGTGGCGCGACGGTGAGGTGTGGCTGCGCCGGCGCTTCGGCCGGGTCGAGCCGGTGCCACTCGACGAGCCGGTCCAGCACGTCTGCTGGTACGAGGCCGAGGCGCACGCCCGCTGGGCCGGCCGCCGGCTGCCCACGGAGGCGGAGTGGGAGAAGGCCGCCGCTCACGATCCGGCCACCGGACGTTCACGGCGCTATCCATGGGGCGACGCCGATCCGACGCCGGAGCGTGCCAACCTGGGGCATCGCACGAGTGGCCCGGCCCCGCTGGGGGCCTTTCCCGCGGGCGCGAGTCCCTGCGGAGCCGAGCAGATGATCGGGGACGTGTGGGAATGGACCGCGAGCGGTTTCACTCCGTACCCGGGTTTCCGGTCCCATCCCTACCGCGAGTACAGCGAGGTCTTCTTCCCGAAGCCGGGGACGGATTCGGCGTTCCGGGTCCTGCGCGGGGGAAGCTGGGCGACGGACCCCGCAGCCGTGCGCACCACCTTCCGCAACTGGGACTACCCGATCCGCCGCCAGATCTTCGCGGGCTTCCGCCTGGCTCGCGACGCCGGCTGAACCGATGTGCCGCCACCTCGCCTGGCTCGGAGCGCCGCGCACCCTGGCGCGGCTGACCATGGATGCACCGCACAGCCTGCTGCGCCAGTCCTGGGCGCCGCGCCGGATGCGGCACGGAACGATCAACGCCGACGGCTTCGGGGTCGGCTGGTACGCCCCGGCGCTGCGCGCGCAGCCGGCCCGGGTGCGCCGCGCGGTACCGATGTGGACGGACGCCTCCTACGCGTCGATGGCGGGCACGATCGAGTCCGGCTGCGTGCTGGCCGCAGTGCGCAGCGCCAGCGTGGGCATGCCGGTGGAGGAGTCCTCGACGGCTCCGTTCACCGACGGGACCCGGCTGCTCAGCCACAACGGGCGCGTCGACCCCGGGGCCGTGCGGGCACTGCTGCGCGAGCGGCCCGATGCTCCCACCCCCGACTCCGCGTGCGACTCGGCGTTGCTGGCCGCGCTGGTCTGGGAGCGGGCCGCGAAGCGCCCCCTGGCCGACGCCGTGGCCGACGTCGTGCTGTCCCTGAGTGGCGCCGGGCTCGCGGACCGGCGGGCGGGTGGCGTCGTGCCGTGGGCCGGCGACTGGGCGTCCGGGACGGGACCAGAACCTGCACCGCAGGCGGCGGCGGTGGCCGGAGACGACGTGGCCCGGCTGAACCTGCTGGTGACGGACGGCACCCAGCTCGTGGCGACCGCCTGGCTGGACAGCCTGTCCTACCGAGTGGAACCCGACGGTGTCCTGGTCGCAAGTGAGCCGGATGATGACGAACCCGGCTGGATCGACATTCCGGACCGTCATCTCCTCTTGGCCGACACACGCAAAGTTACTCTTCGTAGTTTGATCCCCTAGATCGGTTACTGTGGGTTGCACCACATCGATGGAGGGCGCCACGATGACACCGAGGACTCCGACGACCACCCCCGCGGGTGCCGTCGGCACCACCGGCCCGGACGGCACCGCGGGCCAAGACGGCACAATCGCCGCGGCGGCACCGCCGGCGGGGCTGACCTTGGACCGGCACGTGAGCGAGGCGGATCGCGCCGTCAACCTGGCCCGCGACGTGCTCACCGGGCTCACCGCGAACCCGCGGGAACTGCCGCCCAAGTGGTTCTACGACGCCACCGGCGGCATGCTGTTCGACGAGATCACCAAGCTGCCGGAGTACTACCCCACCCGGCGTGAGCGGGCGATCCTCGACGGCCACGCGGGCGCCATCGCGGCCGCCTGCGCCGCGGACACGCTCGTCGAACTGGGCTCGGGTACGTCCGAGAAGACCCGGCTGCTGCTCGACGCCCTGCGGGCTGGCGGCGGCCTGCGCCGGTTCGTCGCGTTCGACGTCGACGAGTCCACGCTGACGCAGGCCGGTCAAAGCCTCGTCGCCGCCTACCCGGACCTCGCCGTGCACGCCGTCGTCGGCGACTTCGAGCGGCACCTGGCGCACCTGCCCGGCGGCGGCCGACGCCTGATCGCCTTCCTCGGCGGCACGATCGGCAACATGCGGCCCACCCAGCGCGGTGCCTTCCTGCGCGCGCTGCGCGAGCAGTGCGGCTCCACCGACGCCCTGTTGCTCGGCACGGACCTGGTCAAGGATCCGGACCGGCTCGTCGCCGCCTACGACGACGGGGCCGGGGTGACCGCCGCGTTCAACCGCAACGTGCTCTCCGTGATCAATCGGGAGCTGGGCGCGGACTTCGACATCCGGGGCTTCGCGCACGTCGCCCGCTGGAACGCGGCGGACTCCTGGATCGAGATGCGGCTGCGGGCGGTCCGCGACCAGCGGGTGACCATCGACTCCCTCGCGCTGGCCATCGAATTCCAGCGCGGGGAGGACCTGCTGACCGAGATCAGCGCGAAGTTCACCCGGGACGGCATCACCGCGGAGCTGGCGGACGCCGGCTGGGCGGTGGCCCAGCAGTGGACCGACCCCGAGGGCGACTTCGCCGTGACCCTCGCGACGCCTTCGACCGCGCCGGCGGCGGCCCCGGTCTGAGCCCCCGGCGGCGCGCCCGAGGGCAGGCCGCCAGCCGCCCCGTCGTCGGCCGCCCCGTCGTCAGCCGCCGAGGAGGCTGACGTCGCGGGCGGCACCGGTCGACGCCGAGGTCGCCATCGCGGCGTAGGCGCGCAGGGCCGCCGAGACGGCGCGCTCCCGGTCCGCCGGCCGATAGCCGCCGGCCGCCTCCAGCTCGGCACGGCGCCGCGCCAGCTCCTCGTCCGAGACGAGCAGCTCCAGCCTGCGCGTCGGAATGTCGATGTCGATGACGTCGCCGTCACGGACGAGGGCGATCGTGCCGCCGTGCGCCGCCTCCGGCGAGACGTGGCCGATCGACAGGCCCGAGCTCCCGCCGGAGAACCGGCCATCGGTGATCAGCGCGCACTTCGGCCCGAGCCCCCGCCCCTTGAGGAAGGCGGTCGGGTAGAGCATCTCCTGCATGCCGGGGCCGCCGCGGGGGCCCTCGTACCGGACGATGATCACATCGCCGGGCTGGACCCGCTTGTTCAGGATGGCGTCGACCGCGTCCTCCTGGCTTTCGACGACGAGCGCCGGGCCACGGAAGGACCACTGACTCTCGTCCACCCCGGCGGTCTTGACGACCGCGCCGTCGGCGGCGAGGTTGCCGAACAGAACGGCGAGGCCGCCCTCGGCGGAGTAGGCGTGCTCGACGGAGCGGATGCAGCCGTTCGCCGCGTCGGTGTCGAGGGAATCCCAGCGGTTGGTCGAGCTGAACGGCTCGATGGTGCGCACCCCGCCCGGCGCCGCGTGGAACAGCTCGACCGCGTCCGGCGCGGGGTCCGCGCCGCGGATGTCCCAACGGTCGAGGAACTCCCGCAGGCTGGCGGCGTGCACCGAGTGGGTGTCCTGGTCGAGCAGGCCGGCCCGGTCCAGCTCGCCGAGGATCGCCGGGATCCCGCCCGCCCGGTGCACGTCCTCCATGTAGTACCGGGTGGAGCTCGGCGCGACCTTGCACAGGCAGGGCACGGTGCGCGAGATCTGGTCGATGTCGGCGAGCGTCACGTCGACTCCGGCCTCGACGGCGGCGGCGAGCAGGTGCAGCACGGTGTTCGTCGAGCCGCCCATCGCCACGTCCACGGCGAACGCGTTGCGGAACGCCGCCGCCGTCGCGATCGAGCGGGGCAGGACGGCCTCGTCGTCCTTCTCGTAGTAGCGCCGGGCCAGGTCGACGACGAGCCGGCCGGCCTCGACGAACAGCTCGCGGCGGGCGGCGGAGGTGGCCAGCGTCGAGCCGTTGCCGGGCAGGGAGAGCCCCATCGCCTCGGTCAGGCAGTTCATCGAGTTCGCGGTGAACATGCCGGAGCAGGAGCCGCAGGTGGGGCACGCCGACCGCTCGATCGTCGACAGGTCGTCGTCGGAGACCTCCGGGTTCACGGCCGCGGACATCGCCGTGATGAGGTCGAGCTTGGACCGGGCAGTGCCCCCGGAGATCACCGCGTTGCCGGACTCCATCGCCCCGCCGGAGACGAACACGGTCGGGATGTTGAGCCGCAGTGCCGCGAGCAGCATGCCGGGGGTGATCTTGTCGCAGTTGGAGATGCAGACCAGCGCGTCGGCGCAGTGCGCGTTGACCATGTACTCGACGCTGTCGGCGATGATCTCCCGCGACGGCAGCGAGTACAGCATCCCGCCGTGCCCCATCGCGATGCCGTCGTCGACCGCGATCGTGTTGAACTCCCGGCCCACTCCCCCGGACTCCGCAACCGCCTCCGCGACCAGGGCGCCGAGGTCACGCAGATGCACGTGGCCCGGCACGAACTGGGTGAAGCTGTTCGCAATGGCGATGATCGGCTTGCCGAAGTCGTCATCGGTCATGCCGGTCGCGCGCCACAGGGCGCGGGCCCCGGCCATGTTCCGGCCATGCGTGGTGGTACGGGAGCGGAGAGCGGGCATCTCGACCTCGGACATCACGTCGGCTACGCCCCGACGGGGACCGCCGACAGCGGACTGGCGATGCCACGACGGTACGCCACATCTCGGGCGCCGCCCTGCGCAGCGGCCCGGTCAGCCCGAAGCCGCGCGGGCCACCCCGCACCTGTCCCCCTCTGTCCGGAGGGTTCCGCGCCCGATTTATCCCTCTGGATAAGCAGGAGCTGGGGTTCGCACGGGCTCTCCCTGCCCGTCCACAGGCTCCGCACCCACTTCGTCCCCTGTGGACGGACGGAGGCAGGCCGGGAGTCCGGCGCCGGGGTCGAGGTCAGGCGACGGGTCGGTCAGCCGTCGGAGTCGGGTTCGTCGGGTGCCGACCGAGGCTGCCGTGGGGACGCGTCACCCGGACGCTGCCCGGGCGGCGGGGCCGCCCAGGGGTAGCCGGCTATCCGGCGCCCGGCACCTCGCCCACCCGCCGGGCCGGGCGGCGAACCGGCGCCGGTTGCCGGCCCACCATCCGGCGCGGTCGGATCGGTCGGGCGGTCGGGACCATCCCGGCCGGCCGCGGGGTCCGGGAACTCGTCGAAGGTCGGCGGGTAGTCAGGGATGGGCGGGATCGGCGGGAAGTCGGGGATCGGGGGGAAGTCAGGGATGGGGGAGAAGTCGGGGACCGACGGGTGCTCGGCCAGCGGCGGGTAGTCCGGGATCGGCGGGAAGTCCGAGCGGGGCGGACCGTCCGCGGCCCCCCGCGGGCGGCCGTCGGGCTTCCCGGGAGGAGTCCCGCGGCGACCGCCGGCCGCCGGCGCGCCAGGCCAGCCGGGTGGCGGGACGGGCACCGCGCCACCCGGCTGGCCAGCCGGCGGGGGACCCTGATAGCCGGACTGACCTGGCACTCCAGGCCGACCACCCTGCGGGCCCGGCCAACCTGGATACCCGGGCTGAGCCGGATAGCCCGGATGGCCGGGCTGACCCGAGTAACCGGGCTGACCCGGGTAACCGGGCTGTCCAGGCTGAGCCGGATAACCGGGCTGACCCGAGTAACCGGGCTGTCCAGGCTGAGCCGGATAACCGGGCTGACCCGGATTGCCGATCGGCTGACCGGGGTACCCGACCGGCTGCTGACCGTCGGGGCCAGGCTGGCCGGGCTGCGGCGGGCCGCCGCGGCGAGTTCCCTTCCGGCTGGCCAGGGGCCGACGCCGCCGCCACTGATCCCGGATCACCCAGACGAGTCCCAGCGAGGCAGCGGTGCCGGCGATCGGCCCCACCCAGGATCGAGCGATGAGCAGGTAGAGGGTCAGGACGCCCGTGAAGGCGTAGCCGGTCACGAAGAACGCGAACGGGCGGATCTGGAACCTGGTGATCTGCTCGCGGAGCAGGATCGCCGGGATCAGCCAGATGAGGAAGCCGAAGAAGCCGGCCGTCAACGGCGCGACGAACAGATACCCGAAGAACGCTTCCATGGTCAGGGGTCCAGGCGGTCGCGGGGTGGGTCAGGCCGGGCCGGGACCGGCCGGGACGTCCACGCCGTGCACCACGGACGGCGGACCGGCGAAGTACGGTCCAAGCGCCGCGCGCCAGCGGACGAAACGGTCGGACTCCCGGAAGTTCTTCAGGTGGCTGTCCAGGGTGTCCCACTCGACAAGCAGCACGAAGCTCGACGGCGACTCGATGCCCCGCGTCAGCCGCGCGGACCGGCAGCCGGGCGTGCCGACCACCTCCGTGCGCACCTCCCGGTAGGCGGCCACGAACTTCTCCTCGGTGCCGGGCTGAACGTCGAAGCGGGCGATCTCCAGGATGCCCGACGCCTCGGGCCCACTGTTCCCGCCGTCACTCACCGGACGTCTCCTCGATGCGCTGCATGTTCCCGGTCGTCCCCACGTTCCCGGTCGTCATAGCGCCCAGTGTGTCACCGTCCGGGGATCGTGGTCCGCCGACCGGCGCAGGTGGGCACCGGGCTGGGCACGGGGCCGGGCAGGGGTCAGTTCGCCATGTCGACGAATCGCGAGTAGTGCCCCTGGAAGGCGACGGTGACGGTGCCGGTCGGCCCGTTGCGATGCTTGGCGATGATGAGGTCCGCCTCGCCGGCGCGCGCCGACTCCTTCTCGACCGTGTCCTCCCGGTAGAGCAGGATGACCGCGTCGGCGTCCTGTTCGAGGCTGCCAGACTCGCGCAGGTCGGAGACCTGGGGGCGCTTGTCGGCCCGCTGCTCGGAGGCGCGGTTGAGCTGGGAGATCGCCACTACCGGCACGTCGAGTTCCTTGGCCAGCAGCTTCAGCGACCGTGAGATCTCGCTGACCTCCTGCTGGCGGCTCTCGACCTTCTTCGGCGACGACATCAACTGCAGGTAGTCGAGGATGACCAGACGCAGCTCGTTGCGCTGCTTGAGCCGGCGGGCCTTGGCCCTGATCTCCATCATCGTCAGGTGCGGGCTGTCGTCGATGAACAGCGGCGCCTCGGCCACCTCGCCCATCCGGCGGGCCAGCCTGGCCCAGTCGTCGTCGGTGAGCCGGCCGGTGCGGATGTTCTGCAGCGACACCCGCGCCTCGGCCGACAGCAGCCGCATGGTGATCTCCATGCGGCTCATCTCCAGCGAGAAGATGACCGAGGTCAACCCGTTTTTGATCGACGCGGCCCGCGCGAAATCCAACCCCAGCGTCGAGTTGTGCGTCGGGACACAGGTCTCGCCCGCGAGGTAGAGATGATCGGGGCTGTCGACCTCGACGCATCGGACCGGCACAGACACGATCGACCGGACATCCGTGATGTACCGCACCCCCGCCGCCTGGCGTCCGGTCGGCCGCAGTCGGGCAGCCTTGCGCGCAAGCCGGAAGACCTGATCCTGGGGAGCGAAGTTCACAGTGAAACAGATGGACGTTTCCTCCGACTTTCCCCGTACCCGCTTCGCCATGACGGCCGCCTGATAGCCCAGCGAGAGAACGAGCTCACGCACCTCTCGGGCCAGCCTCGGGTTGGTGGAGGCGAACTGGGCGGTTGACCCGTCGCTCGCCACGGTGCCGTCGGTGTCCAGCAGGCCTGCCAGCAGGTCACGGCGTTGCTGCTCGCTCGCCCGCAGATAACTGGCCGGGATGTGCTTGTCGCCCAGCACGCCGAGGGTGCGCAGCCGGGCCTGCAACGGCCCGGCCTGGGCATGGCAGGAACGGCAGCGCGGCCCGAAGCTGGTTGTCCGGCCCCCGCAGTCCACGCAGCTTCGAGCCGGAAGCGGCTCCGCGAGGAAACGCGGCTTGCCCCCGCAGGACTGGCCACAGGTGCGGACGCCGGGCATCGCGTTGGTGAACGGCCGCCCACACACCATGCAGGCCCTCTCGGTCACCGCAGGCCGCCGCAGCCCCAGTCGATAGCGGTACCTCGCACCGGTGCTGCCCACGACGTCGTAGCCCCGACGCCGGATCTCGTCGGGAATCTCAGGATCAGCCGAGGTCAGGCTCGCGCAGGCCGACGTTCCGTCACCGAGCCAGACTCCCAGCACATAAGGGTCGACCGGCAGGTCGACCGGCGGCAACTGGAACGGGCCGGCATTGCGCACCGCGTGGTTGCAACGACGATCGGCAGTCCGACAACGCAGGGTGCGGGCGATCTCCTCCGTGGTGACCGGTCTGGTGAGCGTCGCGGAACGGGAGCCCGAACGAACCGCGCCGCCAGGGCGACGCTCCGCCCGGGTCTGCGTGATCCACTGATGCTGACCGTCCGCCACGATCACGGACCCGTCGGAGAACTCGACCTCGTAGCACGGCCGGCCGTGCATCACATCGGTGGCGGCGACGACTCGCGTCGGCCGCCCGTCGGCACCGATCAGCATGTCGCCGACGGTGACGCGGCCCATCGTGGTCCAGCCGGTCGGGGTGGGGAGCGCAGTGTCGAGGGCCAGCGCCTTTCCGACGGCCGGGCGGGCCGCGACGATCCAGAGCTGGCCGCCGTGCAGGCCGTTCGTCAGCTCGTCGAGGTCCACGAAGCCGGTCGGCACGCCGGTCAGCGCGCCTTCCCCGCGGCCCTGGATCGACTCGATCTCCTCCAGAGCCGGGTTGAGCAGCTCTCCCAGCGGCAGGTAGTCGTCGTTCGACCGCCGCTCGGTGACCTCGTACACGGCGGCCTGAGCGCGATCCACGACGTCGCTGACGTCGGGGGCGGCGCCGTAGGCGAGCTGGACGATGCGGGTGCCCGCCTCGGCGAGGCGGCGCAGGACCGCCTTCTCGGCGACGATGCGCGCGTAGTAACCGGCATTCGCCGCGGTGGGCACGCTCGAGATCAGGGTGTGCATGTACCCCGGGCCGCCGACCCGCTCCAGCAGGTCGCGGCGGCTGAGCTCGGCCGCGACACTGATGACGTCGGCGGGCTCGCCCCGGCCGTACAGGTCGCCGATGACCTCGTAGACGAGTCCGTGGGCCGGGCGGTAGAAGTCCGCCATCCGCAGGACCTCGACGACGTCGGCGATGGCGTCCTTCGACAGCAACATGCCGCCAAGCACGCTCTGCTCGGCCGGAAGGTCGTGGGGCGGGGTTCGCTCGAACTCCGCGCCGCCGCCTGCGCCGCCACGCGAGATCTCGGTGACGCTCACGACGTACCCTCCCCGCTCTCCCGCAGATCCAGATTCGAACACATGTTCGTACACATCAGGGCCGCGGTCAACGGGCCACGCCGCCGTGCCCCGCAGATCCCGGCCACCCGTCGACCCCCGTCACGCCGCGTCCGGTCCGGCGGCCGACCGACCGCCGGACCCCTCGACCGACCCACCCTCGGCTGCTCGCCCCACCGGCGTCCCCGCCCCGGCGTCCCTGCCTCGACGATCCGGCTCGGCAGTCCGGTTGACAGTCCGTTCCGGCCGAGTCGCCATCTGGCGACCGATCGCACCGCTACGCGACCCGTGCACCTGGTGAGCGGCCGCCGAGCTGGCCGGGCGAGTCCGGCGGACCCAGTCTGGAGGGTCCGACCATACGGATCGACGAGCACCCCCACCAAAAAGTTATCCACAGGCCCATGTGGAAAAGCTGTGGGTAACCTGCCTGAACCTGGGGAGGAGCTCGGGACAGCGGCTCGCGCCCTGTGGATAACAAGGATCACAAGACGGAGGGTCCGCAGGTACAGCAAGCACAGCCGACCCGCCTCCTGTGGATAAAAAGGGGCGGAAGAAAGTTCGTCGCGCACCGGTCCCGCAACGACGAACTCCCCCGGACCGAGGACCACCGCTGGGGTGGGTCGGCCGGGGGAGTTCGTCAGTCCGGGGCATCCGCGCCTCGCCGGCGAGGCGGCGATGCCGCCTCGCCGAGGGCCGGTGCCGCCGGTCCTATGCCTTCTTGACCTGGAGCTTCACCGAGGCGGTCACCTCGGGGTGAAGGTGCACGGCAACGGTGTACGCCCCGAGCGACTTGATCGGCGTGGTCAGCTCGACCCGCCGACGGTCCAGCTCGGGACCGCCCGCCGCGGTGACGGCCTCGACCACGTCGGCCGCCGTCACCGAGCCGAACAGCCGGCCTTCCTTGCCGGCCCGGCTGATCAGCTCGACCTTGAGGCCACCGAGCTGGCCGGCGATCTCCTGGGCGTGGCCGAGGTCGCGGACCGCCCGAGCCGAGCGGGCCCGCTTGATCTGCTCGACCTGGCGCTCCGCGCCCTTCGTCGCGAGGATCGCGTACCTGCGCGGCACGAGATAGTTACGCCCGTAGCCGTTGGCGACCTCGACGATGTCACCCGGGCTGCCGAGGCCGGGGACCTCCTGGGTCAGGATGAGCTTCATCCCGCCACCCCCTAGCGGGCCGAGGCGGTGTAGGGCAGCAGCGCCATCTCGCGGCTGTTCTTCACCGCCGTCGCCACGTCGCGCTGGTGCTGGCTGCAGTTGCCGCTCACCCGCCGGGCGCGGATCTTGCCCCGGTCCGAGATGTACTTGCGCAGCAGCGAGGTGTCCTTGAAGTCGATGTACTCGACCTTGTCCTTACAGAAGACGCAAACCTTCTTCTTGGGCTTGCGCACGGCCGCCTTGGCCACGGAAGTGCTCCTACCTCGTTGTGTCGACCGCGAGGACGACGAGCGCCCGCTCAAAACGGAGGCTCGTCTGAGTAGCCACCGGCCGGCTGCTGCGACCAGGGGTCATCATTCGGAACTCCGCCGGCCGGCGCGCCGGAGGGGACGCTGGCGGGCGCGCCGTAGCCGCCACCACCGCCGCCACCGCTGTAGCCACCGCCACCACCACCACCACCGCTGCCGCCACCGCGGGCGGCGCGGACGACCTTGGCGGTCGCGTAACGCAGACTTGGGCCGACTTCGTCGACCTCGAGCTCAATCACAGTGCGCTTCTCACCCTCGCGAGTCTCGAACGAGCGCTGCTTGAGCCGGCCCGTGACAATGACCCGGGCGCCCTTCTGCAGCGACTCGGCGACGTGCTCGGCGGCCTGACGCCAGATGGAACAGCGCAGGAACAGCGCCTCGCCGTCTTTCCACTCGTTGGTCTGGCGGTCCATCGTGCGCGGCGTGGAGGCGATGGTGAAGCTCGCCACCGCGGCGCCGTTCGACGTGAACCGCAGCTCGGGGTCGCTGGTCAGGTTGCCAACGACGGTGATGATCGTCTCACCGGCCATGGGCGCCCTCCCGGATGTCGGCGGTCCACGACGGCGAGGAGATCGCCGTCGCCGCGGACCGGGTCATGCCGCCACCCGGCGGCTCTGGCGAGGCTTCTTCGGCTCGGGAAGCCGGATGACCTTCGTGCGGATGACCGACTCGTTCAGGACGAGCTGACGGTCGAGCTCGGCGACCACGTCCGGCTCCGCGTGCAGATCGATCACCGCGTAGATGCCCTCGTTGCTCTTCGCGATCTCGTAGGCGAGCCGGCGCCGCCCCCAGATGTCGACCTTCTCGACCACACCGCCGCCCTGCCGGACGACGCCAAGGTACTGGTCGAGAGACGGCGCAACGGTGCGTTCCTCGAGATCCGCGGCAAGGATCACCATGAGTTCGTAATGACGTGCCAAGTTGAACCCACCTCCTGTGGACTCAGCGGCCACGGATTCTCCGTGGCAGGAGGAGCCGTGGAACGGATCTGCGTCGCCGCGGACGCGCGCGGCGACGCAGATCCAGGAGGGATCGTCCACCGGCACATCCGGACGATCAGCAGTGCACTGCGGCCGCTCGCGGCAGGCGGACGATCTCGACGAGATCACCGGCTGACCAGCGAACAGACGCGTGCGCCGACGCACGGCGTGTCCCGATGAGCTTACTCGATCCTTTTCGGCGTCCCGGGCGCCCCGACGGCCAGGACCACACGCAGCCAGGCGGTCGCCACCCCGGCCAGGCAGACTAGATCAACCGAGACGAGCAACCCGCGCAGGTGCCGCGACGGAGCGGGATCCGCGATCGCCAGCCCGAGCACCACGAGCGCGGCCAGGCCCGCGAGCCCGGCCGCCAGTCGGGCGAGGGAGTGCGGACCCATGCCTGCGGCGCCGCCCGGGCGACCGTCGTCCGAGCGGCCCTCATCGGACGAAGCGTCCACACCGGCCCCGGATCCGACGTCAGGCCGACCCGGCCGGGGCTCCCCGGTATCCACCGCATCGTCCTTTCGTCACCTGGCTCCGACGCGGCGACGCGCGCGTCAGCGACATCGTCGCGCATCCCCCGTCTGGACGGTCGTACCGCCGCACCGACATCCAACGCGTCGGGCAGGGTCAGTCGACCCACTGCCCCTGGGTGAAGGCGATGACCAGCGCCGCCATCACGGGAACGCACAGAGACAGGTACACCGGCGCGACCCGGGGACTGCGCGCGGCCGCCCGCGCGAGCAGTAGGTAGAGCGGGAAGGCGACCAGAATTCCGCGGATGCCCGAGGCGTAGTAGTTCGTGCACGCCATGATCGTGGTCATCACGCCGACGAAGGTCGCCTCCCCCCACCGCTGGCCGACCAGCAGGACGACCGTCAGCAGCACGCCGACGACCACCGCGAGCAGCTCCCCCCGCCAGAACCACACGAAGGTCGACGCCCCGTTGCCGTCGGTTGCCGACCCCCAGGTGGTCGCCCATCCGGACCAGGGCCAGTCGGTGCCGCGATGCCAGCCGTCGCGCATGGCGTCGGTATAGGCACCCCAGCCGCCGGTACGCGCGCGCAGGTAGCCCAGGTAGGCGAGGACCGGGATCGGCGGAAGGGCCAGCGACAGCGCCGGCCAGGCGAACACCGGCCGTCCCGCGGCGCGCCGGCCGACGACGTACTGCACGGCAAGGGCCACGCCGAAGGCGACACCGCTGATCCGCGTACCCGCCGCCCCCGCACCGAGCAGGCCGGCCAGCCACCAGCGCTGCCGACGGGCGGCCAGCCAGGACGCCGTCGCGAACGCCAGGAACAGCCCCTCCGAATAGGCGGCGAACAGGAACACCGCGTAGGGGAAGGCGATCAGGCTGACGACGGCGAACCTCGCGCCCGTCGGGCCCACCTCGTCCGCGGCCAGGCGCCAGAGCGCGGCCACGGTGACGGCGCCGGCGAGCAGGGAGACGACGAGACCGGCGGCGATCCAGTCCGGCACGACAAGATGGACACCGCGGATGGCCAGCGGCAGGCCGGGAAAGTCGACCTCGGTGCGGTCCGAGTAGGCGGGGGAGAGATAGCCGTACCGGGCGACCTTGGTGAACAGGCCGACGTCCCAGCGGTCCCAGAGGGTGCGCAGCCCGGGGGCGTCGCGGGCCGGACGCGAGGTCAGCGCCCTCGCCGCGGCGAGGGAGAGGATCGCGACGGCGATCCGGCTGCCGAGCCAGAGCGGCAGCGTGGCCCGAACGGACTCCGGCAGGCGGGACCAGCCCGAACGGACGGTGCCGGTGAGGCCGCGAGGGGCGGCGAGTTCGTCTACGCCGCCCCGGCTTCCCGATCCGTCCTGCTCCCTGTCGTTCCGCGTCCCCTGACCGGGCCGCTCCCCCTGACCGATCGGGTCCCCAGGACCGATCTGGTTCCCATGACCGATCGGGTCCCCCTGAGCGGCCTCAGCCACCAGCGGATCCGCTGCCGTCGGGTTCCGGTCCGCCGACAGTGTCCAACCGGTTCTGCCGCGGCCGGAACAGCGCCCCCGGCTCCATCGGCGCGAGCTCCGGCCGCGGAGTGGACTCGACTGCCGGCTCGGCTGCCGGCGACGCGGCGACGGCGACGGTCGGCTCCGGCTCCGGCTCCGGGGTGCTGCGCGCCGGCCTCGTCGGCCGGCCGCGCCAACCGCCACGCACGTCGGGCGCGTGATCCAGGACCCCTCCGGCCGGGTCGTCCACCGCGTCCGGGTCCAGCGCCGCCGCCGGCCGATCCACGGCGATTAGGTCGGCCGGGTCCAGCGACCCCCCGGTCCGCACCACATCCGTCCGCGGATGCAGGATCTCCCGCACCACGAACGCCGCCATGACGAGCAGCACCAGGTCGCGCAGCGCCACCGCACCCACGAACCAGCCCCGGTCGATCCCGTGCCGGCCCTGGGTGTCGTTGTAGATGAAATGCATGAAGCGGGTGAACAGGACCCAGGCCTCACATGCCTGCCAGAGCAGGAACAGCCGCCACCGCGGCCGGGCCAGCGCGACCAGGGGGAGCAGCCAGATCGTGTACTGAGGAGAGAAGACCTTGTTGCTCAGCAGGAACGCGACGACCAGCAGGAACAGCACCTGGGGCAGCCGCGGCCGGCGCGGCGCGAACCAGGTGAGCAGCCCGATCGCGACGACCGCGACCACCAGGGTCGCGGCAGTGATGATGTTCAGAGTCCCGATGGGCAGGCCGTGCTCGCGGATGCCCTGCAGGACCAGCGGTACGCCGAGCGCGACGGTCCCCCACGCCGCCACCGCCGAGGCGACGACGAGGCGGTGGGTGTCCGGGCGGTGCACGATGAGCGCCGCCGCCACCGCGAGGACGACGACCGCCATCACCGCGCAGACCACCAGGTGCAGCGGGCCGAACCAGGCCGGGTCGTGACGGTCGGCGAGCCAGGTCGCGCCGAAGGCCACCGAGTCCCAGTCGGCGCCCCGGTCCGAGTTCAGGTCGATGAACCGGGCGAGACCGTTACGTGCCCCGTCCGGGCCCCCGCCGAGCAGGCGCAGCCAGTCTCCGCCGTGCCAGAAGGTCGTCCAGATGCTGTCGCCGACCTTGTTGCTCTGCTCGTCGAAGTAGCCGGCGGACAGCCACAGCGGCACGATGACGACGATCACCGTCACGATCGCCGCGGTGACGGTCCTCGCCAGCTCCCGCAACTTCCCGGCCCGCAGGCAGAGGAAGCCGAGCCCGATCAGGAACAGCACCGGGTACAGCTTGGTGAGGATGCCCAGGCCGAGGAGCAGGCCGGCCAGCCGCGGCGCCCGTCTGGACCAGGCGAGCAGGCCACCGGCCGCGAATGCCACCGCGAGGATGTCCCAGTTCGTCAGCAGATGCAGGACCAGCGCGGGCGCCAGCGCGAACAGCGCCGCGTCCCAGACCCGCCGGGATCCGGCCGTCAACGCGGTGCAGGCCACCGCCACGCACACGGCGACCATGAACAGCAGCGCCGTGAGGTCGTAGAAGACGGCCGAGCGCCGGTCCATCGTGTAGTGGTCGAACACCCGGCGGCCGTCCTCGTCCCGGTAGACCGCCCTCGGGCCGGAGGCGTGACCCGCGGGCCAGGAGACGAGGGCCATCGCCGCGCCGATCAGCGGCGGGTACTCCGTCGGGTAGTCCAGATAGGGGACCTTCCCGTCGACCAGGCCCTCCTGGCTGTAGAGGGCGACTACGTCGGAGTAGCACAGCGCGCTGTACTGGTGCTCGTGCGTCCAGGTTCGGGTGTCCCGACAGCCGATCTTCTGCGTGTAGCCGAGCACGCTCGCCACGATGGCCAGGGCCATCAGCACGCGCAGCGGGGTCAGCCAGGTCCGCCGGTCCCCAAGGACCGCGTGTTCCCCCGGCGGCCCGCCGATGAGCTGGCTCGCGCCCGCCACGACCGGGTCCTCCCGGGCCGGGCTGACGCGGGCGGGAGACGCCGGTGTCGTGGCCATGCGGGCCATTGTGGTACATGGCCCGCTCGGGCCGGGGACCGCAGTTCCCGCAGGTGTCGCCGACTCGGCCCGGCACGCCGACGCGGCGTGCGCCCGGCCACACCCGGCACCGACGGGGCGGGCCGGCCGCACCCGGACCGCCGCCTTCCCGCCATCCGGCGGCTGTCGAACCTCGCCCGCGCGAAGAGCGAAAAGCAATCACCCAGGGGTGGGACCGGTGGACGGACCGCCGCCCGCCGCGGCGGATTCGGGATTGCGGGTTCGCATCTCGACGACGCCCCGATGTCCCGAACCCGGCGGCGCGGTCGGCCCACCGGTCACCCCAAAGGGTCCGAGAAAAGCCCCGTCGGTCTGGGCGAACCGTTCGGGCGGTTCGCTCCGGGCTGCGGCTGCGGCTGCGGCTGCTGCGGTTGTTGCTGACCGCCGCCGTTCCCGCCGAACAGGCCGCCCAGCAGATCGGTGAGGCCCGACGTCGGCGTGGTGCTCGGAGTCTCCGTCGGCGTGGGCGTGGGTTCCGGCTCGTTGTCCTGGACCAGTCCACCGAACGCCGGCGGATCGAACTTGGACTTCGGCACCCCTTGCAGGGCCGCATCCATGAAGGCCTTCCAGACCCTGGCCGGGAGAGTGCCGCCGTACACCCCGTCCGCTGCACCTGGGATGCCCTTGAGCTGGTCCGTGTTCAGGCCCTTGCCGCGGAACATGTCGACGCAGGAGGCGATCTCCTTGGTGTATCCGCAGAACCAGGCAGACCGGAAGTCGGTCGAGGTGCCGGTCTTCCCGGCGGCCTCACGGCCGCCGGCGAGCGCGGCCCGGTGTCCGGTACCGCTCGGATCGGTGATCACACTCTGCAGTGCATAGGTCGCGTCACGGGCAACCGAGCTGGGGATGGCCTGCTTCGCGTTCTGGTCGGCACCCGAATAAATCACCTGACCGCTGCCGTCCAGGACCTTGTCCACGATGTGCGGTTTGGCGCGCACCCCGTTGCTGGCAAGGACCGCGTAGACCGACGTCATGTCGATGGGGTAGACGTTGTCCTTACCCAGGGTGATACCGGCGACCGGTTCCAACGTGGTCGAGTCACGGATGCCGAGATTACGCGCGGTGGAAATGACGTTGTTGACGCCGATGTTCTGGCCGAGCGGCACGAACACGGTGTTGATCGAGGCGGCGGTCGCCTGGATGAGGTTCTTGTAGCCGAGGTCACCACCCTCGCCCTCGTCGTTCCCGAACTCGTAGCCGGGAAGAAACGCTTTGGCGGGCGCTGCGAACGTGGATTTCAGGTTGATGTTCTTCTGGAGCGCGGCCACCAGGGTGATCGTCTTGAAGGTCGACGCGGACTGCACCTGCGCCGTGGCCACGTTGTCCTCGTACTGCTCGCGGCCCTGCGCATCCTTGCCGTAGAGCGACCCCCCGTACCAGGCGAGTATTCGGCCGGTCCCGGGTTCGACCGCCGACAGGCCGGTCCGCAGATCCGGCACCGCCGCGTACGCGGTGCTCAGCACGCTGGTGACCGCGTTGAACGCGGCCATCTGGCGACCCTTGTCGATCGTGGTGGTGATGCGCAGGCCACCGCGGTTGATCTGATCCTCGGTGATCCCCCCCGCCATCAGCTCACGCTTCACCTCGTCGCGGATGTAGGCGACCTGAGCCGAGGAGGTGGTGGAGTCGTCCAACTTGGCGACGACCGGTGGGGGCTGCTCGCTGGTGATCGACGCGGGCGCCCAGCCCTTGGCGGCCATCGTCGCGACGACGTCATGCCAGCGGTTGGCCGCCGGCCCCGGATTCTTCGCGGGATCAAGATAGTTCGGCGATCGGATCAGACCCGCGATCACCGCGCCCTGCTGGGCCGTGAGATTCGCGGCCGTCGTGTTGTAGTAAGCCTTCGCCGCGGCCTCGATGCCGTAGGCACCGCGGCCGAAGTAGATCGTGTTCAGGTAGAACTCCAGGATCTGGTCCTTGGAGTACTTGCGGTCCAGCTTCACCGCCAGGACGATCTCCCGCATCTTGCGGCTGAACGTGCGCTCCTGGCTCAGGTAGGCGTTCTTCGCGTACTGCTGGGTGATGGTCGAGCCACCCTGCAACTCGCCACCGGTGACGTTGACGTAGAGCGCCCGCGCGATGCCCTTCGGCGAGATGCCGGGCTCGTTGTAGAAGTTCTTGTCCTCGGCCGCGAGCACCGCGTGCTGCATGTCCTTGGACACCTGGGCCAGCGGCACGTCGGTGCGGTTCTTCGTCCCGATGCGCGCGAGCTCGTCGCCGGTGCCCTGGGCCGTCCCGGCCGGCGGACCGTAGAAGATGATCGAGGTCTGGTCGGTCTTCACCTCGCCGGGCAGCGGCACCCGGGTCGCCGCGTAGACGACGGCGACGCCGGCAGCGAACAGCAGGATCGACGAGAACACCCCGGCCAGCACGAGCCGGCGCAGCCAGCGTGGCCGCCGCCGCCACCACTTCGGGCCACGACGTCCCTGGCCCGGCCTGGGCGAACGACCGCCGCCGCCCGGCCCGCCCGGCCCCTCGGGTCCGCCTGGTCCGTCCGGGCCTCCCATCGCCGCCCGTGACGAGCGCGCGGGAGCGCCGCGCCCCGGCCCGGTGCGCTCGGGTGTAGGACGGCGGGCACCGGGCCGGCCCGGGCCGGTGCGGCCCTCGGCCGCCTCCAGCTCGCCGACCCGAAGCGCCATCCGCTCGGTCGCCTGGGTGGGCCGGTCACGGCGCCGACCGGCGACCCGGCGCACCGGCGTCACCTCCGTCATGCCGGCACCGCCCGCCGCGCCGCGCCCGGCCTGATCCGCCGTCACCTTGCGGTAGACCGTCGCGTCGGCGGTGCGTTCGCTGACGTCGACCCGGCGCAGCGCCGCCTGGTCGACGGTGTCGTAGAGCGTGTTCACATCCGCCGAGGTCCGCGGGGCGCCAGCGGCCCGATCACGTCCGGTCGGCAGCGGTGGGCCGGATGGGCGGTCCAGGTCGGGCCCGCTGCGGTCGCCCACTCCGGCCATCCCGCCCGAGCGCCGGTCCGGCACGCCCCGCCCCCCGGTGCGCTCCCGCCCCCGCCCGCCGCGGACGGCGGGCTCGTCGACGGCCGCCCGGTCGGTCCGGCGACGCGGATCGGTTCCGTTTCCACCCACGGACGGCTGATCGGGGCGGGCGCCGCCCCTCGGGTCCACCACCGGGATGAACGGCCCGCCCGCGACCGCGCGAGTGGCCCCCGCATCGCGGGCAGGACCCGGATCGCGGGCGGAACCCGCATCGCGAGGCCTCCCGGCATCCCGGAACTCCGCCGGATCACGGGAGGCTCCCGGAACGCGGCCGGGTGCGTCGGACGATGTCTGCCGGCCCGCCGCGCGGGTCGCGGGCCATTCGGGTGCGCCGCCGGGCAGCGACCGCTCGGCGGCGGCCCGGTCGGGCGTTCCACGCTCCGGTCCCCGCCCGGGGGAGGCCACCCGCTCGGGGGAGATACCACGCTCGGCGGAGACACCGCGGGCGGCGCGGCCGGCCCGCTCGTCGGCGACTGGGTCGGGGCCAGGAGGCACCCCACGACCGGCGGCCCGGGCCGCCGAGCCGTGGTCGGGTACCCAGCCGGCGGTGGGGATCCCCGCGGCGCCGGCACCCGGGCGCCGGTCGGGCTGCGCGGCCTCGGCGGGAGCCACCGCGCGAGGCGGCGGTCCCCCGGCACGTCCGCCGGGACCGGCCGACCCAGCCGGCCCGGCAACTCCCGGCGGCCCGGCAACTCCCGCTGGCCGGGCAACACCCGGCGGCCCGACGGGTCCCGCGGGTCCGGCGGGTCCGGCGGGTCCGGCGGGTCCGGCGGGCGGCACCAGTGCGGCGCGTCCGGCGGCGGACCGACCGGCCGCCGGCACCAGGGCGGTGCGCTCGCCGCGGGGGCGGTCGACCGGCGGCGGGCCGTCGTGGCCGGTCCGGGCAGGCGAGTCCGGCCGGCCAGGCTGGCCGGCTCGGGCGATCCGGTCGTGCCTAGCCCGATCGGGGGACGCGTCCTGAGGCTGGCCGGGTTCGGACCGCGTCGGGTCCGAATCCGGGCTGCCCCGATAGGCGCCCCGGTCGTAGGGAGAGCTCACCAACCGCTCCATCCGTCGCTCTGGGACTCCCCGGTCACCGATCCGCCGCAGGGGACGGGCCGGCACCCCCGACCGCTACCGAAGGTCCGGTGCCCACCGGACCGATCCCGCTGGAACCCGGCCGTAGGGGACGCCGGCGGCCACAGGCCCTGGGCGGGACTCGGCCGACCACGCAGGGCCGGGCCACCCGCCGGGCTCACACCGGCAAGGTCACGGAACGGGACCACTCGTGGTCGGCACCACGCCTGGACCCGCCGCGACACCCACATGGCAGACCAGGATCTCATGCCAGATTCCGCCCGCTCGCGCAGGGCGCCCGGACCGCGGTCGCGCCGAATGACGTAGCGCTGCGGCGCGACCGGGAAAGGAGGAAGGAGGGAGGACAGCGGGAGTGCGCCGTCAGGTGTCGGCGGCACGTCGGTGCTGGCGCTTCGCCTTCGGCTCGCCGGTGCCGATCACGTAGGACGTGATCAGGTGGTTCCACCCGCACGGGCGGCACACCTCGACGACATAGACCCGCAGCTCGCTGTACCTCGCCGCAAGCGCCGGAAGGTCCTTCGTCGCCCGCACGCGGCCGGAGCTCTCACCGAGCTCGTCACCGTAGGTGTAGGTGACGTGGATGAGCGGATCGGTGCCGCGGCAGACCGGGCAGCGCTTGCTTGTCGGCTCGCCGTGGTACTTGGCCGCGCGCAGCAGGTAGGGATGCGCGTCACAGACGTCGAGCGAGGACACCCGACCCGCGAACAGATCCGCGAGCGTCGCCCGGCGGGCGAGCGCGTAGTCGATGACCGACCGCGACCGCATGTCTCAACGGTACGCCGCGGACGTGTTCCAGGCAGATGGTCCGGACAGATGGTCACCGAACGGACTGCCGTCCACCGCCCGCGCAACGGCCAGGCCCGCACCCCAGGACGGGCCCCGCAGCCACTGTGAGCCGGATTACACTGTGACGCCGCCCCCACCCACGGCGAGGTCGCTCGGTGGGCGCCGCCGGACCCGGCCCGGTCATGCGGGTGGGCGGGCCACGACTGGATCGGACCCCGATCACCCCTGCGAACAGGTAGTTCCCGGGTCAGCCACCGGCTGCGGCGAGATCGCCGGGGGCCGAGCGGCGCCGGCCCCGGACGGCTGCCGGCCGGGGCCGCGCCCCGCCCCGGCCCGGAGGTGGAGGTGTCGTTCTGTCATCTCCTGGTCGCCGGATAGTCATTCGTGGTTGCGGCGCTCGTCCCGAGACGTCTATCCTCGATGTATCGCTTCGATATGTCGGCGCGACAGTATCGGCGCGACAGTGTGGGCCGACGACATCGGCCCGACGACATCGGGGCGACAGCACGAGCGAGACGCGGCGGGGAGCGCCGCACAGCCGGGGAACGCCACACAGCGGGGCGGCAGGCCGGCAGGCGATCAGCCTGCGGCCGGGGCACGGTCGAGGGAGGGTGGATCATGCTGGAACTGGCGGTTCTCGCCCTGCTCTCCGAGAGCCCAATGCACGGTTACGAGCTGCGCAAGCGGCTAGCGGCGGTCCTCGGCGCGTTCCACCGGTTCAGCTACGGCTCGCTCTACCCCTGCCTGCGCCGCCTCGCGGACGCCGGGTACGTCACCGCGGACGACGTCAGCGCGACGACCCGGCTCGGCGGGCGCAGTCGGGTCGTCTACACGCTGACCGGCGAGGGCAAGGAGAAGCTCGCCGAGCTGCTCGGTGAGGGTGGCCCGTCCTCCTGGGAGGACGAGATGTTCGGCGTGCGGTTCGCCTTCTTCGCGAAGACGGACGCCGCCGTCCGCCTGCGCATCCTGGAGGGGCGCCGCGGCCGGCTCGAGGAGCGCCGGGAGAAGGTCCGTTCGGCCCTGACCAGGACCGTCGAGCGGTTCGACACCTACACGCTCGAGCTGCAGCGCCATGGGCTCGAGTCGGTGGAACGCGAAGTCCGGTGGCTCAACGAGCTGATCGAGACGGAGCGTGCCAGCGCCCCGGCGGGATTCACGGAACCCCAGTTGTCCACAGCATCCACAGGGTTGTCCACAGCTCCATCCACAGGATCGGATCCATCCACCGGATCGGAGCCGGGCACGCTCCCCCCTCCCGCTCGTGGCGGCGGGACGGGGCGCCGGCCGGTCAGGCCGGCCCGAGCGGGCCGGACGGCCCGGCGGGACGGACGCGCCACCTATCTCGACGGCACGCACGGCGGCAACGACGACGACGCGCGCAACCGGAACAGGCACGCCCCAGCCGAGGCCGGCCCGGACCCCGACGGTGAGGTTCCGGCCGGCCGGTGAGTGGCACCGCGTAGCGGCGCCCACACCCTGCCGTTCGGCTGGCGGGTGGCACCGCAGCGGAGCCGTATGCCCGATATTTCCACTTCCATAGAAATCGCAGCTAAGGAGCAGACCGTCATGGGTTCGGTACGTGTCGCCATTGTCGGCGTAGGCAACTGCGCCGCCTCGCTGGTCCAGGGGGTCGAGTACTACCGCGGCGCCGACCCGTCGGCGCAGGTCCCCGGGCTGATGCACGTGACGCTTGGCGACTACCACGTCTCCGACCTGACGTTCGTCGCCGCGTTCGACGTGGACGCCAAGAAGGTCGGTCGCGATCTCTCCGAGGCCATCGTCGCCAGCGAGAACAACACCATCAAGATCGCTGACGTGCCGCCGCTCGGCATCACCGTCTCCCGGGGTCACACCCTCGACGGCCTCGGCCGCTACTACCGCGAGACCATCGAGGAGTCGGACGAGGCGCCGGTCGACGTCGTGGCCACCCTGCGGGAGGCCCGGGCCGACGTGCTCGTCTGCTACCTGCCCGTGGGTTCCGAGGACGCCGCGAAGTTCTACGCCCAGTGCGCGATCGACGCCGGGGTCGCATTCATCAACTGCCTGCCGGTGTTCATCGCCGGGGTGCCCGAGTGGGCGGAGAAGTTCCGCGCCGCCGGCGTGCCGATCGTCGGCGACGACATCAAGTCGCAGGTGGGCGCCACCATCACCCACCGGGTGATGGCGAAGCTCTTCGAGGACCGCGGCGTCGTCCTCGACCGCACGATGCAGCTCAACGTCGGCGGCAACATGGACTTCAAGAACATGCTCGAGCGTGACCGGCTGGAGTCGAAGAAGATCTCCAAGACCCAGGCCGTGACCTCCCAGCTCTCCCACGATCTCGGCAAGGACAACGTGCACATCGGGCCGTCGGACTACGTGGCCTGGCTCGACGACCGCAAGTGGGCCTACGTCCGGCTGGAGGGTCGCGCGTTCGGCGACGTCCCGCTGAACCTGGAGTACAAGCTCGAGGTCTGGGACTCCCCCAACAGCGCCGGCGTGGTCATCGACGCGGTGCGCTGCGCCAAGATCGCCCTGGACCGGGGTGTCGGCGGCCCGATCCTGTCTGCCTCGTCGTACTTCATGAAGTCCCCGCCGGAGCAGTACCGCGACAACGAGGCCCGCGACAAGGTCGAGGCGTTCATCCGCAACGAGGGCTGAGCGAAGCCCGCCGGGCCGCTCGACGGACCCGTCCACCCAGCCTGCACGCCCGCTTCCCCGGCTGGGGAGGCGGGCGCCGGGTTCGGTCGTCCGGAGGGGGCGACCGAACCCGGATGGCACCCCGGCCACGCCGCAAGCGGCCCGAGCGGCCCGAGCGGCCCGAGCGGCCCGAGCGGGCCTGCGCGGACCCACCGGTGACCTGAGGCGGGCCGGGTGGCCCTACGCTGACAGGCGTGGCATGGTCGGCGAACCTCCGCGAGCTGCTCGGCGGCCGCCGGTTCCGGATGCTCTACGCGGCCCGGCTCACCTCTCAGGCCGCCGACGGCGTCTTCCAGGCGACCCTCGTCAGCTACGTGCTGTTCTCCCCCGAGCGGGCGACGTCCGCGGGGGCGCTGGCCTCGTCGCTGGCGATCGTCGTGCTGCCCTTCAGCGTGATCGGCCCGTTCGCGGGCATCGTGCTGGACCGGACGTCCCGCCAGCGGGTGCTCGTGGTCAGCTCGCTCGTGCGGATGGTGCTCATGGCCATCCTGGTGGTCCTCATCGCCGCCGGGCGCACCGGCGTCGACTTCTACGCGGTGGCGCTCGCGTCGGTGAGCGTGAACCGCTTCGTCTTGGCGGCGCTGTCCGCCGGGCTGCCCGTCGTCGTCGACGTCGACCGCCTCGTCACCGCCAACGCCCTGTCGGTCACCTCCGGCACCGTCGCGACCCTGCTCGGCGCCGGTCTCGGCAGCGGGGTGCGGGGCCTCGTCGGCGGCGACGACCGGACGGTGGCCCTCGTCGCGGGCCTGGCGGCGCTCGCCTACCTGGTGGCGATGGTGACGGCGTCGCGCTCCGGCCGGGCCGACTTCGGTCCCGTGGTCGCCGTGCCCTGGCAGGGCGCCTGGCGGCAGGCCAGCGAGGTCGTCGCCGACATGGTCGACGGCGCCCGCTACCTCGCCGGCCACGGCCCGGCCCGCCGGGCGCTCGCCGCGCTGACCAGCTCGCGTGCGGCCTACGGGCTGGTCCTCGTGATGACGGTGCTGCTGTACCGCAACTACTTCACCGGCAGCGAGGGCGGGCTGACGGGTCTCGCCGCCGTCGTGACCGCCAGCGGGGTCGGCACCGTCACCGCCGCCGTCGTGACCCCGCGGGTGACCCGGCGGATGCCGAAGTCGAGCTGGATCACGCTGGTCCTGGTGTTCGGGGGCGTCGTCGAGGTGGTGCTCGGTCTGCCCTTCCAGGCTCCCCTGTTCATCGTCGCCGGCGCGCTGCTCGGGTTCTCCGCCCAGGCCAGCAAGATCTGCGTGGACACCATCGTCCAGGAGCAGACCGACGACGCCTACCGCGGCCGCGCCTTCTCGCTCTACGACCTGTTGTTCAACGTCGCCTTCGTCGCCGCGGCGGCGGTCGCGGCCGTCATCCTGCCCGACGACGGCCGCTCGGCCGCGGTGGTCATCGTCGCCGGGCTGGGCTACGCGCTGGCCGGGCTGGTGTACTACCGGGCCGCCCGCCGGCACCCCGAGGACCGGGTGATCCGCGGCGTGGGCGACGGGCCGCCGCCATCGCACCCGGCCGTTCCCCCGCCCAGCGGTGCCGCCGACCCGGTTGATCCGACCGATCCCGCCGGCCGGATCAACCCGATCATCTCGGCGGGACCGGCCGAGAATCGCGGCTGACCCGCCCGATCGCCCCGGCTGACCCGGCTGACCCGGCTGATCGCTTCGGCCGCCCCGCCCGGTTATGCGGTCATGCGGTCACGCGCCCGGGATCGGCACCTCGTGCTCGCGGGCCCACCGGAACAGCTCGGCCTCGGCCGCCTCGCGCCCGACGAGGCCGCACTCGAAGCGGAACTCCAGCATGTGCGCGCGGGCCTGACCCACCAGGCGGGACGGGGCGAGCCCGAGCAGCGCCATGATGTCGTCGCCGGACAGCTCCGGCCGGATCGCCGCGATCTCCTCCCGCGCGGCGAGGTCGGCGATCCGTTCCTCCAGCGAGTCGTAGGTACGCGACAGCACCGCCGCCTTGCGCCGGTTGCGGGTGGTGCAGTCGGAGCGGACGAGCTTGTGCAGCCGGGTGAGCTGGGGGCCGGCGTCGTGGACGTAGCGGCGCACGGCCGCGTCCGTCCATTCGCCCTCGCCGTAGCCGTGGAAGCGCAGGTGCAGGTAGACGAGCCGGCAGATGGCGTCCGTGACGTCCTTGGGGAAGTGCAGCGCGGCCAGCCGGCGGCGCGTCATGTCCCGGCCGACGACCTCGTGGTGATGGAACGACACCCGGCCGCCCGGGATGTGCCGCCGGGTGCGCGGCTTGCCGATGTCGTGCAGCAGCGCCGCCCAGCGCAGCACCTCGTCGGGTTCGCCCGGCTCCTCCAGGGCGATCGCCTGGCGCAGCACGGTCAGGGTGTGCGCGTACACGTCCTTGTGCTGGTGGTGCTCGTCGATCTCCATCCGCATCGCCGCGACCTCGGGCAGCACGATGTCGGCGACGCCGATCTCGACGAGCCGCTCCAGGCCCGCCACCGGGTCGGGGGCGACGATGAGCTTGCGCAGCTCGTCCCGGATCCGTTCGGGGGAGACGATCGCGAGCCGCTCGGTCCGCGCGCGCATCGCCTCGACCAGCTCGGGCACCGGGGTCAGCCCGAGGGCCGCCTCGAACCGGGCGGCGCGCAGGATGCGCAGCGGGTCGTCGTCGAACGACGCCTCCGGGCTCGCCGGGGTGCGCAGCACGCCGCGGGCGAGGTCGGCCATCCCGCCGAACAGGTCGACGAAGTCGTGGCCCGGGACCGACACCGCCATCGCGTTCACGGTGAAGTCCCGGCGGGACAGGTCCGCCTCCAGGCTGTCGCCGTAGGTGACCGCCGGGTTGCGGGACTGCCGGTCGTACGCCTCGCTGCGGTAGGTGGTGATCTCGAAGCGCAGGCCGCGCCGGGCGAGCCCGACCGTGCCGAAGGCGATCCCCGCCTCCCAGGTGGCCTCCGCCCAACCCCGGGTGATCTCCAGCACCCGCTCGGGCCTGGCGTCCGTGGCGAAGTCGAGGTCGGCCGGGGCGCCGGTGGCGCCGGTGGTGGGCCGGCCGAGCAGGGCGTCGCGGACCGACCCGCCGACGAGGTGGAGCAGGTGGCCGTGGGCGGCGAAGACACGACCGAGCTCGTCGGCGGCCGGCGGCACCCTGAGCAGCTCACTCACCACCCGTTCGGCCGAGTCGCGCGGGTTGTCCAGACTGATCACTGACACACCTTCAGGTTACGGGGTTGGACGCGGTGAACCGGCACCCGGACGGGCCGGGGACGATCACATCGCGCCCACGGTGACGCGGTTCCGACCACCGGGATCAACGGGCACAACCGGGGCGTTGCGGGCACACGGGCCGGCCGGGGGACCCGCGCCTCGTACGATCAATCCATGCCGCCGTCGACCTCCTCCGCCGGTCGCACTCCGCTGCCCCGGGTGGAGGAGACCTCGGCGGGCGGCCTCATTCTCGACCAGTGCTCCACGGACGCCTCCGCCGCGCTCATCGCCCGCCGGGATCGCCACGGGCGGCTGTTGTGGCTGCTGCCCAAGGGTCACGTCGAGGCCGGCGAGACCACCGAGCAGGCCGCCGTGCGGGAGGTCAGCGAGGAGACCGGGCTGACCGGGTCCGTCCTCGGCCGGTTGGGCACCATCGACTTCTGGTTCGTCGCCGGGGGGGCACGCATCCACAAGACGGTGCACCACTTCCTGCTGCTGCGCAGCGTCGGCTCGCTGTCGGACGCCGACATCGAGGTCGACGCCGTGGCCTGGGTCCCGCTGGCCGAGGTCGCCGAGCGCCTCGCCTACGCCGACGAGCGGCGCCTGCTCGACGAGGTGCCCGTCGTGCTGGCCGCGACCGCATGACGGCGCCGCGCCGGCCCGCGCGACGGGCGCGGCCCTGCGGGGAGCCCGGCGCCCGGCGCTGGCCGGCCCGGCTCGCCGCCGTGGTGCTGCTCGCCCTCGTCGTCCCGGTGGCCGGCGGCTCCGCGGCGGTCGCGGCGATCCGCGGCGGGCTCGTGGAACGGATCGCCCGCCCCGATTCATCCACAGGATCACCACGGTCTTCCACAGCTTCATCCACAGACGAACCGGGCAATTCACTACCTTCTTCACCGGGATCGACCTCGTCGTCCACCGGTGTGGACAACCCGGTGACCGTCACCCTCACCGAGGTGCAGGCACCGCCGGCCGGCTCGTCCGTCGTGTCCGTGCAGGGGACGCTGGCCACCTCGGCGGCCCAGCCCCTGACCGACCTGCGGATGAGCTTGTGGATCGGCTCCGCGCCGGTGACCTCCCGCGGACAGCTCGAGACCCTGGCCGGCAGTACCGCCGCGGCCCGCGCCCTGATCAACCGGCAGCTCGCCCTCGCGAGCGGCGACCGCTCACAGCCGCTGACGGATCCGCCCGTCCGCGGCGCCAATCCGGTCCCCTTCATGATCACCGGAGACCTCGGCGGGTCGGCTCCGCCGGCGCGGGTCGGCGCCTACCCGCTGCGGATCCTGGTCACCGGTTCCATCGGCGGGACGGCCGCGCGCCCGATCGGCGCGGCGTACACCTTTCTGGTGCGTTCGTCCGGCCAGCAGGAGCAACGGACCCCGGTGGCGGTCGTCGTGCCGCTCGCCGACCAGCCCCGCCTGCGCTCGGACGGCCTGCTGACCGACAACGTGCTCGCCGACGAGGTGAAGCCGACCGGACGGCTGTACCGACTGCTCGACGCGGCCCGGTCGACCGTCACCGCCGAGGGCCGCCGCGCGGTCACGCTCGCCGTCGACCCGACGCTGGTGCAGGCGCTGCAGACCATGGCGAACCCGGACGGCTACCACTACGCCAGACCCGGCGGCGGCGCGGACGGCGTGAAGCAGCCGCCAAGCTCCGACGCCGCCCAGTTCCTGAGCGACATCAAGAACTTCGCCGAGGCGGACGGCACGGTCTTCGCCCTGCCCTACGGCGACGCCGACCTGGCCGCCCTGGTCCACGCCCAGAAGCTGGACACGGTGAGCTACGCCGTCAACACTGGCCAGGTCGTGCTGGCCGCCCTGCTGAAACGAGACCCCGCGCAGATGGCGTCCGTCGCCTACCCCGTCGACGGGCTCGCCGACGCCGCCACCGTGGACGTGCTGCGCCAGTTGAAGGTCGGGACCGTGCTCCTCGACGACCGCGTCCTCCGTCCCCGGTCCACCGTCACCTACACGCCGTCGGCAACCTACGAGCTCCCGACGTCGGCCGGCCCGATCCGGGCACTCGCCACCGACCACCGCCTCGCCGAGATCGCCACCTCCTACGACGGCCGGGCCGACGGTCCCAGCGCCGGGGTCGTCCTGGCGCGTTTCCGGGCCGACCTCGCCATGATCACCGCCGAGAGGTCCGAGCCCCGGTTCCAGGTCCTCGCCCTGCCGAGGGACTGGAACCCGCCCACGGACGACTGGGCCAAGCAGGTGCTGGGGGCGATCGACAGCGACTACTCCGCGCCGGTCCCGCTCGACGGCGGCGCCGGCCAGACCCAGCCGCCGGTCCGCCGCGGCGTGCTGGTCTATCCGGCGGACGGGCAGGCCAGGGAACTGCCCGCCACCTACCTCGACGCGGTCACGAGCGTCCGTGACGAGGCGCGGGCGCTGGGGCCGGTACTCTGCCCACCGCTCAAGTCCCTCCCCACCTGCCAGGTCGACAAGGTCAACCCGATGAGCGACGCTCTTGTCACAGCGACCTCCGTCGCCTGGCGCGGGGGGCGCATGGTCGACGGTGTGTCGTTGAGCCAGCAGGTGGACGGGGACGTGTCCACGATCCGCAACGGCATCCAGGTGGTGGCCTCCCGCAGTGTCAACCTGACGAGCAAGCACGGGCTGGTGCCGATCACGCTCGAGAACAACACGAAGTTCGAGGTCACCGTCGTGCTCGCCTTCTCCTCGACCCACTCCCGGCTACGCTCGCCGGCCCGCGAGACCCGTATCCTCCCCTCGGGGCAGAAGGCCCAGATCGAGATAGAGGTGGACGCCGAGGGCGCGGGGACCTTCCCGCTGGAGATCCGCCGCCTCAACCTCGACGGCCAGGCCCTGTCGACCGATCCCCCGACCCGGGTGCTCGTGCGCTCCACCGTCTACGGCGCCATCGCCACGGCCATCACCATCGGCGCGGTCAGCGTGCTGCTGCTGGCCGTCGTGGTGCGCCTCGCTCGCCGGCTGCGGCCGGGCGCGCGCCGGACCGCCAGCCCCGCCGGCGGCGCCGGCGAACCGATCGCCGGCGGCACGGCGGTTCCGGACGGCACCGCGGTTCCGGACGGCACGGCGGACCCGGGTGCCGCGGCGCTGCCGGGTCGCCCCGACAGCGAGTCCGACGCCGCCCGGCGGGCGCCCGCCGCAGTTGCCTCCGGGTGGTCGACGGGCGCCCCAACCACCGACCTCTCTTACGCCGCGCGTCGTGGGCCGGGCGTCGCGCCCGCCGACCGCGGCCTAGAGCCCGGGACCGGCCGGGACCAGGACCGGGACCGGGGCCTGAACCCGGAGCATCAGCCCGATCCCGGCCACGGCGCCGCGGGCCCCGGCCGGCCGGCGCCCGCGGCGGAACACGCCGCCCCCGGGCGGGACGCGGCCACCGGTCAGGTTCCGGCCCGTCGGCGACGGAGCGGCCCGTGACCCCCGTCGAGGGGGAGGGCGGCTCGGGTCCCCGGCACCGCCGGGGCGGCACCGGCCCCCGCGGTGGACGCGGCGATCGTGGTCGCGATTCGTGGCGGGACACCGCCGGCGGCCCGGACGACCGGGCTGACGAGTGGCCCGACGGCGCCGACCGGCCGGGGGCGGCTCCCGATCCGTCCCATGCCCCCGGCCCGCCGCCCCAGGCGGACTGGTCCTACCCCGCCCAGGACCCGCGGCAGTACCGGGATTCCGGCCGGCCTTACCCAGAGCCCAAGCGCTCCTACCCGGATGGTGGTCAGCCATATCCGGGTGGCGACCGGTCCTACCCGGGAGACCGCCGCTCCTTCCCCAACCCGAGTGGGCAGCGCCCGAACCTCGACCAGCGGTATCCCGATCCAGCCGATCGGTACCCCGGTCCCGACAGCCAGCCCGGGAACCCGGACGACGGGTACGCGGATCGCGACGACGGCTACCGCGGCCGGGGCGATACGTACGCGAATGAGCCGTACGCCGAAGGACCGTACGCCGAAGAGCCGTACGCGGAAGGGCGCTATCCCCAGCGGGCACGGCGGGCGGCCTACCCCGAACACCCGGTCGGCGATCACGACCCGGCCGGGCGGAACGACGCGCCCCACCGCGGCGACGACCGATGGGTCGACCCACGGGACGGCGCCGCGCCGCGCCCGGTCCCACCCCCCGGCCCGCCGCGAGCCGCGGTTCCGGAGGCGACCCGGAAGCTGCCGGCCCCGCCGCGGACACCACCGCCTCCCCCCGGCGTGCCGCCCCCGACCGAGAGAGGTCCCGGCTCCGCCGCACGCGGGCGGGTCCAGCCCGCTGCGCCAGGCGATGGGACACGGACCACCAGACTGCCCACCCCGCCCGGCCCGCCGCGGCCGGCGGACCCGACGCCCGGGCGACGGCCACAGTCGGAACCCGGCTCGCCCTCCGGCCCGGTCGGTCGGCCCACCGGCCCAGGTGCCGCCGGTCCAGGTGCCGCCGGTTCGGGTGCCGCCGGTTCGGGTGCCGCCGGTTCGGAATTCGTCGGGCGCGGGTCGCAGGAGCAGCAGCCGGATGCGGCCGACCGCCCCCGACGCTTCGCCGGCGAGCGGCGCCGGCCGTCTCTCGGCGAGTCCCGGCCGACGGTGGCGCTGCCGCGCAGCAACGTCCGGCGCATCCCCCCGGAGTCACACCAGCACGGGCGCGGGCGGGACGACGGCCGCGGACGGGGCACCGCCCTGCCCCCCGAGGCCCGGGACGGCCGAGACGCCCGCACCCGCACCCGCGACCGTCGCGGCGACGCCCGCTACGGCGCTGAGCGCGACGGAGCCCCCGGCGGTTGGCGCGACGATCCGGCCGCCGAGCCGCGGGCAGACCGCCACGTCGGCGAGGTCGGGGACGGCGGGAACGCGGGGAACGGCGGCGGCTTCAGGGAGGGCGACCTCAGGGACGTCCGCGCCGCCCGCCCTCGGACCCCGGCCTCTCGCGAGACGGGCGGGCGGACCGCCCGGCGTGACCCGTCACGTCGACGGACCCCGCGCCCCACGGATGCGGCGGCCACCACCGCGCTCGCGAAGCCGTCACCCGCGAAGGCAGCGACCGCGCAACCCGCGAGCACACAATCCACGAGTGCCCAACCCGCGAGGGACCAGTCGACGAGGGCACAGTCGACGACCGCGAAACCGACGACCGCGAAACCGACGACCGCCCGCCGGGGGAAGGCCGGCGCGGGGAAGTCCGGGCCGAGCCTCGGCCAGGCCAGCGGGATCATGGCGATCGGCACGATCGCCTCCCGGGCGTCCGGCTTCCTGCGCACGGTCGCGATCGCCGCCGCGCTCGGCACCAGCGGGGTCAGCCAGGCGTACAACGTCGCCAACACCACCCCGAACGTCCTCTACGACCTGCTCCTCGGCGGGATCCTGACCAGCGTCATCGTCCCGGTGATGGTGCGCGCGGCCAAGGAGGACCCGGACGGCGGGGACGGCTTCGCCTCCTCCCTGCTGACCATCATGATCCTCGGGCTGGGCGCGGCGGTAGCGGTCGGCATGCTGGTCGCGCCCTGGATCACCGACGCCTACCTGCACTCGGGGCCGGCCGAGCGGGCGCTGGGCACCGAGATGCTGCGCTGGTTCCTCCCGCAGATCATCTTCTACGGGGTGGGTGCGACGATCGGCGCGATCCTCAACGTCCGGCAGTCCTTCGCCGCGCCCATGTTCGCGCCGATCCTGAACAACCTGATCGTCATCGCGACGTGCGTGGCCTTCGTCTACATCGTGTCGGGACCGCATCCCCCCGGGGTGGACGGGCCGAAGGCCATCAGCAACGCGCAGATCACCGTGCTCGCCGGCGGGACGACGCTGGGTGTCGTGGCCATGACGCTCGCCCTGCTGCCCTCGCTGCGCAAGGTCGGTTTCCGCTACCGCCCGCGGCTGGACCTGCGCCATCCGGAACTGCGCTCGGCGGCCCGGCTGGCCGGCTGGACGCTGCTGTTCGTCATCGTCAGCCAGGCCGGCTATCTGGTGATCGTCAACCTGTCGACAGCGACGACGGCGTACACGATCTACACCTACGGCTACCAGATCTTCCAGCTTCCCTACGCGATCATCGGCGTCTCGGTGATCACGGCGCTCCTGCCGAGGATGAGCGGGCACGCCGCCCAGGGCCGCCGGGATCTCGTCCGGGCCGACATCTCGACCGCGACCCGGGTCGCGGTCACGGCCATCGTGCCGGCGGCCCTGTTCATCCTCGCCCTGGGTCGGCCGATCGCCGTCGCGGTGTTCTACCACGGCGCGGTCCGTTACCACGCCGCTGTGGACATCGGCGACACGCTCAGCGCCTTCGCGCTGGCCCTGGTGCCCTTCTCGCTGTTCCAGGTGCAGTTGCGGGCGTTCTACGCCTACCAGGACAGCCGGACGCCGGCGCTGGTCAACATGGGCGTCGTCGCGGTGAACGTGCTGGGCGCGGTGGTGCTCACCGTGCTGGTGCCCGAGCAGCACCGCGCGCCGGCGCTGGCGCTCGCCTTCGCCTTCGCCTACCTGGTCGGGCTCGCGGCCACGACGATCCTGCTGCGCCGGCGGCTGGGCGGCGTCGACGGCAACCGCACCGCCCGGGTGATCACTCAGGTCGCGGTCGCCGCGGGCCTCGGCGCCGTGGTCGCGTCCCTGCTGGCCCGGGGAATCCGGTCGGTGATCGGGACGGGCTGGCTCAGCTCCGGGATCGCGGTGGTGATCGCGGCCGTCGTGGGCGGCGCGCTGTTCATCGCGGTCGCCAAACGGATGAACGTGCACGAGGTCAACGCGCTGGCCGAGGTTGTCAACGGCCGCCTGCGCCGCGGGCGCGGGCGGGGCAGGCCCGGCGGGCCGACCGCATCGCCGGCGGCGGCCGACCGGACGGGGCGGACGGACCGCACGGGCAGGACCGACCGGACGGCCCGCCGGGAGCCGTCGTCGCGGACCGGGGCACGCGCCCCCACACCACCGCGCCGGGAAGGCCCGGACGACCGGTCGGGCTCCGCGACCGGCACGCGCCGGACCGGGCGAGCGCCGCGGCGGCGCTGACCGGTCGGCGCCCGTGACGACCCGGGCCGGGCCCGGCGGAGATTGCCGATCGACGCCCGCGGCGGACACCAAAGGGCCAGCCCGGACGCCACCCCCGACCCGGCGAAATCCTCCTGGCCATGCTCCGGTAACGGGGGTGTACGCGGAGCCGGCAGCGCCCGCCGACCCATCCATCGCCATAACGCGGTGTAGTTGGGAAACACCGCGGGGACTACTCTACTAATGCGTAGGAATACGGCGAATATTCGCCACGGCCCGGTTGGCTGGACGAGAACTTAACGACCCGGCGGACAGCTCCGTCATGGCCGGGGGAAACCTCCTGCCGGGCCCTGCGGCGGCGCGACCGGGCGCGGCCGGGCCGGCGGACGCGGAGGCCGGCGGGGGCCGACCAGGCGGGCATCGTCACAGCCGGTACACAAGGGCGGGTTGTCCCAAGACATTCGCGAGATCCTCCGGCCATCCTCGTACACTGGACACGCTGTGCGCGGGCCCCGCCCAACGTCGCCGGTGAACCAGGCGCAGCCTCCGCTCGTCACGTCGTTCACCGTGGCGACCAGTTCCGGGCGACGAAGGATTTCGGGGTCTCCGCCCACAGTCACGGCACACTGGGCGGACCCCTGCCCGGGTGAGGTAGGGAAGCCCGACGGCGGATCGTCCCCGTCAGGCCCGTGGACGACGGAGGCGCTGTGGTCGACGGAAGCAACCGACCGCAGGCTGAGGACGTCGACGACGTGACACTGACCGCCGCCGACGCGCGGAGCTCGTCGCCCCCCGCCGGCACCGCGGTCCTCGCCGAAACCGTCCTCGACCGCCGCTACCGTCTGCTTTCCGCGCTGACCAGCCGCGGGCCGGTCACCCTCTGGCGCGGCGACGACAACGTGCTCGCCCGACCGGTCGCGGTGCGCATCGTCGAGCACGGCCCGACGAACCCGGGCGACAACGGCGCCGCAGCCGCGGATCCGAACCAGGAGCAGGCCGCCCGGCGTCTGCTCGCCGCGGCCATCAACTCCGGCCGGCTCGTGCATCCGGGTGCCGCCTCCACCTACGACGCCACGACGACGACCACCGGATCACGGCGCATCTCCTACGTCGTCTCCGAGTGGGTCGACGGCAAGACCCTGCGCCAGCTCACGGCCCAGGGGGCGCTGCGCCCCGAGCAGGCCGGCGCCGTGGTGCTCGCCGCGGCCCGGGTCATCGCCGCGGCCCACGAGCGGGGCATCCATCACGGCGATCTCAACCCCGGCGACGTCATCGTCTCCAGCCACGGCACTGTGAAGATCATCGATCTGGAGATCGGCGGCGTGCTCGCGGAGCTGGAGCGCTCGGGGACGCCCGGGGAGCTCGACGGCCCCGACGCCGCCGGGAACGGCGATGACGCCGAGGCCACCAGGGTGGTGGGCGCGGGGGACGGCGCCGCCGCCGACCTGCGGGCGCTCGGCGGCCTGCTGTACGCGGGGCTCACCGGCCACTGGCCCCTCGGCGGGGACCGCGGTCTGCCCACCGCGCCGACCTCGGGCGGGCGGCTGCGTAGCCCCCGGCAGGTCACCTCGTCGGTGCCGCGCGACCTGGACGCCATCACCATGGCCACCCTCGGCGACGAGCGGGCGGGCGCGCCCATCACCACCGCGGCCGAGCTCGTCGAGGAGCTGGAGTCGATCAACCCGGTCGACGCGGTGCTCGACACCGGCCTGATGAGCCTGGGTGAGTACGCCGCCAGCACCGAGGCGATGGACGTCAACCGCCTCGATTCCACCGACTACGGGACCACCGCGGACTACGGGGCCAGCGCCGACTACGGGGCCACCGCCGACTATCCCGCCCCGGGCCGCTACGCCGACACCGGCGGCTACCCCGCCGGGGCCCAGGAGGGTCGCAACTCCCGGTACGGCCCGCAGGCAGGCGGCGCCGGTCGGGGCAGCGGCTTCGACACGCGTGGCGGCTACGACCGCGACCGCGACAATCGCGGGTACCCCGAGGGCCGCGCCGGCTATCCGCCGGCGGACCGTCGTCCGTCCGGCCCGGGGCGGGAACGCGGCCAGGAGAGGTCCTCGTGGGGCCGCATGGTGCCGTGGATCGCTCTCGTCGTCGTCGCCGTCGTCGCCGTGGTGGCGGTGATCGTGTCGCAGAGCGGCGGGCACGGGGGCGGCGCCTCGCCCACCGCGACCGCTCCGGCCCAGGCCCTTCCGAGCGGCACCGTCCTGAGGCCGGTCAGGGTCAACTCCTTCGATCCCCCCGCGGACAACGGCGACGGCAGTGAGAGGGACAGCGAGGTCGGGAACGTCATCGACGGCAACCCGTCCACGGTCTGGCACACCGAGGGCTACGCGACCGGCAACTTCGGTGGTCTGAAGTCAGGCGTCGGTCTGCAGCTGAACTTCGACAAGCCCATCAGCCCCACGTCGGTGACGGTGCAGGTGGCCGGCGGGCCGGTGTCGTTCGACCTGCGCAGCGCCGCCTCCCCGGCCGACTCGATCGAGGGCTACCAGACCGTGGTGTCCAAGGCCGGGGCCGTCGGCCCGGTCAGCCTGGCCATGCCCTCCGACCTGACCCCGGCCCAGTACTGGGTCCTATGGCTGACCTCACTGCCACGGATTTCCCCGACTCCCCCTGATGGCAAACCGTACCGCGGCGCTATAGCCGAGGTTACTTTCCGTTACTAACCTGGTTATAAGCGGGTCGAGGGCGGCGGCGCCCGACGCAGATGCTGGGAGATCTGCCCGGCTCACTGACAACTGCACGCGGACGAGTGGACGAGCGACCCCTTGCACCCCAAGGCTCCGCTCGCGCAGCGTGGCGATTCGCCGCCTTCTGAGGCCGACAGGTGAAGCAGTACTCGATCGCGAGAGCCCGGCTATCGATTCCACCCGCGCTACCCCATCCTCAGTGCCCTCGTCGGACGGGAATGTTGCAAGAGCGATCGAATCCCGCCCGGCGCCGAGGGGCCAAGCTTCAGACGTAGTTCCAGCGCGTAGGCGGTCGCCCCACCGTCGCCACCCCAAAGATCATCTGCTTCACCCGCAACATGCTGCCCAATGCCGGGACCAGATGAGGGTTTGCTGTGAACGTGCAGGTCAACACCTCTCTCGGGTAGCGTCCTCCGTGACACTCCCGTCACAGAGCCCAAAAGCCCTAGGCGCTTCCTGCGAGAGTGCGAACAGCGCCAAGTGCTTAATCTAACGAAAGCCGCAGCGGTTCTTAAGAGTTATGCGTCCATCTGACGGATGCAGTACGGATGATTGTCCGCTGGAGGGTCCGAAATGGGGCATCCCGGAAATAGGTGAGGGCCCTGGCCTGGCGCCAGGGCCCTCACCGTTGGTGTGGCGCTGTGGGTATCAGCGGCGCTTCCGGCAGAGCCGGCCGTAGTTCACGTCGAGCCTCTCGACCTCCGGGGCACAGACGGTGCCACGCAGCCCGTCCATCGCTTCGTCAGCGGCTCCACGGCTTCCAGATATCGTCACTAATCCCATTCACATCCGGCAACTCCCGACCAGGAAGAAATATAGCAATGATTACTTTTGTTATAATGAGTGCTACCAATGTTGAAACTCATTGCGCCCCAGATACCGCCGGTAGTCGTAGTGGAGCACCAGCCTCCATTGGGCGCTGTTCCGATACTCCCCGATGAGCCTAGATTCGACGACCCCTCAGAAGTTCCCGCTTTGACAAGCAGGCTACTTTTCCCGTTAGCGACAAGATTCGCACCACGAATTGCGAACGAACTACCATTCACCCAAAACTCAAGCCTTGCACCCCCGTACTCATAGGCATCTGCGCGGCTCCATCCGGACGCGGGAGGACTACCGCAGGGTCCGGCCGCGCTCGCCGCAGGGGCGAAGATCACAAATCCCGCACAAAGCGCGATGGAAGATACTACAGCCAAAAGGCTTTTTTTGAACCAGGATCGATTCCAATACTTAGACATACCGGTAGTATTTACCGTACGTTTCGGTATGGTTACCACCCATTCATGCAGAGAAGGGACCTTAGTCCCAGACGCGGCGGCTTGCCCCTCCCTCTGTGTCAGTCCCGGGTGAGACACCTTCGAGCTGCGCAGCGGGGATTCGCCGGCCAGCACGATCGCCGGTTACCGGGTTGTCGTGCCGGAGCGCAACCGAGGGGCTGGTGACCCTGCCCATGCCCTCGGACCTGACCCAGGCCCAGTACTGGGTGCTGTGGCCAACCTCCCTACCCCTCGACGACGACGGGCAGTACCGCGGATCGATCGCCGAGATAACCTTCCGGTCCTGACGGGGGAGTGCTGATGAGGCACAGGTGAGCGCCCCACGGAACCCGACCATCCGCACCCGACCGACCGACTAACCGACCGATCCACGGCACACCATCGCTGAACGTGACATCCGGCTCGGGGCCGACGACCTGCTCGGCCGGCCGCCCCGGCCGCTGCGCACGGCCTGGTGCTGGTCGACGTCCGGGCGCTGCGCCGCGCGGAGGTTCGCGCGGCTGCTCGACGTCCCTGCCGGCACGGTGAAAAGTCGCTATTAGGGGGGCGGGCGCACCTCACCCGGCACGTCGGTCACCTCCCGCTCGGGAACCCCGGAGCCCCGCCCACCGTCTCGGAAGAAGGACACCATTCGTCGTCCCGAAGCCCGACCCCAGCAGCGGCACGGTGAACCTGCCTACCCATGCCCTCCGACCTCACCCCCGCGCAGTACTGGGTCCTGTGGCTAACCTCTCTGCCGAAGGACAGTGACGGGCAGTATCGCGGTTCGATCGCGGAGATCACCTTCCGGTCCTGACCGAGAGCCGGTCCCGAAGGGGGAGGAGGTGAGAATCCCGATGCCTTCGGCGAGCTGTTCCGCCGGCACGCGGATCGGCTCCGGTTGGTCGCCCACGGCCCCCGACCGATCCGCATTCGACCGATCCGCGGAGCACCATCGCCGAGCATGACATGCGTCTCGGTGCCGCCGCGTGCTCGGCCGGCCCTCCCCGGCGCTGCGCACGGCCGTGGTGCTGGTCGGCGTCCAGAATCTGCCCCTCGCGGACGCTGCGAGGCTGCTCGACATCCCTGCCGGCACGGTGAAAAGTCGCTGTTCGCGGGGGCGGACGCACCTCGCCCCGCTCCTCGGAGACCTCCCGCCCGGGAACCCCGGAGCCCCGCCCACCGTCTCAGAAGGAGGACACCACGATGCGGCGGCCTCCGCGCAGCGGCCGCCCGACGCCCGCAGTCGGTCCGCCGGCCGTCGTCCCCACCATGCGGCCCCATTGGCGCCCGGACCTGCCGGAGGAGGTGATCAGCAATGGCGAACGACCCGATGGACGACCGTCACCGATCAGCGGAGACGCGCCCCGCATTCCCCCTCGGCCGCCGGTCCCGCGGGCTCGACCAGCATCCCGACGTGGAGCAGCTCGACGCCGTCGCCGGGGGCGAGACGGTCACCCGCTCGGCCCGGGACCACATCGAGGCCTGCCCGGCGTGCCGGGAGTCGATCGCCGCGCTGCGCAAGGTCCGCGCCGACCTGTCCCGGCTGGCCGCGATGACGATGCCGGGCGACGTCGCCGAGCGCATCCAGGCGGCGCTGGCCGCGCGGATGCCCCCCCACCCCCTCCCGTTGCACGATCCTCCCGCCCGCCCCGGTGCCGACGTGACCACCACCGACGCGCCCGCGCCACGCCCAGCCCCTGACGCGGGCCGCTCCCCCGCCGGCCCGACGACCTCGGCGCCGACCGGCGCTCCCCAGCCCGGCACCGTCCAGCCCAGCACCCCCCAGACCGGCGCGCCCCAGACCGGCACCGTCCACGGCGGCCTTTCCGGCGCGGACCGTACTGGTCATGCCTTGGCGGGCACCGCGGCCGACTCCGACAGCACGACCGACTCCGGCAGCGCGCGCACCCGGGGCGGTCGGCCCGTCGGCGACGCAGGCGGTAGCGGGCGCGGCATCCGCCCCGTCCGGGGTGCGGCGCGGACCGGCCCCGGCCGGCGGCCGGCCGCCCGCCCCGAGCGGCGACCAGCGCCGGGCGCGGCGGCGGCCCCGCGGCGGGACTGGGTGTCGATCGCGGCGGTCTGCGCGGCGTTCGTCACCTTCGGTGCCGCCATCCTCGCCTTCTACGGTCTTCGGGTGGTGGAGGCCAACCATCCGGTCGCGGCGTCGAGCGTCACGCAGGGCCGGAATTCGGCCGGCGCCGCCGCGGCCGCCGGAGCCGGGTCGGCCAGGCTGACCATGATGGCGGACTCGCGGACGACCGTCGCCCCTGCCGATGTCGGCCAGCACGGCAGGGAGCTGCTCACGGGCCAGATCGCGGGCTCGGTGGCGCTGCCCCTGCCGCTGACCGGACCGATGGGGGACACCACCGAGGCGGTGGCCGTGGCGACGGCGCCGTCGACGGGCGCCGTGCCGTTCCAGGGGGTCGCCCCGGCCGCCGCGCGGCATCCCACCTCCGTCGTGGCGGCACCGCCGGCCATAGCCGGCAAACGACTGCGCGCCCTGCTGGACACCCCGGATCTGCGCTCCTGCTACCAGAGCCTCATCGCCCAGTCGGGCGGCGAGATCCTCGCGGTCGATCGCATCCGGTACGACGGCCAGTCGGCGCTGCTGGTCGTGCTGTCCATCCCCATGCAACCCGCGGCGGCGCGGGTGCTCGTCGTCGACGCGCACTGCGGCGTCGTCAGCGTCTCCGCCGCACTGTGGTACAGCGCGACCACGCTGCGCAGGTAGCGTGACCAGCGACACCGATGGTCACCGGTTGCTCGGCACCGGCGGGCACGGGATGGAATCAGACGCCCTCGAAGACCGTTGTCGCTCTCGGACACCGTCTTCACGGATCAGACCTACGACCAGCGATCCCGACGCATCACCGAGGCCGATGGGCACCGGCGGGGTCCACCCCGGCTGACGGGGAATCGCGCAGCGTGAAAGGAGCGGGTGTGACAGCCCAGCAGCAGGTCCAGGACGTCACCGGGCACGGTGATCGGCCGGCAGACGACGTGCGCGATGTCATCATCGTCGGCTCGGGGCCGGCGGGCTACACGGCCGCCATCTACACCGCCCGGGCCAACCTGCGGCCACTCGTCTTCGAGGGTGCGGTCGCCTCCGGCGGCGCGCTCATGAACACCACCGAGGTCGAGAACTTCCCCGGCTTCCCCGAGGGCGTGCAGGGCCCGGAGCTGATGGAGAAGCTGCGCCAGCAGGCGGAGCGGTTCGGCGCCGAGCTGGTCGCCGACGACGTGACCGAGCTCGACCTCGCCGCCAACCCGAAGATCGTCAGGGTCGAGGACCAGACGTTCCGCGCCCGCACGGTCATCGTCGCCACCGGCTCGGCCTACCGCATGCTCGGCGTCGCGCACGAGGAGCGGCTGCTCGGGCGCGGGGTGTCGGCGTGCGCGACCTGTGACGGCTTCTTCTTCCGCGACCACGACATCGCCGTCGTCGGCGGCGGCGACTCGGCGATGGAGGAAGCGACGTTCCTGACCCGGTTCGCCCGGTCGGTCACAGTGATCCACCGGCGGGACAAGCTGCGGGCCAGCGCGATCATGCAGGAGCGGGCCTTCTCCAACGAGAAGATCCGGTTCCGGTGGAACGCCGACGTCGTCGAACTCCTCGGCGACGACAAGCTCGGCGGCGTCCGACTGCGCGACACGGTCACCGGTGAGACGGAGGAGCTCGACGTCACCGGCTTGTTCGTCGCGATCGGCCACGATCCGCGGACCGAGCTGGTCCGCGTCCAGCTCGAGCTGGACGACGCTGGTTACGTCAAGGTCGCACATCCCACCACCAAGACGAACCTCGACGGCGTGTTCGCCTGCGGCGACGTGGTCGACCACACCTACCGCCAGGCCATCACCGCCGCCGGCACCGGGTGCGCCGCCGCCCTCGACGCGGAGCGCTTCATCGCCGCCGGAGAGGGTCCCGGCGAGACGACCACCGAGGCCCCGCGGGTCTCCACCCCGGCGCCGCAGCCGGCCTGACGCCGCCCCACGTATCGACCATCCATCCCACCACCACATCCAGCAGGGAGAACAGCAATGGCAGGAACCACCCCCGTCACCGACAGCACCTTCACCGCCGAGGTCCTCCAGAGCGACGTACCGGTCCTCGTGGACTTCTGGGCCGAGTGGTGCGGCCCGTGCAAGATGGTCGGACCGGTCCTCGAGGAGATCGCCAAGGAGCACGGCGAGAAGCTGCGGATCGTCAAGCTGAACATCGACGAGAACCCGGAGACGGCGCGGAACTACCAGATCATGTCGATCCCGACCATGGCGGTCTTCGTCAAGGGCGAGGTGGACAAGAGCATCGTCGGCGCGAAGCCGAAGGCCGCCCTGCTGCGCGACCTCTCGCCGTACATCTGATCGTTTCCTGACAACCGACCTCCTCGACGGCCACGCGGCGCGCCCACCCCTGACGGGTGGGTGCCCGGCGGCCCGCCGCCGACGGCCCGCCGCGCGTTCCTGCCGGCGGGCCGTCCGCGTGTCCGGGGGACCGGACCGCCCGCGCATCCCCGTCGCCCGCGCATCCCCGTCGCCAACACACCCCCGTCGCCAACACACCCCCGTCGCCACCGCACGCCCGCCCGCCACGCCATCCGCCGGACAGCCGTCGCCGGGTGCGACATGTGCCCGGCGGGGGGCCAGCGACGGGAATCGGGATGTCACAACACAGCGTGGACAGGTTGGTCACGCTGGGTCAATGATGGAGGATCCCCTTCGCGGCCGGTCGGGACCACGTGGGCATGCCCTAGGCTTGAGATTCAGCAATCGGCAGTCGGGAATCAGTTCGTCGACGCGGCGGCCGCGACCACCGGGTTCCGCCGGGGAACACGTTGGGGGCAGGCAAGCTGAAAGGTACACGTTCGTGAAGCTGTTGCGGCTGGGAGACCAAGGTTCCGCCGTCGCCGAGGTTCGGGCGGCCCTGACCTATCTCGGTTTTCTTCCCGCGACCCCCCGGCAGAGCGGAGAACGGGGCGAAGCGGTACCGCCCGCGGCACATCCCGGGGAGTCGAGAGGGGCCGAGCTTCCTCCGGCGGCCGCCGAGCCGGCCGCCACGGATGGCGCGCACAGCCCGGCTGTGGGGCCGGCCGGCGGCGCGGGCGGTGCCGCGGCCGCTCCCCCTGACCGGTTCGATCGCGACCTCGACAATGCGCTGCGGGCCTTCCAGCAGAGTCGTGGCCTGTCCGTCGACGGGATACTCGGTCCGGATACGGCGCGGGCGCTCGAGGAGGCCCGCCACAATCTCGGCGACAGGTTGCTCTATTTCAGCGCCGCGCACCCCTTTGTCGGAGATGACGTGGCCGCGTTGCAGGAGCGCCTGTTCAACATGGGCTTCGACATCGGCCGGACCGATGGCATCTTCGGTCCGCGGACCGAGAGCGCGGTGCGCGACTTCCAGCGCAACCGTGGCCTGGATCCCGACGGTCGCTGCGGCCCGCGGACGCTACGGGAGCTCAAGCGGCTGCGCCGCACCGTGACCGGTGGTCGTCCCGATGTGCTGCGCGAATCCGTCCGTCTACTCGCCCGCGGCACCTCGCTGCTCGGGGTGGTCGTCGCCCTCGATCCCGGGCACGGCGGCGACGACCTCGGCATCGTCAGCGGCGGCCTGTGCGAGCGGGACCTCATGGCCGATCTCGCCGCCCGGCTCACCACCCGCCTGCTCGACTCGGGCCTGGAATCCCACCTCATCCATGGCCCGGACGAGTCGCCGAGCGAGGAGGAGCGCGCCGCCCGTGCGAACGAGCTGGAGGCCGACCTCCTGATCTCGCTGCACACGGAGGGAAGCACCTCCCGTCACGCGCAGGGGGTATCGGCCTACTACTACGGCAACGCCCGCGGCTCCTCGGCCGTCGGCGAGCGTTTCGCCCAGCTTGTCCAGCGCGAGATCGTCTCCCGCTCCGACATGCTGGACTGTCGCACCCACCCGAAGGTCTGGGACCTGCTCCGCCGGACCCGGATGCCGACGGTCCGGCTCGACCTCGGCTACCTGACCAACGATCACGATGCACGTGCGCTCGGCTCGACCGACTTCCGCGCCGCGGTCGCCGAGGCGGTCCTCGCAGCAACGCAGCGGCTGTTTCTCCCGCCGGAGATGGACGCCCCGACGGGACAGCTTCATGTCCCGCGGCTCGCCGGTCGCGCGTGACAGGTCCGCCGGCCCCCGTCGACGGGACGGAGAGGCTGGCCCGCTGGTCCGCAGCCGTGCGGCCCGGGGCGCGAGAGAGGTTTCACGTGAAACGGGCGCGGTGCGTCGGGGGTGGATCCGCGCCGGTCGGCCTAGGCTGATGCCAAAACGGCCGCCGTCCACGCAACCGGTGCGGACGGCGGCCCGGTGGCCGACCGCGGGAGTGCCCTTTCGATGAGCCGTCGCATCGCGAACATCACCCTGGACAACATCGACGACATGCCGCTGCCCTGCCGCCGCTGCGTGTTCTGGGAGCTCGATCCGGTCGCGCGCAGCCGCGCGGAGGAGACCGGAGCCACCGACCTGGAGAAGGAGGCCTGGCTCTCCGCGGCGCTACTCGAATGGGGAAGCTGCGGGAAGATCGTTTACGTCGACGACATCCCGGCCGGCTTCGTCATGTTCGCGCCGCCCGCGTACGTCCCCCGCTCGGTCGCCTTCCCCACCAGCCCGGTGTCGCCGGACGCGGTCCTGCTGATGACGGCGCTCATCGTGGAGGAGTTCGCGGGCCAGGGCCTCGGCCGCATCCTCATCCAGTCCGTCACCAAGGAGATCCTGCGGCGGGGGTTCAAGGCGGTGGAGGCGTTTGGTGACCTGCAGAACTCGGGCACCCGGTGCGTGGTGCCCGCCGAATACCTGCTGGCCGTCGGCTTCAAGACGGTGCGACCCCATCACCGGTGGCCCCGGCTGCGTCTGGAGGTGAAGAACACGGTGAGCTGGCGCGAGGACGTCGAGGTCGCACTGGAACGACTGCTCGGCTCGATGACGCCGGAGGGCGTGCTCCGCAAGGTCGGTCAGGCCGGCAACCCCGCCTGACCGCCGCCGGGACGCCGCGCCCCCGCGTCCCTTACCGGCGGCCACTGCTCCGTCGGGAACCATCCCTCGGTCTGGCGGCTCCACCACCCCTGCCGACCCGGCCCCGCAACGTTGGCGGGCCGGCAACGACGCGCTCTCGGCCGGCCGGCCCAGCCATGCCGGCCCAGCCCAGCATGTGGCCAGGCCCCAGCCCAGCCCGGCCAGCCAGCCAGGCCAGCCCAGCCCAGCCCAGCCATGGTGGACCTCATCCACGACGGACAACCCGATCCCCTCGGACCCGGCGGCACCGACCGGCTCGCGAGTCGGCGCGGACGCCGCCGCCAGTCGTCGTGCCGAGGACGCGACGACGCCGATGCGGCCGGGAGGGCTAACGCGTCGAAGCGGCGTCCGGCGCGGTCGCGGGGGACATCACCGCGACGATCCGCTCCAGGTCCTCCAGCGAGCCGAACTCAACCGTGATCTTTCCCTTGTTGCGGCCCATGTCGACCTTCACCCGCGTCTCGAAACGGTCCGAAAGCTGGTCGGCGAGTCGAGACAGGGTGGGTGGGGTCGAGCGGGGGCCGCGCGGGGCGCGCTTGCGCGGCGTGTCCTCGTCCAGCGCGTTGATCTCCTCGACCGCCCGGACGGACAGCCCCTCCGCGACGATACGGGCGGCGAGCCGGTCCTGGGCCTCGGGATCCCGCAGCGAGAGCAGCGCCCGCGCATGCCCCGCCGAGAGCACCCCGGCCGCCACCCGCCGCTGCACCGCGGGCGACAGCCCGAGCAGGCGGATGGTGTTGGTGATGTGCGGGCGGGACCGGCCCAGCCGGCCGGCCAGCTCCTCGTGGGTCGCCCCGAAGTCCTTGAGGAGCTGCTCATAGGCCGCCGCCTCCTCCAGCGGATTGAGCTGCTGGCGGTGCAGGTTCTCCAGCAGTGCGTCGCGCAGCATGGCGTCGTCGGCGGTCTCCCGCACGATCGCCGGGATGCGGGTCAGCCCGGCGAGCTGGGCCGCCCGCCAACGCCGTTCCCCCATCACGAGCTCGTACTGCTCCGGCCCCACCTGGCGGACCACGACCGGCTGGAGCAGGCCGACCTCCCGCAGGCTCGCGGCCAGCTCCTCCAGCGCGTCCTCGTCGAAGTGCGCCCGAGGTTGGCGCGGATTCGGGACGATCGACCCGATCTCGAGCTCGCGAAAGGTCGCGCCCTTGACGGGCAACGGACCGGTGTTCTCGCCGCCCCGCAGGCCGAAGGCGGTCAGGTGGCCACCGCCGTCGAGACGGCCGGCGGCGTCGGCCGCGAGACGATCGACGTCGGAGCCCTCCACGGGCGCAGGACCGACGGGGATGAGCGCCCCGAGTCCACGCCCCAGACCGCTGCGGCGCGCGCTCACCTGACCGCACCGTTCGGCTCGAAGCCCCGCTCGGCGAGCTCACGGGCCGCGGCCAGGTAGGACAGGGAGCCACGGGAGGTCGGGTCGTAGGTCAGCGCCGACTGCCCGTAGCTCGGGGCCTCCGCGAGCCGGACGTTCCGGGGGATCGTCGTGCCCAGCACTCGGTCCCCGAAGTGCTCCTTGACCTCGTGCACGACCTGATCGGCCAGCCTGGTGCGCGAGTCGTACATGGTGAGCAGAATCGTCGACAGGCGCAGATCCTGGTTGAGGTGGGCCTGGACGAGCTCCACGTTGCGCAACAGCATGCCGAGTCCCTCCAGCGCGTAGTACTCGCACTGGATCGGAATGAGCAGCTCCCGCGCCGCCACCAGCGCATTGACGGTCAGCAGGCCGAGCGACGGGGGGCAGTCGATGAGGACGTAGTCGACCTCCCGCTGCATGCTCTGGATGGCCCGATGCAGGCGGTTCTCCCGAGCCACGAGCGAGACGAGCTCGATCTCGGCGCCGGCCAGGTCGATCGTCGCCGGGGCGCAGAACAGTGCGGGCGCCTCGGCCGAGGCGACGATGACCTCGTCGAGCGGGCGGTCACCGAGCAGCACTTCGTAGATGGAGGGGACGCCGGAGTGGTGGTCGATGCCGAGCGCCGTCGACGCGTTTCCCTGCGGATCGAGATCGATCACCAGGACGCGGATGCCGTGCGACGCCAGGGCGGCGGCCAGGTTGACCGTCGTCGTCGTCTTGCCCACGCCACCCTTCTGATTGGCCACCGAGATGATGCGCCGCCGAGTGGGACGGGGGAATGGTTGTCGTCGTTCTGCCGCCAAGGCTTCCACTGCTGCTGCCGCCGCCGCTCCGATCGGGGTCGACCGGTCGAGCGGGTCCAGTGGGGGAATGACGGAGTCGTCGCCCCGATATCCCCCACCCACGGATCCACCTCGGCCCGTCGACGCTGTTTCACGTGGAACGAGACTGCCCACGCGTCGGCTGGTCACGATCGACCTCCCGTGATCGTCGTGAGTCCCGCGCCGTTCGTCTGACCTGTCTGCCATCGTGCCGCTCACCGTCGCCGCGCCCTTTCCTGCCTTCGGCCCGGGAGAGCTGGGATGACCGCACGGCTCGGAGGACCCGGGTGGGTTCGTCCACCCGTCCCTCTCCGCACACCACGACATCCACGGGATGCCACCCCTGGGTTCCGAGACTGCCGCGCGCGTCCTGCAACTCCTCCAGGATCCGCGAACCGCGCATCGCCAGCATGACACCACCCGGTTGCAGCATCGGAAGGAGGATTACGCCCAGCCGCTCGAGCGGGGCGACCGCGCGTGCGACGGCTACCCCGAATCTACGACCCTCCGGGCCGATTCCGGCATCCGGCGCGCGGCCACGCAGGACGGAAACCTGCTCCTCCAGTCCCACGGCAGCCACAACCTCCTGAAGAAAGCGGCAGCGTCGTTCCATCGGTTCGAGCAACACGACCCGCACGTCCGGGCGGGCCAGGGCGAGGGGGATTCCCGGCAGGCCGGCGCCGCTGCCCACGTCAACGGCGTCGGCACCCTCGGGAACGACCTCGGCGAGGACCCCGCAGTTGAGCACGTGCCGCTCCCACAGCCGGTCGGTCTCCCGCGGACCGATCAGCCCGCGTTCCACTCCCGCGGTCGCCAGCAGCGCGGTGAAGCGCTCCGCCGCCGCGAGCCGCGGGCCGAACAGCTCGGCCGCGGCCGCCGGCGTCGGCGGCGGGGGACCCGCCGGACGCGCCGGACGCGCGGGATCGGAGTCGGTCATCGCACACCCGCCCGGGCCAGTCCGGTGGTGCCATCCCCCACGTCCCCGCCATCCCTGCCGTCTCCGACGGCGGCGCCGACGACGTGTGGGCGAGGCCGGTCGGCTCCCCTCCGGGGCAGCGGGTCGGGTGGTCCGCCGCCGGGCACCGGGAGCCGGGGGAGACAGGACGAGAGGGGTAGAGGATCGCGCACCCGACAAGCATCCCCGCTGCGCCCGGCTGGGCATGCGCCGCGTGCCGTCAGATCCCGTCAGCCCGCGTCAGCCGCCGCTTCGGGGCCGGGTCCACCGGGGTCGAGGCCACCGAGGGCAGCCGCTCGTCAGTGTCCTTCCGGTGTTCGGTGACGGGGGTGAAGTCAGACCGCGCCCGCCTCGCCGCCGGACGGCCCACCGGCACCGCCCCGCGAGGAGGTCTGTATAGGAGCGGAGCCACGTGGGTTCTTCTGCAGGGACAAATGGGATGCCGAACCCCAGAAGGACCCGGTTAGGAGCTCTCCCACGCACGCCGCCCACGCACGAGCCGTCGCCCGGTTCGCGCCCCGTCTCAGCCACACCGCCAGACGTCACGAAACGTGACAGCAGGATGGGAAGGGGACTTCTGCGGCGCTGCACTGGAGTCGAGGCCGCCGCGGGGCGGGTCAGTGGAAGGCGACGATGAGCCGCCGGGGTGTCGGGGCGCCTGGGGCGCAGCGGTCGTAGCGGGTCAGCACGCCGGTCAGCCGGAAGTTCCAGTCCTGGGTCGCACACCAGCCGGCCCGGTGCAGCGGCGCGAGCTGACCGGCCAGGCCCGTCCGCTCGATGTCGAAGACGAAGACGAGCAGATGCCCGGGCGGGACGGGGCGGCGCGCAAGCTGGCGCAGCAGAGCGGGCTCGGCGCCACCGAAGAAGACGGTGTCCCGCCGGGCGATCCGGGCGGGCGCACCGACCCCGCCGGTCGCGGGCGCCTGGGCTTCTGTCGCCGGTCCCGCGGGCCGGTGGCCGCCGGCGACGCTCATTCCGCCGGCCGCGGAACCGCCGGCGGCGACGCGACGCGGCGCGGGCACCGCCACCACCGAGCCGACGGTGGACGCCTTACTCGCGGACGCCTCGCCGCCGGACCTCTCACCGGCGGAGTCGGAGTCGGACTCGGAGGCGACCGTGCCGCCGGCGCCGCCCCGCCGCGGGCGCCCGTCCCCGGCGGGGACGGGCTGGAGATCGGTGGGCTCGCGCGGCCCGTCGTCGCTGGCCTCCATCGCATAGAGCCAGCCCGGTCGGGCGAGGCGGCCGCCGACCGCGACGACGTCACCCGCCCGGGCCACCCGTCGGGTGACGACGGCCGCGTCGACCATCAGGTCCAGGCCGCGCAGGCGATCCCGGTGCTCCCACAGCGGCCGACTGCCCGACAGGGACGTCTGCAGGAGCAGCACGCCGCAGCCAGTGATCGCGACGATCGCCGCGAGGGGAAGTGCCACCGCGGCGCGGGCCAGGCCGACCCGCGCGTCTGCGAGCCCCGGCACCTGTGCCGGGCCGGCCGGCGCCGGCGGCGGGGATGCCTCGACGGCCGGGACCGGCGCCCCGGGAAGGGCGAAGGGGCCGTCGCTTTCTGTTACCAATTCCACCGAAGAAGCCGAAAGTGATCGGGCAATCACTGACCCCGGAAGGGCAAGGGTAGGGAGCGCACCCTCGGAGCGCCCAGCGGCCCGCTGGGACCCACCACGGAGCAGGCGGTCGCGCATCGCCGACAGGAGGGACCGAATCACCCGCTCGGCACCCACCACCACCACCACCACAAGCAGCGGCACCACGTACAGGTTGGTCCGGGTCGGTCCGAACGGCCAGTACCGGGCGGCGCTCGCGCCGAGCATCATCAGCTCCGCGCCGCCGAGTGCGGCAAGCAGAGCCCGGCCCTGCCGGCGGCGGGCCAGCGTCACGATGCCGGTCCCCCCGGCCACGGCGATCGCGATCGCGATCAGGGCGGCCGGTGCGGAGCCCAACGGCCCCGTGGGCACCGTGCCGTGGATGAGGCTCGGGTCGAAGCGGTCGATCCCCGGCGGCGAGCCGGTGACGGTGACGCGGACCTGATCGGCGACGAACCGCAGTGCCGCCCACGGCCCGCGGCCCGCGAGGAACTGGCGATCCCAGTAGTCGCCGTCGCGCTGGCTGGACTGGTGGGCGACGAAGCCGACGGTATGCACGGTGCTGAGGGCGAGCGCGGGCAGGCACTCGACCAGCCGCCACCGACGCGCCGGGCCACGCCACAGGTCGACCGCCGCCAGCGGGAGCACCACGAAGATCCCGGGAACGGCGACGAGCGCCAGCACACCCGCCGCCGTCCGCCGGACCAGGCGGCCACGGTCAGGCCCTCGCGGGGCCCCGGCGACCGGGACCTCGTCGGGCGGCCCGAACGGGTCCGCGGTCCAGACGACGACGATGCACACCGCGGCGAGCGCCTCGACCGTGTACGGCTTGAGCTGGGTGGCCAGATCCAGAAACGTCGTGTTGAGGCACAGCCAGCAGGCGGCGACCACCGCCGACGCCGTCCCGGCGAACCGGCGGGTGAGCACGACGATCGCGGCCCCGAGCAGGGGCAGCGCGACGAAGCCGGGCAGACGCAGCGACCAGGAGTGCCAGCCGAACGCCTCGCCCGCGAGCCGGGTGATCCCGAGCCAGCCGAGCGCGGACGGGGTGTTGGCGACCGTCAGTTCCGACCAGAACGACGACAGCGGCTCGCTGACGAAGTGCGCCCGCCAGATCTCGTCGTACCAGAGGGGTCTGGTCAGGTAGGCATGCAGCAGACACAGGACGGCGGCCAGGCCGAGCGCCACCGCGCCGGCCGCCACCACCGTGGACCGCCCAGGCCTGCGACGGCCCGCAGGCGGCACGGCATCCCCCGATCACCAGCGACGCTTACCGCCGCGCTTCCAGCCCGAATCTAGCGCCCGGCACCGGCCCCACCGCGGGGGTGGTCGTTGTGCCCACCCGGCGAGGTCCGCGCGCAACGCGCCGAATCAGCCGCCCGAGTGCCGGTCGCGCGGGGGTCGGGTCAGCCGAGCAGGATGACGACCCGCCGGCTGGGCTCCTCGCCCTCGGACTCGCTGTGGACGCCGTCGATCTCGGCGATGGCGTCGTGGACGACCTTCCGCTCGAAGGGGGTCATCGGAACGAGCGTCTCGGGCTTGCCGCGTTCGATCGCCTGCTCCGCCGCCGCGGTCGCGATCTTGCGGAGCTCGACCCGACGCCGCGCCCGGTGACCGCCGACGTCGAGCATGAGGCGGCTACGGGTCCCGGTCTTCTGCAGGACGGCGAGCCTGGTCAGCTCCTGCAGCGCCTCGAGCGTCTCGCCACCGGTCCCGATCAGCTTGTCGAGCTTCTCCCCGACCACCGCGACGACGGCCCGGCCGCCCTCGACATCGAGATCGAGGTCGCCGTCCATGTCGACGATGTCCAGCAGGCCCTCGATGTAGTCGGCGGCGATCTCCCCCTCCTGTTCGAGGTCGACGAGTCGCCGCTCCTGCGGGCTGAGCCCGGCCTCCTCCGGGGAGCCTTGCTCGTCGGAGACTCCAGCTCCATCCACAGCCAGGTCAGGTGCCGAACCGGTCATCAGCGCTTCTCCAGGGGAACAGGGGGCGGCGGAGCAGAGATTACGGGATGCCCCCGCATGGTGACGAAATCAGGGGGACCGGCGAGGTCGCCCGCCGGTCGGGGAGGGGTTCCCCGGGTCAACGCCGCCCGCCGGGCCGCTTGCCCTTGCCTCGCCGCTTGGCGGGACGGGAACCACCGACCTGGCGGCGGACACCGGCGGGAACCGGGGCGGGGCGGTTCGCCGCGCCGTCGCCCGTCGCGGGTACGGCTGCCGGCTCGGCGCCACTACCTGCGGCCGGCGGGGTACCCGTGCCCGGCGAGCTCTTCCGGCCGCCCGACGAGGCCTTTCCACCCGCAGTCTTCCCACCCGCGGTCGTGGAACGCGCCGCTGCGGGGGCGTCTTCGGCTCCTCCGACCACACCCGCGACCGGCGGTGCGGGCGGCGAGGTCTTCGCCGTCCCGGTGGCCCGTGCCGCCGACGCGCCGTTGCGGGACCGGGTCCCGGGCGGGGCCGACGACGAGCCTCGCCCGGCCTTCGCCGCCCCGCTCTTGCCCCCGGCGCCCTTCGCCGCGGTCGAACCGCCGCCCGCCGCGGCCACCGCCCCGGCGCCGGAGTCGCCGCTCTTGGTCAGGCTCGGCCCGCTCACAGCCGCCGGCCGCGCGCGGTTCTTGGACTTGGCACCGGCTCGCACGCCGGGCGCCGGCCGGGCCGGGGTGGGCGCTCCGTCGGCACCGGCACCGGCACCGGCACCGGCGCGGGCACCGGGGAGCCGGCCACCGGCGGCGAGCGGGCGGACCGGCGGCATCCGCTTGATCACGAAGAACTGCTGACCCATGCTCCACAGGTTGGTCGTCAGCCAGTAGAGCAGCACGGCGATCGGGAACCGGAAACCGAAGATCGCGAGCATCAGCGGGGAGCCGTAGAGCAGGACCTTCTGGACGATCGCCTGCTGCGGATCCACCGGCCCGGTGCGGGCCATGATCTGCCGCTGGGTCATGAAGGTGGTCAGACCCATCAGCACGATCAGCACGACCGCGAGGATCTTGACGTGGGTGCTGTTCACCCCGAGGAAGTGCACGAAGTCGCTGTCGGAACCGAACTCGCTGGCGAGCGAGATTCCGAAGACCTTCGCCGAGGCGATCTGCTCGACCTGATCCGCGGACAGCCCCACCCGGGGCCGCCAGACGAGGGCGCCGTTCGGGCCCTCGTTCATCGGGGCCAGGTGGGTGAACACGTGGAACAGCGAGATGAACAGGGGGATCTGGAGCAGAATCGGCAGGCAGCCGAGAAGCGGGTTGCCGTGCTCCTTCTGCAGCGCCATGATCTCTTGCTGCATGCGGGGCTTGTCGTGCCCGTACTTCTCCCGGATCTCCTTGATCCGGGGCTGCATCATCTGCATCGTCCGCTGCGACTTCACCTGCTTGACGAACAGCGGGAAGATCAGAACACGAACGGCGATGACGAGCAGGACGACCGAGAAGGCCCAGGCGAAGAAGCTGTCGGCGCCGAAGATCGGCGCGAACCCCTTGTGGAAGAAGACGATCGCGTTCGCCGCGAGATGGTAAAGGGGATTCAACAACGTTCAGACTCCTCACGCCCACGGTCCGCGACCGGAACCGACGATCTCGGCCCGCGTCCCCTCGGCCGGAGACGGAAAGCCATGCCTGTGGGCCGGCGCGACGGCACCGGTGGTCCGGGCGCGACCGCGCGGTTACCACGCCCGGAGACGGTCGACACCCCTCTGGGCTTGCGAACGACTCTCGGCCCCGCGCTGGTTCCCGAATCCGCACTCGTTCCCGGCCGCGCCCCGGTTTCCGGTGGCCCGTCGGACGGCGGGGGCCGGTCGATGGGCTCGCCGGGGACCGGGTCGTACCCGCCGGCCGACAGCGGCTGGCAGCGCAGCAGCCGGCCGACGGCCAGCGCCCCACCACGCATGCCGCCATGGCGGCGAACCGCCGTCAGCGCGTAGGCGCTGCACGACGGCTCGAACCGGCACATGCCTGCGTTGCGGCCCGACCAGCCGGCCCGGTAGAGCCGCACGAGCCCGGCGAATACCCAGGCCAGAGGACCGCGGACCGCGCCGTCGGCCGTGCGGGCCACGGTCGGCAGGCGCCTGCGGGCCAGCCCGGAGGCCAGGACGAGATCGACGACGACGGCCACCGCCAGCGCCACGAGCAGGAACATCCCGACGGTCATCGGCCACTTCCCACCACGAGTCGCGAGGATCGGGCCGGCTGCGCACGTGCGTCATCGCCCCGAGCGTCCGAGCCTGCGCGGGTACGCAGCGCCCGCGCGAGCGCGTCGTCGAGGGCCTGACCGAGCCGCTCGGAGCTGGCCGAGGCCGCTTCCGGCAGGGCGCGGACCACGAGCATCGTCCCCGGGGGCAGCCGGTCCAACCGGGCCCGCACCTGCTCTCGCAGGCGGCGGCGCACCCGGTTGCGCACCACGGCATTGCCGACCCGGCGACCGACGACGAAACCCGCGCGCGGCGACTCCCCGCTGGTTGTCCACAAGCTGTGGACAACCAGCGGACCGGACCGGGTCCGCCGGCCCGCAGTCCCCACGCGGGCATGCTCGCCCCGGGTCCGCACGCGGGAAACCTCGGGAAGCATGTCAGCCGGGGTACAGCAGGAACCCGCCGTCAGGCGGAGAGCTCGCTGCGGCCCTTGCGACGGCGGGCAGAGACGATGGAACGACCAGCGCGGGTCCGCATGCGCAGCCGGAACCCGTGCGTGCGGGCCCGCCGGCGGTTGTTCGGCTGGAAGGTGCGCTTACTCACGTGAAGACTCCGTCTGCAAGATGGACGCGGGCGGTGATCTCCGCCGCCGAGGGGTGGGCCCCACACGGCCCGCGCAAGCGCATCCCACGACAAACGAAGCGGTCTAACACCGCGGTTCGACCTAGCGTACACATGCCGGTGCCGCGGATGACCCGCCGACCGCACCCGTCCGCCGTCACGTCAAGCCCGGCCCGCCCGACCCGGACCGCGCCCGGACCGCAGCCGCGGCCCGCACTGCGACCGGGGCCCGGGCCGGTCACCCCGAAGCCACCGCGGCCCCGACCGCGGCCCACCGCGGCCGGGGCCGGCCATCGACGTGACTGCTTGTAAGCAAATGCCACACGAGCGGGTCCGCCGACTCTGGTGATCTGCCCGCGGTGCCGGGGCAGGACATTCCCGTCCGGCCCCGGCACGGCGGTGCGGGCGGCGCCTTACGATCCTTGGACGACATCCCGCGCACGCGGGTGCCGGACGGTGCCGGGCAGACCCGCGTTCGGGGGGCACCGCCGGCCGGGTGCACTCTGGCCTGTGGAAAACGCCTGTGGAGAGGGCGATCGGCGGGGGGCCGGGGCAGGTCCGGATGACGGCCCGGAGTAGGGCGCCGTACCGGGAGTGAGCCGATGCCGCCACGCCGGAGGCCCTGCCGTGTCCATGCACAGGTTGTGGACGACGATGTGGAGAACCATCGGGACGAGGCGTCCCGGTCGCGGCCGGACCGGGACCACATCAGCATCCGCGACGTACCCCCCACTCATGGGGCCAGCACCGCCCGCAAACCGTACCGAACTGCCCGAGGAGCCCCCGTGTCCAACCCCCGCGCCGACTCCGTCGCCGGTCTACCTTTCGGGGAGGAACCCGCGGGCGACCCGGACCTGGCCGCGGTCTGGAGCCAGGCCGTCGCCGGGGTCGCCGACGGCACGCTGTCCGCGCAGCAGCGTGCGTGGCTGCGGCTGACCCGCCCGCTCGGCCTCGTGCAGGACACGGCCCTGCTCGCCGCCCCCAACGAGTTCACCAAGGAGCTTCTCGACTCGCGGCTGCGGCCGTTCCTGTCCACAGCGTTGTCCACAGCGTATGGACGGGAGATCCGGGTCGCGGTCACCGTCGAGCACCTGCCCGACCCGGAGCCGATGAGCGGTCCGATCAGGATCGTCCGGCCGGGGGAGGGCGACGGCGGCGCGCAGCGGGAGGCAGGCGGCTCCCGCGGACGCGGGCCGGGCGGCGCGGCAGCCACGGACACCGGCCGGCGAGCGGGAGATGCCGGCGCGCCGGTGAACGGCGAGCTGCCCTTCCCCGACTCTGCCGAGGGCACCCCGCCGGTGCGGGTGGGCGCGGGGCTCGGCCGCGACGCCGCGCCGCTGGAGACCGAGCCGGCGCAGGCCCGGCTGAACCCGCGCTACGTCTTCGAGACCTTCGTGATCGGGGACAGCAACCGGTTTCCCCACGCGGCCGCGGTGGCGGTCGCCGAGGCGCCGGCGAAGGCGTACAACCCGTTGTTCATCTACGGGGACTCCGGGCTCGGCAAGACCCACCTGCTGCACGCGATCGGCCACTACGCGCTGAAGCTGTACCCGAACACCCGGGTCAAGTACGTGAGCTCGGAGGAGTTCACCAACGACTTCATCAACTCGATCCGGGACGACCGCCAGCAGGCCTTCCAGCGCCGCTACCGGGACATCGACGTCCTGCTCGTGGACGACATCCAGTTCCTGGAGAACAAGGAGCGGACGCAGGAGGAGTTCTTCCACACGTTCAACGTCCTGCACGACGGCGAGAAGCAGATCGTCATCAGCTCCGACCGGTCGCCCAAGCAGCTCTCGGCGCTGGAGGACCGGCTGCGCAGCCGGTTCGAGTGGGGCCTGATGACCGACATCACCCCGCCGGACCTCGAGACCCGCATCGCGATCCTGTCGAAGAAGGCCGCCACCGAGCGCCTGCCCGTGCCGCCCGACGTCCTCGAGTACATCGCCACGCACATCGAGCGCAACATCCGCGAGCTGGAGGGGGCGCTGATCCGGGTCGCGGCGTTCGCGAGCCTGAACAAGTCCCACGTCGACCGCACACTCGCCGAGATCGTGCTGCGGGACCTGATCCCGGACGCCGGCAACCCGGACATCACCGCAGCCGCAATCATGAACGCGACCGCGGCGTACTTCGGTGTCTCCATGGACGACCTGTGCGGCACCTCCCGCAGCCGGGTGCTCGTGACGGCCCGGCAGATCGCCATGTACCTGTGCCGCGAACTGACCGACCTGTCGCTGCCCAAGATCGGCCAGCACTTCGGTGGCCGCGACCACACGACGGTCATGCACGCCGACCGCAAGATCCGCGGTCTGATGGCCGAACGGCGCGCGATCTACAACCAGGTCACCGAACTGACCAACCGCATCCGGGTCCAGGCCCGCCAACCCTGACTCGGGCAGGGCACCTCCGACCGCAGCAGGCAGGCGGACACCGGTCCCTGATCCCCGGACTGCGCGGGAGTGGGCCGCGCTCGGGCCCTGCGGGCCGGACAGCGCGGCCGCCGGCCGATTGGCTGCCGGCACGCACGCGTCGAGGTGGCCGGGATGCACGTCGCCCGGTCGGGGGACCCCCGGGGCGGCGGGTCGCAGCGTGTGGACGGCCGTCGCGGCGGTGGACACCACGAAGCGTCCCGTAGCACACCCGGCCGGCGGCCTCGAGCCCACGGGGTGGTTCCACCCACAGCTTGTGGAAAACCTTGTGGACAGCCTGGGGGCGGATCGGTGGAAGAAGACGTGGACAGCCTGTGGATAACTCGGGGAAGGCCTGTGGAGGGACAAAGTGGTCCCTGGGGACGACCGCTCGACGTGTGGATATCCACTGCGCAAACCCACAGCTCCACCCACAGGTTTTGCACCGGCTCTTCAGGCCTCTGACCTGCGAAAACGGAGGTTATCCCCAGCATCCACAGCCCCTACTACCACCACGAACTTCAATTTTTTCTAGAAAGATCAAAAGCTTGAAGTACTAGGGGGTGTGGACAACTTTTCGCGATCTTGAACGAGCGCGATCTGTGCCACTCCGTGGGCTCCGGGTGAGCGTTCGTGGTGGGGCCCACCGCCCGCCGAGGCCGCCTGGCACTCTGGGATGCTGATCGGTGTTCCCGACGGGCTGACTCCGAACACCGGAGGGGACGAAGGAGGGCTAACCATGAAGTTCCGGGTGGAACGGGACGAATTCACCGAAGCGGTCGCCTGGACCGCCCGCACGCTGCCGAGCCGGCCGACCACGCAGTTGCAGGTGCTGTCGGGCCTCCTTCTCGACGCCACCGGGCCGATGCTCAAGGTCGCCGCCTACGACTACGAGGTGGCCGCGCAGGGCACGGTGCACGCGACGGTGTCGGAGGAGGGCCGCGCCCTCGTCAACGGCAAGCTGCTCGCGGAGATCACCCGGGCGCTGCCGGCCGCACCGGTCGACCTCGGCATCGACGGCACCCGACTCGTGATCACCTGTGGAAACGCCCGGTTCGCGCTGCCGATGCTGCCGGTGGACGACTACCCGGCGCTGCCGGCCATGCCCCCCGTCACCGGCCACATCGAGGGATCGGCCTTCGCGGCCGCGGTCGCGCAGGTGGCGATCGCCGCCGGGCGCGACGACACCCTCCCGGTACTCACCGGCGTCCGTATCGAGATCGAAGGCGACACCCTCACCCTCGCCGCGACCGACCGCTACCGGCTCGCCGTGCGCTCGCTGAAGTGGCGTCCGGACGACTCTGCCGGCGAGGCGGACGCCGCGGCCCCCGTCACGGTGGCACTCGTCCCCGCCCGGACGCTGCTGGACACGGCCAAGTCGCTGTCCGGGTCGGGAGTGGAGGTCTCGATCGCGCTGGGGACGGGCCCGTCCGGGGAGACGCTCGCCGGCTTCGCGGGTTCCACCCGGCAGACGACCACCCGGCTGCTCGAGGGCCAGTTCCCGCCGTTTCGCAAGCTGCTTCCGGACAGCTCCCCGCTGATCGCCCAGCTCGAGATCGCGCCGTTGCAGGAGGCGGTCAAGCGCGTGGCCCTGGTGGCGGCGAAGACCGCTCCGGTGCAGTTGTCGTTCTCCCCGGACCATCTCGTCCTGGAGGCCGGCACCGGCGGCGAGGCGCAGGCGACGGAGACGCTGCCGGTGACCTACGACGGCCCGGAGCTCTCGGTGGCGTTCAACCCGTCCTACCTGCTCGACGCGCTCGGCGCGCTGGAGTCCGACATCGTGCGGATCGGCTTCGCCAGCGCCGAGGACCCGGCGGTCGCCGCGAACAAGCCGGCGATCCTCACCGGCAAGGCCGACGACGACGGCGAGGTGCCCGACTACCGGTACCTGCTGATGCCGATCCGCCTGCACGGGTGACGTGCACCTCACCCATCTGTCCCTCGTCGACTTCCGGTCCTACCCGTCCCTGGATCTCAGCCTTGGCCCGGGAGTGGTCACGCTGGTCGGCCGTAACGGTCAGGGGAAGACGAACCTGATCGAGGCGATCGGGTACGTCGCGACGCTGGCCAGCCACCGGGTCTCCGCGGACGCCCCCCTGGTCCGCCAGGGCGCGTCGCACGCCGTGGTGCGGGCCAGGATCGTGCGCGGCGACCGGGCGGCCCTGGTGGAGCTCGAGATCGTGCCGGGGCGGGCGAACCGGGCCCGGCTTAACCGGGCGCCGGTCCCCCGGCCCCGCGACGTCCTCGGGCTGCTGTGCACGGTCCTGTTCGCCCCGGAGGACCTCGCCCTGGTGAAGGGGGACCCGGCGGGACGCCGGCAGTTCCTCGACGAGCTGCTTGTCGCCCGCACCCCGCGGATGGCCGCGGTGCTCGCCGACTACGACCGGGTGCTCAAGCAGCGCTCGACCCTGCTGCGCACGGCCGGGGCGGCCCGACGGGCCGGCGGCAAGGGTGACCTGCGCACCCTGGATGTCTGGGACGGCTACCTGGCCAGCTACGGCGCCGAGCTGCTCACGGCCCGCCTCGCCCTCGTCGAGGCGCTGCGTCCGGGGGTGGCCGGGGCCTACGCCGCGGTGGCCGGCGCGCAGGCCGCGATCGGGTTCGAGTACCGGGCCAGCGTGCCGCAGCCGGCGCCGGACCTGGTCCGCCCCGACCGCGAGCAGTGGGAGGAGGCGATCCGGGCCGAGCTGGTGGCCGCCCGCCCGCGGGAGATCGAACGCGGGCTGACTCTTGTCGGACCGCACCGCGACGACCTGCTGCTGACCGTCGACGGGCTGCCGGCGCGCGGCTACGCCAGCCACGGCGAGTCCTGGTCGCTCGCCCTGGCCCTGCGGCTCGCCTCGTTCGAGCTGTTGCGGGCCGACGACCGCGAGCCCGTCCTGCTCCTCGACGACGTCTTCGCCGAGCTGGACGTCCAGCGCCGGTCCCGACTCGCCGAACTCGTCGCCCCCGCGGAGCAGGTGCTGGTCACAGCCGCCGTCGAGGCCGATGTGCCGGCCGAGCTGACCGGCACCCGCTACGTCGTCGCCGCGGGAGAGGTGCTCCGTGCCCCCTGAACCCGACGACCATCAGCCCGACCCGACCCGGACCCCGAGCCCTGCCCGGACCCCGAGCCCTGCCCCGGCGGCGGATGGCGGGCGCGGCGCCGACCTGGCCCGGGAGATCCTCGCCCAGGCAAAGCGGGACGCCCGCGAGCGGGCCCGGGGACGTCGCGGCGGGTCACCCCGCACCGACGGCTCCTGGTCCGGCTCCCCCGCCGGCGGCCCCGTTCCGGACGGGGGAGCCGGCGCCGGGGGTGGCCCCGGCGGCGACCCCGCGGCCGCGGACCGCGCCGGGCGGCGGCCCCGGTCCGGCGAGGACGACGACCAGGTGCCCCAGCGCCCGCGGTTGCCGGGCATCGCCGCCCCCGGCCGGGATTGGCGCGACCCGGTCTCCTTCGGTACCGCGATCAGTCGGCTGCTCGCCGCGCGCGGCTGGAAGGCACAGGCCGACGACGCCGGCGTGCTCGCCCGGTGGGACGTCATCGTCGGCCCGGACATCGCCGACCACTGCACTCCGGTCTCGCTGCGCGACGGCGATCTCGAACTTGTCGCCGAGTCGACGGCCTGGGCGACCCAGCTACGGATGCTGTCCCGCCAGATCCTCGCCATCCTGCACCGGGAGCTCGGTCCGCAGGTCGTCCGGCGGATCACGGTGCGCGGCCCGACGGCGCCGTCGTGGCGGCACGGGCCGATCCGCACCGCCGGCCGCGGCCCGCGCGACACCTACGGCTGAGTTCGCCGGCCGGTCACGGCAAGGCCGGTCACGGCAGGCCGGTCACGGCAGGCCGGCTACAGCAGCCGGCTGGGGAAGGCCGGTCACGGCGGCCCGCCCGGGACGGCCGCGGGCTCGCCGGGTGTCCCGCCGGAAGAGAGACGGACAGACCGGGGGAGCGATCCAGTGCTCACCGTTCGCGACGGTCCGCCCGGGCGGTGGGGGTGGTCTGGACGTCGCCGGGGCGCGCAACACGAGGCGATCATGTGGGCGAAGATTGATCGTCGCGTCGGGTGACCGTCGTGAAGGCGCGCCAAGGCCCCGGGAGGCGCCGGTCCCGTAGGGGGGTTCACCGTCCCGCCGTACGGGGCGCTGCGCAGACGTCAGGGGTCACCCTGCGTCCGCTATAACGGGTCGGCGGGTAGACTGGTGGATACTTCCGCCCAGAACGAGGGGACCCGCCGCGTGGCCTACGATGCAAGTTCGATCAAGGTTCTCGAAGGTCTTGACGCGGTCCGCAAGCGTCCGGGCATGTACATCGGCTCCACCGGGGAGCGCGGTCTGCATCATCTCGTCTACGAGGTGGTGGACAACGCGGTGGACGAGGCGCTCGCCGGCTACTGCGACACGATCACCGTGAGCCTGCTGGCCGACGGCGCCGTCCGCGTCGTCGACAACGGTCGTGGCATCCCCGTGGGCATGCATCCCACCGAGAAGCGGCCCGCGGTCGAGGTCGTGCTGACGACGCTGCACGCGGGCGGGAAGTTCGACGGCAAATCCTACGCGGTCTCGGGCGGTCTGCACGGCGTCGGCGTCAGCGTCGTGAACGCGCTGTCGACCAAGCTGGACGTGGAGATCCAGGTGGACGGCCACGTCTGGTTCCAGCCGTACGTGGGGACCCGTCCGGCGGCGCCGTTGGCGAAGACCGGCACCACGAAGAAGACCGGCACGTCGGTCACCTTCTGGGCGGACCCGACGATCTTCGAGACGACCGAGTACAAGTTCGAGACCCTCTCCCGGCGCCTGCAGGAGATGGCCTTCCTCAACAAGGGCCTGTCGATCACGCTGATCGACGAGCGCCCCGAGGAGCGCCTCGAGGTCACCTACAGGTACACCAACGGTCTGGTCGACTTCGTCGCCCACCTCAACGCCACCAAGGACGCGATCCACCGCAGCGTGATCTCGCTGGAGGCCAAGGGCGTCGGCATCGAGGCCGAGCTCGCGATGCAGTGGAACGCCGGCTACAGCGAGTCGGTCTACACCTTCGCGAACACGATCAACACGCACGAGGGCGGCACCCACGAGGAGGGCTTCCGTGCCGCGCTGACCAGCGCCGTCAACGCCTACGCCAAGGACCAGAACCTGCTCAAGCCGGTGAAGGCGGGCGCCAAGAACGGCGACGAGCGGCTGTCGGGCGACGACATCCGCGAGGGCCTGACCGCGATCATCTCGGTGAAGCTCGCGCAGCCCCAGTTCGAGGGTCAGACGAAGACGAAGCTCGGCAACACCGAGGCGAAGAAGTTCGTCCAGGAGATGTGCTACTCGGCGCTGAAGGACTGGTTCGAGGTCAACCGGACCGAGGCACGGGCCATCGTCAGCAAGTCGCTCGACGCCCAGCGCGCCCGGATCGCGGCCCGCCAGGCCCGGGACCTGACCCGGCGCAAGGGCCTGCTCGGCGGCACCGGCCTGCCCGGCAAGCTCGCCGACTGCCAGTACACCGACCCCGAGCGCTGCGAGCTGTACATCGTCGAGGGCGACTCCGCCGGCGGGTCGGCCAAGGGCGGGCGGGACTCGAAGTTCCAGGCGATCCTGCCGCTGCGCGGGAAGATCCTCAACGTCGAGAAGGCGCGGATCGACCGCGTCCTGAAGAACACCGAGGTCCAGGCGCTCATCCAGGCGCTGGGCACCGGCATCCACGACGACTTCGACATCGCCAAGCTGCGCTACCACAAGATCGTGCTGATGGCGGACGCCGACGTCGACGGCCAGCACATCCGGACCCTGCTGCTGACCCTGCTGTTTCGGTTCATGCGGCCCCTGGTCGAGGCCGGCCACGTGTTCCTCGCCCAGCCGCCCCTCTACAAGATCAAGTGGGGGCGGGAGGACTGGGAGTACGCCTACTCCGACCGCGAGCGCGACGGGCTCGTCCAGCGCGGGGTGGAGGCCGGCCGCAAGCTGCCCAAGGACGCCATCCAGCGGTTCAAGGGCCTCGGCGAGATGAACGCCACCGAGCTGTGGGACACCACCATGGATCCGGACAAGCGCATCCTGCTCCAGGTCACCCTCGATGACGCGGCCGTCGCTGACGAGCTGTTCTCTGTGCTCATGGGCGAGGATGTCGACGCGCGCCGCAGCTTCATCCAGCGCAACGCCAAGGACGTGCGCTTCCTGGACATCTGACGTGGTGTGAGCGGTGCCGCGGCGGTCCGGCCCGCGCGGCGCCGCCTCGCGCCGCCCGACCGGGACGACCCCGGGGCGAATCGTGGCTGGCGCCCCGCCGGACAGCCCGGCCATCCGCCGGGACGCCCGTCCCACCTGACGACTGATCCCACTGCCCTGGAAGGACCCCGTGGTCGACGTCCTACCGCCGCCCCCCGGCGACCGCATAGAACCCATCGGCATCGAAGTCGAGATGCAGCGGTCATATCTCGACTACGCCATGTCGGTCATCGTCGGCCGCGCGCTGCCGGAGGTCCGGGACGGGCTCAAGCCCGTCCACCGACGGGTCCTCTACGCCATGTACGACGGTGGTTACCGTCCCGACCGCGGGTACTTCAAGTGCTCGCGCGTCGTCGGTGACGTCATGGGTAACTACCACCCCCACGGCGACTCGGCCATCTACGACACCCTCGTCCGGCTCGCGCAGCCCTGGTCGCTGCGCTACCCGCTGGTCGACGGCAACGGCAACTTCGGTTCGCCCGGCAACGACCCGCCCGCCGCCATGCGGTACACCGAGGCGCGGATGGCAGCCCTGGCGATGGAGATGCTGCGCGACATCGACCAGGAGACCGTCGACTTCGCGCCGAACTACGACGGCCGCTCGCAGGAGCCGCTGGTCCTGCCGAGCCGGTTCCCGAACCTGCTCGTCAACGGCGCCGGCGGCATCGCGGTCGGCATGGCGACGAACATCCCTCCGCACAACCTGCGCGAGGTCGCCACCGGCGTCCAGTGGGCGCTCGACCACGCCGAGGCGACCGACGAGGAATTGCTCGAGGCGCTGATCGGCATCGTCAAGGGGCCGGACTTCCCGACCTCGGGCCTGATCGTCGGGCGTAGCGGCATCGAGGACGCCTACCGGACCGGCCGGGGCAGCATCCGGATGCGCGCCGTGGTCAACGTCGAGGAGAACAAGGGCCGCACCCAGCTCGTCGTCACCGAGCTGCCCTACCAGGTCAACCCGGACAACCTCGCCGAGAAGATCGCCGAGCTGGTCCGGGACAACAAGGTCACCGGGATTTCGGACGTCCGGGACGAGACCTCGGCCCGCATCGGCCAGCGGCTCGTCATCGACCTCAAGCGCGACGCCGTCGCCAAGGTCGTGCTCAACAACCTGTACAAGCACACCCAGCTCCAGGACACCTTCGGCGTCAACATGCTGGCGATCGTCGACGGGGTGCCGCGCACGCTGCGCCTCGACCAGATGATCCGCTACTACGTCGAGCACCAGGTCGACGTCATCGTCCGGCGCACCCGCTACCAGCTGCGCAAGGCCCGCGAGCGGCTGCACGTCCTCGACGGTCTGCTCATCGCGCTCGACCACCTCGACGAGGTCATCACCCTCATCCGCAACGCGGAGTCCGCCGAGGCCGCCCGCGGCCAGCTCATGGAACGCTTCACGCTGTCGGAGATCCAGGCGACCGCCATCCTCGACATGCAGCTGCGTCGCCTCGCCGCCCTGGAACGCCAGCGGATCATCGACGAGGCCGCCGAGCTGCGGGCGCGGATCTCCGAGCTGGAGGCCATCCTCGCCTCGCCGGCCCGCCAGCGTGAGATCATCGGTGAGGAGCTCGCCGAGGTCGTCGAGAAGTTCGGCGACGAGCGGCGGACCCGCCTCGTCCCCTTCGAGGGCGACATGTCCATCGAGGACCTCATCGCCCAGGAGGACGTGGTCGTCACCGTCACGCGCGGCGGCTACGCCAAGCGGACCAAGACCGACCTCTACCGCTCCCAGCGCCGCGGCGGCAAGGGTGTGCAGGGCGCCGCGCTGCGCGAGGACGACATCGTCGAGCACTTCTTCGTCACGACGACGCACCACTGGCTGCTGTTCTTCACCAACAAGGGCCGGGTGTACCGGGCGAAGGCGCACGAGCTGCCCGAGCAGGCCCGTTCGGCCAAGGGCCAGCACGTCGCGAACATCCTCGCGTTCTCCCAGGACGAGCGGATCGCCGAGGTCATCGCGCTCAAGGACTACGAGGTCGCGCCGTACCTCGTCCTCGCCACCAAGCGCGGGCTGTGCAAGAAGACGGCCCTGAGCGACTTCGACTCCAACCGCGCCGGCGGCCTCGTCGCGATCAACCTGCGCGACGACGACGAGCTGATCGCCGCCCGCCTGGTCGCGCCCGGCGACGACCTGCTGCTGGTCAGCCGCAACGCCCAGTCGATCCGCTTCCACGCCGACGACGAGCAGTTGCGGCCGATGGGCCGGGCCACCTCCGGCGTGATCGGCATGCGTTTCGACGCCGAGGACGAGCTGCTGTCGATGGACGTCGTCGTGCCGGGCACGACTGCCGACCTGCTGGTGGCCACCTCCGGCGGCTACGCGAAGCGCACCCCGCTGGCCGAGTACCCGGTGCAGGGCCGCGGCGGCAAGGGCGTGCTGACCGCTAAGATCGTCTCCACCCGGGGTGGTCTGGTCGGCGCGCTCGTCGTCGACCCGGACGACCAGCTCTACGCGATCGCCTCCAACGGGGGCGTGCTGCGCACCATCGCCAAGGACGTCCGCCGCGCCCAGCGGCAGACGATGGGGGTCCGCCTCATCGATCTGGAGACCGGTGTGCAGGTGGTCGGGGTGGCGCGCAATGCTGATGCGGAGGACACCGACGCCCGCACCGACCTCGGGGACCAGGAGAGCTGAGCCCGGGGCCGGCAACGGTCCAGGCCCGGGGCGATGGCGGTCCTCGACGTCGGCGCCGTCCCCCGGCGCCGCGGTGACGCCGAAGCGGGGATCCGGCGTGCGCATGGCCCGCGTACGCCGCCAGGAGCGAACCGGGAGTAGACCGTGAGCGACAGTCAGGAAGACCGGCCCGCCCGGTCGGCGGTCCACCGCGGCTCCTCCCCGGCCGCCGGGCCGGGGGGAGCGCGTGACGGCGACCGTTCCCGCCCCCTCGGCGACGGCGGTGACGGGGAGCCGGGCGGCGAAACGCTGAAGATGCCCGCCGCCGGCGCTTCCGGCGGCGCAGCTCCCCCCGCCGGGGCGGCCGCCGGTGGGGCGGCCGCCGGCACCCCGGCCGGTGGCGACCGCCCGGCTGCCTCGGGTGGGGCCCGTTCCGGCGGCGCCGGCTCGCTGGACCCGTCGGCAGGCAACCCCTTCTTCCAGCGCTCCGGCCGGTCGGGGGCGGGGCAGTCCCAGCACGCCGACGACGGCCGTGAGGGCACCCCGGGGGCCGGCGCGGCCGGGTCCTCCCCGTCCGCCTCGTCGCCCGTCTCCCCGCCCATCTCGTCGAAGCCGGGATCGTCCGCATCGTCGTCCTCGACCGTCCTGGGGGGTAAGGCATCCGGCAGCGCGGGCGGCGACCGGGCGACGGCCGCGGAGCCGGCGCGGTCGTCCGCGGTGCCGGCCAGGTCCGTGCCCCCGTCGAAGTCCGTGCCGCCGCCGAAGTCCGTGCCGCCGCCGAAGTCCGTGCCGCCGCCGAAGTCCGTGCCGTCGTCCAAGTCGGGATCGGCCCCGTCAGCGTCGTCCTCGGTGTCGCCGTCCTCGCTGCCCTCCGCCTCCGCGGCGGCGTCCCGGCCCGCGGCATCGGCGGACGAGCGGTCCGGCCGGTCGCGGGTGGCGCCGACCCGCAACGGAGCGGGCGGGGCCCCGGCTGGCATCACGGGGTCGGCGGTGCCCCCATCCGGGTCGGCTCGTACCGGGAACGGCGGGACCCACGGCGGCGATGCGGGCTCGGCTACCCGCAAACTCGGCTCCCCCGCCGTATCGTCGCCCGCGAAGTCCCTCGGTACGACGCCGCCCGGCGTCCGCCGAAGCACGACGGGCCTGCCCAGTGCCCGCCCCGAACACCCGGTCGAGCGGCCCGGTGAGACCGACACGATCTCCCTGGTCCGTCCGCCCAGCATGACGAGGAGCGGTACCACGAAGCCCGACAGCAACCGTGCCGCGCCGGAGCGGGTGCCCGCTCCCGACGCGGTGCGGCCGGCCGCGCCCGCCGCGGGCCGCAGTGCCAACGCGACCGCGGCCTACGAGCGGCCGATCGCCGCGCCGGCATCCGCGGGCACCGCTACCGCCGCCGCCGCGCCCCCGCACGCGGTGACCACGACCTCTCCCGGTGCCCTCGACGACCAGCTCGAGGCCGTACCGGCCGACCGGGCCAGCGCCCCGCGCAGCCCCGGCCGCTCTGGTCCGGGTGCGGGTTCCACCCGCCCGCCCGGCGCCGGCCGGCGCGCCAAGCTGCGGCTGTCCAAGGTCAACCCGCTGACCGTGACCCGGCTCAGCTTCGCGTTCTCCCTGTGCGTCTTCGTCGTGTTGCTCGTCGCGGTCGCCGTGCTGTGGTTCGTGCTCAACTCGATCGGGGTGTTCAACAGCGTCACCGACGCCGCGGACACCCTGACCGACAGCAGCGCCAGCAACGTCAAGAGCTGGCTGTCGTTCGGCCGCGCAATGGAGATCAGCCTGCTCATCGGCGCGATCAACGTCATCCTGATGACCGCGCTGACCACTCTCGGCGCCCTGCTCTACAACCTCTGCGCCGAGATGATCGGCGGCATCGAACTCACCCTCAGCGACCAGTAGCGCCAACGGACGGCGGCGGCCGCCACCCCGGCCCCGCCGTCCTGTATGGTTGCAGTCGTTGCCGGGACCTATAGCTCAGTCGGTTAGAGCGCTTCCCTGATAAGGAAGAGGCCGGTGGTTCAAGTCCACCTAGGTCCACGCGCTGGCTTCGCCTGTTCGCCGCCCTTGGGGCGGCTTCTCCATCGCCGCGATGTCTGCCCGGGGGGCGACCCCCGGACCCCCGGTGTGGCGTGGCAATCCTCTTGGGGCTTGTGGATCTGAGAAGGTCAATGGCCGGGATGCGCGTCCAGCGAGATCGGGTGGGGCTCGGAGCTCAGGACTGCTTCGGCCTGAGGGTCGTAGACGACCAGGCCGAGGGGGCGTGCGATGCCGGCGATGAACCTGACGACATCTGGACCGCCATCCCAGGACATCGTGATGTAGATGAACTCGCCGTCGGCCTCGCTGGTCAGGTCGCCGTCGATCGGGCCTTCCCAGATCTGCGGCTCCTGAGGGAACGCGGCCCGCATGCGCCGAAGCAGTTCGACCAGCTCGGGGCAGGCCGGGTCACGGATATCGGCGTCGTATCGCTGCTCGGCCTGGTCCAACCGGCGCTCGTACTCGGCCGCCGCCTCGTCGTCGCTCAGGGGGCCGCCCTGCCGCCACACGGCCACGTCGTAAGTCATAGGCGGATCCTTCCGCCCGGGGATCGGACCATGGCCAGCCCACCCGCCGTCGGCTGCGAGGCTTTCTGCCGATCACTCGACGCTGTCGGCCCGTGACCAGGGCCACGTCATCGCCGCAGGGAATCTGACAGTCGACAGTCGTTCTGGCACAGCCGCGGCGGCACCGTCAGCCATCCCCGAACCACCTGCTCGGGAATGCGCTGATCCGGGCCGGTGCGACCCCGTTGATCGGAGCCGACGCGGTAGGCGGTCAGCTTGTCCGGCGGTGGCCGGGCAAATCGTGGCCGGGCGGGCGGACGCCGTTGCGGCGGGGAAGGGAACGGCGGGGAAGGGGACCGTCCACCGTCAAGTCCTGGCGTTTCTGGGAATCATTCCCGTCCGCAGGGTGCGGGCTTTCCGCGCGCACCCGGTCGCCATATGACGGCAGGCTGGACGTATCGCCGCGCTCGTATTGCGGGGCGACCGGGGATCGCCCCTGCGGGGGTGGAAGAACGATCCGGCCATCCCCCGCGAGCGACGCCAGGTCCGTCATGACCGGGAACAGTCCGCGGCCCACCGTGAACGCGATGTCCCGGCACGTCCGTCGGCCGTCGACCCGGGCCAGCAGATCGGCCTGCGCCCTGCCCGTCGTCGCGCGTCGCGACGATGCTGCCGCCAGCAATGGGCGGGCCTGAGGTTCCAGGCCCAGGTCGGCGCGCCAGCGGGACGCGTTCGCCAGTCGTCGGCTCGTCTCCCGGATGGCCCGCTCGACCTCGATTCCCGGCTCCACGGGCAGCACGGGGGGTAGGAAACCGGGGCCGGCGGGCTCCGCGGCCACCCCCGCGATCTGGGTCATGGCCAGCGCGAACAGGGCGTCCATCGTGGCCATCCGGGTCACCACCTGCACGCCCGCGCTGCCCAGCAGCCGGCGTTCGACCAGCGCCGTCGGTAGCCGGCCGCTCGGCGCGGCCGCGGCGAACACCGCGGTCCACTCCTCGGCGGAGATGCGTCCCGACCGCAGCAGCAGCGACTCGAGCCCGGGCGCCGCCGAGGTCGTGGCGGTCGTGAGCAGACCCTCCCGAAGGACGACCTTCCCGCTCGCCTCGCCCAGCACCACAACCGCGCCCGAGAATGCCTCCCGGGCCTGCCGCTGGAGCGCAGCCAGCAGGATGTCGACGCCGGCCGGCATTTCTTCCGCCGGCCGCGTGCCCGTCTCCTCCCTGTGGGGTGGGCCGATGGTAGAAGAAACGGGACTCTGCGTGTTCTTTATCTCATCCGGCATCGTGAGGTCCTCGATGTGACAATCCGTTCGCGCACAGGTACGGTCGCCTCGTCTACACGATATGCCCGCCGACGTGCACGCGAATGCTAAATGGCCTGCCGACGTAATTGCGTCATGCTGTCAACGGGTTGAAGGGTACATGATGGATATCGAGACCGCGCTCAAGGAAGCAATGACAATCGACGGTGCGATCGGTGTTTCGCTCGTCGATTACGAGAGCGGAATGATGCTCGGTTCCGCCGGTGGCGGCCGGACCCTCGATCTCGAGGCGGCCTCGGCCGGCAACACCGACGTCGTGCGCGCCAAGGCCCGCACTCTCGACGCGTTGGGAATCAAGGAGGGGATCGAGGACATCCTCATCACCCTCGATCAGCAGTACCACCTGATCCGGCTGCTCCACCGTGGCGGCAGCCCGCTGTTCTTCTACCTCGCCCTGGACCGGCCCCGGGCGAACCTCGCGCTCGCCCGGCACAGCCTGCGCGCCATCGCGCGCGGCCTCGACCTCTGACGGCGCCAGCTCTGACGGCCCTGGCGGCGTCGGCAGACGCCGAGTTGTGAGACCTGTCGGTCCGCGCGGACTTCCGCGGCGGGAGAAATGAGGCATCGATGAGCACAAGCACGATCACCGATGGGGTACTCGCCGAGCTCTACGCCCTGCGGGACCAGGTTCCGGGCGTCACCAGCAGCGCCGTCGCCTCCGCCGACGGCCTGCTGGTCGCCGCCGACGCCGACGGCGTCCGACCCGAGGTACTCGCGGCCATGGCCGCCGCCGCCCTCGGCCTCGGCCGCTCCACCGGCCAGGAGGCCGGGATGGGGCCGCTGCGTGAGGTGATCACCCGTTGTCAGGGCGGCCACATCATCGTCTACGCGATCGGGGAGACCAGACTGCTCGTCGTCCTGGGCGACGAGGGTCTCGACCTCGAACGGCTGCACCTGCAGTCGCGGCCCGCCGTGACCCGCCTCGCCGGGCTGCTCGCCGCCTGAACCCGCTCGGGGTGCCTGGCTCCCGGCCGGGCCGGTCACCCGACGGCGGGCTCACCTGGCTTGCCTCGCCTCCCCCCAGCCTGGCTTGTGGATAACTTTGGATGGCCAACTCGGGCCGATGCGCTCGGGCGGTTCGTGTGTTCGAATGCCCCCGTGCAACCGTGTTCACTTTGTGGCCATGCGTGGTCAGAACACCACGGCGCCGGCAATCTGTCTCCCTGGGTGACCTGCACGTTCGGGTCGGTGAGCTGTTTCTGTCGGCGGACGGTCGAGGAGGCTCACCGCGAGATGGGCGGAGCCGCCGGGCCGACGTGCGTCACCTGTGGGCAGCGTGCCGCCGAGGACACCCAGTGCCGTCCATGCCGGGAGGAGCGGCAGCGCCGCGCGGAGGAGGAGTTCGCCGCCTGGTGGGAGCAGCTCGGCCGCAGTCGCCGGGCCGGCCGCCGTCCATCCCGCTGACGGTCCCGCCGCCGGTCCCCCGTGGTCCCGCCGCCGGTGCTGCTGACGGCCCGCGGCCGGGCCCGCCCCGGTTCTGCTGACGGCCCGCGGTCAGCCACCGACATGCCGGGCGTCGTCGCGTGAACCGCTCCACCCGCCCGACGGTGAAATATTCGCCCGGGGAGCGCCGATCCGTCGCGCGGACGGCGGCAGCGCTCTGCCAAGCTCGTAGGCAAAGCATGTCGAGGATCGACGGCGGCCCGGTTCGGCCTGGCGGACGGCGGGTGGGCCGGCCGGCACCGCGCCGCCGCCCGCGCGGGCGCGCCGGCGGTCGGATGGAAGGAGAAGCCCGCCATGGCCTCGCGTACCGCGCGATCTGATGAGGCGAACGAGAAACGGGATCTGCGGGTCCGGGTCCTGGGAGAGCCGGTCGACGCCTATCCCGAGGTCCCGCCCGAGGTGGCGCGGGGCACGATCCGGCGCATCACGGTCGTCGGGGAGCCCATCCTGCACCGACCCTGCCGGAAGATCACCGAGTTCGGCACCCCGGAACTCGCCACCCTCATCGACGACATGTTCGCCACGATGTACGGCGCCGAGGGGGTCGGGCTCGCCGCGAACCAGATGGACGTCGACGCCGCTCTGTTCGTCTACGACTGCACCGATGACGACGGCGTCCGGCACGTGGGGCACATCGCCAACCCGGAGCTGGAGGAGTCCGATCCCGCCGAGCGCCGGCTGGTCAAGGGCGAGGAGGGCTGCCTGTCCGTGCCGGGCGCCTACATGGAGGTCGCCCGGCTCGAACGCGCCGCCGTCCGCGGCCAGGACTCCACCGGCGCGCCGCTGCGGCTGGAAGGCACCGGCCACTTCGCCCGGTGCCTGCAGCACGAGACCGATCATCTGCACGGCGGCCTCTACCTCGACCGGCTGTCCAGCCGGGGACGCAAGAAGGCGCTGAAGGAGATGGAGGAGCGGGCCGAGGAGGTCTTCGCCCGCCGCACCGAGGTGGCCGAGACTCTCGGCAAGTAGCCGCTGGCGCCGGGGCGGCGCCGGGGCGGCCGCGAGACCGTCGCCACGGCCTCGGCCGGCGCGCTGGTAGATCAGTCCGGCCCGGCCGGTCGTGCCGGCCGGGCCGGACTGCCGGTGGGATCAGCCCTGCCGGCGGGTGGCGAAGCGCCGCGGGCTGCGGCCCACGCCCGTCGCCCCGGTCGCGCCGGGCAGCCTTGGCGCAGCCGGCCCGGACCGGGGACCCCCGTCGTCCCCGCCATGCCCTCGCCGCTCCCGCCGGGAACGGCGATCCTGCGCCGCTACGCCAGCAGGGTTGGCGAGCGGCAACGAGGCCGGGCCGGCGACCAGCGGTGCGGCTGTGTCGGCAAGCGGTGACGCGGCTGGTGTGGCCGGGCTGGCGAGCGGTGACGCGGCTGGTGTGGCCGGGCTGGCGAGCGGTGACGCGGCCGGGTCGGCACCGGGCGCGGGCGCCGCTCCCCCGGCCACCGGCCGAGGGTCGGTGGGGGTGGTGTCGCGCAGGTGCGGCTTTCGGGATCGGGAACGAGCAGCCATCTGTGCTCCTTTCGGGCAGCGTGGAATCGCGGCGCCGACCCGCGGACATCCGATTCCCGAAATCACGCGAGAAACGACGTGAGCATCATCGGGAAAACGCCGGCCGGTCGCCGAACAATGGCACTGACGGGCGGTTGGCGCCGCGAGGAAGAGGGTCCGCGAGTGGACGAACCAGCAGGACTACCAGGCACTATGGCGTCACACGTGGCCGGAGGTTCGGCGCCACGAGGCCAATCGCCCACGTCGGCTGGAGAGATAAGAAAATCGGCCACCCGGCCGCGACGGCGGGTGCACCGGGGCGTTCACACGCCTGCTCAGATGCCCATGAAGGCAGGTTAGTTCATCCCGGGCGGCCGGGCAAATATTTTTCGACTGCCGGTCGCGGACATCGGCTCGACGCGGCCGGGTGGCGACGTCCGCCCCGTCTGCGCCGGGCCGGCGGCCGGCGGCCCGGCGCCGGAAGACGGCCAGTCGGCGACCCCGGGGCACTAAGTTCGGTACCGGCCGGATCGGGCGGTACCCGCCAGCCGGCGGGAAGCGGGACGGCGGCATGACGACCCAGGGAAGGGAGCCGGCGGTGGACGCGGCATTGCGGCAGGTGGCCGAGGGGGCGACGGGCTTCATGCCCCCGCAGGAGGGGCTGGCCCTGTACACGGCGGCCACGGCGATCCCCGCCGGCGGCCTGATCTGCGAGGTCGGCACCTACTGCGGCAAGTCCACCCTCTACCTGGCCGCCGCGGCCCGGGCGGCGGGCGCCACCGTGGTCACCGTGGACCATCACCGCGGTTCGGAGGAGAACCAGGCCGGCTGGGAGTACCACGACACGACCCTGGTCGATCCGCGCACGGGCCGCCTCGACACGCTGCCGTTCCTGCGCCGGACGCTGGAACAGGCCCAGGTCGAGGACGTGGTGACGGCGATCGTCGGGCGGTCCGAACAGGTGGGGCGGTGGTGGTCGACCCCGGTCGCGCTGCTCTTCCTCGACGGCGGGCACACCGAGGAGCAGGCCCAGGCCGACTACTCCGCGTGGGGGCGCCACGTGGCCCCCGGCGGCCTGCTGGCCATCCACGACGTGTTCCCCGATCCCGCCGACGGCGGCCAGGCGCCGTACCACGTCCTGCTGCGCGCGCTCGACGAGGGCTTCCGCGAGCAGTCGCAGACCGGGTCGCTGCGGGTGCTACGCCGCGTCGAATGACCGGCAGCCACACGCCGGCCCCGCGACCGTTGCGGCCGGCACCGGCCCGCCTTCCGCCGCCGGTGCCGCCGGTGGTGCGCAGTCCGGTGTCGCCAGCGGGTCGCCGTCGGGCGCCGGACGCTGGTCGGGCGGGCGCGGCTCCCTGCGGGAGCGGCGCGCGTCGGCGTGGGTCCGGCCGTCGAACGGTGGGTGCAGCCCAGCCGGCAGGTCGTCCCCGCGGAACAGCGTCTCGGTGACCCCGCCGGCCAGCGTGTCGGCCGCGAGGATCACCGCCGCGGCGGTCCACGTCGAACGTTCGACCGGCCAGAACGTGCGGTTGGCGAACTGCCAGCCCGTCCAGTAGCCGCCGTCGTCGTGGCGCAGGTGCTGCATGTCCGCGACCAGCTTGGCCGCGGCGGCCGTCTCGCCGACCAGGTGCAGGGCGATCGCTAGTTCGCAGGTCTCCGCGCCGGTCACCCAGGGCTCGTCGTCCACGCAGCGGATCCCCAGGCCGTCGACGACGAAGTCGTCCCAGCGAGCGGCGAGCCTGGCCCGGCCGGCGGAGCGGCGCAGCGCCCCGCCGATCACCGGGTAGTACCAGTCCATCGACCAGCGGTCGCGCGGTGCGAAGTACTCGGGGTGCGCGACCAGCGCGTGATGCAGCGCGCCGGTCGCCCGCTCCCAGGCCGGCGGCACCTCGCCGACGAGCGCGGCGAGCGCCATCCCGCACCGCAGGCTGTGCAGGGTGCTCGAGCAGCCGGTGAGCAGCGACTCGGGATAGTCGACGCCGTCCGACCCCCGGGCCCACCAGATCTGGCCGCTGGGGGCCTGCATGTCCACGACGAAGTCGAGCGCCCGGCGGACGACCGGCCAGATCCCGGCGGCGAAGGCGCGGTCCCCGGTGAGCAGCCAGCGGTGCCAGGCAGCCGTCGCCACGTAGGCGCACTGGTTGCTGTCGGCGAAGTCCTCCTTGACCGCCCCGGCCACGTGGCTGGTCGCCCACGAGCCGTCGGCCCGCTGGTTGCGGCGCAGCCAGGCCCAGGCCGCGTCGGCCGCGTCGACGAGTCCGCCGAGGTCGAGCGCCATGGCGCACTCGAGATGGTCCCAGGGGTCGGTGTGGCCGCCGGGATACCAGGGGATGGCGCCGTCCGGTTCCTGGACGGCGGCGATCGCGGTCGCGGTCGCGGTGAGCGCCTCGGGGGTCAACACCGGTGCAGACTCAACCGACCGCACGCGCTACCTCCGGTTTTCGTAGGTACAGGACGATGCTCTTGCCGATGACCGGATTGAGGATCCGTTCGGCGAGCCGCGTGACCTGGGGACGGCGCATCATGTCCCACACCAGCAGCCGGTGGTAAAGGCGCGTCGCCGGATGGTCGTCGTCATGGACACCAACGAGACACCGCAGCCACCAGTACGGCGCGTGCAGGGCGTGGGCGAAGTGGGTGCCGATCGGCTCCAGCCCGACGGCGGTCAGCCGCTCGCGCAGCTCGGACTGCCGATAGATGCGGATGTGACCGCCCTCGACGGTGTGGTACGCCGTCGACAGGCTCCAGCACACCTGCTCGGGCAGGCGGTTGGGGACGGTGACCGCCACCCAGCCGCCGGGCCGCAGCACCCGGGCGATCTCCGCCATCGCCGCCGTGTCGGCGGGCAGGTGCTCGAGGACCTCGGCGATGATGACCCGGTCGAAGGTGGCGTCCGCGAACGGCAGGGCGAGCGCGTCGCCGCGCACCCCGGCGGCCCGTGCCGTGGCCGGCGCCTGCCCCTCCAGGGCCATCGCGGCGAGCATCGCGTTCACACCGCCGACCTCGTCGAGGGAGTAGTCCAGCGCGACGACGTCGGCGCCGCGCCGGAACGCCTCGAAGGAGTGGCGCCCGGCCCCGCAGCCCAGGTCGAGCAGCCGGCAGCCTGCGGGTACGGGAAAACGATCGAAGTCGACGGTGAGCATGCGGCGCGGGCTCAGCCGGCGAGCGTCGGCGACGCCGACGAGTTCGCAGCGCCCGGTGCCGACGCCGGGGCGGGCGTGCCGGCGGAGGCCAGCCCGGCCGGCCAGGAGGCGGCTGTCGGCGGCGCCCACGACCAGGACGAGCCCGGGTAGGGCGAGCTCGGCGTCCCGCCCACCGCCGCGATCCGCTCGGCGTACCAGGCCGCGGTCGCGGCACTCGCCGCCCGCCAGGAGAACCGCTCCTCCACCCGGCGCCGCCCGGCGGCCCCCATGCGGGCGCGACGCGCCGGGTCGTCGAGCAGTGTGCCGATGGCCCCGGCCAGCGCGTCCGGATCTCCCGGAGGGACCAGCAGGGCTGCCTCGCCGTCGGCGCCGGCCACCTCGGGCAGTGCCCCGGCGGTCGTCGCGATCAGCGGAATGCCGCAGGCCATCTCCTCCACCGCGGGCAGGCTGAACCCCTCGTACAGGGAGGGGACGACCGCGACCTCGGCGGAGCGCAGCAGCTCGATCAGCTCCTGCTCCGGCACGTTGGAACGGAACGTCACCGCATCGCCCAGGCCCAGTTCGGTCACCCGGCGCTGGGCCTGCCCGCCCTCGCGGACCTTGCCGATGCAGACCAGGTGCGCGGCGCGCTCGGAGCGCAGCTTGGCCAGCGCCTCCAGCAGCACTCCCAGGCCCTTGAGCGGCACATCCGCGCTGGTCACGACCACGATGCGGCCGGGGACGGGGGGCGTGCCGGCGGGCGCGGGCGTGAAGACGTCGGAGTCGACCCCGAGGGGCACCGTGTGCATGACCTCCGACGGCAGGTCCATGTCGGCGATGATCTCGCGCCGCGAACTCTCGGAGGGGATGACGATGCCGTCCAGCCGCCGCGCCACCCGGGCCTGCATCGGCAGGAACGAGTACCACCGCCGCAGCCCCACCCGGGCGGTGAAGCTCGACGCCGCGGCCAGACTCAGCCGGCGGTCGACGGTGATCGGGTGGTGCACGGTGCTCACCACCGGGATCCGGTAGGGACGCAGCGCCGCCCGCAGCGCCAGCAGCCCGTAGCCGAGCCCCTGGTTGTCATGGACGATGTCGAACGGCGGCCGCCCACCGGCCGCCCGGGGCCGCAGCGCCTGGTAGGCGCGCAGGCTGAACGACAGCGGCTCGGAGAACTGCCCGGTCCGCATCATCCCGAACTCGACGACGTCGGGCAGCGCGCGGAGCTCCGCCAGGCCCGGCCAGCGGAACGGGTCCGAGTCGCGGTAGAGGTCCAGGCTCGGCAGCTCGGTGAGATCGACCCCGTCGTCGAGGTCGGGGTACGGCGGCCCGCTGAGCACCTGCACGTGGTGCCCCAGGGCGACCAGTTCGCGGGACAGATGTCGGACGTACACGCCCTGGCCACCGCACGTGGGCAGGCTCCGGTACGACAACAACGCAATCCGCAACTGTGCGCCCTCCGTCCGTTTCGGGCCAGTCCTGGTCCCTCGACGTCGAGGGTGGCGCCGCTTCTTTCGCACATTAGGACATTGAGGTCCGATCTTCACTGTGTTCGCATGCGCCGCCCGTGGCCGGCCGGATTGCGGGCCGGCCGGCCACGGGGGCGCGTCGACCTGCGGATCCGCCGGGACACACGTCACAGGGACGCGCGGACCCGACGGACCGCGGGGACCGCGGGCCCGGCTGTGGACTACCGGACGGTTCGGTCAGTCGTTGTCCACAAGGACGACCTCGGAGGGGATGTTGCCCTTCGTGGCGCGGGAGTACGGGCACATCGCGTGCGCCGCTTCGAGCAGTTCCTGGGCGGTGGCCCGCTCGAGCCCCGGGATCTGCGCCTCGATCCTCGCGCCCAGGCCGACGGCGCCATCGTCGTCCCGGAGCAGCTCGATGGTCACCGACACCGCCGAGTCGGTGACGTCGGCCTTCTTGCCCCGGGCGACGGCCTTGAGCGCGCTGTGGAAGCACGCCGCGTAGCCGGTGGCGAAGAGCTGCTCCGGGTTCGTCCCCGGCCCGTCGTCGCCGCCCACTCCCTTCGGGATGGAGAGCTGGAGGTCCACCCGGTTGTCGCTGGATGCCACCCGCCCCTCGCGGCCGCCCCAAGCGGTCGAGGTCGCCGAGTAGATCGTGGTCGCCATGTCGCCTCCGTGTCATGCTGTGCGTCGCCGGACGGGTACCGTCCGATCGCGACGCGGGCTGTCGGAGCTCCGTGGAGCCTGTCAGATTTACGCAACCACGCTGGTGCCCTAAATATTCGCGGTCCACACCCACGTTTCCCGCTTAGCCTGAGCGGATGGTGCAGGAGGAGAGCGGGCAGCTCGACCGGCCGCGGCGGGGACGCCCCCGTGACGCGACGATCGACACCCGCGTGCTCTCCGCCGCCGTGGACGAACTGGCCGAGCACGGCGTCGGCGGGTTCAGCGTGAACCGGGTCGCGGCCCGCGCCGGCGTCGCCAAGCGTGGCATCTACGTGCGCTGGCCGGCCCGCGACGATCTCGTCCTGCACGCGCTCGGGACCCTGGCGGCGGGGCTCGTGCCCCCGCGCACCGGGTCGCTGCGTGCGGACCTGCTGCACCTGGCGCCCTACGTCGACGCGGTGTTCACCGAGCCCCGGCTGTCGATCCTCGCCCGGTGCATGGCCGAACTGCGCCGCTTCCCCGCGATGTACGCGGCCTTCCGCCGCGAGTCGGTCGACCGCTGTGCGGCCGCCATCGAGGACGCCCTGCACGACGCCGTCTCCCGGGGCGAGGCCCGTGCCGACCTCGACACCGACCTCGCCGCGGGGGCCTTCCTGGGCGCCCTGCTGGCCCGGCACGCCTTCGGTGGCGCCCGCCAGCCCATCGACGATCCCGCCTTCCACGGCCGTCTCGTCGACTTCTGCGTCGCGGCCGTCCAGCCGGTCACCGTGGCGCGCTCCAGCCCCTCCTGCTGAGCCCCTCCCGCCGGACCCTCCCGCTGGACCCCTCCCGCTGGGCGGCGTCCGCCGGGCACCGTCCGCCGAACAGCGCCGTCCGCCGAACCCTGTCCGCTGAACCCCGTCCGCTGAGCAGCCCCGTCCGCGTCCCGTTCGCGGGCGCGGCGTCGACTCAGCGCCGTCCGTCCGCCGGCCCGTCCGTCCGTCCGCCGAGTGCTGCCTCCCCCGGCCGAGGCACGGTGGATCGCGGGGGACGGTGGTCACCGTGCCGGCCCGCGCCGCGTTGTCCACAGCCGTCTCCCTTGGGGGACAGCGTCGCCTGGGGGACAGCGTCGCCTGGGGGACAGCGTCGCCGCCGACTGGCACCCACGGGCGGGCATCGTGCTGCCCACTGCTCGACGCGCCCAGGCGTCGCGCGAGCACGCCGCCTCCAGTACCGCCCGGTGGGCCATCCACAGGGGGAGCGGTGACCATCGGCGCTGATCGTGGCTCAGGGCATGCGCTGTCCACAGGCGCCGCCGGTGTCCGCAAGGGGGCGTGCGCGTTCCACCCGTGCGGCGATGCATCCCCCGGAGCCGGGATGGTCGTCCATGAGCAGCGCCCTCGATCACCGGTGCGCGGGGAGGGCACCCGTCCGGATCGCTCGGTGCCCACGGTCACGTCCGCGAGCGCAGCCGCGATCAGCTCCCTGACCAGGAGATTCCCGGGTTTTCCACAGGCGAAGTACCGGCCGTCACGGTCGCTGGGGACGTTCCTTGACGGTCACCGCCGGCTGCCTTCCGTGCCGCCTGTGGATAACGCTCGGCGCGTCCGCCACCCTCCTCGATGAGGAGCACCGTGCCGCACACGATGACCAACTATGGTCATCGTGGTCGACGGTTCGACGCTGTCCACAGGGGCGCAGGTCCGCGCGGCGAACGGTGCTCGACGGTCGTCCCTCGAGGTTCCTGTCCAGCTCGACGGGGCCATGGCGCGGGCATCGTGCCAGGCGCGGCCGCTGACCATCCACGACCTGCGCTGGGCCGACCGGGAGTCGCGGGCGCCACCCGCAGGGCACCCGTCCACAGCAGGCGAGCACCGATCCGGCCGGCGCCCCGGGCGGTCATGGTCGTCTCCTCGGACGCTTACCCCCCTTGGGCCCCGACGACCGCCAGCCGAGAAATCCACACACCCTCCGTGGGCACCGTGGGCAAATCGGCGCCGTCGCGGGGATCCGACCCCGTCGTCACCGCCACGCCGGCGACGGTGTCCACCGGTGCGGCCGGGGCCGCGGCGGCCGCGGATCTCCCGTGGGCACCGTGCAGCGCGCTGCCGGGTCGGCCCGACGTCCACCCATGACCACCCCGGGTGTGCCTGCCGGAAACCCGCGGGCGCGGCCACGGTGTCCGAACCTCTGGCGAGTGCGCGGGGTCACGGATGGCGTCCGGGAACCCGGGATGGGCCGCGCAGCGGTTGTCCCCAGCTCTCCGGTGGGCATCGTCGTTCCCCGGCGCCTGGGGACGAACGTCGAGGGGGCGCGGCCGGACGTACACCATCCACAGCCGCCTTCCGCGCCCGCCTGCGGACGACCTGCACCGGCGCCAGCACACCGTCCATGGGCATCGTGCTGTCCACAGATCCCTCGCGGGTAGCGACGGCGCCCACCCCCACCCCCGCCCCCGTCCATGGGCATCGTGTTTCCACAGGCTCCCCCCGCAGGGAGAGCGCCCCCGCCGACCGGGCCCCGGTCCGCGGGCATCGTGTTTCCACCGCCGGCAGCGGCGGATGATCGCGTGAGCACACCGACCCGACGCGGGGGACCGAGCTGTCCACAGGGCGACGGTGACCGTCGGCGCCGCCTGCCTCCGGGAGCGCGCGCTCCACCGGGCGGCCCGGTGTCCGGCGGGAGCCCCGCGCGTCCAGCGCACAGGCGGTGTCGGGTCCGCGGGCGTCGGCATGACCGGCGATGGGCACCGGCCCTGCTCATCGGTGCGCGGGGAGGGCACCCGTGCGGACCGGCCATGCCCATGGCCAGAACCGCGCCTCAAGCTCCGCACAGCCCCGCTGACCAGGGACTATCTCGGTTATGCACAGGGAGGTCGGCGGCCGTTGCCGGTCGCCAGACGGGCCCCGGGATCCACCCTCGGTCGCACGCCACGCGTCCTGTGGATAACTTCCCGCCCCCTCCCGACCAGCCTCGAAGAGGGGCACTGTGCTGGACACCATGCCCACCAATGAGCAGCGTGGGTAACGGTCGGGCCTTATCCACAGGGTCGAGCGAACACGTGGCGAAGGGCGCGCCACGGTCGCCTTTCCGGGCTCCCCTCCTGCTGCGACGGGGCTCGGCACCGGGCATCGTGCAGGGACCGGACGCTGACCCCGACGGGGTCGCGTGCCCGGGCAGAAGTCGCGTTCGCGATCCATCGGGTACCTGTCCACAGCAGTGCGGGCGCGGAACCTGCCGTCGCCCCGACCGGTCATGGTCGTTTCCTCGAACGGTTACCCGGGTTGGAGCCCGAGACCCACCGGCCCGGAAATCCACAGGTCATCCGTGGGCACCGTGGACTGGAACGGTGCGGCGCCGGCCGCCGCCGGCCGGGGCGCCGCCGCCTTGCCTGGACGGTGTCCACAGGCGCGGCCGGACTTGGTACCGCCGAGCCCCCTGCGAGCCTGTCCCCAGCTCCGTGGTGGGCATCGTCTGTCCTCCCCTGCGGCAAGGGTGGTCACCGTGCGGCGGGGTACTCGTCGGGCTCGGCGCGGCATGGTCATCGGGGGTGGGCACCCATGGTCAGCAGGCGGACGCCGATCCCGCGTGGGGACCGTGCACCGATCCAACCGTGACCGTCAGTGGGGCACCCCGAGGTTTTCCACAGGGTCTACCTGCGGGCGGCCGCGCCGAGTGGGCAGATGTCGGCGACTACCGGCGGGCGGGCGGCGAAGCGTTGCGCGACCCATCCCATCAGGTCGTTCATCGACGCGCCGAGGATCGAGCCATGGTCGGCCAGCGGGTAGCGCCGGTAGTCCACCGTCGTGCCCTCGCCGCACAGCCGATGGACCACGCCGTCGGTGACCGGCTGTCGAATGATCTCGTCGCGGTCACCCTGAAGGATGAGCGTGGGAGCCATTCGTCGCATGATCTCGTCCCGCTGCCGCGCGAATCCGGCGGCGAACGGCGGGTGCGTGAGCGGATCCGCGGTGAAGGCCGTGCGGATCGACGAGCCGACGCTCGCCTTGGTCACCTCGCCGGCGCACCGGGTGCGCGCGACCGCCAGCAGCCGCCGGCCGGTCGAGGTCAGGTAGCGGTCCAGGTCGATCCGCGGATCGTCGACGGACAACCCGATCATCGCCAGCAGCAGGTATCCGACGCCGTCGGCGCCGCGCTGCAGCGTGGCGAGCGAGGCGGGCAGGTTCGCCAGGGGTGCGGTCGCGACCACGCCGCGGATGCGCAGCTCCGGGGAATAGCCGGCGGCCAGCGCACCGGCGGCCAGGACCGCCTGCCCGCCCTGTGAATAACCCCAGAGGACGACGTCGCGGCCGGCCCCCGTCTCGGTGAGGGAGCGGGCGGCGCGGGCGGCGTCGAGCACCGCCCGCCCCTCGGGGGCGGCGACGTAGATCGCATGGTCGCCGGGGCCGCCCAACCCGGCGTAGTCGGTCAGCGTGACGACGTATCCGGCCCGGACCAGCGGGAACGTCCAGGCGGCCGCGGCCAGCGGCGGGCGGGCGCGCGAGGGCGCACAGGAATCCTGGATGCCGGTCGTACCGTGCCCGAACGACACGACCTTCCGGCCGCCGGCGGGCACCGGAACATCTGCACCCGGAGCAAGAATGATGCCGGAGACCGCACCTGCGCCCTTGCCGGTCGGCCGGGACGAGTAGGTGACCCGCCAGGCGCGGATGCCGGCCGGGGCCGGTGTGACGACCTGCCGAGAGAGCAACTCGCCGGCGGCACCCAGCGGCCGGGTCGGTTGAGCGGCCGCGGGTGCGTCGTCGCTGCTCACGACGCCCTGCCCGCCGTCGACGTCGCTCCGGCGGCTGCAGCCGGCCAGCGGAATCAGCCCCAGCACCACAAGCAGCACCAGGAGCGGCACGCGGACCACCCTGAGACCGGATCGGCGCTCGGACCCCCGCTGTGCGGGCCGGCCGGCCGCGCCGGGTGCGGCCGGGGAACGGCAGCAGTGCTCCCGGCCGTCCGATCGGGTCGGGCACGGTCCGGTGGAAGGCGGTGAATCATCGTCCGGACCGAGCCGCGAGAAAAGCACGAATGAAGACTATGGTTCCTGTTCCGTCGTACAGGTAGCGGTCCGTGCCGTCATGGGCTCCTTGGTCGATGCGGGCTCGTTCCCAGCCTCGCCGTATCGGGTTGAGCCGCGCGGATGGATCAGTCGCGGACCGTCGGGACGGCGCCATACGGCTCCTTCCGACGGGTTCCCGTCCGAGGCCGATCTGTGAGCCCGATGTGGACCGGAACTGTGGACCTTCTGTGGATCGGGGCGGATACCCGCAGGTGCCGGTCGTGGCTGCCCGGGCGCTCGATACCCTTACGGTGTCCGCAGGCGGGGCCGGTGCGGTGGGGTGGACGTCACCGTCATCTCAACGGACGCGTCCGACCCGTCGCCCGAAGCCGTCGGAGGCCCGCGATTGTGACCACGTTCGCGTCGAGCACGTTCGCGTCGAGCACGCTCGCCCTAGGCCCCAGCGCGATCAGCGCTGACAGCCTCATCAAGGCGGGGCTGGTCGTCGTCCTGCTGATCGTCTTCGCGGAATCGGGGCTGTTGATCGGGTTCTTCCTGCCCGGTGACTCCCTGCTGTTCACCATGGGGATGCTGATCGCCAGGGACGAGGTCTCCACCCCGTTGCCGGTCGCGATGATCCTGATCGGGTTGGCGGCGATCGCGGGTGACCAGGTGGGGTATCTGATCGGCCGAAAGGCCGGCCCCGCGCTGTTCCGGCGCCCCGATTCCCGGTTGTTCAAACAGGAGTACGTCGAGCAGGCGGAAGTGTTCTTCGCGAAGAACGGTCCGCGCTCCATCGTGCTCGCCCGGTTCGTTCCGATCGTGCGCACCTTCACCCCGGTCATCGCCGGGGCGAGCCGGATGAACTACCGGGTCTTCACCATCTACAACATCATCGGCGGGTTGCTCTGGGGCTGTGGAGTGACCCTGCTCGGCTTCTATCTCGGAAAGATAGATTTCATCCGCAACAACATCGAGGCCATGCTCATCCTGGTCGTCCTGGTTTCGGTGGTACCGATCATCGTCGAATACCTCCGGAACCGGCGGAAGCGTGCGCGGGCGACCGCCGGGTCCGCCGCGACCGGTCCGACGGCCGGGACTCCGACGGCCGGGACTCCGGTGGCGGCCCAGGCCCACCGCGACGGTCTGCCGGCCGACGGCGGTGACGAGGACGGCTGGCGCCAGGGCGAGGACCAGAGCACAGACCCGTCCGTCACCATGCGCCTGCGCCGTGGCGGTGTTGGCGGCGGCGGCGGTGGCGGAGGCGGTGGCGGAGGCGGCGGAGGTGGCGGAGGTCGTCACTCGGCGGCCCATCGCCGCGAGACCGCCCGGGACTGAGCCCGGCAGCGGCCGACACGCGCGCGCCTTCACCGGAAGATCTCTGTGCCTTTGAGGGATCCGACACGGGTCACAGCGCGCCGAACCGTCGTTTCCTCGGCGGCGACTCGGCGTAGGCGGCAGCGGCGTCGGTTTGGCGGGAAGGTCGCGCCGGGCGATTGCCGGCGGCCGGCGTCGCACTCCGCGGAGTGCGACGCCGCGGCGACGCCGGTCCGTCCACGGGGAGGCCGCGAGTGCGCGGGAAGCCGCCGGTCCAAGCGGGAAGCCGCCGGTCCAAGGGGAAACGGCCTGGCCAGATGGGTCCCGACGGGCTCCGCGCCGATACGGGGGGAGTCGACGGGACACCCGCCGGGACCTGTCAACCGTATCGGGTCAACGGGGCATTGTCGCCCCGCTGATCGCTCGCCGAAGTACGGAATTGCAGGTAGCGTGAGCGATGTCGGCTAAATGTGACGATCATCTCACTCGAACGGGTGGCCAGTCGGTCTGCGGCGCACGTCACCACGCCTGTCCCGGTGCGTCCCATGGCGCCTCGCCGCTTCGCTCAGACCGGACCTCGAAGCAGGCCGCGGCCCTGATCACAACGCGTCGAGCCCGCGCTCGCCCGTGCGCACCCGCGTCAACGTCTCGACGGGCAGCACCCAGATCTTCCCGGCCCCGCTCGCCGTCGACCCGGCCGAGCGCAGGATCACGCTCACCACGTCCTCGACGTCGGAATCGGCGACGACACACTCGATCCGCGCGGCGCTCACCGACTCGTCGTGGAACGTCCGTCCGCGGTATGTCTCGGTGCGCCACAGCTCGGTGCCGAAACCGGTCACCTGGCTTAGGGTCATACCATGGATACCGTAGGTGCCGAGGGCGGCCCGCACGTCGTCGACGCGGTGTGGGCGCAGGATCGCGGTGACCAGTTTCACGGAGTTTTCTCGTCCTCGCTTCCAGGGTGAGGTTTCATCGCGGGGAAGCGTAGAGCCGACAGGTGACGGTTTCGTCTCGGGAAGGTGAGCGGATCGGCAAACTGATCGGATCGGGAACGTCATCGGATGGTGCAACGAAAGGAATAGTAGATGTCCCTGCTCGACCGCGGAACTCCCCCCGACCCGTATGATGTGCTCCCCGTGCGCCCGTCATTCGACGTGACCAGCACGGATCTCGTCGACGGCGGAGTCATGCCGCTTGACCAGGTGTACACGGACGCCGGCGGCGCGAACCTCTCCCCACAGTTGTCGTGGTCCGGCCATCCCGCCGGGACGGAGAGCTTCGTCGTCACCGCCTATGACCCGGACGCGCCGACCGGCAGTGGTTTCTGGCACTGGGTGCTGGTCGACCTTCCCGGCTCGGCGACGGAGCTGCCGCGCGGCGCTGGCGGCGGTGCGTCCGCCGGCCTGCCGGCCGGGGCCTACCACGTCCGCAACGACTGGGGTACCAAGGAGTACGGCGGCGCCGCGCCCCCGCAGGGCGACGTGCCGCACCGCTACGTGTTCACCGTGCATGCGGTGGACGTGCCCAAGCTGGAGATCAACGACGAGGTCTCGCCGGCGGTCGTCGGCTTCAACCTCGCCTTCCACACCCTCGCCCGGGCCGTGCTGCGGGTGACCTACCAGCACTGAGTATCGGCCCGCCCGGCCGCACACCCCGCCGACGCGGCGGGCGGGGGCGGGCGGCCCTCCGGCACCAGGGTGGGAACCGGAGCACCGTCATTTCCGTCGCGTTTCCGGCGCGTTCCCGCTGGAAGCGGACCGTTGGCCGGGGTGTCGGCCCCGGCCGACGGAGGGTCATGACGTCTTTTCCTGGCGTACCGCCCCTGTGCGGGGGGAGTCTGGAACCGACTCACGCTCGGGAGGAACTGCATGGGCGACGGTAGACAGACGGATGTGAGCGGTGTCGGCGCGGCCGGCGCCTATGACGCCCGCCGGATCTGGGAGGTGGGGGAGCCGGTCCACGCGGTCATCTACTTCCACCCCGCGGTCCGCCGCTTCGGGGAGGAGGCCGGCTCCCACGGCTTCTGGATGGGGTACATCGGCATGCGGGCCGCACCGCTCGGAGCCGCGTCCGCGGCGACGATCACTTCGGCCTTCTACAACTTCGCGCCGCGCCGGATCGCGCGCTCGGTGCCCGACGTCTGGGCCTACTCCACGCCGGCCCGGCTGCTCGACGCCCGCCTCGCGGCGATGGACGCGGTCCTGCGCGAGCTGTGGGGGCTGGACACGACGGGCGTGGCGGTGCGGCGCGCCGCGGCGCTCGCCGGCCGGGCAGCGGCGGCCGCGGTCACCGCCGGGCGGCCGCTCGCCGCCGCCAACGCCGCCCTGCCCCTTCCCGCCGAGCCACATCTGGCGCTCTGGCAGGCGCTGACGACGCTGCGGGAGCACCGCGGCGACGGACACATCGCCGCCCTCGTGCACGCCGAGGTCGGCCCCTGCGAGGCGCTGGTCCTCGCCGCGGCCACCGGGCGCAGCCCCGATGAGCAGCTACGGATCTCGCGCGGCTGGAACGAGCGGGAGTGGGCGGACGCGGTCCACAACCTTGCCGCGCGGGGTTGGCTCACCGCCGACGGCGCGCTGACCGAGCTCGGGGCCCAGGCTCGGGCCGGGATCGAGGACGCCACCGACCAGTTGGCCTCGACCCCCTACCTGGCACTGAGCGCGGCGGAGCTCGGTGACCTGTACGCAACGCTGTACGGGCTCGCCGAGCGGGTGGCGCTGGGCGGCGGGTTCACCTGGCCCAACCCCATCGGGTTGGACTGGCCGCCGTCCTCCGAGCGGGCGATGGTGGACCTGCGTCAGCCGGTGGAGCTGGGCTCGACCGAGGGGTAGCCATGGCCTCCGGTGAACGGCTCCTCGCCGAACGCGCCGCCGTCGAACTCCACGTCGTCGGCGACGCCTTCGGCGACGCCGCGGCGCAGCCGACCCGGACCGAGATCCGGCGGGTCCAGCTCCGCCGGGTCGAGGTCGGCCGGGGTCAGGTTGGTGTCGTCGACCTCGCCGTGCATCTTCGACCCGTTCAGGACCACCGGGATCTCCAGGTCGCCGACCACGTGCTCGACGTAGAAGGCACGGGCGCCGATGAGCCACAGCGCGAAGCCCGGATCGAGCCGCGGCAGCAGGTCGGCGGCGACGTCGGTGAGCCCGAGGGCCTCCTGGGTGTCGGCGATCTGGTCGGACGCCTGCTTGTACAGGATGCGGATCGCGGTCTCGGCGAGCAGACCCTTGGCGATCTCCACCGAGTCCGGAGAGGCGGACAGCAGGTCGGAGATGCGATGGGCGACGATCGCGTTGGCACAGCCCCACTGGCGGGCGAGCTTCTGCTGCGCCGAGAGCCGGCGGACGAGCCCGGCGAAACGCATCAGCCGCCAGCACTCGTCGTAGACGACGTAGCGCTGGACGCCGTCCTGGCGCATCAGGGCCGCTTCCATCCACGCCTGCGCACAGGTCATGATCAGCGCGATCATCTCGTCGCTGCCCTGGACCCGCTCCAGGTTGAGCACGGCGATCGGCCGGTCGAAATCCAGTGGGGAGGTCGTCGGCCCGTCGAACAGGCCGCCGAGCGCGCCGTGGGTGAGCCGGCGCAGCGTCAGGGTGGCGTCCCGGGAGGCGTCGCGCAGCTCGGTGGCCGTCATCGGAAGGTTGACGCAGTCCTCGTCGGTGGGATCGGTCATCGCCTCCAGGACGTGCGGGAGCAGCGGGGTCGCCCAGCGTTCCGGCGACGCCCCGCTGATCTGCCGGGTGACGACGTCGAGGGCGAGGTCCACGGCGGTGTGCTCGGCCGGGGTCAGCGGCACGCCCTTCGCCGTCTCGATCAGCGACGACAGCAGCGACGACCTGGCCCGCTTGACCTCCCGCGCCCAGTCCGCGTCGGCAATGCCCATCGGGCGCGGCGGCGCGTCCAGCGGGTTGAGCCGGGTCGCCATGCCCGGACCGATGTAGGTGGGCTCGCACCCGAGCCGGCGAGCCAGCCGGGTGTACTCGCCCTTGGGATCACAGGGCACCGCAGCCTGGTAGCCGAACGCCGCGCCGCGGGAGATCAGCGTCTTGAGCAGGGCCGACTTGCGGGAACCGACCGCGCCGAACACGGCGAAGTTCGGGTTCTCGATGACCTGCTGGCGGTACAGCTCGAAGACGTCGAAATCGAACGAGTTCCCCGACCAGACGTGCCGGCCGATGTACATCCCAGGCGCGGCCAGCCCGGAGTCGACCACGAACGGGTAGATACCGGCGATCTGCGCGGTCGTCTCCATATGCGCGGGCAGTCGCATTTTGTGGTAGGCGCGCCCGGCGAAGGGGCCGAGCAGCTTCGAGGGCTGCGCCCCGCGGCGCAACGCTGCCTGGGCGCGACGCATCGCGGCCTTCTCCGCAGCGGCGGCGGCCCGTTCCGCCCGGCGGCCGCGGCGGGGCGACGGGGCCGCCGGGGGAGTCGACCGGCGCCGGCGCGGACCGCCACCCAGGTCGACGAAACCCTCGGCGTCACGTCCCGGGTCGTGCCCGGCCGCCTCGTACGCCGCGGCCTGGTAGCCGTCCGGGTCGTAGCCGGCCTCGTCGTAGCTGGGCGGGTCGAGTTCGTCGAAGCCGGCATCCTCGAAGCCCGCCTCGTCGTCGTACCCGGGCCGGCCGTCGTACCCGGGCTCGTCGTTGTATCCGGGTTGGCTGTTGTATCCGGGCTGGCCGCCGTGTCCGGGCTGGCCGTCGTGTCCGACCTCGTCGCCGACGCCGCCATACCCGTTCGCCTCGTAGGCGGCCTCGGGGGCGGCCCCGTTGGGGCCGGCCACCGCGGAGGCGATGTCACCCGTCGGGTACGCGGCCGGGATCGGTACGAAGCCGCCACGGCCGCCGCCCGAACTCGCCGGATCGGGGATCGCTCCGTTGCCGTTGACCGCTCCGTTGCCGTTGCCGTTCATCACGCCACTCCCACCGCCAACGGTAGGGCCCCGACGCTGAAGCCCTGGTCCTGTTCCCCGACGAGGCGCACCATCTCCAGCCGGCTGCGTGACGCCAGCGTCTCGGCCTCGCCGCAGGCGTCGGCGAGGCCGTCGAGATCGTCAGCGGAGACCGTGACGAACCCGTGGAAGCGGAACGCCCCGAAACCGGCGATCAGCTCCTGCTCGCGCCGTTCCACCTCGTCGGCCTCGGCGACGTCCCGCTGCGTCGTGACCTTGCCGACCTTGTCCCGCATCTGCTGTTCGCCGAGGTGCGCCATCCGCCGCCGGTTCACCGCCTTCTCCGCCTTCCGGCCGGGCAGCGGCTCCACGACCAGCGACACCGTGCGCCGGCAGGTCGTCTCCATCAGCAGCGGGGCGAGGAAGGCGGCGGGCGAGGGCACCCGGGGCCAGCCGTTGATCCAGTAGGTGGTGTGGTACCCCGAGTCCGTGCGGTAGTGATCCCATGCGGTGATGGTCCGTACTGGTCCGGCTACCGCGGGGTCGATTCCGGATGCCAGGCCCTTCAACCCGCCGGCGAGGTCGGTACTCGCGCCGCCGCGAGCGTCGATCATCTCGATCGAGTACGGATCGTAGGTCGTGCGGATGACTGCGGCCAGCGCCCGCGGGGGCAGCCAGCCAACCGTGTTGATCGACGCTCGGGCGAGCGCAGCCTCCATCGTGCGCAGCTCGCCGAGCAGGACCGCGCAGGCCGCCTGGTCGCCGCCGCCCGCCCGCTGGATCGCCCGGCGGGCGTCCTTGGCGCGCAGTTGGAACGACAGGTACGTCTCGTGCCGCTGGGCGACGGGACCGGCGGCGTCGATGACCTGCTGGTAGGCATCCGCGGCCCAGGAGTCGTCGTGGTGGCCGCGCACCCGCCAGTGGCGCTGGAGCTGGTCCCCGGAATCGGGCAGGGTGCGCTCCAGCCACTGGATGCGGGACAGCTTGCCGCCGCCGGCCGTCAACCCGGCCAGCAGCTCACCCCAGGCGTCGACCCGGGCCTGCTGGTCACCGGACTCCAGCAGGGCGAACTGGCTGCCCTGCACCTGCAGGACGGCGGTGTAGGTCTGCTTCTTGGCGTCCTTGACCACCGCCACGTACCGGCCGCCACCGACCGGGACGGACAACATCACCAGGGAGGACAGCGGCCCGGGAAGGACCGTGCGGCTGAGCTGGTCCTCCCCGGCGCCGAGCCGGAAGAACGCGCCACGGAACACCGTCTCGCCCGTCACCTTCTGCATCGTGAAGCCGAAAAGGATCGGCACCCACTGGTCGAGGTTACGATCCTCCACCCGGACGAAGGCGACGAACAGCAGGGCCACCGCGAGCAGCACCCAGATCGGAATGGCTACCAACGGTGACCGGAGGGCGCCGAGGACGCAGAGCATCACGCCGATCATCAGAGCGAGCTGCGGCCAGCGCATGCCGAGCATGACGCCGCCGCGTTCGAGCGGTCCGAACCGATAGCTGCGTTCCGCGACCATCTACTACCTCACTCGCCGATTGATCTTCTGCGTGGTGCCGGCCGCCCGCACGCTGCGGCCTGTTCGCACGCCGTGCTCACTGACCGCCGGTGCGGGACGGTGGCAGTTTCGGTGCCGCAACCGTGGCCGGTCGGGGCGCCGGAGCGACCGGGGGTCGGGCCTGACTCGTCCGCGGGGACGCGCCGTTCCTGGCCGGTGCGACGCGGGCGGCCGTCCGGGGGGTCGCACCGTTCGGCCGGGCGCTGGCGCCGACCGGGACGGCCGTCCGGCTGGGACCGCCGGACCGGGCCGGCTGCCGCACGGCGCCGCCCGCGCCGGAGCCGCCGGTCCGCGGTCTGCCGCCGGAGCCCCGCACCGACGCGGTCGCGGCACCGGCCCGGGACGACCCGCCCACGGGCGCGCCGATTCCACTGCGTCCGGTCCGTAGCGCTGCCGGCCGAGCGAGTCCGGGCTCCACACCGATGCCGCCGGTGTCTCCGAGGACGCCGCGATTACGCGTCTGGAGCCGGGCACCAATTCCGCGGAAGGTCTCCCGGGACGTCGATCCGAGCAGTGCGCCCGCACCCTGGCCGAAGGATGCGGCGCTGCGCCGGCCCGCCGAGCCGACGGCCCGCATCAGATGGACGTCGGCGAATCCCATCAGATGCATGAGGACGAACGGGGCGAACACCGCGGCAATCATGACCACGGTCCCGCCGAGGATCGTCAGGGTCTGATCGACCGTAGACCCGGTCGAGTCGCTGGCCATCCCGGCGCCAAGCGTGAAAATGGCATATATGACTGGCTTCGCGAAGATCAGGGCCAGGAGGAGTTCGGTGGCACGCTTGAGCCAGGCGCTCGTCGACATCGTCGGCTGCCCGGCGAGGTAGAGCGGGATGAAGACCGCCATCACGATGATCGCGACCTTGCGGATGTAGAGCACCACGAACAGCGCGAACGAGAACATCGCGACGAGCAGCGACAGCACGAGATCGAGGGCGAAGTTGCCCTGTTCCGGTAGCGCGCGTACCTGAGCCACGAGGTCGGATCCCAACGGTTTCCCGTTGCCGAAGGCGTCGGCGATTCCATCCGAGGCGGTCAGAATCATCTGAAGCAGGGCAAGCGCGATGAAGGAGCCCAGGATCGAGGTGCCGGTCGCCGTGAGTGCCCGAACGAAGATGTGCGGGTCACCCCGCACCGCCCCCATGATGCAGGCACAGAGGAAGAGGCCGGTGACGATCAACACCGCGATCCCGAACGCGATGTTGTAGTTCTCGACGACGTAGTCGGCCTTCAGATCGATGGTCGTCTTCTGCGCCGCGAAACTGAACACGGAACTCGACAGGTCCGCGGCCATCCCACAGAACGCTGTCCCCATCGAATTGAAGTAAGCATCCACACTCCCCGAAATCGCGCCCTTAATGGCACTTAGGGGATTCGGGTTGAAGGCCAGAATTACCGTGCCGTCGCCTGAGTTACCAGTCGTCATGCACCCGCTCCGATCAGAAGAAAATTCTGGAATTCCTCGGACCGTTGCTCGGCCGGGTCTGGGCCATCTGGGCCATCATCGGAATTGGAAAGTTTCCAATCCGATCCGTTCCAATTCACGCTACACAGGTCGGTTCCCCAGAAGTCGCGTGGCTTGAAGTTCGGCGATCCGTTAAGGTTGCCGGCGTTTGTATTGAGCCATATGCGAATTTTGGCTTCGTCGGAACTGAAGTTATCAACTGCGTAGCCAAGTACTCGATACCTAAACAAAAAGTTGGGGGAGTTGACGGAGGGTACACCGAAGTTTTTCGCGGTACCATTGTTTGATTCAATAAGCCGTTGACTGATGTGATCGGCGACGGAAGGCTGCGTTGATACAGACCTAAAAACTTCTCTCAGTCGCGCCGGCTCACGGTTCGACGGATTCAAATAGCCTGCAACGTAGTTGGCGCAGGCACTTACGGCGCCCGACTTGTTGTGGGGGTAGCCAACCGGAATGCCGAACTCGTTGATGCGGGTGGGGAGGCCGGGGATCTGGCTGCTGCTGGCCGTGTCCGCGGGCTTCCCCTCCGGGGAGTCCGGTTTCGGGACCAGGGTGGGCGTGGGTGCTATAGCCGCCGGGCTCGAGGTCGGAGTTGTACTAGGAGTGGGTGCGGGCGCGACTGAGGCGGTGTCTGGACTCGCGCCCTTGTCTGGGATGACATAGCGTCCGATCACCAATCCGCCGATCACACTCACCGTGCCAGTGGCTACGATGATGATGATCAGACGTCTGGCCACACTCTCCATCAGGCCCGGCAACGCCCACTCCCCTCACAAGACGGCACGGTCATCATCGCAATGTCCGCCCGCCGGTACCCGGGGAACCGGTCAGAAGAGCGTTGACGATGGGTCATGGACCACGCCGGGGTCAACGGCGACGGTGACAACGACGGCGGGCGGGCGCTGGCCCCCTGGGTTGGGCGCGGGGGCGGTGGCCGTTGCGCCGGTGGCCAGGAAGAAGTTGATGAAGGCCGCGGCGGCGCCGACGAGGAATGCCAGACCGAAGCCGGCGATGACGCCGCTCTTTCCGACGGTCGAAGCTCGCTCGAGGCCCATCCGCTCGCCGAGTGCCCAGGCGATCCCGCCGAGTAGCACCGCGGCGACGGCAGCGATCACCGCATAGGCGGCCAGGCCGTTGACCAGGTCTTTCAGGGCGTTGATGCCGGGCGCTTTGGTGTCGTCCGGGTTCACCTTCACGTCGGCCAGGATGACGGTCGCCTTGGCGGCGGCGTCCAGGATCATCGCGGTTCCTTTCTCACGGGCGGGGTCCGCCCGGACGATCCGGTCCGGCGATCCTTGAGGGTGCCGTTGGTGACCGTAGGTCGCCGAATGATACGCCTGGCGGCGTGGGGTGATCTCCGGTAGTGCTCGCGGGGCCGCTGGTCGCGCCGGCCTCCGTGCGTGGGGTGACCGGTCCGATGGCTTCGGGTGAGGTCCCCGCCGGCCGCTCGCCGGCCGCCGGAGGGGCCTCTACCTCGGCCTTTGCCAATGCGAACAGGCTTTCCACGGTGGCCGCGGCCAGTCGCATGTAGGCACGGCGAGTACGTCGGCGCAGCCGTGGGATGCGGACCGGGGTATGCCGGCTCGGGTCCAGCCGGGCGTCGTAGGGGATGCGCACGAGGGAGTCCACCTGCCGACCGAGCCGTGCCGCGGCCGCTCGGGTGCGGGGCGACGGCCGACCGCGCCGCGGCGCGACGATCGCCGCGACGATCGGCGGCCCCCCGTCGCGGGCCGGCCCCCGGCCCGGCGCCTCACGGAACGCCCGCAGCCGCATGAGAGTCGCTTCCAGATCGGCCGCCGTGGCGAGCGTCGTCAGGACGACGAGATCCGCGGCCTCTACCGCGGCCTCGGTCAATGGAGCCCCGGTCGGCGCGTCGACCAGTACCAGCGGGTAGGAGTGCGCGAGCAGGCCCAACGCCGAGCGCAACCCGGTCGGCGTGACGGGCTGGGCGCCGGCCGGGACGGCGGGCGCGTCCTGGCTGACAGGGACGTCGTCGACGGGTGGCGAGTCGGCGGCGATCTGGCCGGCGTCCGGCCGGACCGGCAGCACATCGAGGTCCCGGGCACCCCCGGAACGGCGGCCACTGATCATCAGGCGCAGCTCCGCGGCGGAACCGTCGGCGGCCTGGTGTCGGACGATGTCCGCGACCGTGGTCGTCCCGGCGGAGCCGACCCGACTGGTCAGCGGGTCGCCGCGGGGCTCGTCCTCGTCGCCGCCCGAGGCCGGCGCCGTGCTCCCGGCCGGGAACTCCCCGGGCCACAGGTCGACGGCGAGCACTGGATGCGCACGCACCCCCGTCAGGGTCAGGCCGATCACGCCGGCGAGCGTCGTCGTCCCCGAGTACGGGAACAGCGACGTCACGGTGACCCGCCAGGAGCCCGGCAGCGGCATGCGGGCCCGGTCGCGAACCGAGAGCCGGACCGGGATCTCCTCCCACGACTGCAGGCCGCCCGCGCCGCGGCGCGATTCCTGCCATGGCCTGAGCTGACCGTCGGATTCCGGCCGGCGCGCGGAGCCCGGCCGATCCGCAACCGGTACGGCCGCCTCGCGGGAGGGGCGGGGCGGACGAGCGGTCCGCGGTGACGGCGCCGGCTCCGCGCCGGGTGCCGGCGCTAGCGCCGGTGTCCGGGCGGGCGATGTGGACGGGTCCGGCTTCGCCCCGGGCTGGACCGTCGGCGTGGCGGGGGCCCCGGGCCCGCCCGCCGCCGCGCGCGCCCGGGGCGGGGTGGGCGGCGAGGCCGGGCGGGGCGCGGTCGGCGGCTGGCTCTGGGTCGATGGGGCCGTGCTGCTCGATGGGGCCGTGCGGTTCGGGATGGGCGCGCGGCCGGGGGTGGGGGTGCGGCTCGGTGTCGGCGGGGCCGAGCGGGCGATGGGTCCGGTGGCGGCGGTGGGCCGCTCCGTCGGGGCCGGCCTGGTGACGGGGGCGGGCGGGGCCGCCGCACCGGAACCGGGCACTCCGGTGGGGCCGGTCACCTCGATCGGGCCGGTCACGGCGATGGAATCGGTCACGGCGACGGAGTCGGACACGGGGATGGAGTCGCCCACAGCGATCGAGTCGGTCACCACGATCGGGCCGATCGCGGGCGTCGGCACGGCGGTGACGGCTCGGTCGCCCTGCTCCGTGGCAGCCGCACCGGGGGCCCCCGGGGGTCCCCCGGCCGAGACCGGCCGGGTGGCCGCCGCCCGGGGTGGAGCCGATGCCCTGGGCGGGCGGCTGCGCGGGGGCGTCGCGGTGGCAGGGGGATCAGGGACGGGCAGCGGCCCGGGGGCGTGCGGGGGAATCGCGGTAGGCCCGGGACCTGCGGCGAGTGCTTCGGCGGGGGCGGGCGCGGGGCCGTGATCGGCCCCCGGACCGGAGCCTGCGGTCCGTGCGGTCGTGCCTGTGCGGGTGTCTACTTCGGTGCCGGCGGCATGATCGGAGCCGTCCGCTCGGGACGGGACCACCGTGTCCCGCGACGATCCCGGGGCCGGGGCGTCGGCGCCGCCGGGCGGCGCCGGGCGGCGGGAAGGGTCTGCCTGGTTGCGCGGCGCGATCGCGGCCGGCCGGCCGGCGCGGCGCGTCCGGCTGCCGCGTGTGCGCCGGAGGTCCTCGGCCGGCTCCGCGTCCGGCGTGGTCTGGGCGCCGCGCCCGGCACCCGGCGGATCCGCCGGGGATGTGGCCTCCGCGGCGCTTGCACGGTCCGCACCCGGTTCGGTCGCCGATGTCGCATCATCGAGGTGAAACGCCTCGCTCTGCCACGCTTCGTCGGGTGGCTGCGGTGAGTCCGACCCGCTCCGCCGCCGATGCCGCCGGCGCCCGGAACGCGCGTATGGAGGTGACTCGGCGTCCTCGGTGGTCGGTGACTCGTCGCGCCCGTACTGGTCGTCTCGGTCAGGCAGCCGGTTGGAACGGGAGGCCGACGTGGGGATGCGGGCTCCTATGAGCGAAACGGGCCGCGCGTCGCCTTCCTCACCGTACGGTGCCTGTGGCACATCGCTCACGCGCCGTCGCCCTCCCGGCTCTCTACAGGTTAGCTAGTGCCACTTACGGTTACTTACGGTTACTTGCCTTCGGCTGCGGTCGGATCGATGTAACACGAGCCATTCGAGTATGACAAGCTCTGGTTGAGGCTACCCACAACGGATGGGTCGGTGTACCTTCCGGAACCGGAGATGTGCGATCCGCCATTACCGAGGCGAACCGGTGGCGGGTCCGGCGGAAGATCCGCGCCGGGGCCGGCGGGGGCGGCCAGGTACACGCGGCGCGAATCGTGCGGCAGAGCGAAAGGAGCGTCGGTGGCGCAGGACGGCTTCTCGACGGCGACGCCCCGGCCATCCACCCGTCCGGGGCGCTCGGGCGCCCCGCAGGGTGCGCCGCTGTCCGGCCGGACAGCGCCGGTCGGATCGACTCCTCTGCGCTCCACGCTCACCGGGTCGAGCCGGCCCCGGGCGAGCTCCGGCGGGCCGGCGGGCATGCCGTCCGCGACCGCCCCGGGCACGCCGCCCGGCGCGCCCGCCGCTGCGACGCCTCCGGTCGCGCCGCTCGCGCCGCCGCTGTCCCCGCCGGGGACCAGGACGTCGGTGTCCGGTGGCACCGGCGGGGCCACCAGGCTGGGGGCCGTCGGCGCTCCCACAGGCGGGGCGGGCACGGCGCCCACGGCCGGTGGACCGGCGGCCCGGCCCGACGACGACGACGTGCTCACCGTCGACGAGCTGGTCGCCTGGCTACGCCTGTCCGAGAGCACGGTCCTCAAGCTTCTGTCCGAACGGGCGATCCCGGCCCGCAAGGTCGGCCACCAGTGGCGGGTGCGCCGCGGCCGCGTGCGGGACTGGCTGGACGGCCGGGAGTGACCGGCGGCGTGGCAAGGTCGGGCACGAGGATCGCCGATGCCGGCGTCCCCGAGTACGGCGGCGTGCCGGCGATCGGGCGCCACGGCGGCTCGGCGTAGCGGCGCCCGGACGTGTTAGTGATCCAGGGCGGTTCGGCGCCGCTGCGCCGGGGGGCCGGCCGGCGTCGAGCCGCCGCTCTGGTCCAGGCCCGGGCCCGGACCAGAGCGACGATGCGGCCTGCGGTCCCGCGACGCCTCGGGGGGCGGCGCGCGGCGGCGGTGCGTGCCCTGCTGATCCCGTTGCGTGCCCTGCTGATCCCGCTGGCGCTGCTGGCCGTGCTGGCCGTGCTGGCGGGCTGCGGGACGTTGGGCCGGGCCGCGGACCCCACCCCGAGTCCGTCGGTGACCACCGGCCCGCCGCCGGGTGCCAGCCAGGCGCCGGGGCCCCCGCTGGCCACCGCGACCGCCCCGGCGACCGGCGAGGTCGACCGCACGAACCCGGCCGCGGTCGCGGCCGACTGCTTCACCCGCTGGCAGTCGTTCGACGCCCGGACCGATTCGGGACCGTCGGCCGGCGTCGAGCGGGCCCGGGACTGCCTCACCGAGGACTTCGCCGCCTCGCTCGGGGCGGGCTCCACCGGCGCCGCTGATGGAGGCGCCGACGGACAGGCCTGGGAAGATCTACGTGCCCATGGCGCCCGCTCACAGGTGTCGGTGCTGGCGACCACGCCCCTGGGCGGCATCGACACCACCGCCACGGGCCGCGTCGTGCTCCAGCTCAACGTGCGTCGCGAGAGCACGACGGGCAACGACGCTCCGGTAGCGACGTTGTCCACCCCGGCCCTGACGCTACTGCGCCAGGCCGACGGGACGTGGCGGGTCGCCGGGGCGGACCTCGCCAGCGTCGCCGGCGACGCGCCGGGGCGGTGAGGTCGGATGGCCCGCCGCTTCCCGCCCCAGCGATCCGGGTGGCTGGTGTGGTTGGGCACCGGCTCGGCGATCGTCATCGGTGGGATCATCCTGATGATCTCGGTCCTGATCATGACACTTGCCGGGCCGTTCGTCGGTGACCACGGCCGGGGCAACAAGGCGATCGAGAACGCCGACGGCATCCCGGCGGAGTACGTGCAACTGATCGCGGACGCGGCGAACGGCGCCGGCTGCGAAGAGGTGACGCCGGCCCTGCTGGCCGCCCAGCTCCATCAGGAGTCCGGGTTCAACCCGCAGGCCCGCTCGCCCGTCGGGGCGATGGGGATCGCCCAGTTCATGCCCGCTACCTGGGCCAGCCACGGCCAGGGCGACGTGTGGAACCCCACCGACGCGATCCCGGCCGCGGCCCGTTACGACTGCGCGGTGGCGGCGTCGGTCGCCTCCGTGCCCGGCGACGGGCAGGAGAAGATGCTGGCCGCCTACAACGCCGGCGCCGGGGCGGTGCTCGCCTACGCGGGCATTCCTCCTTACACCGAGACCCGCAACTACGTGCGCACGATCCTCGCCCAGATGCAGGTCTACGGGGACTCGCTCGAGTTCGGCGTGGAGATCCCCGCCGGCACGATCGCCCCCGTGGTCGCGTTCATGGAGTCACAGATCGGTAAGCCCTACGTCTGGGGGGCGATCGGGCCGGACTCCTGGGACTGTTCCTCGCTCGTGCAGGCTGCCTACCGGAACATCGGCATCGAGCTGCCCCGGGTGACCACCGATCAGCTCCGGTTCGGCCCGGTGGTCGCCGGGGTCGATCCGCAACCCGG